>CAWJOV010000010.1:0-1169372 GCA_963844585.1 uncultured Solirubrobacterales bacterium | reverse complement strand
CGCCGCGTCAAGCGCATAGCGTGCGCCGAGCGCCTCCCCGCAGCCCTGGCAGGCACGGTGCCCGCACGTGATCGAGTTGGTGCGCTCATCACCGGCCTGCACCGAGCGCTGCTCAGGATCGAGCAGCCGGTTGCCAACGGCGAAGCTGCCGGTCTGGTAGAAGCGAATCGCGGGCGCGGTCATGCCTGTCTGCTCCTCACACCGGCCCCGCGGCGACCGTGCCGAGGTCGCGCAGAATGTTCTCGGCGTGCGGACCCGAGGCCCGCGAGGCGCCCATCCGCTCAAGCTCCCGGTTCACGACATCCCAGTCCATGTCCAGGAACGTCAACGCCTCCAGACGGTCGGCTGCCGCGTCGGTGAACAGACTGTGCAGCGAGGACTTGGTGATCGGCCGTCCGCCGAGGCCAGCGATCACCGTGTAGCCGTGCAGTTGGATGCCGGCGAGCGCCATGCGCACGTTCGCGGAGACGATCCCGCCGATGCCGACCGCGAGCGCCTTCTCCAACACCACCACACGCTCGGCATGACCCACCGCCGCTCGCAACGCATCGAGCGGGAAGGGCCGGAAGGAGCAGATCCCGACCGCCCCGATCTTCACGCCCTGCTCGCGCAGCTCGTCGATCGTGTCCTTGATCGTCCCCAACACCGACCCGAGCGCCACCACAATCGTGTCGGCGTCCTCGCTGCGGTAGGTGCGGATCAGGCCACCGGAGTCGCGTCCAAACGCGCGCTGAAACTCGCCGGCGATCTCGGGGATCAGCTGCAGGGCCTGCATCTGCTTGGCGTGCGCGAGGTACTTCACCTCCATGAACGCCTCGGGGCCGACCATCGCGCCGATCGACACCGGCTCATCCGGGTCGAGCACCTGCCGCGGCTCAAACGCCGGCAGGAACCCATCGACCTGCTCCTGCGTGGGAATCTCCAGACGCTCGACGGCGTGCGTGAGAATGAATCCGTCCATGCAGACCATCACCGGAGTGGAAAGCTGCTCGGCCAGGGCGGAACGCCTGGATGTGCAGGTCGAGCGCCTCTTGGTTGGTCTCGGCGTAGAGCTGTATCCAGCCCGAGTCTCGCTGCGACATCGAATCCGAGTGGTCGTTCCAGATGTTGATCGGGGCGCCGATCGCGCGGTTGGCGACAGTCATCACGATCGGCAGACCGAGCCCCGAAGCGTTGTAGAGCGCCTCTGTCATATACAAGAGCCCCTGGCTCGCCGTCGCCGTGTACGCCCGCGCGCCGGTCGCTGATGCGCCGATCGCCACCGACATCGCGGCGAACTCCGACTCAACGTTCACGAACTCGCACGGCGAAAGCTCGCCCGTCTTCACCAGCTGGGAAAGGTTCTCCACGATGTGCGTCTGCGGCGAGATCGGGTAGGCGCAGATGACCTCCGGCCGGCACAACGCCACCGCCTCCGCTACCGCACGCGATCCCTCAACCTGACGCAGCACCGCTCAACTCCCTACGCTCGTCAGCGACCCAGGCGTAGGCTGCCATCGCCGCCGCCACATTGCCCTCGCCGATATTCCCGGTGAAGCGCTCGCGGATCGCCTTCACTACAGCGTCCAGCGAGACCAGCCCGCTGAGCGCCGCGAAACCGCCGAGCAGCGCTGCGTTGGCGATTGGCCGCCCAGCGTGTTCGCGTGCCAGCTCGCCGGCGGGCACGGTCAAGAGCCGCTCGTGACGGAACCCTGCCACGAACTCGCCCAGGCCGAGCTCGTCAAAGCTCCGTGTGGTGTTGATGAGGATGAACCCCTCCGGGGCAAGGCCGCCGAACACGTCCACCTGGTGCAGCAGCGTCGGGTCGATGACGATCAGCACGTCGGGCGCCATCACAGGCTCCCGCACACGGATCTCACGCTCGTCGATCCGGCAGAACGACACCACGGGCGCACCCATACGCTCTGAGCCGAAGCTCGGGAACGCCTGCGCGTAGCGGCCCTCATCGAACGCCGCGAGCGCCAGCAGCTCCGCGGCGGTGACGACGCCCTGCCCGCCGCGGCCGTGGATACGGACCTGCAACATCACCGGGTCCCGAGATGCGCGCCGGGAACGGTGGCCCGCTCAGCAGCGGTGTCGTGCGCGCGTGCGAAGTCGAGCATCACGCGCTGCTCCGCCGCGGCCACCAGCGCTCGGGTGCGGTCGATCACATCGACGTTGACTGAGATCGCGTCGATGCCCGCGCGCACCAGCAGCTCTGCGTACTCGGGATACACCGACGGCGCCTGCCCGCAGATCGAGGTGCGCAACCCCAGCCCGCGGGCACGCGGGATCAGCTCCCGCAGATACGTCGTGACCGCAGGGTCGCGCTCGTCGAACGTTTCAGCCAGCACCTCGTTGTCACGGTCGGCGCCGAGCAGCAGCTGGGTGAGGTCGTTGGAGCCGATCGAGATGCCGCTCACGCCGAGCGCCGCGTACTCGGAGAGGTTGAACAGCACCGAGGGGACCTCCGCCATCACCCACAGCTCGAAACCGGGCCGGTCAAGCAGCCCCGACTCGGCGATCAGGTCACGGCAGCGGCGCAGCTCTCGGGCGGTGCGCACGAACGGGAGCATCACGTGCAGGTTGTGCTGGCCGGCGTCCCACACCCTGCGCACCGCCTCCAGCTCAAGCGCGAAGACATCCGGCTCGCGGGTGTAGCGCAGCGCGCCGCGGTAGCCGATCATCGGGTTGGCCTCCTGGGGCTCAAAGCGCTCTCCGCCGCGCAGCCCGGAGAACTCGTTGGTGCGAAAGTCGATCGTGCGGTAGGTCACGGGCCGCGGCGCGAAGCCGACCGCGAACGCGCTCAAACCCTCAGCCATACGGGCGACAAGCTCCTCGCCCCGGCCCTCCTCGAGCAGCGTGCGGGGATGATCGCCCGCCAGCGCCTCCAGCACCATCATCTCCGCCCGCAACAAGCCAACACCGTCGACCGGCAGGTCCTTGACCCGCTGCACCTGCGAGGGCTCAGACAGGTTCACGAGGATCTGCGTCGCCGTCACGGCAGCCGCCGAGGATGCACCCAGGCTGACCCTCGCGGCCTGCTGGCCACCGGAGGGCACCCGCGCGAGCTCGGGTGCACATGCGCCCTCCAATACGAGCCCGCGAGTCGCATCGACAGTCACGATCTCGCCGTCGCGCAGCTTGCTGGTCGCTTCGCCGGTGCCGACTACGCAGGGGATACCAAGCTCGCGTGAGACGATCGCGGCGTGGCAAGTCATGCCGCCCGAGTCGGTGACGACGCCGGCCGCGCGGCGCAGCAGCGGCAGCCAATCAGGGGAGGTCATGTGGGTGACGAGCACATCCCCGTCGCCGAGCGCGGCGGCGTCGGCGAGCGAGGTGAGCACGCGAGCGGCGCCGCTCGCGCTGCCCGGCGCTCCGCCCAGCCCACGCAAGAGCACCGTCTGCGGCTGCTCAGACCGCGCTACGCCAGCGCTGGGTATGGGCTGCTGCTCGTCATGGAGCGTGGTGATCGGACGGCTCTGCAGCATCCACAGCTTCCCGTCGGGGTCAAACGCCCACTCCGTGTCCTGCGGGGAGCCGTAGTGCTCCTCGATGCGCAGGCCAAGCGCGGCCACAGCCATGACCTCCCGCTCATCCAACGTGGGACGCAGACCCTCCTCGTGCGAGAGGGGCCGCGTGCGAGTGCCACCCTCAGCGTCATATTCGATCGCCAGCTCCTTGCAGTGAACGTCGCGGCGCCACACCGACGGCGGGTCCTTCCGCACCACGTAGCGATCGGGTGAGACCGAGCCTGAGACGACGGCCTCGCCGAGACCGAAGGACCCCTCGATCACGAGCTCGTTGCGCTCGCCCGTCGCGGGGTTGACGGTGAACATCACGCCGGCGCGCGTGGAGGCTACCTGGCGCTGCACGACGACCGCGATGTCCATATCCGCCTGTGCGAAGCCGTTGATGCCGCGGTAGTAGATAGTGCGCGTCCCAAACAACGACCGCCAGCAATCGCGCACCGCGTCGATCACCGCGTTTGAGCCGCGGACGTTCAGGAAGGTCTCGTTCATTCCCGCGAACGAGGTCTCGGCGGTGTCCTCCGCCGTCGCTGAGGAGCGCACGGCCACAGGCCCCTCGGCGTCCTCGCCCACAAGCTGCTCGTAGCGCGAGCGTATCTCGCGCTGCAGAACCTCCGGCATCGGGGTAGCGTCGACCATCTCTCGCGCGGCAACGCTCGCCGCCTGCAAAGCCGCGGTGTCCTCGACATCCACGTCGTCAAGCAACTCCGCGAGGCGCTCGCGCAGCCCGCTCTCAGCGCAGAACGCCGCGTAGGCTGGGGCACCGACGACGAAGCCCTCTGGCACGGGCAGACCCGCGCGGGTCAGCTCGCCCAGGTTCGCGCCCTTGCCGCCCGCGAACTGCACATCCTCGCGGCCGAGCTGCGCGAACGAGCGGACCAGCTCCAGGCCGGACATGGCAGGTGCTGGGGGCGAGACGCTCATTGTCTAGTTCCTCCTGTGTCGTGGCTGCTCGATCGCGGTCGCTCTGACCGCTTACAAGTCAACTCGCCGCCGGCGCGGGCGCCTACCGCACTCCTCCCTGAACGAACTCGGTAGTTCCCACCCATGACCGTGCTCGCCGCCGGCGCGTAGTGTTGAACGTCGGATGAAGGTGATCTCCCAGCGCGACTTGCACACGGCGCTCGCCGCGCTGAGCGCCGGCGAGCCGCGGGTCGTCGCCAGCGGGAACCTCGGGACCCCTCGTGTCCTGCTCGACGCCCTGGAGGGCGCGGTGGAGCGCTACCGCCTGTTCATGCTCGCCGCGCAGGCCCCGTTGCCCGCCCGCGAGGGCGTCATTTTCGAGACGCCGTTCGTGGGGCCGGGGATGCGCGACACCGGCGAGCGACTGGACTACCTGCCGATGCGCCTCTCACTCGTACCCAGGCTGTTCAGCACGCTGCGCCCGCCCGACGTGGTGCTGCTGCACACCTCCACGCCACACAAGGGGAAGGTCTCGCTCGGGATCGAGGTGAACATCCTGCCGGCGGCCGTCGAGCATGTACGCGCCCGCGGCGGGCTCGTCATCGCCCAGCTGAACCCCGACATGCCCTACACGCTCGGCGACGGCGAGCTGGCCGAAGACCTCATCGACCTCGCAGTCGAGGCCCAGCAAGACCTCCCGACCACGGCCATCGGCGCCAGCCACGACCATGCGCAGACGATCGCCGAGCGCGTCGCCGATCTCGTGGGAGACGGCGCCACCTTGCAGCTCGGGATCGGCCAGGTCCCCGATGCGACGCTGCGCGCGCTCGCCAGCCGACGCAACCTGGCGATCTGGTCGGAGATGATCTCCGACGGGGTGATGGGCCTTGAGCACGCGGGTGCACTCGACCGCGAACGGCCGATCGTGTGCTCCTTCATGTTCGGCTCCAGGGAGCTGTACGAGTGGGTTCACCACAACCCCAGGCTTCGCATGACGCGCACCGAGACGACCAACGATCCCTCGCGGATCGCGGCACGAGCGCAGATGATCTCGGTCAACACGGCGCTGCAGGTCGATCTTCACGACCAGGCCGGCGCAAGCCACATCGGCGGGCGCGTTTACTCCGGCTTCGGTGGCCAGCCCGACTTCGTAGAGGGCGCCCTGCACTCGCCCGGCGGGCACGCCGTGATCGCGCTGCGCTCCTGGCACGAGCGCAGCGACACCTCGACGATCGTGCCCCACCTGGACGGCCCCGTGACCTCCTTCCAGCACTCGGCGGTCATCACCGAGCAAGGCGCCGCGCACATCTTCGGGCGCAGCCAGCGCGCCCAGGCCCGCCTCATCATCGAGCACGCCGCGCACCCCGACGCCCGCGATCAGCTACGCGACTACGCAACCGCGCTGCTCGGACCCGCCTCGGCACTATTGACGCGCCGTCGATCATCCGAGCGGCGCTCGGGATCGCTCACCCGCCAGCGCCACGCTGAGGTCGGGAACTCGACCCGATCAACGCCATCGCGGCATACCACACGCCCTTGAAGCCCTCGCGAAACACATCCAGCATCGCCCGGTTTTCAGGGAGAACCTCGGCTACGAAGCGTGATCCCACGCTGCTCGGCGACGCGCCAGCTGTTCGATGAGGATCGTCCCGAAGCCGCGGCCGTGGAGATGATCGGCGACCTCCACCGCGACTTCCGCCCGCGTGCCATCCAGCTGGATATACAGGGCGTGAGCGACCATCGCTCCCATCTCGTCATGGGCAACCAGCCCGAAACGTCCCGTGCTGGTGTCCGCCGCCAAATGAGCAGCACAGCTCAAGTCCACGGCGCCGCTGAAGAACCGCAGACGCCGCGCCTCCAGGCACAGTCCCGCCAGGAACGAGCGCAGCGCGGGCTCATCGGCGGCCGTGGCGGGACGCAGCGTGACCAGCGAGCCATCGCGCAGCCGGACAAGCTCGGGCTCGTCATATCTGCGACGGCGCTGGGCGTCTGTGACAGTGGAGGAACGGTCATGGTGTCAGCAGCCTCGCGCCCAGCGCAGCGCCACGCATCCGTTGCTGCCCCTGTCGGTGGCGGGGAGAAACTACGCGGGCGGCGCGGCTACAGAGTCCAGTAGTGCCCTACATGAGCGGCGGCGCGCGAGGTCAAAAGCGGCTCCGGCGCCGCCGATCGCGCCGGCTCATCGGAGGCGAGCGCGGCAAGCGTCTCCCGCACGCACTCTGCCAGCGCGGCCGGCTGGTAGCCACCCTCCAGAACGGCTCCGAGCGGCACGCCGAGCGATACGGCCAGCCCCCGCACATGGCGAGCCATCTCCCCAAACGAGCCCGCCTCCAGACGACAACCCGCCAGCGGGTCCTCACGGTGCGCATCAAAGCCGGCGGAGATCAGCACGAGCTCCGGCGCGAAGCTCTCGGCGACCGGGAGCACGATGTGCTCGACAAGCGAGAGCCACAGGTCCTCCTCAGAGCCCGCGGGGACGGGCAGGTTGATCGTGTAGCCCTCGCCCGCACCTGAGCCCACCTCGCTCATCGAGCCCGTGCCCGGATAGATCCCCGCCTGATGGATGCTCACGAACAGAACATCCGAGCGGCGCCGGAACGCCTCAGCCGTCCCATTGCCGTGGTGCACATCCCAATCCAGGATCAACACCCTCCTGGCGCCCAGCTCGCGGATCGCCAGCTCCGCGGCGATCGCAACGTTGTTGAACAAGCAGAAGCCCATCGCGCGATCCGGTTCAGCATGGTGGCCCGAGGGACGCACGCCACAGAACCCGAGCCTCGCCTCGCCCGCCATCAGCGCCCTTGTCATCTCGCACGCGCCGCCGGCGGCGTGCAGCGCCGCACGGTAGGAGGGCTCTCCGACGAACGTGTCCGGGTCGATCGCCCCGCCACCGGCCAGCGACAGCTCCTTGATGCTCTGCACAAGACGGGCGCCGTGAATCAGCTCCAGTTGTGCTTCCTCGGCGGGTGGGGCAGCGCGTCGCTCCCAGCCCAGCCAGTGGTCCGCGGCCAGCATCCGCTCGATCGCCACAAGCCGCTCAGGCGTGTCCGGGTGCTCGGGCATGTGCACACGCGGATCGTGTTCCAGGCACGCCGGGTGGCTGAAATAGAGTCCAGGCTGCTCGACGGGCCGCACGCCCAACTGCTCGCTCACCGCCGAGGAATACCACAATCTTGCTGCCGCATTCGGGGCCAGGAAGGCGCACACAGGATTGCAGCGAAACCCATTGTCTGAGGCATATCCCACGCACTCCGCAGAATGGACGCGCTCGACCTACGCGCCATCTAGTCTTGCCCGAGTAGCTGCCGATACATGACCCGCGTCTCGCGTGTTGGCTGTAGCCCGAGCTGCTCATCGAGCGCGTGGGCAAGCTCGTCGTAGCGTCGGGTGATCGACTCGCGTAGCCCGAGCGCATGTTCGGCTTGGAGGGCGAGGCGCCAGCTTGCCTCGTGGAACTGGTCGAGCGTGATTGCCTGCTCGGCCATTTCAAGTGCGCCGCGAGCGTCGCCGCTTTGGAGGCGTGAGCGTCCGGCGCGCTCCAGTAGTTCGAGCAGGGTGGCGCGTAGGCGGCGGATATGCCCGTCGGCCCAGGCGTAGTCGGTGCCTTCAAGGGGCTCGCCGCGCCAGAGTCCGATCGCTGTTTCGAGGGCTTCGGGATCATCGTGTTCGGGGTCCGTGGATTCGAGAAGCTGCTCCAGCTGGTCGAGGTCGATGTTGACCTTCGCGCGGTCGAGTTGGTAGCGCTCGCCGTCGTGGACCCATGCGTCGGCGAGTGCGCGTCGCGCGTCGGTGACGGACTGCCAGAAGCGGGGTCGGGTGCGCTCGGGGTCTTGTGCGGGCCATAGCGCCTCGATCAGCTCGTCGCGGCTGGCGCCCTTGGGTTGCAGCGCGAGATACGCGATCAGCTCGCGCGTCGGCGCTCGCTTGAGTGCCCGCTTGGCTCCGCTGACCTTGAATGGGCCGAGGACAGAGATCGAGAGGGCCGGTCGCTCCTGCGTCGCGGCTGGGGCGTGTGTCGCTGATGACGCATCGGGTGACGAGGCCGTAGCCGGTAGGGCGAGCGCGACCCGTGAGACTGGCGCGTCGGCGGCGGTCGGCGCGGGTCGCGGAGCAAAGGTGAGAGGAAATCGAGTAGGGGTAGTCCGGGGTGCCGCTGCTCGTGGCCTGGGTGGCGGCGCGCTCGGTATCACCCCCGGCAGGACCATCGCGCGCCGGGAGGGGGAGCTGTGGACGGTGGCCTGCGCGGCGCGGATGAAGACTGAGAGCCCAATGTAGGCGGCGAGCAACCATACGATGCAGGCCAAGCCTTGCTGGATAATCGCTGTGGTCAGTGGCGCGGTGAGGGAGCTGATTTGCGGCAATCCGGGTCTGAGCTGCCACAGCATTATCAGTGCCGTGAGAGATACGACTGCGGCGGCGGCGCCGCCGATACGAGCGGTGAGCGGGTGGCGTCTCATAGCAGGAGGACGATCAGGCACGCGGCGGCGGTGATCGGCGCGAGCGGCAACGAGATTTTGAGCGCCGCGCGTCCGCGCCGGCTGAGGAGGTACAGCGCGATCAGCGCGTACAACTCCAGGGTGATGAGTAGTGCGAGTGGCGCGAAGGCGTCGAGGGCGCAGAGGATCAGCAGCGCGAGCTTCACGTCGCCCATGCCGAGCATTGCCGGCGCGGCGAGGCTGACCGCGAGCAACAGGGCGACAAGCGCCGCGCCGATGTAGAGCCCGGAGCTTGGGTGTACCCCTTCGGCGAGTGAAAGCGCGGCGCATATCGTGGCTGCGGGGAGCACGATGCGGTTGGGGATGCGGTGCTCGCGCACGTCATGGAGCGCGAGCAGGCCGAGCGCCCCGCCAAGGATGGCGAGTCGTGCGAGCCCGAACGGGCCGACTGTGAATCCGGCGCCGCCGGCCGCGAGCAGGATCGCGGCGCCTGCTCCTGCGCAGGTTAGGGTCGCTCGTCTCATGGTCCGCGTGGTCCGGCGGTCGCGTGCGCTGTGATTGTGAGTGTGTTCAAGCCGACGAGGCCGAGCAGGATCGTCGGGACGTGCCGGGTGACGGTCACGGTCACATTGCTTGTCGTGGCTGTCACCTGGCTGATGACGGAATGGTTGGCGGCGATCGTCTGCTGCGCTTCGGTGCGCGCCCGTGTTGGGTTGAGCTGCAGGTGGCCTTCGTGCAGAGCTTGGAGGCCGATCGCCTGACTACCGGAGAGTGCGGCGTCGTCGGCGATCGAGGCGAGCTGGCGCTTGACGAGGAAGGCGTGGCCGATGTCCACCGCCGCGCCGATCACCATTATCAATGCGAGGGAGAGCAAAAGGCCTGTGATGAGTACCGAGCCGCGCTCACCGGTCAAGCGTCTGTGCAGCCTTCGGAGGGTCATGGGCGTTCGAGGATGCTTCGGTAGCGGTCTACCGGGGCGCTTGCGTCGGCGTGGACGGTGATCGTGCCGAAGTGCCCGAGCAGCGGCAGCGCGCCGATCGGGATTTTGGCGGTGACGTGGGCGCTCATCACCTGCCCACGCGCGAACGTGCCGGTGAGGTTAAGCGCGAGTGGGACATTCGCGCCGGCTTGTTCCTGGGCGAGCGCCGTGGAGGCTGCCGCGTGGGCGGCGGCGGGGTTGGGCGCCTGCACAGCGGAGCGCACGGCATCGCGGGCGGCCTGCTGCGCGTCAACCTGCGCGAGCTCGATCCGGGCGTAGAGCGCGATCAGGAACATGAGCGGGATCAGCACCCCGGCGAGCAGCAGCACACCGCTGACCATCGCCGCTTCTCCGCGCTCACTTTTGAGCTTGCGTGTCAGTCCGCCGATGGTCATGGTCGTGTTTCGTCTGGGGGGTAGCGCTCGGTTGGGACGCTCGCGTGCGCGGTGATCGCGGGGAGCATCAGGTCAACGCCGGGAAAGACGTGTGGCGCCGAGCCCGCAACGGTTACGGTCACGACGGTGGGACTGCTTCGCGCGGAGGGGTGAAGGCCTGCGCCGGCTCCCCCGGCGGCGGTGAGGATCACCTGGGCGCGATTGACGCCTGCCCCGGAGCCTTCGGAGGCGGCTGCCTCCGCGCCGTTCTGTGCCGCGGCCTGCGCGACGTTGCGGGCGTGTGCGTAGGCGAGCGCCTGTATCGCCAGCGCGATCACGAGTAGCACAAGGCCGAGCGTGAGTAGCCCGGAGATCAGCGCGTCGCCGCGCTCACCGGCAAGCCGTTCGCGTAGTCCCACCACCGGAAGCCTCCTCGTGGGTCAGGCGCCGGATAGGACGCTGACGATCTTGTTCGCGGCCGTTTCGATCGCGGGCCTGACAATCGCCACGATCGCCGCGGCGGCGGCAGCGAGCCCGACGGCGAGCACGACCCAGTTGACCATGCTGTCGCCGCGCTCCTCATCGCGCACTCTGAGCGCCGTGTCGAGGAGACGGAACCAAATCGCGTCAAGGATGCCCATGACCATCCTCCTTTCTTTCATACCGTTTGGGTTAGGAAGTGGAAAAAGCCGTAGGAGACGAGCAGCACGAGCACCGCCAGCAGCGGGACCAGCGGCGCGTGCATCGCCAGGTAGGCGCGGTCGGCCGCGCGTTCCAGGTAACGGTTTTGCTCTGCGCGCATCTCTCTGGCCTGGGCGCGGAGGAAATCGACATACGGGCTCTCCTTCGCGCACAACAGCTCCGCGAACCGGGCGAACGCCGGCTCCCCCGTGTTCTTGGCGACCGTCCGCAGCGCTTCGCGCTCACCGAGCAACCGGTCACGCCGGGCGAGTGAAAGCGCTCGTGTCAGCTCATCCCCGAGTGGTCCCTGACAGTCATGCGCGGCGAGTTCGAGTGCCTGCCTGAGTGACTGTCCGGCGCGTAGTGAGAGCGCCATTACCGAGACGGCCTCTGGCAAGTCGAGGAACAGCGCCTCGCGCCGCTCGCGGGCCTCGGTGCGCAGTGCGAGATCGGGAACGAAGAAACCGACCACAGCGAGGATCAGCACGAGCACGATCGAGGGTGAGTGCTGGACCGCGGCAGCGTATGGCAGCAACGGCACGAATGGCACGGCGAACGCGAGCAGCAACTTCTTGAGAAAGAGCTGGCCGGGCGCTTCGCTGCGACCAGCTTGACGCAGCCAACCCTCATAGATCGCCATGACGCGCTCACTCCTCACGCGCACCGACTCGGGCAGACTCGCAGCCAACGGATTCTCCCGACCGAGAGTGATGGGGTGTTCTCCTCGTGCGCGAGCCATCCGTACCGCGAGCGATGGCCGCCGACGCGAGAGGGCGTGCGCGTACAGCAGCAGCCCGCCGACCACCAGGCAGATCGAGCAGAGCGCGAGCGTCCCGTTCACGATCGGCCTCCGATGGTGCGGCGGGGCTCGGGGACACGTCCCAGCCGGCGCATCAGCAGGTAGCACCCGAAGATCAGCCCGCCGCCGACGAGCGCGACGATCGTGCCACCCGTGCTGCGGTAGGCGTCCAGGTATCCGGGCGAGCTGAGTCCGATCAACAGCAGAATCACGATCGGGCTCAGAGCGAGGATCGCCGCTTCAACGTGCATCGAAGAGGCCCGCGAGCGTGCCCGCTCGCGGGCCTCAAGGCGTTCAGAGAGGACACCGGCCAGCTCGCGCAGCACGGGCGCAAGACCACCGGCCGGGAGGTCCACGAGCGCCGCGCGCAGCAGCAGCGCAACCGAGTCAGCCGTGCGTTCTCCCGTCTCGCGCAGTCCCTCAAGCGCCGTGTCCAAGTCGGCGCTGCGCAAGCGCGTAGTGAACGCTGCCCACTCGCCGCGCAGCGCCTCCGGCCCCGACTCGGCGACCAGCGCCACCGCCGCGGGCCACGCGAGCCCCGCCTCAAGTGCGTCGGCGAGCTGCGAGAGCACCGCGGGCCAGGCGCGCTCGCGCTCGCGCGCTTGGCGGCCTCGACGTGAGCGCGCCCACGCGACCGGCGCGCACGCGCCACCCAGCAGTCCAGCGATCGTGACCGCCGGGACTTCCACGATCCACCACGCCACCAGCCCCAGCAACAGCCCGCAACCCACAATGACCGCCATGAACGTGTACGGCGCAATATCCAACGTGGCGTTGTCAAGCAGCGCCCCCAGGCGCGAGGAACGCTCAGGCGCGGAGAGCTTCACGCCCACCACTGCACCGAGCCACACCAGCCCGACGCCGGCAGCGAAGATCACCCCGAGCAGGAACCCGATCATCGTTCGCCTTCCGTCGTAAGGAACGCGCGAGACTCGCTCACCGGGTAGCTGATCGACGTTTCAGTGGAGCGAGCGGGCAACGGGCCGCCACCAGCTACCGGGCCGCTCGCGGTGTAGGAGATCGCCCACTGCACCAGCGCTTCGACGCGATACCCATTCGGGCCGCAGCTTGAGAGCACATTCGGGTCGTGCCCCTGATCGCCCGGCAGACAACGAGTCCGATAGACGTGGCGAACCGCGCCAGCAGGCGGCGTCCCAGGCCGGTAAGGCACCCCCGACCCCGCATCCAAGCTGGATTCGTCACCAAAGCTCCACCGAACCGATGCAGCGCTCGCGCTGACCGTCACCTGCTCGCCACGCAGAGAAACCGACACCGAGCGGGACGCGGGCGCCGGTTCGAGCCAGAACCAGGAGGCCGCGCCGGTCAATCCCATCGTCCGTGCAGACGGACTCACAATGATCCCGCCCACTGACAGGTTCAGTTGGGTGGCCGCTGAGACGGCCATCGCAGCAGGATTCACCGGCGGAGGGCCGGGTGCCGCCCGGCCGGGCCTCGCCGGAACCGGCGCAGGCACCACCCCATAACAAGGAGACACATTAACTTCACCTGCGGCGACACACCCTGATTCGCTGTTGGGTGGTCCACTGGACGCAGACGAGCCGGCGCCCCCGCCACCTTCTTCACCACCACCGCCCACAGGTGCCGGCCCAGCATTGCTTTCACGGCCGGGCTTGCTGCTCGTGACTGTGACTGAGCTACCTGCTTCGGCTCGACTCGGCGTGTTCTGCTGCGAGTAATAACCGATGTTGACTCCGGTGGCCGACGCAGATGCGACCCAGACAAGTGAGCCGAGCACAACGCAGGCGGGAACACAGGCGCTCATTTCTGCGCCTTTACTTCCCAGACCACGAACCGCACTGCCTGCCCGAGGCGATGCAATCCCAAACGGTCGTGTTCGTTTAGTGTGACCGTGCGTTCTCGTCTCCCGTGTTTGTATACGGCGACCTGTCCGCTGGCTGCGATCACCGCTGTAGCGGACATATACGACGGATCGAGCTGGATCGAAAGGATTTTTAGGTGCTCAGACAGGGAACGCACCCGAACACCCTGCCTTCGGCGACCTGCGGCCGAGGCCGTCAACGCTGCAAGCGCAGGTCCCTTCGTTGACTGTGATGCCCACGAGGGGATCGTGTTGCCCCAGAGGACGTAGTTGGACAAGCGCCCGTTTTCTTTCAGCGCTGCCCGCACCGCGTCTTCGAGAGCAGCAGGCGCCGTCTGCTGGGTGGTCGTCGTGCCTGCGGGGGACGTGTGACTAGCTGGGGTGCTGGTTTTGCTGGCACCGCATCCGCTCGCAGCAAGCGTGAGCGCAATCGCAATGATTATCAGGAGAGCGGAGCGTTTCATGGCGTGTTGAATCCGGCGGCTTGGAGGTCATCGAGGAACGCGGGGCCGGTGCCGGCCCATTCAAGGTCGCTGCCGGCCCCGGTGAATAGTGGGTTGAGTGTCATGCGGCGGCCCTCGATGCCGGCGACCTCGACTATTTGGTCGATGTGGCGGGGGAGGAAGCGTCGCTCGCCGCTGTCGTAGCTGCGGGGCCGGTCGCAGTGGATTACAACGTCGATCTCGCGCAGCCACTCAAGCGCCTGGCTTGACTCGACGTTTGCGCTGGAGGTCAGCGCGAAGCGGGCGAGGTTGGTAAGGGCGTGCTCGGCTGACTCGCCGTGGACTGAGGTCATGCCGGCGTGCCCGGTCGCCAGCGCCCAGAGCATCGCCATCGTCTCGGGGCCGCGGCACTCTCCGACGATGATGCGGTCAGGGTTCATCCGCAGCGCGTCGGCTACCAAGTCCTCGAGCGTGATCGCCGTGAGCCCGTCCGTGCTCGCCGGCCGGGCCTCGTATCCGACACAGTTGGGTAGCACGGCGGGCAGTTGCAGCTCGGCGGAGGACTCGCAGATGACGATGCGCTCGGTGCCGGGAACAGCCCGTCCGAGCGCGTTCAGGAGTGTGGTCTTCCCGGCGCTGACGCGCCCCGCGATCAGGATGTTCTTTCCGGCGCGGACGCACGCGGCGAGGAAGTCTGCGGCGTGGTGGTGAGGAACCCGAGATCGACAAGCTCGTGCAGGGTGCCCGCGGCGAGTCGGAAGCGGCGGATGGAGCAGATGACGTGTCCGTTTGAGGAGACTGGCGGGATCGCGGCGGTGAGCCGGGAGCCGTCGGGTAGCCTCGCCTCGATCCGGGGGGTGATGCGGTCAAGGCGCTTGCCCTCGACCTGCTCAAGGAGGCGTTCGAGGAACGCGCGGACCTGCCGGTCGTCTTGGAATAGGAGGTCGGGCACCCTTGCGATGTGCTGCCCGTCGTCGCGGAAGACGCGCTTTGGGCTGTTGACCATCCACTCCTGGGCGTCCTCGTCGGAAAGCATCCGCTCGGCAATCGTGCCGAGGCCTACGAGGTCGTCCCTGAGCGCGCGAGCGAGTGCCGTGCGGTCGTGCTCGGAAAGATGGCCGTTGGCGCCGCTGAGTGCTTGGGCGTGGTAGGTGCTGATCTCTTGGTCGATGAGCTGCAGGGTGCGCTCGCGGCCAGCTTGGCTTGTGAGGTCAACCTGCTCGGCGGTCAGCGCGTGTTCGACTCGTTGCCGGATCGTCTCGGCCGCGTCGCCGTTGGTCGTTGTGTCCGGGGTGCTCATCGTTGCCAGACCACTTCCTCGCGCTCGGCGCTCGGAGTGCCGCCGGGGGGCGCGGCGAGGCGGCGCTTGCGTCGCCTGGTGTGCGGGCTCGTGGAGGGCAGGAACAACTCGTCCAGCAGACCCGTGAGCGCGCGGGTGAACGCGCTGCGGCGGCGTGCGAGCGCGATCGGCTTGCCGTGTTGCTCGGAGCGCCGCAGGCCGCGGGCGTCCCACGGCAGCCAGGCGTCCACCGTCAGGTCGCGCTCGGCGAGGTGCTCGGCGATCGTCGCTGTGATCGTGCCCTTCTCGCGGCGTGATGGTCCACCGACCGCGTTGACGATGATCCTTAGCCGCTCGGATTGGATGCCAAGCTCGGTGAGGATGATGTCGAGCTGACGCAGCCCGGCGTGCAGCTGGGGCTCTCGTGCTCCGAGGACGACGATCACCGAGTCGGCGGCGATCAGCGCTTCGCGGTGAAGGTGCGCCGAGCGGGCGTCCTCGATCGGGAACCCAACATCGCACACCACCAGCGGGTAGAGGCCTCCGAGCGCATTGAGCGCGCGTGTCATCGCGCCCGGCTGCGCGAGGTCGATCAGCGCGCGTGGGTCGGGCGCGCCGAGGAGAACCGACGGCCAACCCTCGGGCTCGTATGTCCAGCGCTCCACGAGCTCGCGCAGCGCGCCGTCGCCGGCCTGTGTCGCTCGGATGACGCCGAGGATCGACCCGTTGCTGGGGTCGGCTCCCAGGCGGAGTGCGAGGTTGCCGCCGAGCGCGTCGGCCTCGATGAGCAGCGTGGGCCAGCGGCGCGCGGCGAGCGCGGCGAGCGATGCCGCGCACTCGCTTGAGCCGGGGGCGCCCTTCGCGCCGATGACCGCCAAGACGCTCCCGCCTCGGTCTTCGCGGCGCTCGGCTACCGGCGTGACGGGTGGCGCCGCGACAGGGCGACTCTCGCCGGCCGTGGCGTCGCCTCTGATGGCGCTCAGCAGCTCCTCGCGGGAGACGGTGCTGTCGAGGCTGGCATCGACCTCCAGCGTGTCGAGCAGTTCTCGCTCGCGCTGATCGAGCGCGAGCCCGACGAGGCGTATGCCCGTGGCGCGCACGCGCTCGCAGTGAGCCGGCGTGAGCCCGGAAAGCTCCGGGGAGAGGAGGACCGCATCGACTCGTTGCTGCTCCTTTACAGCACGCGCCAGTTCGTCGGCCTCGACCACGCTGGCGAGCAGATCGAGCGGCGGATCGCTTGGGTCGAACAGCAGCGGCTCAATCTCGCGCTCGATGAGCGGGGTAAGCGCGAGCACGACTCGCGGGCGGGTCATGGCAAGCTGCCTTGGGTCGCGGACGGGATCGCGGCGGTGGACGCGCCGGACCCTTCGAGCAGGAGATCGAGCTTGGCGTCCTCGTTCGCCAGCGCGAGCGCGGACGCCTGCGAGGGGTTGCCAACCGCGACGCCGACCGGGACCGTCGCGGTGCTCGGGTCCGCGTTGGCCGGTGGTTCACCGACAGAGAGGACTTCGAGGTTGCGGGCGACCGGACGCGAGCTTGCCTGGCCTGAGCCCAAGCCGAAGGTGGCGAGCACGGTGACGCGATCCCCGGCCTGTAGCTGCGCTCCGGTCACGTCGAACTCGGGGATCGAGAGCACGAACGCGGAGGTCTGCGCCTGGTGGCCGGCGAGCGCCCCCGCCGGTAGCGGTGCTCCTGCCGGCACGGCCGTCGAGAGCCGCTGCCCGATGACCTGGGAACGCTCGCTTTCGGGAACAAGCGCCGCGAGCACCGAGCCTTCCCCGGCGAGCTTGCCGGTACGCACGTCGCTCGCACTCAAGACCGTCCCGGCGGGGAGCGCGTGCGTGGCGAGCAGGACCGGCGTGCGCTTGGTGCTCGCCGCGTACACGCCCCAGTAGCCCAGCAGCGCGACGAGCGTGAGCAGCACGCCAGCGGCCGGGAGCGGTTGCAGCAGACGCCGCCAGCCCGCGCCACTCGGGGAGGGTGGCCCGCCCGCCAGCTGCACGCGCGGGCGCACCACGGGCGGCGAGCCGTTGGCGTCCGCGACGCGCTGAGGCTGTGGCGAGGGAACGAGTCGGGAGAGCCTGAGACGGGAGGGGTTCATCGGCCTATTCCTTCCACGGGGAACTGACAAATCGCTGACAAATCACTTGCACCGAACTTGCAAATCCACTGACACAGCCCGAAAGCAGCCACAAATGGGCCTCTCGCGGGCGTCTGGTCATCAGGCGAGGCGAAGACGAGAACATGCCTGAGAGCCCCTGTGAGTCGCGGTTTGGCGCAGCGCTCAGCGCGTCGTCGCGGCGTGCGGCGGCGTGTCTGCCGGGGAGCGATGTGGGCGGCACGACACATAGATAGGGCCCTCTCCGTATCTCTAACCGTCCGTACTACCCACTGATTCGGTGTTTAGAACATCCCTGATTTGTGGGCGTGTCAGCGGTTTTGCCTGCTGACTGTCATCCGCGCTGCAAGTGGTCGCGGGCAAGCTCGGCTCAACCCGATCGAAGGAGCTGGAGCGATGAGCCCAAACCCGCTGGACACGCTGGAGGAGGACTGGCAGCGCGAGCTAAACCGCCCGCTGCTGCACAGCCGGTTTCGCTCACGGCAGGAAGCCGAGCCGGCCTTGTCGCGGTTCGCTGACCTCAAGGCGCTCGTGCGGTTCATGCACAAGGCGGCCGGCGCGGGAGCGGAGAAGGATCGGGTGCTGTGCGCGCTGCTCAGGTGGGCGCAGCAGGACCCGTTGGGCGGCCGTGTCGTGCTTGAGACGATCCGCCCCGGCCTGCTGCGACTCGCCGGACGGATGATCGTCGACGCGGACGACCAAGAGGAGTTTTTGGCGGTGCTGCTCGGCGCGGTGTGGGAGCAGATTCGTGGCTATCCCGTCTCGCGCCGTCCGCGCTGGGTCGCCGCGAACTTGCTGCTGGACACGCTGAATCAGACCGTTCGCACGCTGCGCGCTCGCCGGGTCCGTTCGGTGCCGTGCGGGCTGGATATCGACCCCGCGTACAACGACCCATCCCCGGCGTATCGGCCCTCGGACGAGGGTGACGTGGATGGTCTGCTCGATCGTGCGGTGAAGGCGGGCGCGCTCGCTGAGGAGGAGGCGCAGATCATTCTCAAGAGCCGCATAGACGGTGTTTCGGTCGAGGAGTTGGCGCGCTCGGCGGGCGTCTCGTACAACACGATGAAGCTGCGCCGCCAGCGTGCCGAGCGGCGCCTCCTCGTTTTTTTTGGGCACCGGCCTGTACCGCGGGGACAGCAAAACAGACCTTTATCTAGTGCTCGGGTCGTTCGGCGTCGGGCGTAGGCCCAGTCAAACGGAAGTGACCAATCGAGACAGACGAAGGAGGTGAACCACGGGTCCGCTCCCGCGCCGGACCCGAGCAACTGTTATGACCCGCAGACTCGCCATCGCAACCGCTCTCGTGCTCGTGGCAGCCCTGCTCGTGCCACAGGCCGCGGACGCCGCGACGAGCCTCGGTCAGGTGGTGGACAACATCCGGGTTTGGCTGATCGGGCTGCTCGTCGGCTTGGCCTCGCTGCTGTTGACCGTGGCCGGGGTGCGCTATCTGCTGTCGGGGGGCGACCCCGGCCAGATCGAGCGTGCGAAGACCGCGCTTCGGGCCGCGCTGTGCGGCTACGCGCTCGCGGCGCTCGCGCCCGTGCTCGTCTCGGTCTTGCAGCACATCGTCGGCGCGTGAGACCGCGCCTGAGAATCCTCGCCGCGCTCGCCGCGGTATTCACGCTCGCCGCGACGACGCTGGCGGCTACACCGGCCGCTGCGGCGCCGGCCACGAGCACGTCCGCGCACTCCGCGACCGCGCCGGCCGCATCGCCCCCGCTCCCCCGTGGCACATCCGAAGGCGAAGGGACGACGGTCGAAGGTGGCGGCATCCAGGTCGGCCCGCCGCTGCCGAACCCAGCGCCGCCCGTCAAAGGCAAGAGCGTCGGCGCTGGCAAGGCGAGCCATCCGGGGTTCTTTGACATCCCCGGCCAGATCGAGAACGCGATCAACGAATGGTTCGCCGGACTCGTGAAGGATGCGCTGGACCCGGCGATGGTGCTCGTCGGACGCACGCTGCTCTCGACACCGCAGATCGCGGGAGAGGCCGAAGTCCGCTCCTACTGGCAGCTCGCGGTCGGGGTCGCCGACTCGCTGCTCGTGCTTGTCGTGGTCGCGGCCGGGGCGCTCGTGATGAGCCACGAGACGCTACAGAGCAACTACGCGCTGAAGGACCTCCTCCCCCGGCTGACAGTTGCAGCTATCGCGTCGAACGCGAGCCTCGCCATCTGCGGCCAGATGGTGAACATCGCCAACGTCCTCTCCACGGCGCTACTCGGCAACGGGGTGGAACCACAACAGGCCGGACACACGCTTGAGCTGCTGGTGCTGCACTCGATCGCGGACGGCGGGATATTCCTGATCCTGCTCGGGCTCGCGTGCGCGCTGCTCGCCGTCGCGCTGCTGGTCCTCTACCTGGTCCGAGCGGCGGTGATCGTGCTGTTGGTGTGCGCCGCGCCGCTTTTGCTGTTGGCGCACGGGCTCCCACAGACTGAAGGCCTCGCGCGGTTGTGGTGGCGCGGAATGTTCGCCGCGCTCAGCGTACAGATCGCCCAAGCGCTCACCCTGGCCGCGGCCGTGCATGTGTTCTTCGCCTCGGGCAGCAACGTCCTGGGTATCGGGACCGGCGGAGGCCTGGTCAGTCTGCTGCTGGTGCTCTGCCTCTTTTACATCCTGTTGCGGATTCCGTTCTGGGCGAAGGAAATGGTCCTGTCCCGCCGGCACTCCTCGTCTACGGCTCGGATGGCAAAGACCTATGTGCTTGTCCGCGTCGTAAAGGGCGCGCTCGGAGGTGTGTTGTGAGCGCTGGTGGGCGTATCCGGCTACCCGCGGACGTGGAGATGGAGGACCGTCTCGCGTGGGGGCTCACCGCGCGCCAGCTCGTGATCCTCGGTGTGAGCGCGATCGTGTGCTACGGGGTGTTCTCTGCGGCCAGCTCGGTACTGCCGACGCCCGTGGCCGCGGCGCTCGCCGTGCCGCTGGCGCTCGTGGGCGTCGCGCTGGCGCTGGGGCGCCTTGACGGGCTCACGGGCGATCGCATCGCGCTCGCCGCCGCACGGCATCTCACCCAATCCCCGCGGCGCGTCGCCGCACCGGAAGGCCTGCCCGGCAAGCTGACGGGGGCGCCCGGCGAGCCCGGCGTGTCGCTGCTGCGGGTGCCGGTCAGCACGATCCTGACAAGCGGCGTCGTTGAGCTCGCCGACGGGACAAGCGTCCTTTTGCTCGGGGCGAGCGCGACGAGCTGGGCGCTTCGCAGCATCGAGGAGCAGGCGGCGTTGGCCGAGGCATACGGTAAGTGGCTGAACAGCCTCACCGAGCCGGCCGCGATCACTGTGCGCTCAGAGCTCGTAGATCTCGACGGCAGGGCGAGCGCGATCGAGCACGCCGCGCACGGGCTCCCCCACCCTGCGCTGCGCCACTGCGCCCACACCTACGCGCAGTTCCTCCACGAGCTCGCCAACGAGGGCGAAGGCCTGCGCCGCCGTCAAATCCTGCTCGTGCTCAGCACCCGCAGCCGCGAGCGCAAGACCGCCAAGGCAGACCTCGAGCGCCGCGCCAGCGAGACAACCGGGCTGCTGCACGCCGCCGGGGTTGAGCTTCACACCCTCGACGGCAGGCAGGCCACCGCGCTGCTGCTCGACGCGCTGGAACCACCAGGACCGCCCGCCGGCTCCCAACTGGACGGGGTGATCCGCCGATGCTGAGAGGCGCCGCGCTCCCCTCTCTCCCGCGCGTTCGCACAAGACGCGATGACGACGGCCCCGCGGGTGGGTCTTCGCTGCCAGCGCCGAGCGCGGTGCAGATCGAGCGGGACTGTCTGCGCACGGGGACCGTGTGGCATCGCAGTCTTGCCGTGACCGGCTACCCCCGCGAGGTAAACCAGGGATGGCTCGCACCACTGCTTCACGCTGCCGGCGAGCTTGACCTGACCTTGCATATCGGGCCGATCCCGCCCGCGCTGGCCGCTGACAGGCTGCGCCGCCAGCGCGCCCGGCTTGAGTCCAGTCGCCGCATCGACGCCGACCGCGGGCGCCTGTCCGATCCGACGCTTGCCGCCGCCGCTGAGGACGCCGACGAATTGGCAAGCGCGCTTGCCCGTGGGGAGAGCCGGCTGTTTCGCTCCGCGCTCTATTTGTCGATCACTGCTCCGAGTCGGGAGGAGCTGCAGGAGCGCACCGAACGCGCGAAGGCGCTGTGCGCCTCGATGCTGCTGCACGTCGTACCCGCCACGTTCCGGGCGTGGGACGGGTGGCTCTCGACGTTGCCGGTCGGCAGTGACCGGCTGCGGCTGCGGCGCACGTTCGATACGCCCGCGCTCGCCGCAGGGTTCCCATTTGCCAGCGCGGACCCCCCGTTGGAGGACGGCGTTCTCTACGGGCTTACCGACAGTGGCGCCCCGGTGCTCGTGGACCGCTTCGCACGGACCAACTTCAACAGCGTGGTGCTGGCTTACAGCGGCGCAGGAAAGAGCTACGCCGCCAAGCTCGAAGCGCTGCGGCTGCTCTACCGCGGCGTGCAGGTCTTCATCCTCGACCCCGAGGACGAGTACCACTCTCTCTGTGAGGCAGTCGGCGGCGCGTACCTTCCGCTGACCGGGCCGAGCGCCGTTGCGCTGAACCCGCTCGATCTTCCCGCCACGAGCGAGGAATCACGGGCGCTGGACGAGCGGATTCTGTTTCTCGCGGACCTGATCGAACTGCTCGCCGGAGGCCTCGACGGCGGCGAGCTTGCCGTGCTCGACCGCAGCGCCCGCGCCGCCTACCAAGCCGCCGGGATCACGACCGACCCAGCGACGCACCGCCGGCCCGCGCCGCTGCTCGCGGATCTCGTGCGCGCGCTGGTGGCCGAGAGCGATACCGGCAAGCGGCTCGCGGAGCGCCTATCGCCGTATGCGACGGGCTCGCACTCCTCGCTCTTTGACCGCCCGACATCGGTGCAGCCCGATAGTCACCTTGTCTGTTTCTCGCTGCGCGGGCTGCCCGAGCGGATGCGCGCTCCCGCGCTGATGCTGACGCTCGATGCGATTTGGCGCTCGCTTGAGGGTCCGCTGCGCCGCCGTGTCGTGCTGGTCGATGAGGCGTGGGACTTGATGCGCGAGACGCCGAGCGCGACACGGGAGGCGCCCGGCGCGCGGTTCCTATTCCGGCTCGCCAAGAAGGCCCGCAAGCGCTGGACCGGCCTTACGACGATCACTCAGGACCCCGGCGACCTCTTGGACTCCCCGCTCGGGCAGGCCGTTGTCAACAACGCCTCCCAACATTTTCTGCTGCACCAATCGCCGCAGGCGATCGACCGTGTTGGGCAGGCGTTCGCGCTGACCGCCGGGGAGCGCTCCTACCTATTGACCTGCCCCGCCGGCCACGGGCTGCTGCTCACCGGGGAGCAGCGTATCCCGCTCGCGGTGAAGGCGAGTCCCGCCGAGCATGAGCTTGTCACCAGCGATCCCGCCGAGCTTGCGGAGGCTGCGCAGTGAAGCGCGCCGCGCTCAGCTCATGCGGTCTGCTCGTGATCCTGCCCGTGCTTTTCCTCGGCGCCGCCGCCGGGGTCTTCGGCGCCGGTACGGGGATCAGCCTCGGCCAGCCAGGCTCAAGCATCGAACGGGTCGCGGGGATTCCACCGGAATACCTGCGCTTGTTCCAAGCTGCCGGGGCTCGTTACGGCGTGCCGTGGACGGTGCTCGCAGGGATCGGGAAGGTGGAGTGCGACGACGGCCAGAACCCCGACCCATCCTGCACGAAGGAGGGCGCGGTCAACTACGCGGGTGCCGGTGGCCCGATGCAATTCCTCGCCTCCACATGGGCGACCTATGGCGTCAGCGCCACCGGGCACGGTCCCCCCGACCGCTGGAACCCCGCGGATGCGATCTTCAGCGCCGCGCGGTATCTGAAGGCCAACGGCGCCCCGCAGGAACTTCAGCGCGCGATCTTCACGTACAACCACTCACAGGAATACGTCGAAGAGGTCCTGCGCTGGGCGGCCACTTATGAACAGCAGGCCACGCCCGTCATCGTGCCGTCGAGTGGCGCGGCGGGTGCGGCGCTCGCGTTCGCACTGAGCAAGATCGGTGTGCCGTATGTGTGGGGCGGCGAGAGCCCGTCCGGCTATGACTGCTCCGGTCTCGTACAGGCCGCCTACCGGCTCGCCGGGATCAACCTTCCCCGCACCACCCAGGAACAGTACGACGCGGGACCGCGCCTGCCCGCCAGCGCCCAGCTACAGCCCGGCGACCTCGTTTTCTTCGGGCAGAGCCCCAGCGAAGTAACGCACGTCGGGATGGTCGTGCGCTCGGGCGAGATGGTGGACGCCCCGCATCCTGGGACCAGCGTTCGCACCGAGCCGTTCCCCACCAGCGTCGGCGCACAGTGGGGTGAAGACCGCTATCTCGGCGCGACTCGTCCCGCCGCACGCGAAGGCAGCGCGCGATGAGACACCACCATCGGACGCCCCACCATCCGACCGGCACCGCGGCGGGGCCGCATCCCAACCGCGCGCTTGAACGCTACTTGCTCGAACCGAACAGGCCGCTGCATGAAGGCCTCGCGTTCGCTCACCGTGCGCTCGGAACGATCGAGCATCTTGCGCTGCTCGCCGCGGCGCTCGCGCTCGCCGTGACTATCGGTGTGCTGCTGCTCCGAGCGGTGCAGCGCAACCTTCTCCCGCGAGGCGCGCGGCTCGTGCGGATCGGCGTGCCGCCCGACGTGCAGGACACGGGCGGACATCTGCTGTGGTCAGCGCTTCACGACCTGCTGCGCCCCAGGCTCGCGCGTGTGCTGATCGGCCAACCGCATCTTTCTTGGGAGATCGCCGCGAGCGAGACGGGCACGGTCTTCCGCCTGTGGGTGCCGAAGGTGATCCCACCCGGCCTGATCGAGCGCGCGGTCAGCGCGGCATGGCCCGGCGCGAGCGCTAGCACCGAACCCGTAGCCCCGGATGAGCCCGACACTGCATATCCGCCACGCGGGATGGTGCGCCTCACTTCCGAGCTTGCGCTCTCCGGCCCAGGATGGTTCTCACTCGATGCGTCGTTGAATCCCGATCCGTTGCCGCTGATCCTCGGCCAGCTATCGGGGCTCACCGACTCAGAGCGCGCGCTGATCCAGGTCATTGCCCGGCCGGCGACCAGCCGCGAGCAACACCGGCTGCGCAACGCCGCGCGGCGGATACGCAAAGGCGAGCCGACCAGCCGCGTGCTGCGATTCATGCAGGCGCTCCGCACCCAGCCCCCCGCGCCGCCACGGCTCGATCCGACGATCACCCCGGACGTGCGGGAGGCGATGAGCAAGAGCGCGGGGTCGCTGTACCGCTGCGTCATCCGCGTCACCGTCACCGCTGACTCGCGCAAGGAGGCGCGTGGGCGCATCCACGCCGTTCTGGGCGCGTTTGCGCCATACAACGGCACACGGGTCTTCCTGCGTCGCAGGCACGCCCCACGCGCGCTTCTGAAGCTCCGTCAACGGCGTCTGGGGCGCCGCGCGTTCCTGCTCGGCGTGCCCGAGCTCGCCGCGCTCGCGCACCTGCCCGGACAGGACGCGATCCCTGGCGTCGTGATGGCCGGCGCACGCGAGATCGCACCACCGCCCGGACTGCCCACGCAGGGCAAGCCGCTCGGCTGCGGCTCCAACGGCCGGCAGATCAACCTCGCCGTGCCCGACGCGCGCCAGCACATTCACGTCCTCGGGCCGACCGGCGTGGGGAAGTCCACGCTGATCGGGCGGCTCGTGCTCGCGGACTTTGACGCCGGCAGGGGCGCAGTAGTGATCGACCCGAAGGGCGACTTGATCGAGGACATTCTCGCGCGCATCCCCGCCGGCCGCGAGAACGACGTTGACCTCTTGGACCCGCTGGACGAGGCGCCGCCCGGCCTGAACGTGCTCGATAGCCCCGACCGCGATCTCGGCGTCGATCAGCTCGTCGGCATCTTCCGCCGCGTGTTCGAGCGCTACTGGGGGCCACGCACCGACGACATCCTCCGCGCCGCCGTGCTGACACTCAGCACCGCCTCACCGACGAGCACCCTCGCCGACGTGCCGCGCCTGCTGACCGACCGCCACTGGCAGGAAAGCCTCGCCGCACAGATCAAAGACCCCGTGCTCGGCCCGTTCTGGGAGTGGTACGGCGAACTCTCAGACCCCTTGCGCGCGCAGGCCTCCGGGCCGCTCTTGAACAAGCTGCGCGCGTTCCTGCTGCGCCGCCCCGTGCGCGCGATCGTCGGCCAGTCAAAGACCACCCTCGACGTTCCCCGCGCGATCAACGAGGGACGCCTGCTGCTCGCCAAGCTCCCCAAGGGCACCCTCGGCGAGGACACAAGCCGCCTGCTCGGCTCGTTCCTATTCGCACGGGTCTGGCAGGCCGCGCTCGCCCGCGCCGCCCTACCACCCGACCAGCGCCCTGACGCCTCCTGCTACGTCGATGAGGTCCACAACTACCTGAACCTCCCCACGCCGTTCGAGGATGTTCTCGCGGAGGCCCGCTCTTACCGCCTCTCGCTGTGCCTCGCCCACCAGCATCTTGCGCAGCTCCCGCGCGACCTGCGCGAGGCGATCGGCGCGAACGCCCGCAGCAAGGTCTACTTCCAGGTATCGCGCGATGACGCGCAGGCGCTTGAGCGCGAGGTCCGCCCCGAGCTATCCGCACACGACCTCGCGCACCTTCCCCTCTACACCGCCGCCTTGCGGCTCTGCAACCAAGGGCAGCCCGGCCGCGCGTTTACCCTCACCACCGAGAGCCTGAGCCCGGCCACGCCCGAGCAGGCGCAGGCGGTCAGGGCCTCGGCGCGCAGGCGCTACGGCATGACGCGCGAGCAGATCGAGGCGCAGCTCGCCGCCGACCAGCGAGCGCCAGCCATGCCGGTCGAGGCACAGCGCGACGTGCGAGCCAGGATGACGCCTGCCGATTCGTCCTCCAATTCCCCCTCCAATACGTCCTCCAATTCCCCCTCCAATACGTCCTCCAATTCCCCCTCCAATTAAGTGTGGAGGACCCTGATTCGATGAAAACCGCCGCAAATCACGATAATCCGGTGAAAATAAGCAACCCCGATAAGGTAGGGACAAACACAAAACTCTCCGAGAGAACAAAAGCCAGCCGGCCGAGCCGACTGCGAGAGCAGCACATCGCAACCCTGCCAGCGCACTTGACTGAGCGTGACAGGCGCATCGCCCTCGACTGCTACGAGCACCACGTCCTGAGGACCGACCAGCTAAAGCGCCTTCACTTCACCGGACTGAGGACCGCTGCCGCTCGCCTCGGACTGCTGTATGAGCTGCGCGTGCTCGACCGCTTCCGTCCAGGCGCCCGACGAGGCGAGGGCACCCTGCCCTACCACTGGATACTCGATGAGGCAGGCGCGCTCATAGTCGCCGATCACAAGGGCTTCGAGCCAAGCCGGCTTCACTACACGCACGCCGACGCGCTCAACTACGCCACAAGCCGCAATCTCACGCACCACGTCGAAGCCAACGAGTTCTTCACCCGCCTCGCCGTCGAAGCCAACCAAAACCACGGCGCACTCTCGGAGTGGTACGGAGTCCGCACCCTCGCCCATCTTTTCGCCGGCACCCTGCTACCCGACGGCTACGGCGTGCTCACCCTTCCCCGCCGCGCGCCGCTGCACGTACTCCTTGAGCTTGACCGTGGCACCGAGACATCCCGAATCCTGCGCGAGAAGGCCAAACGATACGCCGAGATACTACCTCGCAGCAGCCTACGCGACGTTAACCCGTTCGTGATCCTCGCCGTACCGAGCGCGCGCCGCGCCAAAACCGCGACCGCTGCCATCGCCAACACACGCGCCCCAATCGCCGTCACCGTATGGAGCTCTACTGTTACATGCTCCGTTCTCACCGTCGTCACAACCGCCGCCGAGACAGCGGCAAGTATCACCAAAATCTTTAGCGAATCTTAGAGCAAAGAGCCTTGACATTCACTGTTTGACCTGGTCTCGTATATCTATGACGAACACCACCGCCGACATAACAGTAAGTCGCACACACGACACGACGACTTACGAAAGTAAAGAGTTCGGAATCATCCTCGCCACCGTTGATCGCCTCGGTGATTACTCGTGGCGCGCAACGTGCTACGTCAGCGATGACGAGTACGACGAGGAGAAGCACAGCAGCCGCAGCGCAGCCGAGACGGCCGCGCTGCACCACACGCAAGCCGTTATCGACGCGCTGTAAAGAGACACAGCAGGCGTGATGGTGTAACACTCAAGTAATCAAAAGGTGAGCCCGCGACGCGCCAACGTCCGGGCTCATGGACAACGAAAGGATATTTTCGATGCCAGCCAAAACTATAGCGCGCCGACGCACCTTCTCAGACGCCGAGCGTGCGGCATACCGCGAGACAAAGCGAGCCGAGACACGGGACGCGATCCAGCGCGCAGCACGCGCCCTACTCACGTCGGACGGTTGGCGCAAGTGGGCCGAGACTCGCGCCACGTTCCACGACTACAGCGTGGGTAACTGCATGTTGATCGCCATGCAATGCCCCGAGGCTACGCGGGTCGCAGGATTCAAGGCATGGCAGCAGCTCGGCCGCCAGGTCCGCAAGGGCGAGCACTCAATCAAGATCATGGCGCCGATGGTCGTCAAGCAACGCGACGACAACGGCAGCGAAACCGACGAGACGATCACGCTATTCCGCGCCGTCTCCGTCTTTGACATATCGCAGACCGACGGCGAGCCACTGCCAGACCCCCCGTGCGAGCCCGTCACTGGCGACTCGCACGCGCCCTACATCGCCAAGCTGGAGCGCTTCGCGCAAAGCATCGGCTACCGCGTCGAGTATCGGCCGCTAGAGCACAGCGGCGGATTTTGCAGTCAGTCCGAAAAACTGATCTGCGTCTCGACCAACACGACGAGCGCGAACCGTCGAGTCCGCACACTCGTTCACGAGTTGTCACACGCGGTAGGCGTACCGACCTACAAGGAGCACGGGCGCGCGGACGCCGAGGTCATCGTGGAGACGGCGGCCGTGATCGTTTGCGGTTCGATCGGACTGGACACGTCGGGAGAGGGCATCCCCTACATCGCGGGCTGGGGAGAGGCTAACGACGTGGAGGCGATCCGGCGCTATGCCGAGACGGTGGACACGATCGCGCGCACGCTCGAAAACGCAGTCGCCTAGTGCTCAAGCTGGCGTCTCCGCGCGGGAGACGCCAGCAGTTTTTCTCAATCCCGTCCCGTCCGTGCGTGACACCGGACAAAGGCGACCTCTCACTAGATAAAAGTGCCGTCGAGGTCGCCTGTGGTACAGACCCCCCTCCAATTGGAAGGCGCGCAGTCGCTCCATCATTTTATCTGTGTCGAGCTGTACCGCTAGGGCGCCAGAAACGACCTTTATCTAGTGCAAGGGTCTTCCGTTCTGACGCCCAACCACCTTGACCAAATCCACTCGAAAGACATCTGACCTGCCGCTCGCGGTCTGGCCGTGCGCGCAGAAGACGAGCCAATGGCAGCGCTATCGCCGCTACGTGCCCGACTCAAATCGGCACCCCGCGAAGATGCTTCCCACGCTCGCGCGCCGCGCAATCGAAGCCTACAGCGACCCCGGCGATCTCGTGGTGGACCCCATGTGCGGGATCGGCACGACGCTGGTCGAGGCGACCAACCTCGGGCGCCGAGCGGTCGGCGTCGAGCTTGAGCCCCGTTGGGCGAAGCTCGCCGCCGCGAACCTCGACCACGCCCACCACGAGGGCCGCGCCCACGCCCCGGCGAGAGTGATCGAAGGCGACGCCCGCCAGCTACCCCGGCTGCTCACAACAAACGCGCAAGACCTCCTCACTGGCACCACCCGACGCGCCGGCAAGCTCGCCCACATGGCCTATGGCCGTGTCGATTTGATCCTTACCTCGCCCCCCTATGCCTGCGAGATCGCCGACACATGCGTTGATGTCAGGGATAAGAGTGAACCTCTGCGCCGGCACGACACAACCAACTACAGCCCCGACCGGCGCAACCTCGGCCACGCCCGCGGTGACACATACCTCACGGCGATGGCAGAGATTTACCGCGTCTGCGCAGCAACGCTCAAGCCCGGAGGGTTCCTTGTATGCGTCACCAAGAACATGCGCGCTCGGGGGGCGCTGCGCAACCTGAGCGGTGACACCATCGCGCTTTGCGAGAGCGCCGGCCTTCTCTACTGGCAGCACGTCATCGGCCTGTTGGCGACGATCCGCGACGACGAACTCGTGATGCGCCCCTCGCTCTGGCAGACACTTCACGTTCGTCGCTACCGCTCGCAGGGAGACCGAACGCAGGTCGTCGCGCATGAAGACGTGCTCGTTTTCCGAAAGCCTCACTCTCACCAATCGAGCGCTACAGCGCGCAGGAGAGCGGCATGACCGAGGGAATGATCCTCGACCTGTTCGCGGGAGCCGGCGGTTGGGATGAGGCTCTGCGGACCCTCGGTTATACGGCGCTCGGCATAGAGAACGAGCCATGCGCGTGTCAGACCGGGCAGGCTGCCGGGCACGCACGACTGCGAGCCGACGTTTCACTGCTGGACCCACGCGACTTCGCGCCGCTGTGGGGTCTGATCGGCTCCCCGCCGTGCCAGGCATATTCGAGCGCCGGCAAGTGTCTGGGGCGACTGGACAAGCCACGGGTCATCGCGTGCGCGCACGAGCTCGCCGCCGGACACGACAGCCGCGCCCAGCACCTGCGCAGGTGCCGCGACCCTCGCTCATTGCTCACTGTGGAGCCACTGCGCTACGCCGTCGCGCTACGCCCGCGCTGGATCGCACTTGAGCAAGTTCCCGCAGTCCTTGAGCTGTGGAGCCTGTTCGCGCAGCTACTCAGCGCGCATGGCTATCAGACGGCGGCCGGGATTCTTAGCGCCGAGCGCTACGGCGTGCCGCAGACCCGCAAACGGGCGTTCCTGATCGCCTCCCTGGACGGCCCGGTGAGCCTCCCGGCTCCCACCCATCGCTCCTACAACCCGCGCCGCCGCGACACCCCCGCGGACGAGCTTCACCTACTGCCGTGGGTCAGCATGGCCCAGGCACTCGGCTGGACACCGACCGACCGGGTTGGCTTCCCCCGTCGTAGCGACCAGGACGACGGCGAGAGCTTCCGGGAGCGCGACCGCCGCGCGGCGTCGGCGCCCGCGTTCGCGCTGACCGGACGGGTGCGCTCGTGGACGCGCGAGCAGCGGGCGTGGGTGGAGGTCAGGCGCAGCGGCGAGCGCATCCACGAGGGCTTTGACCCCACGAGCGCACCGTCGCAAACCGTCACCTCCAAGGTCAATCGCTGGCAGACCAGCGGCGTCGCGCCATCGTCCGATCCCGGCTCGGCGCAGGCTGACGCTGACCTCGGGTGGCCGGCTCGTCGTCCAGCTCCGACGCTCACGACGACACGGCGCTCCAAGGACGGCGCGCTCGTCGGCCGCCAGCTCCCGAGCGGCGAGGGCCAAGAGCGCGGAGGCTGGGCGTGGCGCAACGGAACCCGAGCGAGCGCGACCGTGCGCGAGACAGACGAGCCCGCGCCGACAATTCACTTCGGTCATTCCGCGAACAAGGTCGAGTGGGTGGCACCCGACGCCGACGCGCCGCACGACCAAGCGTCAGCGCCTCCGTGGGCGCAGGAGCGCCCAGCGACGACCGTCGCGTGCGACAAGCGGGTTCAACCACCGGGGCACAAGGAGAACGCGAGCGACCCGCCCGGCCGCTATCAGCAGCGTCGCGGCGCCAACGCCGTGCGCGTCACGATCACACAAGCCGCAGTCCTCCAAGGCTTCCCGCCCGACTACCCCTGGCAAGGCACAAAGACCAGGCAATTTGAGCAGGTCGGCAACGCCGTCCCTCCACCGCTCGCCCGCCACGTACTCACGGCTGCGCTACGGCCCAGCCAAGGCGACCGGAAGCGTGGAGACGCCCGGCGATCCGCGCGCAGATCAACGTCGCGGAGATCGAGGGTGCGCGCGTGACACGATCCACCAAGCCGGTCGTCGTCAGCCTTACGCCCGCGTATGCTGAGGCCGAACGTGTCCGGTGCGACGGTGAGAGACGCAAGCGAGGACGACGCGCCGGCGTGCGCGGCGATCTACGCGCCGTACGTGCGCGAGACGGCCGTCAGCTTCGAGGGCGAGCCGCCGACACCCGCGCAGATGGCCCAACGCATTGCGGCGGCGACGCGCACGCACACATGGATCGTGCTCGAAGACGAGGGCCGAGTCGTCGGCTATGCGTACGGCGGGCCGCACCAGAAGCGAGCGGCCTACCGTTTCTCGTGCGAGGTCAGCGTCTACATCGAGCAGGGCCGGCGACGCGCCGGCTCGGGTCGCGCGCTGTACGAGGCGCTGTTCGAGCGGCTCGCGGCGCGCGGCTACCTGATGGCGGTCGCGGGTATGACACTGCCGAACGAAGCGAGCATGGGCCTGCACCGGGCGATGGGCTTCGAGCCGGTCGGCGTGTATCGGCGGATCGGCTGGAAGCTCGGCGCGTGGCAGGATGTCGCCTGGGTGCAGCGGGCGCTCGGCGTCGAGCAGGACCCTCCCGCCGAGCCGGCCTGACGCGACTGGGCGCGTCTTCGAGCGCAGGGACGGCTGCTCCTTTTCCCGAGGCTCGACCCGCTGCCGCTCGATGAGCGCGTTCTCCGCACCAGCACGCCAGAAACGCGCCCCGGGCCTGTCCACACGATGCGCGAGACCTTATCTCTGCCAGGACCTTGAGATCACGGCTCGGGTCTGCTCTGATCGCAGCCAGCGATGCACCACGCTCGCGGGACACGGCAAGCAGCGCCAACGCCCGACCCTCTTTGGCCGGCGCCTCGCGCAGGCCACTGGCACCGACCAAACGAGTATCGACACGGCAGGCACATGACAGCCGCGATCGAGTCGCGCGAGCACTGGGTCACGAAGCAGCAACTCGCCGATCACCTGCAAGTCACCCGCCGCTGGATTGAGTTGCAGCAGCATCTCGGCCTCCCGTATCTGCGGATGGGCGGGATGAACCGCTACATCGTCTCCGAGGTCGAGGCATGGCTACGCGAGCGCTACGCATCCACCGTGGCAAAGGAGGGCGTGCCCGATGCCGGTTAACCGAGGCTCACGTCACAATCCGAAGTGGTCCGGGTTCGCCAAGTACAAGGGCCGCAGGAAGTGGATCGGCACGCACGACAACATGGAGGAGTTCCGCAAAGCCAAGGAACGATGCCTAGCGGAACTGCGCGAGGAAGTCGCCAACCCTTCCCGGCGCCTCGCTCCCACCGTGCTTGAGTTCGCAGGCGCAACGATTCACGAGAACGGCCGGATCACGATGACGTGGCCGGATGGCGAGGCGACGCAGAAGGAGACGGGGCGACGCGATTCGTCCGTGCGACGGTTGCGCGATGGGCTGCGACCGTTCCTACGCGAGTTTCACGACCGGCCGATCGACAGCTTCACTCGTGACGAGGCGGTGACGTGGACGCGGCCGAAGGGCGCCAACATTCAGCAAGCAGTACGGCAGTTCTTCAATCACGCACTCGACCGCGACTTGATCGAGCGCAACCAGTTCACCCGCCTTGGAGCGAGCAAGCGCAAGCGCCGAGTAGATCGACCCGACTTCGAGATCATCACCGACGAGCAGTACGAGCGGCTACGCCACGCCGCCCGCGAAAGCCGGGCAGACGATTACGGGCTCGTCCTTGAGGGCGCGACTCTCGGCGTGGGCGACGCAGCGATGCGTCCCGGCGAGGTATTCGCGTTGCATCGACCCGATATTCACTTCCCGGAGAACCTGATCCATGTGCGCTGGCAGCTCGACCTCGACGCCGGCAAGATCACATGGCCCAAGGATGACGACGGCCGATGGGTCGTAATGAGCCCCCGCTTTCGCGCGCACCTAGAAACGATGCCGCGTCGAGGAAAGACGATCGACCGTACCAAGGGCGAGATTGTGTTCCCGGCGACCCGCGGCGGCTACATGCTGCGCAGCACTTGGTCAAACCTCTGGCACTCGGTACGCGCATCGGCAGGGATGCCAGGCCAGGAGTTCTACGAGTTGAAGCACCGCGCGATTCAATGGATGGTCGATCCCGTCGAGGACGGCGGCCTCGGCCTCGACCCCGCGACGGTCGCCGAAATAGTCGGCCACGACGACGGCGGCTACCTCATCGCCACCGTCTACACCAAGCTCGGCCGGCGCCGCGCGCTCGCGCGTGCGCAGCGCGCGATGGACGACTATGGGCAGCGGAACACGGCCACCGAGACACCGCGCCACCTGCACGTCGTCGGCTCCGCATAAAACTGTCTCGACACGCGCCACCGGCCTCCCCGTAGGCCATGCTGTGCAGAATGTCGCCGAGTCCCGAAACACCTTCCCTCCCCCGTGCGGCCCAGTCGTCGGCCTTTTATCTGAAATCAGGCGCTTGAGGCGCTGACCGCTGCGAGTAGCGCACCCGCGCTCTACGCCGAGATAGCGGACTACTACCAGGCTCGATGCTGGAGGCCTCGCAGCGTCGGCTCAGCGCCATGAACCGTCGCCTCAGCTTCCTACGGAACGCGGTGCTGTTTGCTGCCCTCTCCACCGAGGCGTATGCCAATGAGTTCCTTGAGGCTGCGCTGCCCGCACGAGACGCGCAGGCGCTCGATCGGCTCGTTACGACGGAGAAGCTGTTGATCGGCTCCCGCCTGGTCGGCGTCGAGCCGCCGCTCGACCGTGGAAGGCTGCCCTTGCAGCGACTATTCGCTCTCTTCGAGGTCCGCAACGCCCTCGTACATCCGCGTCGCTCAGGCGCCAAGAGCATCAGTGCCTACTCGCACAACGTCACCGAGCAGGACAAGGAGCTGGTCGGCCCCAAGGCCGCCGCCAGCTACATAGTTGCCGTCGCCGAGCTGACCGTTCGGTTGGAGCCGTACATGCCGGGGCGATCATTCATTGGCGAGGCCACCACCATCGTCAATCACCGTGCCGTATTGGACGCTCATCGCAAGCTGCTTGGCGATGAGATTTTGGTCGTGCCCGACCCCGAGGATGCGGCGCCCGTGCCGCTGCTCATCCAGATGCAGCGCCGCGCTGCCAAGCGCGCACGCTAGTCGTCGGCGGCGACCCCGATCAAGTCGCTGGTCACTGGCCGGGGAAACCGCCTTGCATCCCGTTTGCATCCCGTTTCCGCAGCCTTGCATCCCGTTTGCGGCCCTCCAGACCACCGAACAGCCGCGAACACGGGCAAACCACCTACCGCTAGGGCCAGTGTTTCCGGGGGTTTTCGCCCGTGTTCGCTGGCCTTCGCGGTTCTCTAACCAATCGGGGCGCCGAGATTCGAACTCGGGACCTCACCGACCCGAACGGTGCGCGCTACCAGGCTGCGCCACGCCCCGACGCGGACCTCAGTATCCCACACCGCGCCGAATCACCCAGCCCACGGCCCCTTAATGCGCGAGCCGACCCACAGCGCGCCGCCGCCCGCCGCCCCTCCGACACCCCCACCCGCGGACCTACCCCGCCCAGACCCCCACCCCCCAACCCCACTATCCTCGCCAACCGATGCCCACCCGCCTGCAGGACATCGTGGCCGACCTCGACCGCCTGCTGGAGCCCGAGCGCTTCGCCGACTACGGCCCGAACGGCCTGCAGGTACCCGGCGCGGAGCAGGTGACCACGGTAGCCACCGGCGTGAGCGCCCAAGTGGAGCTGTTCGAGCGCGCCCGCGCGGAGGGAGCCGAGCTGGTTCTGGCCCACCACGGGCTCTTCTGGGGCCCGGGCCCCGGGCCGATCGACACCGCGCTGGCGCGACGGCTGCGGGTGCTGCTCGCCGCGGACATCTCGCTGCTGGCCTACCACCTGCCGCTGGACGCCCACCCCGAAGTGGGGAACAACGCGCTGCTGGCGCGGGCACTTGAGGCTGAGCTGCTCGCGCCGTTTGCGCCCCACCGCGGCACACCGATCGGCTGGCTGGCGGAGCTCCCCGGCGGGGGCCTGCCGATCGCGGAGCTGCTGACCCGCGTGGAGCGGGTGACCGCGCGCAAGCCGCTCGCGTTCGACTGCGGCCCTCCCGTCGTGCGGCGGCTGGGAATCGTCACCGGCGGCGGCGCCGACCACCTCGCGGACGCGATCGCCGCGGGAGCCGACGCCTTCCTCACCGGCGAACCGGCCGAGCGCGTGATGGCGCAAGCGCGTGAGGCGGGGGTGCACTTCATCGCCGCCGGCCACTACGCCACCGAGACGTTCGGAGTAAGGCGCCTGGGGGAGCACCTGAGCGAGCGTTTCGGGGTGCGCCACGTCTTCGTGGACATCCCCAACCCCGTTTGAGCGCCCCTATGGCAAATCCAGGGTTGCCGGCGTCCGCCGGCGGCGCTATAAGTAGACGTACTCCCTCCCCCTCCCAAGGAGATGCCGATGGCGAATCATCTGACGCCCACTGAGCTTGCCCGCGAGGCCGGACTTGGACGCAAGGAGGTGCTCGCGAAATGCATGGAGCTGGGGGTGCCGATCTTCAAGGGCAGGATCGACAAGAGCCTCTTCCTCGCCAGCCTCCGCCAGGGGCCGTCCGCGGCACACCGCCCTGTGCAGGCCAGCGGCTGAGATTTCCATCAGCAGCGCGCACCACCCACCGGCTCACCCAACTGACCCGCGGCGGACACGGCCGGCTCAACCAACCGGCCCACGGCGTACACCGCCGGTCCACCCAACTGGCCCGGCGGGCGGCCCGCCCGGCGCCCAAGACGCCCCCCTGACGCGGAGGCGGCTGAGTGCTCTCGGTCACATAGAACGCCCGTAGCGCTTATCCTTTGGCTGTCACGTCAGCTGGGGTCGTCGTTCGGGGCCCCTGGGCCACCCGAGGAGGAGAGCGCCATGGAGGCAGGCACCGCAGAGCAGGCCGCAGGATCGACTGTCGAGCACGATCCGCAATCGCCTGCTGCGTCCTCCCCTCCGCGGCGCACGATCGCCGATCTACTGCCCGACGCCGTCGCCTCGTTCGGCGAGCACGTGGCGATCCGCCACAAGCAGGATGGGGCCTGGCTGGACGTCACCTACGCCGAGCTCGGCGAGATCGTGCGGGAGATCGCACTCGGCATGATCGACCTCGGCATCCAGCCCGGCGAGCGGGTGTGCATCCTCGCGGGCACGCGGCCGGAGTGGACGTACGCCGATCTGGCGATCACCGCCATCGGCGCGGTGGTGGTGCCGATCTACCAGACCAACTCCCCCGAGGAGTGCCACTGGGTGATCTCCGACTCCGGCGCCTGCGCGATCGTGTGCGAGAACGCCGAACAGCTCGCGAAGGTCGCCGCCGTGCGCGACCGCCTACCGGAGCTGCGCACCGTGATCGTGATCGACCCCGACACGGATGGTTCTAGCCCCGAAAAGAAAGACACAACAACAACCATCGCGGCAGACGGGGGAGCGGCCATCGCGGCAGACGGGGGAGCGGCCCGGCCCGAGGCTATCCCCCTCGCCGAAGTGCGTGCCCGTGGCGGCGCTCGCTCCGGCGGCGCGGGCGCCAACGGGGCAGAAAGAGCGGACCGGGGGGAAGGGCGAGCCGACGGGACAGCTGGCACCGACGAGCTGGAGCGTCGCCGCCAGACACTCGCCCCCGAGGATCCCTACACCTTCATCTACACCTCCGGCACCACGGGGCCGCCGAAGGGGTGCGTGCTCTCCCACGGCAACTACTGCGCCGTGGTCGACATGGTGCGCGAGGTGGGGCAGATCCGGGAGAACGAGGTCGCCTACCTGTTCTTGCCGCTCGCGCACGCCCTCGCGCTGCTGATCCAGCTGGGGGCGATCGACCGCGGCACCACGATCGCCTACTTCGGGGGCGACGTGAAGCAGATCGTCGGCGAGCTGCAGGAGGTCAAACCGACCTTCCTGCCGTCGGTGCCGCGGATCTTCGAGAAGATCTACACGCTCGCCCACGGCGCGATCGAGGCGCAGCCGCCGCAGGAGCGCGCGAAGACGGAGGCAGCGCTGGAGCTGGGAGCGAAGGTACGCGACATCCTCGCCCGCGAGGAAGAGATCCCGGAGGAGCTGCGCGCGCCGTTCGAGGAGGCCGAGGAGAGCCTGTTCAAAAACGTGCGCGCGATCTTCGGCGGCAACCTGCGCCAGGCCGCCACCGGTGCCGCCCCGATCGCGCACGAGATCCTCGAGTTCTTCTGGGCCTGCGGCGTGCCGGTGCTGGAGGGCTACGGGATGACCGAGACCTCGACGATCGCCACGATCTCCACGATCGAGGACCACCGCTTCGGCACCGTCGGCCGTGCACTGCCGCGGGTGCAGCTGCGGATCGCCGACGACGGGGAGATCCTGATCAAGGGCGCCAACATCTTCCAGGGCTACCACCACAACGCCGACGCCTCGTTCGGCGCCGTGGAGGACGGCTGGCTGCACACCGGCGACCTCGGCTCGCTCGACGAGGACGGCTACCTCTCGATCACCGGCCGCAAGAAGGACATCATCATCACCGCCGGCGGCAAGAACCTGACGCCCGCCAACATCGAGAACGACCTCAAGCAGTGCCGTTGGATCTCCCAGGCGGTGATGCACGGCGACAAGCGCCCCTACCCGGTGGTGCTGATCACGCTCGACGAGGAGGAGATCGCCGGCTACGCGCGGGAGCACAACCTGCCGCAGGAGCCGGCGCTGCTGGCCCGTGAGCCCGCGATCCGCGAGCTGATCGGGGGGGAAGTGGAGCGCGTGAACGCCGGCTATGCCAATGTGGAGCAGGTCAAGAAGTTCGCGATCCTCGAGTGCGATCTCTCCCAGGCCGGCGGCGAGCTGACGCCGACCTTGAAGGTGAAGCGCAACATCGTTGAAGAAAAGTACGCCGAGGTTCTCGACTCCATGTACACAAGCCGATAGGGTGTATCGGAGATGGGACCGAGACCTAGCTGCGCAACACAGAGTGCCAGTGATATAACACACGTAGAGACGTGGTGAACTATGCGTAGCGACCCCAGCGATACAGGCGGACTCTTCGTCGGCAGGCGACCGGGCACGGCGCCGGTCCGCTACCGGGCCCTGCCAAAGCTCGGCAGCGCCGGACGCCAGCGGATCGACCGGCGCCTCGCCGATGCGATGCTGGCGATGATGACGATCCTCAGCCTCTGCTGCTGGGGGCCGATCCCGATCGCGTGCCTGTGGATCGGCGCGCAGGTCAGCTATCTCTCCGGCAGCATCAGCCTCGGCATCCTCGCCTCGCTCGCCGGGCTCATGGTGCTGCTGTTTGGGGCGTTGAAGATCATGCGCAACCTCGACGAGGCGTGGATCCTCGTACGGCGAGCCGCCGGAATCGACCAACGCGGCGGGGTGCTCGGTCGCGTGTTCGCGATCACCGCCGCGATCTGCGCGGGGGTGTTTGCGATCTGGTTTGTGCTGTTCAACGGCACCGGCAGCATGGTCACCCCCGGCAACGGCGTCTGAGTCAAGGGGATCGGTGGCAGTGGCCCTTCCCGTAAACCGCAGAGCCCACCGCTAGCCGCACAACCGCCGGCATGGGCCTGCTCGACTACTACCGCCAGTTCGAGGGCGTACCCGAGGAGGAGGTCAACCGCGGGCTGCGCGAGGAGGCGGCGGAGCGCAGGCGCAAGGCGCTCACGCGCGTCACCACGCTCGATCTCTCGCAGACCACGTGGCCGGAACTGCCGCACGCCAACATCGTCAACGCGCTTACCTTCACCGCGCGTGCCGGGCTGCAGCGCTACCCCCATCTGCGTGGCTCGCGACTGCGCAGCGAGCTGGCCGAGCGTCACGACATTCCCGCAGGGCGCCTGATCGTCGGCAACGGCGCCGCGCAGCTGCTGAGCGCCGCCACCAGGGCGCTGATGGAGCCCGGCCAGGAGCTGCTCACCTCGTGGCCCTCCTACCCGCTGTACCCGATCATGGCGCGCCGCGCCCACGGCCGCGCGGTACCGGTCGGCGGCGGAGGGACGCCGCTGGTGGACGCGTTGCTGGCGGCCGCCCCCCAGCACAACACGCGCGTGGTGGCACTCGCCAGCCCCAACGACCCAACCGGGGAGCTGCTACCCACGGCGGAGCTCGAGCGCCTGTTGCAGGGCCTGCCCGAGGGGATCGCGGTGCTGTTGGACGAGGCGCTGGTTGACTTCGCCGACGCCCAGCCGACCGACGCGTCGCTGCGACTGCTGGAGGAGCACCCGCGGCTGCTGGTGTTCCGCAGCTTCTCCAAGGCGTGGGGCCTCGCGGGGCTGCGCGTCGGCTACGCGGTGGGGGGCCCGGGCTCGGAGGAGCTGCTCGCCGAGCTCGAGCCCGACCTGGGCGTCAGCGAGCTCTCACAGGCGGGCGCATTGGAGGCGCTGCGCTCCGGGGCCAAACCGCTTACGCGCCACGTGCAGAGCATCTGCGAGGAGCGCTCGCGGCTGACCGCCGAGCTGCGCGAGCGCGGCTTCGAGGTGGCCGACAGCCAAGCCAACTTCCTGTGGGTCGCCCACCCCAAGCTCGACGGCGCGGAGCTGGCCACGCGGATGGAGCGCGCGGGCGTGCTGGTGGCCGCCGGCGCCGGGCTGGGCGAGCCGCGCCACGTGCGCATCGCGTTGCGCAACACCGCCGCCACCGCCCGCGTGCTGAACGCGGTCGACAAGGCGCTCGGCTAAAGCCCGCCCGCCGCGGCCCAAATACCCACCCGCCGGCGTCTGGGTGAAGCCACGAACAACACCGCCGACGTCCTGTTGGAGGCCGCAAACAAACAACTTCGCCGCGGGAAATGCCGGCCCCGGCCCGCGCGGGCTCAGGCGCCGGCCGACTCCGCGGACTGGCTCTGGCGCAGCAGTGCGCCGGTGGTGCCCTCGAGGATCCGCCGCCACGCACTGGCATCGTGCTCGTGCTCCTCCGCGGCAGTTTCGGCTTCGAAGTGCTCGACCACGGTGCGCAGCCGCTCGGGCGATATCTCGATCCCGTGCCGCTTGGTGACTTCGCGGTAGTGCGGGTACTCGCCCGCGAGATGGTGGGCGATCGACTGGAAGCCGTGCCGCGCGATCGCGATGCGCGCAGCGAAGTTCATGATCGAGGTCTGGAACATCAGCTCGTCGGTGGCGTCGGGCTCGATCAGCACGATGTCCACCCCGGGGTAGCGTTCCTCCCAGCGGGTGGCCATCTCGTGCAACCGCTGGTGGGCGAGCAGCTTGAACGCCTGGAAGCCGATCTGCGGGAAGCCCATGTCCGAGACGTGGCGCGGGCGGCGACCGCGCAGCGTGCGCACCTCGGTGGCGAAGTCGTTGACGTAGGGCACCACGGGGTTGATCACCACCACCAGCTTGGCGCCGGCCTCGACGGCGATGTCGAGGTTGGTGGTGGAGATCAGCCCACCATCCACCAGCTCGCGGCCGTCGAGCCGCACGGGGGCGTACACCATCGGCAGTGCCCCGGAAGCGCGCACGGCGGTGGAGATCGGGTAGTGCTCGAAGCCCTCGGCGCCGAACACCACCCGCTCGCAGGTGTCGAGGTCGGTGGCGGCGATGTACAGCTCCCTGCCTCCGCGCAGCTCGCGGAAGTCGTCGGTGCGGCCGGGCTCGTCGAGCACCTTGTGCAGGTAGCCCTCGATGCCGGCACCGGTGTACAGCCCGGAGGGCAGCGCCTTGGCGAGCCCGAGCGCAAGGTCCAGCACCGAGACCTGCCGCGGCTGGGAGATCACCTGGCGCGCGAGCGAGGCGATCCGCAGCGGCAGCCGCACCCCTCCGCGAACCAGCTCGCCGAGGTTGGGACGCAGCAGGTCGCCGAGGTCGATGTCGCGAAACGGCTGAGGAGCCTCGCTGGTGGCGACGCGCATCATCTCGTCAGGAGTCACGCCGTTGGCGCAGAGCGCGGCGATGAACGCTCCGGCGGAGGTGCCCACGTAGATGTCGAAGTCGTTGACGGTGCTGTTGACGGCCAGCAGGTCAAGCGCGCGCAGCGCTCCCACCTCGTACACCCCCCCGGTGAAGCCGCCGCCGCCCAGCACCAAAGCCGTCTTGCTGGGGCGCCGTCGCGCGCGGCGGGTCCGCGCGCGACGAGAGCTTTCCTCCAGCTTGACAACGCTACCCATACCACCCTTTATTCTAGTGGTGCGTGCCCCGGCCACGGCTTGTATTGGTACCGATCGTCCTCTGCGCGCTCGTCGTCGCGAGCGCGCTCGTGCCTGGGACGACCGCCACGGCCGACCTGCGGATGACGGCCGCGGTGCGCGCGGCAGTCGCCAAAGCCGAGCACCCAGACCTGCGGGCGATCCCGGGCGCGCCGGTGTCGAGCTCCACGCCGAGGGCGCTGCTGGCCGCCCATCACCCCGCGCGCGGGGGTGCCGTCGCCACGGCCGCGGGCACCGCGGCGCTACAGCAGCACATGGCGCACGAGCTGGATCTGGCGGGGACGCAGTCGGGGGCGTACGTGTACGACATGACCACCGGCAAGCCGCTGTTCGCCGAGCGATCCACGCAGCGCCACCCGCCGGCGTCGGTGGAGAAGCTGTACACCGCGATCACCACGTTGGAGCGGATGGGGCCAACGGCGCGCCTGGAAACCACCGTGTGGGGCGCCGGCCACCTCGCGCAAGGGGGCGTGTGGGAGGGCGATCTCTACCTGCATGGCGGCGGCGACCCGACGTTCGGGAGCAGCGCGTTCATCCGCAGCCGCTACGGCGGCGTGGGCACCTCGGTGTCGCAGCTGGCGTCGCAGCTGAAGGCACTGGGCATCAGGCGCGTCACCGGGAAGGTGTACGGCGACGAGTCCTACTTCGACTCGCTGCGCGGCGAGCCCTCCAGCGGCTACGCCTGGGATCCCTTCCTCGAAGGAGACCTCAGCGCGCTGGCGTTCAACCGCGGGGAAACCGGCAACGAACAGGGCTCACACGCACCCGCGGCGTACGCGGCGCGCCAGCTGCGCGCGGCGCTGCGAGGGGCCGGCGTGGCGGTGGAGCAGGGCGGCGGCGCGGACGTCACCCCGCCGGGGGCGACGAAGCTGACGGTGGCGCTATCGCCGACGATCGCCCAGCTGCTCGGGTTGACGCTGCCGCCGTCGGACAACTTCTTCGCCGAGACGCTGCTGAAGGGCCTCGGCGCGCGCTTCGGGGGGGCAGGCACGACGGCGGCGGGGGCGAAGGTGGTGCGCGAGACGATCGCCGAGCTGGGGCTGCACCCAACGCTGGTGGACGGGTCGGGGCTGTCCGAAGAAGACAAAACCTCTCCTTACGAAGTGGTGACGCTGCTGAACGAGATCGCGCACACAGAACTGGGGACGATCATGCGCGGGGACCTGGCGGTGGCGGGCCACACGGGGACGCTGGCCGAACGGATGCGCGGCACCGCCGCCGAGGGCCGCTGCCAGGCGAAGACGGGCACGCTCACGGGCGTGTCCAACCTCGCGGGCTACTGCGCGGCGGCCGACGGCGACGAGCTGGCGTTTGCCTTCTTCAACGACGGCATCTCCACCGAAACGGCGCACACGCTGCAAGACAACATGGCGATCACGCTCGCCAACTACTGACGCAGAGCGTCTGTGCCAGCCCCGGTAGTGGGTCAGTTTGCGTCCAGCAGGCCTACTACCCAGCCCTCTACCGCTTCACAAAATGAAGGGTTGGGGTCCAAAAAGTTAAGCACACAACCCCACCCCGCACCACGCGCTACTCGGGCGGCGGCGGATCGCCGAGCAACCGGCGCAGACCGTCCTCGTCGATCACCGGGACCTGCAGGCGTCGGGCCTTTTCGAGCTTGGAGCCGGCACTCTCACCGGCGACGAGGTAGTGGGTCTTCTTCGAAACCGAGCTGGTGACGCGCCCGCCGGCGGCCTGGATCCGTTCGGTGGCGTACTCGCGCGTCCAGTGCGGAAGCGTGCCGGTGAGCACCAGCGTGAGCCCCGCGAACACGCCCTCCGAGGGCGGAGGGCCCTCCTGCGCAAAACGCAGCCCAACCAGGCGCAGGTCGGCGATCACTTCGCGCATGTGCTGCTCGTCCAGCTGCGCGCGGATCGAGCGCGCCATCTTCTCGCCGATCCCCGGCGTCTGGGCGATCTGCTCCTCGGTGGCGCCGAGCAGCGCGTCGATGTCGCGAAAGCGCTGGGCGAGGTTGCGCCCGGTCACCTCCCCCACCTCCTCGATCCCCAGCGCGAACAGCACCCGCGCGAACGGCCGCTGCTTGGATTCCTCGATCGCCGACAGCAGGTTGCCCACCGAGACCTCGGCGAAGCCCTCCAGCTCCAGCAGCTCCGATTGACGCTCGCCGAGGCGGTAGTAGTCGCCGGGCACCTTCACGAGGCCTTCCTCTTGGAGCAAGCGCACCTGCTTCTCGCCCAGCCCCTCGATGTCCATCGCGCCGCGCGAGACGAAGTGCTTGAGCAACTGCCAAGCACGCTCGGGGCAAGCGCGGTTGGGACAGGTGGTGTAGACCGAGTCGCGCGGCTTGGTGGTGCGGGTCCCGCAAAAAGGGCAGCGCGTGGGTGGGCGCGGGAGCGGCGGGCGGCGCTCGTGCTCGACGACGTGCGGCGCGGGGGAGATCACCTGCGGGATCACGTCGCCGGCGCGCAGCACGATCACGTCCTCCCCGTCGCGGATGTCCTTGCGGCGCAGGTCCTCCTCGTTGTGGAGCGTGGCGAGCTTGATCGTGACGCCGCCGACGGCGACGGGCGCGAGCATCGCAAACGGCCGCATGTCGCCGAACTTGCCGACGTTCCAGCCGATCCGCTCCAGCCGCGTGACGGCGGTGGTGGGCGGGAACTTCCAGGCGACCGCCCACCGCGGGTCGCGCCCCACCGAGCCGAGGCGGCGCTGCAGGTCGAGGTTGGAGACCTTCACGACGACGCCGTCGATCTCGAAGTCGAGCTCCCCGCGGCGGCGCTGCCAGGCGAGGCACTGGGCGATCACCTCGTCCTCGCCGCGCAGCTGCTGGATGTCGCGGTTGACACGGAAGCCGTGCTCGCGCAACCACTCCAGGGCCTGCCAGTGCGTGGTGAACGACAGCCCCTCGGTGACACCCACCTGGTAGCACCAGATCGACAGCGGCCTCTCGGCGGCGAGCGCGGGGTCGAGCTGGCGGACGGTGCCGGCGGCGGAGTTGCGCGGGTTCATGAAGGTCGAAAGGCCCTGCTCGGCGCGGCGCTCGTTGAGCGCGGTGAAGTCCTTCAACGACATGTACAGCTCACCCCGCACCTCCAGCAGCGGCGGCGCATCGTCGATGTGCAGCGGGATCGCGCGGATGGTGCGCAGGTTGTGGGTGATGTCCTCGCCGATCTCCCCATCGCCGCGGGTGACACCCCGCTCGAGCACACCGTCGCGGTAGATCAGCGAGATCGCCAAGCCGTCCACCTTCGGCTCGACCACGTATTGAAAGCGAGGCTGGGAGATGCCCTCGCGCGCGAGGTGGTTGCGCATCCGCTCCACCCAGGCGCGGAACTCCTCCTCCGAGCGGGCGTTGGAGAGCGAGAGCATCGGCTCCATGTGCGCGACCTTCTCCAACCGCCCCACCGGCGTGCCCCCGACGCGCTGCGTGGGCGAGTCGGGCGTCAGCAGCTCGGGGTGCGCGGCCTCCAGCGCGCGCAGCTGATCGAACAGCGCGTCGTACTCGCCGTCCCCGATGATCGGATCGTCGAGCACGTAGTAGCGGTGGGAGTGGTACTCGACCATCCGCCGCAGCTCGGCGATGTGCTGTGCTGGGTCGGGCATTTGGGGGGCATCCGCGCGCGTCATCGGTGCATCCCACCCGCGTGGGGGCGGGGCGTCGTGCCCCGCCACGCCCGCCATATCCCGCGATCCTTGCCGGTCACGCCCACGCCTCCCTGACCACCATCCACCACCTGCGCTGTCACATCCACCAGCCTATCGGGCACACGAGCGCCCAAGAACGGGCCTTTGCGGCTGCTGGGAAACCGTCAGCCGGCCTCCACCTCGGCGGCGTCGAGCAGGCCGTGCAGGTCATAGCCGGCCAGGGCCTCGATGCCCGGTAGGTAGGTGAGATCGAAGTGCATGGGTGTAACCGCGATGCGACCAGCCGCCACGGCGGCGAGATCGGTGCCGGGCTCGTCGTGGAAGCCGGGGTCATCGCCATAGATCCAGTAGCGCCGCCGCGCGGGGGGGCCGACGTCCTCGCGCTCCAGCTTCAGCTCGTCGCGGTAGATGCGCTTGCCGAGGCGCGCCACCTCCACGCCCTCGGGGTGACCGGCGGGGACGTTGACGTTGAGCAGCGTGTTGGGTGGCAGCGGCAGCGACTCCAGGCGCTCGACCAGGCGCGCGACGAAGCCGGCGGCGACGTCGAACTGGAAGCCGCCGTGGAAACGGTAGTCCAGGGCGCGCGCGCCCGATTGCTGAGAGACCGCGATCGAGGGCAGCCCCAGTACGACCCCCTCCAGCGCCGCGGCGACGGTGCCCGAGTAGGTGATGTCATCGCCGAGGTTGGCGCCGTGGTTGATGCCCGACACGACCACGTCGGCGTCGAAGCCCTCCACCACGCCGAGGCGGGCGAGGCGCACGCAGTCCACGGGGGTTCCGTCGGTGGCATACCCGGGGCTGCCGTCGGGGAGCTCCACCTCTTCGACCCACAGCGGCCGGCGCGTGGTGATCGAGCGGGCCATCGCCGAGCGGTTGCCGTCGGGGGCGATCACCGCGAGGCGCACGTCGGGCAGCGCCGCGAGCGCGGCGTGCATCGCGCGCAGGCCCTCGGCCTCGATCCCGTCGTCGTTGGTCAGCAGTACGTTGAGCATCTCGTCCCAGCATAGGGGTCGTCTCCGATGGGCCGTGTGGCCTCCCCGTGATCGGCCCCCAACCACACGCTCCGGCTGGCGCGCGGCCAGGGCGATCGCCCCGCCCCCAGAACCACCCCGGCGGCGGGCGGCGCCCTGGGCGTGGCCGGGCGATCGTCCCACCCCAGAACCACTCCGACGGCAGGCGGCGCCTGGCGTGGCCTATCGATAGGCGACCGACGCGAGCGCCAGTCCGTGCGCGGGCGCCGTCGGGCCCGCCTCGGGGCGGGGTCGGCCTTCCAGCAGGCGCGCAAACTCCTCCACCGTGAGCCGCCCCGCGGCAACCTCCAGCATCGTGCCCACCAAGACGCGGTTCATGTGGCGCATGAACGTGTCGGCCTCGATCCAGAACTCCAGCAGGTCGCCCTTCTCAAAAGCGCGCGCGTGCTCGGCGAGCGAGGCTTGCCACGACCCCCCGCCAACCGGCCCCCCCTCGTTGACCGGGGCACGGGGGACGCGCCACTCGGCCGCCCACACGTCGCGCTCGAAGCGCACATGATCGGTCTCGGTGGGGGTGAAGGCGGTGAAGTCGTGGGTGCCCGTGAGCGCGTCGGCGCACGCGTCGAGCGCGTCGCGGTCGATTGGCTGCGGCCACCACAGCGCGCTGGCGCGCGTGAACGCCCCGCGCGCGCGTCGGTTCAGCACGCGGTAGCAGTAGGTGCGGCTGCGCGCGTCGCGGCGCGCGTCGAAGCCCTCGGGCGCCGGCTCGGCGTCGAGCACCGCCACGTCAGGGGGGAGCAGCGCGTTCAGGCGCGCGGGGTCCACGGCCTCGTGCGCGTAGCTGGCGACCTGCCGCCACGCGTGCACGCCGCGGTCGGTGCGCCCCGCCACCGTCAGCGCCAACGGCTCGCCGTCAACGCCGCGCTCGCCGAGGATCGTGCGCAGCGCGCGCTCCAACTCCTCCTGCACCGTGCGCAGCCCCGGCTGGCGCGCCCACCCGGCGAACTCGCCGCCGTCGTACTCCAGCATCAGCTTGGTAACCATTCGCCGGCATGCTACGCACGCGCCGGTCGCTGGGCACGGAGGCCCAGCGCCTGGGCGGCTGTGGCCTCGCGCGGCGCGCGGACGATCCCCTGCCCTCCTGCGCCGGCGCGCCACCCGCGCCGGGACTGGCTACACCAGCTCGAGGAACACCATCTCGGTCGAGTCCGAGCGGCGCGGGCCGAGCTTGAGGATGCGCGTGTAGCCGCCGGGGCGGTTGACGTAGCGGGGGGCGACCTCGACGAACAGGCGGTGCACCGCGAACTTGTCCTGCGCCAGTGCCGACAGCGCTTGGCGGCGGTTGTGCAGATCGTCGCGCTTGGCCAGCGTGATCAGTTTCTCGATCTCCGGCTTCACCGCCTTCGCCTTCGCTTCGGTCGTCTTGATCCGCTCGTGCTCCAGCACCTCCTTGGTGAGGTTCATGAGCAGCGCCTTGCGGTGCGCGGAGTCGCGGCTGAGCTTGTTGCGGGTCTTTTGGTGTCGCATGGTCTTGGCAGTCTGACAGAAGAGGGGCCCGGCTCACCGGCCTGCGGCCGGCTGCGCCACCATCTTTAGTCCTGACGCAGGTGCAACCCGCGTCCTTCGAGTGTCTCGATCACCTCGTCGATCGACTTCTTGCCGAAGTTGGGGATCGCGTTCAGCTCCGCCTCGGACTTGGAGATCAGGTCGCCCACGGTTTGGATGCCCGCGCGCTTGAGGCAGTTGTAGGAGCGCACCCCCAGCTCCAGCTCCTCGATCAGGATGCCCCACTCCTCGCCCTGCAGCGCCGCCTGGCCGCCGGCGCCCGCCACCGCGAGGCCGTGCCCGTCCAGCTGCCCGCCGGGGGAGGCGCGCAGCTCCTGGATGCGGTCGGCGTCGGTGAAGATCGCCAGCTGGGAGATCAGCAGCTCCGCGGCCTCGCGCAGCGCCGCCTGCGGCTCGATCGAGCCGTCGGTCTCGATGTCCAGCGTCAGCTTGTCGAAGTCCGTCTTCTGTCCCACGCGCGCCTGCTCCACGGCGTACGCCACACGCCTCACCGGGGAGAAGATCGAGTCGATCGGGATCACCCCGATCGGCTGGTCGGGGGACTTGTTCTCCTCGGCCGGCCTGTACCCGCGGCCGCGGCCGATCGTCATGTACAGCTCCAGCTTGGTTTTTTTCTCCAGCGTCGCCACGTGCACGTCGGGGTTGAGGATCTCCACGCCCGCCGGCAGGTCGATATCCTTGGCGGTGATCTCCCCGGGGCCGGTGACCACCAGCGGAGCCTCCACCTCGGAGGCGTCGGAGTGCATCCGGCAGACGATCCCCTTGAGGTTGAGCACGATGTCGGTCACGTCCTCCTTGACGCCGGTGATCGTCGAGAACTCGTGGGCCACCCCCTCGATGCGCACGCTGGTGACGGCGGCGCCCGCCAGCGAGGAGAGCAGCACGCGGCGCAATGAGTTCCCGAAGGTGTAGCCGAACCCGCGGTCGAGCGGCTCGATGGTGAAGGTGCCGCGGTTCTGCTCCACGGACTCGCTTGTGATCCGGGGGATTTGGAAGTCGAGCATCAGCGTCCTAACGTCGTGGTGGTCTGACTAATAGACGAGGGGCCCGGCTCGGCGACCTTCGGCCGCCTGCGCCACCCTCTTGGACCGGCGCCCGGTCGGGCACCGGCTCCAAGGCATCGCACCCGCGGGTGGGAACGATGCCGGCAAAGCCCTTACTTCGAGTACAGCTCGATGATGAGCTGCTCCTGCACCGGCGCCGCCACCTCGCGCCGCTCCGGCCTGCGCAGCACCTTCGCGGTCAGCGACTCGTGATCGGCCTGCAGCCACGCCGGGATCTGTCCGGTGAGCTCGGTCGCGTCCCTGATCACCTGCGTGGCGGGGGTCTCGGCCTTGATCGCGATCACCTCGCCCGGGCGCACCTGGTAGCTGGGGATGTTCACGCGCCGGCCGTTGATCGTCCAGTGGCCGTGGCGGATCAGCTGCCGCGCCTGCCGGCGGGAGGCGGCGAAGCCGAGGCGCACCAGCACGTTGTCGAAGCGGCACTCCAGCAGCGCCAGCAGGTTCTCGCCGGTGATCCCCGGCTGGCGCGAGGCCTTCTCGTAGTAGCCGTGGAACTGCTTCTCCAGCACCCCGTAGTAGCGGCGCGCCTTCTGCTTCTCGCGCAGCTGCAGACGGTACTCGCTCTGTTTCTGGCGCCCCCTGCCGTGCTCGCCCGGCGGGTAGGAGCGGCGCTCGACGCCGCATTTGTCGGTCAGGCAGCGCTCGCCCTTGAGGAACAGCTTCTGTCCCTCGCGACGGCACTGCTTGCACTGGGGGCTGGTGTCCCGTGCCATTACACCCTCCTGCGCTTGCGGGGACGACATCCATTGTGGGCCTGCGGGGTCACGTCCTTGACGCCCGTCACTTCGAGGCCCGCCGCCGACAGCGAGCGGATCGCGGTCTCGCGGCCCGAGCCGGGACCCTTGACGTACACCTCCACCTTCTGCAGCCCCTGCTCGAGGCCCTTGCGCGCGGCGGCGTCGGCGGTCACCTGCGCGGCGAACGGCGTGGACTTGCGCGAGCCCTTGAAGCCGGCGCCACCCGCCGACTCCCAGGCGATCACGTTGCCCTGCACGTCGGTGAGCGAGACGATCGTGTTGTTGAACGACGTCTTGATGTGGGCCTGGCCCACCGGGATGTTCTTCTTGGGCTTGCGTTTGCCGCGCGCGCGCTTGGGAGCCGCCATTACTTCTTACCGGCTTTCTTCTTGCCGGCGACCTGCATCCGCTTGGGGCCCTTGCGGGTACGGGCGTTGGTCTTCGTCTTCTGTCCCCTCACCGGCAGGCCGCGGCGGTGGCGCAGACCGCGGTAGCAGGCGATCTCCTGCAGGCGCTTGATGTCCTGGGAGCGCTCCCTGCGCAGATCGCCCTCGACCGTCAAGTCGGCGTCGATCGCGTCGCGCAGCTTCGACACCTCGTCCTCGGTGAGGTCGCGCACGTAGGTGTCGGGGCTCACCCCGACCTCAGCAAGCAGCTTGTTGGCGGTTGAGCGTCCGATGCCGAAGATGTAGGTCAGGCCGATCTCCGAGCGCTTGTTGAGGGGCAGGTTGACCCCGGCGATGCGTGCCACTGCCTAGCCCTGCCTTTGCTTGTGGCGCTTGTTCTGGCAAATGACCAGCACCGCCCCGTGGCGGCGGATGATCTTGCATTTTTCGCACATCGGCTTCACCGACGGTCGTACCTTCATGATCCCTTTCGGCTGGTCCAGCGACCGAGCTCTGGCTGCCGGGACGGCTGCCGCTACCTGGTCGAGGATAAGTTCGCAGCACGGAACGCTTTCGCGTGCGCGCGGACAGTCGATAGTAGCAGCTAGTTTGCGCTCGCGACCTGCTCGCCCACCGCCGGGGCGGCTGCGGCAGTGTGGCCGTTCGCCGACTGCTCGCCGGCCCCCTCCCCCAGGTGCCACGGCGTGAGCACGCGCGGGCCGTTCGCGGTGATCGCCACGGTGAACTCGAAGTGCGCCGCCGGCGAGCCGTCTTGGGAGAACACCCCCCACCCGTCGCCCCCAACGCGCACCGCTGGACGACCCGCGGTCGTCATCGGCTCGATCGCCAGCACCATCCCCTCCTCCAGCAACGGGCCCTTGCCCGGGCGACCGTAGTTGGGGACCTGTGGGTCCTCGTGCATGCTGCGACCCACGCCGTGCCCCACCAACGAGCGGACGACCGACAGACCGGCAGTCTCCACCACGCGCTCGATCGCGTGCGAGACGTCGCCCATGCGGTTGCCGGCGCGACACTGCTCCACCCCCGCGAACAGCGCCTCGCGGGTAGCGCGCAGCAGGTTCTGCTCGACGGCGTCGATCTCGCCGACGGGGAAGGTGCGCGCGGCGTCCGCCACCCAGCCGTCGAGCGTGACGCCCACGTCGATCGAGATGATGTCGCCCTGGTCGAGGCGGTAGCGCCCCGGGATGCCGTGCACCACCATCGCGTTGGGCGAGGCGCAGATCGAGCCGGGGAAGCCGCGGAAGCCCTTGAAGGTGGGGGTCGCACCGTGCGAGCGGATGAAGCGCTCGGCGGCTGTGTCCAACTCCTCGGTGCGCACGCCGGAGCGGATCATGCGCTCCACCAGTCGCAGCGTCTGCACGAGGATCTCCCCCGCCGCCGCCATCTTCTCGATCTCTGCGGGGGTCTTCTTGATGATCATGCAATCAAGGTTATCTAGAGCGCGTACCCGACCCGCCGCGCTACTACAGCTTGTCCTCTAAGCGCAGCGTCGCCAGCGTCGCGCGGATGTGGTCGTGCACCTCGTTCGGGCTGCGGCTGCCGTCGAAGCGACGCAGCAGTCCCTGCTCCTCGTAGTAGCCGATCAGCGGCTTGGTCTGGGCGTGGTACACCTCCAAGCGCGTGCGGATCGTCTCCTCCTTGTCGTCATCGCGCTGGATCAACCGCGAGCCATCCTGATCGCAGACGCCCTCGCGCTTGGGCGGGTCGAACTCCATGTGGTAGATGTGGGCGGGGTTCTTCACGCACACCCTCCTGCCGGCAAGCCGACGTATCACCTCCTGATCTGGCGCCTCGATCAGGAGCACGGCGGTCAGCTTTCGCCGCAGGCCGTCGAGCGCCTCTCCGAGCGCCTGCGCCTGCGGCTCGTTGCGCGGGAAACCGTCCAGCAGGAAGCCGTCGCGGGCGTCGCCCGCGCCGATCCGCGAGGTGATCATGCCCACGATCACCTCGTCGGGCACCAGCTTGCCGGCGTTCATGTACTGCTGCGCCTCCTTGCCCAGCTGGGTGCCGTCCGCCACCTGCGCGCGCAGCATGTCGCCCGTGGAGATATGCGCCAGGGCGAAATCGCTCTGCAGACGGTCAGCCTGGGTGCCCTTGCCCGCGCCGGGCGGGCCAAGGAGGATCAAGTTCAGCTCGGACACGACTACTCAAGCCTACCCGCTCCCAAGGATTCAGACTCCTCGGACCCAGGGGCGGCAACGCGCTACTTCAAAAAGCCCTCGTAACTTCGCATCATCAGCTGAGCCCCCAGCTGCTTCATCTCTCAAGCGGGAGAGGGGCAGGCCCCCCTCCCGACCACCCCCCAAAGGCAGAGGCGCACTACTTCAAGAACCCCTCGTAACTTCGCATCATCAGCTGAGCCTCCAGCTGCTTCATCGTTTCCAGCGCGACCCCGATCACGATCAGGATCGAGGTGCCTCCCAGCTGCAGTTCCACGTGCGTGCGGTCGAACAGGATCGTCGGCAGCGCCGCCACCGCCGCGAGGAACAGCGCGCCTGGGAACGTCAGGCGGGCGAGGATGCGGTCGAGGAATTCAGCCGTCGGGCGCCCCGGGCGCACGCCGGGGATGAAGCCGCCGTACTTCTTCAGGTTGTCCGCCTGGTCCACGGGGTTGAAGGTCACCGCCGTGTAGAAGTACGTGAAGATCACGATGAAGATCGACTCTCCCACGATGTAGTGCCAGCCTTTGGGGTTGAAGAAGTCGGATACTTCCTGGCCGGTGTGGCTTTTGATCAGCTGCCCGATCGTCGGCGGGAAGGCCATGATGCTGGCCGCGAAGATCACCGGGATCACCCCCGCCATGTTCACGCGCAGCGGCAGGTAGGTCTGGCCGCCCTCGCTCATCCGCCGCCCGATCACGCGCTTGGCGTACTGCACCGGGATCCGCCGCTGGCCCTCCATCACGAACACGACCGCCGCCACCACCACCAGCACGAGGAACGGCATCATCACCTTGAACACCTGGTTCTGGGTCGTCCACCAGGCCTGGATACCGGTCGGCAGGCGCGAGACGATCGAGGCGAAGATCAGCAGCGAGATGCCGTTGCTGATGCCTTTCTGGGTGATCAGCTCGCCGATCCACATCAGCAGCACGCAGCCCGCCGTCAGGCACACCACGATCAGGAAGATGTGGGGGAAGTCGAACTTCGTGATCACCGATTCGCCGGCGCTGGCCTGCAGCGAGTGGAACAGGAAGACGTAGCCCACCGACTGCGCGAACGCCAGGCCAACGGTCAGGTAGCGGGTGTACTGCGTGATCCGCGCCTGCCCCACTTCGCCTTCCTTGGAGAGCTTCTCGAGGGAGGGCACCACCACCTGCATCAGCTGCAGGATGATCGAGGCGGTGATGTACGGCATGATCCCCAACGCGAAGATCGCGATTCGGGAGAGGCTCCCGCCCGAGAAGAGGTTCAGCAGCCCCAGGATGTTGGAGCCGCCCAGCTGCTTCTGGATGCTGTTGACCGCGGTCAGGTTGACCCCGGGCACCGGTAGGTGCGACCCCAGGCGGTAGAGCAGCAGCATCGCCGCCGTGAAGCCGATCTTCTTCCGGATGTCCGGCACCTGGAAGGCGTTTAGGATCGTCGCGAGCATCGCCTGGCGATTCTAGACCCCGAGCGCGGTTGGCGCGCGGGTCTTCTCAAGATTGTTTCAGGAGGCCGACTCGTCGAGCACGACACAGCTGCCGCCGGCCGCCTCGATGCGCTCGCGCGCGCTCGCGCTGAAGGCGTGCGCGTGGACGGTCAGCGCCTTGGCGAGCTCACCCTTCGCCAGCACCTTCACCGGCACCGCCTTGCGGGTGCCGAGGCCCTTGCCGCGCATCAGCTCCAGCGTGATCTCCGCGCCCGCCTCGAAGCGCGCGTCGAGGTCGCCGATGTTGACCGGCTGCGTGTGGGTGCGGAACGGCTCGAACGGCATCGACTTCTTCATGTGCGGGCCCCTGAGCTTGCGCATCCGCATGTGGATCGGCATCTGCCCACCCTCGAAGCGGTCCCTGCTCTTGGCGCCCGAGCGCGACCCGTACCCCTTCTGGCCTCTGCCGGCGGTCTTGCCGGTGCCCGAGCCTTCTCCGCGGCCCAAGCGCTTGCGCGGACGTCGGCTTCCCGGGGCCGGGGCGAGGTTGTGCAGTCCGATGCGGGGCTCCTGCTCGCTCACTTGCCCTGCTCCTGCACTTCCACGAGGTGGCGCACCGCGTGCAGCATCCCGCGCGCCTGGGGGCAGTCATCGACCTCTACGGCGTGGCCGATCCGGCGCAGGCCCAGCGAGCGCAGCGTGTCCAACTGGCGCTTGTTCGAGCCGTTGCTCGATCGACGCTGGATGACGGTGAGGGCAGACATCAGGCTGGCGTCTCCTCGGCGGCCGCAGCGGCCGGCGGTGTCTCCGTCTCGGCCTCCGGCGCCGCGGCGGCCTCGCCTGGCTCAGCGGCGGCTGCCCCATCCGGCGCGGCCTCCAACGTCTCTCCCTCTGGCGGCTTGTCGGCGAGACCCAGCACCTGGTTGATCGTCAGGCCACGCAGACGCGCGACCTCCTCGGGGGTGTTCAGCCCACGCAGGCCGGTGATCGTTGCCTTCACGAGGTTGATCGGGTTCTGGGTGCCGAGGCTCTTGGAGAGGATGTCGTGGATCCCCGCCAGCTCCAGCACCGCGCGCACGCCTCCACCGGCGATCACGCCGGTACCGGGCGCGGCGGGCTTCAGCAGCACGCGGCCGGAGCCGAAGATCCCGGTGGTCTGATGGGTGATCGTGCTCCCATGCTTGGGGACGCGGAAGAGGTCCTTCTTGGCGCGCTCCACGCCCTTCTGGATCGCCAGCGGCACCTCGGTCGCCTTGCCGTAGCCGACGCCCACCACTTCCCGTTCGTCGCCCACCACCACGAGGGCGGTGAAGGAGAAGCGCCTCCCGCCCTTCACCACCTTGGCGACGCGGTTGATCTCGACGACCCGCTCCTGGAGGTCCAGGCCGGCGGGGTTGACGGAGCGATCTGTGGAGATGGTGGACATGGTTGGAGTCGAGAGAGTAGCTGGTAGCGGGGCGCGGGCGGGTTGGGGACCTTAGACGGCGATGCCAGGGACCTTAGACGGCGATGCCAGCCTCGCGTAGCGCTTCCGCGAAGTCCTTGACGTGTCCGTGATAGCGGTAGCCGCCGCGGTCGAACACCGCTTCGGCGACGCCCGCGGCTTTGATGCGCTCGGCCAGCAGCGCGCCCTCGCGGGCGGTGCGCTCCGCCTTGGCGAGCGCTCGCAGCTCTGGCTCATACCAGTTGACCGCCGCCAGCGTGCGACCGGAGAGGTCGTCGATCGCCTGTGCCGAGAGGCCCTTGTTGGAGCGGAATATCGAGATCCGCGGCCGCGTCGGCGTGCCGGTGATCTTCGCGCGCACGCGGCGGCGCCGTTTCAGGCGGCGCTCGGGCTTGGTCATCAGGCTCATGCGCGCTTGCCGACCTTTCTGGCGACGTACTCGCCCTCGTAGCGGATGCCCTTGCCCTTGTAGGGCTCCGGCGGGCGCTGCTTGCGGATGATCGCGGCGGTCTCTCCCACCAGCTGCTTGGAGATGCCCTTCACGACGATCCTCGTGGGCTGGGGCACTTCGAACTCGATCCCGCTCGGCGCCGGGATCGGGACGGGGTGGGAGTAGCCGACGGCCAGCTCGAGGTCTTTGCCCTTCAGCTGCGCGCGATATCCGACGCCCTGGATCTCGAGGCGCTTTTCGTAGCCCGCGGTGACGCCCTGCACCATGTTGGCCACCAGCGTGCGGGTGAGGCCGTGCAGCGCACGATGCTCGCCGCGGTTGGTGGGACGGGTGACGAGTAGCTGCTCGCCTTCCTGAACGACCTGGATGTCGCGGTGCACGCGCTCCTGCAGCTCGCCTTTGGGCCCGCTCACGCGCACCGTCTCCGGCTCGATCGCGACGGTTACGCCGCTCGGCACGGGGATTGGCTGTCTTCCGATCCTGGACATCGTTGGTGGTGTCTCCCGCTCTCTCTCTTCTCTCTCGTCCGCGCGCTTGCGCTACCAGACCTGCGCCAGAACCTCGCCGCCGACGCCCGCCGCGCGTGCGTCGTGGCCGGTCATCACGCCCTGCGAGGTCGAGACGATCGAGGTTCCCATCCCGCCCAACACCTTCGGGATCCCGCCGGCCTGCACGTAGGTGCGCTGGCCCGGCCTGGAGATGCGCTTCAGGCCCGCGATCGCCGAACGGCGGTCGGCGGTGTACTTGAGACGGATCTCGATCACCTGCCCGGCGGCGCCATCCGGGGCCGGCGCAACCGACCAGCTCTCGATGTAGCCCTGCTCGACGAGGATTCTCGCGAGCTCGGTCTTCAGCTTGGACGCGGGGATCTGCACCGTCTCGTGGGCGGCGTGGATGGCGTTGCGGATCCTCGTGAGGAAGTCCGCTATCGGGTCGGTCATGGGCATGGCTTGCTGGTGCGCGCTCTCGAATCTCGGATTGGGTTTGCGATGGTGGTTACTGGTTGGGGCTGGTTTGGTGGATCGTTCCTGCGTGTGTGCGCAACGGAGAGAGGGCTGTTTCGCCCTACCAGGAGGACTTCGTCATCCCTGGGATCTGTCCGTTGTGGGCTAGCTCGCGAAGACAGATGCGGCAGAGCCCGAACTTGCGGTACACCGCCTTCGGTCGTCCGCAGCGGTTGCAGCGAGTATAGGCGCGCGTCTTGTACTTTGGCGTCCGCGCCTGCTTGACGCGCAGCGAGGTCTTGGCCATCAGTCGGTCGTCTCCTGGTCGGTGGTGCTCTCCGGCGGGGCGGCGGTGTCGATGCTCTCCGGAACGGTGCTCGCCGGGGCAGCTGTATCGACGCTCTCCAGAGCAGTGCTCGCCGGGGCAGCTGTATCGACGCTCTCCAGAGCAGTGCTCGCCGGGGCAGTGGTGTCGATGCTCTCCGGAGCGGTGCTCGCCGGGGCAGCGGTGTTGACGCTCTCCAGGGCAGTGCTCGCCGGGGCAGCTGTATCGACGCCCTCCGAAGCAGTGCTCGCCGGGGCAGTGGTGTTGACGCTCTCCGAGTCGCTGCTGTCTGCGCTCTCCCCGAGGGCCCGCGCGAACTCCGCCGGTCGCCCGTAGGTCGAGAAGGGCATCCCCAGCGCGGAGAGCAGCGCGAATGCCTCGACGTCCGTGCGCGCGCTGGTGGTGATCGTGATGTCCAGCCCGCGCACCTGGTCGATCGCGTCGTAGTCGATCTCGGGGAAGATGACCTGTTCGCGCACCCCCATCGAGTAGTTGCCGCGGCCGTCGAACGAACGGGCGCGCAGGCCACGGAAGTCGCGGATCCGGGGGATCGCGATCGAGATCAGGCGGTCGAGGAACTCGTAGGAGCGCTCCCGGCGCAGCGTCACCGACACGCCCACCGGCATCCCCTCGCGCAGTTTGAAGGCGGCGATCGACTTGCGCGCGCGGCGCACGCTCGGCTGCTGGCCGGCGATCGCGGCGAGCTGGTCCTGGGCGGCCTTCAGCGCCTTGGAGTCCTGCTTGGCCTCGCCGACGCCCATGTTGAGCGTGACCTTCTCCAGGCGCGGGGTCTGCATCGAGGAGCTGTAGCCGAAGCGCTCGATCAACTGCGGGCGGATCTCCTCCATATAGCGGACCTTCATGCGTGCGGGGGTCGCTGCGCTCATCAGTCGATCCTCGCTCCCGAGCGACGGGCGACGCGGAAGGGCCTGCCGTTCTCGCGCTCGACTCCCACGCGCGTGGGCTTGCCGCCTTTGGGGTCCAGCAGCATTACGTTGGAGATGTGGATCGGCCCCTCGCGCTCGATCACGCCGCCGACGGTCTGCCCGCGCATGGTGTCCGCCACCTGCTGGGGGCGGGTGTGGCGCTTGACCATGTTGAGGCCCTCCACGTACACGCGCTCCTTGCCCGGCTCCACGCGCAGCACGCGGCCGCTCTTGCCACGGTCCTTGCCCGCCATCACCTGCACGCGATCGTCCGAGCGAATCCGCAGCGTGCGCCGCGACACCTTCGCCGGCGCTTTCGCGCGCTTGGTGCCGGTGCGCTTGGCGCCAGTGCCCTTGCCGCCGCTGGCCCGCGATCCGCCCTTGCTCGAGCCGCCGGTCTGTGCGCGTGCGCGTGCCATCTCAGATGACCTCCGGGGCGAGCGAGACGATCTTCATGAAGTTGCGCTCGCGCAGTTCCCGGGCGACCGGCCCGAACACGCGCGTGCCGCGGGGGTTGTTCTGCTCGTCGATGATCACCGCGGCGTTCTCGTCGAAGGAGATGTAGGTGCCGTCCTCGCGGCCGAACGGCTTCTTCGTGCGCACGACCACCGCCGTCACCACGTCGCCCTTTTTGACGGTGCCGTGGGGGGTGGCCTGCTTGACGGTGGCGGTGATCACGTCGCCCACGTGCGCATACCGGCGGCGCGAGCCGCCCTTGACGCGGATGCAGAGAATCTCGCGCGCGCCGGTGTTGTCGGCCACGCGCAGCCTCGTCTCGTTCTGGATCATGCCGTCGCCCTCTCGCTCATCGTGCCTTCTCCAAGACATCCACCAGCCGCCAGCGCTTGGTGCGCGACAGGGGGCGGCTCTCGATCACGCGCACCACGTCGCCCTCGTGCGCGTCGTTGTTCTCGTCGTGCGCGTGCAGCGTGGAGGAGCTGCGCACGATCTTTTCGTAGCGCCGATGCCGGCGGGCCACGTCGATGCGCACGGTGATCGTTTTGTCGGCCTTGTTGGATACGACCACGCCCTGGCGCACGCGGCCCGCACCCTCGCGTGGGGGATGCACCGGCGCGAGCGGCTGCGCGGCCGGGGCCGAGGCGCGGTGCTCGGCGCGTTTGGCGCGTTCCTGCAGGCGCCGCGCACGGCGGCTGACTGCCTTTGCGCGACGCACGGCATCACGCTCTGCCTGGCGCTCCTCGGGCGTGCGCGGCTCACGTGCGCTGCCGACGTGCAGCGAGCGCGCCTTGCGCCGGCGCTCCTTGGGGGGGAGCTGCTCGACGGGCTCGGCGGGCGTAGCGGCTCGCGCGGCCGGCTGGGCTGGCTCGGGAGCCCGCTCGGCCGCGGACGCCTCGGCCACCGGCTCGGGCGTCTGCTCAGGCGCCGCGACCTGCTCGGCCGCGGTCTCCTCGGGCTGCTGCTCGTCGCTCATCTCTTTGTCCTGTTCGTCGGCCATCTCGTCGTCACATCCCCAGTTCCCGCTCGCGCCGCACGGTGAGCGCGCGCGCGAGGTCGCGCCGGGCGCGGCTCACGCCGGCGGTGTTCTCCAGCTCGCCGGTCGCGTTGGCAAAGCGCAGCCCGAACAGGTCCTTGCGCAGCGTGCCGATCTGCTCGACCAGCTCATCGTCTGGCATGTCCCGTATCTCCTTGGCCCTCATCGCTCGGGCCTCCATCCAGTCGGACCCTTGATGGAGATGGGCGCCGTCCAGGAGCCCTTCATCGTCGCTGCGCTCCTCATCAATCCTCCCGCATCACGAACTTGGACCTGACGGGAAGCTTGTGCGCGGCCAGCCGGATCGCGTCGCGGGCGAGCGGCTCGGGCACGCCGGCGAGCTCGAACATCACGCGTCCGGGCTTCACCACTGCGACCCAGCCCTCGGGCGAGCCCTTGCCGGAGCCCATGCGGGTCTCGGCCGGCTTCTTGGTGACCGGCTTGTCGGGGAAGACGTTGATCCACACCTTGCCGCCACGCTTGATCTTGCGCGTCATCGCGATACGAGCGGCCTCGATCTGGCGGTTGGTGAGCCAGCCCTGCTCCAGCGACTTCAGGCCGTACTCGCCGAACTGCACCTTCACCTGGCCGCGCGACATCCCGCCACGCCGGCCACGGTGCTGCTTGCGATGCTTGACGCGCTTGGGGGAGAGCATCAGCGGGTCACCTCGGGACTGCCGCCGCCGCGACCGCCGCCGCCCGGCCCACGGCCACCACCCGGCCCGCCAGGGCCACGCCCGCCGCCGAAGCCGCCACGGCCACCACCCGGACCACCAGGCCCACGGCCACCGCCGCCACCACCACCGCCGGGGCCGCCCGGCCCACGACCGCCGCCCGGCCCGCCAGAGCCACGCCCGCCACCGGGACCGCCACGGCCACCACCTGGACCACCGGGCCCACGTCCGCCGCCGGATCCGGACCCGCCCGCCCCGCGACCACCGCCTGGACCGCCGGGCCCACGTCCGCCACCGCGGCCGCCGCCACCGGAGCCGCCCGGGCCACCACCGCGTCCCCTGCCGCCGCCGCGCCCCTCACGGCCGTCGCGTCCACCACCGCGGCCGTCGCGGCCGTCGCTCGGCGGGGGCGGGGCGGTCATGTCTGTTAGGTCGGCGCCGGTGTAGCCCTCGGGCATGATTTCGCCCTTGTTGACCCAGCACTTCACGCCGATGCGCCCGAAGGTGGTGGCCGCCTCGTAGAAGCCGTAATCGATGTCGGCGCGCATCGTGTGCAGCGGCACGCGCCCATCGGAGTAGCTCTCGGTGCGCGCCATCTCGGCGCCGCCCAAGCGCCCGGCGACCTGCACCTTGACGCCCTTGGCGCCCGAGCGCATCGCGCTGGTGAGCGCGCGCTTCATCGCGCGGCGGAAGGCGACACGGTTCTGCAGCTGCTCGGCGATCGACTGCGCGACGAGCTTCGCGTCGAGCTCGGGGCGCTTGATCTCGAGGATGTTGACCTTGATCTGCTTCTGGGTCATGCGGTGCAGGTCGCGCCGCAGCGCATCCACTTCGGTACCCGACTTGCCAATCACGATGCCGGGGCGGGCGGTGTGGATGTTGACCTCCAATTCACCGGCGTCCTTGCGAATCGTAATGTCGGAGAGGCCTGCATGCGCGAGGCGGTCGGTGATGTGCCGGCGCACGCGAATGTCCTCCGCGAGGTACTCCGCGAAGTGGCGCTCGTTGAACCAGTTGGACTTCCAGTCGTGGATGTAGCCCACGCGCATTGCCTCTGGATGAACCTTCTGTCCCATCTTCTCTCGTCTCTATCTCAATCCGGTGTGGTCGGAAAACTCTGTCGTGTGCGGTCTGGAGGTGCTTCTCGGCGTACTTGATGCTTCTCGGTGTTACTTGTCTTGTCTCTCGTCTCTACGGCCTGTCTTGTCTCTCGTCTCTACGGCCGCGGGGTGAGCGTGATCGTGAGATGACTGGTGCGCTTGCGGATCGGCGTCGCCCTACCCATGGCGCGCGGCCGGAAGCGCTTGATCGTGGGCCCCTCGTCGGCGTAGGCCTCGCGGACGATCAGATCGTCCTCGAGTAGCTCGTGGTTGTTCTCCGCGTTGGCCACCGCGGACTCGAGCAGCTTGCTCCAGTCGCGCGCCGCGTCGCGAGGCGTGAAAGCGAGGATAGCGCGTGCCTCCTGCACTGACTTCCCCCGGATGTGCCCGCACACCATGCGGGCCTTGCGCGCGGAGGTGCGCACGTAGCGTGCCCGCGCATGCACCACCTGCCGGCGCTCGGTCGGTTTGCGTTTCGTGGTGACCGCCGCTTTGGGCTCCGCGGCAGCCTCCTCGGTGGAGGCCTTCTCGGCGACAGGCTCCTCGGTGGAGGCCTCCTCGGCGACAGGCTCCGCGGCTGGCTGCTCGTCTGCCTCTTCATCGGCCTTGGGGGCCTTCGCCTTGGCCGGTTTTTTCTCGGCAGCTGGCTTTTTCTCGGCTTTGGCAGCTGGTTTGTCTGCGGCAGCTTTTTTGGCAGCAGGTTTTTTCGCAGCCGGCTTTTGGGCCGCCGGCTCCACCGGGGTCTCGCCCGGCGTCTCGTTCTCTTTCTCGTCCTCGGCGCTCATCTCAGCGGACCTTCCCGGACCCCGCATGACCACGGAAGTGGCGGGTGGGGGCAAACTCGCCGAGCTTGTGCCCCACCATCGACTCCGAGACGAACACGGGAACGTGCTTCTTGCCATCGTGCACCGCGATCGTGTGACCCACCATGTCGGGGAAGATCGTGGAGGCACGCGACCAGGTGCGGATCATCTGTTTGCGGTTCTCGGCGTTGAGCGCTTCGATGCGCTTCATCAACCGCTCTTCCACCCACGGCCCCTTCTTGCTGGAGCGACTCATCGCTGCTTGCCCTTTCCGCGACGGCGACCGCGCACGATATAGCGATCGGAGGTCTTGTTCTTCTTGCGGGTGCGATACCCAAGCGTCGGTACGCCCCACGGAGTGACGGGGTGCCGGCCGGCGGTGGTCGAGCCCTCGCCGCCGCCGTGCGGGTGGTCAACCGGGTTCATCGCCACGCCGCGGGTCTGGGGGCGCACACCCATGTGGCGCTTGCGCCCGGCCTTGCCCACCTTGATGTTCTGGTGGTCTGAGTTGCCGATCGTGCCCACGGTGGCGCGACACTCGGCCCGCACCAGGCGCATCTCCCCCGAGGGTAGGCGCAGGGTGGCCATCTCGCCATCCTTTGCCATCAGCTGCACACCGGCGCCGGCGGAGCGCGCCATCTGCCCGCCGCGACCGGGGTGGAGCTCGACGTTGTGCACAACCGTACCGACCGGCATGCGCGCCAGCGGGAGGCAGTTGCCCACGGCGATGTCGGCATCCTCGCCGGAGCTCACGGTCATGCCGACGGTCAGCCGCTGGGGCGCGAGGATGTAGCGCTTCTCACCGTCGAGGTAGTGCAGCAGCGCGATATAGGAGGAGCGGTTGGGGTCGTACTCGATCGCGGCCACCTTGGCGGGCACGCCGTCCTTGCGCCGCTTGAAGTCGATCCGGCGGTACAGCCGCTTGGCGCCGCCGCCGCGGTGGCGGGCGGTCTTGCGCCCGTGGGCGTTGCGCCCGCCGCTCTTCTTCAGACCCTCGACGAGCGTCTTCTCGGGCTCGCTCTTGGTGATCTCCGCGAAGTCGGCGTAGGAGGTGAAGCGGCGGCCCGGGGAAGTTGGCTTTGGTTTACGAATCGGCATGGTGTTTCGGTAGCTCTCTCTCTACACGCTCGGTTTTGCCTACACGCCCTCGAGCGACTGGAAGACGGGGATCGTCTCGCCCTCGCGCACCTGCACGATCGCCTTCTTCCAGGTGCGGGTGCGCCCGCTGATCGCACCACGGCGCTTGGGCTTGGACTTGACGCTCTGGGTGCGCACGTTGACGACGTGCACGTCGAACAGCGATTCCACCGCCTGGCGGATCAGCGTCTTGTGCGCATCGGGGTGCACGCGGAAGGTGTAGCGGCCGAACGCCGAGAGCGCGTAGCTCTTCTCGGAGATGACCGGGCGGATGATGACCTGGTAGTGCTCCATCACGCCTCACCCTTCCCGCCGCCGGCGCGCGCGGTGAGCGCATCCAGCGCGGCCTGCGAGAGCACCAGCGAGGCAGCGCCCACGAGGTCGGCAACGCCCACATCCTCGTGCGCCAGCACCGCCACGCGGGCGAGGTTGCGGAACGACAGCGCCACGTCTGACTCCTCGGGCGCCAGAGCGACGAGGGTGGGACGAGGCTGGTTCCAGTCATCGAGCAGGTCCATCGCCTGGCTGGTCTTGGGCGCGGTGAAGGCGCTCGCATCGACCACGGCGAGCGATCCGCGGGAGGCGTGCAGCGAGAGCGCGCTGCGCAGCGCGGCGCGTTGCTCCTTGCGGTTGACCTTGAAGGTGTAAGAGCGCGGCTGGGGCCCGAACACGATGCCGCCTCCGGTCCAGATCGGCGAGCGGCTGGAGCCGGCACGGGCGCGCCCGGTGCCCTTCTGGCGCCACGGCTTGGCCGAGCCGCCGGACACCATGCCGCGGGTCTTGGTGGCCGCGGTACCACGGCGGCGGGCGGCCTGCTCGGCGCGCACGCTCTGGTGCACGAGCGGCATGTGGAAGCCGGCGGAGAAGGCAGCGCCATCCAGCCCGACGGTCTTGCTGGCGGCACCCCCCAACACGGGAGCTTTGAGCGCGGCGTCAGCCATCGACGCGCACCTCCACAACCCCGCCGCGCGGGCCGGGCACCGAACCGCGCACCATCAGAAGGTTCTGAGCGGTGTCAACGGCGATGACCTCCAGGCCGGGCTGGGTGGCGCGGCGGTTGCCCATCTGGCCGGGCCCGCGGATGCCCTTCATCACGCGCGCGGGCGTGGCGGAGGCGCCGATCGAGCCGGGAGCGCGGACGTTGTGGGAGCCGTGGGACTTGGGGCCACTCTTGAAGCCGTGGCGGCGGATCGTGCCCTGGAAGCCCTTGCCCTTGGAGATCCCGGCGATCTTCACGCGGGCGCCGACCTCGAAGGAGGCAACTGTGACGCTCTCGCCGAGCTTCAACTCATTCAGCGGAGCAGGCGGATCCCTGAACTCCACGAGGTGGCGCAACGGGGGGGCATCGGCCTTCTTCAGATGCCCCAGCTCCGCTTTGGTCAGATGCTTCTCGCGGGTGCTACCAAACGCCAGTTGCACCGCGTCATACCCATCGCGCTCGGCGCTGCGCACGGCGGTGACAGGGCAGGGCCCGGCCTCCAGCACGGTGACACGCGCCACCGAGCCGTCCTCCTTGAACAGCTGAGTCATTCCGAGCTTCTTGGCGAGGATTGCGGGCATATTGACGTGGAGTGGATGGTGATGAGGGGGTGGTTGTCAGTCGTGGAAAAAAAGGGGGGGAGATGCGATGGCCCGCTCAGGTGGCGAGACGGATCTCGATGTCGACGCCGGCCGGTAGATGGTCGAGGCGCTGCAGTGAGTCGACGGTCTTGGGGGTGGGCTGGTGGATGTCGATCAGCCGCTTGTGCGTGCGGATCTCGAAGTGCTCGCGCGAGTCCTTGTCCTTGAAGGGGGAGCGGATCACGCAGTACACGTTCTTCTCCGTGGGCAGCGGCACCGGGCCGGAGACGGTGGCACCGGTGCGCGTGGCGGTCTCGACGATCTCCTTCGCGGCCGACTCGATCGCGGAGGTGTCGTACGCCTTCAGGCGGATGCGGATCTTGTTCTGGGCGGCTGGTGCCATTGGAAAAGTCAGTCTTCTCTATCTGGGGGAAGAGTCTTTTGTCTGGATTGCCCAGCGGGGCGCGCGAACGTTCTTCACCGCACCGCGCTGGGCGGAGCTGCATCGTCGTATCTGTCTGGCAATAAAAAAGCGCCCCCGGATCGTCCCGGGAGCGCCTTTGGGTGCTACTCGATGATCTCGCTGACCACGCCCGAGCCCACCGTGCGACCGCCCTCTCGGATCGCGAAGCGCAGGCCCTGGTCCATGGCGATCGGCTGGATCAGCTCGATCTCCATCTGGACGTTGTCTCCGGGCATCACCATCTCCACGCCGTCGGGCAGCTTGGCCACGCCGGTGACGTCGGTGGTGCGGAAGTAGAACTGCGGCCGGTACCCGGAGAAGAACGGAGTGTGGCGCCCGCCCTCCTCCTTCTTGAGCACGTAGACCTCTGACTTGAACTTGGTGTGGGGGGTGATCGAGCCGGGTTTGCACAGCACCTGCCCCCGCTCGATCTCCTCGCGCTTGGTACCGCGCAGCAGGCAGCCGACGTTGTCGCCGGCGCGGCCCTCGTCGAGGATCTTGCGGAACATCTCGACGCCCGTCACCACCGTGGAGGTGGAGTCGTGGACGCCCACGATTTCGACCGTGTCGCCGGTTTTGACGATCCCCTGCTCGATGCGCCCGGTCGCGACGGTGCCGCGACCGGTGATCGAGAAGACGTCCTCGACCGGCATCAGGAACGGCTTGTCGAGCTCGCGCACCGGCACGGGGATGTAGTCGTCGAGCGCTGCCGCGAGGTCGAGAATCTTCTGCTTATAGGTCTCGTCGCCTTCCAGCGCCTTCAGCGCCGAGCCGATCACGAACGGGATGTCATCGCCGGGAAAGTCGTACTCGGAGAGCAGCTCGCGCACCTCGACCTCGACCAGTTCGAGCAGCTCCTCGTCGTCGACCATGTCGGCCTTGTTGAGGAACACCACGATGTAGGGGACGCCCACCTGGCGGGCCAGCAGGATGTGCTCGCGCGTCTGGGGCATCGGACCGTCGGCGGCGGACACAACCAAGATCGCGCCATCCATCTGGGCGGCGCCGGTGATCATGTTCTTGACGTAGTCGGCGTGACCGGGGCAGTCCACGTGCGCGTAGTGACGGTTCTCCGTCTGATACTCGACGTGTGAGGTGGCGATCGTGATCCCGCGTTCCTTCTCCTCGGGAGCGTTGTCGATCTCCTCGAAGCTGCGGGCTTCGGCGCCTCCCTTCTCGGCCAGCACCGTGGTGATGGCAGCGGTCAGCGTCGTCTTGCCGTGATCGATGTGACCGATGGTGCCGACGTTGACGTGCGGCTTGTCGCGCTCGAACTTCTCCTTCGCCACTTTGCTCTGCTCCTCTGGAATCGACTGGTTGTGTTCGCCCGCGTGAGGGCGAACCCGAGAAATCTATCTAAATGTCAAGTTTCGTGATCGGTGGTCCCTTGATTGAAAGAAGAGGGGCCCGGCTCGGCGACCTGCGGTCGCCTGCGCCACCCTCTCTGTCAGGCCGGAACCGGCTCCCCCGTACGCTGTTCGATGATCTTCTCCGCGATGTTGGGGGGTACCTCCTCGTAGCCCTCGAACTGCATCGTGTAGGTGGCACGCCCCTGCGTGTTGGAGCGCAGGTCGGTCGCATACCCAAACATCTCGCTGAGCGGCACCCTGCCGGTGACCGCCAGCGCGTTGCCGCGGGGCTCCTGTCCCTCCAGGCGCCCGCGGCGGCTGGAGAGGTCGCCGATCACCGTGCCGAGGAACTCCTCGGGGGTGACGACCTCGACCGCGAAGATCGGCTCCAGCAACACCGGCTTGGCGCGCCGCGCGGCCTCCTTGAAGGCGAGCGAGCCGGCGACCTTGTAGGCGATCTCCGAGGAGTCCACCTCGTGGTACTTGCCGTCCACCAGCGTCACGCGTATGTCCACCATCGGGTAGCCGGCCTTGACACCGTTCTCCAGCGCCTCCTCGACGCCCTTCTCTACGGCCGGGATGAACTCGGTGGGGATCGCGCCGCCCTTGATCTTGTTGACGAAGTCGAAGCCCTCGCCGGGCGCCGGCTCGATGTTGATGTACACCACCCCGTACTGGCCAGAGCCGCCGGTCTGGCGCACGAACTTGCCTTCGACCTTCTCGGCGGTTCCCCTGACGGTCTCGCGGTAGGAGACCTGCGGGCGCCCAACGTTGGCCTCGACGCCAAACTCGCGCTTCATGCGGTCCACCAGCACTTCGAGGTGCAACTCGCCCATCCCCGAGATCTCGGTCTGGCCGGTCTCTTCGTTGGTGCGCACCTGGAAGGTGGGGTCCTCCTCGGCGAGGCGCCCCAGCGCGATCGACATCTTCTCCTGGTCGACCTTCGTCTTGGGCTCGACCGCCACCTTGATCACGGGCTCGGGGAAGATGATCGTCTCCAGGCGCACCGGAGCATCGGGAGCGGCGAGCGTATCGCCGGTGACGACCTGCTTGATTCCCACGGCGGCGGCGATGTCGCCGCTGTAGACCTCCTGCACCTCCTCACGCTCGTTGGCGTGCATCATCAGGATCCGCCCGATCCGCTCGGTGCGGCCGCTGTTGACGTTGAGCACGCGCGAGCCGGCCTGCAGGCGCCCGGAGTAGACGCGGAAGTAGGTGAGCTTGCCGACGTAGGGGTCGGCCATGATCTTGAAGGCGAGCGCCGAGAACGGCTCGGAGTCATCGGCGTGGCGCGTGACCTCGCGCTCCCCCTCCTCCCCTTTCACCAGTTCGGTGCCGGTGACGGGGGGCACGTCCAGCGGCGAGGGCAGGTAGGCGATCACCGCGTCCAGCAGCGGCTGCACGCCCTTGTTCTTGAACGACGAGCCGCACAGCACCGGCGTCAGCTTGGTCGACAGCGTCGCCTTGCGAATCGCCTGCTTGAGCTGCTCTTCGGAGATCTCCTTCTCTTCGAGGATCAGCTCGACGAGGTCGTCGTCGTAGTGGGACACCTCCTCCAGCAGGTGCTCGCGCGCGGCGGTCGCCGCTTCGAGCAGGCTCTCGGGGATCTCGACTTCGTCCTGCTCCTTGCCCAGCTCGTCTTTGTAGACGATCGCCTTCATCGCCACCAAATCCACCACTCCCTCAAAGTCCCCCTCAGCGCCGATCGGCAGCTGGATCGGGACTGGGTGGGCGCCCAGGCGGTCGATCATCGTCTGCACGCCTTTGTCGAAGTCGGCGCCGATGCGATCCATCTTGTTGATGTAGGCGATCCGCGGGACGTGGTACTTGTCGGCCTGGCGCCACACGGTCTCCGACTGGGGCTCCACGCCGGCGACGGAGTCGAACAGCGCGATCGCCCCGTCGAGCACGCGCAGCGAGCGCTCGACCTCGACGGTGAAGTCGACGTGGCCGGGGGTGTCGATGATGTTGATGCGGTGGTCCTTCCACTCCGCGGTGGTCGCGGCCGAGGTGATCGTGATGCCGCGCTCCTGCTCCTGTTCCATCCAGTCCATCACCGCGGCACCCTCGTGCACCTCGCCGATCTTGTAGGTGCGTCCCGTGTAGTAGAGGATGCGCTCGGTCGTGGTGGTCTTGCCCGCGTCGATGTGGGCCATGATCCCGATGTTCCGGGTCTTCTCGAGTGTGAACTTGCGTGTCATGGTCAGTGGTGGTGGAAGCGGTGCTCGGACTTGGGTCAGGGCAAAAAAATCGGGCCCCCTGGGCCCGCGCGCGCTACTACGGTGAGGCCGGTTCGCGTCGCTATGTGCTCAGGGTCTTCATTTCGTCGTTACGCCCACGGCTGGCGCTGTTCGCACACCTAAGCCACCCGCCGAGCGGAGCCCGACTATAGCAGAGGATTCGATGCCTGCTCGCCGGCCGCGGCATGGCCTGAATCGGCCTTTGGGACGCCGCCCTGCACACCGGACGCGGCACGCCCTGAACCGGCCTCCGCAACGCCGTCCTCGAAGATGGCCTGCAGGCGGGTCAGCACGCGCGTGGCAGCGCGCAGCTCATCGGCATCGACGTCGGCCAGCGCCTGCTCCCAGCGGCCCTGCCACTTCGCACGCTTGGCTTCGATCGCCTGCAGACCTCGTGGTGTGAGACGGGAGACGACCACACGCCGGTCGCGCTCCAGGCGCGCGCGCTCCACATGACCGCCCTCGGCGAGGTGGTCGAGCATCTGCGTGACCGTCGCCGGCGTCAGCTGCGCCGCGCACGCCAGCTCCCCGGCGGACAGCTCACCGCGCTCCTCCAACTCGAACAGCAGCTCGCACTGCGCATGGCTGAGCTCGCCGGCGCCGAGGTGGGTGTCGCGCCCGCGCAGCCGGCTCAGGCTGCGGAAGGTACGGCGAAACGCCTTGCCGAGCTCCACCAGCTCCGCCGCCCACTGCTTCTCCTCCTGCGCAACCTCCACCGATACCGCCATCCCGGCCCTCCGCCCTCTCAGCCTCCCACCGGCGTCATCCGACCTGCCGGCTCCGCCCGGCGGCCCCTCGGCTCCGCCCGGCAGATCCTCAGAGCCATCGTAGCGAGGGGCCTCATCGCTCAGACCCCCACCGGCTCCGCGACTCGCTCGGGATGAGCGGCGCTCTCCGCGTCGGCGGCCGACTCCGCGCCGGCTCCCGCCCGCGGCCGCTCGGCGCGCAGCAGCATCGTGCAGGGGATCAGCGTCAACGCCGCGATCCCCAACGCCCACCAGTAGGCGGTGTCGAACGCGCTGGCCCGCGCCTCCGCCGTGAGGGCGTCCACACCGGCGCGCTGCAGCACCACGGCGAGCACCGCCGTGCCGATCGCCCCACCGGTGCGCTGCAGCACGGTGAGCTGAGGCGTCGCATCGGACACCTGCTCGGGTCGCATCGACGCGAACGCGGCGGTCATCGCGGGCATGAAGCACATCCCGATGCTGAGGCCGCGCACGACCAGAATCGCCGAGATCGCGACGATCGAGGTATGCGCGCCGATGAACGTGAGCGGGATCGTGCTGATACACAGCAGCGAGACGCCCGTGAGCGCCACGCGCCCGCCGCCGAAGCGTTCGGTCAGGCGGCTCGCCAGCGGCATCGCCACCAGCGCCCCGATCCCCTGCGGCCCGGTGAGCAGTCCGGTGCTGATCACGTCCTGCCCGCGCACCGACTGGTAGTAGTAGGGCACCAGGATCATCGCCCCGAACAGCGCCGCCCCGAGGCCGAAGTTCACGAACGCCGCTCCCGCGAACACGCGGTTGGCGTACATGCGGATGTCCAGCAGCGGACGCTCCACGCGCAGCGCGTGCAGGCAGAAGAGAACGATCAACACCAGTCCCGCGACAGCCGGCACGATCACCTTGCCCGAGCCAAACGCTTCCCCAGAGCCGAGCTCGCTGATGCCGTAGATGAGGGCCGCGCACCCCGCCGGCAGCAGCGCCAAGCCCAACACGTCCAGCCGTTCGGCTTCACCGGGCTCGGTACGAGGCAGCATCCGCCAGCCGAGCGTGAACGCGATCACCCCGATCGGGACGTTCACGAAGAAGATCCACGACCAGTGCAGGTTCTGCAGGATCAGGCCGCCCACCACCGGGCCCAGGATCGGCGCGATCATCGCCGGCATCGAGACGATCCCCATCACCTTGCCCATCTGCTGGGGCCCCGCCACCTGCGCCATGATCATCATCGCGACCGGCATGATCATCCCGCCGCCGGCGCCCTGCAGCACGCGGAACACGACCAGCGAGGTGAGCGAGCCGGCCAGGCCGCACAGCGCCGAGCCGGCGGTGAACAGCACGAGCGACACCATGTACACCTGCTTGGCGCCGAAGCGCCGCGCCGCCCAACCGGTCAGCGGGATCACCGCCGCCAGCGAGAGCAGATAGCCGGTGATCACCCACTGCACCTGCGAGAGCGGGCTGTGCAGATCCTTCGAGAGCGTGTCCAGCGCCACGTTGACGATCGTGGTGTCGAGGATCGACATCATCATCCCGAGGATCACCACGCCGCACACCACCCACACGTGACGCGGGATGTGGCCGGCCTCGTAGCTCATGCGGCCGTCGGCGGCCTGTGTCGATCCGGGCGAAGACATTCGGTACCTAAAGGTTAGGTACCGAACCTTCCCTTGTCAAGGACGACTGGAGAAATTTTTGTCGGCCGACGGCCGGACGCCCATTACATGGAACGGGTGGACGACAAGCACCGCGTCGGCTCATCGTAACGAGCCCCATCCCCCGGCCCCCCTTGTGGGGGCCTTAATCCATAAATCTCCCCTACCAGCGGTAGTGGGCGAAGGCCTTGTTGGCCTGCGCCATGCGGAAGATGTCGTCCTTGCGCTTGTAGGCGCCGCCCTGCTGGGACTGGGCGTCCAGCAGCTCATGCGCGAGGCGCTGGGCCATCGTCTTCTCGCGGCGCTGGCGGGCGAACTCGACCAGCCAGCGCACCGCCAGCGTGCGCGCGCGGCGCGGGGCGACTTCGACGGGCACCTGGTAGGTGGCGCCACCGACACGGCGCGATTTGACCTCGAGGTTGGGCGTCAGCGCCTTGATCGACGCCTCCAGCGTCTCCAGCGGGTCTTTCTCGCTGCGCTCGGCGAGGATCGCCAGCGCGTCGTAGACGATCCGCTCGGCGACCGACTTCTTGCCGTCCAGCATCACCTTGTTGATGACCTGCTGCACCAGTTTCGAGCGGTGCACGGAGTCGGGCTCGACCGTGCGTACGTGGGCGGCTGCGCGGCGGGGCATCCGTCTATTTCTTCTTCACGCCGTACTGCGAGCGCGCCTTTTTACGGTCGTTGACGCCAGCCGCATCGAGCGTGCCGCGCACGACCTTGTAGCGCACGCCCGGGAGGTCCTTCACGCGGCCCCCCCTCACCAGCACCACGGAGTGCTCCTGCAAGTTGTGACCCTCGCCGGGGATGTACGCAGTGACTTCGATCGAGCCGGAGATGCGCACACGCGCGACCTTGCGCAGGGCGGAGTTAGGCTTCTTCGGGGTCGTCGTGTACACACGCGTGCACACCCCGCGCCGCTGCGGCGCCACGACCTTCTTTTTGCGGCCCTTCCCCGACTTCAGTCCCGGGGTGGCCAGCTTTTTCTTCGGGGCTTCGCGGCCCTTGCGCACTAGTTGCGAGGTGGTTGGCATTCGGTCGGTGATGGTAGCAGCGCTAGCGCGTTCGGAGGGCGGTGCCTGCCGATGGTCAACGCCCGCCGGATTGGTTGGGCGCGTCGGGGACAACACAGCAAGGTCGGAGGATCGGGCGATCGGGCCGCATCGGGTGCGGCCCAGCGGAACGGTCAGGCCGCTTCGGGCGCGATGCCCGCCGCGCGCATCGGCGCGGGCATCAATGCGGCGGCGACGATCACCAGCACGAACGCCAGCGCCTGGAAGACGATGCCCAGCGCGGTGCCCGGCATCGGGTCGCCGAAGACGATGATCCCGCCAGCGATCCCGGCGATGTTGGCTGCGGTCCCCGTGATCGCGATCACCGGCACAGCCTCGCCGTCCTGCAGACCGCGCGCGGAGGCGTAGAAGGCGACGACCGACGCAGCCAGCGCCACTGCCAGCCACGGGCTGAGCAGCACGCCGAGGATGCCGTGCGCGCCGACGATCCCCGTCAGCGCCTTGATCGATGTGTCCGACACCCCGAACAGGATCCCCGCGGCGGCACCCAGCATCACGCCGTGGTGCTCGGTGCGACCGCCCATGCGGGGGCCCATGATCAGCAGGCCACCGACTCCGAACAGGCCAGCCTCGAAGGAGATCATCGCCGGGTCCGAGAAGCGTGCGTCCGCGCCGTGCATCGTCGGCAGCGTCAAGCCCAGCAGCACCAGGCCCGCCGCCATCAGCCACAGCCCCGCCCACTGCCGCGGGCCGACCTTGAAGCCGAACATGCGATCGGCCATCACCGCGATCAGCACCACGCCGCCCGCGAGCGACACCTGCACGACTGACATCGGCGCCAGCGCCAACGCGCCCACGTGCAGGATCCACGAGGCGACCGCCACGAGCATCCCCACCGCAAACCACTTCGAGGAGAACAGCACCTTCCCCGAGCGCAGCGGGTGGCGCACGTCAACCGCGCTCACCTCGTTCGCGCCACGGTACTTGTAGAAGAAGCCAAGGTTCGCCACGAAGGCGCAGGCGAGCGAGAGCAGGATGCCTAGATCAAGAGTCATAGATTGGAGTGGGAGAGGCGGTCGGGGACAAGGTGCAGCTCCATCGGCACCCGCTGCTGGATGCTTTACTGCGCCGAGCCGATCCCGGCAGATTAGTCCTGCCAACCTGTGCACAGCCTAAAGGGCCGCGGGTCCAGCGTCCCGCTAACGTCCGGCTAACAGTACACGCAAGGATCCATTCAACTGTGGAGCCCACCGACCATCGCTGCTCACGTGTGGCACCGCCGACGGACGCTGAAGCCAACCCGGGGGGAAATCCCCTGCTACTGGTGGACATCGACGGGGTGCTGTCGCTGTTCGGCTTCCCCGTCCACGACCCTCCCGACGGGTCCTGGCATTCGATCGACGGCATACCCCACTTCCTTTCGGCCGCCGCCGCCCGGAACCTGCTCGCGCTTGTGTCTCTCTTCGAGCTGGTGTGGTGCAGCGGCTGGGAGGAGAAGGCCGACGAGTACCTGCCGCACCTGCTTGGCCTACCCCGCGGGCTTCCCCACCTGAGCTTCGAGCACGGCGCGGGAGCAGGCCAGTCGCTGCACGGCCACTGGAAGCTCGCCGCGATCGACATCTACGCCGGTGCGCGGCCGCTGGCCTGGGTCAACGACTGCCTCGACGACGCCTGCCACGCTTGGGCACAGAAGCGCGCGGCGCCCACGCTGCTTGTGCGGACCTCACCGGAGTTGGGGATCACCGAGCGGGAGGTTGGGCGGCTTCGGGCGTGGGCGCGGGCGCTGGCGACGTAAGGGAGACCAAACCAGTCGCGTAACATCGGGTGCCTTCCCGGCCACTTCCTCCATGACAGCGACCAGGGAGCGAAGATGGCCAAACGCAACGAGCAGCGGTTTGAGCGCCTTTACGGGGAGCATTTCGACCGCGTCGCCGCGTATCTGCTGTCTCGGGCAGATCGGAGCTTGGCGGAGGACGCAATTGCGCGGACCTTCGAGATCGCATGGCGCCGTATGGCCGATGTGCCCGAGGAGCCGCTCCCATGGCTGCTCGGCGTCGCACGCAGAGCGCTGAGCGATCTGCGTCGAGGGCAGGGCCGCCAAGACGCGCTGATCGAGCGTATTGCAGCGACGATCGGGCAAGCCGATGACGACCACGCGGAGATCCTGATCGCCCGCCAGCGTGTCCTTGCTGCACTCGAGCGTCTCACCAACTCTCAGCGGGAGGTTCTGCTGCTCGTCGTATGGGACGGGTTGAGCCAGCGGGAGGCCGCGGCTGCGCTCGGCTGCTCCAGAGGAGCCGTGGCGCTGCGGCTCCACCGAGCCCGGGCGCGCCTGCGAGTCGCGTTGGCCGAGGCGCCATCCGAAGAAGCGCCGGCGCTCCGCCCTCCCACCAACTCCTCCCACCCCAAGTCGCACAACCCAACCAATCCCCCCTTCATCGAGGAGGCCACATGAACGCTCACACCATCAACCTCTTGCGAGAACTGCGCCCCGACGATGCCGAGCGAGTCGATCAGCTCTTTCCCGCCGAGCGCCGGAGCCAGTTGCTCGAAGCGATCGTGAGCGGAGGTCCCGGGACGGATGCGCTAGATCGGCGACGGGTGGGAGACCGACGCCGGCGGCTGCTTGGCAACGGAGACGCCCGTCTACGGCGTCCATTGGCTATTTCCACCTTCGGCGCGGCCGCGGCGGGGACCATCGCGGCGGTGGTTCTGAGCACCACCTCGGGCGTGGGCCCCGCGCCGGCGGATGCCGTGGCCTTCCGCACTGCCGCGAGCGGCGCCATCATCGCCACGGTGACCGATCCCTTTGCGGCCCAGGCGCAGCTCAACGCCGCCTTCGCGAGGCAGGGTCTCAAAATCACGGTGAACCTCCTGCCCGTGTCCCCGAGCATCGTCGGCACCGTGCTCTACGTCGGGGAATCCGGCGCTGGAGATCAGATCAAGGGGCTTCAGGGCGGCCACTGCCTCACGGGCGGCGGCGGATGTCCGATTGGCATCGAGATCCCCAACGACTTCACCGGCGAAGGGAGCATTACCTTGGGGCGCCCCGCCAAGGCCGGGGAACAGTACGAGAGTGCCGCGAGCATCTTCGCTCCGGGCGAACCGCTGCATTGCAGCGGGCTGCTCGGCGCCAGGGTGTCCACGGCACTGCCGGCGTTGCAAGCCGACAACCTCACGGTGGCTCAGTGGCGTGAAGACGTGGAAGATTCGGGGGTCAGCCACTCCGTGACCAACACGACGGCGCCTTTGCAGAACTACATATGGGATGCGGAACTGATCGAACCGGAAGGCAAGATCAGGGTGACGACCGCAACCACCCCGTGGCCCGCCGATCCGGGTGCCGGCTCCGGGTTCGACAAGGGCTGCTGAAGGACGCAGATGCCGGCGGGCGCGCGCGGTGGGCCGCACTCGCCGGCATCGTAACTCGGATTACTCCTCGACCACCTCGGGCACTTCGAGCTCGGCCAGTTCCTCGACGAACCCGGGGTCGGACTCGCCGGCGCCGATCCGCTCCAGCGAGGCGAGGTCGGCGTCGAACTCCTGGCCGTAGGTGCCGCCAAGCGGATCACCGCTCTGCAGCCCCAGCTCCGCGGCGATCTCCTCGTGGTCGAGCAACCCGACCTCGTCGATCGCGCGCGGCAGCGGTTCGGAGGGCTCGATCTCGATCCGCCGGTAGCGCTTGAGGCCGGTGGCCGCCGGGATCAGCTTGCCGATGATCACGTTCTCCTTGAGCCCCACCAGGCGGTCGGTCTTGCCCTCCAGCGCGGCGTCGGTGAGCACCTTCGTGGTCTCCTGGAAGGAGGCCGCGGAGAGGAAGGAGTCGGTGTTCAACGACGCCTTCGTGATGCCGAGGATGATGTCCTCGAACTGCGCCGTCTCCTTCTTGGCCGCGTCGAGCTCGTCGTTGACGCGCGCGAATTCGAAGCGGTCCACGAACTGGCCCGGCAGGTAGTCGGTGTCGCCCTTCTGGTCGACCCTCACCTTCTTCAGCATCTGGCGCACGATCAGCTCGATGTGCTTGTCGTTGATGTCCACGCCCTGGGACTTGTAGACCTCCTGCACCTCGTTGACGAGGTAGCGCTCGGTCTCGGTGCGCCCGCGCAGTTTCAGCAGGTCGTGCGGGTACAGCGAGCCCTCGTTGAGCTGCTTGCCCGCCGCGATCTGCTCGCCCTGGCGCACGAACAGGCGCGTGCGCCGCGGGAACGCGTGGCGATGCTCCTCGCCCGCGGCGTCGATGATCACCACGGTGAGCGCCTTCTCGGACTCTTCGATTCCGACTGTCCCGTCCTGCTCGGCGATCTGCGCGAGGCCCTTCGGCTTGCGTGCCTCGAACAGCTCCACCACGCGTGGCAGACCGTGCGTGATGTCGGCGCCCGCGACGCCCCCGGTGTGGAAGGTGCGCATCGTCAGCTGCGTGCCGGGCTCGCCGATCGACTGGGCCGCGATGATCCCCACCGCGTCCCCGATCTGGGCCATCTGACCGGTGGCCATCGCTCGCCCGTAGCAGGCCTGGCAGACCCCGCTCTGCGCGCGGCACTTCAGCACCGAGCGCACCGGCACCGTCGCCTGCGCGCCGCGGTCGTGGTCCTCCTGGTTGGCGCTCACGATCTCGGCGAACTCCGCGCGGCCGATTTCGACACCCTGCTCGACCAGCACGCGGCCGCGCTTGGTGGCGATCTCCTGGGCGGCGAAGCGCCCCACGAGGTTGTCGTTGGGATCGCCTCCGTCCTTGAAGATCGCCATCTCGATGTGCTCCTCCGTGCCGCAGTCGGGCTCGCGGATGATCACGTCCTGGGCGACGTCCACCAGACGGCGCGTCAGGTAGCCGGAGTCAGCGGTTCGCAGCGCGGTGTCGGCGAGGCCCTTTCGCGCCCCGTGCGTTGAGATGAAGTACTCGAGCACCGACAGGCCCTCCATGAAGTTGGCCTTGATCGGGCGCTCGATGATTTCGCCCTTCGGGTTGGCCATCAGCCCGCGCATCCCCGCCAGCTGGCGGATCTGCTTGAAGGAGCCGCGCGCGCCGGAGTTGGCCATCATGAAGATCGGGTTGAGCGTGTCGAGGTTCTCGATCATCGCGTCCGCGACCTCGTCGGTGGCGGCGTTCCACTTCTCCACGACCGCCTCGTGGCGCTCCTCCTGGGTGATCAGGCCCATGTCGTACTGCTCGGAGATCTCCGCCACGATGTCCTCGTACTTCTTGATGATCTCGCCCTTGCGCGGGGGGATCACCACGTCGTTCTTGGAGATCGTGATGCCCGCCTGGGTGGAGTACTTGAAGCCGAGGTCCTTGAAGGCGTCGAGCACCAGCGAGATCGTGGTCGCGCCGTAGGCCTGCACGAGCGCGTCCACGAGACGCGTGGTGTCGCGCTTCTTCATCGACTGGTTGACGAACGTGTACTTGGAGGCGTCGAACTCGTCGCCCAGCGCCTCCGCCAGCGCCCGCTCGATGCGGTCGTTGTAGACGATCCGTCCCACCGTGGTGAGCAGGTGACCGCCCTCGCGGCCGAAGGGCCGGAACTCGGCCACGTCGTGCAGCGTCACCACGCCCGCCTCGTAGGAGAGCTCGGCCTCCTGCGCGGTGCGGAACACGTGCGGGCGCGGCTCGTTGGCCGGCCACTTGCCGCCAGCCAGCAGCTCCTGCTTGGCGGCCAGCTCGTCGGCTTCGGGGCCGTAGGTGAGGTAGTAGGCACCGAGGATCATGTCCTGCGTCGGCGTCGCCAGCGGCGCGCCGTGGGCCGGGGAGAGGATGTTGTTGGAGGAGAGCATCAGGATCCTCGCCTCCGCCTGCGCCTCTGCCGAGAGGGGAAGGTGGACAGCCATCTGATCGCCGTCGAAGTCGGCGTTGAAGGCGTGGCACACCAGTGGGTGCACCTGGATCGCCTTGCCCTCGACCAGCAACGGTTCGAACGCCTGGATGCCGAGCCGGTGCAGCGTGGGCGCGCGGTTGAGCAGCACCGGGTGCTCGTGGATGACCTCCTCGAGCACGTCCCACACCTCGCCGATCATCGAGTCCACCATCTTCTTGGCGGCCTTGATGTTCTGCGCGGACTTGCGCTCCACCAGGCGCGCCATGATGAACGGCTTGAACAGCTCCAGCGCCATGATCTTCGGCAGCCCGCACTGGTGCAGCTTCAGGTAGGGGCCGGCGACGATCACCGAGCGCCCGGAGTAGTCCACGCGCTTGCCCAGCAGGTTCTGGCGGAAGCGACCCTGCTTGCCCTTGAGCATGTCGGAGAGGCTCTTCAGCGGGCGGTTGCCCGGGCCTGTGACGGGGCGCCCGCGGCGGCCGTTGTCGAACAGCGCGTTGACGGCCTCCTGCAGCATCCGCTTCTCGTTGTTGACGATGATCTCGGGCGCGCCGAGGTCGAGCAGCCGCTTGAGGCGGTTGTTGCGGTTGATCACGCGGCGGTAGAGGTCGTTGAGGTCGGAGGTGGCGAAGCGTCCGCCGTCGAGCTGCACCATCGGGCGCAGCTCCGGCGGGATCACGGGGACGGCGTCGAGCACCATCTGCTCGGGCCGGTTGCCCGACTGCAGGAAGGCGCTGACGACCTTCAGGCGCTTGACCGCGCGCGCCTGCTTCTGACCTTTGGCTGTCTTCACCTGATCCTCGAGCTCGACCCGTTCGGCCTCGAGGTCCACCTGCTGGAGCAGGTCGCGGATCGCTTCCGCGCCCATCCCGCCGCGGAAGTACTCGCCGAAGCCATACGGAGAGCCGAAGCGCTCCTTGAGCTCGCGGAAGGTGGTCTCGTCGTGCTCGATCTGCTTGGGTTCCATCGTCTTGAACAGCTCCCAGACGTTGCGCATCCGCTCGGCCGCGTCCTCGATGTAGGCTTCGGTGTCGGCGATGTCGGCCTCGAAGGCCTTGCGCAGCTCCTTGAGCAGCTTCTCGCGCTCCTCGTCGGAGAGCTTGTTGAGGTTGATGTCCAGCGAGTCGGCCCACAGGTGGTCTTCGTCGGAGAAGCCGGTCTGCTTGCCGCTCTCCAGGTACTTCTCGCGGCGCTCCAGCGACTCGCGCAGCTCCAGCACCCGCTCCTCGCGCTCGGCCGTGTAGGAGTCGAGCACCTTGTTGACCTCGACCTCGAGCGTCTCCAGATCCTTGGTGCGCGCCTCGTCGTCGACCCAGGTGACGATCGAAGCGGCGAAGTACAGGACCTTCTCCAGCTCCTTGGGGGCCATGTCGAGCAGGTAGCCGATCCGCGAGGGGACGCCCTTGAAGAACCAGATGTGGCTGACGGGGGCGGCCAGGTCGACGTGGCCCATGCGCTCGCGGCGCACCTTCGAGCGCGTGACCTCCACGCCGCAGCGCTCGCACACGATGCCCTTGTAGCGCACGCGCTTGTACTTGCCGCAGTAGCACTCCCAGTCCTTGGTGGGGCCGAAGATGCGCTCGCAGAAGAGGCCGTCCTTCTCGGGCTTGAGCGTGCGGTAGTTGATCGTCTCGGGCTTGGTCACCTCGCCGGAGCTCCAGCCGCGAATCTGCTTGGAGGAGGCAAGGCCGATCTCGATGGCGTCGAAATTGTTGATGTCGATCATGCTTTAGCGCTTTCGCTCGCGGGTGTAACTACTACGTTCTCTGCTGCTGCCTGTCGCTCGCTGCTTGGGGCCCGTCGCTTGCCGCTCAACTCTCCTCGACCTCCTCGGCCAAATCGACCTCGAGCGCTCCGTCGCCCAGCACCGCCTCGAGGTCGATGCCGGCCCCGTCGGCGAGCAACTCCTCGACGCCGAGATCCTCCTCGACCTCCGCGACCTCCTCGAGCTCGTCGGCGGAGTCGCCGTCCACGACCTCGGCGCCCTCGACCGCCACGGGCTCCACGCCCGCCTCGCCGGCGTCGGTGTCGTCCTCGCCCTCGACCGTCTCATCGGCGGCGTCGGGGGCCGGCGCGCGCACCCCGGAGAGGTCGATGCCGAGCTCCTCGGCGGCGCGCAGCAGGTCGTCGTCTTCGTCGCGCATCTCCGCGCGCTGGCCCTCTTCGGAGACGACGTTGACGTCGAGCGCCAGCGACTGCATCTCCTTGAGCAGCACCTTGAAGGACTCGGGGATCGAGGGCTCGGCGATGTTCTCGCCCTTGACGATCGCCTCGTACGCCTTCACGCGCCCGACGGTGTCGTCGGACTTGATCGTGAGCATCTCCTGCAGCGTGTAGGCGGCGCCGAACGCCTCCAGCGCCCACACCTCCATCTCGCCGAAGCGCTGGCCGCCGAACTGCGCCTTGCCGCCCAGCGGCTGCTGGGTGACCAGCGAGTAGGGACCGGTCGAGCGTGCATGGATCTTGTCGTTAACGAGGTGCAGCAGCTTCAGGATGTACATGTAGCCGACCGTCACCTGCTGCGCGAAGGGCTCCCCGGAGCGCCCGTTGAAGAGCGTCATCTTGCCCGAGGCCTGCTCGCCCGCGCGGCGGCTCTTGTTGACGTCCATGCGGATCCGCCCGGTGTGCTCGTCCTGCCATTTGACGAGCGCCTGATCGACGTCTTCGACGGTGGCGCCGTCGAACACGGGCGTGGACACGTACACGCGCGCGGGATCGCCGTTCTTGCGTTCGCCGCTGGCTTCCTGGTAGGCGTCGGTGCCGTCGTCGTACCAGCCCTTGGCGGCCACCCAGCCGAGGTGGGTCTCGAGGATCTGCCCGACGTTCATGCGCGAAGGCACGCCGAGCGGGTTGAGGATCACGTCCACCGGCGTGCCGTCCTCCAGGAACGGCATGTCCTGCACGTTGACGATCTTCGAGATCACACCCTTGTTGCCGTGGCGGCCCGCGAGCTTGTCGCCCTCGGAGATCTTGCGCTTCTTGGCGACGAACACGCGCACGAGGTCGTTGACCCCCGGCGGCAGGTCATCGCCGGCGTCGCGCGAGAAGGTCTTCACGTCGATCACCACGCCGCCCTCGCCGTGGGGCACCTTCAGCGAGGTGTCGCGGACCTCGCGCGCCTTCTCCTTGAAGATCGCGCGGATCAGCTTCTCCTCGGCGGTCAGCTCGGTCTCGCCCTTGGGCGTGACCTTGCCGACGAGCAGGTCGCCGGAGAGCACCTCGGCGCCGACGCGCACGATGCCGCGGTCGTCGAGGTTGCGCAGCGACTCCTCCGAGCGGTTGGGGATGTCGCGGGTGATCTCCTCCTCGCCGAGCTTGGTGGTGCGGGCGTCGATCTCGTACTCCTCGATGTGGATCGAGGTGAGCTCGTCGTCCTGCACGAGGCGCTTGGAGAGGATGATGGCGTCCTCGAAGTTGTAGCCCTCCCAGGACATGAAGGCGACCATCAGGTTCTTGCCCAGCGCCATCTCACCCTTGTCGGTGGAGGAGCCGTCGGCGAGCACGTCGCCCGCCTTGACCTTCTGGCCGCTCGTCACGCGCGGCTTGTGGTGAATCAGGGTGCCCTGGTTGGAGCGCATGAACTTCTGCAGCTCGTACTCGTCCTTCTTGCCCTCGGTGGTCTCGATCACGATCTGGTTGGCGTCAACGAAGTCGATCGTGCCGCCGTTCTTGGCCAGCAGCACATCGCCGGTGTCGAGGGCCGCGCGGCGCTCCATGCCGGTGCCGACCAGCGGCGCGTCGGCCTTCAACAGCGGCACCGCCTGGCGCTGCATGTTGGAGCCCATCAACGCGCGGTTGGCGTCGTCGTGCTCGAGGAACGGGATCATCGCCGTGGCGACCGACCAGATCTGCTCGGGCGAGACGTCGACGAGATCGACGTCTTTCGGCCCGACCGTGACGTACTGGCCGGCCTGCGTGCGGCAGAGGATTTCGGTGCCCTTGAGCTTGCCGGTCTTCTCGTCAACAGGCGTGTTGGCCTGGGCGATGACCCGCTCCTCCTCCTGGGTGGCGTCGAGGTGCACGACCTCCTCGGTGACCACGCCGTCCTTGACCACCCGGTAGGGGGTCGTGACGAAGCCGTGCTCGGAAACCTCGGCGAACGAGGAGAGCGAGCCGATCAGGCCGATGTTCGGCCCCTCGGGGGTCTCGATCGGGCACATGCGCCCGTAGTGGGTGGGGTGCACGTCGCGCACCTCGATCGGCGCACGCTCGCGCGTGAGCCCGCCCGCGCCCAGCGCGGAGAGACGCCGGCGGTGCGTGAGCCCGGCCAGCGAGTTGGTCTGGTCCATGAACTGCGAGAGCTGGGAGGAGCCGAAGAACTCCTTCAGCGCCGCCACCACGGGACGGATGTTGATGATCGTCTGCGGCGTGATCGTGTCGGCGTCCTCGGTCGTGAGGCGCTCGCGCACCACGCGCTCCATCCGGTAGAGGCCGATGCGGAAGGCCTCCTGGATCAGCTCGCCGACGGTGCGCAGGCGACGGTTGCCGAAGTGCTCGTACTCGTCGAGGTGGTCGGCGACCGGCTCACGCGGCATCGACATCGCCTCGGCCGCGTAGTCCTTGATCTCGACTTCCGGTTTCTCGGGGAGGCCGAGGCGCTTGGGCAGCGACACCAGCTCCTTGATCAGGGCGACGATGTCGTCCTTGGTGAGCGTGCGCACGTCGAGGTCGGTCTGCTGGTTCAGGCGCGAGTTGAGCTTGTAGCGCCCGACGCGCGTGAGGTCGTAGCGCTTGGGGTCGAAGAACAGCTGGTTGAGCAGCGCCTTGGCGTTCTCGACGCTGGGCGGCTCGCCCGGGCGCTGCTTCTTGAACAGCTCGATCAGCGCGCCCTCTTCGGTGCGCGTGACCTCCGTGTCGGAGTCGAGGGTGTTGGCGATGTAGTGCGAGTTCTCGAAGATCCGCATGATCTCCTCGTCCGCGGCGTAGCCCATCGCGCGCAGCAGCACGGTGACGGGGAGCTTGCGCTTGCGGTCGATGCGGACATAGACCTTGCCCTTCTTGTCGATCTCCAGCTCCAGCCACGAGCCGCGGGCCGGCATCAGGTTGGCGATGAACACCTGCTTCTCGCGATCCTTCGGTTCCATCAGGTAGGCGCCGGGGGAGCGCACGAGCTGCGTGACGACCACGCGCTCGGTGCCGTTGATCACGAACGTGCCGCGCTCGGTCATCCACGGGAAGTCGCCCATGAACACCGACTGCTCGCGAATCTCACCGGTCTCGCGGTTGATGAAGGCGACCGTGACCGTCAGCGGCCGCGCGAAGGTCAGGTCCTTCTCGCGGCACTGTTCGAGCGAGGCCACGGGCTCGTCGAAGGCGATCTCGCCGAACTGGACGGCGAGGTTGCCGGTGTAGTCCTCGATCGGCGAGATGTCGTCGATCGTCTCCCGCAGACCACCCTTCTGCGGGTCGGTGAGCCACTCGAACGAGCGGCGCTGGATATCGATCAGGTTGGGTACGTCGCAGGACTTGTTCAGACGCGCGAAGGTCCGGCGCGTCCGGAGGGCATCAGCAGCAGCCAAGGAAGACTCCTTCGAGGAGAGAGACGACACAACGAGTGCACAACAGCGCAAGGCGAGCGCGACCCGTCAAGATAGCACACGCCAACGCCACCCTCAAGTGGGCAGCTGGCGCTCACGGACCCCGCCCCTTGAGAACCCGCGTATGTGGCGCGGGTCTCGTGCTTCCAAGACGGCTGCGGCTATCGGCCAGCGAGCGCGATTCTACCGGAAAATCCGCCGATTTGTTAGCCGCGGGTAAAGACGCTTCGACGAGTGCCCGCGGGGGAAGCACGCTCGCCGCGAGCCGACATGCGCGCACGCGCGCGCACGCACGTGTCGGGCCGAAAAAAGAAGACTGCCACCCGCCGATGGAGATGGCGATGGCGATGGCGACGGCTACTTCAGCTCCACCGTCGCCCCGGCCTCCTCCAGTTCCTGCTTGAGCTTGTCGGCCTCGTCCTTCTCGATGCCCTCCTTGACCGGCTTGGGGGCCTCATCGACGAGCGCCTTGGCCTCCTTCAGGCCGAGGCCCGTGGCGGCGCGCACGACCTTGATCACCTGGATCTTCTTGTCGCCGGCGCCGGTCAGCATCACGTTAACGGTGCTGGGGCCTTCCTCCTCAGCCGCCGCTTCGCCGCCGCCGCCAGCGGCTGCCGCGACGGGCGCGGCCACTGCCGCGGCGGAGACGCCGAACTCCTCCTCGAGCGCTTTGATGCGCTCGGCGAGCTCGAGCACGGAGATGCCCTTGAGCTCCTCGATCCAGTCCTGAGTGCTGGTTGCCATCGTTCAGTCTCCTTCGGTTGAAGTGGTTGCGGTCTGCTTCTGGTCGTGCACCTGGCCGAGCGCCACGGCGAGGCCGCCGACGAGCGCTCCGAGGGTGCGTACAAGTCCTGACACGGGCGAGGCGACGACGCCGACGAGCTGCCCGTAGAGCACTTCGCGCGAGGGCAGCCGCGAGATCGCCCGCAGCTGGTCGGGGTCGAGCGCGGCGCCGTCCATCACGCCGCCCTTGAAGGGGAGCAGCTGCGTAAGGCGCGCGTAGTCGGCGATCGCCTTGGCGGCCAGCGCGGCGTCGCCGCGCACGAACGTCAGCGCCGTCGGGCCCTTCAACAGCGGCTTCAGATCCTCCGCCCCCGTCTGGTCGGCGGCGCGCTCGGTGAGCGAGTTCTTGACGACGCGGAAGACCGCGTCGGCCTCGCGCAGCTTCGCGCGCAGCTCGGCCGCCTGCGGCACGGAGATGCCGCGGTAGTTGACGGCGAATACCGCCTGGGAGCTCTCGATGTCGGCGGCGATCTCGGCGATCGCCGCGGCCTTTTGGTCTCGGTTCACTGTGGCTCCTGTCCCGGGCTTCTGCTGCGACAGCGGCCGGGGGTCTTAGGTTGCCGTTGGGAGGACAAGCTCAGGCCGCAACTGCGGCAGGCGAGCCCTCCTCAACGATATCGCGTGTACGGGAAGGGTCGACTTTCACGCCCGGCCCCATCGTCGAGGAGAGCGTGATCGTGTACAGGTAGCGGCCTTTGGCGGCGGATGGCTTGGCGCGGATCAGCTCTTCGACGACCGCTGCGTAGTTCTCCAGCAGCGCGCGCTCCTCGAAGGAGGCCTTGCCGATCACGAGGTGGACGATCGCGGTGCGGTCGGTGCGGTACTCGATCTTGCCCGACTTCGACTCTTGCACCGCTTTGGCGACGTCCATCGTGACCGTGCCCACTTTCGGGTTGGGCATCTTGCCTGCGGGCCCGAGGATCCGCCCGAGGCGACCGACGACCGCCATCAGGTCGGGGGTGGCGATCGCCACGTCGAAGTCGTCGAAGCCGTCCTGGATCCGCTGCGCGAGGTCCTCGCCGCCGACCACGTCGGCGCCGGCCGCTTCGGCCTCGGCAACCTTGGCGCCCTGGGCGAAGACCGCCACCTTGACGTCCTTGCCGAGGCCGTTGGGCAGCGCGATCGTGCCGCGCAGCTGCTCGTCGGCGTGGCGGACGTTGAGGCCGGTGCGGACGTGCACCTCGACCGACTCGTCGAACTTCGCGGAGGAGAGGCCCTTGACGAGCGCGATCGCCTCGGCTGGCTGGTAGTCGTGCTCGCGATCGACTTTCGCGCGGGCCTCGGCGTGGCGACGGGAGTGGTTGGTGGTCATCGTGCCCCTGCTTCCACGCGGCGCCGGCATGGGCGGGAGCTCATGCCTCCACCTCGACGCCCATCGACCGCGCCGTACCCGCGATGATCCGCGAGGCGTGCTCGACGTCGTGGGCGTTGAGATCGGGCAGCTTGCGCTCGGCGATCGCCTCCAGCTGTGCGCGGGTCAGCTTGCCGACCTTGAGCCGGTGCGGCTCGCCGGAGCCCTTCTCGAGCCGCAGCGCTTCGCGGATCAGCACCGCGGCGGGGGGCGTCTTCGTGACGAACGTGAACGAGCGGTCCTCGTAGACCGTGATCACGACCGGCACGATCGTGCCCGTTTCCGACTGCGTCTGGGCGTTGAAGGCCTTGCAGAACTCCATGATGTTGATGCCGTGCTGACCCAGGGCAGGACCGACCGGCGGGGCGGGGGATGCCTGCCCGGCGCGCGCCTGCAGCTTGATCGTTGTCAGAACCTTCTTGGCCATTTTGTGAAGAGTACCTTGGTAGTGCTTCTTATATCTCTGTTGACCACGGCGCATGCGCCGTGGTCCGGACGGGCGCATGCGCCCGTCCGCGGGTCGGCGCATGCGCCGACCCGGGCATGAACTCTTGGATCAGAGCTTTTTGACCTGGTCGAAGCCTACCTCGACCGGGGTCTCCCGGCCGAAGATTGATACCAGGACCTTGAGCTTGGCGGCGTCGTCGTTGATCTCCGAGATCTCGCCGGAGAAGTCCGAGAGCGGGCCGGAGACCACCTTGACGGTCTCGCCGATCGCGAACTGGGCGCGGGTGCGCGGCGCCGTGGCGACCTCCTTGTGCAGCAGGCGGTCGACCTCGACCTGGGTCAAGGGCACCGGCTCCTGGGCAGCGCCGACGAAGCCGGTGACGCCGGGGGTGCCCTTGACGACGCCCCAGGAGTCCTCGTTGAGCTCCATGTTGACGAGCACGTAGCCGGGCATCGTGCGCTTCTCGACCGTGATCTTCTGGTTGTCCTTCATCTCCGAGACGGCTTCGGTGGGGACAACGACGTTGCGCACGGCGCGCTGCTGGCCGAGCGAGACGACACGGTGTTCGAGATTGTGCTTGACCTTGTTCTCGTGACCGGAGTATGTGTTGACGACGTACCAGCGAAACATTCAAAGGGCTCCTAGGAGGGCCTTCCAGGGGGATTGATGTACATAGTGGGCGCTAGAGGATGAAGTTGATTATCTTCTGCGCCACCCAGTCGGCGGCGCCAAGATAGACGCCGGCGACCGCGACGAAGCCGAGCACGACGGCCGTGGCCTGCGAGACCTGGGGACGATCGGGCCACTGTACGCGCTGCAGCTCCGCCCACGAGGCGCGCAGGAAGGCGACCGCCCGGGCCGGCAGCGAGCGGCGGTGCTCGCGGCGCTCGGCGACCCGCTCGATCTCATCGCCGCCGCTGCCTTCGCCGGCCGGCTCCAGCGCAGCGCCGCCGCCACGGCCGCGGCCACCGCCGCCCCCGCCAGGGGCGGTCTCGATGTGGGCGCCGCCGAGGAACAGCTCGGGCAGCGCCCGCTCGGGCTCGATGTTGGCCGCGGCCTCGGCCTCGGACTCGGCGACGAGCGCCTTGGGCTCCCCGGGGCCGGAGCCGTTTCCGTCCTCGGTGTCCTCGGAGACCTCATCGGCGGGCAGCGGCACGCCGCCGGCGCCGGCGATGAGCGCTGCGTCGAACTCGTTGACCTCACCGGAGGCGTGCTCGAGCGCACCGGGCAGATCGGCGCGGTGGATCTCGGCATGCGCGGCCGTGGGCGCACCCCGTGGGGCACGCCGCTCCCGGCGCTGCTTGGCGCGTTTACGGTCACGGGCCACAGCGCGCTCCCGCGCTAGCGGGTCTCCCGGTGCCCGGTGTGCCGGCGGCACCAGCGGCAGTACTTGCGCAGGGCGATCCGGTCGGGGTTGTTGCGCTTGCTCTTATTCGTCTGGTAGTTACGCTGCTTGCACTCCTCGCAAGCGAGCGTGACTGCGATGCGTACGTCTCCGCGGGCCATGTGGGTCCCAGTCTTCCAAGCGTGGTGGTGTACAAAAGGTTTGCCCCAGGCGAAGAAAAACCCCGCCTGGCGCGAGGTCCAGCAAGTCTAGCGCGGTTTGCGCCCAGCGGTCGCGTTCCCACCGGTTCTCTCACACGCGGGGCGCACGTGCGGTGGAGGTGTCCCGTGGACGACGGGCAAGCCGACCGGCGGAGTCGCCGCGAGGAGTCGCCGGGCGCTGTCTCCGACGCTCACCGCCCCGTCTGCGCGCGGATCGCCCGCTGCACCTGCTCGCCGGTGGCGGTGAGCGACCAGGCGTTGGGCTCGCCGCGGCCCTGGCGCTCGACGCCATTGGCGATCAGGCCGAGGTGCTCCAGGCGCCACAGCAGCTTCGACATCTGGCCCTGGTCGGCGATGTCGGAGGCGTCGGCGACCTCGCGGCTGGATGGATTCGATCCCCGCCCACCCAGCTCGGCGATCGCCCCGAGCACGCGGACCGTGCGGTAGGTGAGGCGCATCTCGAGCTCGCGCAGCGGGTCGGCCGGCGTCGGCGGCGGGGGCCTGCGCGGCCTCGGCGCCGGGCGCTCGAGCTCCCGCTTGGCCGCCTCGGCGCCGCGGTAGGGGAGCACGATCATCCCCATCAGCTGGTTCAGCAGGCCCGCCAGCGGCTTCGGGTCGCGCGCGCTGAGGCGCGCGTGGATCACCGCGAGCACCGCGCCGACCGCGCCTTCGGCGACGATCCGCGCCGGGCGACGGCCGGGGGCGCCGCGGGGACGCGCTCCCCCCCGATGCACCGCGTCGATCAACACCTCCACCACGCGCGCGCGGCGTTCGAGCACCGGCCGCTCGGCGGCGAGCGCGTCGACGACCAGCAAACCGCCGAGTGCCGGCTCCGCGTCGAGGAAGCCCAGCAGCGCGGCGAGCCCGGCGCGGATCTGCGCCTCCCACGGGCCGGGGGCGGCCCCGGCCTGTGCGGCAACCCCGGCCTGCGTGGCGATCCCGACCCGTGCGCCCCGGGCCGCCACCCCGGCGACCTCCACGCCGGCGACCTCCACGCCGGCCGCCTCGTACGCCGGGAGCACGACCGCCGCGGCCCGCTCGAGCGCCTGCTCGAACGCGGCCAGCAGGCAGTCGTCGCGGTCCGTGAAGAGGTCGTAGAAGGTGCGGCGGGAGACGCCCGAGCGCCCGACGATGTGCGCAACGGTGATCCCCGCGACGCCCCGCTCGCGCACGAGCTCGGCGCTCGCCGCGAGAATCCGCGCACGCTGGATCTCGATCACGCGCTCGCGGCCCGGCGCCGAGCCGTTGGGGGCGCGTGCAGCCCGGGTGGGCTGCACGCGAGCGTGCGCTGGCATCACCAACCCCTCTCGCCGAGCTCCGGCCGCACGGGGCTCTCTACCCCTTCTTCTTCCTCCCGCCCTTGGCCTTCTTCTTGGCCTTGTGCTTTGCCTTATGGGTCGCCTTCTTCGCCTTCGGGCGGGTGGGTGGGCATCCCGTCACCGCGATCTTCGTGCTCTGATCGATCACCAGGCCGTTCTGGCCGACCAGTTCGGTCGGCATCAGCAGCGTGCCCTTGCAGAGGTTCCCGTTCGCGGTCAACGCCGGGAATTCTCGCTGTGGGAGCGTGAGTTCGAAGCTCGAGAACGGCACATCCGGCACCGTCGCGAACGTCGCGGTCGTGATCCCCGCTTTGCTGATCTGCGTTTCCCCATGCACCTGCACCGTCACACCGTTCTGACCAACCAGCACCATGATCAGTTCCGGGTACTTCGCGCCACCGTGGGAGACGAAGTACGCGGTGCCCGTCAGGCCGCCGGGGAGAACCGGGGTTGAGACCTTGACCGTCCCAACCTGCGAGGCGACGGGGCAGTTCTTGGGGTTTTCCGCGAACGTCTTTTCCAGACACGCCTTCTGCAGCGTTTTCAACGGGGTCGGCAGCTGTTTGGGTAGCGACACCTTGACCCGCTGCACGTTCGCGGTGCTGCTCAGGCCGCCTTCGTCGGGCAGCGTCATCGTGACCCGGAGGCTCGCGCCTTGCGTTCGCGAGGTCTTCGCGGAGGTCGAGACCTTGAACCCCGGTTTGAATGTGAGGCTGCGGCAGGAGCCGACCTGGAATGGGCTCGAGAGCGCCGCCTGGGTTCCTTCGGTGCTGGTTGCGGTGCCTGAGAAGGCTTGGGGGTCGCAGTTGGTGGGGTTGAACATGAATTCCTTGCGGTCGATCACCGCGTTGATCGTCCGCAAATCGGCCGGCACCCCATCCAAGACCACCGGCAACGGGTCCGTCGTGATCGTCAACTGCGAAGTCTCCGGGTCCACTTCGATCTTCCCCCGCACGACAGTCGTCCCGAGGTTGAACGGGCCGGCGATCACGGGGACCGCGATCAGTAGCCCGTAGGGGGCACCCTCGTAGGGGCCGGTGATGTAGATCGGCGCTTCCGGCTTGCCTTCCTCGGGCACATACAACGGATCCGGACCAGCACCAGCACCCACAACCGTATGCCCAATCTGCGAGCCCGATGGGCATTCGCCTTTGGCGGCCTGTGGTTCTTCGCAGAGCTGCACGTGGCTGATCATCCCGAGTAGGCCCTTCGGCGTCTTGAACTGCAGTTTGGAGATCCGCTGCTGATCATCCGAGCGGGAGAGCAGCATCGAGAACGCCGTATACCCACCTGCCTGATCAGTCGTCGCCCCAGCGATCATCGTCGGCGTGAACGGCAACGGCGATTCACACGGGGCACCGTTGGTACCGGTCGCGATCTGGAAGCTACTCGGCGAGAACACATCTTCGACGGCCGGGGAGCTCCACGGCGTGAAGTCCGAGGTGCTCGTGAACAACCCACACGTCGGCGGAGTCACCAACGCCGCCTGCGACCCACCGCTGAAGGAGAGTTTGAAGTCCGTAAACGGGACCTCCGGCGTTTCCTTGAACACCGTCCTCAACTGCCCCGTATTGGTGTTCAGATGCACGTCGCCAACCAGCTTAATTTCAACGCCCTGCCCGGCGAGCGCGATCAGCAGTTTCACATCCGGCGGCTGAGATTCCACCACGTACACCTTGCCTTCCTCCGGTTCGGCGAGCAGCGGGGTCAAGACCGTCGCGGTTCCGACCTGCGACGCCGATGGGCACCGCGGCGGACCTTCCTGCCCGACACCATCTTCGTCAAGCGGACACGCCACCAATCCAGATGCCCGCCCCGGGTTCAGCACCAAACCTTCCGGGAGCACGACCGTCGCGTCCCTCTGATTCGACGTCGCGACACCGTGCAAAGTCTCCAGGCCTTCCTGGGGGACTTTGATTTCGGTCGTCAACCCAGCCGGGGTATCCGCCGCGCTCGTATCCGGGGAGACACTCAACGACGGATCGAACCCGAGATCGCCACAGCCCGTAAACCCAACCGGCGTGTCGGTGCTGTCGTGCGTGAGCACCGACTCCCGCGAATGCAGATTGGCGTACTGCCATGTATCGAGCGCTTCGATCGAGAATTCCTGAGGACCTTCGCAGGAGGTCGGCACCGTCAACAACGGCACCGACCCACCGGTTAACGGAGCTTCGCGCTGCACGTCGTGGCTTTCTTCGCTTGGCACGCCCCAGATCGTCGTCGTGTTGAACAGCACCCCTTTCTGCGGCACGAGCGTATGCACGCTGATCCCGTAGTCCGAGTCAAGCGGCGTCGGCCCACCGGACCGCACCCCTGCGTTCAAGAACACAGCCGTGCCCTGAAAATCAAACCCGAACTGCGCCGCGATACCCGGCGGCGGCACTAGGTTATACACCTTGAATGAAACATTAACTCCCTGCACGATCGATTCGTCCACGCCAATCTGTGTCGAGACTGGACACGTGGGTTCCTCTTCGTGTGGTTCCCCCTCGCCGGTTTCGCCGTCGAACTGCCGGCGGGAACAGCGAGGCATCGCCGTCGGGTCACCAACGATCCCCGGCGGCAGATTCACGACCAACTGCTGTGTTTCGCCACCAGTAGGATATTCCGTGGGGACACCATAGCCTCTGCCGTTCACCGAGAATGCGACCGTCATCTCGTACGGGTGCGAACCGGCCTGCGTATCCGCTGTCCCATCCGCGTTCGTCAACCACGCATCGAAACCCGAGAACCCGAACGGCGCTTCTTCCCCACGGAACCTGACCCGGGTCAACTCCACCACCGGACTCAACGCACCGCCCCCGGTAACCACGACATGGTTGGTCGCTTCGCCGCTCAAGCCTGCGTCGATACTCACCTTGATGAGCACGATCGCGGACGCGCCGGCAGGCACCGCTTCCGCGGTACAGGTTACGACCTGTACACCCAAACATTCACCATCCCCGCCGCCGTTCCCGATACCAACTTCTTCCTTGAGCCCGGCCCGAAGAGTCACCGTGGCGCTGGTCGCGCTCACACCGGCCGGCAACTCATCCACGATCCTCGGATCTTCGCCCATGCTCGACCCGGTGTTATAGACATGCACTTCGATCTGCCCAGTACCCCCCGGCGGGAGGTACGCCGGCGAAACCCGCGTAAACGCCTCCCAACCCGGCGCGGGAGTTTCAGCCCAGGCTGTAGCGCTAAACGACACAAGGGTCGCGAAAGCGGCCAGGAGGATCACGATTCCAGCTACGCCACACGGAAATACCGACCCACGGCTAGTGAGTTTGCCCGCCGCTGTCGGCTCAGGCACCAGGTTTTTCATCGCTTGCCCCCCTTGCGGCCAGATTTCTTCGCCTTCTTAGATTTTGGCTTTCGCACGCATTTGTCGCGCTCGCGCACCTCGCCCTTTTTGCACTTCGCGGGCTTGGCCTTGGCTTTCGATTTCACGACCACTTTTGCCGACGTGGGCGGGGGGAAGTTCCCGACGCCGGCGAACGTCACGCTCGCCGGCGTCGCGAAGATCGGCGCCGCCGGCGGCACACCCTGACAACCCGAGCCCGTACACACCGGCGACGCGACCGGCTGCACACCGCCGACCCGCGCGTCATACACCGCGAACCCTTCATACCCAGCGGTCCCCGTGAGATCCGCACGGGAGATCACAAACGCATCGTCACCGCTCGCACTCGCACCCAGGAACCACGACGAAGACGAGCTGGTACCACCCGAAAGCAAGTACAGGCACCCCTCGCCTTCACGGCAGCTGCCCACACCGTCGCGCTCCCACTCATACACGTCGAGCTTCCCATTCGTATCCTGCGAGACGAGCGGCTCCCAGCTATCGAAGAACACCCTGCTCCCATCGTCGGAGACCACCTGCGGCTGCTCCGTCGTCATCCAGCTGACCGGCAGAAACGCGGCCGCACCTTCACCGTTCACCGGGGGCGCTTCGCCGCTGCGACCGCACGAGACGCAGAACAGGCTCCCGCCGCCTTCAGTCTCATACACGTACACCTCCTCCAGCCCTTCGTTCGGATAGCCATGCGGGTAACCCGCCACCGGCAGGCTCTGTTTCGACATGAACGCCACAGCCCCCCCATCCGGCGTCACCTCCGACGTCCGCAACCCAATCTCCCCAGCCCAGTCCCCAACTTCGGGGTCGTATCGGCTACCGGCGTAAGGCGGTACCGGATCTACACTTCCGCCATCGTCGGGCGAAAGGCCCGCCGCGACCAGTGTCGAGACGCCAGCATGCCACAGGTAGAGGTTTTCGCTGCTATCGACGTAGTAGAGAGATTCCCCATCTTCACTCGCGCCGACCACACCCACCACTTCAACACCGGGCGTCAAATCGATCGTCCGGCCACTTTCGACTTCGTACTCATACAGTCCGCCATCGGTGTAGAACACCTTCGACCCATCCGCGCTCGCCGTCCAGAAGTGCCCCCCAGCCGCGATCTCGACCGTCTTCGCGTCGCTGGACGTCGGGTTCTCCCGCACATACAGACCACCCGAACCCCAATCAGTCCAGAAGACCCGCGACCCATCCCCCGAAATTACATGGCTGAGATTGACTTGACCGATGTAAGGGAGGCCGTTACTGACCAAGGAGCCAAAGGTCACCTGTGGATCCGTGGAGCCATCCGGGAGCACGTTCACCAGGCTCAAATGCCCACCAACCGAAACATATAGATTGCCTTCAGGAACGTCGTTTCCCGAATTGGGTTCTGCGAGTTCACTGGCGTTTGCGGTCAGCGCATCGTTAACCTCAAACAACTGCTCGCTGGCATCGGCCGACGCGCCGGCATAGACTACCTTTAGTGCAGCTATCCCATAGCCTGGTACTTCGGCAGGCCGGTGAAGCGTCACGCCATCGGTGAAGAACGGTTCATACGCTTCTCCGTCAAAAGTGTGCCGAAAGAGATCCGTATAGGCGTCGCCGGGTGCTTCAGGCGACAGCGGCGGCAGTCCGTCTTCGAGCCCCGTCTCACTCGAGGCCGTAAGGACCGCGCTTGTAAGATCACTCGAAAAAGCTCGGTAGAACGTGCTGTACTTCCCGAGGGGCTGGATATTCACCTGCCGCCAACCACCCCCAGCGAGCCGCGTCGCCATATACTCGTTACCCGAGTTGTTTCCACCCTTACCGTTGCCGCCGCTCGACGGGTCGCCCGCATACGCCGCGGCTTCGCCGTCCGCAGCTACCTCAAACGGCAGCTCTGTGGGGATGCCTTCCGCCAAGGCCAAATTGCGGCCGTGTACGTTGGGCGTGTATACTTGCGGGGTTCCGTTCTGTGCGCTCCCGAACGAGCTCACCATTTCATACACCCGACCGTCAGGCAACCCGAGCGGGGCGGTCGGCAACGTGCGGAACGTGGTGTCCGCGCCGTGTTCGGTGCCAGCCGCGTTGACCGCGACAACCCTGAAGTGGTATTCGCTGTTGGCGGCCAGGCCTTCCAGGTGCGCCGAGGCGGGCAACGCGCTCTGCCCTTCGCCGAGGAACACTTCGGGCGTGCGTGACCCGTACGCCGCGCTCGGCCCATATTCCCAGTAGTAGCTGCTAGAGGAGTCGTTCGGGTCGATCTGCGCGCTCAGCGTCACGTTCGTCGCCCCGGCGTCCGTGAAGGACTCCCCTTCGATCGTCGCCGGGACCGCGGCCGTCGTGAAGCTCACCGCGGGACCCTGTGTCTGCCCGTACGCGTTGGTCGCGACCAGACACACGGTGTAACCCGTCGCGGGCCGAAGCCCCGACAGCGTGGCGGTCGCTTCGACGCTACCGCCCGCCGCAGTGGGTTCGGTGCTCCCACCACCCGTGCAGCTGGACCCCTGGTTATACGCGAAGTAGTAGCCGCTCTCACCGCCCGCCAGCTCGCCATGCAAGGTCGCTTCGGACGCGTTCACGCCCGTCGCGGCACCCGTGGCTGGTTCCCCGGGCGTTTCGCCTTCGGGGAAGATCGCGGCGCTCGCCCCGTCGGAGGCGTACACGGTGCCGCTTACGCTGTCTACACCGACCCCCGTAGAGCCTTCCAGCGAGCCCGAGCCGAAGTCGCCGAGCGATTCCCCGCTCGCGTTGAGCTGCACGATCGAAGAGCCCTCATCCAGGTACACATTCCCGCTCACGGTGTCAACGCTGACCGCGCTGACACCCGCGCCGACCGGCATCACCGAGGTGTAGCCGCCTTCGGCGAGCAGCTCCAGCGCTTCCCCGCCGGCCGCCGTGACGTACACATCGCCTTCCTTGTTCACCGCAACGCCAGTGAGAGCGCTCGACACGCCCGCCGCGAACTGCGAGACATACACCCCCCCAGGGGAGAAGACATCCACCACACCGTTATGCGCGTCCGCGACGAACACCTCGCCATTCGCAGAGTCCACCGCAACACCGACCGGTTCAAAGCCCCGCACCCCCGCATCCGGAGTTTCGCTGCCATCGATCCGCGAAAGGAATTTCCCCGTCGCACCACTGAACCTGTCCACCACACCCGCGCCCGGGTCAGCGACATACACATCGCCCGCCGACGCGCTACCGGAGTCATCGACCGCGACACCCGTCGGGGAGACAAGCGAGGCGCCCGTGAGCGTGGCGCCGGGTTCGTCGTGTGCGGCTTCCGTGGCGGTGAAGCGATCGACCGCGGGCGCACCCTGATCCACCACGTACACGTCTCCTTTCGACGCGCCCGCGGAATCATCGACCGCCACGCCGCGTGCACTGATGAACACGCCGAATGACGAGGAGAACGCGTGACTCTTCACCGCCAACGCCAACGGGCTCCCCACCATCAATACCCCCATCACCACACATAGCGAAACCAGCCCGGCCGCCACCAACCCACGGACCCCTGTGTACCTCCGCGCAGCATTCATCGACGCCTCCTCCAGGCCAGAGGGGGCGACCCCTCGATTACATGACGCCGTGCCCGTGGGCGTGAGCGGCGATCGGGTGAGCGAAGTTAGAAAAATTGCAGTACGACGTGCCGAGGCGTCAGAAGTCCTCACGTGTGAACGCTCCCTCATCGAGACCCGATCCCTCTCCCAAGACAAGGATCCTGCTGGTGCTGCAATTGGGGCCGAGCGTGTGGGCTCGACCTCGAACAGACCCTATGTTTGCTTCATGCAAGCCCCCTTGGCCACAGCTGGGCCGGCGGGGTAAGACCACTATACGCAGAGTGCGGGGTAGTTGTCAAGTCCCCCTCGATCAGCGCGACCGATCTACCCACGCGACAGGCCCCCGTGCGACATGCGTCCCCTACACGCACACCGGGCGTCCACGCAGAGACAACCCCCTCCTGACCCACCCGCTCGGCAGTCAGGATCCTCATCCAAACGTGCCTCGCAGCCGATACACCAATCCAGCCGAGGGCCACGCCATCATTGACGAAGCGCCCACCACCCACTTATTTTCGACGCCAGCCCGAGGAGGTCCCACGATGCAGCTGCCCGAGCCGATTCCGACGATGATCCGCGACGAGAGCTTCGCGGAAGTCACCTACCACATCCGCGGGGAGCTGGTGCCCGAGCTGCAGGTCGTGCTGGGGCCGGGCTCGGTGATGTTCGAGCACCACGTGCTGCTGTGGAAGGAAACGCGCGTGGAGATCGAGCTGAAGAAGCTGCCGGGCGGCGTCAAACGGAAGATCGCCGGGCTCGACTACTTCGTCACGCGCACCTTCGGCGCCGGGCACATCGCCTTCTCGCGCGACGCGCCCGGGCAGTGCATCCCGATGCACCTGAAGATCGGCGAAGGGCTGGACGTGCGCGAGCACCAGTTCATCGCCGCCACCGACAACCTCGACTACAGCTTCGAACGGGTGAAGGGCATCCAGAACATGCTGCTCGGCGGGACCGGCTTCTTCATCGACAAGTTCCGCGCCACCACGGGCGATGCGATCGTGTGGCTGCACGGCAACGGCAACGTGTTCCTCGTCGAGCTGGGCGCCGGCGAGCAGCTCGACGTCGAGGCCGGCGCCTGGCTGTACAAGGACCCGACGGTCACGATGGAGTCGGTGACGATGGGACTGAAGACGGGGTTGATGGGCGGCGGCGGCAAGCTCACCTGGAACCGCTTCACCGGCCCCGGACGCCTGGCGATCCAGACGATGTTCATCGCGCCCGCCGAGGCGGTGGACGGCAGCAACGTGCAGGCCGCCACCGCCGGGGGGTTGGCGGGGGCGTTGATCGGGGGGTTGACGCGGGGGTAGCTCCCCACCTGCCAGAGGCATCGATCCCCGATCCCCATCTGCGCGGCCCCTAATTCCCCATTTGTCCGGGTCCAAACTCCCCATTTGTCCGGGCACTGTCCCGCTTGCTCCGCGGAGGCGGATGAAGAAGAGGTGGCAACTACAATTCGACCGATGACGGTCAAGGAACGCCTGCATCAGCTGGTGGACGAGCTCAGCGAGGCCGAGGCTGGCGACGCACTGCGGTACGTCGCCTCGCGGCGAGAGGGCGGGGAGGCAGACCCGGAAGCCGCAAGGCCCGGCGATATCATTGATGAGTGGGGGAACTTGTCGGCCCTTCGTCGCGCGTCGTCAGCCGGCAAGCTTGGCCGGTTGGACCAGGAGGAGATCGCTGAGCACGGAGAGACGATTGGTGAGGCGTTCGCGCGGGCGGAACGCGAAACGGGGCAATGAAGCGCGGCGAGGTTTGGTGGTATGAGCACCCCGGCCTGAAGCGCCGGCCCGCCTTGGTTCTGACCCGCGACGAGGCAATTGCGGATCTCAACGAGGTATTCATCATGCTTGCGACCACGACTATCCGTGGTCTCGCGACCGAGGTTGAGCTTGGACCCAAGGACGGCATGCCACGCACCTGCGTCTTGAATGCCGATCAGATCGACGCAGCCGACAAGGCCTTCCTGCTCGATCGGATCACAACTCTCGGCGCCCACAAGTTGACAGAAGCCTGCGGCGCGCTGGCCCACGCGACAAACTGCTGGGGCACAACCCAGCCCTATTGGTAGGCGGCGACCACCGCCACGATCACGTAGATCGCCGCCAACGCCCAGCCCTCAAAGGCTGCCGCCTCGCCGTCGCCCGTGACCTGCCAGACCGCGATCGTCATCAAGCCGAGCGCGCCAATGTAGATCGGCTGCAGCGCGAACGTCAGCTGTGTGGGGAGCGCCAGCGAGATCAGCACCAGCGCCGGGAAGAGGAAGGCGGCGATCTGCGCTACCGAGCTCTTGACGACCGCGATCGCGAGGTCGGCCTTGCCGCGCGCCGCCAGCGTGATGCCGGCGAAGTGCTCGACCGCGTTGCCGGCGATCGCCACGATCACGAGACCAGCGAAAGCGGTGGAGATGTGCAGGATCTCGATCGCCGGGCGCAGCGCGCTGACGAACCACTCCGAGACGAAGCCCGCGCCGACGCCGGCCGCCACGAGGAGCACCAACGCCGCGCGCAGCGAGATGCGCGCCGGCTCCCCCACCGGCGGCTGCGGCGCGCGATCACCCCTGGCGGTGGTTTTGGGCCGCAGGTAGGGCACCAGCCACGTCGCGTAAACCCCCAGCAGGCAGCAGGCGCCGACGACCGAGATCGTGTCCACGTGGTCACCCGCCGCGCTGCCCGAGCTGAGCGCGAGGCCGATCAGCACGATCAGGAAGACCGTCACCAGCAGCAGCGTCGTGGCGTCGTTGGGCAGGCGCGAGGAGAAGCGCATGATCCCGTCCGGTGCCTGCCGCGCGCCCGCCACGATCGTCAGCCCCAGCACCAGCAGCGCGCTCGCCAGCAGCGAGCCGACCAGCGCCGTCTGCGCCACCACGAGGTCGCCCGCTTTCAGGGCGAAGATCACCACCAGCAGCTCGGGCAGGTTGCCGAGCGTCGCCTGCAGCACGCCGGTCGCGGCCGCACCGATGTGCTCCCCCAGCTGCTCGGTTCCCAGCGCCACAGCCCAGGCGAGGCCCGCCAGCGCCACCGTCGCCAGCGCGAAGCGGGGGACCGCGGCCCACGCGCCGTAGTTCGCCGCGCCCGCCAGCGCCACTGTCACGGCCACCGCCGCCAACAGGAGGCGCTCCAGTTTGCTCAGGCCGGCCATGGGGCCGGGCGAGCATAAACCCCGGGGGGGCGGCACATCGGGCTGCGCCCCGCGCCTGCCGAGCAGAGAGACCAGCCGCCGCCGACGTACAGGTGCCGGGTCGAGCGGGTACGCTGCCCCGATGCGCCTGGCGACCTTCAAGCCCCCTGGAAGCCAGGCCCCGCGAGCGGGGACCGTCGCGGACAGCCGGGTCACCGCGTTCGCCGACGAGCGCCTCACGGTGCTCGACGTGCTGGGGACCCCGGCGCTGGCGCAGAGCGCCGCCGCGATGGGCGGGTCCGACGGCCCCGGTCCCACCTGGCCGCTGGAGGAGGTCACGCTGCTCGCGCCCGTGCCCGCGCCAAGGGCGATCTTCGGGATCGGGCTCAACTACGCCGACCACGTCGCCGAGACCGGCGGCGAGCCGCCCGCGCAGCCACTGGTGTTCATGAAGCTGCCAGCCTCCGCCGCCCCGCCGAACGAGCCCGTGCGCTGTCCCGAGGTCGTGCGCCGCCTCGACTACGAGGGGGAGCTCGCCGTGGTGATGGGCGCAGGCGGGCGCGTCGCCGGCTACACGGTCGCCGACGACGTCAGCGCCCGCGACCTGCAGGGCCGCGAGCCGCAGTGGACGCGCGCCAAGGGAGCAGACGGCTTCTGCCCCTACGGCCCTTGGATCACCACCGTCGAGGAGGTCCCCAACCCGCACGCGCTGCGCCTACGCACATGGGTCAACGGCGAGATGCGTCAGGACTCCAACACCTCCAACCTGATCTTCACCGTCCCCGAGCTCGTCGCCTTCATCGCCGAGACCTGCACGCTCTTCCCCGGCGACCTGATCCTCACGGGCACGCCCTCGGGCGTCGGCCTGGGGCAGGACCCGCCGGTGTTCCTGTCAACAGGGGATGTCGTGCGGATCGAGATCGAGGGGCTCGGGGTTATCGAGCACGGGGTGGCTTGAGCCTTCAGTGGCTGTCGAGCACCCGGTCGATCATCCCGTACTCCAAGGCCTGCTCGGCGGTGAAGAAGCGGTCGCGCTCCATGTCGCGGCGGACCTCCTCCTGCGAGCGGCCGGTGCACTCGGCGTAGATCTCGTCGATGCGCTCGCGCACCTTGAGGATCTCGCGCGCGTGGATCTCGATGTCGGTGGACTGCCCTTCGAAGCCGGCGGAGGGCTGGTGGATCAGGATGCGGCTGTTGGGCAGGCAGGCCCGCTTGCCCTTGGCGCCGCCCGCCAGCAGCAGCGAGCCCATCGACATCGCCACGCCCACGCACATCGTCGCGATGTCGGGCTTGACGAAGTTCATCGTGTCGTAGATCGCGAGGCCCGAGTAGATCGAGCCGCCGGGGGAGTTGATGTAGATCGAGATGTCCTTGTCGGGGTCCTCGGCCTCGAGGTGCAGCAGCTGCGCCACGACGAGGTTGGCGACCTGGTCTTCGATCGGCGTGCCAAGGAAGATGATCCGCTCGTTGAGCAGCCGCGAGTAGATGTCGAATTCCCGTTCGCCGCGCGCGGTGCGCTCGATCACCATCGGCACGAGTTGCATGTCCATGGGCGCCACCCTAGCGGCTCGCGGCCTGCTCCCCTGCCCGTACCCGCTCATCCCCGTTCATCTCTCCTGTCCGCCTGCCCGGATGCCGACATAATGGCCCTGAGAGGGTGGCGGCCAGCCGCGGGCTGGCAAGCCGAGCCCCTCTGCTTTCAGCCGATGTTCCCCCTGAACCTACCGAACGTCCTCACCGTGCTGCGGATCATGCTGGTTCCGGTGCTGGTCGTCGCCCTGCTCGGCAACACCCCCTCAGGCGACGTGCTCGCGGCGGTGGTGTTCGCGCTGGCCTCGCTAACCGATTTCGCCGACGGCTATCTCGCGCGCACGCGCGGGTCGATCACGACCTTCGGCAAGCTGATGGACCCGCTCGCCGACAAGCTGCTGATCATCGCCGCACTGCTCTCGCTCGTCTCGCTCGGACGGCTGGCGGCATGGGTGGCGATGGTGATCATCACCCGCGAGCTGGCGGTCACGGTGCTGCGCATGGGCGCCACCCAGGCGGGTGTGGTGATCGCCGCCAGCATGTTCGGCAAGGTCAAGACCTGCATGCAGATCGCTGCGATCCTCGCCGTGATTGCCGTGCCCGGCAAACCGCTGTGGGTGGCGCTGCTGCTCTACCTGACCGTGCTGGTGACGGTGCTCTCGGGCCTCGACTACTTCTTCGGCCTGCGCCGGCGCCTTCAGGCCCAGGCTCGCCAGTCAAGCTGAGCCGTCCAGCCCCTCCTGAGGCTGAGCCGCCCAGCCCATCCTCAGGCTCGAACCGCCGCCCAGCCACTCCTCAGCTGGGCCGCCCAGCCCCATCTCAGGCTTGAGCCGCCGCCCAGCCCCTCCTCCAGACCCCGACGCCCTTCCTTCAACGACGCTCCTCGTCGAGCCACTCCTCCAGCGTGGTCTGGTGCGCGGCGGGGTGGCCGGAGTCGATCTCGCCCCGCAGCTCCGAGAGCAGGCCGTGGCGTTCGGCGACGACGTTGTGCTGGTGGATCGTCTCGAGGTTCTCCTGACGTGCGGAGATGAAGCTGTCGCCGTCCAGCCCGGGGAAGGTGGCAACAACGCCCGCGACCATCTCGCGCACGCAATCCTCGACGAAGCGCGGGCGGCGGTGGGCCTTCTCGACGACCTCAACCTCGTCGGAGCGCTTCATCAGCTCGTAGATCTCCGAGGACATCGAGCCCTCGACGACCTCCAACAGCGCCTTGGCGTCGATCTCCGCCTCGCAACCCTCCAAGCAGCCGATCTGAAGCGTGCCGAGGCCGCGCTGGTTGTGGGTGGCGACCGGAACCGAGGCGAGGATGCGCTCGATCTGCTCCTGCGAGAAGCCCTCCCGCGCGGACAGGCGCTCGCGGGCACGGGCGGCCACCAGCTCCTGTGCGCAGGGGCAGGCGGTGATCCCCGTGGCGGAGACCCCCACCATGTGGCGCGTGCCGCCCTCCAGTGCCACGGCGCGGCCGTGGAGCGTGTAGATCTCCTGCGTGGAGACACCGGAGACGGGGGCCGGCTTGTGCTCGGGGTAGCGTGCCTGCACGGTCACCTCTGCCCGCGCGGCCCCCTGGCGTTCGCGCACCAGCTCGGCGATGTTGCGCGCGAGCGTCTCCGCGCGGAACTGCGACTGGGTGAGCACCACCTCGCCGATCGCCTCGTTGACGACCTCCTCGAAGCGCGACATATGCGCGCCCTTCTGGTCGCGGCTCAAGTCGACGAAGCACTCCAGGCGCGCGAAGAACAGCTCGTCGCGGATGCGCACCACCTTCTCCACGCCGGTGACCCCCACGCGCGAGAGGCCGACGCGCACGGCGGGCACGCGAGCCTGCACGTCCTCCGGCGCCGGCTGCCCCTCGGGCGCCGGCCGCTGAAGCGAGGGTGTCACGCGCATCGTTGTCGGCACCGCCTGTCAAGCGTAGTACACCGGGTCCCAGCCGACCCGGTCCCCGTCGGCCCGATCCCAGTCGGCTGAGACCCGCCGGCTCGATCTCAGCCGACTGGACGTATGCCAATCGATGGAAGCTGCGCACGGGGGCCTTGATATCTGGTATCACTCCGCAGATCATTTGGGGCAAGGCCGCAACGTCAAGCATCGTCGCGGGTTTGGGCAGGCAGAGCCAGCACTGAATTGCTGGAGAGGAGAAGGAGCAGAGCCGGTGGCTGTCATCACCGAAGAGACGCGTAGGAGGCGCGCATCAGCAGGCTGGTAGGGGAGGCGTGGCGGGCGCGGCTCGCCGCGATGGGTGCAGCATGGATCCTGGGGGTCCACAGAGTTGAGCGAAAAGGTCTTTGAGTTCGCAGGGTTGGAGGGCAGGGGGGTCAGTCGCGCTCCCGCGGCTCCGGTGGAGCCGGCGGTGACCGCCGGGGCAGAGGTCGCGGTGGTCGAAATCGAGGAGCTGCAGACGTTGATCGCCGACGGCCAGGAACGGGGGTTCGTGGCCTCCGATGCGCTGGCGACGGCGCTCGAGGAGGCGGACGTCGCGCTCGAGCAGGTGCAGGATCTGCTCAGCTACCTGGAGGAGCACGGGATCGAGATCGTCGGCGAGCCAGTGCCGGAGCGGATGGAGCGCGAGCTGAGCGAGGAGCCGGAGGAGCCGCGGCCGATCCCGCTGCACCGCGATGACTCGCCCGACCCGGAGGACGAAGGGCCGGAGGAGCAGGTGGACCTCGACCAGGTGGTCGAGCTGCGCCCCACCGAGCTCGATCTCGAGAGCGCGGAGTCGAGCCTCGACTCGCTGCGCCTCTACCTGCGCTCGATCGGGCGCGTGCCGCTGCTGAGCGCCGCCGAGGAGGTGAGCCTGGCCAAGCGCATCGAGCGCGGCGACGTCACGGCCAAGCAGCAGATGGTCGAGGCCAACCTGCGCCTCGTGGTGTCGATCGCCAAGGGCTACATGGGCCGCGGCCTCACCTTCCTCGACCTGATCCAGGAGGGCTCGCTGGGGCTGATCAGGGCGGTGGAGAAGTTCGACTACCGACGCGGCTACAAGTTCTCGACCTACGCCACCTGGTGGATCCGCCAGGCGGTGACGCGGGCGATCGCGGACAAGGGCCGCACGATTCGGATCCCCGTGCATATGGCGGAAAAGCTCAACAAGGTGCTGCACGCCGAGCGCATGCTGATCCAGTCGCTGGGGCGCGACCCCAGCGCCGCGGAGCTCGCCACCGAGCTCGACTACCCGATCGCGGAAGTGCGCGAGATCTTGCGCATGGCTCAGCAACCGATCTCGCTGGAGAAGCCGGTGGGCGAGGAGGACGATTCCGCACTCGCGGACTTCGTCGAGGACATCGCCGCCGAATCCCCGTTCGAGACCGCCTCGGAGTCGCTGCGCCGCGAGAGCGTGGTGCGGGTGCTGGCGGTGCTCCCCCGCCGCGAGCGGGAGGTGCTGGAGATGCGCTACGGCATCACCGGCGGTCGCTCCCGCACGCTGGAGGAGGTCGGCCGCGCCTTCAACATCACGCGCGAGCGCGTCCGCCAGATCGAGAACCGCACGCTCAAGAAGCTGCAGACGCTGCCCGAGGCGCAGCTGCTGCGCGAGGCGTCTTAGGCTTCCCGCCCCCGCGCGGCGACCACACTAAACTGCGGCAAGCCCCCGGCGGGGTTCCCGAGCGGTCAAAGGGGACGCGCTGTAAACGCGTTGGCTCTGCCTTCGCAGGTTCGAATCCTGCCCCCGCCATCACCATCAGCCGCGAGGACAGTCGCGGCAAGGCATGGCCAGCACTGAGGAAATCGCCGCGCCCACCCCCGAGCGTTGGTGGCAGGCCATGCTCACGGCGTCCCCCGTGGAGGACGGAGCATGAGCCGCAGCGGCGGGCTGCCCCACACGCGCAGCTCCTCGACAAGCCGGAATCCGAGGCGCGCGTACAGAACGGCGCTGCGCTCGCTGGAGGCCTCGATGTAGGCGGGCAGGCCCTCCCGATCGCAGCGGTCGAGCGTGGGGCGCATCAGCGCGCTGCCCAGCCCTCGTCCCTGGATGCCCGGATTCACGCCGATGTCGCGAACGTAGTAGTGGGGCTCGCGCGCGAGACGCATGTGACGCAATTCCATCCTGGCTCCCAAGCTCGCCGCCTTGGCGATTCGAGCCCCGAATACGCTGCCGTGCAAGAGGGTGGTGTGCAGCGGCACACGCCACCTGCCGGGCGGCAGGCTCAACATCGCGCCGGCGAGATCCTCGGTCGTCTCCACGCGCCCGCGCGGCAGGGCGAAGTGACGCAGCTCGATCCCGAAGTAGTGGCGCAACCGTGCTTGCCTCCTGGCGTCATTCGGGATCAACCAGCTGAATATCGGGTCCTCCATGAACGCCTCCGCCAGCACCGTCCGCAGCCGTTGGACGTCGTCTGCGGTTGCTCGGCGCAGCCCGGGAGCGGCGGATGGGGAATGGACGAGCGGGTTTGACGGCGGCGCGTCCCCGAGTGGGCTGGACCGGGGCGGCGCGTCCCCTAGTGGGCTCGACCGGCGCGATGCCTCCCCGAGTGGGCTGGACCGGGGCGGCGCGTCCCCTAGTGGGCTCGACCGGCGCGATGCCTCCCCGAGTGGGCTGGACCGGGGCGGCGTCTCCCCGAGCGGGCTCGACCGGGGCCATGCCTCCCCGAGTGGGCTGGACCGGGGCGGCGTCTCCCCGAGCGGGCTCGACCGGGGCCATGCCTCCCGGAGTGGGCTGGACCGGGGCGGCGTCTCCCCGAGGGGGCTTGACAGCGGTGCGTCCTGCTTGGCGGTTGACGAGTTCTCACCCATGTTGGACACCTTTCCTTTTCGTTGTTGCCGACTCCCGCGAGCGCCGTATGGCGTCCGGGTCGGTCATGCTCGGGTTCTCGCGCCCAAGCGCCTCCAGGGCCCGGAAGATGAGCATGAGCAGATCCCCGAACAGCGCATCGGGCACGGCCTCCGGATCGGCCAGCTTCTCCAGCGCCAGACCATTGCCCAGGGCGTTGATGAGCAGCCCCACCAGCTCGCCCGCCTCATCGCTCAGCGAGACACCCTTCCGTCCAGCCCCCTGCAAGAACAGGCGCGCACTGGATGAGCGCAGCGCCGCGAACTGTCCGGCCAGGCGGCCCCGCAGCCGCGGCTCGCGGATCGCGTACGCCCAGAACTCGATGAACAGCGGAAAGTAGTCGGGACGCTCGCGCAGGATCTCCATCCAATGGTCCGCCGTCCCTCGAGCCTGCTCCTCGGCCGTCGCTCCCTCGGCGGCGATCTGGGAGTAGTCGCGCACATCGGTGGCGATCCGCTCCTCGAACAAGGCGAGGAACAGATCCTCCTTGCCGGTGAAGTTCGAGTACAGCGCCCCAGTCGTCGCCCCCGCCTCACGCGCGATCTCGTCAACCGAGGCACCGTGATACCCGCTGCGGGCAAACACGGCTTCGGCGCCATCGAGCAGGCGCCGGCGGGTCAGCGCCCGCTGCTCGTCTCGCAAGGAGGGACGGTGAAGAGAGCTGGCCATATCGCTTAATATTGCAGATAATGAACGCTATGTCAATTCGTGCGAGCAACTCCCCCTCCCATCCCCTCCCTCGATACACCCACTCGCATCAACGCGCCAAGCCGGCGATGAGCGGGCACGGGCTTGCGTCTTTTCGCGCCAACTTAGACGTTGTCTGAAGGGTCTGGGCACCGCGGGACGAAGATTGCGCCATGCCCGAGGAGCAAGTCGATCCGCTGGAGCAGGACGGCACGCAGTTCCTGGTGGTGCTGCAGCTGCTGCGCGACGACCACCCACTGCGCTGGTCGCGCGGGGAGCTAGAGCGCGAGCTCTGCGACGTCAACCCGGCGACGATCGGCGTCGCGCTCGAACGGCTGCGCGAACATGGAGTCGTGCTCGCGGAGGACGAGCGGGTGTGGGCGTCGGCGTGCGTCCGCCACCTGGACACCCTCGGCTTCATCTGCATCTGAAATCCCACGCTCGCGGCCCCCGAGCACCCCTGTCTCGCGCAGGCCTAAAGATCAAGCGTCTGGCACACGAAGCCGGTGACGGAATGGTTCAATTTGCAGCCGATACATGCCGCTTGGTGGCTTGTCGATAAACTGAGCAAAACGTTTATGACCCAGCCGCGCAGAAGTGCGACTTTGCGACGCCCACACGGTGTAGACAAAGGTCTGTAGACCTCTCGTCTGCGAGGCGCGACAGTTAGCGGGTGTCCGTGGAGCAGATACGCAGCCAATTCGCCAAGAACCTACGCGCGCACCGGGAGCGCTCGGGGCTCTCGCAGGAGGCGCTCGCCGAAGCGTGCAACCTGCACCGCACTGAGATCAGCCTCCTGGAGCGGTGCAAGCGCTCGCCGCGCTTGGAGACGCTCGTGATCCTCGCCCGAGGTCTCGAGCTCGCCTCCCCCGCCGAGCTGCTCGACGGCATCCGCTGAGGTCGCCGACGCCCGTCGAGTTGGCCTGGCTCAGCCCCCAGCCGGTCGGGGAATGCCGCCACCGGACGAGCACCCCCGCAAGCACCCCCCCGGCCCATGACAACCACCTCGCCGGCGCGTAGGCTCCTGAGCCCGATGGGGCGCCACCTTGACACACTCGGGTCGTGGTACGTGCGCATGCGCGTGCCTCAGGTGATTGCCGCCCTACTCGGGCCGGCCGCCGCGGGGCTACTGGCACTGCTGCTCGCCGGCTGCTCGGGGGCGCACGGCCACGCCGCCTCGGCGCAGAGCCAAAGCTGCGAGGGCGCCAAGGAGCTATGCGGGAAGCGTCTCGACGAAGTCGTCTTCCCGGGCACCCACAACTCGTTCGCGGCATCCGCCGAGCCGGGCTGGTATTTCGCCAACCAGCGCTACGGCATCGCGCGCCAGCTCGACGACGGCATCCGGGCGCTGCTGCTCGACGTGCACTTCGGGGTATACGACCCGGCGACGGGCACAGTGCGAACCGACCTGCGTGCCGAGGGCTCCGACCGCAACAAGGTCGCCCAACAGCTCCCCGCGAGCGCCCTGCGCGTCGCCGACCGGGTGGCTGGCCGCGTGGGCGTGGGCACGCTGCACGGCACGCCCGAGCCTTACCTCTGCCACACCCTGTGCGAGCTGGGAGCCGAGCCGCTGAACCGCGAACTGAAGGTGATCGGAGACTTCCTGGAACGCCACCCCGATCAGGTTGTGATCGTGATCGTCGAGGACTACGTCCCACCCGCCACGATCGAGCGGGCGTTCGAGCAAACCGGGCTCACGCGCTACGTTGCCACGCTCGACCGTCGAGCGCCGCTGCCGACCCTGGGAGAGTTGATCGCCCACGGGCAACGCCTGGTCGTGTTCGCCGAGGAGAAGGGCGGTTCGCCAGCCTGGTACATGCCCGCGTTCTCGTTCATCCAGGACACGCCGCTCGGCGCCACGCGCCCCGACCAGCTGAGCTGCGCACGCTCCCGGGGCAAAGCGGACAGCCCGCTGCTGCTGATCAACTACTGGATCCCACCGTTCCCACCGAGCACCACCCTCAACGCGGCCATCGGTCGTGCGCCGTTCCTACGCGGTCGCATCGAGCGCTGCCTGAAGAAGCGCGAGCTCAAGGGCGCTATCGTCGCAGTCGACTTCTATCAGCGCACATCGGTGGTGGAAGTCGCAAGGGAGCTCAACAGCCGTGACCGCTGAACCCGCCTCGCGTTACGCACAGCTGCAGTCCGGGGAGTCCGCGCAGCGAGGCCGGGCGGCCCGCAAGGCCACGCCCCGATCGGCCCACGGCGAATGGGCCCCGGCGACCCAGCGGCCCGACCCCGTCACGGTGCTCGCGGCTCAGGCGGCCTCGCGCGTGCAGGAGCTCGTGCCGATCCGCTACGGGCGGATGCTCGTCTCGCCGTTCACCTTCTACCGCGGGGCCGCCGCCGTGATGGCGGCGGATCTCGCGGCGACGCCCGACTCGGGGATCGTGGTGCAGGCATGTGGGGATGCCCACATCTCCAACTTCGGCGGGTTCGCGGCCCCCGATCGCCGCGTGGTGTTCAGCCCCAACGACTTCGATGAGACGCTTCCGGGCCCATGGGAGTGGGATGTCAAGCGGATGGCAGCCAGCGCCGAGATCGCCGGCCGCGACGTGGGCCTACCGGCGGACAGCCGCCGGTGGATCGTCGAGGAGAGCGTGCGCGAGTACCGCGAGGCGATGCGCAACTTCGCCGGCCGCAGCCACCTTGATGTCTGGTATGAGCGGCTCACGGCCAGCGAGCTGGTCGATCGCTTCGGCGGGAGGTTGAAGGGCCGGGGACGGATCGAGTTCGCGCAGCCGTTCGCCAACGCGCGTCGCAAGACCAGCCTGCGGGCGGTGAAGAAGCTGACCGAGCGCACTGACGGCAAATTGCGCTTCAGCCACGTCCCACCGTTGCTCGTCCCGATCCGCGAGCTGGTCGGCCCGGTCGACGCGCGCGAGCAGTCGGCGTTCGTGCAGAAGGTGCTCGATCGGTACGCGGAGAGCCTCGACGCCGATCGCGAGTACCTGTTTCGAACCCACCGCTTCGTCGACATGGCGCGCAAGGTCGTCGGCGTCGGCAGCGTCGGCACCCGCGCCTGGGTGTTCCTGCTCGTCGGCCGCGACGGGCAGGATCCGCTCGTGTTGCAGGCCAAGGAGGCGCAACCCTCGGTGCTCGAGCCCTACCTCGGCGCCAGCGAGTTCGCCAACCACGGCGAGCGGGTGGTGCGCGGCCAGCGCATCTCCCAGGCCGCCAGCGACATCTTCCTCGGCTGGCAGCGCAGCGTGGGGCTGGATGGCGACGAACACGACTTCTACGTCCGCCAGCTGTGGGACTGGAAGGCCTCCGCCGACCTCTCGACGCTGAGCGAGTCGGGCTTGCACGCCTACACCCGGGCATGCGGGTGGTCGCTGGCCCGGGCGCACGCGCGCTCCGGCGATCGGCTCGCGATCGCCGCCTACCTGGGCGACGGCTCCACGTTCGACCGCGCGATCGCCCGCTTCGCCGGGGCGTACGCCGATCAGAACGAGCTCGACCACCGGCGACTCGCCGAGGCGGTCGCCACGGGCGAGGTTGCCGCCGTCACCGGCGTGTGAGCGTCCGACCTTGGTAGCAGCCCAGCTCTACCTGAGTTGGATACGCGCGCGGATCGAGATGGTCCCTCCGGGCGTTGTGGTCGAGCGCCGGACACCGTACGGTGAGGGCGTGGCTTACGTCACCGTCACCAAGCCCGACGTGCAGGGCAAGCCGCAAGCCGAGCGACACCCAGCCCAGCTGGCCGAACGGCTGTTGGTGCTCGATGCGGAGGTCGAGTAGGACGCCAACCAAGAGATGGCATCCCTTGGCGATCGATCTCGCGATCTGCCTGACCGTCGCGGTGGTGAGCGTCGCGGGCCTGCTCACGCAGCACCGTCTCACCACGCTCGCCGTGGTGTTCTGCGCCGCGTTGTGTGCTCCGTTGCCGTTGCGGCGCGTGAGTCCGATGCTGTGCTTCGGGGTGGTCGCGATCGTCGCGCTGGCGCAGTGGCTGCTCGCCGCCCCGCAGCTCGCGGACGCCGCGGTGCTGATCTCCCTGTACTGGGTCACCCTGGATGGCAGCCCGATCGCCGCGGCATTCGCCGCCGGCATCGTCGCGGTGGGGGCCGTCATGGCAGCGGTGCGCTGGTCGCCGTCCGAGCCGCTGAAGGTGTGGGTCGGGCTCACCGGGCTGGCGACGGCGGCCGGCGTGCTCGGCGTCTCCGTCCGCCAGCGCCGGGCGCTGCTGGCCTCGCTGCAGGAGAAGGCGGCGCGGCTTGAATTCGAGCGCGACCAGGAGGGCCGGCTCGGGGCCGCCGCCGAGCGAGCCCGCATCGCGCGCGAGATGCACGACATCGTGGCCCACAATCTCAGCGTGATGATCGCCCTCGCCGACGGCGCCACCTACGCGATGAACACCTCGCCGCAGCGCGCGGCGGAGGCCACCCAGCGCATCGCGGCGACCGGCCGGGAGGCGCTGGTCGAGATGCGCAGGCTGCTGGGCGTGCTGCGCGATCATTCCTCGGCGCAGCCGCTGGAGCCGCAGCCCAGCCTCGACCGGCTCGACGAGCTGCTCGCGCGCGTGCACGCCGCCGGCATCCCGGTGACGATGGACCTCGAGGGAGACCCGCACGGGCTGGCCGACGGCGTGCAGCTGACGGTCTTCCGGGTGGCACAGGAGGCTCTTACCAACACGCTCAAGCACGCCACCCGGCCAACCCATGCGCATCTGGCATTGAGCTGTCGGCCGGGGCAGGTCGAGCTGGAGGTGACCGATACGGGCACAAGCAGCACTCGCGAGGGTGGCATTGACGAGGGTCGGACTGACGATGGGCAAGCTGGACGAGATCGAGTTGACGATGGTCGGACTGACGATGGGCAAGCTGGACGAGATCGAGCTGACGACGTTCGGGCCAACGAGGATCGAGCCGGAAGAGGTCGAAGTGGCCAGGGTCGAGCCGCGGTGGCACCCGGCGGGCGTGGGTTGCACGGCATGCGGGAGCGTGCCGCGAGCTACGGAGGAACGCTCGAGGCCGGACCAGGCCCCCGCGGCGGCTGGCGCGTGCACCTGCTGCTGAACCCCGACGCACAGGCCGCTTCGCGATGACGACCAGCGTGCTGCTGGCCGACGACCAGGAGCTGATGCGGATGGCGTTTCGGATGGTGATGGACACCCAGCCCGACATCGAGATCGTCGGCGAGGCCGCCAACGGCCGCGAGGCCGTCGAGGCCACGCGGAGGCTGGCGCCGGATGTGGTGTTGATGGACGTGCGCATGCCAGAGATGGACGGCGTGCAAGCCACCCGCATGATCGTCGAATCGCACAGTGCCGCGCGCGTGATCATCCTCACCACGTTCGACCTCGACGAGTACGTCTACGCGGCGCTGCGGGCCGGGGCGAGCGGCTTCCTGCTGAAGGACACCCCACCGGCCGACCTGCTCTCTGGCATACGCGCCGTCGCCAGCGGGGATGCCGTCGTCGCGCCGCGGGTCACCCGCAGGCTGCTGTCCACCTACGCCCACCGCCTACCCGTCCTCGGGCACCCCGACCAGGGGCAGCACGAGCGCCTGTCGCTGCTGACCGCGCGCGAGCACGAGGTGCTCATAGAGGTCGCAAGCAGCCTCTCGAATGCCGAGATCGCCGAGCGCCTCGTGCTCTCCGAGGCGACCGTCAAGTCCCACGTCGGGCGCATCCTCGCGAAGCTCGAGCTGCGCGACCGCGTGCAGATCGTGGTCTTCGCCTACGAGACAGGCCTGATCACACCCTCGCCGAGCGCCGGCAAGGTCGGGGGCGGCAAATGAGCACCGAGGGCGTCGGAGCAGGCCGCCGGCCCGCGGTCGACTGGCGACGCGCCGAGTTCGCGCTGACGCTGCTCGCGTTCCTCGGCTTCCTCACGCTGCCGATCCGCATCACCACGATCTACAGCGGCCTGCCCGCGCATCCGCTGTTCGTGCACGTGCCCGTGGTGCTGATCCCGTGCACGATCGTGGCGGCAATCGTGTTCGTGATCAAGCCTCCATGGCTCTCGCGCTACGGGATCGCGCTGGCCGTGGTGTCGATCGTCGCGATGAGCTCGATCTTCCTCACGATGCAGGCGGGCGCCGCGCTGCGGGGCGCGCTGAACCTGCAGGGGCAGGCCGCCAAGCTGATCTCCGAACACTCGCAGGCCGCGCACATCCTCGCCTACATCTACGTGCTGTTCACCGCAACCCTGATCGTCACCTTCGCCTCCCAGCGGATCTCAGGAGGGATGCCCACCGGCCTGGGAATCGTGGACCGCCTGCTCTCCCCCAAGCCGACCCTTGCGGCGTTGCGCGTGGTGCTGGTGCTGCTGTCGATCGGCGCCGGCTACATGGTCTTCAGAACGGGCGACCTTGGCGCGAAAGCGGTGTGGGAGGGGCGTCTTGGGGCCGCCCACCACGGCTTCCCCGGAGGCCCGGGAGGCGTACCCGGGCTGTACCCGCCGCCGGGTGGCGGCGGCGGGCCCTAGCCACGGGGCTCCTCGTCACGAGGCTGCTCCCGACGGCCGGTTGGGCTTCCGCCAGCTCGGCGACGACCAGAGTCGCGCAATTGCGAGCGTTGCCGGTTGCCCACTGTGCCTACGGCGTATTCGGGGCGGGCGAGCCCGGGGCTCCCGCCGCGCGCGTCTGCTCGTCCTGGAACGGCGGATAGGTCTCGGTGAGCAGGGTGATGTAAGTATCCGATCGCGCGATGTAGGAGTTGGCGAGCACCATCAAGTCGAACAGGCCGCGCGGCATCTTGCCGGTGATCAGGACCACAAACCAGGTCGCGACCGCGCCAACCTCGAGCATCAGGTTCATGACGTAGCGCAGGATCAGGATCGGGATCGCAAGGATGATGCGGAACAGCGTCTTCAGGCGGCTGTAGCCGTCGAGCGGTCCCTCGAACCGCATCCGCACCGGGTAGGCGGGGTCGTCGGAGCCGCCGAAGGACGGGTAGGGATCGCACAGCAGCGCCGCGTAGGCGGTGAAGCGCGCAAGGAAGCGCGTGAAGCCCGCGACGAAGTCGTAGAGGCCACGTGGGTAGGTACCGGTGATGACGATCGCAAACCACGCGATCACGACCACGACGTAGGCGACGATCGAGTACACATACAGCCAGATCGCCAGCGGAATCGCCAGGATCAACCTGAAGAAGGCGGTTAGCCGGCTGCGCTGCTCGATGTAGTCGGCTTCGAAGACAACGGGATAGGACATACGGTTCTCCCCCTCACTGGTTTTACCGAAATGCTCATCGTTTCCATATCCTGCTACGGCTGTATCGTACTCGGCTCCCGCCAGGGTCGCCTTGACCCACCTTCCGCCAACGAAAGGACTCGCTATCGTGACCCGCACCCGCCCGCTGCTCATCTCTCTCCTGACCTTCGGCTGCGTGGTGGCATCGGCGGCGAGCGCACAGGCTGCGTGCACGAAGACATGGAAGGGCGCAAGCGGGAACTGGGGAGCGGCGAGCGAGTGGAGCCCCGAAGGTGTCCCCGGCAGCTCCGATGACGTGTGCATCACGGCCCCAGCCACGGTGGTCATACCGGCGAATGGCGGGGTGGCGAAGACTTTGACGGTCGGCGGAGGATCGGGCGAGGTGACGATCGATGTCGTGGGTGAAAGCTACGACAATGCGGGCAATACCTCGAATGAGACAGATCTGAGTGTGGTGGAAAACGCGACCTTCGCTACGAATACGAAGCTGGTGCTGGAATCAACCAACGCAACCACCAACGCCAAAGTCGAACCGCATGGCGCGGGCGGGGGGTTGGTAGGCGGAAGCGTCGTGGAGGCAGGCCAGATCGAAACGGTGAACGACGGCGCCCCGTGGGTGAATCGAATCAAGCTTGCCAATCTGCAGATCGAGCCCGGTGCGAGCCTGCTCGACGCGTCGGGGACACTGCTATTCCTCAAGGAAGGCGAAGGCGCCTACCCATGGGCGGTGACCAACGAAGGGACGTTCACGGTTGCCACCGGCGCGTCGGTTGAAATGCAGCCGAGCTTCGCTGGGAAAGCTGGATTCACCAACCACGCAGCGGTCGTCAACGACGGTGCGATCACCACCCACGGCGCCGAATGGACACAACAGGGCGGCTCGGTGAGCGGCAAAGAAGTGATTCTGCAGAGTGGCTCGACGCTGATCGACTCCTCCGGGACGGGGAGCTTCCTGGCCAACAACGCAGGTGTCACGCTGACCGGCACGATTCCCGCGGGTCAGACCGTGACTGTGCGCGGCGAGCCTTACAACTACGGCGGAGAGCTCTACAACAGCACCACGCTGAGCACCGGGGGCAAAGAACTCGTCAACGACGGGACGCTTCGGCTCAACCCCACCGGCAGCGGCGAAGTCGGCGGATCGGTCACCGTGGAAGCGGGGTCGATCCGCAACAACGGGTTGATCGCCGCCGAAACCGAAACGCCCACCAGGGTCACCCAGCTGCTGGAGAGCCTCACGAATGGCCCGTCCGGCCGACTCGAAGTCAACGGCGGGGTCTTCCAGGGCAACAACGGTGCCCTCACCACCAACGAAGGGCTCGTCACCGTCGCGCCCGGCGCCCTCGTCCAGCTCCAAGAGGCGGCGTCATTTGTCAACGCTGCCGGTGGGACGTTCTCGCCGCAGATCGCCAGCGCCTCGGGCTTCGGCGCGGTCCAGCTGACCGGCCCGTGCTGCAACGGGCCGGGCAAGTTCACCGCTGGGGGGACGCTCGCGCCGGCACTCATCGGCGGCTTCGTGCCCGCCGCCGGGCAGGAGTTTGACCTCTTCGAGCTCGACGGCGGCAAGTTCGAAGGCACCTTCGCGACGCTCGCCAACGGCTTCACCGCCGACTACTCGCACGAGGCCTCCGAACCAGCGTTTGTCGGCGTTGTCTACGGCGCATCGGCAGGTGGTGGCCCTGGCAGTGGCTCGGCACCGAAGTCAAAGCCCCCGGTCGTACACGTCGGCTCGATCTCCCGCAAGCAGGGCAAGCCCATCGTGACGCTCTCCTGCCCGGCCGGCGGCGGCGCGTGTCAGGTCGTGAGCATTCAGGCCACCGTCACCGAGCATCTGAAGGGTGGCAGGATCACCGCGGTGACCGCCCGAAAGGGCAAGAAGAAAGCAGCGGCGAAGAAGAAGCGGGTGGTGATCGCGACCGGCAGCGCCACGCTCGCGGCAGGCGCCTCCAAGACGCTCGAGCTCACGCTCAACGCAACCGGAAACGCGCTGCTGAGGAAGTACGGCAAGCTCACGGCGATCGTGACCGTCAGCTCGGGCGGTACGACGATCAGCACAGCGACCGTCTCGTGGAAGAAGGCCACGAAAGGGAAGAGAAAATAACTGGGGGCACGGATCGTCGCGGCCTTCCGGGAACGGGCGGCCGACTGCCATCGGCGGGCGCTGTGCATCGCACCACAGAGCCTGCGAGAAGAGGTCGTTCTAAAGCGGCGGGACCTGGTTGTTGACCTGCGGTCCGTGGTACAGGTGGTCGTGGTCCTTGCAGGCGGCCGGGAAGAAGAACTGGACGCTGTCGCTGCGCACGCCGTTGTAGCTGGCGAACAGGGTCACGCGGCCGCGGGTGCCGACCTTGCACTGCGGGTCGATGCTGCTCTGCACGCTGACGATGATCTTCATGATGTTCCCGGGGAAACCCCACATCGTCGCGTAGTGCGAGTGGTACACCAGATGGTGCTCGACCGTCATGATGATCAAGCGGTCGGGCTGGTTGGGGACACGGTCAACCTGGCAAAGGGTCCCGGAGACGGTGTTGTCGGCCAGGTCGATGTCACCGTGTCCGCGGGCGTAGCTGCCGCTCGCCCCCGTGATCGGCGCACCCGTGTGGAAGCCCCACGGCGGAATCCCGCCCACGATCGGGATCTGGGAGCAGAACTGAATCGAGTAGCCGCCGGCCGAGCCGGCCATGCCGATCAGCGCCAGCAACGGCGTCAGCACCAAGATCGCGAGTCCAACGCGCCGCGTGCCGTTGTTGCGCCCCATTGCCGAGCAGACTATAGCCTCGGTGGTCGAGGTCCGAGATCCGATGGACGATCTACGTAACCGAAGTGCATCGAGCTGCGGTGACATGGCGGCGAAAGCAGAGCCGACGCGGGGACTCGAACCCCGGACCCCCTCCTTACCATGCGGGGACCGGAGGGACGCTCCATCTTGAGGTAGAGCGCCATATTTGACTCCTGTGCTGATGATTCGTCGCCCTCGTCTTGCGGACAAAACAGGACAGCCGTGGACAAAAATGGTATCGAACTGCGGTGACGTTGCGGTAAGAAATGAGAGCCGACGAAGGGACTCGAACCCTTGACCCCCGCCTTACCATGGCGGTGCTCTACCAGCTGAGCTACGTCGGCGCTGGCGGCAAATCGTAGCCGTTTCTCCGGGATCAGCGGATGGCTAGGACCCGCGAGAGCGCTCGATCTGCTTAGGCGTTAGGCCCGCACGGCCGCCGCGCCCTCGCAGAAGGCCCGGACTCTGGGTAGCGAAGAGCACGGCTACCCGCCGAGGCGGCGCAGCGTCTCACGATGCTCGTCCATGAGCGTATGGCGACGTTCGGCGCGCTCGCTCGCATTCCCAGGTAGCCCAAAGGTCAGCCGCGACGGCTTGCCCTGCGCTCGAACGGACGGCTGCGTGGGCGGGCTTGGGCACGGCTGGGCCGACCGTGGATACCACGAACGGCGTCACCCCGTCTAGTCATTTCAGATGGCTGCGGTAGATCGCCTCCGCGCGATCGGCCCACTCCCCCGGCAGCTCGCTTCGCAACTCTGCAATGAAGGTATCGCTGTCCTCGGGCTCGGGCTCGGGCGCGGGCGCGGGAAGCGCAGCGAGGAATTGCTCTGCTTCGGTGGTCACCCATCCCACAAGCTCCGGAGCTTGCTGCTCGGCCAGCTCGACCAAGCCCCCCGCGACCTCCTCGACGGCGTTGCGCCGGGCGCGGGTGGCGATCAGCAGCACGTCCGGGATCTGCAGGTAGCGCTCACGTCGTCCCCACTCGACTGGCGTTATCCCCAGATCGCGCACGGCACGAGTAATGAACGATGGATGCACGTCGATGAGTGAGGCGGCCTTGCGGAAGGTCGGGAGCACTCGCCGCAGGTCTGTGCGGGGAATCGTCGGTGAGGTTGCCATAGGGCGATGGTAGCAGCTGGCTGCAATGATTGCAACCATCGCATTGGTAGCAATCGACTTGTCCACGGCTACCTTGATGACATCGCGGCACCTGGCCCAGCGCTCGCCGAATCACCTATGGGCTCAGCGAGATCTACCGATAGGCCGCATGTATCGGACCAGCTCATAGGATCCTCGAGGCGACAGCGAGACCCTGGGAGCCTGGTCTATCCCCGAGCGTAAGGTTCAGCGCGTACTTCTCGGCCGCTTCAGCCAGCGGATCTCTTGCGGCGTCGCCAGCCCTTGTGCAGGGAGGTGCTCTACCAGCTGAGCTACGTCGGCGTGAGGACCTCATCGTACTGCGACGGCGCTAGGTCGCGCCCGACGCCAAGCACCTAGGCAAGAAATATCGCTACCCGATATGATTTTCTATCGGTGGCGAGGAACTGCCATATCGAGCGCTTCCCGGATAACGCCATTGCCCTGCCCGACAAGCGGCCGCTGAATGCGGGGGCACGTGAGTTGGGAGACTTCACCGCGACGCGGTCGGTTCTCGGGCTGTCCGCGGCGGCACTGCTGGTGGGTGGGGCTGTCGCGTTGCTCGCGTTGGCGCTACTGGACCTGATCGGCTTGATCACACATCTCGCCTACACGGGGACGCTCGGCACCAGCCTCACCGCTCCAGATGTCCATGTGCTGGGGGTTTGGAGCGCCCTGGTGCCCGTGGTCGGGGGGTTGATCGTCGGCGTGATGGCGCGGGTGGGCTCTGAGCGCATTCGTGGTCACGGGATCCCCGAGGCGATGGAAACGATCCTCCTGCGCGGCAGCCGCATGGAGCCGAGGCTTGCAGTGCTCAAGCCAATCTCCAGCGCGGTGAGCATCGGCACGGGTGGTCCGTTCGGCGCCGAGGGTCCGATCATCGTGACCGGGGGTGCACTCGGCAGCATCGTCGGGCAGCTCTTGCATCTGACCGCCGCGCAGCGACGAACGCTGCTGGTGGCCGGAGCGGCGGGTGGCATGACCGCGGTGTTCGCCACGCCGGTCGCGGCGGTGCTGCTGGCGGTGGAGCTCCTGTTGTTCGAGTGGCGCCCACGCTCGATAATCCCGGTTGCGCTCGCGGCGTGCTCGGCCGAGGTTGTGCGCGAAGCACTCGCAAGTGCTGGGCTGTTGCGGGCAGCGCCGCTGTTTGCGATGAGCGCCAGTCGTCCTTTGGGGGTCTCGGTAACGCTGGGAGCGGTGGTGGTGGGGGTTGCGTGTGGAGGGCTCGCGTGGGTGATGACACGGTGCGTGTATGCAGCAGAGGATCTGTTCGGGCGGCTGCCATTGCACTGGTCGTGGTGGCCGGCGATCGGCGGCGTGTTCGTCGGCCTCGGTGGCCTGCTCGACTCGAGGGTGCTCGGTGTGGGCTACGCCACGATCGGCGCGGAGCTCGCGGGGGAGCTTGCGCTCGGGGCGCTGGCGATCCTGCTGGTGGTCAAGCTGGCGGTCTGGTCGATCGCGCTCGGGTCCAATACCAGCGGTGGAATCCTCGCCCCGCTGCTGATGCTCGGCGCCGCTCTCGGCGGACTGCTCGGCGCGATACTCCCGGGTGCGGGGGCGGGCACGTGGGCGCTGATCGGGATGGCCGCCGCGATGGCCGGCGTCATGCGCTCGCCGTTCGCGAGCATCGTGTTCGCGCTCGAGCTCACCCACGACCTAGACGTGCTGCTGGCGCTGCTGGTTGCATGCACGATCGCGCATCTCGTGAGCGTCCTGACGCTGAAACGCTCGATCCTGACCGAGAAGATCGCCCGCCGTGGCTACCACGTCACTCGCGAGTATGAGATCGACCCGCTACAGGCCCTACTCGTACGCGATGTGATGGCAACGGACATATTGAGCGTGCAGCCCACCACATCCGCCAAGGCGCTGTACGACCGCCTGCCAGAGGGCAGTAGTGAGCGCCGCCAGCGCCTGTACCCGGTGATCGACGACGACGACAGCCTCTTCGGCGTGCTGGCATTCTCCGATGTGCTCGCTGCACAGCAGTCCGCTAGCGCAACCCAAGCCGGCGAGCTCGCACGCCAGCCGATGGTCGCCTTCGCCGATGAGACCTTGCGCGAGATCGCCGACAGGATGGTCTCGAGCGGACACGGCGTGTTGCCCGTCGCCGACCGGGAGAGCCCTCGACGACTGGTGGGGCTGGTGAGCCAGTTCGACTTGCTCAAGGCCCACGAGCGCGTGCTGATCGAGGAGCGCCACCGCGAGCGCCCACTCGGACCGCGTCGAAAGATCTCTGAGCCCGGCAAGCTGCTTTCCATCCACGAGCCGGCACCATGAACCCCGCCGCCACCGCTCGTTCGCTGCGCGACGAGGATTACCAGCGGCTGCTCGCGTTCCGCCAGGAGCTACGAGAGTTCCTGCGCTGGAGCGAGCAGGCGGCCGACGACAGCGGCCTGACGCCCTCGATTCATCAGCTGCTGCTCGTCATACGCGGGCACCCCACCACTCCCGGGCCGACGATCGGACAGGCCGCGCAGGCGCTGCACATACGCCACCACAGCGCCGTCGAGCTCACCCAGCGCGCGGAGACCACCGGCCTGATCCACCGCGAGCGCGACTCGCTTGACCAACGTCGCATGCACCTCGAGCTCACCGACCATGGCCGCCAGCAGCTGGAGAGCCTGACCCGGGCGCACCTGCCACGCATCCAAGCACTCGCCAGGATCCTCGAGCGCGTCCTGCAGGGTTCCGGGGGTGCCCACCAGGCGTGATTCACGCATGGTTTGTCGTGCGGTGGCTGCACCTGCTCGCGATGGCGTTCTTCGTGGGCAGGCAGATGACGATGCTGTAATCAGGGCTGCGCTACCGCGACCGCGCTCTCACGCCCGGCCTCGGTTGAGAGGAGGATCGCACCCTCTCCCGTGGCGTACGCCTCCTCACCGTGCTGCACGATGTCCATGCCAAGCGCCTCCTCGCGCTTGGTGGCCCGCAATGGCATGAGCAAGCCGATCAGCCGTAGCAGCAGGAATGTGGCGGTGAACGCGTACGCGGGGCCGGCGAGCGCCGCGATCGCCTGGTGGCCGAGCTGGGCGGCGTTGCCGTAGAGCAGCCCGTTGGCCTTGCCGTTCCAAGCGATCTGAGCGACGAAGCCGATGAACAGGATGCCGGTGAATCCGGCCGTCCCGTGCGCGGCGAGCACGTCGAGCGTCTCATCCACACGCGTGCGCGGACGCCACAGGATGATCGCGTAGCTGGGCAGCGCGGCTAGAGCACCCAATCCCATCGCCCACGCGGGGCTGATGTAGCCGCCCGCCGGCGTGATCGCCACGCAGCCCACGATGATCGCGGTCGCTGCGCCGATCGCGGTCACGCGCCTGCCACGCAGCAGATCCAGCACAAACCACACGGCGAGCGTGCATGCCGGAGTCAGCAGCGTGTTGGTGAACGCGAGCACGCTGGAGTGGCCGGTCGAGAAGCCGCTGCCACCATTGAAGCCAAACCAGCCAAACCACAAAAGGCCTGCGCCGAGCAGCACGTAGATCGCGTTGTGTGGCAACAGCGCCTGGCGCCCATAGTCCTTGCGCGCCCCGACGACGAGCGCGGCCGCCAGCGCGGAGAAGCCGGAGCCCATCTCGACCGGTACGCCGCCGGCGAAATCGAGGGTCCCGTGTGCCTGCAGCCAGCCACCGCCGAAAGACCAGTGGGCGAGCACCGCATACACCAGCACCGACCACAGGCCCGCAAAGAGGAGGAAGGGACCGAACCGCATCCGCTCCACGACGGCCCCCGACACGAGCGCAACGGTGACAATGCAGAACGTCGCCTGGAATGCGAAGAACAGCAGTTGCGGGATCGCCATCCCGGCCCGGGGCGCGAAGGACACGCCGTGCATGAGTACGTGACCGAGCCCGCCGACGAACCCATTGCCCTTGGCGAACGCGAGCGAGTAGCCGACCAGCGCCCACGTGACCGTCGCGACCGCGATCGCGCCGACCGACATCATGAACGTGTTGAGCGTGTTCTTGGAACGCACGAGGCCGGCGTAGAACAGGCCGAGCGCGGGAGTCATCAGCAACACCATCGCGGTCGCCGCCAGCATCCAAGCCGTATCCCCCGCGTCCACACGAGTGGACACCGCCAGCTCGCCGATCGCCATCATCGGTCTACCGGGGTAACGGCACCTTCATCGGTCTCGCCGGTGCGGATCCGGACCGCCTGCTCCAAGGGCAGCACGAAGATCTTGCCGTCGCCCACCTCGCCGGTACGCGCACCGGCGCAGAGCGCATCGATCGTCGGCTGCACGAACGCGTCGGAGACCGCCACCTCGAAGCGAACCTTCTCGGAGAGGCCCATCTTCACAGTTGTCCCGCGGTAGGTCTCGACCCGGTCCAGCTCACCGCCGTGCCCTTGGACACGGCTCATCGAGATACCACCCACCTCGGCACAGAAGAGAGCCTCCAGCACGTCATTCACCTTCTCCGGGCGCACAATGGCGATCACGAGCTTCACGATTCTCCCTCCCTCCCTATCTATCTCTCCATGTATATATGTGTGTGTGGCGAGACCGCCGGGAGCCTACACGTGCGTAGGCGCACGATGGCCGATCGAAGAGATGCGGCGGGCGGTCATCATGTGACCCAGTGAGCTCGGCACGCCACGATCGCGCAGACACCCCCGGCGCCGCCACCCGCGCGCGGCGGCTGGCGATCGGCACGCTCGACCGGCTGCTGCCCGGCGCCAACCCGGCGGGGACGGTGTACGGGACGATCACCGTCGGTGCGCTGCTGGCGGCGGAGAGCAGCCTGCGCGACACCTACCCCGAGACGATCGGCGCGGTGGTGGTGGCGCTGCTGGTGTACTGGCTGGCGCACTCCTACGCCGAACTGCTCGGCCAACGCCTCACCGCCCACGAGCGCCTGACGGTGTCCGGGCTCGGACGAGCGCTGGGGCGCGACTGGGCGATCGTGCGGGGCGCGGGCGCGCCGCTGCTGGCGCTGCTGGTCGCGTGGGCGGTGGGCGCCAGCCAGGAAACCGGCGTCACCGTGGGGCTGTGGACCTGCGTCGCCAGCCTGCTGGCGTTCGAGCTGCTCGCGGGCCTGCGCGCGCGGGCACAGCCGGCGGAGCTGGCGCTCGAGCTGTGCATCGGCGCGGCGATGGGCTTCGGCGTGATCCTGCTGCGGGTGATCCTGCATTGAGCGCCACCGCCACCCTGCTCACCGGTGATTCCCGACCGCGCACGTAACCGATCGACGTGGCAAGCGGCCCTGTGGCCCGCAACGCCCGAGCGACCTCCCATTCACGCCAACCGCGCGGCCCGCGAGCGCCGGAGCGGCTAGGCTGAGACGATGCCCGGGCAGCCCCCGATTCTGATCGCCTACGACGGCTCGCCGCCGGCACGCGCCGCGGTGAGCGAGGCCGGCAGGCTGTTTGCGCCCAGCGAGGCGATCGTTCTCACCGTGTGGGAGCCCGGCTTGGCGGAGTTGATGATGGTGCCGGACGCAACCGGGATGGGCAGCACGATGCTGCCGTTCGACCCCGCGATCACGCAGGAGGTGGAGCGAGCCAGCGAGGAGCACGCGCAGAGCGTCGCCGCGGAGGGGGCGGCACTCGCCGGCGAGGCGGGCCTGGACGCGCGGCCGCTCGCTGTCGAGGACCTCACCAATCCCCCCGACGCGATCGTGGAGGCGGCCGCGCAACACGGCGCACGGGCGATCGTGATCGGCTCGCGCGGGCTGGGCGCGCTGAAGTCCAAACTGCTCGGCAGCACCTCCAAGACGGTGCTGCACCGCGCCGCCTGCCCCGTGGTGGTTGTGCGCCACCCAGAGGATCACAGCGAGCAGCACGCCGAGCCGGCCGGCTCGTAGAGCCGCGCCCTCAACCGAGACCTCGCCTCGCGCCGCGAGCGGCGGTCACAACGAGCCGGAGACGTCCGCTGGCTCGCATTACGAGCCAGCTGCGATCAAGCCGCCGAGCCTTCAAGGGCGCTGGCGACAGCCTCTACCCGGCTGCGGCGCTATCCTCAAAAGCGCCATAATTGCTGGGGAAACCGCCTGGTTTGGCGATGCTTGACGTGGTGGGAAGGGATTGCGTAGAGTACGCTGTAGACAAAAAATCGCTGACATGGAAATGTCTTGTCTACGGAGTGCCATGACAGTCGGAGTTTCGAGAGGATGCAGGGAGGTCGAATGTCTGAGTCCAAGGGAAGGAGCTCGGGGTCGCCTGGGGAGGGCGCGCGCAAAGCTACGAGTGGCGCGCGCAAGCCGGCGAAGGGCAGCGGCAAGGCCAAGCAGCAAGCGGCGGCGAAGATCACGCCGATCTACGCCCGCCTGCCCCGTGGGCCGCATCCGCTCGGCGCGCCCGGAGTGGCCCGCAACCAGCGCATCCGCATCCACGGAGGGATGATCGAGGCGGTTGCCGTGCGGGGCTACCCGCAGACCAGCGTGAAGCTCGTGATCGGGCTGGCGGGGGTCTCGCGGAGGTCGTTCTACGAGCAGTTCTCCGGCAAGGAGGAATGCTTCATGGCGACCTTCGACCTGATCGTCAACCGCACGATCAAGCGCCTCACCGACACCTACCGCACGACAGAGGGCAACGAGCGCCAACGCCTGCGCGCAACGCTGCAGGCGTTGGGGGCGGAACTGGAGCAGAACCCGAAGGCGATGCGCCTGGCGATCGCCGAGTCCCAGGGCGCCGGGGCGGAAGGACTGCGACGGCTGCAGAAGACGACCGCCGTGTGCGAAGGGCTGCTCGCCAACGCGCTTGCCGGACGGTGCCCACCAGCCGCAGAGGACGAGCTGGGCGACCGAGCGTCAGGGACGACAGAGGCTGGCAGCGCGGGGGGCAGCGAGAGCCGTGCCTTCGTGGGCGCCAACGCTGAAAGCGACAACGCCGAGACGCTGCCGCTGCCGGTGGTGAGGGCGATCGTGGGAGGGCTGCGGCGGGCCACGCAGATGCGCCTGCTCGACGACGACACCGAGGATCTCGAACCGCTCGTCGAGGAGATGGGGAAGTGGTCGCTGCTGTTCAAGTCGCCCGCGCTGGCGAAGTTGCGCGCGCGCCACTGCGCCAACCCGCCTTTTCCGGAGACGCTGCAGCTGGAGCCCGAGGCGTGTGGCGGAGAGAGCCGCCGCGCGCGCGTGTTGCGCAGCGCGGTCGAGACGGGGTTGCGCGAACGGAAGTTCGCCGACCTCAGCTCGCCGCGGATCGCCGAAGGCGCGGGGCTGCCGTTCGAGGCGGTCACCGAGCTCTACCCCGATCCGCAGGCCTGTTACCTGGAGGCGCTGGACGTGCTGGGCGACGAACTGCTGCAGCTGATCGCCACCCCCGAGCTGGTCTCCGCCGAGTGGCCGGCGGCGGTGTGCGACACGATCGACACGCTGCTCGCCCACCTCGCGGGCAGCCCCGCCCGCCTGATGACGCTCGGCGTGAAAGCGCTCGAAGCGGGACCGGCGGCGATCGCCAATATCGGCGACCTCGCCTACGAGCTGGCGACGCTGCTGACCGAGGGGGCGCCCCGGCGCCCGCGCACCCGCATCGCGATCGAGGGGATCGCGGGCGGGCTGTGGAACATCCTCTACTGCGAGGCGCTCGCCGGCAGGGGCCACCGCCTGCCGCTGCTCGCGGAGTACATCTCCTATGTCGTGCTCACCCCTTACCTCGGCGCCGAGGCGGCGGTCGAGGCGATCGTGGCATCGCGGGCCCACCACGCTGGCGCAAGTAACGGCGCAGCGGCGCCACTCAACGGGAACGGGCCCGCGGGCAAGCTGAACGCCGTACACGGGTCAGTGCCGGCCGGGGAGCAGATCACGGCGAACGGATCTGCGCCGGCCGGGGAGCAGATCACGCCGAACGGGCCAGTGTCAGCCGGGGAGCAGAGTAAGGCGAACGGGCCAGTGTCAGCCGGGGAGCAGAGCAAGGCGAACGGGTTGGTGCCCGCAGGCCAAACACCCAGGAACAGGTCGGCGACCGCCGGCAAGCCAGCACCTGGGAACGGATCCGCGCCCGCCGGCCGGGAGGAGGGCGAGGACTACCGGCGTTTGGCGGAGCGACGCTCGGCGAAGTGCGTGAACACAACCCCCACCAGCACGGAGAGCACGATCACCACGATCAAAGGCGCATGACCCTTGCCGACGATCCAGTTGACCTCCACCTTGTTGAGGTTGAGCACCGCGAACAGAGTCGCCACCACCGCCAGCACCACCAGCCCAGTGGTGCGCGCCAGCTCGCGGTTGCTGCGCTTGGGCTTCGAGGGTGTGCCGGTTGACGCTGAGATGGCGCCACCAATGGTAGGGCATCCGCGCGCGGCAGCTTGCGAGGCCACCGCCCGCGACGGGCAGCCAACCTCGAGTCGATCGGCGGGTGAACCCCACCAGCGGCCCTACCCCGCGGCGAGCTCCGACTTGACCCAGGCGCAGCCGCTGGAGAGGTCTTCCACGCCAAGCGCGGCGGCTACGTTGAGCGCCATGCCGTGCCTGAAGAAGTCGTCGATCCGCTCGTCCTCGGCACCCGACAGCCGCTGCGCAAGGCCCACCAGCTCGGCGTAGCGGCGGCGCACGCGGGCGCGCACCAGCTCGTCGTCGCAGGCGGCGTAGGACTGGTGCTGGAGCATCAGGTAGTCGCGGTCGCTGGAGAGCAGCTCCACATACGCCCTGCCCATCGCCTCGAGAGCATCCTCGCAGTCGGCCGGCGCCCGCCCCTCGCGGAAGTCGGCGGCGGCCTGCTCGAAGGCGGCCGCGATCCGCTCGAAGCTGCGCTCCAGCGCCGCGAGGAACAGCTCGCGCTTGTTGCCAAACAGCGTGAACACATACGGCTGGGCGACGCCCACGCGCCGCGCGATGCGCTCCACGGGCGTGCCGTGCAGACCGCCGTGCGCGAACTCGTGCACAGCGGCCGTGATCAGCTCCTCGCGGCGCTCCGCGGCGGGTACTCGCGTGCGGGCGGGCAACGCTGCGCCCGTGGCGCCGACGTCGGTCGAGGCGGAGGCGACGGGGGCGGCGTCGGTCGGGGCGACGTCAGTGGGAGCGGAGGCGACGGGGGCGGCGTCGGTCGGGGCGGCGTCGGTGGGAGCGGAGCCGGCGGGGGCGGCGTCGGTCGGGGCGGCGTCGGTGGGAGCGGAGCCGGCGGGGGCGGCGTCGGTCGGGGCGACGTCAGTGGGAGCGGAGCCGGCGGGGGCGGCGTCGGTCGGGGCGACGTCAGTGGGAGCGGAGCCGGCGGGGGCGGCGTCGGTCGGGGCGACGTCAGTGGGAGCGGAGGCGACGGGGGCGGCGTCGGTGGACGCTCCATTCGCGCGTGTCCTCTCGGGCTCGGGCTCGATGCTCACGCTGCCTCCCCCACCACACCGGCCGGGTGCGGCACGCCACGGACGGGACGCCGCTGCGCGCCGGCCGCTGCGATCGCGTCTTCACCCTCGGCGGGCTCCGTCGCCGCGACCTTGGTCGAGAAGGGCAGCACCAGCACCGCCAACGCGCCGGCGGCGAGCATCCCCACGGCAACCCACAGCGCCGGCTCGAGGCCGTTCACAAACGCCTGCGGAGAGCTGTAGCCACCGGCGTGGGTGAAGATCGTGGCGAGCACCGCCACCCCCAGTACGCCGCCCGTCTCGCGGATCGCGTTGGTCGCGCCCGAGGCCTGCCCCGCCTGGTCGGCGCGCACCGCGGAGAGCACCGCGTTGGCGGAGGGGGCAAACACGAGCGCCATTCCCGCGCCCGCCATGATGAACGGCACGATCATCTCCCCGTAGGGCGTGTCGGTCGAGAGGATCGACGCCAGCCACGCCAGCGCCCCGGCCTGCAGCGCGAGGCCCGAGAGCATGAAGGGGCGGCTGCCAAAGCGCTGGGAGAAGATGCCCGCAAACGGGGCGACGATCATCGTGGCGCCCGTCCACACGAGGATCTTCAACCCCGCCTCGAGGGGGCCGTTGCGGAGTACGTCCTGCATGAACTGCGATAGGAAGAAGATCGACCCGAACATTCCGAAGTACATCGTGAGCGAAGCGAAGTTGGTTACCGCGAAGGCGCGGCGGGAGAAGAATGACATCGGCAGCATCGGCTCGCTCGTGCGACGCTCCCAGGCGACGAACAGCGCCAGCAGAACAGCGCCCGCGCTCAGCGAGGCGAGGATCGTGGTGGAGGTCCAACCAAGCGACTGCGCGCGCACGATCCCGAAGACGATGCCGAACGCGCCGGCGGACGCCAGCGCCAGGCCACGGAGGTCGAGCGTGCCGTTGGGCCCGTGGCTTTCGCGCAGGCGGGTGGCAGCCAGCGGCAGCAGCACGAGGCCGATCGGGACGTTGATCCAGAAGATCCAGTGCCAGGAGATGCTCTGCACGACGGCGCCTCCCACCAGCGGACCGAGCGCGACCGCCGAGCCGGAGACGCCCGACCACACTCCCAGCGCCATCCCTCGACGGGATGCGGGGAAAGCCTCGGCGAGCAGCGTGAGCGTCAGCGGCGTGACCATCGCCGCGCCCATCCCCTGCACCGCCCGGGCGGCGACCAGCAACCCGGTGCTCGGCGCCAGCGCAGCGCCGGCGGAGGCCGCGGTGAAGAGCGAGAGCCCCGCGAGGAACATGCGCTTGCGCCCGAAGCGGTCGCCGAGTGCGGCGCCGGTCAGCAGCAGCACCGCGTACGCCAGCACGTAGGCGTTGACGGTCCACTCCAGCGACTGGATCGAGGCGCCGAGGTCGCGGTGGATCGAAGGGAGTGCGATCGACACCACGAGGTTGTCGAGGACCACCATGAACAGTGCCATCGAGACGATCCCCAGAGTCCAGTTGCTTGTGCGCGAGGTGCTCATCTGCGTCCTCCTTGCTGGTGCCCACCCAACTCTCCGCTCGCTCGAGGGGTCACACGGGGTGTCGGGGAAAATTAGTGATTGCTAACTAACGTTAGATTAGCAGCGGCTAATAACCCTGTCAAGGGCGTGTGGCAGGTGCGCTGTCAACGGCGGTGTGGCAGGGACGCGAAGCGGAGCTGACGAGCGCTGTTGCTGGGCATGGAAGCCCAGCCCCTGGGCGCTCGTCGCAACAACGCCGCCGCGCGGATGCGCCCCAAAGATGTCCCGCCATCAACCGCCCAAAGATGTTTCGCCACCAACCGCTGGCGCAACCCCCCGTCCATCGCGGTGTTGGCGAGGAGGTGAGTGTCCGCACGGCGGCGAAATAGTGGGGCGATGATTCGACGGGCGTTGCCGATGGCGTGCGCGCTGGCTCTTGGAGTCGTGGGAGGCGTGCTGCTCGGAGGCTGCGGGGGTGGAACGAAGACGGTCACCGTCTCGGGCGCCCCCGCGGCGAAGGCCGGCGGCCAGACCAGCACACACACGAGCTCCACCGCCTCCACCACATCCACCCCCGCCCGCACCACGTCAACCGCGACGACCACCACCACCACTTCGAACGCCGGCCAACAGCCCACCAGCACCACGCGCACCGCGCCCGCGCCCGCCTTCGTGCACGGCGGGCAGTCGGCTGAACAGACCCCTTCCGCCGAAGCCACCGCGGCAGCCGCGGTTGTGAGCGCCCATGGATACACGGCGGCGGATCTCTCCGAATACCGCCCCACCCAGACGCTGCGGGTGCTGATCGGGACGCGCACCGGCTCCGCCGACGGCCACAACCAGCTCGCCTTCTTCTTCATCGGCGGCCACTACCTCGGCACCGACTCCAGCCAGCCCAGCGCCTCGATGCGAGTGGTCAGCCAGAGCGACACCGAAGTCGCCATCGCCTACGCGCTCTACCGCTCCCACGACCCCCTCTGCTGCCCCTCGGGCGGGCAAACCACCGTCCGCTTCCAGCTCAACAACGGCCAGCTCGTCCCGCTCCAGCCGATCCCGCCCGCCAGCTCCTCCTCGGGTCTTTCGCGCCAGTAGCGCGCCGGCGGCCCCCCGCCCCTCATATGGGCCAGCCGCGAGCGTCGCGCGGGTAAGGGTGAGGGAATCGTTTCTCCCCTATCTTGATGGGTGCGACAACCCCCACGAGGAAGGAGTACCCCTGATGAGCGCGAAGGTCGATGGTCCCGCCGAGGCATTGCTGCGGGGCAAGAACTTCTGCAACGTCTCCACCCTGCGCCCCGACGGCTCGGTGCACGCCGCGCCGGTGTGGGTTGACGTGCAGGATGGGCTACCTACGGTCAACACCGCCGAGGGCCGCGCGTGGCCGCGCAACCTCGAACGCGACCCCCGTGTCACGCTGACGGTGCAGAACATGGACAACCCCTACGAATACCTCACGATCCGTGGGCGCGTCGCCGAGCGCACCCACGAGGGCGCCGACGAGCACATCGACGCGCTCGCGATGAAGTACCTCGGCCAGGACACCTACCCCTACCGCCAGCCCGGCGAACAGCGGGTGATCATCCGCATCGAGCCGGAATACGTGCACACCTACGGATCCTGAGGGGGGTCGGTGTGCCGCAATAGCCTCCGCCACCACGGCGTCGCGCGCGGCTGGGCCCGCAGCCACTCGTCGCGCAACACCAGCTGTCCCCGTTCGCGCGCTCTCACCACGCATTTGGTGTGCGCGTGGCGGCGACGGCGGGTGTCGCCTTCGGGTGCGATCAACATGTGCTCGCTGAGCGCGGGCAGGTGATGGCCGCAAATCGGACACCTGTACGTCGCGGGCTTGCGATTGGCCGCGCGACGCACCGTCCACCATGGGGCCTGCGGAAGACGTGGCGGGGGCATGGCCCCATTGTGGCGCCGCTCGCCAGCGCACTCGCGGTGGTCGGCGTCGGGGTCGCCGTTGCGCTGGCCAAAGGCCAACTGGAACGCCGCGCCGACCGCACCAAGGGCGACCCGCGTGGACGCCCCCCAACCGCCGGCCGGCGCTGCTCTCCGGCGAGCCCTATGCGGAGGGGCTGCGGCGCGTGATCCTCGGGCAGCTCGACCTCGCGATCGAACTGCTCGAGACCTACCCCGGCGGGGTGGGATACACGCAGGGCGGCCGGTCGGGGGGCGGTTGGTCGGGGGGCGGCGGGTCAGGGGGCGGCGGGTCGGGGGGCGGCCGAGCGGGCAGCGAGGTCGCGGACGACCCCGCACAGACTGGCGCGCACACCGTGCACGAGACCCGCAAGGCGCTCAAGCGCCTGCGTGCGCTGCTGGTGCTGCTGCGCGCCGAGCTCGGCGGCAAGCGCTATGCGCGTGAGGGCTCCGCATTGCGCGACTGCGGCCGGCGTCTCGCCGGTGCGCGCGACGCGGAGGTGATGCTTGGCACGCTCGACTCCCTTGTGCAGCGCGACCCCTCGCGTTTTACGCGCAGCGCCGCGGTCCGCACGCTACGCGCTCAACTGCTCGCCGAGCGCAACACCGCCGCCGCGCATGCCATCCACGATGCCCGCGTGCGGGGTGAGGTGATCGTCGAGCTGCGCGCCGTGCGTGCGCGCGCCGCGCGCTGGGAGCTGCGCGAACGCGGCTTTCGGCTGCTTGCGCCCGGCCTGGAGGACATCTTCACGCGCGGGCGCCGGCGGATGCGCGTTGCTCGGCGGAGTGCAGCGGCGGAGCGGCCCGGAAAGGGGTTCCGGCGTGGGAAGGGATCCCAGCATGAGAAGGGCTCCCGGCGCGGGAAGCACAGCCGGCGCGCGGAGGCAAGCGTGGAGGCGCTGCACTCGTGGCGCAAACGCGTCAAGGACCTCCGCTACGCCGCCGAGACGCTCGACCGTGGCGGCAAGTCCTACAAGCCGGTGCGCCGCCTCGCCCGCCGCGCCGACCGGCTCGGGGAAATGCTCGGCGAGGAGCACGACCTCGCGCTGCTCGAAGCGCGGGTGCGCGAGCGCTCGCGTCAGTTCGCGGGCGAGCGCAAGACACACAAGCGACTGCTAGCGCTGATCGCCTCCCGGCGCCGGAAGCTGCGAAAGCGTGCGCTGCGCGAGGGCGAGCGTCTCTACCGGCGCCCGCCGCGGCGCTTCGTGCGCCGGCTGAAGCGCGCTCGGTAGCACTCGCGGGGCGCCTCGACAACTCGCGCACGTCCGGCAATTCAACTTCAGGGCCGCGCCGCCACCGCCGATGCCTGAAGCGAGTGGGGATGTACACGACGATGCGAACACGACCCCTCCCTGCCACGGTCATCCTGGCGCTGCTGGTGGGTGGGCTGGGGGTGCTGATGCTGCACACGCTCGGCAGCATGGGCGGCGTCCCGCGCGGGGGGATCTTCGACCACACGATCTACGGCCTGCTGATGGTCGTCTCGGCCTGTACGGTGCTCGCCCGCGGCGTGGTTGTGCGGGCGCAACGCACCGCGTGGCTGACGATGGGCGCTGGCCTTGCGTGCTGGTGCCTGGGCGACCTCTACTACGCGCTGTTCGTCGAAGGCCCGGGCGCCGCCGGCGGCAGCATCTCACCCGCCGACGCTCTCTATCTCGTCTTCTACCCCTGCTGCTACGTGGCGCTCGTGCTGCTGTTAGGCGCCCACCTGCGCGAGCTGCGCATCGGTATGTGGCTGGACGGCCTGATCGGCGGACTCGCCGCCGCCGCGGTGGGCGCGGCGCTGGTGCTGCCGCCGATCCTGCACAGCGCCCACGGTGACACCGCCTCGCTGGGAGTGGCGCTGGCCTACCCGATCGGCGACCTGCTGCTGCTGGTGTTCACGCTCGGCGCGCTCGGCTTGACGGGATGGCGCCCCGGGCGCGTGTGGTTGCTGATTGCCGTCGCGATGCTCTGCAGCGCGGTCGCCGACTCCGGCTATCTCTACCTCACCGCCACCGACCGCTACCACGTGGGGGATTGGGTACAGTTCCTGTGGCCCGCCTCCGCCGTGCTGCTGGCGATCGCCGCCTGGACCCCCTGGCCGCGCCCGGCGCGGCGGCGGGTGGAGGACTGGCGTCTGGTGTCGGTGCCCTCGTTCTCGCTGCTCGCCGCTCTGGGCGTGCTGATCTACGGCAACCTCCACGGCGCGCTCACCCCGGTCGCGCTGATCCTCGCGATCGCCACGGTACTGGCGGTGTGCGTGCACCTGATGGCGACCGTGCGCGAGAACATCGCGATGCTCGCCGGCTCGCGCCGCCTGGCGCTCACCGACCCGCTCACCGGACTTGGCAACCGCCGGCAGCTGATGGAAGACCTCAACGTCGCCTGCCGCCGCGTCTCCAGCGGCGAGACGTGGGAGCTGATGCTGTACGACCTCAACGGCTTCAAGCGCTACAACGACACCTTCGGCCACCCCGCCGGCGACGCGCTGCTGGCCCGCCTCTCCGACAAGCTGAGGACCGTGGTCGCTCCTTACGGCACCGCCTACCGGATGGGAGGCGACGAGTTCTGCGTGCTGCTGCGCGACTGCTCCGAGCGTATCGACGCGCTGACGGACGCCTCGGTCGCCGCCCTCTCCGAGCGCGGCCCGGGCTTCTCGATCGGCGCGGCGCACGGCGTCGTCAGCATCCCGCCCGAACTCGAGGACCCCGCCGCGGCGATGCAGCTCGCCGACCAGCGCCTCTACCGGCGCAAGGAGGAGACGCGCGAGGCCTCCGCCGTGCACCAGCTGCGCGACGTGCTGCTGCAGGCCTTCCAGGAGCGCCACCCCGACCTGCAGGAGCATCAGCGCGGCGTCGGCGCGCTCGTGCTGGCGGTCGGCCGGCGCCTGGGGATGGACGGCGAAGAGCTCGACGTGCTGGCACGCGCCGCCGAGCTGCACGACGTCGGCAAGATCGCGATCCCCGATGCGATCCTCACCAAGCCAGGGCCGCTCAACGCCGAGGAGTGGGGCTTCATGAGCCGCCACACGATCCTCGGCGAGCGGATCCTCGCCGCCGCCGCCGCGCTGCGTCCGGTCGCGGGGCTGGTGCGCTCCTCGCACGAGCGCTTCGACGGCAAGGGCTACCCCGACGGCCTGCGCGGCGAGCAGATCCCGCTCGGCGCGCGGATCATCTTCGTGTGCGACGCCTTCGACGCGATGATCTCCGAGCGCTCCTACAGCTCCTCGATCCCGATCGCCGAGGCGATCGCCGAGCTGCGCGCCTGCGCCGGCACGCAGTTCGACCCGGAGGTGGTGGAGGCGTTCATCGCCTCGTTCGGGGAACCACCCCAGCCGCATGGGGCGCCCCCAGAGACGATCGAGTTGCTGGCGCAGGCGTCAGTTGACGCTGACGATGCTCAACACGCGTTGCCGGCGCAGGGGTCAGTTGACGCTGACGATGCTCAACACGCTCTCCCCGCGGGGCAGCGCAACGGTCACCTGGTCGCCGGGCCGGCGGCCGACGAGCGCGCGGGCGACGGGCGACTCGGCTGAGAGGCGGCCCTCCCCGGGGGAGGCGTCGTGGGAGCTGACGATCGTCCAGGTGCGCTGCGCGCCGTTCTGGTCGCTCACCACCACGGTCGAGCCGAAGCCCACCGCGCCGTCCACCGTCTCCCCCTCCTCCACCAGCACCGCCGTCGAGATCTTTTCGCGCAGCCTCGCGATCTTCGTCTCCAGATGGGCCTGGTCGTTCTTGGCGTCGTGGTACTCGCTGTTCTCCTTCAGGTCCCCCCACTCGCGCGCCGTTTTGATCCGCTCGGCGATCTCTCGCCGACCATCGCCCTCCAGTGCCTCCAGCTCCGCGCGCAGGGACTCCAGGCCCTCGGGGGTGATCAGATTGGGGGCGTCGCTCATCTCGTCTTCTAGCGTACTGGCGATCGGGGGCGGGCGCGGAGCGGGCGGGCCGGGGGCGGGCGCGGAGCGGGCAGGTCGAGGGCGGGCGCGGAGCGGGCGGGCCGGGGGCGGGCGCGGAGCGGGCAGGTCGAGGGCGGGCGCGGAGCGGGCAGGTCGAGGGCGGGCGCGGAGCGGGCGGGCCGGGGGCGGGCGCGGAGCGGGCAGGTCGAGGGCGGGCGCGGAGCGGGCAGGTCGAGGGCGGGCGCGGAGCGGGCAGGTCGAGGGCGGGCGCGGAGCGGGCGGGCCGGGGGCGGGCGCGGAGCGGGCAGGTCGAGGGCGGGCGCGGAGCGGGCAGGTCGAGGGCGGGCGCGGAGCGGGCGGGCCGGGGGCGGGCGCGGAGCGGGCAGGTCGAGGGCGGGCGCGGAGCGGGCAGGTCGAGGGCGGGCAGATCGGGGGCGGGCAGATCAGGCCGGCCCGTAGACTGTCCCGGTGGAGTTCCGCACGATCGACGGCGACGGGCAGCGCTACGTCGTCTCCCAGCGGGGCGAGGGCCCCGACATCGTGCTGTTGCACGGGTTCCCCGACACCCCCTACTCGTGGGCGGAGATCGAGGCCGTTCTCGTGGACGCCGGCTGGCGCGTCACGGTGCCCTGGCTACGTGGGTATCACCGCGACACGATCGTCCCCGGCCGTCGCTATGACGCCGAGACGATCGGGCGCGACGGGCTGGGGCTGCTCGACGCGATCGACGCTCCGCGCGCTGTGCTCTTCGGCCACGACTGGGGCGCCCTGGCCACCTATGTCGCGGCGGCGCTGGCGCCCGATCGGGTCCGCGCGATCGTCACCTCGGGGATACCCCATCCAAGCATGCTGCGGCGCACCCCCACGGCGCTGTGGGCAGTCAGGCACTTCTTTGCGCTGAAGCTGCCGTGGGCGGAGCGCACCTGCAGACGCAACGACTTCGCCTACCTCGATCGCCTCTACCGTCGGTGGTCGCCGGGCTGGTCGGGCCCCGAGCGCGATGAGACCCTTAGTCGGGCCAAGCAGGCACTTTCCTCGCCGGCGACCCTCGACGGCGCGATTGCCTACTACCGCGCCCTCTCGCTCGGCGGCCTCGCTCCGGCGATCGCGCGCGTCCCGCCGGTGCCCGGGCTGATCATCGGCAGCGACCATGCGCTCGGCGAGCGGGAGCTCTTCATCCGTACCGCCGAGCGGCTCGCGCCTCCCGGCAAAGCGCTGATCCCCCCGGGCACCGGCCACTGGCCCCACCGCGAGAACGCGGCCGTGGTGATTCCCGAGCTGCTTGGCTTTCTTGGGCAGCTCGAGGCATAGCAACAAACTCCGTTTGACAACATACCGACTGGTCGGTATAAGATGACGATGGCAGCGCCCCCAAAGCTCGACCGCCGCCGCGCCGCCTCCAAGCCCCAACCCGGCGACGCGACTTCGCGCGAGCAGCTCCTCGCAGCGGCCGCCCGCGTCTTCGCACGCAACGGCTACCACGGCGCCTCGATGAGCGAGATCGCCGCAGAGGCGGGGTTCTCGAAGGGCGCGCTCTACTGGAGCTTCGCGAGCAAGGAGGAGCTGTTCTTCGCGCTGCTCGACGAGCTGGACGAGCAGCTACGCGCGCTGATCGCCGCCTCGGCGAGCGCGCCCGCGGATCGCGACATCAGCGAGGAGATCAGCCGCAACATCTCCGCGGTGCTCGAGGACGGGCGCGACGTCGTGCTGCTCTTCCACGAGTACTCCGCGCTCGCCGTGCGCGACCCCAAGATCGCCGCGCGCTATGCCGAGCGCAACGCGCGACTGCGCAGAGAGCTCGCCGCATCGATGCGCTCGCGCCACGAGACCGCCGGCATTCCGATGGCGCTACCCGCGGAGCAGCTCGCGACCGCTGTGATCGCACTCGTTGACGGGCTTTCGATTCAGCGGCTCACCGAGCCCGACGCCGTTCCCGAGGATCTCTTCGGGCAAATCCTCTCCCTCATCGACGACGGCATGACCCTCCGAGCCAAGGAGCCCACATGAGCACCGAAGCGCCCGCAGCCACACCGACACCCAAGCCCACACCGACACTCAAGCCGACACCCGCCCCTTCAGCAACAGCACCATCATCTACAGCAACGCCCGCCCCTGCGCCCACACGCCGCGCCTCCCGCTGGCGCGACGTCCCGCCGCGCGAACCCCAGACCCCTCCCGCCGACACCTCGCAGGCGCCGCCCGGCCCCAACGTCCCCCGGCACCTGCTCGGCGCGTACTGGCTGCTCGCCGAACACGATCTGCTCGCGCGCTGCCGGCGCCGTTATGGCGACGTCTTCTCGCTGCGGATCTGGCCGGTCGGCTTCCTTGTCGTGATCGCCGACCCCGCGGAGATCAAGCGCGTGTTCACCAGCGATCCCGACCAGCTGCGCGCAGGCGAGGGGAACGTGGTGATGCAGCCCGTCGCGGGGCCCGAGTCGGTGCTGCTGCTCGACGGCAAGCGCCACCTGAACCGCCGCAAGCTGATGCTGCCGCCGTTCCACGGCGAGCGCATGGGCGTCTACGCGGACCTGATCGGCGAGATCGCCGACGAGGAGATCGCGGGCTGGTCGGTCGGCGAGCCGTTCTCCGCCCACGCCTCGATGCAGCGGATCACGCTGCGCGTGATCCTGCGCGCGGTGCTCGGCATCGAAGATGCCGCTCGTGGAGCAGAGCTCGAGCGGCTGCTGCCGAAGCTCCTGAACTCCCCCGCGCTGCTGTGGCCAATCCTGCAGCTCGACATGGGCGCCCGCAGCCCCTGGCGGCGCTTCGTGGCGCTGCGCGAGCGCGTTGACGCGATCCTCTTCGACGAGATCGCCCGCAAGCGCGCCGACCCCCATCTCGCCGAGCACGAGGACATCCTCTCGATGCTGCTCGGCGCGCGTGACGAGCATGGCGAGGCGATGACCGACGAGGAGCTGCGCGATCAGCTCGTCACGCTGCTGCTCGCAGGCCACGAGACGACCGCCACCGGACTGGCGTGGATCTTCGAGCGCGTGCTGCGTACACCGGACGTCCACGCGCGCCTGCGCACCGCGGTCGTCGAAGACGACGACCGGTACCTGGACTGTCTCATCAAGGAGGGCCTGCGCCTGCGCCCCGTGGTGCCGCTGGTGGCGCGGCAGGTCAACGCGCCGTTCCCCGTCGGCGACCACACCGTCCCGCCGGGAACGCTCCTCACCTGCTCGATGATCCTCACCCACAGCCGGCCCGACCTCTACCCCGACCCCGGCGCCTTTCGCCCCGAGCGCTTCATGGAAGACGCTCCCGACACCTACACCTGGCTCCCCTTCGGCGGTGGCACGCGCCGCTGTATCGGTGCGGCCTTTGCAACGCTCGAGATGAAGGTGATCCTGCGCCACGTCTTCGCCCAGTGCGAGCTCGAGGCTCCCGACCAGAGGCCCGAGCGCCCGCGCCGGCGCTTCGTCACCTATCCGCCCAACCGCGGGGCGAAAGTGGTGCTCCGCGGGTAGCGCAAATGGCCGACGACCGACATGCGCCGGGCGACGAAGGAGCGCGGCCTTGACCTTGGGCTGGGCCAAGACGGCCCTCGAGCGCCTGGATCAGCTCGGGGCGCCCCGGCCCGGCCCGGCCGGAGATCGCCTCGATCCGGTATAAGGCGATCCAGACGCTGGCCCGCAGCTCACGACCCTCGACATAAGGTGAGGTCAGCCGTACGCAACCTCGACCCGTCGGAGGGTTTCACGCGCATATGAGGATCCGCGCCGTAGCCGGCTCACCGCGAGCGACGATCTGGCTGATCGCCGTCCAAATCACCGCCGTGTGCTTGGCGGTCCTCGTTCCCGTCACGAGTGCGCGTTCCTCGCCGCGCCCGCATGCCCACGGCTTGCATGCCCATCGGCAGCGCTCCAGCTCCCCGCGTTTGTGCGCGCACGACTCGCACAGCCGAGGCCGCCGGCGGCGACGCGAATCGCTGTTGTCGCCGTGCCCCCCTGGCGCTCGGACCGGTGCGGTCAGCTCGGTCACAACCACTTCCGCGATCATCGCGGGCCGGGTCAAGCCGAATGCGAGCACGTCCTACTTCTTCAGCTACGGGACCACCGCTCGCTACGGCTCTCGCAGCGCCTCCAGGCACGCGGGCAGGCGGCCGAAGGTATTCGCGACGTCAGTGACGCTCGCCGGCCTGCGACCGTACACGAGGTACCACTTCCGGATCATCGCGACCAACTGCGGGGGCTGCCGCACGGGCACCACCTACGGCGCGGACCACACGTTCACGACGGCCGCCCCGGCGCCCCAGCCGCCGCCCCTGGCGCCCCAGCCGCCGCCCCCCGCGCCGCTCCCGGCGGCTCCCCTTGGAAGCACCGGCCCGGCGACCACGATCACCCAGATCTCGGCGACGGTCACCGGCACGGTGGCGGCCAACGGGCTTCCCACCACGTGGCACTTCGAATACGGGCCGACGAGCGCCTACGTCTCTGAAACGCCACCGCAGTCGGGCGCCGTCGGCATGACCAACGTGTCCGCGTCGCTGACGGGCCTGGCCGACGCCCAGACTTACCACTACCGTCTGGTGGCCACCAACAGCCTCGGCACCTCCTACGGCGCCGACCAGACGTTCGCGACGCAGGCGCCGACGAGCACCCAGCAGGAAGACGCCGACCACGCTATCGCCGCCTACGCGGCGATGCAGCAGTACCTCTACGCCCCAAACGTCTACCCGGGTGACACCAGCAGCCTGTACGCCGAAGACTACCCCCAGGGCGAAGGCGGAAACCGCTACTCCTACCTGTGGCCGTTCTCGCGGGCGCTGGTCGGCACCATCACCCTGGCGGGGATCCCCCCGAGCGTTGACGGTGGCCTCGACTATCAGGCCGACGTCAACGATCGCCTGACCGGGCTCTCCCACTATTGGGACGGCGCGGCCAATCCGCCGGGATACGACTCCTATGTGACCGCACCGTTTGGCGGCGGCGGCGACAAGTACTACGACGACCAGGCGTGGGTCGGGCTGGCGCTGGCCCAGGACTACCGCCTCACCCACAACGCCGGCGCCCTGAGCGACGCGGAGAACGTCTTCTCGTTCGTGTACCCGGGCGGCTGGGACGGCAACTCCGGCGAATTCGACCCAGGCGGCACGTTCTGGGTCCAGCAGGGCGCGGGTTTGGGCTTGACCAACCACGAACGCACGACCACGTCGAACGCGCCCAACGCCGAGCTCGGGTTTCGTCTCGAGCAACTCGACCCCAGCGACCAGACCACCTACGAAACCGGGTCGATGATGATGTACGGCTGGGTCAACCACTACCTGTACAACGTTGACAGCAATCCCACCGACCCCAACGCGCCGAATCCCAACTACGAACCGAGCAAGCCTGCTCTCGTCTTCGACAAAGTGACCGAAGGGCGGGTCGGAAAGACGCTGTGGGCATACAACCAGGGGGCGATGATCGCAGCCAACGTAACCGCCTACCAGGACACGGGCGAAACCGACTACTTGATCAATGCGGAAGCGCTCGCGAACGCATCCCTCGACTACTTCACCGAGGCGAACTACCTCGACACCCAGCCGGCAGCGTTCGTCGCCATCTACTTCCGCGGCCTGCTGGTCCTCTACGCGGCGACTGGCGAGCGCACCCTGCAGGCGAAGATCCTTCAGGCCGCCCAGACCTACGCCGACGACGCCTGGAACAACTACCGCAACGGCCAGAACCTCTTCCACCTGCCGTCCTCGCCCGGCTCCTCCTACCGCCTGCTCGACCAAGGCGCCCTGCTCGAGCTCTACGCGGCACTCGCCTGGGAACCCAGCGACTACGACATGCTCCCTTAGGAGTCGCGTTCAACATAAAAGCAGTTGAGCTGCGGACCCGGTGCGGCGCATCTGCGGCACTGCCCGCGCCAGGTCCGGCGTAATTGCCCGTGCTCCAAGGACTCGACCCTGACGCGAAAGAATGGCAGTCTCGTGTCGCAGGGCCGTCGTTTCTGGCAGACTTCTGCTAGATCGCAACCTTCACCCTTAGGGGGTAGAAATGACCGCGTCCACAGCGTCCGAGTCGGCTCAAGAGAAGCACGGTGCCGGGGCAGGGCTGTATATCGCGCTCGTACCCTGGGTGGCGTTTACGCTGCTGGCCCAGCACAGCACGCTCAAGCTCGCTTCGGTCGCCGCGCTGGTGTTGGCGATCGCGATCATGATTCGATCGATCGTGACCACCGGCGTGAAGGTACTGGAGCTCGGCGCGGTCCTCGCCTTCACGGGATTTACGGTGGTCGCGTTCGGGGCTGACCATGCCGCGGGCGCATGGATGGCGCGCTACTCCCGGGCGATCGCCGCGGGATTGCTCGCGCTGATCGCGTTCGCATCGTTGTCGTTCACCCCGTTCACCGAGCAGTACGCGCGCGAATAGGTCCCGCGCGAGCACTGGGGCTCACCGACGTTCAAGCAGATCAACCGCCGTATCACGCTGATGTGGGCGTTTGTTTTCCACGGCGATGATTCCGTTCCACATCGTCGCCGGGGTGATCGACGAGCGGCGGACCAACATCCTCTTCAACTGGGTGGTGCCAATCGGCCTGCTCATCTGGGGGATCAAGCAGTCCGGCAAGATCGCCGACGAAGCCACGGCCGCGTGACGGTGCCAGCCGATACTGCTTACCGAGCCGCGTGCTCGCTTTAGCCGATCAGCCCTTGATCTCGTTGTGAACCCGAGCCACCATCGGCTCGTTCATCTCGACGCCCGCTGCCGCGAGGATCGGCAAAAGGGTTACCCCGAATGCGTCGAATGCCTCCTGCGACTCCCAAACGTCGAAGACCTGGATCTCGCCATCCGTCTCAAGGGCCACGTGGGAGATACGTCCATCGGGGGCTCCTGCACCCGCTTCCTCAAGCTGGACGAGCGTCGTGTCGTACCGCTCCTGCGTAAAGCCCTTGGCAGTGATATAGAACCCGAGTGCCATGCGATCCCCCTTCGCGCGGTCTGCGCGGTGGTTTGACCAACAATGCCGTGGACTGTACTCCACCGCCAGCTGAATCGTGGGCCGCCCGCCGAGGACGGGTCTTTCCCTGCTCGGCCCTTTCGAGTTGCGCCGTCGAGTTCGGTCTGAGAGCCCCTCTTGATGCCGAGCACGGTGCACAAGCGCCGGATCGAGGTTGTAGCGGACTCAGCGCTCGGCTTCGACGGATGTTGTGATCGGTCAACAGGGTGCCTCATTGCATCCAAGGACCACGCCACTCTCAGCCGTCGCCGATACCTAGAGGCAAGAGGTTGCGTCTGTCCGAAAATCCGCGCAGGTACTCCGACGATGAATGGCTATCGCGGAGCCGACTCCGGCTGGCCATTCTTCGTGCTCCATAGAACACTGGTTTCGGTGATCGCGATTGAGTCGGGCTCGAGGGCTTCCTGTCCTGCCTTCGCTAGGAACAGCTGGCGGGGTGGGCCGAGCGAGTGGAGTTTGACTGGCAGCAGACAGACCTCCCATTCCCTCGGGTCGCCGCCTTCGCCAAGCACGGCAACCGTGCCGTCGTTCGCGATCGCGTATTTGAGATCCCAGTCTGGAACCCTAGGCAGGCCCGGTTGTTCTTCAGATTCGTTCGCCAAGCCTTCGGACGCGTTGATCAGTCCGCTTCTCGCACGGTCGATTCTAAGGTCTATCCAGCCGACTTCCGTTTCCGATCCACTCTGAATACCTTCTGACCGGACCACAAAGCCGAGCCGGTACCCGAACACCCTGAAGCCGGATATCGTTTCTCTCACATACGGCTCGCCCCGCCTGAAAATGTGGGGTATTCGTGAGTCGGAGCTGCAGACATAGAAAGTCTTATACGGAGAGCTGGCCTCGCCGCTGCCGGGTCTGAACTGGCGCACCACCACAAACGCTCGAGTTCCGCCTTGGTGAAACACTGTTCTTCCAGACCGGCAATTCGTCAGTGCACGGCGCACGGGGGATGCCTGCACGCCACTCGGCAAGCCGAGCGCGACGAAGAGCGCGATACAGGCCATCGGCTTGGCTGGCGATCGTTCCCCGAGGCGCATCTTCCGTCTCCCCCCTTTTTTTGTGGATAGGAAACAACGATACCGCCCCAGATGCCAAGGGGCAGCCGATGCTCGGTCATGCAGAGGTCGCTCGGCCTCTCGGAGAGCAGAGCGGCTTTCACCACGCACCTACTGCAATTTGGTCATAAACTCGCGGCGATGTCATTGCATCTGTTCGCTGGTGTTCTTCGGTTCCGTAGGATCGCGGTCATGACAAGAATCCTCCGCAACTAAGCGGAATTGGGTCCCACGGATCACGGCTGAATCACGAATGACGGCATCACCTTCGGGTAGGACGAGTCCGGACGCAGCAGCAGACGCCCGTCGGGCATCTCTTCCTCGACTAGGTAGTCGCCGGCACGGTCGCCAGCGAGCGTGACGTGCATCGTCTTCTCGGCCATAGCTCCACTAATAGTGTGCCATGCGCAGCCGCCAGAGCCAAGTGCCGCAGCCCCGCTCAAACCGTTGGCAGTTGCATGGATCACCTGCGATGCGGGTGGTGCGGATTTAGCGACGTAGCTCTGCCTGTAGCCGGGTTGCGAGGCGGACAGAGGCGTCGATCTCGACTTGGCGGATTGAGACACTCTCGACGCTGACCCCGAACGGGACGCCGACGCGCCGGCAGAATGCCATCAGCTCGAGGGCCGTAGCGACGGCTTGGTCGTAGGACGCTTCTAGGGTGTCCTCCGCGTGGCGCAGCTCGTTCTCGATCCAGCGCGGCACATCGACACCGAGCCACTGAACGAACTCCAGTGTCTTCACCGACCCGCAGACCGAGAATGTAAAGACGATTGGCGCCGGCTTGAGGCCACGACCGGCGCACTCGTAGTGATAGTCGGAGACCAGGTCCTTCGCGGCGTTGACGTCATAGACGATCTGGGTGACAAAGAACGAGCAACCTGCAGCCTGCTTCGCAAGCAGACGGAGGTGCTCCGTGCCTCCGCGCGCGTGGCGCTCTGGGATCGCCACACCTCCGAGCAGGAGATCCGGGCGCACCTCACTCCGTAGTTCGTAGGCCCGCGGCAGAGAGGTCGCGACCGGCTTTTCACGGGACGAAGCACCGACGAACACCGACAGCGCCTGGGTTGGGGCCTGTTCGCTGAGCCACGACTGAAGCTGTTGCTCTGGGTACTTGCTGACAACGCGGTACACGATTGCGGGTACCTCCAAGCCGACGAGATCGCGAGCGAGGTAGTCGGCGGGGTCCATCGTGGGCAGGAACGGGAAGGGCCGTTCCTCGGGATTGCGGTCGCTCTCGTCATCAATGTCGTAGAGCACGAGGCCATCGATGCCCACGGGGCGCAGGCGCTCGAGCGTCTTCGCGGCGATCTGACGGGCGTGCTCCGGTTCGGTCGTCAGGCGCGGTGGCGTCAGCGCGAAGAGCAAGAACTCACCCGTTCCCTCCGCAATGCGCCGCTGCAGCTCCACGCGCCGAAGCGTAGCCAAGCGCCTGTGCACTACGACTTGGCGCCAGCGGTTGTGGCCTCCGCTAGCAGCCACGCAACGCGCTGTCCCGCCTGCACAAGAGTCGCGTCGAATGCTCGCGCTCAGACCGCCTCGCTACGTCGGCAGGGCACCGTGCGGCAGATTCGGTCGCGCCGCTGCTTTGACGAGATGGCGAACTGGTCTTTAGACGACATATCAAACGATCGACCCCACCTCAGCAGGGCTTTCTACTACGCGCCAGGAGAGATTCGAACTCCCGACCTTCGGTTCCGTAGACCAAATCAGTCGTTGTGTGGGGTGCCGTGGAGTCAGCCGATTTGGCTCTGGTACAGGGAATCCGCCCGATCGTCCTCCGGCGTGGTGGAGTGCAGTGGCGTGGGGCAAGTTTGCACTTTGTTTACACCCCTTAGGCCGACCCCGCGACTATGCCGACATTGCGGTCGGGTCGGTCGTGGATGGCTTGAGTTGCTGTTGCTGAAGTACCTGCGGGACGATGGCGTCAACCTGAGCCTACAAGAGCGCTGACGCCGCTCGATGGGGTTCTATGGCCTCGCCAATACGGTACGTTGCCGATGGAGCCTGTCAAGTCGAATGAGACACTTGGTCGTCGAATTTAGTGAGCGGCCTCCTCTGTTGTGGGCTTGTTGATCCAGGCGGCGGTCGGCAGCGCTGGTGGCTGGGGCGGGCGGCGGACGAACCGCTCGGGTGTCGCGGCGTAGGCGGCGGTGAGGACGCGCTGGCGCTGGTCGTGGAGTTCTTGGGCGCGGCCGTGGTGGATGGCGGCGGGGGTCATCAGGCCGATCCCGGAGTGGCGGTGCTGGTGGTTGTACCAGTCGAAGAACGTGCGGCAGAACGCGCGGGCTCCCTCGATGTTCTCGAAGCGCCGAGGGAACTCGGGCCGGTACTTCAGCGTCTTGAAGTGCGCCTCGGAGTAGGGGTTGTCCGTCGAGGTGTAGGGCCTGTTGTGCGAGCGGATCACGCCGAGGTCGGCCAGGAGGAACGCGACCGGCTTGCTGGTCATCGAGCTGCCGCGGTCGGCGTGCACGGTCAGCTGCTCGCGCGGGATTTTCTGCTGCGCGCAGGCTTGGCTGATCAGCGCCTTGGCGAGCTGTGCGCCCTCGCGGTGCTGGACGGTCCAGCCGACGACGTAGCGGCTGAACACGTCGAGGATCACGTAGAGGTAAAAGTACGTCCACTTCACGGGGCCCTTCAACTTCGTGATGTCCCAAGACCAGACCTCGTTCGGGTGCTCGGCGAGCAGCTCCGGCTTCGCATAGGCCGGGTGCGTGCGCTGGTCGCGTCGCTCCCGCACCCCGCCATTTTGAGCGGCGAGCAGCCGGTACATCGTGCGCTCCGAAGCCAGGTAACGGCCCTCGTCCAGCAGCGTCGCCCAGACTTGCGCAGGGGAGCACTCGACGAACCGCTCGCAGTGAAGCTCGGCGAGGACAGCCTGGCGCTCGGCCTCTGATAGCGCCCTGGCCGGGACGGCCCGCGCCCGCGTTGACCTGGGCTCGGATGGACGCCGCCGACGGTAGATCGTCGCCGGTGCCGCACCCAAGGCCCGGCACGCCGGGCGGGTCCCAACGATCGGGGTGAGTTCCTGCACGGTCTGCTCGATCATCGCCCTGTGCTCCCCGGCTCGGTCGCGCCCCTGGGCTCGAGCAACTCCCCCAAGAGCGCAGAGACGTTTCCCTGCACCTCGATCACCTTGCGCGCCTTCGCGAGCTCCGCCTCCGCGCGCTGCGCACGCCGCTGCAGCGCCGCGATCTGCGCGTCACGCGGATCACCGGGCTTACGCCCCCGCGGCCGAGAGAGCGCCTTGATCGACCCCTCCTCGCGCTGCTTACGCCACGTCGCCAGATGCGAGGAATACAAGCCCTCGCGGCGCAACAGCGCTCCGAGCTGACCCGGCTGCGTGCACCCGTCGGCCTCGCGCAGGACCGCCAGCTTGTACTCAGCCGTGAACCGCCGCCGCCGAGCCTGCTCGACCAGCTCAGGATCGGGGACCCCCCCGGGCGCGGCGCGCCCGACGGCCCCTCCGTTCCGGTCGCCTACGGCTCCCTCCACTCCAGGGTCGTCGGCTCCATCGTGCTCCATCTCCAACATCGTGTCGTGCTCCGTTCTCGCCCTCAAGGGTCAGTAATTCCTTGATCATGAGCGTCTCACACGACATTGGCAGAGAGGGCGATAAGCAACTTCGGGTTGCCAACGACTTATTGCGATCTGCACGACCCCGAGGACCCAGCCCGAGATGAGCACCGCGACCGCAGAGCAGGTCATCGCCGACACCGTGCAGGCCGCCCAGGCCGTACTAGGTAGCGAGATCGAGGCGATCTTCGTGCTGGGGAGCCTGGCGCACGGCGGATTTGCGCCTCTCGTCAGCGATGTGGACGTCGCCATAGTCGTCGGGGCGACGGCGCCGGGCACGGCCGAGCAGATGGCATGTGTGCAGAGCCTCGTCGTGGAGAAGGGGAGCAGCCCGCTGTCGGAGCGCCTCTCGGTGTTCTGGGCTGACTGGCACACGGTCCGAACCGGCGAGGGCGCCCACAGCCGGCTCGGGCCAGTCGATCGGCTCGACCTGCTCGACTCGGGACGCCTGCTCCTCGGATCGGACCAGCGCGAGCCGAGCGTCCGCCCATCACACCAGGAACTCGTGGTGATGAGTGCGGATCACATCGTCAACAAGTTCACCGACGCCTACCTAGACGGGCTGCGCGATACGCGAGCACTTCTCGCCGGCGGACCCCGCGCCATCACAAAGGCGATCCTCTTCCCGGTGCGGTTCATCTACACGCTCAGGACCGGTCGTATCGGACTGAATGAGGATTCGGCCCGCTGGTACGCGGCAGAGGGCCTGCCCGGCAGCGCGCTGGCGCTGCAGGCGCTGGAGTGGCGAAACGATGGGATCGCCGACGCGGAAGCCGCCAGTCAGATGCTCGGCGCGAAGCTGGATGGCATTCATGGCGAGTGTTTCGCTGGGTACGCAAAGGAGCTAGAAGATCTCGGCGAGGCGAGCCGTGCCGCCGCGCTGGCGAAGCGAGCTGCAAGCCTCCACGTCGCCCACCCTCACGCAGGCTGAAGAGCTGGCGAAGCTCATCGTCGTCGAGCACCGTCACCGCGACCGAGCTGCCGGCGGCGCCCGCTCGGCGCATCTAACGGAAGGTCTCGCACACCGTGTGCGAGATCAGCTCAGGGTAGGTGCGTTGTACCTCTGCGCTTCGTCTGCGCCCCGCCCGAGCTTCAGCGGCTGCCCGATGTCCCCGTCAAGCAGGTGGATGTACGTGTCGAGCGTGAACGCGGCGGAGTGGTGGCCGAGCCACCGCTGGACCTGTACCGCGTTCCGGCCCTCGGCGAACAGCATCGACGCGCAGGTGTGACGGAAGGCATGGAACCCGACCCACTCCAGGCACGCCTCCTCGCGCGCTGGCTTGAGCACACGGCGGCGGACGTTGCCCTGATTCAGCGGCGCCCCGTTGCTCGCCGGAAACACCAGATCCTCGGCGCCCGGCCACTCCGACGCTTTGCGGTGCTCGCGCAGCTCCAGCACGAGCGCGTGGTCGAGCGGTATCTCCCGTTTGCCGTACTTGCTCTTGGGAGGCCCCATACGGCCCTTCACGAGCGCCCGGCGGACCTTGACGTGCGGTGTGGACCCGTCGAGCTCCAGGTGCCGCCACTGGAGCGCCACCGCCTCGCTGATCCGCAGACCTGTGGAGGCCAGGAACAAGAAGAACATCCGCCAGTTGTCCGGGAGCATCCCGAGCAGCGTCGATAGCTCCTCGTGGCTCATCGCCCGGACCTCCTCCTCTTCGGACTCCTCGGCGGTCGGGCGGTGCGGGAGGTCCACGTCGCGGGCGGGGTTCCCCGCCCGGATCAGGCCCTCGCGGACGGCCGTGGCAAGGCACGCCCGCAGCGGGGTCACGATGTTGCGCACCGTCTGGTCGCCGAGGCTCCGCCCTTCCTGCTGGGCGGGGTCGCACAGCCACCCCACGAAACCCGCGATCCCGCTCGGCGTGATCTCCGTGAGCCGCAGACCGGCCGGGAAGAACTTCAGCGCGTACGCCTCCAACAAGCGCTTGTATTCGTCGCGGGTGCCCTCGCGGAATCCGCGCCGGCCGCGGCCCTGGTAGCGCTCCACCCACTCGCGGGCGTACTCGTGAAGTGTGATCCGGGAGCGCCCCTCGAACTCGCCCCGCTCGATGTCCGTCGCCCGCGCAGCCTTTGCGCGGCGGGCCTCATCGAGAGTCCTGAATGTCTCGTAGCGCTGCTTGCCATTCTCGCGGTAGGCGATCATGTAGCGGGAGCCCCGCTTGTAGATTCCGGGATGCTTCGTCTTGATCGTGGGAGCGGCCATCGGGGTTCCCTCCTTTGTAGCGCTGGACGCGGATGGTGGGCGTTACGACAGGGCTTCGATTGCTGCGTCAAGGTGCGAGCGCTTGAACAACAGCCTGCGTCCGTCGCGGCGCGGCGTGAGGCGTCGCTGGCTCACCAGATCGTAGATGCGGCTCGTCGGACAGGCAAGGTGCTCCGCAGCCTGCTCCACGCCGATCCAGGGCTCCGGCGGGCTGCCTACCGCGAGTGTGTCGGTCAGCAGCTCGGCGACGCGCTCGGCGATGGCCTGCACGAACGCATCGGGAACTTGCAGCTCCAGTGTGCCCGCGCTCATGGTCGTATGCGCCTGTCGGATCGCATTGGCTCTCTGTATGTAAGCCGAGCAACGCCCCCGCCGAACAAGCGAATCCCTTCGCGTGCCCCACGCCAGGGCAGCTCGATACCGGAATCCGTGGCGATTGAATGGGTCGGATATCGGAGTGTGCATCATGGTTTCCTCCAGTGGGTCGGGCTCCTTTGAGCCAGTTGGGCACCTGCCCAACTGAGTGCGGCTTTTGCAGGTCGTGGAGGAGCTGTCAAGCAAGTTCGTAAGTGACGGCAGTACCCCGCCGCAGGCGGGGACTTGAACTTGCTTTACAGCGGGGGAACGACCTGCTACCGCCATCCCGGCGCGCCGCCGCCGGCTAGCTTTCACCAGCGAACAGGAAATACCCGCGACTCGCAACGCTCTGACGCTCCCAATGAGCCATCGGCCGACCTCGATGACGACCGCCTTGCCCGCACGACGCACTCCCGCGGCTCCAACTCCGGCTCCAGCCCACCTACCGCCATCCCCCACGTAATGCCATCCCTTCGACACCGCAACCGGCCCCTCAGCCCGCCACCAAACACACCCGCGCCGACGACCCACGTCCGTCCTCCCCACCCGACCTCCACCGACCGATTCCTCTCAGCCCTCCGTCTCGTTGTTCTCCACTTCCACCCTGCTGCCCGCTCGCCCCCTCCACGCTCTGCGCCTGGCCCCACCAAAACATCTGTGATGTGGTGGGTCGAGGAAGGGGGTCCCCGGGTTGGAGCGAAGCGGAGAGGCGGGGACCCCCTTCCTCAATGCTAGGCGCAGAGCCAAATCTCGCCCGCGAGCGGGCAGCAGGGTGTTCGTCTGGGTGTTCGCCTTATAGACGTACAACCAGACGAACACCCCCGCACCCCAAACGGTGGCAAGGACAAGACCGTTGTCGTCGGCGTCAAACAACGCGGCGGGAGGCGTAGTGCCGAACCGCAAGCGGTCCACCCTCGCGCAGAGCGGCATATTGTTCGCCTATTTTTTGCTGCCATCAATCCGCGTCGGATCGCACGAAGGAGAGCAGCGGGACGATGAGGCGCTTCTCGATGAAGGCCACAACGTGCGCGAGCAGATCCGGGATGGGTGCGTAGCGTTCCTGGCTAGCGATATAGAGCGCCACGACCGGGACGCCCGCGACCTCCACGTCCGTCGCGTCGTCGGGGATCTCTTTCAGCTCTGCGCCGTCCTGGATGAACGTGTCGAGCTTGCCGTTTGCATCTCGGCGAGCGTGTCCTGTCCCGTACTGCGCAGTGCCATCAGGACGCATCCACTTGACGATGCAGTCGCTCAGGCCGAGTGCGGCGACAGGCGGCCTCCTATGGTCGTCAGCGTTGGCGAGCCGGTTGATCGTCTGTAGGACGTGCGTTTCGTCGGCTGGCTGCTCATCGCCATCTGGCGGTTGTAAGGCTCTGAGGATGGCAAGCGCGGGCTCGGGCAGCGCCTTCATATCCGAGTGCCACCGGCCACGTTCCTTCTTTCGCTGGTCGTTCTCGTCCTCGCTGCTGTCCTCCCACACGCCCCGGAAATAGATTGGGAACATCGCGCCGCCGCGCTGCTTCTTGGGTACGAGTGCCGACATCAGGTGGTCTGGCGCCGAGCGCAGGTTGTAGATGATGTCTCCCGCGATCCTCGGGATGGCGGTGTTCGCCGGGTCGGCGGTGATCTCCAGGCGATGGACCTTGCGCTTGCCCTCCGTCCGCTCAACGACGCGGTACGGCTTGCGCGCAACGTAGCGCTCTATCTCCTCTTCGAGGCGCAGGAGGTCTTCCTTCGCCTTCGTGAGCTTCGTTAGGTAGGAGGGCACGATCGCAACCATCTGCCCACGGTATCGCCGGCCTCAAAGGCGCCGGACGCGCATGACGGAGGGCGCCACGCCCGGCCCTGCGGCGTGGCGCCCTTGCGGTCGTCAGTTGACCCGGCCGACGATCTGGACCATGCGGAAGGCGGCGCGGGTGGCGAACACGTACCCGTCCGAGGTCTGGTTGATGAGGCCGTTGGTCCGTAGGGACCGGATGGTGTCTTTGATGAGCTTGCCGCGTTCAGTCGCACGGGCGAGGTCCCAGACGGACCAGATCGGCAGGTCGTACTCGCTGGTGAGCAGGTACAGCACGTCGCGCTCGATCGCGTTGACTTCGGCGACGATAGGGTTCTCGTCAGGCATGGGAGGCATCTTCTCCTGTGCTCAGGTCCCGGCGTTGGGTTCCTGCCCGCGCCGGGGCCGATTGTTATGGTCTGTGCATCAGCTTACCATGCGATGCCTCAAAGTGATTCTTAATGACTCAGCCTGACTCCGAGGCAGTGTCCTTCACGGTTCGTCTCCCACGCGAGACCGCCGATCGCCTCCGAGAGATCGCGGCCAGCGAATCCCGCTCCGTCGCGGCCGAACTTCGCCGAGCCGTCCAAGCGCACGTCGATCGGGCATCCCAGGGCAGCGAGCCCGGACGCCGCTAGCTCGCTCGCGGCGATCGAATCCGATTACCGCGTTATCATGGAGCGATCCCAACCGTGCAGGAGGCAGTCCGATGGATCAGCAGTCGAGCACACGTCGTGCCGCCCCTACAGGTCAGCGCACGCGGTCTCGCAGTTCGGCACAGAATGGCGTAGGGCCGATCAGGTCGAAGGCTCGTCGCGCGCAGATCGAGCGCCTGATCCAGCGGACCACGAAAGACAAAGGGCTCAGCCCCGAGGTAGTGGCCACACTGCATGACGATGCCTGGGGCAAGCGCCCGGATTCGTGACGTTGCCGGATGACGGGCGTATCTATCTCTTCGATACGTCAATCTGGAGCCACACGGAGCATCCTCAGATCGCCTCTGACTGGACGGCGATGCTTCGGAACGACCGGATAGCCGTCTCGCCGGTCGTCGCCTTTGAGGTTCTCTACACCGCGCAGAACCAGGCGGACTTCGAGGATCTTGAAGAACAGCTCGACGCCTTGCGACAGGTGCCCCTGACGCAGGGGATTGTCCGCTCCGCCCGCGCTGCGCTGCACACGCTTTCAGCGACGAATCATCATCGGCTACCGTTCCAAGACGCCTTGATCGCGGCGTCGGCTGCGCATAAGAACTGGGGCGTCCTGCACTACGACGGCGACTTCGACACGCTCAGCAAGGTGCTCGATTTCGAGAGCCGCTGGATCGCTCCATCAGGGTCTCTTTAGGCTACTCGCCGCGCAGTCGCGACCGGCGCGACTCGCGCACGCCACGCACGGCCTCGGCCATGACCTCATCCTCATCGACCCCGGCCGCCGCGCTGCGCTCCTGCGCGCGTCGGATCGTCTCGAACCCGAGCTGAATCCGCGCGGCCCGCTCCAGCGCTTCCCGATCACTCTTGCCTGGCGAACGCTCGCACAGTCTCGACAACAGCTCGCTGTCGATCTCGACGGTTGTGGTAGCCGTGGCAGCCATAGCGTTGCCGATCCTATCGCCGTGCCCCGAGGGCATCGAGCCTTGCCGCGTGACCTGACAGCGAGCCGTCCCGCCACCGCTGGACACCGGGGGCAGATGGCGTCGGCGAAGGATGAGTCGATGGCTGCGCAGGCGCCGCGATTGACGGGCATGTTTACACTTCCGTTTACACCCCAGCCACGGACGGCCCTCCCAGCATCAAACCGGGACACAAAAAACCCCGCCTGAGCGGGGTTTTTCTGCAATGCGCCAGGAGAGATTCGAACTCCCGACCTTCGGTTCCGTAGACCGACGCTCTATCCAGCTGAGCTACTGGCGCAGGGGGGTCAGTTTAGTAGGCATGCGGCGCCGGGAGCCTACGGGTCGTCCCAGCGCAGCAGGAAGAGCAGAACCTCACCTAGGAGATAGGCTTCATCGGCATACAATCGGCCGGCGTTGCCGCGCCGGTGCCAACGCGGAAGAAATCATGAGCCAGGCGCCCCCGAACATCCTCTACCTGCACTCGCACGACACCGGCCGCTACGTGCAGCCGTACGGGCATCCGGTGCACCCCCAACATCCAGCACCTCGCCGACCAAGGGGTGCTGTTCCGTCGCGCTTTCTGCGCTACGCCCACCTGCTCGACCTCGCGGGCATGCCTGCTGACCGGGCAGTACGGCCACAACAACGGCATGCTCGGCCTGGCCCACCGTGGCTGGTCGCTGAACGACTACCACCAGCACATCGTCCACACGCTTCGCGAGGTGGGCTACTTCTCGGTGCTGATCGGCGAGCAGCACATCGCGAAGCAACCCGAGATCATCGGCTTCGACCGCGTCGAGAAGATCCGGACGACGCACGTCGAGAGCGTCGCGCCCGTCGCCCGGCGCCTGATCGGCGAATCGCTGCCGCAGCCGTTCTTCCTATCGGTGGGCTTCTTCGAGACGCACCGCGACTGGCTCGACCCGCCCTCGCTGCGTGACGCCCTCTATTCGCTGCCGCCGGCGAATCTGCCGGACACTCCGGAGACGCGGCGCGACATAGCGTCCTATCGCGCCAGCGCCCGCTCGCTCGACCAGGGCGTGGGTGCCGTGCTCGATGCGCTCGACGCCCAGGGCCTGGTGGAGAACACGCTCGTCATCCTCACGACCGACCACGGACTCGCGTTCCCGGGCGCAAAGGCGACGTTGTTCGACCGTGGCCTGGGGGTGATGCTGATCATGCGAGGTCCCGGCGGCTTCGCCGGAGGCCGGGTTCACGACGCGCTCGTCTCCCACCTAGACATCTACCCCACCCTGTGCGATCTCGCCGGTGTCGAGCATCCAGAGTTCCTACAAGGCTTCTCGCTGCTTCCACTGATGCGGGGAGATGTCGGGGCGCTGCGCGAGGAGCTCTTCGCCGAGATGACCTGGCACGCCGCCTATGAGCCCCAACGTGCCGTGCGCACCGAGCGCTGGAAGTACATTCGCCGCTTCGGCGAGCGCGAGACGCCGGTGCTGGCGAACTGCGACGACTCCCCCAGCAAGGAGCTTCTGCTCCGCTACGGCTGGGCTGAGCGGAAGGTGCCGTTCGAGCAGCTCTACGATCTCATCTACGATCCGAACGAGTCGGCAAACGTGGCCGACGATCCGGCCTGCGCGGAGGTGCTGGCGAACTTGCAGGCCACGCTGCTGCGCTGGATGGAGACGACCGAGGACCCCTTGCTGCTCGGCGACCCGGCACCGCCCTCGGGCGCTGAAATCAACGATCCCGGGCAGCTGTCGGCAAGCGAACCGGTGACGGTCGTCCCATGATCGAACCGGGGGATGGCGCCCATGCGGTGACGGAGCCGACCCGCTCTTACCTCGTCTGCGCTACGCCGCGAAGCGGCAGCACGCTGCTGTGCGAGGCCCTGCTCGCCACCGGCGTCGCCGGGCGGCCGCGCGAGTACTTCGAGGCCCTGAAGGAGACGGGGCTGCCGCGGCGGCCACGCGAGTACTTCTGGGGCCTGCGCAGCCCCGAAGTGATCAGGCTGCTTCCGCACGACGTGAACATCGATCACACCGCCGAACGCGACGAGGCGGCATGGGCGACGGGTCGCTGCTGAACGCCGCGTTCCCGGGCCTTCACTACGTGTTCATATCTCGCAACGACAAGGTTCGTCAGGCGGTGTCGCTGTGGCGGCGCTGAGCCTCCGCCAGTCCGTGGCGGCGGGCGCTCTGGCCCGCCGCCACGACAACGCGACGCCACCGCTACGGGCAGCTGACCATCAACGCGAAGGCGGTGTCCTTCAGCGTGGCGCCTTCGTAGGTGCGCACCGTTATCTGGTGTTCACCGGTCGCCGCGGCCTGCACGAGATGCTGGGTGGCCGTTTCGTTGGAGGAGGCCACCACCGCGCAGGCGTTGAGGTTTTCGCCGCTCGCGAACGTCACCGTGTACTTGCCTTCGGAGGTGTGCGTCACTTCGCTCGGGGCTTCCCCCACGATGTTCGTGGGGAGGCCGCCGGGCGAGAACTTGTTGACCACGTCGAGGCCCGCTCCTACGGGACCTGCCGCACCGGTGGCACCCGTCGGGCCGACCGGGCCGGTGGCACCGGTGGCACCCACCGGACCGCTGGCGCCAGTCGCACCCGCCGCTCCCGTCGGGCCCGCGGAACCGGTGTCGCCGGCCGGGCCGGTGGCGCCCGTCGCACCGGTGGTGCCTGTGGCACCCTTGGCGGCGAGCAGCCCCCACGCGGCCGGGTCGATTGCTGGGTCGTTGCCCAAATTGCCTGCTGTCAGCGACACATACGACGAGCCTCCAAACGACACCGCTTCGCCCAGTTCGTACGTTTCCGTGGGGCTCCACGCACCTTTGAACGTCACTGGCGGCCCCTGCGGGCCGGTCGCACCGGTGGTCCCCGTCGCACCGGTGGCGCCGGTCGCACCCGCCGGGCCGGTAGCGCCGGTCGCGCCCGCCGGGCCAACGGAGCCGCCGGCACCGGTCGCGCCGCTGGCCCCGGTGGCGCCAGTGAGGCCGGCGGGACCGACTACCCCTTGCGGGCCCGTCGCGCCACGTTCGGCCAGCAGCGCCCACGACGACGGGTTCGTCGCCGGGTCGTTGCCCTGGTTGCTCGGTTCGAGCGACACGTACGAGGAGCCATTGAAGGACACCGCGTCGCCCACCGCGTAGATGTGCCCGTTTTCCCAGGTACCCCTGAAGTCAACGGGCGGACCCTGTGGCCCAGTCGCCCCAGTGGCACCTGTCGCGCCCGGGGCACCGGTAGCGCCGGCCACGCCCTGCGCGCCAGTCGCGCCGGTCGCACCCTGAGGGCCGGTGGCACCCGTTGCGCCTTGCGCTCCGGTCGCGCCCTGGAGGCCGGTGGCACCCTGAGGGCCCGTGGCGCCGGTCGCGCCCTGTGACCCTTGTGCGCCGGTAGCGCCCGTCGCACCCTGGGCGCCAGTCGCACCCTGCGAGCCCGTTGCGCCCTGGGCGCCAGTTGCGCCGGCCACGCCCTGGGAACCCGTAGCACCCGCGGGTCCGGTCGCGCCCTGTGACCCTTGCGCGCCGGTAGCGCCCGTCGCACCCTGGGCGCCGGTCGCACCCTGTGGTCCTTGCGGGCCAGTGGCGCCAGTGGCACCCGTCGCACCCTGCAGGCCAGTCGCACCGGCGGGCCCGGTGGCACCCGTGGCGCCGGCAACGCCCTGCGGGCCGGTCGCACCCTGGGAGCCAGTCGCCCCCTGAGGTCCGGTCGCTCCTGCCGCACCCTGGAGGCCGGTCGCGCCGCCCGCACCAATCGCGCCTTGCGGACCGGCGGGGCCCACGGCGCCCTGCGGACCGGCGGAACCGGCTGGACCCTTCGGGCCGGTTGCGCCGCGCGGCCCGGCAGGACCGCTCCCCGAATCCGACTTCCCCCTCGGCTTTGCATTCGCCGTACGGCCATGTGCATCGCTGTGTTTTCCGTGCGACCGTGTTTTCGCCGCCTCGGCGGGACCGCCGCCGAGCGCCAGCGCACCTACCACGCCGCCACCCAGCACCCGGACTCCCACCCTGGCCACACGATCACGCACATTGCTTGAACTCATCTGTTCACGCACTCCTTTGACGGGGCTTGAGTTTTTACGGCTTGACTTTGCGTATACGAGACGCACCTGGTTGGACACGGCGTCGCGCGCTTTCTCACTGAAAACGGGTCCGAGTGGACACAATGACCAAATGAAGCTTTTCGTGTTTGTGGATTCCACTATCGAGGTAAATAAGGTCGCCCACTACGCGGATATGGAGGTCCGATGCACACGCCAACCAACCACCGCCCCGGCGTCGCTGCCGCGGCGGCTACGATCGCCGTCGCGCTGCTCGCGCTCGCGGCACTCCCCGGCTGCGGGTCGAGCGCCGGCACAGCCACCCTCGACACCGTCAAGCTGGAGCGCGCGATCGCGGGGTCGATCCTCACCGGACACCACGTGTACACACTCGTCAGCTGCCCCGCGCACGTCCCCGAGCGACAAGGGCACCAGTTTGCGTGCACAGCCAATTTGAGCGTCGGCTCCTACCCGGTGTACGTAACCGAGGTGAATGCAGGCGGGCACGTCAGCTACGGCGACGACGCGCCGCTGTCGACGCTGGACACGCAGCGTGTGGAGCAGTCGATCGCCGCCTCGATCCACGCGCAGCGGGGGTTGCGCGCAGACGTGGCCTGCCCATCCGAGGTGTTGCAGCGGCGAGGGCTGGCATTTACCTGCACGGCGGCGGTGGGCAACAAGCGCTATCCGTTCGCCGTCACCGAGAGCGACGGCGACGGGCACGTGCGCTACGTGGGGCGGTGAGCTCGATGAACGGACCACGCCCCACAATCTGCTTGTGCATGATCGTCAAGAACGAGGCCGGCGTGCTGGCGCGCTGCTTGCGCTCCTGCAGAGGCCTGATCGATTGCTGGGTGATCTGCGACACCGGCTCCAGCGACGGCACGCAGGAGCTGATCGCCCGCGAGCTGGAGGGCATACCCGGGGAGCTATGTCAGCACGAATGGGTCAACTTCGGGCACAACCGCAGCGCACTGATGAAGCTGGCGATGGGCAGAGCCGACTACCTGCTGTTGATCGACGCCGACATGACCGTCGTACAAAGCGCACCGCTGGGCGCGCTGAAGGCCAACGCGTACATGCTGCGCCAAGGCGACGAGCGCTTCGACTACCGCAACAAGCGCCTCGTACGCGGCGACCTGCGCTGGCGCTACGTGGGCGCCACCCACGAGTACCTCTCCTGTCTGGACATGGAGCGCACGGTCGAGCGTCTCGACGCGCTGACGATCGACGATCACGGAGACGGCGGCAGCAAGGCCGACAAGTTCGAACGCGACTGCGCGCTGCTGCAAGCGGAGCTACGAGAGCAGCCTGAGAACGCGCGGGCCACGTTCTATCTCGCTCAAACCCATCGAGATCTCGGCACGCAAACCGGCGACGCCGAGGCGCTGGCCGCCGCGCGCGACCTGTACGAGCGACGCGCGGGAATGGGCGGCTGGGAGGAGGAGGTGTGCTGCGCCTGGCGTCAAGCCGGGCGTCTCAGCGCCGAGCTCGGGGAATGGCCGCGCGCCGGCGCCGCGTTTCTGGCAGCTTGGGAGGCGCGCCCGTCGCGGCTGGAGGCCGTGCATGACCTCGTGACGGGACTGCTCGATCGCCACCACCATCGCACCGCCCACCGCTTCACCGCGCTCGCGGCCGGCACCGGCGGGCTGGCGGTACCGGAGGACATCCTGTTCGTCGAGCCGTGGGTTTACCAGTGGGGACTGCTGTTCCAGCACTCCGTCGCCGCCTACTGGTGCGGTGAGCTCGACGCCTCGATCCGAGCCTGCAAGCGACTTCTGGCAATCGAGTCGCTCCCCGACGCGCACCGCCGCCAGACGGAGGTGAACATGCGGCTGGCGTTCAGCCAGAAGGCCCGCCAAGCGGTGGAGCGCATACGGATGCCGGAGTACGCGCCGCGCCGGCTGGCACACGTGGGCACACCCACGCGCGGGCGCCCGGCGTGAGCGGGGGCAATTGGCGACTACATCGGTCGGGCCAGGAGTCGCTATCCGAGCTGTAGGCTGCTCGCCATGAGCGCACGCGATCCGGGCGAGGGCGCTAAGCGCGGCCCATTCTGGGATGTGCTCGAAGGCCGACGAGCGCCGCCGCCCGCTGCGGTGTTGCTGGGCTGGGAGCTCGTGGCGATCGACCCCGAGGAAGGCACAATCGAGGTCGCGTTCGCCGCCACTGAGCAGTTCACCAACCAAGCCGGCCACATACAGGGCGGGTTCCTGGCGGCGATGCTCGACGACACACTCGGCCCGGCACTGGTGGCCACACTCGGCGAGGGCGAATGGGCACCGACAATCGACCTGCACGTGCAGTTCCTCGCGCCTGCGCACCCCGGGCGACTGACCGGTCGCGGCCGGATCACGCGCCGCGGCCGCGAGATCGCTTTCTTGTCGGGCGATCTACGCTCGGACTCGACCATCGTGGCTACCGCGATGGCCGTGGCGGCCATTCGGGGCCGAGATGGCCGTGGCCGCCATTCGGCGCCGAGGCGATAGGGTTGCTCCATCGGGCTGGATATCGGCCTCCGGCCTTTGACTTTGGAGGGATGCGATGAGCAAGCGTATTGTCGTGCTCGGTGCGGGGTTCGGCGGACTGGAGCTCTGCACGGCGATGTCGGAGGCCGTTGGCGAGGAGATCGAGGTGACGCTGATCGACAAGGCCGACGCCTTCGTGTTTGGGTTCTCCAAGCTCGACGTGATGTTCGGGCGGACTACCCCGCAAGCGGCGCGCCTGGCCTACAGCGATATCTCGAAGCCGGGCATCCGCGTTCTGCGGGAGACGATCACGGCGATCGACCCGCAGACGCGGCGCGTGACCACTGACGCGGGTGTCCACGAGGCCGACGTGCTGGTGATCGCGCTGGGCGCCGACTACGACATGGATGCAACTCCGGGTCTCGCGGAAGGCGGGAACGAGTTCTACTCAGTTGCCGGCGCCGAGCGTCTGGCGGAGATCATCCCGACGTTCTCGCAAGGGCATGTGGTCATCGGCGTATGCGGCGCTCCGTTCAAGTGCCCGCCGGCACCAAGCGAGTGCGCGCTGCTTCTACACGACGAGCTGACCGCGCGCGGGGTACGCGATGCGTGTCAGATCTCGTTTGTGATGCCATTGAGCATGCCCGTGCCACCGTCGCCCGAGACCTCGGATGCACTCGAAAGGGAGTTCGCCGAGCGCGATATCTCGTTCATCGGGGGCCGCCGCATCAACGAGCTGGATCCGCGGCGCAATGTCGCGAAGCTCGACGACGGCAGCGAGCTGTCGTTCGACTTGTTCCTGGGGGTGCCCAAGCACCGCGCCCCCGATGTCGTGATCGCCAGCGGGATGACCGAGGACGGCTACATACCGGTCAACTCGGCCACGCTCCAGACGCGCTTTCCCGGGGTGTACGCCGTGGGCGACGTGGCAACCGCGGGCGTGCCCAAGGCGGGCGTGTTCGCCGAGGGCGCGGCGCGCGTCGTAGCGCAGACGCTGATCGCCGAGCTTTACGACGGCGCCCCACCGGAACGCCATCTGGGGCGCGGTACGTGCTACATCGAGTTCGGTCGAGGACGCATCGGCAGCGTCAACATCGACTTCCTCTCCGGTCCCGAGAAAACCGGCACCTTCAACGCGCCGTCGGCCGAGCAGATGGCGCTCAAGGAGCGCTTCGGCTCCAGTCGTCGGTCGCGCTGGTTTGGCGGCTGACCGGAGCCTGTGCCGCGGGCGAGATCACCCAGAGATCGCGCTGCCCGATCAACCGACCCAGGTTCTTTGCGAGATGGTCGGAGCCGTCGACACTCGCGCCCTCGGCGAGCGAATCGGCCACTTGACCATCAATGAGATGCGCGCCATCGATGACGCCCTACTGCTCGTGCTCGATCTGCGCTGAACCGCTGGCGCGGATACCAGCTGAGGGGGACGGAGTGGGAGGGACGAAGATCGAACCCCGACCTTGCGTGGAAACGCATAGCGAGCTGCACGCCAGGCGCTTCGGCTGAGTCAGTTGCTCAGAGGCCGAAGGTCTTCGACCTGGCACGGCCGATCCGAGAGCTCGACGATCTCGGGGTCGCCGGTAAGCAGCACGAGATCATGCGCGGCAGCGGTGGCTAATGCGAAGCAGTCCCCAAGCGCAATCGGAGCACGCGCCTTGAGGCGAGCGACCTCGATCATCCGGGCCGTCCCGGGAAGATCCAGCGAGAGCGCGGCTCGCAGGTCCGCAAGCGTCTCGTCGGCAGCATCCCGTCCCTGATCGCGCTCGACGCGGTAGTAGACCTCGACGAGGTTGACCCAGCTTGCCAGGGGCCGGTTCGTGATCAACCCGTCGATGCGCGATAGCGCAGGCTCTTCTCCGTCCAGCCAGGCCAGGATCGCCCAGGAGTCGAGACAGGCGCTCACCGAGGCTCGATCATTCGATCCTCGAGCAGGCGCGCCGCCATACCGGTCTTTGAGAACCTGCCGCCCAAACGCGCAGGAGAGCGCCGCGCAACCAGCACTATCTCCTTGTCCCGCAGCTTGAAGTCGACCACGTCACCTGGCTGCAGAAGGGCTCGGTCCCGTAGCGCCTTCGGGATCACAACCTGCCCCTTTGCTCCAATCCGTCCAGTCATACCGGACAAGTATAACGCATGCGGTGAAGCCTGTCGCTCGCATACTGCCCCACGCTCGGCGGTGAGCGCCTCAACCGTGACGCATGTGCTCGAACGCCGGATGGTCGGATTTCGCGCACGAAATATTGCTCATCTCGCGGGCGCATCGGCCCTCGATCTCGCGGTGACGTGTCGGGCGCAGTCCTCTGTGGACAACAACTGTTTGACGTCATCGGACACACGCCCAGCGTGCCCGACGCCTTGGACGTGAACCGTCGGGTTCGAACTACGCCCAAACTCCTGGCCAAAAAACGGAGTGCCTGAGACTGTTTTCGAACCCCTCGCCGGAAGTGCTGGCGCTGCTTGAGCGTCTTGACGAGCAGAACGCAGGCGTCAGCTCAGTTGCGGTGCGAGCTGAAGGCTGAGCTTGGGGAGTGCGCGGCGAACTCTCCCGTCGAACGACGCCACATGGGCATTGTGAGCCTGCGCAGTCGCGAGCGCGAACCCATCCGCGAGGCTGACATTCAGTCCCCGGTGCCGCGCCGCGTTCACCGCGATCGAGGTCGTCGGAGCGACCAACTGGATTCCCAACGCGGCCAGCGCGTCCTTCGCAGTCTTCAAGTTGTGCTCGTCCTCGGCCGGTCTGACGAGTGTCTCGGCGTAGTTGACAAGCGACAGGAGCAACGGCACGCCATCGTCGGCGAGCCGCTCGATCGCCTTGGCCGCATTGGCGTGATGCGGGTCACGTCGGTCGAGCGCGCCGATCACCACGTCTGTGTCGAGCACGCACCCGCTCATGCACGCTCGCCGGCGCGAAGTCGCTCAAGATAGCCCGGCTCGTAGAGGCCGTCGAACACACCCAGCGCTCGCCCGACGTCGCCCGATACGCGCCGAACGACGATCCGATCGGCCCCCTCGGCTTCAATCGCAACCTCATCTCCGACGCCCAAGCCGGCCTGCTTCAACGACTCGACAGGAAGGGTCACCTGATGCTTACTTGATATCCGCGCCATGCCTTTACTTTAGCGTAAAGGAGGATCGTGACGTTCTCAAGGAAATGAGGCGCCAGCAATGAGCCGGAGCGGAGGTTCGAACGACGACCTTACGCTCCGTCTCGAACGGGGATAGAGGGACGATCCTTCGAACCCGCACCTTGTGTGAAAACGCATCCGTGAGCTGCATTACGGAGCGCTCCGGCGACCACGCTATTCTGTCTGCTGGACCCACCAAAGCCGACGGGTCCAGAAAGGAAGCCATCGTGAGGAGGATAACCGGAAGGAGCTAGGAGCATGTTGTACGCCGTCGTAGCCTGCTCGGTTGCGGTCGGCGTTGGCTGGCTGTGGAAACTCCATTGGATAGCCCTCGACTGGGTCGGTGTGGTGATGTGCCTGCGGGCGCAACGACGTGGTCTAAAGGTCGTAATGAAGACACAGCACGGCAAGCACTGCTTCTACTTCCGTACCGAAGGCAAACGGTAGATCCGACACCACGCAACGCTTCGCATCTCGCGCGCTAAAGGCTCTTAGTCGAGGTGGACATCATCACGGCCGCCAAAGCCAGGGGCCTTCTAAACGACGACCGACAGGGCGGGCAGCTTGTCCGCCCTGTCCTATAAGTGCCAATGGCTTGGGGTCATACCCCTGCTGCCCGGTGCTTCAGCCGCCGCGAGCAGATCGCGGCCTTGGTCGCGGCCACGCGGCTTGCCGTGGCGCCACGCCGGCGTATGGCCTCCTCCCTGGCCCGCCTCATGACGTGGGCATGAACACGAACCAGCTGCCCGAACAATGCGGGTTCGAACAACCGCCACCAACCTGACGAAAACGGAGAGGGAGGGATTCGAACCCTCGAACGAGGTTAACCCCCGTTACGCGATTTCCAGTCGCGCCCGTTCAACCGCTCCGGCACCTCTCCAACATCGTGCACGATGCACGGCGGCTTCCTAAGGCTACCGACCGCGGCTGCGCAGGCGCGCGGACCCACAAGCCGGCAACCGGTGTTCGCAAGCCGGAGCCAGCGGCAGCCAGGGCGAGCGCGGCAAGGTGGCGGCCGAGAAGGAGATCGGGAACGAAGCACTCGGGACCACGCCGGCGACGCCAGCGACGCACACCCACGACGCGGGCGGATGGTAGGCTCCCAGGCGTTCATCAGCGAACCCCGACGGAGAGCCACCGACCAATGCTTCTCGCCTCAAGCCCAGCCTTCAGCAAGGACGTAGGCCTGATCATCACGTTCATCGGGATCGGGATCGTCGTCAACGTGATCGTCGTGTACATCGCGATCCAGGTGAGAGGCGAGCGCCAGCAGAATCAGGAACACCTCGCTTCGCGCAGGCGGCCGCCAGGGTCGTGAGCGATCGCGCGCCCGCCCTCACCGCGGAGCTGGCGTTTGCCGGGGTGGCGGAGCACGCGCGGATGCTCGCGGCGGGCGAGGTGTCAGCGCAGGAGCTGGTGGAGCTGTCGCTCCAGCGCATCGAAGCGTCCGAGGAGACGCTCAACGCGTTCCGCTGCGTGCGTAGCGAGGGCGCGCGCGCCGATGCGGCGGAGGCCGACCGCCGGCGCGCGCAGGGCGAGCGCGCGCCACTGCTGGGTGTGCCCGTGGCGATCAAGGACGACGTTGACCTCGCGGGCGAGGAGAGCCGCTTCGGCTGCCCCGGCAGCTTCACCCCGAGCGCGCACGACTGCGAGTCGGTGCGCCGCCTCAAGCAGGCGGGCGCCGTGATCGTCGGCAAGACCAACACGCCCGAGCTCGGCCAGTGGCCGTTCACCGAGAGCCGCGCACACGGGACCACGCGCAACCCTTGGAGCCTCGAGCACACACCCGGCGGCTCCTCGGGCGGAGCCGCGGCGGCGGTGGCGGCCGGGCTGGTGAGCGCCGCGGTCGGCTCGGATGGCGCCGGCTCGGTGAGGATCCCAGCGGCGTGGACCGGCCTTGTGGGGATCAAGCCCCAGCGTGGGCGGATCTCGACGTGGCCCGAACCGGAGGCGTTCAACGGCGTGACCTGTTTGGGCCCGCTGACGCGCACGGTGGAGGACGCGGCGCTGATGCTGGACGTGCTGAGCGGCACTCACCCCGGAGACCGTCACCGCCCACCTCCGCCGGCGGAGCCGTACACGACGGCCGCAAAACGCGCGCCGGGGCGCCTGCGGATCGGGCTGTCGCTGCGGATCCCCTTCACCCTCACACGCGCGAGGCTGGATGAGCGCGTACGCGCCGCGGTGGAGCGAATCGCCGAGGTGCTGCGCGGGATGGGCCACGAAGTCGTGCGCGACGACCCGCCCTACCGGCTGATCGGGCTGACGTTCGTGCCGCGCTCCACAGCTGGGGTCAACGAGTGGGTCGAGCGCGTGCCCGACCCCACGCAGCTCGATCCGCGCACGCTGCACAACGCTCGCATGGGACGCCTCTTCGGCGGGCCGGTGCTGGGGCTGGCGAAGGCGCTCGAGCGCCCGCTGCAGCGCCAGGTCGGGAGAATCTTCAAACGCGTGGATGTGGTGCTCGCGCCGACGACCGCGAAGCCGCCGGAGCGGATCGGCGCGATCGACGGCCTCGGCCACTGGGATACCGACAAGGTCGTCGTCGGCGCCTGCCCTTACGCCTGGCCGTGGAACGTGTTGGGCTGGCCGGGCGTGAACGTCCCGGCGGGCCTCACCGCGGAGGGCCTGCCGCTCGGCGCCTCGCTGCTGGGCCCGGCCAACAGCGAGGCGCGATTGATCTCGCTGGCGGCACAGCTGGAGCAGGCCGAGGGCTGGCAGGAGCGCCGCCCACCGCTGTTCGCGTGAGAGAGAGGGGAGGAGGGGGGATCGTCCACGTGCGCTCCCGCGCAGGTCAGCCGCCCGGGGCTGGGCATCCATGCCCAGCATCAACGGTCACCGGATAATGAGCGGATGAGCGCCAACCTCTACTTCCACCACCCCGCCTGCTTGGAGCACAACCCAGCCGCGCAGATGCCCGGTCACCCCGACACGCCGGAGCGGTTGGTGGCACTGGAGAGTCATCTGGAGAGCCTCGACTGGCTGGGGTGGGAGCGTCAGGCGGCGCCCGCGGCGAGCGAGACGCAGCTGGAGCTGGTGCACAGCGTGCGACATGTACACGCGATCCGCGAGCTGTGCGCCGCGGGCGGCGGAGAGATCGACGCCGACACGTATGTCGGCGAGGCCTCCTACCGCGCGGCGCTGCACGCAGCGGGTGGGGCGTGCGCGATGGTGGAGGCACTGCTCGGCGGCGAGACGGCGGTTGGCTTCTGCGGGGTACGGCCCGCCGGCCACCACGCCGAACGCGACCGCGCGATGGGCTTCTGCCTGTTCGACAACATCGCGGTCGCCGCCGAGCTGGCGATCCGCGAGCACGGCGTGGAGCGCGTGTTCGTGCTCGACTGGGACGTCCACCACGGCAACGGCACCGAGGAGATCTTTCGCCAGCGCAAAGACGTGCTGTTCGCGAGCATCCACCAGGCCGGCATCTTCCCCGGCACCGGCGCGCTCGGGGACGTCGGCTCGGGGGAGGGAATGGGCTACACGATCAACCTGCCGGTGCCCGCCGGCTCCGAAGAGGAGCTGTGGCTGTCGCTACTGGAGCACGTGGTGCTGCCGGCGGCGGCTGCGTTCGAGCCGCAGTTGGTGCTGGTGTCGGCCGGCTTCGATGCACACGCAGCCGACCCACTGGCGGGGTGCCGGCTGCGGACGGAGTCGTTCGCGCAGATCGCCTGCCAGGTGCGCGACGCCGCAGCGGCGATGGGCGCCCCGTTGGGGGCGGTGCTGGAGGGCGGCTACGAACCGCGCGTGCTCGGTGAGTGCGTGCAGGCGACTTTGAACGCGCTCGCCGGCGCGGGCGAGTCGATCTCGGTGGCACCCGATGCTCTGCTCACCTCGCGCGCGGCGGCGCAGATCGGCCACTACTGGCCGCTGTAGCGGCTGCTATGTCCCCGGGAGTACCCTCGGCTGGTGCTACCCCGCGAGCACCTTCGGCTGGTGCTACTACCCCACGAGCACCTTCGGCGGGTGCTACCCCACGAGCACCTCCGGCTGGTGCTATGTCCCCGCGAGCACCTTCAGCGGCTGCATGTGGGTGACCCGCCACGCGGGGTAGATGCCGCCGAGCACGCCGATCGCGAAGCCAACCAGCAGGCCGCGGCCGAGGCCCCAGGCGGTGACTGCGGGCGAGACGTAGGCGCTCACCCCGAGCGCGCGCACCAGCTCCTCGCCGCCGATCACCCCGAACAGCAGCCCCGCCATCGCGCCGAGCATGCTCACCGCGATCCCTTCTCCCAACACCAGCGTGGCAACCCGCCGCGAGGACCAGCCGACGGTGCTGAGCAAGCCGAGCTCGCCCTGGCGCTCGAGGATCGACATCGCCATCGTGTTGGCCACGCCGATCGCCCCGACGATCAGCGCCATCACCACGATCACGAGGATCGCCTTGGAGATCAGCGTGCCGTTGGCGCCTGCGCGCAGCGCCTGCTGGGGGTCGCTGATCACCTGCGTGCCGGGGAAGTCGCGTTCGATCGCCTTCGCCGCTGCGCCCGCGTGCGTGCGCGCGGAGAGGTCCACCACCACGTCGGTCTCCTCGCCCGGGCGGGCGGCGAGCGTACGGGCCTGTTGGAGGGACAGCACTGTGCCGGAGTCCTCGAACAGGATCCCCGAGTGGTAGATGCCCGCCACGCGATAGGCGTGCCCCGAGACGGTGAGCGTGTCACCCGGGGCGAGGTGCCGCTGGGTAGCGAGGCGATCGCCGACGAGCGCTTCGGCTTCCTGATCGACGGGGCGAGCGCCGGCGACGATCACGAGGCTCCGCGCGAAGAAGCCGTCGGGGTCGGCGCCGAACGCGACGGCGCCCGGTTCGCCCTTGACACCTTCGACGAGCAGCACCAACGGTGTCGCGTGCGCCACGTAGGGCTCCGCGGCGAGCTTCCCGACGAGTGCCGCGGGCAGGATCGAAGCGGTGGGGTCTGAGACGTTTGACTGGAACACGCCGAGGCTCGACCCGCCGAGGTGGGCCAGCCCGGCGGCTGTTTCCTTGAGCCCCTGGGTGAAGGACAGCAGCGCCACGATCGTGGCGATCCCCACGGCGATCCCGGCGGCGGTGAAGAGCGTGCGGGTGCGCCGGCGCAGCAGGTTGGTGGCGATGATCGAGAACACCCTCGCTCCTCAGCGGCCCACTGTGGAGGAGCTGTCGGCGGGAGCCCCATCGGCGGCGCGATCCGGAGGGATGTCGCCCGGGGCGCCACGTGCGGACCCATCGCCCGCCGGGGCTGTTCCGGCTCCGCCCCCGGCGGCGGGGCGCGTGGAGGTCGGTCGCTCATCGGTAGCGGCGAGCGTGCCGTCGAGCAGCGTCACCGTGCGATCGGCGCGGACGCCCACGGCGGCGTCGTAGCTGACCACGATCATCGTCGTGCCGTGCTGGTCGCGCAGGCGAAACAACAGGTCGAGCACGCGCTCGGAGGTGTGCGAGTTGACCGCGCCCGTGGGCTCGTCGGCCAGCAGCAGGCGTGGCTGGTTGACCAGCGCCCGCGCCACCGCCACGCGCTGGCGCTCGCCGCCGGACAGCTCGGAAGGGAGGTGCTCGGCGCGATCGGCGAGACCCACCTCGGCAAGCAGCTCCAGCGCCCGACGGCGGCGCTCCGCGCGGCGCACCCCGGCGCCGATCAGCGGCACCTCGACGTTGGCGCGCGCGCTCAATGCCTCCAGCAAGAGGTGACGCTGGAAGACGAATCCCACCAGCTCGCGGCGCGCGCGGGCCACGTCGGCCTGCTTCCAGATCGCGCGCCCATCGATCAGCACGCTCCCCCGATCGGGCTGCTCCAGGCCACCGATCAGCGCCAGCAACGTGCTCTTGCCCGAGCCCGAGCGGCCGGTGATCGCGACCGCCTCGCCGGCGTGCACCTCGAGCGAGACGTCGCGCAGAGCGCTGACCCCGCCGAAGCTCTTGGCGACGCGCTCGACGCGCACCTCGGCGCCGACAGGGACGTTCACGCGACACCCTCGCCCAGCATCCCAGCGCAGGCAAGGGCGCTCACGCGACACCCTCGCCCGGCATCCCAGCGCAGGCAAGGGCGCTCACGCGACACCCTCGCCCGGCATCCCAGCGCAGGCCAGGGCGCTCACGCGACACCCTCGCCCGGCATCCCAGCGCAGGCCAGGGCGCTCACGCGACACCCTCGCCCGGCATCTCAGCGCAGGCCAGGGCGCTCACGCGACCCTCCGCGCGCAGCCAACCCTTATCTCCGCTCCCATCTCCTCCAGAGCATAGGTATCCCGTCGCGCCACCCCGAGCGGGCAACCCGGGCGTAGATCACGCCACCGCCCGCAGGTGGCGGTAGGGCTCGCCGCGCAGCGAGCGCACCAGCGCATCCACCACGCCCTCCTCGTCCTCGGCGCGACCGTCGGTGACGGCGGCGATCACCGCGCGCTTGCGCTCCAGCAGCGTGGCGATCGTCTCGTCGATCGTGTCGGCGGCGAGCAGGTAGGTGGCGTTGACCGCGTCCTGCTGGCCGATGCGGTGGCAGCGGTCCTCGGCCTGGTCGTGCTTGGCGGGGGTCCAGTCGAGCTCCAGGAACGCCACGTTGGAGGAGCGCGTCAGCGTCAGCCCCTGACCGGCGACGTCGATCGAGCAGACGATCAGCTGGTTGCCCTCTCCGTCGGGCTCTTGGAAAGCCCGCAGCGCAGCCTCGCGTGCGGCGGGGGAGTCCTGGCCGAGGATGTGCAGCGCGTCGGGGAAGCGCTCGTGCACGGCGCGCTGGATCTCGCGGTGGTGGGCGAACACCACCAGGCGCTCGCCGGAGGAGAGGAAGTCGTGGATCCACGCCAGTGCCCCGTGCAGCTTGCCACGCGCGGCGAGCAGCTTCAACGCGTTTAGCCTCACCAGGCGCTCGGCGCGCAGCGCCGCGGCGACCTTCGCGTCGAGCTCGCGCAGGTCGAGCGGCTGACTCTGCAGCCATGCCACCACGTCGCGCTCGGCGAGGCGGTACTCGGTTTCGTTGTCCAGCTCCACCGGCACCACCGCACGCGTCTTGGCGGGCAGCTGCGGCAGCACCTCCGACTTCAGGCGGCGTACGAAGCAGCGCGCCCGCAGGTGCCAGTGCAGACGCAGGTGCGCGTCGGGGCCGCGGAAGCGCCGGCCGAACTGGGCGCCCGAGCCGAAGTCGTGCAGGCGCCCGAGGATCCGCAGCTGCGCGATCAGCTCCGGGGGACGGTTCATCACCGGCGTGCCGGTGAGCGCCATCACCAGGCCATCGCTTGGCACCGTCGCCGCGAGGCGCTGCACTGCTTGGGTGCGCTTGGCGGCGGCGTTCTTGCAGTAGTGCGACTCGTCCAGCACCAGCGCGCGCGCCTGGAGCGCGCGCAGCTCGTCCAAGCGCGCCGCGAGGATGTCGTAGTTGACCACGGTGATCTCCGCCAGCGGTAAAGCGCTTTTGCCGGTGCCCATCAACACGCGCACGCCGCGCCCCGGCAGCCAGCGCTCGATCTCGCGCAGCCAGTTGAGCTTGAGGCTGGCCGGGCACACGACCACCGCTGGGTAGGCGCCGTCGGCCTCGATCGCCGCGAGCGCCTCGATCGTCTTGCCCAGTCCCTGCTCGTCGGCGAGGAATGCACGCCGCTGAGCCAGCATGTAGCTCACGCCGGCGCGCTGGAAGGGCTTCAGCTCGCCCCCCAGGCCCGGGATCTCGAGCGTCGCGTCGGACGCCGCCGAAAGCGCGACGAGACCGGCTGCACGGGCGTGCTCCTCGCGCACTTCCTGCAACAGCTCGAGCGCAGTCGGATCCACCCACGTGCTGTGCTCCGCCAGGAAGGCATCGAGCTCGGGCACGCAGAAGGGGTCGGCGCGGATCGCCGGCAGCTGGGCGTGCTCATGCCCGGCGCCGGCGCCGCGTCGTGGCTTCACCGGCAGCGCTCCCCCCAGACCCGCGAACGCCTCCAGCTGCGCGGGGTCGTGACCGGGCGCGAGCACGAACGTGGGGTCGTCGTGGATCGCCGAGCGCTCCAGCACCGCGGGCGGCGCGGGGCGCCCCTCGCGCAGCGCCGCCGCGCAGCGCCGCGCCGCCGAGCTGACCCAACCGCGCAGCCGACCATCCATCAGCCGCCACGACTCCAGCGTGAGCGGAACGCTGGCCCCACCCGGCACCGTGGTCGCGCGCTCGCGCAACGCGGGGGGCAGACGATCGGGTTGGCCCAGCAGCAGGAACACCGGCTCCTCGCCCGAGCCCCCCACCTCGATGTTGCCGCGCCACTCCGTGGCGCGCTCCAGCCATGCGCTCACGCGCGGGTCGACGCTCCCCGCCTCCAGCTGGTCGAGCAGCTCGGCGATCTGCGGCGCGTCGTGCGGCACCGCGGCGAGTGCGTAGGTTCCCGCTGGCCCCTCGCCCCCGCGCAGACCCGCTCGCTCGGCGAGCACGCGTGCCAGCGGAGCGTGCACGGCGGCGATCAGGATCCACTCCCGGGCGCGGCGGTCGCGGCACAGCGCGACCTCATCCAGCGCGTCGAGGCGGGATGCCATCGCCTGCGCCCGCCGTCGCTCATCCTCCGATTCTCCATCCTCGGATCCGCTGTCCCCAGATCTGTGGCTCTCCGACCAACTGCCCGCCGTCTCCCGGCCTTGCGCGTCAACGCCCGCCTGCCCACCACGTTGCCCGGCGCCCCGCGATCCCGCGCCGGCCTCCCGGCGAGCCTGCTCGCGCAGCGACACCAACGCCAGCCGTGCATCCTCGCTGAGGCACAGGCTGGGGAAGCGTGTGTTCAGCTCCCCCACCATTCGCACCGCGAGATCGTCGAGCGGGATCTGCGCGCGCCCGATCTCGGGGAGACCGTAGGCGTCGGGGTGTTCCATCAGCGCCTCCAGCAGCTCCGTGTCGCCGTCGGTTGGGAAGCCCAGCCACCACCCCGCGTCGGGTCGCACCCGCTCGACCACGCACTCCCCGCGGCGGCGTTTGCCGCGGCGGCGCTCGATCGCGTGCGCGAGCGCCTCGCTCACCTCTGGCCGGGGCAGCTCGTCCAGCAGCCGCGCGAGCGCCTCCGCGGGCTCAGGCTCCAGCGGTACGCACCACGCCCGCTCCTGCGGATCCCAGCGCCGTCCCGGGATCGCGCGTAGCAGCGCGCGCAGGCGCTCGTCGTAGGGGAAGCGCAGCACCGCCTCGCCTTGTTCGAGGGTTGCGTGAAAGACGGGAGACATCGACACTGCACGATAGGCCCCGCCGGGGATGGAGAGTCCACCGGGGGCGAGCGCCGCGAACGCGACGGTGCGTGCCGCCCCCGAATCGCACGCGGGCATGCTCAGCTGAATCCCTCAACACCGCACGCTGCCCGCACTGCGCTCGAGGTGGCGATCCTGGGTGCTGCAACTCGGGGGTGACGATCCCAGGCGCTGTAACTCGAGGTGGCGATCCCGGGCGCTGCAACTCGGGGTGGCGATCCCGGGTGCTGTAAATATGTACGCATGCCCGAGCGGATCGGATTTCTTGGCCTTGGCATCATGGGCTCGCGGATGGCCGCCAACGTGCGGCGTGCCGGTTTCCCGCTGACCGTCTGGACGCACACCTCCGGTAAGGCCGCGCGGTGGGCCGCTGAGCACGACGCGGTGGCGGTCGAGACGCCCGCCGAGGTCGCGCGCGCGAGCGAGATCGTCGTGAGCATGGTCGTCGACGGCGAGCAGGTCGCGTCGGTGCTGCTCGGCGAAGAGGGCCCGGCGCTAGGCGGGCGGGCCCCGGGGACAAACACGAAGGGGGAAGGGCAGAGCGGGGGAACAGGGCAGAAAAACGGTGAGGCAGTAGTCAACGGCGCGCACGAAGGCCTGCTGTGCGTGGACATGTCCACGATCGCACCGTTCGACACCCGCCGCATCGGCGCGGCGCTGGCAGAGCGCGGAGTGCGGATGCTCGACGCGCCGGTCACCGGCAGCGCCCCGCGGGCCGAGGCCGGCACGCTGACGATCATGGCTGGCGGCGAGGCCGAGGATTTCGCCCGCGCGCGACCGCTGCTGGAGGCGATGGGCGAGGTGATCGTGCACGTCGGCGCACTCGGGCAGGGCGAGATGCTGAAGCTGATCAACAACTCCGTGGGCGCCGCCAACGCCGCCGCGCTGGCCGAGGGGCTTTTGCTGGCGCGCGCTTGCGGTCTCGATCTCGACGCCTTCGCACAGGTGCTCTCCAGCGGCTCGGGCGCCTCCGCCCAGCTGGAGCTGAAGGCGGGCGCGATGCGCGCGCACGACTACACCCCGCTGTTCAAGACCGCCCACATGCTCAAGGACGTGCGCCTCTGCTTGGAGGAAGCCCAAACAGCCGGGATGCCCTTCCCCGCCGCCGCGCACGCCCGCGACCTGCTCGCCGCCACCGTCGGGCGTGGACACGGCGAGGAGGACTACGCCGCGATGATCGAGGCCGCCGAGGGCCTCGCCGGGCGTCGGCTGTAGACGCTACCCAGCGCCATCACCCGTCGCCGTATCCGGCGCCTCCACCCATCGCCGAGACTGCGTCCATCAGGCGATCGTCGCCCCAGAACAGCTCCTCCCCCACTGCGATGGTCGGCACACCGATCACCCCGCGCGCGTGGGCCGCATCAGTGGCCGCGCGCAGCGCCTGCTTGACCTGCGGATCCTCCGTCGCCGCGCGCGTTGTCTGCAGGTCAAGACCTGCCTGCTCGGCGGCGTCGAGCACGTGCTCGGGAAGGCTGAGGTCTCGACCACGCTGGAAGGCATCGCGAAAGGCTCGTAGCGTGAACCTCTCACCGCGGCCCACCTGAAATGCGTAGGTGGCGACGCGCATCGCGAACAGGTAGTTGCCCGGCCACGGCTCCGGCCAGCGCAGCTCCGGCAGGCCGTACGCCCGCGCGCGCCGCTGCACCTCCTCGATCCCCTCTTCGCGAGTACCGGGATCGCCGAGCGCCCAGGAGGAGCGCCCGTTGGCCTTGAACAGGCCCCCCAACGAGATCGGCTGCCAGACGACCGCGCCGCCACTCAGCACGCCGCCGTCCAATGCCGCGCCGCCCACGCCGTCTTCCGGCGCCCCGCCGCCCACGTCGCCTCCCGGCGCCCCGCCGCCCACGTCGCCTCCCGGCGCCCCGCCGCCCAGCACCCCATCTCCCGGTATACCGCCGCTCAGCGCCCCGGCTTCCGGCGCCCCGCCGCCCGGCGATGCACCGAGACGCTCCGCCGTCAAATAGGCGTACGGCGACCCGAGGTCGAAGTAGAAGGTGATGGGATGGCGGCGCGAGATGGTTGTGTCGCGATCCACGGAAGGTGACTGAGTCATACGTGTAAGCGCAAAGTATGAGTGCCCGCGCCCCCACCCGCGCACGCGTCACAATCGAGCCGTGAGAATCCTGGTGGTCGACGACGATCGTGCGGTGCGCGAAGCGCTGCGGCGCGCGCTGACGCTCGCCGAGTACGAGGTGCAGCTCGCCGAGGACGGCACGCAGGCGATCGAGCTGGTTGCCCAAGCGCTCCCCGACGCCGTCGTGCTCGACATCGGCCTGCCCGGCATCGACGGCCTGGAGGTGTGCCGCCGGCTACGCCGGCTCGGCAATCGCGTGCCGATCCTGATGCTCACCGCACGCGACGCCGTCGCCGATCGCATCGACGGCCTCGACGCCGGCGCCGACGACTACCTCGTCAAGCCATTCGACGTCGGCGAGCTTCAAGCGCGGCTGCGCGCGCTGCTGCGCCGCACCGGCCCCGGAGGCTCGGAGGGCGGCGAGGACGATCCCGACGCGCTCAGCTTCGCCGAGATCCGCCTCGACGGCGACCGCCACGGCGCCGTCGTGGGGGAGCGCTTCGCCGAGCTCACCCGCACCGAGTATCAGTTGCTGGAGCTATTGATGCGCAACCCCCGCCGCGTGCTCTCTCGCAACGTCATCTACGACCGTGTGTGGGGGTACGACTTCGGCCCCGCCTCCAATGCGCTGCGCGTGTACATCGGCTACCTGCGACGCAAGCTGGAGGAGATCGGCGCCCGCCCGCTGATCCACACTGTCCGCGGCGTGGGCTACGTCCTGCGCGAGCCATGACTCTGCGCACCCGCATCGCGGCGGTGGCCGGCCTCGCTGTGGCCATCGCGGTGGTGCTTGCCGCGGTGGTGGTGTATGTCGCGGTGCGCTCCGACCTGCGTGGCCAGGTTAACGCCTCTCTGCGCCAGCGTGCCGTCGGGCTCGTCGCCCCGCCTCTCGGGGAACCGGGCACGCCGAGGGCGGCCACGGTGGGCGGCGGCAAATCCACCCGTGGCGACGGTGCGGTAGGCACACAAGCCGCTGGCAGCAACGGGTCCGGCGGCGCAGACGGACGGGCGGCGGACGGCGGCAGATCCACCGGCGGCGGCGGTGCAGGCAGGCCAGCTGAGGGCAACACCGCCCAGGTCCCCCCGCCCAGCGGCGGCCCGGGCGGCGCAGGTGGCGCACCTCCCGACCTGCCCACCAGGATCGCGCCGGCGCGCTTCGGGGGACCCTCGGGATACGTGCAGTTCATCGACTCCACCGGCGCGGTCGATGTCCCGGGCGGACAGGGCTCTTCCCCCACGATTGCCACCAACAGCGCCGAGCGGGCGATCGCAGCACGCGGGCGGGGCGAGCTGCTCGCAGATCGCACCGTGCGCGGCACGCACCTGCGCGTGCTCACGCTCGGCGCCGGACCCCACGGCGCCGTGCTGATCGCGCTGCCGCTCACCACGGTCAACCACGAGCTCAGCCACATCCTCTTGATCCTGCTGCTGGTCGGTGTCGCCGGCATCGCGCTCGCCGTGTTGTTGGGGGCGCTGGTGGCACGCACCGCGCTCACCCCGATCGCCCGCTTCACGCGCCGCACCGAACAGCTCACCGGCGACCCCGATCTCAGCCGCCGCCTGGAGGTAAGCGGCCGCGACGAGCTCGCACGCCTCGCCGCCTCCTTCAACGCCACGCTCGAGCAGCTCGATCGCTCCGTCGCCGCCCAGCGCCACCTGATCGCCGACGCCGGCCACGAGCTGCGCACCCCGATCGCCTCGCTGCGCGCCAACATCCAGGTGCTCCAGGAGGCCGGCCGCCTGACGCCCGAGGATCGCGAGGCGCTGCGGCACGACATCATCGACGAGCTCGACGAGCTCACGGCGCTGGTCAGCGATGTCGTCGAGCTCGCACGCGGCAGCCGCGGCGAGCTGGCCACCGACGACGTGCGCCTCGACCAGATCGTCGCCGACGCCGTCGAACGCACCCGCCGGCGCTGCGACCTGCGCTTCGAGGTCACGCTGCAGCCCACGCTCGTGCGCGGCGCGGGTGAGCGCATCAACCGCGCCGTGGCCAACCTGCTGGACAACGCACGCAAGTGGAGCCCCCCGGGTGGTCTCGTCGAGGTGCGGCTGCGCGACGGCATCCTTTGCGTCCGCGACCACGGCCCCGGCTTCCAAGAGGCCGACCTAACTCATGTCTTCGAGCGCTTCTACCGCGCCGACTCCGCCCGCGGCCTGGCGGGCTCCGGGTTGGGATTGGCGATCGTGCGCCAGGCGGCCGAGGTCCACCAGGGTTACGTGCGCGCGGAGAACGCGCCCGGCGGCGGCGCACGGATGGAGGTCAGTTTCGGCACGCCCCTGCCACCGCCCGTTGGCGCCTCGCCGTCGCTGGCCGTGTGAAACACTCACGGCGCTGCACCGCCACGCTACCCACGGTGGCGCCTGACTTGTTCGATTTGTTCCTCCTGAAATCGCGTCAGGTGGGTTGGCGGCTGTGTCGATGAGACCGGGCTCAGGTGGACACCCGACGGGTCCGTTCGAGCCGGAGCCTGAGTTCGGCGCCAGTACGCTGTCGCGAGCCCCAGAGCCGAGACGCCAACGGCGGCCAGCCCCAGTAGCTCAGTTCGCTTGGGCATTGTCAATCGCTCCTCGATAGTGACGCTGTGGATTTCCGCGTTGGATCCCGCCGCGGACGAGGCATCGGCGACGGTGGAGCATGGGGCCGCGTCCGCAGCCCCATGCTCGCCAATCGCCGACACTCCCCGAGCCGCACGCGGCCGCAAGAGCTCTCCGCACTTGCGGTGTCGCGGTGTCAGCTCTCATGTGGTGAATCCAAATTTACCTCCACCTTTCAGTTTGACTGGGAATTCCGGGATTTTGATGACGACGGTGTAGCAGAGGTGAACCAGTTCGATTCTGCGTTCGCCTTCTTGCTCGGCGGATTGCCATGCAGTTACGAACGTAAATTCCGATCGACTGAAGTCGTTTTCTTCTACTTCCGCGTTTTCGTGGGTGATCTGGAGAGGAAGATCTCCCTTGATCACATAGGCCGCTTCGGCGACAGTGCAGGTTTCGCTGCCATTGTTTTTGATCGCCGGTTCCGCAAACACTTCGCCCGATTCAGGTTCGAAGACGAGCAGACCTTTGGTTTTTCGTTCCGCTTTGGTTCCTTCAAACCAAAAGCGACCGCTGAGTTTCTTCGTTTCGAACGCGGGCACTTCGCAGGCCACCTTTTCTTTGAACCCACCTTCGTTGATGAATAGTTTGCATTCAGCGAATTCGATTCCTCTCACCACCAATTTCCCGTCTAACTGGGGATTGGTACCGATCAATTTCGCTTCTCTTAACACGAGTTTAGTACATCGTATTTCTATTTCTTTACCATTGAGTTTGCTCCGGAACGTGGCCGGTTCGGGATCGAGAGGACCGGATTCGACTTCCTTTTCCACGCCGGCGCCGAGTCTTTCACCGCCCACATTCCAGTACGGCGCTTCCTCACCCGCGATCGGCGAGGTGCCACCACCGTATGCTTCTTTCGCCGAGGATTCCGCCTGCACCGCGCCCTGCAGAGTACCGGCACTACCAAACGTAAGGTCGAGCGTTTCTTCGCCTTCTTCGCTGGCAGGCCTCCACACCGGCGTGATCGGGGCACTTGGGAGCGTCCACCGCAGGTGGGTGAATTCTTTATTCTGTGGCACCACTTTGGCGGCGAACTTGCCTTCCAGCACGTGAGTGCCTTCGTAGATGGTGCATTCTGATTTGTTGTGGATTTTTATTTTCGCAATCTCTTCTTTCCCTTCCGTCAGCGCCGCGGGCTTGAAGACGACGACCGTGTTGGCTCCTTCATTCGCTTTTGAGCCTTCCAACCAAAGCGAGCCGGTGAGCGTCACGGACGTGATCGGTTCCACTTCGCATCCAGACTTTTCTTTGAACCCGCTTTCATTGACCCACAGCTTGCATTTGGACATTTCCAGGACCCCAGAGACTTTGCCGTCGTGTTTGGCGGCGGATCCTTCGATATCAGCGGATTTCATCCCGCTGGTTTCGCACTTCACTTCGACTTCTTTCGAGGCGATCGCTCCTTTGAGCACCATTTCGACACCAGACGCGCCTTCGACGGTCACGCCCTTGGTGCCGGATTCGAGCCGTTTCCCGGCTACCTTCCAGTAGGGATTTTCGGGCGGTTCGCCACTGCCTCGCGCGATCGAGAGCATGATCGTCCCGACATCATGAGGACGACCGCGCTAAGCACCAGTACTCTCGCTTTGCCCGTCATGTCCATCTCCTTTGATTTGAAGTTGGTCGGGCGCCCAGAGCGTCCCGGGCGAGGCGCGTCAAGCTCCCGGTCCTCCGATAGTCGGAGTCGGTGGATTGGTAGCAAGGAGCCAGGTGGCGATCAAGCGCGGTGAGCCGGTGTCGCGCCCCCCTCGGTAAACCCATCTGGCAAAGGACAGAACCGGCTCCAACAGTCGGGGAGCAGCGGATGCGGGCGCACACCAGGCGCATCCAGCGATCGCCGCTTGCGCGAGAGTGTTTCTCTCTCGGGCGCCGGCAAGCGCCGCATCACGTGGATCCGGACGCCGGCAAGCGCCGCGCCGCACGGATCCAACGCGCGCGCCGCTCCTTGCGCCGCTCCGACATACCTCTTACGGATCCCGCATGTTCTCCCTACATGCCGCGCCGAAAGTACGCCGATCAGCAGTCCACGACGGTATTGAAAGGACCGGCGCATGTCAACTCCCCTGATCACCGCCCCGCCGATCGACGATCGCTCGACAGGATCCGAGCACCGCGGTGCGAGCACCGACGAGGCGCTTGGGAAGCGCGTCCGCACGGCGCTGCGTCGCCTGGTGCGCGGGCGCGAGGCCGACCCGGCGTGGTCGCGTCCGCTGCTGTGGCTGGTGGGGCTGCTCGCCGGAGCGCTCACCCTGTGGGGGCTGACGCGCAACGGATACGCCAACACCTACTACGCCGAGGCCGCCCAGGCGGCCAGCCGCAGCTGGTGGGCGTGGCTGAGCAACTCGGTGGACACCTCCAGTCTGGTGAGTCTCGACAAGGGGCCACTCCCCAACATGCTGATGGGGCTCTCCGGACGACTGCTCGGGTTCTCGAGCTTCTCGATGCTGCTGCCGGAGGCGCTCTGCGGGGTCGCCTCGGTGCTGCTGCTGCACAACGTCGTGCGACGCACGCTCGGGCATCGCGCCGCGCTGCTCGCCGCCTGGATGCTCGCGCTCACGCCGATCTTCGTGGCGATGAGCCGCTTCAACAACCCCGACCCGCTGCTCGTGCTGTGCGAGATCGCCGCCGCCTGGGCGCTCGTGCGAACACTGGAGTCCGGACGCACGCGCCACCTGCTGCTGTGCGGCCTGTTCATCGGACTGGCCTTCAACGTCAAGATGCTCGCCGCCTACCTGGTGGTACCCGGGCTGGCGCTCACGTTCATGATCGCCGGCAAGGGCAGCCTACGCCGTCGCGTCGCCCAGCTCGCGGCCGGCGGCGGCGCGATGCTCGCGGTCAGCTTCGTGTGGTACGGCGCGATGATGCTGGTCCCCGCCGCCCACCGGCCTTTCGTCGGCGACACCACCGACAACTCGTGGTTCTCGCTGATCTTCGGAGCCAACGGGCTGAACCGGGTCTCCGGCGGCGGCGGCGGTGGCCCCACCGGCGCCGGGACCTTCGGCGGCGCGCCCAGTCTCACACGTCTCTTCAACCCGATCGTCGGCGGCCAGATCTCCTGGCTGCTGCCGCTCGCGCTGCTCGGCCTGCTGCTCGGCCTGTGGGCCCGGCGACGCGCGCCCCGCACCGACCCCGCCCGCTCCGCCTACATCCTGTGGAGCGGCTGGGGCGTGGTTACGTGGGCGATCTTCAGCTTCTCCGAAGGCGTCTTCCACCCCTACTACACCACCGCCCTCGCACCCGCCGTGGCGGTGCTCGCCGCCGGCGCCCTGGTCGAGCTGTGGGACCGGGCACAACGCTCGATCGTGTGGGCCGCCGCGCTTGGCGCCGCCGCGATCGGCACCGCCGTGTGGACGGCCGTGCTGCTCGCCCGCACCAGCGGGTTCGTGCCGTGGCTGGCACCCACCGCGATCGTGCTCGCCGCGCTCGCCGGCGGCGCGCTGTTGCTCGCGCGGGTCGAATCCGTGCGGCGCCCACACGCCCCGAGCCTGCGCATGTTGCTCCCCTTTGCGGCCGTCGCCGGGCTGGTGGGTGTGCTCGCAGGCCCCGCCTCCTACGCGATCGCCACCGTCGGCGACACGCTCACCGGCAGCAATCCGCTCGCCGGGCCCGCGAGCGCCAACACGGGCCTCTCCGGGGCGCCCGGTGGCGGGTTCGGTGGGAGCAGGCCGAGCGGCTTGGGAGACTTTCCACCGGTAGGTGCAGCCTCGGGCGCGGGCGGGCGGGGCAGCGCCAGCCCGAGCGGCGGAGGGTCGGCCGGACGGCTGCCGACTCAGCCTCCGAGCGGCGTCGGACAGTCATCCAATGGCACCCCACAAGCACCGCCGACGGGCGCCGGCCTCCCTGGCGGCGGTCCCGGCGGAGCCGCCCCCACCGGGGCGGGCACCGGCGGCCTGCCTCCAGCTGCCGTTGCCGGTGGCACGGCGGGGAGTGGCGCTCGTACCGGCGCTGCGGGCACGACCGGCGGTGGTCTCACCGGCGCCGGTGGCAGGGCAAGCGGTGGTGGTCTCACCGACGCCAGCGGCGCAGCGGGCGCCGGCGGCGCCAACGTCAGCAGCACGATGATCAAGTACCTGGAGGCCCACCAGGGATCCGCCAAGTACATGGTTGCAGCGGTCGGCTCCAACATCGCGGGCACGGTCGCCCTGCAGAGCGGCCGCAACGTGATCGACATGGGCGGCTTCATGGGCGCCGATCCAGCCCCCACCCTCGCGCAGGTCGAGCATCTGATCGACACCGGCCAGCTGCACTACATCCTGCTCGACGGCGCCGGCGCCCCCGGCGGATTCGGCGGCGGCGGGACGGGTAGTCCGAGCGACGGCGAGGCGGGCGGCAGCCCCACGGCGGGTAGTCCGAGCGACGGCGAGGCGGGCGGCAGCCCCACGGCGGGTAGTCCGAGCGACGGCGAGGCGGGCGGCAGCCCCACGGCGGGTAGTCCGAGCGACGGCGAGGCGGGCGGCAGCCCCACGGCGGGTAGTCCGAGCGACGGCGAGGCGGGCGGCAGCCCCACGGCGGGTAGTCCGAGCGACGGCGAGGCGGGCGGCAGCCCCACGGCGGGTAGTCCGAGCGACGGCGAGGCGGGCGGCAGCCCCACGGCGGGTAGTCCGAGCGACGGCGAGGCGGGCGGCAGCCCCACGGCGGGTAGTCCGAGCGACGGCGAGGCGGGCGGCAGCCCCACGGCGGGTAGTCCGAGCGACGGCGAGGCGGGCGGCAGCCCCACGGCGGGCGGTCCGAGCGACGGGTTCGGCAGCAATGCAGCCACGAGTCGCTCCGGCAGCCGACTTGGCGGTAGCGCCGCCGCTGGCGCCCCGGGCGGCGGTGGGCCCGGCGCCGCGGGCACGAGCAACGCAACGGTTGAGACCCGCGACCGGTGGATCGAAACCCACGGCACCGTGGTGCACTTGGCGGGACAGAGCACCTCCGGATCGGGCGCCAAGCTCTACTACTTCGCCGGCTGAGCGGAGATCGCATGGCAGCGCCTGGACTATTCTCCATCGATGAGCGCGTGGGAAGCGAGCGTCGCCGACGCCGCCGTGTCGGCGACGTTCGACAATCTCGGCGAGGCTGCCCAGCTGCAGCTGGGCATGTGGCCCGAGGAGGTACCCCAGGGGGAGCACTTCACGGTGCGCGAAGTGCTCCCCAGGTTGCTGGAGCTGCTCGCCGCCCGGAGCGTGCGGGCGACCTTCTTCGTCGAGGGGCTCAACGCCGAGATGTACCCTGGCGCGCTGCGCGATCTGGCAGAGGCGGGGCACGAGGTTGCGGTGCACGCCTGGTGTCACGAGGAGTGGGGAGCGCTTGACGCCCCCACCGAGGCCGCGCTGCTGGACCGCGCGACGGACGCGATGCGCTCGATCGGGATCGAGCCGCACGGCTTTCGTCCACCCGGCGGCAGGCTGACGGCAGGCACGCTCGCGCTGCTCGCCGAGCGCGGCTACAGCTACGTCTCACCCGCCGGCGAGCGCGAGGGGACACTCGACGGCCTTGCCGTGCTGCCGTTCCGCTGGCAGCTGCTCGACGCCTACGCGTTCCTCCCACAGTTCGCCGGGCTGCGCGAGCGCTACCGCGGCGATCCCCAGCCATACGGGCCCGAGCAGCTGTGCGAGGAGCTGATCGCCGCGCTGCGGGCGCACGCGCGACGCGGCGGCCACCTCGCGCTGCTGTTCCACCCCTTTGCGGTCGCGTTCACCGGCGAGCCCGGTTGGGACGCGCTGGATGCCGTACTCGCGGAGGCGGCCCACCTCACCGCCGCCGGCGCACTCGCGATACCGCGCATGGACGAGGCAGCCGCTTGGATGCTCACACACGCCGAGGACTTCCACCACCCACCACAGCTCGATGACGCCACCTGGATGGCGCAGTCGGAGTAAAAAAAAGGAGCGGGAGCACGATGCCACGGAGAGCGATGGCGAAGGCGACTGGAGTCGTATTGAAAAGCCCGAGGTTGCGACGGGCGATCCTGCGGCGAGTCGCGCACAACGTCCAAAAGGCCCGGGCCGCACCCACAGGCGCAGTGCCGATGAGCGAGAGGATGAAGCCCTCGCGGCGTCCAGCCCTCCGGCCGCGCCGCCCGTTCACCGTCATGACCGCGCTCGGCACGGCCGCGCATCACACCTTCGAGGTGCGTGCCGGCGTGGGGCTGGTGTTCGAGCCGTTCATCGGTCGGCGCGGCGCGATTGCGCTGTGGGCCACCGGGCTGCCGGCATGGGCCCTCGTGGCATGGCTGGGGGAGGGCAAGGCGATCGAGAAGTGGCTGGCGCTCAACAACGGCGCCGGGTTGGGGGGCGGGATCGTGCACTTCGTCGTGTGGCCGTGGGAGCTGCGCGGCGGCATCCCCCGGCTCGTCGAAGCCGAGGGCATGGGACCCGAGCAGCTGCCCGCCTACAACCGGGTGCTGCAGCTATGGGTGCTTGCCGGTGCGCTGGCGCTCGCACTGGAGACCCCGCGCCACGCGCGGCGCTGGGCGTTCGCGGGGCTGCTGCTCGGCGAGCCGCTGCGCCGTTCGGCAATCCACCACTTCCGCTGGGCGCACCAGCAGGCCGAGCGCGATCCCGAGCGCTGGAGCCCGATGTTGCGCGAGCAGCCGTCCGGGCACGTCGAGCGGGCGGCGTGAGGCCGGCGGCGTGAGGCCGGCCGCGTGAGGCCGCAACGTGAGGCCGGCGACGTGAGGCCGGCCGCGTGAGGCCGCGACGTGAGGCCGCGACGTGAGGCCGGCGACATGAGGCCGGCGACATGAGGGCGACGTGAGGCCGGCGGCGTGAGGCCGGCAGCGCCCCTCAACCCTCGCCGTCCGCGCACGCCAGAGGCGCTGACGGTGTGAGCGAGCCCCACCCCCCCTCCCCTCCTCCTGCGCAGGCGGACTCGCGGTCGCCGGCCGCGCACGAGCGGCGTCTGCTGCCGGTGCTGATGGTGCTCACGGTCACCACCGGGCTGATCGACGCGGTCAGCTACCTCGGGCTGGGCCACGTCTTCACCGCCAACATGACCGGCAACGTCGTGCTGCTCGGGTTCGGCCTCGCCCACGCCGGGGGGCTGCCGGTGCTGGCACCGCTGATCTCGCTGCTCGCCTTCCTGCTCGGGGCGGGCATCGGCGGCCGCATCGCCGCCCGCTTGGGCGGGCGGCGCCGCCGGCACGTGAGCGTCGCGCTGGCGCTGGAGGCGGGGCTGCTCGCCTGCGCCGCCGGGCTCGCCGCCGCCGTCACGGTCAGGATCGGCTCGCTCGCCGCCTACGCGGTGATCGCGCTGGTGGCGATCGGGATGGGGGTGCGCAACGCAACCGTGCGCAAGCTCGCGGTCCCCGACCTCACCACCACCGTCATGACACTCACGCTCACCGGCTTGGTGGCCGACCCGGCCGGCGGCGCCCCACGCAACTCCCGCCGGCGCACCGGCGCAGTGGTGGCGCTGCTCCTCGGTGCCCTGATCGGTGCGCTGCTCGAGAAGCAAAGCCTCACGCTCCCGCTCACCGTCGCCGCGTGCATTACAGCGGCCACACTCGCTGGCTTCGCCACCGCGCGGCGCTAGCGATTCGAGGGCTCACTACGCGGCGAGGATTCGAGGGCTCACCACGGCGCGAGACTGCCGGCGACTGGGGAGGCGCAACCGGCCCCCCGACCGGTCGCGCCTCCCACACCGGGCGCCTGCCGCCCGGTCCCCCAGCTACGGTCCCCACAACCCAGCTACGGTCCCCACAAGCTACGGTCCAAGCTCAGCGCATACGGGGATCGATGAAGACGTCGTCGATCCGCGATTCGCCGGTGAGCGCCGTGAAGCGCAGCGCCACCTGCGCCGTGCCACCGGAGAGCAGGCCACCCGCGACCGAGCCCGTGAGCATCGGCAAGGTGGGCTGCCAGCTGGCGCTCAACGCCACCGCACCCAGTGGTAGGGCGACGGGACCGAGCACTGTTTTGTAGACGACCTGGACGAGCACCGTCGAGAGCAGGCTTCCGTTGCGTGCGAAGAACCGGAAGGAGGGGTAGCTCGCGTTCACGCAGGTGTAGGGCGACTGCGCCGAGGCGCCCGCCGGCAGCGCGAGCGAGTAGTGCCCGACTTCGCCAGTGACCCCGTAGGGCTCGCTTTCGGGATCCTTCGCCGCGCCGCGGCTGAGGTCCCACTGCGATAGCGAGCCCTCGAAGTTCCCCTGCGGCACCAGCTCGTAGTCGCTTGTGTCGCCCCACTGGGCGAACGGCTGGCTGAGCGCCGCTTCGTTGCAGGCTCCCGTGCTCACCAGCGCCGCCTGCGCCGAGGTGGCCGGCAGCAGCGAAGACAGGCCGAGAACCGCCGTGGAAAGCGCGAGCCCCCCCAGGGCTGGGAGCGGGCGGCGACTGAAAGAAGATGAAAGTGGGAACACAAGAGCCTCCGTGGTTCTATCGGCGGCCGAGCCATCTCCAATCCAAAAGCGGAGACCTCTTGCTTTGCGTCCCCGTCTCGCGACGAGTTTGCCTTTTTCAGTATTTGAGTGCGATGGGCGCTTGAAGCTTCGGCCAGCATGAAGCACAGACAGCCCTGTGGGGAAGGGCTTGGACGCATGTATGAAACCCGGCCCCGTAGTAGCCCCAATAATTAGGATCCGCACTGGTCAACGACCATGGTTCTGTTCACTGGAATCAAACTCGGTCGCCCGCGACGGTCGCACCGCCCCCGCGCTCAAGGGGTTTGAATCGCCGGGCGATATAAGCGCGCAGGGGTATGTAATCCGTGTCGGCGTACGCCATCATCGAGTCCGAACGCGCGCGGACGTCGTTCCTGCGCCAAGGCCAGCGGATGGATGTGGCCGAGCGGCGTGGCGAACTGATCGTCGGCGGCAGCTTCGCATGCGCTGCGCTGATGCTGGCGGCGACCGCGGGCGGGGAAGGGTGGGGGTCGTATCGCTCCATCGCGGTGGCCGCTCTGTACGTCGTCTGCCTGGCTGTCGCGGGACGCATCAGGATCGACGTCGGCTCCGGCTTCACGGTTCCCACGCAGGCCGTGTTCGTGCCGCTGCTGTTCGCGGCGCCGCTCCCGCTGGTGCCGCTGCTGGTGGCGCTCTCGCTGGCGCTCGGGATGACGCCGGGGGTGCTGCGGGGTCACATTCCCCCCAGCCGGCTGCTGACGGTGCCCGCCAACAGCTGGTTCTCGTTCGGGCCAGCGCTCGTGCTGCTGCTCGCACACCACACCAGTCCCGCCAACCTGGCCGATCCGCGATCGCTGGTCATCCTGCTGCTCGCGCTTGCCGCGCAGTTCGCCTGCGACTTCGCCGCCAACGCCGTGCGCGAGCGCCTATGCGGGGGCATCGGCATCCGCGAGCTCATCGTGGAGGTGCGCGAGGTCTACCTGATCGATGCGGCGCTCGCCCCCCTCGGCCTGCTCGTGGCGATCGCCGGGGCACATCAACGGTGGGCGGTGCTGCTGATCGCACCGCTGTTTGCGATCCTGCGGATCTTCTCCAGGGAACGTCGCACCCGTCTGGAGCAGCTGATCGAGCTGGGCGATGCCTATCGCGGCACCGCGCTCGTGCTGGGTGACGTGGTCGAGGCCGACGACGCCTACACCGGCGAGCACTGCCGCGGCGTGGTGCGCCTCGCGCTCGAGGTGGCGGCGGCGCTGGGGCTGGACGCCCACCGCGCTCGCAACGTCGAGTTCGGCGCCCTCCTGCACGACGTCGGCAAGATCGCGGTGCCCAAGGAGATCGTCAACAAGCCCGGCAAGCTCGACCCCGACGAGTGGGAGATCATCAAGACCCACACGATCGAGGGCCAGCGGATGCTCGAGCGCGTCGGCGGCTTCATGCGCGAGGTCGGCGAGATCGTGCGCTCCTCGCACGAGCGCTGGGATGGCGCGGGCTACCCCGACGGGCTGCGCGCCGAGGCGATCCCATTGGAGGCCCGCATCGTCTCCGCCTGCGACGCCTTCAACGCGATGACCACCACCCGCTCCTACCGCACTGCGATGAGCCTCGCCGACGCGCTTGCCGAGCTTACGAGCTGCGCCGGCACCCAGTTCGACCCGCAGGTCGTCAACGCACTGGTGGCGGTGGTTGGGGTCAACTGAGAACGGCTCTCAAAAGACGGGCACGCCCCGGATGCGGCCCTCTCGCACCGTTTTTTTGTCTGCGATTGCGAGACGTTCTAATCGGGTGAGTTGCCGTTACGCGCCGCAAGCGTCTGGCGACCGGCCTCGGTCCACACCACCTGGTCGCGGCCCGGGCCCACCCCGATCAGCGCCACCGGCGCCCCGACGTGCTCGCCGATGAAGCGCATGTACTCCTGCGCCGCCACCGGTAGCTCCGAGAAGCTCGTGCACTCCCCGATCTCCTCGCTCCAGCCCTCCAGCTCGGTGTACTTCGCCGTGGTGTGGTGCAGCACCGTCTGGTGGTAGGGGAAGCTGTCGAACTCGGCCCCCTCGGCGCCGCGGTAGCTCGTGCACACCTTGATCCGATCCAGCCCCGAGAGCACGTCGAGCTTGGTGATCGCCAGCGCCGAAAGCGAGTTCAGGCGCGTGGCGTAGCGCAGCGCCACGAGGTCCAGCCAGCCGGTGCGCCGGGGACGACCGGTGGTCGTGCCGAACTCCCCTCCGCGGGTGCGCAGACGGTCGCCCATCTCGTCCTCCAGCTCAGTCGGGAACGGCCCGGCGCCCACGCGCGTGGCGTACGCCTTGGCGATCCCCCACACCTCGTCGATGTCCTTCGGGCCCACGCCCGCCCCGATGCAGGCCGCGCCCGCGACCGGGTTGGAGGAGGTGACGAACGGGTAGGTGCCGTGGTCGATGTCGAGCATCGTCGCCTGGGCGCCCTCGAAGATCACGCGCCGGCCGCTGTCCAGCAGCTCCCACATCAGCTTCGCCGTGTCGGCGATGTGCTGCTCGAGACGGTGCCCGTAGGTGAGGTACTCCTCGGTCATCGTGCGCAGGTCGAGCGTGGGGTCCTTCTCGAACGGGCGCAGCGACAGGCGCTTGGGCTCCATTGCCGCCACGATCTTCTTCTTGAGGATCTTCTCGTCGAGCAAGTCCTGCACGCGGATTCCCAGGCGCGCCGCCTTGTCGGCGTAGCAGGGGCCGATCCCGCGGCGCGTGGTGCCGATCTGCAAGCGCCCCAGCTTCGCCTCCCCGGCGGAGTCGAGCAGCAGGTGGTAGGGCATGATCAGGTGCGCGTTGGCGGAGATCCGCAGGCCGCTGACGTCGATGCGCCGGGCGCGCAGCGCGTCGAGCTCCTCGATCAGCACCTTCGGGTCGATCACCACCCCGTTGCCGATCACGCAGAGCTTGCCGGCGTAGAGGATGCCGGAGGGGATCAGGTGCAGCTTCCACTCCTCGCCGTCGCGCACGATCGTGTGCCCGGCGTTGTTGCCGCCCTGGAAGCGCACCACCGCGTCGCCGTGCTCGGCGAGCAGATCGACGATCTTGCCCTTTCCCTCATCGCCCCACTGGGCGCCGACTATGACTATGCCTGGCATGCCGCATGGAGTGTAGGGGGCCGGTAGGGCGTCCCTGGACACGGCGCTGGACCGCGTCGCCCAGCTTGGTCCAGGAACCCCCTACACCGCCTATTTGAAGACGTTCTTGCTAGGCCAGCGCCTTCTGCTTGAGCGCGTCGAACTCGGCCTGGGTGATCGCGCCGCTGTCGAGCAGCTGCTTGCCCTTGGCGATCTGCTCGGTCGGGTCGCCCTTGCCTGCCGCCGACTGAACGTACTTGTCGAATTCCGCCTGGGCCGACTGCTGGCGTTCGACCGTGCGTTCCGCCATCCCACGGTGCTCGGCGATCAGGTAGACGAACACCCCGAGATAGGGCAGCACGATGATGAAGATGATCCACAGGACCTTCGCAAATCCCGATGTGTCGTGGCGGCGGAAGAGATCCGCGAATATGCCAATCAGGATCCAGATCCAGATCACGAACACGAAGAAGATCAGCATCGTCCAGAAAACTTCGAGGAACGGGTAGCTGCTTGAAGCGATGATCACGGCGGTCCTCCCAGGTTGCCTGATATATCGAACATCAGCTTACGCACTCACTGCGAGTAGCGCTCGCCCGCGTAGTTCATGAACTTCGGGTACTCCTTGTGGAAGGTCAGCGTGACTTTCCCGACGGCGCCGTTGCGATGCTTGGCGATCAGCAGATCCGCCTCGCCGGGGCGTTCGGAGTCTTCGTCGTAGTACTCGTCGCGGTAGATGAACATCACGAGGTCGGAGTCCTGCTCGAGGTTCCCGCTCTCGCGCAGGTCGGAGAGCTGCGGTTTCTTGTCGGGCCGCGTCTCGACCGCGCGGCTCAGCTGCGAGAGCGCGATCACCGGTACCCCCAGCTCGCGGGCAAGGATCTTCAGGCCGCGGCTCAGCTCGCCCACGGCGGTGACACGGCTGTCGTAGCGGCTGTCGGTGCGCATCAGCTGCAGGTAGTCGATGATGATCAGCCCCAACCCGCCCTCGCACTGGGAGTGCAGGCGCCGCGCCTTGGCGCGGATCTCCAAGAGGCCCACGTCGCTGGAGTCGTCCACCCACAGCGGTGCCGCCGCCAGGCGCTGGCTGGCCGTGAGGATCTTCGGCCAGCGCTGCTCGGAGACGCGGCCCTTGCGCAGCTCCTCGCCCTTGATCCGTGCCTGCGAGGCGACGAAGCGCTGGGCCAGCTCCGCCTCCGCCATCTCCAGCGAGAACAGCGCCACCGGGCGCTTGTGCTCGACCGCGGCGTTCTCGGCGATGTTGCACACCAGCGCGCTCTTGCCCATCGCCGGCCGGGCGGCGATGATGATCAGGTTCCCCCGCTGGAAGCCCCCGGTGATCTCGTCGAGATCTTTGAAGCCGGACGGGGTGCCCGTCAGCGAGGTGCCCTCGATCGAGAGCCTGTGCAGCTTGTCGAGCTCCTCGTGCAGCACGTCCTCGATCGCACGGAAGTCCTGCTTGCGATCATCGCGCGCCACCTCCAGCATCGCCTTCTCAGCCTGCTCCACCAGCTCCCGCGGGGAGGCGCTATGACCGAGCACGCTCTCCTGGATCTCGTACGTGCTGGCCAGCAGGCGTCGCAGCAGCGCGTTCTCGCGCACGATCTGCGCATAGCGCCGCGCATGGCCCGCGGCTGGCACCACTCCCGTCAGCTCATCCACGACAGCCAATCCGCCCACCTCATCGAGCTTGCCCGTCTGGCGCAGGCGCTCGATGACCGTCAGCACGTCAACCGGCTCGCTTTCCTCGTAGAGGGCGAGCATCGCTTCGTAAATCCAACGATGACGATCGCGATAGAAGTCGTCCGCGCGCAGCCCCTCCTCGATCACCAGGGCGTACATCGAGTGATCGGAGAGCAGAATCGCGCCGAGCACCGACTGCTCGGCCTCCAGGTTGTGCGGCGGGGCGTGAGCCACGGGGGGGGCGCTCGCACCGTTGGTCGCGGCGGCGGTGCTCATGGCCGCGACTCTAGTCCGAAGCTGCACCGCGTCGCAGAGGACAACCCGCTATCTCCGAAGGAAAACTCCTGCACCAAAAGATGCTTGCAGATGCGGCGGACGGCCGTCTGAGTCCGTCTACTTCTTGGGGACGACCATGGTCTTGACGGTCGCCGTCACATCGTCGACGACGTCCACCACCACCATGTAGGTGCCGACGTTCTTGATCGGCTCGGGGAGGTGCACGTTGTGGCGGTCGAGTTTGAGACCTCTCGCCTCGCGGATCGCATCGGCGATGTCCTGGGCGGAGACCGACCCGAACAGACGCCCGTCGGCCCCAGCCTGCTGGGGGATCGTCAGCACGGTCTTGTTCAGCAGGCTGGCGTTGGTCTGAGCCCGCTCGACGAATTCCCGCTCGGCCCGCTGTTCGGCTTCTTGGCGGCGGCGGACGGCCTCCATCGCTCCGCGCGTGGCCGGCTGAGCCAGCTTGCGGGGGATCAGGAAGTTGCGCAGGTAACCCTTGGACACCTCCACCACCTTGCCCTGCTCGCCGAGCGTCTCGACGTCCTTGAGGAGGATCGCCTCGGGCATCAGCGGCCGTCTCCGTGGGGCCGCCGGCCCGTGGGGCGGTGCAAGCGAAGCACGTCTCTACCGGCCCCGGTCGCGGTCGCCGCGCTCGCGGCGGGGGCTGTCGTCGCGCCCGCCCTCGTTCACGTAGGGCAGCAGCGCCAGCTCGCGGGCGCGCTTGACCGCGCGCGCCACCTGCGCCTGATGGCGACGGCAGGCACCGGTGATCCGCCGCGAGCGGATCTTGCCCTTCTCGGAGACGAAGCGGCGCAGGGTGGCCACGTCCTTGTAGTTGACCTGCTCGATCTTGTCGCGGCAATGCTGGCACGGCTTGCGCCGGCCACTGCCGGGCCCGCCTCGCTTCTCTCGTCTGCGGGCCGGCTTGCTGCGGCCCCGTGCCTTTGCCACTGGTCTCTACCTCTTCCTTTGTGCTCTTAGAACGGAATGTCGTCCTCGGTGGCCGCCGCCCCAACCGGAGCGGCCTGGAAGTCCCCTTCGTTGACCGGGACATCGCCACCGTGCGAGGCCCCGTTTCCGGCGAAGCTTCCCCCTCCGGAGGACTCATCGCGCGAACCCAGGAACTGCACCGAGTCGGCAATGATATCGATTGCCTGGCGCTTTGTCCCATCCTGCGCCTCCCACTCGCGCCAGTCCAGGCGTCCATCGATCGCCACCGGGCGGCCCTTGGAGAGAAAACGGGCGGCGTTCTCGCCCTGTGCGCCCCACACCTTCACGTTGAAGTAGTTGGGCTTGTCCGCCCACTCCCCGCTGGCCTGGTCCTTGCGACGGGTGTTGCACGCGATCCGCAGCTCGCACACGGACGTGCCGCTGGGCAGCGAGCGCAGCTCGGGGTCTTTGGTCAGGTTGCCGGTCATCACGACCCGGTTGATGTTGGTTGCGGCCACGGCTTCTTCCTTTCGGCTGTCTCATACCCCTCAATCGCGGGGCCTGTCGTCGTATCTCCCGATGCGGCCCCCGAGTGTAGAGGCGCCCGCGGGCGGGATTTCTGCTCGACTGCGCCCGATCCCGCTCGTTGCAAGGTTTTTACTCGGAGTCCCGGCGGCTGCGCGGGGAGGTACGGAACACCTCGTCCCAGTAGGGCGCGCTGATCCCGAAGCCGCGCGTGTCGTCCTGGAAGTGGTGGCGCATGTGGCGCTCGCGCAGCATCCGCCCCACGCGTCCCCTGGGGGCGAAGTGGTGCAGGTAGTAGTGCAGCATGTCGTACACCACGTACCCCGCGAAGAAGCCCACCGCCAGGCCGGGGGCGTAGCGTTCGCCGAAGGCCACGTACAGCACGCCAAACACGATCGCCGCCAGCGGCACGCTCACAGCCGGCGGCATCACCAGGCGCAGCGGGTCGTTGGGGTGCTCGTGGTGGATGCCGTGGATGATCCAGTGCAGGCGCGCGCCGATGCCGTGGTCGGGCTCGAAGTGGAACACCAGCCGGTGCAGCCAGTACTCGAACAGCGTCCACAGCGCGTATCCGGCCACCGCCAGGCCAACCGTCGCCGCCACGCTCTGCTGCGCGAGGCTCCAAGCCGCCATCAGGACGATCACCGGCACGAACAGCAGAGGCGGCACCGCGGGGTGCACGCGCGAGAAGAAGTCCAAGAGGCGCGACTCGAACATCGGCGGGGACGCTCGCAACACGTCAGATCGCCTCACCATCGATTGATCGCTGCTCTCCACGGGGGTCACGACCCCGAGTGTATTACCCCGCGTGCGCGGGCCGGCAACCAGGCTCCCGTCCGCGGGGGCCTACCGGCCTTCTCAGGCTCAGCCAGCCGCCGCGGCAACCGGCTCGGGGGCGGGTGCCGCCACCGCCGCCGGACTCGCGCCCGGGGCGCGCATGTCCGGCGCGTCCGGGGTACCCGGCTTCAGCTTGACGATCCGGAAGCGCACCACCTCGTCGGCGATCCGCAGCGTGCGGTCGAGGCCGTTCAGCAGCTCCGGGGAGCCGGCGTGGAACTGCAGCAAGTGGTACTTCGCCGTCGTTTTGTGGGCGATCGGGTAGGTGAGCGCCCGGTCGCCCCAATCGTCGTCGCGCAGCAGCTCTCCCTGCGCCGCGATCGCCTCGCGGGCGTCCGCCAGGATCTTCGCGCGCGCCGGCTCCTGCGCCTCGGCGTCGAGCAGCAGCACGAGATCGTATGTGGGTGCGGGCAGAGTCATGCGAACGGACGCGGATGATAACAGGGGCCGTGAGGCCGGAGCGGTGGGCATTGTGCGAGCCCGCGCATGCGCGGGCTCGGTCAGGGCCGCATGCGGCCCTGACCGGAACGGCCACATGTGGCCGTTCCCGGACCGCGCATGCGCGGTCCGCGGCCACGTCGCATGCGACGTGGCCCCCGCCCCTGTCTACATCCCCTTCGCGCGAATGTCCGCCAGCTGCTCGTCGATCCAGTCGCCGGGATCGCGCGAGGTGACGATCTCCGCCAGCCCCCGCGCGCGGCGGCGGCGCTCGGCGGGCGCCATCGTGAACGCCGCGAAGATCGAGTCCGCCGTCTCCTGGATGTCGAACGGGTTGACCGACAGCGCATACTCCCCCAGCTCCTCGTGCGCGCCGGTGTTCTCGGAGAGGATCGACACCCCCTCGCGCTCGTTCACCAGCGGGCCCTCCTTGGCGACGAGGTTCATGCCGTCGAACATCGCGTTGACCAGCAGCACGTCGTAGTGCTTGTACGCCGCCATCGCCTCCTCCAGGTCGTCGCGCAGCTTCAGCTGGATCGGCATCCAGTCGGGCGTGCCGTGGCGGTGGTTGACGACCGCCACCAGCGCCTCGATCCGCTCCAGGTACTCGGCGTACTGGGGCACGTCCGTACGCGAGGGCATCAGCTGCGCGACGAACGTCACGCGCTCGGAGAACTCGGGGTGCTGCTCGAGGAACAGGTCGAACGCCGAGAAGCCCCTCAGCACGTTCTTCGACAGGTCGGCGCGATCCACGCGCAGGATCAGGAAGTCCCGCCGGCGCGCCAGCAGCTCGCGCTCGAGCTCCTTCACGCGCATGCCCTGGGAGATGCGCCGTGTCGCGCGGTGGTCGATCGGCAGCGGATAGGCCCGCACCCACACCTCGCGCTCGCCGTAGCGCACCAGCCCTTGCTCGTGGTCGACCTCCAGGTCCATCAGGTCCTGGCAGCACTGCAGGAAGTTGCGCCGATAGGAACGCGTGTGGAAGCCGATGATGTCGTTGGCGAGCAGGCCCGCGAAGATCTCCTCGCGGATCCGCGACGGCAGCACCCGCCACGCGTCCGACTGCGTCCAGGGGATGTGGATGAAGTGGTGCAGGAACACGTCCGGGCGTGCGCGGCGCACGAGGTCGGGAAGCGTGTAGAGGTGGTAGTCGTGCACCATCACCACCGGCTCGCTCGCCCCCTCGAGCTCCTCCACCACCGCCCGCGCGAGATCCTCGTTGACGACGTTGTAGCCGAACTCGAACGCCTCGATCTCGTGGCGGCGGATGTCCGGGGCGTTGGACAGGTCCCACAGGTAGTGCTGGATGAACCACAGCATCGGGTTGGCGAACACGTTGTAGAAGCGGTCGTACGCCCCGGGGTCGCTCGCCACCAGGCGCACCTGGAACTCTTCGCCCGCGGGCGAGCGCACGGGGAAGGCACGGCCGCCGTGGCCGCGCGAGACCTCCAGATCCTGCTCGCTCATCGCCGAAGCGATCCACACCGCCTCGCGGTGGGACGCCAGCCCGGTCAGCGCCGTCACCAGCCCACCCGAGCCGCGCTGCACCTCGCCGCCCGGCTGGAAGGTCACCGGCCCCCGGTTGCTCACCAGCACCAGCGGAGCCCGCTGTGCCGGTGTCTCGGTCATGACTCTCGTAGCTCGTTGAAGATCTTCAAGTAGTCCCGAAGGTAGCGCGGCGTGAGGAAGTTGGCGCGCACGTGCTCCTTGCCGCGTTTGCCCAGCGACTTGCCCAACGCCGGATCCTCGAGGATCTCGTAGGCGCGCTCGGCGCACTCCTCGGTGCTGGAGACGAGGAAGCCGGTGACCCCGTCCTCGACCTGCAGCGGGATCCCGCCGACGTTGCCGCCGATGAATGGGCGTGCCTTCCAGATCGCCTCCGAGACGGTCAGCCCGAAGCCCTCCCGTGTGGACTTCTGGATCAGCACATCGGCGTGGGATTGGAACGCGTTGACCTCGATCGCGCCGACGTTGTTGAAGTTGTTGAGGATGTGTATGTCGGGGTCGCCGTCGGCGTGGGCGATCGTGGCGTTGAAGAAGTCCCACCCCTCGGGGTCGTCGCTCGCCATCGATCCGACCAGCGCCAGCTGGGCGTTGGGGATCCGCTCCTTCACCATGCGGTAGGCGTCGATCACCCCCAAGGGGTCCTTCCACGGATCGAAGCGCGACACCTGGCACATCAGCGGCCGGTCCACGTCGATCCCGAACTGGCCGCACACATACGCGGCGTCTTCCGAGGACAGCGCCATGTTCTTCGGCGTCAGCGGGTCGATCGCCGGCGGCACGATGTTGACGTGGCCGTTCATCCCCGGCGGCACGTACTCGCGCATGTGGAACAGCGACTGTGGATAGTCCTCGATGTAGGGCAGCAGGTGCGCGATCGTCTCCGGGTTGGGGGTGGAGAGGTCGATGTGGCAGCGCCACACCCAGCCCTTCGCCTTGCCGGGCGCCAGCTGCTGCAACGCCGCCGGCTGGGGGTCGTGCACGAGGCACACATCCCACCCGCCCGACAGCTCGCGCGCGTTCATCTCGTTGTAGCGCCTCCAAGTCTCCCACTGCTCCTCGTCGAGATCCTCGGGCGCGCCCTGCAAGGCGTTGTGCATCAGCTTGGTCGCGTTGAAGAATTCCTCGCGCCCGTAGATCACCTGCCACTCGCACTCGAGGCCCACGTCGCGCATCAGCGGCACCAGCGTGTACAGGATCTCCGACACGCCCCCGCCGAATGCGGTCGCGGAGACGTGCACCACGCGGCTGCCCTTCAGCGGCTCCGCCAGCTCGCGGATCTCATCGATCAGGTCGCGCCCGCAGATATGGGTGTAATCGGCGAGCGTCTTCGTTCCGACGGCGACGGGCTGGAGCACGCGCGCACGATACCGATACGCCAGGCGCCCCGGGTGCGAGCACGCCGTGAGCGGGGGGTTCGAGGCGCCCGTGATGGCCGGGGAATATGGATATGTTGGATGGGCTGCGCCGGAGTGGCCGCACACCGCCCATACCCGGAGCGGGTGGCTGGCGTTATGGTTTCGCCAGCGTGCTCAACGGACGCATCTACCGCGCAGCCTTCCTCCCGCTGCTGTTCGCGCTGGTGATCGCGGGGTTCTCGCTCACCGGGCACACGGCGCCGCTGAGCTCCAACCTCGCCCCCGACGCCTTCGAAGGCGCGCGCGCCTTCGCCACGCTGCAAACGCTCGCCGAGGAGTTCCCCGAACGCCGCCCCGGCAGCGTCGGCGATCGGCGGCTCGCCGCCCACGTGGCGCAGACGCTGCGCGGGCTGGGGAGCGCCGCCAAGGGCGGCTTCGCGGTGAGCACGCGCAGCGTGAACGCCCAGACGATCGCGGGGGAGCGCACCCTCACGACGGTGATCGCTCAGCGGCCAGGCACCGGCGGTGGGGCCCCAATCGTGATCCTCGCCCACCGCGACGCCGCCGGCAGGGGGGCGGAGGCGGAGCTGTCCGCCACGGCCGCGCTGCTCGAACTCGCGCGGGTGCTCTCCGCCGGGGAGACACAGCATGCGATCGTGCTGGTGTTGACCAGCGGCGGCTCGGGCGGGAACGGGGGAGCCGCCGACTTCGCCGCACACGCGAGCGAAATCCTGGGCGGCCGCTTCGACGCCGCGCTGGTGCTGGGCGATCTCGCGGGCACGCGCGCCTCCGGGCCCGAGCTGGCGTCGTTCTCGGCCTCCGCCGGCTCGGCGCCGGCGCTACTGCAGAGCACCGTGGCGGCGGCGGTCGCCCAGCAGGCCGGGGGCACCACCAGCGCGCCGGGGACGCTCACCCAGCTCGCCCACCTTGCCTTCCCGCTCACCGGCGGCGAACAGAGCCCGCTCGGGGCCAGCGGGCTGCCCGCGGTGCTGGTGGGGGCCGGCGGCGAACTGCCTCCCGCGACCGGCGAACCGGTGAGCGCGGCACGGCTGGAAGCGCTCGGGCGAGGGGTGCTCGCTGCCGTGTATGCGCTGGACGGCGGCCCTGAAATCGGCGGCAACGGGACGAATGGAAGCCTCGAAACGGGGCTCCCGATCCAGCGCAAGGCAATCCCCGCATGGGCGCTGCGGCTGCTGGTGGCGGCGCTGCTGCTGCCGGCGCTGGCGGCGCTCGGGGACGGCCTCGCGCGCATGCGCCGGCGGCAGGTGCCGGTTGGTCGTTGGGTGGTGTGGGCGCTGGCGTGCGCGCTTCCATTCCTGATCTGCGCGGTGTTCGCGATGCTGCTGGGCTCGCTCGGCGTAATCCCCGCTCCGCTTCCACCCGTCTCCGACGCGGCGCTGGCGTTCGACGGCCACGCCTTGGAGGCGGCGCTGGCGAGCGCGCTCGTATTGGTGCTCGCCTGGCTGGCATGGCCCGCGCTGATGCGCCGGATCGGGCTCCCCATCCACCCGCACGACGCGGCCTCCAGCCGATTCCCCGTCCGCCCGCACGCCGGCGCCGCGGCGCTCGGGATGCTGCTCGTGCTCGGCGGCCTCACGGTGGTGGTGTGGGTGTTCGATCCGCTCACCTCGCTGTTGCTCGTACCCGCGCTGAACCTGTGGCTGGTGCTCGCTGCCGCGCCGATCGGCGCGTGGGGCGCGAGCGGGCGCGGCACGGGCGCGAGCCGCATCCAGGCGCTCGTGCTGGTCGCACTCGGCGTGGTGCCGCTGGCGCTGCTGGTGGCCTTCTACGCCCACCAACTCCGCCTGGGCCCCGGAGGCGTCGCGCACACCGCGCTGCTGCTGCTGGCCGGCGGGCGTGTCGGGCTGGCGGGCGCGGTGTTGTGGAGCGTCGCCTTCGGCTGTCTCGCGGCGGCGCTGCTGGTTGCGCTCGCCCCGAGCGGGGCCGGCGAAGAGGACGCCGGCGCGCCACGGGGATGGCTGGACGATCGCGAGCCGATCAAGATCCGCGGGCCGCTGTCCTATGCTGGGCCCGGGTCGCTGGGCGGCACCGAGTCCTCGCTGCGACAGTGAGCCGGACGTGTGACGCAACATCGCGTCCAATCCGGCGTCCGCCCCGGGTACCGGTCCGGCGTCCGCCCCGGGTAGGCTGGTCAGATCGCCTGAGGCAACACCCGTTCGGGGTCGATCGATCGTGTCCGAGATCCTCTTCACCACCAACCCTCCCGTGCACGGCCGCCCGGGCCCGGCGCGTGTGCGCCGCATGTTGCGAGCGCTCTCGACGACACTGATCGTCCTCGGGGTGCTGGCGTTGATCGACGTGGGCGTCACGCTCGTGTGGCAGGAGCCGTTCTCGGCGTTGTATGCCAAATTGCAGCAAGACCAGCTGCGGGACACGCTGCGCACGCTCGAACGCGCCAAGCCGACCGCGCGGGAGAACGCGCGCCTGCTGGAGCTCGTGGACGAGCGCCGGCGCGTCTCCTTCCTCGCGAGCGAGCTTGCGCGTCACGCCGCGCTCGGCAGCGCCGTCGGCAGCATCCGCATCCCGCGGATCGGCGCCGACTTCGTGCTGGTGTACGGCACCGGCACCGAAGAACTGGAGAAGGGGCCGGGGATCTACACGCAGAGCATCTACCCGGGAACCCGCTTCCCCGGCCTGGGTGCCACCACCGCGATCGCCGGCCACCGCACCACTTTCCTCGCGCCCTTCCGCCACATCGACGAGCTGCGCCGCGGCGATCGGATCCTCGTGAACATGCCATACGCGCACTTCGTCTACACGGTGATCGGACAGCGCAGCGTCCTCCCCACCGACGTGTACGCCGCGATCCGCCACGCCCACTACAGCCGCCTCGTGCTCTCCGCCTGCACCCCGCCGTTCAGCGCCGCCGAACGGCTGCTGGTGTATGCGCGCCTCACCAAGACCACCCCCGTGGGGGCGGCGCTGGCGCCCCGCCATCTCACACGGCGCTCTGCGCCACCGCCTCTACTGCGAGCGCCACTGCCTCGGCTGCAAGCCTGAAGGGCGCCGGCTGCTCGACCCCCGAGGCGAATGGCGCCTCGCCGGCCAGCGCCACCGCCTTCGCCGCCAGCGCCACCGCCTCGGCGGCCAGCTTGAACGGCACCGGCCCTTCGGTGGTTGCGGGCAACGCCGGCATCTGCCCTTCGGTGGTCGCGGGCAACGTCGGCATCGGCACTTCAGTGGTCGCGGGCAACGTCGGCATTGGCCCTTCGGTGGTAGCGGGCAACGCCGGTACCGACTCTTCGGTGGTAGCGGGCAACGCCGGTACCGACTCTTCGGTGGTAGCGGGCAACGCCGGTACCGACTCTTCGGTGGTCGCGGGCAACGCCGGCTGCTGCGCCGCCGCCGCGGTCATGCCGGCCACGGTGGCGGGTGTGATGCGCCGGCGAGCCGCCACCGCCAGCGCCGCTGCGGCCGCCACGCCGAGGCAGCCCAGCGCGAACGCGCCGCCCGGACCGTGGGCGTCGATCAGCGACCCCCCGAGCGCCGACCCCCCGGCCATGCCGGCGACCGTGGCGGCACGATGCCAGGTGAAAGCCTCGGTGACGGTGCCCTCCGGCGCGAGCGCCCCGACTAGCGAGAACTGGCAGGAGATCATCGGCGCCAGGCAGAGCCCGGCGAGCACGCTGAGGGCGAACACCGGAGCGAGCGCGTGCACCACGATCAGCGGTGCCACCGCGATCGCCATCGCGATCAGGATCGCGCTGTAGCGCCGACCGATCTCGAGCGCCCAGCTCCGAGCGGAGTAGATCAGGCCGCCGATCATGCTGCCGAGGCTGAACAGCGCGAGCAGCGGACCCGACGACCAGCGCGCGCCCTGCTGCACGGCCTGTGCTGGCAGACCCACCTCCACCGCTCCGATCACCACGCCAGCGAGCACAACCGTGTAGAGCAGCATGCGCAGATTGGGGCTGGCCCTCAGCGCGCTCCCGCGCGCACGCTCGCGTCGATCCGCCCTCCACCCGCGGGAGAGCTTGGAAGTCGCGAAGTAAAACGCCCCGGCAACCGTCAACGCGGCGCACAGCAGCACCGCCGCGGCGGGCGAGACAAACCCCGCCGTCACACCCACCAGCAGCGGCCCAAGCGTCCAGATCGTCTCCTGCGTGGTCGCATCCAGGGCGTAGGCGGTCTGCAACTCCTCGCCGTGGGCCACCTCCGACCACAGCGCGCGCACGCAGCCCCCGATCGGCGGCAGCGCGCCGCCTGCGAGCGCCGCCAGCGCAATGGTGGCCGCCACCGGTGCACCCGCCTGTGTGAGGAGCACGAGCGCCACCAACAGCCCCGCTTGGGCCAGCGCGGCGCCCAGCAGCACACGCGTCTGCCCATGCCGGTCAACCTGAGCCCCCAGCAGCGGGCCGATCAGGGCACCCGCCAGCGAGAACGCACCCACCGCGACCCCCGCCGCCAGAAAGGAGTCGGTGCTCCCGTGGACGAACAGCAGGATCGCCAGCGAGAACATGCCCGAGGGCAGGCGCCCCACCACCGAGCTGACCAGCAGCCGGCCGACACCCGGCGTGGAGAACAGAGCGCGGTAGCGGGCAATCATGTTCTACTCACGATCACGTCCCACCAAGGTCTGGCGGAAAGGCACAACGTCCCACCAAGGTCTGGCGGAAAGGCTCAGGTTCCCGCGAATTGCGCATTTCAACGGCGCGTGCGGGCCCCCGGCACGGGCTCCTTATGCCACCGACTCCGGTTGTGGGGCGCTTGCCTGCTCGACAGATGACGTCTGCTCGATCGGCGAGGAGCTCTCTTGGTTCACGGGCTGCAGCTCGCCCATCTGAGCCAGCTCCTCGAGCGCTGCGATCAGCGTGTCGACCTCAGCATCGGTGTTGGCCGCCGTCAGCTGCACCCGGAAGCCCACCTCATCGCGGGGCACCAGCGGATAGGCGGCGAGCGTGACGTACACCCCGCGGTCGAACAGCAGCTGTCCCACCTCCCCGATGCGCTCGTGGTCGCGCAGCGGGATCTCGACGATCGGCAGCCCCGCGCTATTGGGGGTGTGCACCGCCAGGCGCGCGAGGCACCCCAGCACGCGGGCGGTGTGCTTCCATGCGCGCTCGCGCAACTGCTCCCCACGTCGCTCGTTGACGTCGAAGCCGGCGAGCGTCGTCGCCAATGAGGCCACAGGCGAAGGGCCCGAGTAGAGGTAGGGCGCCGCCGCGACCTTCAGCAACTCCTTCACCTCGGTCGGGCAGGCGATGAACGCGAGCAGCGAGGAGTAGGCCTTGGAGAAGCCGCCCACCAGGATCAGGCTCTCGTAGCTCTCGCCGTGGTAGCGGACGATGCTGTTGCCGCGCATCCCGTATGGGCAGCGCTCGTCGAGGCTGCGTTCGCCGATCACGCCGAAGCCGTGGGCATCGTCCACGTACAGCAGCGCGCCATGCTCGCGGGCGACCCGCGCGAAGGCGCGCATGTCGGGCGGGTTGCCGGTCATGCTGTTGACCCCGTCCATGCACACCAGCAGCGGCCCCCCGCGCCCGCGTGCGCCGCGCAGCAGCTCGTCGAGGTGCCCGGGATCTTCGAAGCGGAAGCGCTCCACGGTGGCACCGTGCGCGCGCGCCATCTGGGCGCCGTCGTAGATCGTCTTGTGGGCGCGCGAGTCGAGGAAGATCGTGCCCGACCCCGCGAGTATGGGGATCGTCGAGAGGTGGATGTGGGTGATCGTCGGCAGCACCAGCGAGTCGGCGCTGCCCAGCAGCGCCGTGAGGCGCTCCTCGATCTGCTCGTACACCACGGGGCTCCCCAGCAGCCGCGACCAGCTCGGGTGCGTGCCCCACGCGTCCAGGTAGGCGGGCACCGCCTCGATGATCTCGCGGTCGAGATCGAAGCCGAGGTAGTTGCAGGAGGCGAAGTCCGCCAGCCACTGCGAGCCCACGCGGATCATGCGCCCGTCGATCTCCTCGATTACGGCGTCCATCATCGGGTGCGAGCGGGTCAGCTCGGCGAGGTCGCGCAGCGCCTCGGAGGGGTGTCCGCTCGCCGGCCGGCGGTTGTGCCCGTTGCTGCTGTGGCCGTCGCTGCTGTGCCCGTCGCTGCTGTGCCCGTTGCCGCTGTGCCCGTTGCCGCTGTGCCCGTTGCCGCTGTGCCCGTTGCTGCTGTGGCCGTTGCCGTCGAGGCCGTCGCCGCCGTTGTCGCCGTGGCCGTTCGACAAGGGCTCGGCGCTCGACAGGGTTTCGAGCTGCTCGACCGCGACCTCGGGCAGCGGTTGGGCGCGCAGCAGCGCGTCGAGGTCGATCGCTGGCAGCGGCCGCGAGAGCGCATACCCCTGCACCAGCTCGCAGCGGTTGGCCACCAGTGAGCTCCACGTCACCTGATCCTCGATCCCCTCCGCCACCACGCGGATCCCGATCGAGTGCGCCAGCTGGATCGTCGCCTGCACGATCGCCGCATCCACCGGATCGGTGGTCATCCGTCCGACGAACGAGCGGTCGATCTTGACCTCCCCCACCGGCAGCGACTTGAGGTGGGTGAGCGAGGAGAAGCCGGTGCCGAAGTCGTCGAGCGAGAGGCCGAGGCCGAGCTCGCCGAGCTGCGCGAGGACGTCCCCGACGCGCACGGGGTCGGCCAGCACCATGTTCTCGGTGACCTCCAACACCAGCACCTCCGGGGGGAGCCCGTGAGCCTCCAGCGTCGCGGCGACCTCCGCCGGGAACTGCGTGTCCTGTAGGTCGGCCACCGTCGTGTTGACGGCAACGTGCAGCTCGAAGCCTTCGTCGCGCCAAATCCGCGCCTGTTTGAGCGCCAGGTCGAGCATCCTGCGCGTCAGCGCCCGCCCCAAACCGGCCTGCTCGGCGACCGTCACGAAATCCGCGGGGGAGATCAGCCCACGCGTGGGATGCTGCCAGCGCACGAGCGCCTCCACGCCGACGATCCGGCGGCTGCCCGCGTCCGCCTTGGGCTGGAAGTAGGCTTCGATCTCGCCGTTTTCGAGCGCATGCGAAAGTTCCCCGGCGAGCGTGAGGCGCTCCAGCGAGTGCTTGTCGCGCTCACGTGCGTAGCAGGCATACCCCGATTGCGCGGCCTTCGCCTCGTACATCGCCACGTCGGCGTGCTGCATCAGCTGCTCCTCGTTTTCGGCGTGCTCGGGGAACAGCGCGATCCCGATACTCGCGGTCACGCGCAGGCCGACGCTCTTGATCGGGAAGGGCTGGGAGATCGCCTTGAGGATCTTCTCCGCCACCAGCTCTGCGTTGGCGCCGTCGCTGGAATCGGAGAGCAGCACCCCGAACTCGTCTCCCCCGAGGCGCGCGGCCGTGTCGCTGGCGCGCAGCACCGCGTTCAGCCGCTCGCCCACCTGGCGCAGCAGCTGGTCGCCGGCGTCGTGGCCGAGCGTGTCGTTGAGCTCCTTGAAGTGGTCGAGGTTGACGATCATCAGCGCCACGCTCTCGCCGGTCGCCCGGCTGGCGATGATCCCCTCGCGCACGCAGCGCAGGAAGTGGCGGCGATTGGGCATCAGCGTGAGGTCGTCCGTCATCGCCTGGCGGCGCGTTTCGGCGAGCGCGTGCACGTCGCGGAAGGTGAGCGCCACGCGCGCAAACGCCACCAGGATCGTCAGCATCGCGAGCGTCAGCGCGATCGGGTCGAGGCGGCTGAAGTGGTCGTAGATCAGCAGTCCCAGCGCACTCATCGTGAAGGCGGCGGGGATCGCCAGCACCGCCGAGCTCGGAACGGTGTCGGTCTCGATCGCCGCCCCCGGCTGCCACGCCGCGAGCGCCAACAGCATCACGCCGATGTCGTAGGTCAGGTTGGTGAGCGCACTGGGCGCCGAGGCACCGTGCGCCACCTGCAGCGCATACAGGCAGTCGGCCGCCGCCAGCGCCAGGAAGCCAGCGCCCAACATCCCCCACATCCGGTCCAGCCGCCACCCGCGTAGCGCGAGCACACCCACCACCAGCGCGGCGAGCAGCAGGTCGCAGAGTGGGTAGGCCATCTCGGTGATCACCGCCGCGGTCCCGCCCGACACGGTCGCCAGCACCGGACGCACCACGATCGCCGCTCCGATTGCCGCGATCCCCAGCCCAGCGACGATGCCGTCAAGCCACATCCGCGCCGGCACGCGGCGCTCGCGCAGGCGGGCGAGGCCCACGATCCCGATGTAGCAGCACGGGTACAGCGTCAGCCACATCCCGTCGCAGATCGAGGGGATCGGCGGGTTGGGGAGGTGTTCGATCCAGGCCGCCCACAGCACGTTGCCGAGGCCGTAGATCGAGATGCCGACCGCGAAGATCATCCACGATTTCCGCGACTCCGTGGTGCGCACCGCGCGCCAGCAGACGATCACCCCGACGAGGATGTACACCGCCGAGGTCAGCCAATCACGGATCGGTTCTTCCACGGAGCTCCCGCCGATGCCCAACACGGCATGGGCGCCGGTCGCCAGGACGAGCGCGATCAGAACTGCCGTGATGGCGCCCAACACGCGACGCTCGCGGGGCCCCAGCACCGAGTCCAGCGGCAGCAGTGATGTGCGCATGGCACGAATATCGGACGCCGTGGCTATATCTTGACCGTCGGCATATTCGAGTGGTCCTATGTATCTCGAATCGACTCTGTCCGGATCGGTCGCGCGGAATGCGACGGGTCGCCGCCGGTGCTCGCCGACAGGCTCGTACGCTGCGATCGCACCACCAACTGCCATTGGTGGCTCGCGACGCTCACCAGCGGTGCTCGAACCCCTCAAGTTCCTGGACGTGTCCATCCGCGTCCAGCAACACCACCCCAGCTTGGGTGGCCCCACCGGTGCTCGGAGCGGGTCCCCCGGCAACCTGCACCACCCGCCCAATCCACGTGATCTGCGCGCCTCCCAGCTCGGCGAGCGCCGCCTCGGCTCGCCGGCGGTCGGTGGGCGCGATGCAGACGCACAGCTCATAGTCTTCGCCGCCCCCCGCGGCGAGCCGCCATGCCGGCACTCCCAACTCGGCCGCGATCTCCGCGACCCCCTCGCCCAGCGGTAGCGCGGCAAGGTCGATCTCTACGCGCACGCCGCTCGCACGCGCGATGTGGCCGGCGTCGGTGGCAAGGCCGTCGGAGAGGTCGATCATCGCTCGCGCCCCCGCATTCGCCAGGGCGCGGCCCTCGGCGAGGCGAGGCATGGGGCTGCGCAGGCGAGCGAGCACGGCGTCCACCGCCGATCCGGCTGGTCGCTTCGAGCCGGTCTCGTCCTCGGGCACAGCCGGCGCCTCGGGCGCGGCACGCGCCTCAGGCACGCCACTCGCCTCGGGCATGGCACTCTCCTCAGGCACGGCACTCGCCTCAGGCACGGCACTCTCCTCAGGCACGGCACTCGCCTCAGGCACGGCACTCTCCTCAGGCACGGCACTCGCCTCAGGCACGGCATGCGCCTCAGGCACGGCACGCCCTTCCAGCACAGCCAAGCCGGCGCCGGCGCCGCCGAGGTGGCCGGTTACTCCCACCAGGTCGCCCGGTTGGGCTCCGTCGCGGCCGACCAGCTCGTCCTCGGAGTCGGCCCAGCCGACGGCGGTGATCGACACCATGAGCGCGGGTGCCACCACCACGTCGCCGCCGGCGATCGCGACCCCGGTGGCGTGTGCGAGCGCATGAGCGCCACCCACCAGCTCGAGCGCCTGCGTCTCGGCGAACCCAGGCGGCAATCCCAGCACGAGGTAGGCCTCTCCTGCCTCGGCGCCCATCGCGGCAAGGTCCGACAGCGCGGCGGCGAGCGCCCGCCTCCCCACCTGCCCGGGCGTCATCCACTCCTCCCCGAGACGGAAGTGCACCCCCTCGATCATCGCGTCCACCGAGGTCACGCACACCGGCCGGGCACGCACCACGGCGGCATCGTCGCCGATGCCTCGCAGCACCCGGCTGTTCGCACCGCCAGCGTCGCGCCCTTGGTGCAACTCGGCGGCAATCGCCTCGATCAGAGCCAGCTCGCTGCCGTGCCCCGGCACGGTCATCTTGTCCTCCGAGGGCGCCTGGCGAGGATCGGCATACCCGCGCCGCCCGCTCTCAGACGCGTCTCAGCGATGCCTGTAGACGATTCGCGCGCGGTCGAGATCGTAGGGGGAGAGCTCGCACCGGACGCGATCCCCGGGAAGTATGCGGATCCGGAAGCGGCGCATCTTGCCTGCGACATGACCAAGCACGACGTGATCGTTGTCGAGCTTCACGCGGAACATCGCGTTCGGCAGCGCCTCGATCACCTCACCCTCGAATTCAACCTTGTCTTCCTTTGCCACGAGTGCGCACAACCTAGCACCAGGCGGTCATCACGGCGGCGCGGTGCTACCGCGTCGAGGTCCTCACTCCGACGTGGTGGCGCCGCAGTTGAGGTCATCGGTCATCACCCCACCAGCTGGTCGGGGACCATCACGGCGGCGCGGTGCCACCGCGTCGAGGTCCTCACTCCGACGTGGTGGCGCCGCAGTTGAGGTCATCGGTCATCAACCCACCAGCTGGTCGGGGACCATCACGGCGGCGCGGTGCCACCACTCGGGGCGCCACCAGCACCGGGTGTACCGGTATTGGCCCCGCCCGCCCCGCCGGCGCCCGGGGTACCAGCACCGGGTTCGGTCTGTGCTTTACCCGGAGTGGCAGGTTCGGCGGGTGTTTTTTCCGCGGGAGCCCCAGCGCCCGCCTGCGGTTCGGTGCCCGCGGCCGGCGCTTCTTTGGCCACGCCAGGTGCGACGGTTTCCTTGCCGTGACGGGGTTTGACGCGCGTGTTCGGCGCAGCTTTGCTGCCGGCGCCGAGCCCGAGGTTCGATTCGAGTCCGGTACCAGGCACGCCAGACTGGTCCATAGTGGCGTATTTGCCGAAGAACGGGCGGTACACGAGAGGTTCGGTCGGCTGGGGAAATTCCACGCAGGGCTTTCCTTCGGTCACCGCCGCCATGTAGTCGTGCCAGATCACCGCGGGCAGCGCCCCGCCCTGCTGGGCTTCGCCGTGGACGTCGGTCATCGGCACGCGTTCCTTGGGGTAGCCCATCCACACGACCGTCGCGTAGTCGGCTGTGTAACCATCCAGCCAGGCATCGACCAGTTCGGTGGTGGTGCCGGTCTTGGCGGCCGTGGGGCAGTCGATCGCCGAGCGCACCGCCGTGCCGCTGAGGACGTTCTCGTGGAGGATCGTGGTCTCCTCGGCGGTGACCCCGTTGGAGAGCACCTTCACGCGGTGGGGCGCGCCCCAGCTGGAGTCGATGTGGCCGCCGGGGAACACCACCTTGGTGATCGCGATCGGCGTGTTGCGATAGCCGCCGTCGGCGAGCGTGGAGTACACATCGGCCATTTCCAGCGGCGTGACCCCGTATTCGAGGCCTCCCAGCGCCTGCGAGGGATTGCCGAGCAGATGGGTTTTGACGCCCATTTTGTAAGCCATTTCGGTGATCGATTCCTCGCCCAGGTCGGCGGCGAGCTGCGCGTATACGGTGTTGTCGGAGGCGAGCGTGGCCTGCACGAGGTTGATCGATTTGTTCAGCGAGGTGCCCTCGAAGGTGTGCACTTCGTAATTGGGTTCCGCCGCCAGCCAGCCTTTGTACAAGGTGTGGGAGAGGTAGTAGGTGGAGTTGGGGTCCACCCCGCGCGAAAGCGCGTCGGCGAGATCGATCGCCTTGAAGGTCGAGCCCGGCTGGCGGTGGCCTTCGGAGGCGAGGTTGAACTGCGACTGCTCGTAGCTTTCGGACTCCGCCATCGTTTCGATGTAGCCGTTGTGGGGGTCGATCGTGACGATCGCCGACGCCGGGTCCCCGGGCTCGTCGAGCACTTCGGCGATCGCCTTGTGCGCCAGTTCCTGCTCGTGCAGGTTGAGCGTCGTGTAGACCTGCAAACCACCCCGTTCCACCGTTTTGCGCCCATAGCGCTGGATCAGCTGCTGGCGAACGTATTCGAAGAAGAAGCCTTCTTTTTTTTCTGAGTAGAAGTCACCATGGCGGACCTCCAGCGGCGCGCGTTCGGCGGCGGCCGCCTGCGCCGGGGTGATGTCGTGCAGTTCGGCCATCTTGCTCAGCACCTCGTTGCGCCGCTGGCGCGCCGCCGCGGGATAGAGGAAGGGGTTGTACTCCGAGGGCGCCTGGGGCAGGCCGGCGAGTAGGGCGGTCTGCTCGAGGTCGAGCTGGGAGGCCGGCTTGTCGAAGAAGATCCGCGAGGCGGCCTGCACCCCGATCGCGGTCTGTCCGCCGACGGTGCCGTAGGGGACGCTGTTGAGGTAGCTGGTGAGGATCGCGCGCTTGCTGTGATGTTCGTTGTATTCGAGCGCCAGCTTCGCCTCGGTGATCTTCTGCTTGAACGTGCGCTGATCGCCACCGAGGTAGAGATTGCGCATCAGCTGCATCGTGATCGTTGATGCCCCCTGCAGCGCTTCGCCGTGCACGAGATCCTTGACGGCCGCGCGGAAGATCCCGGTGGGGTCGATGCCGTCGTCGTGGTAGAAGCGCTGGTCCTCGATCGCGACCGTGGCGTTGGAGAGGTTGGCGGGGATCTGCGACCACGGGATCGGCGAGCGCAGCTCGTTGGACTGGATGAACCCGAGGCGTGTGCCGTCGGCGGCGAACACCTGCGAGGAGGCGCCTTCGACGATCGGGTGGCGCCCGGCCAGACCCGGTGTGGAGTCGACGACCGAGATCACATAAGCCACCGCGCCGACGGCACCGAGGAACAGCCCGCTCGCCATCACGAGCAGGACGACGAACAGGATGCGGGAGGGCCCCCGGCGGTGGCGGCGGCGCTGGCGTGCGAGTCTGGACATGCGAAGGGAGCGCGAAGGTGCTTGTGGGAGGGTACCGCCCCAATCTGTGATTTCCTGCCAGTCACGTCCGTCACGCCGCACGGTTTTGTGAGCGCGATCGAGAAGCGGGCGCCCGACAGATGAGTAGCGACACCGCCGAGATGGCTGTTGTGAGCGACGCGGGCGAGCTTGCCACCGCGACGCTCGACGACGCTTCGAATGCGCCACGTGCCGGCTTCCCCGATGCGCCGGACTCCGAGGTCGCCGACGCGCGTGGCTGGTATGCACGGTTCCGTGCAGACTCGGCGCGGATGACGGCGGTGCGCGATTGCTGGCGAGCGTTGTGGGTCTCCCGTCTGATCGTGCTCGTGGCGGGCGTGGGAGCGGTCGCCGTGTTCGGGGTAGGGCGGGCGCGCAGCGCCTTCGACCCAGCCGGCATCACGAGCGGCTTCGGCTGGCTGGGCAACCTGCTGGTGGCCCCCGTGGCGCGCTGGGATGCGGTGTGGTACCTGGTGATCGCCCGCTACGGCTACCGCCCCGAGCTTGCGGCCTTCGGCACCGGTTCGCGGGCGGCTTTCTTCCCGCTTTACCCGCTCGGCGTGCGCGCGCTCTCAGAGCTGGGCGCCCCGCCGATCGCCGCGGGGGTGGCGCTCTCGCTGGCGGCGCTGGCGGCGGCGCTGTATGGGATCCACCGCCTGAGCACGCTGGAGCTCGGCCGCCTCGCCGACCGCAACTGGGATGCTGGCCGAACGGGGGATACGAGCCAAAGGCCAGCGTCTCCCCGCTTCGGTCGAAGGCGAGGGTCTCCCCACTTCGGTCACAGCTCCCACCGCGGCGACGTGGCACGACTGGCGGTGCTCGTGACGGCACTCGCACCGATGGCGTTCTTCCTCTCCGCGGTGTACTCGGAGTCGCTGTATCTGGCGCTGTCGGTCGGGCTCTTCTGGTGCGCGCGCCAGGGACGGTGGGGATGGGCCGGGGTGCTGGGGGCGCTGGCGAGCGCCACGCGCAGCGCGGGGCTGGTGCTGGTGGTGCCGATGGTGGTGCTCTACCTGTACGGGCCGCGGGAGGACCGCCCGCCGGACTTCCCCGACCGCGCGCGGTGGCTGCCACGCTATGCGGTGCGCCGCGACGTGCTGTGGGTTGCGGCGCTACCGGTGGGGGTGGGTGCGTACATGGCCTACCTGGCGCTGGCGGGCGGCAGCGCGCTGCTGCCATTCCACGCCCAGGAAGCGTGGAACAGGCACTTCGCCGGCCCATACGTGGCCGTGTGGGATGGAGCGCGCGCCGCCTTCGACGGGATGCGTCAGCTGCTCTCCTTCCAGCGCACGCACGTGTACTTCAAAGTGGCCGGCGGAGACCCGTTCGTGGACGCGGGACACAACGTGATGCTGTTCGCGTTCCTGCTCGCGGCGGTGCCGATGGTGATCGGGGTGCTGCGCCGCCTGCCGCTGGCGTACGGCGCCTACGTGCTGGCGGCGCTCGCGCTGCCGCTCTCCTACCCCGTGGCACCCCAGCCATTGATGTCGCTTCCGCGGTTCGAGCTGGTGCTGTTCCCGCTGGCGATGTGGTTGGGGGCGTGGCTGGCGGAACGGCCGCGGGCGCGCCTGCCGGTATTGGCGGCGATGGCGCTGCTGATGGCCCTGTTCGTAGGCGAGTTTGCGACCTGGCATTGGGTGGCGTAGACATCCACGCGGTGCTGCTGGACGGGCTGGGCACGCTGGTGGCGCTCGAGCCACCGTGGCCCAGGCTGGTCGAGCGGCTGCAAGACGCTCACGGAGTGGAGCTCTCGCTCGCCGACGCCGAACGAGCCTTCCGCGCGGAGATCGCCTACTACCGGACCCACCACCACGAGGGACGCGACCCGGATGCGCTCGAGGATCTGCGCCGCCGCTGCGCAGAGGTGCTGCGCGCGCAACTTCCCCCGCCGGCGGTGGGGGGACTCTCGCTCGAGCAGCTGACCGCGGCGATGTTGGACTCGCTGCGCTTCAGCACCTATTCCGACGTGCCCGCCGCACTCGCGCTACTGCGTGCCCGCGGCCTGAGGCTGGTGGTCGTGAGCAACTGGGACGTATCGCTGCATGCGGTGTTGCGCACCGTGGGGGTGGAGAGGATGGTTGACGGGGTGGTGACCTCCGCCGAGGTGGGACACCCGAAGCCGGCTCCCGAGATCTTTACAGCCGCGCTGGCGCTCGCTGGGTGCGCCCCCGAGCGCGCTGTGCAAGTCGGAGACTCGCTCGACCAGGACATCCACGGGGCGCTCGCCGCCGGGATCGCCGCGGTTCTGCTGCGCCGCGACGACGCCGAGCCAGGGGAGCCGCCCCCCGGCGTGCCGAGCATCTCCTCGCTGTCGCAGTTGCCACCGCTGCTCGGATAGCGCCGATGCGATGAGACGGGGACAGCGGCGTGGATGACGCACATTGACCGTAAGCTGGCTGGACCCCGGCGACGATGAATACGCACATGGAGCTCCAGCCCAACATCCCATCCCCCCCACCGCTCGAGACCGACCTCCTCCTGTTTCCGCTCGAGCCCTATCTTGCGCCGGTGCCGAGCGAGGCTCCCGGCCCTCCCGGGCCGAGGCTGCCGGCCAACACCTGGCCATGGTGGACGGCGCCGGCGGCGCTCTTCGGTGGGCTGCTGCTGGCGGCGATCGGGGGGTTGGTGGTGGACATCCCGGCGGCACTGTTCGGGGTCAGCATCACCTCCTCCTCGATCCCCGGATGGTTGGAGATCCTCGACACGGTGGTGCAGGACGGAGCCTTCGTGCTGGTGGCGGTGCTGCTCGCCAAAGTCGGCGGGCGCACGGTGCGCGCGTGGCAGTTCGGGCTGCAGCGACCCTGCATCGGCTGGCTGAGTCCACGCCTGGGCTGGCTGTGGGCGCTCGCCATGATCCTCGTGACGCTGCTCACCTTCCTGGTGTTCAGCGCGATCTGGGCGGAGATCCTGAACGTCAACACGAAGGAGAAGCTGCTCGAACAGCTGGGCGCCAACGAAGGCACCACGCTACTGCTGTTGAGCGCGTGGCTGACCTGTGTGGTGGCGCCGATCTGCGAGGAGTTCCTGTTCCGCGGCTTCATCTTCCGCGCGCTGTACAACTGGCGCGGCCTGTGGCCGGCGGCCCTGATCACGGGCCTGGTGTTCGGCGGCGTGCACACCGGCTCGGCACCGGTGGTCGATCTGATCCCGCTGGCGTCGCTCGGGTTTGGACTGTGCCTTTTGTACCGCTACACCGGCTCGCTGTACCCGTGCATCGCGACGCACTGCCTCAACAACTGCCTCGCCTTCGGTGCACTGGAGGGCTGGGGCTGGCAGATCCCGGTGCTGACGGTCGCCGCGCTGGGGGTGATCGCGCTGCTGGCGCTGACGCTGCGATGGGTGGGGGTGATCTCCCCACCGCCAGGGGCGGTCGCCTCGACCTGATTCGTCGGCCCGACCCCCTACGATCGAAGACGATGGTCGCGGCCCCACCACCATCCACGGCGCCGTCCAGCCCGGTTGCGGGGCAGATGACGCTCGCAACCCAGCACCCGCGCGGCCGTCCGACGTTCCTGCTCACCGGCGAACGCCTCGTGGTGAGCGGCGTGGTGCGCCCGTTCGAGGCCGGCCAGACGGTGACCGTGCGCTTCGCACGGGATGGACGCAAGGTCGCGACCAACACGGTGAGCGTGCTTCCCGGGCCCCGCGGGACGGGCCGCTTTCGTCTCGGCTACACGAGCGCCCGGCCCGGGCTGGTGCAGGTGAGCGCGGCACACACAGCCACGCCCCAGATGACGGCGTTCAAGGCAAAGCCCGTGGAGATGCGCGTGATCGCCCCCGACATGAGCGCAGGCGCGCGCGGCCCAGGAGTATGGCTGCTGCAGTCGAGGCTCGGCGCGCTGCACTACGCGGTGCCGATGAACGGCGTCTTCGACGAAGCGACCGGCCAGTCGGTGACGGCCTACCGCAAGCTGACAGGACTGACGCGGGTGCCCGATACGGACGCCCGGGTCTTCCACCTGTTGCAACGGGGAGCGGGCGCCTTCCACGTGCGCTACCCGCGGGACGGCAGGCACGTGGAGGCCGATCTCGCCGCGCAGGTGCTGGCCGAGATCGAACCGGGCGGGCACGTGCGGCGGATCTACACGATCAGCTCGGGCAAGCCTTCGACCCCGACCGTGCTGGGCCGCTTCCGGGTCTACCTGAAGACCCCCGGTGTCAACTCGGAGGGGATGGTGGACTCCAACTACTTCATCCGCGGCTACGCGATCCACGGATACCCCGAAGTGCCCACGTACGCCGCCAGCCACGGCTGCCTGCGGGTGCCGATCCCGGATGCACCGGCGATCTACGCGTGGGTGCGGCTGGGAACCCCGGTGGACGTGTACTACTGAGGGGGCGACATCCCGCCTACACCTGGAGGCGCGGAAGCACTAGGAGCCTCCCACGAGTGGCCGTCGGCACCCCGCCTACACCCAGAGGCGCGGAAGCACCAGGAGGCCACCAGCACCCCGCCTACACCCAGAGGCGCGGAAGCACCAGGAGGCCACCAGCACCCCACCTACACCCGGAGGCGCAGGAAACGCGCCAGAAAGCCGAACCCCACGCCGTAGACGAGCAGCGCCATCACGGTGCCCACCCCGCGAATCACCCACTGGCTGGTGGAGCCCGCCGTGATCCCGGAGAAGGGCGAGGTGAGCTTGTCGGCGACTTCGTCGATCACCTTGTGCGCTTCGTCCTCTTTCGCGGGGGGCTTGGTCGGCGTGGAGATCGGGCCTCCGTTCGTCCCGTTCACCGCTTCCTGCTGATGGGTGGAGGCGCTGCTGGTCTGGTCGATCACGAACAGCCCGAAGGAGACGATCACGATCAGGCAGGCGATCCGCGAGCCGATCCGCAGCAGCGCTACGAGCGCTACGAACACGAACAGGCAGGGCGGGAGAGCATCGAACTAGATTAGATTCCCTGGTGGACATGCTGGCTGAACCTACGAGCGATCTGCAAGCCGCCCGCACGCAACTGCAGGCGGATCTGCGTGCCCATGCACTCGTGATCGGGGAGGTGACGCTCACCAGCGGACGCAAAGCGGAGTACTACGTTGACGCCAAGCGTGCGATTCTGTTGCCCGAGACGTTCACCGCGATCGGCGCGCTGGTGGCCGATCGGGCCCGCGCGTGGGGGGCCAGCGCGGTGGGCGGCGTTCCCGTGAGCGCGATCCCGGTGGCGTGCGCGGCGCTCGCGGGGGGCGTCCCGAAGGCGTTCATCGTGCGCAAAGAGCGCAAGGAGCACGGCTTGCAGCGCTGGATCGAGGGCCCGGAGCTCAGGCCGGGCGAGCGCTGCGTGATCGTCGAGGACGTGGTCACGACCGGAGGCTCCACGATCGAGGCGCTGGCGCGCGTGCGCAGCGAGGGCCTGACGGTGGTGGGCGTGGTCAGCGTGCTCGACCGCCTCGCCGGCGGCGCCCGGGCGATCCAGGCAGCACTCGGCGAGGGGCAGGGCGAGTACGAGGCACTCACCACGATCGACGAGATCTACCCGCAGCGACCCGATCGCGATGGCTGAGCGCGGCGGCTCCAAGCGATCCGGCTCGCCAGCTCGTTCGCGGCCGCTCGCGATCAGGGATGCACGCGAAGACGACGTGCCCGAGCTGCTGGAGATGTTCGTCGAGCTGGCGGAGTACGAGGACCTTCTGCACGAGCTGCAAGCGACCGAGAAACAGCTGAGCGAAGCTCTGTTCGGTCCCCGCCCCGCGGCGGAGGCGCTGATCGCCGAGCTCGACAAACCACACGCGGTGGTCGGCTACGCCCTCTACTTCCCCACCTTCTCCAGCTTCCTCGCCAGCAGCGGCGTGTGGCTGGAGGATCTCTTCGTGCGCCCCGACCACCGCCGCGAGGGCGTTGGCAGAGCGCTGCTGGCCGCGGTGGCGGCGCGCCTGCGCGAGCGCGGCGGAGGGCGCCTGGAATGGGCCGCACTCGACTGGAACGAGCCGGCGCTGCGCTTCTACAGCGGCCTGCGAGCCCAAACGATGCCCGAGTGGATCACCCACCGCCTCACCGGCGAGGACCTCAACCGCCTCGCCGCCCTGCATCCGTCGCGGTAGCCTTCCAGCAGGCCCCGCCACACCGCATCAGGCCCGGTAGCCTTCCCGTAGCCCCTGCACCGCTCGGGCTCTGCGCCCTCGTAGTCCAATGGATAAGACAACCGCCTCCTAAGCGGTGGATCCAGGTTCGACTCCTGGCGGGGGCACTGAGAAAAAACACCCTGCAAGTGGCGGTGTTTTTTGCGCTAAGCGACCCTCCGCTCGAGGGCGCGCCTCCTCTCCGCGCGTTGCAGGATTCAGCGCGTCGTCCTGAGGTGCTCATGAGCGACAGATCGACAAGCCAGGCCACCTTCGTGATAGAGCGGAGCTACGACGCCCCGCCTGCGCGGGTGTGGAGGGCATGGGCGGACCCCGAGCAGAAGCTACGGTGGTTCGGACCACGAGTGCTGACGAAGCCGAAGCACGAGCTCGATTTCCGCGTGGACGGAATCGAGCTGATGACCGTGCAGGCGCCTGACGGTGCGCTCTACTCATTTGTCGCTCGCTACCGGGACATCGTCGAGGGCGAGCGGCTCGTCCACACGTATGAGATGTATCGCGACGAGGCGCGCATCTCGGTCTCGGTAGCGACCGTCACGTTTGAGGCGGTGGGCACGGGAACGAAGCTGACGATGACCGAGCAGGGCGTCTTCCTCGACGGGCTCGACACGCCCGCCGAGCGCGAGCACGGCACGCGCGAGCTGCTGGACACGCTCGCCGCCCACCTCGAGAGCGGGGGAGATGGGGCATGAGCACGGTCGCCGAGGAGCATCTCCACACCCATAGCGTGCCCCGTGACGAGCGCTGGGTGGCGCTTTAGGTGATGTGCGTCGGGATGCTGATGGTCGCGATCGCGGTGATCCCTACGGCGATCGTGCTCGACGTGATCCTCGTCTGCGTTGCGCTGCCCTCGATCCAGACGACCTCGATCCGGACGACCTCGATCGGGACGACCTCGATCGTCCCCAAGCGTGTTGTGCGACATGCGACGAGCCAATGAGTGCAACGCCAGCGGCACACGTCAGTGGGGAGACGAACGGTGCCCTTGACAATCGGGATGATCGCCGAACGCAGACAAGGCGGGAGCCCATCCCGCGACACCTACACACACAAGGAGACGTATCGATGCGCAAGGTCGTCCTTTACGAGCTGCTGTCGCTTGATGGCTGCGCGGAGGACCCAGGGAAGCAGTTCGTCCCGGACTTCGATGATGTGATGCGTGAGAATCTTCGTCGCGTCATAGCCAAGCAGGACGCGGTGCTTCTAGGCCGGCGATCCTATGACGACTGGGCTGGATATTGGCCTTCCAGCGACAACCAGCCCTTCGCCAACTTCATCAATAACGTCGCGAAGTTCGTCGTGACCTCATCCCCCCTCGACCTGCCCTGGACAAACACGACCGTTGTCGGAGGAGAGCTTTCTCAGTTCGTCGCAGAACTGAAGCAGCAGCAAGGTGGAGATATAGGGGTTCACGGGAGCATCTCTCTGGCTCAGTCGCTGCTCGAGGATGGCCTCGTTGACGAACTTCGGCTCGTGATCGCCCCGGCGATACACGTGCGCGGCCGTAAGCTTTTTGAAACGGCTGCCGTTCAGCGCCTAACGTTGACCAGAACCGTCACCTCCCCTACCGGCTACCTGCTCGTTGACTTCCTAGCTGGGGAGCAGGTCAGATGACGCTGACGCTGCACGACCATCCCTTCGCCGCGTACTGCTGGAAGGCGCTCGTCGCGTTGTTCGAGCGCGATCTGCCCTTCGAGCGCCGCTTCGTCGGCAGTGAGGCGGACCGCGCGCGGCTCGGCGCGCTGTGGCCGATGGCCAGTATCCCGGTCAAGTGGTAGCCGGCTGGGCCGGCGTGAGGCCGTGGCAGCGCATCACCTCGGCCAGCGCGGCGACGTCCGGCGGGCCGCCGGCGGAGGCGGCCAACACCTCGCCGACCTCTCGGAAGTAGGCGGGTCCGAACACTCCTGGGCTGGCGATCGCGAGGAACGTCGCGTCGGTGCCGCCGCCGTTTTGGAACCCATGGACCGCTCCGCGCGGCACACATAGCGCTTCGCCGGCCCCGATTCCGATGCTCTCGCCGTCGACGGTCCAGGATGTGGTGCCCTTGAGCCCGTAGATGGTCTCCTCGAACGCATCGTGGCTGTGCGGCGCTGGCATCCTGGCGTTCGCCGGGACGTAGCACTCAAACACGCTCACGCTGCCGTTGGAGTCGGGTCCCTCTACGAGGAAGCGGACGCCGAGCTGTCCGACGGCGATGGTCTCTGCGGTGGCTTGGCTCACGGTGGTCTCCTTTGGCGCGATGCGCCGCCGAGGAAAGTAGCTTGACCACCGTATACCCCAGCGATTGGCGCAGCTTCGCGACATCCTCGCGCGACCCAGCGCCACCACGACCGCGGACCGCGAACGCCCCGCCGAAGGTACGCGTCCGGACGCCCTGACCGCTGCTTTTGCAGCCGAGCGAGCGTGCGCGTCAAGTGGCTGCGGCCCGGTGATCGTCGCGGCGGCAACCACCCCGGCCGTTTGACTCGGACTACGCCGGCGCGCTGGCCCCGCTCAACGCCTCGACACTCAGCTCGCTCTCGATTGCCGCACCGATCGCAGCGAGCGACGGCGACCGTACGCGCTGCTTGGTCGCCGTGTGCGCCGCACGGTTCAGGCCAGCGAGGCGCTCCGCCTCGCGCTGTGTCGCCTCGCCGAGCTCGGCCGCTGGCACAACCTCGTCGAGGTAGCCGACCTGCACGGCCTCGCGGGGCGTGTACATCGCGGCGTCGATCACCGCACGCGCCAGGTGGCCGGGATGCAACCGCTGGCGCGCGAGCTCGATCACGAACTGAGGCATCGTCAGCCCGATCTGCACCTCGTTGAGGCCAACTCGAAACTCGCCGTCCACCCCGATCCTCACGTCTGCCGCCATCAACATGAACGCTCCCGCCGCAACCGCGTGGCCGGCGCTGGCGATCAACACCGGCGCGGGAAAGCCCATGATCCGCTGCGCCAGGGTCGCTCCCAGCCGGAGCATCTGGACGATCCGCTCAGCGTCCCCGCCGGCGAAGACCTGCAGGTCGAAGCCCGCCGAGAAGTAGCCGTCGCGGCCGCGTAGGACGACGACCGCACCGTCGCCCTCGGCTCGATCGAACGCCTCATGCAGTGCACCCAGCATCTCCAGCGAGAGCGCGTTGACCTTGCCATCGTCCATCGCGATCGTCGCGACGGCGCCCTCGAGGTGATAGTTGACGAGTCCGCTCACCTGTCTCTCCTCTCGTTGTCGTAATCGATTCATATACTGTAACAGTGTTCCGAAACATCGTTCCCAAACGCGGGTGGACCGCTGGCGCCTCACCGCATGCCGTTGATGAGCACCAGCGCCGCGGCTGATCCGATGCCGAGAGCCAAGCAGCGCACCCCAGAGCTGCGCGATCGCGTGCTCCTCCGCGCCGTCGAGCTCCTCGCACGCGATGGCGTGGCGGGCTTCACCGCTCGGCGCATCGCGCGCGAGGCCGCCACATCCATACCCGCCGTGTACGAGCTGTTCGGCGACAAGGCCGGGCTGCTGCGAGAGGTCTTCTTCGAGGGCTTCCGGCTGCTGCGCCAGAGACTGGACGAACCGCCTCGCACAGGCGACCCACGTGCGGACCTGATCGCACTCGCCGACTCCTACCGCGACTTCATCCACAAGCACCCCGTGCTCGCGCAGCTGATGTTCTCCAAGCCCTTTGCCGACTTCGACCCGAGCGAATCCGAGCTGCGAGCCGGCGCGTCAGTGCGAAAGCTCATCGTCGAGCGCGTTCGTGCGGCGATCCACGCCGACGTGCTGCACGGCGACGCCACCGACGTCTCGCACATCTTCGTTGCGACCGTGCAAGGCCTCGCGGCAGCCGACCTCGACGGTCGCCTGGGCAGCTCGCGAGCCTCGATCGACCGGCGCTGGCGACTGGCGATCGACGCGATGATCACGGGCTTCGGCCCGGTGCGGCCCCAACGATGGGGGCCGGCGTAATGGTGCGGCGTGCCCTTTGTTCCTTGAGCCCGCACGCCGCACTCCCTTCACCACCTGCAGCCTGCAGCTGCCGGTGACGCTCGGGAGATCTGGGTCGCCCGGCCTGCCTTGCTATTGCTAGACCCTGTGCGTCGGGCAAACCAGCCAGCCACGAGCGACGCGGGCACGGTCGAGAACACCACCCCCGAGCCATCCCGCGCGCGGCGGCGGCTGATCCTTGCGATCTGCTGCATGAGCCTGCTGATCGTGGGGCTGGACAACACGATCGTGAACGTCGCGCTGCCCTCGATCGGGCGCGAACTGAACACCGGGGTGTCTGGCTTGCAATGGACCGTGGACGCCTACACGCTGGTGCTCGCCAGCCTCTTGATGCTGTCCGGGTCGATGGCCGACCGCCTTGGCCGGCGACGGGTGTTCGAGACGGGTCTGGTGCTGTTCACGCTGGGCTCGCTGCTGTGCAGCGCGGCGCCGACACTGGGGTGGCTGATCGCGTTTCGCATGCTGCAAGCGGTTGGGGGCTCGATGCTCAACCCGGTGGCGATGTCGATCATCCGCAACGTCTTCACCGACCCGCGCGAGCGGGCGCAGGCGATCGGGATGTGGGGGGCTGCCGTCGGCCTGAGTCTCGCACTGGGGCCGGTGGTGGGCGGCGCACTCGTGCAGTCGGCGGGGTGGCGCTCGGTCTTCTGGATCAACATCCCCGTCGGCCTCGCCGCGCTGGCGTTGACGATGCGCTTCGTCCCGGAGTCGCGCGCGCCGCACCCGCGGCGCATCGATCCCGTCGGGCAGGTGCTGGTGATCGTGCTGCTGGCGTCGCTCACCTACGGGATCATCGAGGCGCCCTCGGCGGGCTGGTTGTCCGCGCAGAGCGTTGCCCTGTTCGCACTCGCGGTGGCGGCTCTGGTGGGGTTGATCGCGTATGAGTCGCGGCGCACCGAGCCGCTGCTGGAACTGCGCTTCTTCCGCAGCGTCCCCTTCTCCAGCGCCAGCGCGATCGCGGTCTGCTCGTTCGCGGCGCTCGGCGGGTTCCTGTTCCTCAACACCCTCTACCTGCAAGAGGTCCGCCACCTCTCGCCCTTCGAAGCCGGCCTCTACACGCTGCCGATCGCGGCGATGACGCTGATCTTCGCGCCCCTCTCCGGGCGCTTGGTCGGCCGGCGCGGGCCGCGCGCGGGGCTGCTGGTCGGCGGGATCGGGATCGCGCTCGGCGGGGGGCTGCTGACGGGCCTCACCGCGCACACGCCGCTCGACTCGCTGCTACCCGCGTACGTCATCTTCGGGATCGGCTTCGGCATGGTCAACCCGCCGATCACCACCACCGCGGTGCTTGGCATGCCCCCCGCGCAGGCCGGCGTGGCAGCCGCCGTCGCCTCCACCTCGCGTCAGGTCGGGCAGACCCTGGGGGTGGCGGTCGCGGGCGCGATCGCGGCTACCGCGCTGGGCGCGGTGGGACCCGGCTTCGTAGCCTCCAGCCACGCCGCGTGGTGGGTCGTCACCGGCTGCGGCGTGGCGGTGCTCGCGCTCGGGTTGATCTCCACCACGAGGTGGGCGGACGCCACCGCACGGCAGGTCGCCGGACTTGACAGCCAGCTGCCCGCGCGGGAGGATGCAGTTCCGCTTACCGCAACCTGAGGGGGCAATCGAGCGGGTGAGTGGAAGATGACGGGAAGGCTGTACGGGCTGGGGCGCTTCTGCGTCCGTCACCGCTTCGTCGTCTGCGGCGCGTGGCTGGTGGCCGCAGTGGCGCTGATCGCGATCTCGCACTCCCTCGGCGAAACCACCAGCGAAGACCTTTCGCTGCCCGGCACCGACAGCCAGCGCGCGGCCGACACGCTCGCCAAGTCGTTCCCCGACCAATCCAACGGCTCCAGCCCGATCGTGCTGCACGCCGCGCACGGCAAGCTAACCGAATCGCGCTATGCAAGCGCGGTCAACCAGGCGGCAGCCGGCGTGGCGAAGGCGCCGCACGTAGCGTCGGTCGTCAACCCGCTCACTCCCCAAGGCGCCTCGGCGTTGAGCAAGGACCAGACCACCGGCTACCTCTCGGTCACGCTCGGCGAGAGCCCGGGCGAACTGTCGGCGAATGAAGCGCAGACGATCATCGACGCCGCCAGCCCCGCCAAGGCCGCTGGCCTGGAGGTGCAGACCGGCGGTCAGCTGGGACAGAAGGTCTCCAAGCCCTCGACCGAGATCAGCGAGCTGATCGGGATCATCGCGGCGATGGTGATCCTGACGTTCGCGTTCGGGACGATCGCCGCGATGGTGCTGCCGATCCTGAACGCGATCCTCGCGCTGCTCACCTCGCTTGCGATCATCCGCATCCTCGGCCACGTTACGACCGTGCCCAGCGTGGCGCCGACGCTGGCGACGATGATCGGGCTGGGCGTGGGCATCGACTACGCGCTGTTCACCGTCACCCGCCACTTCCGCGGGATCGGCGACGGCCTCGACTACGACGAGTCGATCGCACGCGCCGCCGCCACCTCGGGCGGCGCGGTGTTCTTCGCCGGCGGCACCGTCACGATCGCGCTCGTGTCGCTCGCGGTGGCCGGCATCCCGCTGGTGACGACGATGGGGGAGATGGCGGCCATCGCGGTCGTCGTGGCGGTGCTCGCCGCGCTCACGCTGCTGCCGGCAGCACTGGCGATCGCCGGCCCGGGGATCAACGCGTTGCGCGTGCGCCCGCCCCACCGCGACTTGCGCCCCGAGACCACAACCGAACAGGGCGCCTGGGCGAAATGGGCGAGCACGATCGCCCGCCACCCGACGATCGCCGGCCTCGCCGCGCTGGCGATCCTGATCCCGCTGATGATCCCGCTGATGATCCCGCTGCTGTCGCTCGAGCTCGGCCAGCAGGACAACGCCGCGCTCTCCACCTCAACCACGGCGCGCAAAGCCTACGACCTGCTGTCCGAGAACTTCGGGCCGGGCGTCAACGGGCCGCTGCTCATCGCGGTGTCGCTGGGCACGCCTGCCACAGCCCCGACCTCGAGCAGTGCGCAACACGCAGGCTCTGACTCTGGCGGCGGCTCGAGCAGTTCGAAGTCCGGCGGTACGAGCGGCTCTTCCAGCCCGACTTCGACGAGCGCAGCACAGGGAGACCCGCGTGCCCAGGACCCCCGCCTGCAAACCCTCCAGCACGACGTCGCCACCACCCCTGGGGTCGCCGCGGTCACTCAGGTCCAGGTGAGCCAGTCGGGCACGACCGCCTACTTCAACGCGATCGCCACCACGGGACCAGCCGAGAAAGCGACCGAAGAACTGGTGCAACGGCTGCGCTCCAACACGATCCCGAAGGCCGAGCAGGGCACCAATATGCACGCGGATGTCGGTGGCAGCACCGCCGGGTTCGTCAACCTGGCGACGCGCATCTCCGAAAAGCTGCCGCTGCAGATCCTCGTCGTGATCGCGCTCAGCTTCGTGCTGCTGATCCTTGCGTTCCGCACCGTCGTGATCCCCGCGCAGGCGGCGGTCATGAACCTGCTGTCGATCGCGGCCGCCTACGGCGTGCTCACCGCGATCTTCCAGTACGGGTGGCTGAGCGGCGTGATCGGCCTCGACGGGCCGGTGCCGGTCGTCTCCTACGTGCCGCTGTTCATGTTCGCCGTGCTGTTCGGGCTGTCGATGGACTACGAGGTGTTTCTTGTCAGCCAGATCGAGGAGCACGTCAACTCCGGCCAGGACAACCGCGAATCGGTCGTCTCCGGCCTCGTCACGAGCGCGCGCGTGATCACCTCCGCCGCGTTCATCATGGTGTTCGTGTTCGGCAGCTTCGTACTCAACGGCGACCCCACCGTCAAGCAGTTCGGCGTCGGGCTGGCCGTCGCCGTGATCCTCGACTCGACGGTTGTGCGCTGCCTGCTGGTGCCGGCGCTGATGCTGCTGATGGGGCGCATCAACTGGTGGATGCCCGCATGGCTGGGTCGGATCGTGCCGCACACCAGCATCGAGGGCGCCGAGTTCTTCCAGGCGCGCGACACCGCCGCGCAGGACGAGCTCGCTACCGAGACTCCAGCGGCAGCGTCAGCAGTCCGTCGTTGAGCTTCGCTCGGCTACGCCGCGGCCGTGGAACGCTGCCGTGCGTGCGCGTACAGCGTCTCAGGCGCGATGTCGGCATCGTTGGGCCAGACGATCGTGCCGGCTTCCGGGTCCGCGCGTAGCTGCGCGAAGTAAGCCGGGTCGCGCAGCGGCTCGAACACCCCGCCGTAGTCGAGCAGGTAGGAGAGGTCCACATCGGCCGTGGTGCCGTCCTCGAACTGGACATGCACGCCACACCCGTCCAGCGCCAGGGCTTGGGTGAGCAGGGGAGTGCTGCGCATGAGCGCAATGGTAGAGCGTTCAGCACAGTGGCTCAATCGGGGCGAGCGGCTGGTGCCGGCGGGCGCGGACCCAATTCTCGCGCAGCTCGGACCGATGCGCCTTCGCCCACTCGCTCACCAGCCGGCGTTCTCGGGGCGGCAGCCGTCCAGAGAGGATTGCCTGGTCCTCGATGTCAACCGTGGCCTCGTGGCCGGCGCAGCGTGCGTGGAAGTGTGGACGTCCGGTGTGTTGTGGCTCGTCATGGTACATCCAGATCACGATCCCGTAGAACGCGCTGATCCGTGACATCAGGCGCCCCTCGATGGGCGTCCGTGGGACGGGTGGGTGAGTGGGGAGTGGGTCGCTCGCTTTCGTATCACCATCGCTCCTTCGTTTGACGGCAGCGCCGATCGCTAGCCGACTGCCTGGTAGCAGCCGCGCAAGCGGGACTGCTTATTCGCTTGACACATAGCTGTGTGCGAGGCCGCAGCATACCGGAAAAATGCAGACACTTGTCCGGCGGACACTTAGCTGTTACAAAAATGGCACAAACGGCACATAACAGTGTGTAGACAGCTGTCTGGCGCACTCTAGGGTGCTGTGAGATGGCGACCTATACGGAGGAGCGTGCCGCGATTCTGCGCGACTTTGGCATGAAGGTTGCGAGACTGCGCGCCGAACGCGGCTCGCAGGAAGCGTTTGCTCACACGGAGAAGGTGCGTTTGCACCGCAACGCGATCGGGATCATGGAGCGCGGCGAATGCGAGCCGGGCCTTCTCACGTTGTTGATCCTCGCCGACGCGTTCGAGGACGACTCGTTCTGGAAGCTCCTCAGAAGTCTTCCGGTGCCTCAGCAGCGCCGGCCGCGACGGCTCACCCGTGTGCCCATCATCCCTCCAGCAGCAGCGTGACCGGCCCGTCGTTGACCAGCTCCACAACCATGTGTGCGCCGAACACCCCTCGCTGCGCGCCGGTCGCGTCGCAGAAGCACTCGTAAAGCCGCTCGGCGTGGAGCGGCTCAGCGGCGGCGGTGAAGCTCGGGCGGTTGCCTTTGCGCGCGTCGCCATACAGCGTGAACTGACTGACGCACAGAACCTCGCGCTCGCCCAGGGGCTCGTTCATGCGACCCTCCTCGTCGGCGAAGATGCGCAGCGCGCGCACCTTCGCCGCCAATCGCTCAGCCGTGGCAGGCCGGTCGTCGTGGGCAACCCCCAGCAGCACCAGCAGCCCGGGGCCGATCCGCGCCACCTCGCGGCCATCCACGCTCACCGCGGCGCGGGTGACCCTCTGCACGAGCGCTCGCATCGTTCGCCAGGGTACCCGACATCCCAAGCCAGCGAACTGATTCTGGCCCTCAGCTGGTGGACGCCGCCAGCGAGTCCTCGCCGATGCGACCCATCAGCCACGGGGTGAGCTCCTGCGCCGGGGCGGGGCGCGAGATCAGGTAGCCCTGGCCGGTGTCGCAGCCCATCTCGGCGAGACGCTCGCACACGTCGGGAGTCTCGATGCCCTCTGCCACCACGTGTAGCCCGAGGTGACGGGCGAGGTCGATCGTGGTGCGCACGATCGCCTCGTCGCGGGAGCTCTCGCACATCGGGGTGACGAATGAGCGGTCGATCTTCAGCTCCCCGACCGGCAGCTTCGCCAGGTAGGCGATCGAGGCGTTGCCGCTGCCGAAGTCGTCGATCGACACTCCCACCCCGAGGGTGCGCAGCGCCTCCAGCACCCCCACCGCCGTCGCGGGGTCGGCCATCGCGGCGCTCTCGGTCACCTCCAGCGTGAGCGCCGCCGCCGGAACCGCGTGGCGCTCGAGCGCCGAGGCGATCTGCGCGGGCAGCTCGGGGTCGTGGAGGTTGCGCGCGGAGAGGTTCACCGACATTCCCAGCTGCAGCCCCGCCTGCCGCCAGCTCGTGGACTGCCGCAGGGCGAGGTCGAGCACGTGCAGGGTAAGCGGCCCCATCAGAGCCGTCTGCTCGATCAGCGAGATGAACTGCAGCGGCGGGATCATGCCCTGCTGTGGATGGCGCCAGCGCAGCAGCGCCTCCACGCCGATGACACGCCCCGTGCGCAGCGCGATCTGCGGCTGGTAGAAGAGCGTGAAATCGCCCCGCTCCAAGGCGGGGCGCACCTCGCCCAGCAGCGCCAGCCGCTCCGGTCCGGAGTGGTCGAGCTCGGGCGAGTACACCTCCACGCGCCCGCGCCGTACGCGCGCGCGGTCGAGTGCCACATCGGCACGCTGCAACAGCTCGTCGGCCACTCTGGCGTGATCGGGCATCAGCGCGATGCCGATGCTGGCCTCGACGTTCAACGCCACACCGGCAACCGTCACCGGGGCGTGCAGCGCCGCCTGCGCCGCCGAGGCGATCGCGAGTGCCTCCTCCTCCCCCTCGATCGGGGGCGTGAGGATCGCGTACTCGTCGCTGCCCAGCCTCGCCAGCAGCGCGCCCGGGTGCAGCTGCCCCCGCAAACGCGCCGCCACCTCGCGCAACACGGCGTCGCCGGCGCCGTGGCCGAGCGTGTCGTTGATCTGCTTGAACGCGTCGAGGTCGAGCAGCATCACCGCGAGCTTCCCCGCGCCCGCGCCGGCGGCGACCGAAGCCGGGGGACACGCCGATTCGGGGATGCGAGCGGGGCGGGTGTCCCCCGAATCGGCCTCCGTTTCGACCGAAGCCGGGGGACACGCGCCTGCGCGAATCCCCGTTTCGGCCAGCGCGGCGAGCGCCTGCGCCACGCGCTCGCGAAACAGCGTGCGGTTGGGCAGCCCGGTGAGCGAGTCGTAGCGGGCGAGGCGATCGTTCTCCCGTGCCTGACGGCGCAGCCGCCCGGAGGCGCTCGCCACGATCCGGTAGAGGATCGCCCACAGCAGTGCCAACCCGAGGAATACCACCAGCGCGATCGTGCGCTCGTCGTGGCCGACCGTGGCGGCGATCGGACCGTAGCTCAGGTAGATCTCAAACGCCCCCACGGGCGGACCGGTGTGAGCGAAGCGCAGCGGGACGTACACCTCCACCAGCCGTCCCAGCCCGACCTCGCTGGCGGTCTCGCTGCGCGGAGCGGGCGTGACCAGCTCGGCCGGATCGGGGTGCCCGGCGAGGGCGTCGTGCAGGTCGTCGTCGTCGGAGCCGAGGCTGCGCCCGATCAGGGCGTGGTCGTCGGAGTAGACGATCCGGCCCGCCGCGCTCCAGATCTTGATCCGCGCGAGGTCACTCACCGAGCGCGTGCGCAGCTGCTTGTCCAGCCGGTGGATGCTCCGTGCGCTGAGCCCTTCGTGCAGGTCGCGCGGGGTGAGCCACGGCTGGACTCCCAGGCGGGCCACCAGCTGCGCCGACTGGTCGGCGTCGGCGAGGGTGCGCTGCACGATCTGCGCCTGCAGCACTCTCGCGAGGACGAATCCGAGCGCGACGATCGGGATCAGGCTCAGCAGCGCGACCTGCGTGGTCAGGCTGAGACGCGCGCGTCGTCGCGACATGCTCCTTCAATCGGCCGCTGTCCCCCAATCTGAAGCGTTAGCGGTCGCTGCCCACGAATCGGCGCTGACACGGCGGGCCCTTGGGACCTCGCTGTCACTGCCGGCACTGCACCCCCCTAATCCTCCCCCTCATCCCCCTCGTACAGCGACTCGCCCGCGAGCTGCTTGCCCTTGTGGCTCCACAGCTTGATCTCCAGCAGATCGTGGCGGTAGTCGTCGGGGGCGATCAGCGTGAAGCGATTGTCCGCCAGCTCGCACTGGTCCACCGCGAGGTCCGCCAGCTCCGCGGTGACGATCGCGCCCCCCGCCACCAGCGGTCAACCCCACACGAGCGTCATCGCCGCCACGTCGCCGCCCGGCCCACGCCAGCCCCCGATCACCTCGTCGCACAGGTCGAGGCTCCACTGCGGGTTGGCGTCGGCGGTCTGGTCGGTGAAGTCCATCTGCGCCGTGAAATCGCTCGGTTCGCCGCCCTCCTCGCCCGCGGGCACGTAGCGCACGTACCCATACAGCTCATACCCTCCGGAGCTGGTGGTCGTGGCGGGCACGTATGTGCGCCCATGCCAGCTACGGTCCGGATACCACAGGATCTCCCCCGGCTCGCCGAGGTCTTCGGGCGCCTCGGCCAGGTCCCGCGACGCCGCCAGCAGCTCCCGCTCCAGGCGCTCCGCCCAGCGGCCGTACGGCAGCCCCTCCTGGGGAGGCTCCGCTGCGAAGCGGGGCACAAATCGCTCGACCGGCGCCATCGTGCGGGCAGCCTATAGGCCGGCGAGCGCGTCCGCCAGGTGGGAGGGCGTCGGAGTCGGTGGTGGCGTCCGGAGGTGGGTGGTGGTATGCGAACTTTTTGGGCGCCCTACGCGCGCGTGTGCGCGAGCGCGCGCATGTCGGCCCTCAAAGGGAACATAATGCTCACGCATCGCGCAGGTGCGCGGCCGCGTCCTCGGGCGAGACGATGTTGAGGTTGACCCCCGTGGAGAGCTCGAGGCCCGCAAGATAGGTAAGGCGGGGGAACACGTCGATCCGCCAGCAGAAGCGCTCCGCCCCGCGCGGCGCGGTGCGCACCCACAGGTTCAGCGGCGGACTGGTCCCCAGGTGGCGCGCAAGCCGGCGCAGCCCGTCGTGCAGCAGCGCCGCGCCACCAGACCCCGCCCCCCCCTCCAGCTCGAAGCGCGCGCGGGGGCGCCGTGGGGCGAGCACCAGGTGGTAGGGCACCCGCGAGGCGTACGGCGCCATCAGCACCGCCTCCTCGTCGATCGCCACCACCCGCTCGCCGCGGCGCACCTCCTCGGCGACGAGGTCGCCCAGCAAGTCGCTGCCCATCGTGCGCGTCGCGTACGCACCCGCGCGCTCGCGCTCGCGCGCCACGTCGGCCGGCACGAAGTCGAGCGCGTACAGCTGCGCGTGCGTGTGCGGCAGCGACGCCCCCGCCTCGCGGCGCTCGTTGACGATCAGCTGCACGCAGGCGCAATCCGCATGGGCGCGCATCCGCTCGCGCCACACCTCCACGGCGGCGACCACCTGCTCGACCGGCAGCTCCGCCAGCGAGTACACCGATTGCGGAGCGTTGACGATCACCTCGTGAGCCCCGTTGGCGGGCGTCGCGGCGAAGAGGTCGGGGCGGGGGTCCTGCTTGGAGGCGGGGTTCTCGGGGGTGAGCGCCGGATAGAGGTTGGGCACCACCCGCACCGTCCAGCCCGGGGAGTCGGCGGGACCGCCCCCCGGGCGCACCGCATACAGCTCCGGGGGGGTGCGGTCCTCGTGACCCTCCGCGAACGGGTCCTGCTCGACATCGATCGGGTCAGGGGGCGCACAGCGCGGCTCGCCGCCCGGCCGCCGCGAGCGCTCTCCCGCCACGATCGTCTTGTACCCGGTGAGCGGGTCCACGCGAATCTCGGGCATTGGTGACCCTTCTACCCCACCACGGCGTAGCGCCGAACGTCGCGTTCTAGCGCGGCGACGCTTGGGTAGGCACCCTGGCGGATGTAGTTGCGCGTGCCGCGACGGCTGTAGAAGATCGTGGCGGGCACCAGCGTGGAGTCCGAGACTTCCACCCCGATCTGCTCGTTGGGGTCGAAGAAGCTGGGGTAGCTCACGGGGAAGGAGTGCAGGAATTCCAGCGGCTTGGCACGGGAGGTATCGCCGGAGTCGATCCCGATGAACGCGACCTCACGCCCGAGGTTGGTGGCGGCGCGCTGGAAGACGCCGAACTCGGCCTTGCACTGTTCGCACCACGAAGCCCACTTGTCGAGCACCACCGGCCACCCCTTCAGCACCGCCAGCCGCGCCCGCAGCGCGCTCGCGCCGCCGCCCAGCAGCTGATCGGCCTGCGCGTGCAATGCCGCCAGCGGCGCCGGCGACCCCACCAGGCGGGCCTGCATCTGAGCGGGAGACAGCCGCTGCGACGGCGGGGTCTCCGAAGGTGCCCTGCTGCTCGCCAGCTGCACGAGACCGACAACCAACACCGTCGCGAGCGCCAGCCCGCCGGCGAGTGCGATGAGGTGCTTCGGGGACATCGCGCTGAGGATGCCAGATCGACCCTGGCAGGCGTCCCATTCGATGTGTCGGGCCACGGAGTCAACCGTCGGCGTGGCAGCGCCAGGGAGGCGCTCGTCGAGCCCCCCTTCAATCCGGCCGCGGAGTGCTGTATCTTGGATGCACCTGGAGCCAAGTTGCCCTGGGTATCAGGGGGTCTGCCGGCGGTGCCGGCGCTCCGAGCCACGCCGAGTGCTCATTCTGCGGCGGCTCCATCTCGAAGTCCATTGCCTCTTATGGCCGAGTCCACACCAGTGGCCCTTGCGGTCGCGTCCATCCCAAGCTCCGCCGACATCGCGCGGGCGGAGGAGTTCGTGCGCGAGCGCTTCCTGCACGAGGGGGAGGACGCCGCCGTCGCGCTCGCCCCCGGCAATGCCCGCCGGCGGGCATTGGACGCCGCGCTGGCGGAGCTCGAGGAGCATGTTCGCTACCCCTCGACGGCGTGGCGGCGGGAGTTCTCGCTGCTGCTGGGGCTGGAAAGGGTGCTCTCCGACGATGAGCCGCGGCTGCGTGACGGCACCGTGCTCTCCGCCCATCAGGTGGACGCGCTCTCGGGCACCCTCACCGCACTGCTGGCGGAGGCCGAACGCTCCAACGGCAACGGCAGTGGCAACGGTCGCGCGGCGGCCGCCGCCTCGCCGGAGCTGCTGGCCTCGGCGGCGATCCTCGGCAACGGGAAGGGCTCCGCCGATGGCGCTCTCCCCCACTCAGCTCGACCGGCCACTGACGTGGATGGGCAGAGGGGGGAGGAGGAGGGGGAGGATGACGAGGAGCAAATCGCGGCCGAGGAGGACGGGGCGGTCGGAGACGCGGACGAGGACGAGGAGGTCGGAGACGCGGACGAGGACGACGAGGACATCGAGGTCGCGGAGGATGAGGAGGAGAAGGACGAAGAGGAGGAGCTGGGCGACCTCGAGGACGAGCTGGAGCCGCTCCCCGAGAGCGACGCCGAGGAGGCCGAGGAGAGCGACGAGGAGCCGCTGGACTGGGTGGACGAGGACGAGGAGGAGGTGCTCCCCGACCAGCCCGAGGACCCCAACGCGGCGAAGCGCTTCTGGTTTGAGCACGCCACCGGCGCCGGCAAGACCGTGGCGGCGCTGGGCTTCGTGGAGGCCTCGCAGACCGGCGGCATCCTGATCCTCACCCACCGGCGCAACCTCGTCAACCAGTTCCTCGGCGAGCTACGCGACCGCGGCTACTCGCGGCGCATCTCCCGCCCGCTGTACATGGGCGAGGACTCCACGCAGGGCCCTGTGTCGGTCGAGACCTACCAGTGGTTTGTGCGCAACGCCGGGCGCATCTCCAGCGCCTACACGATCGTCATCTGCGACGAGGCCCACACCGCGCTGGGCGAGAAGACCAGCGGCGCGATCCGCGCGTGGACAAGCCCGATCTTCATCGGCATGACCGCCACCGGGGCGCTGATCGCACGCCACGTCACCGACCTCTTCCCCACCCAAACCTCGCGCTTCGACCTCGCCCAGGCCGCGCGCCGGGGGGTGATCTCCCCGCTGCGCTGCGTGCGCATCCCGCCCGGCGTGGGGGTTCGCACGATCGCCAAGGTGCCTTTGAGACGGGGCGAGGTGGATATCGAGTTCGACCAGGAGGAGCTCGCACAGCTGCTCGACCAGCAGCCCTTCAACCTGGCGATGGCCAACCTCTACCGCACTCGCTTCAACGGGGTGCCGGGGGTGGTGTACGCGGCGGGCGTGCGCCACGCCTACAACCTCGCGGAGGCGTTCCGCGCGGAAGGAATCAAAGCGCAGGGTGTCTCGGGCGAGACCCCCAAGCGCGAGCTGGCAAGCATCCTCGCGCGCTACGAGCGGGGCGAGATCGACGTGCTGATCAACGCGCAGCTGCTGGCGGAGGGGTGGAACAGCCCGCGCGCCACGGTGTGCGTGCACCTCGCGCCGACCGCCTCCAAGCGCATCTACCAGCAGCGCGTGGGCCGCGTCACACGCCGCAATCCGGGCAAGGAGGCGGGGCTGGTCGTCAACTTCGTGCATCCGGCGACCAAGCACGACGACCCGGTGGTGACGCTGCACTCGCTGCTCGACCGCGATGTTTACCGCGGCGGGGCGATCGTCGTCGGCCCGGTGCGCCGCGGGCGCGGCCGGCGGATGCGCGTGGAGCGCCGGGTGCTGCCGGTGTGCGCGGAGGAGGAGCGGCGCTTCGCGGTGTTCGAGCGCGAGCTGTGGCGGATCGCCGTGGAGAACCTCGACTACGGCGAGCAGCACGTGTGGGCGGCGCTCGCCGGCGCGCGCGTCACCGCCCCCGGTTGGCGGAGGGCGCGGGCAATGCTGCACTTCGACCGCGGTGGGGAGCTGAAGAGCAGATTCTTGATCACCGCCGTGCAACGCAACCCCAGCCCGCAGCTGCGGCTGCGCGCGCTGGCAGACATCGCCGCCGGCCGCGACCCCGACGCGTTTGACACCGCGATCGACGTGATCGGCGCATGGTCGCGCGAGGAGCGCCGCGAGGCCTCGAAGATCATGCTGCGCGCCCTCGTCGAGCGGCGCATCGGCCGCCGCGATCAAGCCAGCGCATGGATCTGGCGGTTGGCGGAGTACACGCGCGAGCTGCACGAGGAGTACGCGGTGCAACGCTGGCCGGAGACCAAGCGCCTGCTGGGCCTGCTCGTCAACTCTTCCGGCGGCGCCCACGCGCGCAACGCCCGGCGCCTGATCCACGCTTCGCGCAAGCAAGACCGCCGCCTTGCCGCCGCGCTGCTGGCGGCCGCCCTCGCGCACACGCCCGAGGCCGAAGAGGCGCTGCGCGGCGCGCGCACGCGGATGGCACGCAAGCCCCCCGCGCTCGCGCGTGAGCTGCTGCGCAACTTCCCCAAGCGCCGCGCGCGCAACAACAACAAGCGCAAGCGCAAGGGCCCCAAGGGCGCGGGTGGGCCCGCCGCACGGCCAAGGCCCGGCACCGCCGGGGTGCCGATCCCCGTGTCAAGCGAGGCGGAGAGCATCGCGCAGGCCGTCAGCGTCGCCGAGGGCGTTGGGGAGTCGGTGGGGCCTGCGACGGTGGCGGTTGCCGAGCCTCGGCCCGGCGGGGCGGGCGCCAAGTCTGGGTATGTAGCGGCGGGGGACGCCAAGCCTGAGTCTGCTGCCGAGGCTGGGAGCGCCGAGCGGGCCGTCGCGGCGAAGAAGGGCGCCGCAAGGCGCGCGGATGCCTCCAAACCGGCGGTTGCGGTCGGGATGCCAGGAGACGCCCCCGACGGGTCGGCAGGCAGCGCGAAGGGGAATACCGAGAAGCCGCAGGGGGCGCCGCCGGAGGCGTCGAACAAGGCCTCCTCGAGCCCAACCAAGCCAACCAAGTTGGCGACCGGGCAGCACGCGCGACCCAAAGCCCGGCCACGTACCACCAAAAAGCCGGTGGAGTCGCCCAAGTCGGAGTCGCCCAAGGAGGCCGTCGAGTCAGCCGCCGCGCGTGTGAAAGCCGCCAGCGATGCCCTTGCGGGGGGCGAGAAGAAGAAGAAACCCACGCGCGCCAAACCGGCTGCGAGCAAACGCGCCAAAGCGGCCAAACCAAAAGCTCCCGCGAGCAAGGCCCCCGAGAGCTGAGCTTGCGATTCCTCGGGCCTGGGATTCCCCGGCCTAGAGGAGTAGGTCCCGCTGGAGTTTCCTCAGCGCAGCGCTCTCACCGAGCGGTGCTCGTCATCGACCGCACGCCGCCGCGCGCGGCGTGGGCGGCTCCCACGCTTGCGTCCTCGCCCAGTACCGCCCGCATATCCAGCTCAACCGTCTCTTCGCCGAGATACGCATTATCCCCTGAGATCCGGCCGGCCGCCCGTGGCTGCGGCCGGCGGTCTTCGGCGGTCACGTCTCCGCGAGTCGTCGAGAGCCCTGCCGCGAAGAGCGAGTCGCCTCCTGCATCCGCGGTCGCCTCATTCGTCGCACGGGCAACCGCGGGGCCCAAAGCCTCGTGTTCTTTGCTCATCACCTCGCTCGGATCGGCGCCGTGCCGGCGCCGAAGCTCGAGGTGCTCGCGGATGGCATCGTCTAACAACCCCATTGCGCAGTCGTACTCTAGCGATCCTCCCGGCGTATTTTTTCGCGACGCCCTACACTTGCCCCACGGCCGCCCGCCGTTTCCGGCCGTGTGCGGGGCTATAGCTCAGTTGGGAGAGCGCCTGGATCGCACCCAGGAGGTCGGGGGTTCGAGTCCCCCTAGCTCCATCGACCCTGACGGTGGTTGACGTGTTCTGTTGAGATGGTGCTCATCCGGCCTCCTTTCGGCGCACCGAAAGGACACGCGCAGACGAGCACAACGGACTACCCGCAGACAGCTACGGTTAGGCCGTGGCATCGAAGGACGCATCTTCGGTGCTACTGGTCGGGCGGGTGGCTCAAACACCCGTCCAGCCGCTTGACTTGTCTATTGACGCGGATGAGATAGCGACGCCCTCGGACAGACCATTGCCGGCGCCGAGAACCGACGCGGCCAGCCACGCTAAGCCGCCTCGTCAAGCGACATCCCCCTGCCGAGAGGTTCAGCAACGCAGCTCGACGTGTCGTAGCCGTCCGTCCGGCGTGAGAGCGAACATATGTTCGGCAGCACGCAGGAGGTAGGCTTGCGAGCACGAAGGAGTCATAGCCTTGGCCGACAACAGCGCAATCGAGTGGACGAACGCGACTTGGAACCCCGTCACGGGCTGCTACAAGGTTTCGCCGGGCTGCGCACACTGCTACGCGGAGACATTCGCCGAGCGCTGGCGGGATATCCCCGGTCACCCCTACCAGCAGGGCTTTGATCTGCGCCTGTGGCCGAACCGGCTCGACCAGCCGCTGCGCTGGAAGCGCTCGCGGATGATCTTCGTGAACTCGATGAGCGATCTTTTCCATGAGCGCATCCCCGAGCCGTTCATACGGCAAGTGTTCGAGGTCATGGAGCAGGCGAGCCAGCACACCTTCCAGATTCTGACCAAGCGCCACGAGCGACTGGCCGAACTGGCACCGACCTTGCCTTGGGCTCCGAATGTTTGGATGGGAGTCACCATCGAGAATCGGCGCTTCGTGCATCGGGCGGACTACCTACGCGAAGTCGATGCAGCGGTGCGATTCATTTCCGCTGAGCCGCTGTTGGGTCCTCTCGAAGGGCTCGACCTCAACGGTATTGACTGGTTGATCGCGGGCGGCGAGTCTGGGGCAAAGCATCGACGCTGCGACGCCGCCTGGATACGCGACCTGCGCGCCCGCTGCGCAGAGGAGGATGTGGCGTTCTTCTTCAAGCAGTGGGGAGGTCGCACGTCGAAGGCGGGGGGCCGGTTGCTCGATGATCGGACTTACGACGCTATGCCGTCGCCGTCCGATCGCCGGCACCGCGAGCTAGCTATCGCCGCCGTTTAGCCGCCGCTTGCGTGGGCCGCTCTCCATATCGAAGAGCGTCGTCTGTCCAAGCTCCTCCTGAACGCGCAGGCGCACACGGTCGAACACCCAGTCCATGATTTTCTCGCCGGCTGGAGCCTGTCAAGTCGAATGAGACACTTGGTCGTCGAATTTAGTGAGCGGCCTCCTCTGTTGTGGGCTTGTTGATCCAGGCGGCGGTCGGCAGCGCTGGTGGCTGGGGCGGGCGGCGGACGAACCGCTCGGGTGTCGCGGCGTAGGCGGCGGTGAGGACGCGCTGGCGCTGGTCGTGGAGTTCTTGGGCGCGGCCGTGGTGGATGGCGGCGGGGGTCATCAGGCCGATCCCGGAGTGGCGGTGCTGGTGGTTGTACCAGTCGAAGAACGTGCGGCAGAACGCGCGGGCTCCCTCGATGTTCTCGAAGCGCCGAGGGAACTCGGGCCGGTACTTCAGCGTCTTGAAGTGCGCCTCGGAGTAGGGGTTGTCCGTCGAGGTGTAGGGCCTGTTGTGCGAGCGGATCACGCCGAGGTCGGCCAGGAGGAACGCGACCGGCTTGCTGGTCATCGAGCTGCCGCGGTCGGCGTGCACGGTCAGCTGCTCGCGCGGGATTTTCTGCTGCGCGCAGGCTTGGCTGATCAGCGCCTTGGCGAGCTGTGCGCCCTCGCGGTGCTGGACGGTCCAGCCGACGACGTAGCGGCTGAACACGTCGAGGATCACGTAGAGGTAAAAGTACGTCCACTTCACGGGGCCCTTCAACTTCGTGATGTCCCAAGACCAGACCTCGTTCGGGTGCTCGGCGAGCAGCTCCGGCTTCGCATAGGCCGGGTGCGTGCGCTGGTCGCGTCGCTCCCGCACCCCGCCATTTTGAGCGGCGAGCAGCCGGTACATCGTGCGCTCCGAAGCCAGGTAACGGCCCTCGTCCAGCAGCGTCGCCCAGACTTGCGCAGGGGAGCAGTTGACGAACCGCTCGCAGTGAAGCTCGGCGAGGACAGCCTGGCGCTCGGCCTCTGATAGCGCCCTGGCCGGGACGGCCCGCGCCCGCGTTGACCTGGGCTCGGATGGACGCCGCCGACGGTAGATCGTCGCCGGTGCCGCACCCAAGGCCCGGCACGCCGGGCGGGTCCCAACGATCGGGGTGAGTTCCTGCACGGTCTGCTCGATCATCGCCCTGTGCTCCCCGGCTCGGTCGCGCCCCTGGGCTCGAGCAACTCCCCCAAGAGCGCAGAGACGTTTCCCTGCACCTCGATCACCTTGCGCGCCTTCGCGAGCTCCGCCTCCGCGCGCTGCGCACGCCGCTGCAGCGCCGCGATCTGCGCGTCACGCGGATCACCGGGCTTACGCCCCCGCGGCCGAGAGAGCGCCTTGATCGACCCCTCCTCGCGCTGCTTACGCCACGTCGCCAGATGCGAGGAATACAAGCCCTCGCGGCGCAACAGCGCTCCGAGCTGACCCGGCTGCGTGCACCCGTCGGCCTCGCGCAGGACCGCCAGCTTGTACTCAGCCGTGAACCGCCGCCGCCGAGCCTGCTCGACCAGCTCAGGATCGGGGACCCCCCCGGGCGCGGCGCGCCCGACGGCCCCTCCGTTCCGGTCGCCTACGGCTCCCTCCACTCCAGGGTCGTCGGCTCCATCGTGCTCCATCTCCAACATCGTGTCGTGCTCCGTTCTCGCCCTCAAGGGTCAGTAATTCCTTGATCATGAGCGTCTCACACGACATTGGCAGAGAGGGGGCGTCGTTGTCGGTGGCGAAGATCAGAAAGTACATGGGCTGGCCGTTGGACTTCTTGATTTGCCGGTCAAGCACCGTCGCGTAGCCCAGGCGCTTGAAGCCCTCTGCGTACATGCGCACATACTCGCCACGGGCCTCCTCCGCGCTGATCTGGCCGGACTCGCGCCGCGCATAGATGTCTTTCCAGCCGTCGTGCCCGTAGATTCGGGTCACAAGCTCTGGATGGTCGGGCGCGAGCCGCACGAATCCCATATCGGTCGGGAACAAGATGAGTTGCTCGATCTTGTTGGGACTGTGCCCGCGCTTGTGCTCGGCGATCGCCTCAACCGTCGGCCACTCAAGCTCCGATCCCTCGGGATCGAGGAACGCGAACGCTGGAGCCCGTCGAGGAATGAGGCCCAACATGGCCGCAACAATCTTGTTGGCGTCCTCGTTGAAGCTCTCCACCCGGCCGCCATAGCGCTCGGTGCGATGCGCCAGTGCCTCCAAGGCGCCCGCATGGCTCTCAGCGACGGCGACCTTAATCGCCTCGGGCGACCGTGCCTCCAAGGCGATCAGCGCAGAGCCATTGATCTGCCGGTCGCGGGTCGTGGACCAATTCAACCCGGTTCCCGCGAACAGGTCCAGGGCATACCACCCGCCGGCCGTCCTGCACGCCTTCGCAAAGGAGTTGAGATAGGCGTCGAGGATCATCAGCTTCTCCTCCGTCCACGACGCAGCGTCTCGCGCCGGATAGCTGTCCGCCGCGTTGTGAAAAGTCGCTCGTGCCATGCCGCCCGCGACTTTAGACGGCGCTTCGGAGGTTCTACGTCAGCGTCAAGTCCCAGATAGCAATACCTCGCCCTCTCTAACAGGAGCACGGGTTCGACGGCGGTTCGCAGCTGGAATTCGTCCATCTCGACAGTCTCGATCGCACGAGCGACGCGCTCGCTTCTGTGCGAAGGGGGCACTCTCGCCCGCGGGGGCGAGGAAACGACAGGTCGTTGACGCTATTCGCCTTGCGCAGGTGGCCAAGGGCAGGGATGAGCTGCGGATAGACGTCGAGGCAGAGCTTGCTGGGCAGCGGATGCCGCAGGATCCGATCTGGGTGGAGTAGACGCTCGACGAACTGGAACAGTCACCTGCGGACCAGATCAGGAAGAAGGCTCAGGATTACTGGTGCCGGCATCGGCGTAGGCGGCGTCGGGCGACTCACGCCCAACCCTACGGCTGCTCACGCAACTATCGGCGGCGGCCGATGTTCAGCGTGTGATGAGGCAAATAGTTCCGGTGTTGATGGCGACCGCGACGCTCCTCGCGCCCGCCGTGGCCCATGGCGCTGCGAAGCACGCCGAGCGCGCACCAACCTGCCCGCCACCGCGCGCGCACGTCGTGCTCGCGGACAAAGCGGCAGTCGTCTTCCAGCTTGAGACCTTCAACAGGGGTTTAGACGAACAAGAACACGAAGAGGCCGCCTGCTCACACGCGAACAGGAACCCCTTCGTCCTCTCGTGGTGCGACGATCTTGAATGCGAAGGCCCGTCTTTCAATGAACTGACGCTCGCGGGCAACATGCTCGCTTACGAAAGGTATGCAACCAGCGGAAGCGAGAAGTACGAAACGGCCGAGCCTGCGAGCTGGACCATTCAGGTGCGCAACCTGGCCACGCATCGCCTGATCCATAGCTCCCCTACGAGTACCAGCGAACCACCGTCGACCGTGATCGGCAACGGCCCAGCCGCAGGAGTCGTGGTCAAGAGCGACGGATCAGTTGCATGGATCGCCGTCGATGGCTGGCACCCATACGCACCGAGCCCGGTCACCACCTACCAGGTCTGGAAGATCGACCGGACCGGGCAGCACCTGCTCGCCATAGGCCCACACATCGTCCCCGGCTCCATCGCACTCGCGGGCAACACCGTCTACTGGACGAACGACGGCACCCCCGAAATGGCGACGCTCAACTGACCGGGCGAAGTACGGCGCGCCGTTCTCGCTCGGCGCGCCGAAGTACGCAGTCACGCGAGGACGCCCGTCTGCCACCAGGCGAGACAGCCGCCGGTGCCATATGTCGCGACGCGCGGCGCCTCTCATCCTAAGCTCGTCGCACCTCACGATTGTTGCAGCGAGCCTGCTTCCACGTGACCGCCCGCGCCTCGCCTCTTGTCCCGAAGGCGCGTGAAAGCGCCGTTTAGACTGCCGTTGATGACGGACGGTCACGAGGCGGGGGTCTGGGCGCGCAAGACGGCCGCGTGTGGCGCATCGGCAGGGACGCCGATGTCGCGTGGATCCGGCAGAGCACCGCGGTCTCGTTTGCGATCACGTCTACGATCCCGCCGATATTCGAGGCCTACGCCACCCTGGAGCTTCCCGGCGGCGGCGACCACGACGCATGCTCGCCGCCGGAAGATCCGGACCGTCACAACGCTGGAGTGCTTGCGGTACTCGGCGAGCATTCCGCGGCGCAGCCGTGGTGGCTTGGCTATCTCGACACCGGCGGCGCGGACATCGTCTTCTACGACGCGCCGAAGGTGAAGCCGGGTCCCACAAGTCGCCGAAGCAGCAGCGTAGGCTGCGTGCGTCTCGTGAGGCCTGTCGGCGAGCATGGTGGCTGCGCGAGGGTTCAGTGTGACCGCAGCCCATCGATGATTAGCTGTGCGAGCCGGTGGGCTCGGCGTTCCCACTCGGGATCGTTGGTGTCATCGGTGCGCCAGATCCCTGTGCTGGCTCGTAGGAGGTCCTCGGCGTCAACGTCGTCGCGCAGCGACCCGTCGCGGATCCCGGCCGCGAGGATCCTCGCGAGAGCGTTGGTCGCCTCGGCGCGTGCGCTGGGGACGGGGCCGGAGCCGGGTGCGTGCAGCAGCTCGTACATGGCGTGCTTGGTGCGGGTGAATGCAATGAATCGCTCGAACCATCCTGCCAGCGCCTCAGCGGCGCTTGCGCTGGTGAGGAGGGAGTCTGTCTCTCCGAGCCCAGCGATCTCGTCCGCGTACACCGCCGCGACGAGCGCCTCGCGCGTGGGGAAGTTGCGATAGAGGGTGCCGACGCCGACACCGGCGTGCTCGGCCAGTGCGCGCATCGACGGGTCCGTTGCGCTTTGCGAGAACAGCTCCCGGCCGCTCTCGATCAGAGCTTGGCGGTTGCGATCGGCGTCGGCCCGCATGACAACAGCCTATAAGCGGAACGCGCGTTCGCTATCGTGGGCACTAAGCGGACGACCGTTCCGCATCGTTCGCCGACGATTTCATTGGAGGGCACGACATGGCCAACGCTTCACCGCCGCTGACGACACCGTTCGATGAACACACCACCGCAGAGGAAGTCCTAGCCGATGTCGATCTCTCCGGCCGGTGCGCGATCGTGACCGGTGCCTCTTCGGGCATCGGGACAGAGACCGCTCGCGTACTCGCGCTGCAGGGCGCGGCAGTCACCCTCGGCCAACCTGCGCTGGCCGGTCCTGTTCGACGACCCCACGTTCGCCTTCGTCGTCTACGACCCCTTTGCCGCCTACGGCCAGTCGAAGACCGCCAACGTGCTGCTCGCAGTCGAGGCCGACCGGCGCTGGGCCCGCGACGGCATCCGAGCCAACGCGCTCATGCCCGGAGGGATCGCCACCAACCTCCAGCGTCACGTCAATCCCGAAGCGCTCGCCCAAGCCCGCCGCCAGGCCGGCGCCCCCACCGAGCTCAAGACACTCGCCCAGGGCGCGGCGACCTCCGTCCTGGCCGCGGCCTCCCCGCTGGTGCACGGGATCGGCGGCCGCTACCTCGAGGACTGCCACGAAGCTCAGACGCTCGCCTCGCGAGCTGAAGGCGACGGCCGGCACGGCGTCGCCCCCTACGCCCTAGACGCTGACAACGCCCAACGACTCTGGGACACCTCTGAGCGACGACTCGCCTCACTCAGATCCTGACCTCGCGTCCTGCCACACCCAAGCCGCAGAACGCGCGAGCCGGCGCCGGGCAGCTGGACGGGTTATCGCTTCAGGCTGAAGCTTTTGCTTGCGAGTACCGCATACCGGCTGGTGGGGGTGAACGTGGCTTCGGCGATCAGCTTCAGCAGCTTGCTCGTTTTGAGCAGCCGTGTTCCGGCAGCGGTGAGCGTGACATGGGTGGTGCCTGTCCCAGCGCGCGTGAGTGTTGTTTTGGCGGTTGCGACGAGGATTGGCTGGGCGCCGCTGGTCACGTCATTTTTCGGGATCTGGTACCAGTCGATCACGACCCTTCCGCCGCTGAGCGCCGAGAACGCGAGCGGGTATCCGCGATGCTTCAGGATCGCGGTGATCGTCGCGCGTTTGCCGGTCGGCGTGATCTCGGCCAGCAGCCGAGCTTTGAGGACTGCGGTGCTGGGCGAGGCGGTTTCGTGGATGGTGACCGTCTCGCTTGCGGTGTAGGTCGCAGCGGGCCTCGCGGTGGAGGCTGCGGTGGGCGACTCGTGGACCATCAAAGTCGCTTGCGTACGGATCGTATGTTTGCGTGCCAGGAATCGCCTTGCGTTTGCAGTCAACTTCAGCTCGACGGTTGCCTGATCGCCGCCTAGAAGCTTCACCGAGCCCTCGGCCAGCGTCGTTTGGACTGACGCGCGCTTGTCGGCACGCTCGCGAGAGTCACGCGCAATCCTGGTCGACGGTGCTTGCAGACTCAAGGTACCGGTGCAACTGGTCACCGACGCTGGGCACGTGACCGTGGCACTGAGGGCACCCGAACCGCTCGCGATCAACGATGTTGTAGTGACGCCGGGAGTGTTTGCCTGGGACTCCACCGCGATCTGGACAGCGTTGAAGCCGAACTGTTCGTTCACGGGGCCGCATTGTTTAGTACTAAGATCGGCGGTCGTTACGTACCCCGGAGGAACCGATATGCCGGCGAGCGGCTCACAAATGGTCATACTACCGCCGGATGGCCGTGTGATTTGGAACGCGTTGTAGTTGATGTTGCCAAGAACGATGCCGCACATGCCCAGGGCCGAATAGCCGCCCTCCGCATACACACCCGTGATCACATACCCATGCGGGACGGGGAATATACCGTTTGGCAGACACATGATCGTCCCGTCCGTCGGTTGGTTGATCTGCATTGCCTCGTACCCAGATACATAGTTGTCAAAAGACACAAGTAGGCCAGACGCCTCGCCGCACGGCCCACCGTTGAACGAGCCGTCAAGTGAACCCGCTGAAATGACATCCGTGACCACGTACCCTGCTGGTACTACCTGACCATTCCCCGTCTCGCATATGTCCAACCCGTTCCTTGGCAGGGCCACGTTCGCAGCGTTATATCCGAACCAGTCGGATTGGCCTGGACCACACCCCGCTTGATTGGTATAGCTGGTGATGAGGTACCCCGTCGGGAAGTCGGGAATGCACACGGTTTGTGTGGCGGGTTGGGTGACTGTGAGCGTGAAGCTCCACGTTCCAGTGTCGCCAGCCGTGTCGGAGTCGGTGCCCCGGACCGAGTAGGTGCCGGGGTCGAGCGTGCTCGGCGCGCTGACGGCGCCAGTGGAGCTGACGACCACGTCAGAGGAGTCAGCCAAGGCCGTCTCGGTGTAGCTGACCGTACCAGTGGCGTTGGTCACAGTTAGCTGCCCGCTGTATCCCGCGCCGTCCGCCACGGTAGACGACGTCGGTGGTCCCTGAATCAGCGTAGACGCCGCGCTGGTCGGAATCTCATCGACCGCATTTTCCAAAACGTTCGTGACCCACACGTGGGTTCCATCCGAGGACACGCCATCCACACCGAGGATGTGGATCGTGCGGATGACGGTGCCGCTCGACGCTTCGATCTCAGTGACAGTACCTACGCCGGGGTTTGTGACCCAGACGTGCGTTCCATCCGAAGACACGCTCTGGGAGGGGCTGCCGACGTTGATCGTGCGAATGACGGTGCCACTCGACGCTTCGATCTCACTGACCGTATCTTCGAAGCTCGTGACCCAGACCTGGGTTCCATCCGAGGACACGCTATAGGGCCAGGTGCCGACGGGGATCGTACGGATCACGGTGCCGCTTGATGCTTCGATCTCGCTGACCGCATATTCGGCACCGGCGATCGTGACCCACACGTGGGTTCCATCCGAAGACACGCCGTAGGGGTAGGCGCCGAAGCCGCCAACGATGCTGCCGACGGGGATCGTACGGATGACGGTGCCGCTGGACGCTTCGATCTCGCTGACCGTGTATTCGCCCTCGTTCGTGACCCAGACGTGGGTTCCATCCGAAGACACGTCCGCGGGGTCGCTGTTGATGCCGAGGTGGATCGTGCGGATGACGGTGCCGCTCGACGCTTCGATCTCGCTGACCGTATCTTCGTCGAAGTTCGTGACCCAGACGTGGGTTCCGTCCGAGGACACGCTTGTGGGTTCGCGGCCGACGGGGATCGTGTGGATGACGGTGCCGCTCGACGCTTCGATCTCGCTGACCGTATTTTCGTGGGGGTTCGTGACCCAAACGTGGGTCCCATCCGAGGACACGCCTCTTGGTTCGCTGCCGACGGGGATCGTGCGGATGACCCCTTCGGCGGCCGCCGAGGACACGCCGACGCAGCATGTCGCCACGGCTACCGTCGCGAGCAGCACCCCGGTCAGTCGGACTGCACCTGCTCGTGAGAAGCGGTCCAGCAGTCTCATAGGGATCCCCTTCTAGCTGTCGTGAACGCCCGGAGACTGGCTTGGAGCCGGTCAGCGCCGAAAGGCGTGTCCCGGAACGTATCAGGAGCCACGATCGAGAGGAGTGCTCTCATGGGCCCTCGTATCGGCCGGCACATCGTTTGGGGGGCCGCGATGTACTCCGCGACGCGCTGAATCTACGCATATCACCACACAGGTATTCCGCTTGGAACGACAAATACAGTGACGATTCGATAGCGGTGCGCCGTCGGAGGGCAGCACAGGGGGAGGATTGCGATTGAGCTAGGGCGCCAGCCAGTGGGTGACCTTCGTCGGCCGGCTTGGATCGGTCATGTCCCTCACCTCGTCGAGGCGCTGCTGGTCGCGGCGGCTGACGCGTTCGTGCTGGCGAAGATGTTCATCCCAGGAGCCGACGACGAACTGCTCCAGCACGCGCCCGGGATCGGCCGCGTCGCGCCACACCCGCCAGCTCACCGCGCCCGTGCGCCGCCGGGCGTGGCGCCCGGCGTGGAGGGCGTCGACGAGGTCTCCCTCCAGCCCCGGCCTTGGCCGGTACTCGAGCGTCACGAGCACCGGCCCGTCACTCACGCCAGCGTCGAGAAGTTGCGGGTCTGGCCAATCGCCGGCCGGCAACAGGTCTGCGGGGGAGATCGCCTTGAACGGCAGCCACACCCCTGCCAGGGCGACAAGCGCGAGCCCGACAGCCGCGGCAAGGAGCGCCTCGCTCAGCCCGGCGCTCTGCGCGATCACGCCAAACGCGGCGCTGCCGAGTGCGCCGCCGCCCTGGAAGATCACCAGGTAGTAGGACATGCCGCGCGCCTTCGCCCAGCCGGGCAGCGTCGTCTGATACTGGGAGTTCAGCGTCGAGAGCACGAGAATCCACGCCACGCCACCCACCACCAGCACCAGGGCGGCCAGCGCACTGGCGCGCACGTAGCCGAGGGCCAGCGTCACGGCGGCGAACACGACGGTACCGCTGGTCATCATCGCCTGCCCGCTCACCCGCGCGCGCAGACGGGGCAGCGTTGCAGCGCCGGCCACCGCGCCGACGCCGACGCCGGCGAGCAGCAGCCCGTAGCCGCCGGAGCCGAGGTGCAGCCGCGTGCGCGCCACCAATGGCAGCAGCGCCCACAGCGAGTTGGCGAAGAGCATGAAGAGACCGGCGCGCAGCAGGATCACGCGCAGGGCCGGGCTGCCGGCGATGTAGCGTGCGCCCGCGCGTATCGCCTCGACGACGTGCTCGGGCGCGGCTGCGCCCGCGGGCCGCGTGTGCCCGCGCCAGCGTGTCACCGCGCCGATGACGGGCACGAAGCTCAAGGCATTCACGAAGAACAGTGCCGCGGCGCTGCTCGCCGCGTACAGCGCACCGCCGATCGCGGGGCCGATCGCTCGGCTGAGGTTCTGGTTGACGGCCCCGAGCGCGATCGCCTGCGTGCGGTCCTCCGGCGCGACGAGCTCGGGCTGCAGCGTCTGCCACGTCGGCGAGGTCAGCGTCTGCCCGGCGCCGACAGCGAAGATCAGCGCCAGCAGAACCCACGGCGTCACCAGCCCGGCGAGCGCCAACCCGGCCAGCGCCAGGGCCGCGAGCAACATGAACGACTGCGACGCGATCAGCAGCCGGCGACGATCGACGAGATCGCCGATTGCGCCCGCCGGCACAGCGAGCAGGACAACCGGAAGGCCAGCAGCCGTCTGGATCAGCGCCACCAGCGTGGCCGACGTCGTCAGCGTCAGCATCAGCTCCTGAGCGCCGATCGTCTGCATCCAGCTACCAACGTTGCTGACGAACTGCGCCGAGGCCATCTTCGCGAAATCCGGGGAGCGAAACGGCGCCCACGCGGATGAACCAGCCTTCGGTGCCGAATCGTCCTGCCGCTTCGCGTCGTTGACGGTCGATCCCTTCATACCGCCGCATTATCCCCGGTAAGGGCTACTCGCAGGAGGCGGGACGGAATGCGGCCGAGCAAGCGAGTTGCGAGTTTGCGATCGGCGCCCGCGGGGATGGGCGTAGCGGTCGCGCCATCACGTACGCGCAGCTGCTCCTCGGCCTCGCGCTCGTCACCCCATCCTGGCAGCACGCCTCCCGGCCTCGCCCGGGCGCCTTCTCGCTGGAGGCGGTCAAGCTGGATTTGCGCTCGCTGGCATCCGTGCGCAGTGGCAATGTGAACCAGACGAGCTTGCCGTTTGGCAACGGGGCAATTCCCCACTCCTCGGCGAGCTCTTGAACGATCTGAAGTCCTCGTCCTGACTGCTCGCGGGCCGTGGGGGAGCGCGGGACTGGCTGGCCTTGACCATAATCGCTCACCTCCACGCGAATCTCGTCTCGCGAGCGGTGGATCGCAAGCTCGAAGTCGCTCTGGGCATGGCGCACGCTGTTGGTGGCAAGCTCGGAGGTCATCAGCTCCGCGGCTTCCACGGTCTCAGGTGGCTGGTCGCTCAGGAGATCTCTGACGAAGCGTCGTGCACCGGCCACGGACTCGGGCTGGCAGTGAAAGTGGTGCGCGTTCTTCATGGCTCGATCGAGAACACGTCGAAGAGGCCCGTGGTCTCCAGCACGCGCCGGATGATTGGGGAGGGGTTGCGCAGCGACACGCTGCCTGCTTTCGTCACAGCGCCGATCAGCACCGCGATCCCCGCGCTGTCCATGAATCGCAGACCGGTGAGATCGAAGATCAGCCGTTGAGCCGGCTGCGGCGGGATCGACGCCAGGCGCTCCTGCAGCGAAGCGGCGTTTGAGCTGTCGAGCTCTCCCGCGAGGACCACGACCTGTGCGCCCGTTGAGTCGAGGTGCATGTCAATCTGCACCATCGGAGACTCGGCCTCTAGCTCTGCCATCGCACGCCCACTATTGCCGTATCGTCGTGGTGGCCGTCGGACGCGAGACCCTGTGCGAGCTCACTCAGCAGATCCTCGAGCGAAAGCGCCGCATTGGTGGCGGCCTCTCGCAAGCGCGCCAAGCCGACGTCGAGCGCCTCTCCACGACGCTCCACCAGACCGTCGGTGAACGCGATCAGCGTCGTATCCGACTCCACGAAAAATGTCTGCTGCCGGTAGGGCGCCTTGCGCACGACGCCGATTGGGACATTGGCGTCGAGCTCGACGAACTGCCCGCCGGCGCGGTCGATCAAGAGCGGCGGCATGTGACCGGCGCTGGCCACCGTCAGCCGATGAGCACCCACGTCGATCAGGGCGCAGAGCATGGTCGCGAAGTAGTCGTGGGCTCCGCTGTTGACGAAATCCGAGAGCTGGGTAAGCACGAAAGAGGGACTGGGATCCTGCGCCGCATACGCCAGCGCGGCGTGGCGTAGCGAGGCCATCGTAGTCGCCGCCCGAAGCCCATGGCCGGAGACATCGCCGATCATGACCAGCACCCGCCCATCACCCACCGCGACCGTGTCGTACCAGTCGCCTCCCACATTGATGCCCGAAGCGGCAGGCACGTAACGCGCTCCTACCTGCAGCCCATCGAATTCGGGCAGCGTGTCGGGCAGCAGTGCGTGCTGTAGCGTCTGCGCGATGCTGCGCTGCTCGGTGTACATCTCCCGGTTCTCGGCGGCCACCCGATCGAGGACGCCGACGAGCTGCTCGGCGTAGCGTCGCCGACGCGCCAGCCGATCGGTCATCAGCGCGGCCGCCAGGCTCAGGAAGAGACCAACGAGGGCGATGATCCACGGCAGTCGCTCGAAGAACGCGCCCCCGAGCGAGCCGATTGGGCTCACCACGAGCGTGAACGCGCCGGCGCCAAAGGGAACGACGTCCGACGCCTGCCGACCCCCGATCGGCAGGCGCTTGAGGCTGGTCACCAGCACATCGCTTGTACGCTCGGTGTGACCCAGATACAGCGCGTAGTTGAGGTCCGAGAAAGCCGAGTTCTTCTCCAATGACGAGCGCCTGTCCGCTGGCAGCGGTTTTTCGGCGTAGACCGCGAACCCGTGGGCACGCCCCGGGGCGCTGAAGTCAAAACCGAGCGCCGGACTCGGGGAGCTGAGGAAGCTTGTGAGGTTCAACACGCCGGGCCGGGTGAAATGGGTAAAGAACTGCTTGGCCCTTTCCGGCATCGAGGCGAGCACAGGAGCACTGCCGATCACAGTGCTCGGAGCAAGATGCGATGTTTCCAACGGCCACAGCGAGACCGAGGTGAACTGGCGACCGAGACCAACATAAGGAGCCATGAACTCCTGAAACTTCTGCGAGCTCCCAGCCGTCGCATTGGCCAGCTCGGCGGCCGACGCCAGCGGCGTCTGGATCGAGGGGGCGGTGGCCGCCAGTACAAGACTCAACTCGCGCACACGGAGGTTCAGCAGCCGTTGCTCGTTGCGGTTGTATACAACCGCGGAGGTCAACACCAGCGCCCCCGTCACGATCAGCCCCGCCAGCAACACGACCACCGCCACCCAGGAGGGTCGCCAGCCCCAGAGCGAGCCCGACGACCTCGCGGAAGACACAGCGCCCTCGGCAGCTGCCGGCTCACCCGCCAAGTCGTAGCGAGAGCCAATCGTGCTCCCCGCCACCGCACGGCTGCTCATTGCAAACCTCTCCCCATGCCCATATCCACCGCCTAGCTTACCCCGGAGAGATGCCGCGCTCGCCGTCCCAGTAGTTAACATTTCCGTCAACGCGACGGAGCATCACCTTGTCGTCGGGGTTACCGGGCCAGACTCCGATCTTGTCGCTGTCTGGGTAGACAGCGACCGCTGGCTCGCGCGCACTCGAAAACATCAGCAGTCGTGCGGGCGCCTCCCCGCGGTTGGTCACCTTGTGTGCGCCCTTGGGACCAGGTGGAAAGCAGACCATTTCGCCGTACGCGAGCTCCTCCTCGTGGTCGGGCGTGCGCACGACGACGGCACCGCTGAGTACGAGGAGCCACTCCTCCTCGTACTCGTAGTGGTAGGGGCATACGCTCTCGCCTGCCGGAAGCTCGTAGACCTTGACCGCAAGCGCGTCGCCTCCAACCGCCTGGCTGACGTCGGCTTCACCCGAGCGGTAGCCATCGGGGTCGGCTTGGTCATGGTCGCAATCGATGATCAGCACGTTTGCTCGACGCACCGGCCGATCTTCGCAGACGACGGCCCCGCTGTCCTCAGCCCCTGCCACCACCGCCACTGTCCTCGACGCGCTTTTGATAGTTGGCGAGGATGCCTGAGGGCGACACGATCCACCGCGCTGCTGAGCGCATGCGCGAGGTCCTGGAGGGACGGGTGCCTGAGTAGATCTCCCCCGCTCTTTCGTGGTATTGATGCGGCACGGTGCCGACCGAGGAAGCCCAATTCGACAACCCGGCGTACGCGTCGCTGTGCGGGGCGCATGCGCGGCTCGCGGAGGTACGTGGGCGCGCGCGCCGATATCCGGCCGACGTGGCGCCGTTCCTCGCCCTGCCCTCACCGCCCTCGGCGCAGGATTGGCAGGACGCCGCCGGTCTCGTCGCGCCCGGAACCTACGTGGCCGGTCGGTACGGCGGCGCCGAGCTGCCAGACGGCTGGAGTGCCGTTCAGGCGTTCGATCTGGTGCAGATGATCGAGGAGCGGGTCACAGGGGCCGATTGCACGGAGGCGATCCCGCTGGGTGGCGCCGATGTCCCTGAGATGCTCGAGCTCGTCGCCCAGACCGAACCGGGGCCGTTTCTGACCAGAACGATCGAGCTTGGCGACTACCTGGGCATCAGGCGCGACGGGGAGCTCGTGGCGATGGCCGGCGAGCGGTTTCATCTGGAGGGCTGGACCGAGATCAGCGCCGTCTGCACCCGGCCCGACCACCGTGGCCAGGGGCTGGCAACGCAGCTCATGGGCGCGTTGATCGCGAGCATCAAGCGTCGGTCGGAGCGGGCGTTCCTGCACGCCATGGGCACCAACACCGGGGCGATACGGCTGTACGAGGATCTCGGCTTTCGCGTACGGCAAACCGCGACGCTCACCGTCGTGACGCGCGAGCCGCTTCGCGACGCGCAGCCCTTCGGCTAACGTGCCCGACATGCGCAAGACCTCCCTGCTTGGCGCTCTCGCCGCGACGGCGATTGGTCGCTCACCCCGCTGATTGGCTGCTCTCCCGGACCGGCGCCAGCCGTTGCACCGCTTCGAGGATCGTCTTCAGGCCGCCCTCGGTTTCGGTGTTGAGCGCGTCGAGGATCTGCTGGGCATCCTTGAAGGTGTTTTCCGAGCGGGCGTCGGAGGCGATCGACTGCACGTCCTGGCCGACCATGATGATCGACAGCAGCACCAGCTGGATGAAGGTCTGCGCGACCCACGCGACGATCAGGATCAGGCCGGGCTTGGTGAGGAACTTGGGCACGTCGCTGGGCGTGAGCACGCCCGCCTCGATCAGCACCGCCGGCAGGCTGGTCAGCGCGATCAGGCAGAAGACGTACGCCATCGCCATCGACCCCACGGCGTGCGTGATGATCACCGCGAGCTTGGCGTTGAAGCCCTCGACCTCGCTCATCGCATGCCTGATTTCGGCGACGTTGAGCCGCACCGCCTTGTTGAGGTGGTGCCGTGTTTTGACGGCGTGCGGCGGCGTCGCTGCGACTTGTCCCGCGGCGGCGGAGGCGGCGTCTGGTGGTGTCATCGGCGTGTCCCTTCGGTTAGGTGGGTTGGTTCCGAGCAAGGACGTTAAGGCCTGGTCGGCAGGGCCGCATGCGGCCCTGCTCAGGAGCGCGCATGCGCGCTCCTGCCGATGGCGCATGCGCCATCGGGGACGAGCCGCATGCGGCTCGTCCGGGGGCCGCGCATGCGCGGCCCCCACCTGCGCTGCCCCGCCACACCCCAACTCCGCTGCGCGGCCCCCACTCCGACTCTTACGCTGCTCATACGCCGGATGTGGCACCCTTCCCGGCTCGACTTGCCGCGCAACCAGCGCGCGTCGGTTGTTCTGCACTCGCACATGCGTCGCAACGTACTCATCATCCTGGGGGTCGCCGTGCTCGTTTGGGGCGTTTTGGCGATCGTGCTCGGCTCGCCCAGCCTGAGGCTGTCGGGGGGGTCGAGTACCACCACGGCGTCCGGAGGCGTCTCGCCCGCGTGCCTGCCAACCACGTTCGACCGCACCGCCGCGCTCGGAGGTGGCACCGGCGTCAACGTCTCGCCCGCGCCGGGGAGCGCCACCGCCAACCCCCACACCCAGATCAGCTTCCTCGGGGTGCCCGCCGCGGAGATCCGCTCCGTCTCGGTCAACGGCGCGCGCAGCGGCGCTCACGCCGGCAGCCTGCACGGCTACTCGCAGGGTGACGGCGCGAGCTTCGTGCCCGGCATGCCGTTCGACGCGGGCGAGCGCGTGAGCGTGCATGCCACGGTCGGCGCCGGCGGCGGCAGGCGAGTCGCCTTCGAATTCAGTGTCGACACCCCCTACCCGACGGGCGGCGTCCCGCCGTTCGGCAACCCGCGCGCGGCGCCCGCCGACTACCAGAGCTTCGCCACGCTGCCCGGCGCGCAGGTGCCGATCCTGAGCGTGACCGTGCCCGACCACGATCCCGCCGCCGGCGACATCCTCACGACCAACGGGCCCGGCCCCGGGCAGTACGGGCCGCTGATCTACACGCCGCAGGGCCAGCTCGTGTGGTTCGACAGGCTGCCAAGCGGCGAAACGGCGGAGGACCTCAACGAGCAGACCTACGCCGGCCGGCGCGACCTGACGTGGTGGCGGGGGCGCGTGCTCGAACTGGGCTTCGGCCAGGGCGAAGACGTGGTGATGAACTCCAGCTACCAGACCGTGGCGAGGGTGCCCGGCGGCAACGGGTTGCACGCCGACCTGCACGACTTCCAGATCGCTCCCGGCGGCGTCGCCTACATCACCGCCTACAACCCGATCCGCTGCAACCTCTCGCCGCTGGGCGGCGCGCGCGACGGGGCGATCATCGACACCGCGGTCCAGGAGATCGACATGGCGACCGGGCTGGTGCGCTGGGAATGGCACAGCCTCGACCACATCCCAGCTTCGCAGTCGGAGACCCCGACGGCGACCAACGCGCGGCCGTGGGATTGGTTTCACATCAACTCGATCGACGTGCAGGGGTCGGGCGCGAACGGGTCGGGCGCGAACAGTGCGGGCGCGGGCGCGGGCGCGGCAAGCGTCGCTGGAGCAGGCGCCAACTCACCAGCCAACCTCTTCATCTCGGCGCGCAACACGTGGGCCGGCTACCAGCTCGAAGGGGGCAGCGGCAGGATCCTCTGGCAGCTGGGCGGCCTGAAGAGCTCATTCAAGATGGGGCGTGGCACCGAAACGGCGTGGCAGCACGACGGGCGCATCCTCCCCGACGGCGAAGTCACCTTCTTCGACGACGGCTCCAACCCGCCGATCCATCACCAGTCGCGCGCGGTGCGGATCGCGCTGGACTTCGCCACCCACGAAGCCCGCCTCGCCTCCTCCTACACCCACTCCAACCCGCCGCTGCTGGCCGCCAGCCAGGGCAACATGCAGACGCTGTCCGGCGGCGCCGGCACGGTCGTCGGCTACGGCGGCGTGCCCGCGATCAGCCAGTTCGCGCCCAGCGGCGCACTGCTGTTCGATGCGCATCTGCCCTACGAAATGGCCTTCTACCGGGCCTTCCGCTTCCCCTGGAGCGGGCGCCCCGCGAGCCCGCCGGCGGTGCTCGCCAGCCTCAACGACACCGGTGAAGAGACGATCGCGCACGCGAGCTGGAACGGCGCCACCGGGGTGGCCTCCTGGCGCGTGCTCGCCGCCAAAGGCGCTGGAGCGCTGGCGGCGCGCGCCACGATCCCCGCCGACGGCTTCGAAAGCTCGACCACGCTGCCCGTCCACTACACCCACGTGGCGGTGCAGGCGCTCGACGCCGCCGGCCATGTACTCGGCACCTCCCGCACGGTGCCGGTGATCAGCTACGCCGCCTCGCTGCCGGGCTGAGGCAGAGCGCGATGATGATGAGGAGGATAAGGGCCTATCCCGGTTGGGTGGCGGCGTGGGTTGCGAGCTGTGCCTTCTTGAACGCGATCAGGCCGCTGGCGAGTTGTAGGAGGGCGAGGTGGTTCTCCTCCTTCTTGGACCAGCGGATAAGGATCCCGCGGTTGCGGTTCATCCAGGAGTGGGTCGCCTCGACGACCCAGCGTCGTGCTCGCCAGCCGGGCGTGCGAACCTTTTCGGCGATCTCGTCGCCACGCGTGCGGATGTGAGGCGTGTAACCGTGCTTGACCGCGAGATCACGCACCGGCGGGGAGTCAAAGCCCTTGTCGAGGCACAGCCCCTGCGGGCACTCCGCGGTCGGCTCAGGGCGCTCGATCGGAATGCTTTGCAGGGTCGGCTCTAGCAGCTTCTGGTCGTGGCGGTTCGCACCGTCGTGCGCCAACCCAATCGGGACCCCCGCTCCCTCGCTGAGAACCTCACGCTTCGCCCCCCCTTGGCTCTATCAGTGGGATTTGGCCCCGTCTTTCCTCCGCCCAGCGGTGCCTTGGTCATCGCGCCGTCGGCTGCCAGCCATGCCCAATCGATCCCGACAACCTTGTCGTACTCCAACAGTCCCTGACGCCAGATCTCAGCAAACACACCGGCCTGCTCCCATTCCTGAAAACGCCGGTGCGCAGAACTCGAGGAGCACACCCCTGTAGCGTTCAAAGCGTTCCACTGCATCCCCGTCCTGAGCACCAACAAGATTGCGTCCATCGCGCCCCGATCGGGCACCCTCGAGCGATGCGTACCCAACGGGTGAAACGGCGGTGGCGGCAGCAACGGCTCGATCCGCTCCCACAACCAGTCCGGCATCCGCCAACCATCATCCTTACTGACCATGTAGCCCATCACAGACCTCCTGATCGAATGGCACAAGACCAGCCGATCAAAAGTTCAACGCAGCGCTACATAATCCTTCCGGGATAGGCTCTAAGGAGGGGGAGGGGCGGTGCTCGTCTCGCGGTGGTGGCGCCGCTCGAGCGCGCCCCAGCCACCGAGAGGCTCAGTACCCCGGTTTGGTCGCGTGCTTGTGGACCGTGCTCGTGGTCGTCGTCGCCGGACTGCTGGGCGTCGAGGAGGTCGTGGAGGAGCCCCCGCTTTTGCCACCGCACCCCGCTATCGCGACGGTGGCGGCCGCGGTCGCCGCGAGCGTTAGCATGGCGGTCAGTGACGTCCTTCTCATCGGCCGGGCTCCTCTCATCGTCGCTTGCTTGCTCGGGCGCTCACCCTACCAGGCGTTTTCGGCGTCAGGCGCAAGCCCCCGGCCGAAGAAGAGGGGCCCGACCGAAGCCGGGGGACACTCGCCTTCGGCTCGCATCCCCGTTTCGGCCAGCCGGCCTTGGGCCGGCTGCGCCACCCTCTAGGGCCTCATGAGCGTCGAGACGACCGCCGGCCCGCTCGCGCCACCGCCACCCCCTGCCGAGACCCGCGGGCAGGGCGGGGGCATGGGGCTGCTGCTGGCCGTCTGCTGCGTGGCGCAGTTCATGGTGATCCTCGACCTCTCCATCGTCAACGTCGCGCTGCCCTCGATCCAGTCGAGCCTCGGCTTCACCTCGCCCGAACTGCAGTGGATCGTTGACGCCTACGCGATCACTTTCGCGGGCTTTTTGATGCTCGGCGGGCGCGCCGCCGACCACTTCGGTCAGCGACGGATGTTCGTGATGGCGCTGCTCGTGTTCGGGCTCGCCTCGCTCGCCGGCGGGGTCGCCACCGACCGCGAGACGCTCGTGATCGCGCGCGCGGCACAGGGCGTCGGCGGCGCGCTGATGGCGGCCTGCTCGCTGGCGATCATCACCTCCTCGTTCGCCCCCGGCCCGCAGCTCAACCGCGCGATCGGCGCGTGGGCGGCGATGAACGGGCTGGGCGGCGCCGCGGGGATGCTGTTCGGGGGGATCATCACGCAGGAGCTCTCCTGGCGCTGGGTGCTTTTGATCAACCCTCCGATCGGCGTCGCCGCCGCCGTGGTCGCGTACGCGGTCGTCGGCGAGCGCCGCCGCGCGCCTGGGCGCAGCTTCGACCTCGCCGGCGCGCTGACGCTGACGATCGGCCAGATGGTGCTGGTGTTCGGAGTCGTGGAAGCCGGCCTCAAGGGCTGGGACACGTTCGCCGCGCTCGGCCCGATCATCGCCGGCGTGCTGATCCTCGTGGTGTTCGTGGTGATCGAGACGCGCCTTGCCTCCGAACCGCTGATCCCCTTCAAGGAATTGACGAAGCCGCTGCGGGTCGCCAACAACATCGTGCTGTTGTTCAGCGCCTCGCTGTTCCCGATGTGGTTTGTCAGCTCGCTCTACCTGCAGCAGGTGCTGGGGCTCTCACCGCTGCACACCGGCTTGGTGTTCCTGCCGATGACGTTGATGATCATGGCGGTCGCCTCGCGCACCGGCAAGCTGGTGAGCCGCTTCGGCGTGCGCCCGGTGCTCGGCGGCGGCTTGATCATGCTGGCGGCGGGGATGCTGCTGATGGCCAAAATCGGCTCCAGCGGCAGCGCGATCGTGTACATCATGCTGCCCGGGCTGCTGACGGCGGCGGGGATCGCGATGTCGATCGTCCCTTCGACGATCGCCGCCACGCAAGGCGCCAAGGAGGGACAGGCGGGACTGGCCTCCGGCCTCGTCAACACCTCGCGCCAGATCGGCGGCGGACTGGGCCTCGCGATCCTGGTGACGCTCGCCACGCAGCGCTCCAGCCACCTGATCGGCACCGGCGTGCAGGTGCCGCAGGCGCTCACCGACGGCTTCCGCCTCGCCTACCTGATCGGAGGCGGACTCGCCGCGGCAGCGGCGCTCGTCACGTTCCTGGCGGTGCCCGCCCCCGCCGGCGCGCTGCGCGGAGCGGCGCGCCGCCTGACGGTGGCGATCGGCGTCGTCGTCGTGGGGTTCATCGCGATCGACCAGGCCTTCGCGGGCTCGCACGGCGCCCCCGTGGGCGCCTACACGACCGACGGCGCCTCCAGCTTCGTCACCGAGCCAACGCTTCACCCCCCGGTGATCCACAAGGACGTGCCCACGCTCGCCAACCGCCTGGCGCCCGGGTACATCCTCACCACCAACTTCTACAACCTCAACTACCCCCCGTTGGTCGGCCAGAGCGGGCCGCTGATCCTCGACGACAACCTGCAGCCGGTGTGGTTCCAGCCGGTGCCGGAAAAGGTCGTCGCCGCCAACCTCAGCTCGCAGACCTACGAAGGGCAGCCGGCACTGGCGTGGTGGCAGGGCGTGGTCACCAACACCGGCTCGACCGAGAGCGGCGAAGACGTGGTCGTCAACCGCCACTACCAGACGGTGGCGCGGCTGAAAGGGCAAGACGGCTGGGTGCTCACGCTCCACGCGCTCGTGATCGACGGCGAAGATGCGTGGGTGACCGCCAACAAGAACGTCGCGCGCAACCTCTCAGCCTACGGCGGCGCCTACAACGGGGCGCTGATCGACTCGGCGGTGCAGGAGTACAACATCAAAACCGGCAAGCTGCTGCGCACTTGGGACGCGCTCGAACACATCCCGCCGGGCGACTCCTACGCGACGGTGCCGACCAATGGGTTCCCGTGGGACACCTACCACGTCAACGCGCTCGAACTCACCGGCCACGGCACCTTCCTCGTCTCGATGCGCAACACGTGGGCCGCCTACCTGGTCAACATCGCCACCGGCAAGATCGAGTGGATCCTCGGCGGCAAGCGCTCTAGCTTCAAGCTCGGCCCGGGCGCCGCCTTCCAATGGCAGCACGACGTGGCCGTCGCCCCAGGCTCCAGCGTCACGGCGCCCCGCTCGACGATCACGATGTTCGACGACCACTGCTGCCAGCTCACCGGCGGCGGCACCTCGGTCCCGGCGACCGGACCATCACGCGGGCTGGTGCTCGCTCTCGACCAGCAGACGCGCACCGCCACGCTCGTCGCCCAGTACCCCTCCGGCGGCGAATTCGAAACCGAATACATGGGCGACACCGAGCCGCTGGCTGGCGGCAACGTGTTCGTCGGCTGGGGCTCGGAGCCCTACTTCTCGGAGTTCACCCGCTCCGGACAGCGGCTGCTGGAGGGCAACTTCCCCGGCTCGGACCTCAGCTACCGCGAGACGCTCGACCCGTGGGTCGGCCTGCCGCTGACCCCGCCGGTGGGGGCCGCCCGCCAGCAGGGCAGCCGGACCACGGTGTACGCGAGCTGGAACGGCGCCACCCGACTCGTCTCCTGGCGGGTGCTCGCCGGGTCCGGCGCCACGCAGCTGAGCGCCGTGGCAAATGCCGCCAAGTCCGGGTTCGAGACGGCGATCCCGATCGCGCACGCCTACCCGAGCTACGAGGTCCAGGCGCTCGACGCCGGCGGCCACGTGATCGGAACCTCCCGGCCGTTTGCGGGGTAGCTGCCCTTACCGCTCCACCAGCGGGCGCACCTCGATCGCGCCGCCCATCCGAGCCGCCGGTATCCGCGCTGCCAGCTCGATCGCCCCGTCGAGGTCGTCGGCCTCGTAGAAGAGGTAACCGCCGAGCGCCTCCTTGGTCTCCACGAACGGGCCATCGGTCGTCAGCGTCCTGCCGTCCTCCACGCGCACCGTGGTGGCCGTCTCAGGGGGCTGCATCTGCACGGGGGCAGGAGTGACGCCCGGCGTTTCGTTGATCGCCTTGTAGTCGGCGTACACCGCTTGCTGCTCCTCCGGCGACAGCCGCGCCCACGCCTCCGGGTCGTAGGGAGTGGGGGTTGTGCCCTGGTGAATCAACAGCATGAACTTCATCTCGTGTCCTCCTTGTCGAGGTGGATGGTCTCATCCTCAAGACGAACGGGAAGCGGCGGAATCGACAGGCCCGGGCGCAGGCTCACATGCAACCGGCCGATGCAACCGGCCGGCGCGGATGCCGGCCACGGATGCAAATGCCCAAAGGCCTGGCAAACTTCGAGGCGATGAGCGACCCCGCAACATCTGACCCCGTCCTAACCGGAGGCTGTCTGTGCGGCGGCGTGCGCTTCGAGCTCACCGCCCCACCTCCCGCCGCGGGCTACTGCCACTGCACGCGCTGCCAGCACCGCACCGGCACCGGCTCCTCGCTGCAGGCCCGGATCGACGGCCGCACCCTGCGGCTGCTGCGGGGGGAGGAGCTCCTGAAGGGCTGGCGCCACGCCGACGGAGGCTTCGAGAAGCTCTTCTGCCGCGAGTGCGGAGGGCACCTCTTCAGCCGCGACCCCGACGAGCACACCCACATGAGTGTGCGCATGGGCGCCTTCGATTGCGACCCGGGCGTGCGACCCAGCTGGCGCGCCTTCGTGGCCTACGCCCCCCCGTGGGAGCCGATTCCCGACGACGGCCTGGAGCGCTTCGCCGAGGGTAGGGCGTACGGCTGAGGGGGATGGGCAGCTTTGGCCCAGCGCCGGCTGAAGTGCGAGCGCAGGTCGCCGCGACTCATGGGTCAGGCGACTTTGAGGTACTGGCGCAAAGCCTCTCGGATCACCGAGGAGGTCGTCTCGTGATCACGGCTGGCCCGCTGAGTCAGTGCCTCGCTGAGCTCGGGGTCGAGCCGAACAGACTCCACCCCTGCAGCCGCCGATCCCATCGGTGGCCGTCCGCCACGCCGACGAAGTATCTCCTCGACGTCGTAGCCCGCCTCGGCCTCAGCGCTAAGCCCAGCGACCAACTCCTCCGTGAGGGGCAATCCGCTGGCGCTTCTGCCGTAGGTCTTCTTTGCCATGTCAGTCACCTGGCAACAGTCGCTGGTACTTCAGCCGCATCGCCGCTTGCCCGCCGATGGATGGACATCCACGGGAATGAATTGTAGTACGAAACCGGGCCAGCTTTCGGTCGGAGCGGGTTCGAACAACCGTCACGACCTGGCCAAAACGGAAGGGGGGGGATTCGAACCCCCGGACGACGTTGCCGCCGTCAACGGTTTTCAAGACCGCCGCATTCAACCGCTCTGCCACCCTTCCACGCTGAATACGAAGGCTACCGGCTAAGCGATTGTCGCCCGAGTCCCTGGCGAGGACGATCGTCTAACACCGGATCACTCCAATGTGCTTGCCTTCGTAGCGCTTTCACAAGCCGAATCGCTTCCCTTTCACAAGCCGAATCGCTCCCTATAGGTGTCCGGCACCAGTGACTCGAACTCCCGATGACGTTCGATGAACGCTTTGACGAATGGACAGAACGGCAGCACCGCGAGACCTCGTGTATGGGCGTCTTCCAGAGCAAACCTGATCAGCCGGTCACCGAGTCCGCGACCCTGGAGGCGCTCGTTGACCTCGGTGTGGACGAACGCGATCAGCCCGGGGCGTGCACGATAGGCCGCGAAGCCAACCACCTTGCCGTCAATCGACAGCTCGTAGCGGTCACGGTCGGGCGCGTCAGCCACCTCGATGCGTTCCGCCGCCGCAGCCATGCCCGGCACATTAGAACGCACAAACGACGAGCGCCGCCCAGGAACCGGCGGAGCAGGCACCCTGAGACACCTACGAGGACGACTACGAGATGCGGTGTGCGAGCTGGGTGCGCGACTTGACGTCGAGCTTGCGGAACGCCTTGCGTAGGTGGTGTGCTATTTTTCCCGAAACGGACCACTAGTCCGCTTCTTCTAAATCGAGCGAAAGGATCCCCTGTGTCTGATTTGAAGATCGCGATTATCCTGGGCAGCACTCGCCCCGGGCGAAACGGCAAGGCGGTGGCTGACTGGGTGCTCGAGAAGTCGCAGGCACGGACGGCCGCGCAGTACGAGCTCGTTGACCTGGCGGACTACCCCCTTCCCCATATGGACGAGCCGATTCCGCCGTCGGTGGGGCAGTACGTGGGCGAGCACACCAAGGCGTGGGCGCAGAAGATCGGCTCCTACGACGGCTTCATCTTCGTCACGCCCGAGTACAACCACTCGACCTCGAGCGTGCTCAAGAACGCGATCGACTACGTCTACGCCGAGTGGAACAACAAGGCAGCGGCGTTCGTCAGCTACGGATCGCTCGGGGGCGCCCGCGCCATCGAGCACCTTCGCGCGATTTGCAGCGAGCTTCAGATCGCGCACGTGCGCCAGCAGCTCAGCTTCTCGTTGTTCGCCGATTTCGAGAACTTCTCGAGCTTCGCGCCCGGCCCCCAGCACGACGAAGCGGCAGTTGCCTTGTTCGACCAGCTCGAGGCGTGGACCGCCGCGATGAAGACCGTCCGCGATTGACGCGATCCAACCGCCCCGGCGGGCGGGCTTTCCATGCCAATCGCCCGACGCGGGCAGACCCTCCATGGGTGGTTGAGCGTCCTGCCCGGACGGGGCCGGCGGCATTCCCCCAGACCGTAGGATCGACATCAGGCCCATGAGCTTCGACGATCGGTTGGACATAGCCGCAGCGCAGAAGCTGCCGATGGCGCGGGCGCCCCGCGAACGCGCCGATGCGGCGGCCAACCGCGTGCGGATCTTGGAGGCGGCTCGCCGGGTCCTAGCCGAGCGAGGCGCCGAGGGGACATCGATCGACGCCGTTGCCAGCGAGGCGGGAGTCGGCAAGGGGACCGTCTTTCGTCGTTTCGGCGACCGATCCGGCCTGTTCGAGGCGCTCTCCGACGAGCATCTCAGATCCTTCCAGGACGCCTTCATAGCCGGCCCCCCGCCGCTGGGTCCAGGGGCGCCACCCCGCGAGCGCCTCGCCGCCTTCCTCGACGGGCTACTCGATCTCTACGACCAACATCTCGAGCTCACTCTGGCACTCGAGAAGAACCGCTGGAAAGCGCCTATCGAGGGCTACCTGACGCTATCGATGCATCTCGAGAGCCTCCTGCAGCAGATCTCCCCGAGACTCGACGCACCGATCACAGCACAGCTGTTGCTGAGCGCTCTGAACGTAAACCTCGTCAGCCATCTACGCCGCGAGCGGGGCGTAAGCCTCGACTCGATAAAGGCGGCGATGGGACCGCTGATCGCGGGACTCACGGCGTGACCTCCGTCGGTCGAGGTAGGTCATCTTCCGGCTTGCCGCTGTAGGTCGTCCACGAACGAGCTGAGGGTCTCCGTCGCGGCTGACAGCTCTTCGAGCTGTTGGTCTGATAGCTCCTGCAAGTCAGCTCTCAAAGCAGCGAGGAACTGCCCACGGAACTTCTCTTGTGCCGTGCTTCCCGCCTTGGTGAGGCTGATCATCACCACGCGTCCGTCCTCTGGCAGTCCTTCTCGCCGGACCCATCCTTTCTCCTCGAGGCGTTTGACGAGCAGCGTCATCGTGGGCTGTGCGATCCCCTCGAGCTCGGTGAGCTCTGTGATCTTTCGCGGCAGAGGCCGAGACCGAGAAGCTCCTGCGAACAGCCGCCCAGCGGGCTCCCGATCGAGTGTCGCTCAGCACTGTGCTGAGCAGAGAGCCGGTGCGGCACGCGCTCATCCGCCAGATCGAGGAGGGGGCGCATGATGTGGTGGTGATGGGCTCCCGGGGACGCGGTGCGGTGCGCTCAGTGCTGCTCGGCAGCGTGAGCCACTACGTGCTGCATCACAGTCCCGTTCCCGTGCTGATCGTGCACGCCGATGCCGAGCGAGGACCGCACTCATCCGCCGCGCTCTCGGGGAATCGAGCAGCGACAGATCAGGAGGCCATCCATGCAAGCGCGTGAGATAGAGCCTCACCTCGCCCCAGCGGCGCCGGCGGACGGAGACGCGGTTGACGCGGCCCTCGGGGAGACGATCCCTCAGCTGAGGGAGGTGCTCGGCCCAGTGGAGGAGACAGCCCGCCGCATGCTCGAGGCCGAGGATGCGCTCCAGCTCGTGCGCCAGCGGTTCGAGCAGACCGCGGACCCGAAGGAGCACGGAGAGCTCGCGGCCGAGGCGCTCGAGCACGTCGAACGCCAGCTGGAGCTCATACGCGAGCGGCGCCGGCAACTGGACAACATCGAAGCGAAGCTGTGGGCCAGGCAGAACCGTCTCGAGGTGTTCCTCATACACACACGGGGAAGTGCCTGGTGGCACGCGCGCCGGACAAAGACCGGCTCTCGCCTCGATCCCTAGTGCCGAACTGGCAGCTTTGCGCGTTCTCCTCGACACGCCGGCAGTGCGTTGACTTCGTGATTACAGGAAGCCCAAGCGGCACTGAGGCGATCCCAGGCTTTACACTGGTGGCTCGACCTCCAGGAGAGGTGGCCGAGTGGCTGAAGGCACTCGCCTGCTAAGCGAGTATGGGGATCAAACTCCATCGCGGGTTCGAATCCCGCCCTCTCCGTTACCGCAGAAACCGCCTGAATAAGCGGTTTCTGGCGAGAGCCACGGGAGGCGGCCATCGGGCTCGGAGCCCGCTCTGGGCGCCGTATGGAAGCGTTTTGGAAGCAATCCCGACGTGGACGAAGCAGCGCGGCAGCGCGCACTTCCCCATCTTCTTCCAGGGCGTCTGGGAGGAAGCCAGCGGAGAGGAGAACGCGCAGCATGAGAAGGGACGGGGCCGCTGGCGCTCGGACACGAAGGCTCTCCCCGAGCCCGCGCTCGCGATCCTGCGGAGCCTGCAGCCCCTCGACGGCAGCGCTCAGCCCCAGGACGAAGCGCATGTCCTCCACACGCTCAGGCAGCTCGCCAACGCCGACGATCACACTCGCACACCGGTGGCGGCGCTGGGGCTCAGCGACTGCATGGTCAAGTGGAGCTCATCATCACGCCGCTCATCCCCTTTGTGCGGCCCGACGCCGACTGATGGCGCGCGTGCCCGACGCGCCGATGGCCGAATTGACGCTGCACGGGCGCGCGGTGAAGACCGTCTCGATCTCCTCGGTGCGCGCGAGGACGACATCACCTACTCGCTCGGCTGGGGACTCTCGCGCAGCGAGGCCCTCGCCCGCGCGATGCTGGGTGAAGGACTATGCAGGACGTTCGCTCGAACATGGTCTATGTGGTGAGCCTCTCCACGCACGGGATCGCGGGCTCGTCCGGGCCCTCAACGGTGATGCGTAGTTCATCGTCGTTTGCGCGAAGGATGTGGGAAGCGATAGGAGCCCTTGTTCGGCCGACCGCGCCCAAGCCCACGCCACTCGATCAGGACCGGGACAACTTCCTGGTCCGCCGCACGAGATATCCTTGCGCTATGTCCCCTACGCCGGAGACAAAGCCCACCGAGCTGGCGGACATGCTAGCCCGCCTCGAAGATCAGATGCGCCGTATGCACGACGACCTCGACAGCAGGCTCGACGCCATCGCCGAGTCGCTGGAGGCCAGCGGGGCCGACGAGGAGGCCGAAGCGCTCGCGGCCGAGCGCATCCGAAGCGGCGCCGCCGAGCGTACGCAGGACGGCGCCGAAGCGCTCGCGGAGCTCGGCATCCGCACGCGCTGAGCCCATGAGCGGGAAAGCTGACCGCGGGGTGCCCGTCACCTTCGCGGACGGGGTTCGCGATGACGTGGCGAGCCTCGTCGCAAGCGCGGACGACGAGGCGGGCGCATCCGAGCTGCTCGCTCTCAAGCAGCGGGTGGGAGTTCGTTCGGGCCTGTAGAGACACAAACCGGTGAGCCGGTATCACCGTGAGTGACGAGATCGAGCTAACCGCCAAGAGCGTTGGCGAGTCTGTTGGAGCACTTGCCGAGACCTCCGGCGTTCTTGGGCCAGTCCGGGAGCTGGCCGACTGGGTCACGAGCTTCATCCACTACCGTCGCCAGCCAGCGCTCGCAAGGCAGGTCTCAAGGGCCGCCGAGAAGATCAAGGTATCCGGACTGCCCCCAGCCGCGATCTCCGACAAGCTACTACGAGACCTCCTCGAAGGTGGCTCTAAGGAGGACGACGAAACGTTGCAGGAGCGTTGGGCGAACTTGCTTGCGAATGCCATGACCGAAGACTCTGCCCCTGTCCGGGTGGCGTTCACTACGATCCTTGCCGACCTTGAGCCCGGCGAGGCACGGCTGCTTGCTCCGCGGGGTTCGGTCGTCAACTGTCGCTGGGCAGGATCGTGAAGGCGCCGCCTCGAAGAGGTGTGACGGCACGGAAATGCCGCTCGTCGAAGCTTACGATGTGATCGGTTCCGTAGCGGTTCGCGATCACAACCAGCGCGCAGTCGGCGAGCCCAAGCTCAAGATCCTCATAGCGTGCGTCGAGGGCCCCGATCGTGGCATAGTCCTCGCGCTCCAGACAGGCAACGGTAAATCGTCCGGCGGCAAGATCGGCGATGAAATTTCGCCGCGGCCCACGTCCTACTCGCTGTCCGAGTAGGTAGTCCACCTCGGCGGTGACGGGCGCTGGAATGATCAGTGGTCCATCGACAGTCCGCAGCAGCTTGTCTATGCGAGCGAATTGCGGATCGTTAGCATCGCCAAAGGCCACGAGGGGGCCGGCGTCGATGACGACGGTCACTCGCCGAAGCCCTTGAGCAGATCCTCCTCCGATACGTCCGCGATCGACGAGCCATCGCCGTGCCCCGAGCCTGCCAGTGCGAAGTCCCGGTCTTGGGATGGCTTGGGTTGGTAAGTGGCGACGGCCTCGCGCAGGACCTCCGCCTGTGACCTGCCCTCCTCGCGGGCCAGGCGGGCGAGGCGCTGGGCCTGGTCCTCATCGAGATAGACGCTGGTCTTACGCATGGGCACTAGTATAGGGCATCGAGTAGGGCATCCCCTTCGGGCGGCCTCAAACGCCGGTGCGTTTGATCGGAGATCCGCTCATCAGCGCTCCGCTTGGCGGATCGCCTAGGCTGCCCGCCGGCGTGTCTTGGAGTGGACCCGGTTTCGTGGACAGTCTGGTGTGCCCCTGGTTTTGTGGACTCGGTGGTCTGGAATCCGGCCGGCAGTCGTTGTGATTGGTGGGTGTTGAACCTGTGGTCATGTGGGCAACCCGGAGGGTTGTCCAAGGGCTGTGGTCAGCTTTGCTGTCCACAGCCTGGCATGTCCACAGGTTTACGTTCGTGTTGCGTGGTGGTTCACCTCATATTCGGTTGGTGTGAGCATGTTCAGGGCGCTGTGGCGTCGTTGGGTGTTGTGCCAGATCTCGATGTAGTCGTGGATCGCGCTGGCGAGTTCGACGCGGGTCTTCCAGCGCTGTCGGTTCAGCAACTCGACCTGCATCCGTGCCCAGAACGCCTCGACCATCGCATTGTCGAACGGGGCGCCGACGGCTCCCACGGATGGCGCCAGGCCGGCGTCGGTGACCTTCTGGCTGAAGACCCAGGAAGCGAATTGCGTCCCGCGATCGGAGTGGATGATCGCGTGCTGGGCGGGTGCGCGGCGGGCGAGCGCCATCCCGAGCGCGTTGGTGACCAGCAGCGCGGTCTGGGAGCTGTCGATCGACCAGCCGACGACCATCCTGCAGAAGGCATCCAGCACCGCGCAGCAGTAGAGCTTGCCCTCTCTGGTCGGGTACTCGGTGATGTCCGTCATCCAAAGGCGATCCGGCGCATCCCGGTGGAAGCGACGGCGCACCAGATCAAGCGAGCTGGCCTTGCCGAGCTTCGCGCCTCTGGGCAACCGGCGTTTGGGGAGCCCGTGGAGCCCCAGGCGCCTCATGATCAGCTCGATCTGGCTGTGCCCGACGGTGACCCCGCGGCCATAGCGCAGCTCGGCGGTGACTCGCCGTGAGCCGTAGGTGCCACCCGAGTCCTTGTGCACCTGCGCGATCTCGCCGGCCAGCCATGCGTGTCTGAGCGTACGCTGCGACGGCGGTCGATCCTTCCAGGCGTAGTAGCCCGAGGCCGAGACCTCGAGCATCACGCCCGCCCGCTGCACATCGAACCCCTGCCCGGCCAGGGACTCAATCACCGGGTAGAGCCTTTTGGGGGCAGATCCCCTTCGAGGAACACCTCGTTCACCTTGCGCGAGACCGCCAGTTCGGTCTCCAGCTCACGGATACGACGCTTGGCCGCCGCCAGCTCTATCTGCCCCTCGGTGCTGAGCCCCGGCGCCTCACCCCGGTCGATCCGCTCCTGCTTGAGCCAGCCGTAGATCGTCGCCTCGCTCATCCCGAACGCCTCGGCGAGCTCAGCGACCCTCGTGCCCGCTCGCGCGAGCTCGACAACCCGCTTGCGCACCTCGACTGGATAACGGCCTGGCATGTCCTCCTCGCCGACCGCCGGAGGACTCCAGAAACGCCTCTCCACAAAACCAGGGGCAGATCAACCAGGGCTGTGCCATTGGTCGTGGACACACGGGTCGCTGGCGGACACGCGATCACCGCCAGAACCGGCGTGCGTCTAGACGCGATCGCGACGCGCCATCGCGAGGGCTACTCGAACAACGAAATCGAGCGCGACACCGGCGCCACAGAGGCAGGGGTGGTCGCAGCGATCCTGGCCGCGTGATCCGCGACCTCTATGTCGAGAACTCAGTCGGCCGTGCCCTGGCCGGCCTCATCGAACGCCGCGGCGGCCGAGCCATCGCCTCCGAAGTCGCCGCCTACTTCGACCGCATCATGACACTCTGACGCTGGCCGGTAGAGGGCGACTCCGTACGCATGGCGGAGCGCCTTCAACTCGCTCCGATGAGACGCTCGCCCATCAAGACCCCCTGTTCGCACGCGCGAACTTAAGCCAGGTTAGGCACCTGACGGCGAGCAAGGTAGAGGCAAATGCGCTACCGACGCCCAGATGTGGCGCTACCCGCTAGCGACGAGGTGTTCTCCGACCGACAAAGCAGCACGTTCCAGGTGTTCACTAACCGGGCCTACACTCTGACCGTTTGGACCTTGGTACTGGAAAGTCACAGCTGGCTTGCCGTTGATGGACACGCTGAGGATCTCGCCGTCTGGGTCTCCCGGATCGGCTTCGCTGAAGATTACGCAGCCTCCCGCGATTTGCTTAACCCTGCCCACTTGCCTTTCCGAGCAGGCGTCGCCGTTTTCTCCCTGGTTGATCTGCCCGGACCCAGTGGAGAGGTTGAGCAGAACTTCCTTGCTTTCGGAGCTGTAAGCGCAGGTTGTCAATTCCTGTTTGTCGCTCTGGGCTTCGATGAACATGGGCACGCCGGTGACCGCTGACGCTGACGACGCGGGCAGGTAGCACGGACCGGACTGCGCGGTGATCGCGCCCGGAGGCGACGCGCGCAGGTGGCTTGTGGTCTGCGTGGCCACGCCGGAGATGGAGGATTCGATTTCGCGTGCGAGCGCAACGACAGGCGCGCAGCTATCCACAGTGCGCGTCTCCACGATGACGTCGAACGATGACGAGTCGGCCACGAACGCAACGTCGACAATGTCGGTGGGAAAATGGGGACTGTTTTGGATGCGCTGGGCGAAGCACACTGCTCGTTCACCGAGCCCGGACACGGATTCGTGCATCGGCACTCTTTGAGCTTCCTCAACCAGCTTTGCCCATGTTTGGTTGTTGACGTGGGCGCCGACCCCCAAGCTGACTTTCGCTTCCGATTCGTACGGTTCGGGGGTGTTGTAGCTGCATTCGACGTTGTCTGCGAGCTTGCTGTTGTAGATCACGGTCGGACCGATGAGGGCCCGCGCGCGCTTCAACGTCAGCAACGCACAGGGACGAGGCGTCGTCGTTGACACCGCCCCTGCCGTCGGGGTCGCAGTAGTTGTCGTTGGTATATGGCTCGCGGACGTGGTCGTCGTTGTAACAGCAGCACGTCTTGAGGCGTCTTGAACGTGCGCACTCTTCGAGGGCGCCTGCGATGTCGTTCCACAGGCTGCTAGCACACTGGCAGTGAGTAGGAGACCTGCGAGCACCGCCACGCGCTTCGGAACGGAGACCCCAGCACTCGAGGTTCGACTCCTCAACACCCAGCGCGCAGCAGCGACGATCACGCTTAGTGTTCTACTCCCTATCAACACTCAATTCTCCTATAGCGCATGGGATGGTCGATCAATATCCGCTCGGAGTCGAGCAGGACGCGACGCCGTTGATGGCGATCTTGTCGTATGTGTTCGTGGCCGCGTTTTCTAGCGACCACGGATGCCCGTCGAGTGTCGCTTCGAGTTTGCCGATCTGGCCGTACCCGACGCTTGCGGATTGTGGCGCGAGTGTCTGTGCAGTTACCTGGATTGATGCTGTGTCTCCTGGTTGGGAGCCGTCGGTGGGCATTCCGAAGGTTAGGTCGATCGAGTTACAGGTGGTGGCAGGGAAGTCGATCAGGTTCCAGTAGGTCGGGAGCGCCGATTCGTTGTTGTCTTCGATAAGGATGGCGCGTTCAAAGGCGTCGGTCCCGATTTGACTGGTGCCGATGTAGGGACAGCCGTTGACGGCGTGCAATTGGACTTCGTGGGTTTCGCAGAGTGTCGCGAGCGGCACGGAAGCATAGCTGGGCGGCAGAGTTGGCGGGACTGTTGCTGCCTTGAATCGGATCGCCCCGGAATGGACCAAGACGCCAACGTCGCCAACGGAGCTTGATACCCAGCGGCTAAACGTCACCCCGGAAAGTACCGCCGCAACAGCCCCTTTTGCCAGCGCGCTAATGCCTGCACGTCCGATCGCGAATGCCACATTGCGCGCTAGCAGCGCCTGACACCCAACTCTCCGTAGCACACTGCCAGCTCGCCTCTCGCAGGTGTGGTATTGGGTGAAATCGTCGTTGAGCTCCTTGATCAACGCTGTGAACGCCTGAAGGTACGTGCTCGGGCTTCCGGGAATAAAGGCTGCGACGGTACTCGCCAGCTCGTAGAAGCCCCAGTTCTTGCCTCCCCACAGACGAAGCTCAGCTGCGCCGGTACCGATCGGGAATCGCAGCGTGTCTCCCGGTAGGAGCATACGGGGGTCCGTCGATACCGCCCGCGTCGCCAATGCTGCAAGGCCGTAATCCGCCTCGGACCGACTCGGACTCCCAACTGCGCCACGCACCGCAACGCTCATAGGAATACTGAGATTATTTCGGATCGTCAACGTAGATCCGTCAAAGCACGCCTCGGCAGCAAGGCTATGTGGGATGGTTCCCCGAGCAACGGTCATTTTGCACAAGCCAGGGTCTGGGCCGCCCCAGGCAGCAGCCGCAAGCCAAAGGATGACGAGCAGGAGCAGGCCAATCGCGATCGCGCTTCGCGCGCAGGCAGCCATTCGCGGAGCAGGTGAAGCCATGGGATGAACCGAAGTTGCCACCAGCTAGCCACGCCGCGAGCAGTCGGCATATATAAGGTGTTCCGTGAACGCAGGTTCGCCAAGAGCGTGTACGACGAGCGTGCGATAGACATCTCTGCACGGATGGCCTCTGTTGAACGTACCGGAGCGGGTGATTAGCTGCCACCGTCTGTAGGCCATCGCCAAGACCCGTTTCCCCTAGCAGTCGGCGATGCCGGAGTGTTCGTGGCCGTGTGCGAGCTTCAGTGCGATCGGCTTCGGGACGTGGTAGTGACGCATCTCGCAGGTGGCGACACTGCCGCCGAGTTCGCCGACGTACCGCCACGTGCCGTCGATCGAGCGAAAGAGTGTGTTGCCGTCCGTTTGCCCAACGTTTGGATGGCTTATGAGTGCCACCGCCCAGCCAGCGTCGCAAACTACTTCGGAGGCACCGGGTCGGACGTTGCCCCCATATCCGGCTCTCGTGTTGAAGTGCTGCCCGACTTCCGCAGCCTTGAACAGTAGGGCGGCGTCGCATGGCGCATACCGGGCCGCTCTAGCGGCGGGAGCCGGGAGCGAGGAGAAGCCGGCCACCGCGAACCGACGCAGCGTGGTGCCGGCAAGTCTCACCGTCGATCCCTCGCTCGTTAGGTGATCGGTGACGGGTTTGGGTCCAGTCTCGAAGCGATACTCGCCACCATAGCCTCGCTCGTAGCTCATGCTGATCTTCAACGGCCCATTGAGATAAGGGGTCTTGATCGTGAGCTGAGCGAAGTTCCCGTCCCGGATGTCGAATGCGCGAACTGTCCCCGAATGAGGGGAGTAGCCTTCGCGATAGCAGCCGCACGCATCGACCCAGAGGGCGCCCCTACCCGACGCTTCGGTCTTCGTCCACGAGATCCAGTCGATCGGCTGGGAATGAGGCCAGACACCCCCGGCCCCAGCGAAATACTCGCCGTCGGTCGGCGTCAGGGCCAGCTCGGGCGGTCGCACGACGTAACCGCCCTGCCAGCCGGCAATCACGCCTGGCAGCACCGACTTCGGCTGGTGGTAGCGACGGCTGGCCGCTGCTATGCACGCCTCGCGCTTGCGCTTCCTTCGCAGCTTGTCGCACGCACGAATCGCCTTTGCGAGCTTCTGCGCCCGGGTCAGCGGCTTTGCGGTATGGCTGGCCAATACCCCGCCTTTGCCTGGTGATGAAGTAGTCGAACCACTACCGGTCGATGCACCCGTGGTTGATGTGGTACCGGCCCCCGTCGATCCAGCGCCCGGGTTGCCGCTCGACGGTGCCTTGATGGGATAGAAGGCGAGACCACCATCGTCAATGGCGACCGCACCTGCACCCGCGGAGGCTGGTTCGCGTTCGCCGTTCGTGAATAGCCAATAGGTGCCCGAGGGAACGCCCTCAACGAGCGTGCCGTTGGCTGGCTGCGGGTGTTCGGCGGTGTAGTAGGTGAACGCGTTTTCAGCGACGTTGACCTGTCCGGGGCATTCTTCTAGTGGTGCGCAACTGGTCAGGCCGAGCAGTGCGCCGCCTGCAGCGCGGGCGATCAGACCTTCTTTGGGGCCATCAGCAATCCTCACGAACGTGCCGCTGGCGATCGTGTGGAACTCCCCGGCGTAGTAGTTGTAGACATTTTCGGCGACGTTGACGCCTTCCTGACAATGTTCGCTTTCCATCCCTTCACACGTCAACAGGCCAAGCAGTACACCGCCGACGACACGACCGATCAAACCTTTCTCGTTGCCATCGGCGACCCTGACGAACGTGCCGTTGGCGATGACGTGGTGTTCGGAGGCGTAATAGTTGTAAGCGTTTTCCGCGACGTTGACGGGTGCGGTAAGACAACCTTCGCTTTCCATGCCTTCACACGTAGTCAACCCAATCAACACGCCACCAACGACACGACCGATCAACCCCTTCTCAGAGCCGTCCGCGACACGCACAAACGTGCCATTCGCGATCGTGTGGTACTTAGCCGCGTAGCCGTTATATGCGTTTTCGGCGACGTTGACGGCTAGAGTGAGACAACCTTCACCTTCCATCCCTTCACAGGATGTCAAGCCCAGCAGCACACCACCAACCACCCGGCCGATCAACCCGTTCTCAGAGCCGTCCGCAACGCGAACGAACGTGCCATTGGCGATGGTCTGATGGGCCGCGACGTATTCGTTGAAGGCTGCTTCGTCCAAAGCGATCGGTTCGTTGCAACCCGCCAAGCCTTCGCACGTAGTAAGACCCAGCGCATCACCGCCAACCACCCGGGCTACCAACCCTTTCTGTGAACCGTCCGCCATCTGCATGTAGGCGCCATTTTCTGGCACCGTTGCATAGCCGGAAAGGCTGGGCACTTCCACCAAACCCGGACACCCTCCCAGCGGCGCACAACTATCGACATGCACTGGGGCGCCGCCAATAACCCGATATATCGCAGGCGCACCAGTGACTTTGATGAACGAGCCGTTGGGTTCCCGGCCGCCACCCCCCGAGCCGCTCGAACCGGGAGGTGATACGTAGCCGTCGAGGACACCGCCGGACACGCCGGTGTTGGACTCACCGGACTGCTCGTAGACGCGGGCCGGGGGTTGGTAGTCCGGTTCCCAATTTCCATTGATCACGGTCGGACTTGACGCGCTGCCGCTGACATAGATCCCGACGTGACCTGGTCCGGGCGCCTCTGTCAAGTTGCCGTATACGGCAACATCGCCTGGTTGGGGGCTGTAGCCACTCGACAGCGGATGCCAGTTTCCCGTGGCCAATCCCCAGAAGTAGAAGCTGGCCGACCAAGCGTTTATGTCTGATCCGCTGAATCCGTAAGTGAAGTTAGCGCCTCCTTGCTTCCAGGCCCATGCCGCAAAGTCGGCGCACCACGCGTTCGAGCGCTCGCCGTTGCTGCACGCCGTGCCGTCCCCCCAGTAAGCGGTGTACGGGTTGCATTCGGACCCGGTTGGCGATTCAGCGACTTTCCCGTGGTATTGGTCTTGGGATTCAGCCGCAGCAACGATCGCTTCGCGCTCAGTCTCCGCAGACGCAGCAGACGTAACCAGCGCCGATCCGAGCGCTATAGCACAGAGCAGTGTCATCAAGAGCGCGACAAAGGGAGGACCAGATCGCGTTGGAACTAGTCGCATCAGCCCTTCTCCTTCTTGTTCCTGTGTAGGTAGCGACGACACGCCGACGTCTCACACTTCGCGCGTTCCCTGCGGTTCCTGATCTTCCGACACTTCGCTAGCGCGATAGACAGCGAAGGAGCCTTCGGTTTCGACGTCGCGTGGGTGCCGAGGACTGCGGCGCAGAGCAACGCAGCCACGAGCGCGACGCGCGGTACTAGACCTTGAGCATAGGTCAACAGTCGGGCCGGCCTCATGCTTCCCCCGTGTTCATCAGAGTCAGTAGTGTACAGTTGTCTGCGACTGCGGTCCGCCAGTGAAAAGCCGCGCTATCAGTTCTGTCCTAGCAGCTGACGATACATTACGCGCGTCTCGCGCGTAGGCTGGAGCCCCAGCTCCTGATCGAGCGCGTGGGCAAGCTCGTCGTAGCGGCGGGTGATCGACTCGCGCATCCCGAGTGCGTCTTCGGCTTGGAGCGCCGGGCGCCAGGACGCCTCGTGGAACTGGTCGGGTGCGATGGCCTGCTCGGCCATCTGGAGGGCGCCGCGCGCGTCGCCGCGCTCCAGACGTGCGTGGCCGGCGCGCTCAAGCAGGCCGAGCAGGGTGGCGCGTAGCCGGTTGATGTGCCCGTCGGCCCAGATGTAGTCGGAGCCTTCATGCGGCTCGCCGCGCCACAGGGCGAGGGCCGCGGCATGGCGGTGACCGACGCAGAGGGATGGTCGCTGCACGGCTCCGTAGACGAGGCGCGGGAGACGTTGCGGTACGGTCTGGCGACTGAGAATCTGGACGCGCGGCGGGAGGCGGAGCAGCTTGTGCATCTACTGGGCGCGCGGGGAATGACCGAGTTTCGCGATCTGCTCCCAGACGCGGCGGGGAACGACGCCCTCGGGGACTGAGCGTCCGAAGGACGGGTGGTCACCGTCACGCCGCGAGTCGCAGAGCGGTGTTTCAGTCGCCGAGCGTGCGTACCGCTCGCTCCAGGTCGCGGCGGTGAATGACGCGCGCCACGCGCCTGCGCTCGCCGTTGCCGACCGCTCGCCACAGGATGCGCAGCTCGCCGACCCTCAGTCGCCGCCAGGGCGCTCGTCCCTTCAGTGCGCGATCGTTCGCGTTGGCCGGCAGCGGCTCGTGGGTGAGCACGTCGGCCATCGCACGCAGGGCTGCGCGGTGGTCGTCAGGGTGGAGCTTGCGTAGATCGCGCTGCGCTTGGCGGTCGAGCTCGACCGCGGCCTTCGCCACGTGACCTCAGCTCGCGTCGTCGAGGGGGCCATGCTCGGCCTCGAACTCCGCGATTGCGTCGGCGAGCGCCACGCCGGACTCGCCCCGCTCGATCGCCTCGTCGGCAGCGCGCATCGAGGCGACGTATTCGGGTGCGTTGGCGAGCACGAAGTCCTCCAACTGCTCCGAGTCGAGCGGCAGCAGGACGGCGACGGGCGTGCCGCGATGGGTGACGAACGTCGGTCGCCCGGTGGTTCTGACCTCGTTGACCACGCCGCTGACCTGGCGGCCCAACTCTCGAATCGTGACGGTAGCCATACCGTCATTGTACGCCAGATTGCCGAACATCGCTGCACGACTTGTCTCGGTCCCGAGTCGTCGCGGCGCTATGGAAGCTTTATGGACGGCAGACCGCAGCAGACAGCAACAGACGCCCGATCGCCCAACGGGCGAAGTACTGGATTTGCAGGGTAAACGCGCCAAAGCGCAGCGAGCGATAACAGCCAAGGGCGCTGAGCAAGTATGGGGATTAAACTCCATCGCGGGTTCGAATCCCGCCCTCTCCGTCCGAGACGGGGCAGAAGGTCGTTTTTCGAACCCTCTGCGCCGCTCCATGACGGGCGCGTCGTCGCACGGCGCCCGACAGGCGATCGCATAGATTGGCCGGCTAACGTATGACCCACGTAGGCGAGCCAGTCAGGTGACGACGTCAACCGCGACGTTTGTGCGGCGAGTCAGGCCGACCAGCAGGCTGATGTCGTGCGGGTCGCCGGTAATGATGGTCACGGCGCACTTGTAGCTCAATTCCTCTGCTATCGCCACGATCTGCGCATCGGTAGTTGAGATGTCTCGACGCGACTGCCGCGATGCTTCGCCGCGCAGCACGCCGGCACGTATAGCAGCGGCGACGGTCAGCGGAGCGTAGACGTCGCGCTCAGCTCCGATCGCGTTATCAGGCGGTCGATGAGCACATCGGAGCGTCTATGGCCGGATCGCACCTCGGTGAGAACCGGGATCGGAACCAGAAGCGCCCCATCGAAGCGCAGGTTGAGCAGATCGAGGTACCCGGCGAGCAGGTCTCGGTCGGCCGCGAGCGCGCTGACTCCGCCGCTGTCGAGCAGAAAGTCGCGCCTCGGACGGCTGGTCACTCAGGCCAGGTGTCGGCGCGGCTTTGCAGTTCGGGCAGGTGCCTGGAGGGATCGGCGCCTTCGGCGACGAGCTTCTCGCGCAACTGCTCAAGGCGAGCACGCTGAGCGGCACGGAGCTTAGGATCATCCGCGGGGTGCTGAACGACCTGGGATGCGGCGGCGGCCTCCATCAAGGCCATTGTAGCCTTGTGATTCATCGAGGCGATCAAGCAGCGCCAGCACCTCGGGCGAAGGGTTCGAAAACAGTCTCAGGCACTCCGTTTTTGCCGGGTTTGTGGATGTCGCTCTGCGCACTCATAGGTACCGGCAGATCGATGAGGGCGGCAACCACGCACGCTGGGCCGCGCAGTGCTATTCGAGCCGACGTAGCCTCCGACCCGCCCCGGTAGTATCTCCCTGTGCCGGCGCGAGAGTTCACGACTCTGTTCGAGGGGGGCGCGTTCTTCGAGGGGCCTCGCTGGCGCGAAGGCCGCTGGTGGGTGTCGGACTTCTACGGACACGTGGTGATGACGGTCGCTCCCGACGGCGCGGCCGCGACGGTGATGTCGGTCGAGCAGCAGCCTTCGGGGCTGGGCTGGATGCCCGACGGCTCGTTGCTCGTGGTGTCGATGAGGGACCACCGCGTGTTGCGCCGCAGCTCCACCGGCGAGGTGTCCGTGCACGCCGATCTGACGGAGCACTGCGCGGGGCACCTGAACGACATGGTGGTCGACCGGCGGGGGCGCGCATATGTTGGGGAGTTCGGCTTCGACCTGATGGGCTTTGCCGATCCGGCTCCGGGGAAGCTCATGCGGGTCGATCCGGATGGCTCGGTGACGGTGCTCGACGACGACATGAGGTTCCCCAACGGCATGGTGATCACACCCGACGACCGCACGCTGATCGTCGGGGAGACGGCCGGCGCTCGCTACACCGCGTTCACGCTCCAGGACGACGGCTCGCTGAGCGATCGGAGGGTCTGGGCACAGGTGGCCTTCGCGCCCGAGCTGGGCCCCATTGAGCAGACATTCCCCCAGCTGAAGTTCGCTCCCGACGGCTGCACGCTCGATGCCGAGGGCTACATCTGGGCCGCCGACGCGATCGGCGCGCGCTGCGTGCGCGTCGGGCAAGGTGGCGAGATCCTCGAGGAGATACGGACGCCCGACGGTCTGGGCATCTTCGCCTGCGCACTCGGCGGCGAGGACGGGTGCACGCTGCTGCTCTGCGCCGCGCCGGACTTCCTGGAGGCCAACCGCGCGCACACGCGAGAGGCGGTGCTGCTCACGACCGTCGTTGACGTACCGCACGCCGGGCTGCCCTGAGGGGCCAGAGGGCTCGCGCACCGCGATCTCGGGCTCTCCATTGGCCTGCGCGACCTCGCGGCGGACGGCCTGGGTGAGCGGTCTGGCCTGGAGGTCGATCCACAACGTGCTCTGCTCCTCGCGCGTCAGCAGGCGGTGTAGTCGGCGAGGGCGCCGGGCGAGCGGGGACTAAGGCGATCGCCGCAGGCGCCGGGCGGGTCGCGGCGGCGGCGGCTGATCAGGCCAGTGGCCGTGCACTCTGAGGTAGGCCCGCCCGGCCTCCTCGTCCTCGCGATCGCGGCTGTGGTAGCCATAGCCGAACCGGAACAGCCAGTTCGCCAAGTACACCGAGAGCCCGGCGCTGAGGATCTCGGCACCGCCCTCGAGGTCGACTTCGCTGCCGTGCGCCATGACGATCGCACCCGCCAACACGATCGCTCCGGGCAGCACGTAGCGTACGGCGAACACCAGCCTGCCCATCCACGCCGAGCGACCGGACGAACCAGGCACGCGTGTGGCGGTATCCGAGCGAGGCATCTCACACTCGATGTTATCCCCACCCGCGCAATGCCGATGAGAGCGACCCATCAGCGGCTGCCGCCGGAGAACTGAGCTGGAGAAGCAGACCGCCGAACAACGGTGAACGGCGTTCCGGTCGCCGAGGAGCCGCGCCGCTACGCGGATACGGAGGCGCGCGCGGCAGGCTCCGCGCGCGCGGCAGGCTCCGCCCCGAGCGCCTCCGGCTCGGCGCCCTGCAGTGCGCGGGTGAGCAGCTGCCACAGGATCGCCCGATCGCTCGGGTCGAGCGCTCGCAGCACATCGTCCTCGATCGTTTCCTGCGCGCACTCGGCACTCCTCAGCGCCTGGAGTCCCGCGTCGGTCAGCGCCACCAGGTGGCGCCGGCGATCGTCGGGGTCACGGCGGCGGGCGACGTACCCCAGATCCTCCAGCTCGTTGAGCAGCAGCACGACGTTGTTGGCGTCCATGCACAGCGCCTCCGCCAGCTCCTGCTGGGGAGCGTTGTCGTGGTCGCGCACGTAGCTGAGCGCCATCAGCAGACGCATGTGCATGCCCAAGAGCTCCTCGCTGCTGCGCCTGTAGACCTGCTTTGCCAGGCGGGTCAGCAGCACCATCGAGTTGGGAGGGCATGAGCGGACCTGATCGGGCATAACGCCAGGATTATACCACGTCACAGCAATCATCAAGTTTAAAACGATAATACCTGCTCCAGTGATGATCCATGCTATGGTGCTCTCTACCGCACCCCGGAAGGAGCATTCGATGAGCACCACCGACACCGCATCACCCCAACTCGAGACACTGCCAAGCGTGGGCGAGCAGGCCGCCGGCAGGCCAACCCGATCCCATAGGCCGCAGCCGCGCGCCGGCGAGCAGTTCACCAGCCGGACGGCCGACCAGGCAGCAGCCAGCAGGCGCGAGCGTCGCCGCTGGATCGCGCTTGCCGTGCTGTGCCTCGGCCAGCTGATGATGGTGCTGGACGCGACGATCGTCAACGTCGCGCTGCCATCGATCCAGCGCGAACTGCACTTCACGCAGGCCAACCTCACGTGGGTGATCGACGGCTACCTGATCACGTTCGGCGGCTTCCTGCTGCTGGCCGGCAGGTTCGGCGACCTGGTGGGCCGCAAGAAGGTGTTCCTCGGCGGGCTGGTCCTGTTCGTGGTGGCGTCGATCGCGTGCGGGCTGGCGGACAGCCAGGCGATGCTGATCGGCGCTCGCCTGATCCAGGGGGTCGGCGGCGCGATCGCCTCCAGCGTGATCCTCGCGATCATCGTCACCGAGTTCCCGGAGCGGGTCGAGCAGGCAAAGGCGATGGGCATGTACGCGTTCGTCTCCGCCGGGGGCGGCTCGATCGGACTGCTCGCCGGCGGGGCGCTCACGCAGTCGCTGAGCTGGCACTGGATCTTCTTCGTCAACGTGCCCATCGGCGTCGTGGCGCTGGTGCTGGGCTGGATCCTGATCGAGGAGAACGAGGGCATCGGCCTCACGGGCGGCGTGGACATCCTCGGCTCGGCGCTGATCACGCTGGCGACGATGTTCGGCGCCTTCGCGATTGTCAAGTCGAGCGACTACGGCCTGCTGTCCGCGCGCACGCTGGGCGCAGGCGGGATCTCGCTGGCGCTGCTGGGTGCCTTCCTGGCGCTGGAGGCGCGCGTGGCCAACCCGATCATGCCGCTGCGGATCCTGCGCCTGCGCACGCTGATGGGCTCGAGCCTCGTCCGCGGCCTGTTGATCACGGGCATGTTCTCCGCGTTCTTCCTCGGCGCGCTGTACCTCGAGCGCGTGCTGGGCTACGACGCGATCGACACCGGACTGGCGTTCATGCCGTTGACGATTGCGATCGCGGCCATGTCGATGGGAGTGGCGGCGCGCGCGGTCGGGCGCTTCGGCCCCATTCCGACGCTCGCCGCCGGGCTGCTCGGCATCGTCGTGGGCCTCGTGCTGCTGGCCTTCCAGGGAGTCCACGCAAGCTACTTCCCCGGCCTGTTCTTCGCCTTCCTGGCGCTCGGCCTCGGCGCGGGCTCCTCGTTCCTGCCGCTGCTGACGCTGGGCATGTCCGACGCGCCCCCGCGCGACGCGGGCCTGGCGTCGGGGATCATCAACGTCTCCGTGCAGCTGTTCGGCGCGATCGGCCTGGCCGTGCTGGGGACGATCGCCACCGACCACACCAAGGCGTTGAGCGCCGCGGGCGAGCCGCTGACCAGCGCGCTGACCGGCGGCTACCACCTCGCCTACATGGTGGCCGCTGTGTGCGTCGCGCTCGGGATCCTCGCCTCCTTCCTGATCCTGCGCCCACCGGCGGCCTCGCGGCCCCAGGAGGTCGAAATGGTGACAGAGGGAGCGAGCGGCGAGTTGGCGGCGCAGCCCGCCTAAACCCGGGGGAGAGACACCCGTAGGCGCAAACGCACGAGGCTGTTCGCGACCTGTGGCTTTCTTCGGTGCCACAGGTCGCGAATCAGGGCCCCCGAATCAAGGCCTCCCATCGCGGGTTCTCCGCCCGATCAGCCCTTCAACGAGTGAAATTCGCCGAGGGCGCTCGGCAGTGTTGGTGTGAATGGCGCGAACGGGTAGGGCTTCGAAGTATCAAAGCCTTCCTTTTCGGCAGCTTTCGTTTCCACGAATGGCAGCAGCGCTTCCACTGCCTGCTCGATGTGGGTCAGCAGGAGCGTGCGCTCGTAGCCGTTGTTGTTGGGCGGGGCAACGGATTCGGCAGTCTTCTGGATCCCGGTGATTTCCTTGATCGGACCGCCATCCCCGCCTGCCACATCAGGTCCCACCACGCGCGCGAGGGTGCGGTGATCGGACTCGATCCCCATGATGCGCGCCGCCGTGACCCTCAGGTCGGGGGTGCTGAAGTCGCGGACCCCGATCAGATAGGCGGCGATGAACGCATCCTCGAGCGTCACGAGAATGTTGAGCGTGGTCTGCGCGTCGGCGAACATCTTGGGCGGGTAGTAGAACGTCGTGTAGGCGGAGGGCTTGCCGGTCAGGCTTTCCTCGAGCAGGTAGTGAGACATCTCCTCCTGCAGCGCCCCCTGCAGGTAGCCCTGGTCGTCGGAGGGGATGTTCTTGAAGAACGGCGCGGTGTTGATGATGTTGGTGTAGGTGGTAACCGCCAGCGCCTCCGCGATCTGGGCGGCTTTCAGAATCGCCAGATCGCCGTGGGTCGGGCCCTTCTTCCTGCCCTTGGCGATGGCGGCGGCGGGCGCGAACGCCCCTAGGCTGGTGGCGCCCGCGCCCGCGACGACCGCGCCCTTCAGGAAGCTTTTGCGCGTCGTCGGTGCGGTCCACGGGTCCTGCGACGTCTGCTGCCCCACGCGATCGACCTGGGGATCGTCATGCTGGTTGTGCATTGCTGCCTCCATTCGCTTGATGGTCCTGGCTCATGCCACATCGGGGAGCACGACATCTCGTTCTCCCGCAAGCCTTTTACGCGGCAGCCGTGGAGACAGATCACCCCCGCGCGTGGACCGACCGGATCAGCGCCCGGTAACGCTCACCCTGCGTCGCGCGCGGGGCGTAGCGGTGGTGGAGCATCAGCGCGTTGCCGTCGGGGTCGGCGAAGAACGCCATGTGGCACACCCCCGTGTCAAGCGTCTCGCCGTTGAACGCCACTCCACGCTCCTGCAGTGAAGCGCGTGCCGTCTCGACGTCCTCGACGTGCAACGCAATCGCGTTGGGGTTGGTGTGATACGGGATGCCCATCGCCTCGGGGTTGTAGACGGAGAGCGTCAGGTTGCCGGTCTCGAACTCGGCGTAGTTGCGCTCTTTGAGGTACACCGAGCGGGGCAGCCCGAGCGTCTCGCCGTAGAACATCACGGCCCGCTCGAGGTCTTTGGTGGGGCAGCCGACGAAGTTGACGCCGGTGACGAGTTGTGGTGTGGTCATCGTGATGCCTCCTCGACGAGATGGACCGGGCTGGATGCTTGGACGCATCAAATCCTACTCAGGCACAACCTCTCCGCCTCCGACCAGCCCGCGCACCCGTTCGAGCAGCTCAGTGGTCAACTCGCGCGCATCTGCGAGGCTCGCTTTGGGAACAAACGAGGCGGCATACGATGCTTCATTGCGTCGCTCGCGGGAGGCATCGAGACTCTCGAGCAACTCCTCGGTGTCACCGTCGAGGCGTTCGAGCGCCGTCTCCAGACGCAGGGCATGTGCGTTGTCGCCTGATGTCACACGCAGACCAGCCGCCTGCAGGATTGCGTCGCAGGCACAGATCGCTGCGTTGCGCAGGAGCACGGATTGGGACTCTGCACTGAGCCCGGAGGTGTTGGCGTCGCCGCGAAACCGATCTGCTTGGTCGAGAAATTCACGCGCTCGCACCCGGTCGGGGTAAACCTGCTCGACGCGTGCATCTGTCATAACTACGCGATGCTATCGAGGTCGCCGACAAGCGGAGTGATTGGAGCCTCCCGAACACGGCGAACGAAGCTCGCATCCTCGGCAAGGAGACGCTGGAACTCCCCAGCACTGAACACCGTCAGATCGATGGTGCGCCCGGCTTCCTTGCCGATCGGGCGTACACGCCGCCGCAGCTCACGCAGGCCGACGTCGCCGATGACGATGACATCGATGTCGCTGTCAGGCCGACGAGCTCCACTCCCCCACGAGCCATAGATCGCTGCGGCCAGGATCTCTGGGCGATCGAGGGCATCTCGCAACTGTTCCTCGACGCCCACGGAGCGACGCAGCAGTTCGACCAACGGCCCGTTGAATGGGTCGTCAATGGCAGCACGGAACCGATGCGGTCGTGCCGTCGCATCACGGCGGATGATGCCAGCGCTCTCTGCTCGCACCAGCTCACGGTGGACTGAAGATGCGGGGGCATCGAGGGTCTGCGCCAGCTCTTGAAGCGCCCAGCTGCGCTCTGGCTGCAGAAGCAGCAGCGAGAGCAGGCGCAGCTGCATCTCCGAGCGGAAGAGCGGCAGGATCCCGGGCGCTGACGTTCGCATTACAGAGAAGTTTATCTCATAAAAGCAAATGATGCTAGGCTGAATCCGCACCGTGAGCTTCGAGACGCTGACCGTGATCGTCCTCGCCGGGCTCGGGGGGCCGCTGCTGGGGGTTGCCGGACGCTGGTTTGTGCCGGTGGTGATCGGCGAGATCCTCGCCGGGGTGATCGTCGGCCCGGCGGTGCTCGACGCGGTGAACCCGGCCAACGGAACGGTCGCGTTCCTCGGGGAAATCGGCTTCGCGATGCTGATGCTCACCGTCGGGATGCACCTGCCGCTGCGTGATAAGCGGCTGCCCGCCTCGCTGCGCAGCGGAGGAGTGTTGGCGGCGATCGTGTGCGTGCTGGCGATCCCCGGCGGGCTGCTCGCCGCGAGCATCACCGGCACCGGCCACGCGGCGCTCTACGTGGTGCTGCTCGCCTCGGGCTCGGCGGCGGTGCTGCTGCCAGCCCTGCAGGAGACCGGCATCGCAGGGCCCGACGTGATGACGGTGATGGCGCAGGTGACGATCGCGGATGTAATCACGATTCTTTCCGTGCCGATCGTGCTGCAGCCAGCGCGCGTCGGGCACGCAGCGCTCGGAGCTGTGTTAGTAGGAGGGGGGGTGCTCGTACTGCTTGGTGGGGCCCGGCTGCTGGGCCACGGCAGGTGGGTGCACAGGGTGCGCCGGCTCTCCAAGCAACGACACTGGGCGGTTGACCTGCGCCTCTCGTTGCTCGTCCTGTTCGTGCTCTCGTGGCTGGCGCTGAAGGGCGGCGCGAGCATCTTGATCGCGGGCTTCGGTGCCGGTGTGACGGTGGCACTGATCGGTGGGCCCAAGCGCCTCTCCACGCAGATGCGCGGCATCGCCGACGGCTTCTTCATCCCGCTCTACTTCGTCGTGCTCGGAGCGCAGCTCAACGTGGCGGGCCTCTTCAAGCACCCCTCGCTGCTTGTGCTGGCCGGCGCGCTGGCGGCGCTGAACGTCGTGATCCACCTGCTCGCGGTGGCGCTCGTGCGCCGTCCCATGGCCGCCGGCCTGGCGGCCAGCGCGCAGCTGGGAGTGCCGGCCGCGATCGCCTCACTGGGCCTCGCCGAGCACGTGCTCTCGGCCGACGTCGCCACGGCGATCGTCGCCGCCGCGCTGGTCAGCCTCGGGGTGTGCACCGCTGGGGTCGAGCGGCTGGTGCGGCTGTATGCGCCGGGGCCACAACCCGCCTCGGCCGCGGCCTGACCAACCGAGGGCCCGCGCACGCGGAGTGCACGCCTCCAGCCACACTCGGCGAGCACACTCGGTAACTTTCCGCACATGAGCGAGCGCGAGGGCGAGCCGGCCAGCGGAGCCGCGCGCGCCGAGAACGCCGACGCCGAGACGATCGGGATCGTCCTAGCCGACGACCACGCGGTGGTGCGCAGCGGGCTGCGGCTGCTGCTCGACAGCGAGCCCGACTTCGAAGTGCTGGCGGAGGCGGCCGACGTGGACGACGCGCGTCGCTACGTGCACGGCCACCACCCGCGGGTGCTGGTGCTTGACCTCAACATGCCCGGCGGCTCCACCCTCGAGGCGATCCCCGCGATCCGCGCGGAGTCGCCCGACACGCAGATCGTGGTGTTGACGATGCAGCAGGAGCCGGCCTTCGCGCGCCAGGCGCTGGCCGCGGGTGCGCTCGGCTACGTGCTCAAGGAGGCCGCCGAGGAGGAGCTGGTCGAAGCGGTGCGCCGAGCCGCCGCGGGCGAGAGCTACCTCAACCCCAGCCTCGGCGCCCGCATCGCCGCCACGCCGCCCACCGGCCCGCCCTCCGATCTCTCAGAGCGCGAGGTGGGCGTGCTGCGCCTGATCGCGCTCGGCCACACCAACGCAGAGATCGCCCAGCAGCTCTATCTCTCCGTCCGCACGGTCGAGACTCACCGCTCCCACATCCAGCAGAAGCTGCAGCTCTCCACGCGCGCGGAGCTCGTCCACTACGCGATCGAGCGGGGGTTGATCAGCACTGGGGGGAGCGGGTAGGGGCCTCGCGGCGCCCAGGGTCAGCCCATACTCGCCGCCGGCGACGGGCAGCTGGGCGCCAGTGGAAAGCATGCCGTTGAGGTGGTTGATGAGCCGCTCGAAGGTTCCATGACCATGCGCCAAGACTCCTGAACGGCGCGGCGCTCAGCCCGCTCGGCCCGTCGCACGGCACGAATCACCTCCTCGCGGTGCGCCAAAACCATTGGCCACCTTCCCCCGCGGTCGATCAGCACGCGTCCCTCATCGAGCGCGTAGCGCAGCAGGAGGGGGGTGTCCCGCTTGATTATCTCGAGCTCAACCACATCGACATCGCGAGCTACAGCGCGTTCGAGCCTGGCCGCCAAGGCCGATGCTGTTCCCGGCGCACGAGTGCAGAGCTCCACCAATAGGTCAACGTCTGAGTCGCGCCGGTCATCCCCCCGCGCAGCAGAGCCAAAGAGGACGGCAAGCCTGACGTTGCGCTCTGTGCGCAGCGTACGGGTGAGCTCGTGAAGCAGCTCCCAATGCGAGCGCAGGTAATCAAGCTCCCCAGCATCCAGTTCCAGTTGACGTGGTCCCGGGCGCCTGCAGCGGAGGGCTCCCCGCTTCGCGGCACGCCGCAGCGTGCGTTCGTCGGCACCGATATCTGCCGCCACCGTTGGCAAGAGACTGAGTACAGGCTGAGTATAGGCCAGTACGTCCGTTATTTTCACTTGATGTGACCGTTAGCTCACTGTGCATCTGCGGCTCCGGTCGGAGGCCTTCGACCGAAAGCGAAGCGTCGCAGCCGTCGCGGATGGGGCCGCTGCGACACCCATCGGCGACTGGGGCTAGCCTTGGCCGGTGCCATCGCAACCAGCGATCGACGTCGTGGTGCCGGTGTACGAGCACTACGACCTGACCAGCTCCTGCCTGGAGCTTCTCGCGCGCCAAAGCGTCGAGCACAGCGTGATCGTCGTCGACGACGGCTCCCCCGACGACTCGCCCGAGCGCCTGCGGCGCGAGTGGCCGGGCGTGCGGATGCTGCAGCTGGAGTCCAACGGCGGCTACACCAGAGCGGTCAACCACGGTGTGCGCGCCGGTGAGGGGGAGTACGTGGTGCTGCTCAACAACGACGTGCAGCCGCGCCCCGACTGCCTGGAGCGGCTGATCGCACCGATGCAGCACGACGAGCGCGTCGGCTCGGTGGCGGCGTTGATGCTGGCCCCGGGCGAGCGCGGCGCGATCGACAGCTTCGGGGTGAGCGCCGACGTCACGCTCGCCGGCTTCGCCCGCATGCAAGGCCTCCAGCCCGCCGGGATCGATGCCGCCGGCCCGGCGCTGACCGGCCCGGAGGGCACCGCCGGCGCCTACCGGCGCGCCGCATGGGAGCAGGTGGGGGGCTTCGACGAGACGATCAGCGCCTACATGGAGATCCTCGACCTCGCCCTGCGCCTGCGCAGCGCCGGCTGGTCCACCGCCCAAGCCCCCGACGCGGTGGGCGTGCACCTCGGCTCGGTCACCTACGGCCACCGCTCCCCCACCCAACGCCGCTTAGCAGGCTTCAGCCGAGGCTACCTGCTGCGCCGCTATGGCGTGCTGCGTCGCCGCGCCGCGCCGCGCGCGCTGCTCACCGAGGCGCTGGTGGTGGCGGGCGACGCGGTCGTCTGCCGCGACCTGGAGGCGCTGCGCGGCCGCCTCGAAGGCTGGCGGGCAGCCCAGGGCCGCGAGCGCCACCCCTGGCCCCCCGAGGAGGCGATCGACCACTCGATCTCGCTGCGCGAGTCGCTCGCGCTGCGGCGCGGGGCGTTACGGGATTCGTAAGGGCTTGGATATCAGGATGGTGCATGCCCATTCGACGGCTGCGGTCGTCCAGTTCAGTGCGAATAGCGAAGATCCTTTGCCGACCTGACAGGCACGGGTGTGCCAGAGGCTCGGGGGGACGTTTGAAAGACAGCTTTCCAAGGGTCCCGAGCATTGAAAGAAAATGCCACATCGCTTACAAAGCGCGCTAGGCTTCGGGCACTTCAGAAAGACCGCTTTCCAAGCGTCTCGAGCATTGAAAGCAAATGCCACATCGCTTACAAAGCGCGCTAGGCTTCGGCTGTGGACCGAACCACGTTTACCGATCGCTCGCCCGGCCGGCTCGTGCTCACGCACGACGGTCACGCCGCCTACGTGCCAGGAGAGCTTCCGCCCCGTCTCGAGTTCACGGCCAGTCTCGTTGACTGCCTTGCCGCCGCTGCGAACGCCGTAGGCCTGCTGGCTGGCACTGGGCGCAACCTGCGCAACCCGATGCTCCTGATCGCTCCGTACCTGCGCCGCGAGGCCGTGCTCAGCTCAAGGATTGAGGGCACCGTCAGCACACTCGCCGACCTCTACGAGGACGAGGTGATCGGGACCGGCCAGCGCGAGGATGTGCGCGAGGTGCGCAACTACCTCAACGCTCATGAATACGGCCTCGAGCGCCTCGACGACCTTCCCCTGAGCCTGCGCCTGTTGCGTGAGCTGCACGAGAGGCTCATGGAGAACGTGCGCGGCAGCGAGCGTCACCCGGGCCAGTTTCGCTCCTATCAGAACTGGATCGCCAGAGACCCACGCGCTCCCATCGAGGAAGCGACCTACGTCCCGCCGCCCGTGACCGAGATGATGCACGCGCTCGGCTCCCTCGAGAAATTCCTGCACAGCAAAGAGCTCTCGCCACTGATCATCGCCGCGCTGGCGCACTACCAATTCGAGGCGATCCACCCGTTCGGGGACGGCAATGGCCGCGTGGGACGGCTGCTGATCTCCCTGTTTCTCCACGACTGCGGCCAGCTGCCCCAGCCGCTGCTTTACCTCTCTGCCTACTTCGAGCGGACCCGCAGTGAATACTACGACCGGCTGCTGAGAGTCAGCACCCACGGCGATTGGGCGGGCTGGCTGCGCTACTTCCTCAACGGCATCTCGGTGCAGGCCCACGCCGCAGTCAAGGACGCAGAGCGGCTGCTCGACCTGCAGGCCACCTATCACGCTCTCCTAAGCGGCGCGAAGGCGCGACCGGCGGCACGCGAGCTCATCGATCACCTGTTCATCAACCCGTACGTCAATACCCGGCGAGCATCCGCGGTGCTGGGAGTCAGCGCCCCAACGGCCAGGGCCGCAATCAACGACCTAGTTGACCACGGCGTGTTGGTCGAGATAAGTGGCCGTAAGTGGGCCCAGTTGTTTCTCGCCGGAACGGTGCTCGAGGCCGCGCAGGGAACCTCCGAGACCGAGCCCACAGCCGCCGGCTAGACCCTGTCGGGCATCGGCAGCGACTCGCGCTTGCCCGCATTCTCCGGAGCAGGCGATTCCATTGCATACAACAAGACAGGAATCCATCACTGTGGATCCGACCACCCTGCGGACTATCGTCCTAGGCTGTGATTTCGATGGCGCCGAGAGACTCCGGAGCAGTGGGCAGGTGAGCGCGGAACGCACGCGCAGGCACACCGACATCCTCGATGTGCGACGGGACCTCCTGGAGTGGCTCTCGCCGCGGCTGCCGGCCGCGCTCGGCGGACTTGGTGCGCTGGTGGTGCTGCGGCAGGGGGCGTTACGGGATTCGTGAGCGCGCCTCCAGTTGCTCTCTACACGCGCCTGGACGATACCGAAAATCAGCAGATATCACAAAAAGTCACAGATTCTTGTGATACTCTGTGATCTTTAGTAGTATCAGCTCATGGCAGGGAACCCGTACAGCCCCGGCGTCGGCACGCGCCCGCCGTTCCTCGCGGGGCGCGAGCAGGAGATCCGGCAGTTCGAGCAGATCCTTGCGGGATACCCAGAGAAGCGTCGCAACCTGCGCATCACGGGATTGCGTGGCGTTGGGAAGACGGTGCTGATGAAGGAGTACGACCGCATCGCGAGGCGACACGATTGGGTTGTGATTCGTCGCGACTGGAGCTCCCGGCTATGCGAGGAGACGGACTTCGCGACCACTATCGCGGACCACCTGCGCGACGCCGTGGACGCGCTCAGCGTGAAGGCTCGTGTGAAGCGCAGCGCCACCACTGCGCTGGAGGCGATCAGTCGCGTGCAGGTCAAGATTGGTGAGGACCTGACTCTCTCCCTCGGCCCCGGAGTCCCACAGCCCGCGAAATCAGTGTTGGAGGAAAGGCTGCGGATCGCCCTCGCCGAGGTCGGCGGCATCGCGCGTGCGCAAGGCCGAGGGGTTGCCCTGCTGTACGACGAGGCACACAGCGTCTACGACCGGCCAGAGAAGCATCAATATCCCCTCGGCGCGCTGCTTTCGGCGATGGTGGCAGCGCAGGACGACGATGACGATCCACTGCCCGTGATGCTTGTACTCTGTGGTTTGCACCCGTTGACGGGGAACATCCACGCGGCGCGCAGCAACGCGGAGCGCCTCTTCCGAGCCGCGGAGATCAGCAACTTGTCGCTGACGCCGGATCCGCCGGAGTCGTTGAGCGCTGCGGCGCAGGCACTCGTGCTCCCCGCGAGCGACATCTCGTACGCCGACGGCGTCGCGGAGCGCGTCGCGCGCGACGTTGACGGGTATCCGTATTTCATCCAGTGGTTTGGAGAGTCGCTATGGGAAGCCGCCGACATCAACGGCCTGGACATGATCGACGCGGAGCTATACGAACGCGAGCGTCCCACGATCCGGCAAAGCCTTGACGAGGAGTTCTTCGTACCAAGGTATCGCGAGGCTCGTCAAGCGGATCAGGGGACGCTGCGTGTCGCGGCATCGTTGGGCGGGGAGCGGTTTACGAAGGCTGACCTGGACGCATCCACAAAACGCACGCGCGGGGCGCTCTCCATGAGCCTCGCACGCCTCATTACCGACCACCTCGTCTACCGTGACGACCATGGCGTCTACGCATACACCGCGCCAATGTTCGGCGACTTCCTTAGACGGCGTTACCCACGCCTCCCCGACGACAGGTAACCCCGCACACAAGTCGCATGTAACAAGACAGGAATCCATCTCTGTGGATCCGACCACCCTGCGGACTATCGTCCTCGGCTGTGATTTCGATGGCGCCGAGAGACTCCGGGGCAGTGGGCAGGTGAGCGCGGAACGCACGCGCGCATACGCCGGCATCCTCGATGCGCGTCGCGACCTCCTGGAGTGGCTCTCGCCGTGGCTGCCGGTCGCGCTCGGCGGACTCGGTGCGCTGGTGGTGCTGGTGCGCCTGCCGCACATCATCGGCGTGCTGTACACCGACGGCGACGTTGCCTCCGCGCCCGTGATCGCCGCCTTGATTGGGCACGCGCCGGGCTCGCGTACGGTGCTGCTCGGCCAGTTCCCCTGGTACGAGTCGCTGTGGTTCATGCGGTTGACCCATGGCCTACCCGGCTACCGGGAGATCTGGGAGGCCGCCCCGGTTGCGTTCACCGCCCTCGGCTACGGCCTGGTGGTCATCTGCGCCCGGGCGTGCTTCGGACGAACCCGGGCGTTGTTGGTGGCTGCACTGCTCGCGGGCACCACCGTGTCGCTGCGCAAGACCCTCTTCACGATGGACTTCCACGGTCCGCTCGTAGTCCACGACTGCGTGCTGCTCGCAGCGCTAGTGCTAATGCTCCGTGCGCGGCTGAGCAGCTGGGCCGTGGGGGCGCTCGCGGTGATTGTCGGCGCGATCACCGCAGTCGGGGTTGCCTCGGACAAGACGATGTTCATCGCCGGCATCGCCCCGTTTCTGCTCGCCGGCATCCTGCTGTGGGCACGGACGAGGCAAGCGCGAGAGCGCCGAGCAGCGTTGTTCGTGCTCGCGGTGTGCGCGATCGCGGTGCTCGGTGGGGCCATCGCCACGACGGCGATGCACAACGACCACGTCACTCCGACGGGGTACACGGTGTCGTTCGTCGCGCCCGAACACCTCATCGCGAACGTCGAAATCTTCATCAACGCGTTCGCCTACCTGGTGGGCGGCAACTTCTTCGGCGCCCCCGCGAGCGCCACCAGCTTCCTGACGTTCACTGCGGCCGCGCTCGGCTTCGCAGCGCTGTTCGCGGTCGCGCGCTGGCTGTGGCGCCGGGCACCTTCGCTGCTCGCCCAGCCCAGCGAGGAGGAGTCCCCGCAAACGGCGGCGAGCGTCGGCTACATCCTCTTCTGGGCGCTCGTGCTGATCTGCCTCACGGGAGGCTTCCTGCTGTCAAGCAGCCCCATCAACCTCATCTCGGCGCGCTACATCGCCGCCGATTTCGTCGCCCTCGCTGCGCTACTGCCGGTGCTCGCCCCGCTCGAGCGTCGCGCCGCACATACCGTCGTGGTGCTCGCGATCTCGCTGTTCCTCGTGCTCGGCCTGTACTTCGATATCAGCGAAATCACCGGGCCAGCGAGCGCCTACCCTTATCCAAGCGGCCGCACTGTCGGCGATATCGAGCGCTACCTCCTCGCCCACGGCGCCACGCGCGGGTACGGCCCTTATTGGGACGCGGCCGACGTCACGTGGGGCACCCACCTGCGCATCCAGGCCTACCCGCTCGCGGGGTGCACCACGCCGCTCGGCGTCTGCCCGATGCCGCTCAACCAGATCTCCAGCTGGTATGCACCAAGCGGCGCCCACGCCACGTTCCTGCTTACCGACCCCACCACCAGCAGCAACATCCCCGTCCCCGGCCCCTTCGGCACGCCGATCGCACAGGCGACCTTCGGCAACGTGCATGTCTACGTGTACAACCACGACGTGGCGGCAACGCTGGGTTCAGGCGGGTGATCCCCACGCATCGCGCGAGAGCCGCCGTCGCAACCGTGGGGAGGCGCGCTCCCAGTCGCGTGTGCGCCTGTCGGCGACGAGCAGGTTCCGTTGCCCGCCTGCCCGGTATGTAGCGCTGGCCGGCCACTCCTCGATGTCGTAGGCACGGCCGTCGCGGCCCACCACCACAGGACGCAGGCCTCGTTGGAGAACCTGGCGAGTGAAGCTGTGCGGGCCGCTCTCCAGCAGATAGGTGTCGCGCTTGTCCACGGCCTGCTCGAAGCCCGCTTCGAGCAGCAGTATGCGGTCCAGCATGAATGCCGTGGTACGCATGTGGGGGTTGGGAAAGGGCGGGTAGTCCCGTCGCGCACGCGGGAGCATCGCGAGCTGGTAGAGCCAGTAGATGGGCTTGCCGCGAATCCACTCGGCCTGGCTCTCCCAACTGGCGGTCGCGCCGGCCACGCCGACCCTCGCATCGTCCAAGGCGTAGGAGAGCTGCCCCAGCCAGCCATCGGCGAGGACCGCACTGTAGGAGTTCAGGAAGCACACGCGCTCGTGCTCAAGCTGGCGGGCGGCCAGTCCGTAAGCCGGGAGATCCAGCACGGGACGCTCCAGCTCGATCAGCCGATGCTCGGTGTCGCCCAACTCTGCAAGCAAGCCGGTGCGCAAACCATCGCCGCCAGCACCACCGGCCGCGTCGCCCGGCTCGTCGCCTTCCACTCCGTTGAGCAGGACAATCAGCTGATGCTCGGCACCCGCCGGATGGGCGTGGTAAGAGCGTAGGAACTCGCGCAGCGGCGCGAGACCGAGCGGGGCCCACGCTAGGTAGACGAGGCCGATCATCGCCATCCCGAGCGCGCAGCGTCCTCCAGTCGCGCAATGCTGACGACGCGCGTGCGTTGCACCTTCCTACGCTTGCGTAGCGTAGCCGGCAGCCTGATCAGCGCGTCGCGCATTGCGCGCATCCACGCATTCAACCTACGCTCGCCCAGCGCGCAGTAGAGGTTGCCCACTTGGCCGCGCAGGAGCGAGGGCGTATGGCGCATCAGCGTGGGCATTGGGTAGCACTTCACGACCAACCACACCGGATTGCGCCAGAGTAGATAGCCGTTGCTGTCGGTCATGCCCTGCCCCAGGCTCGCGCTGCCACGGTGATAGAGCACTGCCGTCGGCACATAGCGGCATCGCACGCCCGCCAGCTGTGCGCGGAAGGCCCAGTCGATGTCCTCGTAGTAGGCGAAGTAGTCCTCGTCAAAGCCCCCGACTGCCTCCAAAGCCGAACGGCGATAGAGAGCCGCCCCACCACATGGGCCAAACACCTCCTCGGGTGCATCGTACTGCCCGACATCTCGGTCTCCGTGGCCGCGACGACGACCGCCACCGCGCCAGGTGAGCAAATCTCCGGCGCCGTCCAGCACACCCCGCTCGGTGAAATCGAGCATCTTGGGCGTAACTGAGCCAACCTCCGGGTGGCTATCGAGTTCTCCGACGAGCTCCGCGAGGCAGTCTGGATCAAGCTCCATGTCATTGTTGAAAAGGCCCACAAACTCGCTCGCGGCAGCATGTAGGCACGCGTTCATGGCAGCGCTCACCCCGTGGCGCTGCGGCTGGCGCACGACCCGCACCTGCGGCCAGTGTGCTGCCAGGTAAGCCAGCGAATCGTCCTCAGAGCAGTCGTCCACCACCACGATCTCGAAACCCTGGAGCGTTTGGCGCTCTAGCGAGGGCAGCATCTCTTCCAACAGCGCGCGGCCGTTGTAGGTGGGGATCGTCACAGTCAATCGGGGCGCGCCCTCTGAAAGAGCCGAGAATCTCGGCCCGTCGTCTGCCACGTTGTCACGCTCTGCATCCGTCATCAGATCTCCGAAGAACTTGTCTTGGCCAAGGGCTCAGCAACGGCGCACAGTAACGAAGCGATCGAACTCGCGCGGGTCGATACGCCGTCCCCGCATGATGATCCGGCGATCGCGTAGCCAACCAGGCGCAGCGTGGACGACGGCCCCGAACGCGCGCAGATGAGCGCACAACATCCCAACGCGCAAACTGTAGGCAAGTCCGATCAACTGGTGCCAGACGATCAGAGGCATATGGCGCAACAGAAACGGCGCAGGCACATCCTTGATCATGACCGCAAGGGCGTTGCGGTGTTGTAGTTCGTAGTAGCGTGGGTTTCTGTCGCCTTGCGTAGTTGCGCCACCCATGTGGTACCCAATCGCGGTCGGCACATAGCGACTGCGATGGCCAGCTAGTTGCGCCCGCAGCCCCCAATCGACATCCTCGAAGTAGGCATGGAATGACTCGTCAAACGGCCCTACATCGGTAAACGCCGAGACACGGTATAGGCCAGCGCCTGCAGTCGGGGCAAAGATCTCCTCTTCGTGGTCGTACTGCCCGCGATCGGGTTGCCCGCTCCCGCGCCCCCAGGCCATCGCCGCGCGCGTGAAGATATCTCCGGCACCGTCGATCTGATTTCGGAGGCCATAGTTAAGCAGCTTGCCCGCTGCTGTGGCAGCCTCGGGATGGTGATCTAGCGCTGCGACCAGCTCGCGCAGCCACAAGGGATCGAGCTCGATGTCGTTGTTGAGCAGGGCGACGAACTCTCCCGTGGCCGCACTCACCGCGACGTTGAGAGCGGCTGCTACCCCCACGTTCGATGTTCCGGTGCTGACGACTCGGACGGCTGGCCACTCATTCCGGAGGTACTCGAGAGACTCGTCTCTTGAGCAGTCGTCCACGACGACGATCTCGAAGTCGTCGTACTCCTGGGCGGCCAGCGACGGGAGGATCACCTCCAGAAGCCGACGTCCATTGAAGTTGAGTACCGCTGCGCTGACTCGTGGCATAGAAGGCGAGACTGTAGCGATCAGTCGCCTGGTTCTGAGGGTGCCGCGCGCTCTCCCCAGGCGTATTGTGCAAGCAGAAGTTGACGTGCCGCGTCGGCGGACTGATAGGTCTCGGTTTGGTTGTCGGCTACCAGCAGTCTCTCCTGGTCTGCTTGCCAAAAGGTCTTGCTGTCCGGCCATTCAGGCCGCTCGAAGGCTTGCCCCCCGTTGTCGACCACGAGCGCCCGCAGGCCAGCTCGTTCGATCCGGGCGGTGATGGAACGGCGGCCGCTCTCCAGCCGATGGGCATCGATCTTGCGCCCCAGATCTTGGCTCAGTGCTTGGCTGAGCAGCTGGCGCTTTGCCATGAAGGCGTTAGTTCGTAGATGGGGAGCTGGAAACTGGGAGAAGCCGATCGTCATGTCGGTCAGCGCGCGTGCGGTGTGCACGAAGGCGAGCGGACTCCGAGCCGATGAGGCGTCTGTGCGCTCTACATGAAGCGCCTGGAATTGACTGAACGTGCCGCTACGGCCAGGCCACACTCGACGGTAGGGGCTCGGGAGACCAAGCTTCCGGAGCGCATAGGAGCGCAGGCTGGCCCACGAGCCGGTGGCGCCCGCCAGGCCGACATTAGGCTTGCGCAGGGCCCCCTCGATCAACCCCAGCCAGCCAGCAGAGCGTAGTCGGCTGTGAGAGTTCAACACGCATACGTACTCGTGATCGAGCGCCTGCACTGCGTGCCGATAGGCCACGAGATCCAACACTGGATACTCGAGGGCGATTAGCCGATGTGGCGTCCCCTGCAACTCGGCCATCAGCGCATCGCGAGCTCCGGTGTCTTCGCCGGGCAAGGCAACACCGTTGAATACGATCACCAACTCGTGTGACGCGCCTGCCTCGTATGCGTTGTAAGTGCGTAAGAACTCTCGAAGCGGAACGGGCCCCAGCGGCCCCCACACGAGATGAACGACTGCGATCACGGTGTGGATCCACTATCGTCGCGTCCACTGTCGCCAATCCAGGGCACGAGGTCCAGCAACTCCGCCGGAAGCGCCCGCGTGGCAAGCAAACACGCGCCGAACAATGCCGTCGAGATGCATAGACGCACGATGTCTGGAATCCCCAGAAGTGCCAAGGGGATCAGCCCGAGCGCAGTGGCCAGCGCTACGCGAGGTACAACCCGCAACGATGGCCTGAGCTGCGGCCGTCGGTGAATCACAGCCAAAGCTTGAGCGATCCCGACGGCGATCTCCGCGATTCCGGTTCCGATCGCAGCTCCACGCGCACCATCTATGGGGATGAGTAGAGAGACGAGCAGAGCATTGCCGATCAGAGCCGCCACGTTCAGCACCATGATCCGGCGATATAGGCCAAGACTGAGCAATCCGTTGGCCCAAACAATGCTCACGAACATTGCCCCTAGCGTGACACCCTGAATGGCCAGCACCGGTGCTGCATCCTTGAATTCCGGGCCCCCGATAACAGCGATCGCCAGCGGCGCTCCAACGGCGATTGAGATTGCGACCCAGGCTCCCACGATAAGCGACACTTCGAATACCTTGCCGAGACCGTAGCCGAGACGATCATGATCGTTACTGGCCGCACGGGCAAAGATCGGAAAGGCCGAGCTAGCGAGCAGCGCCGGGACCAGTGCAAGCGCTTCGATGATGCGAAATGAGGCACCGAAATAGCCCAGCTGCGTGCTATTGGAGAGGGCTGACACCAGCAAGATCGCGACCCGCAGGTAGAGAGCCGACGCGGCGACCGCAACCGCAAAGGGAATCATCGACCCGACCAGTCCGCGCCAGCGACGCCAGTTGAACGTCGGCGTCAGCGTGCGCACACCGTGAACAAGTACGATGGTTGCAGTGAGCACGACCAAGCCGACCGGGATCGAGATCCCGAGAAATGGCACCAGCTTGGCCCCCAATAGTACAAGCACGACTGTAAGGACCGAAGTGAGCAACTGGCGAGTCAGGTCCAGAGCGGCCACCCAACCAAGCCGCAGCCCAACGGTCAGCGGAATCGCAAAGTTGTCCTGAGTGGCCTGCAATAGCAGCCCAACCCCTGCCAGCGCAACCCCCGCGGCAAGCCGTTCCGAGTAGGCGATCCAAGCGACTGCGGTTGCAAGCGCTCCTCCGATCAAGGTGAGCGCGATCCTCAAACCCAGCAGGTCACGTGCTAGCAACCAGCCCTCGCCCGGCGGCAGAATCGAGATTTCCCGTACTCCAATGGCTGTCAAACCGAGATCCGAGAACGCGCCGACAACTGCGACGAGCGATCCCGCCAGCACGTACAAGCCAGTATCGACCTTCCCAAGATGGCGGAGTAGAAGTGCCGCCGATAGCCCACCAGCCAACACTCCGGCCACGTAACCGCTGACGCGTAGCGCGCCACCACGAACAGCTGCCGGGCCGGCCGCGGAGGTAGACAGGATGTCGGTAGGCTTGCTCTCATCGAGCGCCGAAGGGCCAGCTGATGGGGAGGCGTCGCCTGGGCTTGAGGTCTCCGACCCGATTGATCTGGGGAACGATGGTGCGATGTGCTGATCCTAGAGCCAGCAGCGTGCCCCCTGACCTCCCCTTGCGGCATTGACTGCACCCGACCATGGGCCAGCCCAACATGGTAGAACCTGTCGATGCCTACCACAGATCTCCTTCATGGCCTCGCCCGGCTTCCAAGTCGTGTGAGGTCCGTCCACCTTTCAGCGAGCACCCGCTTCACCTCCGTGGGTCCCTCGCCGCAGACCGCCGTGGACGCGGTTCCGAGCCCGTGGGTATCGCGCTTTCCAGCACCCCTCGCCAATGTTCGCGTTGGCGATGTTGACCTCTTCGAAGATGATCGCATTGAATGGGGATTCCATGCGCTCGGCGGCGTAGAGAGCAGATCGGTACTTGAGCTCGGGCCGCTGGAGGGCGGCCATAGTTATATGGCCCAACAGGCTGGTGCCTCGCGCGTCGTGGCAGTCGAGGCGAACCGCGAAGCGTTCCTCAAGTGCCTTGTTGTCAAGGAGATCTTCCGGCTTGACCGCTGCTCGTTCCTGTGTGGGGACGTGCTCGACTACCTAGCTGATGAGAGCGACGTATTCGACCTGTGCATCGCCTGCGGTATCCTTTACCACCTTGTAGAGCCGGTTCGCTTGATCGAGTTGATTTCAGCGCGCGCGCAGCGATTGGTGCTCTGGACCCATGTCTACGACGGGCGGGCGATCAAGGGAACCGCGCTAGCCAAACGTATCGGCTCCGCGCAAGAGGTGGAGGTTGGTGGCTTTCGCCATCGTATATACAGACATTCATACGGCGCAGCCACGCACCTGACTGGTTTCTTGGGCGGAACCCGCGCGTATAGCAACTGGATTTCTCGTGAGGACTTGCTCGCGGGGTTGGAACACTTCGGATGGCGCGAAATACAGACGGCCTTTGATGGGCCTCACCCCAATGGCCCAGCATTGGCACTCGCCGCCGTCAAAGACGAATAGCCATCGTCACGGACCAAACCGCGCTATGATCACTTCCTCCGAGTCCGGGCCATCCTCGCTCGTTCATGGCATAGTATAGAATCTTGGACTCAGTAAGAGGCAAGTTGGGGCTCAAGCTACCGCCGTGTCCGGAAGGCCAATTCCGGACACGGCGGTAAAGCAGAATTACGAACTGCTCAGGCTTCTATGCTTGGTCTGTCAGCACTCCGACTGCACCATCGCAGAAATGCTCGGGTTTGTGTCTGGCTCCATCCCGAGGCCAAGGCTGTTGCCTCCACCATTTGCGTCCCACCATAGCGAGGTCGTGTTAGCTTGAAATGCCACTTCGGTATGATTGACACCCTCGCATCGTTCCGTGATGCTCGGACTTGTGCCCTCAGCCATCCCAAGCTCCTGCTGTATTGTTTCGCCCGAGGCTGCGTAGGTCCATAGTCCGGTCCCACCGGAGCCTTGAAATGCGATCTTCCAACTGCCACTAGGAGCCCTTCCGATGCTCGGGCTCGTATCTTCAGCTACTCCCCAACTAGATTCGTGCTCGGCACCCGACGACGAATAGATTGACAAGTTGCCTGTAGGGGATCGGAATGCAACCTCGTAGCTTCCGCCGCCTTCGGGCACCACAATGCTCGGACTGGTGCCCGTCGCAATCTGGTAGGTGGTTTCTTTCCAGGTGCCAACATTTGGCCAGTAGATCCACAGTCGGTGCGAACCCGCAGCTTGAAATGCCTCTACGCCGTTGCTGATGCTGGGATTCGTACCTGCGGCGATCCCCAAGTGAGTTTCGCGACCGAGGACCGTGCACCCTTCAAGACAAGAATCGTAAGTCCATAGGTCACCTGATTCTTTAGCACGGAAGGCTACTTCATAGCTGTCGGCGCCAGGCCCACCGCCTGTAATACTCGGACTCGCACCCGGTTCCATTCCCAAGCCCGTTGGTGATGCAGTCCCATACTGCGATTGATAAATCCACAGAGCAGACGAGCCGTTTGCGTGAAATGCCACCGTATACTGGCCGTAGCCCCCGAAGCCTGTGACGCTAGGACTCGTGCCTTCGGCGATTCCGGCGTCGGAACCATATAGATGTCCACTTTCGCCACTATACTCGGGGGCAACGTAAGTCAGTAGTTCGTGGGTGTTGGCCTGGAACGCAGTTACCGTTGGTAGTCCATAGTACGTCGCCTGAGCCTGTCCAGCGACGAGTCCAAAGAGTAGCGTGCAAGCCAAGAAAATAGCCGCACCTAATAAACTAGTACGCTGTCTGGGTATTGAGATGTGTAACATTTTGCGGAATACTCCTTTCGGATCGGTCCGATGCTGGGATACCGTCTTCCCAGAGGTACCCCGGTGCGGATGTGCTAGACGACGATCATGCCGCCGAAGAGACTTCTAACCGTTTGATGTCATCTGCGCAAGAGTTAACGGCAGGAAAATTTCCATGCCCTTGATGTTAAGGGCTCAGAGATTTGACCATTCGTCACAAGATCGCCTCGTAGCTTTGATAGCGCACTGGCAACCTCTTGGCCTTGCGGTGTGAGTCGCCACTCGTTGCGCTTACCACGGCCCTCGGAGCGTTTGGTTGCAAGCCCAACCCGGAAAAGGTACGCGAGCAACTTGGAGATCTGCGATTGGTGAGCGATGGCGATCCCCACGGCTATCTCGCGGTTGCTTGCATCCGGATGCTCGCCTAGGAAAAGTAGGCATTCTCGAGCGCGACGGGTAATCGGGTTGCTGAAGAGCGCGACCAACCCAGAATCTTGCTCCGTGGCGCGATCTGGAGCTTGGGTTGGCGTTGCCCATCGGGACTTTCCGGCGCGTATTGCTCGTGCGCGTTCATCACCCTGTTTGATCTCTTGCTGCACACTCGGTGCACCCAGATATGGCGCCATGGCAAGACCCGTCAGCGGGCCGAGCAGTTCAATGAATGGGCCTGGCTTTTTCCTGACAATATGCGCATGCATGATCCCGAGCACCAAGCTCATCGCCCCTTCTAAGACCAGCGGCGAGACGCCGGTCATCTCCTGTTCAATTCGCTCGATGACAAGCGAGCGAAACGCCTCGATAAGGCGCTCGCGATGCATAAGCACGACCGGTCCGCCTGCCAGCGTCTCCACGATACATACGAGCGCTAGGTCGAGTTCGCGATCAAAATAGCTCAGCACTGCAGCAAGAGCTGAGCGGACCCCGTCTTGCCAGCAGCCAGTTCCCCAGAGCTCCCGCAATACAAGTGCACCTGCCTCTTCCAAAACGCTGTCCATGATCGCTATCAGACACTCCTCCAAGCCATCGAAGCACCGATAGAACGTGCGTGTTGAGACCCCGGCCCGCCTGACCACCAGTCCGACTGTGGCACCCCCGAACCCATGCTCGGCCAACACTTCCACCAGCGCGAGCATGATCCGTGCGCGTTGGTCCTTTTCGCGCAATGCTTCAGACCAATCCCTATCCCGGCCCCGTTTGCATCGCTGTATCGGCGCCGGTGAGCCACAGACTCTACGATCGGCCTTCTGCAAGAAGTTCTCGGGATCAATCATCCCGGGGGCTAGATCGTCAACCCACTTGATCACCAGCGATCGATATAGACGATCTCGGTACCCCATAGCGCCCCCAGGCTCACGGTATACGGTCGGTATGGGCCCTCGACCCTTTCAGAGACTCTTTGGCGGCCCTGCGGAGCGCCATCGAGTCCAGTGGCGCGAGTCCGACGTCTGAGGCGTGTGCGGAGATCCGATACTTGCGTGAGGGCCCCTTTTCGAGGTAGCCAAACCTCCTCAGCGTAGTTGCGTGGCGGTGGGTGGTCGAGCAGCCCAGATCGAGGGCGTCGGCCATGTCCGCAATGCCATACGCGGTGTGCTCTAGGCCTGCGCCCGGCGCATAGGAGAACTTGCCGGGGCGCTCGGGATCGAGTGGCTTGGACATCTCTCGGCCCGCTCCGCGGTGTCAGGCCGGATGCCAGCGGGGTTGCGGGTCAGAGCGCCGTCTCAATCTCCGGTGGGCCGCCTGAGCGTAGGCGGGGGTGCACAGATCACGCTGGCGACCCGCCGCCTCTCCTTCGGCGGGCGCCTGCGCGGACCCGGACCCCGAGGGGGGAAGCCAAGGCGATGTCGAGCTCTTTGGGCAGCCCTGCCGTGCCCAGCTCAGGCGGAAGTCGGAGACGTTGACCCGACACCCCGGTCTCGCTCTGGCGTTTGCGGCCATGAGATAGATAGTGCAGCACGTCACACGCAGGTCAATACCTTTAAGTAAGCATTCCGAAAAGCGGTCTGCACCTCGATATCTGAGCTTTGGGGAGCGCGGCCATCGCAGCTGACCGGGCCTTTCTCCTGCTCCCGCGAGGATTTAGGGGATCGATGGCCTACCGTGGCGTACACCAAACGGGTCCCGTGCACGGTCTCCGAGATACCTTTAAGTAAGTATTTCTTGGGAGGAGCCGACGATGATCGAGCGCTCTGTGTAGGGTTTGTGCGGTCGGAATACTCCTATGGATGAGGATGAATCAATGTCGGGTCGTTGTGCGGGAGGAGGCTGAGTGTCTGCCAAACACGCGCTGCTGGGGCTGCTGCTCCATCGGCCCGCCTACCGCTATCAGCTCGGCGAACGCTTGGAGGAGCGTCTCGGGCCCGCGTGGAACATCAACTCGGGCCAGCTGTATCAGACGATCAGACGGATGTGCGAGGAGGGCCTGATCGAGCGGATCGACGGCGAAGTGGAGGACCAGGACGAACGGCATGTGTTCGCGATCACCCCAAGCGGGGTCGCGGAGTTCGATCGCTGGTTCGAGGAGATCAAGGGTGGGGCTCGGCTGTTGCGCCGGCCATTGCTGGTCAAGATCGCGTTGGCTGGCCCCGAGCGCCAGAAGGACGCGTTGAAGCAGATCGAGGCCTACGAGCGCGACTGCGCCGCCCGTTTGCAGGTTCTCTCCTATCAGCGGGATGAGATACCCGAGAAACCCGAAGTAGGGTCGCGGGTGCGCGCCGATCAGGTGTTCCTCAGGCTCGGTCTGAGCGCCGACGTCGCGCATCTGGAATGCGAGCTGGGATGGGCCAGACACGCACACGAGCGGGTTTCTTGGCTGCTGACCGAGGATGCGATCTGGCCCTCGGAGTACGGGCGCTCCGGCGCATCCAAGGATGCGCGCGAGCGCCAGATCGCGCGCGACGAGCTGTTCGGCAGGATCGCATCGAAGCAGCGCAACCTGACCTCGCCTGAGCGCCAGCGGGATCGCGATGGCTGACGGGCCTATGCCCCCGCAGACAGCCTGGCGTCTAGGCGCGGAGCGCTGAGGCGATGCTTCGCCTCGAGCGGATATCCAAGTGCTACGACCGGACCAACGGGACAAGGGTCGCGCTGGACGACGTCTCCGTTGATCTCGATCGTGGTCAGATCATGGGCATCTTCGGCCCGAGCGGCTCGGGTAAGACGACACTCCTGCGGATCGCGGCCGGCCTGCGCAAGCCGGATAGCGGCACCGTCACCTACAACGGGGAGCGCCTCGACCGGATGTCCGCGGCGAAGCGGACGCGCTTTCGCCGTCGCGAGATCGCGTGCGTGTGGGCCTCGCAGTCCTGGCAGGAGCGCCTCAGCGTGGCCGACCACGTCGCGATGCCGCTGCTTGTTGATCGCTGTGGGCGCCGCGACACCGAACGACGCGTCCGCGAGGCGCTGCTTGCCTGCGAGGCCGAGCAGTGCATCGGCATGGACCTGCGCGAGCTTTCAGACGGCGAGCGCCAGCGCGTCGCGATCGCGCGGGCACTGGTCACCGAACCCCGACTGTTGCTCGCCGACGGCCCGGCGTCGAACCTCTCGCTCCTCGAGCAGGAGGGCATCATGGTGTTGCTCGCCGAGCTCGCACACCGGGCGAGAGTTGCCGTGCTGATCACCGACAGCGACGCGGAGACTCTGCTGCGAGCCGAGCCGATCCTCTACCTGCGCGATGGCAAGCTCGTCGATCCCGAGCCGATCGGCGAAGGCGGGAAGATCTATGAGTTCCCGTCGGTCGGGTCGCGCCGTGCCGCAGCCGATGCTTGAGCTGGAGCACGCGTGCAAGGACTACGTGAGTCCCGGCGGTGTGGTCCACGCCGTCGCCGACGTGAGCATCAGCGTCAACGGCGGCGAGCTTGTGGCGATCTTCGGCCCGAGCGGCTCGGGCAAGTCGACGCTGCTGCTACTCGCGGCCGGCCTGTTGCGCACGGACGCCGGCAGCGTGCGGTTCGAGGGCAGCGACCTCGGGAGGCTGTCGAAGCGTGAGGTGCTCACCTACAGGCGCATGAAGCTCGGCTTCGTCTTCCAGGGCTTCAACCTGGTGGCGGGCCTCACCGCCGAAGAGAACGTTGCTATGCCGCTGCTGCTGCGCAGGATCAACCACCGTGAAGCGGGCCAACGAGCGCTTGCCGCCCTGGATGACGTGGGGCTGCGCAGTCGCGCGGGCCACACTCCTGCGATGCTCTCCGGCGGGGAGCAGCAGCGCGTGGCGATCGCGCGGGCGCTCGTCGGCGAGCCGAAGCTGATCCTCGCCGACGAGCCGACGGGCAACCTCGATACCGAGACCGGGGATGCCGTGCTCGACCTGCTGAGCGCGCTTCCCCGCCAGCGAGGGGCAGCCACCGTCCTCGTCACGCACGACGCGCGGGTGGCGCACTACGCCGATCGTGTGCTCGGGATGCGCGACGGCCGGCTGACGGAGCCCGACCTGGAGGCACAGGCGGCGATCGGTGAATGATCGGCTACCTCCGAACCCTGCTCCTCTTCTACCGGCGTCACCTGCGTGTCCAGCCACTGCGGGAGCTGATGGCCGTCGTGGGGGTTGCGGCCGGCGTCGCGCTGCTGTTCGCCGTCCAGGTCGCCCACCGCAGCATCACCGGCTCCTTTGAAGAAATCGCGCACGGCGTCGCCGGCCGTGCGACGCTCGAACTCGCCGCGCGGGGCCCCGAAGGCTTCGAACAGCGCATCGCCGAAGAAGTCGAACACATGCGCGGCGTGAAGGCCGCCGCGCCGATCTTCGAGCAGCCGATAATCGCCGTCGGGCCGAAGGGCCGCAGGGCGCTCACCCTGGTCGGCGCCACTGAACAGATCGCGGCGCTCGGGGGCAAGCTCTCCCTGGAGTTCCAGCGCGCCGGCGAAGCCTCTCACCGAGGGCTACTCGTCTTGACCGAACCGACAGCGCACGCGATCGGTGCCCGACCGGGCACCCTGCTCGCCATCCGCGTCGGCGCACGCACCGAACACCTCACGCTAGACGCCACCGTCCCCAGCAGCAAGATCGGCCCGATCGCCGAAAGCCCAGTCGCCGCCGCCCCACTACCGATCGTGCAAAGCCTCACCGGATCGGCCGGTCGCGTGACACGCATTCTGATCGAGCCCCAGGCCGGTCGAGAAGCGGCGCTGCGCCGCGCGCTCACGGCCCGCTTCGGAGCCACGCTCAATGCCCGCCCGGTCAAGACCGAAGCACAGCTCCTTGCGTCTGCCGCCGGACCTGAAAAGCAGGTGACGCTGCTCTTCAGCGCGATCAGCCTCGTCGCGGGCATCATCCTCGCCTACAACGCACTGCTACTCGCAAGCGACGAGCGCCGGCGCTTCATCGTCTACCTGATCGAGACCGGCACCCCTGACTCGATGATCGTCGCCTCGCTCGCCTTCGACGCATTCATACTCGGCCTCGTCGGCTCGATACTCGGGCTGCTCGCGGGCGACATCATCTCGCTGATTGCCTATCGGACCGTGCCTGGCTACATCGCGGCGGCATTTGCAATTGGCGGACAGCGAGTCGTAGGGCTGCCGACAATCCTGATCGCACTCGGCGGCGGAATGCTCGCCGCCTTCGCCGCAGCGGCCCTGCCGGCAGCCGTGGCTCTTCGCGCTGGGGCCGCGGCCGAGCCCGAAGCGGTCGGTCGCACGCTCTCGCTCGCGCGCAAGCTGCATTTCTCTGACGTAGCTGTCTTTGGTTGCGGTGTCCTGCTCGTGGGCGTCTCGGTAGCCGCCTCCGCGCTGAAGCCGCAGACAACGGTTGTGGCGCTCGTCGGGCTCGCAGCCGGCCTCGTCATCTGCCTTCCGATGATCCTGCGCCAGCTGCTCAGGCTGGCGCAAGCGGCATCGCGGCACTCGGACGACCCTGCGGCCCGCCTCTCTGTTGCGGAGCTTAGGGGCTCCCCCACGCGATCGGTTGCGCTCCTTGCAACAGGGGCAGTCGCAGCCTTCCTGATGGTCCTGATAGGCGGTTCGGTCTCCGATGTCCAGCACGCAGCGCGCCGGGGAGCCTCGGACCTGCTCTCGAGCGCAACCATTTGGATCAAGCCTGGTGGTCCGGAGAACGTCTACACGACGCAGCCCTTTGCATACGCCGAAACCCAACACCGGCTGCAGCGCCTTGGCGCTGTGAGCTCGGTGCTGCCCTGGCGCGACTCGTTTCTCGACCTGCCGGGACGACGGGTATGGGTCCTTGGCGTCCCGCCGCAGACTCAAGCGCAGATTGCCCCCAGCCAGCTGGTTGAAGGGTCGCTCGACCTGGCAGATAGACACATACGCGAAGGCGGCTGGGCGGCAATCAGCCAACCAATCGCTCATGAAGACCACCTCCACATAGGGCAGCGCTTCACGATCCCCACCCCCACTGGAAACGCCAACCTCCGGCTCGCCGCGACGATCGCAAATTACGGCTGGCTGCCGGGCGCCGTCGTCATGAACGGCAACGATCACGCACGACTTTGGGGTAGCGCCTCCTCCGCTTCAGAGCTTGCCGTCACACTCAAGCCCAGCATCCCGATCGAACAAGGCAAGCAAGCTGTCGAACGCGCGCTGCCATCCAACAGTGGGCTCACCACCGAGACCGCCAGCGAACGACGCTCGGAAGTCAACGCGGTGCTCGGTAGCACCCTCTCGCGATTGAACGACACCACGATTATCGTTCTGATCGCCACCATCGCGTCGGTGATCGCCCTGATGATTGCTGCCATCTGGCAGCAGCAGGGAAGGCTCGAATCGCTGATCTCGATCGGCATGGGCTTCGGCCAGTTCACCAGGCTCATCTTCTACGAGAGTGGCTCGGTCTTGCTCGTAGGCTGCCTGATCGGCATGGCATTCGGTCTCGTTGGCCAAGACCTGATCGACGGCTGGCTCCACCAAACGACCGGTGCCTCGGTCCACTATTCACCCGCGTGGCAGCTCGGGCTGCGGACCATTGTGATCGTCGCAGGCATCTCGGCTGCGGCGTCGATAGTCGCAGGAATACAGACTGCCCGATTCGGACCACGAGCCGCCTTCTCCAGCGAATGACCTGTCACTGCCAATCCATCTCGTCTGACCCCAGCGGCAAACGTGAGAAACCAAGGAGGGAAGCCGATAGCCTCAATCCCTCCGCGATGCGATCACGATGCGCCCTCGAGCAATCACCAGCACCACACCAACGCGTCAGCGCGACCCAGCGTCAGTCCTTTCCTCGAGCACATTCAGCACGGGCATCCGTCTGCTTCCCCGAGACCTCCAGGCCGATGCCCGCCAGCTCTACTACCTGCTGCGCACGATCGATGACCTCGTCGACGAGCAAGATCCACAGGCGGAGCAACGAGTCGAGGCGATCGAGCGCTGGACATACCGCCAGGATACGGACACCCCCGAGACGCTCATCCTCACCGATCTTTCACGGCGCTACCCACTGCCACCGCAGGCGCTGCTCGAATTCTGCGAAGGGATGCGGCACGACCTCACGCAGACCACGATCGAAGACGAAGACGACCTGGAACGCTACTGCCAGTGGGTCGGCGGCTCGATCGGGGTCGTGCTCGCCAAGATGTTCGGGACTTCGCACCCCGATGGGGAAAGCAAGATGGCGACCCTCGGCAGGGCTTTCCAGCGTACGAATATCTTGCGCGATATCGATGAGGATCTAGCCCACGGCCGCCTCTACGTCGCCCGCACCACAATCGAGCATTTCGGTGTCCCCTCCCCCGGCGCACGCGAAGAGCTCCTCCGCGACCAGATCGCCCGCGCCGATCAGCTTTACGACGAAGGGCTCGACGCGATCCCGCTCCTCACCCGTGGACGGCAGGGAATGGCCCTCGCGGCAGCACTCTATCGCGAGATCCTGCGCCAGATCGAGCACGGTGGTTACGGACGCGCAGCCGGACGCGTCACCGTGCCGGCAGGGCGCGTGCGCCTGCTGACCGCCAAGCACCGGCTCATCCGCTACCGAGGCCACTCGTAGGCCCGCTTGCGGTCGCCTCGCTCCGGGCCAGCAGGTAGCCCAGCCACCGTCGGCGATCACGCATGATCGACTCATCTCAGCCAGGTGACCGGTAGGATCTAATTCGAGATGAAGAGATTGTTTTGGCCATCCTCAAGTGTTGGTCGAGCTGTCGCGCCACGGTGGCCGGAAACCACGGGGTGCAGCACGCCAGAGCGCCCCCGCCACCGAGGGGGACTGGCGTTGCCCGCGATCGCCATTGTCGGCATCGCGCTCATAGGTGCCGCCGACTCCACCGCAGCTAGCCGCACGGGCGCATACGCAGCCCGAACGCTGAACGGAGCCGCCACCGCCCATCTACATCTCGTCAAGGCGAATGGCTCACAGCTCGAGGAGGAAGGCCCCGTGACCGGCGCACTACCTGGCACGATGCGCGCCGTCCTTACGACGGGCGACGTCTTCTCCGGTAGTTTCGCCATCCATACCCACGGCGGCACGATCGATGGCCACGGACGAGCGACCACACACGGATCTGGCCGTTACCAAACCTTCAGTGGCTCGATCACGGTCACCGGCGGCAGCGGCCGCTACAGCCACGCCCACGGACGCACCGCGTTGTCGGGGACCTTCGACCGCCGCACCTACGCAATGGTCATCCAAACAACCGGCACGCTCTCGTATTAGCCCTCCGCGCCGAGCAAGAACCCTACGCCGAGCCATCAGGCTCATGGCCACGCTCGTGGCCTGTGTCTGCCTACCGGCTACAGCACACGCGACACAGTCAGCCAAGCTCCGGGTCGGCTTCACCCCCGACCGTCTCGGCAAGCCCACGACCATAGCCATCCACGTCCAGATCACCACGCCCGACAGCCATGTTACGTCTCCACTCACGGCGCTCGAACTGCGTTACCCGAGCACGCTCGGCTTCACCGTAAGCGGCCTCGGCATCACGACCTGCTCACAGACCAGGCTCGAATATCTCGGCCCCGAAGACTGCCCGGCCGACTCCTACATGGGCCACGGCGGCGTGCTCGCCGAGTTTGCCATCGGCGCAGAAGTCCTCAAAGAGGAAGTGGAAATCGCGATCGTGCGCGCCCCGGAAACAAAAGGGCACTTCGCACTGCTCTTCTTCGCCTGCGGCGGCACGCCCATCAGCGCCCAAGTGGCGATCCCAGCGCTACTCCTGCCGGCCCCGCACGCCGGCAGCATCGACATCGAAGTGCCGCCGGTCCCAACCCTTCCCGGAGCACCCAACGCAGCCGTCGCGGCACTAAACGCCACCCTCGGACCACGAGGACTCACCTACTACGAACGCGTCCGCGGCAGGATCACCAGCTACCACCCGACCGGCATCCTCCTACCAGATCAGTGCCCCCGCGGAGGCTTCCCCTTCACCGCCTCGCTTACCTTTGAAGACGGCTCGCACGCAACGGCGAGGACGGCGGCTCCTTGCCCATGAGCCAGCCGGGCTCCTCGCACATTTTTGGGATAGCGAAGAGACCGCGCAACTTCAGGGAACATTCACCACGACATCCTGGCGGACGGTGTATCCCGCGGTGATCGTAACCTGCTGCGGCTGCGTCTGTATGGCCTGGTCATTGGAAAAGGCGTTGCCGAAGGTTCCCTGGATGTTGTAGGTGCCCGGGGCAAGCGGGATCGTGGCGAGCTGTCCGCTGGCGACGCTGTCACTCGCGATGACCGCACCGGTGGTGGGGCTGGTCACCGTGATGGTGCCGGGAGATGGCGTTCCGGCCTGGCAGCGCGGGGAGAGTGTGAGCGGGCCTCCGGCCAGGAACAACCCACTGACCAGCTCAGTCGGACCCGGTTTCACGAACGGCTCACCGGCGGGCGACCCCGCCGCGGCGGACTGGCGACACAGCGGCTTCAGCCAGACCGTGACCGTCCGCCCCATGCGGCCTGCACGACCCGCGCGCGGCGCCTGACGCACGACTGACTGGGCCGAGTTTCGCCCATACAGCTGCTTTTCGACGATCTGGCCGCTGCCGGCTTCCCGCGCCTGCAGCTTGCAGCCGGCTCGCGCCGCTCGAGTCCGCGCGGCGGACAGGCTCAGGCCAACCAGCCTCGGCACGTGGGCGCAGGCATGACGGGCCCGTAGGGCAGGCGCCACCACAGCGTGCCTGGTGGCCTCGGCCGCTCCCGCGGCGTCCGCCGGCTTGGCATACGTGGAAGCGATCGGACTCTGGCCCAGGAGAGAGGCGACAACGATCGCGGGCAGCCCCAGCCTCAGCGAGCGACTCATGGTCCTCGTTATACAACTTGACCGGGCGATGCCCTCCCGGCGTCCGCTCAGCGCCGGCCCACCAACTCGGCTTGGTCGTCGGCTCGTGCGAGGCGCGCATCGGTCGTGAGCAGCGGGATCGAGTCGAGCGCGGCGGCAAGCTCGGAGTAGAGCGCGTCGACGAGGCGCTGGTTCTCGCGGCGCGCCCATGCGCCCGTGAGCAGACCACCCAGCGGGTGGCGTTGAATCGGCGCGGCGGCGAGCTCGCCCAGGGCCGCGGTGACGGTTGTGTGCGGGATCTCGCCGGCGCGATGGAGACGGCCCAACGCCGAGAGCACCTCGGCGTCGAGGTGGGCCGGTGCGTGCAGCCGCTGGCCACGCATCCGCTCGCGAACTTTGACGCCGAGATCGGTGCCCAGCAGCGCCTCCACGACCGCGGAGGCGTCGAGGACGAGCTCCTCAGGCACCGACGGAGTCGCCGAGTTCCGTGCGGGCCTCGTCGATCGCGTCGATCACGCTCGCGTGGGAGACGCTTGCGCGGGGCAGGCGATCGAGGCGGTCCAGCCAGCGGTCGGTCTCACTGTGGGCGAGGGTGTTGCTGAGCGCCTCCTGCGCAACCTTGGAGATGTTCAGGCCGGCGGCGCGCGCCTCACGCGCCAGCTCGTCGGGGAGGTATACGTTGACGCGGGCCATGCGCATAATATACACACCACAGCGGAGGCACCGCTCACGCTCAACCGCCGCGAAGCCGATCAGGAGCACGTGGCATGGAGCGTGAGCGGAGGCGCTCGCTCGAGGGTGCTTAGATTAACGTGGCCTCGACGCCCATCGCCTGGTAGACGCCGCGTGCCCGGCGGTCGGCGCTGAGCAGTTCCGCTCCATGCTTGGAGGCGGTCGCTGCGATCAACGCGTCGTAGAGCGCACCGCCGCGCACGCCTGCCTCGACGGCACGCCGCAGCGCATCGTGCTGATCGGCCGCCTCGAGTGTGAGCCAGGGTTGGGGAAAGCCCAGTTCGAGCGCCTCGAGCACCACGGCTGGGGCGATCCGATATCCCTCGGGCATACGGCTGAGCGCGGAGGTGGTCTCGAAGGCGACATGGGCGGGCAACCTCAGGTCTCCCCCCGTGAGCAGTGCTGCGCGGGCCGGCTCGTGAGCCTCGTGCCATGGCGCCAGGGAGGCGATCACGACACTCGAATCCGGGGCAGTCACCGCCGGACGCGCTCGATCGCCTCTCGCGTCTCGGCGATGCTCATCGGCGCCATCGGCTCGTCGGTCACGATCACCGGTAGCCCATCCCGCTCCTCGACACGCGCCGGGACATCGGCCACGGTCAGCTCCAACCTGCCGTCGGCGGCGGTCAGCTCCAGGTTGGCTGGACCGTTGAGGCCCAGCTCTTCCCGCAGGCTCTTGGGGATGATGACGCGACCAACTGCATCAATGGCAACTTGCATGCCATCAGATTACCAAAAGTGGCCTATGCGAGTCGCCACAGCCGCTCCGTCGCGCTCTTCACCGCATGTGCCGATCGGAGCCCCGATGATCCCGGTACGCTGTAAGTTATGTGTGCTACCTTGCGTACATGTCACCCACAGCGACAAGTGTGAAAGCTCGCAAGGGCGAGCCTTTTAGCGTCCGCTTCAACCTGCCCACGGACCACTTCGTCGAGGACGAGGCCAGGAGGACCCGCCGCTCCAAGAGCGCAATCGTCGAGGCTCTGACCGAGGAGGCGGCGCGCACCCGCCGCTTCGCCGGGATCGCCTTCCGCGGCGATGACGCCGCCCGGCGCCCGTGGGCGATCGGCTCGGGCCTCGATGTCTGGGAGATCGCCCAGATGCTCGAGGACTTCGGCTCGATCGAGCGCCTCGTAGAGCAGACGCAGCTGAGCGAGCCGCAGGTGCGTCTTGCCGTCGCCTACCGCGACAGCTACCCCGATGAGATCGCCGAGGCGATCGCCGATAACCGTCGCACCGCCGAGCAGTTGCGCGAGCTCTACCCATTCATCGAGCTCGCGCCGGCGGCATAGGCGCCCTTGCGGCTGCTGCTCGACGCGAACCTCTCTCCTCGCGGCATCGCCGCGAAGCTGCGCGAGGCGGGACACGACGTGCTTGCGCTCGCCGAAGACGCAGCCTTCGAGAGGCTCCCCGACCCGCAGGTGCTGGAGCTCGCCGCATCCGAGCAGCGCGTGCTGATCACGCGCAACAGTCGAGACTTCGCGCCGCTCGCGCGCCAGTGGGCCGAGGCCGGACGCTCACACGCTGGCATCATCCTCATCTGGACGCTCGACCACAGCCGGTTCGCCGAGATCCGCGCCGGCGTCGAACATCAACTGCGCCAGCGGCCATCCCAAGAGCAGTGGCGCGACATCACCGTCGCATTTTGAGCCGCGCGAGCCATCGATATGGTTCGGGCCCATGGTCGCCTCCCCACCAGCGCAGCCCCGCGCGCGGCCCGGGCTGGGCGAGCGGGGACGGGCATATTTGGAGACCTGGCCGGGTCGTGTTCGGAGCGCCGTGCGCCAGCCGGTGTACATCGCGCTGGGGGTCGTCTTCCTCGTGGGGCTGGCGCTTCGCCTGTATTTCATCTGGCGCTGGCGACCCGCGCTGATCGGCTTTCCAGATACCTCGATCTACATCGAGGACGCGCTGACGGGGATCTTCAACGATCCGCTGCGCGTCGGTGGCTACTCGGAGTTCCTGCGGCTGATGCACGGCATCCACCCGCACCTGTCGTTCGCGATCTTCGGGCAGCATCTGCTCGGCCTGTCGAGCGGGCTGCTGCTGTTCGGCGCCGTCCGCCGAGCAGGACTGTCGGGGTGGGTCGCGCTGGTTCCCGCCGCCGTTGTGATGCTCGGCGGGTCGGAGATCTTCCTCGAGCATGCGCCGCTGAGCGAGGCGGTGTTCATCTTCCTGGTGGACCTCACCCTCTACGCGATCGTGCGCGCGTGGAAGGGCGCGTGGGGATGGCCGGCGCTCGCCGGTGTGGCGCTCGGGGCAGCGACCGACGTGCGCAGCCTCGGGCTGGTGCTGCTCGCCGTGATGATCGTCGTCGCGACACTCACGGCCCCGGGTGCGTGGCGGCGGCGGGTGACGATCGGCGCGGTGATCCTGGTTGCGGCAGCGCTGCCGATCGGTGGCTTCCTGCGAGCGCACGAACAGGCCGAGGGATATGGCGGGTTCACAGGCGCTGGCTATTTCGACCTGTACGCTCGTGTGGCGCCGTTTGCGAACTGCTCCAAGTTCACCCCTCCCGCCGGCACCACCGATCTCTGCATTCATGTCCCACCCTCGCGGCGGCCCGGCCACGACTTCTGGGAGTTCACCGCAACCTCGCCAGCCGTGCGGGTCTTCGGGGGGCCCGACGTCACGGTCCCAAAACCGGGGGAGAACGCCAAGCTGCGCTCCTTCGCCGAGGCCGCCATCCTCGGGCAGCCCCTTGAATACCTCGAATACGTCGGGCGCGATCTCGTGCGGATCGTCGACCCCTCTTTTCCCAGCTCGCCCTACGGCAACAAGGGCCCGACCGGCACCGGATACGGCAATACGCCGCAGTCGCTGATCGACTACTACTTCAACACCGGCAACCTCTACTCGATCGACCCGATTCTCGCCGCGTACTACCCAGGCGACGGGGAAGTCCACAAGAGTGTCACCTTCCTGCTCGACTACGAGCGCGACACCCGGATCGAGGGACCGCTGATGGCGCTGCTGCTGCTACTCGCGTTCGCTGCTCCGATCATCACCAGGGGCCATGAGCGCCGCGCCGCCTTCCTCTTCTTCTCGACCACGGTAGTCCTGCTCGCCGGACCGGTGTTCCTCTCCGAGTACGACTACCGCTTCACGATCCCCGCCTTCGGGCCGCTCGCCGCCACCGCCGCGATCGGAGGCTGGGCCATGTTCCAACGAGTCCGGCTGCTGATCGGACGCATACGAGCGGATACCCGCTCCGTGGATTCGTTGGCGTCCTCGTCGTGAAAGGACGTGACCCTCGTGGGACGCTGTAACTGCTCAATCTCGACGGCCGGGCAGATCGAGCACTCGCTCAATCAGTTGCCCTCCCGGAAGGGATGCACAGCGTTGATCTCGGCATAGTAATGGGTGAGTCGATCGGCAAACCGATCGCGCGCAAGTCCGCGAAGGTGCCTCTCGTCGGCGAGGTGCCGCAGCACATCGGTCAGGTAGCTCTCGATGTACTCCGGCAACGCGAACATACCGCCCGGCTTGGCAATTGGGACGTTGCGTAGTGCACCTGCCCAGGCGTAGATGTCCTGGAAGATGAAGTGGTGGAACCTCTGAAGGTGAGGAAGGTCGTAGGCACCCTCCAGCCTGAGGGCCGTAAGCTGAGCCAGCCGCAGCGTCGTCACCTGTGCCTCGCGGCGGGCAAGCACACTGGCGTCTTGCAGCCCGGCCAGGTTGCGCAGTAGGTCGGTGCCAGGGTAGACGTAGGGATCGGCCACAGCACCACAGAAAGGCCACGGTCAGCGACTTGTAGACACCGGCTCCGGCTTGCCGAGTAGATCAGCCACGGACTCACCGACCGCTAGGCGCCGCGCTGCCTCCCCAAGCTGCTCGGTCTTGATCGCGCCTTCGGCCCACCGATCGAGGATCTCAGTCACGACCGGGCCCGGCTCCAAACCCTCGGCTCGCACCGAGCCAATGGCATCCGCCGCTATTTGCATGCGTGGATCCATCATGTCTAAGGTCAGGTAGCCGGGCAACGCGTCGGTCAAATGCCATCTGCCGCAGAAGATGGTTTCCTCATGCTGTATGCTGCGCTGTATATGTCGGCAACTCGCACTCAGGTGTACCTCACCCAGGAACAACGTGATCGGATCGAGGAGCTACGGGCGCGCGATGGGCGGACGCTGGCGGAGGTGATCCGCGCGGCGCTCGATGCGTACCTGCAGCCGCCGGAGCCGACGCTGGAGGATCGCCAGCGGGTCCTCGATGAGACGTTCGGATCGATGCCGGACCTGCAGGTGCCGCCGCGCGAGGAGTGGAATCGCTTCGACCTCGACTGGAATCGCGTTGAGCCGGATCCTGCTGGACACTGACGTCCTGATCGATCATCTGCGCGGGTACCACCGACTAAACCTGCGCGCTCCCGACCAGGCGATCTCGGTGGTCACGCGCTGCGAGCTGTTCGCCGCGCTGAACGTGGATGAGCCAGCTCTGCGCCGGACGCTGAGTGTGCTGGAGGAGATCGCGGTGGACCGCACGATCGCCGAGTCCGCCGGGCGGGTCCGGCGCGCAGCCGGCATCCCGGTGCCCGACGCGCTGATCGCGGCCACCGCGCTCGAGCGCGAGATGGCGGTGATGACGCGCAACCGGCGTCACTTCGAGTTGGTCCCCGGTCTCACGCTGCAAGCCCCACGGGGCAGGGCCGAGCCCGAGCCGGCGGCGTAAAACAGACTCACCCCTCGAAAACCCCCACCACGTTCGAGACCCCAGCACCGAACGGGAAGTCGGCCTCCGTTTCGGAGAGGACGCGGAACTGGTAGTGGGCGGGGCCGGGGAGGCGGAAGCGGTAGAGGTAGGCGAAGCGCCCGCCCGCGCCGGTGCGGATCACGTGGAACTCGATCCAGGGGCCGCCGGGGGAGCGAGCCTCGAGCACGAGCTGCTTGCCGCCGGGTGGGATCGGGCCGCCGCGCAGGCGGCCGCTGAAGTGGATCGTGCCGCTGGAGGCAGCCGTGCGCGGGGCGATATGCAGGTGAAGCGCGGCGGGGATCGTCAGCGTCAGCGCTTGCGGCGCCACTGGTAGGGCGTCGGCCGGGCTCTGCCGATAGCTGATCCGCAGCACGGCGGAGGGGAGGTTGCGGGGGAGGGTGAGGCTCCAGTGGCCATTTGCGTCCGTGTGCGGGGTGCCGACCAGCCGGCTCTGCGCGCCCTTGTAGCTGGCCAGCTCGCAGACTTCCAGCTGGGCGTCCGGGATCGGCTTCCCACTCGCCCCCGCTCCGCTCGTCGCGGTCGTGCCGAGCGGGTTTCCGCCCGCGCTCGCGGGGTCGGTCAGCGCCCCTTCGATGACGTGCGCGGGGCCGTAGCGGGCGCGCAGGCGGGCGCCCTTGCGATGACCCTTCCAGCCCGCGGTCAGAACGGGGCCCTGACCAGCGCCCTGGCCGCTCGCCGCGGCGCTCGCGGGGCAGACGGCGGGGGTAGGGGGGCTGGAGAGCACCGGGTTGGCGACGTCGATCTCGCGGTCGAGCACGGTCGCGGCGTTGCCGGCGGCATCGGTGACGCTCACCACTAGATGGTGCTCGCCGTCGGCGAGGGTGGTCGTGTCGAACGGGATGTCGGCGTTCGCTTCGGCCGGGCAGGGCTGTGGGTAGAGGAAGGCCGGCAGCCCGTCGTCGGTGCCGCCGACGTCGTGACAGCGCCCGCTCTCTTCGTCGATCACCTCGTGCTCGAGCACCTTGCCGTCGACCTCGACGATCGCTTCGTACACGCCGGAGCCGGGATCGGTCGCATGGAAGGCCACGTCGCTGGTGCCGCTGACGGTCGGGTCTTCTGCCAGGCCGCCACTCACCGCGGAGACGGTTGGGCCCGCTGGCTGGGAGAGGGTTATGTCGGCGGCGAAGAGCTCTACCTCGGCGTCATAGGTGATTCCGTCGCCTTCGTTGGTAGGACAGGATGTGGCAATGAATGATCCGCAATAGGTACTTGCACCGAGACGGCGGGTATCGAGCGCGCTTTGCGGAGCAACAACTCGATTTTCCGCAGCCAATGGTTGCGTAGAGTCGCCTTGGCTCGCGCAGGTATCTTTGATTCTCGCCGCGCATTCATCGAAGGTCTGAACGTTTTCGCCCACGGGCGCAGCGCCCCATAGCCAGAAGAGATACGACCCTTCTCCATTACTGCCGCCCAGTGTGTTGCCTGCCCGCCATAGCGTCGCAGCTGCGATCCTCTCCCCTTCGGGCGCCGTGAAAGCCCAAGTGGCTATGTCGGTTTCTGAACCTGAAACATGGACAACACCAGCACCAAGCGCCCCGACCATCTCACCTCCCGATTCGCAAGTGTTCGAGGTGACGTCGTAGCTGGGATGTTCCGACGGGCTCCATCCCACCGTCGGAGCAACCTGCCCGGTTGGAGTCCGGCACGAGTACACGTGGTATTCCCCCGCCCACGCGCTCACCACGATCGCGGCCAGCGCAAGGCCGGTGGCGAGACCCACTGCGAGCCCCGCGGTGACTGCTCCTCTCAACGTCCCTAGCGTCATCTCTTCCGGTATGTCGGTCGGGGTTCGGCTATGCCCCCCCTGCGAATTGTTCCACGTCGCCACCGGATGGCGCGCAGGTAGACCAACCAACCGGCCGACCGGCCGGCCGGCCGACCAACCGACGATCGCTACGCCGCGAAGCGCAGCGGCAGCTCGGCGAGGCCGTAGATGCCGGTGATGCCCTCGAACACCGGCTCGCCCGCCAGCTGGAGGCCCGGCATCCGCGGGACGAGGAAGGCCAGCGCCTCCTGCAGCTCCACGCGAGCGAGGTTGGCGCCAACGCAGAAGTGCACGCCGGCGCCGAAGGTGAGCACGCGCGCGCGGTCGCGCTCGGCGGCGATGTTGAACTCGTCGGGGTCTGACCCGGCGGCGTGGCCGTCGCCGGGGAGGTCGCGGTTGCCGGTGAAGGCGCACACCATCACGATCGTGCCGGCGGGGAAGGTGACGTCGCGGAAGATGACCTCCTCGACGAGGATACGGGCGGTGAAGGGGGTGATCGGCTCGAAGCGCAGCGCCTCCTCGACCGCCTGGGCGGCCAGCTCGGGCCGTTCCCCCAGCAGCTGCCACTGATCGGGGTGTTCGGCGAGCAGCCTCACCGCGTGCGCGAGCTGGCTCTGGGTGGTGTCCACGCCGCCGATCAGGATGTTGAGCACGAGGTTGACGCACTCCACGTCGGAGAGTCGCTCGCCCTGCTCTTCGGCGGCGATCAGCAGCGAGATCAGGTCCTCGCCGGGCTGCTCGCGCCGCGCGCGCACCAAGCCCCACGCATACTCGTAGAACTCCGAGACCGCCTGTTCGATCCCCGCTTTCTGCTCGGTCATCGAGATCGCGTCGAACTGACGCTGGATCCAGTTTGACCAGTGGTGCAGCCGCGGCGCATCCTCCAGAGGCGCTCCCATCACGTGCGCGATCGCCTGCGAGGGGTAGGGCTTGGCGATGTCGCGCACGAACTCGCAAGTAGTAGTGCGCTGTTCTCCAGATAACCCTGGTGGGCCGAGCGCGCTGGCTTCGGCAACCGCGCCAGTGCCCCCCTCCCCCATCCCCTTAAAAATTCCCTCCAGCAGCTCTCGCAGCACCGGGCGGTAGCGCTCGACCGCGCGGGGTGACAGCGCCGGGTTGACGAGGCTGCGCAGGCGAGTGTGGTCGGGGCCGTTGATGTGGAGGATGTTGCGACGCATCTCCTCGTACAGCGGCCCCTCGCGCACGTCGAAGATCTGCGCGATCGTCATTCCCGGGAAGATCGCCGCCCGCGTGCGCAGGAAGAACTCGACCGCCTCGCGATCGAGCACCGCGTAGCCGTACGGGCCCGCGGCCAGCCATCCCCCTGCGCGCAACTCGCGCATGGTCGCATGGAAGCGCTCACCCCGCAGCGTGGGATCGGTGTAATCGAGGGTGGGGAGCTCCAGCTCTTCCACGCGCGGCATGCGGCGACGCTACCACGCGCGGTCGTCGCGCGCGGCGCGTCATCCCTCGTCCCCGATCTCCCTCCGCGGTCTCGGGATGCGCCCCGACCCGCGGGTTGCTCGCCCACCGCTCACGGCGGGCGAGCGGCTCTATTTCTTGGGGTGGACGATCTGCTTGAGACCCGCTCCCGGAGTGAACTTGGGGGCCTTGGAGGCCTTGATTTTGACTTTCTCCCCGGTGCGCGGGTTGACGCCCTGACGCGCGGCCCTTTTCACCACGGAGAACTTGCCGAAGCCGGTGATCACGACCTCGTCGCCTTTCTTCAGCGCCTTGCCCACGGTGGCCACGAACGACTCGAGCGCACGCGAGGAGTCGGCTTTGGAGAGACCGCTGTCGGTGGACAGCGCGTCAACGAGCTGCGTCTTGTTCATGAATGCTTCCTTTCGAATTGAAGAACGAGCAAGGCGCGCAGACTAGCGCTAACGGCGGAAAGACCGCTTGCCAGAAAGGAATCGTCTTAACGCGCGAGCTTCTTACCGGGGTTCAGGAGACCCTTCGGATCGAACACTCGCTTGATCTCCTCATGCAGTCGCAGTGCCCCATCGGGCCACTGTTTGGCGAGCTGACCGCTCTTGCACCAGCCCACACCGTGCTCGCCGCTGATCGAGCCGCCCAGCTCGACGGCGAGCGCGAACAGCTCCTCGGCGACCGCCGCCGCGGCGGCGAGATCGGCTTCGTTGTGCGGATCGACGAGCAGGTTGGCGTGCACGTTGCCGTCGGCCCCATGCCCCCACGCGCACGAGCGCAGCCCATGGCGGGTGGCGATCTCGCTGAAGCGCGGGAGCGCCTCGGCGAGCCGCTCGACCGGCACCACCACGTCCTCGCTCACCTTCCCCCCGCGCATCGCGCTGACCGCGCCGGGAACGCGGTCGCGCCATTCCCACAGCGCCGCGCGGTCGGGTCGGTACAGCGCCAGCGCGCTGGAGCCGAGCACCGCCGCCAGCTCGGCGTGCGCGGCGCGCGCCTCTTCGCGCGTGCCGTCCACCTCGGCGAGCAGCATGAACTCGGCGTCGATCGGCAGCGGCATCCCGCTGCCCCCCGCCCACGCGCCGGCCGCCATCCGCAGCGCCTCGCCGTCGACGAAGTCAAGGGCGGCGGGCACGATCCCGGCGCCGAGCACGTCGAGGATCGCCGCACAGCCCCGGGCGCGAGTGGAATGGAAGGCGATCAGCGGCAGCGCGACTTCGGGCGCCGGCATCAACCGCAGGCGCACGGCGGTGACGATCCCGAGCGTCCCCTCCGAGCCGATCAGCAGGCTCCTCAGGTCGTACCCGGCGACGTCCTTGCGGTAGGGGCCACCGATCGCGATCGTCTCCCCGGGTGGCACCACGGCCTCCAGGCCCGTCACCCAGTTGCCGGTGACGCCGTACTTGAAGGCGTGTGGCCCCCCCGCGTTGGTGGCGACGTTGCCGCCGATCTGCGACTGCTCGGAGGCGCCGGGGTCGGGCGGGAAGCAGAGCCCGTTCTCGCGCGCGATCCGCTGCACATGGCGCGTCGGCACGCCGGCCTCGGGCAGCATCCGCCACAGCGCCGGCTCCAGCTCGCGCACCGCGCGCATCCGCTCCAGCGAGCACACCACGCCGCCGGAGAGCGGCACGGCGCCACCGGCCAGCCCGGTGCCGCCACCGCGCGGGATCAGCGGCAGGTCGCGCTCGTAGCAGAGCGCCATCACCGCCGCCACCTCCGCGGTGCTGCCGGGACGCACCACCAAGTCGGCGCTGCCGCTCAGCCCGCGGCTGCGGGTGGCGTCGTGGTTGTACTGGCTCCACTCGCCTCCGATCGTGCCTCGTCGTGCGCCATTTGCGGGGGGGAGAGGCCACAGCACGTGCTCGGCCCCCACCAGCCGAGCGAACTCGGTGTGCAGCGTGGTGTCGGCGAGCGTGCCCACCATCTCAGCGTAGACCTCCCACCACCAGCGGCGGGGCGATCGGCGCGGGGGTCGCTGTCGGGGGATCGATGTTCCCCAGCAGCCGCTCCAGCTGGCGGCGCATCAGGCGGTAGCCGCTGAACGGATCCACCGCCGCGTGCCCCAAGACGAAGGTCGTCTTGTGATCGCACAGCGCCGTGTTGGCCGGCAGTAGCGGCGCCACGGGGCCGTCGCGGACCAGTTCCATCTCGCAGCCGAAGGCGCGCGCCAGCAAACGCATCTGCGCGAGGCGTCCGAGGATCGTGGGGCCCGCCATGTTGAACAGGCCCTCGCACTCCTGGGCGATCAGCTCGCATAGGCGCTGGGCGTAGTCCCACGCGTAGGTGGGCGTCCGGCGCACGCCCGTCGGCGCCAGCAGGAGCCGCCCGGCGCGCAGCAAGGTCACGCAGCGCAGCGGCTGCCCGGAGCGCTCCCACACGTACTGCGCGCGCTCGTCGGCCTGCACCGGCAGCGGGGAGTGGAGGATCGAGGATCCGATCTCGGCTGCTCCGGGGATCGCGAGGTTGACGCCATACACATCGGCCGGGCGGCTGATCAGCCAGCTGCCGCCATAGCCCTGCACGAGCTGCTCGCGGGCCAGCAGCGAGCGCCCAAGCGCGGTGGTTGGCTCGGTGGGGTCCTCCTCCTCCCAGCACTCTCCCGAGGGCCGTGCGCCGCTGAAGACCAGATCGCAGGAGACCAGCGCGTAGTGAGCCCGCACAGCGCGCGCGGCGGCGAGCGTGTTCTCGGCGCCCAGCAGGTCGGCCTCGGCGAGTTGCGGCTCGCGCCCCAGGCACGCTGCGCCACCGGCCACACCGCTCTCGGCGCCGGGCGCACCGGCGTGCACGATGACGTCCGGTTCGAGCTCTTCGGCGAGCGCGACGCAGGCGTGACGGTCGGCGACGTCGAGCTGGGCGGTGCGCGCCCCGAGCAGGCTGACGGGCGCATCGCGCCAGGTGCCGACCACGCTCCAGCTCTGCTGCGAGGCCGCCGCGGCGACGTTGGAGCCGATCAGCCCGCTGACGCCGGTCACGAGCAGGCGCATCGGAGTCCTCCCGCACAGTCGCCTCTAGCCCCTCCCGTAAAGCGGGCCCACACGGCCGCCGGGCAGGTGCATCGGCGGGCCCACCCGGCCGCCGGGCAGGCACATCGAACCCGCCCCCGCGTGACCTTGCGGTCAAGCCGTGTGCCCCGCCCCTCTCCCTGCGATACCCCGCGGCGCTGCATTCCCCTGCCGCGCATAGCACTTCACACTATACAACGATGTACGCCCCTATCAAGGACTTATAAAAATATCAGATGTCGAGAAATGCCCAACCTTAGGGCGCGGCAGGAAGACGTTGCCGTAGCGCGCAAATGGCGTTAGGAGGCAGGCAGGAAGGCGTCGGTGCGCGAGCGGAGTCAGGAGGCAGGCAGGAAGTCGTCGGTGCGCGAGCGGAGTCAGGAAGCAGGCAGGAAGGCGTTGGTGCCATAGCGCGCGAACGGGAGCGGCGCCGCGCTGAGGTGATTGGCGAGCATCCAGCGCGACAGTTCGGCGATGTGCGACGGCTGGATCGTCCCGAGCGCCACGCCGCCGGCGTCGAACAGCGGCAGGTAGGCACGCAGCGAGGCGGCGGTGAGCGCGCGCGGCAGCGAGGGGTTGGCGCGCAGCAGCTCGTTCAGCGAGCGGGTGGGGTCGCGCAGCGTATCCGCGTAGCCGCGCACCGTGGCGGCGAGGAAGTCGCGCACCAGCGCCGGATCGGAGTGCGCGAGCGTGCGGTCGGCGAACGCCACCAGCCCGGGATACTCGGGACCGCCGTTGCGGTCCAGCCAGAAGGGCGTGATCGGATGCCCTTCCACTTCCAGGCCGACGCCGTCGTCGGGAACGAAGCCGGTGAACGCCGCCACGCGGCCGGCGAGGAGCGCCTGCGCCCCGTTGAAGCCGACCGTCACGACGTGCACCTTCGACGGGTCGCCGCCGGCGTGGCGCACCTCGGTGTCGAGCACCGCCAGATCGGAGGGCACCCCGGTGATCCCCACCGTGCGGCCCTGCAGCTGCGCGGGCGAGCGCAGGTGCTCGGAGGCGAGCGCGATCAGCCCACCGACGGGGCGCTGCACGAGCGCCATCACCGCCTCCTCGCCGGCGCCGTGGTCGATCGCGGCGGCGACGTCGCTGCCGTCGGCCAGCCCGAACTGCGCGCGGCCGGCGCCGACGAGGCTGAGCGGTTCGACGGTCGCGCTGGGCGCCACCACCTGCAGCTGGATGTTCTCGCGCCGGTAGTACCCCGCCGCCAGCGCGCGGTAGATGCCGGCGTGCACCGCGTTGGGCGTGAAGTCGAGGATCAGCGTGGCCTTGGTTGGGCGGGCAAGGGGAGGGGGGAGGGATGGGGCTCGCGCCGCGCCGACACCGTTGCTGCTGGGGGCTGTTTCCGCGGCGCCCGCGGCGCCGGTGCCGCCACCCGAGGAGCCGCAGCCGCCGAGCGCAAGCGTCAGCGCCGCGATCGCCGTCGCGATGGGCACACCCAGGGGCCGGTATCTTGCAGTCATCGTGAAAAGCGCCACCTCTCCCCCATCGCAGGCGGACACGGCAGACGGGCGCACGCTATCGGGAGAAGCGGTCGAGGAGCTCTACACCGCGGAGGACCTCGCCGGACACACACAGCCACCCGGGGCGCCCCCGCTGCGAGATGCGGATCCGATCGGACGCCCTGGTGAATACCCGTTCACGCGCGGGGTGTACGAGTCGATGTACCGCGGGCGGCTGTGGACGATGCGCCAGTTCGCGGGGTTCGGCACCAGCGAGGAGACCAACGAGCGCTTCCACTACCTGCTCGAGCACGGCCAGACCGGCCTCTCCACCGCGTTCGACATGCCCTCGCTGATGGGCCACGACTCAGACAGCCCGCGCTCGTTCGGCGAGGTCGGCCGCGAGGGCGTGGCGGTGGACACCGTGGAGGACATGAAGACGCTGTTCGCGGGCATCGACCTCGGCGAGGTGTCGGTGTCGATGACGATCAACGCCCCCGCGGCGATCATGCTCGCCTTCTACGTGGCGGCGGCCGAAGCGAGCGCCGACCCACTCGGCAGAGCGTCCACCTTCGGGGGCGGGGTCCCGGGGAACGGGGTGGCGGCGGACGGGGCGGCGGCGGACGGGATGGGGGCGGACGGGATCGCGTCGGACGGGGCGGACCGGCTGCTCGAGCAGCTCTCCGGCACGATCCAGGCGGACATCCTCAAGGAGTACATCGCCCAGAAGGAGTGGTGCTTCCCGATCGACCCGGCGATGCGCCTGTGCGGCGACATGATCGAGTGGTGCACGCGCAGGATGCCGCGCTGGCACCCGATCTCGATCTCCGGGTACCACATCCGCGAGGCCGGGGCGACCGCGCAGCAGGAGCTCGCGTTCACGCTCGCCGACGGCCTCACCTACGTGCGCCAGGCGATCGAGCGAGGCCTCGACGTCGACGAGTTCGCGCCGCGCCTGAGCTTCTTCTTCAACGCCCAGATCGACCTCTTCGAGGAGATCGCCAAGTACCGCGCGGCGCGGCGCATCTGGGCGCGCGAGATGCGCGAGACGTTCGGCGCGAAGAACCCGCGCTCGTGGCTGATGCGCTTCCACGCGCAGACCGCCGGGGTGAGCCTGACCGCGCAGCAGCCGCTCAACAACATCATCCGCACCACCGTCGAGGCGCTCGCGGCCGTGCTGGGCGGCGCGCAGTCGCTGCACACCAACAGCTACGACGAGGCGCTCGCGCTGCCGACCGAGGAGGCGGTCCGCATCGCACTGCGCACGCAGCAGGTGATCGCGCACGAGACCGGCGCGGCGAGCACCGCCGATCCGCTCGGCGGCAGCTACTTCGTCGAGGCGATGACCGACCGCATGGAGGCCCGCTGCTACGAGTACTTCGAGAAGATCGAGCAGCTCGGCGGCATGGTGGAGGCCGTCAAGCGCAACTTCCCCCAGCGCGAGATCGCCGACTCGGCCTTCGAGCTGCAGCAGCAGATCGACGCCGGCGAGCGGGTGGTGGTCGGCGTCAACAGCCACGTGCTCGAGGACGAGCAGCCGCTGCCGATCCTGCGCATCGACCAAGCGCTCGAACGCAAGCAGCTCGACCGCCTGCAGTCCGCCCGCGCCGCGCGCGACGGCGCCCGGGTGGAGCGCACCCTCGCCGCCCTGCGCGAGGCGGCGGCACAGCCCGATCGCAACCTGATGGAGCCGCTGCTCGACTGTGCCCGCGCCTGCGCCTCGGAGGGCGAGATCATCGAGTCGCTGCAGCAGGTGTTCGGGGATTACACCGAGACCCCCGTCTTCTGAGAGGGGGGGTGGAGATGTCTTTAAAAAGCCCTATAACCACTTTACAAAATGAAGGGTTGGGGTCTGAAAAGTTGATCACAAACCCCCCGCTTCAACCCCACGCCTCCACGATCCCAACGCGCTCTTAACTTGACCTTTGCTCGCGCTTAGGGTGCGGTGACATACCTTTGAGGCCGATGCCCGAGCGACGGATCGACAGGCGCACGTTCCTGAAGGGAGGAGTGGTCGCCGGTGGGGCGCTGCTTGGCGGCACCGCGATGGCGGCGGTCGCCAAAGAGGTCGCCGAGCCGACGGCGACGACACCCACGGCGCCCCCACGCACCCGGCGCCCGCCCCAGCAGCCCACGACGAGCGTGCCCGAACAGACGCTCGGGCAGTCGCCGTCGCCGGCCCGGCGCGCGCCGGTGCGATCCGCGCAGCCGAACATCCTCGTGATCGTGGTCGACCAGCTGCGCACGCCGCAGTGGTTCACCGCCTCGCCGGCGCTCGCGCGGATGCTGCCGAACATCTCTGGCCTGCGCCGCGAAGGGGTCTCCTTCGAGCACCACTACACCGCCTCCAACGACTGCACGCCGGCGCGCTCGACGCTGCTGACCGGCCTCTACACCCACCAGACCGGGTGCATGATCACGGGCGGCTCGACGCTCGACCCCGGCTTCCCGACGTGGGGGACGATGCTGCGCGAACAGGGCTATGAGACCTGGTGGTACGGCAAGTGGCACCTCACGCACAAAGACAACAAGTGGACCGTGCTGCAGGACGCGGGGGCGCTGGAGCCCTACGGCTTCGAGGGCGGCACCTACCCCTCGCCCGACGGCGGCCCCGGCCAGGGCTGGCGCGTGGACCCGCTGATCGCCAACCAGTTCGAACAGTGGTTCTCCGAAAACGGCGACTCCGCCCAGCCGTGGTGCACGACCGTGTCGCTCGTCAACCCGCACGACATCGCGTGGTGGCACAAGTGGAGCGAACAGATCCCCTCGGAGCGCACCGCGCCGGCGCTGGTGAGGGGGCTGCCCCCCAACTACGAGACGCCGGCGATGCTCGAAGCCCAGCACAAGCCGCTGCTGCAGCTCTCGCTGCAGCAGACCGCGGCGAAATCGTTCGGGCCGGTGCCGTTCACGGGCCCGCGGGCGCTCAGGAAATGGGAGCAGTTCATGGACCTGTACGTGAAGCTGCAGCGCAACGTGGACGAACACATCGGCCAGGTGCTGCGGACGCTCGAAAGCAACCCGCACGTAGCGGCGAACACGGTTGTGCTGTTCACCTCAGACCACGGCGAGTACGGCGCCTCGCACGGCCTGCGCGGCAAGGGCGGAGGGGCATACGAGGAGGCGATCAGGGTGCCGCTGATCGTCAAGGACCCGCGCGGCGCGCTCACATCGGCGATCCGCCGGCCGCGGATGCAGCTGACCTCGAGCGTGGACGTGGCGCCGTTGCTATTGAGGATCGCCAGCGGCTCCGATGCGTGGCGCACGGAACCGCGCTACTCGCACATCGCCGATCGGGCGGACCTGGCGGCGATCCTCGCCAACCCGCACGCCCGCGGGCGTCCCTACGTGCTGCACGCCACCGATGAGATCGTGACGGAGTTCGCCACCGAACTGTACGCGGCCAACGCCCCGCTGCACGTGGTCGCGATGCGCACCGCGAACGCGAAGTTCGCCACCTACTCCAACTGGAGCACGGAAGGGATCCAGCCCATGCAGGAGGGGCAGGAGCGCGAGCTGTACGACTACCGCACGCGTTCCGGGCGCCTGGAGCTCGACAACGGCGCGGGCACCAGCCGCCTGGAAGGGCAGCTGCTCGGGCAGTACGAACGCGCGCTGCGCGAGGAGCTGCGCGGCCCGCTGCCCCGCCAGCTCTCCGACGCGCACGGGCTGGGCCTGGAGAACTACTTCCTCACAGCCAAGAAAGCCGCGCGCGGCGCGGCCGCCGCGAGGCTGCGCCGCGAGGAAGGCGAACATGGGCCGCTGAGCCCGTTCGGCGAATCGGGGAGCGCTCCGCCCGGCGGGAGCCCCGCGGTCGGCGAAGCGCCCGAATCAGGGGACGGGCTGCGCGGCGGACGTCCCCAGTACCTGCCCCGTCGCTGAAAGCGCGCGCACCGCGATCTCGGTGCCGGCGGAGGCGCTCACCGGGATCGTCGTCTGAAAGCCGCTGCGGGCCGCGGTGGCGAGCGGCGTGAGAGCTTCCGGCGATGATGGGGGCCCACCCCCCCCGGCGGGCTCCTGAACAACCTGCCAGGAGGCGACGTCGGTGGCGCCGTTCCAGCTCGCGTACACGCTCGCGCCGGCGCCCGCCGCCTGCACGGCGATCGCCGGCGCCGTGGTCGGTTGGCCGCTCCACGGGAAGAGGTAGGTGCGGAAGTCCTGCACGTTCTTGCCGAGCGTGCCGTCGAGCAGCACGTGGGCGGAGGAGCTGAACTCGGTGAAGTTCGGCAGCCCCCCGTAGCCGAGCAGCCAGTCGCCGCCGGGCAGGCTGAGCGTGTCGCCCTGGCTGGAGGCCAGCAGCGTTTTGCTCGGGTTGGTAAAGCGCTTGACGAGCGTGACGGTGTGGAAGAGAGATTGGGGCGCAGCAGCAGCCCGCTCGATTCCCGTTCCTTGGGCGGGTCGGAGGCGTTGTTGAACAGCGAGATCAGCCCGCCCGGCTGGAACTGGGCGTCGTGCTGCCAGTAGAAGCGCACGCCGGGGCCGAGCTTGAAGCTGGAGTGCTTGCCATCGCCGAGCAGCCAGTTGTAGCCGCCGGTGTGCATGTTCACGTCATACAGCGTCCAGGTGTTGCGCGAGGAGAGCATCACGTTCCCCGGCTGGCCGCCCACGCTCGAGGGTTCGGGCGAGATCGAGTTGATGTGAACGTAGTCCCAGGGGTATTCCCCCGAGGAGACGTGATTGAGGGAGTTCTGCAGGGGGATGTGCCCGAGCGCGTGCCACTCCCACATCACCAGGCCGGTCTTGATGTCGACCTCCTCGATGATCGAGTCCAGCAGGATCCCGTGCGCGGAGCCGTGCACCGAGGAGAGGTTCATGTGAATCGGATCGAAGGCGTCGATCCACGCGGTGCCCTGGGGGGTGAGCAGGATCTCGTGCAGGTCGGCGCGATAGCCGTTGCCGGCGCGTACCGTGGCGATCTGCTGGTAGGAGCTGTTGTAGATCACGTCTTCGCCCTCGCCGAAGCCCACCTTGATGATGCGGCCCTGCCACCATGTGAGCGCCGGCTTGCCTTCGTAGGTCTGCACCTGGAAGTTGGTGGCTGAGTCCTCGGCGGGCAGCGGGTGAAACCACACCAGAGCGCCGTTCTGTTCGGCGATCATCGGCCCGGGCGGCCCCGAGGCCCTGGTAGGGGGCGAGGAAGAGATCGCCGCTGGCCGCGCCGGTCCGCGCCGGCGTCGTGATCGTGACGGTCGAGGGGGTCAATTCCGGTGCGGAGAGGTAGTGCTGCACGGCGTGCGGGTCGCCCGGGTTGCGCGGGAACTGCACCTGGCTGACGCTCGCCTGGTGGGCGATCGTGAAGGTCGTGGTAACCGCCTGAGTCGGAGCTCCCCCGCCGGCCCCGGCGAGCGCGTGCACGGTGACGCGCTCGCCAGCGATGAACGGCTTGTCGGCGATGAAGCTCTCCCCGGTGCCGGTCGAGTAGACCTGCAGGCGCCCCGGGTGGGTCCCGCTGCGCGAGCCGACGACGCTCACGTTCGCGACCGTCGTGCCCGCTGCGCCGAGGAAGCTGATCTGCGTGGTGGGCGACGCGTCGGGGGTTCCGGGCAGCGGCGAGACGGTCACGGGGTTGGCCGCCGCCGCGGCGACCGCAGCCTCATCCCCGAGCGCGATCGAGGCGGAGGTGGCGCTGCCACCGCAGGAGCTGAGCGCCACGGCGCTCATCGCCACGAGGAGCAGCGTTCCGAAGACCCCCAACGTCCGGCGCTTGGCGTGCCTGCCCACCTCCAACGCCTGGATCCTGGCGTGCTGGTCCATCCTCAACGCTCGGCTCCTGGTCCGCCGGCCCACCCTCAACGTCCGGCTCCTGGTCCGCTGGTCCACGCCTCCACATCCGCCGACCCGGCCACCACGCGGGAGGGCGCTCTTATCGTCCTCTTGGAATCAAGCCTTAGCATGGCTCTAACATAACCGTTGCCGGCTTGACGCGGCGCAAGGTTGCAGGCTTCGCGCACCCGGCACCGAAACTCAGAGCCTGCGGCGTTGTCTGAGACTAGGATGCGCCCTGCGACCGGCGGGGCCTACCCGGAGGACCGATGCAGCAGAGACGATTGCGGGCGACATCGTGAAGAGGAGCGACCGCCGTCCGGGCCACGCGGAGGGACTGTGGACCCCAGTGCGGGTGTGGCGAGCCAAGCGGCGCGAGGGGCACGCCCATCACCACCGCTGGCTGCGCCGCGGGCTGGTGCTGGGAGGCATCGTGGTGCTCGGCACGAGCGCCGGAGCGCTTACGTTGGGCGGCAAGCGGATCGTGGCCGAGGAGGCCGCCTTCCGCGGGCCTGCGGCGCCGCAGTGCGTGCCGAGCACGCTGAACCGCACCGACCTGCTGTCTGGCACGTCGCTGCGAGTCTCGCCGCTGCCGGACTCCCTGGACGCCACGCCGCACACCCAGATCAGCCTGCTGGGAGTTCCCAGCAATCAGCTCAAGCAGGTCACCGTCAGCGGGTCGGCCACCGGCGTGCACCCCGGCCGTCTGGCCGCCTTCTCCCAGGGCGACGGGGACAGCTTCCTGCCCGCCGCGCCGTTCCAGCCCGGGGAAACCGTCACCGTCCGCGGCCAGCTGCTCGCGCACGGGCACTGGGAGCCGTTTGCCTTCCACTTCACGATCTCCGTGCCCGACCCGATCCCCAACAAGCCGCCGGGCAAAGAGCCCGAAGGGAGCTCGGTGGAGGTGCAGCACTACCACTCGGCGCCCAGCCTCAACTCGCCCTCGATCCAGGTCGACGCCGGCGCCAACACGAGCGCCGCGGGGGACATCTTCAGCGCCCCCTACTCCGGACCGGGCGGGGACGGCCCGATGATCACCGAAAGCGACGGCCAGCTGGTGTGGTTCGATCCGCTCCCCAAGGGCACCTACTCGACCAACCTGCAGGTGCAGAGCTTCGAAGGCCAGCCGGTGCTGACGTGGTGGCAGGGGTACATCCCCCCGCAGGGCTTCGGCGAGGGCGAAGAGGTGGTGGCCAACAGCTCCTACAAGCAGATCCTGCACGTCCACGCCGGCAACGGCCTGACGGCCGACCTGCACGACTTCCACATGGGGGCCAACGACACCGCGCTGATCACCGTGTTCAACCCGATCCGCTGCAACCTCACCGCGATCCACGGGCCCCAGGACGGGGCGGTCAACGACAGCCTCTTCCAGGAAATCGACCTGCGCACCGGTCTCGTGCGGCGTCAGTGGGACAGCGTCAACCACGTGTCGCTGCAAAGCTCCTACTCGACGCCCTACGGCGCCAGCGACGAATGGCCGTTCGACTTCTTCCACGCCAACTCCCTGGACCCGGAGCCCGGCGGGGAGATGCTGATCTCCGCGCGCAACACGTGGGCGCTGTACGAGGTCAACGAACAGACCGGCCAGGTGCAGGCGGAGGCGGGCGGCAAGCACAGCACGATCAAGATGGGCTCGGGCACGCTGACCGCCTTCCAGCACGACGCCACGCTGCTGCCCAACGGCCTGATCTCCGTGTTCGACAACGGGGGGGTGCCGATCGTGCACCCGCAGTCGCGCGGGATCCTCGTGGCGCTCAACCAGAAGACCGGCACCGAGACGCTGGTGTCGGAGTTCGAGCACCCTGGCACCGCGCTGAAGGCGGGCAGCCAGGGCAACGTGCAGCTACTGTCGAGCGGCAACCTCTTCATCGGCTGGGGGGCCGAACCGTGGTTCTCGGAATTCAGCCCCTCCGGGCAGCTGCTGTACGACGCGCACATGCCGCCCGGCGACGAGTCCTACCGGACCTACCGCTTCCCCTGGACAGGCACGCCCTCGGGCGCGCCGGCGATCGCGGCGAGCGCAGGCAAAACCGGGCCCGTGACCGTCTACGCAAGCTGGAACGGAGCGACCGAGATCGCCTCCTGGCGAGTGCTGGCCGGCCCCTCCGCCAAGCAGCTCGCGGCTGTGGCCAGCGGCGCCCGCAGCGGCTTCGAGACGGCGATCGCCACGCCCGGCCCCGAGGCCTACGTGCAGGTGCAGGCGCTGAACGCCTCCGGCGCGGTGCTGGGAACCTCGCCCGCGATCAAATCGTAGGCGTGCTCCCGCCTGCACACGCGCGGATGACCGGAGCCGTCGCGGAGGACTTCGGGTAAGTGGCGGACGCGGACCGGCGAGCAGGGCGCCCCGCCGAGCTGGCGGCGCTGGCGCGGGAGATCGAAGCCTGCCGGCGCTGCCCGCGGCTGGTGGCGTGGCGCGAGCAGGTGGCGCGCGAGCGCCGCGCGGCGTTTGCTCACGAGCGCTACTCCGCGCACCCGGTGGCCGGCTTCGGCGATCCCACGGCGCGAGTGCTGATCCTCGGCCTGGCCCCCGCGGCGCATGGAGGCAACCGCACGGGCCGGATCTTCACCGGCGACCGCTCGGGCGACTTCCTGTTCGCGGCGCTGTGGCGCGCCGGCTTTGCCAACCAGCCGACATCGACCCACCGCGAGGACGGCCTGCGGGTGCTGGATGCATGGGTCACCGCCGCGGTGCGCTGCGCGCCGCCGGCCAACCGCCCGACCACCGCCGAGCGCGACGCCTGCCAGCCGTGGAGCGTCGCGGAGCTCGAGCTGCTGCCCCGTATCCGTGTGGCGGTCTGCCTGGGAGCGTTTGCGTGGGACGCGGCACTGCGGCTGCGAGCGAGCGTGGCGGGCAGCCCCCTGCCACGGCCTCGGCCCCGCTTCGGCCATGGCGCCGAGCACCCCGGGGAGCTGGCCGAAACGGGGACGCGAGCCGAAGGCGAGTGTCTCTCGGCTTCGGTTACGTTGCTCGGCTGCTTTCACCCCAGCCAGCAGAACACGTTCACCGGCAAGCTGACCGCGCCGATGATCGACTCCGTCCTGCGCCGCGCACGAGAGCTGGCCGAGCTCGACTGAGCCGAATGCAGGGCTTCACAAGTGAAGAAAGGGGGTTGTGTTTTCGTCGCGGCGACGGTATCTTCGCGACGGTGAAAATGCGTATCCCTGGGACCACCACCTTCCTCGCAGCTCTCCGTCAGCCACGCCCGATCGCCCGGCGTCGCCCGCGTGCGATCGCCTCGGGCGTGCTACTCACGTGCGCACTGCTGGCCTCGCTCGCCACCGCGCCCGGCGCCTTCGCGTCCACGACCGACGAACTGCGCGGCGAATGGTCGTTCGAACTCAAATGCGAGTGCAAATTTCCCACAATCAATACAGAAAAGCTCGAAGGCAGCGCGCTGATCTCGTCGATGGACCTCGAAACCGGCGTGTTCTCGGGTACTACCGACTTCGCGACGGAGCCCGGCGAATTCGTGGAAAACCTGCTCACGCATGAAAAGCCTCACGTCACCGAAAACAAGATCGAGTACATCATTCGCAACCAGAGCCCGGGCGGGGAATTCTACTTCGTCGTCCCTGAAGGCACCGTCAGCGACAACGGCAACGAAATGTCTGGGCCCGGCATCTACAACCCCGGGTCGCAGTACGAAGAGCAGGGCTCCTTCTACGCCAAAAAGATCCGAACTTGGGCGGAGGTAGAAAAGGAACAGAAAGAAAAGCTCGAACGCGAAGCGCGCGAAAAAGGCGAACGAGAAGGCCGCTCAAAGGGCGAACAGGAAGGGCGCGCCAAAGGCGAACAGGAAGGCCGGGAAAAGGCCGAACAGGAAGTAAAGCTGAAGGCCGCCCAGGAAGCCACGGAACGCTCGGCCACGGAAGCGCAGGCGAAGGCCGAACGAGAAGCCCGGGAAAAGACCGAAAAAGAAGCCGCAGAAAAGGCCGACACGAAAGCCCGGGAAAAAGCCGAACAGGAAGCCCGGGAAAAGATCGCCGAGGAAGCCCGGCAGAAGACCGAAAAGGAAGCCAAGGGGAAGGCCGAAAGGGAAGCAAAGGAACGCCTGCGCACCACTGCCGAGCTGCCCGCCGTCCTGGTGGGCAAGGCATTCACGGTCGCCAGCTCCGGGCAGCTCTCGCTGGAGCTCACCAACGCCAACGACTACTCCGTTTCGGGCGCGCTCACGCTCAGCCCGGCCGTCGCCACGAAACCGGCGGTTGCGCCCGGCGGCACCTCGAAACCGGCGGGCACCTCGAAACCGACTGACACGCCCGGTGGCGCGTCGGGTGGGTCGCCGAGCACGAGCAAGGAGAGCACCGTCGGCAAGGCCAAGCCCGGGGTGCTCGCGGAAGCCTCGTACACGATCTCCTCCCACGGCAGCAGAGCGGTGACGCTCAAGCTCGCCAAGAGCACCCTCGCGGAGCTCGAACACCACAAGACACTGCAGCTCGTGGTCACGGTCACAACTCGTGCCAGCGGCAAGCTGTCGAGCACCAAGACCTACGACATCACGCTGAAGCTCGCACCGGCGAAGCACGGCTAACCTGCCTTCCGGGTGGCGAGAGCCCAGCCGGGCGACCCGGGCGCCCGGCCGACGACCATCCGTCGAACGTAGGCGACTGCCGTAAAGCGCGACCGGCGAGCCTACGATGAATAGCGCGATGGATACGCCCCTGCGCCAACGCCGTACGCGCCGGCTGTTTGCCGTGGCGTTGTTGACCGCCTTGGCGACACTTGCGCTCGGCGCCACCGCCGGCCCCGCGCCCGCCGCCGAACCCGGAGTGGTGCTGGCCGACAGCTTCAGCCCCCACGTCGGCGATCTCAAGGCGCTCGGCGTCCATTGGGTGCGCGTGTTCGCCACCTGGGCCGATCTGGAGCCCGCCCCCGGCGACTACTCCCCCAACTGGATCGCTAACTACGAACGGCTCTTCCACGAACTGCCCCAGGGCACGAAAGTGATCATCGACGTCGTCGGCACCCCCAAGTGGGAGACCGGCTCCTCAGACGAACACACGCCTCCCGCCAACCCCGAGGACTACGCCGCGTTCGTCGGCGGCCTCGCCCAGCGCTTCGGCGGCCGGGTGGCCGCGTACGAGCTGTGGAACGAGGAGGACTCGCCCACCTGGTGGACGGGCGCCCCCGACCCCGCCGCCTACGCGGCGCTGCTGCGGGCCTCCTACCCCGTGATCAAGGCAGCCGAACCCAATGCGACCGTGCTCGTCGGCGGGCTGACCGGCAACGACTACCCCTTCCTCGAAGCGCTCTACAAGGACGGCGCCAAGGGCTACTTCGACGCCGTCGCCGTCCACACCGACACCGCCTGCAACATCGTCTCCCCCTACAGCTTCCTGCGCGAAAACGACGGGCACATGATCCCCGACTCGTTCCTCGCCTACCGCGAAGTGCACAACGTGATGCTCGCCAACGGCGACGACAAGCCGATCTGGATGACCGAGCTCTCCTGGCGCACCACCGACGCCACCTGCGAAGAAGGGGTGTGGGCCGGGCAGAAGGCTCAGGGCGTCACCGAACAGCAGCAGGCCACCTATCTGGCCCAGGCCTACAACTGCCTCGCGCAGGACCCCTACGTCCAGGTCGCGATCTGGTTCCCCCTGCAGGACCAGGGCGCCGACGTCTCCGGCCTGCTGCGCGCCAACGGCTCGCACAAGCCCTCGTTCGCCGCGATGCAGGCTTATGCCCACCATGGCGATCAGCTCACCGAACAGTGCGGAGACTTCAGCGGGCCCTCGATCGACGTCTCTGCGCCCGCCAACCACACCACCTACTCCGGCACGCTCCCGATCAGCGTCTCCGCCCGCGACCCCAACGGCGTGGGGCGCATCACGCTCGAGATCAACGGCAAGCTGATCCGCAACTACACCAACCAGGCGTTCCCTCGCACGCTCGCCGGGGCGCTGCACTGGCACGGAGCCGCGCACGTCCGACCCGGGCGCAACGTCCTCACGTTCATCGCGGTGGACAAGCTTCGCAACACCACCCAAACCAGCATCGTCGTATACCACCGGCTGCCCCGCAGGCACCACCATCACAAGCACGCGTGAGCACACGTGTCGCGAACCAGGCGGTGGGCGTGCCGGTCACAAGCACGCGTGAGAACGTGCTTCGAACCAGGTGGTGGGCGTACTGGTCACAAGCACGCGTGAGCACACATGTCGCGAACCAGGCGGTGGGCGTGCCGGTCACAAGCACGCGTGAGAACGTGCTTCGAAACGGGCGGTGGGCGTGCCGATCGTTTCGAAACGCTTTCTGAAGTAGCGTTTCGCGCGTGAACGCCATCCCCACCCGGCTCCCCGGGGCCATGATCCTCGAGCCGCGGGTCTTCCCCGACGAGCGCGGCTTCTTCTGCGAGACCTACCGGCTGGAGTGGCACCCACCCGCCGGACTCCCGCCAGAGGAGCGCTTCATCCAGGACAACCACTCCCGCTCGACGCGCGGCGTGATACGCGGGATGCACTTCCACATCGGGTCGGGCGTCGCCAAGCTGGTGCGCTGCTCGCACGGGCGAATCGTCAACGTGATCGTCAACCTGCGCCGCGGCTCGCCGACGTATGCCCAGTGGGAGGCGGTTGAGCTCGACGACGAGCGGATGCGCGCGCTCTATGTCCCGGTCGGCTTCGCCCATGGGTTCTGCGTGCTCAGCGAGGTCGCCGACGTGCTCTACAAGCAGACCGCCTACTACGACCCAGCTGTGGAGCGCGGCATCGCCTGGGATGACCCCGACGTCGCGATCGAATGGCCCACGGAGATCGAGCCGCTCGTCTCCGTCCGCGATGCCGCCGCCCCGAAGCTGCGAGAGCTCGCCGACGAGCTGCCGTTCGTCTATCAGCCCTGAGCTGGCAAACTTCCAGGCAATGGCCTCCAGCTTGGATCGCCTGCGCGAGCGCACCAACGGCTACACCATCACCCCCAGCCAGTACCTGGTGCTGGCCTACCTCGCGCTGGGGGCCCTCACGCTGATCGTGCTCACCGGCGCCGCCGTGCGGCTGACCGGCTCCGGCCTCGGCTGCCCCACCTGGCCGAAGTGCTACGGCAACCTCTACCCCCCGCTGAAGACGCATGCGCTGATCGAGTTCTCCAACCGCCTCATCACGGTACCCGTGTGCATCGCCGCCGGGCTCGCGTGGGTAGGTGCGCTGCGCCGCCGCCCCTACCGCCGCGACCTCGTGTGGCTGGGCGCGCTGCTGCCGCTCGGCGTTGTCTGCCAGGCGGTGCTCGGCGGGCTCACCGTGCGCGGCAAACTCGACTACGGCTGGGTGATGGGCCACTTCGCGCTCTCGATGCTGATCCTGGTGGCCGCCGCCGCGCTCGCGTGGCGAGCCAAGCACGAGCCCGGCGAGCGCCCCCGCAGCGGCGATCGCACGCTGGTGAGTTTGGCCCGCGCGCTGGTGGCGCTCGGCGCGCTGACGATCTTCGCCGGCACCGCCGCCACCGCCGCCGGCCCCCACGCCGGGGGCAACCCCGGGGAAAGCATCAACCGCCTTGACTTCGACGGACGCGGAACGATGGACTTCGTGATCCACCGCCATGCCGAGATCGCACTGGTCTTCAGCCTGCTCGCCGTGTTCGTGTGGTGGCTGGCGCGTCGCCGTGGCGCCGACCCGCTGGTGCGCCGCTGCACCACCGTGCTTTGCGCCCTGCTGGCCCTCCAGGGAGCGGTCGGCCTCGACCAGTACGAGACCCGCCTGCCCACCGAGCTGGTGTGGGTCCACGTCGTCCTCGCCTGCTGCTGCTGGCTGGCGGCGCTGTGGACCGCGTATGCCGCGGGGCGCCTCCCGGAGCGTCTCCCCGAGCCCCTGGAGGCGGCCCGGGAGCCTCGCGAAACGCAGCCGCCCGTGCGCGTCTCGGCCTGAATTTGCCCGAATCCGCGAATATCTGTCCTGACGGGACGCTAGTCTGCCCGTTTTGAGCAATCACACCCCACACGGGAGGAGTGCCAAACATGACCAAGAACGATCTGGCAGATAAGGTCGCGGAGCGCACCGGGCTGGCCCCCAGCCAGGCCCGCCAGGCGTTGGACGCAACGATCGAGGCGGTTGCCGACGAGCTGGCCGCCGGCGGCGAGGTCGCCCTCGCCGGCTTCGGGAAGTTCAGCATCAGCCACCGTGCCGCCCGGCAGGGGCGCAACCCCGCCACCGGCGCCACGATCAGCATCGCCGCGAGCAAGGCCGCCAAGTTCTCCGCCGCAAGCGCACTCAAGAACCGCCTCAACTGAGAGGGGGCGTCGCCCTCCAGCTGTCGGGACTGGCGACACTCGTCGCCGTGGTGGGGCTTGCCGCGTGCGGTTCCTCGGCGCCCTCCGTTGCGCACACCTCCAGCGCGAGGGCAAATGGGCATTCAAATACCGGTGGCAGCGGCGGCGGCGCGGGGTCGGGGACCCCGAGACGACGGGCGGTCGATGGCCCGCCGGGGACCGAGGCTGTGCCGATCCTCATGTATCACGTCATCAATCCCCCACCCCCGGGGGCGCCTTACCCCGGTTTGTACGTCCCCACCGAAGAGTTCGCCGAACAGATGCAGGCGCTCGCCCAGGCGGGCTTTCACGCGGTTACGCTCGATCAGCTGTGGGCCAACTGGAAGGAAGGGACGCCGCTGCCCCAAGGCAAGCCGATCGTGCTCACCTTCGACAACGGCTACCAATCGCAGTACACCAACGCCCTGCCGGTTCTGCGGCGGCTCGACTGGGAGGGAGTCGAGAACCTACAGCTCACCGGCCTGCCCCCCTCCCAAGGCGGACTTTCCCCCGAACAGGTGCGCGGTTTGCTCGCCGCCGGCTGGGAGCTAGACACCCAGGGCTTCAGCCACGCCGACCTCACGACCCTCGACCCCTCCGAGCTGCACTACCAGGTGGCGGTCGCCCGCAGCGAAGTGCAGCGCCTCTACCACGTGCCCGTGAACTGGTTCTGCTACCCCTCCGGCCAGTACAACGCCGCCGTGATTGCCGCCGTGCAGGCCGCGGGCTACCGCGGCTCCACCACCGTCGTCCCCGGCTGGGCCCAGCCGGGAGGCGACCCTGACAGGCTGCCGCGGCTGCGCGTGCTCGGCGGCACCAGCGGCGCGCAGCTGCTCGGCGAGCTGGCGGCGATCCGCGACGACGCGGCCCCGCCAGCCTCCTATGAAACGAGCTGAGGCGGAAGAGCCAAACAGATCAGGGATTGAATGCCCGCCCACCCCCGCGAAGTGTGCTTTGCACATGAGCGATCGAGGACGCAGATATGTGCCGGCTATCCCGTCTCAGGATCGATAGGATGCCGCGCATGACATCCGTACCCGGCTGGGGCTCCTGGACCTTCGAGCCCGTTGTGGCTGTCGCACTGGTGCTCGCGGCGGTGCTGTACGCGCGCGCCTACCGCCGCGCAGCCGGGCGGGCGGGATCCGGATCCAGTCCCCCGGTGGGTGCCGGCCACTGGGTGCCCTACGGAGCCGGGCTGATCGTGGTGGCGGTTGCGCTGTTCTCGCCGCTGGACCCGATCGGCGACGGCTATCTGCTCTCCGCTCACATGGCTCAGCACGTGCTGCTCTCCGACATCGCCCCCGCGCTGCTCGTGCTGGGACTGCGCCGGCCGCTGCTGCCGCTCGGCCTTTCGCGTCGCGCGCTGCTCGCGGTCGCCCCTGGCGGTGGGCGCTTTGGGCGGGTGCTCGCGCGGCTCACCTCGCCGTGGGTGGCGATCCCAGCTTGGGCGATCACCACGTGGGTGTGGGCGATCCCCAGCGTGTTCGACTACGCCACCGAACACTCCACCGTGCACGCCTTCGAGCACGCCACGCTCTTCTACACCGGCCTTGCGCTGTGGTGGCTGATCGTCGATCCCCTGCCCCGCGCACGCCTGCGTCCGGGCGGCCAGCGCCTTGCGCTGCTCGGCTTCTCGCGCCTGGCGAGCGCCGCGGTGTGCCTGCCGCTGACGTGGATGACGAAGCCGGAGTATCCGCTCTACATCCACGCCCCGCGCGCGTTTGGCCTTTCGCCGATCAGCGACCAGCACCTCGCTGGCGCCGGCATGTGCTTCATGGAGTTCCTCGTCTTCGGCATCGCCTTCGCAGCGGTCTTCATCAGCATGCTGGGTCGCAGCGAGGACGGGGCCGCGGTGGCAGAACAAGCCGCCGGCGACCACCTCCTGACCTCCTGACCGTTTCTCAGGGGCGCTCGTAAGTCGCGTATGTGGTCGCGGAGGCCAACTCGCTGGTGCTGTAGTCGTGCTCGGCGACCGTCGGGATGAAGCCGTTGCCGAGGGGGATCTTCTTGCTCAGCGCCCACAGCACGAATTCGATTGAGGCCGGCTGGCCCTTAGGCGGGCAGATGCCGCCGTAGGTCGCCTTGCCGGAGCCGTTGAGTCCCACGACCGTCCCTGCAGGCAGCTGGCCGGCGGAGATCCCGGAGAGGCTCGGGTCGATGCCCGCCACCACCCAGCGGATTCCCCCCGTGGACCCATTGGAGCTGTCGTCGATGACGAACAGGACGAGCTCCTTCGTGTGGGCGGGCAGGTGCTGCCACTGCACCGGCGGGGAGATGTTGGCTCCGTCGCAGGTGTACTGCGTGGGGATCGTGCCGTTGCGTTCGAACGCCGGGCTGCTGACTGCCATCTTCCCGGGGACCGCGGGCAGCTCGCCGCTCGCGTTGGAGCTCTTGGTAGTCGATGCCGCCTGCGAGGAGGAGGCAGAAGAAGAAGAAGAAGAGGAGTTGGTGGTGGTGGCCGACGAGGAGCTGCTGCTCGCGGCCGGCGCGTGCAGGGTTCCTTTGTACTCCTTGCAGTCTTCCATCACATACCCGGGCTGGCAGCTGGTTCGCGCGCGCCAGCGCGTTTCGAAGCTTTTCTGGAAGTCGTTCAGCAACAGGTGGGGTTCGGTGGAGGTGGTTTTGCCGGCCGTGATGTGCTGGGCGATCTTGGACTCGAGCAGTTCGACCTTGATGCGCATCAGCAGGTCGGCTTCGGTCTCGCCGATGGAGGCGAGGTAGTGCTTGAGCTGGGATGCCTTGGGGAACTGCTTGGCCGTGATCTGGTGCAACCGCTGGTGGACTTCCGCTTCGCTCACGCTGATCCCGAGGTGCGCCGCTTCGGCGAACACCCACTGCGAGGTGATCAGGAAGCCGAGCACCTGATTCTTGAGCGTCGCGCGCTGCGCCTTGCTGTGGGCCTTGGAGTGGCTCAGCGCAGCGGTCACCGACGTCCAGTGTTCGAAGGATACCTTTGTGATCGGCGCCTGTTGAACCGTTGCCACCACATCGGCAGCGGCGGTGGCGGTCGAGGTCTGCGCCACCGACGCGGAGCTGCCGGCCTGTCCCGGGGCGGTGACCAGGGTGGTCGTCGTTTTCGTAGAGCCGCCGCAGCCCGTGAGCACGGCAAGCCCTATCAGCGCGGCGAGCGCCGCAGGCGCAACAGCTCTACTCCCCATGCCGCAAATGCAATCAGTTTTCGCTCAGGTTCGTCGCGGTTCTCAACCGCAGCCAGTATTGGCTCCGCAACTGCTGCAGGTGTAGCAGGAGCCGGTGCGCTGCATCATGCCCCCGCACTGGCTGCACGCCGGGCCGAGGTCGAGACCCTGCAGCCTCGCTGGCACCACCGGCGGGGTGTCGGTGAACGCGCTCGCGGGCGCACTCGTCCCGCCGTTGCCGCCTCCGCCTGAGGCCTTGGGGGTACCGCCGATCTGATCGCCCGCACTGGGACCCGCGGTGTCGGAGGCGATCACCGACTGGGCGGCCTCCTGCGCGGCCTTGCGGGCGCGCACCTCGGGGGTGAGGATGCCGAGCTCCTCCTGGACGTCGGCGTCGAGGAAGCGCGAGGCCAGCCAGCGCATGATGTAGTCGGGCATCGACTTCGCAAACGGGATCTCCGGGTTGGAGGTAATCCCCTCGGGGTCGAAGCGCATGTAGCAGAACTTCTGCACCAGCGTCTCCAATGGCACCCCGTACTGCAGCGCGATTGAGATCGCCGTGGCGAAGGAGTTCATCATGCCCCGCAGCGTCGAGCCCTCCTTGCCGATGTCGGTCAGGAAGATCTCACCGATCGAGCCGTCTTCGTACATGCCTGCGGTGATGTACCCCTCGTGGCCGCCGATCGAGAACTTGTGCGTGATCGACTGGCGCTCGCGCGGCATCCGCTTGCGCCGCGGGCCCACCTCGGCAAGCGCCTTCGCAACGGCCTTCTCGACGACTGCGTCCACATCGACCTGGGCGGCGGGCTCGCCCTGCTGCGCGTCGGTACGCAGCGCCTGCGCGGTCTTCGAGCCGTCGCGGTAGATCGCCAGCGCCTTGATCCCGAGCTTCCACGCCTCTGTGTAGGCGTCCTGGATGTCCTCCACGGTCGCGCTCTGCGGCAGGTTGACCGTCTTGGAGATCGCCCCGGAGATGAACGGCTGCACCGCGCCCATCATCTTCAGGTGGCCCATGTGCGAGATCGCACGCTCGCCGACGGCCACGTCGAACACCGGCAGATGCTCCTCCTTCAGGCCCGGGGCGCCGACGATCGTGCCGTGCTCGGCGAGGTGCGCCTCGATCTGCTCGATCTGCGGCTCGGAGTAGCCGAGCGTCTGCAGCGCCAGCGGGACCGTGCGGTTGACGATCGTCATCTGCCCACCGCCCACCAGCTCCTTGAACTTGACCAGCGAGAAGTCCGGCTCCACCCCGGTCGTGTCGCAGTCCATCAGGAACGAGATCGTGCCTGTCGGCGCCAGCACGGTGGCCTGCGCGTTGCGGTAGCCGAGACGCTCGCCCAGCTCCACCGCCTCATCCCACGAGCGCCGCGCAGCCGTGAGCAGCTCTCGGTCGGTGCAGACCTGCTCGGGGATCGCCCGGGCGGCGTCGCGGTGCATGCGCATCACCGCGTTGTGCTCCTCGCGGTTTTCCGCGTAGCGCTCGTAAGGGCCAAGCGCGCCCGCGACCTCGGCCGAGCGGCGGTAGGCGCGGCCCGTCATCAGCGCCGTGATCGCCGCCGCCGTGACCCTTCCTCGCTCGGAGTCGTAGGGCATCCCGTCCGCCATCAGATACGCCCCGAGGTTGGCGTAGCCGAGGCCGAGCTGGCGGAAGGCACGTGCGTTCACGCCGATCTCCTCGGTCGGGTAGCTGGAGGGTCCCACGACGATCTCCTGCGCCAGCAGCACGATGTCCACCGTATGCTCGAAGGACTCCACGTCCAGCGTGCCGTCGGGGCGGCGGAAGCGCATCAGGTTGATCGACGCCAGATTGCACGCGGAGTCGTCCACGTGCATGTACTCGCTGCACGGGTTGGATGCGTTGATGCGCCCCGAGTTGGGGGAGGTGTGCCAGCTGTTGATCGTCGTGTCGTACTGCACCCCCGGATCGGCGCAGCGCCAGGCGGCCTGCGCGATCTCGCGCATCAGCTCACGTGCGGGGATCGGCTCTCCGACCGGCTCGCCCGTCACGCGAGAGGTCAGGTGCCACTCGCGATCCTCGGCGACCGCCTGCATGAACTCGTCGGTGACCCGCACCGAGTTGTTGGCGTTCTGGTATTGAATCGAGTTGAAGCCCTCGCCGTCGATCGACATGTCGAAGCCGGCGTCCCTCAGCGCCTGCGCCTTGTCCTCCTCCTTGGCCTTGCACCAGATGAACTCGCGGATGTCGGGATGGTCAACGTCGAGCACCACCATCTTCGCCGCGCGGCGGGTCTTGCCGCCGGACTTGATCGTCCCCGCCCACGAGTCGGCGCCGCGCATGAACGACACCGGCCCCGAGGCCGTGCCGCCCTTCGCCAGGGACTCCATCGAGCCACGGATGTTCGACAAGTTGATGCCCGAGCCCGAGCCACCGCGGAAGATCATGCCCTCCTTGGTGTTCCACTCGAGGATCGACTCCATCGTGTCCTTCACCGAGAGGATGAAGCAGGCGCTGCACTGCGGGTTCTCCTCGAAGCCCACGTTGAACCACACCGGCGAGTTGAACGCCGCAAGCTGGTGCAGCAGGATGTGCGTGAGCTCAGCCTCGAAGGCATCGCCGTCGGCGTCGGTCGCGAAGTAGCCCCGCTCACGTCCCCAAGCGGCGATCGTGCCGGCCACGCGGCCGATCATCTGCTTGACCGAGTGCTCGCGCACGGGGCTGTCGAGCTGCCCCCTGAAGTACTTCTGGGCGACGATGTTGGTGGCGTTCTGCGACCAGCTCTGGGGGAACTCCACGCCGCGCTGCTCGAACGCCACACGGTCGCCGTGACCGATGCGCGCGTCGCGCAGCTCCCACTCCACCGCCTCGAAGGGGTGCGTCTCGGGGGACGTGAAAAGACGCTCGATCGACAGCGCCTGCCCGGGCGTCGTCTCCTCGATGGTGGGGTGGGACATGGTGCTCATATCGGCCTCTGCTCCTTCTTCTCGGGGCCGAACAGCATCCCGCTCAGGCCGGACGGAAAAAGGCGAGTAGTCCCTTGAATTTTAGGAGGCTCAACGGCCCAGCCTGGCCCAGTCGGAGAATTCCTCCCAGACGCCCGACAGGCGCCAGCCGGCCTCCGCGAGCGAGTGGCGCAGGGAAACAGCCCAGCGCGGGGCGTATGCCCACCAGCGCGCGGCCGCCCACGCCAGGCACACGACGATCAGCAGCGCCGCCAGCACCGCGGCAACGATCGCGCCGGTGGAGAGCTTCGTCGTGGATGCCGCCTTCGCGACGGGCGCCGTCTTCGTGGTGAGCGTCGCCGTCAGCAGCAGGCCGTGAGCGGTGAAAGCGCCGAGGAGCACGGGTCCATGCTAGAGGCGCCGAGGCCGGCGGGTGGGCGCATCGGCCGCGGGGCCGACCGCGCCACTGAGGCCGGCGGGTAGGCGCATCGGCCGCGGGGCCGACCGCGCCACTCGATCAAGAGCGCTTCAGGCGGTGCCTTCCGCAGGCCTACGGGAGGCACCGCCTCCGCAGGACTGCGCGGCCGCGGTCCCCGGATCGCGCACTGGTTTGGCGCCTCAGAGCAGATCCTCGATCGCCGCCAGCGCGTTGCTCAGAACCCGATCCGGCGAGAGCTCGGCATCGAGCACCGCTATCCGCCGCGGTTCGGCGCGCGCCAGGTCGCTGTAGGCGGCGTCGATCCGCGCAAAGAACTCCTCCCCCTCCAACTCCAACCTGTCGGGATCGCCTGCCCGCGTACCCTGCCGCGCGCGTCCCGATCGCAGGGAGAGGCGCAGCAGCAGCGTGCGATCGGGCTGCAGGCCTCCGGTGGCGAAGAGGTTGATCGCGCGGATCTGCTCGATCCCCAGCTCCCGGCCGGCGCCCTGGTAGGCCAGGGAGGAGTCGACGAAGCGATCCAGCAGCACCAGCGCGCCCTCTTCGAGCAGGGGAAGCAGACGCTCCTGCACCAGTTGCGCGCGCGCCGCCGCGTACAGCAATGCCTCCGCGTGCGCTCCCACCGTCAGGGCGGGATCCTTCACGAGCTCGCGGATCCTCTCGGACAGCTGCACGCCGCCCGGCTCGCGCAGCAGCTCGACGCGACGACCGGCACCGCCTGCTCCGCCTCTCCCGCCTGCTCCGTCTCTCCCGCGCGCTTCAAGCTCCCGTGCGAGAGCCTCCGCGAGCGTGGTCTTGCCGGCGCCGTCCAGTCCCTCGATCGTGATCAGCGTGCCCGCGGGCATCGCCGGACGGTATCGGCTCCTGCGCAGGACATGGCATGCAGCGGGGATGCAGCGCGTTTTCGACGCAAACCCTTCATTTTGTAAAGTAGTGGGGACCGTTGGTAGTAGGCCTGCTGGACTCAAACTGACCCACTACCGGACCCTTTGGATGACATTGCGCCCCTGGCGACCTCTCGCGCCTCGCGACTTCGCGCGCCTGGCGACCTCGCGACCTCGCGCACCTCGCGACATTGCGCCCCTCCGCCCGACGCCCGTCCTCGCTATGTCACGATTGACCGCGTGAGCCTCCCCGGCCTTGACGCCCATCCGCACGCCCACGCGGTGCTGCTGCCCGCGCTGAGCTTCCTCGAAGGGGACGATGCTCCCGGGGGGCGACGGGGGAACGGGCGGGGTCCGACTCACGCCTACCTCTTTCACGGTCCTCCGGGCGTCGGCAAGCGCACGATCGCACGCGCGTTCGCCGCGGCGCTGCTCGCCGCCGGGTCGCCGACTCCGGATGAGGTGCGCGGGCGGGCAGCGCGCGGCGCGCACCCGGATCTGACGTGGGTGACGCCCACCGGGGCGGGAGAAATGCTGGTGGGGGATATCGACCAGGCGGTCGTCGCCGCGGCGGCCCGCACGCCGTTTGAGTCGCAGCGGCGGGTGTTCGTGCTGGAGGACGCACACACCCTCAACGACCAGGCCGCCAACCGCCTGTTGAAGACACTCGAGGAGCCCGCTCCGTTCGCGCACTTCATCCTGCTGGCCCCCACTCCCCGCGAGCTGCTCCCCACGATCGCCTCGCGCTGCCAGCAGGTGCGCTTCGATCCGCTGCCCTCCGCGCGCATCGAGGAGCGGTTGAGGACCCGCGGGGCCAACGAGGAGCGGTTGAGGACGCGCGGGGCGGGGGTCCTCGATGAGGCACCGGGCGAGCAACGACTGGGGGTCGCCGGCGAACCCACTACCGCCGACGCCACCACCGCGGACGCTGCGGACGCCGCCACGCTCGCGGCCTGCGCGCGCCTCGGGCTCGGCGACGCGCGCCTCGCCAGCCGGCTGGCGGGGGAGTGGGGCACCCATCTGCGTGAGCGCGTGGAGAAGTTCGTGCGCAGCGCGGTGAGCGGGGACACCGCCGGGCGCCCGTGGCTGGAGCTGCTGCAGGCCGCTCGCGACGCCGGGACCAGCGCCGGCGAGGAGCTCATGGGACGCGTGGCGGGCGAGCTGGAGCTGCTGCCCACCAAGGAGCGCAAACGCCACGAGCGCGAATCCGTAGATGCCCAGCGCCGCGCCGAGCGCCGCGCGCGCGGCGGGGCGCTCGACCTCGCCCTGCGCCTCGCCCAGCTGTGGCTGCGGGACTTGTGGTGCGTGGCGGAGGGCGCGGGCGAGTTGGTGTATGCGCTTGACCGCCGCCCCGAGCTGGAGCGCGACGCCGCCGGGCGCTCCCCGGCACGGCTGTGCGAGGCTGTGGAGCTCGTGCGCGACACGCGCCTGCGACTGGAGCTCAACGTCTCCGAGGAGCTGGCGCTGGAGACGCTCGCCTACCGGCTGCAGACGCTGCTGGCGGCCCCTGGTTAGAACGGCTCGAGAAGATCGACACGCGGCGGATGCGCCTTCGGGACGTGTCGTCTTTTTGCAACACGTTCCCAGGGAACAGGGCCTGGCATTAGGTAGACACTTGGAGGCGGCGAGGTGTAGCGTGCGGACCGTGAGCACCTTCGCCGTGCCCCGTGCCGCGATCCTCGCCGAAGGGCTGCGAAAGCGCTTCGGGGAGACCATCGCGCTGGACGGGCTCGATCTACGTGTGGAGGCCGGCACGGTGTTGGGCCTGCTGGGTCCCAACGGCGCCGGCAAGACCACGGCGGTGCGGATCCTCACGACCCTGTTGAAGCCGGACGGCGGGCGCGCGCAGGTGGCGGGCCTCGACGTGGTGCGGCGTGCCAACAAGCTGCGGGGCCGCATCGGCCTTGCCGGGCAGTACGCGGCGGTCGACGAGTACCTGACGGGCCTGGAGAACCTGGAGATGTTCGGGCGCCTCTACCATCTCCCCCGCTCGCGAGCCCGTTCGCGCGCGCACGAGCTGCTGGAGCGCTTCGATCTCACCGATGCCGGCACACGCACGGTGAAGACCTACTCCGGGGGGATGCGCCGACGCCTCGATCTCGCTGCCAGCCTGATCATCTCGCCGCCGGTGCTGTTCCTCGACGAGCCCACAACCGGCCTCGATCCCCGCAGCCGGCTGGCGATGTGGGAGCTGATCGAGGAACTGGTCGCCGCGGGCACCACGCTGCTGCTGACCACCCAGTACCTCGAGGAGGTCGACCGGCTGGCCGACCGCGTGGTGGTGATCGACACCGGCAAGGTGATCGCAGAAGGGACCTCCGATGAGCTCAAGCAGCAGGTCGGGGGGGAGCGTATCGAGCTGACCGTCGCGCGCCACGGCAGCCTCGAGCACGCGCGGGAGGTGCTGGGCAGGCGTGCCCCCGGCGAGAACGCGGTGCACGTCGAAGCGGACACGCGCCGCCTGAGCATCCCCGCGCCCGAGGGTGCAAGCAGCCTGGCCGATGTCGTGCGCGAACTGGACGCCGCCGACGTGCAGATCGACGACCTCGGTATGCGCCGTCCCACGCTCGACGACGTCTTCCTGGCGCTGACCGGCCGTGGGGTGGAGGCGTGAGGGCGCGATAATGAAAGGCGGCTGGGGTCGCCGGCGGCGCCCGGTCAGCGATGGGGGTATTGTCATGGATGAGGCAGTGGAGGGGGCGTGAGGGGATGAGCGGGGGACGGCTGTACTGGCTGACGCAGGACACCTGGGTGATCGCTGTGCGCACCCTGCGCCACACGTTCCGCTCGCCTGAGCTGCTGGCGTTTGCGCTGCTGCAGCCTGTGATGTTCACGCTGCTGTTCCGCTACGTGTTCTCAGGGGCGATCCATGTCGGCGGGGGAGTCTCCTACGTGAACTTCCTGATGGCGGGCGTCTTCGTGCAGACGGTCGCCTTCGGCGCGACGACCCCCACCGGAGTGGGGCTCGCCGAAGATCTCCAGAAGGGCTTTATGGACCGCTTCCGCTCACTGCCGATGTCGCGGACGGCGGTTGTGCTGGGCAAGACGCTGGCGGATCTGGTGCGCAACTCGATGATCGTGGTGGTGATGGTGGCGACGGGCATCCTGGTGGGCTTCCGTCCGGCAGGCACGCCCCTGAACTGGCTGGCGGCCGCGGGGTTGCTGCTGATCTTCAGCTTCTCCTTCTCGTGGGTGGGGGCAGCGATTGGCCTGGGGGTGCGCAATCCCGAGGCGGTACAGGCCGCAGGCCTCATCTGGCTGTTCCCGTTTACGTTCGCCTCCAGCGCGTTCGTGCCGATCTCGACGATGCCAGGGTGGATGCAGACGTTCGCCAACAACCAACCGATCACGAAGGTCGTCAACGCGGAGCGCGATTGGATGCTGGGCCAGCCGGTCGGCTCGACTGCCTGGGTCGCGCTGGCGTTCTGCGTCGGCGTGACCGCGGTGGCGATCCCGCTGGCGATACGCTTCTACCGGCAGGCTGCGGCGCTCAGCTGACGAGGTCCCGCAAGCCCGCTTCGGCAGGGGCGTGCCGCGGCGCCACGATCAGCGGGGTCACGTGCCGTGCGACGGCTGTGCGCAGCGCTCGCACGCAGGCGTGGTAGCGGCGGGCGCGGGCGGTCAGCGGTTGGTGTGCGGAGTCGAGCGCGGGCTGGTGTGCAGAATCGAGCGTGTCGAGCCGGCGCAGCGCCACGTCGGCCTCGTGCGCGAGGCCGACCGCTTCGGCCCAGATCACCTCGAGGTAGGCGACCGCCGCGGGGAGTTGCTCATCGGGCAAGCGTGCCCCGGTTTGGATCTGGCGCACCACGGGGATCACTTCGCGGCTCAGCCAGCGCTGCTCCGAGTGGGCGCGCAGCAGCAGCGTCATGTCAGGCGGGTGCTCGTGGGCATTCATGGGCTCAACCTCGACGGGGCTCGGGAAAGCCCTTCTAAGGGCCTATCCCGGTTGGGTGGCGGCGTGGGTTGCGAGCTGTGCCTTCTTGAACGCGATCAGGCCGCTGGCGAGTTGTAGGAGGGCGAGGTGGTTCTCCTCCTTCTTGGACCAGCGGATAAGGATCCCGCGGTTGCGGTTCATCCAGGAGTGGGTCGCCTCGACGACCCAGCGTCGTGCTCGCCAGCCGGGCGTGCGAACCTTTTCGGCGATCTCGTCGCCACGCGTGCGGATGTGAGGCGTGTAACCGTGCTTGACCGCGAGATCACGCACCGGCGGGGAGTCAAAGCCCTTGTCGAGGCACAGCCCCTGCGGGCACTCCGCGGTCGGCTCAGGGCGCTCGATCGGAATGCTTTGCAGGGTCGGCTCTAGCAGCTTCTGGTCGTGGCGGTTCGCACCGTCGTGCGCCAACCCAATCGGGACCCCCGCTCCCTCGCTGAGAACCTCACGCTTCGCCCCCCCTTGGCTCTATCAGTGGGATTTGGCCCCGTCTTTCCTCCGCCCAGCGGTGCCTTGGTCATCGCGCCGTCGGCTGCCAGCCATGCCCAATCGATCCCGACAACCTTGTCGTACTCCAACAGTCCCTGACGCCAGATCTCAGCAAACACACCGGCCTGCTCCCATTCCTGAAAACGCCGGTGCGCAGAACTCGAGGAGCACACCCCTGTAGCGTTCAAAGCGTTCCACTGCATCCCCGTCCTGAGCACCAACAAGATTGCGTCCATCGCGCCCCGATCGGGCACCCTCGAGCGATGCGTACCCAACGGGTGAAACGGCGGTGGCGGCAGCAACGGCTCGATCCGCTCCCACAACCAGTCCGGCATCCGCCAACCATCATCCTTACTGACCATGTAGCCCATCACAGACCTCCTGATCGAATGGCACAAGACCAGCCGATCAAAAGTTCAACGCAGCGCTACATAATCCTTCCGGGATAGGCTCTAAAGGCATGCCGGGGGTGGACCGATGTCGAAGTGTGCGCCTCGAACGCGACCCGACGGCCCGCGCACCCGGCCAGTACACCCGCTCGCTGGTACAGCGACTGCGGATCCGGACGCTGCTGACGCTGGGCGCACTGGCGGCGGCGACCACCGTGATGGGACGGCGCTTCGGCTGGCAGGACCCGCGCTTCCTGGGGGCGGAGGTGGGGTTGCTGCTGGCGATCTTCGCGATCTCGCGGTGGGTGCTGCCGCTGGTGGATCGCCACGACCGGGGAGCGCGAGGCGAAGAGCATGTGGGCAGGCTGCTGGAGCACCTGCCCGAGCGAGGGTGGCACGTGGTGCACGACGCAAGCTTCGGGAGGGGCAACGTCGACCACATCCTGATCGGCCCGGGCGGGGTGTTCACGGTCGAGACCAAGAGCCATCCGGGCCCGATCAGGGTGGGACGGCTGCACGGCTCGGTGCTCGGACAGGCGCAGGCACAGCGCAAGGCGGTGGAGGCGATCGTCGCCGAGCACGTCGAACCGCTCGTGGTGTTCAGCCGCGCCTGGGTGGACCGACCGCTGAGCCGACGCAAGGGTGTGCGGGTCGTGCCCGCGCGGATGCTGGCGGGCTACGTGGAGCGCCAGCCGCAGCGGCTGGACGAGCAGGCGGTACAGCGCGCGCACGCGCGCCTGGCGCACGCGCTGGAGCAGGCGCACGAGCCCACGCGTCCCGTGCGCCTGCGCCGGCGGCTCGCCGAAGGCCGGCCGGCGCCGCGCTGAGCGCCTGCATCGCCGGGCGGCGCCACGGTGGTTGTCCTTGCTTTGCGGTGCGACATGTGCGCGCGCACGTATGCGCGCACATGTCGGCCCAAGAAGAACACACCACGCCGGGCGAAGCCGCACCACCGCGGTAGTCTCTTCGACATGGCAAGCGCCGCAAGCACCCTGCCGGCAATCGAGCAGCCGAGGAGCACGTCGCTACCGCCCGGGCCACGGTGGCCGGCGCTGGCGCAGACGGTGGCGTGGGCGGTGTCGCTTCCATGGATGCTCGACCGCTGCGAGGAGCGCTACGGGCGGATGTTCACGATGCGCTTCTTCCCCAGCGGGCGGCGGATCGTGGTGGTGAGCGGGGCGGAGCTGGTCAAGCAGGTGCTCACGGCCCCGCCGGAGGTGGCGCCCTCGGCAGCGGGAAGCTCGCCGATCGCGTCGGTGATGGGGCCGAGCTCGGTGCTGACGCTCACCGGCCCCGAGCACATCCGCCAGCGGCGGCTGCTGCTGCCACCGTTCCACGGGGAGCGGATGAAGGAGTACGAGGAGACGATCGTGCAGGCGACGCAGCGCGACATCGCGCAGTGGCCGCTGGGAGCGCCGATGGCGTTGCAGGAGCACACGCGGGCGATCACGCTGGAGGTGATCCTGCGCGCGGTGTTCGGGGTGGAGGCAGAGCGGATGGAGGCACTGCGCGAGGCGGTGGGAGCGCTGTTCGGTCCGCTGACGCTGCCAATGCTGCTGCGCGTGGCGCTCAGCCGCCCGACGCTGGAGCGTCCGAAGGGCGGGTTTGGACGAGCGCTGGACCGCCTCGACAAGGTGATCTACGCGGAGCTCGCGCGCCGGCGCGCGCAGCAGGACCTCGGCGAGCGCACCGACATCCTCTCCCTGCTGATGCAGGCGCGGGATGAGCAGGGCGTGGCGATGAAAGACGCGGAATTGCGCGACGAGCTGGTGACGCTGCTGCTGGCGGGCCACGAGACGACCGCGACCTCGGTGGCTTGGGCGATCGAGCGGCTGGTGAGGCACCCCGACAAGCTGGCGCGCCTCACCGCTGAGATCGACGCGGGCGAGGGCGACGCGTACATGCAGGCGGTCATCCACGAGACGATGCGAGTGCGTCCCGTGGTGCCGCTGGTGGTGAGGGTCCTGGAGGAGCCGCTGCGCGTAGGCGGGCACGAGCTGCCTGCGGGGACGCGCGTGGCGCCGTCGATCTGGCTGACCAACCGCGACTCGAGCACTTACGAGCAACCGCGGGAGTTCCGTCCCGAGCGCTTCCTCGACCGCCAGCCGGAGACATTCGCGTGGATCCCGTTTGGCGGCGGCATCAGGCGCTGCATCGGGGCGTCGTTTGCGCTGCTGGAGATGAAGCTGATGCTGCGTACGATCCTCGGCGAGCTGGAGCCCTCGCTTCCACACGAGATGCGGCGGCGGCGTTTGCCGGCTTCCGCGCGGCGGGGCGGCTTCGAGCAGGGGGAACGTGTCCGCCGGCGCGCGATCACGCTGGTGCCGGCCGCCGGCACGCGCGTGGTGTGGAGCAAGCGCGCCTGAGGCGAGCGTACCGGCCGGAGCGAGCGCTACGGTCGGGGCATGAAGGAGACCTTGCAGTCGATCGAAGCCGCGCGGCGGGAGCTCGAGGGGTGCCCGGGCGACGCGCTGGCGTGCGCCCGCGCGCGCGGTGTGCTGAGCCAGGCGCGGGAGCTATGGGGAACGCTCGATGCCGAGCAGCGCAAGGAGCTGAGCGACGCGGCGAGCCAGCTCAAGGAGCTGGTGGAGGCGCAATCGTTGGATGCCGCGCCTGCGCCGGCCCCGGAGGAGCTACTGGAGCGCTTCGGCCTGAAGACGTTCCGTGCGGGCCAGCGCGAGGCGGTGGCGGCGGCGCTCGAAGGACGAGACACGCTGGTGGTGATGCCGACGGGAGCGGGGAAGTCACTCTGCTATCAGCTACCCGCACTGGCGGGGCAAGGGCTGGTGGTGGTCGTGAGCCCGCTGATCGCGCTGATGAACGATCAGTGGAAGCGGCTGGAGGAGACCGGCGTGAAGGCGGTGATGCTGGCGTCGGGGATGGAGGAGGGCCACAACGCACGGGCGCTGCTCGACATCGAGTCGGGCTGGGCGCAACTGGTGCTGGCGGCTCCCGAGCGCTTCGCCTCGCGTGCCTTCAGAGAGGCACTGGGCACGCGCAAGGTCGGCTTGTTCGTGGTGGACGAGGCACACTGCGTGGCGGAGTGGGGCCACGACTTCCGCCCCGACTACCTACGACTGCACGGTGCGATCGCCGCATTGGGCCGCCCCCCGGTGATGGCGGCGACGGCCACCGCCACCCCACGGGTGGCAGCGGAGATCGCCGCGAAGCTGGGGCTGCGGGAGTGGGTGTCGGTGAGCTCGGGCTTCGACCGGCCCAATCTCGCGTTCGACGTGGTGAGGGTCGAAGGCAAAGGCGCCGTCGCGCGCAAGCGCGCGGCGCTGCTGCACGTCCTGGAGGGCACCGACGCACGGCCGGCGATCGTGTACTGCGGGACGCGCAAGGACACCGAGGAGGTGGCGGAGCTGATCGCGGGGAGAGGAATCGCCACTGTCGCCTACCACGCCGGCCTCTCGCCGGTGCAGCGCCGCCGTGCGCAGGAGGCATTCATGGCCGGCGAGGCGGAGGTGGTGGTCGCGACCAACGCGTTTGGGATGGGGGTGGACAAGGCAGACGTGCGCACCGTCGCGCACTGGGCGATCCCCACCAGCCTCGAGGCCTACTACCAGGAGGCCGGCCGCGGTGGACGCGACGGGAAGCAGGCGCGCGCCTTGCTCCTAGCCTCGCGGATGGATCTCGGCAGGTTGATTCGCTTCAACACCGAGCGCCAGAGCAGTGTGGAGGACGTGCGTGCTTACCTCAATCGTCTGGGCCGTCGCGCGCCCGCCGATCCGCAGTGCGAGCGCGTGGTGGAGATCGCTCCGGGAGAGCTGGACGACACCGAGCGGGTGCTGCTCTCGATCGCCGAGCGGGCGGGGGCGGCCGAGCTGCAGCCGGGAGCACGCGGGGTGCTGCGCGTGCGCCTCACCGGCCAGCTGGATGGCCGCGCCGCGTATGCCGCGATCAAGTCCGCGAAGGACCGCGGCTGGGAGTCCTACCGCGCGATCGAGCGGTTCATCGCCAACGCCGCCGAATGCCGCCGCCGGCAGATCCTCGAGCACTTCGGCGACCCCCAGGAAGGCCCACGGGAGGGCCGTTGCTGCAGCGTATGCGACCCCGACCCTGAGCTGGAGCGAGCGCTGACGGCAGGGACGCACGGCACCAAGCGCGGGCGGGCGACGGGGTCCGCGACAAATGGGTCGGCTAGGCCCGCGCCCAACGGGTACGCAGGCTCGGCGCACAGCGACTCCGCCTTCGCCGCACTCAGCGGTGCCGCCAACTCCCTCCCGACAGCGCCGCCGCCGCCCGACCCGGTGGATGAGACGCAGTACGAGAAGCTCAAGGAGTGGCGCCTGGGTCAAGCGGCGGGCAAGCCGGCGTTCACGGTCGCCGCCAACACGGTGCTGGAGGAGATCCTGCGCCGGCGCCCCGCCAGCACCGATGAGCTGATCGAGATCCGGGGCATCGGTCCCGCCTTCTGCGAAAAGCACGGTGAGTCGCTGCTGGAGGCGCTGGCGGGACTGTGAGAAGAGCCGGCCTGGCGATAGCATCCATGCTCGCGCCGACGTAGCTCAGCTGGTAGAGCACTTCACTCGTAATGAAGGGGTCCGGGGTTCGAGTCCCCGCGTCGGCTTGGTCGAGCCGGGATGTAGACTTTGCGCTACAGAATCGTCGGGTGGGGTACCGTGTTCAAGGTTCTGCAACCACTGGTAAGTTAGTTCACTCAGTCGGGAGCCTTCGGGAGAACTACCAAGCGAGACCCCCGTTGGCGACCGCCCGAAAGGCGTTGGAGGAATGCGAGGCCCTATGAAGCACCAACCTGACCGCAGCGGCCCGCTCAATCGACGGGGCGCCAGACACGCGCTCGCTGCCGCGCTGCTGACGGTGGGCCTCATGGGCTTCGCGGGCGCCGCCGATTCCGCGGCGGGGAGCTCCTCGCCGGGCGTGGGCGGCGCACGGTCAACCGCGACCCTCAGCACCGCTTGGTCGCCCGCGACCATCGGCAACGCGCAGTCGCCCGCCACCATCGGCAGCGCGCAGTCCCCCGCGCCCCCCGACACCGCCTGGTCACCCGTGACCCTCGGCACCATGCGAACGCCCCCCACAGCCCGCGCGGCGCACGTGCTGAACGTGAAGGACGGAGGACATCTGCACGAGGTGCGCAGCTCCGGCGCCGAACTGCTGGAGGAAGGGCCGGTGTCGGGGACGATCCCGGGGAAGGTGAAGGTGAGCTTCGACATCGGCGCCACGATCACCGCAAAGTTCACGATCTACGCCAACGGCGGCGGCTCGCTCAGCGGCAGCGGCGGGGGCGCGCTGCACTCGACCAGCGTGTACTCGAGCTTCGGGGGCTCGCTCAAGGTGACCGGCGGCTCGGGTCGCTACGCACATGCACATGGCACCGGTACCCTCTCCGGCCAGATCGACCGCAAGACGTATGCGCTGACGGTGCAGGCCGACGGCAAGCTGTACTACTGAGCGGCACCTTCGAGCTACGGGATCGCTGCTGCTCGGTGGCCGTCGCCGCAAGCCAAACGCCGTCAACCGAAGGCCCCTCGATCAGGCGGGCGTCGATCAGGCGGGCGCCGTCTCCGCGGGGTCCATCACGGTCTCGGGAGCAGCACCTGCTTCCTCCTGCAGTCCCGCCCGCAGTCCCACGAACGCGGCGATTGCCGCCACCGCCATGATCGCCGCCATCACATACAGCACCGAGCGGGTGGCGTAGGCGAAGTCGAGGCGCACGAAGTGGGGGATCGAGGCGATGCTCCCTCCGTCGCCGCGCGACTGGGCGAGAGTGGACGCCTCAGCGTGCGCCCGCGCGCCGGAGAGGCCCTGCGCGATCAGCGAGGTGGCGACCCGGGAGCGCATCTGCGCAACCAGGATCGTGCCGAGGATCGCGAGCCCGAGGCTGGCAGCGTAGTTGCGGACCGTCTGGGTGATGCCAGTCGCCTCTCCGTAGGAGAGCCGGGAGGCGCGACTGACGGCGTCGGTGCTGGCCGGCCCGAGCATCAAGCCCATGCCGGCTCCCGTCAGGGCGATGTACCACTGCTGCGCGTCGAAGTCGAGCCCCGTGACCTTCCCCGCCCACAGCCAGAACCCCACCGCGCCCAGCGCGCAGCCGAGTACCACCGGACGCTTGGCCCCGATGCGGTCGAGCATCCGACCGCCGATCTGCGCGGCGAGGACGAACCCGAGGAAGAAGTACAGCAGGATGATCCCGGCCTGCGAGGGCGACTTCCCCAGCGCGATCTGGGCGTACTCGCTGGCGAAGAAGAACACCGGGATGAACACCAGGTTGGAGGTGAGCAGCACGATGTTCTCGACCAGGAAGGCGCGGATGCGGAAGATCCGCACGGCGATCAGCGGCGAGGCGGTGCGCAGCTCGACGAAGTAGAACACCACGAGGAGCGCCGCCCCCACCACGATGCACGCCCAGGTGCCGGGATTGCTCCACCCCCAGATCGAGGACTGCTGGAAGCCGAACACGCTCAGGCCGACCCCCGAGGCGATCAAAACCAGGCCGCGGTAGTCCATGCGCGCCGGCCGGTGCACGGTGGTGGGCCGCGAGATGGCGATCAGGATCAGCGCGATGACCGCCACGGGGATGTTGACCCAGAAGATCGCCCGCCACGTCCACTGCGTGAGATAGCCGCCGAGGATCGGCCCGATCGCGGTGAGGGCGCCGGCGATGCCGAAGAACAGCGCGAGGGCTCGACCGCGTTCGCGCAGGTCGAAGGTCTGCACCACGATCGCCAGCGCGGCCGGGAACATGATTGCCCCGCCCGCCCCCTGGAGCACCCGGAAGGCGATGATCCACGCCTCCGCCAGGCTCCCTTTGGGTGTGAGCCCGCACAACGCCGAAGAGGCCGCGAACAGGATCACGCCGAGCGTCACCATCCTGCGGTGGCCGACCGTGTCGGCCAGCCGCCCACCGAAGGCGAAGAGCGCGGCCAGCGACAGCAGGTAGGCGTTGATCGCCCACTGCACGCCGGTGCTGCTGAGACCAAGCTCCTTCTGGATTTCCGGCGCCGCGATCGACACGATCGTCTGGTCGATGAAGGTCATCGCGACGGCGAAGATCATCGCTGCCAGGATCAGGTTCCGCGATCCTCCGCCGGGCGTGGAGGCAACCGTCATGTTCGCGTCCCAGCGGTAGCGGTTGACGCCATGTGCTCCACCATCGAGATCACGCCGAACCCCCGGCCGCCCCGGCCCTGCCCTTGATCTTGGCCTTCCGCGCCGCCGAGCGCTCGGCCTTCTTCTCACGCGCCTCGCTGTAGGACTGCGCGACGAGCGTCTTGCCGTCCGTCCAGCCGAAGGCTCGAACGAGGAGCACGATCGCGAAGAGAATGCCCCACGCGGTGGTCACGAGCTGCTGTGTCACGGAATAGGCGGTGGCGTTGGAGGTGCTGGTGACGCCCTTCAGCGAGAGCACGTTGAAGCCCTGCACCACGCCCGCCCCGCCCGGGGTCACAGAGCTGACGTTGGCGATCGAGTTGCCGGCCACCACGCGCATGAGAATGTGAAAGCTGACGGGGATGTTGTAGGCGGCCAGGAACACAGCGATCACCCCCAGCATCGCCACCCAGCTGATCGCCTCCGCAAGCACCACGCGCCCGAGGAAGGCTCGGCGGTGGCCGAGGATCTGCCCACCGACCTTCGCCTGCTGCCACCACTGTTCCACACGCCGGCGCAGCACCCTGCCCACGAGGAACAAGAGCACGGCGAGACCGACGAGCAGGATCGCGGTGGCCCACGGGTGTTCGCTCACGAATCCCAGCTGCAGCGAGAACGACCCATCGACCGTCAGGAAGAGGTACACGTAGCAGAAGGCGCCGATCAGGGTGAAGAAGATCTTCTCGACCGCCATCCCGGCGAGCACGCCGGCAAACGTGGCGGCGGCGATGATCGTGGTGAACATCAACAGCATCACCAGCGTGCCGAGGTTGGCCGGCAGGACGGAGTTGAGCGCGACGGCCGCCGCGTAGCAAGCCAGCACCTGGATCCAGCGGACTTCGGAGTCGGGATAGCCGTAGCGCAGAATCCAGTACCAGGCGTACGCAGTCGCGGTCGTCTGCAACGAGATCAGGGCAATCGCGGCGATCACGTAGCCGATCGAGATGCTCGTGATCGTGTCCCAGATGTGTTTGCACCAACCGGCGATGTCCCAGCCGGCGAGCGTCGCAGCAGCGCCGAGCACGACGATGACCAGCGCGCCGATCAAGATGCGCATCGGGTGGATCCGTCCGTGGCCCGCGGTCGCGAGCGCCGGAGCACTTGCCATGCGCTTGATCTTACGGCGGGGCCGGCAGCCCGAGCAGCTGGATGACCGCGAACACGAGAATCAGCGCACCGATCGCGATCAGCCCGTAGCGCGCCTGGCGCAGCGGGAAGTGACCGCTGATCCCAACCAGGAACAGCACCGTGGCGAGGAACACCGTGTCGCGCACATACTTGTCGCCGGTCGCCCCCGCTTCGGTGCCCTTCGCGAAGCTGACGTCCGCCTCGGCGTCGTCGGCGTTGGCGGCGTGTTCCTGGGGAATCACATACTGCGGCATGTAGGAGGGGCCGGGCGGCGCCTTCGGGTTGTGCGCCGGATCGGTCGCCAGCCATGCGTAGAAGGCGGGGCGGTAGCCCGGGCGCAGGCGCTTCTCCGCAAGGCGCTCGGCATTGGCGTTGCCGGCCGCGAACGCGCTGAACCAGGCGTTGAACGACACCGAATCAAGCGTGCGGATCTGCAGCGCTTCGAGGTCGGCGCGGTTGGCCTTGGTGCGCGCCGCCGACGCCTTCGCCAGCGACACCGACGAGTAGGTGCCCCACTTGGCTGCCGCGTAGCCCGAATACGCGGCGAGCACCGCCACCAGCGACAGCAGGATCGCCTCGGTGATCGACAGCAGCCGATCGCGGCCGTCATTCGGCGGCTCCTCTGCCGCGTGCTTGTGCTCCCCGATCTCCTTGCCCACCTCACTTGCCGAGAGCCCCTCCGCCATGAGGCGCACATCCTAGAGATTCGTCTCCTGGCCGGGAGCGAGTATTCGCACCTCGACGCGCGGTGCGATATCTGCCACGTGCTCGGCAAACAGGCGCGGGGGCTCATCGAGCCGCGCGCGGTAGCGACGGCCGCAGCCGAGCGGCGAGAGGGTTCCCCAGTGCACGGGAATGGCAATACGCGGCTGGGTCAAGCCGACCGCCCGCGCCGCATCGAGCGGATCCATATGACCGGCGCCAAGCGTTGGGCCCCAGCCGGCGACCGGCAGCAGTGCGACATCGAGTGGCCGCGGCAGGTGGGACATCTCCGCGAACAGGTCGGTGTCGCCGGCGAAGTAGACGGTGTGCCCGCCGCGCACGAGGTAGCCGAGCGTCTCGGCGTGCGGGCCACCGAAGCGGCGCCCATCGTGGCGGGCCTGCACCGCGGTTACGGTGAGCGTCCCGGCCGTGGTGATGTCGCCGGCAGCCAGATCCGTCGCCGCCCCAATCCGCGCAACCCCGCCAAACCCCGGCTCCGCCACCTCCCGAACCCGCGCGACCCCGCCAGCCCCCGGCTCCGTCGCCGCCCCAACCTGCGCGACCCCGCCGACCGCTAACTCAGTCACCGTCCCAAATCCCTTGTGCCGCAGCCACCCGCCGGCGCCGGCGGGCACGACCAGAGGGGTGTCGCCACCGAGCAGCCGCAACGAGGCGAGATCGAGGTGATCGTGGTGGAGGTGTGAGATCAACACCACGTCCACGCCGGCGAAGAGGCTCTGTTGCACCGATGGGACCCGGCGGCGAAGGTGGGCGACGCGGCCGCGCAGCAGCGGATCGGTGAGCAGACGCACGCCGTCCACTTCGATCAGGACGGTTGCGTGGCCCAGGAAAACGATACGGTCTGCCGTCTTGCCCGTGCGACGGGCAGCAGCCGCGCCATCGACCATCACGAGACGGTAGCAACGAGGATGAGCACAGCGATCGAGGAGCGCGCAACCCAACGACGTTCGGGTCATTTGCGGCGGTTGCTGGGGTTTGGGATCAGAGCCCTGATCATGCTGGGGGTGCAGGCGCTGGTGCTGGTGGCGTTGACGGCGCTGCTGCCCAGCCACGAATCGCTCTCACTGGGCGCTGCCGCGGCGGTGGCCGCGGCAATGGCGCTCATCAACGCGGTGCTGTGGCCGCTGGTCATCCGGATCGCGCTGCCGCTCACGATCGTCACGTTCGGACTCGGCTCACTCGCGCTCAGCGCCGGCGCGGTGGCACTGGCGTTCCACTTGGTGGATGGCAAGGCGCCGTCGTTCTGGGCCGATCTGGCGATCGCGTTCGGGTTGGCGCTCGTCTCGATGGTGGTGGCGCCGCTGCTGGACGTCGATGGGGACGCCCGCCATCTGAGCGTGGTGCGGCGCAGAGTGCGACGCACGCGCCGCCACAGCCCCACCGATGTCCCGGGGGTGATCCTGTTCGAGATCGACGGACTGGGCGAGGGGGTGTTGCGCGATGCGCTCCAGGAGGGGCACGTACCCACGATCGCGCGCTGGCTGGGTGACGGCAGCCACCGAGTGCTTGGCTGGGAGTGCGATCTCTCCTCGCAGACGGGCGCCAGCCAGGCGGGGTTGCTGCTGGGGAGCAACTGGGACATGCCCGCCTTCCGCTGGTATGAGAAGGAGTCGGGACGCACGATGGTCTCCAACCACCCGGCCGACGCGGCCGAGATGGAGCGCCGCCGATCGACCGGCGAAGGCCTGCTGGCGGCAGGGGGGACCAGCAGGGGCAACATGTTCTCCGGCGATGCGCCGCGCTGCACGGCGACGATGAGCGTGATCCGCGACCGCAGCCGCTCGAAGGCGGGGGATTTGTTCGCCTACTTCTCCGATCCGTACGGGTTCATGCGCACGATCGTGCTGTCGCTCGCCGACATCGCCTACGAGCGCCGCGCGGCTCGCCAGCAGCGCCGCGGCGGCGAAGAGCACGTCGATCGAAGAGGAACCTACCCGTTGATCCGCGCAACGATCGCCGTGGTGATGCGCGATCTGGTGACGGCGCTGCTGATGGCCGACATCGTCGAGGGTGTGCCCGCCAGCTACGCCACCTTCGTGGGCTACGACGAGGTGGCCCACCACTCGGGCATTCGCGCGCCCGACGCGCTGGCGGTCCTGCGGCGCCACGACCGCCAGCTCGCCCGCCTGGAGCGCGCGACGGCGCAATCGCCGCGGCCCTACCACCTCGTGGTGCTCTCCGACCACGGACAGACGCAGGGCAGGCCGTTCCGCCAGCGCTACGGCGAGACGCTCGAGGAGGTGGTGCGCGGGGCGCTGGAGCAGGGCGAGGTGTACGCGCCGGCAGCAGTTGACGAGGCGTGGGGCGACATGGGCGCCGTGCTGGCCGATGCGAGCCGGGAGCCGAGCGTGGGGGGACGGATGCTCGCGCGCGCGACCAGCGCCAGGTCGGTGGAGGGCACTGTCGCGCTGGGACCCAACCGGGAGGCCCTCGCCGAGCGCGGCGTTCGCCTGGCCTCCGATGAGAAAAAGGGAAAGGAGGAGGAGGGGGAGGAGGCAGTGGTGATGGTGTCGGGCGGCCTCGCGCTCATCTACCTGCCGCTCGCCCCGGAGCGGCTCACACTCGAGCAAATCGCCGAGTCACATCCACGGCTGGTCGACACGCTGACGGCCCACCCGGGGATCGGGTTCGTGATGGTGCGCTCGCACGAGCACGGCGCACTGGCGATCGGCGGAGCTGGGCGACGGCGCCTGAGCGACGACGCCGTCGAGGGCGAGGACCCGCTCGCCCACTTCGGCGCCACGGCGGCCGACCATCTGCGCCGCCACGACGCCTTCCCCCACTGCCCCGACATCCTCGTCAACTGCATGTACGACCCGAGCACCGACGAGGTGGCCCCGTTCGAGGAGTTCATGGGCTCCCACGGCGGTCTCGGCGGACCGCAGACTCGACCGTTCGCGGTCGTGCCAGCCGAGTGGAGCGAGCCACAAGCCCCGATCGTCGGCGTGGAGGCGATGCATGCGGCGCTGCGGGGGTGGTTGGCGCAGACGCGGCTGGGTCGTGGCGAGGGCCGCCTGCACGATGGCGACCGCGCTCGCGCCGGCGAGCTCGAGCGGCTTGGTGGTGCGTAGCGCGCGGCAGAAGAGGAATGCTTGCCGCTGCGCAAACCGTCAGTTGCGCCCGCCGCCGAACAGCCGCAGGAAGAACAGGAAGATGTTGAGCACGTCCAGGAAGATCCCCGCCGCGAGGGGCACCGCTTCCTGCATGCCCGCGCGGCGCATGCGATTGAAGTCGAGGACGGTGTAACCGCCGAAGATGCCGAGGCCGAGCAGCGAGTAGATCACGTTGCCGCCCGGGATCGACACGAAGATCGTCACCAGCCCGAACACGATCAGCCCCAGCAGCAGGAAGAACAGCAGTCGATAGCCCCCGGAGAGGTCCTTGCGGATCGCATAGCCGGTAGTGCCCAGCGCGCCGACGAACAGCCCGGTGGCGGCCGCCGCCTGCCACACCGCGTCGGGGTCCGCTTCGGCGTAGCGATTCAGCACGCCGCCCATCCCGAGGCCCAGTAGCACGCCGGCGGCGAACAGCATCGTGATCGACAGGCTCTCCGAGCGGCGCGCGAAGTTGAGCCCGACGATGCAGATGAAGCCGCCGATGAAGCAGATGATCGCGGGGCCCTCGGTGAATTCGCGCCCGAGGTAGGAGCCGAGCGCGAAGAAGCCGACCGTGACCGCCACGAGGCCCATCACCTGGCCGAAGACACCAGCGGAGCCCACGGTGTCGATCGACCCGAACATCCCTTCGTCTCTGTAGCCGGTGGCCTGGGGCACTGGTGGACTCCTTGCTCGAGTTGCGTTGCCGGATCCGATCGAACCGCTCCGCCAAGGAGCTTATATCGGGATCGGATGCCACGGACGAGATCTACCGCGGCATCGAAGCCCGACGCCACGGGGTTTCACCGGCGAACAAGACGAGCGTCATATCGTGGACTCCACCGCCATCAACCGCCATCGACAGAGGAGCGATCACACAGACATGGATACACGCGCGCTTGGCAACCAGGGACTGCGGGTCTCGGCCGAGGGGCTGGGCTGCATGGGAATGTCGGAGTTCTACGGGCCCACCGACGAGCAGGAGTCGATCGCCACGATCCACCGGGCGCTGGAGCTCGGTGTCACGTTCCTGGACACGGCCGACATGTACGGCCCGTTCACCAACGAGCGACTCGTCGGCCGCGCGATCGCCGACCGCCGCGAGCGTGTGGTGCTGGCGACGAAGTTCGGCAACGAGCGCCGCGAGGACGGCACCAGGGTGGGGGTCAACGGCAAACCGGAGTATGTGCGCAGCGCCTGCGAGGCATCGCTGTCGCGCCTGGGCGTGGAGCACATCGACCTCTACTACCAGCACCGCGTTGACAAAACCGTGCCGATCGAGGAGACCGTCGGCGCGATGGCGGAGCTCGTGCAGGAGGGCAAGGTCCGCTACCTGGGCCTCTCGGAGGCCGGCCCGCAGACGATCCGCCGTGCCCACGCGGTGCATCCGATCTCCGCGCTGCAGACCGAGTATTCGCTGTGGTCGCGCGAGCCGGAGGAGGCGATCCTTCCCACGCTGCGCGAATTGGGCATCGGCTTCGTCGCCTACAGCCCGCTCGGCCGCGGCTTTCTCTCCGGGCGCTTCCAGGCGCCCGAGGAGCTGCCCGAGGACGACTTCCGCCGCCACCATCCCCGGTTTCAGGGCGAGAACCTCGAGCGCAACCTGGCGCTGGTGCGACGCGTGGAGGAGATCGCGCGCGAGCGCGGGATCACGGCCGGTCAGCTGGCGCTCGCGTGGGTGCTCAGCCGCGGCGAGGACATCGTGCCGATCCCCGGCACCAAGCGGCGGTCGTACCTCGAGGAGAACGCTGCCGCCGCCGAAATCGAGCTGAGCGCGGAGGATCTCGCGCGGATCGACGAGGCCGCCCCGATCGGGGTGACCGCCGGCGCTCGCTACGCCGACATGTCGCCGATCGAGAGCTGAGGCTTCGCCGACACCGATCGTGTTGTGACGAGCGCGGCGACTGTGCTCGCCCGGATTGGCCGCCCCAGGCGCTCTTGCAGAGCGTGATTCTCGTTCGCGATCGCGTCACGCTGCTCGGGTGAGAGTCGTGCCCAGAATGACATCGTGCCGAGCAGGGCGTTGAGCTCGCGGGCGGTGTGCTCGATCAGGGTTGGCACGGTTGCCAGCTGCAGATCCTCGAAGAGATCGGCTGCGTAGTCGCGTCCTATGTCGTAGCTCCCCAACCAGCTCCAGGCATCCGCGACGTTCCGACGGCGCTCCCGCACGCCCGCGATCGTGCGATCGAGGTCGCGGTAGGTGGGCCACATCGCGGCGAGCTCCCACGCGTGCCTGCGTATGGCCGACAGCAGAGCCTCCTGATCATCGGCGCTGCGCTGCTCTTGCAGGCCGAAGTACTGGATCAGGGCGAGCGTCCCGTTGGGAGCGAGCGCGTCGGCGATCTTCCGCCAGCTCAGATCAGGGTCAACCCAGTGGATTGCAGACGCCGAGAACACCGCCTCGTAGCTCTCGCGGGGCAGTTGCACGTCCTCGAGCCGCGCATGGACGAACTCCACATCGCCCGCGCCCTTCAGGTTCTCCTCGGCGATGCGGATCAGTCGATCTCCCGGCTCCAGCGCGGTCACGCGCAGCCCTCGCGCGAGGAGGCTGCGCGTCAGCTGACCGGTCCCGCACCCGATCTCGAGCACCCGCTCGCCATTCCCGATACCCGCCACCTCGCACGCTCGGTCGACCAGCGCGTCGGGGTAGGTCGGGCGGTTGCGGTCGTACTCGACCGCCATCTCGTTGAAGACCTTGCCGTAGCTCCGCGCGAGCGTCCCGTCGCTCATGCCCGAAACGTACACACCCGCCTGGATGGGGAACGGATCGGCGTCTCGCAACCGTGAGCCTGGGGTGAGCCTGGGGTGAGTCCTGGCCGCGGAGCCGGACGGTGCCGGGTCCCCGTCGGCTGAGGCCGCCGACCAATCGATGGTCTGCCGCGCGTCTGCGCCGGCGAGCTGCGATGCTCTGCGGCCATGAGCATCGATGCAGCCGACGCCCAAGCGCCGATCGACGCCACGCTGCGCGACGTCGTCGAGTCGCTAGCCCCCCTGGAGCGTACGCCCTGCTCGGCGGGCGAGCGCGAGGCCGCGCAGTGGCTGGCGCAGCGGCTGGGTGCCGTCGAGGGAGTCAGCGTCGAGCTCGAGGATGAGCCGTCGTGGGGGATCTTCCAGCCGACGCTCGCCGGCCTCGGCGTCGCCGGGACTCTCGCCGCCGCGCTCGTGCTCCGCGAGCGGCGCGCCGTCGGCGCGCTACTCGCCGCGGCGACGTTTGCGGGCATCGTCGACGAGGCTCACAACGGACCGCGTGTCCTGCGTCGCCTGGTGCGCCGCAAGCGGAGCACCGTCAACCTGATCGCGCGCGCCGGCGACCCCGACGCCGAGGCGACCGTCGTGGTGCTCGCCCACCACGACGCGCCGAAAACGGGGCTGCTGTTCGACCAGACGTTGCAGCGGCGCATCTACGAACGCGCGCCCCAGCTCATCGAACGCTTCAAGACGCCTCCGCCGCAGTGGTGGCTGGGGCTCGCCGGGCCGCTTGCCACCTGCCTCGGCGCGCTCACCGGCCGACGCGGCGCCGCGCGTGCCGGACTCGCGATCGGTGCACTCGGCACCGCGTTGCTAGCCGACATGTGGCGCAGTCCGACGGTGGCCGGCGCCAACGACAACCTCTCCGGCGTCGCCACCCAGGTTGCGCTTGCCGAGCTGCTTGCCGCCGAGCCCATCCCCGGGCTACGCGTGCTGCTCGTCTCCTGCGGCGCCGAGGAGACGCTGCAGGACGGCATCCGGGCGTTCATTGCCAGCCACCGTCACGAGCTCGCGCCGGAACGCACCTGGTTTGTGAATCTCGACACCGTCGGCTCGCCGCATCTCGTGCTGCTCGAGGCCGAGGGGCCGGTGCGGATGGAGGAGTATGCCGGGCCCTGGCTGCGCGACCTCTGCGCACAGTGCGCCACGCAGATTGGCGTGGCCCTGCGCCGCGGCTACCGGGCGCGGGCATCGACGGACAGCGTCATCCCCAGCCGCGCCGGCTACCCGACGGCGACGTTCGTCTCGATGACCGACTGGCGGGCGCCCGCCAATTACCACCTGCCGAGCGACGTGCCGGCCAATCTCGACTACGGCACGGTCGCCGACGCTACACGGCTGGTCTTCGCCCTGTGCCGCGCGCTCGCCCTGCGCTTCACCGCCGAGCCGGCGACCGCGTAGCTCGCTGCATGCGAGGGACCGGGTGTGCGCGCCACAGGCCGTGATTCGCGGCGCGCGAAGGACCGGGTGTACGCGCCACAAGCCGTAGCTCGCTGCATGCGAAGGGCCAGGTGTACGCGCCACAAGCCGTAGCTCGCTGCATGCGAAGGGCCAGGTGTACGCGCCACAAGCCGTAACTCGCTGCATGCGAAGGGCCAGGTGTGCGCGCCACAAGCGTTCGTGGCCGGTTCCTGGGATCAGCGCTTCCTGTCCTCTACGGCCTTCAGGAGCTGTGCCTTGTTCATGTGGGAGCGGCCTTTGACACCAAGGCCGCGGGCCTCCTGGTAGAGCTGTTCGCGGGTACGTCCGCGTGGCCCTGGTTTGCCGGAGCGAAGGCCACCGCGCCGGCTCGAGGAGATGTCCTCTGTGGATGTGCGCGAGCTGGTTTTGGCTTCGCCGCTTCGGGCGCGCTCCTTGTTGACGGTGCGCGCCGCGATCTCCTCGGCACGTTTGAGCGAGGCGCCCTGTTCGCGCTCGCTGTCCTTGATGTGCTGGTACTGGCGCTCGCGCTTGCTGCCTTTCTTCACACCGCGTGGCGGCATCTTTTCCTCACCTCCGATCAGCTGCTGGTCTTTCGTGGTCGCACGCAGGAGAAACAGTCGTTCCTCATGGCTCTGCCTCCCCGGGTTCGCCAGGTAGACAGATGCTGTGCTTCTCCTACCCAAACTGCCAAGGATCAATCCGTGGTTCGGTGGCTTGCGAGACCGACACGGATTCGTCCAGCCAGATGCAGCTACCGTTGACCGGTATGCCCGACTCGCGGAGCATGGATGACGAGGACCGCCACGAGACGCAGCTGGAGCGCCTCGATCGCAACCTCCAGGAGATGACCGGCGAGCTGCGCGTGGTCGTCACCGGCGTGCAGGTCCTTTTCGCGTTCCTTCTGATTGTCCCGTTCGACAGCGGTTTCGCACATGTAGGGAGCTTCGAGCGCACCGTGTATTTCGTCACGCTGATCTTCGCGGCGCTCGCGGCGGTATGCACGATCGCGCCCTCCGCGGAGCATCGCTTCCTGTTTCGCCATGACGACAAGCAGCACCTCGTGTTCAGCTCAAACCGTGTGGTCATCGCGGGCCTCGCTTTCTTGGCACTGGCGATGTGCGGCTGTCTGCTACTCGTCACCACCAAGCTGTTCGGGCTCACCGCGGGCGTGCTGACAGCGATCATCGGGGCGCTTCCGTTCGCCGTGTTGTGGTTTGCCCTGCCGATAAGACGGCTGCGCAACCTCGATGAGACCACGCGCGAGACCAAGCACTCTGGGTAGCCCCTCAGCTGACCCGAGGGCAGGAGGTCAACGCGGCGGTGTCGCGATGCCTGTGCGGTAGGCGTAGTTGACGGCCTGCGCGCGGTCGCGCACACCGGTCTTGGTGAACAGGTGATTGATGTGGGACTTGACCGTCGTCGGGCTGACCACGAGGCGCTCGGCGATCTCGGCGTTCGTCAATCCTTGAGCGATCAACGCGAGCACCTCCGCCTCGCGCGGCGTCAGGTCATCCGGCAGCGCCGCGGCTGTGGCCGCATCGCCATCCTCCCGGTCGCCCTCCCCGCTGCTTGCCAGCGCGGCGACGACATGGTGCTGCACGGCGGGGTCTAGCGCCGCCTCGCCAGCCGCGACCGTGAGGATCGCGGCACGGATGTCCTCACTGCCGGCGTCCTTGGTGAGATAGCCGCGCGCGCCGGCGCGCAACGCGCCCAGCACGCTCTCATCGTCGGCGTAGGTCGTGAGCGCGATCACGCGTATGTCGGGATGGCGTTCGCGTAGCTGACGTGTCGCTTGCACCCCATCCAGGCGCGGCATGCGGAGATCCATCAGGACGACCTCGGGTCTGTGACGCTCGGCGAGCGCGAGCGCCTCCTCGCCGTCTGCCGCACTGGCCACGAGCTCGATACCGTCGAGCAGGCCGAGCAGCGTGACGAGGCTCTCACGCACGAGGCGCTGATCGTCGGCGAGTAGGACGCGGACCGGCGCGCGCTCGCTATCGGGGTGCGCGTCGTGCGTGGTCATGCCGGCAGCCGCAGCTCGACGCGGAAGCCGTCCTCGGTTGACTCGGCGCGGAGCTCGCCGCCGAGCAGCTCAGCGCGCTCGCGCATCCCGGTCAGGCCGTAGCCATTGCCGGCGAGACCCAGCGCAACGGGCGGTGGCGTGCCGGCACCGGCGTGATCCTCGACGACCAGCACGGTGCTCCCCGAGAGGTAGGCCAGCTTTACCTCTACGCGCTCCGCAGCGGAGTGGCGGCGCACGTTCGTCAATGCCTCCTGAGCCGTGCGGTAGACGGCAAGTCGCGCGTCTGGCGCGAGCTCGCGCGGCTCCCCCTGGACCTCGACAGCGACCGGCAGGCCGCTCTGCTCGCCAAACGCGTCCGTGAGCACACCGATCCGCTCGGGTCCCGGCAGCTCATCGCCGCGCGCGGCGGCGATCGCGCGGCGCGCATCCTGCAGCCCTCCGGCCGCGAGGCTGTGGGCCTGGTCGAGCGCTCGCGTGATGTCGTGGTCGACGCCGCGGTCGCGCGCCAGCAGGCGAGTGCTCTCGAGCTGCAGCGCCAGCGCCGAGAGCGAGTGCGCGAGCACGTCGTGCATCTCGCGCGCAAGCCGGCTGCGCTCGGCGGCGCGCGCCTCGGCGGCGCGCGCCTCGGCCAACACGTCGCCCTGCTCGCGCAGCTGGCGCATCAGTCGCAGCAACAAGAAGACCAGAACGGCACCGATCGGCAGCGACAGCGACCTGCCTTGCCCCGCGATCAGCGAGACGGCGACGAGCACCACCAGCGAGAAGGCCAGCGTCAGGACCCCGGGCAACCGCTTGAGCCGCAGCGCAGCCACAATCGCAACGAAGATCGGCGCCGCCGTCCAGATGCCGTGCGGCTGCACCACGGCGAGCACCGCCGCCGCGGCCGTCATCGCGATGAGCGCGGCGAGCCGCCGGCGCGCGGACAGGTCCGCTCTCTGTGGCTGGGTGCTCACCGCGGCCGCGACGAACGCGAGCGTCGCGGCCAGGATCACGGCGCCGCGGCCGTGCAGCCCGGGATACGGCCGGCTCGTGAACGTCTCCACCAAAAATGCCGCCAGGTAGGCGATACCGAAGCAGCGCAACACGATCGCCTCGGCGGACGCACGCGTCCCGCTCCCGAACCTGCCGCCGATGAACCATTTGTAGATCGCAAGCATGTCGCGCCGTCAAAGATAGGCGGCCCGCAGGCATCTGTCATCGGCCGCTGGGTGGAGGCTCTGCGTCCGCTCCTCCACCCGTGGGTGGAGGCTCGAGTTCGACCCGCGGGCCGATGAAAGACAGCCGGCCGGCGCCTAGCGTTTTGGCCATGCTCACAAACTCACTCGACGCCGCCATCGCCCAGCGCCGCGCCGCGTCCTCACCCCAGCCCATCAGCCATCCGCAGGCCCAGCCCATCAGCAATCCGCAGGCCCAGCCCGTCAGCCATCCGCAGGCCCAGCCCGTCAGCCATCCGCAGGCCCAGCCCGTCAGCCATCCGCAGGCCCAGCCCGTCAGCCATCCGCAGGCCGAGTCCATCAGCCATCCGCAGCCCGTCGGCGACCCGGTCATCACAGTCCGTGCGCTGCGCAAGCGCTACGACGATCACGAAGCGGTCCGCGGAATCGACTTGGAGGTGCGTCGTGGCGAGATCTTCGCGTTTCTGGGCCCCAACGGGGCAGGGAAGACGACCACAGTCGAGATCCTCGAGGGCTTTCGCCACGCCGACGAGGGCCAGGTAGAGGTGCTCGGTGCCAACCCTTGGCGCGCGCCATCGGCGTGGCGCGAGCGGATCGGGATCGTGCTGCAGGAGTCCGAGGCGGAGCCCAGCCTGACGGCGCGCGAGTGCCTCGATCTCTATGCCGGCTACTACCGCGCGCCTCGCCGCGTTGATGAGACGCTCGCACTCGTCGGGTTGAGCGAGCAGTCCGACGAGCGCGCTAGCGGGCTCTCAGGCGGTCAGCGCAGGCGCCTGGACGTCGCGCTGGCGCTGATCGGCGATCCCGAGCTGATCTTCCTCGACGAGCCGACGACTGGTTTCGATCCCTCCGCGCGTCGCGCCGCGTGGGAGGTGATCGCCGGCTTGCGCGATCTCGGCAAGACGGTCTTCCTGACAACCCACTACATGGAGGAGGCCGAACGCCTCGCCGACCGGATCGCGGTGATCGCCGCCGGCGAGATCATCGCGCAGGGCACGCCACAAACCCTCGGCGATCGGCGGGGCTCAGGCGCTCGCATCACGTTCTCGGCGCCGAGCAGCCCGGCGTTGGCTGAGCTTCCGTCGGCGCTCGGCGAGCGCACCGAGCAGCACCCGGATGGGCGCATCTCGCTGTCCAGCTCGACCGTCGCCGCCGATCTGCACTCACTTTCGGGATGGGCCCTGGCGCACGGCCTGCAGCTCGAGGACCTGGAGGTTCGCCAGCCGACACTCGAAGACGTGTATCTGAATCTCACAGACAACAACCAAACAAGGAGCTAACGATGGTTCTTCTCTTGAAATACATCACTCGCATGTGGCGTCGCCACAGGGCCGTTCAGCAGGCGGGAAGCTAGAGATGTTCACGCATATGCTGGCCCACCAAGTGCGCTACGACGTGCGAGCGAGCCTACGCAATCCCCGCGCGCGCTTCTTCACTTTCTTCTTCCCGGTTGTGCTGCTGGTGATATTCACTGGCGTCTTCGGCCACGGCACCACCACCATCGACGGTGCCCGCGTGAAGCTCTCACACTTCTACGTGCCCGGGATCCTCGCGATGTCGATCGTCGTCGCCGCCTACGCCAACCTCGTTGTGTCGATCTCCGCCCTGCGCGAGAGCGGCGTGCTCAAGCGCCGCCGCGCAACCCCCGTCCCGCCCGCAATTCTGATCGCCGGCCAGGCACTCTCGACGCTCGCGATCGTCGGGATCATGGCAACGATCTTGCTCGTGATCGGACAGGTCGCCTACGGGGTTGGGATGGCACCTGGTGCACTTGCCGCGCTCGCCTGCACGACGATCCTCGCGACACTCACGTTTGCCTGCATCGGCTGTGCTGTGTCCGGCATGATCGGATCTCCCGAGGCCGCACAGCCGATCGTGCAGGCAACGACGATGCCACTGTGGTTCCTCTCGGGGGTATTCATCCCAGTCGCCAGTCTCTCGAGCACGCTGCGCTCGGTCGGCTCGCTGTTCCCTGTCGAGCACCTCGCGGCCGGCCTGCAGCTAGCGTCCGTCCATACGTCATTCACCAGCGCGATCTCCGTCGGCGACCTGCTCGCGCTCGCTGCCTGGGGTCTCGCCGCCGCGGCCTTCGCCGCCTGGCGTTTCAGCTGGCTGCCCAGCCGTGCCACAGCGTGAACGCCAGGTCGTCGAGGGAGCCGTCGCGGGATGGTCATAAGATCTGCTCATGCCACATCTGCTGCGCAGAGTCGATCTCGCGGAGTTGCGCGCGTTCTGCGTGGCTGTGGAGCTGGGCAGCCTCGGGCGCGCCGCGCGGCTGATGCGCGTGACCCAGCCGGCCCTGTCGAAGCGGATGCGGGAGCTGGAGCTGCTGGCCGGCACCACGCTGCTGGTGCGCTCCGCTCGCGGCGTGCGCCCGACACCTGCGGGCGAGCGGCTCTACGCCGAGGCACGACCGCTGCTGACCCAGGCCGAGCGCGTCGAGGAGATCCTGCAGGGCCTGCGCCACGAGGACGCGCCGATCCGGCTCGCCGCCGGGCACACGGTCGCCGAGTGCCTACTGCCGCGGCTGCTCTCCGAGTATCAGGCCCGTCGCGGACGACCGCTGGCGCTTGAGCTGCTGGCGGCCAACTCGACGGTCGTGCACGATCTGGTGAGCGAGGGACGCGCGGACTTCGGCGTTGCGGCGGCCGCCCCCAACACCGTGCCCGACGCTCGGCTTCAGCAGCGAGACCTGTGCGAGGACGAGGTGGTGGTCGCGGTCTCTCCCGCCCATCCATGGGCGGCGAGACAGACAATCCCGCTGCAGGAGTTTGTCTGCACGCCGATGGTGATGCGCGATCCCGCCGCCAACACGCGCCGGGTCGTGGATGCGGTGCTGCGCGAGCACGATCTGCGCCTGGCGGCACCGCTGACCGAGGTCGGATCGACCGGTGCGGCGATCGCCGCGGCGATTACGGACAGCGCGCCGGTGCTGATCTCAGGGCTTGCGATCCCGCCGCACGATGAGCACATGGTGGCGCGCCGGGTGCAGGGGTTGCGCTTTCGGAGACGCTTCGTGATGCTGTGGAGCGCACGGGTGGCGCTGGCGCCCGAGGTGCGGTCGCTGATCGATTACCTCGCCTCCTCGGTCCATCGACTTCGCCCCCTCGACCCATAACCTGAAGTTATCGCCGGGGCAAAGATCTGAGCCCTACCGGCGGCTCTGAAATAGGGGTAGGTTGATCTGAGATGTGGCTGCTCGCCAGCGCCCGGCAGACCTACCTCGACCAGGCCGCCCAGATGCAGGCGCTGTCGTTTACGGTGCACATCCCGCTGGTCTGCTTCGGGATCGCGCTGCCGAGCATGATCGTCTTCGTCGAGTGGCTGCACCTGCGCCGCGGCGAGGAGGTCTACCGCACGATCGCACAGCGCTGGACTCGGATCATGGCGGCGCTGTTCGCCGTCGGGGTGATCACCGGCACGATCCTCAGCTTCGAGATGGGAATGCTTTGGCCAGGCTTCATGTCCACCTTCGGCGGGGTGTTCGGCCTCGGCTTCGCGATCGAGGGCTTCTCCTTCTTCCTGGAGGCGATCTTCATCGGGATCTACGTCTACGGCTGGAAGCGCCTCTCCCCGCGGGCGCACCTGCTCACCGGCATCCCGATCGTGATCGCCGGCGTCACCGGGTCGCTCATGGTGATCTCGGTGAACGCGTGGATGCAGCATCCATCCGGCTTCAAGCTGGCACACGGCCGTGTGGTCAACGTGCACCCGCTCGCGGCCTTGTTCGGCAACAGCTTTCTGTGGAACGAGTTGATCCACATGTACCTGGCCGCGTACATCGTGGCGGGATTCCTGCTGGCCACCCCGTATGCGATCGGCCGCCTGCGCGGAAGCTGGGGCCGCTACGAGCGCACCGCCTGCGCCATCCCGCTCACGATCGCGGCGGTTGTCTCGCCGATCCAGATCCTGATCGGCGACTGGTCGGCGCGCGATGTGGCAACGGAGCAGCCCACCAAGCTCGCGGCGATGGAGGGCCTTGCGAGAACCACCCGCGGGGCGTCGGAGCATCTGCTCGGCTGGTACGTAGGCGGCCAGGTCAAGTTCGGCATCGGTGTCCCGGACCTGCTCTCGATACTCGCCTTTCACAACCCGAGCGCGAAGGTCCAGGGACTCGATGCGGTGCCGATCTCACAGCGCCCGCCGGTGAACATCGAGCGAGTGTCCTTCCAGTTGATGGTCGCGATCGGCACTGGGCTTGCGGCGCTGGGCGTGCTGTTCCTCATCCTCAGCTGGCGCCGGCGGATCATGCCCACACAGCCGTGGTTCTATGTGCTGGTGGCCGTTGCCGGGCCGGCGTCGGTGATCGCGTTGATCGCCGGTTGGATGGTGACCGAGATCGGCCGCCAGCCCTGGGTTGTGTACAGGGTGATGACCACCGCCGAAGCGGTCACCCGCGCGCGGGGAGTGCCGGTCGGCTACGGCGTGCTCGCGGCCACCTACTTGCTCGTCGCCTGTGGTGTCGTGTGGGTGCTGCGCCGCCTCGCGCGGGCGCCCCTGAACGACGGTGGTGACGGCGAGGAAGAGACCAAGCCCACCAGCAGAAGCGCGATTGACGTTCAGCCGACGGGCGCCTAGAGGGAGCGCGATCCAGGATGCACTTCTACGACCTCCCAATGATCTGCGTGTTGGTCGGCCTGGCGCTGTACGCCGTGCTTGGCGGCGCCGACTTCGGCGCCGGGTTCTGGCAGCTGACTACGATTCTGCTGCCGGGACGCTCAGAGCAGGGGCGGCAGCGCAACGAGCGGATCCGCGAGCACGCCCATCATTCGATGGGACCGGTGTGGGAGGCCAACCACGTGTGGCTGATCTTCGTCCTGACGGTGACCTGGACCGGCTACCCGATCGCGTTCGGAGCGATCGCATCGACGCTGGCGGTGCCGCTGTTCCTCGCCGGACTCGGCGTCGTCTTTCGTGGTGTCGCCTACGCGTTGCGCGCGGGCACCTCGAAGCCCTCGGAGCTCGGGATGATCGACACGATCTTCTCGCTCTCCAGCGTTCTCACGCCCTTCGCACTGGGAGCGGTAGTGGGCGCGATCGCGTCCGAACGGGTGCCTGTGGGCAACGCGAGCGGACACCTGCTCTCCAGCTGGCTGAACCCGATCTCGATCGCAATCGGCGTGCTTGCGGTCCTCTTCTGCGCCTATATGGCGGCCGTCTACCTCGCCGCGGACGCCGACCGCCACGGCGACCACGAGCTGGCGCAGCGGTTCCGGACCCGCGCGCTGATCGCCGGTGTGATCGCCGGCGCGGTGGCGATCGCCACGCTGCCCGTGCTGAGCGCACAGGCCCACCGGGTCTTCGAACGCCTCGTGGGTGGCCCCGGCCTCCTCGGGCTCGTGATCTCGGTGCTCGCCGGCGTCGCCACGCTGGCGCTAGTGAGCGCACGCCGCTTCGCCCTCGCACGCATCTCCGCGGCGCTGGCTGTCATGGGCGTGATCGCCGGCTGGGCGCTTGCACAGCAGCCGGTCCTGCTTGCGCACCTGACCATCGGGCAGGCGGCCGCGCCGAGCGAAACGCTGATCGTGCTGCTCGCGGCGATCGCGATGGGCGCCGCGATCCTCTTCCCTTCGCTCGCGTTGCTGTTCGGCCTGTTGCTGCGTGGACACCTCGACTCATCCGGTGACGAGGCGAGCCCACCCCGACACTCGGGGCCAGCCGCGATCGGCCCCTCCGCACGCGCCCTATACGCGCGCATCTCGATCGCCGGCCTGCTCGGCGGGCTCGGGTTCCTGACCGCCGCCGAAGCTCCTTGGGCACATGGCGTAGGAATCGCCTGCCTGTTCGCCTGCATGATCTTCGCGTTCCTCGCGGTTGACCCAGCTGAGCTCGCCAAGCCGGTGCAAGACGAGCCGCCGGCGCTGCCGCGGCTTCGGCGGCGCTGAGCTCAGACAGCTCCGACAATGCCTCCCAGTCAAGCTCCCAAACTTATTCAACTCATCAAACTTTTGGTCGATAAGTAGTACCGAAGGGAACCAACACATTGCACCGGGGCAAAGAGCCAGTGAGCAAAGCAACCATCGTGACCACATGGCGCGACGCCGCGTGGGCAATCGGCTCTTCCCGAGCTTCGATGTGACGGTCAGTCACGACAGGGATCGCCAAATGTGCTCGCCCAGCTCTGAGAGTAGGGACGTGCCCGAACTCGGGTACTCCGTGCAGTCGCTCTCTGCTTGAAACAGGGTGATGCGCACCCTCATCTGCGACTCGGCCGGGACCGTCCGCCTTTGCTCATGCCTGTAGCCTGGTCGGCGTTGGAATTGACGTCCCGAAAATCACCGATGCGGCGCTTGCCTACATCGCACTGTCGTGCGAGAAGGAAAGGTCGGGACACCCGCGCCCGGACGGGCTGCGGAGGTGGCGCATGACGGCGAGCATCCGTCCGGACGACCTGCAGGTTCCCGAGGAGCTGAGCCGTCGCAAGGTGCGCAAGCAGCTGCTGTTCTTGACCGGAGTCGTCCTCCTCATCGTTGCGGTCGTGACGCTGCTTCCGGGCCTCGACGGGTTGCGCGCGCGGCTTTCGCACGCCAACCCGGCGTGGCTCGTGCTTGGCGCGGGGCTGAAGGTGCTGTCGGGCCTGGGGTATGTGGCGATCTTTCGGATGGTGTTCTGCAGGCGCATGAGCTGGCGCGTCAGCTACCAGATCGGGATGTCTGAGCTGGGCGCGAACGCGCTCCTGCCGACCGGCGGCGCCGGTGGCCTGGCGCTGGGGGCCTGGGCGCTCAAACGAGGTGGGATGCCGACGGCCGAGATCGCGCGGCGCACCGCCGCCTTCTTCATGCTGACCAGCGTCGCAAACGTCCTCGGCGTGGTCCTCATCGGGGTTGGTCTCGCCGTGCGGGTGCTGCCAGGAGAGACGAACCTGGCGCTGACGCTCCTGCCCGCCACGATCGCCGCCGCCGCGATCGTTGGGTCGCTGCTCGCGGGACGCTCCTCTGCGGGCTTGCACCGGCGACTGGATCGCAACGAAGCAAGCGAGGGGTCCTCGCGCCGCTCCACGCTCGTGCTGAAGACGCTGGTGGCCGTCGCCGACGGAGTCAACGAGGCGGTCGCGCTGCTGCGCGAAGGCAACGCTTGGCTGATCGGCGGAATCCTCGCCTATCTCATCTTCGACGTGATGATCCTGTGGGCGACGTTTCGCGCCTTCGGCGCCTCGCCGGCGCCGGCGATCCTGGGGATGGCCTACCTGATCGGCGAGCTCGGCGGACTGATCCCCGTCCCTGGGGGAATCGGCGGTGTTGACGCGGGCCTGGTGGGAACGTTCGTGCTGTACAACGTGCCGATCACCGCCGCAGCCTCCGCGGTGCTCGCGTATCGAGCGATCGCGCTGTGGGTCCCCGCGGTCCTCGGCTCTGCCGCGTTCGTCTCGCTACGCCGCACGTTGCGCCGAGAGTCCGCCGAGATCTCTGTCTGCGCACCCCAGACAGAGATGGAGGTCATCGGTCTCGGGCACGTCGTCATCTCGAGTCGGTGACGTTCACCGACAGCGCGAGCGCGGCCCATCTGCTGTCACTGCACCGGACGTCATGCCGCCCCCTTCAGAAGTCCCTCGATGGCGGTGTCGAACGATGTCGGATCGCTGGGCGAGAACCCGCTCATCGCACCCCCGCTAGCGCCAATCAGAAACGATGGGGTTCCGGTGAGTCCAGCGTTCTCCGCCGCCCGCTCATCGCCCGCGATCTCGCTGACAAGCTCCGGGTCGCGTCGGTCGCCGTCCCAGCGCGCGAGGTCCAGGCCCGCGACCTGGCCAGCGATGCCCTGGAGATAGGCGTCGGTGACATAGCCCGAGTTCTCCTCTCCCTGCTCCGCATAAAAGGTCTCGATGAAGTGCCAGGCTCGCTCCTGCCTGCCGGCCGCCAGCGCCGCGACCTGCTGGGCCATGAAGACCTCCGGCGCGTGCGTCGCCGTCTGCAGAGCGTGGGACTCGATACGCAACTTACCGGTACGCACCCACCGCTCGATGATCGACGGCAGCGCCTCGAGCGAGAAAGCCCGGCAGTAAGGGCATTGCAGGTCGGCGAAGTACGCAAGTGTGACCCGGGCCGCCGGTTGGCCCAGCGCATTTGCGCTCTGCGGGATACCCGCAAGGAGGGCCGTGATCTCATTGTTGTCGTTCGTTGAGCTCATTCGACGGTCATCGTGCTGCGGCCACCGCAAGGCTCGTCGCGGATTTCGACCACTGCCGGGTACCTCGACCGGGCTGCCCGGCCTTCATCGCCAACGGCGGCAGCGACCCAATGATCCTGCCGCACTAATCCTACCTCCTTGCGGGCCTGATTCCGCAGGCCACAGTCAAGATCTACCCCGACTCCGCACGCGGCTTTCTCTTCCAGCACGCGACAGAGTTCGCCGCAGACGTAGAGGTTTTCCTCAGCAGCACGAGCCAATGACCTCCTCGTCTTTGCGGGTGGTGACCGAGGCCGTACCCGCGATGCCTAGTGAGTAGGATCGTGCCATGAACGTGGCGATTGCAGGTGCCCACGGGAAGATCGCGTTACGGTTGACGCGGTTGCTTGCCACCGAGGGCGACCGGGGACTTGACCAAATACCACGAGCCGCCGCACCAGCTGCCAGCTGAGGCGCTGACGTTCGCGAGGATGTGCGCATCGCCGACTGAGGAGGCCGGAGCGATCGCGCGCGTTGCGTTCGAGTCCAATGCCGCCGTGGCAACGACATCATGAGCGTCCTACTCGTGGCAGAGATGCACGGACGGACCGCGCTCGAGCCCGAGCTACGTGCGCTGCTACGCGAACTCGCCGATGCGAGCCGCGCCGAGCCTCAATGCACCGACTTCCGTTTGCTAGCCGTCGAGGAGCCCGGTGAGTTCGTGCTGCTGGGCTCGTGGAGCACCGAGACGGCCCTGCGCGAGCACTACGACACACGGCACTACCGTCGCTATCGCGACCAGGTCCAACCGCTGCTGGCACGTCCAAGCGATGTGGTCATCCATCACATCAGCACCACCGTGCACGCTGCCGACCCGAATCCGCCGGACCCTGGGCTGCTCGGGTAAGCCAAACCAGCTCCAGAAGCTGGATATCGCATGACCGTGCGAGGTCTTTAAGAGGGTTGGACCCCGTTTGGGTAGCGCGGTCCTCGCCCACCAGTCCTCGGCCGGGCGAGGTTCAGGCGGTTACGAGACTCGGCGCGGTGCTCCCGCCGAGCACGGCATCGATGTTGTCGAGCGCGAGCATCCCAATCGCCGTTTGCGTCTCGATCGTCGCCGCGGCCAGGTGCGGCATCAGGAACGCGTTCTTCAGAGTCAGGTACCTAGGGTCGATCTTCGGCTCGTGCTCGAACACGTCAAGGCCAACGGCGGCGACCGTTCCCGCATCCAACGCGGCGAGCAGGTCCTCGTCGCGGATCAAATCGCCGCGAGCCGTGTTGACGACGATCGCTCCGCGCGGCAGCAACGCAAGGGTCTTGGCATTCAGGAAGTGGTAGGTGTCCGGCGTCGCCGGCGCATGGAGGCTCAGGAACTCGCTCACTTCGAGCAGCTCGAGAGGGTCTTGATGGAAGATCGCTCCGTGTGCGTCGTCGTCCGGCAGCGGGGTCGGGTCGGTGTAGTGGATCTGCATCCCCAGGGCACGCGCACGAAGCGCCACCGCCTGCCCGATCCGTCCCATTCCGAGGATCCCCAGCACCTTCCCGGTCAGCTGTCGACCGATCAGCACAACTGGCACAACGTGTGTCCACTCACCGGCGCGGATGAACTGCTGCGCCTCATAGGCACGACGCGACGCGCCGAGAAGCAGGAGGATCGTCGAGTCCGCGACGGCGTCAGTCAGAACGCCGGGCGTGTTCGCGACGGCGATGTGCCTGCGAGCCGCTGACGGAATGTCGATGTGGTCATAGCCAACTGATCGCGTCGCGACGATCTTCACCGACGAGTCAACGCGATCGAAGAAGCTCGCGTCGATCCGGTCGGCGGAGCTCACGAGAAGCCCGGCTGCGCCATCTGCCAGTTCGACGAGGCCATCGGAGGTGAGGGACTCGGGCGTCTCGGCCAGTCTCACGACGAAGTCGCGGTTTACGCGCTCAGTCACCTCCGCCGGCAGCGGCGGGCGCGTCACGACCAATACAGGCTTGGAGGCGCTCACGTCGTACGACTGTAACGGCAAGCACAAGGACAGCTAGCCGCTATGGGAACATTTCCCTCTGACCGACCCGCATACTTTCCCTCTGATCGATCGCACACAGAAAGGACGGAGATCGATGTTCTCGTACCCCGAGGCGCCCGTAAGCGGCGAACGCTCTGCGGAGATCGGTCCGCCTCCGTACTACCACCGGTCGGATTGCAACATTTGTCGCCAGCAGGACGGCCTGAAAACGGGGTCAGAGCTCTTGGACGCCCCTCGCCCAGCCTCGCACATCACGGCAGAAGCGATGTCGCGGAAGATCCGAGCTGAGCTCGAGCCGTCTTGAGAACGGCCATGGGGTAAGGTCGGCGCATGGTCCTCCAGCCGAGTCTCATCGTCCAAGTCCCACGCGGCGGCGCCGTCAACAGGCAGCTTGAAGCGCACGCGCTCCCGAGCATGGAAAGCGGCAAGGTCGTAGTCGAGGCCGGTCCGACTGACGCCGAGGGAAACCTCGAGGCGTCCGTCGCGGGCCAGGTGGTGCTGTCGCTGCCATCGCCGGAAGCGCTGGAGCGGGAGGCTGGCCAGGTTCGCCGCGTGATCGCCCACGCCGGCACCGGGATCGAGCCGCTCATCGTCGAGGTGGAGGCCGCCGAGGAGCTGCGCGAGAATGAGCTGGAGGCCCTGCTCGATGCGACACGCCACGCCTCACGTACGGTGATCCTGCGCATCGTCCGCGATGCGTAATCGGCGCTTTACCACCTTCGCAGGGGCAAGAGGACGTCGTCGTTCATCATCTGGCCGCGACCATCCAAGTGTTCGACCCCAACCTCCTGACCAGCGGAGCTAGGATGAGGACGCGGATTGCAAGCATCTGAGCGGATCGGGTGTGTGCTTTCGGGCGGCGGTGCTCGTGGGGCTTATGAGGCTGGGGCGATCTCAGTCCTCGGTACGGCGCTCGAGGCACGCGGGGAGCGACCGACGCTGTTTCTCGGCACCAGTGTCGGCGCCATCAATGCCGCGTATATGGGCGCAAGCCAGCATCTGAGCGCCAGTGAGCAGGCGGCCGGGTTGCTGGCGCGCTGGCGGCAGGTCACGAAGGAGGGCGTGATCCGTCCGATCTTGCGCCACCAGCTGCCGCTGACGGCGCTGCGCTATCTCGGGGGACTGCTGTCGGTCCCCGGGGCGCGTGTGCCGAGCTTGCTCGATCCCACCCCGCTGGCGCGCAGCCTCGAGCGCTGGATGAGCTGGGATGACCTTCACCGCAACGTGACCGCAGGGGTCGTCCAAGGTGTTGCGGTGGTCGCGACCGCCGCGCGTACCGGCAGGACGATCGTGTTCGTCGAGGCCGACACCGAGCTTGCATTGCACAAATCGCACGTCGTCGAGTACGTGCCTACTGAGCTCGCCGAGGAACACATCCGCGCATCGGCGGCGATCCCCGTCCTGTTCCCGCCGGTACGGGTGCAGACGCCGACGGCGGCTCGCGGCTGGTACGTGGACGGCGGGACGCGGCTGAACACTCCGATCAAGCCTGCCCTGGATCTCGGCGCCGAGCGGCTCGTGGTGATCGGAACCGAAGCGATCACCGAGGAGGCACCGTTGCCAAGGAGTCACGACTGCGAGCCCCCCGACTTCGCGGATGGTGCGCTGCACGCGCTGCAGGGGACGCTGGTGGACCCGCTGGGCGAGGACATGCGGATACTCGGGAACATCAACGCGTTCTTCGCCGACGGCGAGGACGTAACCGCCGGAACTCGTTACCGCCAGGCGCGCGGCAAGCCGCCCTACCGCCGCGTGCCCTACATCTTCATCGCGCCCTGCCGCCGGGGCATCATCGGCGAGATCGCCTCGGAGGTCTTCCGCGCCCGCTATGGCGGCCTGAAAGGCCTTCGCTCACCGGATTTTCCGCTTCTGAACCGTCTCCTAGGCGGTGACAGCCCAGCACACGGCGACCTGCTCAGCTACCTCTTGTTCGACAGGGACTTCATCGACGCGCTCATAGACCTCGGACGAGACGACGCCACACGCTGGCTGAACACCCGACCAGAGCCCCAGCCGCTATGGCAAACCGAGCCGCTCGACGCGTTCATCGAACCCAGCCCATCCGAGGATCCGGATACCGAACCCGTCGCAGCGGCGAACTAGCCTAGCGGGATGGAATGGTGTGAGGCTTGTTGGCGCTTTTGAGCAGTCGTCCACTGATAGACCAGGTCCGCTGTACCGACGGCCGGTTGTTCTACGCCCTTATACCTAGCGCTCTTGATCTGTCGGGCGGATCAGGATCTCGTTGATCGCGACGTGACGCGGGCGGGTCACCATGTAGACGATCGCATCGGAGATGTCACGGGCCTGCATCCGCGATCCATTTCCAGAACGGGTAGCCATGGCCTCTAGGATCTCGGGCCGGTTGTGGCCCACCAACTCTGTCTCAACAGCACCAGGCTCGATCAGGCCGACGCGCACGTATCGGCGGGTGATCTCCTGGCGCAGCGACTCGCTGAACGCGCCGACACCGTGCTTGGTCAGGTTGTAGACCCCGGAACCGCTGTTGATCTTGCGCCCCGCAACCGAGGAGACATTGACCAGATCCGCCACGTTGCGTGGCCCTTGCTCGGCGGCCTCGAGCAGGTGCGGAAGCGCGGCGTGCGCGCAGTGCAGGAGGGCGCGAACGTTGATGTCGATCATCCGCTCCCACTCCTCGAGCGGGGCGCCCACCACCGGGCCGAGGAGCATCACGCCGGCGTTGTTGACGAGCACGTCGATCCTGCCCGCCTTGGCCACCACCTCGCTCATCACCCGCGGCGGTTGGGCCGGGTCGGTCAGGTCGGCAGCGATCACGAGTGGCGTTGGCCCTACTGAGGCGATCCGCTCGGAGAGGCGCTCCAGTCGCTGTGCGCGGCGAGCCACAAGCGCGACGGTTGCGCCGTGTTCGGCAAGCGCGAGCGCGGTCGTCTCGCCGATGCCACTGGAAGCACCTGTGACGACGGCGACGGTTGAGTCAAGTGCAAGCACGTCAGACATCGGCTCTCAGTATCTCAACACCCGCCACCGGGCTACTGAATCTGGACGCCAGCACACGACGCTGTGACGATCCGTATCTCCGAGCAGCGCGACGCGTCGTCCGCTATCTACGCGAGGTCTCGCCAAAACACGACACGAGGTTGACCCTGGCCGGAGTAGTTGACGACTTCCGTGACGGACATGCCGAGCGCGCGATGAAAGGCATCGAACCGTCGTTGGTAGGTATGGAGATCGCCTTGAGGGCCGTCGCGCCCCGGTGGCGGGCGAGCGTCTCAAACTCGCCATACAGCCTTCGCCCGAGGCCGGCCCGCCGCGAATCGGCACGCACGCCAACGAGATGCACGTAACCGACTTGAGTTGGTGCGACAAATCCGAAGAGATACGCCGCCACGCCTCCGCTCCCGTCACGCATAACAAGGGACGTCTCCCCAAACTCGTGAACGAACATCGGATGATGCCGGGCACGCATATCGCGCGCGCCCCAGTAATCGGCGAGCGCGTCGATGATCGCGTTGTAGTCGGCGGTCGTGGCACGTTCGGGCAACATCGAAGGCGCTGAATACCACATATCTCATCGACACGCCCGGTGTTCGTGGGAACGATGCCCTCAACTCGATGCTGAGCCGGTCTGTGGAGTGGATACCGTTTGACGGACAGTGTGATCTGCCCCCGGTTCTGTGGACTTGGTGATCTGCCCCCGAGAAAGTGGAGTGGGGATACTGAAGTCCTTTGGTAGAGAGGACTGTGTCTGATGCCACGTAGGTATCCCGCGGAGTTCCGTAGCCAGGTGATCGAGCTGGCGCGGTCTGGAACGAAGGTCAAGCAGCTCGCGAGGACGTTTCAGATGTCGGAGGTCACGATCTATAACTGGCTCAAGCAGGAGCGGATCGATCGCGGAGAGGCTGAGGGCGCGACCACCAGCCAGCAGCTTGAGCTCGCCGCCGCCAAGCTCAGGATCAGGCAGCTTGAGACCGAGCTGGCGGTCGCGCGGATGGTCAACGAAGTGTTCTTGAATGAGGGGATCAGCCCAAAAGGCTCTACCTGGTGATCCAGTCTCTGATCGGGCAGGGAATCAACGTGCAGCAAGCGTGTATAGCGCTTGGTGTGAGGTTGTCCTACCTGGCGTAGAACTTGAAGTGGCGGTCCTCCTCGACGTCCTCCACCGAACCCAGATCTGGCACTACCCACCTCACCCTCGAGGACGACGAACAGGTCTTAGGAAGCCTCTCCGGCCTGGAACAGCAACTGCCCGGCGGCCACCGGCCGCTCGGTGCCAAACGCGGCGATCTCCGAAAAGCTCGGAGGCACGCAGTACCGGCAAGGCGCCGACGTCTCGACCGCCCAGCGCGCTCATCCGCGCCAGCGCGTTCGCAATGAGAAGCTGGGCGCAAGCATCGCCAGCGGCTAGACGAACCGTTTGACGAACTCCAGCGAGGTGTCGGCGACCAGGCGCCAACCGCTGTCGATCGTCAATGCGTGCCCGCGGTCGGGGAGCTTGACGATCTCGGTCACGCCCTTGTTGCGGTTCTGTTTCTTGAACGAGGCGTTCGCGATCGCCCACGGCACGGTGTGGTCCTTTTCGCCGTCGATGATCAGCAGCGGGCCGCGGTCGGGGTTCTTGGTGTCCACCTTGGCCTCCGTCCACGGGTTCAGGTTGGCGGTTGCCGCCTGAAACAGCGGCGCGCCGGGGGCGGGCACGGCGAACGTGTGGTACAGCTCCTTGGCCTCGTCCTCGCTGACGGCGTTGGCGAAGGCGTAGCGGAACTGCTCGTAGGTGAGCGGGACCGCACGGTTGCGGTTGGCCGGGTTGCCCAGGACCGGCCGGGAGGACTTCAGCGCAGAGACGGGCAGCGGCAGCACGCCGCGAAATGGCGCGGGGTCGATCGCCACCGACGCGGCCGCGAGACCCCGCCCGGCGATGATCTGCGCAAGCAGCCCGCCGAAGGAGTGCCCGATGACTGCCGGCTTCTTCTTCAGCTTGCCGATCACCTCGTCGAAATGGTCGGCCACCTGCCCGACGGTCTTATGGGCGAAGACCGCGGGGTTCGCGTTGGCCTCCTCGACGGTCTGAGGATCGTCCGGCCATCCCGGCGTCAGAGCGGTGTAGCCGGCCTGCTCGAATACGGTCGCCCAGCGGTCCCAGCTGCTCGGCAGCAGCCACAGCCCGTGTATGAACACGACCGGCGTCAATTTCGTCGCGTTCGCCTTCTCGATCTGCTTCGCCTCATACTCGTTGATGCTCGCCATCTCCTCGCCTCCTGGGGTATCGGCGCGGCGATCGTCAGGTGGTGGCCGTGCCCCGTCGAGAGCGCCGCCGCGAGCTGCTTAAGACCAGGGCGCCAGATTCATGCGTTGACATCATCCTACCCCTGTTGCGATTGCCCGTAATCGCGTAGGCTGCCACGATGGACCTCGGGCTTGCCGACAAGGTGGCCTTGGTGACCGGCGCCAGCAAGGGAATCGGCCTCGCGGTTGCGCGGGCTCTTGCGGAGGAGGGTGCCCAGGTGGTGGCGGGGGCACGCACCACCGAGAGCCTCGAGGGCATCGACCGCGTCACACCTGTGGCGCTCGACCTGGCCACGCCCGCGGGCCCGTCGCAGCTGATCGAGCGCGCTGTCGAGGAGCACGGCCGAGTTGACGTGCTGGTCAACAACGTGGGGGCTGTCCGCATGCGGCTCGAGGGCTTCCTCGCCACCAGCGACGAGGAGTTCGAGTGGGCGATGCAGATGAACTTCTTCATCGCCCTGCGCACCACCCGGGCGGCGCTTGCTCCGATGCTCAAGCAGGGCGGGGGAGCGATCGTGAACGTCGCATCGGTCAACGCCTTCTTTCAACCCGACGCCGGCACGATCGACTACGGGGCAGCCAAGGCCGCGCTGGTCAATCTCACCAAGTCGCTGGCCCAGGAGTTCGGACCACACGGCATCCGCGTCAACGCCGTGTCTCCAGGACCGGTCAGCACGGATCTCTGGCTGGGCGAGCAGGGCGTGGCCGAGACGGTCGCAAAGGCCACGGGAGTCGACGCCGACACAGCCCGCGCGAACGTCATCGCGGGCATCGGCGGGTTCGCCACCGGCCGGTTCACAACGCCAGAGGAGGTGGCGACGCTGATCACGATATTGGCCTCCGAGCGGACCGGCAACGTCACTGGCGTGAACTACATCATCGATGGCGGGCTCATCAAGACGACCTGAGGGAGAGCGCAGTGTCGCCCCGTGGCGGCGATGTGATGCGTGCCGGCCCGACGATGACCTTCTGCAGCCGGCGGACCGCATCCAGGTGATCGCCCGTCCAGATCATTCGGACGGCGGTTGCGCTCGCGCCGCCGTCCTCGCCACGCAAGTCGCGACGGACCGCCTCGACGAGTCGCCCGTCGGCAACCCTGTCGTGTGCGAGGGGCTTGCGTAGCTCTCGCCCATTGACGAGGCTGCGTGCGAGGTCGTCGTACCAGACTTTCAAGAGCTCGCTCATCTCGAGAAGCTCCCGCCGGGCTGCAGCCCGGTCGCCGGTGGCCGAGCTGTCCTCGCGCAGCCATAGATCCAGGACGGCGTCGGCCGCGAGGCGAACGCCGGCGACCCCGGTGACAAGACTGGTCACCTCCGCGAGCGGGACCGGCTTGGCGCCGCGCTCGGCCAGGTAGCCACGAAACGCGTCGTCCAATCGTCGGGCCGCCGCGGCTGCGCGAGCAGCATCGGTGGCCGGGACGGCGGGAGACGCACCGCGAATCTCGCAGCAAAGCATCCCGAAATCGACAGCGCTGGCGAGGTAGTCCGCGCTGTCGGTGTATGCGTCGGCCAGCGCCCGGCGCAGCGCGGCCCGCGCGCCACGGGGCCAGAAGAGCAGTCCGACGGCCAGGCTCACTGCGCACCCGATCGCAATGTCCTCCAGCCGCAACAGGCCCACCTGCCATCCGGCAGGCTGAATGATGTTGAACAGGAACACCAGCGTAAGCGTAAATGCGGCCTGCCCAGCCGCGAACGAGATCGCGGCTGGTGCGACTCCAGCGAGCAGGATCGCAGGCGGCAGCAGAAACCACAACAGCGTTGTATTGGTACCGATCACCGCCAGCATCGCCGCGCCGATGATGAATCCGACCACGGTGCCCAGCAGAGCGCGAATCACACTCTGCCCTGTGTTCAGGGCGTTCGATCGCAGCACGGAGAGAGTGCCGAGAACCACCCAGAACGAGTGCTGCACTCCAGTCCGGTTGGCGACGAATACCGCCAGCCCCAGCCCGACGGCACCGCGCACGCTGTTGTGCAGCCACACGGAGTGTCGATCGACGTGCGCTGCCGCGCGCTCATGCGCCGCAGATAGCGCCCCAGCCAGGCCCTCGGGCTGGCGGCCGAGCAGTCGCTCCAGCCAGCTGCGTCGCTCGGCAGCCGCTGTGAGGTCGATGTTGGCTCCGATCAACGAGACCGCAAAGCCGAGCTCCTGCGCGCGGAAGCTCGGATCGAGCGACGTGATGAACTCGCTCACCTGCTCCTCAACCGCGTCCGGGCTTGACGCAGCCGGCGTCCGCCTGACCGGCAGATCAGCTGTGGCGCTCACCTCCATCCCGCTAATCGCGTCGGTCAGGTCGATCAGGGCGCCGTGCAGAGCGTCGCAGTTCCCGCCCGTCACCTCGAGCAGATCTGCTCCCCGTTCGAGCACGGCCGCCGCACTCGCCTTGACCGCGCAAGCTGCCTGGTTGACCGGGGCGCCCTCCAGAGGCGGCGCGGACTGAACGACGATGGTGTTCAGCCAGTTCAGCTCGTCCACCAGGCGCACGATTGTCCTTGCCGCAGTGCTCAAGCTGGTCGGCCGGTATGGCGTGGCGAGAAATCCATGGTGGAGCGCAGCGACCGCGCCGCTCGCCTGCGCGACCGCATCATTGCGATCGCGCGCAAATGACTCGCTCTTGTCGCTCAGCATGTACGCGACCTCCGTGCGCATCCGTGCTGCCAGTGCCCTGCAGGCGGTGGTGGCCGCCGAACGCAGCGGACCGCGCGTGGGTGCTGGCCAAAGCAGGCCGACAGCGATCAGCGAGGCAGCGGCAGCCAGAGCCCAGCCTGCTACGCGATCCGGCACCGATGACACTCCTCCGGCGATTGTCGCCGGCAAGATGAAGGCCAGTAGCAGCGACGTGGTGGCTCCCACCAGCACCGAGCTGACGACCCCGGCGAAGATCACCACGAAGCCAACGACCGCCATCGTCGCGGCCGCGAGCCAGACGCTCTGCGAGACCAAAGTGCCAAGGCAGACAAGCGCACATCCCGCGACCGCGAGTGCAGCCTGGGCCCGCAGGCGGTCCAGCACCGGGCCGTCGAAGTCGACCAGCAGCAGCATCGCGAACGAGCCAAACGCCGCGAACGTCGCCAACACGGGATCGGCGATCACCTCGTCCCCCAATGCGAACATCGCCGGCATCACGATCGCCGCTCGCCCGGCACGGCGCAGCGCGAGGTGGTCGGGATCACGCCGGCCAAGCCACTGCAGTGGATGCAAAAACTGTCGTTCCACCCGCCTGTCCGATGGGTATGGGCTCCGGGAGCGTCATCCTAATCCACTGCGGCTCCGGGACAGCGCTGCATGCGGCGCTGTCTTCCCCACAAAAAGGTCATTCACGCCACCGCCGGCTCGGCCGCTACCCCCTCGAGCGCTTCGTCGTGACGCAGATCGCTGTCGCGCACCAACAGCAGCGCGAGCACGGCGCCCATGAGCGCCAGGCCGCTGCCAGCTAGGAGAATGACCGAGAAGCCGTGGGCGAAGCCCTCGCGCGCGGCGTGAACGATCGGCGCGGGCGTACCGGACGGGAGGGTGCCGGAGGAGGCCGCTTCCGCAAGGCCGCGCGCTCGAGCGCCGCTCACACCGGGCAGAAGATCCTGGATCCGCTGCTGGGAGAGCGCGAGGAACAGGGCGCCCAGCCCAGCCGTGCCCGACGCGATCGCGACCTGACGGAAGGTGTCGTTGATGCCCGATGCCACGCCGCTCATCCGCTCCGGCACGGTTGAGAGCGCGACGTTTGCGAGCACCGGATTGACGAGACCGACGCCGAGGCCGCCGACGATGAAGCCGGGGAGCAGAACCGTCCAGGTGTCGTTCGCCTGAGCGCCGCTCATCAGGATCAGACCGACCCCCGTGATCGCGAGGCCGGCCGCAAGCAGCACGCGCGGAGAGACCTTCCCCTCCAGCGAGGCGGTTACGCCCGCAACCCAAGAACGTGCCCACCGTGAAAGGCAGATAGCGCAGACCGGCCTGCAGGGGCGAGAGGTGCTCGATCTCCTGCATGTAGAGCGTGATGTAGAGGAACAGCGCGAACATCGAGCCGCTGAGCGCAAACGCGGTGACCTGCGCGCCGGTGAAGGCGTGACTGCGGAAGAGGTTGAGCGGGAGCATCGGCTGCGCGACGCGCAACTCGATCGCGACGAACGCCACGAACAGCACGATCGCCGCGGCGAGCAAACCAAGTATCACGCCGGACGTCCAGCCCTCGGCGTTCCCGCGCAGCAGCGCCAGCACCAGCAGCGCGTTGGCGGCCGAGAACGTGACGGTGCCGCCCCAGTCCACGCCGCGGGCCATCTCATCGCGCGATTCGGCGATCTTGAGCACCGTCGCGGCGATCGCCGCGATGCCGACCGGGATGTTCAGGAAGAAGATCGACTGCCAGCCGATCGCCTGGGTGAGCGCGCCGCCGACGAGCGGGCCCAGCGCGACGGCGACACCGATGGTGGCTCCGTAGATCGCGGTGGCGGTTGCGCGCTCGGGGCCTCGCCACTCCTGCGCGAGCAGCGCCAGCGACACCGCGAACATCACGGCGCCGCCGACGCCCTGCAGTGCGCGCGCGAGATTCAGCTCCGTCGGGGATCCCGCCAGCCCGCAGAGCAGCGAGGCCACGGTGAAGATCCCGACGCCGACGACGAACACACGCTTGCGTCCGAGCCGGTCGGCGAGCGACCCCGACGTGAGGACGAACGCGGCGAGCGTCAGCGCGTAGGCGTCGACGACCCACTGGAGGTCGGCGAACGACGAGTGGAGGTCCCTGCGGATGCTCGGCAGGGCGGTGTTGACGACCGTGATGTCGAGGAGTCGGCGCTAGGCCGAGCCGATCGGCGCTCCGAATGCCGTGAGCATCGCCTCGACGATCTGAGGTCCCCGGTCCTCCTGCAGGAAGTGCGCCGCACCCTCGATGCGCACCTGCTCGCCGGCAGTGGGGATCAGGCTCGTGAACTGCTCGCCCGCGGTCGGGTAGGGGAAGACCGGGTCGCTGTCGGAGAAGGCGATCAGCGCAGGCTTCTCCCAGTGGCCGAGTCGATCGCGAACGGCGAGCATCTCCGCCACCCCGTCCTCCTGCTCGGCGAGCGGCACGAGCAGCGGGAAGCGCTGCGCGGCGGCCTTGCTCTCGGCGGTGGGGAACGGCGCCTTATACGCCGCGATCACCTCCGGTGCGAGCTCGGTGGTGGTGGCGCCCTGCATGATCATCCCGATCGGGAGATCCGGGGTCCTTTCAGCGAACTCCCGCCACGCCATGAAGCCCTTGCTGACGCGGCCAGTGAAGAGCCCGGTGTTCATGATCACCAGGCGCCCCACCTGGTCTGAGTGCTCGACAGCCCAGCGCAGCCCGATCGGCCCGCCCCAGTCCTGCACCACCACCGTCACATCCGAGAGCTCCACCTGCTCCAGGTGGCGCGTTACGTACTCAACGTGGCGCTCGTAGGTGTACCAGGCCTGGTCGGTCGGCTTGTCCGAGCGGCCGAAGCCGACGAGATCGGGACACACCACGCGGTGACCCGTCGCCACGAGGCCCTCAAGCATGTGCCGGTATAGGTAGCTCCAGTCGGGCTCGCCGTGGAAGCACAACACCGTCGGGCCGGAGCCCTCATCGATGTGATGCAGACGCAGACCCCCCACCTCGACATACCACGGCCCATAGGGATAGCCGGGGAGATCCTCAAAACGCTCGTCGGGAGTGCGGAAAACATTCATGCTCGTCGAGCCTTTCGTCCGTGGGCCGCGCAACTCGGAGATCACCGTCGGGCGCTCCGACTCGCTTGAAGCAGGCGATGCTACTCGTCCGGCGACCGTCGCTCACGTGGGAGCTAGGCCTTGAGCGCGCAGGAACTCGCGGATGTAGCGATTGACAAGCTCGGGGTGTTGCTCGGCGATCCAATGCGTCCCGTCCCGCACCGGCCAGAATGTCAGGTTGCGAACGAAGTGCTCGAGGCCGGCATGGGAGGCGGGCCTGACGTATGGGTCTGCCTCCGGGTAGATGACCATCGTGGGGACATCGACGTACAGGGGCGCCACGTCTGGGGAGTAGTTGCCGCGGCCGGGGGTGCCGTCCCGATCCGGCGGCGCGATCCCCTCGACCTCATACCAGTGCAACGCCGACTCGATCGCCCGCGGAACACGCCATGAGCGCCGGTACGCCTCGCGATCCTCCTCGGAGAAGAAGGGGTGATCGAGCGCCTGTTCGAGCGCGGCGAAGTCGTTGGCGGCGATCGCCCTGATTGCATCCGGGCGACGAAGACCGAGGAGATACTGGCTGGCCTGGATCTGCTCGTCATCCTCGCGTTGCGCGCGATCCAGGACGCCGGGGTGGGCCCCGCCGAGGCTTACCAGGGCCTGGAGCATCTCCGGATAGTGAAGCGCAAATGACCATGCCACGAGGCTGCCCCAGTCGTGGCCGACGAGCACGAAGCGGTCGTAGCTGAGATGCTCGACGAGGGCGCGTAGATCCTCGACCGCTGGCCAGATCCCATAGTTGTGAACGCCTTCCGGCTTCGAGGAGAGGTTGTAGCCGCGCTGGTCGGGAGCAACGACGAGGTGGTCGGCGCTAAACACCCGCAACTGGTCACGGAAGGCATAGTGGAACTGTGGGAAGCCGTGCAGGAAGACGATCAGTGGACCCGCGCCTGCGCGGGCGTAGTGCAGCCCCTCTCTGCCAATGTCGTGTGAGACGCTCATGATCAAGGAATTACTGACCCTTGAGGGCGAGAACGGAGCACGACACGATGTTGGAGATGGAGCACGATGGAGCCGACGACCCTGGAGTGGAGGGAGCCGTAGGCGACCGGAACGGAGGGGCCGTCGGGCGCGCCGCGCCCGGGGGGGTCCCCGATCCTGAGCTGGTCGAGCAGGCTCGGCGGCGGCGGTTCACGGCTGAGTACAAGCTGGCGGTCCTGCGCGAGGCCGACGGGTGCACGCAGCCGGGTCAGCTCGGAGCGCTGTTGCGCCGCGAGGGCTTGTATTCCTCGCATCTGGCGACGTGGCGTAAGCAGCGCGAGGAGGGGTCGATCAAGGCGCTCTCTCGGCCGCGGGGGCGTAAGCCCGGTGATCCGCGTGACGCGCAGATCGCGGCGCTGCAGCGGCGTGCGCAGCGCGCGGAGGCGGAGCTCGCGAAGGCGCGCAAGGTGATCGAGGTGCAGGGAAACGTCTCTGCGCTCTTGGGGGAGTTGCTCGAGCCCAGGGGCGCGACCGAGCCGGGGAGCACAGGGCGATGATCGAGCAGACCGTGCAGGAACTCACCCCGATCGTTGGGACCCGCCCGGCGTGCCGGGCCTTGGGTGCGGCACCGGCGACGATCTACCGTCGGCGGCGTCCATCCGAGCCCAGGTTGACGCGGGCGCGGGCCGTCCCGGCCAGGGCGCTATCAGAGGCCGAGCGCCAGGCTGTCCTCGCCGAGCTTCACTGCGAGCGGTTCGTCGACTGCTCCCCTGCGCAAGTCTGGGCGACGCTGCTGGACGAGGGCCGTTACCTGGCTTCGGAGCGCACGATGTACCGGCTGCTCGCCGCTCAAAATGGCGGGGTGCGGGAGCGACGCGACCAGCGCACGCACCCGGCCTATGCGAAGCCGGAGCTGCTCGCCGAGCACCCGAACGAGGTCTGGTCTTGGGACATCACGAAGTTGAAGGGCCCCGTGAAGTGGACGTACTTTTACCTCTACGTGATCCTCGACGTGTTCAGCCGCTACGTCGTCGGCTGGACCGTCCAGCACCGCGAGGGCGCACAGCTCGCCAAGGCGCTGATCAGCCAAGCCTGCGCGCAGCAGAAAATCCCGCGCGAGCAGCTGACCGTGCACGCCGACCGCGGCAGCTCGATGACCAGCAAGCCGGTCGCGTTCCTCCTGGCCGACCTCGGCGTGATCCGCTCGCACAACAGGCCCTACACCTCGACGGACAACCCCTACTCCGAGGCGCACTTCAAGACGCTGAAGTACCGGCCCGAGTTCCCTCGGCGCTTCGAGAACATCGAGGGAGCCCGCGCGTTCTGCCGCACGTTCTTCGACTGGTACAACCACCAGCACCGCCACTCCGGGATCGGCCTGATGACCCCCGCCGCCATCCACCACGGCCGCGCCCAAGAACTCCACGACCAGCGCCAGCGCGTCCTCACCGCCGCCTACGCCGCGACACCCGAGCGGTTCGTCCGCCGCCCGCCCCAGCCACCAGCGCTGCCGACCGCCGCCTGGATCAACAAGCCCACAACAGAGGAGGCCGCTCACTAAATTCGACGACCAAGTGTCTCATTCGACTTGACAGGCTCCAAGCTCGATCCCATTCACTGCTGCGGTCGCGTAGTGAATGTCAGCGTCCTCGGAATGCATGAGCCTTGACGCCTCAGACCTTCAACGCGTCGTCTCGGGCAGAGCTGACGGCCGCGTTGGAGGGCTGCCTGTGCCCGGAGTCATCCAGAACCAGGCAGGTTGACGTCGCGTGCGCATACAGCGCTCCGTCGTCGGTGACCAGCCGGCTCTCGGCGGTCGCGATGGTGCGTCCGCGATGGACAACACTACCCTTGGCCAGCAGAGTTCCAGTCGTCGGCCGGACCGCCCGGACCAGGTTGACCTTGGTCTCGAGGGTCGTGTAGGCGCATCCATCGCCGAGCGTGGAGTGCACTGCTGCACCGGCCGCCGAGTCGAGCAGCGTCATTGCGATCCCGCCGTGAACGGTGCCGAGCGGATTGAGGTGTCGTGCGTCCGGTCGGTACCGAAATGTGGCCGTGCCTTCGGTTACGTTGACGAGATCGAAATCGAGCAACCCTTGGATGGGCGCGGGCGGCGCCGTCCCGTCGCGGATCGCTAGGAGCTGCTGCAGGCCTGTTTGCTCATCTGTATTGGTCATGGGCAGATCATCCCGCTAGAGCGTTGGCGCGCCGTTGGCGTCTCCTCAGCGCATGACGATCTCGGAGTGCAACGCCAGCAGCTGAGGTCCCGGCGCGACTCCGAGGGCTTCGCGTAGCCGCAGGCGAAGCTCGTCGTAGACGACCAGCGCGGCCGGCCGCTCACCACGCGCGTCAAGCGCTCGCATCAACAGTGCGGTCGCGCCCTCGCTCAGCGGCTCGGCGGCGACCAACTCGCGCGCTGCCCTCTCGGCGGTCAGCAGCTCAGTTTCGCCGAGCGCCAGCGCAGCCGCGGCGAGCGTCGCCAGGGCGCGTATGTATAGGGTGCCTAGCTCCCTGCGGCGCTCCTCGACCCATGCGCCATCATGCCCGGTCAGGAAGCTACGGCGCGTGATGTTCATAGCAATTTGGGAGGCGATCCAGGCACGCTCCCATTCCTGCCGTGCGACCCCCGACTCAGCGTCGTGGATCGCTTGTGCTGCAACCTCCACGTTAACGTTCGCGCCGTCGTCGAGCCTGAGACGCAACGGCCCATCTGCCGGGAGCGAGTCACGTCCGATCGCGGAGCGGAGCTTCGAGAGCAGAGCGCGCATTGCCTGGCCAGACGCCGCCGGCAGCGCTTCTCCCCAGATCGCCGCCGCGAGCTCCTCTCGCGGTGCGACGCGATGGCGGTTATATACGAGCCACGCGAATGCGATCCGGCCCTGTGCTCCAGGCAGCTGACTTGCCAACTCGGCTCCTGCGGATCTCACGACGAGGCGCCCACACAGCTGCACGACCACATCGGCGACAACACCGACATGGCAAAGCGAATCGTTTGTGAGTGCGGCTACATCATACGGGGCGAGGACGACGAACAGGTCGTGAAGCTCGGGCGCGAGCACATGCAGGCCAACCATCCCGCGATCGCGGCGGTGATCACCGCCGAGGAGTTGCTGGAGATGGCCGAGGAGGAATGAGACCAGGAGGCGCAGTCTCAACTCCCAGGGTGCGATCCCCGCCATACCCCGACTTGTGGGTCGCCCTTCCGCTTCTAAAGACGAGGACCGGGCCTAGCGAGCGACGGGGTGAGCGTTCAGGAGATCGCTGCCGGCTGGCGATGGGCGAGATGGCGGTTGGGCGTCCCGGTGACGTGGCATCCTGAGAAGAGTGATGATCGACCGTGGGCCTCCGGGCCATTGTGGCTGTATGGGCGACGAGGCGTTGGCGCTCACAGCGGGATGCAAGTTCGGGCTGGACTCCGTCCAGCCCGCTACGGCGATCGTGCAGGTCGCCCCATGTCTCCAGCCCGGCATGTCCATCAGCGGAGAGCGTTGGGAAACGAGTGCGCGCCACTACGGCTACCTCGACCATTACGGGAATCGATGTGAGCGCTTCGAGCTCGCAGCCGGTGGCTCGCACATCACATACGAGGCGCAACTGGTTATCGCGTGCCCGGCAGACGTGATCGAGCCCGACGCGCGCGAGATCCCGGTGGCGACGCTGCCGGACCAGGTCCTGAGCTTCGTCATGCCCAGCCGTTTTTGCCTGCCCGACGAGCTCGGCCATGAGGCCTGGCAGCGTTTTGGTGGCCTGACGCCTGGCTGGGGAAGGGTACAGGCGATCGTCGACTACGTCCACGATGAGTTGGAGTTCGTTGCCGGCGCATCCAACCCGTGGACAACGGCCGCCGACGCATACCGGGCCGGCCAGGGCGTCTGCCGCGACTTCGCTCACTTGGCGATCACATTCTGTCGCGCGCTGAACATCCCCGCGCGCTATGTGTTCGGCTACATCCCCGACGTCGGCGTCCCGCCACCACCCGAGCCAATGGACTTCGCCGCATGGTTTGAGGCATACCTCGACGGCCGCTGGCACACCTTCGACGCTCGAAACAACAAGCCCCGCATTGGGCGTGTGGTCGTCGGCCGCGGCCGAGACGCCATTGACGTAGCGCTAGTCACCTCGTTCGGACCGCTCACACTGACCAGCTTCGAGGTGCACGCCGAACGCCGCAGCGCGTCCGTCGCCATGTGACAATCACCAGGGACAAAGACGGGCGACTTCTCGGCACGGCTCGCGGCGTGCCGTCTGAGGCGAAGATTCCGTGCAGGCGAAAGCCCCGGAAGAACCGGGAATGACTGCGGCAGTAGCCATAGTCGGCGGCGTCGCCCAACGCAGAGAGCTTGACCGTCTCGCGTCCGCCGCGTCTACCAGTTCCGCCACGAGGGCATGTTCACTAAGGGAGGCACGAGCCTCCCTGCGCGAGCCTACGCCCGCGTGTGGACGGACTTTTTGAGCGCTGGTCGCTCCCGCCTTTGGCGACCTTCGGGTTCCTACCCCGGCGGTTGCTCCGGCTGGGAGGCCAGGCAAGCAGTTCGAGCGGCCCGACCTTCGGGTTCTGGACCCCGAAGCCGCTCACACGCGATCTGGTTCGCACCGAAAGGCCCCTTTTTGCGGGGCTGTGCGGGTCTCGCTATCAGATTGGAACACAAATTGGAACAACGGCCCAATTTGCGAACATGCCCTCAGAAACAGAAAAAGCCCTGCGATTTGCAGGGCTTTTCCGCATAGCGGGGGCGGGATTCGAACCCGCGACCTTCGGGTTATGAGTTGTGTGGAGGGGGGTGCGCTCAGATCGATTTGGCTTGGTTGAGCCAGATCCGTTCTACCAGATTCGCCCAGTTTCGCTCAAATTGGTACGCAAATTGGTACGCGACCAAAATGGTGATGAACTGGCAGGCGCCTGTCCGTCCTGGTCGCGCCGCTGCCGTCAGCGAGATTGACAGCGCGAAAGGCGCCCGGCACCTTCAGAGGCCGCGAGTACAATCACGTGCATGAGCATCACGGCGGAGCAGACGACAATCGAGCGTGCGGCACAGGCCCTGATCGAGGCTGTCCACGCCCCTGCGAAGGTGCTGCTCTTTGGCTCGCACGCCCGGGGAGACGCCGGCAAGCGCAGCGACTTCGACTTTCTCGTGATCGAGCGCGAGGTCAACGATCGCTTCGAGGAGATGGCGCGCCTCAGCTGGCTCCTGGGACGCCTGCTGATCCCCGCTGACGTTGTGGTCGTCAGCGAGCAGTACGCCCAGCGCTGGAGCACAGTCAAGGGAACGCTGGTTCATCAGGCGCTGCGCGAGGGACGGGTCGTTGCCGAATCCTGACGCGCGCGAGCTGGCGTTACTCCTTCAGCGCAAGGCCACCAGCGACGAGGCGATCCTCGCAAAGCTGCTCGACGACCCCGATATCCCCGACGATGCACTCGGCTTCCATGTCCAGCAAGCGGTCGAGAAGCGCCTCAAGGCCGTCCTCGCCATCAATGAGGTCGAGTTCGAGCACACGCACAGCATTGGCTATCTCACGGCCCTGTTGGAGCGGCACGGGATCGAGGGCCCTGAGCATCACGAACAGCTCAAGGATCTCACGCCGTGGGCCGTCGATGCACGCTATTCCGACCAGTTGGTCCACACGCTCGATCGTGCCGCCGTCGGCGATCTCGTGGCCTTCGTGCGCGAATGGTCGCAGCGCCTGATTCGCAACGATCAGCAAGCACCTGGGGAGCCCGCCGACTCCCCGCAGGACTCCGACGCCGGATAGCCGGTCGAGTGACTCGCGGTCGGAGCGGAAATAGCGTCTCCCGGCTGCGCGAGCCCGCCGAAGGCCCGCTCCGCAAACGCCGCGCCGCCGGCGGGGTCCGGGGCGAAGTCGGCGTAGATCAGCGTTGTTGTGAAGTCGCGATGGCTCATCCACTCCTGCAGGGTGCGCATCGGCACGCCGACCGCCGCCATCCTCGTTCCAAAGGTGTGGCGAAGGGAATGGAAGGTGATGCCACCCTTCCTGCCACACCGATCGCGCATCCCGGCGGGGCCATCGCTTCGTAGAAGCGGTCGCGCAGGTTGGAGGCATCGTAGAGGTTGCCTGTATGCGGGTGGCAGAACACGAGGTGGTCGTCGGCCCTATAGAGAGAGCGCTGGAAGTGGCGCTCCAGTTCTGCCGCCACCCGGTCGGCCATCGGCACTGCCCGGCTTGAGCGGCGCGACTTCGGCGTTCCCCACTGCCCGCGGCTGTAGTTGCGCCTCACCCGCACCACACCCGCCGGCCAGTCCACGTCCCGCCAGCGCAGCGCCGCGAGCTCGCCCTGGCGCAGGCCGGTCATCGCCGCCGTCATGTAGAGCGCGTGGTCGGTCGGGCCGAGGGTGTCCTCGCGCTGCGCCGCGCGCAGCAGCGCCTCAAGCTCCTCGCCGGTGAGGAAGTGGATGTCCGGGTCGGTCTGCTCGACCCGCGGACGATCGGCCATGGCAACCGGGTTCGTGGTTGCCCACCCGCGTTTGACCGCGAACTGGAACACGCCGTGGGCGAAGTTGAGGTGGTTGGTGATTGTCTTCACCGCGAGGCCTGCCCGCGACTTGATGGCGATGTAGGCCGCCACGTCATCCGGCGTGATCCTGTCGATCGAGGTCGTCCGGAAGTGCGGCGCAAGGTGCCGGTGAACCATGATCCGGTAGTCCTGGACCGTTGACGTCTTGCGTTTCAGGACGTGCTCGACGTGGTGCACGTAGCGCTCGGCGGCATCCCGGAAGGTGACCCGCTCCTCGGGCGTGAGGATCTTCACCTCCCCGATCTTGCGGCGCAGCGCTGCCTCGGCCTGCTTGCGAGTGATCCCGTCGCTCGACCCCGGCATCCTGATCGCTCCGAGCTTGCGCTTGACCTGTCGGTCGCCGACGCGCCACTTCCCGTACCAAGAACAACGTTCGGCAACGATCGAGCCAGAACCATACGCCCGCTTCTCCCGGCGCTCGGCGGTCATCGCCTCACCCTCGATTCACCCACGCAAAGCGGGCCTTGGCGCGTGTCCTGTAGCCATTGCCGGAGGTCATCTGCACTGAAGCGTACGTAGTGCCCAAGACGGTGGTGGGGGATGCGTCCGGCGCGGGCCTGGGCGAGCAGCCATGTGTGGGGTACTCCCAGCAGCCGCCCGGCGGCCTTGGCGTCGATGAGCGGCGCGAAGGAGGCACCCTCATCGTGAATGCCACGGCCGCAGCGTGGGGGAAGAAGGGATGCGGCGCGTTTGTGCATTTGGCGCTGGCCTGATGCGCGAATGGATAGAGCAAGCATGGGACCTCCAGTCCTCGTCGTGATCAAGTCCCCAGCCATCGTCCGAGAGCGAGGTTGGAGAGTGTGTGGTGCTCCATGTCTGGGCTGCCTTTCAAGGATTTGTGTTGGCCTGACTTCGGCAGGGCTTGCCCTGCCGAAGTCAGTGCGCCTCAGCGGAGGGGTCGGGTTCTGTCCAGGGCGGGCCGTCAGGCCCCGCCGAAGGCGGCCCCGAAGGGGCGCCCTTGACAGGTTCCGACCCCGGAGCTACACGCCGGATCTCCCGCAGGGCGTATTCGATCTCGGCCGCGACGGCCGAGATCGCATGATGTAAGCCCGTCACGCCCGACCTCGCCGGCGTCCCCCAACCTTGATGGCCTGCTCGTCGCTGTCGCGTAGATGCCATCCGTCGGGGCGGTTCACGAACCTCGTGTGTTTCCCGCGGTACAAATGTGAGGAGACCCTCGCCAGCGGCACACCGAGCGCCTTCGCGATCTCCCCCGCGCGCGAGCCGGGATGCCCTGCCAGGTACTCCGCTACGTCCCCCTGCGTGATCTGCCCCGGTGCTCGTGGCTCCCCGAGGAGAGCGGATCGGGCGGCCTGAAGACGCTCACGCTCGGAAAGAAGCTTCTGGTAGCGCGCAAGCTCACCATCCAAGGCGGCGAGCTTTCGGTCTATCTCGGCGACCACGCCACGAGACGCGACACCAAGCCCCAGGGCACGATCAGCCATCAGAGCACCCCTGGAGATAGATCAAACACGAAGCATCACAAGCAACACGCTAGCACATCACTGGGCATGTCGCTGTCTAACATCGCGCCTCGCGGGGCTTGGGGCTTAGGCCGACGAGCGCAAGCGACGTCGGCCGGAGCCCCACAGACAAGACAACCACCCATGCTGCCACCCACGCCACCCTGCCGCCCACCCATCCATCTCCATCTTCTCCATCTCTCTGGTCCCCCATCCTTGGTCACCCAATCACTCTGGTCCCCCACCGCCACCACACCATCACCCTGTCTTCCATCCCACGTTCAGGATCCCGGTCCTTGACCACCCGAACTCGAAGTTGTGGGCGGGTGGTCAAGGACGCCAAGCGCAGCGCGCAGGCGAGGGATCCGGCACCACACAACCCCAGTGATAGAGCCACAAACCGCGGTGGGGGGACCCGTCGCACAACCCGCCACTGGGGCGACACCCCTCACGACGGGTACCGCGACACCCCCGTATGGGCCTCCATGCCTCGGAGACGCTCCTCGTCATCGCCGTCGCGCTACCAACGAAGTCGTGTGATGGCACACTGTCGGCGTCATGGAAGATCGCCACAGCGAAGCCCTGAGTCGCATAGCCGAGGCGGACGCGGCGTGGTCGAGCAAGGGGCACCCGCCACGAACATTCCTCGTCATGCACCTTGGAGGCATGCGGGAACTGATCGACCATCCTGGATGGGATGAATCCTGGCCAGTTCCAGCGACCGCGACAATCGATGACCTCGAGGAACTGGGTCTTCTCCGGGTGAAGGCCCACGCTTCGAACAGCAAGGACAGGGCGTTTACTCTCACGCTGCAGGGGCGCGAGGCTACCAGCTCACAACAAGCCGCATCCCCCGCTGGACCAGCCGACCAGAGGGCGCCAACGGCGTTTGTGAGTTGGGCGCATGGCAATGAGGCATGGCAGTCAACCGTGGTCGCCTTCACCTTTTCGGCGCGCGAACTCGGGATCAACGCTGATATCGATCTGTTGCACCTGCACGACCCCTGCGTGGACTGGACAACGTATGGTCCCCGCGCCGTCCAGGAGAATGAGTTCGTGCTTATCCCGGTGAGCACCGCGTACAGAAGGCGGTGGGAAGGAGATGAGGTGCGTGGTGAGGGCGCGGGCGCCGCGCGCGAGGCCAACACGCTCAAGACGCTGTTCGGAGACGATCAGCAGGCGTTTCGTCGGAAGGTCAAGATCGTGGTGCTACCGGGGGCGAACACCAACGACATCCCGGCGGAGCTCAAGGCCGTAGTTCAGCGTTTTGAGATTGAGACGTTCGACAAGACCGGGTTTGAGGACCTGCTGCGCACGCTGACGAACCGACCGGCGTACGTTCCGCCCCCGGTGGGCAGCCTGCCGTTGTTGCCGCCCAAGTCGGCCGGCACGAAACCGCGCGCCGACACCAAGTACGTGATGGCGGATGTGATCACCCAACTTCCCGCGCGCCAAAAGCTAGCCGTCGCTCTGACCTACTATGAGCGCCTGACACGAGACGAGATCGCGGAGATCCTGGCCGTCTCCCCAAACGATGTCTCCCGGCTGGTACAGACCGCTATCAACCGGCTCGGCGAGGCAGCGATCAGCGATCTCGTAGCCGACGTTGATCGAGACATGGGATCAAACCACCACACAGCGAACGCCGCGCTCCTTCGGGATGGCCCCCACGAAGGCGAGTACGTCAAAATCGAGCCGGGGCAAGTGGCGTTGGAGTTGGCCGAGCGGTTCGACTTCGACCAAGGACACGCGGACGTAATTGACCACTATACCTATGAGGAATCGCTCGACAACGCGCCTGGCACCGTCGCCTTCACCTTCAGCCACCAAGAGCACCGGGTGACCACCGACGGTTGAGGTAGGGCCTAGATTGCGAGCGAGGGAGCACCCTTCTCGGGACCCTGGCAAGAAGACGAGGCCCTGGCGCTCGGGTGGCCACTAGTCGACGAGCCAAGGCGCTAACTCGAAATTGGTACGCAATTGGTACGCGCCGCCGAACGAGGTGGCCTTCTTAAACGAAAAAGCCCTGCGATTTGCAGGGCTTTTCCGCATAGCGGGGGCGGGATTCGAACCCGCGACCTTCGGGTTATGAGCCCGACGAGCTACCAGACTGCTCCACCCCGCGGCGGACCAACCAGTCTAGCAAAGGACCCGTGGCCACCGCGATGCGCTGGCCACTCAAAACGCGCCACCAGGCCCTCCACCCCGGGCCCGCCATGCCCCGCGGCACCCGCCCCGCCTCCCATCCTCCCCGCTCCCTACCATCCCCGGCCATGCGCGTAGCGGTGGTGGACATCGGCACCAACTCAACCCGTCTGCTGCTCGCCGACGTCGAGCCCGACGGGTCGGTGAGCGAGCTGCTGCGCCAGTCGCGCGTCACCCGCCTCGGGGCGGGGGTGGACTCGGGCGGGGCGCTCTCGCCCGAGGCGGTGGAGCGCACCTGTGGGGTGCTCTCCGACTATCGCGCGCTGATCGACCAGCACGGCTGCGACGCCAACCTTGCCGTGCTCACCTCCGCCGTGCGCGACGCCTCCAACGGAGCCGCCTTCGCCGAACGCGTGCGCCGCGACTACCAGCTCGATGCGCGCACCCTTTCCGGCGATGAAGAGGCCGCGCTCACGTTCCTCGGGGCGATGTCCGACCGCGAGCCCTCGTCGGAGCCGACGGTGGTGGTCGACATCGGAGGCGGGTCCACCGAGTTCGTCGTCGGGCACGACCACACCGCGGGCTTTCACGTCTCGTTGCAGGCTGGCGTGGTGCGGATGAGCGAACGCCACATCCACTCCGACCCGCCCGCCCCCACCGAGCTGCAGCACCTCGCGCTCGACACCCGCACGATCTTCCTCGATGGCCTCCCCCCCGAGGAGCGTGCGCCGGTGCGGCATGGGATTGCCGTCGCCGGCACCGCCACCTCGGCGGCCGCGATCGATCTGGAGCTCGACCCTTACGACTCCGCGCGCGTGCACCGCCACGTGCTGCTGCTCGCCACCGTCGAGCTGCTGCTGGCCCGCCTCGCCGACATGAGCGAAGCGCAGCGGCGCAACGTCGTCGGCCTGCATCCCGACCGCGCCCCCACGATCGTCGCCGGGATGGTGTTGCTGGGGGAGGCGATGCGCGCCTTTGAGCTCGACCGCGTGGAGGTGTCCGAGCACGACATCCTACGCGGCGGGGCGCTGCGGCTGGCCGGGCTCGAGTGAGTCAAAGCGCTTCTGCGCCGCACTCGCACTGCAGCCTAGGTATCGATTGGATACCCTACAGGGATCACGCCAGGGAGCCTCCTGGTGGCCCATAGGGCACATCGAGCAAGCTCGACCGAATCGAATTGGTCCGCAAAGTTTTCCAAAGAGTGGTGCAAATAGTCGATCTGAAATCTTTTGGGATTGGGGTTGCAATAGATTCCGATATCCGATACACTACTTTTCGAGGAGGTGTAGGGCACCGTGTCTTATGCCCCTCAGCCGGTCCATAGACCTGGGCGAACCTGCCGAGCGATCGGCATTCCCGCCGCCCGGGTCACCCTACCCCCGAGGCCTCTGAGGAACGTACCCCTGCCTGTCCCTCGAGGCCTACCAGAGGAAGCCGCCCCCTGCCGGGCGGCTTCCTCGCTTTAAACGCCGCTCGCAGCGCCCGTTTCATCCGGACTGGCGAGCGAGACTGGCCTGGGTCGTGCCGCGTTGATCGCCACGTACCGCGCCGCGTTCGTCGGGTCGGCGCACCCGGCCCAGTGCAACGCGGGACCGGCCGGCGCGACGTCGGGGGACCGCCGAAGTCGCGACGTCGAGGGGACCGGCTGACGGCGCGACGTCGCGTCTACGCGAGGTTGGACCGGCGCGGGTATGCCACGCTCGGATCCGTCAGCACGTTCACCAGCGCCGGGCGACCCGCCCCGAGTGCCCGCTCGAGCGCGCCGCGCAGCTGCTCGGGGCGCTCCACCAACTCGCCCTCGCAGCCCAGCGCCTCTCCCACCAGGTCGTAGCGGGTGCCCGGCCGCAGGTCGGCCGCCACCGAGTACCCGTACAGGAACTCCATCGGGTGCTTCTCCAGACCCCACACGCCGTTGTTGCCGATCACCCCCACCACGCCCACGCCGTGGCGCGCCAGCGTGTCCCACTCCATCCCCGCAAACCCAAACGCGCCGTCGCCCAGCAGCAGCACCACCTGGCGATCCGGCCGCGCGAGCTTCGCCGCCAGCGCATACCCCGGCCCGGAGCCCAGGCAGCCGAACGGGCCAGGGTCCAGCCAGCATCCCGGCTCGAAGCTGTCCACCACACGGCCGGCGTATGAGACGAAGTCGCCGCCGTCGCCGATCACGATCGCATCGCGATCCAGTACCTGCGCCAGCTCGGCGTACACGCGCAGCGGATGCAGCGGTGCCCTCCCGTCCTGCAGCTCCGCCCGCTCACCCTCGCGCAGCTCGCTCTCCGCCGCGCGCAGCTGCGCAACCCACCCGCCGCTCGGACGCGACCCACCCGAGGCGGTCGCCGCGGCGCGCTCACTCGCCGCCAAACGCAGGTCGTGCAGGGTCTCGCTCAGCACCCCATACAGCTCCACCGCCGGCTCCCGCGGGTGCCGGCGCCCGGGCTCCGCCACGTCGATCGCGACGATCTCCGTCTCCTCCCCAAAAGCTCCCCCGAAGCCCAGCCGGAAGTCCATCGGCACCCCGATCACCAGCGCCACGTCCGCCTCCCGCAGGGCGCGGCTGCGCGTGCGCGAGAAGCACAGCTCGTGATCGGCCGCCACGCAACCCCGCGCGAGGCCGTTGAGGAACACCGGGATACACAACGCCTCCGCCAGCTCGCGCAGCGCCGTCTCGCCGTGGCCCCAGTAGAGGTCGGTGCCCGCCATGATCACCGGGCGCTCGGCGGCCCCCAGCAAACGTCCCGCCGCCTCGATCGCCTCCTCCGGAGCTCCCTTCGCGTCACTGCCGCCCCCCCTCCGAACGTCGGGCTCCGGCGCCTCCATGAACACGTAGTCCATCGGCAGATCCACGAACGCCGGGCCCCCGTGCGGGGCGAGCGCCGCCGCGAACGCGTCCTCCACCAGCTCGGGGATCTCCGCCGCGCTGCCCGCCGTCGCCGCCAGCTTGGTGAGCGGTCGCATGAACGGCACGTGATCGATCTCCTGCAACGAGCCCTGCCCCCAGCGGCCCGCCGGCGCGCGCCCGCCCAGCACCACGATCGGCGAGTGGTTGGCCTGGGCGCCCGCGATCGCGCTGATCCCGTTGGTCACCCCCGGCCCCGCCGTCAGCGCGCACACGCCCACCTCGCGCGTCACCTTCGCCCAGCCCTCCGCCGCGAACGCCGCCGTCTGCTCGTGGCGCACGTCCACGATCTCGATCCCCTCGGTGCGACAGCCGTCGTAGATCGAGAAGAGATGACCCCCCGACAGCGTGAACAGCCGGCTTACCCCGTGCGCCTTCAGGCGCCTCGCCACCAGACGACCACCGTGGAAGGAGGTCGTCTGCTCCTGCGGCGGTGAGGTGCTCTCGGCGGCCATGCTCGCCGCGACTCTACCCGCTGCCCGCCCGCGACGGACCGCGGGCCGCGTGCCCCCAACCGCGATCGGACCCGCGGGCCGGCGCGGCGCCCCCCGACCACGATCGGACCCGCGGGCCGGCGCGGCGCCCCCCGACCACGATCGGACCCGCGGGCCGCGGTGCCCCCCACCAGCGATCAGTCGGGGTACTCGTCCTTGCGGAACGATCGAGGCTCGTCGGGCTGCGGCTGGGGCGTGCGGTTGAGCAGGAAGCTGAAGTAGGGGGCGACGAACGGATCGGGCGCGCTCACCGTGTAGGTGTGGTAGACGGTCCCGTTCTCGCGCGCGAAGGCGATCCAGCTGGGGCTCTCGCGCAGCCCGTCCTTCAGCTCCGCCCCGATCTGGTGCGACCACTCGACCAGCCAACCGGGCGGATTGTCGACCATCTCCTTGACCTGGGGGATGTGCTGCGCCCGCTCCTCGGACAGCGCGAGCCCGAAGTCGAACGGGAACTCGGTGTTGTAGGTGGACACGTAGGGAAACTCCCAGCCCATCCGCTCCTTGTAGGCCGTGAGCTGCTCGATCGGCGCCCGCGAGAAGCACAGCAGCGTCACGTCGCAATGGTGGAGGTGGACGAGCGACCCGTCGAGGCCATCGCCGACGGACGTGCACCCGGGGCACGCGCCGTTGGTGTAGTCGGGGCCGTACATGATGTTGTAGGCGAGCAGCTGGGAGCGGCCGTCGAAGAGCTCGGCGAGCGTCTTCTTCCCATCCTCGGTGTCGAACTCGTACTCCTTCTCCACCGCCACCCAGGGAAGCTGACGGCGCTGCTCGGTCGCCTGCTGGCCGAGCTTCGCGTGCTCGGCCTCCAGCTTCGCGAGCTGATCGCGAGCCGCCTGCCATTCCTCTTGGCTTCCAGTCCTGTGGTCGGGCATCGTCCACCTCCGTTGGCTGTAGGTCCCCTCCCAGCGTAGGCGAGCGCTCCGCGATCCGTCCGCTGCACGATCCGTCCGCTGCATGTCGCAGGATGCCGGGCTCTTTGACACCTTCGCACTCCACACCCCTGCGCACGTGGCAACACCGTGCGCTCGACCGCATGGCCGACTGGCGCGAGGGACCGTTCCTGATCTCCGCCGCACCCGGCGCCGGCAAGACACGCCCCGCGGTGGAGCTCGCCAAGGATCTGCTGTCGAAGGGGATCGTCGCGCGCGTGGCGGTGCTCTGCCCGACGACGCCGCTCACCCGCCAATGGGCGGCCGCCGCGGCGCTTTTGGGGGTACAGCTGCAGCCCGACGCCAAGGGCCCCAACCCACCCCGCGACTTCCACGGCGTCGCCGTCACCTACGCGCGCGTGGCGGCCGACCCGCGCGGCTGGGCGGCAAAGGTGTCCGCCGACACGCTCGTGATCGTCGACGAGGCCCACCATCTCGGGGAGGACCTGGCGTGGGGCACCGGCTTTCAACGGGCATTCGCCTCGGCGCCACGCTGGCTGCTGCTGTCGGGGACGCCGTTTCGCTCCGACGCCACCCCGATCCCGGGCGTGCGCTACGACCACGACGGAGTGGTGGTGCCCGACGTCTCCTACACCTACGCGGATGCGGTCGCCGAAGGCATCTGCCGACCGGTGGCGTTCGTCACCTTCGACGGGACCCTGTCGTGGCGCAGCGGCGATGACGTGGTCGAATCCTCGTTCGAGACGGTGCTGAGCGCGCGCGAGGCAAGCCGCCGCTACCGCACCGCCATCTCCACCGAGCTGCCGGAGGGGCTGCCGCGGATCCTGCGCGAGGCCCACGCCAAGCTCGGGGCGCTGCGCGCGGAGGGCCACCGCGACGCGGGCGGCCTCGCGGTCGCGGCGGATGCGACGCACGCTCGGCGGATCGCGAAGCTGTTGGGCGAGACCACTGGCAGAGCACCGGTGGTGGTGCTGCACACCGAGGCCAACGCCGCACGCAAGCTCGCCGACTTCCGCAGTTCGCACGAGCCTTGGATCGTGGCGGTGAACATGGTCTCCGAGGGCGTGGACATCCCGCGGCTGCGCGTGGGGGTGTACGCAACGGCCGCCAAGACGCCGCTGATCTTTCGCCAGATCGTCGGGCGGTTCGTGCGCACGACCCCGACCGATCGAAGATCGGCCAGCGGAGCCGAGCCGAGCTGGCTGTACCTGCCCGCCGACCCCACGCTGCGTACACATGCCTCGGAGGTCGAAACCGAGCTGCGCCACGCCCTCCGCCGCGACGAGCCCGAGGAGGACTGGGAGGAGCCGGTGCAGCGGCGCGCGAGCGAGCCCTCGCCCACCGCGGAGTTCGTGCCCCTGAGCGCCGAGTTCGCCGCCCAGATGACCCTCTTCGGCCCGCCCCAGAGAGCGCACTCCGCAGTCGCCACCACCACCGCTGCCGCCGACCCCGCCGCCGCCACCACCGCTGCCGACGACACCACCGCTGCCGCTGCTGCTGCCGCCGACCCCGCCGCCGCAGCCACAGCCACAGCCACAGCCGAGGAGGCTCCCGAGCCGGCCCCGGTGGCCGTGTTCGAGCGTCATGCCCAGCTGCGCCAGGAGCGCAGTCGCCTGGTGGCGGAACTGCACCGCCACGACGGGCGCAGCCACCGTGAGATCAACGCCTGGGTCAACCGCACGGTCGGGCTCCAGCGGGTCGAGACCGCCAGCATCAAGCAGCTGGAGCGATCGATCCATGCGCTGACGCGGGAGCTCATGCGCAGCGGCCGGCCCTCGCGGGCGTAAACCCGCCGACTTGCAGGCTATTCAAGCGATGCCCGGGGTGGGAGTCGAACCCACAGACCCTTTCGAGGCGCCGATTTTAAGTCGGCTGCGTATACCGTTCCGCCACCCGGGCGCGGATGCCCTTCTGCTCCTCTCTGCAATACCTGACCACAAAAGAGTCTATGAGAGAGGGATGTCAGCAAGTCGCGGCGCCGCGCCCAGGCGGCTGGGTGTACAGGAGCTGCCTGGCGTAGGAATGAGTAGGGCTGAGCAGCAGCGCCAAGGCCGAGGAGCCCACAACTGCCCCCTCCCCCTTAAAAAATCCTTTGAGCTTTTATCTCTCCTTGGGGGTATGGGGGTAGACCATATGCAGGAGCCCAACCAGCGGCTCCCCAGCCGCAACTTAAGCGGCTGGTACCGTGTTTATAGGGGTAAAGCCGCAACGCCGAGTGATAGGACCACCGTGGAGGTCACCACACTAAAACCGGGCGTAGCATCTGGCCTGAAGGGGGCCAGCCCGCTGCTGCGCCTGCAGCCGGACGAGCGCCTGATCGCGCTCACGCGTCGCGGCCAGCACGCCGCCTTCGAGACGCTCTTCTCGCGCTACCACTCGCGGCTGCTGTCCTTCTGCCGGCACATGCTGGGCTCGCGCGAGGATGCTGAGGACGTACTGCAGGAGGTGTTTGCGGCCGCCTTCAACGCGGTGCTGGCCGACGACCGCCCGATCAACGTGCGGCCGTGGCTGTACCGAATCGCGCGCAACCGCTCGCTCAACCACCTGCGCCGCGCCTCCGCGATCGGGGTGGACTCGATGGACATCCACTTCGCCGAGCACGGCCTCTCCACCGGCGACCAGGTGCTGCGCCGCGAGGGCTTCCGCCAGCTGATCGGCGACGTGCAGCAGCTGCCCGAGACCCAGCGCACCGCGCTGCTGCTGCGGGAGATCGACGCGCTCTCCTACGAGCAGATCGCGGTTGCGATGGAGACGACTGTGCCCTCGGTGAAGTCGCTGCTGGTGCGCGCCCGCATCTCCCTCGCGGAGGCCGCCGAGGCGCGCAAGCTCAGCTGCGATCAGGTGCGGGACGAGCTGGGGGAAGTGGCGGAGGGCCTCGTCAAGATCAGTCCCCCCGCGCGCCGTCACCTGCGCGACTGCGAGCGCTGCCGCACGTTCCGCAAGCTGCTCAAGGACAACAACCACGCGCTCGCCGCCATCTTCCCCGCCGGACCGCTGCTGCTGCTCAAGCACTTCGTGCTCGGCAAATTCGGCGCCTCCTCCGCCGCCGGCCACGCCGCCGGCGCGGGGAGCGCGGGAGCCGGGGTGGCCGGCGCGAGCGGAGCGACCGGCGGAGCCGGCGCGGCCGGTGCCGCGGGCGGACTGCTCACGGCGGGCGCCGGGGCAGGGGCCGTCGGAGGCACGAGCGCCGCGGGCGGGCTTGTCACCGCCGGCGCGGGAGCGATCGCGACGAAGGCGGCCGCCACGTTGGCCGCCGCCGCGCTCGTCACCGCCGGCGCGGTCGCCGTCAGCCCCAGCCACGCTCGCCGACGCCACATCACATCTTCTTCGGCGCTCGCCTCTGCCGCACCCGCCGCGCTCGCGCACAGCTCCGCCCCGCTGGTGGTGCGCTCGGTGCCGCAGCCGATCAGCTCCGGTGTTCACGTCGCCGTCGCGGCCGGTGCCTCGCAGCTCGCCACGCGCCGCCTCCACCGCCGCCCGCCGCTCAAGCCGCAGTCCGGCGCGGGCGCCGCCGGCGGGCGTCTGCATCCCCACGCCCCCGCGCCGGCCGGTCCCACGACGCTTCCGAGCGCCGTCAAGCCGGCCGCCACCACCGCGCCCGTCACCCAGCCGGCGACACCGCCGCCCGCGGTGGTGCAGGTCACCACCGAGACCACCGCGCTTCCAGCCACGGACACCACCACCAGCACTCCCTCTCAGCCGACGACCACCACGCCGGTGACCAGCACGACGCCCACCGCGCCGGCTCCGCCGGTCGAAACGGCGCCGACCACCACCGAACCGGTTACTGCCACCACTGGCGAACCCACCGAATCGGGCGCCCCTGGCGCAGGGGAAGCCTCAGCCGAAACGCCTGCCACCGAAAACCCCACCGGCGGCGTCGTCACCCCGTAGCGCCTACTCCAGAGGCGGCATCGCCTCGTAGCACCCATGCAGAGACGCGTATCGCCCGTTGTGTGGCACACAGCGGCGGCGTCACCCCGTGGGCAGCTATTCCAGCGCGAACGTCCCCAGCGGTTCTTCGAGGGCGCCTTTGATGCCCACGTCGAGCGGAGAGGTCACCTGATGGTTGCCGGCGATGGCGGTGAGCATCGTGATCTCAACGCCCCGACGGGCACCCTGCCGGTCGGGGAGCAGCAGCACGTTGCGCCCGTACATCTCCGTTCCCTGCACGGTTGTGGTGTAGAACACGTTGTAGGTGGCGTAGCTCCCCACGGCGTCGATCTGCGTGCTGCCCTGGCCGCGCAGCACGAACCCGCTCTGCCCCGGGCTGTGAGGCCCACCATCCCCGGCGGCCAGGCGCTGGATGTAGCCGGACCCGTACATCGCCAGCGCCGCCCCGAGCGCGCCTTGGTAGGGGGGCAGCAGGAAGGGGCCGACCGCGAAGGAGTCTTCCAAGCGGCCATCCACCACGCGCTGCGCCCTCGCGTACCCACCGGGGGCCGGGTCGGTGCGGTGGAGCCCCGCGTAGCTGAAGCTGAACGGCACCGGTCCGCCGTGGGCGACAGTCGGGCTGGCGAGCGTGAGCGCGGCGCCCGCAATCACGGCCACCACCAGGGCAACAGCCGCCACCCACATGGTTCGCACCCCCAATGAGGCGCGTCGCCAGCGTGGCGCGAGCAGCTCCCCCAGCGTGGGGCGGTACTCGCTCTTGAGAGGGAGCGCGGGCATCGAGCTTCGACCGTCGCCGGCCGTCCGGCCAGAGCTACTCCCCCACCGAGAAGAGCGCTTCCAGGTCGTGGCGGGAGTAGGCCTGGAAGGCGACCATCGTCTGCGTGCGCGAGACACCCGGCAGCGTGGTGATGTGCCCGGTGACCACGTCGGCCAGCTGCTCGTGGGCGGGAACCCGGACGATCGCGACGAAGTCCCACTCGCCCGTCACCGAGTAGGCCTCGGCGACCCCCTCGATGTCGGCCAGCGCACCCCCCAAGGTGGAGAGCGCATCGCGTTCGGCCTCGATCAGCACCACCGCGTGGGTCATGGCGTGTGGGCGCAAGTCGGCGTCAGGGGACATGGTGGCGAGGTAATGGCGTGTGTGCGCCGGTCAGCATCAGGGAGCAGGGCGGCGGGGTCGGTCATGGCGTGTGCGACTCCCCCGGGGCCAGCACAACAACCTGCGAGGCGCCGCCGGACTCGACGTCGGCCTTGAACGCCTGCGCGTCGGTGGCGATCGGGGGGAAGGTGTCGTAGTGGCAGGGGATCACCTGCTTGGCGCCCACCAACCCCGCGGCCTCGACGGCGTCGAAGCGGTCCATCGTGTAGTGGCCGCCGATGCACATCAGCGCCACGTCGATCGGTTGGCGGCGGCCGACCAGCTGCAGGTCGGAGAAGAGCGCGGTGTCGCCGAGGTGGTAGACGACCTTGCCGCCGAAGCCCACCACCAGACCGGCGGGGACGTTGGCGGTGCCCTTGGGCGTGGTGGAGGTGTGCCAGGCGGGCACCAGCCGCACCCACCCCCAATCGCGCTCCACGGTGCCGCCGAGGTTGGGGTCGCTCACGTTCTGCACGCCCTCCGCGGTGAGCTCGTTGGCGATCTCGACGATCGCCACCACGTCGGCGCCGGTGCGCTTCGCGATCGAGACGGTGTCGCCGAGGTGATCGCCGTGCCCGTGGGTGAGCAGGATCGCGTCGGGGCTCAGCTCATCGGCGCCCACCGCCGCCTTGGGGTTGCCGGTGAGGAAGGGATCGATCAGCACCGTGGTGTCGCCATCCCGCAGCTCGAACGCCGCATGGCCAAGAAAGCGGATCTCCATGTTCGACTTTGCCTCTCTCGATCGTGTGTTTCGCGTAGTTCTACCGCTTACGCCGTCCCCGCGCGAGCGCTGATGAGACCGTAGCCCAACACCAGCCCCACCGCGGCACCGGTGACGCCCGCCAGCCAGCTGGCTTCCCAGCGCGCGAACGGCATCGCCAGCAGCACCGCGGCAATCGTCGCGGTGCCGAGCAGGTCGCCGTCGTAGTAGCGCTTGGCGCGTGCGGCCTGCAGGTCGGGGACGGCCCACGCGGCGAGCAGCGCGAGCGCGCCGGCGTTGGCGCCGGCGACGATCGGCAGCGGGTAGACCGCCAGCGCCACCAGCGCCCCGCTGGCCCCCGCGCCGAAGAAGGCGACCAGCACCGGGACGGGGCCGTGGCGGCGCTCGAGCAGCCAGCCGAAGATCGCCACCGCCAGCAGCGCGGAGAACGCGTACACACCGGGGAAGAACCCACCGGCGTAGCCGAACTGGGTTGTGAGGAGCTTCCACCAGTCGCCCTGCAGCGGCCCCACCACCACGATGCGGGAGAGCGCGAGATAGCCGCCGCTGGTGAGCACCCACAGCACGCAGCTGGCCGCCACCAGCGCGATCGTGGCGTACGGCGGAGCATCGGCGCGCACCCCGGCGATCTCCCCCCGGCGCAAACGCCCCAGCGAGGGCACCGGTAGCCGCGCCCGGTGGGAGGCGCGTTGAGGGGTGTGCTCGCGCGGCAGCTTCGGCGCACGCCGGCGCAGGCGGGTGCCGCAGTAGGGGCACTCGGTGATGTAGGGGCTGACCTCCGACCCGCACTGCTTGCACACCACGAACAGATCGGCACCCGAAGACATCGCCGATCCATTCTAGGGCCCGCTGGAGGTCTCTCCCGATGGACCGGCGGCGACCTGGCGAGCGGACTGCGCCCTTCCCTCCGCGCCCGCTCGGCGGTAGAGTCCGGGCATGACCTCACTCGGCTATGACAAGCAGCTCTACATCCTCGCGTTCGACCACCGTGGCTCCTTCCAGAAGAAGTTCTTCGGCATCGAGGGCGAACCCGATCCCGAGCAGACGGCGATGATCGCCGACGCCAAGCACCTCGTCTTCGAGGGCATGCAGCAGGCGGTGGCCGCTGGTGCCGACCCGTTGACGACGGGGGTGCTGGTGGACGAGCAGTTCGGCTCCAGCGTCCCCGAGGAGGCCCGTGCACAGGGCCTGCGACTGGCGATGCCCGCCGAGCGCTCGGGCCAGGAGATGTTCGACTTCCAGTACGGGGAGCAGTTCGGCGAGCACATCGAGCGCTTCGACCCCGACTTCACGAAGGTGCTGGTGCGCTACAACCCCGACGGCGACGCGGAGGGCAACGGCGAGCAGCGCGAGAAGCTCAAGCAGCTGTCCGACTGGCTGCACGCGCGCGATCGCAAGTTCCTGTTCGAGCTGCTCGTGCCCGCCACGCCCGCGCAGCTCCAGGCGGTGGACGGCGATGGCGAGCGCTACGACGCGGAGCTGCGCCCCGAGCTGATGCGTCGCACGATCGCCGAGATCCAGGACGCGGGGATCGAGGTGGACGTGTGGAAGATCGAGGGCGTCGACGCACGCGCGGACTGCGAGATGCTCGTCGCCCAGGCCCGCACGGGCGGGCGCGACGGCGTGGTGTGCGTGGTGCTGGGTCGTGGCGCGGACGACGCGAAGGTTGACCACTGGCTGGGGGAGGCCGCCCCGGTGGATGGCTTCGTGGGCTTCGCGATCGGACGCTCGATCTGGTGGGACCCGCTCAAAGCGTATGTGGACGGCAAGATCGAGCGTCGTGCGGCGGCGCAGCAGATTGCGCAGAACTACCTACGCTTCGTCAAGGTGTATGAGCGCGCCGAGGGCAAGGCCCCGGTGGGGTAGCCCGTGAGCGCGACCGACCTTCGGGGGTAGGCTGGTGCGATGCAGGCCATGAAAATGCGCCGCAGCGTCGACGAGATCGAGGAGGCCTTCGCCAAGGAGATCTCGCTCGATCGCCACCGCCGCGACTCGCTGCGCCGCACCGCCGAGCAGCGCGCCCTGAAGCGCCAGGTGCAGCGGCGCAACAAGCGCGGCACGGTCCGCTTCGCGCTGCTGGTGCTGGCGCTGATCCTCACCGCGGTGGTAGTCACCGTGGCGATGTTCTTCACGCTCTACCAGCTGCTGGGCTAGGCCCGGAAGCCCTCCCGCCCGGGATCCCACAAAAAAAATGGTGGGGAGGAGAGGAGGAGGGGGAGGTGCTGGCTCTGAGCTGAGCGACGTTCGGGATACCTCCAAGGGGTAGGCGCTAGCTCTCGCCCAAATCCTTGATGGCCTCGTCCACCTCCGAGCGGACATCTTCGGAAGGTTGGCTTTCGCCCTGCTGACGCTGGATCTCGATGTAGATCTCAGTCCGGAACACCGGCACGTCGGAAGGCGCCTGAATGCCGATCCGCACCTTCTCGCCGACGACCGACAGCACCGACACCTCGACGTCGTCGCCGATCATGATGCTCTGATTGGTCTTGCGCGTCAGGACCAGCATTCCACGCACCCTTTCGTTTGGGCCGACGGCACCTGACACGATCACCGGCAGACCAGACTTTCATCCAAGCATATATTCGACAGCCCCGGAAAAGGGACATCGTCCGGTGGCCGACCGGCTCCACCCATACAACGCGTGCAGGCACAGCTTTCTGCCGCCCCCTCGTCAAAGCTACCGATAGCTGCACACCGAGCGACGCTCCCCTGGCCTTCGTTCGCGCGGGAAACCCGCCACCTCGAGCGTTCGTTCGTGCAGGAAACCCGCCACCTCGGGCGCCCGTTCACGCAAAAAAATGGGGCCCGCGCGCCGAGGCGACGACCCCCCGAGGCGATCGACGGCGCCCATGCGCTAGTCTCCCGGACCGTCCATGCCACGCAAGTCGCTCCGTCCACAGCTCAACCAGATCCGCGCCTGGGTACGCCAGGGCCGCACCGACGCCTGGGTCGCCCACCAGCTCGAGGTGACCGTGCAGGAGATCGAGCAGTTCAAGCGCCAGAACGAGCTGATAGGGGGCGAGGAGACGGCCGCTGGCACCACCGCTGCCGACTTCGACGAGGAGATCGACCTCCGCGCCGAGGACGACGCCCTGATCGCCGCCGAGCTCGAGGCCGCCGCACTTGAGGCCGAGCGCGAACGAGCGGAGGCCGAGGTGGCAGCGGAGCGCGAGCGCGCAGAGCGAGCCGCGCGGGGCGCGGAGGAGGATGAGACCGACGAGGATGAGGATGAGGCGGAGACGCCGGCACGTCGCCGCAGCCGGCGCGGAGGCCGCGGCCGGCGACGCTCAACCACGCGCAGCGCCGCTCCCCTGGAGGGCACCTTCGATCACGGCGAGGAGGGCTACGGCCTGTGGCTGGACCCAGCCATCCAGGACAACCCGATCTACGCCGAGCACTGGGCCGGCCACCGCCCCGTAGAGGTGGTCGTCGAGGAGGACCAGATCATCATCCGCCGCGTCGGCGGAGATGACTAGGGCGTTTTTGCTCTACTCCGCGGCCACCTGCCGGCCTCCTGCGTAATCGGCAGCTTCACGCAGGTAGCGTCCGAAGGCGGCGTCCACGACGATGCCCGAATCCCACGCCCACGGGTGGGCCGGGGCGGTGTCCATCGCCAGCTGCAGACACCACGAGGTACCCCCTTCGTAGAGCCCTGCGAGCTCATCCGCTGAGAACCTGCCGCCGAGGCGCCGGCGCAGCTCCGCTACCAGCGTGTCCACCACCCGCTCCAGCAGCGCACGGCGCTCTGACGGAGCCTGCTCGAGGCGGCGCTGACCTTGGCGCCACTGTTGGATCGCGTTCTCAAAGCCCGGCACGGGCCGCGAGGGTAGCAGCGCCCGGAACCCGGCGCGCGGCGCCAGGTGCCTCACGCCGAGAGCCCAGCCCGCGGCGCCAGCGCCTCCTGCCCAGAGCCCAGCGCGCGGCGCCAGTGCCTCCTGCCCAGAGCCCAGCGCGCGGCGCCAGTGCCTCCTGCCCAGAGCCCAGCGCGCGGCGCCAGGGGCCTCAGTTGGAGGGCAGGCCGGTGATCACGTAGGTTTGCTCGCCGGGGCGGATCATGCCAAGGCGGCGGGCCTCCGGTACGAGTGCCGCCGGGTTGGTGAGGGAGGCGCGCTGCGCCTCCAGCGCCGCGTGCTGGCGCTCCAGCACCGCCAGCTGGGAGCTATCTCCACCCGCCTCTTTCCAAGTTGACACCAGCGAGACGCCGGCGCTCAGGTAGAGGTACAGCAGCGCCCCCAGCACGCACAGCATCGCCATCCGGCCCAGGCGGTCCCAACGCACACGCGTCGTCGATCGCATCCTTCTCGCATTCGCCCCCGAGGGGAAAGCTCCTGCTCAGCTGCGAAAGACCGAGCGCCCGGGGAACTCGGCGTCGGCGCCCAGCTGCTCCTCGATGCGCAGCAGCTGGTTGTACTTGGCTGTGCGATCGGAGCGCGAGGGGGCGCCGGTCTTGATCTGCCCGCAGCCAGTCGCCACCGCGAGGTCGGCGATCGTCACGTCCTCGGTCTCGCCCGAGCGGTGGCTCATCACCGCCGTGTAGCCGGCCTCGCGCGCCAGCGCGATCGCCGCGAGGGTCTCGGTGAGGGTGCCGATCTGGTTGACCTTGACGAGGATCGAGTTGGCGACCCCCAGCTCGATCCCTCGCCCCAGGCGCTCGGTGTTGGTGACGAACACGTCGTCCCCCACCAGCTGCAGATGCGCTCCGACGCGCTCCGTGAGCGTCTTCCAACCGTCCCAATCCTCCTCGGCCATGCCGTCCTCGAGCGAGACGATCGGGTAGCGGGCCGCCAGCGTGGCCCAGTAATCGGCGAGCTCGGCGGCGCTCAGCGTCCGGCCCTCGTGCTCCAGCACGTAGGCGCCGTCGCGGTAGAGCTCGCTGGTGGCGGGGTCCAGCGCGATCGCCACATCCGTGCCGGGCTGGTAGCCGGCAGCTTCGATGCCGACGACCAGCATCTCCAGCGCCTCCTCGTTGGAGGCCAGGTTGGGTGCGAAGCCGCCCTCGTCCCCGCCCGCCGTGGACAGCCCACGCTCGTGCAGCGTGGCCTTCAGCGTGTGGAACACCTCGACACCCATGCGCAGGCACTCGGAGAAGCTCTCGGCGCCGCAGGGCACCACCATGAACTCCTGGAAGTCCACGCTGTTGTCGGCGTGGGCGCCGCCGTTGAGCACGTTCATCATCGGCACCGGCAGCACACGGGCTGCCTCTCCGCCGAGGTAGCGCCACAGTGGCAGGCCCTCCTCGGCGGCCTGGGCGTGCGCCGCCGCGAGCGAGACGCCGAGGATCGCGTTGGCACCCAGGCGCGACTTGTTGGGCGTGCCGTCGAGCTCGATCAGCGCCAGGTCGAGCGCGCTCTGGTCGCTGGCGTCAAGACCGCGCACCGCCTCGGCGATCTCGCCGTTGACACCCGTTACCGCGCGGCTTACGCCCTTCCCGTTCCAGCGTCCCCCGCCGTCGCGCAGCTCGGTCGCCTCGAACTCTCCAGTGGAGGCGCCGGAGGGGATCGCCGCGTGGCCGTGCGCACCGGAGCGCAGGGCGATCTCCACCTCGACCGTCGGGTTGCCCCGGCTGTCGAGGATCTGGCGGGCGTGGACTCTGTCGATCTGGCTCAAGAGCTCGACGAACCCGCTACCCGGTGGGGGTGGCGACCGGGGCGCTCGGCGTGGTCTTCGGAGCCTTGTACTGCTGGCAGCGCTGCATCACGAAGCCCGCGCGGCATTCGGTGCGCGACTTCCACTTCTTTTCGAATTCCTTGACGAACTTGGTGAGCGCGGTCTGCTGCTGGGTGGAGGCGAGCTGGCTTTTGACTGTTTCCTTCACCTGCGCGAGCGTCTGCTGGCTGGAGGGGTGGATCGTCTTGACTTCGTAGATGTAGTAGCCGAACGGAGTCTTCACGGGGCCGCCGAGTACACCGGGCTTGGCGGCGAACACCGCTTCGCCGAGCGCCTTCTGCTCCTGCCCCTTGACGACGCCTTTGATTTCGCCACCGGTGCTCTTGCTGGTCGGGTCGATCGACTTGCTCTTGGCGACGCTCGCAAAGCTCTTGCCCGATTCGATTTCCTTCTTCGCCTGCTGCGCCTCGGCTTCGGTCTTCGTGAGGATGATCCGGATATCGCGCGATTCCGGTTTGCCGTACTGCGACTTGTGTTCGTCGTAGTACTTCGCCACCGCCGCTTCGTTGACGTTCTTCTTGGCTTCCTTGGTGACTTTTTCCTGGATTTTGGTCGTGAGCAGGCTGAGCTTCACGCGCAGCAGCAGGTCGGACACCGTCTGCCCTGTGGTAGCCAGGAATTTCTGGAATTCGGCTTCCTTGGGGAACTGCTGCTTCTTGAGTTCGTTGAACTTCTTCTCGACTTCCTTGTCGCTGAGCTTGATGCCCTGTTCTTCGGCCTGCCCGATCACCCAGTCAGCGCTGATCAGGAAGCCCAGCGTCGTCTGCTGCAGCGCTTTGTACTGCTGTTCGCACTGCGACTTGAGAGCCGCTTCGGTCTTCGGCTTCTGACCCTTGGCGGGCTTCGGTTCGATTTCTTTGAGATGGGCGATGCAGTTGGTGTAGGCGGGCGGGTCGGGCACGACCGCCTTGGGTGCTTTCTGACCCGGCACCGCCGCCGCGCTCGCGGAGGCCGCCACTCCCATCCAGTGTTCGAACGTCGCCTTCGTGATCGGCTGGCCGTTGACCTGCACCACCGCGTCGCTGGGGATGCCGCCACCGCACGCAGCGAGTCCCACGGCCGCAAAGAAAACGGCGCTCAGCGCCGCAATACAACGAATTGACTTGAACACAGCGGGCCGACTCTAGCGCAAATCCACGATCTTGTGTAGAGCCGCCTATCCGGCAGCGCCTGCCGCCCCGGCGGCACCCGTCGCGCCCGCCGCCCCAGTGGTGGTCTTGGGTGCTTTGTAGCCTTTGCAGTCCTGCACCGTGTAGCCCGCGCGGCATTCGGTGCGCCCTTCCCAGCGCGTGCGGAATTCCTTGACGAACTTGGTGAATGCCGCCTGCTGCTGGGTGGAGGCGAGCTGGCTTTTGACTGTTTCCTTCACCTGCGCGAGCGTCTGCTGGCTGGAGGGGTGGGTCGCCTTGACTTCGTAGACGTAGTAGCCAAACGGCGTCTTCACCGGCCCACCGAGCACACCCTGCTTGGCGGCGAACACCGCTTCGCTGAGCGCCTTCTGCTCCTGCCCCTTGACGACGCCTTTGATTTCGCCACCCGCACTCTTGCTGGTCGGGTCGATCGACTTGCTCTTGGCGACGCTCGCAAAGCTCTTGCCCGATTCGATTTCCTTCTTCGCCTGCTGCGCCTCGGCTTCGGTCTTCGTGAGCACGATCCGCAGATCGCGCGATTCCGGTTTGCCGTACTGCGACTTGTGTTCGTCGTAGTACTTCGCCACCGCCGCTTCGTTGACGTTCTTCTTGGCTTCCTTGGTGACCTTTTCCTGGATCTTGGTCGTGAGCATCCCGTACTTCACCCGCAGCAGCAGGTCGCTGACGGTATACGAGGTGCGCGCCATAAATTTCTGGAATTCGCCTTCCTTGGGGAACGACTGCTTCTTGAGCGCGTTGAACTTCGTCTGGACTTCCTTGTCGCTGAGCTTGATGCCCTGTTCTTCGGCCTGCCCAAACACCCACTCGACGCCGATCAGGTAGCTCAACGCCTGCTGCTTGAGGGCCGTGTACTGCTGTTCGCACCCCGCTTTGAGCGCCGCTTCGGTCTTCGGCTTCTGACCCTTGGCGGGCTTCGGTTCGACTTCTTTGAGGTGAGCGATGCAGTTGGTGTAGCTCGGCGGATCGGGCACAACCGGCTTGGCCGCCTTCTGCCCCGAGGCAGTCGCGCTCGAGGCGGCGGCCGCCACATCCACCCAGTGATCCAGGGTCGTCCTGGTGATCGGCTGGCCGTTGACCTGCACCACGGCGTCGCTGGGGATGCCGCTGCTACCGCAAGCGGCGAGCCCCCCAACGGCAAAGAAAACGGCGCCCAGCGCCGCGGCACAACGGATCGGCTTGATCACAGGAAGGGCACTCTAGTGGATATGCGTAACGGGCGCCTAATGAGTTTCTTAAGGGCTCTTATGCGGCTAGTGCTCGATTGCGCTACGCGGCCTCGCGCACTACCGAGAGCAACACGTCAGCGGCGTGCACGACGGCCGGAAAGCGCTCGGGGCCCTCGCGTGGGACGCGCACCGACACCTGCGATTTGCCCGACTCGTACAGCGCCTCGGGCAGTTGCTCGCGCAGGCGCCGTGCGCGAGCGGAGTCGAGGTCGATCGGCGTGACCGCGAGGCGATCGCCACGGAAGCTCACCGCGCGCGCCCCCGCCTGGCCGAGCTTGATGCGGGCGCGCTGCAGCGCCAGCAGGTTGGCAAGCGGCTCGGGCACGGGGCCGAAGCGATCCTCCAACTCCTCGCGCAGGCGCTCCACGTCCGCCACCTCCAGCGCACTCGCGACGCGGCGGTGGATCTCGATCTTGGCCTGCTCGTAGGGGACGTAGTCGGGTGGCACGTAGGCATCGACGTTGACGTCCAGGCGCACGGGCTCGGGCAGCTCCTCCTCGGGCGTGTCGCCTTCACCGCTGACTCCGCCTTCCTGGACGGCCTCGTCGAGCATCTGCATGTACAGCTCGAACCCCAGCGCCGCCACGTGCCCGGACTGCTCGTCGCCCAGCAGGTTGCCCGCACCGCGGATCTCCAGGTCGCGCATCGCGATCTTGAAGCCCGACCCCAGCTCGGTGTAGTCCGAGAGCGCCGAGAGCCGCTGCGCCGCCTCGGGGGTGAGCGCCGCCGCCGAGTCGTACAGCAGGTAGGCGTAGGCGCGCTCGCGGCTGCGCCCCACGCGCCCGCGGATCTGGTAGAGCTGAGCGAGGCCGAAGGCGTCGGCGTGCTCGACGATCAGCGTGTTGGCCTGGGGGATGTCGATGCCGGACTCGATGATCGAGGTGCACACCAGCACCTCCGCGCCGCCGCGCAGGTAGTCCATCATCACGCTCTCCAGCTCCCCCTCGCCCATCTGGCCGTGCGCGACGGCGAAGCGCACCCCCGGGCACAGCGCGCGCAGGCGCTCCGCGGTCTCGTCGATCGACTCCACGCGGTTGTGCATGAAGAAGGCCTGCCCGCCGCGCTGGTGCTCGCGCAGGATCGCGCCCTTGACCAGCTCCTCCTCGTACTCCCCCACGTAGGTTCGCACCGGCCGCCGGCCCTCCGGGGGGGTCTCGATCACGGAGATGTCGCGCAGGCCGGCGAGCGACATCTGCAGCGTGCGCGGGATCGGGGTGGCGGACATCGAGATCACGTCCACGCGCAGCTTCAGCTGGCGCAGCAGCTCCTTCTGCTTGACGCCGAAGCGCTGCTCCTCGTCGACCACGAGCAGGCCGAGGTCCTTCGCGCGGACGTCGCGCGAGAGCACGCGGTGAGTGCCGATCAGGATGTTGACGCCGCCCGTCGCGAAGCCCGCGATCGCCGCCTTCTGCTCGGCGGGGGTACGGAAGCGGGAGACGTGGTCGATCGTCACCGGGTAGTCGGCGAGCCGCTCGGAGAAGGTGCCGTAGTGCTGCTGGGCGAGGATTGTGGTGGGCGCCAGCATCAGCACCTGCTTGCCCTGCGTGGCGGCCTTGAACGCGGCGCGCAGCGCCACCTCGGTCTTGCCGTAGCCGACGTCCCCGCAGATCAGGCGGTCCATCGGTCGCGGCGCCTCCATGTCGCCCTTCACCGCCTCGATCGCGTCGCGCTGGTCGGGCGTCTCGGTGTAGGGGAAGCGCTGCTCCAGTTCGCGCTCCCACTCCGAGTCGGGCTCGAAGGCATGCCCGGAGCGCCGGCGGCGCTCGGCGTAGAGGGAGAGCAGCTCACCTGCCAGCTCCTGCGCGGCGCGGCGCGCGCGCGACTTCATCGCCTCCCAGCGCGAGCCTCCAAGCTTTGAGAGCGGGGGGTGATCGCTGCCGGCCCCGACGTAGCGGGAGATCTTGGCGAGCTGTTCGGTGGGCACGAACACGCGGTCGTCGCCCTGGTATTCGAGGTAGAGGTAGTCGCGCGTGACACCCGCCACGGTGCGCGTCTCGAAGCCCGCGAAGCGCGCCACGCCGTGGTCTTCGTGGACGACGATGTCGCCGGTGCGCAGCTCGGCGAAGGAGCGCAGCACGCCGCGCCGCGGCCGGCCGTCGGCGCTTAGGTCGGGCCGCTCGGTACGGCGGCGGCGCATGAGACGGTGCTCTGGGAAGACAGCGAGCTTCAGCGAAGGCGCGATGAAGCCCTCGCGCAGCGAGGCGGCGGCGAAGCGCAGGGAGGGCTCCAAGGGCGCCGCCGTCACGTCCACGCCTGCCAGACGGTGAGCCGACTCCAGTGTCGAGGCGCCCTCCGCCTCCGTTGAGGGTGCGCCGGGCCCTCCAAGCCACGAGGCTTTCAGCCGTGCGAGGTTGTACGCCGCGCGCTCGCCCTCGCCGCGATGGGGGAAGGTGACGACCGTGCGGTAGCCGGAGCGCACGAGCTTCTCCAGCTGCGGCTCGGCTTCCGCCAGCGAGCGCGCCGCGGTGTCGGCCGACTGCGCGCGCAGCTCGAGCTCTTGGCCGCTGGCGAGCGAGGAGAGCCAGATGCGCGTGCGTTGCTCGAGCGCCGCCCTCACCTCGTCGGGGCTGACGTACAGGTGGTGGGCGTCGGCGTCGTGGAAGGCCGCGCACACATCGCTCCAGTGGTCCTGCAGCACCGGGTCGAGCTCCTCCTCCGCGGCGACGATCACCTCGGTCGCTCGCCTACCAACCCCTCCCCCTCCTCCATCTTGCTGCTCGCCGCCCGCGCTCAACAGATCGAGCAGCGCCCCAAAGCGCTCCACCGGCAGCAGCTCGGCGATGTCCGGGCGCTCGCTCGCATCCTCCAGCGCGGCGATCTCCGCCAGTTCGCGGTGCTCGGCCGCCAACTCCGCCGCAGGCGCGATCTCGACCTCCTCGACCTCTCCGAGCGAGCGCTGCGTGAACGTGGAGAACCAGCGCAGCGATTCGATCTCGACGTCGAACATGTCCACGCGCACAGCCCGCTCCTCAGTGGCGGGGAAGATGTCGAGGATCCCTCCACGCATCGCGAACTGCCCGCGCTCCTCCACCTGATCGGCACGCTCGTACCCCGCCGCCACGAGCTCGTTGGCGCACTCCTCCAGATCGAGCAGCTCGCCGCGGCGCAGCGTGAACGAGCGCGGGCGCAGCGCGGGGTCGGGCACCTTCTCCGAGAGCGCCACCGCGGAGACGACCACGACTGGAGGCCCGCCCACCCGCTCGGCCGCGGGAGGATCGGCCAGCAACGCGTCCAGCGCGGCCACCCGCAGCCCGATCAGGTGGGCCGGCGGGGTCAGGTGGGATTCGTAGGTCACCCCGCGCGAGGGGTAGTAGCGCACGCGTCGCGGCGCCAACCACGCACGTAGGTCGGCCGCCAGCTCGCGCGCCGCGCGGTCGTCGCCGACCACCACCAATGTCGGTCGCGGGCCGGGAGACCCCGCGGCGCCCGGCTCGACGGCGCCCGGCTCGGGGGCACCGTCGGGGCTGATCTCGGCGAGGCTGGCGATCAGATAGGGGCGCAGCGAGGCCGACACGAACGCGTGGCCTCCCTCGCTCGCCAGCCGTGCCGCGCCAGGGTCATCCTGCGCCAGTCCCAACAGCGAGCGCAGGCTCATCCTCGGCCACCGTTGTCTTCCGCCAGCCCTTCGCCCACCAGCCGCTCGACCTCGTCGGCCGCGCGCCCCACCAGCTCGCGTACCTCCTCGGGGCTCTCGCGGAAGCGGCCGAGGACATGCGCGGAGACGATCTCCGGGTCGGTGGAGTCGGGGCGCCCCACACCGACGCGCACCCTCCAGAAGTCCGCGCCTCCGAGCTCTCGCTTGAGCGACTTCAGCCCGTTGTGCCCCGCCAGGCCGCCGCCGAGACGTGTGCGCACCTCGCCGAAGGGGATGTCGATCTCGTCGTGCACCGCCACCACGCGCTCCAGGCCCAGCTTGTAGGAGCCGCGCGCGGGCCCGGCCGAGCGGCCCGCCTCGTTCATGAACGTCTGGGGCCATAGAACCGCTACGCGCGGGCCTCCGGGACCGGTGCGTCCCTCGGCGAGCAGCGCGCGGAAACGTGGTTTGGCACGCTGCAGGCCCCACCGCTCGGCGAGCTCGTCGGCGACCATGAAGCCCACGTTGTGACGCGTGCGCGCGTACTCCCTACCGGGGTTGCCCAAACCCACGATCAGCCAGTCTGCGGGCGGGCCAATCATCGCTTGCCTGTGCGAGAACCACGCCGCTGTGACGGTCGATGAGCAAGCGAGGCAAGGACGCAGTGAGCGAAGTGTGCTTGGCACACGAGCGATCGAGGACGCAGCATCGCGCTGGCCGAAACGGGGATGCGAACGAAGGCGAGTGTCTCCCGGCTTCGGTCAGCGGCCGCCACAGCCCGCAGAGGGGGTTACTCCTCGGCAGAGGCGCCGCCCTCGGCGCCTTCGGCCTTCTCGGCCTCGCCGACGACTTCGGTCTCCGCCTCGATCTCGGATGCCGTTTCGCTCTGCAGGCGCGGGGGCGTGAGCGTCGCCAGCACCGTCTCCTCCAGGGGGTCCAGCAGCGTGACGCCCGCGGGAGGCGTAATCGCGGCCAGCGTCAGCGTCTCGCCGATGCTCATCTCCGCGACGCTGTGCACGATCGACTCCGGGATCCCCGTCGGCAGCGCTTCGATGTTCAGCTCGCGCGTGATCAACTCGAGCACGCCGCCTTCGCGGACGCCCGGGGCGTCATCCAGGCCGGTCAGCTCCAGCGCAACCACAGCCTGGATCGGCTTGTCCAGGCGCACCCGCAGCAGATCCACGTGCACCGTCTCCCCGCGTACCGGGTGGCGCTGGGCCTCCTTGAGCACGACCGGCGTAGGGGCGCCGCCATCGATGCTGAGGTCCAGCACGGCTCCCGCCTTGGCCAGCGCGAGGCGCAACTCACGGGCGTCCACCTCGAAGCTCAGCGGCTGCTCGCCGCCGCCATAGAGAACACCGGGCACGCGGCCGTCACGGCGCGTGCGCCGTGCCGCTCGCGAGCCGTCGGGCTGGCGGGCGCGCACTGCAAGCTGGGTGGAGGTCTGGTCGGCCATAGATCGAGGGGGAGAGGACTTTAGCAATCGGTCGGTCCAGGACCCTTCCGGAGCCGGTAGACCATCTGGTGGGGGGTCAAAAAAGAATGTCGTCCCGAGCGTCAACCGGCTGGTAGGACTCCAGAAAAGCAGGCTCTTTCGCGCCTATACCAGCTGGCGGGGGCCAGAACAGCTGGTGGGGGCCAAACCAGCCAGTGGGTCAGAACAGCCGGTGGGGGCCAAACCAGCCAGTGGGGGTCAGAACAGCTGGTTCTCGCCGCCGAACACTTCGCTTACCGAGTCGTCGGTGAAGATCCGCCGGATCGAGTCGGTGAGCAGCTCCGCGCAGGGGAGCACGCGGATGTTGTCGGGGCGCTCGGCGCGCACCGGGATAGTGTCGGTCACGACGATCTCCTTGAGCCCGCAGGCAACGAGGTTCTCGAACGCGGGGCCCGAGAAAACCCCGTGGGTGGCTGCCGCGTAGACGCTCTTGGCGCCCGCTTCGTAGACCGTCTGGGTGGCTGCGGCAAGCGTGCCGGCGGTGTCGATCATGTCATCGACGATCACCGCGGTCTTGCCTTTCACGTCGCCGATCACGTATCCGATCTCCGCGACTTCCTGGGCGGGGCGTTCCTTGTCGAGGATCGCGAGCTCGGCGCCGATCTTGGAGGCGAATTTCTTGTTGAGCTTCACCCGGCCGGCATCCGGCGCCACCACCACGAGGTCGGATAGGCCAAGGTCCTCGAAGTACTGGGTGAGCATGAACAGCGCGGTCATGTGGTCGACCGGCTTCTGGAAGAAGCCCTGGATCTGGCCGGCGTGCAGATCCATCGTCAACACCCTGTCTGCCCCCGCCGCCTCCAGCATCCGCGCCACCAGGCGCGCGGAGATCGGCTCGCGCGGCGCGGACTTCTTGTCCTGACGGGAGTAGCCAAACCAGGGCGTGACCGCGATCACCCGGTGCGCGGAGGCACCGACGGCCGCGTCGATCATGAGCAGCAGCTCCATCAGCGAGTCGTTGGCCGTCACCCCCGTGTGTAGGTTGCTACAGGTGGACTGCACGATGAACACGTCGGCGCCGCGGATCGATTCGTCGTAGCGGCAGTACACCTCGCCGTTGGAGAACGTCTTCAGCGTCACCGGGCCGAGATCCATTTGCAGCTTGTCGGCGATGTCCACCGCCAACTGCGGGCTGGCGCGCCCGGCGAACAGCATCAGCCGCTTGTTGTAATCGATCGGCAGACTGGTCGCGGCGCTCGCGCGTGTGTCCATCGCGCTGCTCATTGCTCCTCGGAGTGTAAACGCCCACGACCCGGCATCGGTTTCTCCGCCCGCTCGTCCTCCCGCCGCTGCGCGTACCCATCGCGGTTGACCTGACGCGCACGCGCCACGCCGAGCGCGCCGGGAGGGACGTCCTCGACGATCACCGAGCCCGCCGCCGTGTAGGCATCGTCGCCGACTGTCACCGGGGCAACGAACGCGGTATCCACCCCTCCACGTACGCGCTTGCCGATCGTTGTGCGGTGCTTTGCGTGGCCGTCGTAGTTGGCGGTGATCGTGCCGGCGCCGAGGTTGGCACGCTCGCCGATGTCGGCATCGCCGATGTAGGAGAGGTGGGGGACTTTCGCCCCCGGGCCGATCGCCGAGTTCTTCACCTCCACGAACGTTCCCACCTTCGAGCCCTCCCCAAGCACCGCGTCGGGGCGCAGGTAGGCGAACGGGCCCACGCTGGCGCCGGCGCCGACCACGGCTCGCTCCAGCCAGGAGACCCGTATCGCCGACCGCTCGCCGATGTGCGAGTCGATCGCAGTGGTGTGCGGCCCCACGATGGCCCCGGCGCCCACCTCGGTGGTGCCACGCAGCGCGGTGCCGGGCTCGATGCGCGCGTCCTGGCCGATCCGCACGTTCACATCCACCCAGGTGGCAAGCGGATCCACGACCGTCACCCCGGCGCGCATGTGCCGCTCGAGGATCGCGCGCTGCGCGAGCGCCCGCACCTGGGCGAGGGCCACGCGGTCGTTGACGCCGAGCACGAGGTGCGGGTCGTCGACCGCGTGGGCAAGCACCGTCGCACCGTCGGCGCGCAGCAGGTCGAGCACCTGCGGCAGGTACAGCTCACCCTGGGCGTTGTCGGCGCTCAAACGGGGCAGCGCCGCCAAAAGCGCCTCGCCGGCGAACGCGTAGATACCGGCGTTGACCTCCCTGATCTGGAGCTCCGCAGCGGTGGCGTCCCCCGCCTTCTTGGTCTCCACCACCCGCGCCACCGCGCCGCGCTCGTCGCGCACCACGCGGCCATAGCCGGTCGGATCGTCCAATACCGTGGTGGCCATCGTCGCCGCGGCACCGCCGGCGACATGGGCGGCCACCAGCTCGGCGATCGCCGCTGCGCTCACCAGCGGCACATCGCCGCTCAGCACGACCACCGGCGCTGCGGGATCGATCGCCTGCGCGGCCGCGATCATCGCGCCGCCGGTGCCGTTGGAGACGGGCTGCACCACCAGCTCGACATCCGCCGAAGCGGGGAGACTCTCGCCTCCAGCGAGCATCCCCCTTTCGGCGAGCAACACCTCCGCCAACGGTCGCGCCGGCGAGTCCACCACCACCACCTTGCCTGCCCCAGCCTCCAGCGCCGCGACCACCGGCCACAGCCCCATCGGCCGGCCGCACAGCTCGTGCAACACCTTCGGCACCGCCGAGCGCATGCGCGTCCCCTGTCCGGCTGCCAGGACAACAACTGTCGGTGCACTCATAGCTCACACCATCGACATTGGGGGGCAGGGACTCGAACCCCGATTCTCAGGACCAAAACCTGATGTCCTGCCATTGGACGACCCCCCACAGGGTTGAGATCGTCTACGCGCAGACGCGTAGCGGCAAGAGTTGTTGCAAGGGTCCTGTTGCCTGCATCGTGCGCATCTCTTCCCATCTTATCCGGTCACCGGCCGTATCACCCAACCAAAGCTGGCGTGAAGGACTATCCCCGCCGGCCCGACCCCCGCGGCACGCGTCCGGCGCCGGCACCGGCCTCCGAAGCGGGGCCACCAGTGTGGGCGATGCCGAGCACGCGCATCGCCTTCAGCCCGAGCGAGAGCTTCTCGCGGCCATCGCTGGAGCCGACGTCGAGGCCGGAGAGCTCGCGCACGCGCTCGAGGCGGTAGTAGATCGTGTGGCGGTGGGTGAACAGGCGCTGGGCGGTGCCCGCGACGTTGCCGTCGGCATCGAGGAAGGTCTCCAAGGTACGCACCAGCTCGGTCTCGTACTGCTCGTCGTAGGCGACCAAAGGCTCGACGGTCTCCGCGTAGAAGCGCTGCAGCTCACGGGGGTTGTCGCTCATCGTGGAGAGCAGCAGCCGGTAGGCGCCGGTCTGCTCGAACGCCAGCGCGGGATGGGCGGGATCGAATCCCCCATCGCCTCCGGCGGCGGTGCCCCCCCCGCCCTCGGCGACGTTGGCTGCGAGCAGCGCCTCGCTGGCGGCGCGCGGCAGGTCGGAGGGATCCTCGGCGATGCGGCTGCGCCCGACCGCGAAGGTGCAGCCGGGCAGGCCCGCCTGCAGCTCGCGCAGCACCGAATCGGCCGCGCGCGCGGCGATCGCCTCCTCGCCGCCGGGCACCAGCAGCAGCACTTCGGCACCGGCGGCGCCGCCCGCCAGCCCGGCCCAGCCCTCCGGGCCGGCCCCTCGGCCCCGCACCGCGGGAGCACCGCCGGCCGTGGTGCCGGCAGCCGTGGTGCCACCGGCGGCGCGCGGCACACCACCTCCCTCGCGCTCGGTGAGGGCGGCGATCGAGCGGCTCACCACAGCACGAGCGCCACGCTCGGCGACCGCCCGCACGCGCGAGCGCCAGCCATCCTCGGTCGGCGCCTGGGGGTGGGCGCGGGCGACGATCATGCTGGCGCCGTCCTGGAGCTCGAGCGACAGCTCGCGACCACGCGCCAGCAGCTCCTCGCCGTTACTCAGCTCACGCGCGAGGATCGCGCGCAGGAAGTCGGCCGCCGCGTTCTCGGAGGCACGGCCGGGCGCGCGCACGCGCTCGACCTCGGAGGCGATCATCATCACCAGCAGCCGCTGCATCGAGGCGGACGGCTCGGCGCGGGCGCGCACGTGCAGCGACCCCACCACCGCGTCGGCCACCCGTAGCGGCAGGCTGCTCACGCCGTCGCCGCCCGCCAGCAGCGAGCGCTCCTCCGCAGGCGAGCGGGCCGCGACCGCCAGCGTCCCCCCCTGCGCGTCGATGACGGCGAGGCTGGCCTCGAGCGCGCGCGCGGCGGCGCGCACCACCTCGGGCAGCCCGGCGCCCGACTCGACCGCCTCGGTGACGGCATCGAGAGCGGAGAGCTCGGCCACGGACTAGACCCAGAAGTAGACGACGGCAAGCCCGCCGGCCACGCCGATGCCGACGAGCACCCCGAGCACGTACAGCGAGAGGACGCTCGCCGCCATGCGCTCCCAGATGCGCGAGTAGGCCGACCAGGCGGGGGCGAGGATCAGGCCGACGAACAGCGCCAGGCTGAACACCCCCGCACAGGCGGCGATGAGGTAGGTGACGTCGGTTTCGGTCATCGGGCTTCTAATTGTTACCTACGGCGCGGCCCACCGCAGAGTACGACTACCCCGCCGGCCGGCCGGTGGCGGGAGCTACAGCGGCAAAGCGCGTCTCCACGGCCTCCGCGGCGAGCGGGGCGGGCACGCGCTCGGCGAGCGCGCGGGCGGCCGCGCGGGCGCGAGCGGGGCCGCGAGACCCGGCGAACAGCCCCAGCACGGTAGGGCCGGAGCCGCTCACCAGCGCCGCATCGGGGTCCATCTCGCGGACCTCTCCCAAGGCGACGTCGATCTCCGGACAGAGCGCCAGGGCGGCACTTTCGAGGTCATTGCACAGGAGCTCCGCGGGCGGCAGGGGGGAGCCGTCGGCGAGCGCATCGGCGAGCGCGCGGTGAGCGCCTTCGAGCTCTGCCTGCTCCCTCATCAAGCCCATGCGGTCGGCCTCCGCATACACCGCCGCGGTGGAGAGAGGGTGTGAGATCGGTAGCACCAGCACTCCCAGGGGGACGATCGGATCGGGCAGCGCCTCCAGCTTCTCACCGGCCCCGCGTGCCAGCCACCGCCCGGGGCGCACCTGGGCGGGCACGTCGGCGCCGAGCGTGCGGGCGATCCCTTCGAGGAGAGCGTGGTCGCCCAGGCCCGAGGCGGCGGCGGCGAGGCGCAGCGCGGCGGCGGCGTCGCCCGAGCCACCGCCCAAGCCGGCGGCGACCGGGACGCGCTTGAGGATGTGCAGATGCAGCGGCGGTGTATCCCAGCCGGTGGCAGCCCGGAACGCGGCGAGTGCAACGGCGGCGAGGTTCTCGGCGGCCGGGGGGGGCGGGTCTCCCAAACCCGGACACACCACGATGTCGCCGCTCGCGTCGGGATCGGGAGCGGCCCGCAGCGTGAGCTCGTCCGCTAGCGAGATCGACTGCATCACGGTCGCCAGCTCGTGGCGGCCGTCGGCACGGGTGGGCCCGACGAAGAGACCGAGGTTGATCTTCGCGGGGGCCAGTGCATGCAGCGGCAGGGTGCTCATGGAGAATCTCGCGATCGCGGTGAGATCGGCAGGCCCAGTCTCTCTTTTCCGCTGGACCCCAACGCCTCCGCCAGCGCCACGAACTCTTGCGGGGACAGCCGCTCGGCACGCACATCCAGCGGAAGTCCCATGCTCCTCAGCGCCTCGCGCACCTGCTCGCGCTCGGCCACACCGGCCAAGCTCAGAGAGCGCGCGAGCGACTTGCGCCGGTGGGCGAAGGCACCGCCGACGAGCGCGCGCAGCGCCGGCGTGGCGGCGGGCCCGACGCGGGTCAGCTCCACCAGGACCGAATCCACGTTGGGCACAGGGTGGAAGACGGTGCGGGGGATCGCCCGCGCGACACGCACGTGGCAGGCGAGCTGGGCGAGCACCGATGGCACCCCATAGTCGCGCCCCCCCGGAGCGGCGGCCAACCGCTGGCCGACCTCGCGCTGCACCATCGCCACCCAGCGGGCCACCGTGGGCAGCTCCCCGATCGTCCGCAGCAGCGCGGTGGCAGCCACACCGTAGGGCAGGTTGGCGATCACCTTCGTGGGGGCCGGGCGCATGCCCGCGAGGTCAACCCTCAGCGCGTCGCCCCAGTGGAGCGTCACATTGGCAAAGCGCGCGACGGCGTCATTCAGCGGGTCACGCAGACGCTCGTCGATCTCGACCACATGCAGGTGGCCGGCGCGCGCGGCGAGGTACTCGGAGAGCACTCCCACCCCACCGCCGATCTCGAGCACCACGTCCGCGTCGGAGAGCTCCGCGAGACGGCCGATCACGCCGAGGATGTTGGAGTCGATCAGGAAGTTCTGACCGAGCTCGCGGTCAGGGCGCACGCCGAACTGGCGTAGCCGGCGCAGCGTGGGCTGGGTTGGGAGGACGGAGTCGTCCACCACGGCGCCACTCACCATCCGAACACGCGAGCGGCCGTTGCTCTCACCACAGCCCCCAGCTCCTGCACCGACACACCACGCAGCTCGGCGAGGAAGGCGGCGGTGTGCGCCACGAACGCCGGTTGGTTGGGGTGCTTGCGCATCTTCTGCGGCGTGAGGTAGGGGGCGTCGGTCTCGATCAGCAGGCGCTCGTCGGGCACCCGCCGCGCGGCGTCGGCGAGATCGGCGGCGCTTTTATATGTGACGTTGCCCGCGATGGAGATCGCGTAGCCGCGCTCCAAGCACTCCTCCAGATGCGCGGGCATCGAGAAGCAGTGCATCACCACGCTCACACCTTGAGCCTGCGCGGCGAGCTGGTCGAGCGTGTCCCGCTCGGCGGCGCGCGTGTGGATCACGAGCGGCTTGCCGAGCTCGCGCGCGAGCTCGATCTGGGCGGCGAATGCGAGCTCCTGATCGGCCCGCGGCGCGTAGTCGCGGTAGTAGTCGAGCCCCGTCTCCCCGATCGCCAGGCAGCGGGGGTGAGCGGCGAGCGCACGCAGCTCCTCCAGGGCAGCGTCGTCGAAGCCGGTCGCGTAGTTGGGGTGGCGCCCGACCGCGGCGTACACCTGCGGAAACGCCTCCGCCGCCGCGAGCGCCGCGCGGCAGGAGTCGCTACCCGTGCCGACGGTGAGCATTCGCGTCACCCCCGCCCGCTCCGCCGCCGCCACCAGCTCCGTGTCGGGCGGCTCGCAGAGGTCGAGATGGGTGTGGCTGTCGATCATCGTGCGGCGCGTTGCCAGTTGTTCTTTTTTTGGATTGGGGAGGGGCTCGGATTGTGAGGCGGAGCGTTCACTGCTTGGGAAAGAGGGGTTCGAGCTCACCTACTGGAGCAGCCGCGGTGGAGCGCCCGGCCGCGGTACGCGCGGGTGGGCGGGCCCCCAAAAATGCGGCCGCGAGCGTGCGGTCCTCGACGCCCAGCGCGTCCAGCAGTTTTTCGGTACTCGCCGGCAGGTAGGGGATGAGCAGCAGGCTCACCACGCGCACTCCTTCGGCGAGCGAGACGAGCACTCCATCCAAATCCGCCTGCTTCTCCTCATCCTTTGCCAACGTCCATGGCGCACGCTCCTCGACGTAGCGGTTGAGGCGTCGCACCCGCTGCCAGATCACATCGAGAGCCTGTGTGAGCTCGGCGCGGTCGAGCAGCCTGCACACCTCATCGGCAAGGCCCTCGAAGTCGCTGGCCAGCTCGGGGTCGATCGGCGCCGCGGGTAGCACCCCGTCGCGGTAACGGCGCACCATCGCCAGCGTGCGGCTGGCGAGGTTGCCGTACTCGTTGGCCAGCTCGCTCTCGTAACGCTGCTCGAATGCGGTTGTGGACACCGACCCGTCCTGGCCGAAGGAGACGTCGCGCAGCAGGTAGAAGCGCAACGCGTCGGCGCCGAAGCGCTCGATCACCGCGAATGGGTCGAGCACGTTGCCCAGCGACTTGCTCATCTTCTCGCCCTCCATCAGCAGGTAGCCGTGCACGAACAGGCGATGCGGGAGCTCGAGCTCGGCGGCCAGCAGCAGCGCCGGCCAGTAGATCGCGTGGAAGCGCAGGATGTCCTTCGCGATCAGGTGATAATCGGCCGGCCAGAAGGTCGCCGTGAGGTCGTCCTCGCGAGCGTAGGAGAGTGCCGAGTAGTAGTTGAGCAGCGCGTCGAACCACACGTAGAAGACGTGCTCGGGATCCCACGGCACCGGCACGCCCCAGGTGAGCTTGTGGCGCGTGAGCGGCACATCGCGCAGGCCCGAGCGGATGAACGAGAGCGCCTCGTTGTAGCGGCTGCGCGGGGCGACGAAATCCTCTCGCTCGGCGTACAGCCGCTCCAGCGGCTCCTGGAAGGCGGAGAGCTTGAAGAAGTAATTTTCCTCCTGTTCGCGCACCAGCTCGATGTGGTGGATCGGGCAACGTTTGCCCTCCTCGATCTCGTTCTCCGCCTTGAAGTCGGCGCAGCGCGGGCAGTACCACCCCTCGTAGGTGCCCTTGTACACGTACCCGTTGTCGCGCACCCGCGCGAGGATCTCCTGCACCTTCGCCATGTGCTGCGGGTCGGTTGTACGGATGAAGAAGTCGTTGGACGCCCCCAGCCGCGGTGCCAGCGCGCGGAAGCGCGCGGCGTTGCGATCGGCCAGCTCCTGAGGCTCGATGCCGAGCGCATGCGCCGCATCGGCGACTGGCTCGCCGTGCTCGTCGGTGCCGGTCAGGAAGAACACCTGCTCGCCGCGCTGGCGGTGGTGGCGTGCCAGCACGTCGGCGGCGATCGTCGTGTAGGCATGCCCCAGGTGAGGCGCTGCGTTGACGTAGTAGATCGGGGTGGTTACGTAGAAGCTCATCTAGCTGCGGGAGGTGGTGGGGGTGGTCGGGTGGGGGCCTGCCCCCCTCCCGCCAACGACATCGCCGGCCCCAGGCTACTCGCTCGCCCCTTCCACCAACCCGCGATACAACTCATTTGCGCTTGTGCCGGTGAGCCTCGCCACCACCCCGGCTGCCGGGCGCGGGCGGGCGCCCGCGCCCACGAGCTCGCGCAGCGCTGCCAGCGCGTCCACGCGATTACGGGAATCGCCCCCTGGCGCATCCGTCGCACGGTTCACCACCAGAACGACCTCGCCCCGAGGCGGATGCTCTCGGTAGTACACCGCCAGCTCCGCCGCGCTCCCCCGCCGGACTTCCTCATGCAGCTTGGTTAGCTCCCGGCACACCGCCACCGGCCACTCGGGAGCCCGTTCGGCGAGCACGCCGAGGGTGGCCGCCAGGCGGCGGGGGGACTCGAATGCGACGAGCGTCGTTCCCTCAGCACCCAGCAGTCGCTCCAATTCCGCCCGCTTGCGGGGGAGGAACCCGACGAAGCACCAGCGCTCCGCGGGTAGGCCCGCGACGACCAACGCACTCACCGCGGCGCTCGGCCCCGGCAGCGCCTCGACCACCATGCCGGCGGCGATGCTCGCCCGCACGAGCTCATAACCCGGGTCGGAGATCAGCGGCGTTCCCGCGTCGGATACGAGCGCCACCGTCGCCCCCGCCTGCATCCGCTCCACCAGCTTCATCGAGCGCTCCCGTTCGTTGTGCTCGTGAAAGCTGAGCAGCTCGCGGGGCTCGATCCGATGGCGATCGAGCAGCAGACGCGTGTGGCGCGTGTCCTCACACGCCACCACGTCCGCCGTGCGCAGAGCCCCCAGCACGCGCAGCGTCACATCTTCGAGATTGCCGATCGGCGTGGGGCACACGAGAAGTCGTCCGCCCGGTCGGCCGTTTGCAGGCGCCCGCCCAACGTGCGCAACGTGCGCGTCATCGCCGGGCATTGGGCCAATATAGAGAGCGCCGATGGCGGACGAGACGGACCCCAAGCCGCAATACACCCGCTACCGCGCGGGGCGCAAGCTGCTGCGCCCTAGCCCTGGAGATGCGGGCGGGAACGGGTCGGCCGGGCCGGCTCGGGGCAGCAATGGCAGCCTGCTGGAAGACGGTCGAGGCGGTCGCTCGCCAGGTCGAGGAGGCCCACCGCCCCCCAACCCGGGCACCGCGCGCGGTGCTAGGCCCTCCTGGTGGCGGCGCATCACCCCCAAGCGCGCCGTACTCGGGCTGCTCGCGGTGATCGTCGGCTGGCTGCTGCTGTCGCTCGTGCTGTTCCTCGTCAGCTCTCACTTCGAACGCACCGCGCCGCCCGCGAACGCCGTGAGCGAGCTCGAATCCGCTGGCCCCCTGCTCACCTCCGCCAACAACATCCTCGTGCTGGGGTCCGACAAACGCCAGAAGGACAGCAAGGAACCGGGCGCCGACCCCAACGGTCCGAGCCGCTCGGACACGATCATGCTGATCCGCACCGGTGGCGGCCACGCCGCGCGCCTCTCGATCCCGCGCGACACGGTGATCGAAATCCCGGGTCATGGGTTGCAGAAGATCAACGCCGCCTACGCCTTCGGCGGGCCCGCCCTGTCGATCTCCGTGATCAAACGCTTCCTCGGAGTCCCGATCAACCATCTCGTGGAGGTCAACTTCGAAAACTTCCCCGCGCTGATCGAAGCGATGGGCGGCGTCCACTACACCGGTGGCTGTGTCGTCTCCAACCTCGACGGGGGCTCCGCCGACGGCGGCTTCACGCTGCGCCTGTCCGCCGGCACCCACCTGCTCGACGGCAAGGAAGCGCTGGCGCTCGCGCGTACCCGCGAGAACCTCTGCGCCCCCCAGGAGACCGACCTCAACCGCGAGGAACACCAGCAGGCGCTGTTGCAGGACATGCAGTCGCGGCTGCTCTCCCCCTCCAGCCTCCTGCGCCTGCCGTTGATCGCCTGGAACGCGCCGCCCGCGATCATCTCCGACCTGAGCGGCCCCCAACTGCTCGAGCTGTTCGCTGCGCTCACGGTGGGCGGCTCAACGCCCACCCATGTGCTCGCGCCCACCGGCCAGATCACGCTGCCCGACGGCGAAGAAGGCCTCACCGTCTCCGAAGAATCCAAGCGCGCTGCGGTGGCGCGCTTCATGGCGGGGTAACCGCCAGCCGTCGTTGACCCGGCCCCGGGTGCCCTCAGCCCTTGGCGGCGGCCGCGGCTCCGGCTCCCGTCAGCCTTGGCAGCCGCGGCTCCGGCTCCCGTCAGCCCGCGACGCAGCCCGAATAGCCGTCAGCCCTTGGCGGCGGCCGGCTCGGGCTTCTTGGGGGAGGAGCCCTTCTCGGCCTTCGGCTTGCTCTCCGACGTCGAGCCCTTGTCGCTCGAGGAGGAGCCCGACTTGTCCGCCGAAGAAGAGTCCGAGGAGGAGCTGGAGTCCGCGGAGGAGGAGCTCTGCGCCGCCGCAGCGTTCTCACGCTGACGTTTGCGGGTGCCGTAGTCGGTGTTGTAGAAGCCCTTGCCCTTGAAGTGCACGGCGGGAGCGTGCAGTACGCGCTGCACCTTGACGCCCGTCTCAGGGTCCTTGGTGAGGGGCTCGTCGGAGAACGACTGGAGAAGTTCGAAGGTGCTTCCGTCAGGGCGGCGGTACTCGTAGATCGGCATTGGCACTCGGATTATAGGAGTGCCAGGCAAGGAGCGTAAGAGACGCCTTCAACGGGCCTTATCACTTCACAAAATGAAGGGTTGGGGTCTAAAAAGTACATGCACCACCTCCGACGCCCTCGCCTGCGCCCCCGGATTCCTCCGCCGTAGGGGCAGGGCATGACGACTACTAATCCGCCAGCAACGCCCGCGCGCTGGCGATCCCGGCGCGGATCGTCGCGGTGAAGTCACGGTCGGGCTCGGTGAGCATCCGCAGCGCGAACCCGTCGCCGAGCGAGAAGAGGATCTCGGCGACCGCCTCCGGCTCGGCATGCAACCGCAGCACCCCCTCGTCCTGGGCTACGGTGAGCATCCCCGCGACCTGCTCGCGCATGGTGCGCATCAGGTTGGCGTACTCCATCGCGATGTCGTCGTTGCGCCGCGAGAGCGTGAACAGCTCGAACAGGAGCGTGATGAAGTCGGGATCCTCGCGAATCACGTCCTGCAGATGCTGCGCCATCAGGCCGATGAAGTCCTCCGCCGTCTGCGCGCCGGCGAGCTGCTGCTCGAGGCGCTCCAGGCGCAGCTGGCAGTCGCGACGCACGGCCTCCGCGAGCAGCTGCTCCTTGGTGCCGAAGTAGTAGTGCAGCAGGCCCCGCGACACCCCCGCCTCGCGCGCGACGCGCTCGAAGGTGGAGCCTGCGGTGCCGTACTGGGCGACACTACGGCGCATCGCCTCCACGATGCGCTGGGCGCGCTCGCCGGAAAGCGGCCTGGCGCCCCGGCCGCGCGAGCCGCTCTCCACGACAGAAGAAGCCATCGTCTTCAGAGAGATGCAGCTACTGGCCGGTGAGGCGCCAGGGCCTCAGGAGGCAGGTGCGCCCACCGAGCTCGGCGCCTCCTGCGCCGGCATCGTGGTCGAGCTGTAGTCGAACTCCTCCTCGGCCCCGAACAGCAGGTCGAGCACCTTCGAGCGCAGGCTTTCGCTGAGCGCCACGGCGAGTACGCCGGCGACGAGCGCGAGCAGCAACGCGCGGCCGAAGCCACCACGCCGGCGCTTGCGCTTGGGGGGCTCTTTGAGCGCGGTGCTGGCGTCGCGCAGCGCGCCCACCGCCTCGGCGAGCTCGCGCTGGAGCTTGCGATCCTCGAACAGCGCCTTGGTAGCCGGCTTGCCGTTGCTCATCCGCCCGTAAGCGCTGCGCGCGGCGAGGTAGGCCGCGAGCAGGCTGCCGCGCAGCTCCTCGTCCTCGATGATGCGCTTCACATACTGGTTGCCCTGGGCGGCGCGGGCCGCCGCCGAAGCCTTGCCGATGCTCTCTTTTGCCGCCATGCAGCCACCGCCTCTACTTGGAGCTTTTACCGTGGGTCCACCCCAATATACCCCTCCGGCGAAGGGCTATGCGTGCAGCGCCGCCTGTTCCTGGGCCGTGGGAAAGGCCCACGCGGCGCGAGGGCGCTCCTGGCGGAAGACGAAGCGCAGCTGCGGCGGCGGCTTGAGCTGGGCGGCGTAGGGCCGGAACGTGGCGCAGGGCTCATCTAAATCGAGCGCGCAGAGCATGTTGCGCTGGAAATAGCATTCCTCGCACGTCACCTTGCGCGCGGCAACGCGCGCGCTGTTCCTTCCTGGCGCCAAGGCTTCCCCCATATCGAGTGTTTTCGAGATCTCGCTCCGCATCCGGCCGGAGGACGAGATGAACCGACGAGGGCAGGGATCAAAGCACCTGCCGACGCTCCGCTCAAGGGGCCTTCTCGCAAATCGCAGAGAAAAGATTTTCTACCCCGGAAAGAGCTGGCAAAACGTCACTTTCCTGTGACGATCACGTGGATATGCCGCATTTTCCGAGGTTCTATGCCGCTCTTACAACACGAGCATGCGCTCCGGCGGCATGATCGGCAATGCAGCGCCGACCATGACCGCCCGGGGGCCCTCACGCAGCCAACCCAAACGCCTCATCCGCGCGATCGGCGACGTAGCCGGCGATCGCCAGCGAGGAGGTGGCGGCGGGGGAGGGCGCGTTGCGCACGTGCAGCGCCCGCTCGGTGTGAGAGAAGACGAAGTCATCGACGAGCTTGCCGTCGCGCCCGAGCGCCTGGGCACGAATGCCGGCGAAGGCGGGCTGCACGTCGCCGACGCGCAGGTCCGGCACGTAGCGAGCGGCGGCGCGCACGAAGGCGGCACGCGAAGCGGCGTGGCGCAGTTCATCGACGCCGGTGCGCCACCACTTGGCGAGCATCCGCCAGGTGCCGGGCCACGCGAGCGTGTCGCGCAGATCGCGACGGTTGAGCGTCGCCAGGCCGTAGGCGTCACGAGCGCCAACCATCAGGGCCGTCGGCCCGATCAGGACGTCGCCGTCGATGTGCTTGGTCAGGTGAACGCCGAGGAATGGCAGCGAGGGGTCGGGCACGGGGTAGATCAGCGAGCGAACCAGCTCGCGGCGCGCGGGCGCCAGGCGCAGATAGGCGCCCCGGAACGGCACGATGCGCGGGTCTGGATCGGCGCCGGCGGCGACGGCGAGGCGATCGGCCCACGCGCCGGCGCAGAAGATCGCGTTGCCGGCCTCGGTGACACCACGCGCGTGGGAAAGGCGCAGCGAGCGCCCCACCACGGCGACCCCCTCGACGCCACAGCTCACCGTCACCGCGGCGCCCGCGTCGAGCACATCCTGTGCGTATGAGCGCGCAACCGCGGCGAAGTCGGCGATGCCCGTGTCGGGGGAGTGCAGCCCGGCGACCCCGCGCGCGTGGGGCTCGAGCGCCTCGATGCCGGCGGCGTCGAGGCGGCGCAGCCCGGGCACGCCGTTGGCCTTGCCGCGGCGTTCGAGCTCATCCAGGCGCCCCAGCTCGCTGGCGAGGGTCGCGACGATCACCTTGCCGCAGCGCTCGTGGGGGATCCCCCGCTGCTCGCAGTACTCGTACAGCCGGCGCGCCCCCTCCACGCACAGACGCGCCTTCAGCGAGCCCGGCTGGTAGTACACCCCTGCGTGAATCACGCCGGAGTTGTGAGCGGTCTGGTGCATGCCGAGCGCGGCTTCGCGCTCGAGCACCGACACCGACAGGCGCGGATGGCGGCGGGTCAGCTCACGCGCCAGCGCGAGGCCCACGATCCCGCCGCCGACGACCGCCAGGTCGCACTTGGAGGGTGCTTCCGAGGTGACCTCTGTATCTGACGGCGGCACGCGCGTCATTATTGACGGTATGCGCATTCTCCTCACCGGCGCCAGCGGCTTCATCGGCTCGGCGCTCGCTCCCGCGTTGCTGGCCGAAGGACACGATCTGCGGGGCTTGACGCGGGATCCCCAGCGCGCGAGAGCGGGGTCGCAAGCTCACACTTCGGCGATGGAAATCGTCCGGGGGGACGTTCTCACCGGCGAGGGACTGGCAGGTGCATTGGAGGGGGTGGAGGTCGCCTACTACCTGATCCACTCGATGGAAGACACTCCCGGGAGCGCAGCTGGCAGCTTCGCCGAGCGCGAGCGCGTGGCGGCGCGTACCTTCGCAAAGTACGCGGAGCACGCCGGCGTAAGCAGGATCGTCTACCTCGGCGGCTTGCTACCACGCGCGGGCCGTGTTTCGCCCCATCTGGCAAGCCGCGCGGAGGTGGAGCAGATCCTGTTCGAGTATGTTCCCGATTCGGTGGCCCTGCGCGCTTCGATCGTGATCGGCGCACAGTCGCGCTCCTTCCGCCTGCTCGTGCGCCTGGTCGAGCGCATGCCCGTGCTGACGCTGCCCGCCTGGCGCAGGTTTCGCACGCAGCCGATCGATGTGCGTGACACGATCGCGATGCTCGCCGCCGCCGCCCGTCACCCGAACGTGGGCGGCCGTACGCTCGACATCGGTGGACCGGAGGCGCTCACCTATGAGGAGCTGCTGCGACGGATCGCGGAGTTGCTGCTACTTCCCCGTCCAACGCTCGGAGTGGGAGTGACGATGACGCCACTCATCGCCCACCTCGCGGCTGCGCTGGCGGGCGAGGATCCCGCGCTGGTGCTGCCGCTGATGGAGGGGCTGGGGGGTGATCTGCTGCCGGCCGACGACCACGCCGCCGAGCTGTTGGGGGTGGAGCTGCACTCCTTCGACAGCGCCGTGGAGTGCGCGCTGCGCGAGTGGGAGGCGGCCGAACCGCTCGCCGCGCGATGAGACTCACGGCAACCCAGACATCATCGCGGAGGCACTCCAGACGGCAACCGGTGGGGAACTCGCGATGAGCGTCGTCTCCCTCTCCGCGCGCATCGCCGCAACCCCTGAGGAGGTGTGGAAGATGGTGATGGACCCCCACCGCCTCGGCGAGTGGGTCACGATTCACCGCGCGCTGCGCTCAGCCGACGGAGGGCCCCCCAAGGTGGGATACAAGATGGAGCAGCAGGTTCATTTGCGCGGAGTGAGCCTCGACATTCACTGGCGCCTGGCACGGTGCAAGCCATACCGGCTGGCCGCGTGGGAGGGTCGCGGACCGGCCCGTTCGCGCGCTCACACCGAATATGTGCTGCGCCCCGACGGCGACGGAACACACTTCGACTATCGCAACGAGTTCCGTGCGCCACTCGGCCCCCTGGGGGCCCTGGCCTCACGCGCGCTTGTCGGAGGAATGCCCGAACGCGAGGCCCAGCACACGATCGAGCGCTTGCGCGCGTTGCTTGAGGACGGAGACACCTCGAGTTCCTGAGCCGTAACGTACCTCGAAGGAAATGAATCCCCGACGGGGAACTGACATCGGGCTTGCGTGGTGGTACTGCGACTTGTGAATGTTGTAAGGTAAACAAAGAACCTCGTGATGAGAATCACGCAATCCGAGTGAACAGGATTCAACTGTGACCGACTTCCTTGACGAGAAGCACCGAGAGATCACCGATCGGCTGGCCGAGCTGCAGCCGCTGGTGGAGGAGTACCAGCGGCTGGAGGCAGCCGTCGCCGCGCTCGACGGCTTGGGCAGGTCGGCCGCCGCACCCGCCGCCACACCCAAAGCCGCCGCCGCCAAAGCCGCCCCCAAAGCGGCTGCCAAAAAAGTCCCCGGCCGCCGTGGGCCGGGCCGGCCGCGTGGCTCGAAAACCAAAACCAAAAAAGCAGCCGCCGCCCCGGCGACAGCCACAGCGGCAGCACCGGAGGTGCGTGGAGGCGCGAGGCGCAAAGCGGGCCGGCGCAAAGGCAGCGGCACGCGCGCCGCACAGGCACTGGCCTTCGTGCAGGAGCAGGCCGGCATCACGATCCCCGAGCTGGCCGCCCGCATGGGGATCAAGCAGAACTACCTCTATCGCGTGCTGCCGATCCTCGAGGAGGAAGGCAAGGTCCGCAAGGAGGGAAGAGGTTGGCACCCGAAGGGGTAAGCAACCTGACAAGCCCTTGATGTACAACAGCCCCGGCGTGCGACACGCCGGGGCTGCTTTTTGGGGTGGTGCAACTCAGACTCAGTCGAGGCCGAGCATCCGGTACCTGTGAGCCGACTCAGATCAAACCGAGCCCCTGCACCGCGGTGCGCTCCTCCTGAAGCTCGTTGACGCTGGCGTCGATGCGCGCGCGGGAGAACTCGTCCAGCTCGAGACCCTCCACGATCGACCACTCACCGCCGGAGCAGGTGCAGGGGAGGCCGCAGATGAGGCCCTCGGGGATGTCGTAGGAGCCATCGGAGGGCACGCCCATCGAGACCCAGCCGCCGTCGGTGCCGAGCACCCAATCGTGCACGTGATCGATCGCCGCGCTGGCGGCGGAGGCCGCCGAGGAGGCGCCGCGCGCCTCGATGATCGCCGCGCCGCGTTTGCCCACACCGGGCAGGAACTCCTGCTCGATCCACACCTGGTCGTCGACCGCGTCGGCGGCCACCTGGTCGCCGACTTTGGCGTGGAACAGGTCGGGGTACATCGTCGGGGAGTGATTGCCCCACACTCCCATCTGGGAGATGTCGCCCACCGGGGCGCCGAGCTTGGCGGCGAGCTGCGCGATCGCGCGATTGTGGTCGAGGCGCAGCATCGCGGTGAAGCGCTCGCGGGGGATGTCGGGTGCGTTGTTCATCGCGATCAGGCAGTTGGTGTTGGCGGGGTTGCCGACCACCAGCACCCGCACGTCGGAGGCGGCGACGGAGTTCAGCGCCTTGCCCTGAACGGTGAAGATCTCGCCGTTGGCGGACAGCAGCTCGGCGCGCTCCATGCCCTTCGTGCGCGGGCGCGAGCCGACCAGCAGCGCGATGTTGGTGCCGTCGAACGCATCGGCCGGGCGGTCGTGCAGGTCGATGCCGGTGAGCAGCGGGAAGGCGCAGTCGACCAGCTCCATCGCCACTCCCTCCAGCGCGCCCATCGCCTGCGGGATCTCCAAAAGACGCAGATCGACCGGCTGCTCGGGCCCCAGCAGCTGACCGGAGGCGATGCGAAAGACGATGCTGTATCCGATCTGACCGGCGGCGCCGGTGACGGTTACTCGTACGGGGTTGCTCACGAATTCATCTCCTGGAAGTGGTGGTGGTTGAGTGCTCGGATGGGTCGGGTGCCAGCGGGCGTTGACTTGTGGTGCTCACGCCCTTTTGCCAGCGCCTATGCCATCTCTCTTTGAAGGTTCTCGTCGATCGAGCCAAGGAACTCCTGCGTGGTCTGCCACGGCTCCTCGGGGCCGATCAGCAGCGCGAGGTCCTTGGTCATCTTGCCGCTTTCGACCGTCTCCACGCAGACCCGCTCGAGCGTCTCGGCGAAGCGCGTCACCTCGGGGGTCCCGTCCATCCGCCCCCGCGCGGCCAGGCCCCGCGTCCACGCGAAGATCGAGGCGATCGGGTTGGTGGAGGTGGGCTTGCCCTGCTGGTGCAGGCGGTAGTGACGTGTGACCGTGCCGTGCGCGGCCTCGGCCTCGACGGTTTTCCCGTCGGCGGTCATCAGCACGCTGGTCATCAAACCCAGTGAGCCAAAGCCCTGGGCGACGGTGTCGGATTGCACGTCGCCGTCGTAGTTCTTGCAGGCCCACACATACCCACCTTCCCACTTCAAGGCGGCGGCCACCATGTCGTCGATCAGCCGGTGTTCGTAGGTGATGCCGGCGGCCTCGAAATCGGCCTTGAACTCTGCCTCGTACACCTCCGCGAAGATGTCTTTGAAGCGTCCGTCGTAGCGTTTGAGGATCGTGTTCTTGGTGGACATGTACACCGGGTAGCCGCGGTCGAGCCCGTAGCGCAGCGAGGCGCGGGCAAAGTCGCGGATCGAGTCGTCGAGGTTGTACATCGCCAGCGCCACGCCGCCGCCGGGGAAGTCGTAGACGTCAAGCTCGATCGGCTGACCGCCGTCGGCGGGGGTGAAGGCGAGCGTCAGCTTGCCGGCGCCGGGCACGACCATGTCGGTCGCCCGGTACTGGTCGCCGAAGGCGTGGCGGCCGATCACGATCGGCTTGGTCCAGCCGGGCACCAGGCGGGGGATGTTGGCGATCACGATCGGCTCGCGGAAGATCACCCCGCCGAGGATGTTGCGGATGGTGCCGTTGGGCGAGCGGTACATCTGCTCGAGCCCAAACTCCTCCACCCGCGCCTCGTCGGGGGTGATCGTCGCGCACTTGACCCCGACCCCGTGGCGTTTGATCGCCTCGGCCGCCTCCACCGTCACCCGGTCGGCGGTGGCGTCGCGGTTCTCGATGCCGAGGTCGTAGTACTCGAGCTCGACATCCAGGTAGGGGAGGATCAGCTGCTCCTTGATGAACGACCAGATGATTCTCGTCATCTCATCGCCGTCGAGCTCGACGACTGGGTTGTGCACCTTGATCTTGGCCATTGGCGGGTCCTAACTCGAGAGCGGGGGGAGAAAGAGAAAGAGAAGAGGAGGAGGAGGAAGAGGGATGGTGCTCGCGCGGAAGATTCGGCGCGGCGATGCTATCGCGAGCCGGTAACCTGTCGGTGCGATGACCATGATCGTCCCACCGACCGCCGGCTGTGGCTCGCCCGTCGGATACCCCGTGAGGGGAGGCGGCCGGCGGTGAGCGCAACCCTCGCCGGCGGTCTGTCCCCGTGGCAGACCCACGAGGTCGCCAACCAGCCACCGCCGCTGGAGGGCGTGGACGTCTTCTCCAGCAACCTGCCGCTGGTCGAGGCGCTGGAGCGCGAGGGGGGCGGCTGGGCGCGTGAGCGCGCCGCCGCCCTGGGTCAGTTCGTCGGCGGCATCCCGCAGCAGTACTGGGGGCGGTTGGCGAACGAGAACAAGCCGATCCTCCACACGCACGACCGCTACGGCAACCGCATCGACGAGGTCGAGTTTCACCCCGCGTGGCACAACCTGATGCGGATGGGGGTCGAGCACGAGCTGCACTCGCTGCCGTGGACGAGCTCGGAGCCCAGCGCGCATGTCGCCCGCGCCGCGCTGTACATGACCGCGATGCAGGCCGAGGCCGGCTTCGCCTGTCCGATCACGATGACCTTCGCGGTGGTGCCCGCACTGCGCGCGCAGCCGGAGCTGGCGGCGGAGTGGGAGCCGCTGATCACCGCCACGACGTACAACCCGAACCTGATCCCGGCGGGCGAGAAGGGAAGCGCGATCGCCGGCATGGCGATGACCGAGAAGCAGGGCGGCTCGGACGTGCGCGCCAACACGACGGTTGCACGGCCGCTGAACGGTGGCGGAGCCGGGGCCGAGTATGAGATCACCGGCCACAAGTGGTTTTGCTCGGCGCCGATGTCCGACGTCTTCCTCGTGCTCGCGCAGACGGGCGAGGAGAGCCCCGCCGCCCCCTCCTGCTTCTTGATGCCGCGCGTGCTTCCCGACAGCAGCCGCAACGCCTTCCACATCCAGCGCCTGAAGGACAAGCTCGGCAACCACTCCAACGCCTCCAGCGAGGTCGAGTTCCACGGCGCCTGGGCGCGGATGGTGGGCGAGCCCGGCAGGGGCGTGCCGACGATCATCGAGATGGTGGGGCACACGCGCCTCGATTGCGTGATCGGCTGCGCCACCGGGATGCGCGCCGGGGTGGTCGCCGCCACGCATCATGCCGCGCACCGCAGCGCCTTCGGCAAGCGGCTGATCGACCAGCCGCTGATGCGCAACGTGCTGGCCGACCTCTGCCTGGAGTCGGAGGCGGCGACGATGCTGGCGCTGCGCCTCGCCCGCGCCTACGATGAAGATTCGGAACCCACCCACCCACCCCCACCACCGGCTTCGTCGCTCGCCTCAAGCGACGAGCTGAGCGACGCGCGTCTCTTCAAGCGCCTGGCGACCGCCGTGTCGAAGTACTGGGTGTGCAAGCGCGCCCCCAACCACGCCTTCGAGTCGCTGGAGTGCCTCGGCGGCAACGGGTATGTAGAGGAGTCGGGGATGCCCCGCCTCTACCGCGAGGCGCCGCTGGCGTCGATCTGGGAGGGCTCGGGCAACGTGATGAGCCTCGACGTGCTGCGCGCGCTGGTGCGCACTCCGAGAACGCTGGAGGTGTTCCTGCACGAGCTCGATCAGGCGCGCGGCGCCGACCGGCGCCTGGACGAGCACCTCGACGGTCTCAAGGATCTGTTCGCCGACCCCGCCACGCTCGAGACGCGCGCACGGCGCGTGGTGGAGAGCATGGTGCTGGGGCTGCAGGGCTCGCTGCTGGTGCGCCACGGCGACCCCGCCGTCGCCGACGCCTTCTGCGCCGCGCGCCTCGGGCGCGACGCGGGCCTGGAGTACGGCACGCTGCCGACGGGCACGGACTTCGAGGCGATCATCGCCCGCGGTCGCGTGCAGGCGTAAAACCAAAACCCACCGCTCCGGGCTGTCCGCGGCCTACCATTGGGGCCTATGCCCGTACGCAGGAACTTCCAGCTGGCGCGCGTCTTCGGCATCCGCATCGGGGTGGGGATCAGCTGGTTCGTGATCCTCGGCGTGATCCTGATCTACTTCGCCGACACGCTCACCCCCTACTTCCACGAAGTCCTCGGCGGCTCGCGCACCACCGCCTACCTGGTGATGGTCGCGATCGTGCTCTCGTTCTTCGCCTCGGTGATCCTGCACGAGCTCGGCCACGCGCTGGTGGCCCGCCGCAACGGGGTGCCGGTGATGGGGATCGAGCTGTGGGCGCTGGGCGGCACCACCCGCACCGGCCCGATGCCCCGCGCGGGGGTCGAGCTGCGGGTCGCCTCGGCCGGGCCGCTGGTGACGCTGGCGGTGATCCTGATCGGGACCGCGCTCGGTGTCGGGGTGGCGAGCAGCCACCACTTCCTCGCCCTCGCCGACGGCAGCGGCGGAGTGCTGACGACACCGGTCGTGCTGTGGCTGAGCTGGCTGGTGACGCTCAACGTGCTGGTGCTAGTCCTCAACCTGATCCCCGCCTTCCCGCTCGACGGCGCCCAGATCGTGCACGCGCTGCTGTGGTGGCGCACCGAGGACCGCAACCGCGCCACGCGCGTGGTGGGACGCATGGGGCAGGGCTTCGGAGTGCTGCTCGGCGCGGCCGGCCTTGGCGTGCTGGTGGCGCTGCACGACATCAGCGGCGTGTGGCTGGCGTTCATCGGCCTGTTCGTCTACCAGAGCGCCACGGGGGCGGTGCTGCAGGGGACGGTCAACCAGCGCATCCAACGGCTGCGGGTGGCCGACGTGATGGACACCGAGCCGGTGACGATCCCCGCCGAGACCGGGCTGCTGGACGCTCAGGAGCACTTCTTCCTGCGCTACCGCTGGCCGTGGTTCGCGGTCGTCGATCCCACCCGGCACTTCCTTGGCGTGGTGCGCTCCGAACGCGTGGACGCCGAGATCGCCGCCGGGCGGCCAGCGCTGCCGGTGAGTGACGTGTTGGAGGAGAATCTGCCGGTCCGTATCGAGCTGGATCAGCCCCTGGAATCGCTGCTGCGCGCCGAGGGCCTCGGGCGCCTGGGAGCGATGGTCGCCGTCGACGACGACGGGGTGCTGCGCGGGGTCGTCACGGTCGCGCAGATCCGCCAGGCGCTGCGCCCGGCCGCGGGGGTTTGAGCGGCCGGCGTGAGTGCCGCGCGCACCCATCACAGCGAGACGGCACCTGTGCGTTATAGAGTCTCGGCCGACAGCAGGGCCACCATCCCTCTTCTCTCGAACTCCAGGGAGCCATGCCAGCACACGACGTCTTGATCATCGGCGCAGGTCTCGCGGGTCAGCGCGCGGCGCTCGCCGCGGCGCAGGGCGGCGCGAGCGTGGCGATCCTCAGCAAGGTCCACCCCGTGCGCTCGCACTCGGTCGCCGCCGCGGGCGGGATCAACGCGGCGATCTCGGTCGATGACGACTGGCACTCGCACGCCTACGACACCGTCAAGGGCTCCGACTTCCTCGGCGACCAGGACGCGATCGAGATCATGTGCTCGGAGGCGCCCGCGGAGGTGATGCACCTGGAGCACATCGGCGTCACCTTCCACCGCAACGAGCAGGGCCTGCTCGACCTGCGCGCGTTCGGCGGCGCCTCGATGAAGCGCACCGCCTACGTGGCCGACATAACGGGACAGGCGATCCTGCACGTGCTCTACGAGCAGCTGATGCGCCATCACGAGACGGTCGAGCGCTTCGAGGAGTGGTTTGTCACCTCGCTGTTGCGCGATGAGCAGGGTCGCTGCTGCGGCGTGATCGCGCGCGACGTGCGCTCGGGGCGGATGGAGGTGTTCCACGCCAAGAACACGATCCTCGCGTGCGGCGGCGCCGGGCAGGTGTACAGCCCGACGACCAACGCGCTGATCGTCACCGGCGACGGGATCGCGCAGGCCTACCGCATCGGCGCGCCGCTGATGGACATGGAGATGGTGCAGTACCACCCCACCACGCTGGTCGAGAACGGCCTGCTGATAACAGAGGGGGCGCGCGGCGAGGGCGCGGTGCTGCTCAACTCCGAGGGCGAGCGCTTCATGGAGAAGTACGCACCCAACAAGCTCGACCTGGCCTCGCGCGACGTGGTCTCGCGCGCCGAGCAGACCGAGATCCTCGAGGGCCGCGGCGTCGGCGCCAACAAAGACGGCATCTACCTGGACATCACCAAGGTGCCGCGCAAACGCACGCTGGAGGCGCTGCGCGAGATCGTCAACATCGGCAAAGACTTCGCCGGCGTGGACATCACCCGCGAGCCGATCATGATCCGCCCCGGCCAGCACTACATCATGGGCGGGGTGAAGACCGACGTCAACGGCGCCACGCCGATCGAGGGCCTGTACGCCGCCGGCGAGGTGGCGTGCGTGTCGGTGCACGGCGGCAACCGCCTCGGCGCCAACTCGCTGCTGGACACGCTGATCTTCGGCCGCCGCGCGGGCGAACACGCGGCCGCGCGAGCGCTTTCGATGCCGATGCCGACTGCGGCCAACGGGCAGCTGAACGACGACGTCGCCACGATCGACGCGATCCTCGCGCGGGAGCGCACCGGACGCCGCATCTCCGAGATCAAGCGCGAGCTCGGCGAGACGATGAACCAGTATGTCGCGGTGTACCGCGACCAGGATGGCTTGGAGCAGGCGCTCGGGGTGGTCAAGCGCCTGCAGGAGGAGTCCCAGAGCGCCTACGTCGATGACCGCGGCACGGTCTTCAACCAGGACGTGCTCGGCGCGCTGGAGCTCGGCTACATGCTCGACTGCGCCGAGGCGACCGTGGTCGCGGCGATCGAGCGCAAGGAGTCGCGTGGCGCGCAGTTCCGCACCGACTTCCCCGAGCGCAACGACGAGCAGTGGCTGAAGCACATCGACATCTCGCTCGGGGCCGACGGCGGGGCGGACGGGCCTCAAATCAGCTACTCGCCGGTAACGATCACACAGTGGCAGCCCGAGGAGCGCAAGTATTGATGATGACCATGGAGCCCCTCCGCCCGGCCCGCCACGAAGAGCGAGCCCCCATCCAAATCCCAATCAAGAAAAGATCCGGGGAGGTGCTCCGCTGATGGCCGAGACCCACCGTCCGCCTGAGCAGTTCAAGCTGCGGGTGCGCCGCTACGACCCGGAGTCGGGCGAGGCCCCCTACTGGGACGAGCACACGATCGAGCTGGAGCCCCACCGCTCGGTGCTGGAGGGCATCCTGCAGGCGAAAGCCCGCTTCGACGGTTCGATCGGGATCCGCTGCTCCTGCCGCGCGGCGATCTGCGGCAGCTGCGGGGTGCGCATCAACGGCGAACCCGGCCTCGCCTGCCACACGCACCTCGACGCCGCCCGCGCGTCCGGGAAGGACGGGGTGATCGAGATCGAGCCGATGGGCAACATGCCCGTGATCAAGGACCTGATCGTCGACATGGACGCGGTGCACTGGAAGAAGATCCAGCGCGTCACGCCGTGGCTGCTCGCCAAGCAGCCCGTCCCCGAGCGCGAGTACGTGGTGGAGAAAGACGCAATGGTCGACGTCACCCAGTCGATGGCCTGCATCCAGTGCGGCGCGTGCGTGTCGGACTGCCTGGCGATGGAGGTCGACCCCGGCTTCATCGGCCCCGCCGCCCTGGCGAAGGCCTATCGCTTCGTCGGCGACCCGCGCGACGATCGCCAGCGCGAGCGCCTGGTCGACCTCTCCGAAGACCCGCTGGGGATCTTCGACTGCACCCACTGCTTCAAGTGCGTGGAGGCCTGCCCCAAGGACGTCAACCCGATGGGCCAGATCATGCGCCTGCGCCGCATCGCGATCTCCGACCAGCACATCGTCGACGCCAACAACGGCGAGCGCCACGAGGCGGCGCTGACGACGCTGGTGCGCGACTACGGGCTGCTGCACGAGGCCGAACTGCCGCCCCGCTCCTACGGGGGCAACTCGTGGTTCGGGAAATTCCATCCGGCCGCCGGCAAAGAGCTGCTCTCGCTGCTACCCACCGCGATCAAGGCGATTCTGCGCGGGAAGATCAGCATCAAAATCGCGATGCTCGGCCACAAGATCCCGCCCGCCGACCTCAAGGCGGTCAAGCGGATCTACCAAACCGTCGAGGGACGCCCAGAGCGGTATGAGCTCAACCTGTACATCTCCGGCGAGGACGAAGACGAGCGCACGCCGGTCGGCGTCGCGGCGGCCAACGGAGACGGTGGCGAGGATCCGGCGGCTGCCGGGGAAGGGAGCGCAAGCTGATGAAGGTTGCCTACTGGCCGGGCTGCGTCAGCCGCGGCTTCACCCCCGAGCTGCACGGCTCGATGGCGCGCGTCGCCCCTCTGCTCGACATCGAGCTCGTCCAGCTCGACCGCGCCAACTGCAGCGGCTGCGGCGTGATCGCCGAGCACAACCAGGAGCTGGCAGACACGCTCAACGCGCGCACCTTCGCGCTCGCCCAGCAGGTGGAGGGCGCAGAGCTGATGATGAACATCTGCTCCACCTGCCAGGGCGCCCAGAGCGAGTGCCAGGAGCGCCTCGACGCGAGCGCCGAGTACCGCGCGCACGTCAACGATACGCTCGCCCCCGAGGGCCTCTCCTACGAGAAGGGCCTGACCAACAAGAACTTCCTGTGGCTGCTGGTCGAGGAGATCGGCCTCGACGGGCTGCGCTCCCGCGTGAAGCGGCCGCTCACCAACCTCAAGGTGGGGCCCTTCTACGGCTGCTACATCGTGCGCCCCCGCAAGCGTCTGGGCATCGACGCCGAGACTCCCCGGGACCACTACCTCGAGCAGGTGATCGAGGCGCTCGGCGGCACCGTGATCGAGTACGCGGGGATGCGCAAGTGCTGCGGCTTCCCGATCGTCACGATGAACAAGGAGGCCTCGCTGAAGCAGGCCGGCCGCCACCTCGGCGACGCGGTGGACGCCAACGCCGACTGCCTGGTAACCCCCTGCCCGCTCTGCCACCTCAACCTCGACCTGCAGCAGCCCGCCGCCGAAGGCGTGGTCGCGCGCGAGCTGCGGATGCCCGTCCTGCACCTGCCACAGCTGGTCGGCCTCGCGCTGGGTGTGTCACCCAAGGAACTGGGGATGAGCCGCCACGTCGTGCGGCCCACGTCGGTGATCGACTGGTCGACGTCGGTCGTCGGCGCAGCTGCGTAGTTGGATCGCCGTCGCGCGGCGATCCCCCGTGTGAGCACGTAATCTGCTCCGCGTGAAGATCCTCACCCAGTGGAGCGGGAAGGGGGCAGGCCCCCTCCCGACCTCCCCCCAAACAGCCAATCCAGGTCACGACCGTGAAGATCCTCACCGTGGTCGGCAACCGCCCGCAGCAATGTGGCGGGAAGGGGGCAGGCCCCCCTCCCGACCTCCCCCCGTGTAAGTCTGGATCGCGTCCGTGAAGATCCTCACGGTCGTCGGCAACCGCCCGCAGTTCATCAAGGCCGCCGCGGTCTCGGGGCCGCTGCGCGAGCGCCACGAAGAGGTGTTGGTGCACACCGGCCAGCACCACGACGACTCGCTCTCGGCGGTCTTCTTTCGCGAGCTGGGGCTGGCGCGGCCGGAGCGCGAATTGGGGATCGCCGGAGGGTCCAACACCTCACAGCTCGCGCGGATGCTGGGCGCGCTGGAGGCGCTGCTCGCGCGGGAGCGCGCCGACGCGGTGCTGGTGTATGGGGACACCAACTCCACGCTCGCCGGCGCGCTCGCTGCCGCCGATGCGGGCGTGCCGGTCGTGCACGTGGAGGCCGGGATGCGCTCGTTTGACCGCGCTATGCCAGAGGAGCGCAATCGTGTGCTCGCCGACCACCTCTCCGAGCTGCTGTTGTGCGCATCAGAGGGTGCCGCCGGGAACCTGCGCGCGGAGTCGATCGCCGGGCGCATCGAGGTGGTGGGGGATGTGATGGTGGACCTTGCGTTACGGCTACAACCCGCCGCACGCGCGGACACGAGCACGCTGGCGGCCCACGGTGTGCAGGCCGGCGAGTACCTGCTGCTCACCGCGCATCGCGCGGGCAACGTCGATCCGCCCGAGCGCCTGCGTGCGCTGGTGGAGCTGATACGGGCGCTGCCGCCGCCGGTGGTGTTCCCGCTGCACCCGCGCACACGGGCGCGTCTGCGCGACGCGGGGCGACTGGAGGAGGTGACGGGGATCGAGGGGCTACGGCTCTGCGAGCCACTCGGCTATAGAGAGCTGGCCGCGCTGCTGTGCAACGCCCGTGCCGTGCTAACCGACTCCGGGGGCCTCCAAAAGGAGGCCTACCTGGCGGCGGTGCCCTGCATCACGCTGCGCGATCGCACCGAGTGGGTCGAGACGGTGGAGGCGGGCTGGAACACGCTCGTGGATCTCGACCCGGCCGCCGCGCTCGCCGCGCTCGAGCGTAAGCCACCCGCGGCGCGACCGGATTTATATGGAGGCCCACCCCCCCACGGGCACGCAGCCGAGCGCTGCGTGCAGGCGATCGATACGCTCGCCTCGTGAGCGAGTCACCCATCCGAGTCGGGGTCGCCGGCCTCGGCTATTGGGGTCCCAACCTCGCGCGCAACCTCGCCGCGCTCCCTGGCTGTGAGCTGCGCTGGCTGTGCGACCCCTCCGAGCAGGCGCGTGCCCGGGCGGCGCAGCAGTTTCCAGGCGCGCGCGTCACGGGAGAGTTGCAGGAGCTGCTCGAGGACCCCGAGCTCGACGCGGTGGTACTCGCCACGCCGGTGCCTTCGCACGCCGAGCTCGCCGTGCGCGTGGTGGAGGCGGGCAAGCACTGCTTCGTGGAGAAGCCGCTCGCGACCACCGCCGCCGACGCGGAAGCGGCGGTTGCCGCGGCCGAGCGCACGGGGCGGACGCTGATGGTGGGACACCTGCTGGAGTACCACCCCGCCGTCGATCGCCTGCGCGAGCTGCTCGCGGGGGGGAGTTGGGGGAGCTGTACTACGTGTACGGCAATCGCTTGAACCTCGGCAAGCTGCGCGCCGATGAGAACGCGCTGTGGAGCCTCGGCGCGCACGATGTCTCGGTGATCCTGTCGCTGATCGACGAAGAGCCCGCCGAGTGCGTCGCGCACGGGCGCTCCTACGTGCGCGAGGGGGTCGAGGACGTCGTCTTCTGCTACCTGCGCTTCCCCTCCGGGATCGTGGCGCACCTGCACCTCTCGTGGCTGGACCCCCACAAGGAGCGGCGGCTCACGGTGGTGGGCGCGCGGCGGATGGCGACCTTCGACGACATGCAGCTGGAGGGCAAGCTCACGCTCTACGACAAGGGCTTCGACGAGGACACGCGCTCGTGGGGGGAGTACATAGCGCGCTCAGGGGCGATCTTCTCGCCGCAGATCCCGCCCGTCGAGCCGCTGCGCGTCGAGTGCGAGCATTTCCTGGAGTGCCTGCGCACCGGCGCCACGCCGCGCTCGGACGGGCACTCCGGTTTGCGCGTGGTGCGCGTGCTCGAGCAGCTGCAGCAGTCACTGGAGGCTTCGCCATGACGACCGGTGCCCCGTCTCCAGAGATAGCCGACCGCTTGGGCTGGCCGCGCTCGGAGTTCTGGGAGCCGCGCTGGCTGCTGGGGCGCGACGTACAGCGCCTGATCGCAGAGCTCGATCCAGAGCGCGACGACGCTGAGATCACGCACCTCTCGCTCGAGGTGCTCACCCCCCCGATCTTCGCGCACCTGGGCTACGCGAGCGCGGCAATTCGTGTGAATACGGTACCGCGCGTCGCCAGGCGCGTGGTCCGCGACGGAACCGGCGACCAGATCGTGCGTCCGTGGGCGCGCGACGCGGACACCCTCACATTTTTCGGCGAGCTCATGCGCCGTGGGCATCGCAGTGCGGCCGGTATCGCCGCGTGCGAGCGAATCCAAAGCATCCACAAATCGGTGGGCGGAGTGCTCAACGAGGATCAGATCCACACGCTGTGCAGCCTGATCTTCTACAGCGAGACGCTCGCCGAGACCATGGGGCACCCTGCGCACACGGAGGTCGAGAACGAGGCGCGTCTGAGCTTCTGGCTCGGTATCGCGTCGCGCATGCGCCTGCGCGATGTCCCCCAGACGCGAGGCGAGCTGATGGCCTGGATGGAGGACTACGAGTCCAGGTATCTCGCGCCCGCGCCGGAGTGCCGTGCGGCCGCGGAGGCTCAGATTCGGGGCATCGAGGGCTGGTTCCCCGGTCCGTTGAAGCCGCTCGCGCGCAGCATCATGATCGCAACCATGGACGATCGCCTGCGTGACTGCCTCGGCTACGAGTCCCTCTCGGCGGTCACCCTTGCCGCGATGCGCGTGGGGTGGCGGGGCTTCGTGATGAGCACCCCGGTGCTGCCGATGCGGCTTGACAGCTCGTGGGTGAAGTCGTTCAGTCGCGTTGGCCCGAACCCCGATCTCGAGCGCATCGGCTACGGCACCTATGCGGAGGAATCGCCGCAAGAGCCGTCGCTGTGGCAACGGCTTCGGCAATCGTACGGCGGAGGCCGCTAGCGCGACCGTGGACAGCTGCCGCCTCGCCCCGGCGGGAGCAGCCGTCCAGTAGGGTCCACGGCCAGGACCCCACCACCTGGGCAACCATGCGTCCCACCTTCGACCTGCAATCCCACTCGCTGCACTCCGACGGCGAATTCGCGCCCGCCGAGGTGGTGCGCGCCGCCGCCGCCGCGGGCGTGGAGCTGCTGGCGCTCACCGACCACGACTCGGTGGCGGGCGTGCAGGAGGCGTTGGAGGAGGGCCCGCGCGCGGGCGTGCGCGTGGTGCCCGCCACCGAGCTCTCCTCAGTGGACGAGGCCTACGAGGAGCTGCACATCCTCGGCTACCTCGTCGACCACCGCGACGCCGCCTTCGCCGCAACGCTTGAGGACCTGCGCGGCGACCGCGAGCGGCGCGTGCTGGCGATGGCCGACCTGCTGCGCGCGGAGGGCTTCGCGCTCGACGACACCGAGCTGCGTCGCCGCCAGGCAGCCGGCGACCCGCTCGGACGCCCTCACCTCGCCCACGCGCTGCTCGACCATCCAGACAACGCCGCCAGGATCGCCGCCGAGGGAATTGGCAGCCTGAAGGAGCTGTTTCCCCGCTATCTGGTGCCCGGCGTGCCCACCTACGTCGCGCGCACCCGCCCCACGGTCGCGGAGGCGATCGAGCTGATCCACGCCGCCGGCGGCGTAGCGGTGTGGGCGCATCCCTTCTGGGACGTGCAGGAGCCCGAGACGGTGCGCGCGATGCTGGAGCGCTTCGCGTCGCTCGGGGTCGATGGCGTGGAGGCCTTCTACCCCACGCACACCGCCGAGCAGGTGGGTCTGCTGTGCGAGATCGCCGCGGAGCTGGATCTCCTCACGACCGGCTCCTCCGACTTCCACGGCTCCGAACACAAGACCTTCGCCGGCTTCAGGGCGTTCGAGCTCTACGACCACTCGCCCCGTTTGGGGCCGCTCGCCGCCGAGACCCCCACCGCCTGAGGGTAGTGCCGGGCGCTCAGGCCGAGTGGGTCGCGGTGTGGCCGTTGTGGTGGGCCACTGGACACAGCGAGCGGGTCTCCAGTAAGCGCATGACCCGCTCGACCGCCTCCCCCACCGTTTCCTCGCCCGAGCGCACCACCAAATCGGGGTGCTCGGGAGCCTCATACGGAGCTCCCACTCCAGTCAAGCCGCACAGCTCGCCCGTGCGGGCTCGCGCGTACAGACCCTTGGGATCGCGCTCCTGGCAGAGCTCGAGCGGAGCGTTCACGAATACCTCGATGAACTGCAACCCCGCTTCTACGTGCAGGGCCGCCGCCGCCTCCCGGTCTGCCATGTAAGGGCTCACCAGGCTCACCAGCGCGATCGAGCCGGACTCCGCGAGCAGCCTTGCGACGTGGGCAGTACGCCGCACGTTCTCGCGGCGCGCCTGCTCGTCGAAGCCGAGGTCGCCGTTGAGCCCATGGCGCAGGTTGTCGCCGTCGAGCAGAAACGCCGGTCTACCTGCCTCCACCAGCCACTCCTCGACCGCACTCGCCAGCGTCGACTTGCCGGCCGCCGGCAGTCCGGTGAACCACACCGTTGCCCCCGCGCACCCCAACGACTCCCAGCGTCGCTCGCGGCTCAGCGCCGAGCGTTGCCAGCGCACATTGGGGCTGTAGGCGGGGATCACCGACATCGGAACGTTGCGAAAATTGCGGGAAGGTTAGCGAGCCTTAACAATTGGCTCTCCATTCTATCCGCGGGCAAGAACGGAACGCGACGGTTGGCACCCGAAGGACGCAACTGCTACGAGCGTGCCGGGGACCTCACGGGCGCCATCCCAGGGAGCTCACGGGCACCATCCCGGGAACCTCACGGGCACTATCCCGGGAACCTCACGGGCACTATCCCGGGAACCTCACGGGCACCTCACGGGGGCGCCATGCCGGGGACCTCACGGGGCACAGATGGTGTCAGGAGGCCCCGCTCGCTCGCACCGGCTCCTCCTCGCGAATCGTGTCCGGCCCGGAGAGCTCGAATGCGCTGTGCAGGGCCCTCACGACCGACTCGACGCGCGCGCGGGGGATCACGCACGAGATCTTGATCGGCGAGGTGGAGATCATGTCGATGTTGAGATCCTCGGCGGCCAGCACCTTGAACACCTTCGCGGCCACCCCCGGGTGCGAGCGCATGCCCGCGCCGACGATCGACACCTTGCCGATCTCCTCGTACTCGAGCAGCTCCGAGAACAGCTCGCCGGTGAGGGGTGCCAGCGCGGCGCGCGCCTCGCGCAGATGCTCGCGCGGCACCGTGAACGAGATCTCGGCCAGCTCGCCGCCGGTGGGCCGGTTCTGGTCGATCATGTCCACGTTGACGCCCGCCTCGGCGAGCGCCTCGAAGATGCTGGCCGCCACGCCCGGCTGATGGCGGACCCCCAGCAGCGTGATCATCGCTTCGGAGGTGGAGTGGGTGACGGCTGTGATTAGTGGCTTCTCGGCGTGGTCCATGGTCTCTCCTTCCTGCACCACCACGGTGCCGGGAGTGTCGTCGAATGAGGAGCGGCAGTGGATGCGCACCCCGTGGTTGCGCGCGTACTCGACCGAGCGCAGCTGCAGCACGCCCGCGCCCGAGGCCGCCATCTCGAGCATCTCCTCGAAGGTGACTGTGGCGAGCTTGCGTGCGTCGGGCACCACGCGCGGATCGGCGCTGAAGACGCCCGCAACGTCGGTGTAGATTTCGCACACCTCCGCTCCCAGCGCCGCCGCCACGGCGACCGCGGTCGTGTCCGAACCTCCGCGACCCAGCGTGGTGACGTCCTGGGTGGCGGTCGAGACGCCCTGAAAGCCAGCCACCAGCACGATGTGGTCCTCCTCCAGCGCCGCCCTGATGCGATCGGCGCGCACGTCGAGGATGCGCGCGCGGGTGTGCGAGGCATCGGTGACGATCCCCGCCTGCGAGCCCGTCAGCGAGATCGCGCGGTGGCCGAGGTCGTCGATCGCCATCGCGCACAGCGCGCAGGAGATGCGCTCGCCGGTGGACAGCAGCATGTCCATCTCGCGCGCGTCCGGCGCGGCGGAGACCTCCTCCGCCATCGCGATCAGCTCATCGGTGGTCTTGCCGCGCGCTGAGAGCACCGCCACCACGCGCGCGCCCCCTTCGCGGCGCTCGACGATGCGCCGGGCGGCGCGCTTGATTCGCTCGGCGTCGGCGACGGAGGTGCCGCCGAACTTCATCACCACGATGTTGGACACGCACGCAGGATAGGACCTCCCGTCGGGGGTGGCGAACGCGGAGGCGCAAACGCCTATCCTGGGAGACGATGTCAATGAGCACAATCACTCGATAGGGGGTTCAGGGCGTGGCCTACCGCACAAGCATCTTCATCGACTTCTGGAACTTCTCGCTGCAGTGGAGAAACCGCGCCCACGGCGATCTGATCGACTGGCGGAAGGTCCCCGCCGAGCTGCTCGGGGAGAGCGAACGGCAACTGCAGCAGGCGGGCTTCGGCGACGCGCTCCATCTCGAGGAGGCGCTGGTGTATGCCTCCTACGACGAAGACGACCCTGGCCGCAAGCTCAAGGGCTGGCTCGACGCGTTTCTCGACAAGCAGCCCCGCTTTCGCGTCACCACGCGCGTGCGCCGCTCCAAACCGCGCTCGGTGTACTGCAGAGCGTGCGAGCACTCGATCGAGAAATGCCCCAACTGCCAGGAGACGCTGCGCTGGTTGACCGAGAAAGGCGTCGACACCGCGATCGTAACGGGACTGCTCTCGCTGGCGGGCGAGGGGGCGTTCGACGCCGCGGTGCTGGTCTCCAGCGACACCGACTACCTGCCCGCCGTGGAGTGGCTGCAGTCGCGCGGCTTCAAGGTGATCAACGCCACCTGGGCCAACCATGGGCACGAGCTCGCGCGGGCCTGCTGGGCCTCGTTCGAGCTCGACGGGATCGTCTCCAAGCTGCGTCAAACGGGCGGGGATGGGCGCAGGCCCGCGCCTGCCACCTCCCTCGACGAGGGTGCGGCCGACACGCTGGTGGAGGAACTCGTCGAGGATCCCTGCCCGCCGGCGCTGACGAATGCGACCGACGACGACGGAGCGCTACACCGCGCGGCGACCTGAGAGCGGGCGCTGGGCGTCTGCCGCGCTGCACGGCGCAGCCAACCTGAGAGCCGGCGCTGGGCGTTGCCGGCGCTACACCGCGCGGCGACCTGAGAGCGCCTTGCCGAGCGTGACCTCGTCGGCGTACTCGAGGTCGGATCCCACCGGCAGGCCGCTCGCCAGGCGGGTGACCCGCAGCTCGGGGGCGCGCTGGTGCAGCTCCTGCGCGATGTGCAGTGCTGTCGCCTCCCCGGTGGTGGTGGGGTTGGTGGCGAGCACGATCTCGTGGACCGCAGTCTCGCCTGCACCGGTCACGCGCGCGTAGAGCTCGGCGATCTTCAAGTCCTCCGGATCGACGCCGTCGATCGGCGAGAGCGCGCCGCCGAGCACGTGGTAGACGCCCTCGAATTCGTGTGTGCGCTCCATCGGGATCACGTCGGAGGGCTCCTCCACCACACAGATCGCGCCCTGGTCACGGCGCGGGTCGCGGCAGATACGACAGCGCGACTCGTCGGTGAGGTTGAAGCACACCTCGCACAGCCCGATCCGCTCCTTGACGTCGAGAATCGCCTGCGCCAGCGCAGTGGCGTCCTCGCCGGAGGCGCGCAGGATGTGGAAGGCCAGCCGCTGCGCCGTGCGGTTGCCGATGCCGGGCAGCTTGGACAGCTCGGCGACCAGCTTCTGGACGGGCGGCGCGAAGGTGCTCACAGACCCGGCAGCCCGAGCCCGCCGAGCGCGCCCAGGTCGAGGCCTCCGGTCGCCCCACCCATCCGCTCCGCTGCCAGCTCCTGTGCGGCGCGCAGCGCCTCGTTGACCGCCGCCAGCACCAGGTCGCCGAGCATCTCCACGTCCTCGGGGTCGGCCGCCTCGGGGGCGATCGTCACCGACCGTACCTGCAGGTCGCCCGACACCTGCACCTTCACCACGCCTCCACCCGCGGCCGCCTCGACGGTCTCGTGCTTGAGCGCCTCCTGGGCCTGCTCCATGTCGCGCTGCATCTTCTGCACCTGCTGGAGCATCTGCTGCATGTTGGGTCGCTTCTGCTGGGGCATCGTGCTCGCTCCTTACTCGCTTTCGCCGATCGTCTCGCCCGCACCGACGAGCTCCTCTGCGTCGAGCTCATCCTTGAAGCGTGCCACCCACTCCTCTTCGCTGCGTGACCCCTGCACGCCCTCCCCCTCTGCGGGTGGGGGCAGCTCCTCGCGCAGCTCGTATACCACCCGCAGCCGGGGCTGCCCGGTGAGTTGGCGCAACGCCTCGGTCACCGTCGCGCGGTGGGTGTTGTCTTCGGCTTTCTTCTTCAGGAACGACGCCGTCGCGGCGAATGCCACGGTCAGCTCCTCCTCGCTCAACGCCACCGCTCGCGCGTCCGCAAGCACCGCGCTCAACAGCTTGTTCTCGTTCCCCACCAGTTCCACCACCGCGGGCCACAGCGTGTCGAGATCGCCAAGGTCGTGCGTCGTGACGGATGGGACGGGCGCCTCCGACTCGCGGGCCTCGGCCAAATCGTCCACCCGAGAGGACTCATCCCTCGGCGCGGTCGCCGGCCGCGAGAGCTCATCCCCCGGCGCGGTCGCCGGCCGCGAGGGCTCATCCCCCGGCGCAGTCGCCGGCCGCGCGAGCTCATCCCCCGGCGCGGTCGCCAGTCGCGAGGGCTCATCCCTCGGCGCAGTCGCCGGCCGCGCGAGCTCATCCCCCGGCGCGGTCGCCAGTCGCGAGGGCTCATCCCTCGGCGCAGTCGCCGGCCGCGCGAGGGTTGCCTCGGAGGGGACCTCGCTCGAGGCTGGCAGCGATGAAGGAGCGATGTCGGCTGGTCGGTGTGAAGGGCCGATCTCGGCAGGTTGGGGTGAAGAGGGGATCTCGGCGGGTTGCTCCACCGCAGCAACCGCCAGCAGGGCGTCAGCGGGGTGCGGCGCGAGAGGCTTTCCGGTTGGATGGGCGGACTCCAACCCTCTCTCCAGGCGCTCGATGCGCGCCAGCAGCGCCTTCAGCGAGCCATCGGTCTCCGGGCGCGCCGCCTTCACGAGCGCCAGCTCCAGCTGCGTACGCGGCTCGCCGCCTGCCTTCACCGTCTCGAGCGCGCCGCCCAGCTGTTCCAGCAGCCGCACCGCCGTCGCCTGCGGCACCCGCTCCGCCTGCGCCTGCAGGCGCGCGTCCGCCTCCGCTGTCAGCGACAGCTCGGCCGGCACTTCGCCGAGCGTGTGCACCACCAGCAGATCGCGCGCGCGACCCTCCAGGTCCGCCGTGAACGCGCCCGCGTCCCTGCCGCCCTCGGCGCAGCGCGCCACCGCCAGCAGCACCTCCCTGGCGCTTCCCTGCGCCACCGCGTCGATCGTCTCTTCCAGGAGCTGGGAGTCGGTCACCCCCAGCACCGCCAGCACGTCCTCCAACACGATCTCGGGGCCAGAGTAGGTGAGCAACTGCTCGAGCGTCCCCAGCGCGTCGCGGAAGCTACCTGTGGCTGCGCGCGCCACGGCCGCCACCGCCTCCGGGGGGATCTCGATCGCCTCGGCCTGCGCGGCGCGGCGCACAACGCCCGCGATCTGCTCGACGGTGGGGCGCTGGAAGTCGAAGCGGTGGCAGCGGTCCACCACCGTCGCCGGCACCTTCTGCGCCTCGGTGGTTGCCAGCACGAACACTGTGTCGGGCGGTGGCTCCTCGAGCGTCTTCAGGAACGCGTTCCACGCCGCCTGCGAGAGCATGTGGGCCTCGTCGAGGATGTACACCTTGGAGCGCCCACTCACCGGCGCGAAGGCGACGCTCTCGCGCAACTCGCGGATGTCCTCGACCGAGTTGTTGGAGGCGGCGTCCATCTCGATCACGTCGAGTGAGCGCGCGGCGGCGATCGCGCGGCAGGACTCGCACTCGCCGCACGGCTCGGTCGTGCCCCCGCCCGCCCCGCGATCGCAGTTGAGGCAGGCCGCGAGGATCTTCGCCATCGAGGTCTTGCCGGTGCCGCGCGAGCCAACGAACAGGTAGGCGTGATGCACCCTCCCACGCTCCACCGCGCCGCGCAGCGTGCGCACCACCGGCTCCTGGCCGACGACGTCGGCGAACGTGCGCGGGCGGTTGCGGCGGTAGAGGGACTGCTGCTGCTGACTATGATCGCTCTCCGTCACCCTGGGGAGTGAGTCTATCCGGCCGCTCTCGGCGCTCAGCGGCTAGCGTGCGCAGCTGTGGTGTCCCCCACCAAAAAGCTTTCAAAAAGCGCCCCAACCACTGCTCTGGCAGCCAACGACACCTCTCGAGGCGCCGCGGGAGACGATGCGACGGGCCTGCGCACGGATGTCGGCTCTCTTCCCGTCCGCCTCGCCACACCCCTGGCGATCGTGGCGGGGGCGGTGCTGTTGCGGGTCATCAGCGGCGTGGGGTTTGCCAACTACGACACGTTGTACGCGCTCGTGTGGGGGCAGCAGCTGACGCGCGGGGAAACCCCGCAGTACGGGATCCCGATCGCGCCGACACCGCACCCGCTGGTAGAGGCACTCGGCGTGGTCGCCGCGCCGCTGGGTCCCCACGCCGCCTCGCAGATCACCGTCGCCCTCGGCTTCCTCGCCCTCTCCGCATGCGGGTGGGCCGTGTACCGGCTGGGCGCGCTGTGGTTCAACCGCCCCGCCGGTGCCGTCGCGGCGCTGCTGCTGCTGACGCGCGAACCGATCCTCTCCTACGGAGTGCGCGCCTACGTGGACGTCCCCTACCTGCTGCTGGTGCTAAGCGCCCTGATCGTCGAGACCCGCCGCCGCCGCGCGGGCGCGCCGGTGCTGGCGCTGCTGGCGCTCGCCGGGCTGCTGCGGCCGGAGGCGTGGGTGTTCTCGGGGCTGTACTGGCTGTATCTCGCGCTGCCGACCGTGCGCGCGCGAGGAGGCGCCGTCGCGGATACGCCGCGCACTCCCGGCCAGCCCGGCGCTATCACGGATACGCGGAGTACCCCTAGCCAGCCCGGCGCCGTGGCGGATACGCCGAGCACTCCCAGCCAGCCCAGCGCCATCGCGGAGACCCCGCGCGCGCCCGGCGCCGACCCCCCGCGCACCCCCAGCCAACTCGCCCGCCTCGCCCTGCTGGGCGCGGCCGCCCCAATCGTGTGGGTGGCAAGCGACTGGCTGGTGACCGGGAACCCGCTGTGGTCGCTGACCAACACCAAGCACACCGCGGAAACGCTGCACCGCGAGACGGGGATCGAGAAGGTGCCGGAGTACATCCCGCGGCGGATCGGGGAGATCCTCGGGCCGTTCGCGCTCGTCGCGGCCACGCTCGGCGGGGTGCTGGCGCTGCTGTGGCTGCGCGCCCGTGCGCTCCCCGGCGCGATAGCGGGCATTGTGGCGGTGGGAGTGTTCGCCGCCTTCGCGAGCGTCGGGCTGCCAATCGACACCCGCTATGCGTTCCTCGCCGCGGCGATCCTGTGCGTCTTCGCCGGTGCGGCCGTGTGCGGCTGGATGGAGCTGCCACACAGCGATCCCCACCGCCGCTGGTGGATGGCAGCGGCAGCTGTCTCGGTGATGGTGCTGCTGGCGTCGATCCCCTGGCAGTACCGCGTCAACCACCGCGAACTGAACGAACTGGGCCGCCAGCAGCGCATCCAGAGCGAACTGACCGCGCTGGTGGGCGCGGGTGCGATCGCCACCAACTGCGAGCCGATCGGCGTGACCAACCACGCGCCTGTGCCGCTGCTGGCGCTGTGGTTGGAAACCCCCCCGAGCGAGATCGCCAACCTCCAGGTCACGAAGATCGCGCACGGCACCTTCGTGGACCCCGCCAACGCCGAAGTCGAGGAACACTACATCCTCGACATCAACGACCCGCACCAACCGGTGGCGGTGCCCACCGGCTTCGCGGTGACCCACACCAACCGCTCGTGGCGGATCCTCCGGCGTTGCCGGTAGCGGACCGTGCACCCCCCGTCGAGGCTCCACAGCCGGCCGCCGATCGCCGCTCGCGACTCCGGATCGGGAACGCCCGCTGCGCCTGCCGGGGATCGCTTAAGGCTGCTTCCTTCCGGACCTGACCTGGTTCACAAGCCGACACCGCGCGGGGATCCGAGCCATCGACGCCCCAAACGGCGGAGCGACCGGAGCGAAACACCCCTCGGGGGGGAATTCAGCCCCGCTAGAGCGGATTGCGGGTGCAGGGCACCGCTACCTCCCCGCCTAGCACGGTCCGCTGTGGATCCTAGCGCGCGGGGGCATCCGGCGAGTGGCGCACGGAGGAGTCGGCGAGATACACCGCAGAAGGCAGGACGGGGCAACCGCCCGATCCCCTCCAAGGGAAGGACGGCGCACCCTGTGCTCGGAGAGCTCGAGCAACTCCATAGGGTGGTGCGCCACAAATGTGTCGCGTTCCGTTAGGCTGCCCAACCGTGATGAACCTTTCCAAACTCAACTTCCCCCGCCGCGTCCTCGGCCTGGCGACCGTCGGCGCGGCAGCGCTGATCGCCGGCTGCGGGTCTAGCGGCTCCAGCACGATCGCCGTTGGCAACGAGTCCACGGCGGCGAACAGCGTCGTCGAAAAGACCCCGGCGACCACCACCGGCACCACGCCCACCAGTGGCCCGCTCGCTACCGAGCCGACGATCACGCCCCCCAAGGGGCCCGCGCCGAAGACGTTGGTGACGAAGGAAATCGTCAAAGGCACCGGCGCCGAAGCGAAGGACGGGGAGTCGGTGACGGTCAACTACGTCGGGGCGCTGTACAGCACCGGCAAGGTGTTCAACGCCTCGTGGGAAACCAAAGAACCCTTCACCTTCACGCTCGGCGAGGGCCAGGTCATCAAGGGCTGGGACCAGGGCGTCGTCGGCATGCGCGTGGGCGGTAGGCGCGAGCTGATCATCCCCGCCGAATTGGCGTACGGGGCGAAAGGGTCGCCACCCAAGATCCCGCCGAACTCGCCGCTGATCTTCATCGTCGACCTGCTGTCCGCATAAGCACCGGAGCGAGGACGACCTCACGCTTCGCCCGTCTCGCGGCGGCGGCGCTCGTAGCTGGAGCCGCCGCCGCCGGAGCGGCGGGCTGTGGCGGCCACCGCACGCGGCCAGCCGCCCTGCGAGTGGAGCGCGCCGACCTTGTGCAGTTGGCGCACACCTTGCAACAACTGCGCACCCCCACGGCGGCTGAGGTGGCCGCCGCGCGTACAGCGTGGCCCTCGCTCGCGGGCGGGCTCCCCGCCAGCGCGACCTCCGCGTTGCGGGTGGAGGTCGCCGCGGCAGATCGCCATGCCGCGGCACTCACGCTGCCCGCAGAAGTGACCACCGAAGGCAGCGTCACCGGGCCCGCGGCCGAACTCGCCGGCATGCTCAAGAGCTATGTCCGCCTCACCCAGCGGGGGTGGCAGTACCTCGCGACGGCGCTCGCCGCGGGGTCCTCCACCGCGTCTACGCATTTGGCAACCCACCCCCGCCAGCCAGCCCCGGGGACTACCGGGAGCGCTGCGCCCGGGACGGTCGGCGGGGGTGGTACGGCGAGCGCAGGGAGCGGCAAGATAAGCGCAGCGACCGCGCGATTCCTGCATGCAAATGCGCCGCTCTACATCTACTCCGTGTACGACGGCCACTACCACCTGTCGCTGATCGGCAAGACGCTGCTGAGCGCCTACCTAAAACTGGGGGGCGCCCCCGCTTTCGGCGCCTCGCTGACGCAGAGCCAGGTCGAAGCGCTGGCGCGCGCCTACTCGATCCCTGCCACCCGCCTTGAGCCGCACCCGGCGTCTGGCGTGGTGATGTAGGGCCTCGGCAACCCCAGCCGGAACGCCTGCTACCAGATGCCCTGACAGCGATCGGCGTTTAGCGGAACGCGCGGGCGCCCAAACCCCACAGCCAATAGAATCGGGCAAGTAGGGCACGTAGCTCAGTGGGAGAGCGCTCGCTTCACACGCGAGAGGTCGGTGGTTCGAAACCACCCGTGCCCATATAAATCCCTGCAAATATGTGGTTTTTTAGCGAGCCGCTGCTCGGACGAGCGCTCGCTTGTGGGGATTTTGGCTTTTGAGTGGTTTTTCCTTCGACGGTTGATGTCCCTTACCCGCCATAAGTCTGAGGGTCGTGATTGACAACTCGGCGTGTTCGCCTGGGAACATGGTGCGGCATGCGTGGAGAGTTGGCTCCGACGTCATACAACTCGAAGCGTTCGACGGCGGGAGACGCGAGCTAGCTTTGGGACGCGGGCTCGCGGTTGACCGTTCTGGCTGTGATCGCGGTCCCATGGACGGGGATGATTCGTACGGAACCAGTGGCCGTGGCGGTCGATGGCGCCGTGGCCGCAGGCTGTTGGGGCTTGTCGGTGACGAGCGCCCTGAGACGCTGGTGCTCCCCATCGCGGCGGTTCATCTCGCGGGCATAGAGGGCGAGCGTCAGCCCCGGTGTGGTGTGCCCCATTTGGCTCATGACGTACGTCGGGGGCTCGCCGAGCGCGAACAGTAGCGACGCGAACGTGCGGCGCAAGGAATGCGGCGTGAGTCCCTCGGGCAACGGCTGCTGTCCCTTGGCCGCGAGGCCGCGTCTGCTCGCTCGACAGCTCGCGCCAACATGCGGATGCGGACGTTTGTTGCCCCGATCGTGCCTCCGTTGCTGGTGGCAAAGACGCGCCGGTTCGGGCTCGGTCCAAGCCGATCGCGATATCCGGCGAGCTCGCGACGCAGGATCGGCAGCATGTGGACGATCCGCACCCCGGCGTCGGTCTTGGCTTGGCGCACCCGGATCGTGCCGCGGTTGAGGTCTACGTCATGCCAGTAGAGCGCCAGCAGCTCTCCGAGGCGCAGACCGGCGAACGCGAGGGTCGCGATCAGAGGGCGACGAAGGCCAACGGCGGCGCGCCCCTGCTTGTCAAGTTCACTGGCACCATCCAGGAGCGCTCCGATGTGCTCAGCGCGGTCGAGCCAGGAACGTGCAGGCGTGACGGCTGGGAGGCGTCGCTTGCGCCCCTTGGCTGGGTTGCGGGCGAGCAGCTCGTATTCAACGGCGGTCTCCAAGATGGCCGCCAGTGTCGTGAGCATTTTGTTGATCGACGTCGCACCCAGCGTGCCCTCGCGGACCTTCGAGAGACGAAAGTCATCCACCTCGGAAACGGTGATCTCGTCCAGAGGCATGGCGGCGAAATAGGCGAGCAGGTGCCCCAGGCGCCATTGCAGATCAGCCTGACCTGCCATCGAGAGACCCATCTGCCTGCGGCCTCCCTCATCCTTCTGACGGACCACCCACCCCCCAGCGAACGCTCGAACGTGGGCATCGTTTGAGGGGAACGTCCGGGTGGATGACGTCTCTGTGACACCCAGATGCCGGAGCGGACTTCCTCCATCACGACCGCCCGTTCGCGCTCGGCCTGCTCGCGGGTGGACGCTGGCAGCGTTAGGTGCTGGCGCCGACCGGCGTAGGAAAAGCGCAGCCCCCACGAGGTGATCCTCCCTGTGCTCTTGGAGCGATTCTCGCTGAGATGTCCGGTTGCCGGTCTGCTCATGATCCGCCTGCCTTGCCCTCGACAAGAGCTAGGAACATAGACAGCTCATAGATCAACCCAGCTGCGTTGCCGGCCTCAAGGCCGCTCGTTGCGGCGAATCGCTGCCTCGTCCAGCAGCACGAGCTGCAGGCGCTCGACTCTCACCACGCGTTCGCAGTCGATGACCTGCGCCGCCACGGACGAGGCCAGTGGATGTCGAGTGGCTAGGCGACGAACACGGACTGGCGACCGCAGCTTCAGCGCGTGAGCCGTCAGGGCTGAGCTCGTGGGCAAACGGCGGGTGCTCCGGCAGCCACCTCGGGGCAGGGCCCGAGGCCACCTCGTTCCGCCGTAGACGGGCTTGAATAACCTCTCGACGTAATGAGTCACGAGCCGGACCGGGTCGGACCATCGGCATGGCTTGGAGAACACGAGCCGCCCGAGGATTCGGGCGCGCAAACGCAGAGCCGCTTCCGCTTCCAGCACGAGTGCACGGCCCGCTCCTGCGTCGGCATGCTCGTGCTCGACAGGGTGGCGAGCGTCGTGTGCGAGGAGCACGAGGACTTCGTCGTGATCTACGCGGACGGCGCGGTCGAACTCGTCTCGGTCAAGCACCGCGAGAACTCGAAGGGTCCGTGGACGTTCGCGCGCTCTGCTCGGAAGGTGGTGTCCGGCATTTGTACGGCCGCTGGCTTGCGACCGGCCGTAGCGCTCGCTGCCGCGTAATGACAAATGCCGGCGTGAAGCCGGGCAAGCTTGAGGCGTCGGAGTTCATCGCCGCCTGCCAGTCGCGGCAAGCCGCGCAGGTTGAGCCGTACCTCGAGAAGCTCCAGACGGCGCTCGGAAGCCAGGACCGCAACCGCGTGCGTGAGTTCGCGCTCGTCCTCTCAGTTGAGTCAGCGCTGCCGGGACGGCCGCATATCGCTGCCGTCAACCTGCGTGAATTCTACTGGCCGGCGCTTGAGGAACTCGGCCTGGTCTACGACTTCGTCGAGCCTTACTACGACCGCGTCCTCGACCTGATCGCGCGCGCAAACCGCGACCAGGTCGGTGAGCGCCTTGATCTGCGCGACGCGCTGCTCGACCCGGGGCGCTTCGATGAGGCAGCCACAACTGATAGGCGGATCAAACGCCGCACGATCACCCGCAGTGACATGTTCGACGCGATGCAGCCGCTCACGCAGCCGGCGAGGAACTTTGGGGCGCCGGACCCTGGGGCGCCACTCCCGCCGCCACCCAGTCGCATGCAGCGTAAGCTCGCGGCTGGCGAGCTCGGACCGACGATGATCGAGACCGCCGTGCAGCTACGCGCGCGGTGGTATGCGTTTGAGAGTGTGCGTCGCGCGAACGTCCCCGGGGGCGACCCGGCGTTCGAGGCGCTGCGCCTGCGCGTCGCGGCGCTCGCCAGCGAGAGCGAGTCGCGCATTAACTCCTCGGAGCCGTACGGGAAGGCGATGCATCTCGATCTGCTCGAAACGGTGACCGCTAATCGCTTGCCGGCCGATGTCCCGTTCGCCCTTGACGACCAACTGCTCCAGGGACTCGTCTTCCAGCTCACAGATGAGTGCAAGGTGTGGTTCTCAAAGGCTTTTGACGTGGGGGGGCTGTGAGCTCTCCGCTCTCCACCGCGCGCGACCCTTTCGAGTACCACGTGGCGCGTGTGCTCATCCTCGTGGCGGCCTTCTCGACCGGCGCAAAGGGCCGGCTCGACGGCCTGACGAAGCTCGCGAAGCTCGACTTCCTGCTGCGTTACCCCAGCTACCTAGAGCGGGTGCTCGACCAGCGCGGAAAGCCGCTCGCCCCGGCGCTGCGGCCCTCTCCCGAGGAGCGCCTGGCGCTCGAGAGCGCGATGATCCGTTACAAGTACGGCCCCTGGGACAGCCGCTACTACCCGGTAATCGGGCGGCTGATCGGTCAGGGGTTGGTCGATCCGGTCAACGGTGCCGGATCGGTGACGTTGCGCGTTACACATGCCGGTCGCGAGACCGTTCAGACGCTGTCGGGGACGGATTGGGAGGCCGTGATAGGACGGGCTCGCGCGCTCAAGCGCGGCCTTGACCTCTCCGGAACTGGCCTTCAGAAGCTGATTTACCGCTCCTTCCCCGAGGTGGTCGACCGCCCGTGGCGGGAAACGATCGAGGAGGCCGCCCCGTGAGCGCGTCCTTCAAGGTCAGGAAGGTCCGCCTGGTCGCGGCTGCACGCAGCTACGAGTGGGAGTTTGCCGACGGCGTGACCGTGATCGAAGGACCGGTGGGCGTCGGCAAGACCTCGCTGCTCGAACTCATCCGCTGGGGGCTGGGTGGAAACGCAAGGTTGTCGGAGGCGGTGCGCAAGGTCGGCCGCCAACTCGCGCTCACGGTCGAGATCGAGGGCGAGGAACTGATCCTGCTGCGCGGCATCGCAACGCAGAAGACGCGCATCGTCGTCCACGACGCCGAGGGCCAGCCCATAGCCATGGCCCAAGCGGGCAACCCGCAGGCAGAGGACAGCATCTCACGCTTCCTGCTCGGTCGGGTCGGCATCCCGGTCGTAATGGTGCCGCGCTCGCGCGCAAACCCTGCGGGACCGCAGACCTCGATCTCTTTCAACGACGTCTACGACTACATGTACCTGCAGCAGACGGAGATAGACCGCTCGACGATCAACCATCTAGATGGTGTGAGGGATCCGAAGCGGCGCTCGACCTTCGAGCTGATCTACGGGCTGATCGATAAGCAGACAGCTGAGCTGCAGGTCGAGGCAGGGACGATCGCGGGCAAGATCGAGCAGGCGCAGGCCTCGGTGCGTGAGATTGACGGTTTCGTCGCGATTCTCGAGCTGCCGCTACGCGACGCAATCGAGGACCGAATCCGCAGTGCGGAGGGAGCCGAGGAGACGCTCGAACGTGAGCTCGCGCGGCTGCGCGAGGAGATGCGCGCCGCGGACTCGGGCGCGAACCCGGTCTTGCGCGCGGCCGAGGAGCTCGCCGACACTCTCACTGCGACGATCACCCGACGCGAGCGCACGATCGCGCAGGTCGAGAACCTGCAGCGGCTGCGCGCTCAGGTGGTGCTCGATGAGCAGCGGACGGTTAAGGCGATGTTCGCGGGAGCGCAGCTTTCGGCGATCGAGTTCCGCACGTGCCCGCGCTGTCTACAGCAGGTCTCTGGCGAGGCCGGCGCCCCGGACGCATGCTTGCTCTGCGGCCAGCCGGAGCCCACTGCGTTCGCATCGGTGACCCTCGAAGACGAGGTCGAGCGGCTGCGCGGCCAGCTCGCCGAGACCGACCAGTTGCTCGACGACGCGACGAAGGAGGCATCGCACGCAGACGCGGAGGTGCAACAGCTAGAGATCCGCTCCTCGCAGGCACGGCGGGCGGCGGACGAGCAAGCACGCCACGCGGTCACACCGTTCGTGGATCGTGTGGCGCAGCTCTCCGAGCAGCTCGGGGTTCTTCGCTCGAGACGGCGGGGCGATCTCGAGTCGCTCGCGATCCGAAGTGAGGTCGAGCGACGCCACGCTGCCCTACAGGCATTGAGAGAGCGCCAGGCGATCGTTGCAGACAGGCTTGTGAAGGCGCAGGCCGAGCGCGAGAAGGCGATGACGCGCGTAGGAGAACTCTCCGAAGCCTTCGATGAGATCCTGCGGGAATTCAAGCTGCCCTGGTACGAGCCTTCCGAGGTGGACCGTAAGACCTATCTGCCGATGGTCGGCGGCAAGCGTCTTGAGGATCTCAGCTCGGGCGGCATGAAGACGCTCGTTAACGACGCCTACTTTCTGGCGGGCTTCTCATATGCGTTGCGCGCACCAAGCGAAACGCTGCTGCCGTCCCTGATGCTGATCGACACGCCGCGCAAGAACTTCGGATCCAACCCCGACGACTCACAGGCAAGCGAACGGGTCTACCGATGGATGCGCCGCCTGCAGGATTCCTACGCCACGGGTTCTTTCCAGCTAATTGTCGCCGACAACGACATCCCGACCGAAGCCGAGCAATTCAACGTGATGAACTTCTCCTATGACGAGCCCCTAGTTGACGACCTCCCGCATCCTGGCCCAGAGAACGTGACCACCCTCGACTCCGATTAAGGCTTTACCGGATGCGCCGACCGTCGACCCGCTCGCGCAGGAAAGCCGGACGCTTGCCGGGGCCGAAGCGCCGCCTCTCGCGGACGTTTCAGACCCTCAAGGATGCAGCGGCGGCAGGCGATGCCGCCTTGAGCCAGCCTGTTCCTGCTGGCGATCATCTTGCTCGTTTCGATCGCGGCATCCTCCTCCGTGGCGTCAACGCGCTCAAGTCGGCACGGCTGTTGCTGGAGGCGATGCACTGGGAGTTCGCGGCTGGACCCGCACGTCAGCTCTTCGAGCTACTGGTCAATCTCGAGCACCTCAACGCCCAGACCAATCGCGAGCAGGCTGCCTTTCGCTTTACGAAGTTCGGACTGCTGCAGATGCTTCGAGCTCAGATGCAGGAGGCCGACTATGCGCGCTCGACGGGCCGGCCGGTAGACGAGCAGCGGGTTGCGATGATCGAGCGCATGCTCGCCACTGGTTACGACGAGTTCCGCGTCGGCGCGAAGAAGCAAGGATTCGCGAGCAGCTGGTCGGGCAACAACACCCGAAAGCTGGCGGAAGCCTCGCCCGTACAGCCGCTCCGGAAAGCGCAGTACCAACAGCTCTTCGTCGCATGGTCGGAACAGCTCCACGCAGCCCCCGGCTCCCTGATGGATGCCTTCTTCCCTCGTTCCGTCAACGCCATCGACGAGATGGTTGTAGAAGACGATAAGCGCGTCGCAGAAACCGGGGCCATGTGCGTCACGCTGTTCGCGGAGCTGTGGGGTCAGCTCAGTACGGTCACCAGTCTCGACGGCTCTCGGATCATGCGCTGGCAGACCTCGCTTGCTGCTGAGGCTCGCTCCCTTGGGGCACCCCGTCCAAAGCCGGCCCCGTCATAGTCGACCGGGCGAGACGTAGTCCGAACACCGTAGCTCTGCAGCGGGATCCGGGAGCGCGCCGCGCCAGGTGCAGCTCCTCGTCCCGCCCTGGACCCTCATTCCGACAGCAGGGAAACGCGACTTGCGTTCTCGGAGGTGACCGAGGAAGATCAGCAGATGCGCATCAAGCAGGTCACGGTCGAGAACTTCCGCGGATGGCACGGTCCAGTCACGTGGCTTCCAGGCGACTACGACATCCTTGTAGGGCCCAACAACAGCGGGAAAAGCTCGTTGCTCCGCGCCGTCGATATCGCACTGAACCCGCACCGGAACGCTTACAGGGATCTCATGGAGCCGCACGATTTCTTCGACCTGGACACGAGCAAGCCGGTCGAGTTCACGATCATCCTCACCGATCTTGACGATGAAGATCGGGATGTCTTCGAGCCGTTCCTCGAGGGCCAGCGCCCGACGCCGGATGGAGACAACAGTTACCAGGAGTTTGGACCGGCTGATTCTCCGGACGAAGAGTTCGACGACGGCGAAGTGGTACTACGCATCGGATTCAAGGCCGAAGTCGATGAGCCTGCAGCCTCGTTCTTTGCGCGCCCGGACTCGAGCCAGCCGCGCGTTTCTCAGGAGCACAAGCTTCGTATCGGGTGGTACTTCGCACCGGCGGACCTCGATCCGTTCAAGGAGCTTGCGTTCTACTCCAACTCCATCTTCGCCAAGCTCTTCGAGCAGGTGGACCTAACGGCCGAGTTGAACACGATCCGTCAAGGGATCGAGAACGCCCGCGGTGACCTGATGGGGCACGAACATGTAGCCGCGACACGCGAGCGACTGGAGAAGACCGTCCACGACCTCGGTCTGGTCGCTGGCGAGGAGGCACTCGACTTCGCGGTGCTCGACATGAGTGATCGGCGTGTCCTACAAAGCCTTCAGCTCGTAGCGCGGGGCGCGCGCTCAGCGCACCATCTACCTCTCAGGTCGCATGGACGCGGGGTCCTCCGTGCACTGCTGCTCGCTGCGGTCCTTCAGCATGCCCGAGCCCGTCAGAGCAACCTTATACTCGCCGTTGAGGAGCCCGAGCAGAACCTCGAGCCGATCAATCAGCGTCTGATCTCTCGTGCACTGCTCTTTTCGCCCAAGAATGGGGCCGCCCAGACGATCGTTTCCACCCACTCGCCGGGGATCGCCTCCACTGTCCCTTTGAAGGACGTCAGCCTCGTGCGCGAGTTCAACGATGGCCCCGAGGTCCGTCCACTTCGAGACGTCCAGCCCGCCGAGCACAAGTTCTACGAGCGCCACGCGCGCGGCGCCATGATCGACGGCCTGTACGCCAACGCCGTGCTGCTGGTAGAGGGCCCGACGGAGCTAGGAGCGCTCCCGGCCCTTTGGGCAAAACAGTTCCCCGGTACGGGTCTTGACGAGCGCCGGATCGAGATCATCGAATGTGAGAGCGTCAACAAGATCGCTCCCTTCGTTCGCTTCTTCTCGTCACTCGAGATCCCCGTCGCCGTCATCTGCGACTGCGACCTGGACAAGACTCAACAGCGTGACGCCATCATTCCCGCCGGCGCTGGGCTACTAGTGCATTGGAGCAGCCACGCAGACCTGGAGGGCGTGATCGCCGCCGAGGCCGACATCAACGCGCTCACGACGGCGATGGAGGAGCTACGCGCCGAGCTTGCCCCCTGGGACGAGCATCAGGCCGTGCTCGTCGAGCACGTGCGGCACGCAGTCGGCGAGCACGACCATCTTGCCGCTGCTGCCGACATCCCGGCGCTGATCGATCCGCTCGAGGACGCTCAGCAGCGAGCGGCCGTGGCCGCGGTGCTGCGCGGGAAGAACCCATCGTTCAAGAGTTCTCGCGACCACCGCCTCATGTGCGAGGCCCTCCCAGCAGCACCACCCACGATCGTCAAAGCGATGGAGTTGCTTCACGGCTTCGTCAACGGCAGCGTCGCCGCGATCGGGGAGCATGCTCTCTGAAGATCCAGATCAACAGGCGACCCTGGCCGACGGTGCGCAGCGGCTGCTGATCACAGCCCCTCCTGGTTCCGGCAAGACAGTCACCGCCATCCTCCTCGCCGCGCGGGACATTGACAATGCCGTCGTAGGTCCGACACAGCGGGTCCTCATCCTGACGTTCAGCCTCGAAGCCCGGGCACAGCTCGAGGCGTACGCAAAGGATCTGCTGTCACCAGAGCAGCGCGCGCGAGTCGAGATCACCAACTATCACGCGTGGTTCTGGACCAAGGTCCGCCAGTTCCGAAGCTCGCTCGGGTTGCCCCTCGACACAGAGCTCACTACGCAGCAGCAGCATCACGACGACGTCATGAGCGCCATGGTTAGGGCCGGGGTCCCCATCGACGAGGATCTCGTTGACGACTACGGCCTCACCCTCGAGCACGCGGTCAACGGCTGCCGGCCTGGCAGGCTCCCTGAGCCACTGCCGGAGGCTGGCGTCGTAGCTGACGAGCTCAGGCGAACCCACCGACAGGGTCACCTGCACTACGACGACCTCGCCTTCTACATGTGGCGCTTGGCCGACGAGTCAGCCACCCTCCGTCACCTTTGGCGGCACAAGTACCCCGTCGTCATCCTCGACGAGTACCAAGACTCCTCCGCGATGCAGGCGAAGATCGTCGAGCGCGTCGCCAGCAACACGGGCCGTGTATACGCATTCGCCGACCCGCTGCAGATGATCTACGGCTGGCGCGACGCCTCCCCACAACGAGTCGAACGAGTTCCGCTCGCGCGGGGCCTCAGATCACACTCTCAGAACCCTCCACCGCTACCGACATCGGCCAGCTCTACGCGCCTGGATGGAGGGCGTGCGCGACATCCTCCTCGCCAACGGCGGAACCTGCCCGGCGCCCCCTGGCGAGGTCACCGTAATCGGATACGACCCAACACGGAAGGTCCGAGGCGAGCCCTACGACATCGCGTCACGTGACCTCTGGCAACTCGATGCCGCTATCTCAGACGCGTTCAAAGACCCCGAAGTCCGCAGCATCGCGGTCTTGCACCGCAAGCACTCGCATCTCGAGCGGGTTGAGCGGCATCTCTCGCAGCACTTCTTTTGCAAGCGGATTCGAACCGCCCGCGACACCGCTGAGTGGGCCCGCGAGTGGATAGATACATACCCAACGGCGACCAGTGATCAGCTCAAGATGGAGCAACTGATGAGAGTCGCGCTCCGCATCGCGCCACGAAACGACGACCTTCAAGCACTTCTCCCGCGCATCGACGTACAAGGCATCCGTGTCGATCGTCTCGGTGAACGCCGCAGGAACCTTGCGGTAGCCCTGAATGACACGCTGCCGCTGTGGGCAGACCTCGCCGGTGCGTGCGCGGCAGCACGCACCGTTTCCAGGATCGCCGCAGCTCACGAGGACGCCAAACTGGTTGCCGGCGATGCCGCTCACATCGTCCGCACCACGCTTCGAGTTCGCGACGGGCTCGACGACCTCGCCACCCGCGGAGCAATCCTCAACCGGCTCGCACAGCTCCGGTTCACTGCCGAGGCGCGCGAACCGCGAGGGCTCTACCTCCTGACCTGCCACGAGGCAAAGGGCAAGGAGTTCGACATGGTCATTTTGCCGTACGTCAGCGAAACGATCTTCAAAGACTCGGACACCGAGAGCAAACAGGTCCTCTATGTCTCGTTGACCAGGGCACGGCATCGTCTCCTCGTGCGAGTCGCGGAAGGTGACATTCCTTCTAGCTGCCAGGCGATGGGGCTATCACCGTGATTGCAAATGCCCCGTGATCGGGACCAAGTCCCTGCCCAATCTTCAGAAGGTCGTTATGAGGACCAGATGATCGACTACGAGATGCTTGCCGCCGAGCACGCGGCGACGGGTGCCACTTGGGATACGTTCGTTCGTGCTGCGCTGGTCAACGGCTGGGTCGGAGGATGTCCCGGCCGGCGTGGAACTTTGATGTGGCGGCCTTTGGTGAATCTCTCAGACGGTGACGAGCGTAGCGGCCTCCTCGGCTTCGTGTGTGGTGGTGAGCTGGGTGATCTCTGCTTCGATGGCGAGCGCGAGCTTGGCGAGGCCGTTGTAGCCGATGATCCTGCGGAACTGTCGCTCGGCCTCGAGCATCCCGGCGGCAGTCCATCTGAGGGACATCTCGCCGGACTGCCAGCGCTTGACGTTGCGCGAGCTGCGACGAACGCACTCGATCATGGACTCGCACGGGTTCGTGCTCTGCAGCGTGCGCTTCAGCGCGCCCTTTACGCCGAGGCGGGTGACGGTTAGTGTCTCTGCCATGCCCTCCTTCAGGGATGAGGCAGCGCCGGGGTGAGAGTGCTCGAGCTCTGCGGCGAGCGTCTGGAGTTCTCCGAGGGCCTGTTTGTGATCCTCTCGCGCCCACGCGCGGCGTAGCCGGCGCTTGACCTCGGGCCGGTCTCGCTCGGGTAGGTGATCCACCCCGGCCGACGAGATCGGCCAGCAGAGCGGTCGCGATCGTCTTGTTCTCCGTGGAGCCCTCCCACAACCCCAGCGGGACCTTCACCCCGTCAGTCGTGATCCCAAGCGCGACGACGTTGGTGTGATCCTTCAAGACGACTCCGTCGATCATCAGCACCGCGAGACGCACGTCATCCAGGCGCCGGCTCATCAACGCCTTGAGCGTCTCCGCGGTCCGCGCTACGAACGAGCGCGAGACTGCCGACTTCGACGTCGAGCGCGCCCCGGCCTCCATCCGCTCGCCGATCGGCTCCTGGGTACGCACGAACCGTCGGGTGGAGACGCCCGCCAGCATCCGCTCCAGCACGACCGCGCTCAACACGTCGCGGCTGGCGAAATGCTCGTAGGTCTCGACCGGTACCTCGCCGCCACCGTCCTTGGCGCGCATCCGCGGCCGCCGCACCCCCACCCGCCGCGAACCGAGCGTGACCTCTCCCTCACCGCCCCCATGCCGGTAGGCGACCCGCTCCGGGTCGTGCTTGCCCTTGGGGCCACAGACCTCATCGACCTCCTCGGCCATCAGTTCGTGCATCACACCGAGCCCAACACCCACGCTCAGCGCGAGCAGGCCCTCCCTCGCCGCCCCGACCAGCTCCCCAAGCGCGGCCTGCACCCGCTCAGGCAGCGCAGGCGCCTCCACCAACGCGCCATCGCTCACGACCTCTCCAGCATGTACCTTCTTCATGGCGGTTCCTCCAGTCTCGTATGGACTTGAACACCCCGCACGCTCTCAACCAGAGCGGACGAGGCGGGGGGACCGCCACTTCAAGTTCTACGCCAAGCGGGACAACCTCCTGGGTCGCCGGTTACGAGGCAACGACTGACTGGCGCACCGAGATACTCGAGATCAAGCGGGGTGAGCTGACGTTTCTATTTGATGCCGGGCCAACGCTCCTGGATCGTCGCCGCAGTGATGGAGACGACCGTGTCGTTGCGGTTTGGGGCCAATCAATGACGCCGGTGCGAAGGCGCGACCGGGCGCGCCTCGCGGGGTTCCTGCCGAACCCGTTGTTCTGGTCTGGCTTATATCGCGATCGAGGGCACTTCGTCGCGCACACGGCTGGCGGAGGAACAGATCTGAACTTGTTTCCGCAAGCCGCGGGCCTTAACCGCGGGCGCACCGAGCCAGGGCGTAGATGGCTGGAGATGGAGCGCTACGCAGCCCGCAACCCTGAGACGCCGCTGCTCGTGCGCCCCGTATACGACGCCGACAGCTGGACGCCGGCGGATCTGGACTACGCGATCCTGACCAGCCAAGGGCTGCGGTTCGAGCGGTTCTCGAACCGCTTGTGAGCCCCCGATATCGGGGGCGACCACTGCTTCCCCCGGGCCCCTGGGTTCGTGCACCGTAGACGAAACCCGCTCTGTGTATCTCGTAGGACAGACTCGAAAGTGCGGTGGCGGGCAAGGTGCTGCCGAGACGCGACGGCCCAGCACTAACGAGAACTAACAAAACTAACGAGAACTAATGCGACACCGCTATGCTCTCGGCGTGGCACCTCGTAGCCCGTTCACGCCGACGTTCGGAGCCTCGCCGCCGATCCTGGCTGGGCGCGGGGAGCTGATCGAGGAGTTCGCAGAGGCGCTCGAGGATGGCCCAGGCGCGTCAGGCCGCGCGACCATCTATTCAGGCGCGCGGGGTACGGGCAAGACGGTCTTGCTCAACGCCGTCGAGGCCGAGGCCCGGTCCCGTGGCTGGCTTGTCGTTAGCGAGACCGCGACCCCCGGGTTCATCGCGCGCCTTTCCGACGATCACCTGCCGAGGGTGCTCGCCGACCACGACCCCAAGGCGGTACGTCACCATCTGACGAGCTTCGGGCTTCCGGCGAACCTTGGCCGGCTCGACTGGGCGAGAGTCGAGCGACACGCGAGGACGCTCTCGTTCCGCTCCAAGGTCGAGCTGCTGACCGACCTGTTGAAGGAAACGGAGAGCGGGCTTCTCATCACGCTCGACGAGCTCCATCATCAGCCCGTCGCCGAGCTGCGCGAGTTCGGCACGGTCGCGCAGCACATGATCCGCGAGCAACGCGAGTTCGCGTTTGCCGCGGCTTCGTTGCCCGCCGCAATCGACGAGGTCCTCGCCGACGAGCTGATGACGTTCCTGCGGCGCGCCGACCGCCACCACCTCGGCTCAGTCGATCCGGCGGCCGTACGCCAAGCGCTCGAGCAACCGATCGTAAACGCCGGACGGACGATCACAGACGACGCGCTCAAGGCGATGGCCGCTGCGACAAGCGGGTACCCGTTCATGATCCAGCTAGTCGGCGACCGCGTATGGCGCGGCGCCGGCGACTCGCCGACGATCACGCTCGAGCACGCAGAAGCGGGCATCGACGCGGCGCGACGACGCCTCGGCCAATTGGTGCACGCACCCGCGCTTGCCGACGCATCCGCTGTCGCCAAGTCCTTCCTCCTCGCAATGGCACAAGACGACGGACCATCGACTCTCGCCGATATCGGGCGACGGCTCGGCGCCAACTCGAACTACACGAGCCAGTATCGGCTCAGACTGCTCGCACTCGAGCTGATCAAACCCGCCGGGCACGGCCGCGTCGAGTTCGCACTACCCTATCTGCGCGACTACCTACGCGAACACGCGGCCACGCTCGGGCTCCCGAGCAAGCCGTAGACAAGACGCGGCGTCGGCGACCTTCTACCGATTTGAAGCCGAAGCTTGCCGGCGGCGCGAGCCCCGGCGGCAGAGCCCGGGTTTCGTCCACCGTGGACGAAACCCGCTCTGTGAATCCGTAGTTTGCAGCGCTTGTTCCACATGTTCGTGCGCCATGTGAGCGCACTATAGCCCGATCCCCAAGGAGTCCGCTGTCTCCTCTTATAGGAAGCGGGCGCGCAGCCTCAAGCTCGCGAGACGACCGCCCTGGATGCCTCGAGGACCGCATCGCCATCGTGGCACTCGTTGAGCGTGAGGACAGCCGTTTCCGTGTGATCCGCGATCTTCGCGCGGCGCTACCGAGCAGGGCTCGCTCCTGCGGGTGGGACTTCGATCGGCGCTTTGCCGAACTCCCAGATGCTGACGCCGTCCGGGTCCGAGAAGACATCGCGTGCTATCTGCACGAGCATCCTCACGTGAACGAGATCTGGCGTCCGGGGTGGCCTCCATGATTTGGTGGGATGCTCAGAACGGCTGATTTCGATCGGATCGCCGATTTCCGTTTCGTGCGCTTGCTCGGGAGCGGCAGCTTCGCGCAGACTTATGAGGCGGAGCGAGATGGCGAGCGGTTTGCCGTCAAGGTGTTCTACGAGCTTCCGGCCGCCGCAGAATCTCGGGAGCGGTTTCGCCGGGAGGTGAGCTCGCTCCGGATCGAGCACCCGAATCTCGCCGAGTACGTGGACAGCGGCGTCGCGCCATGCGGGGGGCGCCCATCTGCCTTTATCGCAATGCGCTATCTGCCGGGCAGCTCTCTGCGCGAGCGCCTCGCCGAATGCCGCGGGCAGATCTCATGGGAGCAGGCGCTCGAGATTGCTCGAGGGATCTGCGAGGGCTTGCAATGCCTGCATGCCCATGGGGTAGTGCACCGCGATCTCAAGCCCGCCAATGTGTATTGCCCAGCGCGAGGCGGCGTGGTGATCCTCGACTTTGGTCTTGCTCGCGTGCAGGATCTCACTACGATCACGGCCCGTGGGGCGTTCGTCGGGACGCGGGCGTACTGCGCTCCTGAGCAGATCCGCGGCGAGGGCGACATCCACAGCGACCTTTATGCGCTCGGCGCAGTCTTGTTCGAGATGCTCACTGGACGGGTTCCGTTCCTCGCCACAAACGAGCTCGAGCTGATCGAGCGCATCAGGCACGAGGACCCAGAGCCTCCGGCTGTCATCGAGCCGTCCGTCCCAGCGTGGCTGGATAGGCTTGTTCTCGATCTGCTCGCCAAGGAGCCGCTACAGCGTCCGCGAGGCGCGGACGCCGTGCTTGAAGCATTGAGCGATCCGGTGCGCAGCGCCGCCACGGCGGTACGCGTGCCATACGACCGCAATGGCGTGCCGCTTCTTGTCGCCCGGGCAACCACCGGGTCTGCCGCCAGGGCGATTCTCGATACGGGATTGCAGGGCTCAGGCCCTGACATCACGGTTGCCGCCGTCACCCAGCCAGCCCAACTCGATGCGCTGCACCGAGCACGCGCGATGTCGAACACGGTGATGGCCGTCGATACGCGTGTGATGGACACGGCGACCGGCGGCTACAGGGCGGTCGCGGCACTGTGCGGTCGCAAGTTCCTGCCGGCGGGCGCAGAACCGCACACCCCCGTGTCGCTTCGCGCGCCCGGCGAGACTGAGCGTGTTGCGCGAGGCGACATCCAAGAGCAGATTGACGAGGGGGCGAACCTCCTGCGTGCGCCTGGGTTTGTGTCCGACTCAGTTGACAGCGCGTGGCTGCGACGTAATCCGCGGCTGCTCGAGGCTTCGCTCACGGCCCGCGATGCCCTCGCCCCAAACCTGCCGCTGTTCGCTCAGGTCCTCTGCACGATCGACGTGCTCGCTCGTAGAGACGACCGGCCTGGGAACGGCGGTCTGAACTGGCCCCGCTGCGGCGGTTTGAACTGGCCCCACCTCCGTCCGACTTGCTGCCGACTGTTCGGTGCTCTTGGAGCTCGAGCGGGAGGCGGCGAAAGGGATGGGATCACGAGTGGAGACGTTCGAGCAGATCAGGCGCGACAGGGATCGGGATGGTTTGTCGATCAGGGCGTTGGCGGAGCGTCACGGTGTGCATCGCCGTGCGGTGCGCCAGGCGTTGGCCTCGCCGGTGCCGCCCGTCAAGCGGACGCCGGTTAGCCGGCCGGCGCCGAAGCTGGGGAGCTACCAGGAGCTGATCGACTCCTGGCTTGAGGGCGACCGCGACGCGCCGCGTAAGCAGCGCCATACCGCGAAGCGGATCTGGGAACGGCTGCGTGATGAGCACGCGGCTGATGTCGCTGAACGCACGGTCCGTGAATACGTTCATCGGCGGCGCCGGGAACGCGGGGAGGGCGTGCAGGCGTTCGTGCCGCAGGTCCATGAGGCGGGCGTGGAGGGCGAGGTCGACTGGGGCGAGGCGCAGGTCTGGATGGCCGCGTGCGCGAGGAAGGTCTACCTGTTCCATATGCGTGCGTGTCACTCGGGTGCGGCGTTCGCGATGGCTTTCCCGCACTGTTCTCAGCAGGCGTTCTTGGAGGCTCACGTGCAGGCGTTTGACTGGTTCGGCGGGGTGTTCGGCCTGGTGCGCTACGACAATCTTGCGAGCGCGGTCAAGCAGGTGCTCAGAGGCCGCCAGCGCGTGCAGACCGACCGGTTCATCGCGTTGCGCTCGCACTACCTATATGAGTCGCAGTTCACGATCCCGGGGGTGGAGGGCGCCCATGAAAAGGGCGGCGTGGAGGGCGAGGTGGGGCGTTTCCGTCGTCGTCATCTCGTGCCCGTCCCGGAGGTCTTGACGCTCACGGAACTCAACGCACGGCTGCTCGCCGGGTGCGAGACGGACCTTCACCGCCGGATCGCTGGGCGCCAGGAGACCGTCGGTGAGGCTTTCGCGAGGGAGCGCCCGTTGCTGCGTGGGCTGCCGGCTGAGAGGGCGTCCACGGCGGAGCAGGCAACCCCGCGGGTGAACGCCAAGGCACTGGTCACGATCAAGCAGAACAGCTACTCGGTTCCGGTGCGCCTGGCCGGGCTGCGTGTCCATTCTCGGGTGGGCGCTCGCGAGATTGAGTTGCATCACGGCGGGGAGCTGGTCGCTGTCCATGAGCGTCTGCAGGGCCGCTACGGCGTGTCGGCCTCACTCGACCACTACCTGGAGCTGTTGGCGCGCAAGCCGGGTGCGCTGGCCGGGTCGGTCGCTCTCTCCCAGGAGCGCGAGCGCGGCACCTGGCCATCGGTCTTCGATGAGCTGTGGGAGAAGGTCACCGAGCGCTACGGGCCTTCGGAGGCCGCCCGGCAGATGGTCGATGTGCTGATGCTCGCCCGCGAGCACAGCGCCAGCGAGGTCGAGTTGGCCGTCCGTGGCGCGCTGGCAGCGGGCGCTCACGACGGACGCGCAGTCGCGGTCCTCGCGGGTCGTGCTGCTCCCCGCAAGCCCGCGGCGCTCGATGATCTCCCCTCGCGTCTGGCCGGGCTCGGGGCGCCACCGCCGACACTCGCCCACTACGACCAGCTGCTCGCAGCAGGAGCGAGCCTATGAGCGCCCCGGCGAAGGTCCAAGCGATGGAAGCACTGATCGACGCGCATGCCCGCGAGCTTCACCTCCCCACAGTCCGGGCACGCTTCCGTGGGCTCGCCGAGGAGGCCACACGCGACCAACAGACCCCGACCGCGTATCTCGCCGCGCTCCTAGAGGCAGAGGTCACAGAGCGCGCTGAGCGCCGCGAACGCCGACGGCTAATCGACGCACGGTTCCCGCTCACCAAGCGCCTGGAGGACTTCCAGTTCGATGAGAACCCGAAGATCCCCCAGGCCACGATCGCCGCCTTGGCGCAGGGCACCTGGATCGATGACCGCGAGTCAGTCATCCTCCTCGGCGACAGCGGTACCGGCAAGACACACCTCGCGATATCCCTCGCGGTGCTCGCCTGCCAGCAAGGACGCCGCGTGCGGTTCACCACCCTCGCCGCGCTCGCGAACGAGCTCCAAGCGGCCGAGAGCCGCCGCGAGCTCGGCCGCGTCGTCGCGCGCTACGCCCGCACCGAGCTGGTCGTCCTCGACGAGCTCGGGTACCTCGCGCTGCCCGACGGTGCAGCAGAGCTCGTCTTCCAGGTGATCTCCGAGCGCAACGAGCGCGCGTCGCTGATCGTCACGACCAACCTCCCGTTCGGCGAGTGGACCAAGGTCTTCCCCGACGCACGGCTCGCCAAGGCCGTCGTTGACCGCCTCACCCACAAGGCGCACATCATCGACACCGGCAACGAATCCTGGCGCTTCAACCACGGCCTCAACCGCACCAAGAAAGGAGCCGCCTGACCCCCACCCACGGTCGCGCTGGCGGTGTCTCGCTCCGCTACGCCCTACGGGCTCCGCTCCACGAGACACCGCCGAAAGTCACAAACAGAGAAGATCAACACACACAACAACCGACGCGAAGTGGGGCCACTTCAAGCCGCCGCGCCGGGGCCACTGCAAACCGCCGCGCCCACGGCTGTCGATAGTCAATCGCTTCGCCCGGGGCGATCCCGATGGCTACTGGGTCGGTGTGGCGGGCACCGAGGCGTGTAGCGCCGACCAGCTCGCTACAGCTCTCGATCTTGTGCTGTTGCTCGAGCAGCTGGGTGCACCTTGCGTCTGGTCTCTGCCAGGCACACTGGCAGAGTTGATGTGGTCGATGGGTGTCGCTGGGGTGGAGATCCCCCTCGGCCGCACCGGAGGGTTCCGGGTTCCGGCGGCGACTAGACCAATCCGGCGGATCGATCACGCGTCCCGCTTCGAGTTTCCTTCGATCATGACCTCACTGAGCGCCGACCTGGCAGAGCAGGTGCTCGACAGCGGCGCCCTGCCCGAGTCCTCGTGCGCCTGCCTCTCCTGTCAGCGAAGCTCGAGCACCCGCGATCGCCTCGAGCACGCAGACGACCACAACCTGTGTGTCTGGATCGCACTGCGCGACACGCTCGGCTCCCTGGACGCCGACCAGCGCGTCGAGCGCTACCGATTCCGTCTCAGAGCTGCCACCGAACAGCTCGCGGCAGCACGCAAAGTGGCTACAAAGCTGAGATCACTCCGGCATCTTGCCCTCGCCGAGCAGATTCTGTCGCTGGTGATCGAGGAGGGTCTCCTCGATACGCCGCGCCGTCTGCGCCGCGCTAGCTAGCCCTGCCGCCGACTGCGCCGCTGGCCAGGCCAGCATGCACGACAAACGCTTCGAGTGTCTGGCCGCGCCCGCAAGCAATCAATTCGCACGCTCGCGCAAGGGGCCAATCCGCCGTGAGCTCGAGAGCACCCAAGACATCGATCGTCCCACCGCTACGTACGAGCAGGCGTTGTGGCAAGACCACCTCGGGTAGCTCGTCGCGGCCATGATCGCTTCGCCGCGCGAGCGACGATTGCCAAGCTCGCCAGTCAGGGAACCAGGCGACATCGATCGGGGACTTGTTGACCTCCCGTGCAAGAAGCATGCGGGAGGCATCGACAGACATCGTGGCGGAGCTCAGCTCGCGTAGCGAGATAGCGAACTCGACCATCACCGCGAGCCAGGCGTCCAGCGACACGCCGGCCCCATCCGCTGCGGCACGCAGGGCGTCGGCCCGTACGGCAGACAGATCTAGCCGCACCCACACCGCAACATCGCCCGGTCTGCATCTAGAGGACGGCGGGGAGAGCCGCCTCACGCGGGCACCCGAAGCCTCCCCGCGGACTGCAACTAGCCGTGCTGCGCTTTGGTCTCGGTCCACCATAAGGGAGTTAGCTTACTTTACGTACGTAAACTACATGAAACCCCCGACACGACAACTGGTGGCTCTGCTCGCAGAGGACGCGACCGGTCGGCTGCTTGCCGTCCTGCGTGCGCAACCGAGCACTACCCCGCAAATCGAGCAGGCGACCAATGCCTCCCAGAAGACGGTCGCCCACACCCTCGAGCTCCTCGAGGCACACGGGATCGTTGAATGGCAGCCAGCCAAGTCCGGAACAGCTGGCGGCCGCCCGTCTCGGATTTGGCGTCTGGCGGCCGACGAGGAGCTGATCGCGTTCGAACGTGCCTGCGACGAGTTCAAGGCGCTGATGCTTCGCAAGCAACTCGACGCGTACGACGACGCCGACAGAAAGCAGTAGCGCGCTTCCCGTCTGGGACGCGTCACGATCCTAGCGTCAAGCACCACTCCGGGTTTCGTCCACGGTGGACGAAACGATCGAACAGATTCGCGCAAAATCGGGCATTATCGCGTATAATCACGCGCGACCGCGGGCAGCGTGTATCCTCGAAAGCCCAATAAACTAGGGCGAAAATGCCACCGACCGACTGCCCACGCGCTCGCTTCACACGCGAGAGGTCGGTGGTTCGAAACCACCCGTGCCCATCCGTCGTTTCCTTTATATCTGAGCCGATCTTGGCCGACTACGCAGCGACGGACAAGGGGCCAAAATCGGACCAGTGGGCTAAACGGTGGGCTAAAAAGTCCGTCTTGCATGCGCGCCGCGATAGATCAAAGTAGCGAAGCAGGCAGCGGATGATCGACTCGAGAATGGACGGTGAGGATCAGCGCTCGGGCGCTTGCCGCAGACAGGCCTCGGACACCGATCCACTTGCACGCATGTCGAGCCGCCTTCGCCACATCGCGATCCTCGCGGCGACATGCCTGATAATGACTCTCGCGACCTCGGCCTCTGCCCAGACAGCGTCGCCTCCCGCCACTCCACCGATCAAGCTTGCGAAGCTCTCGCTGGTAGGCATTCCTCAGCACAACCAAACACTGGGCAGCCTTCGCGCTCCGGTGAAGATGCTGTACTTCGACGATCCGCACGCGATCTGCCTTGAATGGCACCGAGAAGTCTTGCCCACGCTCGTACGTAAGTACGTCAGGACCGGCAAGCCGCAGATCCAGTGGCACGGATTCGCGGTGATCGGACCGGCTTCGGTCACGGGGGAGCGGTTCGTCGCCGCCGCGGGGCTCCAGAACCGTCTCTGGGATGTACTCGATGACATCATGGCCAATCAGGGCGAAGAGAACTCGGGTTGGCTGACCGCGTCCCTGCTCGAACGGATTGGCGCCTCGATCCCCGGCTTCGACGTCGCCGCCTCGCTGGCCGCCGCCAACTCGCCTACGGTCACCCACGAGCTTGCCGCTGACTTACAGCAGGGCGAAGTGGATGGCATACCGGGAGTACCCTACGTGCGGCTTGGGCACCGCGGCGGACACCTTGTATTTGCCGGGGGCGCACCGAGCCCTCTCGAAAAGACAATCAACCACCTCCTGAGCGACACCGACGGCAGATGAGTCTCCAACGCGAGACGCCTTGTATCTACTGCGTTGGTGTGATCTCCGGGATCTTCAGGGCGCGTCGGATCAGGTGAGCCGCACGGCCCAATGCGGTTGAATCGCGCGTCCATGTCGCTGTCCACGCCCGTAGGTTCGCCGAGGACGGAGATGGAGGGGATTGCAAGAATGTCAACAGTACGCGTGTGCCGCGGATCAGCGAGTGGATCTGCCGTCGTGCTCGCGGCGGCCACCGCGTTCTGGCCAAGACGTGAAGGTTCTTGCGGAGCGCGGCGGCAAACGTCGAGCACGCTGCTGCGATCTGCGGGCCGGGCGTCGCCGCCGTCCATCCGGCCATTTGAGGGACGAACACCCTGGTGGCCATATCCTCCCCGGCGGCGATCTGCAGGTACTTGGCACCAATCGCGCTGACCGTGGCGCGGCGCAGGGCAAAGGAGTCGCGGTGGAGCAGGCTCGGCGCCCAATTGACCCCACTTGCAGACATCCACTGCGAGTACAGGTCGGCGTACATGGGCGTCGCAACTAGTCCTGTGCGTGTTCGCAGCCCTCGTGCGCGGGCACAAGCCGCCGGCGGGTCGGGGTCCATAAATCGCAAATGATCCACCATGCGCGCTGCGTATTCTACGTGTCTTCGGGGGCCATCCGGCACCATCGCGCAGGCCGCAGGGTCACTGCCACTGGGCGATCCCGAAGCGGGCACGCTCGCCGATCCCGAAGCGGGCACGCTCGCATATGATGGCCCGGTGAAGATCGCGCACGCTTGCACTGGCCTCCTTGCCGCAGCCGCGACCGCGCTGGTCGGCGTCCCGACCGCCACGGCGGTCGACTTCGCGCCGCCCACCTACACCGGCGTCTGGGGCGCTCCGTTCGCGATCGCCACACCCGATCTCAACGGGGACGGGCATCCCGACCTCGTCGCCGGCATCGCCGGCCAGCCCAGCGCGGAGGTAGTCACGCTGCTCGGCAACGGCGCCGGTGGCTTCGAAGACGAGGAACAGTACGAGCTGAAGGGCGACGCCACGTTCGCCCTGACCGTCGCCGACCTCGACGGCGACGGTCAGCTGGACGTGGCCGCGGTGCAGGACGGCGCAACGGGCGAAGACGTCGCCGTGCTACGCGGCGAAGGCAACGGCTACCTGCGTGACGACCCCACCTACTTCGACTCCGGCGGCGAAACGCCGCTGGCGATCGCGGCGGCGCGCTTCACCGGCAAAGCCCTGCCGGACCTCGTCGTTGGCAACAGCGGCTCCAACGACGTCGCGCTGCTCGAAAACACGAGTAGCCCCGGCAGCGTGTCGTTTGCGCCAGCCAAACTGCTCGCCGCCGGACACACGCCCTACGCGCTCACCGTGGCCGACTTCAACCACGACGGCATTCCCGACGTCGCGGTAGCCGACGACGATGAAGGAGGTAGGGAATCGGGTTACACCATCCTCGACGGCACCGGCAAAGCGGGTGGCCTCAAAGAAGTCGGGTTCACGAAGCTAGGAGACGACCTGAGCGGGGTCGCGAGCGGCGACTTCAACGGCGACGGCTATCCCGACCTGGCGTTCGTCAACTACGTGGGCGGCCTGTTCCCAAAAGGCGCGGTGTACGTCCTGCTCAACAACAAACATGGCGGCTTCGAAGCACCTGTCACCTATGACTCCGCCGGCAGGCCCCTATCGATCGCCACCGCCGAAATCGATGGCGCCACCGATCTACTCGTCGGCGAAACTGCCTCCCGCAACTCCGAGGAGGGCCATGTGCTGCTCCTGCAGAACAACGGCAACGGCACCTTCGGCGAAGCCGGGCGCTTCGTCAGCGAGGAAGGCTTCGGCCCGGTCCTCGGCACCGATCTGACGGGCGACGGAGCCGCCGACATCCTCGAGGGAGACTCCAACGGGACCGTCGCCACGCTGCTCAACATCGGCCAGGTCTCGCCAACGCCGTCGAGCCTCACATTCGGCACCGTCGCCGAGGGCCAGACGAGCGCGCCCCAGACCGTGACGATCACCAACACCGGCGCAGCGCCCATGACGATCGAGGGGCTCGGGCTCGGCGGCGCCAACCCTGGCGACTTCGATCTCGACGACGCGAGCCTCGTGCTCGGCGCCGGGACCTGCTCCGGCGTGGCGCTCGCGCCCGGTGCTGCGTGCACCGCCAGCGTCGCCCTCCGCCCGGCTCATACCGGCGCGCTCGGGGCGACGCTGCTCATCTTCACGGGCACCGGCGCTGCGCCTGCAAGCATCGCCCTGAGCGGTACCGGCGCTCCCCCAACTGTGGCGTTGCCCCTACCAACTCCGGTGCCGCCGGCAGTCGCGCCGCAGGACAGCGCGCTGAAGCTCAGCCACACCTCGTTCGCGCCGCTCTCGCACGGGGCCTCGATCGCCGCGGCGGAGGCGAAGAGCAAGAAGCCATCGCAGGGGACGCGCGTCGGCTACAGCGACACGCTGCGCGCGACGAGCACCTTCACGATCCTGCGCCGGCAGCGCGGCTACCGCGTCGGCGGCAAGGGCTCTTGCAAAGCACCACCTGCACACGGCAAGCCACCCAGCCACTCCACCTCGTGTATGCGCAGCACCAAAGTCGGGGACTTCACCCACGCCGACGTCGCCGGCTCGAACAGCTTCACCTTCAGCGGCCGCCTCAACGGCAAGCCGCTCGCCGCCGGCGGCTACGAGCTCCAAGTCACACCTAAGCTCGCGACCCTGGCCGGGAAGACCCTGAGCGCGCGCTTCACGATCGTCTGAGCGGGGCGGGCAGACACCGCGGCCTCGTTACACGGACGTCGCCGACGCGACGAGCTCCACGTACACGGTTACGCTGTCCCGTTGATTGAGACCGGCACCGACCTCACACCATCGTGTCGGGCACGCTCCAGCGCTTGATAAAAACAGCCTTTGCCTCGGTGTAGGCCTCACGGTCGTGCCGGTGGCGCTCGGCGAGTGCACGCTTCAGCTTCACGTATTCCTGTGCGAGTACCGAGTCAGCGCGCAGACGATCGCGGAAGCGCAGGCGACGCTCCAGCTCCTCACCTCTGTCCACGAGGTGCAGGTGATGGGTGCGGAACGAGGCCGTGGGGTAGCAAAGGAAGCGTCGGTGGGCAAGCGCTGCGTTGTAGGCCGTGGGGAACTCGTAGCCGGCGTTCGAGACCAGCACAGGGACCGGCGCATCGAGATCGCCGACGAGCGCGATCATGTCGATCACGGGCTTCGCGGCGAGTCCCGGAACGGCGGTGGAGCCGAAGTGGTGGATCTCCACGCCCCCGAGCAACGGCGCGAGTCGCTCTCGCTCGGCAGCGTAGAGCGCCGGCCACGCCGAGTCGTACTCGACGATCTCGACGGGAGCGTCACGCACACCGGCTCGCGCCAGGTCCTCAGCGGCCGCACTAGCACGGTTAGCTGGTTGCATCACAGCTCACGCTCGTAGAAGTAGTTGAGGGGCCCGTCCGGCTTGCCTTCGCGGTTGCTGAACCCAAGGCTCTCGTACAGGGCACGCGCTGCGACGTCAGTCTCCCCGGTGCCGAGGTCCATGTGATCGGCGCCCCTGGCGCGGGCATGCTCGATCGCGGCCTGCATCAGCGCTCGCCCCAGCCCGCGACCGCGTCGGTGGGGCACCACGTAGAGCTCCGCCAGGTAACACTCCAGCGCAGCGCTCCAGATGGCCGGACGGAAGCGCAGCACCGCCAGGCCATCGGGCCCCGGGCCCACGAGCAGAACCGCTGTCTGCCCTTCGGCGAGTAGCTGCTCCATCCGTTCCGCGAGCGGCCTCGCTCCCAGTGTGGGCTCGTCGAACTCGGTGTTGAAATCGCGCAGAAGCCGACCGACGATCCCGGCATCGGCCGGCTGTACGATCCGAACGGCGAGCTCGGGGGGAACGTTCATTCGGTGCGCACGGCGGGCTCAGCCTCGGTCGTTGCGCCCGAGGCTCCGTCACGCTCCCGACGCCCGGGCAGCAGCGAGCGCCGCGGCCCACCAAACCAGGTCGGTGGCCGCAACGTCGAGGCGGCCGTCGAGCGGCGCGAGGAGATCCGGGGTGAACGGGTCGGCGTTGCGGGCGGGCAGCAGCAGGTCCGGCAGGATGTGGACCGCGTGGCGCAGCGGCGCCATCTCGAACTCGACGGCGACGAGCCGCAGCTGCTCGATCGCGCGCGCCCCTCCGACGTTGCCGTAGCCGACGAACGCGAGCGGCTTGCGACCCAGCTCTGGGAAGACGTAGTCAAGCGCATTCTTCAGCGAAGCGGGGTAGCCGTGGTTGTACTCGGGCGTGACGGCCATGTAGCCGTCGGCCCTGTCGATCGTGCGCCCCCAGCGGGCGATCTGCTCGTTGGGGTAGTCGCGCAGCGTACGGGCCGGCGGGGCCGGCTGGTCGAACATCGGCAGCGAGTGATCGCGCAGATCGACCAACTCCGCCACCAAGTCGGTGCGAGTGGAGAGGCGATCCATCAACCAGGCAGCGACCTTCTCGCCAAAACGTCCCGGGCGAGTGCTGGCGAGGATCACCTGGATCTTGGGAGGGGTGTGCGACATGGGCGACACGGTAGCGGGCGGCGCCCATTTCCCCCCGCGGGGGAGCAGCGGGAGCCGCCACGACGACCCCAACGCCGCGGCGACTCACAGGCTGGCAGACGGCCGCCGACGGCCTCAGCTGCTCTGCACGATGAAGAAGCGATTGGCGTCCTGATCGCGGAAGAAGAACATCGGCGGGACGGGGTCGCCCATCCGCATCACCTCCTCGTCAACGTTGACGCCTCGGGCACGCAGATCGGCGTGGTCGGCGTCGATGTCCTGGCTGGAGAACGCCACACGGGTGGAGATCCCGACAGTTTCGCCCTCCTGCGGAGGCATCAGCGCAAGCGTCGTCGCGGCCCCCGGGGGCGCCACTTCCACCCAGCGGTCGCCCTTGCCGAACGGGATGTCGGCGCGCTTCTCGAACCCCAGCTTGCCGGTGTAGAACTCGAGCGCCTGGTCTTGGTCGCTGACGGGGATGATCACCGTCCCGATCTGGGTGATGTGTGTGTTGATGCCTGTCTCAGCCATCTTTGGAACCTCCTGTGGTTGGGCTGTACATCATGCCGACCTACGATCCGCTACAACGGGATGATGAACGGCGGGGACCAAGATCGGGAGCGCTGGCTGGCGCTGTACGTGCTGTGCGCGGGCGTGCTGATGATCGTGCTGGACGGCACGATCGTAAACGTCGCGCTGCCCACGATCCAGCGCGAGCTTGGCTTCTCGCAGTCGACGCTCGCGTGGGTGATCAACGCCTACCTGATTGCCTTCGGCGGCCTGCTGCTGCTCGCCGGGCGCCTCGGCGACCTGACCTCCCGCCGCGGCGTGTTCGTGGGCGGTCTGGCGGTGTTCACGACCGCCTCGCTGGCGTGCGGCCTCGCACAGGACCAGACGATGCTGGTGGCGGCGCGCTTCGTGCAGGGCGCCGGCGGCGCCGCGACCTCGGCGGTGGGGCTGGGGATGATCGTGACGATGTTCCCCAAGCCGCACGAGCAGGCGAAGGCGATCGGCGTGTACGCGTTCGTCGCCTCCGCGGGCGGCTCGATCGGACTGCTTGCGGGCGGCGCGATCACGCAGGCGCTCGACTGGCACTGGATCTTCTTCGTGAACGTGCCGATCGGGATCGCCACGGCGCTGCTCGCACGGCGTTTGATCGCGCCCGACAGGGGCGTCGGCTTGCGCCAGGGAGCGGACATCCCCGGAGCGGTGCTGATCACCGGCGCGCTGATGCTGAGCGTCTACACGATCGTCAAGCCGGCGGCCGAAGACGGCTGGGGCGCGGCCAAGACGCTGGAGCTCGGCGCGGTCGCGGTGGCGCTGCTGGTGGCGTTCGTGGCACGCGAGGCGACCGCGCGCACGCCGCTGATCCCGCTGCGGATCTTCCGCTCGCGCAACGTCAGCGGCGCCAACCTGATCCAGGCGCTGACCGTGGCGGGGATGTTCTCGGTGTTCTTCCTCGGGGCGCTGTACATGCAGAAGGTGCTCCACTACGACGCGCTGCAGATCGGGCTGGCGTTCCTGCCGACGACGCTCGTGATGGGGACGATGTCGCTGAAGCTCTCCGAACCGCTGATCATGCGCTTCGGCGCCCGGCGCACGCTGATCCCGGGGCTCGTGGTGATCGCCGTGGGGCTAGCGCTGTTCACGCGCGCGCCGGTGCACGGCAGCTACGTGCGCGACATCCTGCCGACGATGATCCTGCTGGGCGCCGGCGTCGGCAGCGCGTTCCCGGCGCTGATGAAGCTGGCGATGTCGGGCGCCACGCCGAGCGACGCCGGCCTCGCGTCGGGCCTGGTCAACACCACCGTACAGGTAGGCGGCGCGCTGGGACTGGCAGTGGTGGCGACGCTCGCGGCGACCCGCACCAGCCACCTGCTCGCCAGCGGACACTCCTCAGCCGCGGCGCTGACGGGCGGCTACCAGCTGGCGTTCATGGTTGGAGCGGGGTTGATCGTGGGAGCACTCGTGGTCGCGCTGACCGTGCTCGTCCCCGAACCCGCGGGCGTCGCACACGCACACGAGGACACCGCGATGGAGCAGCGGCCAGCCGAGGGCCAGCCTGCGTAACTCGGAGATCTCGTAGAAGGAAGGGGATGAGCGGCCCCTCCGGGGCCGCTGACGGGGCTCGCATTTCGAGAATGGCGCTTTTCAATGGCGCTTTCCGTGAGGGCCCAGCCTAGCCACCGCGTCCGCGCGAGATGGCGGTGCGACGGAAGAGCTCAGTCACCCCGAACCGCGGCGCGACGCGCTCGACCAGCCTCGGCGCCATCTGCGCAAGCGCGAGCATCGGGCGCAGGGGAGCGCCAGTCTCGATCACCTCTGGCTGATCGCGCTGGATCGCGCGCACGGTTGCCTCGGTGACCTTCTCAACGGTGGTCTCGCCCATCAGGCGGTTGGACTTCATGCCTTCTTCCATCATCCGCTGGTACATGCCGTCGCCGGCGATGAAGCCGGGGCAGATCACCGAGAAGCCAACCGGCTCGTGCAGGTACTCGGCGCGCAGCGACTGCGTGAGCCCTACCAGCCCGGCCTTGGTAGCCGCGTATGGCTCGTTGTAGGCAGGTCCGATCTTGCCGGCGACCGAGGAGATGAACACCACGTGGCCGCGGCGGCGCTCGAGCATCCCCGGCAGCACGCGATGGGTCAGGAGCATCGGCGCGGTGAGATTGAGATCGACCGTCGAGGTGAGCTCCTCGCGCGTGAGGACGGGGAAGGCGGCGCCGATCTCCACGCCCGCGTTGTTGACCAGCAGATCGAGCGGCCCGAGCGCAGCCTCGGCACGCTCGATCAGCGGGTCGATCTGGTCGAGGTCGGAGAGATCGGCCGGCAGCGCCGCAGTGCGCACGCCGAGCTTCTCGAGCTCCGCCGCAAGCGCCGAGAGCTCCGGCTCGCGACGCGCGGCAAGGGCGACGTCCATGCCCTCGCGCGCCAGGCGCCGGGCGAGGTGGACGCCGAGCCCTCCGGATGCGCCGGTGACCAGTGCGGTGCGACCTTGCAGTTGCTCCATTGGTGCTCCTTCCTACTGGCGGCCGTGTCCAGCGATGTTAGCCGCCGGCGGGCCCTGTCAGCCGATCCCGGGGAGCGATGCCCTGCACGCCGTTTAAGGAGCGATGCCCTACACGCCGTGTTTACGGGAGTGCTGCCCTACACGCCGTTCACAAGTTCGCCCGCAACTACTCCTATTCTGGGGTGTCGTAGCGGCCAGACCGTCGCCCGCACAGCGACGGCCACCCCATGCCCATGCATCCAGGAGGCCCATCGTGCTATCGAATCCCCTGAGGCGTGTCGCGATGCTGATCGGCGCGCTCCCCTTGCTCGCGGCGGCCATGCCGGTCACGTCCGCCAACGCGATCGAACCGGCGACCTCGCAGATCACCTCGCCCGCCGGTCCGACCTACGCGCTCAACAACGAAAGCGAATCCTCGCCTCCGCCTGCCTTCACCGTCGAAGGCACCACGAACATCAGCGGGATGGTCGCACTGCGCTGCTACTACGGGACGGGTACCAAAAGCTACAACACGATTGCCAGCGAAGCTACGGTGAGCGGCGGCTCATTCTCAGTGGTGGTCAAGCCGGAATCGCTGCCTGAAGGACCGTGCGTGCTGCGTGCCGTTCCGGTTGGCAACGAAGAATCCCATCCGCCGGCAGCGCCATCCGAAGAAGCGGGAGACCCCTTCAAAGGCCCTCGCGTGGCGGGCTCTCGGTTCCAGCTCTACGCGGAAAACAGCATCAACTACGACTACGAATTTGAACTTTACTCATTCTCCAGTTATCTCGATATCGAGTCGGTGGGGGATTGTGGGTTGGACTACTCGCGCCTGTTCGCCCAGAGCTCCCTCCTCCAAAGCGACCATCTGTTCTACTGCAACGCCGCACTCCCCAAACAGGACAGTCCTCCGTCGGGGTCATCCACCCGCTCCGCGCTGCAGATCGATGGCGCCAACGCCTACGGCCCTGCGGCCGCGGCCTACGTCAATAAAGAAATTCAGGAAGAACTTGCATCCAAAAAAGAGGCAGGCTCGCCTGTCTCGGGGGCTCCGCAGATAACGGTCACCCAATCTCTCGACCGCTCCACCGGACTCCTCAAGATCACCGAGGTGGACCCGATCGTCAAGTGCTCGCCATCGACGGCATCTCCGCCGACATCTACCAGTTGTACGAGCTTCGTCTCAACGGGCGTGCAGCTCGAACGGACCTGGCGGACGAGCAACGACGATCAGGTGGCATCGATGACCGACACATGGCGCTCGACCGACGGGGCCGCCCATTCCCTGAACGCGCTTTATGACCAGACGGCCGAAAATGGGGGCAAAGAAGGCGGCGCCTATGAGTTCCCCGGTGCCAGCACATTCTCGGCCATCGCCAAGGGACAGGCGATGACATTGCCTTCTGGCACTGGCAAGATCTACTACAAGGAGGACGCGGAAACCCCCAACGCTGGAGACGGCGAACATCCGCAAGGCGCGATCGTCTACGACACCCCGCCCAGCGGGCCGGTATCGGTATCTCAGGGAACAACTGCCAAAGAAGGGCAGAACAGCTTCGAGATGCCCTACCAAGCCACGATTCCAGCGAATGGCGCCTACACGCTCGACATGGCGTTCATCCAGGCCTACAAGCTCTCCGAAGTCGAAGCACTGGCCTCGGAAGTGCTCGCGACCTATCCCCCGAGCACCCCGCCGGCGCTCAGCATCACATCGCCGGCAAACGGCGCAACCGTGTCCTCGCCGAATGTCACCGTCGCCGGCACCATCACCGACAGACGTGCGATCACGTCGTTCGCCGTCAACGGCAAAGCGGTCGCAGTGGGACCCACAGGCACATGGTTGACGAGCATCGCGTTGAATAAAGGCGCCAACACGATCACCGCGCTCGCGACCGACCAAGGCGGCTTCTCCGCGGAAAAGTCGGTGAGCGTCACCTACACCCCGGTTTCACCGCCACCGGTCAAACCGCACGCCTCGCAGGTGGGCGCCGCCAAGGGCAAGAACGGCGAGGTGACGTTCACGCTGGCCTGCAAAGGCGCAGCGGGCAGCGCCTGCGAAGTCGAATCGACCCTCACCACGATCGAGAAGCTCCGCCGCGGCAAGCCGGTGGCGGTGTCCGCACGACGCCATCCCCGAACCCGCACGGAAGAGCTCACCGTCGGCTCCTCCAAGCTCACGATTCCGGCGGGGCAGAAAGTCACGATCTCGATCCAGCTCGACTCGACCGGGAAAAGCCTGCTCGCCAAGTTCGGCGCTCTGCCGGTCCACCTGAGCGTAGTGCAGGTGAGCTCGGGGCACCGCTCGGCGATCATCGCCCAGAACCTCGCGGTCACGCCGCATCGCAAACCACGGCGCCACCACCACCATCGCCACCACCGCTGAGCGATGCCGCCCGGGCCTGGCAGCCAATGCCAGGCCCGGGCTGAGCTTCGCGCAGAGGGTCTAGGAGATCCCCGCGCCCCGCATCGCCGCCTCAACATCGGTGGCGTCGTGTTCCATGCCGTATTCGTTGGGGTGCACGGAGAAGGCATCGGATTCCGGGAGCACCGGTTCCACCCAGCGGGTCGGCAGCGACTTGCAGGCGTCGTGGCCGATGCTGGGGGTGTAGGTGTTGACGTACGTGTCGCCGTTGGCGGAGGCCTCGCGGCTGAGCATCGCGTTGAGATCCTGCTCGACGCCATTCAGGTAGGCGACGTCCCCTTCCGAGAGCGGCACCTGCGGGAAGCATTTGCCTTTCTGGGGGAGGATGTCGGGATAGCCGACCACGAACACCTTGGCGGCGGGCGAGCGTTCATGGATCTCGCGTAGCGCGCCGCTCACCACCGGGCCGTCGGCTTCGATCTCTTCGGCGAGTTTGTTGCCGTACGTGGCTTTGCACAGGTTCAGCAGGCCAAACGTCACGAGATCCTCGGAGCCGCACGTCACGAGCGTTTCGCCGAACAGCCCGTTGTCGTTGCCGCCGATCCCCACCGACACGACGCCGGTGGAGGCGCTCAGGGCATCCTCCTGCGGCGGCTGGTCGGAGTACTGGGCGGTGGTCGTGAGGTTGGCGGTAGTCGCCCCCGAGCAGCTGACGTCGGTCAACGACAGCCCGAGCGCCGCGGCGCTGAGGTGGGGATAGTCGCGCGCCGACTGCAGGCATTCAAGCGGCGCCCCCGGGGCGGGCGGCAGGATCAACGGCCCGGCGGTGTAGGAGTCCCCGAGCGACACGTACGAGGTGGCCGTCGCGAGCGAGGGCGCCACTAGCGCCAGCAACGCCGTCAACGCAAGCAGGGCCGCGGAGAGTCCAGCAGCGTGCAGCGGCCGGCGGTCGCCCGAGCGCCCACACGGAGTGGTGGTGGTTGGGGGTGAGTAGGACACGATGGTGCAGCTCCCTTCATTTTTGGTTGATCGATCAACGGAAACGATCGACCTGTCGAACGTGCAGCCGATCGGGACAGGTCCTACCCGAGTGCGCTATCCCGTACACCCGTGTTTCCATCTCGATCACCACCGCCCCCATGGGGAGCGCGGTTAGAAGATCTGCTGGTAGATCAAGAAAACGTTCAGCGCCGTGATCAGCCCGGCGAGCGAGAACGCCGCGATCGTCGTGTGAAGCCGGTTGACGTGCACGCCCATGATCGCCCGGTTGGAGGTGAGCAGCACCAGCGGGATCAGCGCGAAGGGGATGCCGAAGGAGAGGATCACCTGGCTGAACACCAGCACCTGCGTGGGGCCGAGGCCGACGGCGAGCACGGCGATCGCGGGCGCCATCGTCACGAGACGGCGCGCGACCAAGGGGATGTTGAGGCCGACGAAGCCCTTCATCACGATCTGCCCGGCATAGGTGCCAACCGAGGAGGAGGAGGCGCCGGAGGCGAGCAGCGCGACCGAGAACGCCAGCGCGGCACCGCCACCGACGAGCTGGCCGAAGGCGGCGTGGGCCGCGGGGATCGTGCTGACGCCGGTGTGGCCGGTGTTGTGCAGGAGCTTGGCGGCAACAGCGAGCATCGCCATGTTGACGAGCCCCGCGAGCCCGAGGGCGATGATCACGTCGAGGCGCTCGAAGCGCAGCACGCGCCCGCGCTCACGGTCGTTGCGCACGGGGGTGCGCCCGTTGGTCAGCGCCGAGTGCAGGTAGATCACGTGCGGCATCACCGTGGCGCCGATGATCCCCACCGCGAGGTAGAGGCTGCCGGAGCCGGCCAGGTGCGGCACCAGCCCGCCGAGCGAGGCCCGCGCGGAGGGACCGATGTGCAGCGTCTCGTACAGGAAGCCGAGGAAGATCACGCCCAGCAGCGCAGTGATCGCGAGCTCGAAGCGGCGGAAGCCGCGGCGCTGCAGGGCGAGGATCACGAACGCGATCACGCCGGTCATCAGCCCCGCGGTGAGCAACGGCACGCCGAACAGCAGGTTGAGCCCCAGCGCGGCGCCGACGAACTCGGCGATGTCGGTCGCCATCGCCATCACCTCGGCCTGCACCCACATCCCCCACGCGAACGGCCGCGGGTAGGTGGCGCGGAACAGCTCAGGGAGATTGTGGTCGGTGATGATCCCGAGCTTGGCCGAGAGGTACTGGATCAACATCGCCATCACGTTGGCGACCAGCACGACCCACAGCAGCAGGTACCCGAACTGCGCGCCACCCTGGATGTTGGTGGCGAAGTTGCCGGGGTCCACGTAGGCAACGGCGGCGACGAATGCGGGGCCGAGCATCGACAGCGTGGCCCGCACACGCCCGCGCGCCAGCAGCCGGTCGAGCGCGCTCGGGCCAAGCTCCAGCGCCGCGGGAGTCGGCTGCGCGACGGGCTGCGCGCTCACGACCTCACCGCCTCGGGATCGATGCCGTTGCTCGCACGGTTCGATGCGGGCGCGCTCATGCCGTGGCTCCCTCGCGGTCGCCATCGAGCTCGACGCGCATCGCGTGCGCCAGCTGGCCGCCGATCGGGTGCTCGCGCCCGTCGAAGCTCACGAACAGCGGCCCCCCGAAAGGTTGGCGGTCGCGCACCTCGAAGCGGTCGCCGGGGGCGATACCGCGCTCTGACAAATAGCGGAGCATCTCCGGGTCGCTGTCGGACACGCGCACGAACACCCCTTCCGCCCCCGTCTGCAAGCTCTCCAGGCTGCACGTCTCGGGCTCGCGCAGTTGCAGGTCGGCGCTGGGGATCGGGTCGCCGTGAGGGTCGAGCTTGGGGTCGCCGAGCTTCGCGGCAATTAGCTGCTCCAGCTCCTCGGAGAGCACGTGCTCCAGCACCTCCGCCTCGGCGTGCACCTGATCCCAAGGCATCTGCAGCGTCTCCGCGAGGAACAGCTCCAGCAGACGATGGTGGCGGATCACCTCGAGCGCCACCCGGCGGCCTTTGTCGGTAAGTCTCACCCCGCGATAGGGCACATGCGCGACCAGCCCGAGCTCCTCCAACTTGCGCAGCATCGCCGACACCGAGCCCGGCGTGATCTCCAGCCGCTCGGCGAGCGCGTTCGTCGAGACGGGCTCATCGCCGCGCGACTCCAGCGTGAAGATCGCCTTGCAGTAGTCCTCGACCGCGGACGATCGCATCTGCTCTCGTGCTGCCATGGAATTTATTTTATGGCATGCCAAGATTTCTGTCAAGGCATGGCCAGATGTTTGATTGGGCTTGCCCCCGGACCGGGGCGTGGGGCGAGTTTTAGGAAAGATGCTCCCGGTGAACCGCGACTACGAGCTGCAGACCCACCGGGCGGAGGACCGCCATTGGTGGTATCGCGGACGCCGCAGCGTGCTCGAGCGCACGATCGAGCGTCTGGAGATTCCGCCCCGTGCGCGGATCCTCGATGCCGGCTGCGGCAGCGGGCGCAACATGGTCGAGCTGGCGCGCCGGGGGGAGGTGACCGGCGTGGAGATCTCACCCACCAGCGTCGAGCTCGCCCGCGCCCGTCACGTCGGCGAGGTGGTGGAGGGCTCGGTGATGGAGATGCCGTTCGCCGACGATTCCTTCGACCTCGCGGTGTGCCTCGACGTGATCGAGCACCTGCCCGACGACCATGGCGCGTTGCGCGAGCTGCGGCGCGTGCTGGCGCCCGGTGGAGCGCTGCTGGTGACGGTGCCCGCCTACCAGTGGCTGTGGAGCGGCCACGACAAGGTCAACCACCACTGCCGGCGCTACTCCGGCGCGACGCTCGAGCAGGCCGCCCGCGCCGCCGGTTGGGAGTGCGAGCACACCACCCACTTCAACTCGCTGCTGCTGCCGGTCGCGATCGCCCTGCGCGCACTGGAGCGCCTGCACCGCGGCACGACCGAATCGAGCCTCGACCTGTGGGTGCCGCCGGCACCGCTCAACTGGCTGCTGCAACGACCGCTGGAGCTGGAGGCCGCGGCGATCGGGCGCGGGGGTCGAATCCCGGTGGGGCTCTCGCTGTTGGCAGTCCTGCGCCCGACGGTGGCGGGGTAGGAAGACCGAAGCCGGCTGTCATGCGCTGCCACGCACGCGGACGATCCCTAGAAAAATTCCCCTGGCTACCTGGCCGGCTCCATGCGAAAGGTCCAAGCACGGTTGGCGATGAACGTGAACACCACCACGATCGCCGTCGCGCACGCCTGCCCGAGCAGCTTGCCGAGGCCGGCGTCGTGCACGAACATGAACACCAACCCGAGGTTGGCCGCCAGGCCGCAGCCCTGCACCACGATCCAGCGGACCGGCGTCAGCGCGTCGCCCACGTGGCCGCGGAAGGTCCAGCTGCGGTTCCACAGGAAGCCGTTGACCATCCCCACCGCGTAGCCGATCGCCGACGCCGCGATGTACCACATCCCGAAGCCGTTGATCAGGACCGCGTACACGGCAAGGGCCAATAGCGTGTTGGAGATCCCCACGACCCCGAACTTGACGAACTGCACTACCAGCGCAGGATTGAGCTTCGCCTTAGGGGCGTCCACTACGGTGGCGCTGTCCATCGATGGAAGAAGAGGGGCCCGGCCTTCCGAAGAAGAGGGGCCCGGCCTTCCGAAGAGGAGGGGCCCGGCTCGCCGGCCTGTGGCCGGCTGCGCCATCCTCCAGGCGGCCTTCGGCCGGCTGCGCCACCCTCTAAGCTGTCAACTGTCTCATCCACGCTTCCCACCTCCGCAACTTAAGCAGTTTTCCAAGCCCCGATGCCCGACTCCCCCCGTAACCCCACCCTGCTGAGCGTCGTCGCCCCCGTTTACAACGAGGAGGAGCTGGTCGAGCGCTTCGTGCGCCGCGCGTGCGCCGCCGTCGCCGACTACACCTTCGAGCTGGTGCTGGTCAACGACGGCTCCTCCGACGCCACTCCCGAGCTGCTCGACCGGATGGCGGCCGAGGATCCGCGTGTGAGGGTCATCCACCTCTCCCGCAACTTCGGGCACCAGGCGGCGCTCACCGCCGGGCTGGAGCACGCGGTGGGGGACGTGGTGGCGATGATCGACGCCGACCTGCAGGACCCGCCCGAGCTGATCCCGACGATGGTCGCCCGCTGGGAAACCGGCGCCGACGTGGTGTACGCCGTGCGCAAGCAGCGCGAGGGCGAGACCGCCTTCAAGCTGGCGAGCGCCTCGTGGTTCTACAAGCTGTTCGACAAGCTCGCCCAGGTCAACCTCGAGCCCAACTCCGGAGACTTCCGCCTGCTCGACCGCCGCGCGCTGGACGCGCTGCTGACGATGACCGAGCGCTCGCGCTTCCTGCGCGGCATGACCGTGTGGGTGGGCTTCACGCAAACCGCGGTGCCGTATGAGCGCGACGCGCGCCACGCCGGCGAGACGAAGTACACGCTGCGCAAGATGCTGCGCTTCTCGCTCGACGCGATCGCCTCCTTCTCGCACGTGCCGTTGCAGCTCGCCACGTATGTCGGGCTGCTCTCCGCGGGGCTTGCCTTCTTCGCGATCCCGGTCGTGATCGGCCTGCACTTCGCCGGCTCCTACCTGCCTGGCTTCGGCTCGCTGACGATCGCGATCCTGCTGCTCGGAGGCATCCAGCTGATCGCGCTCGGCGTGATCGGCGAGTATGTGGGGCGCATCTACGACGAGGTCAAGCACCGGCCGCTGTACATCGTGCGCGACGAGCGCAACCGCCCCACCGGCGCCCACGGCACGCTCGCGCCGATTGCCCGCGCCGGGCTGCCAGCCACACAGGTTTCGCGAGAGCGCATCATCGGCGGCTGAGTCGTGGCTGACCCCGCCGTGGGACCGATCATCGCGCAGGAGGAGCTTTGAGCATGGAGCACCGCGAGGAGCGCATCCGCGTCGAGACCGCCCGCCACCGCATCGAAGGTTCGATCACGCTCGCCCGCGACGGCTACCGCAGCCGCGTCTCCGACGTGCTCAACGCCTCCGAGCGCGACTTCCTGACGCTCACCGAAGTTGCCGTCCAACCGCTCGACGGCGGCCCCCTCGAGCATCACCCCTTCCTGGCGGTCGCCCGCCGTCACATCGTGTTCGCCGTCAGCCCGGTCGAGGAGCCCGCCGAGTAGCCTCCCTTCGCCGGACTCGAATCGCTGGATATGCTGGCGCGTGCAGTTGTGTAATCGAGCATTTTGAGCCTGAAGGGACGATGGTGGAGACTGACCTGCTGGCGCGGGTGTGCGCCGAAATCGAGCAGCGCATGACCGAGCTGCGCCCACTGCTGGACGAGTACGAGCGCCTGCTGGATGCCGCCGACACGCTCGCTTCGATCGAGACTGCGGCGAGCGACGGCCCGCCCGCCGCGGTGCTCGCACCCCCGGCGACGACGCGGCGCCGCGGCGCCCGCGACCGATCGAAGATCGGCCAACCGAAGATCGGCCAACGCGGCTCGGCGGCCGGAGCGATCGAGCTGGCGTCCTCGGCTCCCGAGCCGGTCATACAGGCGCCGGAGCCCACCCCGGCCGTGCCGCGCGAGCCGCGCATCCTGCCCGGGATGCCATCGCTCCGCACCCAGCCCGGGCCGGGGGGTCTGAGTTCGCTGTCGATAACGCCAGCTCACTCTGCGCCTGCGCCGATCCAGACGCCGCCGACCCTCCCCGAGCCGGCCATCCCCGAGCCGACCATCGAGGAGCTCGAGCCTGAGCCGGAGGTGGAGCGCAAGCCGGCTTCGCCGAGCGAGGTGCAATTGGCGATCGTCGCGGCACTGGAGCACGGCTCGCACACGATCAGCGAGCTGGTGATGGTCACGGCGATGAGCACCACCGAGATTCGCACCAATCTCAGCCAGCTCACACGCCAGCGCAAGGTCGCGCGGGTCAAGCGTCAGGGCGATGGCAAGAGCGCCTTCGCGCTGCCCGCATCGTCCTCGTCAACCTAAGGGCACGCCGTCGCCGCGCCTCCAAAGGCCCGCGGCGTCGCTGCCTCCAGAGGCTTGTGGCGACGCGCAGATACGCGCGGCGGGAGATGAGCGCCGCGAAGGCCGCCGTATATTTGCTGGATGGCCGCGCCCCCACCACTGGAGACGACACTCCTGCCCGGGGCGCGTGCGCTGCTGGCGTTCCACGCCAGCGAGCTGCCACAGCGCGATGACCTGTGCGGAGCCTTCTGCGGTGCACTGGCGCTGCACGCGGCCGGCATCGAGCTGCCCACAGGCGAGCCACTCGACCAGGACACGGTGGCGGTGGCGGCGGGGAGTGTGGTGTCCACGCAGCAGGACACCGGCAACCTGCCGCACGGCGAAACGGGGAGGCGCGACTACCGACTGGCGCTGCCGTTTGTCAACGATGCCACGGTGTCGGGCACCACGGCAGCCGGCGTGGTCGGCGCGATCGAGCAGCTCGCAGAGGGCACGCTCACGGCGATCCCCTACAGCGGCCCGTGGACGGCAGGCACGCTCGATGGGCTGTTCGAGCTCGTCGCCGGGCTCCAGCGCCCGGTTGCCTTGATCGCCAATCTCGCCACCCGCCATCTGTGGGGCGGGGGTGCACGCCTCGATCAGCTGCTCGACCACCTGTACGAGGGCGCGCAGGGCGGTCCGCCGCCCGACTGGGAAGTGGGGCACTTCGTGTGCGTGTTCGGGCGCGTGCGGGGTCCCCGCGGCACCCTCTACGGCGTCGCCGACACCTACCCCTCGCTGGGCAACGGCGGTGTGCACATGCAGCCGGCCGAGCGACTTGCGGCGGCGATCGAGCGGCGTGACCGAAGCCGGGAGGCACTCGCCGTCGGCGAGCATCCCCGTTTCGGCCAGCCCGCCGGGGGCGTGGTGGTGGTGCTCGCCGCCGACGACGCCGCGCGTGTACGAGCGGGCGCACGCGAGCTGGGGCTGCACGAGGGCATCTGGGACAACGGGACGGTGACGGCGGAGGTGGCGAGTTGAGCTCGACCGAGCTGGTCGCGCTGGTGTGCTGCGATCTCGGGGGGATCGTGCGCGGCCGCTCGCTGCCGACAGCCGAGCTCGGGGAGACGCTGCGGGTGGGCGTGGGGTGGGTGCCAGCCAACCACTCGCTCACCCCGCACGGCCCGCTGGCCGCGCGCACGCCGTTCGATTCGACCGGAGACCTGAGACTGCTGCCCGATCCCGACACGCACGTGCGCGTGGAGGCTGAGGCCACCGGGAGCGGGTGGGTGAGCGGGCCGGTGGGTGGGCCGGCGGGCGGGCCGGCGGGCGGGCCTCCCAATAAAGGCGCCAATGCGCTGGAGCTGGTGTTGTGCGACATCGTGGAGACCGACGGGACGCCTTGGGAGTGCTGCCCGCGGCGCTTCTTGCGCGACGCGCTTGCGGAGCTGGAGCGCGAGCTAGGCGCGCGTGTGATCGCAAGCTTCGAGCACGAGTTCCAGCTCCTCGGCAGCGAGCGGGGTGCGGCATCGTTCTCGCCGGAGCCGCCCGCGGCGCGCCCCTCGCCGGAGCCGCTCCCGGCGCCCCCCTCGCTGGATCCGCCCACAGCGCCCCCCTCGCTGGATCCGCCAGCGGCGCCCTTCTCGCTGGAGGCGCTGCGGCGCGCCGAACCGTTCGCGGCCGAGGCGATCGGGGCGCTGGTCGAGGCGGGTGCGCAGCCGGAGCGGATCTTCGCGGAGTTCGCCCCCCACCAGTTCGAGATCCCCGTCGGAGCCACCGATGGGGTGGGGGCCGCCGACCGCGGCGTGGTGGTCAAGGAGGTCGTGCGCGAGGTCGCGCGCCGGCGGGGAATGCGCGCCACCTTCACGCCGCTGCTGCACCCCGACGAGCCCGGCAACGGGGTGCACATCCACTTCAACCTCCTCGACGCCGACGGCGCCCCGCTGCTCTACGACGCGGGTCGCCCCGGCCACCTGAGCGAGCTGGGGGGCCGGTTTGCGGCAGGGATCCTGCGCCACGCGGGGGCGCTCAGCGCATTGTGCTCTCCTAGCCCCGTCTCCGCGGCGCGCCTCACCCCCCACCGCTGGAGCGCAGGCACGGTGTGCGTGGGCGAGCGCAACCGCGAAACGCTGTTGCGCATTCCGCCGCTGGTGGCGCTCGGTGCCGGGGGCGTCGCAAATACCTACCCCTCCCCCTCCCCCTCCTCTCCCTCCCCCAATTCCGCTCCCGACCTTGCGTCACAGCTGCGCCTGGAGTACCGCGGCGCCGACGCCGCCGCCAATCCCTACCTGGCGCTTGGGGCGATCGTTCGCGCCGGGCTCGACGGTGTGCTCGCGGATCTCGCGCCGCCGCCGATCCTCGACCGCGATCCGGCCCATCTCGACGCCGCCGAGGCGGAGCGCTTCGGCGTCGGTGCGCTGCCGGCCTCGCTGGATGATGCCCTGCGAGCGCTGGCCGACGACGACGTGATGCGCGGATGGTTGGGCGCGACGCTGTACGAGGCATACGTCGGCATCAAGCAGTCGGAGCTGGACGCGGTCGCCGAGCTGGACCTCGGCGAGGTGTGCAGGCGGTATGCCGCGATCTACTGAGCCCGATGCCAACCTCGGCGCGGCACCGGGATCGGCTGACGCAGGGCTGCTGAGGCGACTGCTCGAAGGCATCGAGCACGAGCTGCCGCGCGCGGTGGAGCTGCGCCACCGGCTGCACGAACGGCCGGAGCTGGCGCACGTGGAGGAGTGGACGGCGGACACGGTCGCCGGGGAGCTGCCGGTGCCCTGCACGACTGTCGCCGGAACCGGCCGCATCGCCAGCGTGGGGCGACACCGGCCGCACGATCGCGCGCCCATCGCGGTGCGCGCCGAGCTGGACGGCCTGCCGATCGAGGAGCGTACGGGTGCGCCCTTCAGCGCGAAGGGCGCTGCGATGCACGCGTGCGGGCACGACGTGCACATGGCGGCGCTGGTGGCGCTGACGCGTGCGGCGCACACGCTCGGCGAGCAGCTGCCGGCGCCGCTGCTGGCGGTGTTGCAGCCGAGCGAGGAGGCCTACCCGTCCGGCGCGCGGGAGCTGGCGCACGGGATGCCGACGGAAACGGAGCTGGCACGCGGGGTGCCGACGGAGACGAAGCTGGCGCACGGGATGCCGACGGAGACGAAGCTGGCGCACGGGATGCCGACGAAAACGGAGCTGACACACGGGGTGCCGACGGAAACGGCGCGCGCAGCGCCGCCCGATAGCGGCCGCGGCCCACTGGCGGAGCTGGCGCCGGCGGCGATCGTGGCGGCCCACGTGCACCCCGAGCTCGCGTGGGGCACGGTGGCGCTCGACGAGGGGTCGGTCAACGCCTCGTGCGACGCGGTGGAGATCGTCGTCGAGGGGGAGCCGACACACGGCGCCTACCCCCACCACGGGGCCGACCCGATTCTCGCGCTGGCGCAGATCGTGGTGGCGTTGCACGCGCAGGTAGGGCGGCGCATCGACCCGCTGCAGGCGGCGACGCTCACAGTCGGCGTGCTGGAAGGCGGCGGCGCGGAGAACGTGATCCCGGAGCGGGCCCGCGCCCGAGCGGCTCTGCGCGCGCACCGCCCCGAGGACCGGGAGGCGCTGCGCGCGCTGGTGCGGGAGGTCGCGGCCGGGGTGGCGGCGGCGCACGGCTGCCGCGCGCAGGTGGAGCTGACCGCGGGCGAGCCGCCGCTGATCAACGACCCGGGAATCGTCGCGCGAGCCCGGAAGCTGCTGGCGAGCGCCGGCTTCGAGCGCGCACCGGAGTGGCGCTCGTGCGGCTCGGATGACTTCGCCTTCTTCGCCGAACTGGCGCCGATCGCGATGGCGTTCGTCGGCCTCGACGGCGCTCTGGGATTCACGCCTCGTCCCCTCCATCACCCCGAGCTGCTGGTGCCCGACAGCGCGGTGGCAGCCGTGGCGCGAGCCCAGGCGTTGCTGTACGTGGCCGCGGCGTCATTGGCGTAGCACGCGATTTTTTGGGGGGGCATCCGCGCGCGCGAATGCGGAGGCCAGCGGGTTAGGCGCGGGGCTTCCATGCCCCGCGACGAAGCGTTAGACCAGCACGCGCCGCCTGAAGTTGCGCAATCCCAGGCCGAGGAAGAACGCGCAGAAGGCGATCAGCACCGGGTAGACCACGTAGAGGGGCATATGCGAGGCTTCGGTGAGCCCCGCGCGCATTCCCTCGGCGACGTAGATCAGGGGGTTGATCAGCACCAGGATCTGCAGCCAGTGAATCCCCGCGACTTCCACGGGGGCAAGCTTCGTCCACTGGTAGTAGGTGCCCCCGAGGAACGTCAGCGGCAGCACCACGAAGCCGAACATCAAGCCGATGTTGCGGGGCTCGAAGGTGGTGCCGAGCAGCAGCCCGAGCGAGGTCATCGCCACCGAGGCGAGCGGGATCAAGGTGAGCACGATCCACCAGTGCACCGACAGGTGGGCGTGCACGCCGGGGGCATGGATGACCGCGGCGATCGGGAACACGATCACGGCGGCCAGCATCCCCTGGACGGCGCCGGAGAGCACCTTGGCGATCGCGACCAACCAGATCGGGCAGGGCGCCTGCACGCGGTCCTCGATCTCGCGGGTGTAGCCAAACTCGGTGGACATCTGCAGCGCGACGGCCTGGATCCCCTGGAACATGATCGAGATCGCCACCACGCCGGGGACGAGCACGGTCGCGAAGTCGGACTCGGTGGACGCGTTGGAGCCGTGGCCGCCGCCGATCCCCTGGCCGATGGTGGGGAACACATAGAGGAACACGAACACCAGCAGGAACGGCTGGATCAGCACACGTGCAACGAATTCGGGGATGTTCTTGCGAAGCACCGTGAGGTCGCGCAGGATCAGCGCCCCGAGCGCGGTGCGGCTGGCGTCGAACGTGGAGCGCGTGGGCGTGAGCACGATCGCGGCCGGCGGCATCGGCTGCCTGCCATCGCTGCTCGTCGCGGGGACCCCCACTGTGGTGGCGTCGGGAGCGCTCACTCGCCCACGCCTCCATCAGCGCCGCTGGGGACCAAGGACGCGGCCCGCCCGACGACAGCGCTGCCCCAGCCGAAGCCGACACTCATTCGCGCAGCTCCTTGCCGGTGAGGTGAATGAACACGGTTTCGAGCGACGGTTCGGCGACTGACAGGTTGACGAGCTCGAAGCCTCCGCTCTCGGCGGCGGCCACGACCCGCGGCACCATCCGCTCGGAGCCCTCGATGTGCAGCTCGGCGCCGCCGTCGATCACGCGCGTGCGGGTCACGCCCTCGATCTTCCGCTCGAGCGTCGCCGCCAGCGAGGCGCCGTCGCCGGGCGCCTTCACCGTCACGATCGTGTCGGCGCCAACCGACTGCTTGAGCCCCGCGGGCGTGTCGAGCGCGAGGATCTTGCCGTGGTCCATGATCGCCACACGGTGGCAGAGATGGTCGGCCTCCTCCATGTAATGAGTCAGCAGCATGATCGTCTGCCCGGCGGCGTTGAGCTCGCCGAGGATCTCCCACAGCGCGAGGCGGCTCTGCGGGTCGAGGCCGGAGGTGGGCTCGTCCATGAACAGCACCGCGGGCCGGTGGAAGATCGCGCGCGCAACCATCAGCCGCTGCGCCATCCCGCCGGAGAGCGCGAACACCGACGCCTTCGCCCAGCGCGCGAGGTGGAACTGCTCGAGCAGCTCGTCGGAGATGCGCCGCGACTCCGCCGCACCGATCCCGAAGAGACGCCCATGGAAGTACAGGTTCTCCCACACGGTGAGCTGCCGGTCGAGCGTGTTCTGCTGGGAGACCACCCCGATTAGCTGCTTGGCGAGTGCCGGGTGGCCGATCACATCGACGGCGCCCACCGCCGCCGTGCCCGCGGTGGGGATCACGCGCGTGGTGAGCATCCCCGCGGTGGTCGTCTTGCCAGCGCCGTTGGGACCCAGCAGACCGAAGATCTCTCCCGAGCGGATCTCCAGGTCGAGCCCGTCCACCGCCGCGAAGTCGGCGCCGGCGTAGACCTTCGTCAGGCCGGCGGTGCGGATCACAGCGCAGTCAACGGTGGGGGCGCTCACGCTCATCGCTCAACCCTACCCAACGCCACGGAGCGGCACGCACCCTCGGAATCACGACCCGACGGAGTAGAAAACGGACCGAGGCAGGCGGCCCTACACTGACTGGGGTGCAACCACTTCCTGGACATGGCGCCGCACCCACCAAAGGGCTCTCTCGGTCGCTGCGCGCCTTCACGCTGCCCTTCCTCACCGCGCTCGCCCTCGCCCTCCTCGCAACGACAGCGCCAGCAGGCGTAGCAAGCAGCGCGCGCCCGCCGGGGTCGGCGCCGGCGATCCTCATCACGACGTACAGGCTGACACCCAAAGTCCAGCGGACGGTCGGCTTCACGGGCTACGCGACCTACAGCTTCAGCACGCGTCCGAAAAGGCGCATCGTGAGCGCGACCGCGCGAATCGTCGGCGCGCAGGCGCACGCCGTGAGGATCGGCGGGACCAGCGTCTCGCGCAACCGCAAACGCTTCACCGTCAAGCTGGTGTTCCCCGGCGAGCAGGGCAATCCGGGCAAGCTCGTCGTGCGACTCGGCACGGTGGGGGCCTGAGTACAACGCCGCTCCGGCGCAGTAGGGTCAACGAGGTCGCACACCGCACTCGGGCGAAGGGCGCCACCAACGCGCCGGTCGGCAATCGGCCTCGACCGGGCTGCGCAACATTTCCACGCCGACCGCGTCTCATAGGCCATGGAACGAACCGACCAACCCCAGCAGCCGCGAACACCCGCGTCGCAGAGCACTCCCGCCGCAGTCGGGAGCGGGCGGCGCCCCGGGCAGATGCCGCCTTCGGCCGCCGGCGAGCACGACGCGTTTCGTGCGCTCGTGGATGCGCGAGTGGCTTGATTGGCTGATGGGAGCGATCGGAGCCCTGCCGGCTCGTCAGCGCGACGCGCTGGTAGGCCATGCCATTGAAGGTCGCAGCTACCGCGAGCTGGCCAGCCGCGAGCAAACCACTGTCTCGGCGATCAAGACGCTGATTCACCGCGCGCGCCGCGGCTTGGCGGAGGGTGCGCCACTGCACGCGCTCGCCGCCCCCTTCCTGTTCATGTCACGACGCCTGGCCGGGTTCACGGTCCACCGGGCGCTCGCCGGCAAGCTGTCCGCAAATGGGATCACCGGGATGCTCCTGGCAGCCCTCGGCACCGCGACGCTGACGTCCGGCCTGCTCCTCGCCGGGCAGACGGGCCATTCGGTCGCGATCGCCGCCTCACGCCGACAGGCCGTGAGCGCACACGAGAGCACCCACCACCGGACCGGCGGGGGCGGGACCCGTGCGCCAAATGCCGGGGGCTCCCCGACAGCTCGGCTGCACCACGAAGCACGGGTCGCCACGACCGAGTGCGAAAACGGCCGTCGTCTGAATCGGCGGCTGCGAGTCGCGGCGCTGCAGTACGCCGCGAGTCACCTGACCACGATGCAGATGGAGTACACAGACTGCAGGCAGATCCTGCGAATGCGCGCAAGCCGGATCGCCGGCGCGCGGGGGTACCGGCATGCGCCCGTTAGCCGCCGGGGCAAGCACCGTGAGCACGACCGGCACGCGGCGCGCGTCAACGCCTGAATCAACCCACCGCACACGCTTTCTCTCGGCGCTCGATGATCCTCGCAATCAGGACGCTCAGCTCGAATAGGAGGTACAGCGGCACCGTCTCGAGGATCAGCGTGATCGCATCGCCTGGCAGGAACGCCGCAACCGCACCGCATGCGAGGACCGCGTAACGGCGATTACGGCGCAGCTGCTTGGTTGTCACGATCCCGGCGCGGGTCGCCGCCAGGACTCCCACGGGAACCTGGAAGATGAAGCCCATTGCGAGCAGGATCACCGCCGCGAAGTGGTAGTACTGGCTGGCTTGGACGAGCACGTTGAACTCGCCGCTGTTGAAGTTCTGGAAGAAGCGCACAGCTGCGGGTAGCACGACGAAGTAGCCGAACATGACTCCCGTGATGAACAAGAACGGGATCGCGAGCATCAGCGGGGTTGCGATCCGCCGCTGCTCGGGACTGAAGGCCGGCAGCAGAAAGCCGTAGAGCTCATACAGCACGACCGGCAGCGAAAGGATCATCGCGAAGATGAACGAGATCCCGATCGTCGTCGTGAACGGCTCGCCGATCCCGAGGGTGACGGGCTTGTTGCCCTGTGGAGCCGCCGAGAGACGCTCGATCGCACCGTGCAACGCGGGCTCCACGCTGGCGAGTGAGACCTTCGTCGCCGCCGAAGCGCCGCTTCCGGGGCGCTCCAGCGCCCGCACGACGACCTGTAGCTGCGTGGCCACGGTGCGAGCGCTCTGCTGAACGGCGTAGGTGGAACCGAGCGGGCCGCTGCCCGCCTTGACCTGTTTCTGGGTCTCGTGGGCGAGCGGCTTGTTGATGATGTTCAACAGCGTGTGGTTTTGCCAGAAGCAGAAGCCGAACGCAACAGCGATCACCGCGAGGCAGACGATCAACCGGCCGCGCAGCTCCTCCAAATGGTTGACCACGCTGATCCGGTCTTCGTGCCCGATTCTGCCGACGGCGACTGCCATGATTCTCTCCCGGTGCTCGTGTTGCCTTCAGGCCGCGGCCGGCGGCGTGGGCTCGGCCACTGAGGCCGCGGAAGTGGTGCGTGCCGTTTTCGGAGTCGGCTGCTCCTGGCCAACCAGCACCGGCCGAGGCACCGGATGCGAAATGGCAGTTGAGGGACTTTCGCCCCCGAGCGCGTCCTTGAAGCCGCGCATGCCGTCTCCCAGCGAGCGGCCCATCTCCGGCAACCGCCTGGCCCCGAAGACGAGTAGCAGCAGAATCAGCAGAAATGCGATGTGGATTGGATTGTCGAGTCCCACGGTGTCGTTACCTCCAGAGTCCGGCCACATCCCTGTCAGGACGGGCCTCGTATTTGGGTGCTGCTTGAAAAAAGGGTGCGAGCGAACCTGCCCTACCTTGTGTCTCGATCAGAGCCGTGACTACTCGCGCCGCCGAATGGCATCAGGCCCGTCCGACAACATGGGCGCCTCGCGCTTTCAGCTGACGATGAACCCCGTTTCCTTGACGGCCGCGAGCACTTTGGCTGCGCCATTGACCCCCCCTATACGCGGGGCGGTCTCGCGGCGGATCACTGGCCGCGCGGATGCGCGGTGATGTGTGTCGTTGCGAAATCGTCCACTACCTCAGATTCGCCAATCCCCTTATCGGCCAATTGCTCGCCAACCCTGGCGCCCCGGGGGACGTGCCGCGCCGCGCCTGCGACTAGAACTTGACGGCGGGCGTTAGGTGGCGTAGGACCTGGATGCGTTGGGCGAGGCTGCTCCCCCCGGCCACCACCAGCCATGTGTTGCCATGTCGGGTCGCGGTCAGTTCGCCTTTGAAGTCGCCCGGGCCGTTGAAGAAGCCCGGCGCTCCGGGTGCTGGCGTCAAGCCGGGTATCGCGGCCGGGGCAGCGCCGGGGTGGGCGGCGTCGAGCAGGATCGCGGCGTCCAGTGGCCAGTGCCGCAGGTAGTACTCGGTGTCGATGCACGAGAAGAACGCGCGACCCACGAGCTGGCCGGGGAACGGCCTGATCGCACTGGCGACGTGGCTCCACTGTGGCGCGAGTCCGGGCAGTCCGCTGGCACGCAGTGCGCAGGGACCGCGCCCTGAGATGTTGGGTCGTTCGATCGGTTCGCGCACGACCCGGTTCGGGATTGGGCGCCCCTGCCCGTCGAGGGCCACGATCGTCGGTTCGGGTGGCGGTGGCGTCACATGCCTGGGCGCGTGGGTGCTGGTGACTCGTCTGGGACGCGGTACCAGTGGTACGCGGAACCGTATCCGGGCAGCCCGCAGACCATATGGCAGCCCGGGTAGCACGATCGTGGGGACTCGCCGACGGCCGTTCACGAGGACAGCAGCAACCTGCGGAGTGGTCACCACAACGATCGAGTACCTGCCCGTGATGGCACTTCCACCGCTCATGTGCATGGCCAGCGGCGTCGAAGTCACGGGCGTCATTGCGCACCCTCCGCCGCCGATGCCCCCGGGTCCTTCTTCCACGCGCACGCACCACCCGTACTGGCCGCCGTCGAGCGCGGGAGAGAGATGCATGTGGAACCCACCCGCAGCCGGCGCTTTGCTTCGTGCGGCTCCAGCCCCATCCGAGCGCCCGCCATGTCGAAGGTTCGCAGGCCATCCTCCCCCAGTGGTGGCCCACACGAGGCCGGCGACACACGCCATCGCGAGCAGTACACCGAGCGCGACGCGGACACGACGTGTGCGTTGGCGGCGCCTGGCCTCTTCGATGACGCCCTGCTCGGGCCCAACCGGCACAGTCGGGTGCACGTTGGGAGAGGGCTTGTCGCCGAGCAATGTGGGCATCGCTCAGCAAAGTCCCTGGATGATCGAGATCAGCTCATCGAGCTGATAGCCCTGCTGGCGCGCGAAGCCGACGAGCTCGCGAGCGCGCGCGATCACCGCGCCTCGCTGTGGGGTGCCGCTTACGCGCACACCCAGCCCACGGCGGAACTCCAAGAGCCCTTCCTCGCGCAAAGCGCGCAGCGCGCGCAGCACAGTGTTGGTGTTGACAGCCATGACCGCCGCAAGATCGCGGGCGGGCGGTAGGCGCTCCCCGGGCTTGGCCTCGCCGTCGGCGATCGCGCGCCGGATCTGCGCGGCGACCTGATCGTGGAGGGGGGTGGGGTCCGAGCGGTCGATGCTCCCAAGCATTGTGCTAGTCATGTTAGCATCATACCCGTTACGATGAAGGCAGTGCCTGCTGACCCGTGACAGCCCGCAGCCTCCTTGCGACGAATCTCTATGCCTCCCTCGGGATGATGATCCAAGGCGGTCTTCTGGACTACGCTCGCCGAGTGAGGTGGCTGTGGCGAAGGACCTGTGTGGCGATGCCAGCGGTCGCGCTTATGACCGTTGGCGTCCCGGGAGGCTTCAATGTCGTACTGCCCCACATCTATTGGCTGGATTTTGGCGTCGGTGTCGAAGCAGCCTGCGCAAGCGCCATCGGCGTCAACTCGATCTATGGTCGGCTGATTCTGCCCGTGGGCCAGCTCTACGGCTCGCCCACACCGACAGCACTCGCTCTGTTTCGCGCGCTGGTGCGCGCGCCTACGGCGCGGGAGCCGTCCTGGGCAAGCGGATCACCAGACAGCGCGCGATGACCCGAGACGCGTTGAGCGACCGTTGCAATGGCCATCAATCAGCCCAGGCTCGAGCTCCTTGGCGTCCGCCGCTGTGGCACCACTACGAACCCGCGACCAGACTGGGGCCGGATCTTGATCTGCGGGTGAGAAAGACGGGAGCGACGGGACTCGAACCCGCGGCCTCCGGCGTGACAGGCCGGAGTGAGCGTGCTGGAGCCAGTGTTTTCAGGGGTTTACGATCGCTCAACATGGCCTTATGAGGACTGATTCTGGCCGGTGCGGTACTGAAAGCGGTACTCACGGAGACGTGGTACTCGCGTGGTACTCTCCATAGATCGTGCGAAAAGATGGTGGCTCAACTCACACCTATCCGACCGGCGCGCTGGTCGTAGTCAAGCGCGGCGACGGGCCGGTGTACGAGGCCAAGTGGCGCCGTGGCCACCGGCAGGTAAAGCGGCGCGTCGGGCCGGCGTGGCTGGAACGCGGCGTGGACGGCAAGGGCTGGCGCCTGCGGCGCGGGCGGATGCCGGAGGGGTTCCTCGATGAGAAGCGTGCGACCGTGCGGATGGCCGAGCTGATCGCCGAACACGAGGAGCGAGAGCGGGCTATTGAGGCGGGGGAGCAGGAGCGCCGGGAGCAGGGCGTCACGTTCCGGGAGCTCGCGGCGGAGTGGCTCGATCACCTGGAGCGCGAGCGCGGCGCGAAGCCCTCGACGCTGAGCGACTACCGCTACATGCTCGCCGAGCCGGGGACCCCGCACCAGCGCGGGAAAGGAAAGAGCCCCGGTCCCGTGATGGCTGCGTTTGGCAACCTACCCGCCGCGAAGATCACCACCCGCCAGGTGTCCGCGTTCCTGCGCCAACTGGACGAGAGCGAGGTCTCCCCTCGCACCGTCAACAAGCACAGACAGCTCCTCTCCGCGATCTTCAACTACGGGCGCCGCGAGGACACCCACGGCCTGCCCACCAACCCGGTGGAAGCAACGACCAAGCGCCGCGAGCCCCCACCCGCGGTGCTCGACTTCTACGAGCCCGAGGAGATCGAGGCCCTCGCCCAAGCCGCCGCCGATGGCAAGCACCGCGGCCCGCAGCCAACGAACCTCGAGCCCGACGAGATCGCGTGGCGTGTACGCGAGGACGCCCAGGACGCCGAGCTGTTCCGCCTCGCGTCCTACACCGGCCTGCGCCTCGGCGAGCTGCTCGCGCTGCGCTGGGAGGACATCGACCTCGACACCCGGCGAATGGTCGTCCAACGCGCCGTCTCCGCCGGGGTGGAGGGGCCCACCAAGAGCTGGCAGGCGCGATTCATCCCGCTCGCCGACCCCGCCGCCGAAGCCCTCGAACGCCTACAGGCGCGCGGCGACTACACCTCACGCGAGGACTACATCTTCTGCTCGCGCCTCGGCCGGCGCCTCGACCCCTCCGCCGTGCGCAAGCGCTTCAAGCGCGCCCGCGACGCCGCCGGCCTGCGACCACTGCGCTTCCACGCCCTGCGCCACGCCGCCGGCAGCCTCGTCGCCCGCCACGCCGACGCCCGCTTCGTCCAGGAGTTCCTCGGGCACTCGCGGATCACGACCACCGAGCGCTACATGCATGCCAAGGCTCGGCCCGAGGACGTCGAACGGGTCAACCTCGCGTTCCGGATTACCGTGACGGGGTCCCCATGAAGTGATCCATGTGGTCTGGTCCCAAAGTAATGGACTGGGTATGTGAGAGTTAGGCGGCTATGGGTTGTTGGCTGTGTAGCGTCTCATATTCGGTGGGTGTGAGCATTCCGAGGCTGGAGTGGCGGCGCTTGCGGTTGTGGAAGATCTCGAGGTACTCGAAGATCGCGTTGGCGAGCTCCAGCCGGGTGCGCCATCGTTTGCGGTTGAGCAGCTCGGTTTGCATGCGTGCCCAGAAAGCCTCCATCATGCCGTTGTCGTAGGCGTCGCCGATGCGTCCCATCGAGAGCGCAAGGCCGGCGGTCTTGATGCGCTCGCTGAAGGCCCAAGAGGTGAATTGGCTGCCGTGATCGCAATGCACCACGGTTCCACTGGTGGGCTTGCGGTTCTTGACCGCCATCCCGAGGGCGCTGGTGACCAGCGAGGTTGCCTGTCGGCTGTCGATGGACCAGCCGACGACGCGCCGGGAGTGGGCATCCAGGACAGCACAGCAGTAGAGCTTGCCCTCCCTGGTGGGGTGCTCGGTTATGTCTGTTAGCCACAGCTGGTCAGGGGCCTCACGCGCGAACTGTCTGGCGACCAGGTCACCGGCGGCTGCCCCGTCGCTCTGCGGCCCGCGTCGCTTGCGCTTGGGCGCGGGCAATCCCTGGATGCCCAGGCGGCGCATGGCCGCCCTCACGGCCTTCTGGTTGACCGTCATGCCGTACCCGAGCCGCAGCTCCGCGGTGATCCGGCGCTTCCCATAGGTGCCGTTGGACGCCCGGTGGATATCGAGCACGAGATCCGCGAGCTGTCCTTGGCGTAGCTGGCGGATCGACGGTGGACGCGTACGCCAGTAGAAGTAGCCAGACGGCGCGACGTCCAGCATCCCGCAGCACGCCTTCGCTGAGTGTCCCTGCCCGGCCAGAGCCTCAATCACCGGGTAGATCCTTTTGGGCGGACCGCACGCCGCCCTTCCTGCTCCTCGAAGATCGCCGAGGCCTTACGTGTCAACTCCAGCTCCGCTTCCAGCTCCTTGATCCGCGCACGCGCCTGCGAGAGCTCCACACGCTCGCCGCTACGAACCCCTTGCCGCTCGCCAAGGTCAACTTCCTCCTGGGCGATCCAGCGATAGACCGTCGCTTCAGCGACACCGAGCTCCTGGGCGACCTCCCGCGGCCTGCGGCCACCCACCCGACACAACTCGATCACACGACGACGAAACTCCGGCGAATAAGACTTCGGCATGCACCTCTCCTTCGGGGAAACATGCCGCCTAGCCTCTCACAAACCCGGTCCATTACTCAGGGACCAGACCAACTGGACCACCTACAGGGACCCCTTCAACCGCGCGCCGAGCGAGTCGCCAAGCAAGATCACGACCGAATAAGGGTCTCGTAAAATGCTTCGCCTACATCAACCCGGCCCCTTGTGGGCCGGGTTTCTTTCGCCCGCCTTGCGCGTGTTCGATGGTCGGTAGAATCGCAGGGCATAACGGCCAAAGAGTTGCTGCGCTTACGCATTGATGCACTCTCGAAGCGGAGGCAGAGAGTACATTGCGCCTGCTCGACGCATGGCGCAAGGGCGAGGACACCGGCGAGGTGGAGAAGTCCGAGATCGCGCCACTGCCACAGGGATGGGGCCAGACAATCACAGGCGAGCCGATGCCGAACGTGGTGGCCGCCGTGTCTCGCTCGCGCCTGACGCACTGAACGTGCTGGTCCTCGACGCGAGCCTCGCCGTCGAGCTGGGACTTGATCGGATCGGCGGACGGTCAGGCAAAGCGCTCGGCGGCGAGCAGCTCGTCGCTCCGTCCCTGCTGTGGAGCGAGGTGCCCGCCCGAAATCAAGTAGCATCCGAACCTGAACATGATCCGCGAGCTTCGAATCACAAACCTCAAGGCTTTTCAGGGTGATCACCACGTTCGCCTTGCCCCTCTTACCTTGATTTTTGGCTCGAACTCTGCCGGGAAGAGTTCGCTGATCCAGTCGCTGCTCCTCCTCAAGCAGACAATCGAGAGTAGTGATCCAGAGCAGCCCGAGCTGGTCGTCCGTGGAGCGCTCGCTGATCTTGGAAGCATTCCGGGTATTATTCATAACCATGACCTGAGCAAGACGCTAGCTCTTGGTTTAACGATCGATCCTACGGTACGGCGTCCAAACTCGATTCTCGGCGTAAGACCAAGGCGCTACACGTTCTCATTTCGCTGGGACGGGTCGAGCCACGCTGTCCGCCAGACCGGTGCCAGCCTTGGACTCGGACAAGAAGATCTTCTCACCTATACACGAAGACGCGGACCCGATGTCGCAAAGACATCCGAGGCCCTCGGGCGACGTGAGTTTCCATTCCGGATCGGACAGGCTAGAGCGCGCGCAACGTTTGTCAGATGGATAGGCTCCCTAATAGCAACACGTCCCAGCGTATTAGCCCGAGGTCCGCGCCGCCCATCGCAGGAGATAATTACAGCCACGACGTCCAGCTTGCTGCAAATAGGCAGTTTCGCCGCTGCGCCATGGAGCATTATGCCGCTATACCCACGCCTCTCGTTTACGAAGTCCAAGGATCCCGGATTACAGCTCAATCGCGATGTCGTAGAAGCCTTTGAGCTACATTGGCGCCAAGCTCACAACCAATTCCGCGGCGATCTCGCAAATGCGTTGGATTCACTTGTTTACCTTGGACCCCTGCGCCTTCCACCAGCTCGCTTCCATCTCGTTTCGGGGATACGTCGTACTAGCGTTGGCCGAGAGGGTGAGTTTCTAGCCGAGATAGTCAGCCGTCGAAAAGAGGTTCTTGCAAATGTCAACCAGTGGCTAGGCCGACTCAACATTCCATATACATTGTCCGCAACAAGCATGCATGAGGAGGGAATGGGCACGGCGATGGGAGATGTAGTGGTATTGGTCCTCACCGATCAGCGTAGCAATTTGGCAGTAAGTCCGGGTGACGTTGGCTTTGGCATCAGTCAGCTTCTACCTATCGTCGCCCAAACACAAATCGGCTACAACAGCGTAATTTGCATCGAGCAGCCCGAGATACACGTACACCCACGGCTACAGGCTGAGATCGCTGATCTACTCGTCGCCTCTACTGAAGGCCGCCATAAAAATCAACTGATCGTGGAGACTCATAGCGAGCACATCATGCTCCGTGTGCAGAGCCTAATCCGTTCCGGTAATCTAAGAGCGCCTATCAAAATGAGTGCTGTAGTTGTTGGTGGCAGATGAGGGCGGCGCCGATGGTGAGGAAGGCTTCGTGGATGTCGGCGCGCCGGTCGTAGCGGCGATCGAGGCGGCGTTGGCGGTGTAGCCAGGAGAGCGTGCGCTCGACCACCCAGCGATCTTTGCCGAGGCCCGAGCCGTGCTCGCTGTTGCGTTTGGCGATCCGTGGTGTGATCCCGCGCTCCCTGAGCGCTTCGCGATGGCGGCGACTGTCGTAAGCGCGGTCAGCGAGCAGCGCTTTGGGACGGAACTTGCCGTAGCGCCCGGTCGGCGGGACACGATCCACGAGCGGGAGAAGCTCGGTGATGTCGTGGCGGTTCCCGCCGGTCAAGATCACGGCCAAGGGGATGCCCCGCCCCTCGCAGATTATGTGGTGCTTTGAGCCCGGCCGGCGCCGGTCGACGGGCGAGGGACCTGTCTTTTCGCCCCCCCTTTTGCCCGCACATGCGAGCTGTCAACGACCGCGCGGGACCAGTCGAGCTGGCCGGCGTCCTGAAGCTCATCCAGCAGCGCTTGGTGCAAGCGTTCCCAGACCCCCGCTTCGTTCCAATCCCGCAACCTTCGCCAACACGTCATCCCCGACCCGCACCCCATCTCTTGCGGCAGATCCTCCCACGGGATACCTGTTTTCAGCACGAACAGGATGCCCGTCAGAGCCTGCCGATCAGGCACCCGCTTGCGCCCCGGATACCGATACCGGCGCTCGACCCGCGGCAACAACGGCTCGATCCGAGCCCACAACCCATCACTGACCAGTGGTTTCGCCATAGACACCGTCTACGACAACGATACCCCAAACCCTCTTTCTGTTAGGCGCTCTAAGCCCCGATAGCGTAGCAGTACTCTATGTAGACACTGCCCCCGATGGGTCTGCGTCGGTTGTAGACCTCAGACTCGCTGAGGATGGATCCTTTATCGACGAGTGGCCGCAGGGTTTCTTTGAGGAGCGGTTCGACGAGATGTTTCGAGGCTCGTAGCCGTGCTCGTAAGAGTCGGGCTGGACAGTGACGGTGTGGCTGAGTTAGCTTTGCGGGATTCTATAGAGACTCGTGCCAGCCAGAGACTTCTTGTCCTACACCTCGTGCAGGGTGCGCTTTTGATCTACGCCGACGCTCGTGATCGTGAGACGCTTCTCAAGATCGTGAAGACGTTACCCCAGGAACTCCGTAAGATTTGGGCTGCGTGTATAGGCGATATTGCGTCGGCGACTCCAGCCCTGTGCATATCTCGGTCTCTTGCCGAGATGTCCGATCCACGCGATTTACTCGAATGGGCAGGGGAGATTTCACTTGCCCTTGTCGGGACCCATCAGGCAGAGCGTCTGAACCTGGCGTCGGATCGAGCACGCCTACTCGACGGTGGCTCAAACATCGAGGTGACGCGGATCGCGGCGGTAGACTCTATGAGACTCCAAGACGCACTCACAAGACAAAGAACCGACATCGCACAAGCACAAGGTCGTGATGAGATCTGGATGGAGAGATTTCACGTGGCGGCATCTACGCCTATGCCAATTACCATTTTAGACCGATGGGCTGTCGAGACGCTCGCAGAAGCGCTTGCTGACGGCTTACATAGAGGTCTCGGCTGGTTCTTAGAAAAGATTGCAACTGAGTCTAATGCTCCGGTCCATCTTATCACATGTGCCAAGGGGAAAAGCGATGCTGGTAGGGTCGTGGCAGACTTGAGCCGACTTGGACAGCGTCTCTCAGATAGTGGCATTCAGACGCTTTCAGTAACTCTGGCGGCCAGTCGGCACTTCGTTCAACAGAGCCACCCCAGGCACGTACGCTTTGGCCGTGTCGCGATTGGTTTGGAGCGTGGACTCAGCATGTTTGACGATTCGCACTGTCCTCACAGCATGCCCTGCAATCTCGTAGACCGCGCAACGGCCCGTGAACGAGAGGAACGGATTGAGAGTGAGGCATTTCCGGGCTTTCGTCGGCAAGTCGTTTGGTGATGAGTGAAAGAACACGAGGAGCGAACGACAGCTCCTTCCTCGATGTGCTGGAAGCCGCCAGGGCGTCCCTGCCTGACGGCGCAAGCCTCAATCGCCTGTCGGCTCGATGATGCTCTCCGCCCACTCGACGGCAGAAGCAGCCCAGCGCAACGCTTCGTCGCGGTCCAGATCACCGGGACTGATCGAGCCGTAGCGCAGCTGAACGCCGTAGGGCGAGAGACGCTCCACATTGGAAAGCGCCTCCGGTACATCGAGGCCGTTCTTCCGGCAGAGCTCAAGCAGCCCGTCGAGGTCGTGGGTGTACGGGAACTCGACCCCCCGAAGTGCCAGCACCGCCTTCAGCGACTTCTCGACCGCCTGCTGAGCGTGGAACCCCAGGATGGCGTCGGTGACGCCCTCGATCGGCAGCAGGGCCCGGGCGGCCAGCTCGTCGTCGCGCGCAAGCCCAAGCAGCACCCGTGGAATATCGGCTGGGTCAGGCATCAGGCAGCCAACGGACGGCCCTCTGACAGCGCGGCGTGAATCAAGCTCCCGCGCACGTCGCCCCACTTCTCGGCGTCGCGCTCGCTCACCACGATCACGTCAGCGAACAGGCCGAGGCCCCGCAGGGTCCTCCGCAGCCTGACCGACTCCTCAGTCGGATCGTCAACCGACGGCTCGACCACCAGGAAGTCGAGATCGCTGTGAGGACCGGCGTCACCCCGTGCGTGCGAGCCGAACAAGATCACGCGAGCCTGCGGCGCCGCCTCGGCGAGTCGCCGGCCAGCCTCGGCTATCAGCGTGTCGTCGAACATGTTCTGCTCACGGTAGCTGTCCGACGGAGTTAGAGGCCCCGAAGTAGCTCGCCCGCCGGAATGCCGAGGCCACGGGCAAGCTTGACGACGGTTGATATGCGGAGGTCACGCGTGCCGCGCTCGGCTCGGCCGACCTCGACGGGGTGCATGTCGCAGCGTTCGGCGAGGGCTTCTTGGGTCAGCTCCAGGCGACGACGGTTGGCGCGGATGTTCTTGCCGACGACGACCTTGGCCTCCACGGGTTTGATCCTCCGCGATGCAGCCAATAACGTCCAGAACCAATAGCGTTCTATCCGTGTATGCTGTCCGGTCACTATCAACGAATTGGTCCCGACGACAGCCGTAACTGCCGCCGGGACCTTTGCACGGAAAGGTAGGGCCTTCCCATGCAGGACGAATCCAAGCAGTTTCCCGACGGCGAGCCCGCCACGGAGCGCATCATCGTGTTGCAGCTCCTCCGCAACGACCGCTCCGAATGGTGGCCACGCGCGGAAGTGCTGCGCAAACTGCGCGACATCGACCCCAACGCGGTGCGGGGGTCCTTGGCGCACCTGGAGCGCCTTGGGCTGCTCGACCGCAACGGCGCGCGCTTCAAGGCGTCCGACGGGCTGCAGTACATCGACGACACCCTCGACCTCATCAGCATCTGATGGTGGGCACAACATTCGGGCAGCGCCTCCGCGAGCTTCGCCGGGAGCGCGGCGTCTCCCAAGAAGCCCTCTCCCGCAGGACACACATCCACATCCCCACAATCGGCCGTTTGGAGCGCGGCAAGCAGGAACCCCGACTGAAGACGATCCTTCGGCTCGCGGACGGCCTGGGCGTCTCGCCCGGGGAACTGTTGGACAACCTCGCTTGGCGCCAGCTGACCCCCGATGAGTTCGAGAAGCACTTCGGGGACCTTCCCACGGACGGGGAGGGCTGAGCATGTCTGCCACCTACACCGCCGAGCGCGCCCGGCTACTGAACGTGCTCGGAGAGAACCTCTGCGGGGCCTCCGCGTGCGGCGGAGGCTCGCGCAGGAAAGACTCGCGGAAATCGCCTCCCTCCATCGCAACGAGATCGGCGTGTTGGAGCGGGGACAGGGCGAGCCAGGCGTACTCACGCTGCTGATCGTCGCCGACGCGCTGAAGGTTCCGCCATGCATCCTGCTCGACGGGCTGCCCGTGCCGAGGGAGCGCAGGGCCCGGAGAGCCTGACCGAAGGGGACGCCACGTCGCGAGGCCGGCGTTTGGCGGCGTTTGGCGCCTGCGCGTACCGAGGAGACGAGGGGTCCGCCAAAAGCGGACCCCTCAGACCCTTGTCGCCCAATGGTCGGTCGATGCCCCGATCGGAGCCTGCCGCACGGCTTCCTCCACCTCGTCACGCAAAAAGATCCAGCGCCGGCCGAGCTTGCGCCCACGGAGGACCCCGCGCCGGGCGTATTCGAGCACGGTCGAGATCGGTAGGTGCAGCAGCTCGGCGACGTCGCGGCCGTCGAGGACGTCCTCGCGCGTCAGCCGAGGACGGGTTGGGGTGGATGTGGGAATGGCGCTCATCGAGCTGGGCAGAGATGCGGGCTTCTGTGTTATTGACCCTGAGCGCGGCAAAACGGCCATCAAATTTTGCGAACGCCCGGCCACGCCCGACCAACACCCCGCCTTTTCCCAACTCCAGCGACGCGCGCTGACACCCCCGACCTATCCCGGCAACCCCGCCGGTCGCCGCCAGCCACGCCTCCAGATCGGTGACACCGGACCTTCCGCGCGCCTCGGGTCGCTTCGCTTCCCTCCAGCACAGACTACGGGTATGAAATACCGGGTGGGCTTGCTGTCCGGTCGTGTTCGTAGGGTCGTTTGACCAGGACAGGGGCTCTTGTGGGAAGACGCAATGGTGGGGCAGGCCGCCGTGCATTTGGGCTGCGAGCCCGTCAATGACTATATGGCCGCCCCTGCGACTCACCTGGTTGGGCTGAGAGCCCGAATCCGTATTTGTCGCTGCCCACCGCGCCTTCCAGTTTGAGAGTTCGATGGCTGGTGAAAGGAGCGGAAAGTGCGGTTTTTCGGTATTGATGTTCACTTGGAGTTCTGCGAGATCGCGGTCGCTGAGGGCGGCAAGGTCTCGCAGGTCGGGCGGATCGCGAGCACACCGGAGGCGATCAGGGAGTTCGCGCGGGGTCTCGGCGGCGAGGATCAGGTCGTCTTGGACGCCAGTGGCAGCGTGATGGCGATCGCGAGGATCCTGCGGGAAAGCAACGTCGGGCGGGTCGTGGTCTCTAACGCGGCGCAGACGCGCGCGATCTCTCACGCGCGGGTGAAGTCCGACCGCTTTGACGCTGCGATGCTCGCCAGGCTCCTCTCGGCGGGGATGCTCAGCGAGGTATGGGTGCCGGACGAGGCGACGCTCGCGCTACGCCGCCGTGTCGCGCGGCGCTCGGCTTTGGTGCGGGCGCGCACCCGGATCAAGAACGAGGTGCACGCCGTCATGATGCGCTGTCTGCTCGGCCGCCCACCCGTGAGCGACCTGTTCGGCCGCAAGGGACGCGTCTGGCTGGCTGAACAAACGCTCCCCGAGGAGGAGGCCGAGACGGTAGCGGGCTGTTTGCGCCAGATCGACTTCCTGGATGGTGAGATCGCTCTGCTTGACCAGAAGATCGCTGAGCAGGCCCTGGCGTGGCCGGGGCTGTGCAGGCTGTTGACGATCCCCGGCGTGGATATCGGGACCGCGGCGGCGGTGATCGCAGCCGTGGGAGACATCTCCCGGTTTCAGACCCCGGGGCAGCTGGTCGCCTACCTCGGCTTGGACCCGAAGGTTCGCCAGTCCGGCTCAGAGCCCGCTCGCTACGGGCATATCTCAAAGCGTGGCAACGCGCAGGCCCGCTCGATGCTGGTCGAGGCCGCATGGATAGCGATCCGCAGCCCCGGCCCGCTCAAGGCGTTCGGTGAGCGTGTCCGTGCTCGCCGCGGCGCCCAGGTCGCGGCAGTCGCTGTCGCACGCAAGCTCGTGGTTCTCTGCTGGCATCTACTCACCAAGGACCAGGACTACGCGTTCGCCCGCCCGTCGCTGACGCGCCAGAAGACCCGCCGGCTGGAACTCACCGCCGGCGCGTCACGCCGGCCACGCCGCCACGACGGGGCAACCGTCTCGCCGACAGCCGCTCAGCGCGCCGTGGAGCGTGAGCTGCAAACCCAGGCAGAGCTCGCCTACCGGCGCCTGGTCAACGATTGGCGCTCAACAGCATCACCGAAGGGTGGTGCGGGTGCGACACCGGGGCGCGCATCTCAAAAGCCCGTAAAGGGCAAAGCCGCGCGGCAGGCCACAAGCCCCTGACGCCTGCGCTTCGCTCACGTCAGTCACCCGCACCACGACAAATCATCCCACTCCCAAGCACTCGACGCGACCCCACCGTCGACGCTGATCTCTGCGCCACGACACGCCCCGGCGCAACAAGAACGGCCGTACAGACCAGATGCACGCCTCCGGGCGCTGTGCCACCACTGTGCCGCCGGAGCGCACCCCTCGAGCGAGGAGCAGCACCCTCAGCAACCCCGAAGAAAAGTTCGCGCAAGCCCTTGACTTTTCATCCGAACATGCACGCCAAGGCGAGCGCTGTGTGATCGCTGTGTGACGAAGTCGTTGGCCGGTTGAGCGCGCTCGCGGTCAATAACCATGTGATGACAGCAGCCAGCATCGGTGCCGCCAGGGGCGGCGGGTACGCCCGCTACCTGGAGAGCAAGACGGTGGAGCCCGAGCGCGGGGACTACTACCTGACCCCGGACGGGGAGCTGACGCAGGCCCCTGGCAGGTGGCTGGCCGACGCCGAGACCCTGGAGAGATTGGGGATCGAGGCGGGCGGGCCGGTGGATGGTGCGGACTTCATCGCGCTGATGGAGGGCCGCCATCCCGGCACGGGCCGGTGGCTTCGCCCGGAGGGCGCCGGCGGCGGCCGCGGCGGCGGGATTGACGCGACGTTCAGCGCACCGAAGTCCGTCTCGACGGTGTGGGCGCTCGGGGACCCGTGGCAGCGCGAGCAGATCGAGAGCGCGCACGCCAGGGCTGTCGAGAAGACGATCCACCACCTGCGAGAGCAGGTGCCCGTAGTGCGACGCCGTTACAGCGGCCAGGTCGTCGAAGAGCACGCCAAGGACGTGATCGCCACCGAGTACCGGCACACCACCGCCCGCGGCGTCTCAGGCGCTCAGGCGCCGGACCCGCAGCTGCACAGCCACGTCGTGATCACCGGCGCTGTGCGCGAGGACGACCGGATCGTGGCGGTCGCTTCGCGGCCGATCTTCCGCAGCGCACGAGAGCTTGGTGCGTTCTACCGCGCTGCGCTCGCTGAGGAGCTGGTGCGGGAGGGGTACGCGATCGAGCAGGGCACCGGCAAGGACGGCCGGTACTTCGAGATCGCCGGTGTCCCCCGGGAGCTGTGTGAGGCGTTCTCCGGTCGGTCTCGTGAGGTCGCCCGCGCGGCGGAGCGCTTCCGTGCCCGCTACGGACGCGCACCTGAGCGTGGTGAGCTTCGCAACCTCGCGCTCGAGAACCGCCGCTCCAAGGAGCTGACCACACGCTCGGACCTACAACGAGTGTGGGCCGAGACCGGGCGCAGCCACGGGTTCGGGCCGGATGAGACCGTGCGGCTGGTCGGCGCATCCCGGCGCCCTGCAGCCGAGCGCGCGATCGAAGATCGCGTCGAGGCGAAGCTCACCGAACACCACGCCGTCTTCGACGAGCGCGACCTGCGCGCCGTCGTGCTGGAGCAGGCCGCCGGGGAGCTGGCACCGGATCAGGCGCTCACCATCGCGCGGGAGATGGTCCGCGACCGGCGGGTACTAACCTTGGAGGGCGGGCGGATGACCACGCTGGCGGTGCGCGCCCAAGAGCAAGCGATCGAACGCCGCGCCGCCCAACTCGCCCAGCCCGCAGACCGGAACGTCGGCGGGGTCGCCCGCGAACACGCAGCCCATGAGGTCGCTGAGCGGATCGGCGCGCCACTCAGCCCTGAGCAGCATCACGCGCTCGAAGTCCTCACCGGCCCCGAGCATGTCGCGGTCCTCGTCGGCCCCGCCGGCACCGGCAAGGGCGTGGTGATCGACGCCGCCGCCCGCGCCGAGCAGCACGCCCGGCGGGAGACGATCGGCGTCGCCGTGTCCGGGTCCACCGCTGAGCGCCTCGGCGCCGACAGCCCCGCGCTCGCCGGGCAGACACTCACCCTCGACGCTCTGGTCGCCCGCGCAAACACGGGCACCCTCTCCGTGGGCAGGGAGACCACGGTCATCCTCGACGAGGCCGGGATGATCGATCACAAGCGCCTCGACGCGCTCACCGCTCTTGTGGAGCGCTCCGGGGCGAAGCTGATCGCCGTCGGCGACGGCAAGCAGCTCCCCTCGATCGGCCCCGGCGGCATGTTCGACCGGCTCGCCGGCCACGTGCCCACCGCCGCACTCGCGGACATCCACCGCACCAAGGACCCCGCCGACCAACGCGCGTGGCAAGCGCTACGCGCGGGGGAACCCGAGCGTGCGATGGCGCACTACGCCTCACGCGGCCAACTGCTTCTCTCCGACACCCGCGACCAGGCCGCAGAGCAAGCCGTACAGACATGGGCCGCGCTCACGGAGGGCCGCGATATCCGCGAGGTGGCGTTGATCGCCGACGCTTCCAACCAGGAGATCGACCGGCTCAACGCCCGCGCACAGCACCTCCGCGCCCAACGCGGCGAACTCGGCCCCGACGAACTCCCGCTCGCGAGCGTCCACTACGGTCTACGCCAAAGCGATCACGTCGCGTTCATCGCCCAACACCGGCCGCCCGGACAAGCCCGCGTCGAGAACGGCACCCGCGGCGAGGTCACGGACATCAGCCGCGATCGAACCGTCACGCTCGCGCTGGATGGCTCGGGCCGCACCGTGCGACTCGCCGACGAGGACGTCGAGTCCCTTCGACTCGCCTACGCCCAACACGTCTACCGCCAGCAGGGCGCGACTGTCGATCGGTCCGTCGTGCTCACCGGCGGCTGGCAGACCAGCAAGGAGACCGCATACGTCGAGGCCACGCGGGCGCGCCACGGCACCGACTGGTTCATCGCGCGCGACGACCTCGGCGACGCAGGACAGGACGCCGGGCGGATCACGCGCCTCGCCCAGAAGATGACCGACAGCCGAGCGCACATCCCATCGCTCGCGTATCCTCACCGGCTCGACCCCAGCTGGACGCCGAGCCACAACCCTCTACGGCTTCGCTCCGCCCTCTCGCCGACGCGCTGGCTGACTCGCGCGCGCACCCGCGATACGCCCGACCGCAGCGCGAGGCGTGGACGCTGACTCCTGTTGGCTTCATGTAGTCGTAGTCAACGCGAACCGCTGGTACGCGGACGTAGCATCGGGCCCCTCGCTGCACAGACTTCGATCGACAGCACGGTTCCTGTAGCCTGGCCGCCGGCTGGCTCGCGTAGGCAGCCTCGCCCACTGGGCCCTACATCGCAAATAGGAGGCAGACGATGGCGCTCGACTTCACGAAGCTCAGACAAGCATGTGCTCTGCGATGCCGCCAGCCAGCCATAGACTCCCTAGCCCCGCCGTTTGCTCAAAAGACGCTAAGCGGCATCGGCTATCGCCCCTTTTCCTCGTCCGCACGTCTAGGAGGGTCTAGCGAAACTCGCTAGCCCTGTGTTGGTGCGGGTTTGTGGGTCTGCTCGCATCGTCGATACCTCACTTCCGGGGTAAAGCTACCCCATCGCCTCGTCGCGTCAGGGTGCCCAGGTACACTGTCGCCCAATAACCGGGCCTCAATGGCAGCGCTGATGTCAGCGGCGCGAGGCACTACAGATTTGGTTGAGAGGGGGAGTTCGTGCCTCCCCCTCTCAACCCCAAACATGCGCCCGTAGCTCAGTGGTCAACGGCATCCTGTTAGGGGTTCCAAAGAGCACCGCACTCGGAATGCGGAGGTCGCGGGTTCGATTCCCGCCGGGCGCACTACATGAGCGCATGGGGTCGCCACTTGCTCAAGATCGGTATACCCGAAACCGGGTCGCTTTGCGCTGCGCGGGCGACGGTTGGGGGCCTCCGTTTTGGGCCTTACGGGCGGTTTTTCCGTCCGATGCGACCTGTAGTTTTCCTTGCACTGAAGCCAAATGAGACCCCCGCGCGGTTGGCCCCGCCGGGGGTCTGGATCAAGGAGTTGTGACCTCCATGACCACGCCAAACGTATCACGGCGATCCGTCGCCGCAGACCTCTCGGGCATCCTCGCCTCGCCGGAGGTTGTCCGCCTCATCAATGAGCTACAGGCGACCCGCTGGACGGGCCGACCAGGCTACCCGCTCCGGTCGATGGTCGGCATGGCGCTGGCGAAGTCGCTCTATGCCCTGCCGACGTGGACGCGCACGGTAGCGCTTGTGCGCGAGCACCCTGCGCTCGCGGCGGTGATCGCCCCCGACGGCGACGTGCCATCCGTGTTCGCCTGCTACCGCTTCACGGCGAAGCTCCGGGAGCACGCGGCGATGCTGGAGGTGTGCATCGCCCAGGTGGTGCGGGCGCTGAAGAAGGCCAACCCGCTGTTGGGCTGGAATGTCGCCATCGACGCCTCCGACATGCCGGCGTACGCGAACGGCCAGCGCTTCAAGTACAAGAACGGCCCGGAACGCAAGAAGTACAGCGACCCGGATGCGTCCTGGGGCCACCGCTCCGCCGTGTCTACGCGCAAGGGCGGTGGGTTCTACGGCTACCGGCTCCACATGGCGGTGTGCGCACGGACCGACCTGCCGCTCGCGTGGAAGGTCGAGACGGCCAAGATGAACGAATCCCCGACCGTCGCGCCGCTGCTCGACAAGCTCCAGGGCCTCGGGATCAACCCCGAGACGTGCGCGCTCGACAAGGGCTACGACGGGAAGGCCGTCTACGACGCCTGCGAGGACCGGGACATCCGGCCGGTGATCTGCCTCAAGCAGACCGCTCGCGTGAAGCGAGGCGACCACAAGCCACCGAAGTGCGAGCACGGCGAGTGGCGGTTCGCTGGGGCCGACTACGACCGCAAGGCAACCAAGTGGCGCTGCCCGACCGGGGAGTGCCAGCCCGCGTCGGTGTGGATCAAGGCCGATCGCCTCCATCCCCTCATCCCGCGCGAGACGCTGCGCTGGAAGGGCCTGTATCGCGGCCGTGCGTCTGTCGAGCGCGCGTTCGGACGCGCCAAGAACGAATGGGGCCTCGCGCCGCTCCGCGTCCGCAGGATCGAGCGCGTGCGGCTTCACGCCGACCTCACGATCCTCTCTCAGTTGACGTGTGCGCTGAGCCGGGAGCGGGCCGTGCAGGTCGCAGCGTAGCGGGGCGTGCGGAGACGGCATCGTCCAGGTAGGGTTTCTCCGATGCCCATTGAGGCCCAGATGGTGCTTGCGCTTACCGGCGGTGTCGGCCCAGACGGGCAGGTGGTCCTCGTGGGCACCGGATGGACCGTGCGACCGCCCGACCCGCAGCCTATGGCCGTCTACTTCGTCGTCTATCTGCCCCGCGAGCAGGCTGGCGTACACCGCTGGCGCCTCGAACTTACGTACGCGGAGGGCGCCCCCATCACTCTCAGGGAACAGGTATCCGGCGTACCCCCGAACCTTGTTTGGGAGAACGAGAGCCAGATCATCGGCCTGGACAACAAAAAGCTCACGACGCCTTTGACCCTTGGCGCTCTGATCGCGTTGCCGCCGCTCAGCCTTCCGAGGGGACGAGAGTACGTATGGCGTCTGACGGTGGACGACGAAACCCGCGACGGATGGGCGCTCCCGTTCCGGACGACTCCCCCGAAGGCACTGCCATGAACAGGCCCACGCCTTCGCCGTGCATCACAAACTGGAGCACACGTTTCGGGACCGCCGGCGTTGCCAATAGATCCTCCGCTAGTTCGGGCTCGCCCATCTCCTCGTTATCATCGTCATAGGCGACAAGCATCCATCCGGCGGTCGCCTCGGGGCATTCATCCTCCTCCTCGCGTAGCGCCTTGATCGCGTCATCGCGCGCGTTGAAGTACCCGTGAGGCTTGCCATCCTTGCCCATCAACTCGTATTCCATACGATCAGTCCTCCTCGTTCTCATCGCTTCCCGGGAATACTCGGATTACTGCCGCTGCAAGTTTAGTCTTGTCGCCCCACAGCAACACATGCCCCTTCTGTCCGCGCCGCTCCACACAGAACCCTTCGTCGGGGCCGATCCGCAATTCGGCGACGAACTGGTGCTCCAATTCTTCGCCACGTTGTTCCGCGCCGCGCCGCATTGTCCGCCAGCGGCGTAGCGCCGCGCCTTCGGGCTCGTAGACCGAGCGCGCCTTCCGCAACTGCTGATAGAGCCGTTCCCGACCATCCGAAGGGGTATCTGCTTCCTCTTCCGACTCCAATTCCTCAGCCAGCACGGCCGGGTCCATTGATGCCCTCCGCATGAAGCGGTAGACCAGCATGGACTCGGCAACGGGTTTGCAATCGACTCGCGGGTATTTCCTGCGGTTCGCCACTAGCCGAATCTATCGGGCGTGTCTCTGACCCGGACTCCAGAGAGCAGACGATGGTCGAGATGGTCGAGCGCCACGCCCAGCCCTGCGGCGTGGCGCCCCCAGCGGTCAGTCGAGGGTCAACTGCGGGTCCTGGTAACAGTCCTCGACCAGTGCCGAGGTCGGCACGTCCAGGCCGCGTGCGAGCCGCACGACGGTCGAGAGGCGCGGGTCGGTCAGTGCGCGCTCCAGCTTGCTTATCTCCGTGTGGTGGACCCCCGAACGGCGCGCGAGTCGATCCTGCGTGAGCCTGGACGCCGTGCGGGCATCGCGCAGCCGCCAGGAGAACGCGAGAACGATCGCGTGTGTATCTGCGTCATGGGCCATTCAGACCACCTGGCCGACAATCTCGACCATGCGCCACCCCGCACGGGTAGCGAACACGAACCCGTCGGTCGTCTGGCGGATCAGGCCAGCGCGGAGCAGGCCGTGGATCGGGACCATCGGATCATCCGTTTCGGCCTCGCGGCCGATGTCCTCGACGGACCAGAGCGGCGGCCCGTCGGGGTCGGTCATCAGGTAGAGCGTGTCGCGTTCCAGCGCGTCGCCGCGCTCGGCGGCCGTAGGGGCAGGGGTATTCTGGTCGTGCATGGGAGTTCACGCTCCTGTGTCACGACCCCCGGTCGGTTACAGCCGGCGCGGGGGTCAATTGGTAGATGCCCCGACGCTAGACTGCTCCAGCGATGAAATCAACGAGTTTCGCTAGCCGTTTCGCAGGCCCTTCCTAGGTAGCGTCGGCTTAGTATGGCTGTAGTGGTTTCCGGACCCGCTTCGCGGGTCGTATCCCCGTTGCGATGGGCCGGCGGCAAGCGCTGGCTGCTGCCGACCATCAAGATGCTTGTAGGAGGCCGGCAGTTCTCGGCCTACCACGAGCCATTCCTCGGCGGCGCGTCGGTCTTCCTTGGGCTACGGCAGTTCCGCAAGGCCTATCTCCGGGACTCAAACGCCGAATTGATCGCGACTTACCGGGCAATCCGTGATCACCACGCCAAGATCGCCGCACGAGTCCTGCTCTACGGAAATGACCCAGAGACCTACTACGCAGTCCGGGCGTCGATGCCGCAAGATAAGGTGGAGCGAGCAGCGCGATTCCTGTATCTGAACCACACGTCGTTTAACGGTATCTACCGAGTGAACCTTGATGGTGTCTACAATGTGCCGTTCGGCAACCGCCCGTCGCCGCAGATCCCGACAGCCGAGCACCTACGCGATGTCGCCAAGCGACTCGGTCATGCGAGGCTCGAGATTGGTGACTTCGCCAAGTGCCTCAAGCACGTCAACAAAGGGGATCTCGTCTTTCTAGATCCGCCGTACACGGTCGCCCACAATCACAACGGCTTCATCAAGTACAACCAGCGCCTATTCTCATTCGATGATCAGAAGCGACTCAACGCACTTATAGACGAGATCAAGAAGCGCGGTGCCTACTATATCCTCGCCAACGCGGCGCATGAATCGATCGCGAACTTGTTCGGCAACGGCGACATGCTGATCGAGACAAGTCGCCGCAACTCGATCGGAGGCGTCAACGCAGCTCGAGGCAGTGCGACGGAGTACCTGTTCACGAACCTCGAGCCACCCCACTGATGGCGAAGCAGGCGAGCACGAAGCCACCCGGGGAGGCATTCCGCGACCACCTGATTGCGGTCAACAAAATCCCAGCCGAGACTCGACGGCGACTAGCCGCACACGTCGTCGAGACGATTGCCAAGGGCAAGGTCGAAGAGTACGAACAGAACGGCTGGGTCGTCGACAAGGAGCTCAAAACCCGCACGCGGATGCGCAGGGAGAAGGCCCATAACGTGGCCTTCGAGGATCGGGTTTGGGCAGCGTTCGCACGCCTGCAGTTCACCCGCCTCAACCGAGATCGTGCGTTTAAGCTGCAATACGGACCCGCCACGAACCAGGCTCAACAGGTTGACGTCTTCGCGGCCGACGACGAGGTGGTACTCGTAATCAAGTGCAAGTCGACGGAGAAGATCCGCGCCGAGCAGTTCAAGAAGGAGAGCGACGCCATCGCCGCCCATAAGGCCGAGATCATCAAGCGGATCCGCGAAGAATACCCGCAGCACAAGGTCAAGTTCATCCTGGCCACCAATAACTTTACGCTGTCGAAGGACACTAAAGATCGACTCGCCTCTGAAGACATCTTTCATATCTCCGAGGACACTGTCGACTACTTCCTTACGCTCGCAGACCACCTGGGGGCTGCCGCGAAGTACCAGCTCCTCGGCGCCCTCTTCGCCGATCAGAAGATCCCCAACCTTGAGCCCACGGTGCCGGCGATCCGTGGCTCGATGGGCAGCCACTCCTACTACTCGTTCTCGATCGAGCCGGCGCGACTTTTAAAGATGGCGTACGTGCTGCATCGCAACCAGGCCAACAGCGAGCTGATGCCGACCTACCAGCGCCTCATCAAGAAGTCGCGCCTGAAGAACGTCGCCAGGTTCGTGGAGGAGGGTGGGTTCTTCCCGAACTCAATCGTCCTCAACATCGAGACCAAGAAAAAGAAGGGCTATCTGCAGTTCGACCTTGCGAGCAGGGACAGTAAGGCTCCAGGCGCAGTCAAGGCCGGACTCCTTCATCTCCCGCAGACCTACAGGGCCGCGTACGTCATTGACGGCCAGCACCGGCTCTACGGCTACGCGAACTCGGATCGGGCAGAGACCGATCTGATCCCCGTGGTGGCCTTCGTCGATCTCGACCGAGCAGAGCAGGTCAAGCTGTTCATGCAGATCAACGAGAACCAGCAGGCGGTCCCGAAGAACCTGCGCAACACGCTGAACTCCGATCTGCTCTGGGCGTCCGACGACTACGCCGAGCGTGCCCGAGCGCTACGCCTGAGGATCGCGCAGCACCTCGGTGAGCAGAAGTCCTCGCCGCTGTATGACCGAGTGATCATCGGCGAGAACCAGCGGACGCACCTCCGATGCATCACGATCGAGGCGATCAGCAACGGCTTGTCGCGTGGGAACTTCATTGGCGCCTTCACGAAGACGGGAGCCAAGACACAGGGCACGTTCTACGCCGGCGACAACCAGCCGACGGCCGACCGTCTGATCCCCTTCCTCGAGGAAGCGTTCCGCTATCTGAGCGAAGGTCTTCCGGCCCAGTGGTCCCTCGGCAGCTCCGACGGCGGCTTCGTCTTCATGAACAACGGCGTCGAGGCTTATCTCCGGCTCCTCAGTGACATCGTGGATCACGTCAAGGAGCACGACAACGTTGACCCGCTGAGATCCTCGACGGAGGAAGTGACTGACGCCTGCCACTACTTCCTCGACCCGCTCATCGAATATCTCGAAGGCCTGAACTCTGACGAAGGCGAGGAATATCGCAAGCTCTATGGAGCCGGCGCCGGGCTCAGGTACTACCACAAGCTTCAGCAGGCGGTGCGCAGTGCGCGAGCCGAGTTCAACCCCGCTGGCCTCGACGAATGGCTAAAGAGCCAGGACAAGCAGTCCAACAATAAGGCGCGCGAAATCGTCAGCGACATCGAGGGTTTCTTCAAGAAGGACATCAAGGAGCACCTCGAAAACGAGTACGGCAGCGACTGGGAACGGTGTGGTGTTCCGGCGAAGCTCAGGAAGGAGATCGGCATTCGGGCCATCGAGAAGAACGTCTACCTTCCGCCGGACGAGGAGGTCGATCCATGGGACATGATGTACCTCATCGATTACCGCGACATCCTGACCCAGAGCCATGAGCTCTGGAAGAAGCGGTTCGAGAAGCGGTACACGAAGCCTGGCGAGGAGGCGAAGACCGGCGGCTGGAAAGGGCGCTCGTCGTGGATCGGCGAACTGAACGAGATCCGCAACGACGTCAGCCACTCACGCGGCATCAACGAAGAAGCATTCGCCCTCCTCATTGAACTGCGGTCCTGGCTGCTGCAGGGCGAGATAGACAACGACCTGTAGCCGGCCCGCGCAAACGCGCTCTTCGCAAGCATTTCCTCCGATGGAGCCACCCCGGATCGAATCGGTGACCTCCGGCCCGCAAGCCGGAGCCAGCACGATCCCCGACAAAACGAGGCCACGTGTGGTACTCGCCTGCGGTACTCGCGCCCAAATCCGAGTACCAACCGTGACCAAACCCCAAAGAAAAAGCGTAAGCGTTCAGTTGGTTGGTTCAGGTGAGTAGGGGTAGCGGATTGCTGGTGGCGTGTGCGGTGTGCAGGTTGGTGAGGTAGTCGAAGAGGCTGCGGGTTTGTAGGCGGCAGGTGATGGAGGCTGAGAGGAGTCGGGCGATGCGTTCCTCCCCGCCGGTGGACTGGCTGCCGAGGGAGAGCTTGCGGTAGATCACCGCGCCGCGGAGCGAGCGCTCCGCATGGTTGTTCGTGGGTGTGACGCCGGGCACCTTGGCGAACGTCCAGAGGGCGGGCCAGATCTTCAGCAGGTTGCGGGCCAGGCCCCGGGTGCGCTTGTTCCGTGGTGCCTTGCCGGAGTATCGGCGCAGGAGAGGCTTCAGATCGCGTTGGCAGGCCCGGATTTGGCGGCGTAGCTCGGAGCGGTCGCCGGTGTGCTGGAAGATCTCAAACGCCCGAAACACCTCCTGGCAGACCTTCAGGGCGGCCGCTCCGAACTCGGCCTGGGCATCGAGGCCCTCCGCTTGGGCCTGGAAATCTCGCCGCAGGTGGCTCCAGCAGACTTGGCGACGGTCGAGCGGCAAGTGGTTGTAGGCCCACCACCGGTCGGAAGTCACGATCCCCTTGTGGTCACCGAGCAGCGCGCGGGCGTGGTCCTCGTGACGGTCCGGGGCGACGTTGAAGGTCGCCAGGTTCTCGGTGAACGCGCCCCATAGCGCACGCCCGCCACCCTGCAGACGCCAGCCTGTCTCGTCCATGTTCAGCGCCGAGGACCCGCGGACACTCTCGAGGAGATCTCGGCAGGGCTCGGCGAGCGCGGCGGCGGTCCGGGTGAGAATCGCCTCGATCGTGCCGGTGCTGATCCGCGCCCCAAAGAGCTCTTGGCAGAGCTCGACCGCGTCATGGCGAGAGATACGGTTACGCACGACCAACGCGGCGACCGCAGCCTGCAAACGCGGGCCGAAAGCGCTGGCCGCGACATCGGAAGGCATGGGCGCCCGCTGGGCGCGACCGCAGCCGGGACAGTTCACCCTCGGGCACTGATGCTCGATCAACCGAACCGCGATCCGCGGGAGCTCCTCCACTTGGGCACGCACCGGCTCCCCGACCGCCACGCGCTCTGCCTCGGTGAACAGGTGCCCGCAACAGCACGAGTGCGGCCAATGCTCGATGACCTCATCCGCCGCCGTCGTCGGCAACAGACCCCGGCCACGCCCCCGATGCCCATCCTGGCCGCCCTGTTTGCGCCCTGAGGGATCCTTACGCCGGGTGGGCGTCTTGCCCGGCATATCGGTGCTCGGCGGCCGCGAGGAATTCCTCGAGTTCGCCGCCAACTTCGCCTCCAACACCGCGATCCGCTCCCCTTGGCGCTCAACAACCGCGGTCAACTGCTGGATCTGACGATCCATACGCAGCAACACCTCGATGACGACCTCTCGCCCCGCGTCATAGATCGCGCCAGCTTCTTCCCGCTCCACACCACAAAATTCGACAGACCAGAGTTATGTCCCCCTGACCCACTGAACGCTTACGAAAAAGCCCCGATTTCCAGGGCTTTTCCTCCACGGGAGCGACGGGACTCGAACCCGCGGCCTCCGGCGTGACAGGCCGGCGCTCTAACCAACTGAGCTACGCCCCCGCGTGAGGGACGCGGGAGGCAGGACCCTCCGCGACTCAACGCGCTGAGCACAGTATGCCAAGCCACGCCAGACGAGGCGGGGACCGGGCAGCACACGCCAAAACGCCAAACTGGCCACGCAGCCAGGAATGAGGTAGGCTGCGCGAGTGACCCTCCTCGGACCGCCGCCCCCAAAGCCGTTCAACCCGTTCGCGGTGATGGTCAACGACCTGCGCAAAGAACGCGCGAGCAAGGTGCCCTACCCGCCTGGCGCCACCAACTTCAGCATGGCGAGGACACGCCGCTTCGCCCACGATCCACTACCGCTGCTGCTGGAGTGCTATGAGCAGCACGGGCCGGTGTTCACGATCAAAGTGCTGCACGGCAACGTCGTGTTCATGCTGGGGCCTGCCGCCAACCACTACATGACGGTGTCGCACGCACAGAACTTCATCTGGCGCCCGTCGCACTTCCGCGACCTGATCGGGCTGCTGGGAGACGGGCTGTTGACGATCGACGGGGACTTCCATCGCCGCTCGCGCCAGATCATGCTGCCGGCCTTCCACCGCGAGCGGATCGCGGCGTCGATCGACGTGATGCGCCAGGAGACCGAACGTGCCCTGGAGGAGCTGACGCCGGGGGGGAGCTTGGACCTGTACAGCTGGACGCGACGGTTGGCTATGCGGGTGGCGATGCGCGCGCTGTTCGGGCTGGACCCCGACGGCGAGCCGGCGAAGGGAACGGACGCGGCGGGCCTGTTCGAGCGCGCGCTGTCGTTCTACGCCACCGAATACACCTCGCGCTTCCTGCGCGGCCCGCTGACGCCCTACGCCCGCTTGCAGAGCGCGGCGAAAGAGCTCGACAAGGTCATCTACGCCGAGATCAACCGCCGCCGCGCCAGCGGGGAGCGCGGGGAGGATGTGCTGAGCCTGCTGCTGGACGCGCACGACGAGGACGGCAGCGCGCTCAGCGATCGTCAGGTGCGCGACGAGGTGATGACGCTGCTGTTTGCCGGTCACGACACGACCACCTCGACGGTGTCGTTCATGTTCTACGAGCTGGCCCGCCACCCCGAGATCGCCCGGCGCCTGGTCGCAGAGCAGCGCGAGCGCCTAGGCGGCAGGCCACCAACCGCCGAGCAGTTGATGGGCGGCGAGCTGCCTCAGCTGGAGATGGTGCTGGAAGAGACGCTACGGATGTACCCACCCGCCTGGATCGGCCCGCGCCGCTCAGTCGAGCCGTTTGAGTTCGAAGGAATCCAAGTCCCAGGAAGCGCGTACGTGAACTACTGCTCGTGGGCCTCCCATCACCTCCCCGATGTGTGGCGGGATCCCGAGCGCTTCGACCCCCAGCGCTTCGCCCCGGGGGCACGCGAGGCGATCCCCAAGGGTGCGTACATCCCGTTCGGGGGCGGGTCGAGGACGTGCATCGGGATGCGCTTCGGACAGCTGGAGGTGCGCACGATCGCGACGCTGATCCTCAGCCGCTTCGAGCTGGAGCTGCCACGCGACTTCAAGTTGAGCATCCGCCAGATGCCGACGATCAGCCCGCGCGAGGGCTTGCCGATGGCGGTGCGCGAGCGCACCCCGGCGCTGGTGGCGGCGGCCGCCTAGAGAGCACAACCAGCGCATAGAGAGCACGGGATCCGCAGCCGGCAAACCGCCATCCCGCGTACTCCATGCTGGCGCTCCATGGGAGTCAGCTCACTGCAACCGCGCGCCGATGCTCACCCGATAGGTCGGATCGACGCTCGTCCCCGCACCCGCCGCGGGAGATTCGGCGAGGCCGAAGGACTGCACGTACATGTGCGGCGCTGAGAGCAGCGTGACTTTGACCAGCCCCGCGAAAGGAACCCCCTCAGGCTGGGCGACGAGCTTGCCTTCGACGGCGTTGAGCTGCACGTCAACTGAGGTGGTCAGGCCAAAGAGCGAGCCACTGACGCGCATGGAGACCCCATCGGAGTTGCTGCCAAGCAGCTCAAAGCCGGTACTGCCAGGCAGCGAGGAGCGCAGCTCGGCTTCGGTGAGTTGCCCGCCCATGGTGAGCTGATTGCCACGCTTGCGCCAACTGGCATCGCGCAGCGTGAACGAGCCGACGCGCATGCTTTCGGCGTACACGTCAACACGCTGCGCCCCGCGAGATTTCCACAGCAGTTCGTTGGCCTGAGCCGGCGTCATGTCAAGGTGAGCGGCGCTCACCGTGACGGACTGCGCATCCCCCCACAGCAGCTCGATCGCGGGAAACGCGCTGACGGAAGCGCTTCGCACAACCCCATAGCGCCCGATCTGGCTGCGCACCCGTTGTGCGGCCAACCTCGGCAGCAGCAGCTGCGCAAGCGCAAGTACCACCACCACCCCGGCGGCAACTCCCAATGCGATCCAAGCGGCTTTGCGGGGACTCGTGCGCATACGTACAGCTTGGCAGGGAACGACATATTTGGATGGCGCCGCCCGGAGGCACCCGAAGGGTCGCGCAGTTCAACCGCTAGCGCCCTTACTGCAGCACTCGGGCACGGGCCAAGGCGCCCGGGCGATATCGCACTGCCCACCACGGCACCCACAGGGTCCGCTGGAGCGCTAGCCTTGTCAGGCCGGTACCCCAGACACTGGGGCGCGTAGCTCAGCTGGCCAGAGCACCTCGTTTACACCGAGGGGGTCGCCCGTTCGAGTCGGGCCGCGCCCATTAGAAAGTGCCTGCAAAATCGCGTGTTTCTGCGCCGGTAGCGCCCGCAGATGTCGCAGCAAGATAGCCCGGAATCGTGATTTGTGCCCATTTGTGCCCATTGGCGGGGCAGGCGGACGCACCCACACGAAACCCTGGGAGTGGGACAAAGACGGTCCAAAGCCGACTCGGATCGTGCTGCCGGTGGCGGATTGTCGATACCTGGCAGAAGTCCGGGTGCGCGTCGTCGGTGGTACAGGGGAAATCGAGACGCTGTCGCTGAGTTAGTCGGGCGGGCGCCAAGTTGGATGGCGTAGGCACCACCCCCATGACGGCCGTTCTTCATCGCCTTCTCTGGCCACAAGGTCCAGGTGCCTTTTTAAGTGGCTTGCCATCGAGACGTAGACAAGCACTGCAACCACGACCAGCACGACCACGACGGCCTCGGCAGCCACGCCTGCGACAGCGGCGAGGATCACGGCGCCCACAGCCGCCGAGAAAGCTCCAACCCGGCTGACGGCGGCTGCTAGGCGGGTAAGAGGGTGCGGGCGTGTTTCGCCAATCGTCATGCCGATCGTTGCAGCCGCATCCCCGAGAACCATGACGGCGCCCACGACGATGAGTAGGGCACCAAAGCCTGTCCAGGTCATAGCGAGAATGAGGTGATGGCGCGCGGCAACAGTCATAACAAGTAGATCGGGTGGCATGTCGCTCGCCGAGTCGTTGTTGAGTCCGCCTTCTCCTGGCGGGAGTGTCGGGGGTACGCTGAACGAGGAAGAAGTCCGATGCAGCCACAACGCCGGACTTCTTGATCTCAGCCGGGTTCCGCCCCCCAGCGGTTACTCGACCCAAATATCGGGGGGTTTGTGCCGAGCCGCGCACGAAGAACACGGCGCTCAGGGTAGTCATCTTCTGTCAACGCTTCGGCCTCCGCGGCAGTAGCGGAACCCATTCGATTCCATCTACCTGACCCGCCTTCCACAAGCATGTAAGCGTCTGCGTGGGGGTGTTGTAGGGGAATGTGACCAGAAACCCCTTGTTGCCGTAGCCGAGCGTCCGCTGGGCTGTCCACGCCTCATCGTGCGTGGGGTCATCGTCGTGCAACAGTTGCCGGCCGATTTCTTCGCAACGCCTCCGGAACGCCGAGCCCTTTGCCCACCTCGCCATCGGGGTGGGCGCTTCGTGAAGGTACACGTCGAGCTTGAGGTTCAAGCGCTTGGCCGCAGCTTCCACTGCCTTTGCCCCGGCGCGGGCACCAGCTGCGAATACGATCGCGAGGCTCCTGCTGCGGAAGAGTTCCCGCAGCTCCTCCGGCAGCGGCTCTTCGCGGTGCTCGTTCAGATTGATGGTGGGCTCGACGCCAAGCAGACTCTCGAAGATGCTAATGGTCTGATTGCCGGTGCCGACGAAGTCCTCAGCAAACACGATGCCGTCGCCACGACGCAGCGCGTCCCCGGTGCTGCGGATCGTCAATTTAGCTATGTCCCCCGCGTAATAGGTCGTGATTGCGGAGCTGTCCTTCGGCTCGCCCAACGGCACCGCACTGGAGAACTCGTCACGCCGTTTGCCCAAGAAGGCTTTGACCGCTTGGACGAGACACTCGCGGTCGATAACCCGCAGGCGCTCGATCATGGCCAACGCCTCGTCCGCGTGCTCTGAGCCGAACTGCCGAACGAACGCCTCGATGCGCTCTGGGCTCATCACAGTCGCGCGCTTTTCCTTCTGCGCCTCGTACACTGGCCCCTCGTAACGCTCCAGCGTCTCGCGCACACGCTGCAGCCGCCGAGGAAAGTCAGAGGTCATAAACTCCGCCGGAAGGGGCCGGATGTCGTACGGAGCGTCGTCGTAGAAGCCCCCTCTAGCAAGCGTGTCCTTGGCCTTCGTTACCTCGGCTGGACTCTGCTTAGCGTAAGGAAGCATCGACTCCGGTGACCGTACCCCGAACCGCGTCCGTACGAGCTTTTCCACGGCGAGGTAGACCGGCAGCGTCAGCTCGTCGATCGTGAACACATAGCCAGTGTCACGCGTCAGCAGGTAGGCGTTGGACCACCCTGGAGTCTCGGCGTACTCGTCGCGGAACGGCAGCATGTGCTGCGCCCCCGGACCATCGCCGAGCAGATAGGCGCGCACCGTCTCGTTGCTCTGTGTCTGCGCGTTGGGCGCATCTAGCCAAATGTATGGCCGCATGTCCCCGCCGGGAAGGTCGCCCAGCACGTCCTCCCGTCCCAGCAGGGTCAAGATACCACGGGCAATGTTGGCGATCTCTCCAACGAACTCGCCGCGCTCATGGGGTTTTCGTGCCATCCGGGTGAACGCGACGAGCCCGTTGCGGTGAATGCTGTCGGCGCGGTAGGGGTCCAGTGGCATGTTCTGGGCGAAGGCATACGCCCGGCGGAATAGGTGGCGTTTGTGCAGGCGTCCGGCTAGATCGATCGCCACGCGAGCCCGCCGCAGTTCGTCCTCGCCCTCCAGCGGCCGCCCGGCCAGTCGCTCAACCCTCGCCTCGTCCAAGTGCAGGAGTTCGGCGTCCACCATCTCATAGGGTGCCATCAACGCCCCTCCGTTCGTCAGCCCGGCGATCTGGTCGAAGATCGCCGCAACCATCGCCTCCGCGGCTCGTACCTTCTGGTGGCGATAGAGCTTGTCGTACAGGAGGGTCTGCCCAAAGACGAGCTCGTCGAGCGTCCGGCAGCCCGAGAGCGCCACACCGGTCATCACGCAGGTGTCGTGTTCCTTCGGGACCGTCGCCTGAATCTCTTTGGGTAGCGTGGCGGTCGCCAGCCGGCGCCCGCGCACCTTCCGCACCAGCCGCGGGATGTCTGTGACGACCGGCACGCCAGTCATCCTCGCATCTCGGGTCATGTAGTCCAGCTTGTCGCCGTCAAACGGCCCAGAGATCAGCTCGTGGATCAAGGGCAAGCCGGGCGCAACGGGGAGCCCGATAATTGCCTTACGCATCAGCTCCTGCGCATCGCCCGGAAGTTGGTGATCGCCGGTGATTCGCTGCGCATGTTGGAGCAGCTCCGCGAATGCGGGAGACCCAACCATGTAATAAGCGGCGATCTCACTCAACTTAGGCTGCTCGACCCGGACCACCGCACCGAACTGTCGCCGCAGTTGTCGAACGTCGCGGAAATGCTGTAGCGCGTTCTCGGACACATGCGACATCACACCGTGGCCGACGTCGTGACACAGTGCCGTCACACGCAGAAGCGACGCGAGCTCCTCTGGGACCAACTGCTCCTCGGCGTTGATCCCGTCGATAAGCCGCGACACCTGATACACGGTGCCGATCGAGTGCTCGAGCCGCGTATGCGTCGCGCTTGGGTAGATCAGATGCACGACACCCAACTGGCGGATATGCCGAAGCCGTTGCAGGAGCGGGCTGTCGAGGATCAGAACCTCAAGGGGACTCAAGACAACGGTCGTCCAGACGGCGTCGTTGAACTCCTTAGCTCCAATGCAGGACTTGTCGGCGCACACAGCCAACCGCTCAAGATAAGGCCGCAGCAACTGCTCCGACCACTCCTCGATCTTCTCTCGGAACGTATCCGGTGCTGAAACAGTGCCCATGGTCGGTCCTTGCTTGTTCGTGGCTTCTCACCGCGATCAACCGGCGAGCACGGAGGCGAATACTACGCGGGAATACGGAAGGGCCGACGAATCCGTATCCAGCGTCGTCAAACCAGCGGCGTGCGCTCGTACTCGTGAAGGAACACCGAGGCCAGTTCGTCGAACAGCGGGCGAAGCTCGGACAGATCCCCGCTGAGCAGCAGATCCCCGTCGTAGGGTCCGATCTTGATCTCAATGTCCTGATACTCGGGGTTGTCGAACGAGATCAGCCCGTCAGCGGCAGCCGACGCGAGGATGTTGCGAGCGGTCAACGAGTCGCGGTGGATCGGGTCGGGAATGATGTCGAAGTCCGGTTCGACGCCAAAATCAGGCGCACGCTTTTTGAGGCGCTCGGAGACGATGGCGAGCACCGGGTCGAAGTTTGCGGTCCGGATCGACACCTTGCGGACGCCACGGATCGCCAAGGTCGCAACGAGTCCCTGGAAGAAGTCATTCTCGGTCAGCTCATACATGACACCCTCTGGAGGTTCGACGGAAACGCGGTCTATGCCCCGAAGCCCGGTGCAGATGAGCGCACACATCACAAGACAGTAACGGGTGCCGCGCCTCCATGTGCGCCCCTCCTCAGCAAGTTCAGGCCGCTGCGACAAGCGCAGCTGCAACCAAGCGATACCCCTGCAATACGCCTAGAATGTTCTACGCAATATGGATTCATTACGGATTGAAAATGGATTCAATACGTATAGAGCATAGCCCGCCCGCCGGATGGAACCCACCGACCACGCCAAACCAGACGAACGCGCCGTCACGGCCCCCCGCCGCAAGACAACGGTGAGCTGGTCGGCGGCCGTCGACAAGCGGCTCGACCAGCTCACGTTCCTGGCCACGACCACCGAACCGGACCGGTCCGACCTCCTCGCGGCCATCGTCGCCGCGGCGCCTGCCGACGGCAGCAAGCTCGATGCGCTCGTCGCGCAGTGGCGCAAGCGGACTATTCGTGAGGTTGTGCTCGACGTGTCCGCCAGCGCCAAGACCATTCCGCTGCCGCGCAACAGCCCCGGCCGACGGCGGCGGGCAGCGAACTGACCGCTCTGGGGCGCGTGACCCGCGGCGACCTCGTGCTCCGGGGTCGCGCGACTCGCAGCCACCGATCATCGCCAAGACGCCGGCCGCGGATATTTCGACGCTCAGGATTCCCGGCCAGCGACGCCGGCAGACACTCGCGCTGGTACCGGCGCCACCGGGAGCGTGCCGCACGAGGCGCCTTCGTTCGAGAGGCACAGCAGGATCTGTGCAAAGGCTCGACACAGGGAGCATGAGCGCATCATGCTGCACAAGGGCCGGCTAGTGGCGGCGGCAATGGAGAGGCCGCGGACTTGTGATGAGTTCTGTCGATGCTCGCTCCCGCGTGTTTCTGTCTGGCGGTTTTCCGCACTGCGGCACGCGATTCTGCCGACAACGTTGGCTGATCCGCGCAAGGCTCCCGACCCAGCCGGCAACCAAACGGATCGGACGAAGTTGGCGCGATCGGGTTCTTATGCTCCGCTAGCTGGCGCGTGGTACGCCGGCTCGGGCAGCGCAAACGCTTCCTCGCCGATGGCCGTTGACACGAGCGCTCGCATTGCTCACAAAGCTCTCCTTGGAATGGCCGCCCGTGCGCACGAAGGCCTTGCGGGGGGCGTCGATGGGGTGTCGCGGTGCCCGTCGTGAGGGGTGTCGCCCCAGTGGCGGGTTGTGCGACGGGTCCCCCACCGCGGTTTGTGGCTCTATCACTGGGGTTGTGTGGTGCCGGATCCCTCGCCTGCGCGCTGCGCTTGGCGTCCTTGACCACCCGCCCACAACTTCGAGTTCGGGTGGTCAAGGACCGGGATCCTGAACGTGGGATGGAAGACAGGGTGATGGTGTGGTGGCGGTGGGGGACCAGAATGATTGGGTGACCAAGGATGGGAACCAGAGAGATGGAGAAGATGGAGATGGATGGGTAGGCGGCAGGGTGGCGTGGGTGGCAGCATGGGTGGTTGTCTTGTCTGTGGGGCTCCGGCCGACGTCGCTGAGGGCTCGTCGGCCTACGCCCCAAACCCCGCGAGGCGCGATGTTAGACAGCGACATGCCCAGTGATGTGCTAGCGTGTTGCTTGTGATGCTTCGTGTTTGATCTATCTCCAGGGGTGCTCTGATGGCTGATCGTGCCCTGGGGCTTGGTGTCGCGTCTCGTGGCGTGGTCGCCGAGATAGACCGAAAGCTCGCCGCCTTGGATGGTGAGCTTGCGCGCTACCAGAAGCTTCTATCTGAGCGTGAGCGTCTTCAGGCCGCCCGATCCGCTCTCCTCGGGGAGCCACGAGCACCGGGGCAGATCACGCAGGGGGACGTAGCGGAGTACCTGGCAGGGCATCCCGGCTCGCGCGCGGGGGAGATCGCGAAGGCGCTCGGTGTGCCGCTGGCGAGGGTCTCCTCACATTTGTACCGCGGAAAACACACGAGGTTCGTGAACCGCCCCGACGGATGGCACCTACGCGAGAACCAGGAGAGCGCACCCGACGGCAAGGGCGGCCGGCGAGGCGGGAGGAGCGAGCGATGAGCCTACACATGCTGGGACGCCAAACAACGGATGGCAGCCGCCATGCGGCCGGCCGGTTCACTCTGAGCGACCGCAGGACGGCCATGCGCGGCTGGGCCTCGGCGTATGGTGCGCGGTCGGCGCGGCGCGGCGTACCTGGGGTGTTGTTGCATCCGCGTGACCTGGTGCTCCTGGGGTGGCTGGCGGAGCAGTACGCAGCGACGACCGACCAGCTGGGGGTGCTGTTGGGTTGCGGCCCGCGTTCGGTGCAGCGCGTGCTCGCGCGTTTGCGCGAGGCGGGGCTGGTGAACACGCAGCGGGTGTTGGTGGGGCAGCCGGCTTGGGTGATGCCGACCCGTGCGGGTCTGCGGGCCTGCGGATCGCAGTACAAGGTGTGGCAGCCCAAGCTCGGGGTGCTACTGCATACCGAGGCGGTGAACGATGTGCGGCTGCACATCCAGGCACGCTCCCCCGGGGTCGAGTGGGTCAGCGAGCGTGCGCTGGCACGCGATCGCTGCGAGGGTGAGCATCTCCCCGACGCGGTTGTCGTCACTGAGGGTCAGCGTGTAGCGGTCGAGGTGGAGCTGACGGTGAAGTCCGAGCGGCGTGTGTGCGCGATCCTTGGGGAGCTGACGGGGCGCTTTGACATGGTGCTCTACTACTGCGCCCCGGCGACCTACCGGCAGCTGAGCGCGTTGAAGGAGAGCGGGCGCTGGCCGACGCTCGGGGTCCGCGCGCTGCCACACCCGGGCGCCCTTGGGGAGTGAGCTGTGCGCGCGGCCGGCGTGGGGAGCCGGGGGGCGCTGTGGCACTGCCGTCGGCGCAAGATGCCCGTGTTGCCGCAGGGGACGCTCGACCCGGGTGGGCTCACCGGGGTAGTGGACAGCGAGCGGGGGTTCGTGCTCGCGCGGCGGATCTCCGGTGAGCGGGCGCTACCTACCGTGGGCCGCGCGGTGCTGCTCTCTCCGGAGCGGCTCTGCCGGCATGTGCTGGTGTGCGGCGCGACCGGGTCGGGGAAGACAGAGACGCTGCTGCGCCTCGCGTGGGCCGTCGCGAAGTGCACGGGGGCACCGGTGTTCTACCTCGACGGGAAGGGCGACCGGGACACCGCGCGGCGGTTCTGCGCGTTGATGAGCGACGCTGGGCGTAGCACGCGGGTGTTCCCTGGGGACTCGTTCGATGGGTGGCGAGGTGAGCCGCACGAGATCCAGGGCCGCCTCATGCAGATCGTGGACTACGCGACCGTCGGCGGCGCCTCTTGGTACCGCGATATCGCCAAGACCACGCTCGGGCTCGTGTGCGGGCATCCCAATGGGCCGCCGCGCTCCTCCGAGGAGGCGCTCGCGCGGATGGACCTGCCGCTGTTGCGTGGTGTGCACCCAGGGTCGAGCGCAGCTGGGGCGTTGAGTGAGGCGCAGGTCAACCAGGTGCGGTTGCGCTACGAGGCGTTCTTCGGACAGACCCGCGGCGTGCTCGATAACGGGTGGGCGTGGGAGGACACCCAAGCCGCCTACCTCCTGCTCGATTCGCTGGCGTTGCGGGAAGAGACGAACGGCCTCGCGCGGTTCCTCTTCGAGGACTTCGCGCATTACTTCACCAGCCGCAAGCCACCCTGCCAGTTCTGCATGCTGATCGTCGACGAGTTCTCTGCCCTGGCTTCGAATTCGGGGATGGGCGACCCAGTCGAGGCCGCAAGGATCATCGGGTCGGTGGAGACCGTGATCTGCCACCGCGTGAACACCCCCGAGGAAATCATCGCCTTGGCCGGCACCCGCAGGGTGATCGAGTACTCAAGCCACTACGCGATCGACGGCGCAACAGGGGAAGGGTCCGCGCGGATGCAGCACCAATACAAGGTAGACCCCAACCATGTGCGCTCCCTCCCCCCAGGAGCGGCGTTCATCATCAGCCGCGGCCGGGCGATGAAGGCCCAGGTCGCGCAGGCACCACAGCTCACCACGCCACTACCCGAACCCGCCGCTTCTGGTGCCGTGGAGAGCAGCGAGGGCACGCCCGGCGAGAACCCAGGGGCGACGCCGGCACCCGACTCATCGGGGAGCAAGAACACAGAGCCAGGGGAAGCTGACGCGCCGTACGCGCCAGATGGTGTCCCCCCTCAAGAGCAGGGTCGGATGAAGGGAGTAGACGAGCTTCCATTCTGAACCCAAGCGAGGTGACCCCACCCATGCGACTGCACGAGAAGTTCTCCCCCGGCTCGCTCCTGATGTACACGCTCACGCTCACGCTCGAATTCCCCGTAATCGCGCTGCGATGGATGGTCGCGTTCATCATCGCCGCGATCATCCTCGCGCTCAACGGACACCCAACCGTCGCCGCCGGAGCATGGAGCGACTTCGCGCTGATACCCACCGGCTGGTCGCTACTCGCGCTGGTATGGCCCGGCGGGTCAGGCTGGTGGTGGCGCCAGCAAAGCGGCGGACGAGAGCCCTCCCAGCGGGAGTGGCTCACCTACGAGGACGCCTTCCTGCTGCTGCGCGACAACGCCCCGGAACCCCTCCCCGAGCCCACCTCATGGTTCGTGCTCGACACCCACGAGCCCAACGCCGCCGTCATCGGCGACACGCTGATGCTCTCCCGCGGCCTACTCGACAGCCCCCACCTGCCCGCTGTTCCCGCGCACGAGCTCGGGCACCTCGGCTCACCAGACGGACGGGTCACAGCCGCACTCAACCGGCTCATGATCCACCCCCCGATCTACGACCGCGAACCCCGCGAGCGTGAACATCACGAGCCCTTCCGGCTGGAGTTCAACGACGACACCCTCTACATCATCGCCGTCACGACGTACATCACCGTGTGGTGCACAAAAATGCTCGCCAAAGGCTGTCGCGGTGGGCTCGGCCTCTACCTCATGCGCCCCCTGTGGGGCAAGTACTGGCGCGAGCGCGAGTACGCCGCCGATGAGTACGCCGCCCAGCTCGGCCAGGCCGACGAGCTCGCCGACTTCCTCGAAATCCATGGGCTCATCCACGACCACCCGATCCCCTTCATCTGGCTCACCGAACACACCCACCCACCGACAGAGCTCCGCATCGACCGGCTCCACACCTACTCACACACACCACCACCCAACCCAAGCCCGGCCCCTGCCGAGGTTCACAACACGCTGCCACGCCCCGCGTAAAGCCACCGATGACCCGAACGCAACACCGAACATCCGCAGCCCAGACGGCCCCCAAAGCTGCCCGCGCCAGCAGGCACTCGATCCCGGCCGTCCCGGCCGTGATCCGACACGCCGCACAGAGCGCCCAGCGTGTAGCTCCGGGGCCGGAACCTGTCAAGGGCGCCCCTCCGGGGCCGCCTTCGGCGGGGCCTGACGGCCCACCCTTGACAGAACCCGACCCCTCCGCTGAAGAGCACTCACTTCGGCAGGGCAAGCCCTGCCGAAGTCAGGCCAACACAAATCCTTGAAAGGCAGCCCAGATATGAGCGCACCACACATCCTCAAGCCTCGCCCCCACACGACACCCCCAGCCCCAACAGGAACCCAGCGCCGGGGCCGGCTGCGGCGAGCCGCCGCAGAGCTCACACCCCACGCGATCGAGCAGATCGCCCAGCGCGTCGCACAACTCCTCCACGAGCGCCGCGACACTAGCTCGCAACCGGCCCAGCTACTTGACGCGGCGCAGCTCGCCACACATCTCGGCGTCACCCGCACATGGGTCTACGAACACGCCCACCAGCTCGGCGCGATCCGCCTCGGCGCCGGCGCCAAGGCACGCCTACGGTTCGACCTCGACACCTCCACCACCGCAATCAAGCGCCTGCACGACAAGCCACCGACGGACACCGCTGCGAGCGAGGCGTCGCGCCGCGGACGACCTCGCCGCAGACAACAAGCTACGGTACCGTTGCTGCCAATCCACGAACCCCGCACCCGCGGACTCCTCGCCCGCATCAAAAGGAGGCGATAACGATGGCACGCGAATCGACAGGGCAGATCGTCGAACGCAAAGGCAAGCGCGGCATCACCTACGCCGCCCGGGTACGCGCCTACCGCGAACGGCACTACCTCACCCTCGGCTACTCATGGGACGGCTACACCCGCCGCCGCGCGGACACCGAGCTGCAGAACATCCTCGCGGACATCCGCCGCGGGACCTGGCAGCCGCCACAGCCCACGCCACCACCCACACCCGCCAAAGACCCCACCTTCCACGAGTTCGCCTCGCAGTGGTTCGAATCCCGCCGCCACGAGGTCTCCGCCCGATCGGCCGAGGTCTACAGCTGGGCACTCTCCCGCCATCTGCTCCCATTCTTCAAGGACCACCGCCTCTCGCAGATCACGATCGCCGAGGTTGACCGCTACCGCACTGGCAAGGTCCGGGAGCGCGAACGGGCAAAGACGAGAGGTGCGCTTTCCAATCGCTCAATCAACGACACGCTCGGCCTGCTCGCGCAGGTACTGGAGACGGCGGTGGAGTACGAACACATCCAGTTCAACCCCGCCCGCGGACGCCGGCGGCGGCTGAAGGTCGGGCAGCCCGCCCGTACGTGGCTGGAACCGGAGCAGATCAAGCCGCTGCTAGATGCCACCGTGCGCGGCCTGCGCGGCGGCAAAACGATGCCCGACCCCAGGATGCGGATGCTGTTCGCGGCCGGGATCTGCACCGGCCTGCGCATCGGCGAGCTGCTCGCGCTGCGCTGGCGCGACGTGAACCTCGCGCAGGGACGCCTCATCGTGGTCGACTCCAAGACCGAGGCCGGCAAGGGCCGCGAGATCGACCTCTGGCCGGAGCTCCGCGAGGAACTGGCCGTGTACAAGGCACAGGCCCGGCACGCCGTGCCCGTGGATTACGTGTTCGCAACCGCAACAGGCAAAGCCTACACACGCTGGAACATCACCAAGCGCTTGAAACGTGCCGCCAAGCGCGCCAACGAAGCTCTAACCGACAGCGACACGCCGCTGATTCCGCCCGGGCTCTCTCCGCACTCGCTGCGGCGCACGTTCGCCTCGCTGCTCTACCTGCGCGGCGAGAACCCCGTATACGTGATGCACCAGATGGGTCACACCGATCCCAAGCTCGCACTGCGCATCTACACGAAGGTCATGGGCGAGCAGCGCCGTCGAGGTCCCGGCGCCCGGCTCGTCGGCGTACTCGACGGCGCCACGTGGACGCAGACCCTTCCGGGAGCCGAGTTCAGTGTGGATGCGACGGCGAGCGTCGCGGTAGGATGAGAGATATGGCCACGAAGCAAAAGAACTCCGCCAAACGCGCAGCCTCTCCAGCCCCGCGGTTCATCACGATCAATGGCCGGCGAGTTCGCCTGAACCAGGCGACCGAGACCGACCCAAAAAAGCGCGTGGAAGCCGTCAGGCGAGCCGCGACCCGCATCAAAACTACCGCCCGAATCGACACCATAACCCTCGGTCGGGATTAGCAGAGAGGTGGCTCCGCGAGGCCGTCCGCCGCTTCCGCGCGGCGTGTTCGCGTTCGATGCGCCCGATTGGGAGCCGCCCGAAGCTGTGGTGCTCGACACCAACGTCGTTGCCGAGGCGCTGCTTCCCAACGAGCCCGAGCACGCCCCCTGCCTTGCTGTGCTCGAACGCCTCGCGGGCAGCGGCACCTACGTCGTATTCAACGGCCTGCTCGAGATCGAGCTGTGGGAGGCCGTGTTCAACCTCTCGTTACGCGAGCGCCACCCCCGCAAGAGCCTGCGCCACGTTCGCTACGACAGCCGCGTGAGGCCGCGCGCCGCACGGCTGCTGGCGCAAGCCCGCAAGGCATGGGAAGACCTGCATCCTCCATTCGGATGGACGCGTGTGGAGATGCACGACGTCGCGGAGGACGTGCCCAAGCTGATGCAGGAATACGGCCTCCAGTCCTACGACGCCGTGCACGCCGCGACGCTGCTGGACGGCGGCCTCACCGACTTCGTCACTCGCGATGGCGGCTTCGCCATCCTCCCGCCCGCGCTCGTGACCCTGCACACAACGCAGGCGCGGCTCGCCAGCACCCGTGCCCGTCGCCGTCGCGCCGGCTATTGAGCGCGACAACTCGCGACCCCTGGGTGGATTTAAGCGACCACCTATCTCCCCCATAGCATTGGGCACAAGCCCGATTTTGTGCCCAAACGCGCCGATACGGGCACAAATCGGCCGATATTCACGCGTTCAAGCTCAAGCGCCGACCCCGCGAAACCCATGCGCTGGAGCCAAAAAGCCGCTTCGCCCGCCCCGCCACGGCGCACTTTACACCGAGGGGGTCGCCCGTTCGAGTCGGGCCGCGCCCACTACGAAGAGCCCGATTCACGCGGCTGGCGGCTTGGCCCGCACCGCTGGGAAGATCGTGCCCAGCAGGCCTCGGGCGGTTGCTACCCAGAAGTTCATTTGGTCGAAATAGTCACGCCAGAGCACGATCTGGCCCTCGTGAACGTCGAAGCGCCCGCATACCCAGAACTGGATGCGCAGCCGGCCGAACTTCATGACGTCGGTACGCTCGGTGAGGACCGATTGGCCGCTCGCTGAGATCGTGTGCAGGTAGACCTCGAATCCAGCCCCGTCCAGGCCGAGCGTGGCTCGCAGGAGCCGCCGCACGCGCTCACGCCCGTGCACGGTGGGCAGCCCGACATTCACGTACTCCACGTCCTGCGCCAGCAGCTCTGCCGCTCGGTCGATGTCTTCGGTACGAAGCAGATCCAAGAACCGTTCGACCGCCTGCGTCGGCGCCAAGTGGTTCCCGTTTGGGCCGGTCTCACCACCCTCAGCCTCGCTGAGCACATCCGCCATGTGGGCAACTATACGGCTGTCAGTCGCTCCACCACGAACCCCCGCTTTCGGCCGCCGCCTGCTCGATCTGCTCGAGAGCGATGTCGGTACGCCGATCGTCGACCATCGCCTGCAGCGCCTCGCCGATGGTGGCCGCCCACACCCGCCGCGCAACGATGACCCGTCCCGTCTCCTCCTCGAACTGCTTCCATTCGAGTTCGACCAGTGGCGTGCGCGACCGGGGCGCGTCGGCGGGCACCGGCGCACCCCACCCATACAGGGTGATCTGTGCCTGCCAACCTTCCGGGCACAGCTCGCCCATCACCACCAGAGCCGACCACTGGTCGGTCACCGGCTTGGGCCGGCGGGAGCGCCGTCGCAGGTAGATCGCGATCAGCACCGCCGCCACCGCCATCGCGGCGATCACCAGCACAACCAGGAGCGTTTCGTACGCGGGTGCCTGGGCATGGCCTCCCTGCACGCCGCTGGCCATCACCAACCCGACGCCCGCAGCGCTCATGGCATCCCCGTCGATCCGCCCGAGCCGGCCCAGGGAAACGGATGCCACCTGCTGGCATACATTGCTCCTCACAGTAGCCGCCTTGCGCACGTGGCCCTACTAGGATCTCCTCCCCGTGAGCGACTCTCCCATCCGCATCGCCGTCGTCGGCGCCGGCCCCGCCGGCTTCTACGCCGCCGGGCATCTGCTGAAGGACTCCGAGGGACGGATCGAAGTGGACATGCTCGAGCGGCTGCCCACCCCCTGGGGGCTGGTGCGCTCTGGCGTGGCGCCCGACCATCCGAAGATCAAGTCGGTGACGCGCATCTATGAGAAGACCGCCGCCCACCCCCGCTTTCGCTACTTCGGAAACGTCGAGCTCGGCTCGCACGTGACGCGCGAGGAGCTGCTCTCGCACTACCACGCGATCGTCTACGCCACGGGGTCGCCAGCCGACAGGCCTCTGGGGATTCCCGGCGAGGAGCTGCCGGGCAGCTGGGCGGCTACCGACTTCGTCGGCTGGTACAACGGCCACCCCGACCACCCCGACCTCGAATTCGACCTCGCCTGCGAGCGGGCCGTGGTGATCGGCAACGGCAACGTTGCGCTCGACGTCGCGCGGATGTTGGTGCTCTCCCACGAGGAGCTGTCGCTCACCGACATCGCCGACCATGCCCTGCAGGCGCTGGAGAGCAGCGGGGTGCGCGAGGTGGTTGTGTTGGGTCGGCGCGGGCCCGCGCAGGCAGCCTTCACCAACCCTGAGCTGCTGGAGCTGGGAGAGCTCGCCGGAGCCGACGTGATCGTGGATCCCGCCGAGCTGGAGCGCGCGCTCGCGGTGCCCGACCCCGCGATGGGCAAGATCGCCGAGGGCAACGTGCGAATCCTGCGCGAATACGCCGAACGGTCCCCGCGCGGGGAGCCGCGGCGAGTCGTGCTGCGCTTCCTGCTCTCCCCCGTCGAGCTGCTTCCCGACGAACAGGGACACGTGGGGGCGGTGCGGGTGGCACGCAATGAGCTGGCGACTGCGCCCGATGGGCGGCTGCGCGCGCACGCCACTGAGGAGTACGAGACGATCCCTGCCGGCCTGGTGTTCCACGCGATCGGCTACCGCGGCGTCGCGCTCCCAGGAGTGCCGTTCGACGAGCGCTCCGGCGTGATCCACAACGAGCGCGGCCGCGTGTTGGGCCCTGAAGGGCCGCTGCGCGGAGAGTACGCCGTCGGCTGGATCAAGCGCGGGCCCACTGGGGTGATCGGCACCAACAAGAAGGATGCGCAGGAGACCGTCGACGCGATCCTCGCAGACCTCTCCGCCGGGCTGCTTGCCTCTCCCCCAGCGCCCGATCCTGCCGAGTTGCTGGAGACATTGCGGGCACGCCAGCCTGAGCTGGTCAGCTACGCCGGCTGGTCGGAGATCGATCGCCACGAGCGCTCGTTGGGCGAGCCATCCGGGCGCCCGCGCGTGAAGCTCACCCGCATCGAGGAGATGCTGCGGGTCGCCTCCGAGCTGCACCCCGAGAGCTGAGCGGCAGCGATTCCCTCACAGCCACTCGAGCGGGTCTTCGCCCGACTCCGCGCGCGCGACCGACACTTACTGAGCTTCAAGCGCGCATCGACCTGGGTTCACGCGGCATCACCCACCGCGCCATGCCTATGCGCCATGCCTATGCGCCGAGCACCGGTTTGGGTTGCCCGTAAAGTGGGCACAGCCACCTTATTCGAACTCCCTTTATAAGGGCGAATTCGCAAAAGTCAAATAAACATCTGTTCGAATTAGTTTATGGGCGGTGGCAATCGGGGGTATACAGACCGAAAATCCTGTTGCTCGAATATTTCTCCGGGCGCCAGGTGATCCGAACAAGGGAGCGACCTGCATGTTTTCGAAACCCCCCAGAGAGGCGTGCCAACGCCTGCACGAGGCCCACGCATCGGCCGGACCCCCGACCCGCCGGTACCACCGCCGTGCCACAGCGGTATCTACGACGCTGATCGTGGCGCTCGCGGCACTGCCCACCGCCTCGGCGCTCGCCAGCGCCGACTCCTCGCGTCCCGGCGGTGCGGGTACGGCGGAACGACCCGCGCTGTCGGTGGGCAACCTCGTGACGCCAGGCCAACTGCTGGGTGCGGGAGAACTGCAGAGCCTGCTCTCCTCACTGCCCCTCCGCGACCTCTCTGCTGACCAGCTCGCGCCATATCTCGCGGGCCTTGACGGCGTCAGCGGGCTCGCTGAACTAAAAATGGGGCCACTCGGACTCGAAAAACAGCTCGGAGCAAAAAATCTTGAACTGGCGCTGAGTGAAGCGATCGAACAGCTGAAGCTGAGCAACCCCTCGGCCACACTCGGGGAACTCGTCAACCTCAAGGGACCCCTGGAAGGCAAGCTCGGCGGACTGCTCAAACTGCTCGGCCTGCTACTCACCCCCGAACAGCAAACGGCCCTCGAAAGTGCCCTCGGCTCGCTCAACCTCGCGTCACTCAACCTTGACGAACTGGTGAGCTCGCTGCTGAAATCCACGCAATCCACGGATCCGCTCGCCGGCGAACTCTCCAGCCTCGCCGAAGGCCTCTTCGGGGAGCTCGGCGCCGAACACAAGCTCGAAGGACTGCTCGGCAACTCCGAACTGACGGGCGGCTTCTCTCCGAAAACCGTCAAGGAAGTCTCGGAAGAGCTGGACACCACGCCGACGGCGGTCAGCGAAGAACTCGGGCAAACCGCCGCGCTGTTGCCCGAAAGCGCCACGATGATCACCGCTCCCCTGGAGAACGGTCAGCTCGCGGGCGTGGCCCCAACGGTCAAAGGGCTCGTCACTGGCTTGCTCGGCAACCTGGGCGAAACCCCCGAAAGCAAAGAAGGGGGCGGCAAAGGCTCTGGCGAAGGCAAAGGTTCGGGCGAAGGCAGCGGCTCCGGCGAAGGGAAAGGCTCGGGTACGGGCAGCGGCGAAGGCGGTAAAGGCAGCGGCGGCTCGGGCGAAGGCAAGGGCTCGGGCGGTAGCGGCGGCGCCGGCGCGGGCGGGTCGGGTAGTCAGACCACGGTGCTGGTCACGGTGCCCGGCAGCGCCTCCACCACGCCGAGCGCCTCTGTCCCAGCCAAACAGGCGGTAGGCAAGGTCTCGATCATCAGCCATCGGGTGCACGGCCATATCGCCACGATCGTGCTGCGCGTACCCTCCGCCGGCACCGCGGCGCTCGCCGGCAAGGGGGTGCGCGGCACCAGCAAGCAGGCTGCACGAGCCGAGCAGCTCACGCTGCACGTCAGCCTCTCACGGGCCGCCTCTGCCTCCCTGCACCACCACCACCGGGTGGCCGTAAAGCTCCGAGCCTCCTTCCGCCCCACCAGCGGGTCGAGTTCCTCGGCGGCAGCGACCGTTGTCTTTGGCTAGGACTGGCACCACAAGGCTCCGCATCTCGGTCGGCCCCGCGCATCGTGGGGCCGACCGCCGCGGTGACACGTCGCGGTGACGGCATCCACCCATGCGCCAACCACTGGCGCCGTGCTACTCAAACCCTCGCCAAACCCGGCCGCTGGCCGCACGCCCTCGCATCTGCCAGACTGTGGCGCTGCGCGCCGTTAGCTCATCGGGCAGAGCGCCGGACTTTTAATCCGGTGGGGCGGGTTCGAGTCCCGCACGGCGCATTTCCGAGGGCCATTTGGCTGTCGTTGGAACGCGGAGATACAGCTTCGACCGGGCCTGTGCCCTGCCGCCAGCCCCGCAGCGACGCAGGCTGGAATGGCCGAGCATATGGCAGTGAGGCGAGTATCAGCCGGCGAGCGCCGGTGCCAAGTCTGCCGCCGGCACGCGACTGGGGATCGTCAATCTGAGCTCGCCGTCGCGCTCGAGCAGCCACTTGGCGCTCACGATCGTGATGGCGATGACCGCGCCCGTCTCGTCGTAGCGAACGTTGTGGCCCTCCGGCGTGCCGAACGACTCGGCCGGCACCCGGGGCTCACCGACACTCAGATAGAGCACGTCCGCGTCCGCGTCGTACTCGACGCTGTCGAATGAGAGGGTTCCGATCGTGATCGTCATCGCGGTAGGCCTTCCGGGTCGTTGTCCTGCCCAAAGGCAGTGACGAAGTGGTCGGCGTCTCCTGCAAACTCTACAACCACCGCATCCACCGGAAGGGGAAGGGCGCACGGCAGCGCAGCCAATAGCGCTCGCGCCCTGGATGCGGGTCGGGCTCCTGAAAGTCCGGCTGGCGGATCGCCTGAAGCAGCGTGTCCTGCCGCTCGCACATCTCGACATGGCGCTGGATGTAGCGCCAGCGATCCGCGGTCAGCTCGACATTACGGCCTTGCGGCGAGACTGCGCTCGCTATCACCGGACTCTCGTCCACCGCGCCAACTTGGCAGCCCCGCCGGTCGCACCCGACGACTATCGATGGGACATGCCGGATACACAGGACTCGCTCAACCTTGCCGCAGATGCGGATTATTGGGACTTCGCCATCCGGCTTGGGGATTATCGCGCCGGACGAGTTCGGTCCGCCCGCCGCTGCTCAACGCACGCCGCATTTTGGATTCGCTGCGCGACCACCACTAGCGAGTTGCGCTCGCGCTGCGGGACGGGCTCTCGCTGGAATCGCAGGACGCACCGCACATCATGTACAGCGTCCTCGCGCGCCACGACTGGATGGGAAACCCTGGTCTTCCACAACTCCTCGATCATCGCCCTTGCGAAGGGCTCGCCGAAGTCTCGCTGATCGCCGCCGACGACCACCGCACCACCGTCATGGCCACCCCGCTCTGCGTTCGCGTCCGACAGCTCCCCGAGCCTAGCGGCGCGATCAAAGGCCGCGGGAGATGGTTGCGCAGCCTGCTCCCTGTTCCACTTCGAGCGTAAGGCGCCAATACGCTCAAACTCGACGTGACTTTGCGCAGACCATCTTTAGAGCCCGCCTCCGGGCTTGCCTCCATGAGATCATTCAGCAGCAAGTCAGGGTTCCGACGTCGTCCCCGACGCTGCATAGCCCAAAGCCCTTTGTTGGAGAGGGTTTTGGGAGCCGCGGCCGTTGCGCAGCCCAAACTTGGTGCCCACTTGGTACCGAGAATGGGCTTTGGGCGCCCGGCATCGTAGGGGCCGCGGCGAGGGGGCGCCTACGCGGGACGCCAGCCTCAGGCATGCTTTGGGAATGGATCGATGGCTTGGCGTCGATGTGGGCGGCAAGCGGAAGGGCTTTGACATCGCGCTCATCGACGACTGTCGGGTCCTTGCGCTCACCGGTCACTTGCGCCGTGAGGGGGTTATCGAGCTTGTCGAAACGGAGCGGCCAACGGTCGTTGCGATCGACAGTCCGCGATGCTACGCGCCTGCGGGGCAGACCACGCGTGCAGGCGAGCGTCAGCTTGCCAAATCGATCTGCGGCATCCGCTGGACGCCCGATGAGAGACGGGTGCACGCGAGCGCCTACTATGCCTGGATCGTCGAGGGACTCCTCCTCTTCGACGCGCTTGCCCCGCGCGGGGTGGAGGTCATCGAGGTCTTTCCGACTGCCTCGTGGACCCGCTGGCAGGGTGCGCGAGACACCCGAACCCGATCTGCCTGGAGCAGGCAGGGCTTGGTGAGGCTCGGACTGGAGAACGTGCCGGCGCGCACCAACCAGGACCAGCGCGACGCCATCGCCGCCGCCGTGACGGCCCGCCAACACACCCACGGCATGACGGAGACGATGGGGGAGATCGTCGTGCCAGCCAGTCCACAGTCGCTTATGCGCACAGGAGGCGGCTCGACCTGGCAGCGGTACCCGCTGAGCTGACTGTTTCTCATCGTCCGAAAGGGGCGTGTCGTAGCCGCCGGTGCGCGCGCCTGCTTTTGGCGCCTTGGCGGGAGCGTAAGCCATCTCAATGAGGACGACCGGTTTGACTTGGATGCGGTCGTCTCAGGCGCATCGGCTGTCGGCGATGAAGGTCGAGCGTTAGGCTTAGGGCCTATCCCTGTAGGGGGGATTCTGCTCGGTCGTGGCGAACTGGATGTCTGATCTGTTGATCGGACATAGGAGGTTGGAGATGGGTTTGGTTGACCGCGATGATGGCTGGCGTATGCCGGACTGGTTGTGGGAGTGGATCGAGCCTTTGCTGCCAGCTGCGCCCGAGCATCCGTTGGGAACTCACCGGCGTGGTCTTCCCAAGCGCCGGGTGATGGACGCGATCTTGCTTGTCCTGCGTACTGGTATGCAGTGGAACGCGCTCGACGCGACCGGGGTGTGCAACTCCTCTACTGCGCACCGGCGCTTTCAGGAGTGGGAGCGAGCCGGGGTCTTCCACGAGATTTGGCGCCAGGGGCTGCTCGACTACGACGTGCAGGTCGGTATCGACTGGTCGTGGCTGGCAGCGGACGGCGCGATGAGCAAGGCGCCACTCGGCGGGCCGAAGACGGGTCCTAATCCCACTGGCCGGGCCAAGGGGGGGCGAAGCGCTCGCTCCTCGTCGAGGCACGTGGGGTCCCGATCGGGCTCGCTCACGACGGCGCGAACCACAACGATCACAAGCTGCTGAAGGAGACACTCGACTCGGTCCCGATCAAGCGTCCCAAACCAACCAAGGCCGACCCCCAAGGTCTCTGCCTGGACAAGGGCTACGACTTCCCCGTCGTCCGCGGGCTGCTCGAAGACCGCAAATTCACACCACACATCCGCACGCGCGGCGAAGAGATCGATCTCAAGTCCCGCAACCCAGACTGGCGAGCACGGCGGTGGGTCGTCGAGGCCTGTCACTCATGACTCAACCGCAACCGGGCGATCCTGATCCGCTGGTCCAAGAAGGAAGAGAACCACCTCGCCCTCCTCCAGCTCGCCAGCGGCATAATCGCCTTCAAGCGAGCGCACGCCGCGCGCACAGCGACCCCCCTACAGGGATAGGCCCTTAGCGCAGTGACCCCCCGGCATCGACGCACCGACACGCGACGGAGGAGCTGGCCATGACCGACGCAGCGCTCGCGAGCTGGAATGACGGCAAGACCAAGCAGGCGATCCTCGACTTCCTCGCGAGCGTCAGCGCCGACGGCCCCGGCTTCGTCGACCCGGCAGACCGGATCGCCACCTTCGACTACGACGGCACGCTGTGGTGCGAGAAGCCGAGTTATGTGCAGGCTGACTTCTTCCTGAGGCGGATGCGCGAGATGACCAAGGCGGACCCCGCGCTGGCAAAGGAGCAGCCATTCAAGGCGGTCGCCGAGAACGACCAGGACTTCCTCGGCCACCTGCTCGAACACGCCGCGGAGCTCGCCAAGGGCGTCACCGAGGCCTACGCGGACATCACGACCGACGCGTTCGAGCAGGCTGTGGAGAAGTTCTTTGCGAGCGCCAAGCACCCGACGGTGGGTGTGCCGTATACGAGCGTCGGCTACCAGCCGATGCGCGAGCTCGTCGAGCTACTGGAGGCGCATGACTTCACGGTCTACGTCTGCTCGGGAGGCGGTCGGGATTTCGTGCGCGTTGTGAGCGAGCAGATGTTTGGCATACCCCGCGAGCACGTGATCGGCTCAGGAACCACGCTTGAGTACAGCGAAGGCGAGGTCTACCGCACCAAGGGCGTCGAAGAGCCGTTTGACGAACACGGCGGCAAGCCGGTCCACATCTGGACTCGCACCGGGCGAAAGCCGCTCTTCGCCGCAGGCAACACCGACGGCGATCAGGCGATGCTCGAGGTCGCGCGGTTCAGCCTTCTGGTCAACCACGACGACAGCGAGCGAGAGTTTGCGTACACAGAACTCGCCGAGAACGCCATGGCCGAGGCAGCCGAGCGGGGGTGGACGGTTGTGAGCATGCGGGACGACTGGAAGACCGTGTTTGCCGAGCCCGGCCAATAGAGCGCCTAGCCGCAGAGGAGAACCTGCCATGAGCGACCTGACTGCGATCGACATCCTGATCAACCCCGACGAGGCCACGATCGAGCGCGCCCGCAAGGTCAACGCGCGGATGCGCCAGAGCGTCCCGGAGGGGTACGCCCTCGACGCCACCCATCAGCCGCACATAACGACGCTGCAGCGCTACGTTCGCAGCGCCGACCTGGACGACGTGTTCGAGGCCGTCGGCGAGACCGTTGCGAAGACCGACATGACTTCGCTCTCATACCAGGCGGTCGCGATTCGGCACGCCGACTGGGGCGTGCCGGGCCAGGGCCTCGCCGTGCTGCTCGTACAGCCGAGCCCTGAGGTGCTCGACTTCCAGGCCAACCTGCTTGCGGCCGTCACACCGTTCGTCGGGTCCAAAGGCACCGCTGCTGCGTTCGTGCGCGACCCCGGCGAAGAGATCAGCCAGAGCACCATGGACTGGGTTGAGGGCTTCGTGCCCACTCAAATCGGCGCAGGCAAGTAGGTCGCCCACATCACCGTCGGCTTCGCCACGCTCGATGACCTCAAGACCATCGAAGCCAAGCCGTTCGACGCCTTCCCGGTCCACCCGGCCAGCCTCGCCGTCTATCACCTGGGCAACAGCGGCACCGCGCGAACGCAGCTCAAGGCATGGCCGCTAACCAGCTAGCGTGACCGCCGAGCCCTCCACCCACTGTGCACCATCTTGGCCTCATTCAAACCCCCCCGGTCTTCGGTGTCGGGGTTTCTTTCGTATCGTCCCGCCCCCCGCATCGGCGGGCGCCGTCAGGCAGCCAGCTGGGCCTGCATCGCCTCCGCCAGGGCAAGCGCCCCCGAAAGCGGCCTCACCATCACGACAAACTCGTCGATCAGGCCATCCTCGTTGGTGTGCAGAAAGTCGCACCCCTCGAGCTGGCGGCTGCCGACCCGCGCCGCGAAGACGAGCGCGTGATCGTGCCCGTCGGGGGCGCCGATCTCGCGGATGTAGCGGAAGTCCTCGAATACGCGAGCGACCGCCTGCAGCAGCACCGCAACCTCCTCACGCCCCTGGTAGGGCTTGAACACGATCGGACTGCGAAACACGACGTCATCGGCCAGCAGCCCCACCGCTCGCTCGATATCCATAGCTTCGATCGCTTCGCGGAATGGAGTCATCGGAAGGACCAAAGAGTACGCCGATACGCCATCTCACGCCACCCCCGCCGGCACCGCGCGCAGGCGTGCGAGCGCTGCGAGCACCGCCTCGCGGGCATCCTGAGGCTCGAGCACGGCGGCGTCGCCGGCTTCTCTGAGGACCTCGCGCACCAGCCAGCGCACGCCGGCGAAGTTCAACTCCACCACCACCGAGCCGTCAGCGCGCTCTTCGACCACGCGGCGGCTCTCGCGTGCCCAGCGCGCCCGCTCGGGGGAGATCCACAGGCGCGCGATGCGCGATGCCTCCACCTCGCCGGTGCGCATCCAACCCTCCACTTCGGCCGCCGGGTCAACCTCTGCGCGTGGCTCGAAGTGCTCCTCGGCGATCTCGGCGCGCCTGATGCGATCCAGACGGAAGTGGCGCATGCCTTCGCGCGTCGGATCAAATGAAGCCACATACCAGCCCTCACGTCCGTTGACCAGGGCGTAGGGCTCGACCCGCCGCTGGGAGAACTCATCCTCGTTCTCCTTGTAATAGTCCAGCTCGATCAGCCGATGCTCGATGATCGCGGTCGATATCTGCCGGGACACATAGGAGTCGTTGCTGTGCCCGTGCGCCACCTGCAGACCCTGCTCCATCGGGTCGCCGCCGAGCGCGGTGACGATCTTCTCCCGTGCCGATGTCAGCGAGCCCTCGGGGATGTGCTCTCCAATCAGGTCGATCGCCGCGATCAGCGCCTTCGCCTCCACCGGCAGCAATCGTGCGGGGCGGTCGAAGTTGTCGCTGTACGGCTCGGGGTTGACCTCGATTTCGCCCTCCTCGTCGAGGATTTCCGCATACAGCACATACGAGCCCCCGCCGAAGTTGACCACGTTCAGCACGTCGATGTCCTCGCGCAGCTCATCCTCACTCAGCTGCAGCCGCTCCTGCAGCTCCGCAAGCGACTCGCGCCGTCCCTCACGCCCAGCGTGGATCAGGATGCCGGCGAGCGTCACCAGGCGCGCGAAGCGCTCGGGCCGGATCGCGGCCTCCACGCGGCGCGGCTCCTCGGACGATCCGTCTGGATCCGCCGGCGAGCCGGTGCGCCGGCGACGGCTTTTCGCAGGTCGCGCTTGCGCGCCGCCGTGCGGCGGGCCGAGGGCGTCTGCGTCGCCGTCGAGATCGCCAAGTGGGCTTTCAGCGTGGCGGCGCTCCAGCAGCTCCAGACGCATGGTGAGCTCCTGGGCCAGCTCTGGCGGGGCCAGCAGCCGGGCGTGCTCCCCCAACCCCAGCACCCACGAGACAAGCATCCGCGGCGCGGCGTAGGGGGTTAGGAAGGTCCGGTCTCCCGCTCCCTCATCGTCCGCGGCGAGGATCTCGCCGTAGCGGCCGAAGTGGCGCTCTACCTGCCACGCGATCCGCTCGGACACCAGGATCTCCGCGACACCACGCTGCTCTCCCAGCTGCCACTCCGCACGTTTGGCGTAGGCGCGCGGGTCGAAGTCGGCGGGGCGCCTGAAGTCGTGCTCAGCCTTGGTTGCGTACGCCACTTTGCCGCGGATGCGCGAGAGGCGGAAGACGCGGATCGCCTTGCGCTCGTGGGCATGTCCCAGCAGGTAGAACTCCCCCCCTTGAAACAGCAGGTGGAAGGGGTCCACGCGTCTGCCCCCCAGCTCGTCGCGCTCCATCGAGTAGTAGTCGAAGGTGATCGTCTTCTGGCGGAAGATCGCCGTCTCGACCTTCGCCAGGCGCGCCGAAAGCTCGTGGCCGCCCGCGGAAGCGGTGATGCCGAGCGCCACCGAGCGCTGCTGCTCAGGCGCCCGCAGGGGGCTGGGTCGCCCCCAGGTGATCTGCTGCAGCGCCAACCGCAGCGGCTCGGCGTAGGCGAACTCGCCGTCGAGCAAGTGCAGCGCGGTCTGTAGCGCGGCGAGCTCCTCGTCGGCGAACTCGATCGCGGGCAGGTGGAAGCTCTCCGAGCGCAGCGAGTAGCTCTCCTGCTCGGCCGCCGCGTCCGCAGGCCGATCCACGGTGAGCTGGATCCCCAGCGATTCCAGCTCGGCGCGATCCGCGTAGAAGCGCCGCGCGAACGCGTCCTCGTTCATTGCGCTGTACCCCTCCACATCGCGCCGGATCTCCAAAGCCGTGACCGGGCGACGCTCGGCCATCAAATAGGAGATCAGCGAGAGCTGGCGGATCAGCTTCTCGGTGTCCTTCGCCATCCTCGCTCAAAGATAGAACCCGATGGCGAGACTGTGCTCGCGCCCCGGCCAGGCGAACTCGCTATTTGCGGAGTTTGGCGGTCCTACTAAGCGGCCTCGAGCGCTTCTGACTCGAGCTCCCGGTGCTGAGGGAAGTAGGCGGCGGCGGCAAGCGCGCGATCGAACTCCGACCAGTGGCGGCCGGGGGCCAGCTCTTTCTCCAGACGATCGAAGCTGCCCAGCCGCCCGCCAAGGTTGTCGATCATGTGCACCAGCGTCGCCTCCCGCGTGCACGGCACCACTGGGCTACCGTGCTCGAGCGAGCCGTGGTGGGAGAGGATGATGTGCAACACCGCCCACGCCAGCTGCTCGGGGAAGCCCTCGATCTCCTCGATCTCACGGCGGATGCAGTAATAGCCGAGCGCGATCTCCCCATGCAGACGACCGAGGTCGGTGAGGTCGATGCTGCGCGTGTCCTCCGTGTAAGCCTCGAGCTTGCCGATGTCGTGCAGCAGCGCGCCGGTGACCGCCACATCGCGATCGATGCCGGGGAAGGTCGCCGAGGTGGCGCTTACCGCCTGCGCCACTCCCAGGCAGTGCTCCAGCAGCCCGTGGGTGTAGGCCTGGTGGTAGTACTTCGCGGCGGGCGCCATCCGGTAGCCGGCCCACATCTGCGAGCCCTCCCCGAGCACCCGCTCCAGCAGACGGCGCAGATGGGGGTCCTGGACCGTGACGATCAGCTCTCGCAGGTCGCGCTCCATCTGTCCCGCCTCGCGAACCGGCCCGGGCAGCAGATCCTCGGGCGAGAAGCTTCCGGGGACGGGGACGTCAAGCCCGCGCAGGTTGATCTGCGGGCCAAAGCGGGGGTGCACCGCGTAACGCCCGCGCACGTGTACCGGCTCCCCCGCGCAGGCCACGGCCTCGGCCTGCTCCAGACCCTCCCACACCATCGTCGGCACCGCCCCGGTGCGGTCGCCCAGCAGCAGGCGCAGGTAGTCGCCGCCATCCCGGCGGGGCCGGCGCTCGAGCTGGCGCACCAGCAGCACCTGGTCGAGCTCCATGCCATCCGTCAGCTCGTTGATCAGCATGGGATTGAAGGTAGTCGTCGCTGCGGACGGTATGGCGGCACAGCGCGGAACGCAATCCGGCTTGATCCCAGCGGCGCGGAGTCCCGCCGTGATCGCAGTGAGCCCGTGAGCTGGACGTGATCCCAGTGAGCCCTCGAGCCCGGTGTGATCCCAGCAGTACAGAGGCCTCCGGCGTTGTTCACGCAACGCGGAAGCCACCCGGAGGATTCGCGCGACAGCCCGGGCAGGCAGACCCGCAGCGACGACGATCTGCGGGCCCAGGCAGGTGGTGTTCACTGGAGCCATTGATGAGCACGGTATGGAGATGTGCCGAAACGTCTAACTGCCGCTTGCAAGTTCGGCCGCCAGGTACCTAGACGTTTTTATGCGTCTCTCCTACCTTATGTTGTGTAAGGCAGCGTTTTGTAAGTCAGCGTTTTTTCGTAGAGCCGGGAGGAACGGAGATGACGATGACAACGACGGCAACAACGACGGGGAACATGCGGGTAGTCAGCTGGAACGTCAACGGGATCCGGGCACGGTGGCCACGCCTGACGGAGCTGCTCACCTGCGAGCGACCCGATGTGGTGTGCTTGCAGGAGACCCGCTGCTCGGAGTGGCACTTCCCGAGCGAGCGACTGCGGGAGATGGGCTACCAGTCACGTCACAGCCCCGGCTCCCAGCAGGGGGGCGGCGTGGCGATCCTGGTGCGTGAGGATCACCCGATCACCGAGCGCAGCGTGGAGCTCGATCACCAGCGCGACATCGCGGCGGGTCACTGGATCGAGCTCACCACCGAGGGGATCACGATCGTCTCGGTGTACGTGCCCGCGGGCGCCGCAGCCGGCGAGCAAGGCGACGTGGGCAAGCTGGCGTTCCTGGAGGCGGTCGCCCGTCACGCCTGTGACGAGCACTCCCGCCCGCTGCTGATCGCGGGCGACTTCAACGTGGCGCCCACCGACGAGGACGTATACGAGCCGGCGTGGTTTGCCGACTCCTACCAGACCGGCGAGGCAGAGCGTGCCGACCTGCGCGCGATCCTCGACGAGGGGGAGCTCGTGGACGTCTACCGCACGCTGCACCCCGACGAGCGCGGGTACACCTGCTGGGAGCAGCGAGAGGGCCACTATGGACGCGACTACGGTTTGCGCATCGACCTGGTCCTCGCCAGCGAGGGCCTCGCTCCGTACGTCGGGGACTGCGAGGTCAACCACACCTATCGCAGGGGCTTTCGCCCCTCCAACCACGCGCCGGTGGAGGTGGAGCTGCAGGACGTACGGGCATGCGCCCTCTGCCTCGGGGGACAGGAGCAGCTGGTCGGGCTGCAAGAGCAGCTCACCACGGGGCTGCAGGGGGAACTGATCGCAGCCTGAGGGGGGTCACGGGCCGCGGTCGCGCTTCCCGGCACACCAAGCGACCGCGGCCCATGCAGCAACGGTACCAGTGGTTACCCGACTCCTTCAACCCGCCAGCTACCGCCTTCCTTGACGAGCTTCAGCTTGTTGGTGCTGAGCTTGCCCCCCCACGTGCTGCGCACGCGCGCGGTGGCGGTGGCGCCGCTCACCGCGACCTTTTCGACGGTCAGTTCGTAGGCATTGATCGTGCCGAGCTGGCGTTTGAGCGCCTGCTTGCAGGTGTCACCCCCGGTGCCCAGCCGCGCGCGAGCGGCGCGCGAGAAGTCCTGCTCGCAGATCTTCTGCTCGTTCAACGCGGAGACGTCCGATTGCAGGTCGGAGATGCGCTGCGCCACAGCATGGGCTTCTCCCTTGAAGCCGCTGGTGCTCACCGTGCTTCCACAGGCGCCCACACCAAGCGCAAGCAGGACCGCGAGCAGTGGTGCGCTGGAGCGCTTGACCACGATCTCGCCATCGTGCCCGAACATCGTCTTGGGAGCCCACGCCATCGAGCTACGGCTCCAGCCGGTTGGGGCCCCGGTAGAGGAAGGTGACCTCGCGCACGTTGTCCTGCCCCAGCATCTGCATCAAAAGGCGAGTGAGCCCAAAGCCGAAGCCGCCGTGGGGCGGCGCGCCATAGCGGAAGAAGTCCAGGTAGTACTGGATTGGCCCGGTATCCACGCGCTTGTCGCGGGCCTGCTCGAGCAGCACGGGGAGGCGGTGCTCGCGCTGGGCGCCGGTCGTGATCTCGATGCCGCGCCACAGCAGGTCGAAGCTCTTGGTCACTCCCGGTCGGTCGGGGTAGCGCATGTGGTAGAAGGGCCGCACCGCCGTCGGGTAGTCGGTGACGAACACGAACTCGTGACCGTGCTGCTCGGCGACGATCGCGCACAGCGCACGCTCGCTCGGCGGGTCGAGGTCGTCGTCGGGGCCTGGCACGTGCTCGTGCCCGTGCTCGCGCAGCAGCGCCTTGGCCTCATCGATCGTGATGCGCGGGAACGGCAGGCTCGGCACCGCGAGCTCGACGCCAAAGGTCTCGCGGATCGCGTCGCCGTGCTCGGCCGCGACGACTCCGAAGACGTGCGCCAGCCACGCCTCCTCGAAGGCCATCACGTCCTCGTGCGAGTCGATCCAGGAGATCTCGACGTCGACGCTCGTGAACTCGGTGTCGTGGCGCGAGGTGAACGACGGGTTGGCACGGAACACCGGGCCGACCTCGAAGACCTTGCCAAAGCCAGCTGACATCGCCATCTGCTTGTAGAACTGCGGCGACTGCGCGAGGTAGGCGGTGCGCTCGAAGTACTCGACCTTGAACAGCTCCGCGCCCGACTCGCTGGCGGAGCCCATGAACTTCGGAGTGTGCAGCTCCAAGAAGCCCTGCGCTCGCCAGTGCTCGCGCATCGCCTGCTCGACGGTCGACTGCACCTCGAAGATCAGCCGCCGGTCGGGCCGGCGCAGGTCGAGGTAGCGCCAGTCGATCCGCTTGTCGAGCGCCGACTCGGGCGTGACCGGCAGTTCGGGCTCGGCAGAGGAGTCGACCTCGAGGTCGTGCAGGCGGATCTCGACACCGCCGAGGCGCACACGCTCGTCGGCGACGACCTCGCCGATCAGCGTCACCGCCGACTCGTCGGTCAGCTCGGAGAGGCGCTCGTTGAGCTCACTCGGCGGGTCGGGCTTCTCGAGCACGACCTGCGCAAGCCCGGTTTCGTCGCGCAGGATCAGGAACTGCATGCGCTTCTGGTCGCGCACCGCGTTGACCCACCCACGCAAACGCACGGTCTCGCCCACCTTTGCGGCGAGATCGGCTATCAGGGTCCGTTCCATGCGGCCGATCGTATAGAAGGCAGCCCCCGCGCGCCCAACGAGATGAAAGAAGAGGGGCCCGACCAACCGGCCCGGCAGCCGGCTGCGCCACCCTCTAGGCTGCACCTCGAGGATGAGCCGGCGGGAGCAGATCAGGATGGAGGCGGACGAGGTCGCGGCGTTCCTGGAGGAGGAGCGCACCGTCGTGTGCGCGACAGTCGGACTGCACGGATGGCCGCATCTGATGCCGCTGTGGTACGTACTGCGCGAGCGCACCGGCGGACGGCCAGGGCCGCAGCTGTGGTCGTGGACGTACGCGGCCTCGCAGAAGGTGCGCAACTTGGAGCGCGACCCGCGCGCGACGCTGCAGGTGGACGCGGGCGAGCAATATCAGGAGCTGCGCGGGGTGATGCTCGAATGCGAGGCAGCGATCCACCGCGATCTCGAGATCGTCAAAGCTCTGGGGCACGAGATCTTCACTCGCTACGCCTCCCCTCGCGGGCAACCCCCGGCGACGGAGCTGCCACAGGAGGTTGGAGCAATCGTTGACCAACAGGCGAGCAAGCGGGTGGCACTGCAGTTCATCGAGCTCGATCGAGTGACCTGGGATCATCGCAAGCTCGGCGGGGTCTATTGAGATGAGTGAGACCGAAATGGAGCCGCCGAAGGGACTCACACCCATACTCTCCGGAGGCAAGGGCACACACTCAGCTGGGGGAGGGCAGGCCCGGAGGGGCAGGCGCCTATACCCCCTCCCAACAAGGATGGAAACCAGATGGAGCACTTGAAGGGATTGATTCTCTCGGGAGGCAAGGGAACGCGCCTGCAGCCGATCACGCACACCAGCGCCAAGCAGCTCGTGCCGGTGGCGAACAAGCCCGTGCTGTTCTACGGAATCGAGGCGATGGCGCAGGCGGGGATCGAGGAGGTGGGCATCATCATCGCCCCCGAGACCGGCCCCGAGATCGAAGCGGCCGCGGGTGACGGCTCGCGCTTCGGGGTGCGGATCACCTACGTGGTGCAGGACCAGCCAGCGGGCCTGGCGCACGCGGTGCTGACCGCCGAGCAGTTCCTGGCGGGCAGCCCGTTCGTGATGTACCTCGGGGACAACCTGCTGCAGGGCGGCATCTCCGATCTCGTGGAGGCCTTCCGGGAGCATGCACCCGACGCCCTGATCCTGCTGACGCCGGTGGCGGACCCCGAGAACTACGGGGTGGCCGAGCTGGCGCCAGCAAATGATGGTGCCCACCCACCCCAGGAGGGGACGGGCAGGGTGGTGAGGCTTGTCGAGAAGCCCGCACAGCCGGCGACCGACCTGGCGCTGGTGGGCGTGTACATGTTCACCGCCCAAATCCACGACGCCGCGAGGGCGATCAGCCCCTCGGCGCGGGGCGAGCTCGAGATCACCGACGCGATCCAGCATCTCGTGGACTCGGGCCTGCGCGTGGAGCCCCACATCGTGCGGGGCTGGTGGAAGGACACCGGCCGGCTGGAGGACATGCTGGAGGCCAACCAGCTGATCCTCGACAACATCGTGCGCAACGTGGAGGGGGAGCTGATCGACTCGCAGGTCGAGGGGCGGGTGGTGGTGGAGCCCGGCGCGCGGCTGGAGCGCACGCGGGTACGCGGCCCCGCCGTGATCGGCGCGGGAGCACGGCTGCGCGACTGTTACATCGGCCCCTACACCGCGATCGGCGAGGGCTGCTCGATTACCGGCGCGGAGGTCGAGCACTCGATCCTGCTGGCCGGCTCCTCGGTGTGCGATCTCGACGGCCGCATGGAGTCCTCGTTGCTGGGCCGCAACGTGACGGTCCGCCGCGGCGACCGCCAGCCGCGCGCCTACCGCTTCATGGTGGGCGACAACTCCGACATCTCGATCCTGTGATGAGGCCTTGGCTTCTGGGGACCACGTCGCGAGAGCACAGCACCTACCCGGGATCTCGAAATTCGACGGTGGGCGGCTGCCCATGAAGATCCTGGTCACAGGCGCCGCTGGGATGTTGGGCCGCGATGTGCAGAGCGCTGGCGAGCGCACGGGACACGAGCTGGTGCTGGTGGATCTGCCCGAGCTCGACATCACCGATATGAGCGCCGTGGAGGCGTTCCTGCGGGAGCACCAGCCGGAGGCGGTGTTGAACTGCGCGGCCTGGACCGACGTTGACGGGGCCGAGACCCATCGCGAGCAGGCCTACGCCGTCAACGCCGAAGGAGCCGGCAACCTCGCGCAGGCCGCGACCGCAAACGAGATCCCGATGCTGCACATCTCGACCGACTACGTGTTCGATGGACGCGCGCCGCTCGACGCCGCGGGACGCCAGCGCGCCTACGTGGAGTCCGACCCCACCGGCCCCAGCTCGGTGTACGGCCAGAGCAAGCTCGCCGGCGAGCAGCAGGTGCTGGCGGCCTCTCCCCGCCACGCGGTGGTGCGCACGGCTTGGCTGTACGGAGTGCACGGGCGCAACTTCGTCGACACGATGCTGCGCCTCGCGGAGGAACGCGATGCGGTGCAGGTGGTGGACGACCAGATCGGCTCTCCCACCTGGTCGGGACACCTGGCGCCGGCGGTGCTCGGGCTGCTGGAGCGTGGGGTGAGCGGCCTTGTGCACCACACCGGCGCCGGCGCGGTCTCCTGGAACGGATTCGCGCGGGAGATCTTCCGCCAGGCCGAGCGCCCCTGCCGCGTGGAGGCGGCCAGCAGCGAGCAGATGGCACGCCCTGCCCCGCGCCCGGGGTGGTCGGTGCTGGAGAGCGAGCGCGCCGACCTGCTGCCGATGCCGGATTGGCGCGAGGGCCTGGCGGGGTACATGGCGGCGAGAGCTGGGATGATGAGGACATGAGACTGCTGGTGTGTGGTGGCGCGGGGTTCATCGGCTCGCACTTTGCGCGGGTACGCGTGCACGAGCACGGCGACGAGGTGGCGGTGCTCGACAAGCTCACCTACGCCGGGCGCGAGGAGAACCTGCAGGACATCGCCGACGCGCCCGGCTTCCGTTTCATCCGCGGCGGCATCGAGGATCCGCAGGCGGTGGCCGAGGCGCTCGACCGCCCCGAGCGGGGGGAGCGACCGGATGCAATCGTGAACTTCGCCGCGGAGACGCACGTGGATCGCTCGATCGCCGAGCCCGACGCGTTCGTGAGGACGCACGCGCTTGGCACCTATGTGCTGCTGGAGGCAGCGCGGGAGCGGGGGCTGCGCTACCTGCAGGTGTCCACCGACGAGGTGTACGGATCGATCGAGGTGGGCACCTTCAACGAGTCCTCCCCCCTGCACCCTTCTTCGCCTTACTCGGCCACCAAGACGGGGGCGGATCTACTGGTGCAGAGCTACTTCCACACCTACGGCCTGCAGGCGAGCATTTGCCGGGGCTCCAACAACTACGGCTCCCACCAGTACCCGGAGAAGCTGATCCCGCTGATGATCCTCAACGCGCTGCACGGCGATCCGCTGCCGGTGTATGGGGACGGCAGGCAGGTGCGCAATTGGATCCACGCCGCCGACTTCGCGCGGGCGATCGGTTGCGTGCTGGAGCAGGGCGCCCCGGGCGAGGTCTACAACGCCGGCGGCCCCGACGAGCTGACGAACATCGAGGTGATCAAGCGCATCCTCGAGCTGACCGGCGCAGACGAATCGCTGATCGAGCACATCGCCGATCGCCCCGGCCACGATCGCCGCTACTCGCTCTCTTCCGCCAAGGTGCGGGCGCTGGGCTGGGAGCCGCGGGTGCGCTTCGCGGAGGGACTCGAGCAGACGGTCGCCTGGTACCGCGAGAACGCGTGGTGGTGGGAGCCAATCCGCTCCGGTGACTACCGCACCTACTACGAAAACCAGTACGGCCGCGCACTCAGCTGAGCACGCGGCCGCCGCCGGAACGCGATATCAATCCTTCTCGTCGTCGCGCCGATATCCGAGGCGCGCCGAGATGCGGTCGGCGGTTGAGACGAGGTGCGGGCCGAGGTGCTCGACGAGCTCCTCCAGCGAGATCATCGAGCTGTGTGCCGCCATGTTGACCGCGGCGACTACCTCACGCGACTCTGCGCGCACCGGCGCGGAGATCGAGTGCAGGCCGGGCACGAGCTCCTCGTCGTTGACCGCGAAGCTCTCCTCGCGCACGTGCTCGAGCTCCGAGCGCAGGCCCTTCTTGCTCGTGATCGTGTTGGGACCGCGCTTGGCGAGCTTCATCTCGCCGAGCAGGCCGCGCTGCTCGTGATCGGGGAGGTAGGCCAGCAGCAGCTTGCCCATCGAGGTGCAGTAGGCCGGCAGCCGCGAGCCCAGCGAAATTCCCAGATCGATCTTGCTCTGCCCGCGACGGAAGCTGCGGGCGCGATCTACGTAGAGGATCTCCGGGCCGTCGAGCACGGCGAGGTTGACGGTGTAGGAGGTGCGCTGGCGCAGTTCCTCCAGGTAGGGACGCGAATGCTCGCGCAGTCCGGTGGAATTGAGCGCCGACATCCCCAAATCGGTGACGCGCAGCCCCAGCCGGTACTTGCGCGAGGCTCCCTGCTCGAGGTAGCCGAGCGCGACAAGCGTGATCACGTAGCGGTGGGTGGTGCTGCGGCTCATGCCCAATTCGTCGGCGATGTCGGCGATTCCGAGCACCGGCCGCTCGGGTGTGAAGCAGCCCAGAATTGCAAGCCCGCGCTCCAGCGACTGCGAGTAACGCGGTTCGCGCAGGCTGGGGATTGCGGGCACCCATTCCCCGTCGGCGTTGAGTCTGTCAGTATGTGAGCTTGTTCTTGGCATTTGTACGGTGGACCCCTGTCCTTAGTCCCGGGTAATCTGGACCCCCTGCTGGGGCCAAGCATGTCTGAACAACGATCATACTTCGAAGTTCGGATGTTCTCAATCATAAGCACGGGCTTTCTGCGAACGCTCGTCTGGTACTCGCCCGGATCGCAGTCGATATCGTCGCTTACGCCCCGCTCCGCGCATCCCGGCGATCCCCGCGACATACCGGCCCCGGCGGCGATCCCGCCATTGATGGGACCGACGCAGGCGGTAGGACCAACAACGGCCCCGAGCGGCTCGCACACACAGGCGCACTCGATCGCGCACGAGTCCTCGCACACCCAGGAGTTCGCACGCCTGCGGCCACCCCGCTGGCCCAAACGCCGACTCTGAGTCCGGCGCCGTGCATCGCCCGCATCCAAGCCATCCTGCGCGCGACCTCCGAGGCTGCCGGCTTTGCAAGTCGTCCTGTGGTCAGGTCCCAGCGAAGAGGGGGCGGCTCGGGCACATGCGCGCCAGCGCGCATTCGCCACAGGCGGGATTGCGCGCGTGACATGTGCGGCGGCCGTGACGTAGGAGGTTGACGTGCAACTCGAGCTCCTCGCCGGGAGGAGTGAGTGCGAGCATCTGGTCGTGCAGCTCCTCGAATGGGGCGCCCGCCCGCAGCAATCCCAAGCGCGTTCCCACGCGCGAGACGTGCGTGTCCACGGGGACGTCGCGTAGGCCATATGCGAACAGCAGCACGCACGCGGCGGTCTTGCGCCCCACCCCGGGAAGGCTGGTCAGGTAGTCGCGCGCCTGCTCCAGTGGCACATGCGCCAGCCACTCCAATGAGAGCTCGCTTGGCCTCCCGTCACTCGATCGCCTGCGCTCGATGGACCGACCCAGCTCATCCACCTCGCGCGGAGGCCCCACAAGCTCCTCGACCCCGACTGGGGATCCCTCCACAGGGCTCCCACCGCCAGCCTCGGAGATCGCGCACAGGATGGCTTGGATGCGCCTCGACTTCACCTTCGAGATGCCACCCGGGCGGATCGCCTCCTCGACCTCCGCAAGGGGCGCGTCGCGCACCGCCTCCCAGGTAGCCAGCCGCACGCGCAGCCGCAGGTAGGCCACATCGCGGTTGCGGTCGTTGGTGCTCTGCGAGAGCACCGTCAGCACAAGCTCCGCCAGCGCGTCGCCGTGCGGGGCCATGCGCGGGACTCCGTACACCGCGCGCAGGCGATCGCGCACCGCGCGCACGCGGCGGCGGGTGGGCGGGGTCCAGCTGGCGATGGGCACCGCGCCACGGTAGGGCACGCGGCCCGCATCCGTCGGGGGCGATAGCAGGACACGCGGCCCGCATCCGTCGGGGTGGTGGTAGGGCATACGGCCCCGCATCCGTCGGGGGTGGTGGTAGGCACGCGGCCCGCATCCGTCGGGGCCGGTATATGCTCGGCTGGTGCCGGTCGTGAGCGAGCACGCCGCCCGGGCCGACGACCTCGTGACAAGCCAGCTGCGCGGAGGAGAGCCGCGAAGTCCCCCGGTGGTCGCGCTCGCGGTGGCGATTCCACTGGCGGTCATCTATCTGGCCGTGGAACCTCCCAGCGGGGATCTGGCGGCTGCCACCTACCGCAGCGATCTGCTTGCGCGGGTGGGGCTCACGCTGTGGGACAACGGCTGGTACGGCGGCCACTACCTCCCCGGCTACTCGCTGCTGGCCCCGGCCCTCGGAGCACTTGCGGGCAACCGCCTGCTGCTCGCGCTCTGCACGATTGCGGCAGCAGGCCTGTTCGGGTTGATCGCGCAGCGCGTGTTCGGCTTGGCGGGGGCGCGCGTCGCGGCCGCGACGTTCGCGCTGGGCGCCTCGGTGACGATGCTCTCCGGGCGCGTGGCCTTCAGCCTCGGGCTCGCGCTGGGGCTGCTCGCGGTGGTGGCGCTGCTGCCCGACGCGAGAGAGCGTGTCGCAAGCGCGAGAGGGCGTGCCGCGACCGCGAGACGACCGGCTTCGGGGCACCTGGCGGCGGCGCTCGTGCTTACGCTGCTCGCCAGCCTCGCCAGCCCCGTCCACGGCGCCTTCCTGGCACTGGGCGGCGTGGCCTACGCGCTGGCGGGCGTGGGCAATCGGGCACTCCAGCAGCGAGTGCTCGGGCACAGGCTCGCGCTGGAGGGAGCGCCGGGTCGCTGCAGGCGGCAGCTGTGGCAGGGACTGGCGATCGCCGTGGTGGGGCTGGCCCCGATCGCGATGTTTGCGCTCGTCTTCCCCGAAGGGGGGTACGAGCCGTTTGCGCCGTCGGTGTTCTGGCCGGGCGTGGCGGGCGTGGCGGTGATCGCACTGCTGCTGCCCCGCTTCGCAGATGACCGAAGCCGGGAGACGCTCGCCTCCGGCGAGCATCCCCGTTTCGGCCAGCAGCCGGGCGCCGTGCGCGTGCTCACCTGGGGGGCATGGCTGTACGCGCTGGCGCTGGTGGGCTCCTTCGCGCTGCACACCCCCGTGGGCAGCAACGCGGCACGCCTCGGCGAGCTGTTCGCCGCGCCGCTGGTGGCGGGTGCCCTGTGGGAGCGTCACCGCTTGGCACTGCTGATATTGGCGCCGCTGCTGCTCTACTGGCAGCTGGAGACCCCGATCAACGATGTCTCGGAACTGGTGGGGGACCGGTCGGTGAACGCCTCCTACTACGCCCCGCTGCTCGGCGAGCTGCAGCACCGCGCGCACGGGACGCCGCTGCGCGTGGAGGTGCCGCAGACGGGCACGCACTGGGAGTCGGTGTACCTGCCCGAGCACGGCTCGATCCTGCTGGCGCGGGGGTGGGAGCGCCAGCTCGACACCCGTTACGCCGCGCTCTTCTACGCCCCGACGCTGACCGCGACGGCCTACCGCGAATGGTTGTACGAAAACGCGATCTCCTACGTCGCGCTCCCGGACGTACGCCTTGACTTCTCGGGCGCCGCGGAGGGCCGTTTGATCGCCCGCGGGCTGCCCTACCTGCACCAAGTGTGGCGCTCGTCGCACTGGCGTCTGTTCGCGGTCGCGGGAGCGCCAGGACTGGCGGCGCCGCCGGCCCGGGTGACCGCCATCGGAGCCGACTCCTTCACGCTCGCCACCCCGCGCGCCGGCAGCTTCGAGGTGCGCGTGCGCTACACGCCCTACTGGGCGCTCCAACGAGGGCACGGATGCGTGCGCAGCGCGCCGGGCGGCTGGACGGTGGTCGAAGCCCACGCCGCGGGCACAGTCCGGGTGGGCGTTCGACTTCTCCCTGACGCGCATCTTCGACCACGGTCCACGCTGCACTTGAACCGCGATTCATGCGCCGGCAACGACATCGGCATCGACGTCCATCCTCGGGCGTCAGGCCTGTGGACACCGATCCGCTCTTACGAGCATCTTCAGCGACAGTGGGCGATGCGCCTGATCATCCATTAGGCTACTTCGATGGTCGCTCGGCTCGGCGTCATACAGGCACGCGTGCTGCCCAAGGGCTGGCTCGACCTGATTCGCCAGCTGGCGCTGTTCGGGACCGCCTACCTCGCCTATCGCGTCGTGCGGGGGATGGTCGAGGGGAGGGCCACCGCCGCCTTCCAGCACGCGCGCGAGCTGATCCACATCGAGGAAACGCTGCACGTCTTCGTGGAGCCCTCGATCCAGGCGTGGGCGGCGAGCAGCCACCTGTTGATGGACGCGTCGAGCTGGCTGTACGTCAACGCCCAGACCACCGTGACGGTGGGCGCGCTGATCTACCTGTATCTGCGCCACAACCGCTCGTTCTACTTCGTGCGCAACATGCTGATGATCTCGATGGCGATCGCGCTGGTCGCCTACGCGGTGTTCCCCACGGCGCCGCCGCGGTTCATGCCCGAGTGGGGCTTCTTCGACCCGGTGGCGGACTTCACCGGGGTGCGCATCGACACTGGGCACGGCGGGGGCGGCACCACCACCGCGCTCACCAACCTGTACGCCGCGGTGCCCTCGATGCACGTGGCGTTCGCGCTGCTGATCGGCTGGCCGCTGGCGCGCCTGGTGCGCTGGCGGGCACTGCGCGTGCTGTGGCTGCTGTACCCGCTGCTGATGGCGTTCGTGATCATCGCCACCGCCAACCACTTCATCCTCGACGCCCTGCTCGGGGCGGTGACCGCCGGGCTCTCCGCCTACGGAGCGCTGTGGCTGGCGCGCGCACGTCCCACCGCGTGGCGCTTCTCCCCGGCGCGGCTGGAGGGGGCGAGCACGTAAGCGGCCTGTAAGGTTGGTTGTGGGGGACTTGCGCACGCACGCCTCCCGCCAACCATCTCCGCACGCGCTCCTCGCCCACCGATGCCTCCCCGACACGCCCCTCCCACGAGACCCGCCGGGCGGCGCAGCAGCGGCCGACCTTCGATCGGGGCGGGACAGCGGAGCCGACGCCGTGACCGCTCGGCCCGCTCCGGGCGCGTCTTTCGCGGCAATGGACAGCGCCGCGAGCTGGTGCGCAACCGCCTGATCGAGTCGCGGTTGACCCCCAACACGATCTCGTTGACCGGGCTGGCGCTGAACGTGGTGGCGGCGGTGCTGGTGTGGGAAAGCCTGTTTTTCCTCGGGGGAATCGCGTTCGTGGTCGGCTCGGTGATGGACACGCTCGACGGCCGCTACTCGCGCATGTCCGGCAAGGGCACCCCCTTTGGCGCCTTCCTCGACTCGACGCTCGACCGCATCGAGGAGGGGATCGTGCTGACGGCTGTGGCCGGGTACTTCGCGCTGCAAGGCAATCGCGTGGCCGCCGCCGCGGTGGTGGTGGCGGTGCTGGCCTCGCTGATGGTGTCCTACACCCGCGCCCGCGCGGAGGCGCTGGGGGTGGAGTGCAAGGTGGGGATCGCCACCCGCCCCGTACGTGTCGTGATCCTCTCGATCGGGCTGATCTTCGCCAAAGGCGCCTCGCTCGGGCACTTCGAGCTGCTGCAGGCCGCGGTGTATGTGCTGGCAGCGCTCAGCGTGGTGACGGTGTTCCAGCGCATCTGGCATGTGCGCCGCGAGCTATCGCGCCCACAGGCGTGAGAGCGGACCGCCCACGGCCCGCCGGTGGGGTTTGTCGCGCGCCGCGCGGCAGAGGACTCCCGCAGAGGGATTCGGGTGTTACCGAGCGGCCGTCGCAGAGTAGTCTCCGGGGATGACTTCAACTAACGACAACGGCGCCGCCACCAACGGCACAGCGCGCTACCAGGCCGACAAAGTGCGGGTGGCGATCATCGGCGTGGGCAACTGCGCGTGCTCGTTCGTACAGGGCGTGCACTACTACGCCGACGCCGACCCCTCCCAGCGTGTGCCCGGGCTGATGCACGTGGATCTCGGCGGCTACCACGTGCGCGACATCGAGTTCACCGCCGCCTTCGACATCGACCGCGCGAAGGTCGGCAAAGACCTTGGGCAGGCAATCTGGGCGGGGCAGAACAACACGATCAAGTTCGCCACCGGGGGGCAGAGCGTGCCGAGCAAGCTCGGCGTGCCGGTGCACCGCGGGATGACCCACGACGGGCTGGGCAAGTACCTCAAGGAGAAGATCGTCAAGGCCCCGGGCGAGACCGCGGACATCGTGAAGATTCTCAAGGAGACCCACACCGACGTGGTCGTCTCCTACCTGCCGGTCGGCAGCGAGCAGGCGACCAAGTGGTATGTCGAGCAGGTGCTGGAGGCGGGCTGTGCGTTTGTCAACTGCATCCCCGTGTTCATCGCCCGCGAGGACTACTGGGACCGGCGCTTCAAGCAGGCGGGCCTGCCGATCGTGGGCGACGACATCAAGTCGCAGGTGGGCGCCACGATCGTGCACCGCTCGCTCGCGCGGCTGTTCGGCGACCGCGGCGTGCGGATCGTGCACACCTCGCAGCTGAACGTGGGCGGCAACATGGACTTCTACAACATGCTGGAGCGCGAGCGGTTGGAGTCGAAGAAGATCTCCAAGACCAACGCCGTGACCTCGATCATGGAGGACGAGCTGCCCGCCAACGACGTCCACGTGGGACCGTCCGACTACGTGCCGTGGCTGACCGACCGCAAGTGGGCGCACATCCGTTTGGAGGGCCAGGCGTTCGGCGACGTGCCGCTGACGGCCGAGCTGAAGCTAGAGGTGTGGGACTCCCCCAACTCGGCGGGCATCGTGATCGACGCGGTGCGCTGCTGCAAGCTGGCGCTCAACCACGGCGTCGCCGGACAGCTGGATGGGCCGTCGTCGTACCTGATGAAGTCGCCCCACAACCAGCGCCCCGACGATCAGGCGCGCGCGGACACCGAGAAGTTCATCGCCAAGTACGCAGGCAGGCCGGGCATACCGGCGCCGGGGCGCAAGGCCACAAAAGCCGCGAAACCCCTCCGAGCCGCGAAAACCGCTCGCGCCTCGAAGTAGCCGCCAGCATGGAAGAGCAGATAGGGGAGGTGGAGATGCCCTCCATGCACACCCCTACCACTTCACAAAATGAAGGGTTGGGGTCTGAAAAATACAAGCAACACCCCACACCGAACCCCCAGAGCGGGGGGTGCCCGCACTCAGGCTGAGGCTAACCTGGAGGCGATGGCGCAACCGCTCTCGATCGCCCACGTCACCCCCTACCCGTGGGAGGCGCAGGAGAACGAGGTCAACGCGTACGTGAGGGAGGTCGCGGGCGAGCTCTCGCGGCGGGGGCACCGGGTGCTGGTGCTCGCCCCCTCGCGCTCGCAGGAACGGGTGCGTGAGTCCCGGCGCGCGCTGCGGGCGGCGCGCGAACGGCCCCAGAGCCTGCTGGAGGGCACCGACGGTGGCGAGCCGGCGGTGATCGCGGTGGGAGAGGTGCTGGACGTGCCGAGCGGGTCGAGCAGGCCGGCACGAGCGCTGCCGATCGACGTGGCGCGCACGATCGAGGAGCTGCTGGGGATGGTGGAGCTGGACTTCGTCCACGTGCACGAGCCGTTCGCGCCGAGCACCGCCAACGCGGCGCTGCGCCACTCGCGCGCGCTGAACGTGGGCTCCTTCCACGCCCCCACCGAGCGGCTGCTCTCCACGCTGCTGGGGCGGCGCTTCGTGACGACCTTCTTCGGCCGGCTGGACGCGCGCACGGCGAGCTTCCCAGCGACCGCACAGCTGATGGAGCGCCACTTCCCGGCCGACTACCGGCTGGTGGCCCCGGCGGCGAGCGCGGTGGAGCAGACGGGAGGAGAGGGCTCCGTGAGCGCCGGCTCGGGCGACTCCGCGAGCACCAGCCCGCCCCGCGCGGCTGGTGACGGGTGGAGCAAGGTCACCGACGAGATCGAGGCGATCTACCGGGAGCTGGCGAGGCGCCGCCGCGATCCGCGGGGCGATCCCACGCTGCGCCGCCGCCTGGCGGGGAGGCCGCTGATCGACGTGGATCTGCACATGCACACCGACCACTCCCACGACTGCGCCACGCCGGTGGAGGTGCTGCTGGCGACCGCCCGCGAGCAGGGGTTGGGGGCGATCGCGGTAACCGACCACAACGAGGTGTCGGGGGCACTGGAGGCCCGCGCGCGGGCGAGCGGCGTGAAGGTGATCGTGGGCGAGGAGGTGAAGACCGCCGGCGAAGGCGAGGTGATCGGGCTGTTCATCGAGGAGCGCATCCCGCGCGACATGACGCTGGCGGAGACGATCGCCGAGATCAAGCGCCAGGGCGGCGTGGTGTATGTGCCGCATCCGTTCGACCGCATGCACGCGGTGCCCGACTACGAGCACCTGCTGCCGGTGCTCGAGGAGGTGGACGCGATCGAGGTGTTCAACCCGCGCGTGGCGATCGGCGCGTTCAACGACGAGGCGGCGCGCTTCGCCACCAAGTACCGGATCCCGGCGGGCGCCGGCTCGGACTCGCACGTCGCCCAAGGCCTCGGCTCGGTGCGGGTGAGGATGCGCGACTTCGAGGGGCCGCAGGAGTTCCTGCAGTCGCTGCGCGACGCCGAGATCGTGACGCGCCCGACGAGCCTGCTGTACGTGCAGGCGCTGAAGTTCCTGGAGACCCGCGCCACGCCCCCCTCGGCGCGCAGGGCAAGGAGGGCGCGGCGAGTGCGGCGCGCCACAGGCAACAACCCTCTGCCATGACCGCTGGAAAAGCGACTCGACAAGGACCACCGACTCCGCAAGACGGGATGCAGCGCCAAGGACAAGCGGGGGCGCCGTCAAAACCAACGGCGTCGATGCCGGCAACCGATGACGAGATCCGCGAGAAGTACCTGGAGCGAGCGATCCGCGAGCTCAACACGCTCACGCGCGATCTGCAGGCCTGCCCGCACTGCCCGCGCGGCAACCTGATGCCGGTGCTCGGCTCGGGCCACCCGCAGGCGGATGTGATGCTGCTCAAGTACGCACCGATGCCCTCGGAGATCGAGGAGGGCGTCGCCTTCTACGGCCGCGCGGGGGGCGCGCTGATGAAGTCGCTCAAGCGTCTCTCGATCGACCCGCTGGCGGTGTATGGCACGTTGTGCGTGAAGTGCCCGTTGGGCGACTCCTCGCTGGCCGAGCCGGAGTGCGTGGCGCGCGTGATCGAGGAGATCGCGATCGTGCAGCCGAAGATCGTGGTCGCAATGGGCGCGGAGGCGCTGGCGGCGCTCAACGATCTCGAAGTCCCGCTGGCCCGCCCGCTCGCCCCCCGGCTGGGCGAGATCCAGCAGCTGACCCCCTCGATCGACGCCCTGTACGTGCCCAACATCGACGACTCGCTCGACGGCCAGGAGGCAAAGCGCGCCTTCTGGGAGGCCTTCCGGGTGCTCGGCGAGTGGTGGGACGCACAGCCGCCGTATTGACGGGAAGGGAGTTTGAAGGGCCCATCCGACTGGGCCGGCCCTCCCCCACCCGGCGGTGGACGGCACAGCCTCCCTATTGAGCTGCTCCCACCGGCGCATGCGCCGGTGGGCGGGGCAGCGCATGCGCTGCCCCGGACCAGGCCGCATGCGGCCTGGTCTACGAGATCTCGAGGATGATCTTGCCGAGCTTGCCGCCGGCCGCAAAGCAGTCGTACGCAGCGGCGGCGTCGCCCAAGGGGAAGGTCGCGGCGATCGGCACCGTGAGGGCACCCGAGGCGAACAGCGGCAGCACCTCGCGTTCCAGGGCGCGGGCGGCGAGCGCTTTCTCCTCCAGCGGCCGCGCGCGCAGCGTGGAGCCGTGGATGCGCGCGCGCTTGCCCATCAGCGCCAGCAGGTTGAGCTCGCACATGACGCCCGCGGACACGCCGATCACGACGATCCGACCGCCGGTGGCGAGCGCGTTCAGGTTGTCCGCCATGTTGGGGGCGCCGACCAGCTCGAGGATCACGTCGAACGGCCCCTGCTCGGCGAAGCCCTCGGGCGCGATCGCCTCGGCGCCGAGCGCCGCGACCTCGGGGCGGGAGTCCTCGCGGCGCACGGTCGCCGTCACGCGGGCGCCGCTAGCTCGGGCGAGCTGGATCGCCGCGGTGCCCACCCCGCCGGCACCACCGTGCACGAGCAGATACTCTCCCGGACGCAGACCAGCCTGCGCGAACAGCGCGTCGTGGGCGGTCGTGAACACCTCGGGCACCCCACCGGCGGCCGACCACTCCAGGACGTCGGGCACCGGCATCAGCTGACGCTCGTGCACCACCGCCAGCTCGGCCTGTGCGCCGCCGCCGACGATCGCCATCACGCGCTCGCCCAGCGCGAAGCGCTCCGCCGCCGGACCGAGCGCTGCGACCTCTCCCGCCAGCTCCATCCCCGGGATGTCCTGCGGCGAGCCGGGGGGCGCCGGGTAGAGCCCGCGGCGCTGCATCATGTCGGCGCCGTTGAGCCCCGCCGCGCGCACGCGCACCAGCACCTCACCCGTTCCCGCCAGCGGGTCGGGGTGCTCCTCGATCACGATCTCCTTATCGCGGATGGTGGCGGCGCGCATCGAGTGAGAGCCTAACCGTCGCCGGCCAGCGACTCGCCTTCGGCACTCGTCCCGGGGCCTTCCGCGGCGCCGGCCCCGGAAGAGGTATCCGCCCGCGAGGAGACGTCCGCCGCGGCGCCGCCACCTTGGCGCTCCAAAAGAGCCACGCACTCCACGTGGTGGGTCTGCGGGAACATGTCCACCGGGCGCACCTTGCGCAGCACCCACCCGGCCTCCACCAGCTGCGCGGCGTTGGGGGCGAGCGTGGTGGGGTTGCAGGAGATGTACACGATCCGCCGCGGCCCCGACTCGATGATCCGGCGCACCACTTTCTGGGAGAGACCGGCGCGGGGCGGGTTGACGACGAGCACATCGGGGCGCCCTGCGCGGGCCAGCAGCTCCGGCAGCGCGAGGCGCGCGTCGCCGGCGAAGAAGTGGGCGTTTGCGATCTCGTTGCGCCGCGCGGCGGCGATCGCGTCGGCGACCGCCTGCTCCACCAGCTCGATCCCCCATACCTCGCCGGCGCGGGGGGCGAGCGCCAGCGCGATCGTGCCGGTGCCGCAGTAGAGGTCGTACACCCGCTCCCAACCCTCCAGGGCGGCGTACTCGGCGGCGATCCCATACAGCACCTCCGCCATCTCGGTGTTGGTTTGGAAGAACGCCTCTGGGGAGATGCGCAGCTCCAGCTCTCCGAGGCGCTCGGGCAGCTCCGCGTCGCCCCACACCAGCTCGGTCTCCCCGCCCGCGGTCGTCTCGGCGAGCTTGCGCGAGCGCGTCCACAGTACGCCGGAGAGGCGTTGTTGCGGCCACAGCTCGGCGGCGAGCGCCGCCGCCAGCGAGGGCGCGTCGAGCTCGCCCTCGGTGGTGACGATGCGCACCTGCAACTTGCCCGTGCGCCGGCCCTCGCGCACTACGAGGTTGCGCAGCAGCGCGCGTCCGTCGGGGCCGGGGTCGGTCCGCCCCTCTCGTGGGGGGGCAGGGCGCGAGTTTCCGTTCAGGCCGCCACCCTCCTCCCCGCCGCGGCTCCACGCGCGCAGCCCCTGCTCGCGGCACCATTGCATCGCCACCCGCCGGGCGTGGTTGCCCTCCTCGGAGGCCAGCAGGCAGTCGTCGATCGCCAGCACCATGTTCCAGCCGGCGGGGGCGTGAAAGCCGCACACGAGCTCGTCGGTGTGCAGGTCGTGGCCGAAGGAGTACTCGAGCTTGTTGCGGTAGCGCCACTGTTCGAGCGCCGGCACGATCGGCTCGACCGTGAAGCCCTCGAAGCCGCCCAGCCGGCGCAGCGCGTCCTGGGCCTGGGTTTGCTTGATCTCCAATTGGCGCTCGTAGGGAAGCACCTGCCAGGGCACCCCGGGGTGCTCGGCGCGCGGGGGGATCCGTTCGGGGCCGGCTTGCAGGATCTCGAGCGTGCGGGCGTGGGCGTAGTTGCGCTTGCGCTTGTACACCACCGCGCGCACGCGATCGCCGGGGATGGCGCCGGCGACGAACACCACGTAGCCGTGCTCGCCCAGCCGCGCCACGCCCTCGCCTCCGTAGGCGAGGGAGTTGACCGTCAGCTCCAGCTCCTGACCGCGCTCGGGCCGCTCACTCATGCGACACCCATGCGAGACCGACATGGGCGCGCGGATGAATGAGGTGCGCGAGCGACCGAAGATGCGGTGACCGGTCCGGTCCCGGAGGGGTGTGCGCGTTCATGTCAGCAGCTCCAGCAGCGCCTTCTGCGCGTGACGGCGGTTCTCAGCCTGCTCCCAGATGCGCTGGCGCGCACCGTACATCACCTCGGGCGTGATCTCCTCACCGGGGTGGGCGGGCAGGTCGTGCATCGCAAAGGCCCCCGGCGCCGCCGCGTCCAGGAGCGCGTCGTCGACGCGATAGTTCGCCAGCGCCTCGCGCCGCTCGCGCGCGGTGGCCTCATCGCCCATGCTCACCCACACATCCGCGTACACCGCGCAGGCTCCCTCCACGGCCTCATAGGGGTCGGAGTGCAGGGTCAACTGCCCGCTGGCGCCGTCGGGCAGGACGAGGTCGGGCTCCAGTGTGTAACCGGCGGGGGAGGCCACGGCGATGTGCATCCCGGCGAGCGTCCCCAGCATGGCGAGCGAGCGGGCGACGTTGTTGCCGTCGCCCACATACGCCAGACGCAGCCCCTCCAGCTCGCCGTAGGACTCGCGCAACGTGAGCAGGTCGGCGAGCGCCTGGCAGGGGTGGTGACGGGCGCTCAGCATGTTGACGATCGGCACCGTGCTGTAGCCGGCGAGCTCCTCCAGCAGATTGTCCGCCCCGGTGCGCAACCCCACCGCCGCGACGTGCCTGGAGAGCACCAGCGCCGTGTCGCGCGGCGACTCTCCGCGCGAGAGCTGCAGCTCGTCGCTGCGCAGCACCACGGCGTGGCCGCCCAGCTCGTGGATGCCCACCTCGAACGACACGCGGGTGCGCGTGGAGGGCTTCTCGAAGATCAGCGCCACGCTGCGTCCGGCGAGCGCGCGCGAGCAGAGCGGGTCGGCCTTCAGCGCGGCCGCGCGCGCCAGCAGCCCGTCGAGCTCGGCGGCGCTCAGCTCCGCTCCGGTGAGGAAGTGGCGTGGAGCCGCCGCCCGTCCGGACTCCTGCGTCCCGGCGCTCTGCGATACGGCGGCGGTGCTCGGCGAGGTCTCGTGTGATGCCATGGGAGCGCCAGTCTAGGCTAGGCTTGGCCGATGCAGTGGAGGAGGGGTGCACCAAGGGTGGCGCAAGGGACGCTGTCCCTAGCCGCGACGTGCGTCGTGCTCGCGCTTGCCACGGGCTGTGGCTCGAGCGGGTCGAGTGGGTCGAGCTCGACTGGCTCCAACTCGGCCACAACTTCGAGCACCCCCGCCAAAACTGCCGCCAGCGGCGGCTTGAAGGCCGTCACCACCCCCAAATATGCCTCCCCCTCCTCCTCCGAACCGGTGAAGAGCGGGGTCGTGCAGATCGCCTACCGCAACATCGCGATCAACCCCGACACGGTGCGGGCGAAGGTGGGCAGCACGATCAAGTGGATCAACGAAGATCCCGAAAAGTGCAACGTCAAGAGCGAGGGCGGGCCATACACGTTCGCCTCCAAGGACTTCGGCGAAGGCGCCAGCTTCGAACTGAAGCTCGACAAGCCGGGGATCATCCACTACGAGTGCACCTACTACCCGACCACGATGAACGGGACGATCGAAGCGGTGGGGTAGTCGATTCACGGCTGCGTCGAAGGGGACGCAGGGCGTCGGTGGTAGGACGGGTTTGCAATGTACTTTCGGGACCCCAACCCTTCATTTTGTGAAGTGGTGTGGTGCCCTGGGTGCCCTCCGACTTCTCCACCGCCCAGAAGAGGATCACGCGGGGAATTCGGCGAGTCCCTCCTCCGAAGTGGAGGCGGTGGCATAGAGACGGCGAGGGATACGCCCGGCGGTACTGGCGAGGCGGCCGGCCTCCACCGCGTGGCGCATCGCGCGCGCCATGCGCACAGGGTCCTCCGCCCGGGAGATCGCCGAAGCGGCCATCACCGCGTCGCAGCCGAGCTCCATCGCCTGGGCGGCGTCGGACGCGGTGCCGATACCGGCGTCCAACACCACCGGCACCCGCACCGCCTGGCGCAGGAGGGCGAGGTTGTAGGGGTTGCGGATGCCCATGCCGCTGCCGATCGGGGCGCCGAGCGGCATCACCGCGGCACAGCCGACGTCCTGCAGGCGCCTGGCGAGAACGGGATCGTCGGTCGTGAAGGGGAGCACCGTGAAGCCCTCGTCGACCAGCTCCTCGGCGGCGCGCAACAGCTCGGGAGCATCGGGCAGGAGGGTGTCCTCATCGCCGATCACCTCCAGCTTGATCCACTCGGTGGCAAACGCCTCGCGGGCGAGCTTGGCCGTGAGCACCGCATCGCGCGCGGTGTGGCAGCCGGCGGTGTTGGGCAGCAGCCGTACGCCGGCGTCGGCGAGCACGTCGATCAGCGAGCCGCGCGCCTGCGGATCGATGCGCCGCAGGGCGACGGTCACGAGCTCGCTGCCGCTTGCGCGGATCGCCTCCGCCATCAGCTCCAGCGAGGGAAAGCCGCCCGTGCCGAGCAGCAGCCGCGAGCGCATGGTGGTCCCGGCGATCGTGAGGAGGTCGTCCCTCGAAGCCTCGCCCCGCGGGGAGCTGGCAGACGAAGCGCCAGGGGTGACAGCACCGTTGGTGAGACTGGCCGCCTGAGCATCAGGATGGGCGTCGGGTCGATCGGGAGATGGTGAGCGGGTCGTGCTCATCGCCTACCCATCATCCTCCCTGCATCGCGGTGAGCACCTCCACGCGAGCGTCAGCGGTAAGCGCAAAGGTCTCCCACACCGCGCGGGGAACGACCTCGCCATCGACTGCCACCGCCACGCCGCGCACATCGGCGGACAGACCGAGCCGGCCAAGCGCGCCAGCGACGGTCTCGCCGGCCGGCAGGTCGGAGCTCTGCCCATTCAGGAAGATCACGCGTGCACCCCCACCAATGCCTCCGCGACGAGCTCCGCGGTGAGGGGGGCCAACAGGATCCCGTTGCGGTGGTGCCCAGTGGCCCACACCAGTCCCTCCACCGCGCCGGGACCGATCACGGGCGTGTTGTCGGGGGTGGACGGCCGGAAGCCAACGGAGAGCTCCTCGATCTGCAGCTCCAGCACGCCGGGCACCAGCTCACGAGCGTCGCGCAGCAACTCGTACACGCCGCCCACGGTCGGGCGCTCCTCGAAGCCGCGCTCCTCGACGGTGGCCCCCAGCACGTAGCGCCCGTCACCGCGGGGCACCAGGTAGCCGCCCGCGAAGCGCACCACCCGCTCCAGCAACCCCGGGCCGGCGGGGTCGCGCAGCCGCAGTATCTGTCCCTTCACCGGGCGCACCGGCACCCGCGCGCGGGCGGGCAGCCCCCCGATCTCGCCGCTCCAGGCGCCGGCGGCGAGCACCACCTGGCCGGCGCTCAGGCGCTCACCGGTGGTGAGCACCACGCCGGTGACGGCACCCTCCAATCCGTCAGGGGTGGCGATCTCGCCACGATCGGCGGTGGTGGCCCCCCGGGCCTCGAGCCCGCTCGCGCTCCACCCTTCCAGCTCGACCCTCGCGACAGGAGCTTGCTCGCGAACTTGCACCCCGCTGCGCTCGCACGCGCGCCGCAGCGCGGCGAGCACCAGCCGCGGATCGACACTGTGGTCCTCAGGCGCCTCCAACGCCAGCCGCACGGTCGGCGCCAGCGCCGGCTCGAGCTCGCGCGCGGCACTGGGCCGCAATCGTCTGACGGGCAGGCCGAGCGACTCACGTAGCGCCAGCTGCCGCTCCAGCTCGCGCGCCTCGTCCTCATCGCGCGCGACCACCAGCGTGCCGCTTTGCCGCAGCCCGACCTCGATGCCCGTTGCCTGCACCAGCTCGGCCGCGAAGCTCGGCCAGATCTCGGCCGAACGTAGACCCAGTTCGAGCGCCCGCTGCCCGGCCTCCCCGAACTCGACCTCGGCGACGGGCGCGAGCATCCCAGCGGCGACGCCAGAAGCGCATTCCGCACCGATCGCGCCACGCTCCAGCACGGCGACGGACAGTCCCCGCTGCCGCACGCGCCAGGCGACGGCGAGGCCGATGACGCCGCCGCCGACGACGAGCACCTCAGCCTCTTGGGAGCCGGATGTCATGGGGTTGATGCTAGCCCGAATGCTAGACCCCCGACTCCTTGCATGCGTCCGCTGTTCGCGCATACGCCTGCACGCCGATAGTTGCTGGAGCGCGGTCGGGATCCGTGATCCCGCCACTGTTTACGCGGGGGGAAACGGCGATGGGCTTTGGGGCGGACGGAGCAATGAAGGGGCAGCGCCGAGACGCGGAGCCCGCCAGGGTTGTGTCGATGCCTGCCACGATACCTTCCTGGCGAAGCAAGGTCGAAAGGGGAAATCAAGTTGGAGAAATGTGGCTTTATACAGTCGCAGGCGGAGAAAGAGCCAGCTAGCCCAAATGCGTGATAAAGAACCTATTGAATTCAAATTCATCGACTTAGAGCGCCTAACAGAAAGAGGGTTTGGGGTATCGTTGTCGTAGACGGTGTCTATGGCGAAACCACTGGTCAGTGATGGGTTGTGGGCTCGGATCGAGCCGTTGTTGCCGCGGGTCGAGCGCCGGTATCGGTATCCGGGGCGCAAGCGGGTGCCTGATCGGCAGGCTCTGACGGGCATCCTGTTCGTGCTGAAAACAGGTATCCCGTGGGAGGATCTGCCGCAAGAGATGGGGTGCGGGTCGGGGATGACGTGTTGGCGAAGGTTGCGGGATTGGAACGAAGCGGGGGTCTGGGAACGCTTGCACCAAGCGCTGCTGGATGAGCTTCAGGACGCCGGCCAGCTCGACTGGTCCCGCGCGGTCGTTGACAGCTCGCATGTGCGGGCAAAAGGGGGGGCGAAAAGACAGGTCCCTCGCCCGTCAACCGGCGCCGGCCGGGCTCAAAGCACCACATAATCTGCGAGGGGCGGGGCATCCCCTTGGCCGTGATCTTGACCGGCGGGAACCGCCACGACATCACCGAGCTTCTCCCGCTCGTGGATCGTGTCCCGCCGACCGGGCGCTACGGCAAGTTCCGTCCCAAAGCGCTGCTCGCTGACCGCGCTTACGACAGTCGCCGCCATCGCGAAGCGCTCAGGGAGCGCGGGATCACACCACGGATCGCCAAACGCAACAGCGAGCACGGCTCGGGCCTCGGCAAAGATCGCTGGGTGGTCGAGCGCACGCTCTCCTGGCTACACCGCCAACGCCGCCTCGATCGCCGCTACGACCGGCGCGCCGACATCCACGAAGCCTTCCTCACCATCGGCGCCGCCCTCATCTGCCACCAACAACTACAGCACTCATTTTGATAGGCGCTCTTACTCACCGTTGGGCCCGGGGGACTGTCGGAAGATGAATTCAAACCGGCGACTGGAGAAGAATCTGTTACGGTCAATATGTCGGTCGAGACCAGCGGCCCCGCTCACCCGGCGAATGCTGCTTAACTCAGTGCCTATGCCCAACACTGGCACCGAGCGACGCGCTCGCCTCGCGGCAGCGCGGCTGTATCTGGTATGCGACTCCGAACCGGGGGGCCGGACGCTGGCAGAGGTGCTGCACGCGGCGATCGCCGGGGGCGTTGACATCGTGCAGCTGCGCGACAAGCGACTATCCGATGATCAGCTAAAGACGATCGCGCGCTCTGCTGGTGCGCTCTGCAGGCAGTTGGGGACGCTCTTCGTCGTCAACGACCGGCCGCATGTGGCCATTGAGGCAGGCGCGGACGGGGTACACGTTGGTCAGGACGACATGCCCGTTGCGCAGGTGCGCGAGCTCGTCGGCTCCGAGATGCTGATCGGCCTCTCTACACACACACAGGCAGAGATAAACGCGGTTCGGGGCCTCGGTTCAGCCGACCCCACATACGCGGCGCGCCCAGTCGTCGGAGACACTTCGATCGAAGTGGACTACATCGGTGTCGGCCCCATCCATAGTACCCCTACCAAGGCGGGGCGCCCCGCGACGGGCCTCGACCTAGTCTATCACGCAGCCAATACCGCAACGGTTCCGTTTTTCGCGATTGGCGGTATTGCTGAGGATAACGCGGCAGCCGTCGTCGCGGCTGGTGCGCGCCGAGTCGCCGTGGTGCGGGCAATCGCCGACGCCGCCGATCCGGAGTGCGCCGCCCGATCGCTGCGCCTTGCGCTCGACAGACCTGCCGACGGCTCTCTACCGTTCCACTTGCGCGGTAACGTCACGTCTTGAAGTCCCACGCCATGACTCCAATACCGGTTCCAGATGTCGCGACGTGGGCAATCAATAAGGCAGGGTGGGATGTGCAGGCTCCTCTAGGCTCGTTGAGGTCGGTCACTGCTGCCCGGCCGCGACAATCCCGGCCAAGGCCGGCGAGAGGAGGAGCTTACATGTTATCCAGATCAAAGATTTTTTTTGTGACCTTCATGACATTGTTTGCCGTCGGCGCATTGGCTTCGTCAGCTTCCGCGACGATCGAAGCACCCGAGTGGAGCATCGCTGAAAAACGGCTTGAAAGCGGAAGCGAAGAAACAGCCCACATCAAAAACGTTCCAAGCACGGCTATCGCGATCGAGGGCGCTGTAAAAAACGGCTCCGAAGACATAGGCGTCAGAGTCAACACCACCGCCGTAACCTTCAGCTTCGCCGACATCGCTGGATCATCCGCAATGCACGCAGGCAAAGCGACGGGCAGGGCTACGTTTGAAAGCCCAAAGCTCCTCACAAGGTTGAGTGAAAGCGAAGAATATAAAGAACAGAAAGGCTGCGAAGTCCCGTCCTTTACTTCACGCGAACTTGCCGGCAAGCTCTGGCTGGAAGGCACAAAAGCGGCGGGCGGCAGCAAAGTTGACGCTGTCTTCGAAGAGAAGGTCCTTGAAGGCGAAAAATCGATCATCGCCCAGATAGTCGTCAAGAAAATCGGAGGCGAATCATGCAACATCCTTGGATCCGAAAAAGAAAAGACTTATACGCTGGAAGGCAAATTCGCAGCCCGTGTTCTTCCCGAAGGAAGCGAAGCCACCGTCGATAAATTGGTCCTGCCAAGCACACCGATCAAAACCGTGTGGCAACCGCCGGAAGAAACCGGCGAACAAACGTTGGGGTTGTCGATGCTGGGGGCGACCGCGAGCATCAGCGGCGAATTCGAAGCCGAACTCGTATCAAAAGCGAAATTTGGGGCGCTATCTCCATCTCCCACCTTCTCTGCCGAAGGCAGCCGGTGGCTCGTTAGTGGCAAAGAACTGAAAGAAGCCGATAACGTTGAAGGCAGCATGGGGCCAATGCAATGGAATATAGACATCTTGAGCCAGAAACTCATGATCGAATGCACGGAAAACACTCTCTCTAACGCGGCTATAGAAAAAGAAGGCAAATCTAAAGGCGAAATCAAGCTTAAAAAATGCACGGTAGTCACGATCGCCGGAGGCGTAAGAGCCATCTTGCCGAAATGTGTAGTAAAAGAACCAATTGCATTCCAATTCATCGACTTACTCACTGTTGGGCCCGGGGGACTGTCGGAAGATGAATTCAAACCGGCAACTGGGGAAGAACTCGCCACGATCCACATAGAAAATAAAGGGGAAGAAACTTGCAGTCTGAAAGGGACTTACGAAACGTCCGGTTCATACATTGTATCGCTTGGTGGCGAAATCAGGGTATCAGCGACGGAACACGAACTAGTGTTCACATCTACCGGAAGCCGGCTAAAACTAAAAAAAGAACCCGAGTCCTTTACTAATAGATCTACGATCAAATTCTAAAATAGCCTGGCAAGGCTCATGCATGCCTAGCAACTACCCTTGCGCCACTGGACATGCTGCCAGCCACATAACTTCCTGGGCTCACACGGGTGTCGATACTCAGTGCTATCGCGACGATACCTCGACGACCGCAGGCGGGGCGCTATCCTGCGACCCACCTCTTTTGCTGCGCTCCCCTTCACGGCGGCAGGTTGACGCCCCAACTATGAGCCTCGCAACCGACCACGCCAACCCCTTGCCGCCGCCGTAAGCCATGGCGCACTGCCGTAGTGAGCACGCAACGGGTAGAGGTGATGAGCCCAACGACACGGCGAAGCGCAGCCAACGCGACGAGCGGGCACGCGCCGAGCTGGTCCCCCTTGCCGAGGGCGAGCGGCCCGCAGCCCTGATGGTTGCCGTTGCGGTCGCCACCCTGCTCGCAATCGCGGTGGCAGTGGGGGCGCTCAGCATCCACAACCTGCGCAGCCACGGCGGGTCGCTACCCGGCGGCATCTTCCTGACGATCGTGCTCGCCGCGCTCGCGGTGGGTATGTACCGGCGGCGCTACTGGGCGGTGCTCGGCTTCGAGGCGCTGCTGGCCTTTCAGATCCTCGTGACCTCGCTGGCGCTGGTGATCGCCACCACGATCCTCGCCGCCGCGGCCTGCCTGCTCAGCATCGGGCTGGGCGGCTGGCTGTTCTGGAAGCTGGTGCGCGTGATGGGACGGATGCAGGCCGGCGAACGCGCGCCGCCGCCTGCCTAACCCATGCCTAGCCCCGGAGGACATCGTGATCGTCGGGGCCACGCCGTCAACGGACCCGGGAGGCCGGAGTGCGGAGAGCATGGCGAGACGCGAGGTTCCGCTGCGATAGGCTCGCGTCAGTGGCTGACTCTTCCTACGACTGCATCGTAATCGGCGCCGGGCCGGGTGGGTATGTCGCCGCGATCCGCGCTGCTCAACTCGGGAAGAAGACAGTGGTGATCGAGCAGGACAAGCTCGGGGGACGCTGCCTGAACTACGCCTGCATCCCCGCCAAGGCGGTGCTGCGCTCGGCCGACCTGCTGAGCGAGATCCGCGAGGCCGGCGACTACGGCCTGCGCGTGGCAGGGGTAGAGGTCGACTACCCCGCGGTGCAGGAGCGGCGCGAGAAGGTGGTGGGGACACTCACCGGCGGCGTGGGCGGGCTGTTCAAGAAAAACGGGATCGACGTGATCGCGGGCGAGGCCACCCTTGCCCCAGCCTCCGGCGGGCAGGAGAGCACGGGCGGTGGACACGGCAAGGTCGGGGTGCGCGTCGGCGGCGAGGAGCTCGAGGCCGCGACCGTGATCCTCGCCACCGGCTCTGTCGGGCGCTCGATCCCCGGGGTCGAGCTGGGGGGAAGGGTGATCGGCACAGAGCAGGCGTGGGCGCTGCCCGAGTTGCCACCGCGCCTGGCAGTCGTCGGCGCCGGCGCGTCGGGAGCGGAGATCGCCTCCGGCTTTGCGCGCCTGGGCAGCGAGGTGCTGCTGTTCGAGATGCTCGACCGTGTGCTTCCCACCGAGGACGCCGACATCTCCCGCCTGGTGGAGCGCGGCCTCAAGCGCCAGGGCATCCAGATTCTCACCGCCACCCCGATCGAAGGGGTGCGCGCCAGCGAGAGCGGCGTGAGCTTCGCCTATACGAGCGGGTCCGCCCGGGGCGGTGGCTCGGCGGGCAGCGACTCCAGCGCGGCGGAGTCGGCCGAGGTTGACTACCTCGTGATCGCGGCCGGGCGCGGGCCCGACGTGGACAAGCTCGGCCTCGCCGCAGCCGGTGTCGAGCTTGACGAGCGCGGGCTGGTGAAGGTGGACGGCGCGCTGCGCACCACCGCGCCGGGGGTCTACGCGATCGGCGACCTCGTGCCCGGACCCGCGCTCGCCCACAAGGCCTCCGACGAGGGCATCATCGCCGTGGAGGACTCAGCCGGCCTTCCCACCCATCCGCTCGCCTACATCGACATCCCCCGTGCCACCTTCTGCACCCCCAACGTCGGCTCGTTCGGACTCACCGAGGAGCAGGCCCGTGAACAGGGCTACGACGTGGTGATCGGCAAGGTGCCCTACGGCGCCGTGGGGGGCGGCATCGTCTACGGCGACCGCACCGGCCTCATCAAGCTGGTGGGCGACTCCAAGTACGGTGAGCTGCTCGGCGGCCACATCGTCGGCAGCCGCGCCACCGAGCTGATCCAGGAGCTCGTCAACGTGCGCGCGCTGGAGGGCGGCTTCCCCGAGGTCGGGCGCATCATCCACGGCCATCCCACCCTCTCCGAGGCCGTGATGGAGGCCGGACGCGCCACCGACGGCTGGCTGATACACGGCTAGCGGCACCTCCGGCGCGGCCACCGCAGCGACCCCGGGGAGGTCCGGGGCGAGCGTTCACCAGGCCAACACGAGGGATACCCTCTGCATCGTGGACGCGGCCTTCTACTTCGATCTCGCCAGTCCTCTGGCCTACCTTGCAGCCGAGCGCGTCCTGCGTGTGGTTCCCGGCCCGTTGGAGTGGCAGCCGGTGCTGGCACGAGAGCTGCCCGGGTCGGAGTCCTTCGGGTCCTTCCGCTGCAATGCGGAGGTGCAGGCGTTTCGCGCAGACGTCCAGCGTCGCGCGGATCAGCTGGGCCTGCAGCCAATGCGCTGGCCCGAGCCATTCCCGTTCGACAGCGATTTGGCGATGCGCGTCGCCACCTATGCCAAGGGCATCGGACGGGTGGTCCCCTTCGCACAGGCCGCCTTCCGCCAGGCGTTTGCCGCTGGCCGCTCCCTATCGGATACCGACACCGTGCTGATCGCCGCCGCGGCTTGCGAGATGCATCCGCAGGCCGTCCTGCGCGGCGCGGAGCTGCGCTCCGTGCGCGAGCAGCTCTCCGAGGCCACCAAAGCGGCGGCGCGAGCGGGCATCGGCGATGTTCCCGCGGTGGTGACCAGTCGATCTGCCGGTCATCGTGTGCTGGTCGGCGAGCGTTCGCTGGAGGAGGCGGGGATGCTGATGGTTGGTGGCACCAGACGATGAGGGCCAACCGCGCCTACCGGCTGATCGTCAGGCGCGGCGGGTGGATGCCCGCGGTGCTGGCCGACCCCGCGCGGGTCGACCACATCGAGGTGGTGGAGATCGTCGGCGGCGAGGTGGTGCTGTTCTGGGACTGCCCTCCGCAGGAGGCCGCGCGGCGAGCGCGGGCGCTGCGCGCTGACCTGGCACAGCTTCAGGACGAGGAGTTCATCGCCCACTGGGCTACCGTGGAGCATTGATGGGCACCCGGGCCGACCAACGCGATCGTTGGAGGGGCAGCTCACCACGCTGGGCTACCGTGGAGCACTGATGAGCGCCCTTGCCCTGGAGCACCAGTGAGTCATCCCCTGCCAGACCCCGCCACGGCACGCGAGTGGCTGGCGACGATGACGCTGATCCGCCGCTTCGAGGAGCGCGCGGGTGAGATGTATGCACGCGCGAAAGTCGGTGGCTTCCTGCACCTCTCGATCGGCGAGGAGGCCACGATCGTCGGCGCCGCGCGGGCGCTGCGCACGAGCGACTACCTGATCTCAACCTACCGCTCGCACGGCCATGCGCTGGTGCGCGGAACGCCGCCCCGGAACGTGATGGCGGAGCTGTTCGGGCGGGTCGACGGCTGCTCCGGCGGAAGGGGTGGCTCGATGCACATGTTCGACCTCGAGCGCCGCTTCATGGGCGGCTACGGGATCGTCGGCGGCAACCTGCCGATCGCGGCGGGCATCGCGCTGGCAAGCGACTACCGGGGCGAGGACGATGTCACGCTCTGCACCTTCGGCGACGGCGCCTCCAACCAAGGCACCTTCGGCGAGACGCTCAACCTCGCCGCGCTGTGGCGCCTGCCGGTGGTGTTCATGGTCACCAACAACCAGTTCGGGATGGGCACCGCCTTGGGGCGCCACTCCGCCGTCACCGACCTGCAGCGCAAGGGCGAGAGCCTGGGCGTGCCGGGGATGCGCTGCGACGGGATGGACGTGCTCGACACCCACGCGGTGATCGCCGAGGCGCTGCGCCAGGTGCGCGAGGAGCGTCGGCCGGTGCTCGTCGAGGCCATCACCTACCGTTTCCGCGGCCACTCGATGGCCGACCCCGAGGAGTACCGCTCCAAGGAGGAGGTCGCCGGCTGGCGCGAGCGCGACCCGATCCCCACCTTCGGCGATCTCCTGGAGCGCGAGGGGATCGTCAACGCGCACGCGCGTGCCGAGATCGACGCGCGGGCGCTCGCCCAGGTGGACGAGGCCGTCGCCTTCGCCGAGCGCTCGCCGTTCCCCTCGCCGGAGTCGCTGTACGACGACGTGTACGTGCTCGGCAACCAGGTGCACGGCTGGTACTCGGTGCGAACCTCCGAGCCGCAGGACGGCGACGGCACGCCGCCCGCTGCCGAGCCGGCCAGCACGGGGGAGATTCCGCAGCAGATCACGAGCGCGCTGCAGGCAGGCGAGGACGCCCTCTGATGGCCGAGCTGCGCTACCGCGAGGCGCTCAACGCCGCCCTGCGCGAGGAGCTTGCCCGCGACGAGCGCGTGATCCTGATGGGCGAGGACATTGGCGTATTCGGCGGCGCATTCAAGGTCACCGCCGGCCTGCTGGCGGAGTTCGGCGAGCGGCGTGTGCGCGACACGCCGATCTCCGAGAACACGATCGTCGGCATGGGAGTGGGCGCGGCGATGGTGGGGCTGCGCCCCGTGGTGGAGCTGATGACGATCAACTTCGCGCTGCTGGCGTTCGACCAGATCGTCAACCACGCCGCCCACATCCACTACATGTTCGGCGGGCAGGCCCGCGTGCCACTGGTGGTGCGAATGCCCCAGGGGGCAGGCCACCAGCTGGGGCCCACGCACTCGCACTGCCTGGAGGCCTTCTTCATGCACGTGCCCGGACTGCTGGTCGCCGTGCCCTCCACCCCGGCCGACGCCAAGGGTCTGCTGAAGGCCGCAATCCGCGACGAGAACCCCGTGATCTTCATCGAGCACGAGTCCCTCTACGGCCAGCGCGGGGAGGTGCCCGACGGGGAGGACCATGTGCAGGGCTTCGGCCAGGCAGCTGTGCGCCGCGAAGGCGCCGACGTGACGATCGTCGGCATTTCGCGAATGGCGATCACCGCCGAGCGCGCCGCGCAGACGCTCGCCGACGAGCACGGCGTGCAGGCCGAGGTGATCGACCCTCGCACCCTGCGTCCGCTCGACCTCGACACCGTGCTGCGCTCGGTCGCCAAGACCAACCGCTGCGTGGTCGTCGAGGAGGGCTGGCCCCACGGCGGCGTGGGCGCCAACCTCGGCGCGCTGATCGCCGAGCAGGCCTTCGACGACCTCGACGCCCCCGTGCGGCGCATCACCGGCGCGGATGTGCCGATGCCCTACTCGAAGCCGCTGGAGGAGATCGCCTTCCCGCACGAGCCACAGGTGGTGCACGCGGCGCTGGAGGTCCTCGGGCAGTTGCCGGCACAGGATGGCGCGGCGCCCGCTGCAAATGGCGAGCGAGCCGCCCACGGCGCGCGGGCGCCCGCCACGGGGCAGACATGAGCACGGTGAGGCGCCGATGAGCGAGATCGTGATGCCCCGCCTCTCCGACACGATGGAGGAGGGCACCGTCCTGCGCTGGCTGAAGCGCGATGGCGAGCACGTCCGCCGCGGCGAGGAGCTGGTCGAGATCGAGACCGACAAGGCCGCGATGGTTTACGAGTCCGACCAGGAGGGCGCTCTGCAGATAGTCGCCGGGGAGGGCGACACGCTAGCCGTCGGTGCCACGATCGCGCACGTCGGCGGGGAGGGCGACGTTGACACGTCAAGTACCGAATCGTCCCCACCAGCCGGCGCGAATTCGCAGCATGAGGGTACCCCCGCAGACGCCGCTGTACATGAGAGCGCAGACCTCCAGCCATCGCCGGCCGACACTCCCGTACACCAGGGTGAGGGCCGTGTGAGGGCATCACCGCTCGCCAGAAGGATCGCCAGCGAGAGCGGCGTGGATCTGCGCACGCTTGCCGGCACCGGTCCCGGTGGGCGGATCGTGAAGGCCGACGTCGAGGCCGCAGGGCCATCGTCGGCTGGCGCACCCGCGAGCGAGGCGACCTCCGCACTCACGAGCGAGGGGGGGGCCGCACCCGCCTCGCTGGTCGAGCGCGTGGCCAGCGCCAAGGGGGACACCACCATCGTGGAGTTGACGCGCACCCAGCAGACGATCGCGCGGCGGATGGCAGAGTCGAAGGCGACGATCCCCGATTTCGCGCTGCAGGCGGAGATCGACATGGAGCGGTGCGTAGCGCTGCGCTCCGAGCTCAAGCGCCTCTCCCCGGAGGAGGCCCCCACGTACAACGACATGGTCGTCAAGGCCTGCGCCCTGGCACTGCACGAGTACCCCCGTGCCAACGGCAGCTACCGCGACGGCAAATTGCAGCTGCACTCGCGCGTGAACGTCGGCGTCGCCGTGGCGGCCGACTCCGACGATCCGATGGGTGGCGCGCTGGTGGTCCCGACCGTCTTCGACGCCGCGCTGAAGTCGCTCGGCGAGATTGCCCGCGAGACCCGTGCCCTGGCCGAGCGCGTGCGCGCCGGCGCGATCACCCCGCCGGAGCTCGGCGGCGGCACGTTCACGGTCTCCAACCTCGGGATGTACGGGATTCGCAGCTTCAGCGCGATCGTCAACCCCCCGCAGGCGGCGATCCTCTCCGTCGGCTCGCTGGCCCCCCGCGCCGTGGTGCTGGGCAACGGCACGGACGGCAGTGGCGAGATCGTCGCCCGCCACACGATGGCCGTCACGCTGGTCTGCGACCACCGCATCCTCTATGGCGCCGACGCCGCCCGTTTCCTCGCCCGCATCAGAGAGCTGCTGGAGGAGCCGGCCGCGCTGGCGCTGTGAGCTTGCGTCGCTAGTCTGGATGGCAGATGACCGGCGCTGGCAGATACGCTTGCGAGCTGTGGGTGTGCCACCTAGGCGCAGTCCCATATCGCGAGGCGCTGGCCACGCAGGAAGAGATCGCCGCCCGCCGCCAGGCGCGGGAGCTACCCGACACGCTGCTGCTGCTGGAGCACCCTCCAGTGTTCACTCGCGGACGGCGCTCACTGCCGGGCGAGCTGACCCTTGGTGAGGACTTCTACCGTGCCCGCGGTATAGAGGTCGTGCCCACCGACCGCGGCGGGCGCGTCACCTACCACGGCCCCGGGCAACTGGTTGGCTATCCGATCATGGGGATCGCCGACGTGGTCGCTCACCTGCGCACGATCGAGGACGCGATCGCGGCGGCGCTCGCCGAGGAGGGCATCGCCGCTCGCTCCCGCCCGCACGACGGCTCCGACTACACCGGCGTGTGGGTCGAGGATCGCAAGATCGCCTCCCTTGGGGTGCATGTCTCGCGCGGAATCTCCACGCATGGGTTCGCGGTCAACGTGGACAACGATCTGGAGCCGTTCACCTGGGTGGTCGCCTGCGGGCTGCCCGGCGTAGAGATGACCTCGATCGCCGCCGAGCTGGGCGGCGATGCCTCGATCGAGCGCTTCCGAGAGCACATGACGACGAGCTTTTCTCAGGCGTACGGCCGCTCCTCCCGGCTGGTGAGCGCCAAAGAACTCGGCATCGACGCCACGCATGCGATGGAGCGCGCGGCGGCATGAGCGCCACTCGCTCGCGCGCCAACCCGGGGGGAATGGACGTGCTGCAGGTGCTCGGCAGCGAGGTGCGCCCGCTGCGTGAGCGCAAGCCTGCATGGCTGAAGGTGGCGGCGCCTGGTGGCGAGCGCTATCGCGCGCTCACGCAGCTGATTCGCGAGGAGGGCCTGCACACCGTCTGCCAGGAGGCGGCCTGTCCCAACGTCGGCGAGTGCTGGGAGCGTGGCACCGCGACCTTCATGATCCTCGGCGACACCTGCACCCGACGCTGTGGGTTCTGCAACGTCAAGACCGGGCGCCCAACCTGGAACGACCCACTGGAGCCCGCGCGCGTGGCGCGTTCGATCGCGCGCATGGGCCTGCGCCACGCCGTCGTCACCTCGGTGGACCGCGACGACCTGCCCGACAAGGGCGCCTCCGCGTTCGTCGGGGTCATCCGCCAGGTGCGCCGCCAAGCGCCCGGCTGCCTGATCGAGGTGCTGACCCCCGACTTCCAGGGACAGGAGATGCCGCTCGCCAAGGTGATCGCCGAGCGGCCCGACGTGTTCAACCACAACGTCGAGGTCGTCCCCCGCCTCTACCCGCTGGCGCGGCGCGGCTCCTCCTTTGCGCGCTCTTGCCGCGTGCTCGCGCTCGCCAAGCAGTTGGGCGGGTCCGCGGTCACGACCAAGTCGGGGCTGATGGTGGGTCTCGGCGAGACCCACGACGAGCTCGTGGACGCCTTCGCCGGGCTGCGCCGCCACGGCGTGCAGGTGCTCACCGTCGGGCAGTATCTGCGGCCCTCCGAGCGCCACCTTCCGGTCGTGCGCTACTGGCACCCCGACGAGTTCAAGGCGCTGCAGCGCGCCGCGTACGAGCTCGGCTTCGAGCACGTCGCCGCCGGGCCGCTCGTGCGCTCCTCCTACCACGCCGACCAGCACGTGGCGCAGCCGCGCGCCGGCATCGGCCCGTTGGCGACCACCGAGCCGGCGTTGGTGGGAGCGGCCCACGGATAGTCTGCTTCGATCCTCGCCGCTCCAGACACCCCCTCCCGATCGTGACCCGCGTGCTGATCCTGTTCGTGGCGATGCTGTTCGTCGTCGGGCTCGCCTACCTGACGCTCCACACGATCGTGGAACAGAAAGGCATCTCGCTGGGTACGGCGGTGTCGGTGTTCATCGTGGTGCTGATGGGCGTGGGGATCTTCGGCGCGCTGCTCGACCGGCGCCGTCGCTGAGCCTCCCCTCGACACGCGCACGACCGAAGGTAGTACCGTGTAGGAGGCGATTGACTGGTCAGTCAACCAAGGAGGCGCAGTGGATCTCGACGACACACCCGAGCAGGCCGCCTACCGCGCACAGGCGCGCGCGTGGTTGGAGCAGCACAAGGCCGAAGCACCAGTGCTGGTGGGCGATGGCGCATTGAAGGACGAGGATGAGATCATCGCCGCGCGGCGCGCCTGGCAGGGCAAGCTCGCGGAGGCCGGCCTGGCGGGGGTGACGTGGCCGAAGGAGTACGGTGGCCAGGGCCTCGGGCCGATCGAGCAGCTGATCTGCGGCCAGGAGATTGCCCGTGCGGGCGTTCCCGGAATCCTCGACGCGATCGGCGTGGGGATGCTCGGGCCGACGATCATCGCGCACGGCAGCGAGGAGCAGAAGAGCCGCTACCTCGGTCCGATGCTGCACGGCGACGAGGTGTGGTGCCAGCTCTTCTCCGAGCCCGCCGCCGGCTCGGATCTGGCGGCGGTGCAGACTCGGGCTCGCCAGCAGGAGGACGGCAGCTGGCGCCTGTCCGGCCAGAAGGTGTGGACCACCAACGCCCAGTTCGCCTCCTACGGCCTGCTGCTCGCACGCACCGACGCCGACGTGCCCAAGCACAAGGGCCTGACGATGTTCATCGTGCCGATAGAGGCCGAGGGAGTCACGGTGCGCGGCCTGCGCCAGATCTCCGGAGAGGCCGAGTTCAACGAGGTCTTCTTCGACGACCTCGCGCTTGACGCCGATGCGGTCGTCGGGGGCGTGGGCAACGGCTGGGGCACGGCGCTCACCACGCTGATGTTCGAGCGCGTCACGATCGGCCTCGGGGGGGAGGGCCTCGGCTACAACTCCGCGCGCTTCGCCCGCGCGATCGCCTCCGACCAGCACGCCCGCCGCGACCCCGAGGTGCGCCACCAACTCGGGGAGATCGCCTCCGAACTGTTGGCGGTGCGCTTTACGGGCTATCGCACGCTCACCGCGCTGCAGCGCGGTCAGATCCCCGGCCCTGAGGCGGGCCTGGCGAAGGTGACGATCGTCAATGGCGCGATCAAGTCCGGCGACCTGATCGCCGACGTGCTCGGCCCCGATGTGCTCGCAGAGGACAGCGAGTGGGCCTACATGATCTCCTTCCTCCCTGGCCTCAAGTCGGCGGGCGGCACCGAAGAGATCCTGCGCAACACGATCGGCGAGCGCGTGCTCGGACTGCCCTCAGAGCCGCGCCTGGACAAGGGCATCCCATTCTCAGAGCTGCGCGCGAAGGAGGCGGCAAAGGCATGAACCTCGCATCTATGGCGGGATTGGAACCCGCCCACCCGGCCCCCCTCCCGACCTCCCCCCAAAGGAAGGTCAAGCGATGAACCTCGCATCTGGTGCGGGATTGGAACCCGCCCACCCAGCCCCCCTCCCGACCTCCCCCCAAAGGAAGGTCAAGCGATGAACCTCGCACTCTCAGACGAGCAGGTACTGCTGCGCGAGGCGGCCCGCGGCGCGCTGTCGCGTTTCAAGACGCTGGAGGAAGCGCGCGAGGCGCTCGACAGCGGCGGCTCGACCGGCGATCTGTGGCCTACCGCTAAGGAGGCTGGCTGGCCGGGCCTGTTGATCGACGAGTCCCACGGCGGCGCCGGGCTGGACGTGTTCGACGCGATGCTCGTGCTCGGCGAGTGCGGTCGTGCGCTCGCCGCGGTCCCGCTACTCGGCCACCTGCCCGCCACCGCGATCCTGAACGACGGGGCGGCCGGGCTCGACAAGACGCCTTTGCTCGGCGAGCTGGCGAGCGGGGAGCGCCGCGCGGCCTACCTGGCGGCACGGCCCCCGGATGACATCTCCGAGCAGTGGAGCGTCGACCCCGCGGGCGGGATGGAGCGCGCCGCGCTCCCGAGCGCAATCGGCGCCGGGGAGCATGAGGCTCGGGTGAGCGGCAAGATCGCATTCGCTCCCGACGCCCCGGGCGCGGACGTGCTGGTGGGCGTCGCATCACTCGACGGTCGCGCGATCGGCTTCGCGGTGGAGTCCTCCGCGGCGGGCGTCTCCGTCGAGGCGGTGCGCCGCTACGACGCCACCCGCATCCTTGGCCACGTCACGTTGCAGGATGCGCCCGCCATGATCCTCGACGTTCCCGAGACATCGCTCGCCGAGGCGTGGCACCTTGCGCAGGCGCTGATCGCCGCCGAGTCGCTCGGTGCGGTGGAGAGTGCGCTCGACATATCGGTGGCGTACGCCAAGGAGCGTTTTACCTTCGGCCGTGCAATCGGCTCCTACCAGGCGGTCAAGCACTCGCTCACCGAGGTGCTGCGCCAGCTGGAGAACGGCCGCTCGCTGCTTTACTACGCCGGCTGGTCACGCCACGGAGCCCCCGCCGAGTTCCCGCTCGCCGCCAACGCCGCGCGCTCGGTGGCGGGCCGCGCGCTCGACTACGCAGCCCGCGCGATGATCTCGGTGCACGGCGGAATCGGCGCCACTTGGGAGCACGACGCCCCGCTGTACTTCCGCCGCGCCCAGCTCTCCCGCCGCCTGCTGGGCGGCACGGCGCTCGCCACCGATCGCGTGGCGGGTGAGCTGATCGCGCAGGGGTGAGCTCCGGCTGGCAGTAGGCTCATGAGCGACGCCTCGCGTCGTCGTGAGCGCTACTGCGGTACGGTCGATGCGTGTCCTGCCCTCGGCCCTACCATTGCAGACGATGCGCAACATTCACGACCGGCGGGGCTGCGAGCATTTGTTCGTATGAGAGTGAGCTTCCGTCCGGTTCGAGCGCCAAGCTCGACTAGTGCTTGGGCAGCCGCAATCAGAGGTCTGTGCCGGCGCATCGGCGTCGGTGGTCGAGCGATGAGGCGCAGAGACTGGCTGCTGCTGTTCGCCGCCTACAAGGGCGCCCCCGATGGACTCGACCCAATTCGCTTCCAAAAGGGCCTGTTCCTATTCGCCCAGCGCGCGCATGTGCCCGAGCGATCCAAGTACACGTTCAAGCCCTACGTCTACGGCCCGATGAGCGCCGGGATCTACCACGACCTCGACCGCCTTGTGGATGAGGGACTAGTCGAACGGGTCGCCGTGCCCGGCAAGCATTGGTCGCGTTACAGGCCCAGCAGGATCACGTTTCGGGAAGGCAAGCGGATCATCAAGCAGGCCGAAGACGAAAAGCTGCTCGACGCCGCGCGCGAACTGTTCCAAATCAAGCAGGATGTCGCAAACGTCGGCTTCAAAGAGCTGCTCGAGCGTGTCTACAGCGAACATCCAGAGTTTGCGGTCAACTCGATTTTCCGCAAGCCCGCCTGATCGAGAATCCCATAGCAGTCCAACCATCAGGTCAAATGGGGATGATGCAGCGTTCATGAAGCGTCCCCACAGTTCCGAATAGAGACCTCGAGATGACCCTCATCGCCGCTCTACGTTGTCACGACGGCCTGATCCTCGGCTCCGACAGCCAGGAGACGCGCGGCGCAAAGGGCCATCGCCTAGCTCGCTCCACCCAAAAGGTGTACGAGCCGCGACGCGGCTTCTTGCTCGCCTGGGCTGGCCCTCAAGATGTTGCCCAGGCATTCATCCTGCGTCTCCTCCGCGCAAAGGCCCTTTCACCTGGCACCGACCGCCTGGAGATCAAAGCTGGTCTTCATGAGATCCTTGCCGAGCTTCGTGAAGACTCCAGTATCGAGCAGCGTAGCGACCACATCGAACTGCTCCTCGCATGGTGGTCACGCCCAGAAGACAAACCGGTCGCGCTCCACCTTTTCAGCGGCGGAGCGGCCGAATGGGTGACAACGTGGGCCTTTGGCGGCATGGAGCTCGGTGTCGAGAGCGCCACATTCGCCAGCGGCGCCCTGCGCTACATCGATCCAGCGGCGCTCGCGCTGGAGCAAGCCAAGATCGTGGCGCTGAAGGTGCTGCGCGACACAATCGACACCACCGTGGAGGGCATCGGCGGTCCCGTTCAAATGGGCGTCGTCCAAAAGAGCGGGGTGCGACTCCTCGAGAGAGCCGACATGCGTGGGCTGTACGACACCGTTGACCTGTGGGAGTCTCAGTGCGCCGAGCTACTGATTGGCGCCACCATCCCGCCGCGAGCCGGCAACAATCCGGATCGCGGGATGCGGCCACCGGGCTGAGAGCCGTCGCTCCAATGCGCCACCAACAGGCACACGGGCGAGCTAAACAGCTACCGGCGCCGGGCGTGGTGGGAGTGCCGCGTGCCGGCGACTGTAGCGGTGTACGTCGCCATCACCGGCGCGCCATAGGCTTCGTAAACGGCCTGCACCAACGCCGACTGCACGCCGCAGTTGATGCAGAAGCCGTGCTGCGACCAGCCGATCGCCCGAGCGAGCACCTCGTCGGCGTATTCCACGCCGTAGGCGTCGTGGCCGTAGTAGTCGTACGCCGCCCACCACGCCGAGTCTTCAAGCGCACCGCCGGCGCCGTCGGAGTACAGCAGCCAGGCCGCCGCCATGATCGAGTCGTAGTCGTCGTAGATCGAAGGGTGGCGGGCGGTGCGGTGGTTGTACACCGCGGGGCGCACACCGAAGCGATAGGCGTCCTTCACGAGATCCCACGTGCTCACAGACCCATTGGTGACGTTGAACTGCATCGGCCCCCCGCAGCAGCCGGCGAAGTTGAGGCCGTGGTAGGTGGAGGGCGCGGTGGAGAAAGCGGTCTCCTGCATGTGGATCGAGGCGAGCAGTAGCCAGTTGACGCCGAACACGCGCTGCGCCTCGGCGTAGATCGGATAGAAGCCGGCCTCCCACGCCGCCGAGACATGCGCTTCGGGCCCCGGCAAGCTCGCCGCCACATCCTCGCGCCTGCCAGGCGTATGCGCCACGACGGCTCCCACCAACGCCACCGTGGGCGAGGCGCCCCCACCGGACTCGTGCCGGGCGTCCGCGTAAGGTCCGGCGGTGGTGCCCCGCCCCGACCGCTGCGCCGTCTCGGAGACGCTTGCGGCCGCCGGCGTGACAGCCCCCACGAGCACCGCCGGGGGACCGGGCGTGGGCGCGCTCGACCCAGCGCCGACCACGCCGCTGAGGATCGCCGCCAGCACGCCGACGCCGAGCAGGCACAGCGCGAGCGCAACCAGCCATGCGCGACGTTCGGAGGGCGGAGTTGGTGTGTGGATCTCGTCGTGCACCTCCCTTTGACGGTATCGGCGCCACCTTAAGGCCGCGTAGGGCCTACCCTGGACGCGATGCCCGAGGAGACCGATCGCAGGCCCTCGAGCGGGCCTTCTGAGCCTCTCGCGGACTCAGCCCCCGCTGTTTCACAGCCCGCGGCGGAGCGCAGCGGCCCGCTGGAGCTCGAGCGCTACCGCAAAGCGGATGGGCGGTTGCTGATTCTCTATCGGTGGACCGGCGAGGATGGGTGAGCTGCGCTTCGAGGAGCTGCGCGGAGAGTGGGTGGACTATGCCATCCACCGCCAGGAGCGCACGTTTCTGCCAAGCGAGGAGCACTGCCCGCTATGCCCCACCCGCCCGGGAGGAGAGCCGACGGAGATCCCCTTCCCCGCGTTCGAGATCGCCGTCTTCGAGAACCGTTTCCCCGCGTTCGAGTCCCCGCGAGGCGCAGCGGAGGTCGTCGTCTACACCGACCGTCACCACGACTCCTTCGCGACGCTTTCCTCGGAGCGCGCCCGAGCGCTGATGTGGGTGTGGCGGGCACGCTATGAGGAGCTGGGCGCACGGGAGGACGTGGAGTATGTGCTGATCTTCGAGAACCGCGGCGTGGAGGTGGGGGTGACGTTGCATCATCCTCACGGGCAGATCTACGCCTACCCGTTCGTGCCACCCGTGCCCACCGACGAGCGGGCCGCCGACGAGCGTTTGGGGGGCTGCGCGCCGTGTGTGCTGCTGCGGCGAGAGCTCGAGGATGGGCGCCGGGTGGTGTACGAGAACGAGCACGTGCTCGTCTACGTCCCCCACGCCGCGCGCTGGTCATACGAAGCGCACGTGGTGCTGCGCACCCACCGCCCCACGCTGGCGCACTGCGCCGCCGCCGAGCTGGACGCGCTCGCCGAGGCGCTGCGGGCGCTCACACGCGGGTACGACGCACTGTTCGAGCGGCCGTTCCCGTACGTCATGGCTGTCCACCAGGCCCCCACGGACACCGGCTTGGAGCGGGAGGGGCACCTGCACGTCGAGTTCTATCCTCCGCTGCGCACCGCGCACAAGCTGAAGTACTTGGCGGGCTCCGAGCAGGGAGGTGGGGTGTTCATCGCCGACACGCTGCCCGAGGAGTCCGCCGCGGCGCTGCGCGAGGCGGTCGGCCGTGCCAGCGGGTGAGCGACGCCGCCAAGGCAGGTGCCGGCGGAGCGCGAGTATCGCTGGGAGGGCTGAGCGGTGATGCCGCCCGAGGTGCGCGCCTTCGCCCCCGGCCGGGTCAACCTGATCGGGGAGCACACCGACTACAACGCCGGTCTCGCCCTGCCGTTCGCCATCGCCGAGGGCATCACGGTACGCGCGCGGACGCATGCGGGGCAGCGCATCCACGCACACGCGCTCGATCTGGATGAGCACGATGAGCTCGCCCTCGACCTTCTGCGGCCTGCTCCCACAAAGTCCCCAGATTCCCCCATCCCAAATGCCCCATCAGGCGACGACTGGCGCGGATTCGTGCATGGTGTCGCCGCCGAGCTGCTGCGTGCGGGGGTCGCGATTCCGGGGACAGATCTCGAGATCCACGGCAATCTGCCACGCAACGCGGGACTCTCGTCCTCGGCCGCACTGGAGGTTGCCCTGTGTCTGGCGCTACTCGGACTAGCCCGCGCCGAGCTCGACCGTCGCGAGCTGGCGCGGTTGTGCTCCCGTGTGGAGAACGAGTGGCTGGGCGCGCACACCGGACTGCTCGATCAGCTCGCCTCGCTGTACGGCGAGGTGGACACCGCGCTGCAAATCGACTTCTCCAGCCTCGAGATCCAGCTGGTGCCGCTGGTGCTGGCCGATGGCTGGCGGCTGGTGACGCTCGACTCCGGCGATCCTCGGACGCTGGCGGCCTCCGGCTACAACGAGCGTCGTGCCGAGTGTGCACGGGCATGCGAGCTGCTCGGGGTGGGGTCTCTGCGCGAGGTGCAGGAGCGCAGCGTCGAGCTGCTGCCACCCGTGCTCGCCCGCCGCGTGAGGCACGTGCTCGGGGAAAACGCCCGCGTGCTGGCAGCCGTCGCCGTCCTGCGCAGAGGAGCGCTGGAAGAGGTGGGCGCCCTGCTCGACGCCTCTCACACGAGCCTGCGCGACCTCTATGAGTGCTCGACCCCGGCGGTCGAGGTGGCGGTGCGAGCGCTGAAGGAGTCGGGGGCGCTCGGCGCGCGCATGGTGGGAGGAGGCTTCGGCGGGCACGTTCTGGGGCTCTTCCCACCCGGCGTCCTCCCGCCCGCGCAGGCACGCGGCGTGCGCCCTTCGCGCGGAGCGCACCTGCTCACCTAGACAACCTAAGAGGGTGGCCCCTCTGCCCCGATCAGGCGACCGCCAACGCCGCCTGCTTCTCAGCCAGCGCGGCGATCAGCTCCTCGAAGGACTCCGAGAATTTCTGCACTCCCTCGCGCTCCAGCGTGTCGGTGAGATCGTCGTAGTCGATGCCGGCGCGCGCGAGCTCGTCGAGCAGCTTGCGCGCCTCCCCCACCTCCGCCTGCAGACGTGCCTGCGGACGGCCGTGATCCTGATAGGCACGAATCGTCTCCTCCGGCATCGTGTTGACGGTGTCGGGGCCAATTAGCTCCTCCACGTACAGCGTGTCGGGGTAGTCGGGGTTCTTCGTCGAGGTCGAGGCCCACAGCACGCGCTGCGGGGTGGCGCCCTTATTTGCGAGGAACTCCCAGCGGGGCCCGCGGAAGACAGAGAGGTAATGCTGATAGGCAAGCTTCGCGTTGGCCACCGCCAGACGGCCCTTGAGCGCGTCGAGCGCACCGGCGTTCCCCGCCGACTGCAGCTCCTGCAGGCGCCGGTCGGCCTCGGAGTCGATCCGCGAGACGAAGAAGCTCGCCACCGACGCCACCTTGCGCGGATCGCCGCCTGCCGCGATCAGGCGCTCCAGGCCGCGAATGTAGGACTCCGCCACCTCCGCATAGCGGCGCAGCGAGAAGATCAGCGTCACGTTGATCGAGTGGCCCTGGGCAATCACGTCCTCGATCGCCGCCAGCCCGGGCTTGGTCGCGGGGATCTTCACCATCAGATTTGGTCGATCCACCGTCTCGTGCAAGCTGATCGCCTCGTTGAAAGTCGCCAGCGTGTCGTACGCGAGATCGGGCGCCACCTCCAGCGAGACGTAGCCGTCGCGCCCCAACCCACCGTCCCAGATCGGGCGGAAGAGGTCGCACGCGTCCTTGATATCGCGCTCCGCCAGGCGCCAGAAGCTCGCGCGCGCGTCCAAGCCCTCGTCGGCCAGTTCGCGCAGTTGCTCGTCGTAGGCGTCCCCGGCACTCATCGCCTTCTGGAAGATCGTCGGGTTGGAGGTCGCCCCCACCACGGCGTCCGCGTTGAGCAACTCCTGCAGATGGCCGCCGCGGATCGACTCGCGTGAGAGGAAGTCCACCCACACGCTCTGCCCGAGCGCGGAGAGGCGGTGCAGCGGTGAAAGGGTCTGGGAGGATGGCATCTGCATCTCCTTGCGGGTCGCTTGACCTACGGGCTATCTACAGCCTACCCCTCGGATCGATGCCCGAAAAGCTAAAGCAGCGCGCGTGCACGTGCCACGATGTTCTCGACCGAGAAGCCCAGCTCCTCCAGCACGCGAGCACCGGGCGCGGATGCGCCGAAGCGGTCGATTCCGAGCACATCTCCCGCGCTGCCCACCCACTTCCACCAGCTCATGCTCGCCCCCGGCTCGACCGCCAGACGGGCGGTGACCGCAGGTGGGAGCACCGTGTCGCGATACTCCGCCGACTGAGCTTCGAACAGCTCCATGCACGGCATCGACACCACCCGCACCGCCGTGCCCCCGTCCGCCAGCGCCCGGGCGGCATCCAGCGTGAGCGGAACCTCGGCACCGGTGGAGATGAGAATCACCTCCGGGCTGGGCGCGGAGTCCCACAGCACATACCCCCCGCGCTCCAGCTCGCTCGCTGGCGCCAGCTTCCCGTCCTCGCGATCCAGCACCGGGATCCCCTGACGGGAGAGCAACAGCGCCACTGGGCCGTCCTCGCGCTCCAGCGCCGCCCGCCAGGCCTGCACGGTCTCGTTGGCGTCAGCGGGACGGATCACCCACAGATGCGGGATCGCCCGCAGCGAGGCGTAGTGCTCGACCGGCTGGTGGGTGGGGCCATCCTCGCCGAGACCCACCGAATCGTGCGTCCACACCCACACCACGGGCAACCCCATCAGCGCGGAGAGACGCACCGACCCACGCATGTAGTCGGAGAAGATCAGGAAGGTGGAGCCATATGGCTTGACGATCCCTCCGTGCGCCGCCGCCCCGTTGACGATCGCACCCATTGCGTGCTCGCGGATCCCGAACGGCACGTTGCGTCCCGTGTGCACCCTGGAGAACTGACCGGCGCCAGGAAACACCGTCTTGGTCGACTCGACCAGATCGGCCGCTCCGCCGAACATCGCGGGGGCGTATGCCGAGAAGGCCGCCATCGTCTTCTGGCCGGCTGCACGCGTGGCGAGCTTCTCGCCCGCCGCGAAGCTCGGTAGCACCTCACGCCAGCCATCCTTCATGCGGCCGGCCCACGCACGCTCCCAATCCTCCGCCAGCGCGGGGTGATGCTCACGCCAGGCATCCATCCGCGCCCGCCACTCGCGTTCGACCTCCCCACCAACCTCGGCGAGGCGCATGTGCCCGTACACCCGCTCGTCCACCCAGAAGTGGCGCTCCGGGTCGAAGCCCATCGCGAGCTTCGCCGCGCGTACCTCCTCCTCGCCGAGCGGCGCACCGTGCGAGGCCGCTGTGTCCACCGCGTGGGGGGCTGGGTAGGCAATGTGCGAGCGCACCGCGATAAACGACGGACGCTCGGCTTCGGCGCGCGCGGCAGCGAGCGCCGCGGTGAGCGCCTCGATGTCCTCCGAGTCGCCGACCCGCTGCACGTGCCACCCGTCCGCCGCCAACCGCGCGATGTGGTTCTCGCCATCGAAGGAGATCGCGGTGCTCCCGTCGATCGTGATGCGATTGTCGTCGTAGCACACCGTCAGCCTGCCCAGCCCGAAGTGCCCGGCGATCGAGGCGGCTTCCTGGCTGATGCCCTCCATCATGTCCCCGTCAGAGCAGATCACGTAGGTGTGGTGGTCCACCACCTCTTCGCCGGGGCGGTTGTAGCGCTCTGCCAGGAAGCGCTCTGACATGGCCATGCCCACCGCGTTGGCGAAGCCCTGCCCGAGCGGCCCGGTGGTGATCTCCACGCCCGGCGTGTGCCCACGCTCGGGATGCCCCGGGGTGCGAGAGCCCCACTGGCGGAACTGCGTCAGGTCCTCGAGCGAAAGCTCGTAGCCGCTGAGGTGCAGCAGCGAGTACAGCAGCACGCACGCATGCCCGGAGCTCAACACGAAGCGGTCGCGGTTCTCCCACTGCGGGTTGCTTGGGTTCGCGCGCAGCAGCCGCTTGAACAGCACATACCCGAGCGGCGCCAGCGCCATTGCCGTGCCCGGGTGCCCGGCGTTCGCCCGTTGCACCGCGTCCATCGCCAAACCCCGAATCGTGTCGATCGTCAGGCGCTGCAGCTCAGGCTCCCCGTCGCCGTCCACTCCCCGGCCATCTGAACGCCAACCGACAGGTTCATGCCTCACCACCATTGCGCTCGATCCTAGCGGGCGCAGCCGTCGTCAGCCTCGGCGACCCCCTGCCGGATCAGCGACAGCACCGCGGGCCACGCGGGCCCCGGCCTCAGCGCCCGTGCGGGCGCCGACGCCTTGGCGGTAGCGCCGCGATCGGGTGCACCCGGCCGTGAGCCCTGCAGCCTGCACGCGGATGCACGCTCACCAGCCAATGTAGATCGTGGCGGCAGTGCGAGCGCCGATACGGCCACCGAGCATGCAACGCCCGGAGCATCCGCCGCTCCTCACAGACGAACATTTTCATGACGATCCAACCTCCCTACCTCTCGCAATTGGCCCACGCGGCCGAAAGAGACCCTCCATTTGGTCCATAACGTACCAGCTAATAGTACGCCGCCTACAGAAATACGGGACGCCATATAGGCCAGGGACAACCCCCGCCGCGGGCGCGCTAAGCGCCCCGCCGGCTCCATTAGACGCTGCTCTACCCCTGGTTTCCCCTTGTTGTGCCTGCACTTGGCCCCCGCAGCCGATCCTCAAGCCTCACTCCGAGAATAGCCCTTGAACTCTTCCTGCCAAACACATATAAATCATGTTTTACTCATCCTGTCAATATATGACTAGCGGAAAGCGCGATGTCTGTCCACCGATCAAGCCCATTGGCACACGTGCCTTCGTCCACTAAGGTGGGCGTGTGGCCGAGGGACCGGGGCAGAGCGGTGGCAGGGCGAGGGCGGAGGGTGCCCAGATGACGGGAGCCGCCGGCCGCGAGAGCCCCAACGGGCCACGATCAAAGGGGTCGAATGACCGCAGGGGCGCGAACGGTCGCAGAAGCCCTGACGGCGTCGCCAAAGGGCGTCCACGGAGGAGCACCGACACCCAGAAGGGCCTCCCCCGCGGACCCCAAGCGCTTCCGCGCGAGCGGGTGGCCGCACACCAGCGCGAGCGGCTGGTCGAAGCGATGGTGCAGGCCGTGAGTGAGCGTGGCGTGGTCGCCACCACGATCTCCGACCTCGTCGCGCGCGCCGGGATCTCGCGGCGAACCTTCTACGAACACTTCGACAACAAGGAGGACTGCCTGCTGGCGACCTACGACACGGTGGTCGAGACCGAAGTCACGCGGCTGCTCGGACTTGCCGGCTCGGAGGTCGAGTGGCTGGCGCAGCTGGAGGGGATCATCCGCGCGCTGTTCGACGCGATCGCCGCACGTCCCGATGCGGCCCGCCTGATCTGCGTGGAGATGGGAGCGTCAGGCGCAAGCGGGGTACAGCGCTGGGCGGACGGAGCGACACGCTTCGAACGCTTCATCAGCGCGGGCTTCGAGCGCGCGCCGGGGACCGGAACGATCCCGGATCCGGTGGCCCGCGCGATCGTGGGAGCGCTGCGCAAGATCATCTACACGCGCGTGCGCGAAGAGCGCTCCAACAAGTCGCTGAAGGCCGAGCTCGCGCGCATCGTCCCGGAGCTGATGGAATGGATCGGCTGCTACTACCCCACCCCCTCCCGTGTTCCCCGCCGGCCCCGTGCGCAGAAGCCGCGCTGGCGCGAGGGGGGCCGCGCGCCCGGCACGCTCTCCCCCCCGGCACCCTGGGGTGTGAGGGGGTTGCCACGCGGCGAGCACAACCTGCCGCGAGGCTTCGTGGAGTTCAACCAGCGTGAGCGGATCTTCGACGCGATCGCCAAACTCACCGCGCGGGACGGCTACCAGGCGCTCAGCCTGGAGGACATAGCGGCGTCGGCGGCCGTCTCGCTGCAGACCTTCTACAGCCATTTCGAGAACAAGGAGGAAGCGTTCCTCGCCACCTTCGAGGTTGGCCACACCCGGGCCAAAGCGGCTGTCAACCGGGCCCTCGCCCACCAGACCGACTGGATCGGAGGCGTGCGCGCTGGAGCGCTGGCGCTGCTGGAGTTCCTGGCCTCCGAGCCGGCGCTGGCACGCCTGTCGTGCGTGGACATCCTGATCGCCTACCCCCACGTTGCCGGGCGGGTGGCGGAGGCCAACGCCGCGTACGCCGAGTTGCTCGACATGGACCTCGGCGAGGGCGCCCCCTCCCAGTCCTCCACCCCGATTGTCGGCGAGGCGATCGTCGGAGGGGTGTTCGAGCTGCTTCACGACTACATCATGAGAGGCCACACCCGCAGGCTGCCGGAGCTCGCCGACCACGTCAGCTACATCGCGCTAGCCCCGTTCATCGGCAGCGAGGCTGCCGCCGAGGCGATCGCGCAGCGCTGAGCGACGTTCGGCCACCGCCTCGCGCACTGCCTCTCTTTTGCGTGCAACGCCATCCGACGAGGCGGGACAACGATAAAGATTCCGTAGCAGGCGAGACCATGCAAGAACAGCCCATTTGCAGGGATTTGATGGGCCGTGCAGGAATCGAACCTGCAACCTTGGGCTTAAGAGGCCCCTGCTCTGCCGGTTGAGCTAACGGCCCGCGAGGATACCGATCAATAGGGGCATCCCTGGGGAGGTGGCATTTTAGCCGAGGTCATCCGTCGGCCGCGTTCCAGGCGCCCACGCGCCCCTCAGAACACCACCGTGCGCCCACGATCGGCGATCACACGATCGTCGAGGTGCAGCGCCACGGCGCGGGCAAGCACCATGCGCTCGATATCGCGACCCACGCGTTCGAGGTCGGCGATGCTCTGGCGGTGGTCGACACGCTCCACGCCCTGTTCGATGATCGGCCCCGCGTCGAGCTCCTCCACCACGTAGTGCGCGGTGGCGCCGATCAGCTTGACGCCGTGCTCGCGTGCGCGCCGGTAGGGCTCCGCGCCGGGGAAGGCGGGCAGGAAGGAGTGGTGGATGTTGATCACCGGCGCGCCCACGCGCTCCAGGAAGTCGCCGCTGAGGATCTGCATGTAGCGGGCGAGCACCACGAGGTCGGTGCTGCCCGCCAGCAACTCCAGCAGCCGCGCCTCGGCACACGCCTTGCCCTCGGGCTCGACCGGCACATGGTGGAACGGCACCCCGGCTCCCCGGGCCTGCGGCTCGAGGTCGGGGTGGTTGGAGACCACCGCCACGACCTCCGCGTCCAGCTCGCCGCGGCGCCAGCGCCACAGCAGGTCCACGAGGCAGTGGTCGCGCCGGGAGACGAGGATCGCCATGCGCCGGTGCTGGCCCCAGAAGCGCAGCTCCCACTCCATCTCAAAGCGCGCCGCCACCTCCGCGTCGAAGCGCCCCCGCAAGCGCTCGCGTGCGTGCGCGGAGTCCAGCAGATCCTCGAGGAAGAACTCGGTGCGCAGGAAGAACCGGCCCCCGGTGGGGTCGGTGGAGTACTGATGGGAGGAGACGATGTTCGCGCCCAGCTCGAACAGGAAGCCGGAGACGGCCGCCACGATGCCTGGCCGGTCGGGACAGGCGACCAGTAGGCGGGCGGCGTAGCGGGGTGAGTCCTCCGGCGGGGCGGCTGGCGCGTCGGTGGCCTGCGCGTCCTCCGCTCGAGCGGACATCTCAGGGTTCAGATCGCCCGCCACGCGCTCCTGGACGGGCCTATTTCTTCCCGGTGGTGGACGTAGCGGTGCTGGAGGTGTGTCCGGCCGTCGAGGCCGCACCGGTTTTCGAGGTCGCGCTGCCGGTTGGGGTTACACCGACATATCCGCCCTTGCCGTTGGACTTGACGGTGTAGGTCTTGCCGCCCTGCGTCGCGATCAGAGTCCCGTTCGCGCCTTTGCTGATCGTGGCGGGGGTGTGGCTGAGTGGGTTCTTCCTGAGTTCGGCCAGATACTTCTTGACTTTCGCGCGTTCTGCGACGGGCGCCAGGCTGACGGTCTTGCGCGCCGCCGCGTCGCCCACCTTGAGGTTGCCGGCTTTGTATGCCGACACCGCCAGCGCCGAATACAGGCGCACCGTGGGGTTGCCCTTGACCGCGACCTGCAGCGCCTGCATTTCGGACGCCGGCTGATTGAGGCCCTGTTCGCCGAAGATGCCCGAGATCCGCGCCGCCAGTTCGGTGTCCGGATGGGCGGAGTCGAGCTTGAGATAGGTGCTCCACGACTTGGCCAGCTTGGCAAGCAGCGCCTTGCCCTGGGCGGTGTATTTTTCGGTTTCCCCAACCGTGGCGATGTTGCCGGGTTCGCTTGCCTGATGGAACTGCGCTTCGACCAGCGCTTTCCAGGCGGCCGCTTCGGCTGGGTGCTGCTTGGTGCGCTTTTCAGCGGCCGCCACCTTGGCGGCGAAGTTGGCGCTGTTGGAGCCACCGTTTTCAGTGAGGGCGTTGAAGATCCCGCCACCCCCGCCGCCGACGCCCACGCCGAAGCCGACGAAGCCCAGCAGGAACAGCACGGCGAGGCCCAGGTACACAACCTGCACCGTTTTACGCCGGCCACGGGCTCGGAGGTCGAAGAGCATCAGTCGGTGAGCTTCCTGTCCATGTGGTCGATTATGGCGTTCACGCTTGGGTCGGTGTCATTATCCGTAGTTGTCGCGTTCGACTCCGGAGGGCTGGGAGCCGGTGGCCCGCCCCCACCGGGAGCGGCCGGCCCACCCTCGTCGGCGTCTGCACCCGGCGAGGACGGTGGATCCTGCCGAGCGCTCCCAGCCGCCGCCTGCGCTCCACCCCGCGCCGCGTCGCGTCGGACAACGAACGATGCCATCAGGATACTCGCCTCGTAGAGAATGTAGAGGGGAACGGTCTCGAGGATCAGCGTGACCGCGTCTCCCGGAAGGAAGGCCGCGACGGCCGCGCACGCCACAATCGCGTAGCGGCGGCCCTTGCGCAGCTGCTTCGGAGTCACGATACCCGCGCGGGTCGCCCCCAGGATCACCACGGGGACCTGGAAGACCAGGCCCATCGCCAGCAGCACGGTTGCGGCGAACTGATAGTAGGGGTTGGCCTGCACGATGATGTTGAACTCGCTGCTGTTGAAGTTCACGAGGAAGCGCAGCGCCGCCGGCAGCACGACGAAGTAGCCAAACGCCACCCCCGTAGCGAACAGGAACGGAACAGCCGCAATCAGGGGCCTGACTGCGCGTCTCTCACTTGGCTGTAGGGCGGGCAACACGAAGCCATACAGCTCGAACAGGATCACCGGCAGCGAGATGATCAGTGCGAAGAAGAAGACGACCGTGAGCGTCGTCGTAAACGGCTCGCCAACCCCCAGCGTCGTCAGCTTTTCCGCCGGGGGAGCGGGCGGGATCCGCGCCGTAGCCGCACGCAGACTGGCAAGTTGGGCCGTCAACTGGGCACGAACGGCCGCCGGCAGATGGGCGTCGGGCGCGGCGAGGATCCGGACGATGCTCTGCACGTCCCCCGACACCTTGAGCACCGCCTCTTGCGCCAGTACCGCCTGGCCGGTGGGCCCCTCGCCCTTCGCGACCTGACCCTGCTTCTCGCGTTCGTACGGGCGGTTGATCACGTGCAGCAGGGCGTGGTTCTGCCACAGGCAGACGCCGAACACGACCGCCAGCACCACGCCGCTGACGATCAGGCGCGTGCGCAGCTCTTCGAGGTGCTCGACGAGGCTGAGGCGGTCTTCGTGGCCGATCGTGCGGATCGCGGTGGCCATATCTACCTCTCAACATATATCGGCCGCGGCCATTGGGCGGGTTGTCCGTGCCAGGGGGTGGGCAAACCTCGGTATTCGTGCGCACTCGCTAAAGACAGCCTGAGGCGCAGTCGATGACTCGTCCTAGAGCGTGGCGCAGTCGCCCGAAGACCGGCGAATTGGCCCCCCTCCAATCAGGGAAAACTCAAATGCCCTCCGACAAGAGCCATCAAACCCGCCACCACGTGCAGCTGCCCAGCGGCAAGCAGATCGAGGTCGTCTACCTGGACAACCCCGCTCCGCCCTCGCTTGGACCCGCCCACGCCCCCGGCCAGCGACAGGCCGATCCGGCGGCAGAGCCACTGCACATCTGCTTCTACTGCGGAGGGGAGCTGGTTCATCCGATGGATTGGTCGGAAGCCGGCGAGCGGCAATGGCGGATCCTGCTGCGCTGCCCCGAATGCGAGGCCACGCGCGAGGGCGTCTTCGAGCAGACGGCGGTAGAAGCGCTCGACGACGAGCTCGACCGCGCCGCCGGAGCACTGCTGAGCGATCTGCAGCGCGTCACGCACGCCAACATGGCGGAGGAGATCGACCTCTTCATCCGCGCACTCGACGCCGACCTGATCCAGCCCTGCGATTTCTAGGGGAGGGGAATTTAAGGCCCGCCCACCGGGGCCTGCCATCCCCCAGCGTAGTGATCGACCTCTTCATCCGCGCGCTCGACGCTGATCCAGCCCTGTGATTTCTGATCGATCAGCGGTAGCGCTCTACGACGGCGTCGGCGACCAGATCCAGCAATGCCGCGCGACCATCGGGGAGGATCGCCGGCAACATCGCCTTCGCCTCGGCGACCAACGCCAGCGCCCGCTCGCGGGCCTCCTCCAGCGCACCGGTCGCCGCGATCCGATCGCACAGCTCGGCCGCCTGCTCAGGGCCGCCGAGCGAGGCGAGGTCGATCGCGGACAAACGCCGATCGCGCTCGCGCGCGAGGATCAGCGGCAGCGTGACGGTGCCGTCGAGCAGGTCGGTTCCCCGCGGCTTGCCGGTGCGCTCGACTGGGCCGGAGACGTCGAGCACGTCGTCGAGCAGTTGAAAGGCCAGTCCGATACGTCGCGCGAACGCCCCAAGCGCCTCCGCCAGCGCCCCAGCTGAGGCGGACGGGCTCCGATCCCCGCCCTCACCCGCCACTAGCGCCCCCAGACGGCAGGCCGCCTCGAACAGCGCGGCGGTCTTCAACTCGCAACGGCGCAGATAGCGCTCCACCGCGACCTGTGGGGCATAGGCATCCTCGCGCTGCAGGAGCTCCCCTTCGGCCAGTGCCGAGCTGGCATCCGACAGGGCGCGCAGCTGCGCCAGAGATCGATTGCGCGCAAGCTCCGCAAAGGCCCGCGAGAAGAGCAGATCTCCGGTCGCGATTGCCACCCGCCTGCCGGCCTGGGCGACAACCGAGGGATGCCCGCGCCGCAGCTGGGCGCCGTCGATCACGTCGTCATGGACCAGCGTCGCCGAGTGCACCAGCTCAACCGCCACCGCTGCCCGCACGAGGTGGCTCCCCGCGGTTGCCTGGGATGGCTGGTCATCCGATCCACGCGACTCTCCAGCGGCGGTAGCCGCCAGCACAACCAGCAGGGGACGCAAGCGCTTGCCGCCCGCGAGCACCGTCGCGGTTGCGTGCATCGCCAGCGGAGCACCGGCCTCGGCTGCCACCCGCTCGAGGTGCTCCTCGGTACACACCATCCGCTCGCGCAGCGCTGCCCCGCCGCGGCGCATGATCTCCGCTACGGCCTCTTCGTCCTCAGCCGCCTGCGCCTGTGCGGTGGTGCTGCCCACTGTACTCATCGTGAGCCATCCGGCGACACCGTGCCGGCGTGGATGGCGATTATGCCCCCGGCGGTCAGCAGATAGCCGATCTCGCCGATCCCCGCTCGCTCCATCTCGCCAGCAAGTATCGCAGGCGCCGGAAAGCGCTTGACCGAGTTGGGCAGGTAGGAGTAGGCGTCGGGGTCGCCTGCCAGCCGCCCCAGCAGCGGCACCACGCGGTCGAACCAGAGCGCGAAGAAGCTCGACAAGGGTGGGCGCGTCGGGGAGGTCATCTCCAGCACCACGACCCTGCCTCCGGGCCGCACCACGCGCGCCATCTCAGCCAGGCCGCGGGCGAGATCGGAGAAGTTGCGGGCGCCAAAGCCCACCGTGGCGGCGTCGAAGGAGTCGTCCTCGTAGGGCAGCTGCAGCGCGTCGCCCCACTCGAAGCGCACCGACGCTGGGCAGGAGCCGGGCGAGGAGGACCGGTTTCGCTCCCACTTGGCGCGCGCACGGGTGAGCATCTCCTCGGAGAAGTCGCTGCCCACCACCTCACCGCCCGGTGCCACGCGCCGAGCGAGCTCCAGCGCCAAGTCGCCCGTGCCGGTGGCAAGATCGAGCACCCGGCTGCCGGGGTGGACGTGCGCGAAATCCACCGCGCGCGAGCGCCAGCGGTGGTGCAGGCCGGCGGTCATCACGCCGTTGAGCGCGTCGTACACCCACGCGATGCGGTCGAACATCGCCCGCACCTGCTCGGCCTCGGGTTGGCCGAAACGGGGATGCTCGCCGGAGGCGAGTGTCCCCCGGCTTCGGTCGGCGCCAGCGCCCTGCCGACCCTGAGCCTCCTGAGCCATTGGTCCCTACGCTACTTCAACTGCGAGAGGAACTCGACGGCCGCTTCGAACTGCTTCGGCGGCAAGTGCTTGAACGAGGGCATCGGCTGGGTCGGGTTGACCAGCGTGCGCGCGATCCCCTGACGCGGGATCCGCGAGCCGATATGCGTCAGTTCGGGACCCGGACCGTTGTTGCCATTCTCGCCCAGCTTGTGGCACGCCAGGCAGCCGCTGGAGGCGATCACGTTCCGGCCGTCTTCGAACTGCGCCAGCTCCTGACCGCCCGCGTGCCGTACCGCCGCCGGCGTGGCGATTTCCACCGAGAACGGCGAGCCAGTGCTGGCGCCCTCCCAGGTGAGGTAGAACATCGCCCCGATCACGAACAGCGCCGTGATCGTGGCGATCGGCCGACGCTCGGGCCGACGCTCGGGGCCACGATCGTAGAAGGGCAGCAGGAACAGCAGGATCATCGCCAGCGTCGGAATCCCGATCGTCGCCATCCCGACCATGCTGGGCGGCTTGATCACGCGCAGTAGCTCGAACAGGAAGAAGAAGTACCACTCGGGCCGCGGCACGTAGGTGCTGGTGGTGGGGTTGACCTTGGAGCCGAGCTCCGCGCCTAGCACCAGCGACATCGTGATGATGCACGCCATCACGATGCACGCCATGACCGAGTCCTTGACGACCGCGTAGGGGAAGAACGGTTTCCCTTTGGCCTTCAGGAGCGCGTACTCGCGGAGGTACTCCTCCTTCTCGCGCTGGTTCATCGCGGCATCACGCCTCGGACTCGCGTAGCTCGGAGTCTTTCTCGGCTTTCGACCACGGCGGAGCGGTCGTGCCGAGCTTGGCCACCAGGTAGAGATGCGCGCCGATCAGCGCCGCGATCAACCCCGGCACGAGCAGCATGTGGATCGCGTAGAAGCGCGACAGCGTGGTCGCCCCGATTTCCGAGCCGCCGCGCAGGAAATCGCTCAGATAAGGGCCTACCAAGGGCCCGGTGCCGTTGATGTTGACGCCCACCTGCGTCGCCCAGAAGGCGCGCTGGTCGAACGGCAGCAGGTAGCCGGTGAACGACATCACCATCGTCAGGATCAGCAGCACCACGCCGATCACCCAATTGAGCTCGCGCGGGTACTTGTAGGCGCCGAAGAAGAAGGTGCGGCCCATGTGCAGGAACACCAGCACCACCATCACGGTCGAGCCCCACTTGTGCATGCCGCGCACGAACTGTCCGAGGAACACGTCGTTGGTGACGTAGCGGATCGATTCGTACGCGCCACCCGAGGCGTCGGGGCGGTAGTACATCGCCAGGAACACGCCGGTGACCGCCTGGTTGAGGAAGGCGAACATCGTCGCCGAGCCCAAGGTGTAGAACCAGTTGGTGCCCTTGGGCACCTTGCGGAACATCATCCAGCGCGCCGCCCCGCTCAGCGAGGTGCGCTCGTCAACCCAGTTGACGACGGCGGTGCCAGCGTTGGCGGCGTGATCGACCGGCCGGACGGCGCCGTTGCTCTCCTGCGGCCGCGGCGGCGGCGCCTTCAGCGGCGCGGGGATCGGGGGTACGGGGATTTTGGGCACGGTTTAGCGGCGGATCGAGGGGCGCGACGGGTAGGCGTACTGGCCGAGCCCGTCGATCGGCTCGCCGGGGTCGCGAGGGGAGAAGCGACGCAGCTCGCTGTTGACGCTGAAGCGCGACCCGATCTGCACCATGCCGTCCACGACGCGCGTGTAGAAGCGGTCGAGCGGACGCGGCGGCGGCCCGGCCACGCGGCGGCCGAGCAGGTCGTAGACGCCGCCGTGGCAGGGGCAGATGAAGCGCTCGGCTGCTGGCACCCAGCGCACCGGGCAGCCGAGGTGGGCGCAGCGCGAGGTGATCGCGATGTAGGGAGTGTCCTTGTCGTAGGGGTCGGTGTCGATCGCCGGATTTTTCTGGCGCACGTACACCAGACCCTTGCCCGCCTCGCCGATCCCGGGGGTGAGCGTGATCACGGTGGGGATGTAGTTGTTGTCGGGGAACATGTCCGTCGGACCCACCGTTTCCCAGACGTGGGGCTTGCTCTTGAAGATCGGGCCGATCGCGAAGCCGAGCGCCGGCAGCGTGAAGGACAGCGCCGCGACAGCGCCGGCGGCGTGGGCGGAGCCGGTCATGAAGCGTCGCCGCGTGACCGTCTCGCCCTCGAACGCACCCGGTATCTGGCGATCGAGGGTGTATTTGGAGGCGTGCTTGTCGTGCTTGCTGGCCAAGGGCGCCAAAGAATACCGCCTGCGGGACGATGCTGGTCGTGCAGCTCATCCCACGGGATGGTGATTATCGTTACAAATACTGCGGGATCGGGCGCCTGAAGACCGTCGAGCGTCGCCCTTGGGCATCGACCGATGGTCAGCTCGGGGGTGACTCCCCTGCTTCTGCGGCCGCGCGCATCGCCCGTAGTGCCTCGGGGTCACGAGCGTGGACGAGCGCCTTGGCTCGGCGATGGGAATCGCTCGAGCCCCAACCGACCGCCCGCGCACCCGCTGCCCACACCGCGAGAGCGAGATCGTCACGGCCCTCTCCCTGGGCGAGTGCGGTGAGCGTGATCACATCCGCAAGCTCCTCCACCGCCGCCAGGTCTCCGAGCGCCACCAGGCGCGCGAGGCCGAGCGCGTACAGCTGATCGCCGGCCAACAGGCCGAGGTCGGCCTCCGGCGGGCGCACGACGCGCGGGGAGCCGTAGTGCAGCAGGTAGCCCTCATAGATCGCCTCCAGCAGCAGCTCGTACTCCTCGGGGTGTGCTTGCGCGCGCGGGCCCGCAGCCGCTACCTGAGCAGGCCCGTCGCCGTTGGGGACGGGCCCAGGGCCCAGAGGCTGGGAGCTCGACCGGGTGGCACCATCGCCGGCGGGACCGGCGCCGCCGGGGACAGGACGGGCGCCGCTGGAGTCGCCGTCGAGCAGGCTCGCCATCAGGCCGCCCTGCTCGCGCAGCAGCGTCTCCAAGCGGGTGAGGACCGGGGCGCTCATCCGCGCTCTCCCCGCCTGGGACTCGATTGCGCCCGCCCAGCCTGCTTGGCGACAGCCATCAGGCGAGCTCCCCAAACGCCGCGGCCGCGGCGTTTACGGTGCGCTCGATCTGCTCAGCGGTGTGGGCAAGCGAGGGAAACCACGCCTCGAACTGCGAGGGTGGCGGGTAGACCCCGCGCGCCAGCAGCCCCCTGCACCAGGCGGCGTGTGCCCGCAGATCGCATGCTTGCGCTCCCTCCAGGTCGTGTACGGGACGCTCGCTGAAGAACACAGTCATCAGACCGGGAAGGCTCGCGATCTGCAATGCACGGTCCGGCGCGCGCTCGCTCGCCGCCGCGCGCAGGCCGACGGCGAGCTGCTCGGTGATCCCCGCCAGGCGCGCGTATGCCGACTCGTCGAGCAGCTGGAGCGTGGCGATGCCGGCCGCCACCGCCAGCGGGTTGCCCGACAGGGTGCCCGCCTGGTAGACCTCGCCAGAGGGCGCCAGCAGCTCCATCAACTCCGCTCGTCCTCCCACCGCCGCCGCCGGCAGCCCGCCGCCGAGCACCTTGCCCATGACCGTGAGGTCGCCATGCACGTCCGTGAGCTCCTGCGCGCCGCCCCGCGCCACGCGAAAGCCGCTGATCACCTCGTCGAGCACCAGCAGCGCCCCGCTCGCATCGGCCTGCTCGCGCAGCAACTCCAGGAAGCCCGGGCGGGGTGGCACGAGGCCCATGTTGGCGGGGATCGGCTCCGCCAGGATCGCCGCCGGCTCGTGCCGGCCGACCGCCTCCACCAGCGCCTCGGGGTCGTTCCACGGCACCACCACCGTGGCGGCTGCCACGCTCGCGGGCACGCCCGGGCTGGTGGGGATCGCCTGCGTGGCGAGGCCCGAGCCGGCCTGCGCGAGCAGCCCGTCCACGTGCCCGTGGTAGGCGCCGGCGAACTTGACGATCCGCTCGCGACCAGTCGCGGCGCGCGCGAGCCGCAGCGCGGTCATCGTCGCCTCGGTGCCGGAGGAGGTCATGCGCAGCATGTCCACGCCGGGCATCCGCCGCACGACCTCCTCGGCCAGCTCGACCTCCCCGGCAGTCGGTGCGCCGAAGCTCGTGCCCCGCTCGCTCGCCGCGTGCACCGCCTCGAGGACCCGCGGGTGGGCGTGGCCGTGGATCAACGGTCCCCACGAGCAGACGTAGTTGACGTAGCGGTTGCCATCTACGTCCACGAGCTCGGCGCCTGATCCGCGGGCGATGAACAGCGGGTCACGTCCGATCGCGCGCATCGCGCGCACAGGCGAGTTGACGCCGCCGGGGAGCACCCGCTGCGCGCGCCGGTAGAGCTCCGCAGAGCGGGTGTCGGCGAGCGAGAGCGTCACAGACTCTGGATCAAGCGTTTTGTGCTTCCCACCGCTTGTAGTCGTCGGTGAAGTACAGCAGGCGGATCTTCTTGAACTCCGTCGACGAGTACAGCGTGGCGCGCTCCGCGATCCCGGTCTGCTCGGAAATCGCGGTGAGAATCGCGTCGCACTCCTCCTTGGAGCGGCCGTGGGCCATTGTGAAGACCGAGTAGGGCCAATCCTCATAGGTGGGCCGCTGGTAGCAGTGGGAGATCCCGCGGAATGACGCCATCCGGGGGCCCAGCTCCATGATCTGCTCCGGCGGCACCTTCCAGACGCCCATCCCGTTCGCGGAGAAGCCGGCGCGGCGGTGGAAGAGGATCGCCGCCACGCGGCGCAAGAGTCCGCGCTCGCGCATCCCCGCCATGTGCTCCAGCAACGTCTCGACGTCCATGCCCAGCCGCTGCGCGGCAGGCGCATAGGGCTCGCCGATCACCGGCATGTCGCCCTGGGTGGCGCGGATCACCGCGATGTCGCGCTCGTCGTAGGCCACCGACTCGAGCATCGCCTCCTGCTGCGGAGCTCCCTCGCTGGCGAGCGCTTTGGTGTCGCCCTCCATCTCCAAGTCCATCCTGATCTTGAACAGCTTCAGCGTCGGTAGCTGGCGGATCGACTCCGCCCCGGTGAGCCGCTGCAGCACCTCCAGCGTGCCCTCCAGGCCGAGCGGCGAATCGGGCTCGGTGGCGAGCGTGAACCACATGTTGAAGTCGTGGTTGCGCAGGTAGTTGTGCGAGACCCCGGGGTGGGAGTTGATGACCTTCGCCGCCCGCCACGGGTGCTCGGGATCGACCTTGGCCGCCACCAGCATCGAGGAGTAGCCCAGCGCGCGCGTGTCGTAGATCGGGGTGACCTGGCGGATGATCCGCTCTCCCAGCAGCCGCCGCACGCGCTCCAGCACCTGCTCCTCGGGAATCCCCGCCTCGCGCGCGACCGCGGCGTAGGGTCGGGGCGCGAGCGGGAAGCTGCCCTGCATCAGGTTGAGCAGCTTGCGGTCCAGCTCGTCGAGCGCGACAGCCGCGCCTTCGGTACGGCTGCGCGTCTTCGGAGTTGCGGCACTCGCGCGATCGATCCCCGCGGAGCGAGCTGTCGGTGGTCGTGAGAAGCTGGCCGCCGGCGGGGAGGTCGGGTGTTGCACGGGTGTCTCTACTGGCTCAGCCATCTTGCCGCATCCTTCGCGTGGTAGGTGATGATGACGTCCGCGCCCGCGCGGCGCAACGAGGTAAGGATCTCGAGCACCGTGGCGCGCTCGTCGACGTGCCCCGCCGCGGCGGCGGCCTTGACCATCGCATACTCGCCGCTCACGTTGTAGGCAACCACCGGCAAGCGCGTCTCGCGTCGCACCGCGCCGAGCAGATCGCCGTAGGCGAGGGCAGGCTTGACCATCACCATGTCCGCTCCCTCCTGCACGTCGAGCAGCGTCTCGCGCAGCGCCTCGCGGCCGTTGGCGGGATCCAGCTGGTAGCTACGACGATCGCCAAACGCGGGCGCCGAGCCGGCGGCATCGCGGAAGGGGCCGTAGAAGGCGGAGGCGAACTTCGCCGCGTAGGCGAGGATCGGGGTGTCGGCAAAGCCCTCGCTGTCCAGCTCCGCCCGGATCGCCCCAACGCGGCCGTCCATCATGTCCGAGGGCGCAACGATGTCCGCGCCGGCGCGAGCGTGGCTGACGGCGGTGCGCGCCAGCAGCTCCACGGACGCGTCGTTGTCCACGCGCGGCGGATGGGAGTCGGATGGGTGGGGTTCGGCCTCCAGCACGCCACAGTGGCCGTGGTTGGTGTACTCGCAGAGGCACACATCCGTGATCACAGGCAGCTCCGGGAGCTCCTGCTTGAGCGCTCGCACGCACAGCTGCACCACGCCCTCCTCATCCCACGCCGAAGAGCCTTGCGCATCCTTCTCGGCGGGGATCCCGAACAGCAGCACCGCTCCGATTCCCAGCTCCGCCGCTGCACGCGCCTGCGCGACCGCAGCCGAGATCGACAGCCGGGCGAGCTCCGGCAGCGCCGGCGGTGGCCGAAGCCGGGGGACACTCGCCTTCGGCTCGCATCCCCGTTTCGGCCAACCACCGGCGGACGGACGCTCCTCCACGAACAGCGGCAGCACCAGCTGCCCCGGCCGCAGATCGGTCTCGCGCACCAGGCCGCGCAGCGCCGAGGAGGCGCGCAGCCTGCGCATGCGCGTCTGGGGGAAAGCCATCACCCGTCGAGGATACCCCTCGCGAGTGAACCGCCCCGCGAGGAAAACCACCGGGGGCGGCCCCGGTGAGAGACACGAGCAAAGGTCGATGGGGTCGCATCAATCCAGCCGTCGCAGCCCGAGACGCGCCAGAACCGCGAACAGCGCGGTCAGCCCCAATAGGTGCACGAGCGAGATCGCAAGGCCGGGCGAGGAGCGATTGACGGCCGCGTCGAGCGCCTCGAGGGCGGCCTTGTAAGGGAATACGAACGAGATCGCGCGGATCGCGTCGTACAGCCCGCTCGCCACCGCGCCTGCCGGCACGAGCGCAAGGAAGGCGAGCGGCAGCGACAGCAGGAAGGAGAGCAGCGAGGCCGCGCGCACCTCGCGGGCCAGCGCGCCGATCGCCACCCCCAGCGCCGCGAACGCAACCCCGCCAAACGCCAGCGCCACCAGCCATTGGGCCACGCGACTCCATTCCAGACCCACAAATGCCCCGATCCCGGCGAGCATGACAAACGCCACGCTCGTCGCACAGCCGGCCGCCAGCAGCAGCTTCTGCGCGATCAGCGTCTCGCGCGTCAGCAGCGCGGCCCCGCGCCGACGGTATGGGGGAGGGTGGGAGGGGCTGGGGGAGCTTCTCACCAGCCGCGCGAGCGTGTGCTCTTCGCGCTCCAGCGCGATCCCGCCTGCGGCGAGCAGCACGCAGACGAACATCAGCGAGGTGCTGACCGCGACGACCACCGCGTAGGCGTCGAGCGGGGTGCGCCCGCCATGCAGATAGGTGTTGGTGACCTGGATCGGCTGGCTGACGGTGCTCAAAACGTCGCGGCTGACCCCCAGGTTCTGGGCGGCGAATTCGGTGAACTCGGCTAGCCGTTCCAGCTGAGCGCGATCCGCGTCGTGGGGGTGGCGAGCGATGATGCCGCGCAGGATGTGAGGGATTTCGCTCAACCCCGGTAGGTTCTGCGGAGCGCCCGCGACGCCGAGGTTGCCGCCCCGCACGAGCGACCCGATCACCTGGGCCGCCACCCGTCTGATCTGGTTGGAGAGCTCGAGGTTGGCCTGCGCGAGCGCCGATTCGATCGTGGAGTGCACGAAGCTCTGCTCGAGGGCGTCGCCGTTGTAGATCACTTCCACGTGCGCCTGGCTGGTGACCGAGGAGAGCCGCGAGGCGATGTTCGCGGGGATCACGATCGCCGCCAGCGCCTTCCCCGAGCGGACCGCCTGCGCGGCCTCCTCGCGAGTGGCGACCCGTACCGGCTGCACCTGGTTGAAGAGCTCGCTGTAGTAGTGCGCCACGTTCAAACGCGTGCCGCCCAGTTCGACGGTGGCGGACGGCGGGGAGAGGTTGGCGATCGCAACCTTCGGCTTGGAGGGCGCACGCGAGATCGCCAGGCCGATCAGAAGCGCCACCGCGACCGGGTAGAGCACCAGCACCGCCACCAACACTCGCGAACGAGCAAGGATCAGCAGATCCTTCTTCAGCATCCACCTCACCGAGTCGAGCCGCCTCATCAGTGGCCTCGCTCGCGCAGGAACTCCACGAACGCCCCTTCGAAGTCTGGTTGCGCGGAGCTTGGGAGGCCCGCGCCCTCTCGGGTGGGATGGATGGGTCGCTGTTCGCGCGCGAGCTCCTCCGGGGAGCCGCTGAACAGCAGCTCGCCGTCGGCCAGCACCACCACTCGCTGGGCGTAGCGCTCGGCCTCGGCGACGTTGTGCGTGGAGAAGACCACGCACCGGCCTCGCCGCGAGAGCGCGCAGATGAAGCGCCACAGGCGCTCGCGCTGACGAGGGTCGAGCGAAGAGGAGGGCTCGTCCAGCACCAGCACGGCTGGCTCGGAGAGCAGGCCGATCGCGATGTTGACGCGCTGGCGGTTGCCGCCGGAGAGGCGCTCGACCCGCTCTCCCGCCCGCTCCTGCAGCCCGGTCTGCGCGAGCATCGCCGCGACCGCCGTGCCGGGGTCGGGATGCCCACCCGGGGGCGCGGGCCGCGATCTCCCGCCCGCCCGCTCCAGACGCGCGAACAGCTCGAGGTTCTCCGCGACCGACAGGCGGGAGTAGAGCGCCGGCTGCTGTGGCACCCACCCGACCCCGCCCGGCGGCAGGCTGACCTCACCGTCGGTGGGCGGTTGGACGCCCGCGAGGATCGACAGCAGCGTGGTCTTGCCGGCGCCGTTGGGCCCGATCACCGCGACCATCTCCCCGGCGCCCGCCTCGAAGCTGACGCCACTCAGCGCCTCGCGCTCGCCGTAGCGCTTGGTGACCCCGCGCACGGCGAGCAAAGGCTCCCCCTCCCTCGGCGATGAGATCACGCCGGGCTGCCCTGGCTCCGCGCAGCAGGACGCATCAGTGGGCGCTCCAGCGCAAGGTCGGCCTCACAGCATTCTGCCCGGGGAGCGCTCCCAGGACTCGAACCTCAAGTGACGGCTGAGGTAGACGAAGGTCTCGCGCAAGACAGCGAGGATCGGCAGCGCGACCAGCGCGCCGACCACGCCATAGAGCTGCAGTCCGAGCAACAGCGCGAAGATCACCAGCAGCGGGTTGATCCGCAGCGTGTGTCCGAAGATCTGCGGCGCCACCACATGGCCCTCGAGCTGCTGCATGCCGACGAACAGAAGGCCCACCCAGATCGCGGAGATCGGGTCGGTGAGGAGCGCCACCAGCACCGGCGGCAGCGCGCCGAGGATCGGGCCGATGTAGGGGATCAGCTCCATCACGCCGTAGAACATCGCGAACGCGACCGCGTATTTCTGCCCGTCGGGGAAGATCCCGATCACGCCGAAGATGTACAGCGCCAGGCCGGTCGAGGCGCCCATCACGAAGCTGAACAGCAGCTGACCGCCCACGTAGCGCGAGACGGCGTGCTGAGCCAGCGTGGGGTAGTCGTCGGCGGGCGTGCCGTCGCCGTCGGGCATCGCCCGGCGCACCAGGCGCCCGATGCGTTCGCCGTAGAGCAGCATGTAGACGGAGAGCACGAAGATCAGCACCAGGTCGAAGATCGCGCTGGCCACTTCGGTGATCAGCCCACCGCCGAAGGCGGCGATCGAGCCGGCGCTCTTGGCGAGTTTCCCCTGGATCGTCTGCAGCGCCGTTTTGCCCTGGTTTTTGAATTTGACGTGGACGCCGTGCCGGTTCAGCCAACTCTGGATGTTGGCCAGGCTTTCGTTCGCTTCGTTGACCAGCTTGGGCAGGTTGTGGGTGAACGACTGCACCTGGTGGAAGATCGGGTTGCCCAGCAGAAAGCCGATGCCGGCCAATGTCAGGAAGAATGCAACGTACACGGTGAGCACCGCCAGGCCGCGGGGAAGGCGCGAGCGCTGGAGGAAGGCCACGGCCGGGTTGAGGATCAGCGCAATGAGGGCCGCTACGACGAAGATCACAAACACTTTGCCCGCCGCCCGCGCGAGCGCCCACAGCGCGAGCAGCGCCAGCGGCAACACCACCAGCTGCACCCAGCGGGGAACGACCACCCGCGGTGGCGCGGGAGGTGCGGCCGCCACGTCCTTCTCTACCAGCTCCCGCTCCTGCGCTTGCGGCGGCTCGGCCTCTGTGGTCTGCTCCTCGACACTCACAAGGACCCTCGCCACAAGAGATGGAGTTTTTGGCGGGCCGCTCGATCCGTGGGATCTTGTGGCGTGGGTCCCAAATCTCCCGTCATCGGCCAAGTATGGCTGAGGCCGAGGCGACGATCCTGTTCGTCGGCGACCTCGTCGGCAGCCTTGGCAGGCATACGCTGCTGGACTGCTTGCCGCTGCTGCGCGAGCGCTATGCCCCCACGTGGGTGGTCGTCAACGGCGAGAACGTGGCCGGTGGGCTGGGTATCACTCCGAAGACCGCCAAGCAGCTGCTGGCGGCGGGCGTGGACGCGATCACGCTCGGCAACCACGCCTACCACCACCGTGAGATCTACCCGTATCTCGACACCGAGCCGCGGATCGTGCGCCCCGCCAACTACCTGCGCGGCCAGCCGGGGCGGGGGGTGTGCGTGGTGCAGAGCGCCGGAGGGATGCGCCTCGGCGTGATCAACCTCAGCGGCAGCCTCTACCTGCGCCCGGGCCGCTCGGCCTTCGTCGAGATCGACGGAGCGCTGCGAGAGCTGGGCGAGGTGGAGCACGTCCTGGTGGATATGCACGCGGAGGCGACCAGCGAGAAGATCGCGCTCGGGTGGCACCTCGACGGGCGCGTGAGCGCCGTGGTCGGTACCCACACGCACGTCCCCACCGCCGACGCGCGCGTGCTGCCAGGCGGCACCGCGTACATCACCGACGTCGGCATGACCGGTCCCCGGGGAGGCGTGATCGGAGTCAAGCGCGAGCTGGCGCTGGAGGCGATGCTCACGCAGATGCCGGTGCGCTTTCAGACCTCCGAGGAGGACCCGTGGCTGAACGGCGTGGTGATCCGCTGTTCAAAGCCATTGCGAGCGGACTCGATCGAGCAGGTTCTGATGCCACGCCCTGCGGCGTCTGCGGCGCCGTGATGCCGGGCGCCCATCCCTCCGCCCGGTCTGCACCGAGGTCGAGCAGCTCGGAGTCGTGATCAGCCGGAATCGGGCGGTCGGGAGCCGCCAACAACGCGATCATCACCAGCGCGAAGAACCACGGGATGTAGAGGTAGAACCAATATTCGAGTCCCAGCTGCAGCGCGATCAGGACAGCGGCGCAGGCGGCGGCGAGCGCGGGAACTCCCCGCCGGCGGGGGAGCACCGCGAGCCCCAACGCCAGCGCGACGGCCGCGGCCTGCGCCAGGATCTGCCAGCTCTTCATGTCGCCGTACAGCCCCCACACCGAGAAAGGGGCGCCGCGGTTGGACTGGTAGACGATCGTGCGCTCGTAGATCTCGTGCAGCGAGTCGTGCGTGAGCGCCGGGATCAAGACGACTGCCGCGGTGAGCGCGAAGGCGAGCACGAACAGCGCGAGCGCCCGCCCGCGCCGATTTGATTGGTCGCCCGCCCGCCCTCGCTCGTGCAGCCCGTAGGTGGCCAGCAGCGGTGCGAGCGCCAGAGGGGCGACCTTGGTGAGGCCCGCCAGCGCTGCGAATACACCTCGCGCGGGCGGCGAGGAGGCGACGAGCAGCACCGCCAGCAGCAGCACCGCCACGAGCGCGTCGTTGCTGTCGCTCTCCAGCACGTACAGCGTGAATGGGTAGGAGACCCACGCGTAGGCGAGCGCAACCCCCAGGGTGGGGCCGCGGATGCGCAGGCCGAGCAGGAAGATCAGCCCAACCGCGAGCAGGTCGAAGGCGATCGCCGCGGCGTGGGCGGCGGGCAGGTCGTCCCACAGGCCGCTCCACCCGAAGATCTGCTCGAACGGCACGTACGCCTCGTAGTTGACCGGCCCGTAGGTGTCGCCGTGTTCGTTGTCGGAGGGATACCCCCCGTACAGCGGCTTGCCGTCGGCGATCCGCTGCGCGCCGATCACCCCGGCGTAGCCGACGTCGATCACGTTCCCGTCGGTGACGTTCAGACCGATGCGAAAGCCCAGCAGGAACACCACTCCCACCGCCAGCCAGGGCGCGGGGATCAGCAGTTTCAGCGGACGGGGACGCGCGCCTGGCCGCAATAGCAACAACATCCGCACCAGCAGGTAGATCAGCGGCGGGTAGATGAGGGGAACGGATTTGTAGATCTCGCCGTGGTTGAAGTAGGCCAGTGACACCGAGAAGGAGAGCAGCATCAGCAGGTCGAGGTGGCGCAGCGCGAACGGGCGGCGCCATTCGATGAACGGCAGCAGGAACAGCGCACACAACGGCAGCCACACGTAGAGCGCGTTGACATGGCGCCCGAACGCGCCGGGGTAGCCTCGCGCCATCGTCCACGCCACCTGGAAGCCGGTCCACTGTTCGAGCGCCCGCCCGCTCGCGTCAGAGATGATCACCTGGCCGATTTCCTTGCCCTTGCGGGAGAAGTAGCTGACCTGCCAACGGCCGGGGCCTTTCAGGTAGGCGCCGTCGTAGGAGCCGGGGTAGTCGGCGCGCAGGCGGCGCATTCTCGGCAGCCTCCCGGCGATTTCGAGGACGTCGTCGGGAGAGAGCCGCCGGCCCTTGGGAGGCACGATCGAAGGCGCGACCGGCACCGGCGTTTCCGAGTTGGTCGTACTGGTGGCGGTGGTCGCGCCGTCAGTATGCAGGCCCGCGGTCAACTTCTTCGTGGCGATGGCCTGCCCGGCCGCCGCCGCTGCCAGCGTAGTCGCCAGGAGCAGACAGGCGCACGCGAGAAGAATCGCTGCGAGGGAACGGCGCACAGAGCGAGGGTACCCGCCCCGCTAAGCCAGAGGTTCAGTTGGCGGCGACGCCGAAGTGGCCGAGAGCCAGCGATGCGATATCGCGGATCGACCACTGCGCAGGCGCCTCCACAGGAAGCTCCAAGCCGCTGAGGATCAGCGCGCCGAGCGAGTCTTCGCCGCGCAGCGAGCCGTGACTGCCGCCTCCTACGTGCCCCTGACGACCCCAGTCGAGGAACTCGTGAAAGGGCTCCGCGGAGAGCAGCACATCGCCCGAGGTGGGGCAGCTCAACGCCGACCACACGCGCGCGAGGGCGTCGGGATGCTCGGGCGTGCTCAACACGCCGTCCCTTACGGCCGCGCCGAGCACGGTCAGCTCGCCCTCCAAGCTCCACTGTCCGCCGCGCGCGTCGCGCAGCTCCCCACCGGGCCGGAAGCGCAGCTCGCCGATCGAGGGACGCGCGATCACGCCCTCGAGTGGGGTGCCATGCACATCGCGCTCCAGCCACATCACCAGCTCCACCCCGTCGATCGACAGTGCGCGGCGCGCCACGTCGGAGCGCAACGCCTCGGCGTGGTGCTCGGCGAGCACGTACACCATCGCCGCACGCTGGGTCGGGCAGACGGCGATTCGCGCCCCGCCAGCGCCCCCGCCCGCTCCATTGGCAGGGGACGATCCGCCCGCCTGCGACGCCGCTGCGAGCTGGGCGCGGTCAGGACCCCGCCCCCCGCGGCCGGGCTCGAGCACGTCGAACTCGGAGAGCGCGTCCTGCAGCGCGATCGTGGCACGCACGGGAGCCTGCGAGTGGTCGGCCATCACCACCATCGCATGCGTCTCCAGGAAGCGCTCGACGCCGCCCGCGGGCGCCATCATGCGCGCGAGCTGCTGGTCGGCGAGCGCCAGCGAGCGCAGCTGTCCCTCGGGGCCGTGCTTGTGGGAGTGCCAGTCGTTGTCGGGCAGCGAGAGCAGCAGGAAGTCGAATAGGTCGCGCTCGACCATGTAGGCGGCGACACAGCCGGAGTGCTGGTCGCGCACGCCGGGCATCCCCAGGCCCGAGCGGCAGCCGGTGCGGCGCGAGGCGAAGATGTCGGCGTAGAACAGCTCGCGCGGGCCCATCACCGCGTGGCGCAACAGCGTGGCAGAGGCGATGCGCGTCAGCGCGGAGTCGCGCTGGGGCTCGTGGCGGTGGCGGCCGCGGTAGATCAGGTAGGTCGTGCCGGCGGTGCGCACTCTCGCGTCGTCGAGCGCCTCGAACACCGTCAGCGGCTCGGGCGCGAGGTGAGCGCGGTTCATGTTGTAGACCGTGTCGGTCAGCTGACGCGCGATCCCAAAGCGCTGCGAGGCGCGGAAGGAGGAGCCGTACTCCACGTAACGGCCCTCCTCGCGGTGGTACCAGTTCATCGCCGGGATCAGGTGGCGCTCCTGACCGGCGCCGGTGGTGATCGACGCGGCGCACACCGGCGTCACCGATGGGAAGGCGGCGGCGCAGTCGGGAACATAAAGGCCACGGCGCATCAGCTCGCCGAGCACAGGCGCGGCGCCCTCGGCGACCGCGCGCTCGAGCATCGCGGGCGCCATCGCGTCGATCACGCAGAGGACGAGCTTGGGGGGAGTCATCGACCGGCGGGCGTCCTACGCGCGGGCAGGCAAACGATCGCTCGCCGACACGCGCTCACCGTCCGAGGATGCGCAGGCCGGCGTACTTGCGCCCGGCACGGCGCCGGTCGGCGAGCAGCAGCCATCCGCACAGCGCGAGCGCGACGTAGCCGAGCGGATGCAGCAGCGCGACGAGCGCCGCAACCACGAGCGACGCCGCGTCGAGGTAGATCGTCAGCGCCTCGCGCGCCGCGCGATCGGCAAGGCGGGCGCGTGCGCGGACGATCACCGGCCAGCAGGCGCGCTGGGAGAGACCTACCGCGAAGAAACCGCCCACCAGTCCCGGCCAGGCCGCATCGCCGTGCGCGGCGAGCGTCCCCGCGAACAGCAGCATCCCCGTGCCGATCCCCACCCCCGCGAGCGCGGCGCCGAGCGGATCGGGGCGCTGCGCGCGGTCGCTCGGGTCGATGATCGGCACCAGCCCGAGCAACAGCTGCAGAGCGTAGGCGAGCACCAGCGCGACGCACACCGCGAGCAGCCACCAGTCGTCTTGCAGGAAGTGGAAGGCGCCGTGCGCAAAGCTGACCCCGAGCGCATCGGCAGACGCCAGCGCCCCGGCGAGCAGCGCGGGCATGAACGGTCGCAGCCCGGCGGCGAGCGCGAGTCCGAGTCCGAGTCCGATGTAAAAAACGAGGCCGTTCATGGTCGGGGCATGTGGGTGTGGGGGCTTTCCACCGCGAGCGGGTAGGTCGGTGGTGTCGTTTCAGGGGCAGGCGCTCGATGCGGTACTGCGCTTGCAACGCGCGTGCGTGCGTGCGCTACGGTCTGAGGCGCCATGACGATAGAGGATGAGCACCCTCCTAGCCGCGGGGCTCGCCGTACCGCGCACGAGCTGGCACGCTATGAGCGGCTGTTCGCCGCGCGTACGCGCGGGATGCGCTCCTCGGCGATGCGCGAGATGATGGCGCTCACCGAACGGCCCGACGTGATCTCACTCGCGGGGGGGCTGCCCGACACCTCCACCTTTCCCCCGGAGCTGTACGCGAAGCTGATGGCGCACATCGCCGCCGACTCGACCGCGCGGGCACTGCAGTACGGCCCGACCGAGGGGATGGCGGCGACGATGGAGTGCATCGTGCAAGTGATGGCCGAGGAGGGCACCACGGTTGGCACCGAGGAGATGATCGTCACCACCGGCGGCCAGCAGGTGATCGACCTCGTCTGCAAGACGCTGATCGACCCCGGCGACGTGATCGTCGCGGAGGCCCCCACCTACCCGGGTGCGGTGCCCACGTTCGGGGCCTACCAGGCGGATGTGGTGCAGATCGAGATGGATGAAGAGGGGATGCCGATCGACGAGCTGGAGGCGACCCTCGACCGCCTGCAGGCCGAGGGCCGGCGACCGAAGTTCATCTACACGATCCCCAACTTCCAGAACCCCGGTGGCGTGACGATGTCGCTGGAGCGTCGTCGTCGCCTCGTGAAGATCGCCCGCGAACGGGAGCTGCTGGTGCTGGAGGACAACCCTTATGGCCTGCTGCGCTATGAAGGGGCGCCGCTGCCGACGCTGTACTCGCTGGATGCCGCCAACTCCGGCAGGAGCGGCAAGTCTGACTTCGTCATCTACCTGGGAACCTTCTCGAAGATCCTTTCCCCTGGTATTCGCCTCGGCTGGGCGGTGGCGCCGAGGCCGGTGCTGGAGAAGCTCAACCTCGGCAAACAGGGCGCCGACCTCTGCTCCTCGTCGATGACGCAGCTGTTCGTGGCAAGGTACTTCGATGAGTACGACTGGCGCGGGTATCTGCGGGAGCTGCGGGAGCTGTACTCGCGCAGGCGCGATGTGATGCTGGCGTCTCTGCGAGAGCACTTCGGCGAGGAGGCCCACTGGACGACGCCGCAGGGCGGTCTGTTCATCTGGGCGACGCTGCCGCAGTACATCGACACCACCAACCTGCTGGCGCAGTGCACCAATGTGGCGTTCGTGCCGGGGCGCGCCGCCTACATGGATGCGGAGGGGCGGCAGGGCTCCTCCTCGATGCGGTTGAACTTCGCCGGCTTGCCGGAGCAGGAGATCCGCGAGGGGATCGGGCGGATCGCGAAAATGGCCGAGCGGCCGATGCGGGTATTCGGCGCGGTCACCAAAACGCCGCGCCCGCAGCGCTCCACCGCGAGCGCGCCGGGACCCCCTGGGGCGCCTGTAACACCGGGCGGGCAGCCGGGACGCGAGCTGGAGCAGCCGGACGAGACTCCTCAGGCGCCGCCCGGCGAGCCGCGCGGCGAGAAGGGCCTCGCCGACGTGGTGGAGCTGCGGCGGCGGCGCGGCGGCGGACGATGAGAGTGACCGTGCTGCAGGGCGGGCGCTCGCTGGAGCGCGGCGTGTCGCTGCGCTCAGGGGCACACGTCCAGGAGGCGTTGCGCCGTGCCGGCCATGAGGCGTTGGTGCTGGACACCGGACCGGAGCTCGTGACGCGGCTGCGCGAGCAGGCCTCCGACGCGGTGTTCGTGGCGCTCCACGGCAGCGACGGCGAGAACGGCACCGTGCAAGGGCTGCTGGAGCTGCTCGGCATCCCCTACACCGGGTCGGGGCCGGGCTCCTGCATGCGCGCCACCGACAAGGCGCTAGCCAAGCACCTGATGGGGGAAGCGGGTATTCCCACACCCGATTTTCGCTCGTTCGCCGAGGAGTCGCTGGAGGGGCTGGGCCTCGCCGAGGCGCTTGGCGAGTTGGAGCGCAGCCCCGGGTATCCGCTGGTGGTGAAGCCCGCCCATGGCGGCTCCGCGCTGGGCGTGAAGTTTGCAGCCGACGTCACCGAGCTGCCGAGCGCGCTGGTGGCGGCGTTCTCCTACGACGATCGGGTGGTCGTGGAGCGCTACGTGAAGGGGCGCGATCTCGCCGTGTCGGTGCTCGACTCCAGCGAGGAAGGAAGCGCGCCCATCCGGGAGCCAGTGGCGCTGCCGGTGGTGGAGGCGATCCCACGCGAGCAGGACTTCTACGCGTACGAGTCGCGCTATGAGATCGGGATGACCACGTTCGTGTGCCCCGCCGAGCTGCCCGCGGAGATCACTGCGCGGGCGCAGCAGCTGGCGCTGGAGGTGTACCGGCTGCTCGGCTGCCACGGTGTGGCGCGCGTCGATCTGATGCTGGCGCAGGAGAGCGAGGAGCCGACGGTGCTGGAGACCAACGTGGTTCCAGGCCTCACCGAAACCAGCTTGCTGCCGCAGGCGGCGGACGCCGCGGGGATCGGCTTCGATGCGCTGGTCGGCCGCATCCTGCAGAGCGCCTTCACCCGCTGAGCCGACCACGTTGGTCGCCGGGCATGGAGGCCCGGCGCCTCGCACGTCCTTGGTGCACGTACACACGCGCGTGGACGCTCCCCCCTTCTCCCCCTCTATGAATCCCCCGCGGCGAAGTCCTCGGGACTCACCTGGTCCAGGAACTCCTTGAACTGCTCCACCACGTCCTCCGACTCCTCCTCGTTCTGCTCGAATTCGATCGCCGACTCCGCGATCACCTCCTCGGCCGCGAAGATCGGTGCGCCGCTGCGTACCGCGAGGGCGATCGCGTCGCTGGGACGGGAGTCGATCTCGAGCTCGCGGCCGTTGACCGAGAGCGTGATCGAGGCGAAGAACGTGTTCTCGCGCAGCTCCGTGACGGCGACCTGCGTGCACCGCACCTCCAGCTCGCCGAGCACGTCGCACAGCAGGTCGTGCGTCATCGGCCGCGGCGTGCTGGCGCCCTGCAGCTTCATCAGGATCGACGCCGCCTCGGGGTGGCCGATCCAGATCGGGAGAAACCTGTTGCCCTCAACCGTCTTCAACAGCACGATCGGCTGCTTGCCGACCATGTCGAAGCTGACGCCGTAGATGACCATCTCCTGCACTGCCGTTCCTCCGCGGTGGGGAATCCAGAGTATAGGTACCCGCTGGGGCTGCGAACTGCGCTTTGCGGGAGAATGGGAGCCCACCCACCTCACTCACCCGGGGCCCACTTACGCCCCGTCAGCAGCCGACCGGCGGCGTTTACGCCCGCGCGCGGAAGCTCCAGAGCTTGTTGCCAACGAAGTTGAGCGGCATCACCGCAGCCACCGCCAGCGCCTGTGCCGCCACCTTCTCCAGTCCCGCGCCCTGCACCAGGATCGTCAGCAGGCCCAGGCTGAAGCCCTCCGCCACGAGGCTGACGAGGAAGAAGCGCATTGCCTGCAGGCGCGCGCTGCCGGCGGCGGCGTCGAAGGTCCAGTGGCGGTTGAGCACGAAGTTGTTGAGCACTGCCACCAGCCACGCGAGCACGCTGGACACCTGGTAGTCAACCCCCAACGCGTGCACGCAAAGCGCGTACACCGCGATGTTGACGACGAATCCGCTGCCCCCGACAACCCCGAAGCGCACCAGTTGCAGCCAGTTGGCGGGCTTGCGCATCCCGTGCAAAAGGCGCACGTGCGGTTTGACCTCGGTACCCCTGGAGATGCCTTGGCGCGGCATCTCGACAGCCGTAGCCTCGTCTTGCATCCGCCCAGCGTAGCGACCCCCGGCCGGGAGGGGCACGCTAGCCTTGCAGTGGTGAGTGTCCAGCAAGGGACAGACAGCGCGCCGCAGGGAGCCCCGCGGCTGGGCTTCTCGCGCCGGCGGGTGGCGGGGGCGGTGGCAATCGTCGCGGTGGCGGGAGCGGCGATCGCTCTGGTCGTCCCCTCATCCCACCATGCCGCGGCGCATTCCCACACGACGGCGACGAAGGTCACGAACACCGCTACCACGCCCAGCAAGGTCGAGCTCGCCTCGGCCAAGCCGGTCGCCGAGGTGCGCGACCCCGAAGAAGGCAAGAGCTTCCCGGTGTCGGGCTCGGTGCACCACTCCTCCGCGGCCACCCCCGCCAAAGTGGCTGAAGAATTCGTCGCTCCCGGCGCCCAGTCCAACGCCGAAGTGCGCGCCGAGCTGGGACATATGCACGCGATCGAAAGCGCCGCGCGAGCGCAGGCCCACGCCACCGTCGCGACGGTGCCCGGCGGGGACTCGGTCGGGGGCAACGGCACGATTCCAATCCCCGCTGGCGTCCCTGAAGTCGTGCAGCGGGTGATCGCCGGCGCCAACGCGATCGCCGACTTCCCCTACGTGTACGGCGGGGGGCACGCCTCGTTCGTCAGCAACTCCTACGACTGCTCGGGCTCGGTCTCCTACGCGCTCGCCGCGGGCGGCCTGCTGAGCGCGCCGGAGACCTCGGGGACGCTCGAGAGCTGGGGCGAACCGGGGCCGGGGAAGTGGATCACGATCTACGCCAACGCCGGGCACGTCTACATGTACGTGAATGTCGGGGGGCGCTGGATGCGCTTCGACACGGTTGGGCGCTCCGGCCCTTACGCCTCGCGCTGGCAGCCGGAAATCCGCTCCAACGCCGGGTTCGTCGCGCGCCACCCGCCGGGGTTCTGAGTCCGCGAAGGACTTGCGCCACTCCTGGCAGGCAGCTCAGCGATGCAGTTCCACGGTGCTCATCACCGTGGTGAACAGCGGGTTCTGCTTGGAGGCGTTGTGCGCGGTGAGGCGCAGGGTTAGCTTCACCTTGTGCGCGCGGCGCAGGTGCTTGGCGACGCTCTTCGAGAACTTGATCCTCACCGAGCTCTTGCCGCCCTTGGTGGTTACCAACAGGGCGTGGCCGATCACCAGCGACGTGGGCGAGCCGGCCGGCAGGTTGGTCGCGGTAGGCCCTGTGATGCCCAGATGGTGGGCGGTGGCCGCTTCCAGGAGTACTTCGAAGCGACCTGCTACCTGCTCGTTGACCGTGTAGCGGACGAGGAGGCCGCTCTTTGCCACCTGCTTGAGCGAGCTGGATACGGCTGCCGCCGTGGCGATTGGGCCAGGTACGGAGGGGATGGAGGAGGAAATGCCCGACCCTCCCGAGCCGCCCGGGGTGCTGTTCGCACCGGTGGCGCCGCCGCTGCCAGGCGGCGGTGGCGGGGACGGTCCCACAACCGTGATCGGCTCGGTGACGCTGGCGGTGTTGCCGCCCGTGTCGGTGACGGTCAGCGTGATGTTATAGATACCGCCGTAGGTGTAGGAATGGAAGACACTCGCCGCGCAGGGGCTGAGCCAGGGCGTTTCGGAGCATGGTGGGGCGCCAGGTGCAAAGCCGGAGACTTCGGGCGAGCCGTCGCCGAAGTTCCAGGCGTAAGTTGCGTAGGTGATCTTTTCGGGGCCGCCATTAGGGAAGTCCACCGCGGCATTCAATGCGATATTCGACTCCAGGCCGTTCAGCCCCACGATTTCACCGGCGTTTACCGGCGTCGGCGCCGTGAACGACGGGGCGAGGTTCGCGTGGTTCAGGCACGCGTCACCGGGCTGGTAGAGCCGCAGAGCGGCTACGTTGAAGGCGTCGTTGAGGTAGTAGTTACGCCCTCCGAAAGCTTGGTTGGAGAGGGTGCCGGCTTCGCTTTCTTCATTTGCTGTCACCGACCCTCCGTTCACCAGTGCAAAGAAATTGCGACACTCGTCGACGACCTCGTTGCCCTTGCTGTCCTGCCAGGCATCGAGCAGCGGATCGGTGACTATGTCCTGTTGCTCCGAGGCAATCTGGGTGACGATGACGTCCGCCAAGCCGATGTCGCAGCCGCCATCGTATGTGTTTGGACAACTAGTCTGATTTGGCTCCTCTAGATGAGGACCTTCCAGCCTTTCGGTTTTTTCCCGCGCTTCTTTTGCCTTCTGTTTTTCTTCGGCGTTCTTGGGGTGTTCTTCTTCTTCCTTTTTGGATTCCAATTTTGCTTCCTTCGCGTGCTCCTTTTCCTCGGCAACCGGTTTGCTGCTGGGGTCGAAGCCGCCATCTTGGCAGCTATAGCCGTCGGTTCCACCAGCGGTAAGGAGCAGCGGGTCGCCGGCGCCGCCGGCCGTCCATGGGATCACGCCATAGAGGATTGTGTTGGCGTCACCAGTGGTGGGGTTAGTCGGGGTAATCGCCGCGTGATAGCTGCAGAAGCTTTTGGCGTAGCTCGGGTTGGCGACTTCAGCTTCCCCTGAGTAATCGGAGCAGGAAGTCGCTTCGGCATTGGTGCAGACGGTCACACCCGGGGGCGTAAGCAAGTAGTAAATCGTGCCCATACCCTTAGGAAGCTTTTCGCGGGCGATAAAGGACTCGAGCTGTTCGCGGATCTCCTTGTCGGTGATGCAGGCAATTTCCGGGTAATAGAGCGGATTTGGGTCGGTGCAACCTTCCGGCGAAGGGTACGGAGCTTTGTCGGCATACGAGCCACGGAAGGCGGATTTGAAGAACGCGGGCTTGTTGGTCTTGTCGGTGTACTGCGTGTCAACTGCGAACACGCTTTCCAGAGAGCCGCTCGCCGTGCTCATGTTCTGGAAGAACTGATCGATCACCCCGACCCAAGGGTCGAGGTAGAGATAGTCCGGGTCCCAGAAGATCGCATAGGTCGAGCTCTGATGCAGGACCGGGTTGCCGCTGGGGTTGGCGAAGGTCTCGGGCTTCAATTCTTCATTTTTTTCGAACAGGCGCGCCGGGGCGCTATGTCGCTGTACACCGAAGCAGGTTTCCGTTTCCACTTCACATGCAGCCCCTTCGGCATTCTCCACACGCGCGACGGCGGGCGCGGGGAGCACGGCGCCGGCCAGCAGCAGGATGGCCGCCAGAGCCGCCATGAGGAGGGCGAGATCCAGCCGGCTTACGACAGCGGATATCGAACGAAAGCGGGGACCGTACGTCACGCAGTCATCATCGGCAGCGGCGGGCACCTTCCTTTAGCGCCGCTGGACGCTCTGGGTCAGCGCGAGAACAACGCCGCCTGCCCCTGCCCCACGCCCACGCACAGCGTGGCGAGGCCGAGGTGGGCGTCGCGGCGGCGCAGCTCGTGCGCGAGGCTGACCACGAGGCGAGCGCCGCTCATGCCGAGCGGATGCCCGATCGCGATCGCGCCGCCGTTGACGTTCACGCGCGCCGGGTCCAGCCCCAGCTGGCGGATCACCGCGAGGCTCTGCGAGGCGAACGCCTCGTTGAGCTCCACGAGGTCGATCTGCTCCACGGCGGTGCCGGTGCGCTCGAGCAGCTTGCGCACCGCGGGAATCGGGCCGATGCCCATCACCCGCGGATCGACCCCGGCGGAGGCTGAGCCGGCGAAGCGTACGAGCGGTTCGGCACCGAGGCGCTCCGCCATCGCGGCGCTTGCCACCACGAGGGCCGCGGCCCCGTCGTTGACCCCGCTTGAGTTCCCCGCGGTGACCGTCCCGCCATCGCGGAACACCGTGCGCAGCTTCGCCAGCGCCTCAGGGGTGGACTGCGGGCGGGGGTGCTCGTCGCGCACGCACTCCCCCACCGGCACCAGCTCCTCGGCGAAGCGCCCGGCGGCGTCGGCCGCCGCCCAGCGGCGCTGGCTCTCCAGCGCGAACGCGTCCTGGTCGGCGCGGCTCACCCCCCAGCGCTCGGCGACGTTCTCGCCCGTCTCGCCCATGCTCTCCAGCGGGAACAGCTCCGCCATCGCGGGGTTGGGAAAGCGCCAGCCGATCGTCGTGTCGTACACCGTGCGATCGCCCCGCGCGAATGCCTTCTCGTCCTTGCCCATCACCAGCGGCGCGCGGCTCATCGATTCCACGCCGCCTGCTACCGCCAGCTCGATTTCACCGGCGCGGATCGCCTGGCAGGCGCACACCACGGCGGCGAGCCCGGAGGCGCACAGCCGGTTGACGGTGATCCCCGGGATCTGCTGCGGCAGCCCGGCGAGCAGCAACGCCATCCGCGCGACGTTGCGGTTGTCCTCGCCCGCCTGGTTGGCGCAGCCGAGGTACACCTCCTCGATCTCGCCCGGGTCGAGGCTCGGCACGCGCTCCACCGCGGCGCGCAGCGCGATCGCCGCGAGGTCGTCGGGGCGCACGTGCGCGAGCGCCCCGCCATAGCGCCCCACGGGGGTACGCACGGCGGCGATGATCACTGGTTCGGGGGTCGCGGTCATGGTCACGGGGCCTCGGAGGGTGGTGTCATCGGTCGGGGGCTCCTCGGGTTGAGTGGAGATGCCGGCTTCGGCCCGGTTCCACGGATCGGGGGCCGCCAGAGTATCGGTTAGTGGCCACGAACCCCAAGTAGCTTGCGCGCCTCGTCGGGCGTGGCCACGGGCCGCCCGAACTCCTCGGCGAGGCGGACCACCCGTTCGACCAGCTGCGCGTTGCTGCGCGCCAGCTCTCCGCGCCGGTAGTACACGTTGTCCTCCAGCCCGGTTCGCACGTGCCCGCCATAGAGCAGGCTCAGCACGTTGACCTCCAACTGGTGGCGCCCGATCCCCAGCATGCTCCACAGCGCGCCCTCCGGCAGCCGGCCGAGCAGATAGCCGATCGTCTGCAGATCGGGCGCCGCGCCGCCCGGGACGCCGAGGCACAGCTGCCAGAAGCCGGGGCCGCGGATCAGCCCTTCGCGGATCAGACGCAGTCCGTTGCGGATCATGCCGCTGTCGAACGTCTCGATCTCGACCGCGATCCGCAGCTCGCGCGTACGCGTGGCGGCGGGCTTCAGAAAGGTGGCGTAGGGATTGCCGAACACCCAGTCGTCGCCGAGGTTGACCGAGCCGCAGTCGAGCGTCGCCATCTCCGGCGCCAGCTCGATGCAGGCAAGGCGTTCCTCGATCCCAGCCCGCCCGCCGGCGCTGCCGGTGCTGAGGTTGATGATCGCCTCGCACCCCCGTTCCTGGATGCGCTCGATCAGGCTTTGAAAGAGCGCAACGTCCTGCGTCGGAGTGCCGGTCTCATCACGGGCGTGTAGGTGGATGATCGCCGCCCCCGCGCGCCAGCTCTCCACCGCGGCCTCCACGATCTGGTCGGGGGTCAGCGGAAGGTGAGGAGAGTGCTTCCCCGAGGCGATGCTGCCGGTCACCGCGGCGGTGATCATCACGGGCTCGGCCATCGCCCCAGGGTATAGAGCGCTCGGCCCACTCCTCCCTCCAGCGTGCCCGCTCCGCCGTCGATCCCTCTCGCAGGGGCCTATCCTTCGCTCCAGGCAGATGGCCGCGCCCCCCCAGGTGACCTACGAGACCTTCGCCGCCGGCGAGCAGGACGCACAAGCGTTCAGTGCGGCGCTCGAGTCGCTGGCCGGACGGCTGGGCGAGCAGCATCCCTTTTACGTCAACGGTGTCGCGCGCACAGGCGACGGGTGGGTGCCGGAGCACTCACCCGGCGACAGCCGCGTGCTGGTGGGGAGCTTCGCCGCCGCCTCGCTCGAGGACCTCGATCGTGCCGTAGCCGTCGCGCGGGGCTTTGCGGGAGAGTGGGCGGCGACCGACTGGCGTGAGCGGGTACGTATCGTCGGCGAAGTCTCGGGCGCGATCGCCGAGCGGCGCCACGAGCTCGCGGCGATCCTCGCGCACGAGATCGGCAAGCCGCTGTTGGAGGCGCTGGGCGAGGTTGACGAGTGCGTGGTGCTGATCGACTACTACTGCCAGCAGATGACCGCCCACGGGGGCTTTGCCGCAGAGATGGGCCCCGCGGGCGGCGCCGAGCGCAGCTGGAGCATCATGCGTCCGTACGGAGTGTGGGCGGTGATCGGGCCCTTCAACTTCCCGATGGCGCTGCTGCTGGGACCGATCGCGGCGGCGCTGATCGCGGGCAACACGGTAGTCGCCAAGCCCTCCCCGTGCGGCTACCTCAGCGGCCTTGCGGTGTACGAGCTGTTCCGCAAGGCCGGAGTTCCCGCAGGGGCGCTGCAGCTGCTGACGATTCCCGACGAGCGGCTTGGGGAGGCGCTGTACGCCCACCGTGGCCTCGACGGGCTCACCTTCACCGGATCGCACGCCACGGGGATGCGGGTCTTCCACGGCTTCTCGCGCGACTACCCCCGGCCGGCGATCTGCGAGATGGGCGGCAAGAACCCGGCGATCGTCACCGCCTGCGCCGACCTGGGCAAGGCGGCGCTTGGCGTGGCGCGCTCGGCCTTCGGCTTCAGCGGGCAGCGCTGCTCGGGCTGCTCGCGCGTGCTGGTGGAGCGCGAGGTTCACGGCGAGTTCGCGGCGCTGTTGCAAGAGCGCCGCGGTGAAGTCCGGGTGGCGAGCCCGCTCGACCCCGCGACGAAAGTGGGGCCGGTGATCTCCTCGGAGTCCGTACGGCGGCTGCTCGATGCGGCACGCGAGTGCCGCGAGGCGGGGTGGGCGGTGCACGGAGGCAACGTGCTCACCAGGGGAGAGCTGCGCTACGGCAACTACGCCGAGCCGACCGTCGCCGAAATCCCGGCGGACTCACGGCTGCTGCGCGAGGAGTTGTTCACGCCGTTCGTGGCGATTCATCCGGTCGCGTCCCTCGACAATGCGCTCGAACTTGCCAACGGGCTGGTATTTGGCCTTACCGCCGGCCTCTACGCCGAGGACCCGGTGGCGATCGAGCGCTTCGAGCGGGAGATCAAGGCGGGCGTGATCTACGTCAACCGCGAGGCGGGCGCCACCACGGGGGCGTGGCCTGGTATACAGTCATTCGGAGGGTGGGAGGGTTCCGGAAGTACGGGACGCGGAGCTGGCGGGATCCACTACCTCCAGCAGTACATGCGAGAGCAGAGCCTTACCGTCGTCAGTAGTCGATGAGCCGCCCGGCCGGGCCGTGGCGTGGCGAATGAACAAGAAGATCTCAGTGGCCATCGTGGGAGCCGGGGCCGTCGGCCTCAGCACGGCGCGCGCGCTCACCGATCTGGGCGTGGAGGAGGTGGTGGTGCTCGAGCGCGAGCACCTCGCCGGCGGCTCCTCGGGGCGCTCGGTGGGCGTCGTCGAGACCCAGTACGTTGACCCTTTCGACATCGCCTTGCGGGTACCCAGCAAGCGTGCGTTCGAGGCACTCGAGCGCGACCACGGGCTGCGCTTCACGCGCAACGGCTACCTGCGCATCGGCCACAACGGGGAGGACGCCGCCCGCTTCGAGCGCAGCGTCGCGGTGCAGCGCGAGCTGGGGATCGAGGATGCGGTGGTGCTCGACGCCAAGGGAATCGCCGAACGCTTCCCCGACGTCCGCTGCGATGACATCAGCGCCGGCCTGCACGGCCCCAGCGACGGGTTCGTCGACGGGCACCTCTACTGCGGGCTGCTCGCCGACCTCGCCACGGCGAAGGGTGCGCGTCTGCTGCAGCACACCAGGCTGACCGGCCACGAGCCGCTCCCGGACGGGCGCCACCGCCTGCGGACCTCCAGCGGCGAGCTCACCTGCGAGTACGTCGTCAACGCCGCCGGCGCGTGGGCGGGGGAGGTGGGAGAGCTGCTGGGGGTGGCCACGCCGATCCTGCCCCAGCGCCACGCGGCCGTCGCGATGCACCTGCCGCGCAAGCTCGACTACATGATGCCCGAGGTGATGGACTACGCCCCCGCCGAAGGGCGCTCGGGGCTGTACTTCCGCCACGAGACCTTCGACATGTTCCTCGGCGGCCTGCACAGCGAGGAGGCGGTCCACCCGGTCGTCGATCCCGACGAGTGGTTCGAGGGCGTCGAGCAGTCCTACCTCGAGCAGCTGGCCGAGCTGCTGCCCCACCGCCTGCCCGCGCTGGCGGACATCCGCCTCGGCCGCGGCTGGGCGGGGCTGTATCCGGTGAGCCCCGACGGGCGCCCGCAGGTTGGGCCCTGCCCGGGAGATGCAACTGTGATCGCGGCCTGCGGCGTGGGCGGCTACGGGATCCAGGTCTCGCCGATCGTGGGACAGCTCGCCGCTGAGTGGGTCGTGTTTGGAGAGGCGCGCAGCCTGGGAGAGGCCGGAGAGCTGCTGCCGGGACGCACGTCGCTGTCCAGCCAAGCGAGCACGCAAACACAGTCAGGAGAGGGGTAGTGGGGATGAGCACTGCGACCGTGGGGAGGAAGCGATGAGCACAGAGGCGTACAGCGCAGGAGCCGGTACGGCGGGGGCACATGCCCCCGAGACACGGCAGGACGAGATTCTCGAGCACTTCGGCTACCAACAGCAGCTCGATCGCGAGATGGGATGGTTCTCGTCGTTCGCCGCCTCGTTCTCCGGCGTGTCGATTACGACCGGGGTGTTGCTGACGCTGCCGTTCGTGCTGACGCAGGCCGGCACCGGCGGACTGTGGACGTGGATCATCTCCGCGCTCGGCTGCCTGCTGATTGCGGCGATCTTCGCCGACCTCGCGGGGCGGATCCCGATCGCGGGCTACGCCTACCAGTGGGCCAGTCGCCTCACCAACCCCAACTTCGGCTGGTTCGTGGCGGTGTGCGGGCTGATCGGCTTCGGCGTGGGCGCCGCAGGGACGGCGTACGGGGTGACCCCCTACTTCCTCTCGGAGTTTGGCATCGAAACCACGCGCAACGCGACGATCCTCGGCGCAGCCGCACTGACGCTGATCGTAATGCTGATCAACATCGCGGGAATCCGCATCGCCACCACCTTCAACAACGCAGCGGTCGTCACCGAGATCATCGGCGGCGTCGGCGTGGCGATCGCGCTGCTGGTGTACGCGATCGTCGAGCACCCGCATCCGGCCTCCTTTCTCTTCCATCAGCAGCCCGGCGCGCACGGTGCCTACATCGGGGCGTTCCTGCTTGCCTTCCTACTCGGCGCATACACATTCGCCGGTTGGGAGCTGCCAGCGGACCTCGCCGAGGAGACCCGCAACGCAACCACGGTCACACAGCGGACGATCATCGCCTCGGTGCTCGCAGTGGCGGTCAGCGGATTTATCCTGCTGATCGGCTTCTCCTATGCCAGCCCCGGCATCTCCAAGACCCTAGGGGAATCCACTCCAGTGCTCTCGATCATCCAGTATCAATGGGGCACAACCGGGAGGGAGCTGGTCAACATCCTCTTTCTGATCTCGTTCGTCTCGGTCGTGCTGCTGATCCAGGCCGGGGCCGCACGCCTGCTGTTCAGCCTCGGTCGCGACAACATGGCGCCGTTCGGCACCTTCTTCGGCAAAGTGCACGTCCGCTTCAAAACCCCCTACACGGCACTGCTCGGCACAGCGGTCTTTGGGATCGCGATGTTCACGGTGCCCGCGCTGATCTCGGCGAAAGTGCTCGAATACATCCTCGGCACCGCCTCGGTGGGCTTCAACCTCGTGTACGCGCTGATCGCCGGGATCTACCTCTTCATGTCCTATCGCGGCACGCTGCCGCAGCAGTTCGGCAACTTCACGCTCGGCCGCTGGGGCAAGCCGATCGCGTGGGTGTCGCTGATCTGGCAGATCTTCCTGGTGGGGACGCTGACGCTGCCGAAGATCAACTTCAAAATCGGCGTCACCACGCTGGGGATGATCGTGGTGGGCGCGGTGTGGTTCTTCGTGTGGGTGCGCCCCAAGGTCAAAGCCGGCCTGGCCGGGCCACACCGCGAAGTCGCGGTCGAGGATCTCAAAGCAGCGGCGTGAAGCAGCTCGGACAGCGGTATGAGCAGAGCTGGCCCCGTGCCCGGGAGATGTACGACCGGGCGCTCGCGTCATTGCCCGGCGGGAACACCCGCACGCAGGCGCACGTTGACCCGTTCCCGCTATACGCCGAGCGCGGGAGCGGCGCGCGGGTCCAGCTGATCGACGGGGCAGAGGTTGACGACTTCCTGCTGAACTACTCCGCCTCCGCGCTCGGCCACTGCCATCCGGCGGTGACGGCCGCGATCCACCGCGGGGTCGACGCCGGCGGCCCTTTCGGCCTGTCGGTGCCGGCGGAGGTGCAGCTGGCGGAGCGGATGCGCCAGCGCTTCATCGGGGTGGAGCTCGTGCGCTTCACCAACTCGGGCTCCGAGGCCACGCTGCAGGCGGTGCGAGCCGCGCGTGCCTTCAGCGGCCGCCACCGGATCGCCAAGGCCGAGGGCGGCTACCACGGCAGCCACGACCTCGTTGACGTCGGCATAACCCGCTTCGGAGAGACGCGAGGGGAGGCGATCGGGGAGACCCGGGGGATGGCACCCGAGGTCGTAGCGGAGGTGAGCGTGTTTCCCTACAACGACCTCGACGGAGCGCTCGCGGTGCTCGAGCCGCAGGCCGAGCAGCTGGCGGGAGTGCTGATCGAGGTGTTCCTCAACTCCTCGGGCGTGATCCCCGCCCGATCGGAGTTCCTGCAGGGCATCGCCGAGTGGTGCACGGAGCGCGGGGTGCTGCTGATCCTCGACGAGGTCGCCAGCTGGCGCACCGGCTACCGCGGTGCCGGCGCCGAGCGCCACGGGCTGCGCCCCGATCTGATCTGCCTCGGCAAGGCACTGGGCGGGGGCTTCCCGATCGGGGCGCTCGGCGGGCGCGGCGACGTGATGGCGATGTTCGACCCGCGCGGCGGCAGCATCGTCCGCCACGCCGGTACGTTCAACGGCCACCCAGTCGCAATGTCCGCCGGCCTGGCCGTGCTGGACGCCCTCGACGAGCCCGCGATCGCGCGGATGAACACCCAGGGTCGGCGAATCGCCGAGGGAGCGGAACGGATCGGACTCCAGCAGGAGCTGGCGCTCACGGCTACCCACTACGGCGGCATCGGTCGCCTGCACATCGCTCGCGAGCGGCCCACCTCGGCGCGCGAGGCAGCGGCACTTCCCCGAGAGCCGCGCATCGACATCTACCGAGCGCTCCTGGAGCGCGGCGTGCTCGTCTCGCCCGACTGCCGTTTCGCCACCTGCACGGCGACCTCGGACGAGCAGGTGGAGAGGTTTCTCACCGCGCTCGCCGAGGCAGCGCCGGAAGCCCTCCTCACAACACCCCCTACCGCGGAGGTCACATGAACGGCCCGTCATCCCCTCAGCCCAGCCAGAGCCCAGGCGCCGGGCAGCCCGGAATCCCGCTCGAGGGCCTGGGCGCCGACAGCGTGGTCGCGGCCGCGCAGCTGATCCGCACCGGGCGCACCTACGACCTCGACTGCGGCCGCTGGCCGAGCATGCCCCAGTGGGACGGGCACGCGCCGTTCCAGGTCCTCACCTACCGCACGCCCCGGGGCGTGCGTGTGCAGAAGGACTGGGATTGGCTGGGAACCAACACCGTCAACTTCGGAATCCACAGCGAGCTGCTCTCAGGCAGCGCCCACACGGGGACGCACATCGACGCGCTCTGCCACGCCACCTGTGGCGCCGACGACCACTGGTTTGGCGGAAGCACGCCGGAGGAGCATCTCGGAGACTTCGGCCCGCTCACACACGATGCGGCGGCGATACCCCCAATCTTCACCCGCGGCGTGCTGCTCGACGTTGCCGGCGCGCTGGGGGTGGATGCGCTGCCTGCGAGCACGGAGATCGGGGCGGCGGAGATCGAGCGTACGCTGAGCGCCCAGGGCAGCGAGATCCGACCCGGCGATGTGGCCTTGATACGCACGGGCTACCTCTCCGCATGGCCCGATCGCGAGCGCCTCGCCGAGTACGCCGACGCAGGAATCAACCTGCAGGCGGCCACGATGCTGATGGATGCGGGCGTGGTGGCGCTGGCCGGCGACACCGAGTCGCTGGAGTGCCTGCCCTCGCCTGACCCCGAGAGTCCTCACCCGGTCCACCTTGCCGCCCTGATCGAGCGCGGGGTGTTCATCCTCGAGATGGTCTACCTCGAGGAGCTCGCCCGTGATCGCGTCTACGAGTTCGCCTTCGCCTGCCTGCCGTTGAAGATCAGCGGCGCCACCGGCTCATGGGTGCGCCCGCTGGCGCTGTGCTGAGGACGTACAGCAGCACGCTAGGCTTTGGGCGTGGATCGCGAGGATCTGGCTGGGGCTGACCGGACGATCACATGCGAACTTGCAGCTGGTGACGCCCAGTCAACGAATGCTGAGCAGTGGGCACGCGCGACCTGGGAGGGTGCCCCAACGATCGTCCGCTGGTTCCTGACGCTCGGTTGGCGATTCGTCCTCGGGCTGCGGCTCGCGCCTGGTCGGTCGCCCACGCACGTGCTCGGCTGGCGCATGATCGACGACCGCCCCGACACGGTGACGCTCCAGGCCCGCTCCGCCCTGATCACCGCGCACAACGTCGTGATCGTTCAGGAGTCCACGGTGCTATGGACCACGCTCGTCCGTTACGAACAGCCCATCGCACGCCCAATCTGGAGACTCGTCGAGGTCGTACACAGAATCGTGCTGCCATACACCCTCACCCATGCCAGGAAGGTACGGCAGCGGGAGCGCGGTCGATAAGACCAGAGCTGACAGAGCCCCTGTGACCACGCGGCCGGCGAGGTCACGATGCTGATGTCGGTATTTTGAGCTAACTAACGACAGGCGTTACACTAGCCGATATGCCGTCAATGACCGACCTTCCTGATGCGCTGCTATCCGAGGGACGCTACTGGGTCACGTCAGACGAAGCCGCCCAGTTCGCAGGCATCCCGACAGCGCACGTCTATCCCGGCCTCCAGCGCCTGCGTCACCGGGGCGCGATGTTCTCGCCGGCGCGTGGGTTCCATGTCGTGATCCCAGCCGAGTACCGCACCTGGGGCGCCCTGCCGGGCGAGCTGTTCATCGACGGGATGATGCAAGCGCTCGGACGCGCGTACTACGTCAGCCTGCTTACCGCGGCGGCGATGCATGGAGCAGCTCATCAGGCGCCGCAGGTCTTTCAGGTGATGGTAGACCGCCACGTCGCCAGCCGCGACGTAGCGCGGGTCCGTCTTCGCTTCTACACCAATGAGCACGTCAGCGAGATGACGACCGAAGAACGCCAGGTGGACACCGGGCGCATCCAGCTCGCCACCCGCGAGACGGCCCTCGTGGACCTCGTCGTCCACCCCGACGACGCGGGAGGACTGGGCAACGTCGCCACTGTGATAGTCGAGATCGGAGACCTCGACGTGCCGCAGTTGGCCCGGCTCGCGGCGATTCGTTCTCGCTCGGTCGCCAGGCGCCTTGGGTGGCTGCTCGACCAGCACCGCGACAATCTCGACCTCGAGCCGCTGCGCGAGGTCGCGCGTGCCGGCGGTGGCTACCCGACACGCCTCGTCCGAGCGCTCCCCGCACGCGGCCCGATCGACCCACGCTGGAACCTCCAGGTCAACAGCGATGTGGAAGCAGACCTATGATCGACCGCCCCGCGCTCATCGCATGGCGCTCCAAGGCTCCCTGGCCGAACCCCGTCCAGATCGAGCAGGACCTGCTGCTCTCCCGCATTATGATCGAGATCGCCCGCGACGACGTTCTCGGCCCCGAGCTCACAATGCGCGGCGGCACCTGTCTGCACAAGCTCCACCTCCCTTCCCCGCTGCGCTACTCGGAGGATCTCGACTACGTGCGCAGGACCCACACCGGCATCAAGCCATACACGCAGGCCCTCGGAGCTCTCGCCGAGCGCCTCGGGCTCACCGTCTCGGGCCGCCGGCGCTCGGGGCAGATGGTCCATGTCTACTTCGACGCGCAGCCGACCGAAGGCATCGGCCGCATCCGTGTCAAGATCGAGATGAACGTCGCCGAGACCGAGCCCCATCGTCCCCTGAAGACCATATGGCACACAGTCAAAACCTCTTGGTGGAGCGGCGAGGCCAACGTCCCTACCTACGAGACCGGCGAGCTGCTCGCCACCAAGCTGCGCGCTCTCTACCAGCGCAGCAAGGGGCGCGACCTCTTTGACCTCTGGCTCGGACTGACCGTCTTGAAGACCGACCCCAATCAGATCGTCGCCGGCTTCAACCATTACATGCGCGATGCCACGTTCAGCTTCCCCGAGCTGCGCGACAACCTCGCCGCCAAGCTAGGTAGCACACGGTTCCTTCACGACCTCGACGCCCTCGTTACCAATACGCCCACCGGCTATGAACCCGATACCGCCGCCGACCTCGTGATGCGAGAACTCGGTGGGCGCCTACGTAATGCGCCACCCGTTGATGAGATCACACTATTGAGCTCGTAAACGCACACCTCGCGGAGAATCTACGGTCCTGTATCCGTCAGCGGCCGCGGGCGAGGGTTTCCGCGAGCGACATGAGCATGGCGATCGTCGGCCGCAAGCCCGCGAAGTCGGGCTTAAACTGGGCGCTGCGACGGCTCGATCACGAGGAAGTCGAAGTCGCTATCAGGGCCGGCGTCGCCGCGGCTGTGCGACCCGAAGAGGATCACCCTCGACTCCGGAGGCGCCGCATCGGCCAGCAGGCGGGGCCCGCTCAACAATCTCGGATGTCATCACAGCCTCGAAGCTACCGCAATTGGCGTCAGATCTCCCGCCTTGCCGCCGCAACCGCGCTAGCCTCAATAGTCATCGCAGACCGCCCGGCCAGCACTTCGCCGTCGGCTCCCAAGCCCGGCAACCTCGCCTGCGCCCGACTCGATCCCCAAGCCGACAACTCCCGCCGTTCTGGGTGCCCGTAGTCTTCGCGCGCCCTCGACCACCGACTCGGGCCTCGAGGCGGTGCAGGCATCGAATCCCGCTCCAGCACAGGGGATTCATCAGTGGGCGATCCTGGATTCGAACCAGGGACCTCTTCCTTATCAGGGAGCCATGAGTCAGGCGACGGGAGGACCGAATCCGGCATGAATGGTGGAGGTTCGCCGCATCAGTGACTTGAAGACCGCTGCCCGAATAGCAGCGGATTGAGGGCGATTCGCGGCTATTTCGGCAGGGCTGCCAATTCAGGTGCCGATCAGGACTTAGGAGCAGCGAGTAACCCATCGACCCATGTACGCAGCTTCTCGACGGCGGCGCAGGCGCTGGCGCGATCAAGGCGCTCATCGAGCACATCGTCGTAACGAAACTCGACCGCCCACGGGACCAGGGCGCGCGCCTCATCGACTGACACGGGTGGAGTCTGGCCCGCGTCTTCGAGCAGCGAGAGCAGCTTGCCGAGATCGTGTACGCGGGGCGGCGCCACGCCGGCACACGCCAGAGCGGCCTTCAGCAGCTTCTCCAACGCCTGCTGCGCGTGGAAGCCGATGAGATCATCGGGCACATCTGGATCGTCGGCGAGCCTGTCAAGCGCGATCTCGTCGCTCTCCGCCTTACGCGCGAACCGGACCGCAAGGTCGCGTAGGTCAGGTTTCGGCGAGGACACGCCCCTCCGTCAGAGCGTCGTAGATCAGGGTGCCAGGGAGATCGCCCCACGCCTCTGCGTACTCGCTTGCAACGACCACAACATCCGCGGCGACCTTGAGCGGATCGAGCGCTGCACGCAGGCGCACCATCTCGGCCGCCTTACTCGCCACTGACGGCTCGATCACGAGGAAGTCGAAGTCGCTATCAGGACCGGCGTCGCCGCGACCGTGCGACCCGAAGAGGATCACCCTCGACTCGGGAGGCGCCGCATCGGCTAGAAGGCGGCCGGCCCGCTCAACGATCTCGGATGTCATCACAGCCTCGAAGCTACCGCAATTGGCGGCAGATCTCCCGCCTTGCGGGAACCAGGGTCCTCACGTTATTTGACGTACTGTCACGCCGCAAGCACCCAGGCGGTTCGCTCCCGGCCCAGCGGGAGGACCGTGAGGTCGGCGTGAAGCTGAACGCGCCGCTCCCGGTGCCCACATATCAAGAGACCCGGAGGATCGCTACCAAATTGCTACCAGAGTCGTGGGTGGCTGGCGAGAATCCCCAATACTGGTGGGAACGGCGGTCTGAACTGGCCCCGCTGCGGCGGTCTGAACTGGCCCCACCTCCGTCCGACTTGCTGCCGACTGTTCGGTGCTCTTGGAGCTCGAGCGGGAGGCGGCGAAAGGGATGGGATCACGAGTGGAGACGTTCGAGCAGATCAGGCGCGACAGGGATCGGGATGGTTTGTCGATCAGGGCGTTGGCGGAGCGTCACGGTGTGCATCGCCGTGCGGTGCGCCAGGCGTTGGCCTCGCCGGTGCCGCCCGTCAAGCGGACGCCGGTTAGCCGGCCGGCGCCGAAGCTGGGGAGCTACCAGGAGCTGATCGACTCCTGGCTTGAGGGCGACCGCGACGCGCCGCGTAAGCAGCGCCATACCGCGAAGCGGATCTGGGAACGGCTGCGTGATGAGCACGCGGCTGATGTCGCTGAACGCACGGTCCGTGAATACGTTCATCGGCGGCGCCGGGAACGCGGGGAGGGCGTGCAGGCGTTCGTGCCGCAGGTCCATGAGGCGGGCGTGGAGGGCGAGGTTGACTGGGGCGAGGCGCAGGTCTGGATGGCCGCGTGCGCGAGGAAGGTCTACCTGTTCCATATGCGTGCGTGTCACTCGGGTGCGGCGTTCGCGATGGCTTTCCCGCACTGTTCTCAGCAGGCGTTCTTGGAGGCTCACGTGCAGGCGTTTGACTGGTTCGGCGGGGTGTTCGGCCTGGTGCGCTACGACAATCTTGCGAGCGCGGTCAAGCAGGTGCTCAGAGGCCGCCAGCGCGTGCAGACCGACCGGTTCATCGCGTTGCGCTCGCACTACCTATATGAGTCGCAGTTCACGATCCCGGGGGTGGAGGGCGCCCATGAAAAGGGCGGCGTGGAGGGCGAGGTGGGGCGTTTCCGTCGTCGTCATCTCGTGCCCGTCCCGGAGGTCTTGACGCTCACGGAACTCAACGCACGGCTGCTCGCCGGGTGCGAGACGGACCTTCACCGCCGGATCGCTGGGCGCCAGGAGACCGTCGGTGAGGCTTTCGCGAGGGAGCGCCCGTTGCTGCGTGGGCTGCCGGCTGAGAGGGCGTCCACGGCGGAGCAGGCAACCCCGCGGGTGAACGCCAAGGCACTGGTCACGATCAAGCAGAACAGCTACTCGGTTCCGGTGCGCCTGGCCGGGCTGCGTGTCCATTCTCGGGTGGGCGCTCGCGAGATTGAGTTGCATCACGGCGGGGAGCTGGTCGCTGTCCATGAGCGTCTGCAGGGCCGCTACGGCGTGTCGGCCTCACTCGACCACTACCTGGAGCTGTTGGCGCGCAAGCCGGGTGCGCTGGCCGGGTCGGTCGCTCTCTCCCAGGAGCGCGAGCGCGGCACCTGGCCATCGGTCTTCGATGAGCTGTGGGAGAAGGTCACCGAGCGCTACGGGCCTTCGGAGGCCGCCCGGCAGATGGTCGATGTGCTGATGCTCGCCCGCGAGCACAGCGCCAGCGAGGTCGAGTTGGCCGTCCGTGGCGCGCTGGCAGCGGGCGCTCACGACGGACGCGCAGTCGCGGTCCTCGCGGGTCGTGCTGCTCCCCGCAAGCCCGCGGCGCTCGATGATCTCCCCTCGCGTCTGGCCGGGCTCGGGGCGCCACCGCCGACACTCGCCCACTACGACCAGCTGCTCGCAGCAGGAGCGAGCCTATGAGCGCCCCGGCGAAGGTCCAAGCGATGGAAGCACTGATCGACGCGCATGCCCGCGAGCTTCACCTCCCCACAGTCCGGGCACGCTTCCGTGGGCTCGCCGAGGAGGCCACACGCGACCAACAGACCCCGACCGCGTATCTCGCCGCGCTCCTAGAGGCAGAGGTCACAGAGCGCGCTGAGCGCCGCGAACGCCGACGGCTAATCGACGCACGGTTCCCGCTCACCAAGCGCCTGGAGGACTTCCAGTTCGATGAGAACCCGAAGATCCCCCAGGCCACGATCGCCGCCTTGGCGCAGGGCACCTGGATCGATGACCGCGAGTCAGTCATCCTCCTCGGCGACAGCGGTACCGGCAAGACACACCTCGCGATATCCCTCGCGGTGCTCGCCTGCCAGCAAGGACGCCGCGTGCGGTTCACCACCCTCGCCGCGCTCGCGAACGAGCTCCAAGCGGCCGAGAGCCGCCGCGAGCTCGGCCGCGTCGTCGCGCGCTACGCCCGCACCGAGCTGGTCGTCCTCGACGAGCTCGGGTACCTCGCGCTGCCCGACGGTGCAGCAGAGCTCGTCTTCCAGGTGATCTCCGAGCGCAACGAGCGCGCGTCGCTGATCGTCACGACCAACCTCCCGTTCGGCGAGTGGACCAAGGTCTTCCCCGACGCACGGCTCGCCAAGGCCGTCGTCGACCGCCTCACCCACAAGGCGCACATCATCGACACCGGCAACGAATCCTGGCGCTTCAACCACGGCCTCAACCGCACCAAGAAAGGAGCCGCCTGACCCCCACCCACGGTCGCGCTGGCGGTGTCTCGCTCCGCTACGCCCTACGGGCTCCGCTCCACGAGACACCGCCGAAAGTCACAAACAGAGAAGATCAACACACACAACAACCGACGCGAAGTGGGGCCACTTCAAGCCGCCGCGCCGGGGCCACTGCAAACCGCCGCGCCCACCAGGGTCCTCACGTTATTTGACGTACTGTCACGCCGCAAGCACCCAGGCGGTTCGCTCCCGGCCCAGCGGGAGGACCGTGAGGTCGGCGTGAAGCTGAACGCGCCGCTCCCGGTGCCCACATATCAAGAGACCCGGAGGATCGCTACCAAATTGCTACCAGAGTCGTGGGTGGCTGGCGAGAATCCCCAATACTGGAGCGACTTTTGACCAATGGGCGATCCTGGATTCGAACCAGGGACCTCTTCCTTATCAGAAGCGAGCGGGGGCGGGTCTGCGTGGGTTGGGTCCGGATTTCGCCCGCATGCATAGGGCTTTGCGTCCCCGACGCGGACCGCTGCGGGCGTGATCCGGGCGGCTGAGGCTTCCACGACGCTTCCATAAAGAGGATGTGCCCCCAGGCCCTACAGTCGTGTGATGGCCCTACATCACTACGACGTTCACATCGTCGAGCCGATTGCCGACATGAAGCCAATCGGCCCGGGAGAACCAACCCCCACCGTCCGGGATGTCTACTGGTCATGCGAGGCTGAGTCGCCGGAGGCGGCGACCGGGATCGCTCGGGGCGCGTGGGTCGAGAAGTACGGCGAGAGCCCACCGGCCGATGTAGGCATCCGAGTCATACCCGGCCCCCAGGTCTGCCCGACGTGCGAAGGACGCGGACGGCTGCCTCGCTACCTGCCGCCTGGACTGACCGACCCAGGCGACGGCGCTCCCCTCGGGTCAGCGAAGAAGCGCACCTGCCCGGATTGCCTCGGTAGCGGAGTGCAGCACTGAACCCGGCCAGCTACAACCCCTCGGTCCCACGAGAGGGCACGCTCGGGCGCGGGCTCTACGCTGAGTTGCATGCTCCGCGTCTACCTCGATCAGAACCACTGGATCTCGCTGACCAAGGCTCGGGTCGGGCACAAGGACGGTAAGCGATTCGCAGACGTGCTGCTCCTGCTGCGCGAGGCAGTGGACCGTGGTTGGGTGTCCCTGCCTCTGTCGATGCAGCATGTGATGGAGCTACAGCATCGGAGCGACTGGCAATCGCGGCTCGACCTCGCAGGCACGATGGTCCAGTTGTCGAAGTGGCACGCGATCGCGCGGGACCGCGACCTCGTAGCCGCAGAGATCGATCGGATGCTCCACGGGGCGTTCGGCACGCCTGCCGTCCCTCGGAAAACCCAGGTGTTCGGCGTCGGCATGGACCACCTTATGGGCATCGATCTCATTGAGTACGAACCGCCAGCAGGTCTCCCGCTCACTTCCGAGCACCGATGGATGTTCAAGCGCTTTGGCGAAGGGCTGAAGCAGGCGTTGCTTCTGACAGGGCTGCCTCCTGGCGTCAAGGCGCCGCCCGGTTACGACCCCGCACAGAGCCGGCGAGTCGCGGAAGAATTCGCCACTCAGCAGGAGGAACTTCGTGAGATACGCCGCCCTCACGGCTACCACCGTGGCGACCCGGGACGCAGGGCGACCAGCGTGGACGTCTTCGCGGAGTTCGAGCGCTCGTTCACCGAGGCACTCCGACCCGCCGGGCTCGACTGGAGCCACATCTACAACCTCAAGCGGGAGGGTATGGAGCTTGTGCTGCGCTCGGTGCCGACGGTTCTAGTACACCGTGAACTGCGGACGCTGCGCCACGAGGCTTCGCCGAAGCATTGGGAGGAGGGCGACCTCGTGGACCTGACGGCCCTCTCCACCGCGATCGTGTACTGCGATGTGGTCGTCACAGAGCGGGTGTGGACTGACCTCGCCGGACGTGCCAAGCTCAGCGAGAAGTTCGGCACCGCGGTGCTCCGCGACCTCGACGGTCTCGTGCCGCACATCATCGGCGCTTCACAGGCTGCTTAGGCGTTCTCACAGCTCGCCAGCGTGTCCCATCGACGGGTCGCGGCTGGGAGGCTAGCGGTCTTCGTTGGCGCTCGCTCGAAGGGCGCCGTCAAACTCCGCCGCCATCCTGGTACGGCGCATGGCGCGGCGTCGCGTGTCCGCCAGCTCCCGCACGTATACGGCCCGGGTGACGTTGGCGTCGCGGTGCCCAAGCAGGAAGGCGATCTCATCCACGCTCTCGCCCGCGAGAAGCGCTCGGCTCGCCACCGTATGCCGAAAGGAGAGCCATTTCTCCGACGCCTCGCTGAAGCGAAGGCGGGGGTTGGGCGCCACGCGCTCGCCGCGGCCACGTCGGGCCAGCAGGTCGTCACGCAGGACCCGAGCGGCGGTGATGCCCCCCTCGACTGTGCGCCAGCGTTGCACACCGGCCCCGTCCTTGAAGCCGACCTCAAAGACATCCGTGGGTCGGCGGTAGATGTTGCGCTCCACACGCTTACGGCGCGGCGCAGGGCTACTCTTGCTCATGCTGTTCGACCTCCAGTGTCGAGTATCGGGTGGGGGCCGGGCTCGCCCCGGCCCCTCCCACACCACCGGACGTGCGGGTCCGCATCCGGCGGTTCGCTAGCTCTCCCGGAAACGGCGGTAAGGGTCAGCGAATCCGGTCAGGCCTTGCTGGGTCCAGTAGCTGTCTGGTAGGGCGCGTCTGAGGAAGGTGCGTGCTGCGCGCCAGGAGCCCTTGTTGGTCATGGCCCACTCACGGGCCTCCCTGTCGGGCATCCCGAGCGCTTGCAGGCGGCTCCATCGTGTTCTGATGCGCTGCCATTCCTTCCAACGTGCCTGTCTCATCCTGCCCCTGAGCCAGCCATCGAGCTCGATGAACGGCGTGGGTGTATCCGCGAACGCGAAATACGCCGTCCAGCCGACCGTGAAACGGTTGATCTCAGTGATCCTCCGTTTCATCGAGACGCCCCAAGTGCGGCTGGTCAACCTGCGGATCTGGTCCTTGGCCCGCTTCAGGGCTTTCGGGTCCAGACGCACTTTGACCTTGCCACGGCGCCGGTAAAAACAGAACCCCAGCAGGGGCTGCCTCACCGACCAGCCAACCGCAGACTTCCCGTGGTTGACCTTCAACTTCAGGCGTTGCTCGACATGACCGCTGATGCTCTGAAGGACTCGCTGTCCTGCACGCTCACTCCCGACATAAATGCGTATGTCATCGGCGTAGCGCACGAAACGATGCCCGCGCCGGTGAAGCTCCCAGTCGAGGTCGTCAAGCATGACGTTCGAGAGCACCGGCGAGAGCGGAGAACCCTGCGGGGTTCCTTCTCCCGTCCCCTGCACCATCCCATCAGCCATGACGCCCGCGTTCAGGAAGCGCCGGAGCAACCTGAGCACCTGCTTGTCCTTCACCCGTCTTGCGACCCGCGCCATCAACGCGTCGTGACCAACCCGATCGAAGAACGAATCGAGATCAACCACCACGCACCACCCCGCATCGTCAGTGACGAACTGGCGTGCCCGCTCGACCGCTTGATGAGCCGAGCGCCCCGGCCTGAAACCGAAGCTATGAGGATGGAAATACGGGTCGAAAACGGGCGTGAGTACCTGCGATAGGGCCTGGCAGATCAACCGATCCACCACCGTTGGCACCCCCAACATCCGCGTCCCGCCCGAGGGCTTGGGGATCGTCACCCTCCTGACCGGCGACGGACGGTAAGTACCCGCGTCAAGCATCGAGCGGACCTCCGGCCAATAGTCTTTCAACCACGGCCGCAGCTCCTTGGTGCTCATCCCGTCGATGCCAGCGGCACCGGCGTTCTGCTCGACACGTCTGAGCGCCTCGGCTAGATTCTCACGGGCTAGGAACTGCTCCCAAAGACCTGCCGATGCGGGGTGAGGTGCGGTGTCACACGGCGCCGAATGATCGCTGCGCTCTGGACCGGACTCATCAGGCTTCACCATCAGAGCACCCAGTCCAGACCCCACAAGGGGTTGGCTACGGTCAAAGCGATCATCACGAACACATGCATCCTGCGCCTCGGCTTCGCGTTCAGCCCTTCCCGGCGACCAACGATCCCGCCGGTACTATGGCCTCTGCTGACTTCTCCACAGCGCACGGCGACCTCTCGATCACCGCTGTCCATGCCACCCGGCGAACACGCAAAGCGCGGCCGGGCATCCCAAGACACCCGTGGAGATCTCCTCAGGTAAGACCAGCAACCTTCACCACGCACCCGCCGCATATACGTCTCGGTCCCTTGATGACATAGGGCTTCGCCATCTACAGCTGGCTCGCCCGGACCGCGCCGCCTCAAATGCGATTCGTGTACCTCGGGTCGCAGATTCGTCCTCCGGCTTCCTTCCTACCCCGCCTCACAGCGACGCAGTTGCCATCGACTTGTGGTTGGTGTCATCAACCCCCACAGGGGACTCGCACCCCCAAGCTGCTAATCATGCTGAGCGCACGGCCACGGCCCGGGGTGTTGACGCACCGCCGGGCCACTTAGTCGATGAGTGAAGTATAGCTGACCCTTCACGCTATAGCAAGGGATCGAGGCAAAGTCCCCGCACAGATGCCGGTTTCGATGGGATGGAAGCCACCTGGAAGCTACTATGCGGCCTTTCCCGCACGCCCGAAGGCTTGGCCGGCGAGATTCGACCGCCACGCGATTGTCCCGCCCGAGTGCCGCCATGCGTCGAGGTCCGAGGGGCGGAAGTACATGCGGCAGCCCGGTCCGTCCTGCTCGAAGGGGACAAGGCCCGCCTTCGCTCGCTTGCGCAACGTATCGGGGTGAAGGCCAAGGCGCTCGGCCGCGCTGGCGAGGTCAAGCCAAGCGTCCTGCTCATGCTGGGAACCGAGGCAGGCGACAATGCGGTCAGCCACACGATCGGCAAGCCGGTCGAGCAGATCATCGACCAGCGCCAATTGGTCGGCGCCGTGGGCGTCCGATTTCCGAGGGCGGGAGGGGTTATGCCTGTGGGATCGCATCGGCTCTCAGTAGGTAAGCCGAGCAGCGCCCCCGCCGAGCAAGCGAATCCTCCACGCGCCCCACTGTCACGGCCCCAGGCGGCTCGATCCCGACGCGGAGAGCAAGGCGCACCGGGGCCACCTGCACGCCGGGCGCCCTGTTGATCTACCCCTGGGAGCAGAAGCGGGCGGCCCCCCGCCAGGGAGTACCCGCGGGAGCGTGAAGCCGAAGGCGGAACCATCATCAGGCCGCCCGCGGGAAGGCGAGTTCAGCTCGCCGGTCACTGCACGCCGGACCGCCCGGCGTGCCTCCCGTCCGTTCCTCCCAAGTGCCACCAGTAGCCCACGCCCGCCACAAGATCACCGAGCACGACCATCCCGCATCATGCCCCGAGTCACACCGTCCCCCGTATCAACCCAGCTCCATCGTCCCCCGTTTGCCTCTTCGTTTTTCGCCAGCTATCTCACACCCTGGCCGCCCGCTCCCCCCCAACGCTCACTCTGCACCTGGCCCCACCCTGCACATTTGTGTTGTGGTGGGTCGAGGAAGGGGGTCTCCGGGTTGGAGCGAAGCGGAGAGGCGGAGACCCCCTTCCTCAAGGCCAGGCGCAGAGCCACAAACCACCATCGAGCGGGCGGCCAGGGTGTTCGTTTGGGGGTTCGGCTTATAGACGAACACCCTGACGAACACGCAAGACAAGCGGATGGCTTCGCGTGCGCTCTCGGTCCTAACGTGGCCGGTCTGGCTCCTCGATGGCATCGCTCTCCCCGAGGTCCGTCGGGGGTGTCGTGTTGCCCGGACCATCGCTGCGGCGGCGCATGGCCCAAATCGCGGAGGCGCCGCCGGTGACGATGGCGGCGACACCGACCGCTTCGTGGTCCAGGGCAATCGCCAGGACGGCCACGGCGACCACCGCGAGGAAGACCACGAGGGCCAGCCATTGGCCGCGGCGCTCACTCCCGTAGTAGGCACGCATCGACTCCTGGTCGATCTCCCGCAGTCCGTCGATCATCCGGTGGCGATGCTCCGTCTCGGCCTTCCACTGGTCCACGATCTCGCGTGCGAGGCCCGGGACCGTCTTGTCGTACTCCGCGAGAGCTGCGGGAGGCGGCAGCGGGCCGCTGAAGCTCGCTGACCATGCCAGGCGCCGGTCGGGACGCGAGTGGTCATCGCCGACCGGCTCGCCATCGATTACATCCTCGGCCCTGTCGAGTTCTTGAGCGCCGCTCTCCGGCCCGCGGGAGCTTCCCAGCGATCCGCCCGGCGAGGCGCCGCTAGGCTGCGTCGTCACGGAAGAGTCGTTCGCCGTCGCGCCGGAGCGCGTGGGCATCCTCGCGCAGGGACCCCAACCCCCGGCGGACAAGCGGGGGGGCAGGCCGGCCACGGCCAAGTACCCGGAACACGGAGGCCACGCCGCTTGAGAAGCCCGCGCGGCGAGCTGCACCGACGCGAGCGCGCCGCGAGACGTTGAGAGTGCTCATGGCCATAAGTCTAGGGAACCCGCCCGGCGGTGTCGATCGCTGCACGAACATCCCCAACGCGCGGCCGTTGCGCTCAGAGCCTCCCGCGGGCTGCGAGTGAAGTCAACGCCCCTACGAGGCGGGACCGCATAGACTCACTGACCGCCTATGGTGTAGGAGGGCCGTAACCACGAAGGTCCAGGCGCGATGCCAGACAAGCCTCAGATTCAAGAACTCCTCGGCAGGGCCGTCAAGGAGGTCCGCGCGAGCCGTGCGATCACACAAGAAGAGCTGGCGGCACGCTCCGGCCTGCACGCCACGTATATCAGCGATATCGAGCGTGGAGCACGGAATCCGAGCTTTGCCGTGCTGGTGCACCTCGCAGACGGGCTTGGCGCCACGCTTGCGGAGATCGGCGCGGCCTACGACCGGCAAGCCCGATAGCGGGGAGCTGCCGATGCAGTTCCCCGCGCAGTCGAGATCGTCCACGCCACCGCGGCGCGTTGACTTCGGCGACGATAGGGTTCTCGTCAGGCATGGGAGGCATCTTCTCCTGTGCTCAGGTCCCGGCGTTGGGTTCCTGCCCGCGCCGGGACCGATTGTTATGGTCTGGGCATCAGATTACCACGCGATGCCTCAAAATGATTCGTAATGACTCAACCTGACTCCGAGTCGGTGTCCTTCACGGTTCGTCTCCCCCGCGAGACCGCCGATCGCCTCCGAGAGATCGCGGCCAGCGAATCCCGCTCCGTCGCGGCGGAACTTCGCCGAGCCGTTCAAGCGCACGTCGATCGGGCATCCCAGGGCAGCAAGCCCAAGGGCCGCTAGGAGGGATCGTGCCAGCCGAGGATGTTGCGGAGCAATCCGTCGAAGTCCCCGAAGAGGCAAACAGGCCAGGGATGGCTCTGGCGCTCGCTGGAGCGCTCGTCATGGCCGTAGCTGTGTTCTTGCCGCGCGTCAACGGGCCAATTCACGCGCGGGAAAAGAACATGCTGATCGAGTCTGGCAACGGCTGGCTCTTCATCGGCTTCGCCGTGCTCATCGCCACAAGCGTCTATCGAATCCATAGGAACGCGGAGCGAACCCGCTCCGCTGCGGCCGTTCTCCTCGTGGCGGCCATCGCTACAGGCGTCGCCCTCTATGACGGCACCGGCAAGCGTTTTGCGACCAAGAACGTGATCGTGGTCATGACTGGACCGAGCGCCAAGTCGCCGAAAAGTACCCCGGGCATAGGAATCTACGGAGCGGGCGTCGGTGGCCTCTTGGTGTTCGTCGGTGGCGTTTGGATCATGGGTTGGGGCTACGGCGGCAAAGCGTCTGGTGAGGGCCAACGACAGCCATGACACCAAAGGCTTCCATAACGCTTCCATAGAGCCCCCATCAACCCGCCGGGACCCTCGCCCCACCGCCACAACTCCGCCCCAATACAGGGGATTCAGCGATGGGCGATCCTGGATTCGAACCAGGGACCTCTTCCTTATCAGAGAAGCGCTCTAACCAACTGAGCTAATCGCCCGAGAGCGAGGGATTCTAGCGCCCGTCTCCGCTCAGGACCCAATGTGAGCACCAAGCCGACCGGCCAGCGCCAGCGCCTCCTCCGAGGACTCAAACGAGAGCTCAACCCGATAGCTCCCATCCGCCCGCGGACGCGCTCTCACCTCGGCCCCAAGCGCCTCACCCCAGCTCGCCTCGATCTCGGCCGCGGCGGCGGCCTGGTCGGGATGCACCCCGCGGGTCGCCCGAGGCCGACGCCCCTCACCCGAGTCGCCTTCAGTCCCACCATTGCTGCGCCGCGCGCGATCCTCAACGGTTCGCACCGACCACCCCTCGCCGGCCGCCGAGCGCGCCAACTGGCGTCGAGCGGTGTGGTCCTTGGCGAGCAGCAGCGCGCGGCCGTGGCCCTCGCTGAGCGTGCCACCCTCCAGCAGATCGAGCGCCTCGTCCGGAAGGTCGAGCAGCCGCATGAGGTTGGAGACGGCGACCCTACCGCGGCCCACGCGTCGCCCCACCTGCTCGCGCGTAAGCCCCAGCTCCTCCACCAGCGCGGCGCAGGCCCGGGCCTCCTCAACCGGGTTGAGGTCCTCACGCGCCATGTTCTCGATCAGCGCCAGCTCCAGCGACGCCGCGTCGTCGTGCGGGCGCACGAGCGCCGGAATCGTCTCCAGGCCCGCGATCTTCGAGGCCCTCCAGCGACGCTCGCCGGCGATCAGCTCGTAAGTGCCATCCGGCTTGGGTCGCACGAGCACCGGCTGTAGCACCCCGCGCTCGCCGAGCGACTCCGCCAACGCGCTCAACGCCTCGTCGTCGAATCGCCGCCGCGGCTGGTTGGGGTTGGGCGAGATCGACTCCACCGGCACCTCGCGCAGCTCCTCGTGCACGGCACCGGAAGACGACACCGAGAGAATCGCCTCCAGGCCTCTACCCATCCCAGGTTTCGGCCTAGCCACGCGCCGCGACCTCCTTCGCCAGCTCGAAATATGCCTCCGCGCCGGAGCTGTGCGGGTCGTGATGGGTCACGGGTAAGCCGTAGCTCGGCGCCTCCCCGACGCGGACGTTGCGAGGGATCACCGTCTGGAACACCAACTCGCGGAAGTGCTCGCGCACCTCGCGCTCCACGTCACGCCCCAGGCGAGTGCGATTGTCGTGCATCGTCAGCAGCATCCCCGCCACCGTCAACCCCGGGTTGAGCTCGCGGCGCACCAGCTCGAGCGTCTCCAGCAGCCCCGCCAAGCCCTCCAGCGCGAAGTACTCGGTCTGCACCGGCACGATCACCCTGTCCGACGCCACCAGGGCACTCACCGTCAACGGCCCGAGCGACGGCGGGCAGTCCAGCAGGATGTACTGGAAATCCCCCCTGATCGGCTCGAGGCTCTCGCGCAGACGTCCCTCGAACCCATCCAGACGTGGCAGCTCGACGTTGGCTCCAGCAAGACCCGCACCAGCCGGCAAAAGGCTCAAGCCAGAGATCCTCGTCTCCACAACCGCCTCACCAGCCACGGAAGAGCCCGTCAGGACCTCATACAACCCAGGCGCCTGCGTTCGCGGGAAGCCCAGCCCCACCGTCGCGTTCGCCTGCGGGTCCACGTCCACCAGCAGCGTGAGGTAGCCAGCCTCGGCGATGCAGGCCCCCACGTTCACCGCAGTGGTTGTCTTGCCCACCCCACCCTTCTGGTTGACAATTGCGTAGACCGTTCCCATTGTGACCGGCACGCTAGCGCCGATTGCGATCCGGCGGTCCCCCGACTGCCCGAGGCAGACCTCATCGATGCTCGACCTCAACCTCCCCGGAGACCCATCAGCGAGCCAGCGGTCGCTTGCGAGCCATTCCCACCCGACGTGGGAATCCACCGGGAGTCTCCAGCTCCTTCAGGTAGATATGGAGGTGGTGGTCGCGGGCGCCGTCGTACGGCTCAACGCGGCGGACCTCGACGAGCTCCAGACCCAATTGCCCAGCCGCGGCGAGACCCAAGCGCTCGGCCTCCACCTCCCGGCGCCCGCGCCATTCGACCAGCGCTCCCCCGAGTCGCAGAAGTGGGGCGGCGTACTCGACCACCACCGCGGGAGACGCCAAAGCTCGAGCGAGCACGACATCGTTGGCCCCCATTCCCTCCTCCCACTCCTCCGCGCGAGCGCAAACCACACCTGCATTGGACACCCCAGCGCGAGCGAGAAGCCCCTCCATGAACGTACACTTACGGGCCTGAGACTCGACCAAGCAAAGCTCCATGCCTGGGAGCCCAACCGCCAGCGCCAATCCCGGAAAGCCAGCGCCAGCGCCTAGATCAGCGACCCTCCCAGCTGAGGAGATCGCCTCGACCTCCATGGCGACCAGGGAGTCGGCGAGGTGAATGTCCGCTGCGCGCACTGCATCGCGTACAGCCGTCGGAGCTCGCTCATCTGCCGCCAGCGCCAGCAGGATCTCCTCGAACTGAGCCCACTGGCGCTGCCCGAGTTGGTAGCGCTCGACCAAACCATCGAGCTTGGCAGCAGCCAGAGCGGGAAGTCCCTCAGCTTTCACGTGAAACACGGTGTCGCCGGTTCTCAGGCGAGCGGCGGATCTTCAAGTGCGCCGTCCCCGCGAGCACTACTCCTCCAGCGGCGAAACCACCAAATACCGCTCGGGTTCATCGCCCTCGCTGTGGGTGCGCACGTCCCCGCGCTCGCGCAGGTGCTCGTGTACCACCCGGCGCTCTGAGGCTGGCATCGGGGAAAGCTCCACCGGCTCCCCCAGGCGCAGCGCTTCCTCGGCGGCGTCGTCGGCGTCCTGATGCAGCGTCTGCGTCCTGCGCTCGCGGTATCCGTCGGCATCGATCACCACCCGCACCTTCGATCCAGCGCCGTGGAAGAGGATCCGCTGCGCCAGATGCTGCAGCGCATCGATCGTCTGGCCGCGACGGCCGATCAGGAGACCGACATCTTCACCCTCGATGCAACCGCGGAGCTCCCCGTCCAGCACCTCGACGCTGACCTCACAATCCAAGCCGAGGCCGTCGGCGACCTCTTCGAGTAGCTCCGCGAGCAACTCGGCCGGCTCCTCCGCCTCGTCGGAATCGACCTCTACCTGTTCGCTCATCGCCGCCTGCCCGACCGTTTCTTCTTCTTACGCGGCGGTGGTGGAGGAGCGCTACCCGGGCCGACGCCGGCGAGCGCAGGTTCTCCCGTCGGGCCACCCGATCTGCCTCTCGGCCCGCCATCTCCGTCAGTCTTCCCATTCGCGGAGCCACCGCTGGCGGGAGGTGGAATCCCCTTGCCAGCAGGAGCTGGCGGCGGGCCGATACGGCGTCTCACGATGAACCCCTGGACGATCGTCCACACGTTGGTGGTTATCCAGTAGATCAGCAATCCCGCCGGGTACCTAAAGAGGATCACCACGAAGATCAGCGGCAGACCCAGCATCATCCAGCGCTGGCTTGGTTCGGCGCTCGCGCTCATCAGCAGCGTCGAGACCACCTGCGAGGACAGGTAGAGCGCGATCAGCACGATCAGCACGATGCCGGTCGCCTTCGCCGTGATGTCAGGCACGAACAGGAATTTCGCCGATCCGGGGTCCACGCTCTGGCAACTGGTCTTTTCGATGTATTTGGCGGGCAGATGCGAGACGCTCGTGATCGCCGCGTTGTGCATCGCGTTGTAGTGCGACACGAGAGCCGGGCCACAGATGTGCTTCTTCAAATCGGTGCGCAGCATGTAGAAGAGCGAGATGAAGACCGGCAACTGCAGCACCAGCGGCAGGCAGGAGGCAAAGGGATTGATCCCCTTCTCCCGGTAGAGCTTCATCATCTCCTCCTGCTGGCGCTGTTTGTCGTCCTTGTACTTCTCTTTCAGCGCCTTCAGCTCCGGAGCCACCAACTGCATCTTGCGCATCGAGCGGAACTGGCTGAATGTCGCGGGCATCATCACCGCGCGCACGATCACGGTCAGCCCCACGATCGCGAGCCCCCAGCTGATGCCCGCGTGGTCGTGGATGAACACGAGCACCGCTTCGAACAGGCTGATCAGCGGCGAAAACGCTTCCTGGATGATGTTCGCAAGGATCGGCATGGTTATCGGGTTGGCTCTCCTGCCTCGTGTCGCCCGGCGTCAGCGATGCACGTGGGAGGCCGGCGCAACCCCGAAAAGCTGCTGCGCCGACACCGGGTCGTACCCGCCACGACTCCACGGATTGCACCTGAGCAGGCGCCACCCGGCGAGCACCAGGCCCTTCAGTATGCCGTAGTCGGAGATCGCTTGGACGGCATAGCGCGAGCAGGTCGGCTCGTACCTGCAGTGGCGCGGAAGTCCCGGGGAGATCACCCGCTGGTAGACCACAATCGGCGAGGTGACGAGGATTCTGGCGACACGCGAGGCATGGCCGAATCGCACTGGGCGCTGGTGCTGGGCGTCCGTCACCGCCCCTCCTCGGACACCTGCCCGCCGGTACGCATACCAGCCTTCGTGAGCAACTCGGCGAGCGACGCATCGACACCCGCCAGACCCTCGCGCTCAGCTAGCTCGCTCACCGGCGGGCGGGCTACGACGACAAGGTCCTGGCCAGGGTTCAACTCCCCCTCGACCCGGTTGAAGGCCTCGCGGAGGAGTCGCTTCACACGATTGCGCTCGACGGCGCCGCCCACCTTGCGCGAAACCGAGAGCCCCAACCGGGGACGCTCCGCCATCGAGTTGGGGAAGCTGTAAAGCACCAAATGACGATTGGCCGAGGAGCGCCCGTGGCGATACACCCGCTCGAACTCGGCGCTGTGGGAGAGGCGTCCCCGGTGAGCGGCGCGACGTGGCACTCGCGGCGCCATCCGTCACGCCGACAGGCGCTTGCGGCCCTTGTCACGCCGGCGCTTGAGAATCAGCCGGCCGCCGCGGGTGAGCATACGGGCACGAAACCCGTGCGCACGGGCTCGCTTACGCTTCTTGGGCTGGTAGGTACGCTTCAAAACGTTCGTCCTTCGTCACACCGCAGGCACGTGCCGACGGCGCCGGCGCGCGAGCTGCGCAGGTCCGCCAGTATAGGGCCACTCCGACGAAGATGGCGCGCACCTCCACGATCGGCTCCCCTCCCAATTTTTCTCGGCATTTGCGCCGTCGGCAGCACGATTCGATCAACCATGTCCACGCTTCGGGTATATTCGGCCGGCCGGTCTTCCGAGACCCCCTTGCCAAGAGGTTCCCCCAACCCACTCCCAAAGGAGCGGATCGACGCTGCCGTGAGCACCGAATTGGAGCAGATCTGGTTGCGGGTGCAGAGCAAGCTCGAGGCTGCCGTTGACGACTCCACCTATCGTGTTTGGCTAGCCCCGCTGCGACCCCATGGGCTTCTGCACGACACGCTCACAGTTGAGGCTCCAGCTCGGTCGTGCGCGTGGGTTCAGGAGCGCTTCGGCCGCCTGCTGCAGACCTGCGCAAATGCCGTTCTCGGGCCAGAGATCACCATAGAGGTCACCAGCAGCCATCCGCAAACACAGCCCCCCAGACACGCTCGTTCACGGACGCACGCCGCTCGCACACCAAGCGCTCAAGCCAGCGCCACTCCCCACGCGACCCAAGGCGATGGAATCGGCGACGCCCCGCCCGACCACGGCACCACTGGCAACCCTAGGTTCAGCTTCGAGCACTTCGTCATCGGCGACTCAAACCGCCTCGCCCACGCCGCGGCCCTCACCGTCGCGGAGCTGCCCGGGCAGGCCTACAACCCGCTCTTCATATGCGGTTCCCCCGGATTGGGCAAGACCCACCTGCTGCGCGCCATCGCAGGCTTGGCACAGAGCTGCAATCCGGGCCTGAGCGTTCGCATCAGCACCGGCGAGGCGTTCACCAACGAGTTCCAGCTCGCCCTGACCAACGGAGGCATGGACCTCTTCAAGAGCCGCTTCCGCGACATCGACGTCCTGCTGATCGACGACGTCCAATTCCTCGAGCGCAAGGCGCGCACCGAGGAGGAGTTCTTCCATACCTTCAACACCCTCTACGAAGCGGGTGCGCAACTGGTGCTCACGTCAGACCGGCCACCACGAGATCTGCAGGCGCTTGAAGACCGCCTGCGCGAGCGCTTCCAGGCGGGTCTGGTCGCCGACATCCACCCTCCAGACATCAACACTCGCCTCACAATTCTCCGTAAGCGCGTCCACCAAGACGGCATCGAAGAGCTCGCCCCAGGGACCCTGGAGGTGATCGCTCGCCGTATTGCCCTTGACGTACGGGCGCTGGAGGGGGCTTTGATCCGCGTCGTCGCGTTCAGCTCGCTTACCGGCAGGTCGCTGACACCGGAGCTCGCGAGCGAGGTGTTGGACGGCCTCTACCCCAACACGACTCCGCAACGACGCACGCTAGCCGAGATCCAAACCGCCGCCTGTCGGCACTTCGGGCTCTCCGAGGAGGAGATCCTCTCCCCCTCTCGCGCAACCCGAGTGGCATGGCCCCGGCAGGTCGCCATGTACCTAGCACGAGAGCTCACAGACGAGTCTCTACCAGCAATCGGGCGACACTTTGGACGGCGAGACCACACCACCGTGATTCACGCTGTCAGGCGCGCCGAGCAAAAGATAGTCGCCGACACAGCTTCGCGCAAGGCTGTGGAGGACCTCCGCTCCACACTGCAGAGCACAGACTCCTGACCGGCACACTTGCGAAACTACCCACACCACTGCACGTGCTCTGGCGCCGCCCACACAGGGGCTAACCTCACAATCCACATCTCCACAGCCCCTACTACTCCTCTCTACCAACAGCGATTATCAAGATGAAGCTGACTCTTCCCAGCACAGAACTCCTATCCCAGTTGCAGACCGTCACGCGAGTGGCCTCTACCCGCAGCGCGGTGCAAGCGTTGTCCGGAGTGATGATCCTCGCCGGCGACTCCAATGCGGAGTTGCTCGCAACCGACACCGAGGTCGGGCTGCGCGTGCCACTGCAGGCGTCGGTTGTCCGCCCGGGCCAGGTTCTGCTCCCCGGTCGCCTATTGCTGGACGTGGTGCGCGCCCTGCCCGCTGAGGAGCTCAGCCTGGAGCTGCGGCCTTCTGAGCAAGACGTCGAGTTGCTGTGCGGCGGTGCGATCTTCCATCTGCGTACGCTCCGCGCCGAGGACTTTCCGGCATTGCCAAGCGCTGCCGAGGATTCGAGGATGACGCTCCCGGCGGAGGCCTTCGTGCAGACGGTTGAACGAGTAGCCCGCTCGGCCTCTCATGACGAGACCAGGCCGGTCCTCACCGGCATCCTGATCTCCGCTTCCGATCGCGAGCTGCGGATGGTGGCGACCGACTCCTACAGGTTGAGTGTCAAGCGTACGATCCTCGAGGCACCGCTGGAGGGGGCAATCGAGGCGAACGTGCCGGCACGGGCTCTGCAAGAGCTCAGCCGCGTTGCTCAGCAGTATCAGTGCACCGAGTTGACCCTTGGTTTGGGGCAGAACCAGGTGATCTTCGAGGTTGGGGGCGCGGTCCTCTCCTCGCGGCTGATCGACGGCCAGTTCCCCAACTACCGCCAGCTGATCCCCGAGTCGGCTGATCATGAGTTGACGCTCTCCGCACCAGAGTTGACCAGTGTGGTGCGCCGCATTAGCCTCCTTGCCCAGAAGAACGCTCCGCTGCGCCTGGCCTTCAGCGAGGGTGAGCTGACGGTGTCGGCACAGACTCCCGATGTTGGGGAGGCGAGTGAGACGATCCCCGTTCCGTTCCACGGGGAGCCGTTTGACATCGGCTTCAATCCGGAGTTCCTGCGCGACGGGGTGGAGAGCATCGACACCGAGGAGTTGGTGATGAAGCTGATCAGCCCGCTGCGCCCGGGTCTGATCGAGTCCCCCGAGGCCGGCGACTTCGTATACCTCGTGATGCCGATTCGCCTGAACGCGTGATGTCCTCGCTGTGCGCGTCGTAAGCGTCTCACTGCGTGATTTCCGCACATACGCCCGGGCAGAGGCGCACCTTGGAGAGGGACTCACCGTCCTTCACGGACCCAACGGCGCCGGCAAGTCCAACCTGCTGGAGGCTCTCTACTTCGGTTGCACCGGACATGCGCTGCGCACCCGCAATGAGCGTGAGCTGGTGCGTTTTGGTCAGCAGGCCACGCGCGTCTCGGTCACAGTCCATGATGGCTCCGAGCACCATGAGCTGACAGTCGGCTACGGCATCGGCGAGGGCGAGGAGCGCTCTGTCAAGCGAATGTCGTGCGACGGCGCGAACGTAGAGCGGTTGCTGGACGTCGAGACGCGCCCGTTGCTAGGCGTCTTCGTCCCCGACCGTCTGGAGCTGCTCAAGGGCTCTCCAGCTCCCCGCCGGGCCCACCTCGATCGTCTCGTCGCTGCGTTGTGGCCGCCACGCAGCGCAACTCGACGGGCCTATGCCCGTGCGCTCGCGCAGCGCAATGCGCTGTTGGCTGGCATTCGCGCTGGTCGTGCTTCGCGGTTGACCCTGCCAACCTGGGATGGCGAGCTGGCTCGCCAAGCGATCGCACTACGCGAAGATCGCGAACGGGTGGTGGAGCTGCTGCGCGAGCCGTTTGCCGCACGGGCCACCCAGCTCGGGTTGAGTGGTGAGGCGCTGATGCGCTACCGCCCCCGCTCGCGCGCCACCGACGTCGAGGGGTTCGTCGCCGAGCTGCGCGAGCGCCTTCCCAGCGAGCTCGAGCGTGGCTACGGATCCCACGGCCCGCACCGCGACGAGCTGGTCTTCGCACGCGACGGGCGGGAGCTGCGCAGCTACGGCTCGCAGGGGGAGCTGCGCCTCGCGCTGCTGGCGCTGCTGCTCGCCGAGCGCGCCGTACTGGGGGAGCACCGCGGGCGTACACCACTGCTGCTGCTCGACGATGTGATGAGCGAGCTCGACGCCCAGCGGCGGGAGTTGCTCGCCCACGAGCTCTCGGAGGGTGGCCAGAGCGTGATTGCAACAACCGACCTTGCCCATGTCCCCGGCGCCAGTAGTGGGCGGGGAGGTATGGAGCTGACGAAGCTTGGAGGAACGGGATTGAACGTCACCAACATCGCCCGTCTGAGGATCGCGCCCGGTGCGATCCTCCAGGAGGCGCTTGCCGCGTGAGCCTCAGCAGGCCCGCTCCGCGGGCGCTCTCGCTGGCGCTTGAAGGCTTCACCGCGGAGGTGGCTCCGGCGAGCACGCTGGCCCGTGTACAGGCTTGCTGGGCGAGCTCGGTCGGGGCCGCTGTCGCTGCCGCCGCCAGCCCGACCGCCGAGCGCGATGGAGTGCTGAGCGTGAGCTGCGAGTCGGCTGTCTGGTCGCAAGAGCTGGAGTTGATGTCCTCCGAGTTGCTCACCCGCCTGAACGCCGCGCTCGGCGAGGATCTGCTGCACAAGCTGCGCTGTCGTGTGGGGTGACGAACGTGGGCCGTTTTCCCTGCTATTCACGGGCATTTCGGGTGGTTTGCGGGGCTAGGGGAGGGACCCATTGTGCTATCGTTTCGTTGACAACGCACGGCCCCGGTCCGCGGTCTGTCGAGCTCGGATTCCGGGGCTTTCTCACGTCTTCTGGAGATGAAGTGGAGGCCAATTGGCCGTAGAGAACACAGACGAGGCACCCGAGGGAGTTGGAACGGGCGCCACCAACGACCCCATCATGCGCGCCGATGCCAGCTATGACGCGCAGGACATCACCGTGCTCGAGGGTTTGGAGGCGGTTCGCAAGCGCCCCGGCATGTACATCGGCTCCACCGGCGTCATGGGCCTCCACCACCTTGTGTACGAGGTTGTGGACAACTCTGTAGATGAGGCGCTCGCTGGTTTCTGTACCGAGGTCTCCGTCGTTATCCACCCCGACAACTCGGTCACCGTCGTGGACAACGGCCGCGGCATCCCCGTCGCGATGCACGAGAAAGAGGGACGCCCCGCGGTCGAGGTCGTGCTCACGGTGCTGCACTCCGGTGGCAAGTTCGGCGACGGCGGCGGCTACAAGGTGTCCGGCGGCCTGCACGGCGTCGGCGTGTCGGTCGTCAACGCGCTCTCCGAGCGCCTCACCGTCGAGATCCGTCGCGACGGGTATGCGTGGAGCCAGGAGTACTCGCGCGGTGCCCCCCAGGGCGAGTTGCAGCGCGGCGAGAAGCTTGCGGTGGGCGCGCCCACCGGAACTACCATCACCTTCCTACCCGACGCCGACATCTTCGAGAGCCTCGACTTCGACTTCCGTACGCTCGAAGAGCGACTGCGCGAGACCGCCTTCCTGACTCGCGGCCTGCACATCTCGATCGTTGACGAGCGCGCCGAGGGCCACTCCGCCGAGTTTCGCTACGAGGGAGGGATCGAGGACTTCGTCGCCTACCTCAACGAGAACAAGGAGACCGTTCACCGCAAGGTCGTGTTCTTCGCCGGCGAGAGCGAGGAGGGCGCGGTCGAGGTCGCGATGCAGTGGAACTCCTCCTACCAGGAGTCGATCCACTCGTTCGCCAACAACATCAACACCCGCGAGGGTGGCAGCCACATGTCGGGCTTTCGCTCGGCGCTTACGCGCACGCTCAACAAGTACGCGCGCGACCATGGACTGCTCAAGGAGAAAGAGGACAACCTCTCCGGAGAGGATGTCCGCGAGGGGCTGACCGCGGTCATCTCCGTCAAGCTGCGCGACCCCCAGTTCGAGGGGCAGACCAAGACCAAGCTCGGCAACCCCGGCATCGCGGGCTTCGTCGAGTCGATCGTCAACGGCGGTCTCGGCGAGTTTCTCGAGGAGAACCCGAGCGAGGCACGCGCGGTGATCATGAAGTCCGTGCAGGCGCAGCGCGCCCGCGAGGCCGCCCGCAAGGCGCGCGACCTGACGCGTCGCAAGTCGGCCTTGGAGAACTCCACACTGCCCGGCAAGCTGGCGGACTGCTCGGTCAAGGACCCCTCGCTGGCTGAGCTGTTCGTGGTCGAGGGCGACTCTGCCGGGGGCTCAGCCAAGCAGGGCCGCGACCGCAATACGCAGGCGGTGCTGCCGCTACGGGGAAAGATCCTCAACGTCGAGAAGTCCCGCATCGACAAGGTGTTGCAGAACACCGAGATCCAGGCGCTGATCACCGCGATCGGGACGGGCGTGCGCGACGAGTTCAACATCGAGAACGCGCGCTACCACAAGGTCGTGCTGATGACCGACGCCGACGTCGACGGCGCCCACATTCGCACGCTGGTGCTGACGCTGCTGTTCCGCGAGATGGAAGAGCTGATCAAGGCCGGCTACGTCTACATCGCCAAGCCGCCGCTGTACAAGCTCAAGCAGGGCTCGCGCGAGCGCTACATCGAGAAGGAGTCCGAGCTCGAGGAGATCCTGCTCACCGACAAGTGGGAGAAGCTTCAGGTCGCCGACCGCCACGGCGCCCAGTTCAAGCTGACCGACACACGCTGGCAGCGCTTCACCCGTCTGCTCAAGCAGTACGAAGGCTGGGCCTCCTCGCTGCGCGCTGCCCACGGTCACGAGATGGTGCAGTTCCTGGAGGAGTCCACGCTGCTGGGCGAGCGGGTCACGAACGCCGAGCAGGCGATCGAGCTGCTCTCCCGCGAGGGCCTGGAGGGAGAGACGCACGCGACCGAGCTGCTCGCAACCGATCCGCTCGAGCTGCGGGTCAAGGCCGTGGAGACGCGCACCGGCTTTGCGCGCACCCATCGCATCAAGCGGACGCTGTTCGACTCCCAGGAGTACCGGCAGCTGGCAGCCGTGCACGAGCAGCTGATCGAGCTCGCCGGCACCCCCGCCTTTGAGGTGCGACTTGGCGACGCCCACGAAAGCGCTCCATCCTTCGAGGCGCTGCGCCAGGCCGTTTTGAACGTCGCCCAGAAGGGCGTCAAACTGCAGCGCTTCAAGGGACTCGGCGAGATGAACGCCGAGCAGCTCGGCGAAACCACGATGGCGCCCCAGACGCGCACGCTGGCGCAGGTCACGCTCGAGGACGCCGCCTCCGCTGACAGGATCTTCTCGATGCTGATGGGCGATCAGGTCGAGCCGCGCCGCGCCTTCATCGAGGATAACGCCCGCGCTGTAGTCAACCTTGATGTCTAAGGAGGTGGGGGATGGCAACGCCTGACACGCTTACGGGTGGCAACATCGAGCCGCGCGCGCTCGAGGAGGAGATGCGCACCGCCTACCTCGACTACGCGATGTCGGTGATCGTCGGGCGCGCCCTGCCCGACGTGCGCGACGGCTTGAAGCCGGTGCATCGCCGCGTGCTGTACGCGATGAACGAGCTCGGGCTCAGCCCCTCGCGCTCCTACTCGAAGTGCGCGCTGATCGTCGGCGAGGTCATGGGCAAGTACCACCCGCATGGCGACTCCGCCATCTACGACACGCTGGTGCGGATGGCGCAGGAGTTCTCGATGTGCAACGAGCTCGTCGACGGCCAGGGCAACTTCGGCTCCGTCAACGACGACCCCGCCGCCGCGATGCGCTACACGGAGGCCCGCCTCGCCCGCATCGCCACCGAGATGCTGCGCGATCTCGACATGGACACCGTCGATTTCGTGCCCAACTACGACGGCTCCAAGCGCGAACCGCTGGTCCTTCCGGCGCGCTTCCCCAACCTGCTCGTCAACGGCTCCTCCGGGATCGCGGTCGGCATGGCCACCAACATCCCGCCGCACAACCTGCGCGAGGTGATCGACGCCACGGTCGCCTACATCGAGGACCCCGACATCGAGGTCGAGGGCCTGATGCGCCATATCAAGGGACCCGACTTCCCCACCGGCGGGATCATCCTCGGGCGCGCCGGCATCAAAGACGCGTATGAGACCGGCCGCGGTCGTGTGCGCGTGCAGGCGCGCGCCCACATCGAGCCGCTCAGCCACGGCAAGGAGGCGATCGTCGTCACCGAGCTGCCGTTCATGGTCAAGAAGGGTGGCCCCGGCAACCTGATCGAGAAGATCGCCGATCTCGTCCGCGACAAACGGATCCCCGAGATCTCCGACCTGCGCGACGAGTCAGACAAGCGCGGGATGCGCCTCGTGATCGAGCTCAAGCGCGACGCGATCCCCAAGGTCGTGCTCAACAAGCTCTACAAGCACACTCCGATGCAGTCCACCTTCGGGGTCAACATGGTCGCGCTCGTCAACAACGTCCCCCGCACGCTCAACCTGCGCGCGGTGATCCACAACTACGTGGCCCACCAGCGCGAAGTGATCGTGCGCCGCACCAAGCACGAGCTCTCCGAGAAGGAGGCCCGCGCCCACATCCTGCTCGGACTGTTGATCGCGCTCGACAACCTCGATGCGATCATCGCGCTGATCCGCGCCGCGCGTGACCGTGACGCGGCACGCGAGCAGCTGGTCGAGCGCTTCGAGCTCAGCCACATCCAGGCCAGCGCGATCCTCGATCTGCGCCTCTCCCAGCTGACGGCGCTGGAGGCGGACTCGATCAAACAGGAGCACGCCGACGTCACCGAGCGGATCGCAGAGCTGCGCGCGATCCTCGGCGACGAGGGCCGGGTGCTGGCGGTCATCAAGGAGGAGCTCGGAGAGATCCGCGAGCGCTTTGGCGACGAGCGCCGCAGCGAGATCACCCACTCCGAGGACGAGATCGACATCGAGGACCTGATCGCCGACCAGCAGATGGTGATCACGATCACCCGCACCGGCTACATCAAGTCGCTGCCGCTGGCGACCTACCGCCAGCAGCACCGCGGCGGTCGCGGTGTGAGCGGGATGGATATGAAGGACGGAGACTTCATCGAGCACCTGTTCGTCTGCTCCTCGCACGACTACCTGCTGTTCTTCTCCAACCGCGGCAAGGTGTACCGCTCGAAGGTCTACGAACTGCCCGAGGCCTCCCGTACCGCCAAGGGCCGTGCGCTGGTCAACGTGCTGCCGCTGCGCGAGGGCGAGCGGGTGCAGTCGGTGCTCGCCACCCGCGACTACAGCGAGGGCGCCTACCTCGTGTTCGCCACGCGGCAGGGGATCGTCAAGAAGACCGAGTTCAAGGCCTACAACACCCCGATCAACGCCGATGGCATCATCGCGATCAAGATCCGCGACGACGACGAGCTGGTCGCCGTACGCCGAACCAGTGGCGAGGACGACATCCTGCTCGTCTCCCGCTCCGGCCAAGCGACCCGCTTCGAAGAGTCTCAGGTGCGCCCGATGGGGCGCGACACCTCCGGTGTGCGTGGCATGAACGTCTCCAGGCAGGGCAACTACGTGCTCGCGATGGATGTCGCCCGCGACGACCAGGAGCTGCTGGTGGTCACCGAGAACGGCTACGGCAAGCGCACGCCGATCGCAGACTACCCCCGCAAGGGTCGCGGCGCGATGGGCGTCAAGACGATCGCGCTCACCGACCGCAAGGGGGCGCTCGCCGGCGCGCTGGTGGTGCGCGAGCACGAGGAGCTGATCTTCATCTCGATCGGCGGCATGGTGCAGCGGACCTCGGTGAAGGGGATCAGCCGCTACGGTCGCGCCTCCCAGGGGGTGCGTCTGATGAACCTCAAGGACGACGACGTCGTCAGCGCCGTTGCGCTGGTGATGGACGGCGGGGACGACGACGACGGCGGGGATGGCCCTGACGGGGATGGCGTTGGCGAGAACGAGCAGGCAGAGCCGCTCGCCGCGGCCGAGGACGATCTCCACGGCGATCCGCAGGAGAACGGCAGCTCCCCCCTTGCGTGACGTCACCTCCGTCCGCTACTCTGGCGAGACCAGAGAAAGGAGGTGGTCCGTACGTTGAGTGACAGTTCTTGCGGGACCCTGGAGGTGACCGGCCGCTAGGTCGGCAGGCTGGACCGCGTAGCGGAATCCAACCCGGGACACCCCGAGACCGCCGCCGGCCCTGGTCCCTCCGGCAGCGCAGGCAGTCTCGGTCTTTTCCAGTCAAGCCAGTTGTACGAGGGGCGTCGCGGGGGTTGCGGCGCCCCTCGTCCTTTCTCTGAGTCAGGCAGAACCCGGGCTCACGCTCTGGAGCCCGACGCAACCGACAACTTTCGCGAGCTTGCTCGGAGAGCGGGCTTCAAGCAGCCTGGGCCGTCTGCGGCAGGTACTGGCGCCACGCCGCCGGTATCGACGGGCTGGCGACGTGGATGAACACCTCGGCGCGTGGCACTCGTGGCGCGTGGCGCGGCTGCATACCGGCCTGCCGAGGCAGGCGATCGCCCTTGCGGCGGTTGCACGGCGCGCACGACGCCACGATGTTCTCCCAGCTCGATGGGCCTCCCTTGGAGCGGGGGATCACGTGGTCGACGGTGAGGTTGGCGCGCGAGCCGCAGTACTGGCAGGTCCAGCCGTCGCGGGCGAATACCGCGCGTCGCGTGATCTTGCGCTGGTGGGCGTCACGGGGCACACGCACGTAGGTCACCAGGCGGATCACGGCGGGCCGCGCGAGCGTGGTCCGCTCCGAGTGCAGCTCCCACCGCCCACGCTCTACCAGCTCGGCCTTCTCCTTGAGGAGGAGCACCACCGCGCGACGCACCGAGCAGACGTTGATCGGCTCGAAGGTCGCGTTCAAAACGAGCACCCGCCCACTATCAGGCCCGCGCCGCCGGTGCTCGGGAGGCGGCACGGACCGAACTGGGTCTGGTGGAATGGTGGTATCCATCCGTGCGCGCAGTGTAGCGACGAACGTGGTCGATTGTGCCCGCTTGTCTCGCTGCCGCCTACGATCCGGACGGTTCGGCGCCCGCCGGATAGGAGCCCAGCACGCGTACCTGCTCGCACACCGCGCGCAGCCCCGTGAGCGCCTCCGCCACCGTGGCCTCCCGCGCGCTGCCCTGGAGATCGACGAAGAACATGTAGTGGCCGAGGCGAGCTCGCTGCGGTCGCGACTCGATCTTGGTCAGGTTGATCGCGCGCTGGGCAAACACATCCAGGCAGCGCATCAGCCAGCCGGGGCTATCCGCGCCGGAGCCCCAGAACACCACCGATGTCTTCCACCCCCCGGGCGATGGGCTCTCGATTCCGGCCTTCAAGGGAGGATCGTCGGTCCTACCCTTCCCTGCCAGCCATACGAAGCGCGTGACGTTGTCATCGCTGTCCTGCACTCCCTCGCGCACCACCGTGGCGCCGTAGATGTCAGCCGCCAACCGCGTTCCCAGCGCCGCCTGTCCCCGTATTCCCCCGGCTGCCACTACGCGCACCGCCTCCGCCGTCGAGCTCGCTGGCAACACGCGAGCGTGGGCGAGCTCGCCCCGCAGCAGGCGCGTGCACTGCCCTGGCACCTGGGGGTGGGAGATCACCGTGTCGATCTCGCTCAGCGCCACCTGCTTCGCGGCGATCAGCGAGTGCTTCACGGCCAGCAGTGCCTCCCCCACGATCTCCAGGTCTCCATGCTCGTCTGCGAGTAGATCGAGCGTCACAGTCACCGACCCATCGAGCGAGTTCTCGATTGGCGCCACCGCCCATTGCACTTCCCGCCTGCGCACTGCCACCACCGTGTCGTAGATCGTCGAGAACGCCGCCGGCTCGACAGCGTTCTCCTCGGCGCTCGAGAGCAGGGCCTCCTCGGTGAAGGTCCCCGCCGGACCCAGGAAGCCAACGCGCGGGAGCATCGATCAGGCGGACGGCTGGCCGAAACGGGGATGCTCGCCGGAGGCGAGTGTCCCCCGGCTCAGGTCAGAGGACACGACGCTGCCCGCCGGGGAGAGCGCCAGCCGCACCGCCTCGGCCTCCTCGGGGGAGAGCTCCAGTTCGCCCTCGCCCCCGTGCACCTGCTTGAGGTAGACGCGCGCCTGGTCGCGGTGGTGGATGCAGGTGAGCACCACCCCCGAGTGGGTCCCGTCGAGCAGCGCGATCGACACCGACTGGTGTCCGGAGAGCTCGTTGTAGGCGTCGTAGCGCACCAGCGCGCGGTGAGAGATCGCGCCCCGCAGACCCGTCTCCACGTCTCCCAATCGCTGCTCCAAGCGCTCTGCCACCTCCCCCACGTACTCCCGCAGATCCTCGAAGCCCCCATGGATCGCCGCCGCGTGGGCCACCACGTCGCGCTCGTCCCCACCCAGCACAACCTGTTGCGCGGCACGCAGCCGGCGTACGCCGAGCGCCAGAGCCACGCATCCCAGCAGCGCCACCACGGCGATCGCGGCGGCGGCAATCGCGATGATTCCCTGGGTGTCGGTCAGCTCGGAGGCGGTCATGCGGACAAGCTATCGCGCGAGCGGGAGCAACCACACCAGAGCCACCGTTCGCACGCCCGGCCAGCTCTGGGGCGCGCCTGGGCCCTTACCCGTTGAACACCGCCAGGAAGGTGCCCTTGTTGTTTTCAAGGTTGGTCTCTCCCGGAACGGGCTGCACGTAGATGACCACGTTCGCGGCCGCGCCCACCGGCACCCCTTCCACGGGGATGCTCACGCTCGAGGTCACACCCGGTTCGGTCTTGGCGATCGTGCGGCTGTCTTTGTACTGCTTGCCCCCGGCGGTCACCGTGACTTCGACCTTCACGTCGGTCTCGGAGTTGCTCCCGGAGTCTTCGACCATCACCTTGAACGTTGGGCTGGAGCCGCCGCTGAGGTGGTTGACCGTGCCCGTCGATTCCGGCTGCAGTTCGGTGCCGCCGACGCTCACGCCCTTCAGCGCCGAGCCGTGCGTGCCGGGGGCGACCTGGCCGCTCTGCGCCGCAGCCGAGGACTTCCCGGTGAGACGCTCTTCGACGGTGCCCGGTTCCAGCCAGCCCAGGTTCGGCAGGAACTGCGTGCCCGCGGTGCTCAGCCCGTGGACGCCGCCCGCCGCCAATTCCTGCTGGATCAGCGGCGCCACTCGCTGGGAGTAGATCACGTCGGAGGTCAAGAACATCTCCATCGCGCCGGCGATCGAGGAGCTCGCCTGCTTGCCTTTGCCACCCAGCGCCTCGCGCACGAGCGGCGCGATCTTCGCCAGCGCTTCCTCGCGCAGATTGAGCGTCAGCGTGAAATAGCGCTGTGCCGCATCCAGTTCGCTCGGGACGCTCAGCCGCTTGGCCTGTTCGGCCTGCCGCTGCGCGAGGTCACGTAGTTCGTTGACTTTCTGCTCCACGTTCAGCGGCGGTTCGCTGGAGGCGCCGGCGAGGCCGGCGAACAGCGGATGTCCCACCTGCTGGTCGGATTCCCCCACCAGCTGTCCCGCTTCGCGGTTGTACTTCTTCAGCGCTTCTTCCTTGCCGCTCTTCAGGCAGCCGTCGATCAGCAGCACGATCAGGATCAGCACCACCACCCCGACCCCGGCGGCGATCCGCCGCCGGACCATCATCGTGTGGCGATCGCCGGCCGGGATTGGATGTCCGCCCGCCCGCTGTGGTCGCCGTGGCCGCGGCTGCGAGCGGGAGGGATTAGGCGCCCGCCCGCCCGCGGCGGCCGGCCGCGGGGCTCCTCCCTCATCATCGTCGAAGAACGACAAGCTGTCTCTCTCCTAGTGCCTGCGTATCGAGGAAGGCACCAGTATGACCGCCCGCTCGGCCGCTCATCTTCTGGCTGGTGCCATCTGCAACTTCTCGCTCACCTCCGCTTCTCCTGCCTGCTCGTGGGAGGGAGCGCCCTCGCACCGGCGAACGCAGGAGTCGGTGGACTCTCACGACACGCTGATCGCCCCCGAGCGCGGCCGCGGCCGCGTCGAAGCCCGAGTCCGTGGTGAGCGGCCGCTGGCTGAGCGAGGCACCCCGGTCCTCGAGCGCTACCTCTTGTTAGAGCGCCTCGGCGCCGGCGGCTTCGGGGTGGTGTGGCGTGCACACGACGAGCTGCTGGACCGTGAGGTGGCCGTCAAGGTGATCCCGCTCCCCGCCGGCGAAGATCGCGAGCGCGCCACGCGCGAGGCGCTCGCCACCGCCCGTTTGGCGCATCCCGCGATCGTGGCCCTGTACGAGGCGTGCGCCGAGCAGGACACCTTCTACCTGATCTCCGAGCTGGTTCACGGCGACACCCTCGCCCAGCTGATCGCCGCCGAGGCGCTGAGCGACGATGAGGTCCTCGAAATCGGGATCGCGCTCGTCGATGCGCTCCTGCACGCGCACGGGCGGGGCGTGATCCACCGTGACATCAAGCCGCAGAACGTGCTGGTGTCGGTGGCCGCCGATCCCGGCCCGACCCCGGAGTGGCCCACGTTCCAGGCACCGGCGTTGGGCAGCGCTGCCCCGATCGCGAAGCTCACCGACTTCGGCGGGGCGCTGCTCGCCGGGGAGGAGTCCCTCACCCGCACCGGCGATGTGTTCGGCACACTCGCCTACATGGCCCCCGAGCAGATCGACGGCGGCGAGGCCGGGGCATCGGCCGACCTGTACTCGCTGGCGCTCGTGCTGTATGAGGCGCTCAGCGGCGTCAACCCCGTGCGTGGTCCCACCCCCGCCGCCACCGCGCGGCGCATCGGCCAGCAGCTGCCGCCGTTGGAGCGTCACCGCCGCGATCTGCCGCGCGAGCTCACCCGCGCGCTCGACCAAGCGCTCGAGCCCGATCCCACGCTGCGTGGGACGCTGCCTGAGTTGAGCGACGCGCTCGCCGAGGGTCTGCACCGCGGTTGGCGACGCTCTCCTTGGGGGCGCCGCGCGCGCTCTCCCGTCGCGTCGCTTCCTCACCCTCTCCCAGCCGGTCCGGAGCGGCCGGACCGGTCCCCACCCCTTCAACCCTCCCGCGCCCCGCTGGTGGCGACTGAGTTGCAGGCGTCGCGGCACTCACCCCAAGACTCCCTCGAGGAGCGGCCCGACCTGGCGGGCTGGCTGACGGCGACGCGCCTGGCGTGGATCGCCGCGACGATGGCGGTGTGCGTCTGGCTGCTCGCCGCGGGCCACCCCGGGATCGCGCCGCTGGTCCTCTGCGCGGTGCTGCCGCTGGTACTGCTGGTGCGCCGACCGGGACCCCGTTGGCTCGCCGCGCTGCTTGCGCCCGCGCTCGGCCTCGTCGGCCTCGCGGGAGCCTTCCCCGCGCTCGCCGGCCAGCTCGCCCGCTGGCGCTCCCGGGCCCTGCTGGGTGCCCTCGGCTACTGGTGGCTGCGTCTCGCGGAGCTGCCGCTGGATGGGTCCGTGGCGAGTACCGCCCACGCAGTGCTGCACCTGCTGAGCGTCGCGTTGCTGCTCGGAGCTGCCCTGTGGGCGCTCGCCGCCGCGGTTCTTCCATGGGTGGTGCGGGGGCGTTCGGCGATGCTCGACGCCATCGCCGCGATCGTGTGGGCTGTGGCGCTGGTGGCCGGGTGGGCGGGCATCCAAGCGCTTGCTCGCGGCCTTCCCTTGGCGGGCGCCACGCTTCCATCCCCGCATGGCGTCATCCTCAGTGCCTCGCTTGGAGCACTGCTCGCGGTCGCCGCACGAGCGCTGCGCGGGCCGGTGCGGGCGATTGTTGCGTGAGGAGCCTTAAAGTGAGGAGTGGCGGGACGGCGGGGTTCGACGCTGTCGGCTCCGCCCAAGCGATCGGGCATTCCATGAACCCCCTCAAGAGCCTCGAGACCACCCTCGCCTCCCTCGTGGAGGGCGCCTTCGGGCGCCTCTTCCGCTCGGAGGTGCGCCCGATGGAAATCGCCCGCAAGCTGGCGCGCGAGATGGACGAGCACCGCACCACCTCCGTGTCGCGCGTGTACGCCCCCAACGAGTACGCCGTCTGGCTTTCCCGAGACGATCGCGCCCGCTACGACGGTGTCGAGGACGAGCTGATCGACGAGCTCTGCGCCTACCTGCTCGAGCACGCTCGCGGTGAGGATCTCACGCTTGCCTCCCACCCCGTCATCACCTTCCACACCGACGACTCCCTGTCACTGGGCGAGTTCGGCATCCAGGCGCGGCTGGTACGCCCCGATGCTCCTGGCAATGGCAACGGCAACGGCGGTGGTGACCTCGATGACCACGTCGGTGCACTCGGGGATTGGCCCGCGCCCCAAGGTTCCCTGCGCCAGGAGGACGAGCATGGGCAGACGATGATCTACAGCTCCTCCGCCCGCCTGCGCGAGCCGCTGGAACGGGCCCGCTCCAGCCATCCACCCCGCGCCCTGCTGCTGGTCGGCGGGCGGCGCCTGGTGGTTGCCCCGGCAGGGGCGGTGATCGGCCGCAGCCGTGACTGCGACGTGGTGCTCGACGACGCGGGGATCTCCCGCCGTCACGCCCACATCCGCCCTACCGTGCAAGGCTGGGCGATCGAGGATCTGGGCTCGACCAACGGCGTGCTGCTCAACGGCGAGCGGCTGCGCGGCTCGCGGGCGCTGCAGGTCGGCGACCGCATCGAGCTGGGCACCACCGAGATCATCTTCGAGCAGCGATGAATACGCTCCAGCCGGTGTCGGTCGCGCTCAAGTTCGGCTTCCTCGCGGTGCTCTACCTGTTCCTGCTGTGGGTCGCGCGCAGCGCCCTGCGCGATCTGCGGGGGCGCGATCGCGCCCACCCACCCGGCTACAGCACCGCGGCAGGGGCGGGGCCGGGCTACGCGAGCTCTCCGGACGCGACCGGCCTGCAGTCGGCCTCGGCGCTCGGGCGCTCCAACGTCGCCAGTCGCGCCCCCCGTCTGGTGGTCGCCCGCGCGAGCGGTCACGATGCAGGGATGATCTATGACCTGGACGGCGACCTCGTGCTCGGCCGCGGCGACCACGCGGAGATACGCCTGGAGGATCCCTTCGCCTCCTCGCGCCATGCGCGCATCTACGAACAGGCGGGGACGCTTGTGGTCGAGGATCTGCGCTCCACCAACGGCACCTACCTCAACGAGGAGCTGCTGGAAACACCACGTCCGCTGCATCCCGGCGATCATGTCCGGATCGGCGAGAGCGAATTCGTATTCGAGGTCGATTGATGCGCGCCCGGACAGACACGGGGGGTCGCTGATGCTGCGCGTGGCCGAGCAGTACGCGGGCACCGACACCGGCCTGCAGCGACGCGCCAACGAGGACTCGCTGCTGGCGCGCTCGCCGCTGTTCGTGGTGGCGGACGGGATGGGTGGCGCGCAGGCCGGCGAGGTGGCCTCGAAGATCGCGGTGGAGTCCTTCCACGAGGGTCTGCCCGACGGCTCGCCTCCCGAGGAAGGGCTGGCTTCCTACGCGCTTGCCGCCAATGCGCGCATCCACGCCCTCTCCCGCGAAAACGCCGAGCAGGCCGGCATGGGAACGACGCTCACCGCCGTCTACGTGGGCGAGCAGGAGGTTGCGATCGCCCACGTCGGGGACAGCCGCGCCTACTGCCTGCGCGACGGCGAGCTGCTGCGTCTCACCGACGACCACTCGCTGGTGGACGAGCTGATCCGCGAGGGACGCCTTACCCCCGAAGAAGCCGAGGACCACCCCCAGCGCTCGATCATCACCCGCGCGCTGGGGCCGGAGGAGACGGTCGAGGTGGACACCCGCTCGTTCCGCGCGCGCGCCGGGGACATCTACCTGCTGTGCAGCGACGGCCTCACCTCGATGGTCCCGGAGGCGCGGCTGGCCGAGGTTCTGCGCCTGCACGCCGGCGAGCGGCTGCGCGACCTCGGAGAGGCGCTGATCGCCGAAGCCAACCGCGCCGGCGGGCGCGACAACATCACCGTCATCCTGCTGCGATTGGAGGAGGTAGGCTCGCCGAGCGAGCCCCCCCCGGCACCGCCGAGCTCGATCGGGACGCCACCGTCGTGAGCATGCCCGCAGTGGGGGTCACGCGCCCGTCCTCCGCGGTGCTCGCACCCCCTTCGCGTGGCAGCGACGGCCGGGAGGCGGCGGTGTCCACCGAAGCCCGTGCCCGGGAGCGATCGCCGACGCGAGCGCGCCGGGACGCTCATCGCACGCACGCCGCCCTGCCGGCAGCACCGGTGGTGGCGCGCCGTCCCCGCTCCCCCGACTCCGCGCCCGCCGTCCCCCGGCGACGGCGGCGTCGAGGTGTGCTGCCCGCGTTGATCGTGCTCACCTTGCTCGGGGTGCTCGCGGGCGGTGGCTACATCGCCGCGCAGTCGGTGTTCTTCATCGGCACCGACGCTCGCGGCCTGGTGACGATGTACCGAGGTCTCCCCTACAAGCTCCCTGGTGGGATCGACCTCTACAGCACCTACTACGTCTCCGGCGTCGGTGCCTCCACGCTGAGCTCCACGCGGCGCGGCACGCTGCTCGACCACAAGTGGCGCTCGGAAAGAGAAGCCGGTTCGCTCGTGCACTCGATCGAACTGGAAGAGCTGAGTGGATGAACCGCCCGATCCTGCGCCTCTACATGCTGGTGCTGATGCTGTTCGCGCTGCTCGTCGCCTTCACCTCGCGCTGGACGATCTTCCAAGCCTCCTCGCTGCGCGAAAACCCGCTCAACAAACGTGCCCTGATCGAGCAGGAGCGGGTGCAACGCGGAGCGATTCTGGCTGATGACGGCACCGTGCTGGCGCGCAGCGTGCGCACGCACGAAGGAACCTACGAACGCACCTACCCAACCGGTGAAGAGTTCGCCCAGGCGATCGGCTACTCCTACCCGCTGTCGCTCGATCGGACGAGCCTCGAGCGCTATCGCAACGCCCCCCTCAGCGGGCAGAGCCAGAGCGACCTGCAGTCGATCCTCGACCAGTTCCAAGGACGCCCCGAAAAGGGCGATGAAGTGATCACCACGCTCGACCCCGCCGCTCAGCAAGCCGCGCTCGCGGGGCTCGGCGCTCATCAGGGCGCCGTCGTCGCGTTGGTGCCGTCCACGGGCGCCGTGCGGGTGATGGCCTCAACCCCCAGCTACGACCCCAACTCGCTGCGCTCCGCCGCCGCCACCGAAAAGCTCAAAGCCGACGACGAAGCCCCGCTGCTCAACCGCGCCGTGCAGTACGGGTACGCGCCGGGGTCGACCTTCAAGGTAGTCACCGCCACCGCCGCGATCGACACCGGCAAGTTCACGCCCTCCTCGACGCTCAGCGGGCGTAACGGCGTGATCGTCTCCGGGCTTCCGTTGAGCAACGACCAGAACGAAAGCTTCGGCGAGCTGACGCTCACGCAGGCGCTCGCCAAATCGGTCAACACGGTGTGGGCGCAGGTCGCCGAACAGGTCGGCAAGCCAACCCTCGCGCGCTACATGCGCCGCTTTGGCTTCGACGCCAAACCGCAGCTGGACTACCCGGCCGAAGAAATGTCGGCCTCCGGGGAGTACGACGGGGAACGCCTGCTCTCGCCTCTCAGCCCGCTTGTCAACGTCGGGCGGATGGGCATCGGCCAGGACAAACTGCGGGTCACCGCCCTGCAGATGGCGGAGGTCGCCGCCACGGTCGCCAACCACGGCAGGCTGATGGCACCCCACCTGACCGCGCGGATCGTGAACCCCGAAGGGCGCATCGTGCAGCAGATCTCTCCTCGCGTGCAGTCGGTCGTGATGAAGCCCTCCACCGCCTCCGCCGTTACCTCGATGATGGAAGCTGTAGTCAACGAAGGCACCGGTGAAAACGCGAGGATCCCCGGGGTGCAGGTCGCCGGCAAGACCGGCACCGCGGAAACGCAGATCGGCAGCGAGCTCAACAACGTCTGGTTCATCGCCTTCGCCCCCGCCGCCAACCCCACCGTGGCGATCGCCGTGACGGTCAAGGGCGTCCCCGGGTACGGCGCCACGTACGCGCTGCCGATCGCGCGGCGCGTGATGGAAGTGTTGCTCCATGAATGAGCGTGGTCTCGCCCCGAGATGGTTGCCGCCAAGCGCGGGTGACTTCCGACCCGCACTGTTGTGGAGACGGCGCCATGATTGAGCAGGGGACGGTGATCGATGGGCGCTATGAGGTGCTCTCGCGGATCGGCACCGGCGGAATGGCGGACGTGTATCTCGCGCGCGACCAGCTGCTGGGGCGCCAGGTGGCGGTGAAGCTGCTCCACCACCGCTTCGCCGAAGACCAGGAGTTCGTGGAGCGCTTCCGCCGCGAGGCTTCCAGCGCCGCCGGCCTCTCCCACCCGAACGTGGTGGCGATCTTCGACCGCGGGGAGTGGGACGGCACTTACTACATCGCGATGGAGTACCTCCCCGGCCGCTCTCTGAAGGCGGTGGTACGCGAGCAGGGGCCGTTGGAGCCTGCAAGGGCGATCGACATCGTCATCCAGATCCTGCAGGCCGCGCGCTTCGCGCACCGTCGCGGGGTGATCCACCGCGATCTGAAGCCGCACAACGTGATCCTCGACGAAGAGGGTCGCGCGAAGGTCACCGACTTCGGGATCGCCCGCGCCGGCGCCTCTGATATGACGCTCACCGGCTCGATCATGGGAACCGCCCAATACCTCTCGCCCGAGCAGGCTCAGGGCCTTGCCGTGAGCGCTGCCTCGGACATCTACGCGGTGGGAATCGTCCTCTACGAGCTGCTCACCGGCACGGTGCCCTTCGACGGGGAGACGGCGGTGACGATCGCGCTCAAGCAGGTCTCCGCCGCGCCGCTGCCGCCAAGCGCGGCGGTGAGCCACGCGTCCACCCACCAACCTGGCGGTGCGCCGACCCAGCCAGCTGACGGCACTGCGACCGGCGCGCCCGTGCCCACCCAAGCGCGGGCGGCGATTCCACCGGAGCTCGACGCCGTGGTGCTGCGGGCGCTCGCGAAGGATCCCGCGGAGCGCTTCGCCGACGCCGACGAGTTCATCGCGGCGCTCCAGCATGTGCGCCGGAATCTACCCGGCACGGGTGAGCGCCCACCCGTTGCGCTTGCCGAAGCCGGGGGACACGCGCCTGCGGCGCGGATCCCCGTTTCGGCCAGCAACGGTCCGGTGGCGCCGGCGGCCGCCACCGCGCTGTTGCTGGCACCCGCCGCTGAGGATGCCGAGCAGGAGGATCCCGAGGCGGCGGCGCGGCGGCGCAGGCGCCGCTGGTGGATCGCGGGCGGGGCGCTGCTGGCGCTGATCGCCGCTGGGGTCGCGCTGGCGCTGCTGCTGCCGTCGAGCAAACGCCAGGTGACGGTGCCCAATGTCGTCGGTCGCTCCGCCTCGCTGGCGAGCACCGAGCTCAAAGCGGCCGATCTGGTGCCGGTACCCTCGCAGGCGCCCAGCCTCGATGTCGCCCAAGGCGCCGTGATCTCCGTGAGCCCTGCGGCGGGAAGCGTGGTGCAGCGCGGTGCGCACGTGAGCGTCGTCGTCTCGACGGGACCCGCCAGCGTGGGGGTGCCCGATGTGAGGAACCTCACCAGCGCCGAAGCCGAGCACAAGCTCGAGCAGGCGCACTTCAAGCCCAACGTGCAGAGCCGCTCCAGCACGACGGTGGCGAGCGGCAAGGTGATCTCCACCGAACCCTCGCAGGGCGTGCCGCTGCTGGCGGGCAGCCCGGTGACGGTGTTCGTCTCAACCGGCCCCCCGCAGGTGGAAGTCCCCACGGTGACCGGCCAGAGCGAAGCCGAAGCGCGTGCCTCGCTGCGCGCCGCGGGGTTGCACGTGGGCGCGGTCACCAAGCGCGAAGAAGCGGGCCAGACGGCCGGCACCGTGCTCTCGCAGTCGCCCTCCGCGGGCAGCTCGGTGCGCAGCGGCGAAGCGGTGAGCCTCGTTGTGGCGAAGGCCTCGCAGGAAGTCGCCGTCCCACGCGTGGTCGGCAAAAAGCAGGAACGCGCCGAAGGCGAACTGATCGGCGCGGGCTTCGTGGTGAAGTCCAGCACGCGCACCGTTTCAAGCGAAGCCGAAGTCGGGCTGGTGCTCCAGCAGACTCCCGCGGGTGGCACCAAGGCCAAGCGGGGAGCCACGATCAAGCTGACCGTGGGCGAACTCGCGCCGCAGACCACGCCGAGCACCACGACCACGACGACTCCCAGTACCGCGACCACCACCTCCCAGACCCCGCCCGCCGGCACGCCAGTCGTTCCATGACGAAGACCCTCGCTGTCGCGCTGCTGGCGGGGGGGCGTTCCTCCGAGCACGATGTCTCGCTGGCCTCCGCACGCGCCGTGCGCGAGGGCCTCGAGCGCGCCGGGCACGAGGTTCGCTGGGTGGAGATCGAGCGCGCCGGCGCGTGGTGTCACGACGGGGAGCGACTTACCTTGCGCCCGGGTGAGGGGCTGCTCGGCGCGGACGTGGTGTTCCCTGCGCTGCACGGACCCTTCGGGGAGGACGGCACCGTGCAGGGGCTGCTCGAGACGCTCGACGTGGCCTACGTCGGCGCGGGCGTGGCGAGCTCGGCGCTGTGTATGGACAAGGTGCTCTTCAAAGAGCTGATGTCAGCCTGTGGAGTGCCCCAGGTGGAGTACGCCGGCGCCCGTGTCGAGCGCTGGCGCGAGGCCCCGGCCGAGCTGCTGGGCGAGCTCGCGGGCCTCGGGCTCCCGGTGTTCGTCAAGCCCGCCCACCTCGGCTCCTCGGTGGGGATCGCCAAGGTCGCCGATGCCTCCCGGCTCGGCGAGGCGCTCGACCGCGCCTTTGCGCACGATCCGCTCGTGATCGTCGAGGCGATGGCGCACGGGGTCGAGGTTGAGTGCGCCGTGCTCGGGGCGATCGATCAAGAGGGGCCCGACCGGAGCCGGCGGACACTCGCCTCCGTGCCCGGGGAGATCGTGTTCGCCGATGAGTGGTACGACTACGCCGCCAAGTACCGCGACGGGGGAATGCAGCTACTCGTGCCCGCCCGCATCTCCGCCGCGGCGGGCGCTCGGGTGCGGGAGCTGGCGCTGGAGGTATTTGCCTACACCGGCTGCGAGGGTCTGGCTCGCGTGGACTTCTTCGTGGACGGGGAGCAGGTGCTGGTCAACGAGCTGAACACGATGCCTGGCTTCACGCCGACGAGCGTGTACGCGAAGCTGACCGAGGCCTCGGGGATCCCCTACCCCGAGCTCGTGGACCGCCTCTGCCGGCTGGGGATCGAGCGCTGGGAGGCCAGGCGGGCCTACCGGTACTGAGGCAGGCCCCGCGGACCGATGCCGGCGGCCGGCTGGGGGAGGCACAACAACAAAAATCAAGCCCTAACCAATTGGGATTGAGTCTTATTCTCTTTTGGTTGGGGCGCAAAATGAAACAATTCATCGCAGCGGCGAGAGCAATAGATCGACGAGCACGCGCGGGTCGCGCCTGACACGCGCATGCGCAGTGGCGGGGGGTCTCTTTTTGAGATCGATCTGGGCGGCGTCGCGCAGCTTGCGCAGCCGGCCCTCGGCGATCAGCCGCTCATCGACCGCTCCGGGGCGGCCCTCGAAGGTGGTGTACACCGGGACGCCGAGCGCGACGGCCTCGCGATTCATCGTGCCGCCGGCGGAGATCACGAGGTCGGAGCGCGCGATCAGCGACTGCGCGTCGATCGCCTGCTCGGGGACGATGAAGCCGGGCACGCCGGTGAGCTCCGCGCGCTGAGCCGGGGTACGGGGCAGCACTACCGACTGCACTCCTTCGGCCCCGGCGGCCGCGTCGCGCAGACGCTCGAGCACCCGCGCGAAGAGGTCGTTCTCGAAGCGGTGGTAGAGCGAGACCTCCGGGGGGGTGCGCACCACGACGATCGGTCGGTCGGCGTCGAGCCCGAGCTGGGGCAGGATCGCGGAGTCGGGCTCGAAGTCGGCGAGGTAGTACTCCTCCTTCAGCCCCGCATAGGCGCGCACCTTGCCGCGCGCGCCGTAGCGATCGAGGCGCCCGGGAGGGATCGCCGCGGGCACGACCACCGCCCGCGCCAAGCGGCAGTTGATCTGGTGCTGCACGGTTGCCCACTCGTAGTCGAACATCGTGGCGCTGGGAATCCCCAAGAGGCCAGCGGCGACGCTCACGTCGTTGGAGCCATGGCCGAGCGCGATGTCGAAGCGCCCGAAGGAGGGGGAGGGGGAGGGGGGCTGTGATCTCGATCTCCGCGCCTCGGCATGGGCCCAACGCAGCAACGCCCCCGAGCGCAGCGCAAGGCCGCCCGCCTTCGCGGCCAGCCGCTCGCCGCGGTGGTGGCCGATCGCGGTGTGGGGGATCTCAAAGCGGCGCAGCAGCCCGAGTGTCTGAGCGAAGTCGCGCGCGGTCACCCGCACTTCGTGCCCGTCGCGCTCCAGCGCCTCGATCACCGGGCGCATGACCAGCACGTGGGGGCTGTTGGTGAGGTCGATCCAGACGCGCATCGGCAGACCGTATCGCCGGGCGATGCCACGCAGGTGCCAGCCCGCCACACCGCGACGCCGTAAGACGATCCTGATCGTGCTCAGACGTGCCTTGGCTGATCGCGCCCTCGCATCCGGGTATCGTTGACGCGCCCGTGCTCGTCCTCGCCTCGGTCACCGAATCGGTTGTCACCGCCACCTGGCACCTCGTCCGCGACGGAGGGCTGCCGGCGGTGTTCTTGCTGATGGCGCTCGGCTCGGCCTGCATCCCGATCCCCTCTGAGGTCGTGATGCTGTTCGCGGGCTTCGCGGTGGCGGACCCCGGCGGCTCTGGAGCGCATCACCATCTGACGATGACCGGCATCGTGCTCGCGGGCCTGCTGGGCACGCTGGTGGGGTCGTGGATCGCCTACGGCATCGGTCGAGGCGGCCGCCTGGAGCTGATGGAAGGCCATGGTCACCTCGTGAAATGGCTGCCCACCCACCCGGCGCAGATCGAGCGCGCGGACCGCTGGTTCTCGCGCTACGGCGAAATGACGGTCCTCTTCGGCCGCGTGATCCCCCTCGTGCGCGCCTTCGTCTCGCTCCCGGCGGGCGTCGCGAAGATGCCGCTGCCGCGCTTCTCCGTGCTGACCCTGATCGGCTCGATCCCCTGGGTGCTCGCACTGGCCATCGCCGGCCACGCGCTCGGTGGAGACTGGACCAGCGTGCGCAAGGGCTTCGAGTACGTTGACTACGCGATCGTCGCGCTCGTCGTGGTGGGCATCGTCTATTGGGTCGTGCGGCGTCGCCGCGGGGGCCAGGTGGTGGCCGTCGAAGCCGCCGCGGATGACCTCGATCGCGCCTCGTCTCCGGAGTCCTCACCCGCAGACGTTGGCTGAGGGAGCTCCCCGAGCCTCGCGGGCAACGAAACTTCCGCTGCGCCACGCGCTGCTGCTGGGTCTCGTGCAGGGCCCCACCGAGGTACTGCCGGTCTCCTCCTCAGCGCACATTGCGCTGCTGCCGCGTCTGGCGGGCTGGCCCCATGCCCAGCAGGAGCCAGAGTTGCGCAACTCGCTGGAGGTCGCGCTGCACGCGGGCACTGCAGCCGCACTGGTGCTTGCGCTGAGCGGGGAGCTGGGGCAGGCACTGCACGAGCTCAACGGCGGAGCCCTGGCGTCGGCGGCGCTCGCGTTGGCTCCCCCAGCGTTCGCGGGGTACCTCATGGAGCAACGCCTCGAGCGCCGTCCAAGCAGCCCCCGTGCGCTCGCCGCGGGGCTGGTGGTGGGTGCTGCCGGGATGGCCTGGGCCGACACTCGCCCGGAGATCCGCAGTCGCACGGACTATGGACCCCGCGACGGTCTCGCGCTCGGTCTCGCGCAGGCGCTCGCCCTGCTCCCAGGCGTCTCGCGCAACGGCGCCACGCTCACCGCCGCGCGCGCACGCAGCTTCGCCCGCGAGGACGCCCAAGCCCTCTCCTGGCGCGTCGGCCTCCCCGTGATCGCGGGCGCCGCGGGGCTCAAGGCGTTCCGCCTCGCTCGAAGCCGGGTGACACGTGCCTCCGGCCCTGGCCGATTCCAGGGTGCGAGCGGAGCGGATACCTCCCTAGGCGATCCCCGTTGCAGCCAGCGCGGCGCGCCGCCGGGGGCGGCTCCCGCGCTCGCGGTGGGCACGGGGGCGGCATTCCTATCGACGCTCGCCTGCGCGTCCCTGATCCGCCCTGGCAGGCGCGCGCGCGCGCTGTGGCCGTTTGCGCTCTACCGCGCGGGGCTGGCGCTGGCCGCGGTGGTCTCTTCGACTCCGCGTAGCGGGCGCCCGTGAAGAGGACCAGCACCGAGGCCTTGCATGACGAAACGCGACGAGTTCCACCAAATCGTCCTACGATCCATCAATGACGATGACCTCGGCTCGTCGTGACCCCGTGTCGCCTGAGCATCGTCGGTCACGTGCCCTGCTCGGCGCGGGGATGACGCTCGTCCTGATCGTCGTGGTGCTGGCGGTGGCGGTGCTGGCCTTCTCGGGTGTGACGCTGGCGGGCGATTCGACGGCGCTTGCACGCGTGTCGGTGCAGCCATTGGGTGGGACGATCGAGCATGTCCGGGCGTATGGGCCGGGCGGTCGGAAGGTACCGCTTGCGATCGAAGACGGGCGGTTGACGCCACTGAAGCGGCTGACTCCCGGAGAGCAGGTGACGGTCGACGTGGAGGTTCGTCGGCCGGGATGGCTCAGCTGGGCGCTGGGCAGCGACCGCAACGAGCAGCTGACGCTGCGCGCGCCCGCTGCGCAGGTGACCGAGCGCTGGATGACCGTTCCCTCCGGCTCGGCTGTACGCGTGAGCTTCGACCAACCGGTATCCGCGGTGTCCTACGGAAGCGGCGCCGATGGCTTGACCCATCACACGCTCAGCCACGCCCAGAGCTCGGTCTCGCTTGGGCCGCAGGCTTCGACCGGCGCGATCGAGATAGCGGCCGCGCCGCGTCCGTGGGAGACGCTTGGGGGCTCTACGCAGGTGAGCTGGTTCCCGCCTTCCCGGGCCCCGGTGATGGTCAGCTTCCCCGCTGCTGGCGCGCACATCTCTCCGGCAACGCCGCTCGACCTGACGTTCTCCAAGCCGGTGAGCGAAGTGCTGGGCTCGGCTCGTCCCCAGCTCTCGCCGAGCACGCCCGGGAGCTGGCGCGAAGTCAACAGCCACACGCTCGTCTTCACCCCATCGGGGTTGGGGGCGGCGCTCGACTCCCAGCTGCAGGTGCGGCTCCCGCGCGCGGTGGCCGTCACGACGGGCGGGAGCGGGCTGCGCACCACCAACCAGATCGAATGGACCGTGCCGCCCGGCTCGACGCTGCGCCTGCACCAGCTGCTCGCCGAAGCCGGCTACCTGCCGGTTACGTGGCAGCCGTCCGGCGGGCGGGCGGCCAACGTGTCCCGCACATCGAGCGCGGAGGCGCAGGCGGCGGTCGAACCTCCCAGCGGCAGCTTCAACTGGCGCTATCCCAACACCCCCCACCAGCTGGTGGGGATGTGGAACCCGGATGCTGCGACCTTGATCACCAAGGGGGCGGTGATGAAGTTCGAGAACGAAAACGACCTCACCGTCGATGGGCTCGCGGGACCGACCGTGTGGCACGCGCTGCTGGCCGACGCGATCGCCGGCAAGCGCCTCACCAGCGGCTACAGCTACGTGTACGTGCACCGCGAAGTCCCCGAGACGGCGACGCTGTGGCACAACGGCCAGACGATCATCAGCTCGCCCGCCAACACGGGCATCTCGGGGGCGGAAACCGAACTCGGGACGTTCGCGGTGTTCGAGCACCTCCCCGAAACGACGATGAGCGGCACCAACCCCGACGGCTCGCACTATGAAGATCCGGGGATCAAATGGGTCAGCTACTTCAACGGCGGCGACGCGCTTCACAACTTCGATCGCGCCTCGTTCGGCACCCCGCAGAGCCTTGGCTGCGTCGAGCTCCCGCTCGCGGCCTCCGCGGAGATCTGGCCCTACACGCCGATCGGCACGCTGGTGACGATCGAAACCTAGGTCCGTGAAGGCCCGACTTGCGGCGGGAGCAGCGAATCCGCTCGTGTCCAGGCCCCCCACGCCATCGCCCCCGCGACTACAAGAACCGCCGGCCAAGCTCCGACCACTAGCGCCAGTAGGTGCGAGGCGATGAATAGACCGAGGCCCACCAATCCCAGCGTCGCGGCCGTCCGTGTGCCGTGGCGCTGCCACCAGGTGTAGATGCACCACAGGCCCCCGAGCGCCAGAACCACACCCCCCAGCGTCCGCGAGCCCGTGGCCACCACGACCGCGTAGCTGAATACGAACGAGGCGGCGGCGATCGGCGCTGTGGGGAACGCTTGCATATCGCGCAGCGTAGCCGTCGGACTGCCGGCTTGGCCATGCCCCGCCCGCCCAAGCTCAGCGGCCCAGTGCGACGTCTCCGGGTGTGCTCGCGAGCTCTTTCCGGCCAATCACCCCCCGACTGACAGACTCACGCCGATGCTCGCGATCACCCTCGCCCTCGGCGCCTCGCTCTGTTACGGCGTGTCGAACTTCATCGGCCCGCAGCTGGTGCGCCGCCACCAGTTGGTGGCCGTGCTGGTGTGCTCGCAAGTGGCGGCGCTTGGTGCGTGCGCGTTGTATCTGGCGCTTGAAGGGGGGCGGGCGCTGCCCTCCTCCGACGTTGGCTTGGCGCTGCTGGCGGGTGCCGGCAACGCCGGTGGGTTGATCGGCTTCTACAAGGCGGCCGAGCTGGGGCCGCTGTCGGTGGTGGCGCCGATCGGTGCCTCCGGGGTGGTGATACCGGTCGCGTGGGGCCTCGCCAGCGGTGACTCCTTGCGGCCTGCGCAGGCCGTGGGGCTGGTGCTGGCGATGGGCGGCGCGGTGCTCGTCGCGCGTCGTGGCTCGGCTCATCACAGCACCGCGCACTATCCCAACCCTCGCGCGGCCGCTCTGTGGGCGGCGGCCTCGGCGGTCGCCTTCGGCATCTTCCTCACGGCGCTACCGAAGGCCTCGGAGCACGGGCGCGCGTGGGCGCTGCTCGACGCGCGCCTGGCGCTGGTGGCGCTGCTTGCGCTGTGGGCCGGACGCGAGTTGCGCGGCATCAGATTCGTCCGTGGCAGCGTGCTGTTTGCGATCCCGGGCTTGCTGCTGGTGCTCGGCACGATCATGTACACGACCGCCGCCGCGCACGGCCAGCTCTCGCTGGTGTCGGTACTGGGCTCGCTCTTTCCGATCGTTACGGTCGCCCTCGGCATGGGCCTGTTGGGCGAGCGGCTGTCGCGCTTTCAGGCCGTCGGAGTCGCCGCGGCGCTGGTGGGAATCGCGCTGATCGCGCTGTAGGACATCTGTCCCTCGATCGCCGGATTGGGCGACCTCGTCGCGCTCATCGATCGGTTGCGCACGACCATCTGCGGGTTCCTCCGGTGGGAGGCTCCTGCTCCCGCCTGCGGAGCGCGCAAAATAGAGCGATGTCGCAAGCGATGCTCGGCACTGCGCTCGGCGGGCGCTACCGTCTCGACGAGGAGATCGGCAAGGGCGGGATGTCGACGGTCTACCGCGCCTTCGACACGGTGCTGGAACGGCCGGTGGCGATCAAGCTGATGCACCGCGAGATCGCCTCCGACTCCGATCAGCTGGAGCGCTTTCGCCGCGAGGCGCGGGCGGTGGCGCAGCTCAGCCACGCGCACATCGTGACCGTGATCGACGCCGGGGAGGAGCCGCACGAGGATGGGGGGGCAACGCCGTACATCGTCTTCGAGTACGTCAACGGGGAGACGTTGAAGGCGTTGATCCGCCGCACCGGGCCGCTGGAGATCACCGAGGCGATCGCCTATGCGATCGAGATCGCGCGGGCGCTGGGGGTGGCGCACGAGCACCAGATCGTGCACCGCGACGTGAAGCCCCAGAACGTACTGCTGACGGCCGAGGGCACCGCCAAGATCACCGACTTCGGGATCGCGCGCACGCTCACCGAGGAGGGATTGACGCTGGACGGGCGCGTGCTCGGCACGACCGACTACGTCTCTCCCGAGCAGGCGCTCGGCCACAAGGTCACGGGGCAGTCCGACATCTACTCGCTGGGCGTTGTGCTGTACGAGATGCTGACTGGCGCGATCCCCTTTACCGGCCCCAGCCCGGTCGCGGTGGCGATGCGCCACGTACGCGAGGAGATCCCCGACGTGCAGTACCGTCGTCCCGAGGTGTCGGCCGCGACCGCCGCCGTCTTGGAACGCGCGACCGCCAAGGACCTCGCCCGCCGCTATCCCGACATTCCCACGTTGCTGGCGGACCTGGAGGAGGTGCTGGCGGTCGAGGCCGCGCGCGCCGGCCAGACGACTGGAGAGGTCACGACGGTGCTGCGAACCTTGCCCGGGCCGGCACGCCGCCGGCTACCGTGGCGGATGCGCCACCCGGCCCGCTGGCTGGGCTCGCTGGCGCTGCTCGGCGGTCTGGTGGCGCTCGTGCTGGCGCTGCTGGCCGGCAACACCCACCGCGGCGTGACCCCCGGCGTGGGCGCACAGCCGGGCCTCACGCCGGTGCCTCTGGAACAGACCTCGGCAAGCGACTACAACCCCTACGGCAACGAACCCGAACACCCGACGCAGGTGGCAAACGTGGTCAACGGCGACCCCGAAACCGTGTGGAGCACCGAGCACTACCGCGAAGACTCGTTCGGGCACAAGCCGGGCACCGGCATCTACATCGACGCGGCCCCCGGCCTGCGCGCCCGCGCGCTCGAGGTGCAGACGCCAACGCCGGGCTTTACCGCCGCGATCTACGCCGCCAAGCGCTTCGACTCCCACCTCCCCTACGAAAACCCCGAGAGCCTCGCCCAGCGGGGATGGGTGGAACTGGCATCGCCGCGCACGATCGGCGCGCAGAGCACAATCGGGGTGAACACCGGTGGCGTCGTGTTCCGCTACTACCTGCTGTGGATCACCCACCTACCAGCGAACAGCGAAACAGCAGCGATTTCCGGGTTGACGCTCTTTAAATCGGAGCGAGCCCAACCCCCCCTTCCCCACCTACAATTCCCTGCAATGCGCCGAAGTCTCCGCTCGGCGGGTGGGTGGGCCCCCATCCCCTTCCACCGGCACATGCTGCCCCAGCTCGCCGTGGACGGGGTGCTGGTCGCGCTCGCGTACTACCTCGCCTTCCAGCTGCGCTTCGACGATGGGCTCACCCACCGCTACTCGCTGCTGCTGGAACGCACGATCTGGTGGGTGGCACTCGGCGGGGTGGTGGTGCTGGTGCTCGCGCGCGTCTACCTGCGCAGCTGGAGCTACGCCGGCCAGCGCGACTACGAGGCGATCCTGCGCGGGGTGATCGCGATCGTGCTGCTGGCGGTCGTCGGTGTCGCGGTGACGCGGCCGGTGCAGATCCCCTACGGCCCCTACCGCGCCGGCCGTCCGGCGGGTCTCAGCACGGTGGACCTGCCGCTCGGGGTGATCGTGCTCTTCTTCCTGCTGGCACTGAGCGCGCTGGTCGGCCTGCGGGTGCTCGCCCGGGCGCTGCGCGAACGCCGTCTGCAGGGCGCCTTCCGCGGCGTGCGCGAGGGCGAGCGGGGGGTGCTGATCGTCGGCGCCGGTGAAGGCGGGCGGCTGGTGCTGCGCGAGATCGCGCGCAACCGCGAGCTGGGGCTGGCCCCCGTTGGCTTCCTCGATGACGACCCGCGCAAGCGCGGCATGCGGATCGACGGGGTGAAGGTGAGAGGCAATACCGAGGCCGATCTACCGCGCATCCTGGAGGAGGCGGAGCCCGCGGAAGTGATCATCGCGATCCCCTCGGCGCCCGGCTCCACCCGCGCGCGCGTGGTGCGCGAGTGCCGCGCCCGCTCGATTCCCGTGCGCACGCTGCCGACCGTGTTCGAGCTGCTGAAGGATGGCGATCCCACCCACCCCCGCCGCGGCGCCACGGCGCTCAACACGATCGCCCGCCAGGTGCGCGAGGTGCGCGTCGAGGACGTGCTCGGGCGCGAGCCGGTGGTGATGGAGCTCGACCGCGTCGGCGCCTACCTGGCGCGCGAGGCGATCGTGCTGGTGAGCGGCGCCGGCGGCTCGATCGGCGCGGAGCTGTGCCGCCAGATCGCGCACGTGGGCCCGCGGCGCCTGATCCTGCTCGACCACGCCGAGGACAACCTGTTCGCGATCCACCGCGAGCTGCTCGACGAGCGCCACGTGCCGCCGGCGTCGCTGGCGGCGGTGCTGGGGGACTGCAAGGAGGAGGAGCGGATGCGCGAGGTGCTTGCCGAGCACCGCCCCACCATCGTCTTCCACGCGGCCGCCTACAAGCACGTGGGCTTGATGGAGGCCAACCCGGTCGAGGCGGTGCGCAACAACGCGATCGCCACGCGCGTGATGGCGCACGTGTGCGGCGAGCTGGGGGTGGAGCGCTTCGTGCTCGTCTCGACCGACAAGGCGGTTGCGCCCGCCACGGTGATGGGGGCCTCCAAGGCGCTTGCGGAGCTGGCCCTCGAGGGGGCGGCCGCGCGCTGGTCGGGCACGGTGTATAGGGCGGTGCGCTTCGGCAACGTGCTCGGCTCCTCCGGGAGCGTGGTGCCGATCTTCCGCCGCCAGATCGCGCGTGGGGGCCCGGTGACCGTCACCGACAAGCGCATGACGCGATACTTCATGACGATCCCCGAGGCGGTGCAGCTGATCATCCGTGCGGGCTCACTCGACCTACGGCTCGCGGGCGGCGGGGTTGGGGGGCCCCAGCCAGGGAACGGGCGGCATCCGGTGGAGGCGTTGCGCGGGAGTCCTGGCGAGGGCGAGGGCATCCGCACGGCCGAGGTGTTGGTGCTCGACATGGGCGAGCCAGTGCGGATCGTCGAGTTGGCGCGCGCGATGATCGAGCTTTCCGGCCTCGACCCCGACCGCGACATCGAGATTGAGGAGGTCGGGCGCCGGCCGGGTGAGAAGCTGCACGAGGAGCTGTTCAACGGCTACGAGCGCGCGCGGCCGACCGCCACCGAGAAGATCCTGCGGGCGGAGCGCTCGCCGCTTGCGCCGGAGGTCGTGGAGGAGGTGTTCGCCGAGATCAACCTGCTCGTGCTGGAGGGCGACGCCGCCGGGCTCGCGGCGAAGGTGGCCGACCTGACTTCGCGCGTGCGGGAGCCTGTCGAACGCGTCCATGGCGCCCCTGCCGGCAACCGCAGCCACGGCGCCTGTGCCCCTCATACACTCTGGCGACGCATGATCGCATTGCTGCCGGCGCTTTCGCTCTCCAACAAACTGCTCGAGGTTGGGGCCCTCGCGGCCTTCGCGGCGCTGGTCGGGATCGCGATCCTCTCGCTGCTGGTGTTCTCGCAGGCGCGCGAGCTCAAACGCCTACGCGAGTGGGCCGGCCGCGCCCCGGAGCGCGCGGCAGAGCTGGACCAGCGCGTGGCCGCCGAGGCGGCGATGCGCGCCCAGCGACCCGCCCAGCCTGTCGTTCCCCGCGCCACGCCGATGATCGCTCGGCAGGTCGCCGGGCAGCCTCCTGCTACGGCGCTGACAGCCGCGGGGCAGCCCGCGGCGGCGGTCCCCGGACAGCCAGCGCCCGGGGCTCCGGGCCAGCCCGCGCCTAATGCAACGCCCGCGCCCACGGTCGCGCCGCTCCCTGTGCCGGTCCCCGGCCAGCCTGCGTTCGTGCCCACCGCGCAGACCGTCGCGGGTGCCGCCCAGGCGGGAGCCGATACCCCCCCGGCGGGGGAGCCAAAGCCGGAGGAGGGCGCCGAGGCGGCGCCGGAGCCAAAGCCTGCAAAGCCTGCGGAGGCCGCTAAACCCGCGGAGGCGCAGCAGGCGCTGGCGACCTCGGCGGAGGGTGAGGCTGCCAAACCGCTGGCCCCCGCCGAGCCCGAGTTGGTTGCCTCCGAGGCACAGTCGGCGCCCGCACAAGAGGCACAGGTGTTGCAGCCGCCTGAAGCGGAGCCGGCCGTCGCGGCCGGCTCACTCGTGCCGGCGACGGTGGCGGCCGCCGCGGCCTCCACGGCAGTCGCTTCACGTGTTGTGGATTCTCCTCCTGCCGCTCCGCGCGCGCCTGTGCCGCCCGCTCCTGCGAAGACCGGGGTCCCGCCCGCCCCGGCGGGAGTGAGCTCCAAACCGCTGCCGCCGCGCCCCCCCGCCCCGGTGGCTCCGCGGCCGGCTGCCGCGCGGGCCGCCCCACCGGGCAGCGTGCGGGCGTTGGGACGCGACGGAGGTGCCCCGGGGGTGGGTGGGCCCAAGTTTTTGGTCGAAGAGGAGCCCTCCTCGCGCAAAACGGTGGCGTTGATCGCCGGCGGCGTGGTTGTGGGCGTGGCGGTGCTGGCCGCGATCCTGCTCTCCGGCGGCGGGTCGAACAGCCCGAGCACGGGGACCACAGCGCACTCGACCGCGAGCGGTGGGCATCACCACGTCGTCGTGGCGAGCCCGGCGACAACACACGTGGTCGTGCTGAACGCGACGGAAGCGGAAGGGCTCGCGCATCAGCTGGCGGGGAATCTGCGCCAGAGCGGCTATGCGCTGGCGGCGGCGTCGAGCGCGAAGCCCCCGAGCGCCCGCTCGACCTCGGTCGTCGAGTACGCGAGTGGGCATCGCACCGAAGCGCAGCACGTGAGTCAGACACTGGGCATCGGCGAAGTGACGTCGATGGAAGGCGCCGTCGCGCCGCTGGTGGGTGGGGCCACGGTGGTAGTGATCGCCGGCGCCGACAAGGAATCGCTGGTCGGCTCCGGAAACGGCGAAGCGGCGGGCGGCGGGGCGGCGGGCGGCTCTCCGGGCGCCGGCGAAGCGCAGGGCAACGAAGCCCCCGCTGCGAGCGAAACGCCCGCCGGTGAAGCGCCGACCGGCGCCGGCTAGTGTCCGCGCCGGCCGATCCTTCCCGCGAGTGCGCATGAGCCCCGAGTCCCCGACTAGTAGCTTTCTGAAGCTCCCCGAGCGCTCGACAAAGCCGCGTGCGGGGGGTCTTACGCACGTGCTCGACCGGGGCCTGTCGGGCGCCGAAGTAGAGGGGATGCTGGAGGTCGCAGGCGCTTACGTGGACATCGTCAAGCTGGGCTGGGGCACGGCGCTGGTCAGTGCCAACCTGAAGCCGAAGCTGGAGCGCTACGCCGCGCACGGCATTCCTGTGGTACTCGGCGGCACCTTGACCGAGCTGGCGATCAAGCAGGGCCGCGTCGAGGGGTTGATGGCCTGGCTGGAGGAGCTCGGTCTGCGCCACGTCGAGGTCTCCGACGGCACCATCACGCTGGAGTCCGAGGTGAAGTCCCACCTGATCCGCACGCTCGTCGCGGCCGGCTTCACGGTGCTCGCCGAGGTCGGCAGCAAGGACGCGGACTTCATCATGGCTCCGTACGTATGGGTGGAGCAGATCGAACGCGACCTGGAGGCGGGCGCGTGGAAGGTGATCGCCGAGGCGCGCGAGTCGGGCACGGCCGGCATCTACCGCGCCGACGGCGAGGTGCGTAGCGGCCTGATCGACGAGATCGCGCACGCGGTGAACCCCGAGCGGATGATCTTCGAGGCGCCGCTCAAGGCCCAGCAGGTGTGGCTGCTGGACTTCTTCGGCAGCGAGTGCAACCTTGGCAACATCGCCCCGAACGACGTGCTCTCGCTGGAGACGCTGCGTTTGGGGCTGCGCTCGGACACGGTCGAGCGCTTCGCACTGGATGGGAAGGATTGATAGGAGATGGCTCGGCGGGTGGGCGGGATCCCATCCCGGGCTCCGCGGGGGGGCGCTCGCTCGGCGAGTCGGCGGAGGCTTACAAGCTGGCGCGGGTGGTGTTTGCCGCGTTGGTTGTGGCTTGCTTCGTTGCGTTCGTCTTGACGCAGCGGCTGAAGCATACGCCGACGCCGGTGCAGGAATTCAAGATGGATGAAGCTTTCACTCCGGCTCGCGTGCCGGCCGCGGCCTGCCGGGGGAGGGTGCCGGCACGACTGGTGAACTCGAGTGAACGGGTCGAGTACCTCGCGTTTAAGATCGCACAGGCCGATGAAGTGACGGTCGAGATTGTCAACTCCGCCAACCACAGCATCGCGACAATCGTGCGTGACCTGCCGGTGAAAAGATACAAACCGCTTTCACTGTGTTGGAATGGGCAGCTCGGATCGACGCAGAGCGGTGGTTTGGCACCACCGGGTGAATATCGCCTGCGGGTGAGCCTGCGCAACCAGGATATTTCCCGCTACTCCACGACCAGCTTCAAACTGGAACGGCACCCGTGAGCACCGCGATCTTCGCCACCGCGCACGGTTTCGGAGAGGGCGTCGAGAAGCTCGGCGTGATCGCGGTGGCGATGCTCGTCGCGGTGGTCGTGCTGGGGCGCCCACCGCGGGTATCGGAACGGTCGCGGGCGCTGGCGGCGCTGGCAGTGCTGGTGGTGACGCCAGCGCTACTGCTCGCCGATATCTGGCACACCTCGCAGTTGACACACCTACGTAACCAGCCGGGGAAGGCCGCCGCGGCTGTCGTTCTGGGCTTGGTGGTCGTGGCTCTGCTCACCGTCGTCATCCACAGGCGACCCCGGGCACTCCCCCTGCTGGCGATCTTCGCGCTGCCGTTTCGCCTGCCGATCGCGACCGGCGGCAACACCTCCAATCTGCTGATCCCGCTCTACCTGGTGGTCGGGGCCGGCGTGCTGGCGTACGCGCTCCCGCGGCTGACCGCAGCCGGGAGACGCTTGCCTTCGGCGGGGATCGCCGTTGCGGCCAGCACCGCACCGCCCGGCGGGGGGGGCAGCCCCGCACAGGATCGCGTGCCCGAGCCGCCGCCAAATGGCTGGTGGGTGCGAATGATCTCCCCGCGGGGCCTGGAATGGCTGCTGCTCGCCGCGGTCGTGTTGTACGCGCTGCAGGCCACCTATTCGGCCGACTTCTCCAAGGCACTTGAGAACATGGTCTTCTTCTACATACCGTTCGCGCTGCTGTTCGCGCTGCTGCGCGAGGTGCATTGGACGCGCGAGCTACTGTTGCAGTGCCTCGCGATCGCGGTGGTGCTTGCGGTCGCGTTCGCGGGGATCGGCTTCGTCGAGTACGACCGCAAGCAGCTCTTCCTCAACCCAAAGGTGGTGGCGGCCGACCAGTATGGCAACTACTTTCGGGTCAACTCGCTCTTCTTCGACCCCAACATCTACGGCCGCTTCCTCGCGCTGGTGATGATCGGGGTGACGACGGGGGTGCTATGGAGCGTGCGCCGCCGCGAGGTGCTGCTCGGCGGGGCGGTGCTGCTGTGGCTGCTGGCGGGCCTGGTGACGAGCTTCTCGCAGTCGAGCATCGCCGCGCTGCTGCTCGGCCTCGCGGTGCTGGCCGCTTACCGGTGGGACGTGCGCGGCACGATCTATGTGACGGTCGCGCTGGCGGCGATCGCCCTGGTCCTGGTCGCGGTGGCGCCGGCGAGCCTGCACCTCGGGCTGACCGGCAAAGGCGGTTCGGCGAGCAACGCCACCAGTGGGCGCACAAAGCTGATCGAAGGGGGGCTGCGCCTGTTCGCCGACCGACCCTTGCAGGGCTTCGGGCCGGGCTCGTTCGCGCTGGAGTACCGCACCCACGAACACGTCACCAGCAACAGTGCGACCTCCGCCTCGCACACGATCCCGATCACCGTCGCGGCCGAGCAGGGGATCGTGGGCCTCGCGCTGTACGTGGCGCTGCTCGTGTCCGGTTGTGCGGTCCTGTTCCGCGGTGTGGGCCGCTCGCCTCCTCGACCGAAGCCGGGGAACGCCGACCTTCGATCGAAGCCGGGGGACGCCAGCGCCCCCCCGTTTCGGTCAGCATCTCCGTTTCGGGTGGCGCTGGCGGCCTGCTTCGCGGCGCTGGTGCTGCACACCTTCACCTACGCCGATTTTCTCGAGGACCCGGAGACGTGGGTGCTGCTCGGGATCGGTGTTGCGCTTGCCTGTGCGCCGGGCGGCGGCCAGCCGCAGCGCCGCGTCGAGCCACGCGTCGAGCCGGCCGCGCTGACAAGCTGAGGGCGTGCGCGACTACCTGAAGCGCCTGCTCACCAGCGGCGCGGCTTATCAGGCGGCCGACATCGTGGCCAAGGGCTTGGCGGTGATTCTGCTGCCGTTGTACACGGCCCACGTGCCTCCCAAGGGGTACGGCGCCTACCAGTCGCTGCTGACCGCGGTGATCCTGTCGAGCATCTTCCTGCGCGTGGGACTGGGGGAGGCGTTTGTGCGCTTCTACTTCACCGACCACGACCAGCAGCGCCGCGCCCGGATCGCGCGCACGGTCACGGCGACGGTGGCGTGGACGACGACGCTCGCGGCGGCGGTCGCGCTGGTGTTCTCGGCGGACCTCTGCCAGCTGATCCTGGGCGTCCGCGATCCCGAACTGATGGACTGCGCGATCCTCGGCATGTGGGCCTTCACCAACCTCGAAATGGCCTACGCCCAGCTGCGCGTGGACGAACGCGCGCGCGCCTACCTATATGCCTCGATGGCCAACGTGGCGATGACTGTGACGTTCACGGTCCTCCTGGTCGTGTTCACCGACCAGCAGGCCCGGGGCCTGCTGCTGGGCAACTTCGGGGCCTCGGCCGTAGTAGTGCTCGGCCTGTGGGTCGTCCTGGCGAAAGCGCGTCGTTTCTCCCTCCGTTTCCGCTTCCACGACCTCAGGGCAATGCTGCGCTTCGGCGTGCCCACCGTGCCGGCCGATGCGAGCGTGTATGCGCTGCAGGTGGTGGACCGTCTCTACCTCTTCCGCGTCTACTCGGAAAGCGCTGCAGGCCTCTACTCGATCGCGCTGCAGCTGGCGACCGTGGTCTTCCTGCTGGTGCGGGGCTTCCAGTACGCGTGGCCACCGCTGGCCTACTCGATCAAAAGCGACAAGGAGGCCTCGCGGCTCTACTCGCTCGTGACCACCTACTACGTGCTGGCGACGGGGTTGATGGTCTGTGGCGTGGCGCTGCTGGGCCGCTGGCTGGTGCGCCTACTCTCGGCACCTGAATACTTCGGGGCCTACAAGGCGCTGCCGTGGCTGGCGCTCGGCTGGGCGCTGTACGGCCTCTACCCGGTGCTGATGGTGCTGGCAGGCAGGGCAGGCAACACTGCGCGCAACTTCCCCGCCGCCGCGGCGGGCCTGGCCGTCAACGTGGCGCTGCTGCTGTGGCTGGTCCCTGCGGGCGGTTTGAATCTCGGCATCGCGGGCGCGGGCCTCGCCCTCTGCGGCGCCTATATCGCGATGCTCACGGTCCTCTACGCCCTCACGCGCTCGCTCTTCCGCGTGGCCTTCGACTGGCCCCGCCTGGCGCTGCTGGTCGCGATCTTCGCGGCCGTCGCGGTCTCGGGCGAGCTGCTACTCCCGACCAGCGGTTTCGGCGGCCTTGCGCTGCGGACCCTGTGGTTGATGCTCGCCCCCGCGCTGCTGATCGCGACGCGCTTCTTCACCGCCCGCGAGCTGCGTGGTGCCCGCGACCTCGTGCGTGCGGCGCGAGCCAAGGTCGGGCAGCCGGCCGGGCCGTAAACGGTGTATGACTTGCGGCTTATATAAGCCTATGATTAGATACTGATGTGACCCCGTTCGAGGCCGTCGCCGAGCCTGCTCGCCGAGCGCTGCTTGATGCGCTGGTCGATGGCCCCAAGGCGGTTGGCGCGTTGTGCGCCGCGACTGGGCTCAGCCAGCCGAATACCTCTCGACATCTGCGGATCCTCCGCGAGACGGGGATCGTTTCGCGGACCGCCGACGGGCAGCGGCGCCTTTACGAGCTGCGCCCCGAGCGGTTGCTCGAGCTCGAGCAGTGGCTGGCGCCTTACCGCGCGCTCTGGCGCTCCAGCCTGGACTCTCTCGAACGCCATCTCGACGAAAGGAGTTGACCAATGCCGGGTTCCGCCGATGCCGTCCTCGAGGACGCACAGGGCCGTCTCGCGCTGCGATTCGAGCGGCTACTCGATCATCCGCCTGAGCAGGTTTGGCAGGCGCTCACCGAGCTGGATCAGCTGCGCCGTTGGCATCCCTCGCCGTTTGAGCTGGAGTCTCGTGGTGGCGGCACGGTCAGCTTCCTGCCACCCGAGGGCAACGCGTTCGGCGACGGTCGCGTGACGGCCTACGAGCCGCCGCACCTACTGGCGTACAGCTGGGGTGAGGACCACCTTCGCTGGGAGCTGGAGCCGCGCGACGGCGGCACGCGACTGGTGCTGACGCACACTTTCGACGACCGCCTGAAGGCGGCTCGCGACGCGGCCGGCTGGGATCTGTGCCTCGACGCGCTCGCAACCTCGCTGTCAGGCGGCGATGCCCCGCCGCTACCAGGAGAGTCGGCGATCCCGGCCGGCTGGGAAGAGCTCAACCGGGCCTATCAGCAGCGATTCGGAATCGCGCCCGAGCAAGCCACGCCGCCCCCGAGTAGGGTCGAGCCCTCCGACACGGTCGCGCCGCTGCTGATGTTCACAGGCAACGCGGAGGATGCAATGCGCTTCTACGTCTCGGTCTTCTTTCCGGCGCGGATCGAGCGGATCGAACGCTACGGCGCCGGCGAGGCGGGCGAGGGCATGGTCAAACATGCAACGCTGCGGCTGGGCGACTCCACGATCCAGTGCATCGACAGCCCGATTGAGCATGCCTTCGGTTTCACCCCCGCGGTCTCGCTCGCCGTCCGGGCGGGGTCCGCGGACGCGGTAGATGCCGTGTTCGCACGCCTATCGCAGGATGGCACCGTCCTGATGCCGCTCGACCGCTATCCATTCAGTGAGCGCTTCGGCTGGGTCACCGACCGCTTTGGGGTTTCCTGGCAGGTCACGGTCGGCTAGCAATCGGGTAGAGCTCCGACACTTCTCCACTCTCTACCTCGCACTTGGTAGCCCGAACCATGAAAGCACTGTGTTCTCGAAGCGAGTCATCGCACTGATCTCATCGCCAGCGAGAGTGAGGACGAAGAGGCCGACTCCGCGGCCAGTGCCCGTTGAGTCGCGCACGTAGGCACCAAGTGCCGGCTGCCCATTGGCTCGGGTCGGCAGAAGGTCGAACTTTTTGCCTGAGCCGAAGATGCTGGCAAAGAATCGGATAGCCGGCTCACGGCCCTCGTACTCGAACGGCAATGGCGGCATCGAGATGAAGACATCGTCGGTCAGGAGTGCGATCAGCGAGTCGAGATCGGAGGACTCGTATGCCGCGACGAACTTGGCCACGATCGCGTCCTCCGAAGGCGAGTCGGACGCGGGTGCGGGGAGGCGATCAGCACCCGCCGGTAGCTTCATTTCCAGGCCGGCGCGGGCTCGCTTGAGCGCGCTGTTTGCCGACTCCACAGTCGAGTCGAGCATGTCGGCCACCTCGTCGGCGTGGAAGCCGAGCACGTCGCGCAAAACGAGCACGGCCAGCTGTCGAGGCGGAAGTAGCTGGAGGGCGGTAACGAACGCCAGAGAGATCGACTCGGTCTGCTCGTAACGGGCTTCCGGACCCGGGGCCATGTCGATCGTGCTCTCGAGGAGGGTGTCGGGATAGGGCTGCAGCCACGGAACCTCGCCCATCCGCGTCGGCTCGGGCGGCTGAACCCCGGGCACGTCCCACTCCTTGGCCTTGCGTCGGCTGGCCGATCGACGGGCGTTCAGGCACCTGTTGGTGGCGATCCGATACAGCCAGGTCCGAAGCGACGCACGCTCCTCGAAGCCGCCCATCCCTTTCCAGGCGCTCAGCAGCGTGTCTTGCAGCGCGTCGTCGGCATCCTGGAAGGATCCGAGCATCCGGTAGCAGTGCACCTGGAGCTCTCGCCGGAAAGGCTGGGTCAGCTCTTCGAAGGCCTCGCCGTCTCCGGCCCGTGCTCTGGTGATCAGGTCGTCTATGCCCACCGTTGCTCCCTTCCCGAGCCGTGTGGTGCTCCCAGTGTGGTACCTCCCATTCTCTCTATAGACACCGGTCGAGCGGCGAACTGGGCGCTCACGGGGGCGCCCAGTTTCTCGACGTCGCGGTGTCTCCCTTCGTGACGGTAACAACACCAACGAAAGGACACCCGCCATGGGAAAGCTTGTCATCACTACCAACATCTCACTCGATGGGGTCGTCCAGGACCCAGACGGCCAGGAGGGCTTCGCGATCGGCGGCTGGTTCAACCAGTATGGGGGCAGCGACCTCCAAGGGTGGGCCAAGATCGAGACTGAAGAGGCGCTTAGCGCCGACGCCCTACTGCTCGGGCGCCGCAGCGACGAGTGGTTCGCCTCACGCTGGCAGTCTCGCAATGGCGAGTGGGCGGACAAGTTGAACAGCATGCCCAAGTACGTCGTGTCCTCCACCTTGAAGGACGCCATGTGGTCCAACTCAACAGTCATCAACGGCGACGTGGTCGGCGAGATCTCAAAGCTGAAGCAGCAGATCAGCGGCGAGATCCTGGTCTACGCCAGCTACCAGCTCGTGCACACCCTGATCGAGCACGACCTCGTCAACGAGCTGCGGCTCGTGATCTTCCCCGTCGTGCTCGGGGCCGGCGAGCGCCTATTTGGTGAGACCAGCGACAAGAAGCCGATGCGCCTCGTCAGCGTGAGCACCATCGGCGACGGCCTCGCCTTCGTCACCTACGAGGCTGTGAGCAACGCCTGACCCGGGCACCGTCGAGGCGAGCACCACGCCGGCGACATAAGCGGTCCCGCAACGCGCGGTTACCGCGGCGTTCGCGGCCGAGGTCTGCTTCCTGTGGGCTGGGAACCCTGGTCCGGTGAGTCTGGTGTCATCATCCGGCGGTCTCTTACAGCAGGTGCGACACAGAACGGAGCGGAGATGAGCAAGCTGAGACTCAGCATCACGATGTCGCTGGACGGTTACGTCGCCGGCCCGGGCCAAGACGAGGAGAACCCGCTCGGTTCCGGCGGGCTGGATCTGCACGAGTGGTTCTTCCCTCTCAGGGCGTTTCGGGAGATGCACGGGGAGGAGGGCGGCGATGTGAATTCCAGCTCTGCGGTGGTCGAGGAACGCTTGGCGAACGTAGGCGCCACGATCATGGGTCGCAACATGTTCGGGCCGGTCAGGGGTCCGTGGACGGATGAGTCCTGGCGGGGTTGGTGGGGTGAGACTCCTCCGTTTCACCATCCGGTGTTCGTGCTCACCCACCACCCACGCGAGCCACTCCAGATGCAGGGTGGCACCACCTTCTACTTCGTAAGCGACGGGATCGAGTCAGCGCTGAGGCAGGCAAAGGACGCCGCGCAGGGATGCGATATCTCGCTACCCGGGGGCGCGTCGGTGGTCAACCAATATCTGGCAGCAGGGCTGGTTGACGAGATCGACATCTCGATCGCGCCACTGATCCTCGGTACCGGTGAGCGCCTATTCGCGGGGCTGGACCGCGGGACGCTCAAGCTCAAGCAGATCCGGGCAGTTGACGCGCCCGGCGTTACACACATCAAGTACGAACTCGGCTGACCTGCTTTTCGCCAGTCGTGTGTTCTCCACGCAGGTCCCGGTAAGGCCTGCTCCGCGCGGAAAGGAGGCCGCCCCGGGCGGCCAATGAGACGCCCGACTTGGGACCGCTTGCGCCCAAAAGCGAACGCGGCTCCGCCTACGGACTCACGCCGACGCTGGGGAAACCTGATTCGAGCCTCGGCAGGCCGGACGCGGTGGGCGCCCTGCTGGCGCAGGTGCTCCTCGCCTGCGCGTGCGAGTGCCAAGCCAACGCCGTGGCGGTGATACTCGCTGCCTCGCCAATACGGTAATTTGCCGATCGGCGACTTCGGTTGCCAACGATTTATCGCGATCTGCACGACCCCGAGGACCAGCCCGAGATGAGCACCGCGACCGCAGAGCAGGTCATCGCCGACACCGTGCAGGCAGCCCAGGCCGTACTAGGTAGCGAGATCGGAGGCGATCTTCGTGCTGGGGAGCCTGGCGCACGGCGGATTTGCGCCTCTTGTCAGCGATGTGGACGTCGCCATAGTCGTCGGGGCGACGACGCTGGGCACGGCCGAGCAGATGGCACGTGTGCTGAGCCTCGTCGTGGAGAAGGGGAGCAGCCCGCCGTCGGAGCGCCTCTCGGTGTTCTGGGCTGACTGGCACACGGTCCGGACTGGCGAGGGCGCGCACAGCCGGCTGGGCCCGGTCGATCGGCTCGACCTGCTCGACTCGGGACGCCTGCTCCTCGGATCGGACCAGCGCGAGCCGAGCGTCCGCCCATCACACCAGGAACTCGTGGTGATGAGCGCGGATCACATCCTCAACAAGTTCACCAACGCCTATATAGACGGGCTGCGCGACACGCGAGCACTTCTCGCCAGCGGACCCCGCGCCATTACAAAGGCGATCCTCTTCCCGGTGCGGTTCATCTACACGCTCAGGACTGGTCGTATCGGACTGAATGAGGACTCGGCCCGCTGGTACGCGGCCGAGGGCCTGCCCGGCAGCGCGCTGGTGCTGCAGGCGCTGGAGTGGCGCAACGATGGGATCGCCGACGCGGAAGCCGCCAGTCAGATGCTCGGCGCGGAGCTGGATGGCATTCATGGCGAGTGTTTCGCCTCCTACGCAAAGGAGCTAGAAGACTTCGGTGAGGCGAGCCGTGCCGCCGCGCTGGCGAAGCGAGCTGCAAGCCTCCAAGTCGTCCACCCTCACGCAGGCTAAACCGATGCACGTCGCAAGCAAGTCCCCGGCACCTAACCTGGGCGGCCTTCGGGATTGCCGACAGGTGCGGCTCATCTTGCCTCCATCTTTTGGGCACGGTAGACGATGTTTGCGGGGATGCGTCCTTGGGTGAGTCGTCCGTGGTGGATGCGGTCGTGGTTGTAGAAGCGGCCCAGGGGGGTGTGAGCCAGCGGGCCTCACGAATCGAGTTGGGGACTTTGAGATTGTTGTCGATGGCGATATCTGCCAGCCCACGAAGATCGTGGGAGCGCGGGAAGTCGATGTCTGCCAAAACGAGGGCGACCTTCAGAGTCTTCTCGACCGCCTACTGAGCGTGGAAGCCCACGACATCATCAAGCATGTCGCCGTTCGCCAAGAGCACCCGGAGGGCGGCAAGATCGCTCTTGGCTCGTTCTAGCAGCAGCTCTGCGTACTCGCGCTGCTCAGGAGTCGGAGCGGGCAACGACCCTGCCCTCCCGGAGCGCATGGTGGACCATTGTCCCGCGCACTTTCGCTCGTCGTGCTGCCAGATCTTCGTCCATAACGATCACATCGACTGGACAGCCGATCCGTCCGACAGCGTCGCGCAGGCGGACAGCCTCCGCGACGCGGTTCTCAACGCTACGCTCGATCACCAAGAAGTCCAGATCGCTGTCCCTTGTCATCTCTCCCGGGCAGCGGATCCGAACAGGATCACCCGAGCAGGCGAAGCCGCAGCGTCTACGAGTCGCTGCCCTGCAAGCTGGACCAACTGCATATCCCGCGTCGGCCAGGCCGTTGCTATTGACGGTTCACACGCGACACCAAACCTCCGGCGAAATGGAGCCAGCCGGGATCGAACCGGCGACCTCCTGCTTGCAAAGGCGGTCTGGGGCTTGGTGGGTGGTGTCGGCAGGGCGCGAATGCCGATAAAACAAGGGTTTGCGTGTTCGTTGGCGATCGCTGGTGGCGGCTGTTTTCCGCGTTTGCTTGATCTCTGCTTGATCTGTTCTGCCGAGCGGGCACCCTGCGAGACCGTGACGGCGTCTCAGCGCGAAGCGCCAAGGGCACACCCTCACGCTGTGGTGCAACCTAGCCGCGTTGCGCCTGGTCAATCGCCTCACGGACTTCGGTCGCAGCGGCGAGCAGCTGCGTGATCACCGAGTCGGCCAAAGTGAGCGACAGCGGAATCACCTCGTGATCGATGAGCGCAGAATCGTCGTTAACCAGGGCGAAGGGAAGCTCTTCCTCGGTGGGTCGATAGGCGAGCTTCGTGTCTAGTGGACGCGTCCGCAAGTCTTGCGGTTTATCGGGAGGGATAGTGCCGCGAGCGCTGAATTATGTGTTGTGCCCAGGACCAGCCGGCATGTGATCGAGCTTTCTGAGGAGGAGCGGACCGAGCTTGAGCGTCGAGCGAGCACGGTCACGCTGCCGTTCCGTGTGGTGCAGCGGGCGAGGATGATCCTGTACGCGGCCGAGGGGATGCAGGACATCGATATCGCCGCCCGGCTGGACTGCTCGCCCGACAGCGTTGCCCGGCGAAGATCTCGGTTCTGTTCGGAGCGATTGGATGGGCTCGGGGATCAAGCGCGGTCGGGTCGCCCGCGCCGTTTTCTCCCCGGAGCAGGTCGCTGAGGTCAAGGCGATCGCGTGCGAGCTGCCGCGCACCCACGAGTTGCCGCTCTCGCGTTTCTCCCGGGTTGAGTTGCACCGCCTGGTGATCGAGCGCGGCGTCACCGAGGCGTCGGCCTCGACGATCTGGCGCTGGCTTCACGAAGACGCGATCAAGCCGTGGCAGACACGCTCCTGGATCTTCCCGCGCGATCCCGATTTCGCTGAGAAGGCCGGCCGTGTGCTTGACCTCTACGCCCGCAGATTCGAGGGCAAGCGGTTGCGACCCGACGAGTACGTGATCAGCGCCGATGAGAAGACGCAGTTGCAGGCGCTTGGGCGCCATCACGACACGATCCCGCCCGGTCCGGGACGGCCCGGGCTGGTCGAGTTCGAGTACCTGCGCGGGGGAACGCTTGCCTACCTCGCCGCCTGGGACGTGCACCACGCCAACCTGTTCGACCGGATTGAGCAGACGACTGGAATCGACCCGTTCGCCCGGCTCGTGGACCAAGTCATGAAGGTCGAGCCCTACCGGTCTGCCCGCACCGTCTATTGGGTCGTGGACAACGGCTCCAGCCATGCCGGCAAGACCTCCGTCAAGCGAATGAACGAGGCGTACCCGAACGCGAGGCTGATCCACCTCCCCGTCCACGCCTCGTGGCTGAACCAGATCGAGATCTACTTCTCAATCGTTCAGCGCAAGGCCCTGACACCCAACGACTTCGCGACGCTGCCCGAGCTTGCCAGGCACCTGATGGACTTCGGCCAGCACTACCGCACCATCGCTCGACCATTCGAGTGGACCTTCACCCGCACCAAACTCGACAGCGTGATCGAGAAAATCACCCGTCACGAACCTCAACCTCTCGCCCTCGCCGCATGAACCGCATCACTTCCGGACGCGTCCACTAGGTACGCCCGCGTGTACTGGCCCTGGTTGTGCACCAGAGCGTGGCGTAGCTCCTGCGCGTGCAGAACCTCATCCCAGTTCGGCAACTTGCCTAGCGGGATTCCGGCGAAGTCCCGATAGCGCTTCTTGATCTGCTCGAACCGGCGATCCCAGCTGCGCACATCATCTTCGACGAGCGCCGCCAGAGCGGGAGCCTCGGACAGGTCGTAGCTCAGGCACCTCCTCTTTAGTTCGCGAGCCAGATAGTCCTGGAAGACCGCCCATGCGAAGGCGACGGCTGCGACACGGATCGTTCGGCCGAAGTCCGCGAACCCGTATCCCTCCTCAGGGCCAGCCTCGGCTCCATATACATCTATGACTTCTCCGTCTTCCCCATCGCTGGGTCTCTCGCCGATCTCCGTCCAGCGCCGCTCGCGATCCGCGTCGATCAGCGGCGGGACGATCTTGATCAGACCGCGTAGCTCGGTGAGCTGGACCGTCAGTCCCTCGAACGGATCTGCGTAAGCGCGTACCTCCGGATACATGCTTATGTTGTACCGCCCGACGCGTGGATCTGCTTCGCGCGGGAAACGAAGAGACCGCGTGACCGGCCTCTTCGGTGGCCCGCGCGGCGTGATGCTCTAGTGTGGAGCCTGTCAAGTCGAATGAGACACTTGGTCGTCGAATTTAGTGAGCGGCCTCCTCTGTTGTGGGCTTGTTGATCCAGGCGGCGGTCGGCAGCGCTGGTGGCTGGGGCGGGCGGCGGACGAACCGCTCGGGTGTCGCGGCGTAGGCGGCGGTGAGGACGCGCTGGCGCTGGTCGTGGAGTTCTTGGGCGCGGCCGTGGTGGATGGCGGCGGGGGTCATCAGGCCGATCCCGGAGTGGCGGTGCTGGTGGTTGTACCAGTCGAAGAACGTGCGGCAGAACGCGCGGGCTCCCTCGATGTTCTCGAAGCGCCGAGGGAACTCGGGCCGGTACTTCAGCGTCTTGAAGTGCGCCTCGGAGTAGGGGTTGTCCGTCGAGGTGTAGGGCCTGTTGTGCGAGCGGATCACGCTGAGGTCGGCCAGGAGGAACGCGACCGGCTTGCTGGTCATCGAGCTGCCGCGGTCGGCGTGCACGGTCAGCTGCTCGCGCGGGATTTTCTGCTGCGCGCAGGCTTGGCTGATCAGCGCCTTGGCGAGCTGTGCGCCCTCGCGGTGCTGGACGGTCCAGCCGACGACGTAGCGGCTGAACACGTCGAGGATCACGTAGAGGTAAAAGTACGTCCACTTCACGGGGCCCTTCAACTTCGTGATGTCCCAAGACCAGACCTCGTTCGGGTGCTCGGCGAGCAGCTCCGGCTTCGCATAGGCCGGGTGCGTGCGCTGGTCGCGTCGCTCCCGCACCCCGCCATTTTGAGCGGCGAGCAGCCGGTACATCGTGCGCTCCGAAGCCAGGTAACGGCCCTCGTCCAGCAGCGTCGCCCAGACTTGCGCAGGGGAGCAGTTGACGAACCGCTCGCAGTGAAGCTCGGCGAGGACAGCCTGGCGCTCGGCCTCTGATAGCGCCCTGGCCGGGACGGCCCGCGCCCGCGTCGACCTGGGCTCGGATGGACGCCGCCGACGGTAGATCGTCGCCGGTGCCGCACCCAAGGCCCGGCACGCCGGGCGGGTCCCAACGATCGGGGTGAGTTCCTGCACGGTCTGCTCGATCATCGCCCTGTGCTCCCCGGCTCGGTCGCGCCCCTGGGCTCGAGCAACTCCCCCAAGAGCGCAGAGACGTTTCCCTGCACCTCGATCACCTTGCGCGCCTTCGCGAGCTCCGCCTCCGCGCGCTGCGCACGCCGCTGCAGCGCCGCGATCTGCGCGTCACGCGGATCACCGGGCTTACGCCCCCGCGGCCGAGAGAGCGCCTTGATCGACCCCTCCTCGCGCTGCTTACGCCACGTCGCCAGATGCGAGGAATACAAGCCCTCGCGGCGCAACAGCGCTCCGAGCTGACCCGGCTGCGTGCACCCGTCGGCCTCGCGCAGGACCGCCAGCTTGTACTCAGCCGTGAACCGCCGCCGCCGAGCCTGCTCGACCAGCTCAGGATCGGGGACCCCCCCGGGCGCGGCGCGCCCGACGGCCCCTCCGTTCCGGTCGCCTACGGCTCCCTCCACTCCAGGGTCGTCGGCTCCATCGTGCTCCATCTCCAACATCGTGTCGTGCTCCGTTCTCGCCCTCAAGGGTCAGTAATTCCTTGATCATGAGCGTCTCACACGACATTGGCAGAGAGGGTGGGCGATGGCATCGCTAAGAGCGGGGCTGAGCATCGCGTAAACCGTCCACCGACACCACCACGCGGACTGACGACCTGATCATCGACGGACGGAACAGCCCGGCGTAGCCATGTTTTGCCGGCGGCCTTGCAGACCTCAGACGCCATTAGTAGGCACAATGCGGTACGTGCTCACGAGAGAAGAGCTCGTCGTCGATTTCGCAGAGTCGGCGATCGTCCGTGACTGGCATTGGTTCAGATGGCATTTTGAACGCCTGCTCAGAGGCGAAGATGCGCCCTTTGCCGATGCGATCCTTAGCGCACTGCTCGACTGTGATGAGGTTATGCCCGGTTATGCTCGCAGAACTCTTGGCGCGCTTGCGGCGCCGCATGGTCGTGACCGCCACAAGCCGGACTACGAGCAGATCATGCAGCGGCTGGCCGAGGTCTTGGTCGTCAGGCGCGCGGTTTGCGCAGCTTGGCCGAGTCCCGCCACATTCGCTGACGAGCCGACATCGAGTCAAAGCGCCAAGAATCCAGAGGTGAGTTTGACATTCACCGATGGGGTCACACTAGGTCTTGAGGTCAAGTCCCCGGCTTTGCTCTCCCATCAGGAACAGCGTTCGCGCAACGCGTGGCAACTGCCGTCACGAGCGCTGCCGAAGGAGATGGGGTCTGCTTTGGGAGACGACCCTGCGCGAGTGACGATGCCTCGGGACAACCCGATCAAGGACTTCCTCGTCAGCGCGGATACCAAGTTCGCCGGATTCAAGGCTGCTAACTCAAGCTTTGTCGGTGTCTTGGTAATTGTCTGGGACGATTTTGACTTTGAGCCCTGGACCGCACTACTCCACCCACAATCGGGGCTTCTCACGACGAACAGCTTCGCGGTGGACAACGACGGCCAGCCTCTCGCTTTCACTAATGTCGATGGGATCATCGTCACCGGCCATCTCACACTGCTCCAGCACGCTGCGGCGGAGGACGGCTCTCCAAGAAGGCCGTTTCATCTCGCGTAGAGCCCTTGATTGGGAGCATGACGGCCTTTGGGCAGGGATCACCTACGTCGAGAACTCACGAGCATCCGGACTTCCCAGTTTCGTATCACAAGCGTTCGATGCTCGAGAGGTTAACCCCGGTTTGGAGGGCGCTCACGAGATCGTTATGTGGATCTCGCCGAACCCAGATTCGCCGCTCAACAGGCACTAAAATCACACAGTGCGGCAACTACTCAAAGCCACCCGGTAGCGGGACGGCTCGCGTCGTCCCAGGAGGCCGGGCGGAAGTCCCGGTGAGTCCAGAAGCCGCAGCTCACGAGGGTGCACGCTGAAGACCATCGATCAGCCTGACACGTCTCCAGGGTGCGGATAGAAGGTTATCCGCGTCTTTGCGTGTTCTTTCAGAGAAGCTAGGTGCTGCGCTTGCTAGCACGATGCTCCGGGCGCCCAAGAGTTCGGCGACGCAAGCTAGTCGCGTTAGGCGCTTGCGCTCATCCTTCTGCAACGACTCTAGGCGATCTGTTGACGTTGCCTCGCCAAGCAACAGGTGGGATCCCTGAGCTGCGACCGGCGCCAACGCCTTCAGAGCTTGGGAAGCGGCATGTCTCTGCATGCTTCGGATTCGTCATCGACTTCCACGACGCGATTCAGCATCCAGTCGGCTGGCGCTTCGCTGGCCTGCGCGGAGTGGCGCTCGATGTGAGTGATGGCATCGCTAAAGAGCGGGAGCTGAGCGTCGCGTGGGCGTTGTGGCAGGACGACGAGCCCCGTGTGCAGCTCGGCGTTTGTGCAGAGTCCTACGAAGTCGGCGTGGTTGTTCGTGACGAACACGAACTCCTCGCTGACTGCGAGTGTCAGCAGCTCATCGTCTCGCATCCCGAGATGGCCTCGGTCGCGCGTGGATGTCGCCTCGTACCCGTGGGAGTGCGCGTGGCCGACGAGCGCCGGCGTCAGGCACTCGTCGATCCAGAACTTCACGCGCCCCGTGCGCCGCGACGCTTCGGCACGGGACTGTCCCAGGGGCGTACCGGACGGCCGCGGCGAGGGTTGGCGTGCGCCCACAGCACGGCGACCGGGTACGCCTCCTCCGGGACGTGCGGGTAGTCCTCGCGCAGTACCTCTGGCCTCTCACCCACCTCGATCAGGCTCGCAATCGTTCGTACGGGCACGCGGGTCCCCGTGATGACTGGCTCGCCTCCCATCACGGCCGGATTGCGCTCCACGTAGCGGTCGCGCAGACGCGTGTAGGACTCGGCGCGCTCGATCGTCTGTGCGACATCCTCAGTCATCGCCACGCGCAGCGCCTCGGACAGCGCCAGCTCAGAGCCAACAGCCTGCGACTGCGCTCCTGCCAGCCACTTGCGCAGGTGCTGCTTCGCCTTAGTCGGGAGCGCGACATCGATCTGGCGCAGCAGAACGAGCAGCGCCACTTCGTGCGCGGGGAGCAGTGGCTTGCCTTGCTTGCGCTTGGGCTTCACGACGCCCTGCTCGATCGCCTTGTCGATCGCGTTCAGCGGGACGCGACCGATCTCAGCGGCCTCGCGACGGGTCAGTAGCACGGAGGTGGATGCCATAGAAATCTATCCCCAACTATGCAGCACTTTATCACGCCCTGTCGGCCTAATCTAGTCCTATGGAGTTGCGGATGTCCGAAGCACAAAAGCAGCCGGCTCGCCGCGAGCCCTCCGACGCTGTGCGCGAGATGCTGGCGGTTACACATCGTACCCACGCGTCGGCGCCCCTTTGCCCTCCCTCCGAGCACGGCGTTTTCCCCGACGCGATCATGGCGCAGCCGCTCTGCGCGATCCTGGACGCACACTGGCTCGGTTTCGACATCAACTACGCGTGCGCACGCAATCAGCGAACGGCGCTCGTCACGGCCGCGAACCAGCAACTCATTCGTTTGTTCTGCGCTCAGCACGTTGCCAACGAGATCGTCGAGCACGTCGAGGCCTGGTCCGTGAGCGCCCGCCGATCGGTTCCGGTCGCAGACTTCTTGCGTCGCTGGCACACGGAATACCTCCCAATGCTCCGTGTCGTCCCGGACGACGCCATTCCTGACGCGTGGCTGACGCCTGATGAGCACGCGCGTATTGCCAGACTCGCGATCAAGGACCCAGACGACATCCCATCCGTGAAGCTCGCGCTTGCGATCCGCGGCCTCTACGTCTCCAAGGATGGTCCTGCGGTCGCAGCGGTATACGGCGCGGGCGCAGACCTGATTGACCGTACCAAGTGGCTGGATCATCTCAAAGCCGGAAGTGATGCAGGCGAGCTGGCCCGAATGGTTCACGGCACCCATATGGCTGCTGGCCTCACCGGCATGGGCGTGTTCAGGGCAGCACAGAAGGCATATGACACGCTCGGACCGCTCGGCCTTCTTTTTGCGGGCGGCGTCGGATATCTACTGTGGGACTGGATCAAGCAGCCGGAGCGCCACGGGTTGCGGTCGGGGCTTAGCGACATCTTCACGTTCGTGATGGAGATGGAGCTTCAGCGCAGTACGCAGCAAGAGATCTTCGACAAGGCACTGCCGCGCGTGCCGAGCTGGTCTGCGCTCGCAGCGGCGAACACCTCCGAGAACCTGGTCGGGCGAGCAGCGCTCCACACGTTGGCTCGCGAGATGACAGCTCACATCTCCGCGCAAGAGTTGACCCAGACGCTCCGGACGCATGTGCCATGCAGTGAGGCGACCGTTCGTCGCTTGCTACGCGCTACCCCCTGTTTCACCGAGGTCTACCGGGGCAGATGGCAGGTAGGAGCAGACCAGCGGCCCCGGGAAGCCAACGAACCCGACAGCTACGAGATGGGTTCGAGCATCAGTGGGTCAGCTTCCCCTGACTGACGCACGACCCGATAGACACCTGGCTCGCCTTCGATGTGAAACTGCTCGCCCAGCGTGACCTCAAGCTCCGGTGCGGAGCCGATCTGCGGGAAATTATTGAGTCTTGGGCCTACAGGCTGGGGATGGATGAGGACACGGCAGACCCGGCCCTCGCAAGTGAACTGGACGGTCTGAGGTACTGGGATAGGGCCTGGGTCTAGGGCAAGCGTACGCATTCCCCGCATACTGCCACGCGCGGCGACTGGGGCGCGGCGCGGACCCCTAATTCATGCGTCGGCCGCCCCCAGCATCTCGCCGTACTCTGCCTCTAGCTGCTCGCGTGCGTCGTGGGCGTGCCGGTGAGCTTCAAACAAGTGGACGTACGTGTCCCAGGTCGTTGAGGTCTTGGTGTGCCCGAGCTGGCGGGAGACGAATTGCACATCGCGACCCTGGGCGATCAGGATTGAGGCGAAGGTGTGTCGTAGGCAGTGGAATGTCACGTCTTCCAGGTTCGCGCTTTTGCGTGCGTCGTGGAAAAGGTCGAGCAGGGCTCCCCTGTAGGTCATTGGCCGGCGCGGCACGGAACTCTGGAAGACGAAATCGGTGTCTGTGGAGAACTCTTCGGCGAGGCGGCGTCGGCGAAGGAGCTTTCCAAGGGTGTCCATTAGCACGATGTCGCGTTTCGCTGCCTTTGTCTTGAGGGGCACTCGCTTGCCTTGACGGCTGAGCTGGAACCGCACGTGGATCACGCCCTCGGTGAAGTCGATGTCGCCCCATTGGAGGGCGAGGACTTCCATGACTCTCATACCTGTGAATAGTGCGGTCGCGATAATCGCGAGTGCTGGCCCGGCGTGCTCAAGCAGCCTGTCCATCTCATCGCGGGAAAGAAACCGCTGGCGCGGTTCTCCGGCGCCTGGGCGCTCGCGGGGCAGCAGCTTGTCGGCTGGACTGGCGGCGATGATGTTGTGACGCGCCGCGTAGCCAAAGACGCCTCTTACAGCCATCCAGCGTGCGCGGATTGTCCACGTCGAGGCTTTGAGCTTCCGCTGCTTGCGATGCCAATCGACAAGATCGTCGGTCGTCATGGACCGGATGCGTCGATGTCCGTAGTCGGGGATGAGATGCAGCATCACGCCGATTTTGTATGCCTCAAGAGTGCGCGGTCGCAGCTCGCCGATCTCGACAAGACCTTCGATGTATTGCAGCCATGCGAGCGCTACCTCCTCGACCTTCTCTTTGCCGCCTGTCTCAGGGACGCCACCGGAGCGGACTTCCACGGCCCAGGCGTCGCGCTCGCGGCGGGCCTCCATGAGGCCGACCTCGCCGATCGTCTTCCACTTCGCCTTGCGCGCGCCCGGCGATGTTGCGCAAGCGATGTACGTCTTGCCAACGCGGTAGAGGCCTCGCTCTATGCGTATCCGCTCGCTACGCGCCATCAGCTCGCCCCTCTCAGCGGCGTGTGCGCCCCGAGAGGCTCAGTAGCGCCGCGTCCAGCTCTTGGCGGTGGTAGATCTTTCTCTTGCCGCCGTGCGCGGTGAGCGTTCCGTCGGCGCTCAGCTTGCGGAACGTGCCTGCGGGCACTCTCGTGTACTCGACGGCTTCCTCGAAGGTCATCCACGGCGAACCCTCATATTGGCCTGGGAGTTGATCAGCGATCTGCTCGGCAAGCCGGGAGGCGAGCCTGCGCGCCAGGGCGTCGAGGAAGACATTGGGGATCTCGATCGGTCGTGCGTCATCGTCCTCGATCAGACCAGACCCGGGCCGTGATCTCAAGGGTCTGGCAGCAGGGCACGGTCGGGTGGCTCGGTTGCAGGGCCGGCGGGCTTCCTTGGCCTGGCCAATCTGGCTTGTCTGGGCCATTCTCAAGCAATCCTCCGTGGGCCGTGTGCTCATGCTGAGGGCGGGTTGGGCTTGCGGAAGACGAGCATGTCCTCGTGCGCTACGACGTGGGCGCGTTCGCCTCGTGCGCGCATTCGGCGGGCGTGCAGCGTTTGCCAGAACGACGGGCGCATCACGATCTCGCTGTCGCGGACCGTGGCGAGCAGGCCAATGATGCGCTGCCAATAGTTCAGACCGAGGTTCTCGCAGAGCGTGATCGTGTCGCCGCTCAGGTTGTGCAGCTTGCCGCCGGAGCGCATGTCCTTGGTCACGAGAATGAGGAACCCGCCGGGCTTCAGCACGGCCGCGCATGCTTCGTACACCTCTGCCATAGCGGCGAGGTAGGCGCGTCCACGAGCGTGTCCGAGGTTGGTCTTGTCGGTGCTGTAGTTGCTGGTGTCCTCGCGGCGGATCGGCCCGACGCCGCTGACGAGGTTCGCGTTGGACACGTCCGCGACCTCGCAGGCGTAGGGCGGCGAGGTGAGGATGAGGTTGACCTGTCCGTAATGCGCGACGCCCGGGAGTCTCCCCGGCCTACCCGCGAAGAGGTGTCGCGTTTGCGTAAGGAGGCGCGGCAACCGTCGGGCGTCGCCTTCGACGACGTGTGCTGTGGAGCGCACGCCTTGCTGGCGGGTGTGCTCGATGTTGGCGCGGGCGAGGTGCGCCCATCGGGGCTCGAGCTCGATGCCGAGGGCTGGGCGGTGGAGGTGGATGGCCTCAACGAGTGTTGTGCCGATCCCGCACATCGGGTCGAGCACGAGGTCGCCGGGGTCGCTGTAGGTCTCGATCGCGCGGCGCGCAAGCGCGGGGAGCATCTTCCCTGGGTGACGGTTTGACTCGGGGCGGTAGCGGCCGTGTCGCTGCCACTGGCTCGTGGTCTGCGCGCACGGCCAGATCGCGAGCGGCAGGTCGGCGGTGCGGTAGGGCGCGGGCGCTCGGTGGCCGGTTGAGGCCCTGCCCGCTGGCGCAGCGGGCAGCCGGCGTGCTCGGTGGGCGTGCGGCGCGGGGCAGCCTGGGTCGGGGGCGCGCCGGCGGGAGGGTGTGGGCGTGGAGTGTGGCATGTTCACCTCTCGGTTGGGTGTGTGTCACCGAGCCAGTCCACGTAGGTTTCGGGGTGCTCGGCGGAGATGAAGATGGGCGCGAACGGGCCTCGGCTGGTGAGCTGCGCGAGCGTCACGAAAGAGATGGGGACGGTGCCGTAGCGGCTCTGGGTCGGGTCGGTGCGGTAGAGCGCGATCACCCTCTGGATGCGCCGACGCGCATGTGCGGGTGTCTGGTCGGCGAGGACCACGAGCACCGCCGGGAAGATGCGGTAGTAGGCGCGCCACAATGGCCTGCCCGTGGCGGTGGCGTTCGGGGTGGTGGGTGCGTGGTGGCGGAGATGGGAGTAGGTGGCGAGCTTGGCGGCGAGATGCTCGGGTGGGATCGTGCCGCGGTCGAGCTCGATGAACCGCTGGTGGAGTGTGAGCGACTGGTCGGGGGCGGCCTGAAGGTAGGCGAGCAGCGCGTCGGCGATGAGCTTCCGGGAAGCGCGTCCCTGGGTGAGGGAGTGTGCGATCTCGTGCCGCCAGGAGAGGGGGTCGCAGTTGTCTCCGTCGCGTTCGCGGGCGGCTTTGACGAACGCGATCCCGGTGTCGTTGACGGCGAGGGTGTGGGCGCGTAGCGGCCCGGACGCCTGCGCGGGTGTGGTGAGTCGTCGCCTGGGCTCGGCGAGCGTGCCGGCTGTCTGAATCGTGTCCTCGCCGCGCGCGGTGAGGAACCACGGCGCCTGGCCGCGCGGCCCGCGCATGTGCTGGGCGAGCCCCCGCTCGCGCAGCTGGGTGAGGATGTGCTGCGTCCAGCGCAGCGAGGCGTCGGGGGTGTGCAGAACGCGGACCTGCGGGGTGGTGAGCAGCCGGTGCTGGTGAAGACCCTGGAGCACCGGCACGGCGGCGGCGGGCAGCGCGCGCAGTTCGCTCTCTGTTAGGTGTCCGCTCACGGCTGGGGGTCCTCGGGGTCGGGTAGCTGGGGCATCGTGGAGCGACCAGCCTCCCCCTGCTGACCGGCGGAGGATTGGTCGCCGTGGCTGGCGAGGTGGTCGTGGATGCGCTGGTCGAGGGTGTCGAGCGCCGTGATCGTCTCGGCCGCGTCCGTGCGCCCGGATGCCTTGTCGATGAGTGGCTGGATCGCGGCGATCTGCTCGGGGTGGTGCGCGTCGGTGTAGAGGTCGGTGATGGCGAGGTTGTGGAAGAGGAAGGGGCGGGTGGGGTGGCCGTGGTGGGTGGCCTGTGCGAGGAATGTCCAGCGGGGGAGGCTGGTGATCGCGCTGGCGGGCGGGTCGTTGTTCCACTCGCGTGCGATGAGCGTGGCGGCGCGCTCGTTCAGCGCGGTCGTGATGAGGTGCGAGCGGTTGGTCGTGAGCGCGTTCAGCGTCTCGCGGGTGAGCCGCTCGGGGTTCTGGTTGAGCAGGAACGCGCGTATCCCGTACTTGGCGGTCTGCTCAAGCAGCGCCGCGAGGTTCCCCGACGCGGCGCCGTCGTAGGTCTGGACCTCATCGAGGAAGACGTAGAACTCCCGGCGGCGCTCGGGTGGCAGGCTGGCGCGGCCCTTCGCGGCGTGCAGCAGATCGAACACGAGGAGGTTGGCGATAAGCTTGTCCCTGGCGCCGCCGGCGCCGGGGCACGCGAGCACGATCCGCCCGGTGTTCATCGCCTGGGCGATGTTGTAGCTGGTGCTCTGGGCGCCGAGGAGCGCGGCGAGCTGGGTGCTTGAGCGCAGCCGGTCGATGAGGTTGGTGACGGGGGTGATGGCCTCTTCGGCCATGCGGGGGAACCGCTCGCTGAAGAACTGGCGGCGGGCGGGTGAGAGTAGCGGCAGCACCCGCTCGCGCCACCCTGGGTTCCCCAGCAGCGTGGGGATCTGAAAGAGCGTTGGCTGCAGCCCGTCGGGTAGATGGGTGGAGAGCTCGATCAGCCCGGCGGCGGCCTGGGTGGTGAGCGTGAGCGCGCGGTTGTTGCGCTCCCCCCAGCGCAGCGCGGAGGCGAAGGAGTCAACGATCGCCTCCACCCGCCGCTCCCGCGCGTCCTCGCCCAAGCCGCGTGCGGCGAGGAGGTTCCACCCCGGCTGCCCGTCCCGTGAGCGGGCGCCGACGAGGTCGAGCTCGACCACCCGCCTGGCCATGCCCTGGTCGGTGAGGCAGCTCTTGATTCGCTGGATCGCGTCCTCGTGGGGGTCGAGGAACATGCCGCCATGCCCGGCGCGGACGAGGTGCAGGAACTGTGTGATCGCAAGCTCGGTCTTCCCCCACCGCGAGCGCCCCGCGGTGTAGGTGAAGAACGTGTCCGCGAGCGGCAGCGCCACCAGCCGCTCCCCGCTCTCGCCCGTCACGCGGCCGAGCGGCACAACGTCGGGCTGGCCGGTGTACTCGGGTAGTCCCGCCGGGGCGGGGTGAACCGCCGGGCCGAGCCGCAGCACCTCCGGCGCGAGGCAGTGCGCGCTCGGCGGCTTGAGCAGCCCCACGACCTCCCTGGCGCCGACGAGCCCACGCCGCGCCGGCGCAAACAGCCCACTGCTCATCCGCCGGTCAAACCACGCCCGCCGGCCGAGGAGATCGGACCCCAGGAACGCCAGGCCGGCGACACGCACACCGACCACCCGCAGCGAGTTCGCCGCCGCCCACGCATCGAAGCACCCCAACAACGCCTGCATCCGCTCCACCGCGAGCGCCTTCACCGGCGCGCGGCAGCACACGAGCACCTGCAGCGCGAACAACGGCTCGGCCTGCAACACCTTCGCGGCCAACTGCTCACGCAACACCCGCTGCTCAACGACATCCGCCACAGGCCGGCGACCCGCCCCCCGGCCACCGCCGCCCAGCACCTCGAGCAACCCGCCCGTCGTCCCGCCGGGGCTTTCACCCCGGCGTGCCTCGCGCAGCAGCCGGCGTCGCAGCCGCCGCCGCGCGCCCGCCGGGCAGGGCAGAAGATCGACCGCGACCTCCGCCCGCCCGCCGTCGGTGCCGGCGAGGACCCGGGCGAAGCTCTGGAGCGGGTCGGGGTCGAGCGCCAGGTGCGCAAGCGGCTCGCTGCTCGGCCGCGCCAAACGCAGCTCCGCGCGCACCACACACCCACGCTCCCCCTCCCCGTCTGTGGCCTCGGGGGCCAGGGTGCGGACCTGTACCCGGTCGTAGTTGCCGAGCGCCGAGCGAACCGCCGGCAGCGACCGGCCCGGCACGATCAGCGAGTAGCGCATCCGGCCCTCGCTGTCGGTGTCGAGCAGCACGCGCACCGCGCTCGCGCGCCGAGATGTCAAAAAACGCCAGCCCGCCGAAACCCGCACCGGCAAGCCACAAACGGCGCACCACAGTCCGCGGTACCGCGAACCGGCCCGCGTACCAGGTGGCGTAGCGCCCCGCGTACCAGGCCGCGCAGCACCCCGCGAACAGCGACCACCGGCGACGAAGGCTCACGTGCTGGCTCCTTCGCCGCGTGGTGCGGGTGGCTGCGCGTACCCGTAGATGGGGGCGGCCTCGCCGACCGGCGCGGAGGGTTTGAAGGGGCCGACGCGGGTTACGCGCCCGTTGTAGTTGCCCTCGACGGTGACGATTTCACCCGTGGGGAGGACCTGTACGACGATCCCGACGTGCGCGCTCGCGCCTGGACCCTGCCCGTAGAAGACCGCGTCGCCGGGTGAAGGCCTCGCGGTCGTCGGGAGCACCTTCCCGCCGTGTTCGCGCGCCCAGGTGTACAGCGACCCGGAGTAACCGTAGAGCGCGGCCGGCCCGGGCAGCGGCACCCCGGCGTGCTGCCACACCCATGCAGCGAACAGCGAGCACCACTCCTCACACGGCCCGTAGACGGTGCAGCCGGAGCCGGGAGGGTGTTCGCCCTGCCCGACCTGGCTTTCGGCGACGCGGACGATCGCCGGAGCGCCGTGCGGCGAGGGCGCGGTGGCGGCGCACTCGCCCGGTCCGCCGCCTTCGACGGGGGTGGCGAGCGGCGGGCTGCTCGCGGAGGGTGAGCCTGAGCCGGTGAACCCGTACTGCACGGCGCGAGCCATGACCTCATCGGCGTAGCTGACGCCAGCGCTCGCGCACGCCCCGTAGTAGTTGCACGCCGCCTGCCGGTATTCCGCGTAGGAGCCGCCAGTGGGCGGGGCGCCCTTCGCTTCGCGGAGAATCCTCGCGGCAGTGAAGACCGCGTCTGTGGGATCATTCACCGACAGCGGCTGCCCCGGGTTCGCGTTGACGGCGTAGCGTTCCCAGAGCGTCGGCCCCGGACCGGGGCTGCACGCGCTCCCGCGGACGAAGGCGATCTGCATTGGGCCGGCGCACCCCGCGGAGTTCACCCCGGCGCACCCGCCGTTGTTGCACTCCTGCGCCCCGATGCTCGCCAGGAAGCTCCAGTCGATATCGAACCTGACGCCAGCCTGCTGATAGAGCCTCAGGCGTTCGGGCGGGATGTTCTGCAGTGCGTACGCCGACGGCGCCGGCCCCGAGATGCTGGCCGTGTCGGTTTCGCCTGTCTGGCAGCCGGTGAAGCTCGCGCCGAGCACCGCGACCGCGATGCCGAGCACGACCACGAGCGCGAGGACCGTGGAGCCCGCGCCCGCCGCGAGACACAGCCACACAAACCCCCGGCTCCCGGTCTGCTCGGTCATCCTTCGCCCTCCAGCCCGGTGACGAGCAGCCGGCCGCGCTCGCGCGCGAGCAGCAGCACGACGGGGTAATCCTCGAGGCCGCCGTCGTTGACCTGCGCGCTCACAACCACGCGGCCGGGGGAAACGGCGGGTGTCACCTGGAGGGTGAGGACGCGCGGCTGTCGGGCGCGCATGTCCAACGAGACGCGCGGCCGCAGCGACCGCAGCAGGCCGGGCGTGGCGCCCTGCACCGCGCCAGCCGGAGCGTGCCCGTAGAGATACGCCAGGTAGCCCCCGAGGAACAGCCGCGCCGCGGACGCCTGCGCGACCACGCTCGCGCCCGGCGCTGCCCCCGTGCTGGAGGGACCGGGCCGGAGCGCAGTGGCACGAGCCGCCGTGCTCGCCATCGTCCGGCGCGGCGGGTCGCCATGCGCGCCGTCGAGCGCGAGCAGGATGGTGGTGGTGGTGAGCAGCGCTGTGACGGCGAGCAGCGCCCGGGCGCGCTCGCGCTCGGCGATCGGCCGCTCCCACAGGGCAGCGAGCCGCGCAGTCACCACCGCTCACCCCCCTGGGGATCTGTGATGCCGAGGAAACTGCGGCCGTAACGGCTGGCGAGAAGGGCCGTATGGGGTGAGCGGCAGAACGGGTCGAGGATCAGGCAGCGCCCGCGGGGGTTGTTGTGCTGGCACCCCGGCCGCCGCTCGCCGGCCTGGGGTGCGCGCCGCCACGGCGCCCCGCACGCACCGCACGCCACCGGCGCGCTGCCGGCGAGGACGCACAGCCGCCGCAGCCGCAAGTGAGGCTCCCGGTCGGCCTGCCACGGGCAGCCCTCGCAGCCCTCCGCGCGTCCCGCACGGCACGCAGGCCGCCGCAGTCGGGCGTACTCGTGAACCGCGCCGGTCACGCAGAAGTACCGTGGCTGCTTGGTAAGCAGTAGGAGGCGGACGCGGGCGTGCGCGAGCGGCGTGTACCACGGCACCGGATGGGCCTCCCACCCCTGCTGCGCAAGCTCGGCGGGGAGCGCCCGCGGGGTGTGCAGCAGCCAGAGGGTGCCGTCCTCGCGCAGCACACGGTGAACTTCGCCGAGCACCGCGAGCGTGCGATCGTCCGGGAGCCGGCGGGGTGGGCTTGTGACGCAGGTCTGTGCCCACCCGTCGGGCAGCTCGCGCAGCACGGCGAGCGGGTCGGCGTGCTCGACGCGCCAGCTCACAGTTCACCCCCGGCCTGGCTGTCGGGTGGCGCCTCGGGTGGCGCGGGCAGCCCCGGCGGCTCCCCAGGGGAGTCAAACTGCGCGGGCTCACCCTCGGGAACGACCTCGGCGTCGACGACCTCATAGTCATCCGCAGAGGGGAGCGCCGTGGCGGCAGGTGATGGGTGGGGCGTGTCGGGTGTTGGAGTGGGTGGGGGCGCCGGGGGTCGGTGGGCGCCCCCACCCGTGCTCCGCTGGGGGTGGCGCCGGAGCAGACCGGCCATGCCGCTGAGGCGGGTGGCGTAGTAGAGGGTCTGCAGGCGGCTTGCCCCGCTCTCGCGCGCCGCGGCGAGGCCCGCGGTCGCGGCCAGCAGCTCACCGACGAGCCGGTTGCGCTGCAGGAACACGCCCCACAGGAACGCGGCCTGCAGCAGGAAGCTCATCAGCCAGCCGAGGTTCGAGGTCGCGTCATCCAGCGCCTGGCAGACCGCGAGGACGACCGCGAGAATGAGTGAGTAGATCGCCTTGCGCGCGAGGAACCCCGCCAGGCGCGCGAGCCAGCCGGTGAAGAAAGCGTGCCCGCGGCCGGGGAACACACCGACGATCAGCGCGACCGGCGCGAAACACAACAACAAAAGGAGAAGGATCTGGGCGAGGATCACCGCGAGCGCGAGCGCACCGACGAGAAGCCATGCGCCGAGCTCGCCGGCGAGAATGACGATCGAGAGGAGCAGCCGCTCGTACTGGCCGCCCTTGCCCATCGCTTCCGCGGCGGGCTCATCCGCGGGGCCGAGCGGGTATGTGCCGTTGTGCTTGGCGGGGTCGCTTTCGGGGAGCTTTGCGTCTTCGCCGTTCTTCAGCGCTTCGTACTCGGCGTTACGGCCGGGTGACTGAAACGAGTAGGCGAGGAAGTGCGGCGCGTACTTGTTGAGATCATCGATGCACGTCTTCCCCGGCGCACGGACTTCAGTCGATCTCCCCAGCTCTTCGGTGAGCTGAGTGTCCTGCGCCGCGTTCGTGCTCAGCGGCTGCACCCGGACCGAGCGGATTGTCCCGCCGGTCTGGGTGACGCAGTGCTCGGTCCCGCCGAACTCAAGGACGCTCCACGGGTCGAGCACCAGCAGCTTGAAGAGCTGTTCACTCGCCCCGTCCTGCGCCTGAGCCTCGCTTGAGATGTTCCCCTGGTTGGTAAGCGAGAGGAACGCCGCGGACACTTCGTTGGAGAGGCGGCTCGCGGGGGCGATCGTGCGTTGCGGCTGCGCGACGATCGCCAGCGCGAGCACGACGTACAGGACCGAGATGCCGAGCGCGCCGGCGGTCTCGGTGTAGCGGCGCTGCACCAGCGCCTTCCACATCGCCCACAACCCCGTCACCAGAATCGCGGCTACCAGCCACGGGGTGCCGAGCGTGTTGGCATAGATGCTGTGGATCGCCTGGGCGACCGGGCCGAGCGCACCGGAGCCGCCTGTGGGTCCGCCGCCGTTGACGAGGTCGAGGGAGAACGCGAAGGTGAAGAGGGTGATGAGCGCGGTGGCGAGGAACGCGGTGAGCGTCCAGACGATCTGCGCGAGGCAGAACGCGATCAGCGGCGGGACGCCGGAGACATCGACCCCGCCGAACAGGCTCACCGACACGCCGGGGAAGTACTGGTCGAGCTGGTAGTGAGAGAGTGGGTAGCGCCCCAGCCAGCCACCCGCCGGGGTCTGCGGCGCCGGCCCGATATTCCAGTACACATCAGCCAGCCCCGTCGGCGCGAGCACCAGCAGAAGAACCACCGCGAGCGCGGCGATGAGCGCGACTCTTTTCCCGCGCTGGCGCCGCAGACGGGCCGGCCGGTGGACTGCGTGTGGTGTTTTCATGTGGCCGCCTTTGTGGGGGTGGTGTCGAACGCAGCGAGGAGGTGGGGGTGGACGAGGTCGACCTGGACCTCGCCGACACGGCCGTCGAGATCGCGCATCACGCACCGCCCCGCGCGGTACTCCCGCAGCAGCCGCACAAGCTCGGGGCTCTGCGGGTCCAGGCCGATCAGCTCAAGGGCGCGGCGGGCCTCGGCGTCTGACTCCTGCCCGCCGATGAACCACGTCCCGATCAGGTCCGCCAGCTCCTCCAAATCCGTGACGAGCTGTGTGGCGAGCAGCAGCGTGGTATTGAACGCGCGACCCATCCGCACCAGCCGCTGGATCACCGCGTACCCCTGCCGCGAGATCAAAAACGCCTTCGCCTCGTCCAGCAGCACCACCTTGTGCCGGCTGCGGTCCTGGGAGATCAGCCGCAGCACATACGCAGCGACGAGTGTGAGCGTGGCGACCGACACACGCTCCGCGCGGGTATACATCTCCCTGGAAGCCCCCGGGTCCGGCAGCGACAGACCCGGAGTGCGGATCGTCCGCACCGACACCGACCCCGCCGCCTGCTCGCCGTGCGTGCCGGGGTATGCGAACCCGAGGCGCGCGAGACCGAAGTCGCACACGACCTCCAACGCCTCCCCGGCCTCCCGCGCCGGCTCACTGTCACTCGCGCGCAGCGCGTGAACGACCGAGAGCGTGCTGCGCTCGCCGCGGCGCACCGCGTCCTTTACCGCGCGGCCGATCGCGACCTCCCATGACGGCGGCGGGTCGCGCAGCAGCTCAAGCAGATACGAGCACGCCAGTTCCTCGCGCAGGTCGTCCAGGCCGATCAGCAGCGGGTCGAGGCGGCCCTGCTGCTCGGGGGCGCCGGAGAGCTCGAGCACCTCAAGCCGGCCCTCCAGCTCGGCGAGCTTGTGCCAGCCGTGGTCGGGCTTGGGGTCGAAATCAACGATCAGCGACCCGCGGCGCTCCGCCGCGTACGCGATCCCCTGCGCCGTCACCGTCTTCCCGCTCCCGAGCGTCCCGGCGAGCGCGACCGCCGACGCACGTGACTCCCGCGACGGCGCCGTCGCGTCGTAGCGCACTGGCCGCCTGACCCCCCTTGGGGTGAACCCGAGGTACACGCCGTGCTTGGCGCCGACGGTGACGGTCGCGGTCGGGACGAGCGCCCCGAACTGCTCGACCGTCACCTGCTGGGTGTAGTCACGGGTGAGGCCGCCGTCGGCCCTGGGGAGGTGGTCGAAGAACAACTGGCGCTGCAACCCCGTGGGACGGTGAAGCGCGATATCGCCGTAGCGCTCCCGCAGCGCATCCACCCGCCGCTCAAGCTCCTCCCCACTCCCCGCGCCGACCGCGAGCGAGAGAGAGGCGTAAAGCATCGCCGGCCGCCCGCCGCTCTGCAGGCGGGCCTCGTACTCACGGGCGAGCACGCGGTCCTCGCCGGCGAGCAGCCCCGGCCCGTGCGCAGAGCCCTCGAGTTGCTCGTGGTAGGCGTTCTCCACATCCGCGATCCGCTTGCGGACCTGCCCCAACGCCTCACGGTTGCCGAGCCACCGCGCGTGCACCACCCCATCCGCCGGGAACCCCACCCCCTCCAACGGCGCGAACAGCAACTCCGCCGCGGCGCCGGGGAACTCCGGGGCCTCCGCCAAGGAACCCAGCGCGAGCATCGCCTGGTAGGAGCGGCCCTGCTCCCCATCCACCACCAGCGTCCGCTCGCGCTCGGTGATCGCCGCGTTTGCGCACCGCTCCAGATCCACCCCCAACGGCTCAAACACACCACCGTCACCCTCCGGGGTGAGGACCAGCGCGTCCGGCTGCCAGTGCTCATCCAAACGCGGCTCGCCGAGTCCGCGGCCGGCCGCGCGGCGCAAAAGCCACTGAAGCTCGTTGGTGCTCGCGCGCCGCAGCGACAGCACACCCGACAGCCGCTCATACACACGCTGCTCGCCCGCCAACACCCCATCCAGCTCACCCCGCGAAATGGGTGACACGCCGCCGATCCCGGCCAGCTCCTCCACCCGCCGGCGTGCGCGATCCACGCTGCGCACCAGGCCGGCGCCGAACCCCGCGGGGGTGTTCTGTGAGAGGGAGACCGCGAGGTAGACCTCGGGTATGTGCGAGTCCAGTTCGACCAGCCGCGCGCGGTGCCCGTCGAGGAACGCCCGCCACACCTCGGGCGGCTGGTGGCGCTCATCCAACAGGCCCGCCGCCTGCTCGACGTAGCCGCCAGCGGGGTAGCCGCGGGTGACACGCCACACGCTGAAGTCCGCGGCGACGATGTGCGCGAGGCGTTCAAGGCGGCGCTGCAACGCCCACTTACCGCTCACCGGCAAGAACGGGTAGGCGCACATCCCCAGCCGGAACAAGCCCGCCGGCTCCCCGGCCGCCCCGAACAGCACGTTGCGGTGCGCGTAGCGCAACGGGAAGCACCTCACAGCCTGACCTCCACAACCTGCCCCGCGCCAAGCTCAACGACCTCCGCCAGCACCTCACCGCGGCGCACACGATGACCCTCAGCACGCCTCACGACGTGCCGTCCGCGGCGCCGGTAGACCACCACCAGTTCCCGGAACTCAAGCCTCGCCGGCCCATGCACCCGGCCGTGGCGCAACACCGCGCAGTGCTCATCCGGCGCGACCCACACCTCCGGCGCCCACAGCAGCACCGACCCCTCCTCTGCGATCGGCTGCTCAAGTGAGCGGCGCGCGGGCGCCAGACGCAGCGCGACCCACGAGAGCAGGTAACGGTGCGCGGGCCGCCCATCCGGCGACACCTGCCCCGCCAACGTCGCCACCGCCGTCGGCAGAATCACCAGCCGCAGCGGCCAGTCGAGCGCGCCCAGCACGACGCCCGCGGCGTACACGCACACGAACGCGAACAGCCCCGCGACCGCCGCCGGGAGCCAGCCGCCGTAGCCCGCTCCCGCCAGCGCCGCCGCGAACCCCACGCCGAGCGTCAGCGTCAGCGACCGCGAACTCAGCGCGAGCACCACAAGCAGCGTGCCGGCGGCCCACAGAAGCCACACCAGCGGCACGCCGCCGGGGACCGGCAGGCGCCGCCCATCGATCTGGTAGATCCGCCGCTCCGGCCGGAAGATGCGCTGGTAAGAGCGGATCTGTCCTGGGGTGTCACTCATTCACCATCACCCCGCCGGTCATTCAAAGATCTGCTTGCCGACCGCTTCCGCGGCTTTGCCGATCTCTTCCGGCGCGAACACCATCCACGCCACCACGACCGCCGCGAACAGGAACACCGCCAGCTCGGTGTAACGACGATTCCACAAAAACACCAAGCTCATAATCGCCACGATCCCCCCATACAACTCACCCGCATAGTGCTTCAACAAATCCGAGACGTTGCGGCCCACATCGTTACCCGCAGCCAAAGCGCCCGCCGGGAACACCACAAGCACACCCACCGCGACGCACAACACGAACAGCAGCCAGCGCTTCACAGGCACACCCATCACCCACCTTCCCCCGCACCCGCGACACCAGCCGCGGGGCGCTGGGTGACTGTCACTGTCTGTGTACGAACGGGATCGTGGCGGGGCTCGGCCCTGAGTACGGAAACCAGGCCGCGGAAAAGCAGCAAGAGCAGAACGCCCCAGAGCACCACTCGCGCCACGATCCGCACAACACGAGCCGCACCCTCACCCGGACCACCGGGGGAAGCGTCCTGCGAGGTGATTGTCCTGCCGGTGAAAGTCATACATCACTTCTACCTCCCCAGCGGACAGAACACAACAACCCTTTGAGCAATTGACCAATTAACCAAACGGTTAATTGCTTCCCGCGGCAGACTCCCCTGCGGCTACAGGGGAAGGAGCTGCAACGCCTACCTATTGTTGTGCGAGGGTCAGGCCTGCCGTTTCGGCCAGTTCCTCGGCGTACGCGGCGACGCCCGCGCCGGCCTGCTCGACCAGACGGAAGGCCGTGTAGTCGGCTACTGCGTACCGCACCGACATACCATCTCTGCGCCGCGCGACGATCCCGGCCTGGTGCAGCCGCGCGAGATGTTTACACACGGCGGGCGCACTCGTTGAAAGCTCATCGGCAAGCTCGCTGACCGTCGCTTCCCGCACCTGCAACAGCCCGAGAATACGCAGCCTCACCGGGTCGCCGAGCACCCGCAGACGACACGCGACAAGCTCAAGCATCCCCTCCGAGGACATCACCGCCGGCACCCAAGCTCACCGGCCGTGGCCTTCAAAACCAAACTCACTGACCGCCGGTTCATCGGGCGCCCTACGCACCGGCACAGGTGGCGACTCTTCCGTGCGCTGCACAGGTGGCGACGGGACCGTCACTGCGGGCCGTTCGACTTCCGCCGGGCGCGCGACAACGACCACAGTCGGCGCCGCGCGCGGACCAAGCCGCGCCCGAGTTGCATAGCGGCGATGCCGCCCCGCGCACGCCGGAGCACGCAAGCTCACGCTCGCCGACCGACAATGTGTGGACGCCCCATGCAGCCGCGAAGCGACCCTACGAGGCCCAGAAGCTCTCAAACCGCAATCCACCGCACACCTGCCGGTACTCACGACATGGCCGCCAGCCTTCACCCTCGGATGCGGCCCGCTCTCTCCCGCCGAGCGTCGCAGCAGAGCGACAGCCAGCGTGCCTGCCGCTACGCACCCCACAAGACACGCCGCTGTCCGCCGACCGCGCGGCGCCCGCCGCTCAAGACGTACCACCCGCCGATCTGGCGCCGGCCGACCACGCTCCAGCTCCAACGTCGGCTGCTCATCCAGATCATCCGGCGGAAGCGCCACCATGAAACTCTCTCGCATATGTGTTAACCAGGCTGGGGCTCTCGCGGACCACTCAATTTCACGACGCCACCAGCCAGCCGACGCGCACGGAGCCGCAGCGCCGCGAAGCGCCGGGGTCAGCCCGTCGCAAAGGGCGCCTACTGCGGCCCGAACTCCCGTTCTGCCTGGCTCTCGCCCGCCGACTGACGCGGACCAGAAGATTCAGACGCAGAAGAACCAGCCGGCGCACCAGCCGAAGATTCAACAGGCGAGGGGGACACCGACGCCGCGTGCGCGACCGCCGCCGCCTGCGCTTCAGAGGACGCCGGCGCGGGCCCGCTGCCCGCTGACGCTTCGCCTTCGGGCCCGAACTCCCATTCAGCCTTCGATGCCCTCGCCTCAGCCTGCGCCCGGCGCCGCGCCGCCAACACCTGCGCCGACGGCCGCGCCGACGCGGCACCCGCAGCCGGCGCCAGCGTTGGCGGCGCCGCCGGCAGCGAAGCAGCCACCGGAGCAGGAGCGGCCGCGGCCGCGCTCACCACCGCGACATGAGGGTGAGGACGCCGATGCGAGTGGTGCGCCGCCGGGATCACGAGCGCGTGCAGACCCCCCGCGACCGTCGCCGTCGCCGCGATGATCGCCGTGCCCGCCGCCGTCGCCTTCACGACACCCACACCACCCGCCGCACCCGCGGCCTCCGCAGTCCGCTCACCGACCCCGCGCGGCGCGATATGCCGCGCCGAGAGCCACCCCACGACCCGCTCCAGCCACCCCCCATGCCCACCACCGCCAGCCGGCATGGGCAGGAATATCGCCGCTGCGCTGCGCTGCCAATCCCGGCCGCGCATCTCACGCCGCAACCGCCGGTACTCCACCCGGCACGATCCGCACGCCCGCAGATGCGCCCGCGCGACACGCGCCTGCTCACCGAACGCCTCCCCCCGCGCGTGCGCCACCACCGCCCCCTCACGGTAGGCGCACATCCGGCCCGCCGCCGCGATCGCCGCGACCATCTCAACCTTCCCCTGGGCGCTGCGCGCCGCCGCCCGTGCATCCTTCACCGGCAACCCCAGCCCCCGCGCCGCCGCCTTCGCCCCGACACCGCGGGTCGCCGTCACGAGCACCACCCGCGCCTCGATCTCAGAGAGCTGCGCCATCAGATCCGCCGCGCGCCACGCACTCTCCGCCAGCTCCACTACCTCCTCCGGCGCCAAGCCCTCCGCTGCGAGCTCGACCTCATCGAGAGGGACACGCCGCCGCGACCCCAGGCGCAGATCCCGGCGGCCCTGGCGGTAGCGCGCCAGCAGCACCCGGACCATCACCCAGAACGCCCCGAGCAGATGCCGCTCGCTCACCAGCGGCCGGCGCATCATCACGACCGCGCAGATCGCCTCGTCCACGATCTCCTCCCGCACCCCCGCCGGCACCCCCACAGCATCCCAACGCCGCGCGAACTCCCGCACAAGCTCCCCACGACGACCCTGCAACACCGCCGCCGCCTCCTGCGCCGTCCACGCACCCCGCCGCCACGGCGCACGAACCACCCGCCTGCGACCAACCACCACAGGTACCGAACCCGGAAACGAGCCGATAGCACCCATCACCCGTTAAACCACCCTGGACCCCCCCGCGGACCAACGAATTGCGCACCGGCCGCCTCCGCACCCCCACAGCGGAGTCCCGCGGCGAGCCACTTGCAGACAATAATCAGAGACACCAGATATCTGCATGGCTGCGACCTTCCGCGCGCATCGAATCACGTCTGTCTGATCCATCACATTCAAGGGGTCAGAATAGCCCTCCAAACGGGGTTCCGCAACCCGAGATGCGTCACCTGCGGCCGCTCAATGATTCGGGCGGAACAAGGCATAAGCGGCACCAACAGCCGTCATCGTCAACGCCCTTGGCCTCGAAAGGCCGACGGCGAAACCCCGTAGTGGCGCCGGAATGTCCGTGCAAAGTGACGCGGCTGACGATAACCGACCAGCCGCGCCACATCGCACACCGGGATCGCGGGCTGGGATAGCAACTCGGCGGCGGCGACCATCCGTCTAGCAACGAGATCATCATGGAAGGTGCTATCGCCGAACTGGGAATAGGCGCGCTGTAGCTGGCGAGGAGAACTCGATAGCGCCTTGGCGACCACCCCCAGCGTCAAGGGCTTGCCGTAGTGACACTCAACTACCGAACGTGCCAGCAGGTACAGCCGGCGACGCTGCGCGACCGTGTAAGGACGCATAGCCTGGCGAGCCGGGCGCGTCAAAGTGTAAGGATGCGGTCGAGGTACATGGCGACCTCGGACGCGATAGACCGTCCGTCGCGGCGCTCGATGAGCCCGGCGCCGTCGAGGCGGTCCAGCGCGTCGGCGATCCGGGTCTTCAACTTGCGCTTCCCGGCGTCGAACGTCTTCCCGATCTCCTGCTCGGAGAATGGGCCCTCGCCGTCGCTGGCGTGTGCGATCAGGCTGTTGAGCACGGCGCTGTCGTCGTGGTGCTCGCCCTCGGCGGTGGAGTCGAGCGACTGCGTGATCTCGTGGAAGTAGACAGCCGCGTGTGTGGCGGTCGCCAGATCGCTCCAGCGGTGGATGATCCGCGCCGCACGGAGCCTCGCGAGGCTGGCGGGGACATCGCCGGGTGTGCTGATCATCCTGGCGATCTCACCTTCAGACCACGGCCGCTGCCGGTCGAGGTCGAGCATGAGCTGAAGCACAGCCTGGTCGAGGAGGACGTTCGCCTCCGATTCAGTTGAGCTGCGGTTATCGGGCATGAGCCAGTGAACCTCCTGTGTTGGTCGCGGTGTGAAGAACGAGGGAGTAAGGGGCAAGGCGGTAGCCGACCCCGCGGGTCACGGACACCCATCCCTCAGCGCCGGCGCGAGCGAGCGCGCATCGCAACCGTGAAGCGTGGGAGTCCAGCGTCCGCGTCATCACGGCCGTGTGGATTCCCCACACCTGCCCGAGCAGCTCGTTCTTGGTATGCACGCGGGTGGGGTCGCGCGCGAGATGCACGAGCAGCTCGTACTCCAACGGGCGCAGACCGACACGGGTGGCACCGAATGTCACCTCGTACGCTGCGGTGTCGATACGCAGCTCCCCGAACTCGATCATGCCGGGGGCCTCGTGGAGGTCCCGGCGGGTGAGCGCCTGCACGCGCGCGCGAAACTCGGGGTAGGCGTACGGCGTGCGGATCACGTCATCGGCGCCGGCCTCGAAGCCACGAAGCACGTCGCGCAGCTTCCCGTTCGGGCTCATCCAGAGTGTGCGCAGCCCAGTCTCAGCCTGCGGCGCGAGCGCTCCGGCTCGCAACTGGCGCAACACCTCGAGCCCACACCCTCGGCGTGCAGTCTGGCCGAGGATAAGCACGTCAATCTCGTGGGTGTCGCACGCGGCGCGCAGCGTCACCGCGTCGCCGGCGCGGCGCACCTCGTACCCGTCGAGCGTCAGCTCGTCGGCCAGCGCGAGGTTCGCGCACTCCTCGCCATAGAGCAGCAGCATCGGCGCCTTCACGGCCGCGGCTCCCCCCGATGTGCGGACGGGTCCTGTGCTCACCCTGGCCTCCTTTCGGGCACCGAAGGGCCACCAGCGAGCACGACTTACCTATCCGCAGAGAGCTACGGTGGGCGTGGCATCGAAGGCTTGCTCTTCGGTGCTATAGGCCGGGCGGGGTGTCTCAAGCAGCCCGTCCGGCCGCATCGGTTTTGGCTTGTTGTGCGATCAGAGCAGAGCCCGCGGCGGAAAACTCGGGGCACGCGGGACGCTGGCGCCGCGCGGCGACGCGGCGCACATTCTCGGCGCCCGGCACCCCGGGTCAACCCGGAGCGCGGACGAGCCCGTAGTCGGCGGCTCGCTCAAGCCGCCCGGCGATGTCCCCCGCTGATCACCGCTTTGCCCGCCGTCCCGCCTGGCCGCCTATCGCCGCGAGCAGCTTCTCCAGCAGCGCCCGGCTCGCCTCGGCCATCGCCCGCTGCTCACCCGGCGCATCGGCGTCCCCGGCGCACATCAGCTGCTGGTCGAGGCTGATACGGAGCGCGCGCAGCAGCGCGTCACAGTGAACGTCGAGGTAGACCGTCACCGGCCGCGGCTCCTCGACGTTCTCCCAGCCCATCGCGTTGAGCAGCGCGCGCACAGCGTCCTGGCGCTTCAGCGGCTCGGCGTACCACTCGGCCGCCTGGTCGTAGCCTGCCCGGCCGACCGCCTCGCCGATCTCCCACGCCGCCTCGCCCAGCTCCCCGAGCAAACCAAAGCGCACGAGCGCCACCGCCTCGGCAGGGAGCTCGACAGAAACCACGCTGCGATCGTCCACACCCGCGCTCAACATAAACGCCTCGATCCGCCGGATATTCCGCCGCGCCACGTGATTCTGCTTGGCATCCCCCGACCAGATCGCGATCTGGCACTCGAGGTCCTGCCACTCCCGCAGCGCCGTCACGATCCCCGCGCCATACCCGCATTCCACGATTTCGCGCAACACCTCCACAAACCCTGGCGGAACCCTGACCTCGCTCTCACCGGCGGGCGTCACGCCCTCCGGCTTGCGCACGCGCAGCCCGAAGTAGTCCCGCAGGAGCTGCTGCACGCGCCCGTCGGTGACGCCGGTTCGCTTGCCGACCTCGTCCAGCGTCAGGCCGTCCACCAGCCGCAGGCGCAGCATCTCGACGTGCCGCTCCTCCGGGACACGGTGCGGCGGTGGCAGCGTCGCCAGCCCGCGTGCCTGCCGCCGCGCGGCGTACCTGTAGAACCGCGCCGGTTCGCTCCACGGATCGGGGGCACTCACGAGCCGGCCTCCTCCACACGCGCGATGAGGTCGGTGAGCTGCCCGATGCGCGCCTTCGCCGCCGCACGAGCCTCATCGCTAGCCTCCGGGTCTTCCTCGACGCCGTGCTCGGATTCGATGCGCGCCAACAGGGTCCGCAGCAGCGCCTCACGGTGCTTACGCGCGTCCACCTCGACGGCGGTGGGCGCCTCGACGGGCTCGACCCATCCCACGACATCCAGCAGCGCCCGCGTGCGGTTCGCGCGCGCAAGACACGCTCTGACCTCGTTGCCGATGTTCCCCCGCTTGCGAGGGTCGATCAGCGCGCTGGCCTCCTCGACCTGGACGTACAGGTCGAAGAAGAGCCCATCGCGCAAGGGCGGCAGTAGCTCCTCGGGTATGACGATCGTCGTCATGGTCGCTCCTTCCGGTCGGCCGAAGAGCCGCCCGCGGGGTGCCATGACTGGACCGGCCCGCAGCCGGAGAGCTACGGTGTCGGCCGTGGCATCCGAAGGCTGCATCTTCGGTTGTCCACAGGCCGGGCGGGTGCGTCAAACACTCGCCCGGCCACATGATGTCTAGGTTCGACGCGGGAGCAGAGCAGAACTCGCGCCGGATCTCAAGGCCTTTGGAGCCTGGATGTCCCGCCCCGACGCTGGCGGTCGCCTCGCCGTCATTTTGGACGCGCAGATGCGTCGTAGACCGCCCCTTAGATGCGAGCGGTCAGGGCCAGCTAGGCTTCGTGACGATGTTGACCCGCCGGAGTAAGACCCATCCAGCTGTCAGAATGGCGCACCTTTCTCTACTGGTGTTCGGGGCGCTAGGTGCGTGGAGCCTATGGATGGTTGTGGCGCCCCCAGCGCTGTGGGTTGCGATCGCAGTTGGACTTGCGCCAGCGTGCTTGCTGTGGGCGGGGGCGAAGCGCTCACGCCTAGATGAACCACAGGTGGATCGGGTCACGGAGTGGCCACACCCTTCTGCCTGGGTTCCGGTTGCTCTGATAGTCGTATCGATATTCGGCTATGGGGTCACGCTGACGCTCGTTCATGGTCACTACTACACGCATCGTGCGGACGAATATATTCGTGCCACCCGTAGTGTCGATCAGGCATTGGATGCTGAAAGCGCTAAGCAAACCAAAGAGGCTAGTGCCCTGCAACGGGAAGTAGAGCAGCTTCGTCGAAAACAGGAACGCTTTGAGCGTTCCGCGAGCGCAGCCGAGCGACGCAAGGCGTCGCCGAGTAATCAAGAAATTAGCGAACTTGCTCGACTAGGTGTCATCTTGAAGCGAGAGCGGGAGACACACGCTGACCTGGCGAGCGCACTTCGTAAAGAGCATTTTGCCCCTCATTCACTCCCGTCGCTGCTCGCTGTAGGTCTCGCGCTGATCAGCAAAGAATCGATTGGTGCAAAAGTGCTAGGAACTCCTCATCCGTCTACACCCAACCTACCGGCCCCGCCGGGAGAGTCAGAACTTCCGCCGTGGTTTGGGAGGCTGACATCGTTCTTCACGGTCGCGACTCAGTTGCTGGCAGGTCTGATTATCGTCCTCGCGTTTAGTCACTGGCGTGGAGGCGTGTCGGAAGCGGTGTGGCGCACTGCGATGCCAGTTGCGACGGTCGGGGTGGTCTTCGGGCTCGCTGGCAACCTCCCGTCGCTCTCAAGGTCTCTACAGGCGCTGTTTCTCGCGCCGGTTCTCGCGGGCCTTGCTGGCGCAATTGGAGGTCTTCTCGTCGCGACTATGGAGCCCAAGTCTGGTGCATGAGCTGTCACGAGCGGCGGGGGCAACCCTTGACTTGTGCGAAGTGGTAAGCCGGCTTGGGAGTGGCGACAGTGGGCTCCAGCGAGTTGCCGGGCGCACGCCGCAGCCGATTGCATGGGGTTCGTGCGCTGGCTGAGGCCAGCGTCAGCGCTCCCGGCGCCGGATCTCGATGCGGTGCCGAACAAGGGTGCGACCCGCAATGACCCGCGACCAGTCCGGGGAGCGCAGCGGCCCGCCGCAATCGCTTCTCGTCCGACGTGAGAACGTGAGCGATGCCCGCAGCAGCGCCTGCCTTCGCACGAGAGGAGCACAAAGCGAGCGGTTCGAGCCCCGGTTGGGAGGAACCAACCCCACTCAATGCGAACCGCTTTGCGTCGCTCGCTGGCGGGCGAATGTCGCTTGACGATGCGGATTAGAGCCGAGCCGGGTGCGGGTGCGCCGTCACTCGCACGGGCCGGTGCCATCCGCGAGGCGCGTTTAGCCAAACTGTTCAGCGACGACGCGCGGAATCAGCGCTTCATGAGCGCTGTCGATACCGAACGTCACGCTGGCCACCTTGAAGCACATGCCTTGCAGTTCTATGAGGTCGCCAGCGATGGGCACACGGCCAAGGTCCACCATGAAGTCCTGCGCCTCACTGTTCTCGATTAGCTGCACGTCCACCTGAGCCATGTCTTGATCCTACCGTTAGCGAGACGGGCTGCATCGCCGGGGCGCTCACCCGCCGCGATCTCGAGCAAGCCCTAGCCGACACCGGACTCGCCGATGTGCAGCCACGCGAGACGCATCGCGTTCACGAGCACGCCGCCTCACAGCATGGATCGTTGAGTTCCCCAACACAGGGGCGCGATGGTCTTCTCGCCCCATCCACGCGTCTAGCACGAGCGAAACCGCGCGCCGTTTGGAGTCATGCGAGGGCGGGTGCGTCGTGACCTTGAGTTCTGGCGTGAGTCTCGACTGCTCTGTGCGCCAGCCGACAACTGAAGCGGGCTGGCTCCCCAACCCCAGGCCGAGACGACTGCCCGCTGCTGTTAAGCGGCTCTTTTTGGCCGACTACCCCGGTCACCTATCGCTCAGCCCGTTGGCTTCGTCCTTTGGGCAGTGAGGACCACATTTGTTAGCGCTCTCGCTTCGATAGCAAACTCCCTCTCTATGATGATCCAGAGGCTACGGTCGCTACTCGCCCGCTGGACGCATGGGGCCGCCTAGGTCCCTCAGGACACGGTCGAAGTCGTAGTCGAGCCTACGGCGATCCTGGCCCCGAACGAGCGCTGCTACGCGATCACGAGATTGGGCGCGCAGCCACCCGATGATGTCCGTGCTGGTGCTCGCGGCGGACCGCAGATACTCAGTCGACAGTCGCGCGGCATCGGTCCGCTCAAAGCCTGCGGAAGTGAGCCGCAGCGCGCCCATGTCGGGGACGCCCGCGTCCACGAGGTAGGCAAGCTGCGCGACCTGCTTGTCGTAGTCAATGCTCCGCAACGTGCTCTCCTCGGCGACGAAACGGTCCGTCGCATAAAGACCCCAGGGGAGGATGTACTGGATCTGGGAGTACATCAGGCCGATCAGGTCCTCCAAGCGTGGCTCGCGGGTGGTTGGTTTTATCTGAGAGAATGGCTTGCCACGACACCAGTCCTCGACCACCGTCGAATACCAGCCGCTGAGTTTGCGACCCTCCAGCTCCGCCATATTCTTCAGCACTGGTCCGATGATGTATTTCAGCTGGTTGAAGTTGATCGCGGCTCCGTACAGCGCGTCACCCATCCGTTTCAGCTGCCAGGTCGGCATGCCCTGAACCCAGAACTGAAGACGCGTAAGCGTGTCGATCGACAGACCCAGCTCGGCGACCAACTCGACCGTCGGAGCACCTTCACCTGACAGGTATGCGGCGAGTACGGCGTCCTGTTCGCGTACCAGCAAGCTGGCGAAGTCGAAGTCCGGTCCGCTCATCGTCCGCGACGCGAACGTCGCGTCGAAATATGAGTCGCCCGGCGCGTGGCTGCCGGTCGCTCGGGCGTGCGCGAGCCCGACTCGGAGAAGGTTCACGACCCCGCGGGTGCGTCTCGGCAGTTTCTCCGGGAGCTCTGGTTTGCGGAGGTCGGCGAGACCCACTTCGCCTGTCTGGACCTGGGCATGCAGGTCGCTTAGGCCGCTCGCAAGGGCGCTCGTAACGGGCGGGATCTCCCGGATCTCTGGCTGTAGGTAGGGGTCGATCGAGCCGGCGTGCTCAAGCATCAGGCTAGGCTCGTACAGGATCACCTGCCCCTCGTGGTCGGAACCGGGCCGGCCGGCTCGGCCAGCGATGTTCCAGAACCTCCGGGGGGTGAACACGCGCCAGCTCATACGGCGGCCCGTCTCAAACGTCGGGTCTTTCATCGCCAGTGACTGGACGATCACCGTCGAGAACGGGAAATTCACGCCGTCCGCCAGCGTGGTCGTCGCGATTACCACGGTGATCAGCCCCTCGGTGATCGCGGCCTCTACAGCCTCCCTGACGCGCGGCGGGAGTCCTGCATGGTGGTAGCCGACGCCGAACCGGATCAGCTCCCGCATCTTGACGTCCGCGTACATCTCGCGTTCAAGACGCGAGTCAAGGCGCGCCATGGCTGGGGAGGCAAGCTGCTCTCGGGAGAGATGCCCCAACCCGCGGGCCGCGAGACGCTCGCAGACCGCCTCGGCGAGTTTCTCCGTGGTTCGCTTGCCGTGCGCGACGACTAGGACCGGGCCCGCGTCCGCGAGGCGCTCGGTCAGCTGCGCCAGGCCCGCCTGCTGCCCTCTCTCGACGCCTTGCTCAAAGAGGCGCACGCAGGTACCGTCTGTGTACTCGATCATGCCGCGGTTGCGCGCGCCCTCCTTGCGGATCTTGTAGATCCCGACCTTCATCCTCGTGGATCGCTGCTCCAGCAGAATGAACCCGGGGCGCTCCCCAATCCACTTCGTGATCTCGCTGATGTTCGGCGCGACCGCAGAGAGGAGCACGAAGCGTGCGTTCTCGGCGAGCTTCGAGCGCAGACGGGCGAGGTAGAGCTCGAGCAGCACGCCGCGGGTGCCATCCTCGATGTGATGAGCCTCATCGACGATGATCAGTGACAGGTTGTTCAGGAACTCCGCGCCGATCCGTAGCAGCAGATCGGCCTTCTCCGGGGTCAGCACGAGCACGGCGGCCTCGGCGATCTCATCGGTCTCGTCGCTGTCCAGAGCTGTTATCTGTGGCCTCACCGCAGTCACTGCTATCGCGGCGTGCTCCAGAGACTCCGTGAGGTCCTCGGAGACCTGATGAATTAGCGCGTTGGTGGGCACGATGTAGAGCACTTTGCTGCCCGGCGTGCTCTGGAGTGCGTCGAGCACGAGTAGCCGCGCCATGAACGTCTTGCCGGTGCCCGTCGGCGCAGCCAGGCCCCACGCGTCACGGCCGTGGTCCAGTAGGCCTGCCGCTAGCCCGGAGCGTGCAGTAATGACCGCGCCCCCGGGTTGAGCGGGGGCGCGGAACGTCCGGTTGAGTAGGGATCCTTGGGCTTGTCGAAGGTCCTTGATCCCGAGCTTGGAGGTCACCTTGAAGGTGATGCGTGATGGACGCCCGGTAACCGTAGAAGTCACGTCGGACGGAGCGGGTTTGGTTTCGCATGCGGGCAGTGCGCTGGTCGCTCAAATAGCCGACATGCTCGGGTTGACGAGGGCGCTGTCGTTGGGGCTGGCCGGGATCAAGCAGCGCCGTCGCGGCCATGATCCGGGCAGGGTGGTTCGTGATCTCGCGGTGATGCTGGTCGATGGTGGCGAGTGTGTCTCGGATCTCGGCGTGGTCCGCGAGCAGGACGCGTTGTTCGGGGTGGTGGCGTCTGACTCGACAGCGTTTCGGATGATCGACCGGATCGCTTCAACACCGGGGCTGCTGGATGCCCTGCGTGTCGCGCACGCGCAGGCACGCGAGCGGTTCTGGGAGATGCATGGGGCGCCTGAGCGGTTGACGCTCGATATCGACGCGACGCTGATCACAGCGCATTCGGAGAAGGAGAAGGCGGCCGGGACATACAAGGGCGGCTACGGGTTTCACCCGCTGCAGGTCTACCTGGATGAGACACGCGAGGCGCTCGGCGGTCTTCTGCGCCCCGGGAACGCCGGCTCCAACACCGCCGATGACCATGTCGCGGCGCTGGACTTGGCGCTGGCGCAGATCCCCACCCGGTACGTCGAGGCTCTGGATATCTTGGTGCGCGCGGACACGGCCGGTGCTACGCACGGCCTCGTTGACTACTGCCGCGAGGCACGGATGCGGTTCTCGATCGGCTACGAGCTGACCGAGAAGGTTCGTGGCGCGATCCTCACGATCCCCAAGGACGCGTGGGTCCCGGCGCTCGACCAGGACGGGTCGGCCCGCAAGAACGGCGAGGTCACAGAGATCACCGGCATGGTCGATCTGTCGGCGTGGCCCGAGGGCTCCAGGCTGGTCGTTCGCAGAGAGCGCCCGCACCCCGGAGCACAAATGTCGTTCACCGACGACGACGGGTACCGCTTCCAAGCGATCCTCACCGACCAGGCCGACACCGACATCGCCGTCTTGGAGTGCCGCCACCGCCAGCACGCCCACGTCGAGGACCGCATCCGTGACGACAAGGACACCGGCCTATCCAAGTTCCCGTTCAAAGAGTTCGCGCTCAACGAGGTATGGCTGGAGATCGTGATGCTCGCGCACGACCTGATCGTCTGGACACAAGCACTCCTCCTCGACGGGGCGCTCGCCAAGGCCGAGCCCAAGCGACTGCGCTACCAACTGCTGCACGTCGCTGGGCGGCTCGCGTTCTCCGGCCGCCGCGCGAAGCTCCACCTCCAGGACACATGGCCGTGGACGGCCGAGCTCCTCGCCGCGTTTCAGAAGCTCAAAACGCTTCACACCGCGAGCGGCTGACAGCAGCCACCAGCGACCCCGCCACCACCCAGCAGACCACTCGGCCACCGGCCGTAATCACCCTGCCCCGAAACGGGCCGAGCGCACACCCCGCTCCCGCTCGAACACCCACAAACAACGCCACCCAGCCCGATCGCCGACCAACAAGCCACCGACCCGCCAAAACAGCCACGCGCAGTCACCCTCACGCGCTTATTGCACGTTCCGAGCTAGCGCTCGCGCCTGGCCCTCCCACAGCTCCGGTGGGAACCCGATCGTGGCGAGCGCGTTACGCAGCGTATGTGGTGTCAGCAGCCGCGTGGAACGCCGCGCGCGCCGGCGCAGAACCTCATCAAACGCGTTGACGTCTGTCAGGGACATGTCGAGCGTCAGGTGACGGGCGACCTCGCTGAGGGGGCCTGCGTTGATGTTCAGGGCGTCGGCATGGTCGTGCTGGTAGTCCGAGAGTGAAAGCGCGTCCTGACAGGCCGCAAGCCTCAGCAGCCCCTCCAACCGTGGGCTGGCTGTGTCGCCGTTGACGGCGATCTCCGTTGCGAGTGACCCGAACGCACCACGACGCTTGAACAAGTCCACGAATAGCCTTGGTCCGTCGGCGTCAGAGAGGATCGCGCCAGCCATCATCGGCATCGCCGCTAGCTCGTAGATCAGTGCACCTCGCAGTCGCGCTTTGGAGGCATGGACGTCAAGCCCGGCGAGCGCGAGTAGCTCCGCGGCTTCACCGGCTTGGCCGAGCAGATCGTGCGCCTCGCCCTCAGGCCACGCGCACGCGCTGGCGAGCACCGCCTCCACCAGCTGGGAGAGGCGCTGCTCGCTCTCTGCTCTGAGATCCTCAGTTATGCCTAGACGGCGTCTCGCCAGGGCAGTCCGCGCGGCCTCCAGATCCCCGAACAGCACCGGGTCCGCGACTGACTCTCGCAGTTGCTCAATCGTGAACATCTAGCGGAGTCTCTCAAGCTGGCTGTACGTCGCATTCACGACAGCTGGCAACTCTGCGACACACAACAGATCGACGTCGAAAGTCTTCGCGTTCGTCCGAGTTCCCAGCACCATACTCTCGGAGTCGTCACTGGTTGAGTTGTCTATTACACAGAACCCGGCGTACTGGACATGGCGGGGCTGGTGCGGCAACAGCGATCTGGTGATTGCTTCACGGTCCCCCTCGGGCAGCTCCGTCATACGCTCCTTGATCGTCGCGAGGTCGAACTCCAGGTCCCCGGCCTTGTATTTGTTCAACGATTCGAACAGGCTCGCGAAGCACGTCTTGCCATGCCCGGCAGGCAACCCGTCTTCGGCGGTCTTCATGCTCGACTTCACCTCTGCCAAGACGAACTGGACAGGGTCGGTGCCGGGGCGGTAGAGCAGAACGTCCATCTTGAACGCGTTCGCGTTCTCAGCAGTGAGCAGCGTGAGCTTGCTGTAGATCCGGCCCAGCCCGAGAATCTCTTCGGCATATACGGCGGCCAGGATCTCCCCGAAATGCGATGCCTGGAAGTTCTCGGCGCTTGGCAGTCGCCGCAGCGCATCCTTAATCGCGGACACAAAGAATCCCTCGGCGAAGGAGGCCGCGATATTCGCCGGGTCCTTGTAGAACGAGGGAACGCGATCTGCCATGTAGTCCTCAAGCGCTGAGATCTCAGAGCGCCGCACGATCTGGGTCCTATGCACGGCCCGGGTTAAGGTTTGGCCGTCGAACGTCATCTGCACACGGCCGCCATGCACGAACTGGGCTATTCCGCCCACGTCACCCATGGTAAAATTCTCGCTGAGGAGTGTTGCCGCGCACGTGTGCATGTGCGGACGAGCCTAGGTTGCGCCGGTGGATGGTGTGGCTTAACTCCGAAGCCATGCCACTTAACGGAAGTGTCCTGAGTTCTCCCCGCATGAGGCGGCAGAGCCTATCGGCATTGCCGAGCGGTTTCCATGATCACGTCAGTGGACTATCGGGCCGCGACAAGAACGGCGCCCTGCAGTTGGCTTGGCATGACTCCGACATGAGGTAGCAGTGGGGCTTGAAGGCACGCCTTCAAGAAGGCATAATGGGTGTATGGTGCGTAAAAAGACAACCATCTACCTGGAGCCTGACCTGCTAACGGCCACCAAGACACTCGCGGCTAGCTCTGGCCGACGCGAGTACGAGGTGATCGAGGACGCCCTGCGCTCCTACATGCGCAGCGACGAGGCTGCCGCCGGCCGAAAGGAGCTGCGCGCGATGCTCGATCACTGGTCAGAGCAGGACGCCGGTCTTTGATGGAGACGAGGCGATCGACCTCGCTACGCGCGAGGTGCATGCCTACCGCGCAGAGCAGCGCGACAAGCAGCCGTAGTCGGCGTCCGTGCGTCGGGTCGTAATCGACTCCAACCGGGTTGATCTCGGCGAGGCTATCTCCGCGAGGATCGCCGGGCCGGCTGCTCGCGGCGTGGCTTGGTGGCCGCTTCGAGCTGATCGTAAGCCCGGCGCTGCTCGCTGAGCTTGCCGGGGTGCTTGAGCGTCCCAAGTTCCGCCGCTGGTCAGCAGTCGAGGAGGCCCAGCTCCTCCAATAAGCAAAGCGGGCATCTCGAGCGATCCTCCGCAGAGTGTCGCAACGGACGACAAGCGGCGGCGGGGCCAGCCGCCAGCACTAACGGCTCCGAGCCCCGGTCGTAGCGGCGCAGAACCGGCAGCCGGATCACAAGAGCCGAGCTGCGCCCCTGCGGCTGTTGCCCGGGCGGGGCTCGCTGGTAGCCTGGGGGTATGGCAACCTGAGCGATCAGGACAGTCGATGTTGATGCTGCCCTGCTGGAGGATGCTCGCAGCGCGACGAAGCAGGCGATGAGCGGGCTCTCCGAAGAGGATGCGCTGCGGATCGCCAATGAGGAGCTGCACGCGATGCGCCGCGAGCGTCGCAGCACCGCGTGACCCGAGTCGTTATCGACCCGGGCGTCTTGGTTTCCGCGTTCGTCTCCCCGAAGAAAGCCGCGCCGGCGCTTCTCGTGGATGCGATCCTCGACGGGTACCTCGATGTGCTCGCGTCTCCGGCGCTGATCGCCGAGCTGACTGGCTGAGGCCGGGGTTATCGTTGCTGCCGGCGGCGGATCTCGATGCGGTGCCGGACGAGGGTTTGACCCCCGTCGCACCCGCGACCCAGTGGAGCCCGAGCCTAGCCCCAGCGACCCAGCGTCGTCGGAAAGCCGGCGGCCCGCTGCTCCCCAAAAGCGATGCTTGATCTCTGCTTGATCTCTACCGTGGCCCGTCGCCGCCGAAAGCCCCAAAACAGGCCAATTAGCAGGCAGTTCTGAAATGGAGCCAGGCGGGATCGAACCGCCGACCTCCTGCTTGCAAATTGAGTTATGGCGAAACGCGGGTGGACAATTTTTGGCTCCAATACAGGGTTTACGGCGGTTAGGTGGTGGGGTGAAAAGCTGCAAATCGAGGCCAAATTCGTCCGATTTCAGGCGATTTGGGCACAAAAACGGGCTTGTGCCCAATGCCGAAATGAACGGCACACCTGCGCTGGAAGCAGGGAGTCGGCGCATGGCCGCCCGAGTGAGGTCGTCCTGGTAGCAGGGAGTCGCTTGTGCCCAATTTGTGCCCGATCGCGCGCGGGCTTCATGCCGCTCCAGCCGCGCTGGAGTTGACCACTCTGCGGCCGGCTTCTCCACGGGAGGGCGCGGTGGCATTGATGGCATTATTGGGCGCTGGTGGCATTGATTGGCACTGATTGGCGCTGGTGGCATTGATCGGCGCCATGAGATCGTGGTCGGTCAGTGGGAGGACCTCGGGGACCGGCGGCTACTGCGTGTGCCGATAGAAGCCGCCCCGCCGTGGTCCGACGAACTCCACAAGGCCGATGGCGCGTAGCGCGTCGAGATCGCGGGCGAGCGTCCTCTGTGGGATGCCCGTATACCCTCGGATGTCAACGGCGTTCGGGTGCTCCAGCTCAGTGATCGCCGCAAGGATCAGTTCCCTGCGCGCCTGTGGAGAGTGGCCGGGATGTGGACCCTCGCTCGGCGCTGACGGGCGGACGGGCTTACCTGACATCGCGTCGCCGCCGGGGTGCGGGCGCAGGACAACCTTGATCTGCGGTCCGTTCTCGACCCACTCGGGCTCGGGGTAGCCGCCGTCCCGGCAGGCGGTCGTGATGCGGTCGTAGCCGCTGCCGTATCCCTCGATGACGGTGAGCCGCATCAGCACCCGCGAGATGGCCTTGTTGCGGCGCAGGCTGACGCCGGATTCGAACTCTTCCCGCGAGAAGCCCGGCGGCCATGTCCCGGGGCTCGATATCTCGAGCCGGTCGGAGAAGAGCGCAACGAAGATCGAGGCCCCCTCGATCGCGTAGTCGGTGTGCGCGACCGCGTTGTCGAGGATCTCGCGAACTGCGCGTGACGGGTAGGGCTCGATGTCCTGGCGCTGCGCGCGGCCGGTGATCAGCGGGATTGGATCGGTGTTGCGCTCGATGAAGGCAAGGGCCGCCTCGATGCTGTCCAACACCGTTCCGTCGCTCTCGACGCCCCTGCCGATCGGATGGGCCTTGTTGGTGCCGCGGAACCGAGCGCATCGAATCTGCGCATCGGGAAAGTGAAGCTCCCGTTCTCTGCCGAACAGGATGACCCCGGCGCGGGTGGGGATGAGCTCGCCGCCGTACTCGACCAGCACGCCGAGGCTCCGCAGCTTTGCATCGGTCCAGCGCTCCCCAACGGAGTCCGACCAGCGCTTGATCGCCTTGTCGTCCAGTGCGTCTCGGGTGAGCGCGATCGCCGGCTCCTGGTCCCAACTGGCGCTGCTGCGCGCCCGTTCGAGCTCGGCGATCTTCTCGGGGCTCGCTGGCAGCGAGTTGCTCCCGATGCGAATAAAGGTTCCCCGCTGCTTTCCCCTGCGCTTGATGAAGAAGGGCCCGGCGGCGTAGGCGACGCGCAACAGGAGCAGGTCGCGGCCTTCGTGGGTCACGATCTCGAGCTGCACGGTCGGTTGCGGCTCGATCGCACTGCTCACTGCGTTGGCGAGGGCCTCTTCCTGCTTTTCGACGTCCGGCACCCCGACGGGACTCCGCGCGCGGTCCTCAACCCCGACGACAAGAGTTCCGCCGGCCGTGTTGAGGAACGAGCAGACCGTCTCCAGCACGCGCGCCATGCTGGAGAGGTTCCGCTTGAAGTCGAGGCGAGTGCCCTCGCGATCGGCCAGCAGCTCTGCGATGGACTTGGCCACGGTGGGAGCGTAAGCCTCAGAGCGGTCTGACGCTCGTCTCGCCCACAAGGGGAGCCCCTGCGAGTCGAGCAGCCTCGACCTCTGTCCATCTAGCGCCGTCGAGTACGCCAATGAGCCGGGCGCCGGGACCGCGGCGACGCTGCTCGCCCACGACCTTCGTGTAGATGCGCAGCGCGAGCTTGGGGTCGGTGTGGCCCATCTGGTGCATGACGTACACGGGGTTCTCGCCGCGCAGGTAGAGCAGCGAGGCGAAGGTGCGGCGCAACGAATGAGGGGAGAGCGCGGCGGGTATTGGTGGCGTATCGCGATCGACGGGGGCCTCGTTGGCGCGCTCCACGGCGCGTTTGAGGCGCCTGGCGATGTTTGAGCGTGTGTCCGCCTTGCCGGTCGCTGTGGCGAACACGTAGTCCCCTGGCTGGGCGTGGCTGGTCTGCGTCTTGTAGACGGCGAGCGTCTCGCCCAGCTCAGGCCAGAGGTCGATCTCGCGCCCCCTGCCGGCCTCGGTCTTGGAGTCGATCACGGTGAGGCGGCCCTGCGCGAGATTCACGTCGCGCCAGCGCAGTGCAAGCAGCTCGCCGATGCGCAGGCCGCTGCAGACCCCGGTCGCGAACAGGGTGCGCATCCTGGGGTCGGGCATAGTCTTGCCACCGCGCAGCCCGCGCACGGTCGCGTCGAGCAGCGGCTTGACCTGCTCGGGTTCCAGCCATGTGCGGGCGGGCTGGCTGACCTTCAGCCGGCGCCGTCGCCCCCTTGCGGGGTTGAACTGGATGTGCTCGTACTCCACCGCGATCTCGAGTACCTGCGCCAAGAGGTTCAGCGTCTCATTGATCGAGCTGTTGGAGAGCGAGCGCCCCTCCTTGCGCTGCTCCCGCTCCCGGACCTTGCCGGTGCGGTAGCGGTCAATCTCGGCGATCGTGATTTGCGAGAGGCGGTGGTCCTTGAAGAATGGGAGCAGGTGCCGTGTGAGCGCCCATTGGTAGTCCTCGACGGAGCGCGGCGACACCTCGTGGCGACGGGACTCGAACCACTGCGAGGCGAACTCGTGGAAGGTTGGGTCCTTGGCGGGTGTGGGTGCTGGCGCGGGCTGTGGTGGCTGCCAGATCCCGCGGCGGATGTCCGCGAGGATGTTCTGCAGCTCGGTATCCGCGCGGCGGCGGGTGTATCCGTCCCATGAATAGCCGAGGGTGAGGTAGTGCCGTTCGCCGTAGGCGCGTACGCGTGCGGCGTAGGTGATGCCTCGCTTGCCCTTGCGCTCGACGACCTGTCCCGTCGATTCGCGTGCCATTGCTATCGCCTCCTTCCGGTGCGGGTGATCCGGTCGAGGATTCCGCGCGCGCGGGGTTCGTGGATTGGCAGCAACGGGATCGTAGCCTGTTGTCTGCGGCGTGATCGTCCGCGGCGCAGCGTCTCGCCGTTGTCGGCGTTCCCGGTTGGGTGCTCGTGGAGACTCTTGATCGCGGTGGTGGCGGTGGCGAGGTCGAATCGTAGGCGTGCCTTGGTGCCGGCGCCAAGGCGGATCGCGCCGAGCTGCTGGGCGTGTTCGTAGACCCATGTGCGTGTGACGCCGAGGTGTATGGCGAGCTGCGCCGCGTTGAGCAGCCGAGTGGGCTGGGGGCCAGTCTCGCCGCGCTCGCGCAGGAGTTGCGCGACGCGTTGGGCGATTTGCTCGATCGTGTGGGGTGTGAGCTCGGCGGCGGCGTGCCGTAGGCGGCCCTGGCGTCGGGTGCCGGCTGGCACTGGTGGTGTCGTGTGGGGACGAGGTTTGATGGTGTGTGGTGCTCTCATGTCTGGGCTGCCTTTCAAGGATTTCGTGTGGCCTGACTTCGGCAGGGCTTGCCCTGCCGAAGTGAGTGCGCTTCAGCGGAGGGGGCGGGTTCTGTCAAGGGTGGGCCGTCAGGCCCCGCCGGAGGCGGCCCCGGAGGGGCGCCCTTGACAGGTTCCGACCCCGGAGCTACACGCTGGGCATCCCGTGCGGCGTGTCCGATCCCGGCCGGGACGGCTGGGATCGAGTACCTGCCGGCGTGGTCAGCTTTGGGGGCCGGCTGGGCTGGTGGTGTTCGGTGTTGGGCTCGGATCATCGGTTTATGCGGGGCGTGGCGCGTGTTATGGGCCTCAGGTGAGGACGGGTTCGGGTTCGCGGTTGGCGCGGGTGGTGGTGTGTGGGTGTAGGTGCGGAGCCGGTCGATGCGGAGCTCGGTTGGTGGGTGGGTGTGTTCGGTGAGCCAGATGAAGGGGATTGGGTGGTCGTGGATCAGCCCGTGGATTTCGAGGAAGTCGGCGAGCTCATCCGCCTGGCCGAGCCTGGCGGCGTACTCGTCGGCGATGTACTCGCGCTCGCGCCAGTACTTGCCCCACAGGGGCCGCATGAGGAAGAGGCCGAGGCCGCCGCGGCACGCTTTGAGGAGCACTTTTGTGCACCACACGGTGATGTACGTCGTGACGGCGATGATGTAGAGGGTGTCGTTGTTGAGCTCGAGCCGGAAGGGCTCGTGGTGTTCGCGCTCGTGTGGTTCGCGGTCGTAGATCGGGGGGTGGATCATGAGTCGGTTGAGTGCGGCTGTGACCCTGCCGTCGGGTGAGCCGAGGTGTCCGAGCTCGTGCGCGAGGACAGCGGGTAGGTGGGGGCTGTCGAGTAGCCCGCGGGAGAGCATCAGGGTGTCGCCGATGACTGCGGCGTCGGGCTCGTGGGTGTCGAGGACGAACCATGTGGTGGGCTCGGGGAGTGGTTCCTCGGCGTGGTCGCGCAGCAGCAGGAACGCGTCCTCGTAGGCGAGCCACTCCCGCTGGGAGGGCTCGCGGCCGCCGCTTTGCTGGCGCCACCACCAGCCTGACCCACCGGGCCATACCAGGGCGAGTAGTGACCAGCCGGTGGGTATCAGCGCGAAGTCGCTCCATGCTCCGGCGGAGATGGTGGGGTGCCCGTTGAGCGCGAGGATGATCGCGGCAATGATGAACGCGACCATCCATCGCAGCGCGATTACGGGGAATTCGAGGGTGAGCGTGGCCATGTACATCAGCAGGGAGCTGGGGGAGAACTTCTCGTGCAATCGCATGGGGTCACCTCGCTTGGTTCAGAATGGAAGCTCGTCTACTCCCTTCATCCGACCCGGCTCTTGAGGGGGGACACCACCTGGCGCGCACGGCGCGCCAGCATCTCCCGGCTCTGCCTTCTTGCTCCCCGGTGAGTCGGGTGCCGGCGTCGCCTCTGGGTCATTGCCGGGCGCGCCCTCGCTGCTCTCCCCGGCACCAGAAGCGGCGGGTTCGGGTAGTGGCGTGGTGAGCTGTGGTGCCTGCGCGACCTGGGCCTTCATCGCCTTACCCCGGCTGATGATGTACGCGGCTCCCGGGGGCAGGGAGCGCACATGGTTGGGGTCTACCTTGTACTGGTGCTGCATCCGCGCGGACCCTTCCCCTGTTGCGCCGTCGATCGCGTAGTGGCTTGAGTACTCGATCACCCTCCGCGTGCCCGCCAACGCGATTATCTCCTCGGGGGTGTTCACGCGGTGGCAGATCACGGTCTCCACCGACCCGATGATCCTCGCGGCCTCGACCGGGTCGCCCATCCCGGCGACGACCTGCGGGGCGAGCACGAGGCTGGTGTTGAACCCGCGGGCCTGCTCGACCCTGCCGGCCATCCCGGCGTTGGAGGCGAGGGCGGAGAACTCGTCAACGATCAGCATGCAGAACTGGCCGGGTGGCTTGCGGCTGGTGAAGTAGTGCGCGAAGTCCTCGAACAGGAACCGCGCGAGGCCGCTCGTCTCCTCCCGCAACGCCAGCGAATCCAACAGGAGGTAGGCGGCCTGGGTGTCCTCCCACGCCCACCCGTTATCGAGCACGCCCCTGGTTTGTCCGAAGAACGCCTCGTAGCGCAACCGGACCTGGTTGACCTGCGCCTCACTCAACGCCCCAGCTGCGCTCGACCCCGGGTGCGCGCCCCGCAACAGCGGCAGGTCCATCCGTGCGAGCGCCTCCCCGGAGGAGCGCGGCGGCCCATTGGGATACCCGCACACGAGCCCGAGCGTGGTCTTGGCGATATCGCGGTACCAAGAGGCGGCGCCGACGGTGGCGTAGTCAACGATCTGCATGAGGCGGCCCTGGATCTCGTGCGGTTCACCACGCCACCCATCGAACGTGTCCCCAGGGAACACCCGCGTGCTACGCCCAGCGTCGTTCATCAGCGCGCAGAACCGCCGCGCGGTGTCCCGGTCGCCCTTCCCGTCGAGGTAGAACACCTGCGCGCTGCTGCTCTTCGCGACGGCCCACGCGAGGCGCAGCAGCGTCTCGGTCTTCCCCGACCCGGTCGCGCCGCACACCAGCACATGCCGGCACAGCCGCTCCGGAGAGAGCAGCACCGCGCGGCCCACGGTCGGTAGCGCCCGCTCACCCGAGATACGCCGCGCGAGCACAAACCCACGCTCGCCATCCACCATCCCTGTGAGCCCGCCCGGGTCGAGCGTCCCCTGCGGCAGTACCGGCCTCTTGGATCGGTGGCGGTGCCACCAGAGCGCGCCGCGGCCCCCCCGGGCGGTCGCCGCTCGCATCGTGCTACTCCTCAGGGGCCCCTGGGTGTGGCAGCTCGCGTACCCCGAGCGTCGGCCAGTGCCCGCTCTCCTTCAACGCGCCGAGTTGCCGGTAGGTCGCTGGTGCGCAGTAGTAGAGCACCATGTCAAAGCGCCCCGTCAGCTCCCCGAGGATCGCGCGCACGCGCCGCTCAGACTTCACCGTCAGCTCCACCTCGACCGCGACACGCTGACCCTCAGTGATCACCACCGCATCGGGGAGATGCTCCCCCTCGCAGCGATCGCGTGCCAGCGCACGCTCTGAGACCCACTCGGCCCCAGGGGAGCGTGCCTGGATGTGCAGCCGCACGTCGTTCGCCGCTGCGGTGTGCAGCAGCACCCCGAGCTTGGGCTGCCACACCTTGTACTGCGAACCACACGCCCGCAAACCCGCACGGGTCGGCATGACCCACGCCGGCTGCCCCACCAACACCCGCTGCGTACTCACCAAGCCCGCGTCGCGCAAACGCGCGAGCACGCGCTGCACCGAGCGCGGCCCGCAACCCAACAGCACCCCAAGCTGGTCGGTCGTGGCGGCGTACTGCTCCGCGAGCCACCCGAGGAGCACCAGGTCACGCGGATGCAACAACACCCCAGGGGAGTCGCGCCGCACCGATCGCGCACCATGCTCCGAAGCCCAGCCGCGCAAGGCAGTCCTATGGTCGCCCGCGGTGAACTGGCCGGCGGCGCGGCGGCCGTGATCCGTCGCGTGGCGTCCCAGCGCGTGCAGGCTCATGGTTCGCTCCTTCCACCCCGTCGGCCGCTCTTGGAGCCGGGTGCGTTCTCGTCGCTGTCGCGTAGGTGCCAGCCGTCGGCGCGGTTCACGAACCTCGTGTGTTTTCCGCGGTACAGGTGTGAGGAGACCCTTGCCAGCGGCACACCGAGCGCCCTTGCGATCTCCCCTGCGCGCGAGCCGGGATGCCCGGCCAGGTACTCCGCTACGTCCCCCTGTGTGATCTGCCCCGGTGTGTGTGGCTCCCCGAGCAGCGCGGACCGGGCGGCCTGAAGACGCTCACGCTCAGATAGAAGCTGCTGGTAGCGCGCAAGCTCACCATCCAAGGCGGCAAGCTTTCGGTCTATCTCGGTGACCACGCCACGAGACGCGACACCAAGCCCACGGGCACGATCAGCCACTAGAGCACCCCTGGAGATAGATCAACACACTAAGCATCGCAGGCAACACGCTAGCACATCACTGGGCATGTCGCTGTCTAACATCGCGCCTCGCGGGGTTTGGGGCGTAGGCCGACGAGCCCTCAGCGAAGTCGGCCGGAGCCCCACAGACAAGACAACCACCCATGTGCCACCCACACCACCCTGCTTCCCACCCATCCATCTCCATCCTTTTCTCCATCTCTCTGGTCCCCATCCTTGGTCACCCAATCACTCTGGTCCCCCACCGCCACCACACCATCACCCTGTCATTTCATCCCACGTTCAGGATCCCGGTCCTTGACCACCCGAACTCGAAGTTGTGGGCGGGTGGTCAAGGACGCCAAGCGCAGCGAAGGCGAGGGACCCGTTTTGCCACAAACCCAGTGATAGAGCCACAAACAGCGGTGGGGGACCGTCGCGCAACCCGCCGTCGAGGCGACACCCCCCACGACGGGTAGCATGACACTCAATCGACGCCCTGCGAGGGTCTCCACTGCTACCGCCCGGCACCTTAGGGGCGAGCTTTGTGAACAGCGCGAGCGCTAGGTGGGGAGGCGCTCGCGCTGCCCGGCCCGGCAAGACCACGCGCCAGCCACCGGGGTGGATGGACCCGATCGCGCCAGGTTCGCTCGATGCTCTTGGCGGCGGCGCTGGCCGGGTATATGGTCGAACAGTTCTGCAAACAGTTGGCTACCGACATTGGAACGGCGGTGACCCGCAGGAGACGGAATGCAAGTTCTTCTATGGCCCATCAGGCGTTTGCTCAGATCGCGATGCCATCTCTTGGCACAGCGCCCAGTAGGCACTCTCCTGGCGAGCAAGATAGACGCGGCGCTCTCCTTTCTCCTTCGGAAGGCGTACCAGCAGGCCAGCGCGCTCAAGGATCTTGAGCTCGGTATTGACAGACCCGCTCCCAGGTGGATCGCCCAGTTGGTCCGCTAGATCCTTAATGCACACCAGACCGTCACCGTCGGCAATTGCGCTGCCGACCTCGATTCGATACTGCGCGCCGCCGAACAATATGCGCGACAGCGCCCGAATCTGGCCGAGTCTTACATAGTCCGATCGAGGCATTATGTTCTAAGGATCATGGATCAAGGAGCTTTGACCGTTATTTTGGCAGACATGATCGCCGCTGGGGGCGTGCGATGTCTACCCGCACGTACTCATTGGCCTATGCATCGCGCGCTGCGTCTGCTTTATATTGAGGCTGGCAGAACGGGTCGGCTGCATCTTCTCTCGGCTGCGCCGGCGCTTGCTCCATGCCCTGAAACGGGCGTTGCTGTTGAAGGCGCCAACGAGGCTCTACGGGCACTGATTCGCGGCGGACTTCTCCGGGAAGAAGGAGCCGGCCTCGATGCGACCCTAGTAGTTGATACGCCCCGACTCGTAGATCACAGGCGGTCGTTGATGACCCGCGACGCCCGGGCAGTAGCGATGCTTCAGCGCGCGGGAGAACGGTGGGCAGCGTTCGTCTCGACGGCAGCGAATGCTCGTGCGATCCCGGCCGAGTCTGTTGGAGCCACTGTCGCGTCGGTCACGGCCTGACGCCAGCCGCCTCCCGGCTTTCGGAAGTCAGACTCGATCCGTAGCTTGCCACGGTTGCGCCCCCTCTCTAGGGGCCGCGATACCACGCGGTATTCGGTCCGGCGCTCATAGGGTAGCTGCGGTGGCCAAGTTCCGGTCCACACGCCACATGTGCCATCCCCTTGGTCGTGGCGCCAATCGATGCATCGTACCTTCCTCAAGGCGGTGATAAACGCCTCCGCCGACGCGTAGCGCTGCTTTGGATCGCGATGAATGGCCTTCCTTACAGACCTCCGAAGACGTTCAGGGATGTGCGGCGCAAACTCGAACCTGCTGTCCGGCACCGCGCGCAAACCTCGTTGCAACCGCGTCTCAACTGCTTCGAAATCAAGCTTCTCCCACGCAATACGCCCGCTCAGCATCTCGAAGAGCATCGCGCCGATGCCGTAGAGATCGGCGCATACCCCGACTCGTTCGGTGGGCCTGGCCTCTGGCGGCCGGTAGATGGTAGTGCCGAGTACGGCTCGAGCTCCCCCCTGAGCATCTATCGTGGCGGCGGAGCCGAAGTCGCTGAGGTAGCCGTGGCGACGGTCTGCATCTAGAAGTACGTTGCCGGGCTTGGTGTCCCGGTGTAGTGCGCTGAACTCACGGTGCAAATAGCCGAGCGCACCGAGAGCATCAGTAGCAATGGTGATTGCCTGCTGGGTCGAGAAGCGATAGTCCTGCTTCAGCGCGTCGTGTACGCTGCCACCGGCCAGCAACGGCATAACGAAGGTTATGGCCTGATCGCCTGCTGGATCCCACTGCGCCTCGCGCACGGGAACAATTCGTGAGTGCTCGAGACTATTCAAGAAAGCCGGCTCACTCGAGGCGAGCGCGTCCTCAAGGCCGTGCGTGCGTACTGTCTTCTGGACGCACCTGCCATTGAAGATCTCGTGATATGCCAAAAAGACGTCACCCCCACGCCCGTCCCCGAGGCGATCGAGGATCTGGTACGTGGGCTTGTCGGCACGCTCGCCGCGCAGCGGGCTCAATCGCTACCGCCGTTCGGTGCCGCCAGCGCCGCGAGGCCAGCTACGTTGCGACCTGCTGTCCAGTAATGGCCAACAGGTTCGGCTATGACTTGGTTGACATGCGACGACAGCTCACCGGCCTTGGGTATGCCCAGCCTCGCGCGCACCGTTGGCCTCGCCAGCACCTCGATGTCGATGTTCTCCTGCACGGCGGCGAGCCTAACGAGAGTCTCCAGTGCGACCCGCGGTGCGATCTCCTGGTAGGTCCGCTTGTGCCGGCTCTGCTCGGGCATGAGCAACATCACCGTGTCAGGCCGTAGCTGTGCGAGGGCACGCTTGACCTCATCGAGCGTGGACAGCAACTCGACAGATGCCTCGTACTGGGCGGCCACCTCGACACGCTCGACCAGAGCCTCCTCGATCGCACCATCGATCGCGAGCGTCAGATACGCGGTTCGCGGATTGCAGGTGATGCCGAGGGCGCGCACGAAAGTAGCTTAAGCGACCGAGCTGGCTGACACCGAAGTCAGTTGGGCAATTTGGGACAGTTCACGGCAAGCCGGTGGTCATCTTGTTGCCGCCACCGTGGAACATGGGGTCTCGTGTGAGGTCGCCGGGCGATTCTATATGTTGGCTTCGCTGGCCGCCACGCGTTGGACGCCGTATACGCGAACAGTCGGACGAGTTAGGGCATTAGTGTGTGTGGATGAGGGGGGAGTCTGGATCGATCAGGATCGTGTTGAAGGCATGCGTGAAGTCCTCTGGAAGATCGTTGTTGACGACGATCAGCTGAAACTCTGCTCCGAGTGCGTCGGGTCGTTTGCGCATTGTCTGCAGCGTACGCAGAAAGGCGTATATCTGCTCGGCGCGCGCAAGGTCTTTCTCGCCGGAGCCGTAGTCCTTGCGAATGCTGTCGAGCATGAGTAGGCTTGGCGTCAGGATCTCACGATCTCGCAGCGCGGTAACCAGCATCGCCAAGTAGTACGCCACGTTCGTAGTCGCCTTCATGCCGCCTGAGGAGAGGTCTCGTAGGCTACGGCTGTTGACACGCGGCAGGTAGGTGGCCGGATCGACCGCGGCGGTCTCAAGCCACGGCAGAGTAAAGCGCCGCAGGATTTCGTCAAACGCCTCCGACAGCGCCTCCACGCGTTCGCGCGCTGGCGCAAGCTCCTCGCTGTGACGCGTTGCGTCGACAGCCAGCTCGGCGACACGTGGTCCCAGCTTTGCGAGTTCTTCCCGCTCGCCGGTGATCGCAGCTTCGACACGTCTAGACTCCTGCAGCGCGAGTCGCTCGCCACGCAACGCACCGAGGCGCTCCTGCAGCTCATTCGCCCGCTCCAGGTGTGGGGCTGTCGCCTGAGCGACCAGACGACGCACCTCGCGCTGTCGGTCGGCGAGCTGCGAGACCTGCGCTCGCACGATCGAAGCAACATCGACCACGTCCGCCTGAAGCCGCTGCTCGAGCGACTTCGTCTCCTCCAACTGTTCGCTCAGGCGCCGCAGCTCAGAGGTCGTCTCTGCGGAGTCCCAGCGCTCCGGGTCGGGTTGCAGGCAGACTACGCAACGACCTGACTCAGACTCGCGACCGTCGAGCGCCTGCTCGCAGCGAGGGCAGACGACGTAGGGCAGAGCGTCGATAACTCTTCCCGCCTCGGCTCCATCGTGGGCGGCAGCAAGGTCCCGCGCTAGTTGATTGGCCGCACGCCGAACGCCCGTGAGCTCTAGTGTCGTCGTTCGATGCTCGGCCCGGGCAATGAGGAGCGCGCTCTCTGCCTCGGCCGCCTCTCCACGCGTCACATCGGCCGCGCCAGCTGCCGCCTCGGCAGCGCGTCTAGTGTTGTGCAGCTCACGTTCGAGACGAACGGTCTCGATCTCGATCTTACTTAGCCGGGCCTCGACCGCGCGCGCACTCAGAAGCTTGCGCTCGTGTACGAACTCCTCTACTGCCACAAGACGACGGCTGCGGCGGTCCGACTGGGCCTCCAACTCCTCGCGTTGTTCGGTGAGTGCAGCGAACTTCTCATCAATAATCCCGTGCAGCAACTCGAACGTCCACAAACGCTTTGGGCCACGGAACGGGTCGCTGTCGTACATTGTCGAGCGATCGACCTGTTCCTGGTCGAGGTAACAGAAGCTCAACACATCCTGAAAGGAGATCGGCACGAGCTCGTGCGTACGCGACCGCCGACCTTTGGGCACGCGCACCGCCGGGATGCCAACAGCTTCGAGCAGTAGATCCGAGAGCGCCCGACGTCGCGTCCCGCTCTTTAGAGCAAACTCGCCTAGCGAGCGCTCGCCTTCAACGACTGTAGCGATCGCGCCCTTGAAGGGACGCGTTATTTCCAGGCGCCGCTCGCCGGCCCGCACGTCGAGGACGACTCCGCGCGCGGCCGCGGCGACCTCGGCCGTGATCGGCGCGTCCCCGCCGAGCCCGAACTTCACAAGGTTCAGCAGCGAGGTCTTGCCGCCTCCGACGGCGCCCACGATCACCGTCACACCCTGCGGAAAATCCCACGAATGGGGTGTGTCCGCACCGTCGAGCCGCACCTGCGCGATCCGCAGCGCACGCGCCATCAGCCCTCCGCTTCCACCAGCGAACGCCGCAGGCGCTCAAGCGCGCCAGCGCGATCACTCAGGAACGTGCCCGCGCACAGCCGCACCCGCTCCCCCTCCTCCGCGTCGAGGATCGCCGCACATGCCGCCGCTGCGTGAACGCCCGCCTCGCTCAACGCCAAACCCCCAGGGCGCGGCTGTGTAACGAGCGCGCGGGCGACCAGCCGACCCAGCAGTGGTGCCAAGACGCGCCCGCTGACCGATCGCTTCCAGCGGAGAAACGTCTCCTCGCTGGAGTCGCTCTCCCCAGGGCTCGGACGGACGCCCTCGGGCCACAGCGCGTGATCGAGTGCGATAAATGCTTTCAGAACGGCCGGGTGAGCCAGCAAGAAGTCAACCGCCAGCACATCCGCGAGCATCGCCTCACGATTCTCGCGTTCGAGCGCCCCGATCACCAGCAGCAGACGTGCCTCGCGGAGGCGCATCCTAGCCGCCGCCATCGTTCTCCCCACCCACATCGAAACGCCGCGACCACCACACCAGGCAGGCGTCCGTCAGCTCGAATGCTGCTCCGCAGAGCAATGCCGGATCACTGTCCTCGCGACGGGTGCCAGCCGGCACTGCATCTGGAGAGCGTAGACGCTCAATGAGCGCGTTATACATCTGCGGGCCGTAGACATCAGCGCTCTCGTTGACGCCAGCGCTCCTTGCCTGCGACTCGGCCGCGTTGGCCTGATCCTGCACCCACTCCTCTAGGCTGCGCAGCTCTGCCTCGCGCTCACCCAGGTCGCGAACCTCCGCACGATGCGAGTACCACATACGTCGCCGCTTGACGGCACTGTCGAGCACAGATGGCCCAAGGCCACCCCGCTCCAGCTTCTTCGACAACGTTGTCTCAGGCGGCGCGTTCCCGGAGGTCGCGGCGAGACTGGGCACGAACCGCGACTCGGCGTCGAGTAGCGTCCGGCGCAAATCCTCGCTGGTCACACGGCGTGCCTGTAGCCGACGCTCCGCCAGTACCTGGGAACGCCGCTCAGGCGTAGCGGAGACGAGCGCCACCCAGGCATCCTCCAAGAGCCGCTCGCGACTGGCGTTCGCGACAAGACCGCACGCGATCGTCATTGCGCGACTCGCCGGCAGCGCCCTCAAGCCCAGTTGATCGAGCGCGGGCGCAGCGAACTGGCCGCTGTACGTGTAGTGGATGTGCTGCCGCGCCGGAACCGGCGGGGTCGAGATCGAGAGCCTGTCCACGAAATCGTCTATCTCGTCTGTGCTCGTCGCGAGACGCTCAGCGAGTTCCCCCCGCGCGCTCCTACGCGTTGCCTCACTCGCGGACCAGAGATCGCCGACCGATGTCGCGCATCCCCGGTTGGTCTCAAACGAACACTGAATGTCCCCGCCTAGGCGGAACGTGCCGAGCAGGTGGGCGAGCTTGCCATCGCTAACGAGGTTGGGCAACGACCACGCCGCGAGATGGTCCTCGCGGTGCTTCACGCTCACTGCCTCCACGGCGCCGTCCCGAACCACGAGATAATCCTCATGCCACTCGCATACCAGCTCGCAGTCATCCCCTGCCGCGAGCGTCGAGAGAAGTCGAGCCGCCGCACAGCAATACTGGAACACGTACCGGTCGGCCGTGAGCGCACCGCCGTCCTCGCCCGGATCTGGCCCAATGGGCTGTGAGTTCACGCGTCCAACTCCTGTGAGGAACTATCGCAGCCAGTCGCTTGCCGGGCACGAATCCGAGCTGCAAGAAGCCGCTGGCCATGGTCGCTCCACGAGCTAAACCGCCCCGTTCGGGGATAGAGCGCCTGCGCCAGGGTAGGGAAGCCGTTGATGCAGTCCACCGCAAGAATCATCCTCCCAAGGAAGGACGCGTGCTTTCAGATGTCTCGGATGATCCTACGCACGACCCGAGCGGTTGCATGCAGCTCATGCGCGATGACTACGCGGAGGGCTGGTTGTGCGCCAAACTGAATGAGTAGGTCAGACATTTCAAATAGGCCGAGGCAGACGGGTGGCGCTAGGGATAGCGCACACGCCCTCGCTGAGGCTCGCCGCGACGCGGGCGGGCTTATCGATCACAAGCCACTGCGCCCGGTTGTCGGACCGAATGGGCACGAATGGGCACAAATCGCAGTTTTGAGCCCTTCTGTCTCCCGTCCAAGGGAAGCGAGGCCACAAAAATAGGCTCATTTGCAGGCACTTTAGAATGGAGCCAGCCGGGATCGAACCGGCGACCTCCTGCTTGCAAAGCAGGCGCTCTCCCAGCTGAGCTATGGCCCCTGGGATAGCCCAATATACCGCCGTGGGGCAGGGTTTTGGTGCTCAGGCGACCTCGCGCACGAGCACGTCTGGCGACCATCTCGGCGGCTCGTCTACCGATATCTGCCACTTCGGCTCCTTGATGTGCGCTCCCAGCCGCACCCCGCGCGTGTAGGGCGGCGTCGCCGACTTGTGTGGGCGACTAACGTGCGCCAGCTTGGATCAACAGCCGCTCGGCGGTTTGAAACTGCTCCGGCGTCAGCGGAACGAATCCCTGGTGCATTAGGTCCGGCAACTCGCCGAGACTATCCGTAGACGGCCCTTGTGAGACGCGAGGTACCCTCGAGATGGATCGGACTTTGCGTATCAGCGGCCACTGCTTCGCCCACTCAGGCGGATGTGGATCACGCGAGGCTTCATCATCGCGAACCTCGACGATCGCGATGATTCGGCGATCACCAACGGTGTGGTACACCAGGCAATCGCCGCGCTGAATCGGATCGGGCGGGTGCGTCTCGCTGAACCGCACCTCGCTGAGCAGCTCTTTGCGCTCGATCGCCCATGCGTCCGGAACCCGCCAGCTCGACGTACCTATGAGCTTGAGCCAGGTCGCCATAAGTACGCCTTCAAATCGCCGTCGTCTCGGAGGGCTTCTGAAGGCTCGTCAAGCCCGACGGGACAACCCAAGAGAACAGGTCGCGATCATCGGTGTAGAACGCCGGCAGCCATCGCTCGATGAGCTGCCGGGCGACCAACTCAGGCGTATCCCTAAGCTCGGCAGCGCTGGTACGGACTGCTTGGGTAAGGCCGTCAGGTGCCGGCGGTCGCAACGCCGCGTCGAGATCACCCGTCGAACCACTGCCGATCACCATTTGGGACTTCGCGCCGGCAAAACCCGACAGCCGGGCTTCCGCAAAGAGATGCGCTCCGCCGGATACGTTGCTGAAGTACTCGCCGCTAATCGCAAGCAAGGCGACGAGCTCGTAAAGAAGATCGACCTCCCTCGCTGAGCGCAGGCCGCGCGAGGGCACAGCCCGCTCCCACCCTAGACCGAGCAAGACCATGAACGAGAGGCAAGCTGGATAACTCAGGCAACCAGCAATCAATGTGTGCGGCTCGACTTGTGGTGCGATCGTGCCGTTCCCTGCGCTGGCGTTGGTCGCTTGCCATCCTTCCGCCCCACGTGGCTGCCAGTCAGCCAGGGCATGAGCAGAGCGAATCAGGCTGCTGTTACTCAGACGCGGCGCCTGACGCTGAATTGCCTCGCGCACAGCCAGCGTTAGCGCGTCCTTTTGCCAGGCGCCTGCCGGATGATTCACGTCCTTTGCGGTTGGGCGGACCACGAGCGCCAGCGCGCCGGTGCCGTCGCCGACGCTGAACCCGTCCAGAACGCTGACGAAATCCCGGTCTAGTAGAGAGCCCGGCTCGGGTGATGGCCCCGAGAGTTCTTGGCGTTGCCTATATAGGCGCTCGACCTCTCGCTGGTCGAGATAGTCGGTGGTGGTTCCTCGTCGGCACGGAAAGCGCTTGTTCGCTTGGTGCGGCGCAAGTGCAGATGTCGGGACCGCGACCGCGACAACGCCGGCGGACGGGTCAGCAGAGCTCGCTATCACACGGACTTGCAGGTCCGGGGCAGGGTCGATTCGCGTGCCCGACACCTGCCGCAGTCGTTCCTCGACACCAGCGATCGAAAAGGGCAAGAGTTCGGTCGCCACGCAGGTCCCTTTGTCCTCATCGACGCCATAGAGAAGCACGCCGCCGTTGACCGTCATGGCCGCGATGTCCTTCGCGATCTCCTCGTTCTTCCCGAGCGCTCGCTTGAAGTCGAGCGACGGCGACTCCGCCTCGCCGAGCAATCCGGTCAGCTGAGTCCACGATGTCGGGCACCACATAGGCCGACAGTCTAGGTATCTGGACAAAGCGCTGGCGGTACGTCGATCATCAAACCCCGACCGGCCCGGGTCGGCGAGCGCTCACGGCTCTACAACCAGTTGCAAGCCCTCCACGTCGGAGCGCCGGGTGCTCTACGGGAACGCATCGGGCCGGCGCGCAACGGTGTGAAGCTCGCGGAGCGTCTCACCGGCATGCGCACACGCCCGACCGCGAGCCTCCAAGAGAACACCACCCTGCAAGTCCTCCGCGACATCGCCAACCGCACCCGGGCACTCGACGCGCAGGCCGAGGGCTACACCCGCGAAATCGAGCAGCTCGTCCACTCCCTCGCTCCCAGGCTCCTCGAGGAGCCCGGTGTCGGCCCGATCTGCGCCGGCAAGCTCCTGGTGTTCAACCCCGCACGCTTGGCCGCGGTCGTGACGCCAACCCGGGGATTGTCATCAGCCGGCGGATCTCCTGGGACGCGAGCGCCTGCTCGGCGAGGCCACGATCAATCAGCTCGATCTCGCCGCAAAGGAAGTCGAGCTGGCGCAGGCAGCCCTGCACGGTCTGGCGCTCGTCAACGGGCAGCACCAGCCCGGCAAGCCATGCTCGTCCTTTCTTGCCGAACACGTCGCTGACGGGTGGGCGGCCCTTGAGATTGCGCAACAGCACCGCAGATATCTCGTTCTTGGTGCGGGTGCGTTGACGGATCAGCTGCGTGCGCCTAGAAGTTAGCCGCCGCAACAGCCGGGTCCTCTCATCGCTGATCCAGACCCTCGGGACCAAGTCGGCGGCCAGCAGCTCGGCGAGAGTTCGTGCATCGAAGCGGTCGTTCTTGACCTTTGCGTGGCTGATCGCCCGCACGTGCATCGGGTTAGCAAGAACAACCTCCTGAACGTGTGGCTGCAAGATCCTGGCGATCGCGAGGGCGTTGCCGGTTCAACTCGAGCACCACTCGATCGTCTGGCGCGAGACTCTGGGCAAAGAGCTCCAGCTGCTCGGGGTCGCTCTTGACCCGGCCGGCCGAGCGGGCAGGGCCTCCTTCGGAGATCGCGACCTCGCAGAAGTCGCGGTGAATATCCAGGCCGACGAAACGCAACAGTGGACCTCCCGTGTCGTTGTGGGCTTGGGAGATCAGACGGGCGAACGACACCTACGCATTCGGGCTCGCAGCCCAACCGGGTCAGTCGCAGGGGCGGCCAGCTATGTCAACGGGCTCTCAGCCCAAGGAGCAAATCGCGGCCTGCCCAATCTGCGTTCTCCCACGAAAGCCCCAGCGTCCGATAACCAGCGACGCTAAACACGCCACCGGACACGACCACCACGACCCTCGCGCCCACCATTCTCATACCGGTGTGTCAAGTGGTTCTCGGAAATTGCGGCGTTTGTGGGTGCGCTGACGTGAGGGCGGTTTGTTCGATAATGCAGTGCGATGCTTCCCGAAAGTCGTCCTGCATACGCGAGGATGCGTTGCGCAGTTGATGCGCTCATCACCGGCTCGGAGCCGATCCGTGTGCGGCTTCGAGCGGCGGAGGAGAGCTTTCGTGGCGTAGACCCGGAAACCGACCTGGATACAGACCTGGAGCGGAATCTGTGGCACCGCATCGCTTCGAGCCTTGTTAGCGGGGGTGCTGATGAGGACGATGAAGATGATGACGGCTCTCCGGAGGCGGTCGCGGTATCGATCGACGCGCTCGATGACGACATTGCGGTTCTCATTGCTCGGGACATGCTGCGCCTGTACGAGCTGACGGCAAGCCGCCCGGATGCTTCCCTCCGTTGGCCTTCGCAGCGATGGCCTGACGATGAGCGGGAACAGCCTGCCCAGAGCTGATCGTCAAGAACCGGCTCAGGTCACGCAGGGCATGCGACCAGTAGTGCTTGTTGTGAGTGCGGAGCTTGGGTGGCGCACTGCCCCTGGGCGGAGCAGTAACTGGTGGTAGTGGGGCTTGAGGCAGCGCATGGCCTCGATCCGGCTCTTGCCCTCGGCTTCCTTGCGGGCGAGATAGGCGCGCGTCTGTGGGTCGATCCTGCCGCGCGTGATAGCGATGAGGTGCAGGGCACGGTTGAGCTGGCGGTTGCCGCCACGGTGGAGGCGGTGACGGTCGCGTCGCCCGGAGGTTCCAGCGCAGCCGGTTTGATTAGCCGCGTGCGCTCGGCGACGAGGATCTCGCGGTGATCGCACAGCAGCCGGCGGGCCGAGGCGCTGGCCGACGAGCTGGCCTGAAGGCTTCCACCGTCGCTAAATGGCTCAATGAGGATCGTCATCCCGCTGGCGTCGATAGCGCCGGAGGGCTTCGGCGACGGCCAGGAGCTTCAGCAGCCAGTCCGGCACAAACCATATGGTGCGTAGCCCGAGCCCGATTGCTGGCAGGATGATCGACCAGGCTGTCAGATGTGGCCACATAGCTGCACTTCCAGTCCCCCAACCGTAGGCTGGCTCGGACGTTGCTCTGCTGGCTCTATTGGGACGCCGAACATGGCTGCCTGCCTCATTCCGTCGGTTTTTGTCGGTTGGGCGATCAAGGTGTCCATCCGGCCTCTACTGGTCTGTCGTGGCGGACAGGCATTTCCCCCTGACGAAATTGCTCGGACGGGTCAGCGATCGGCCGTACTTACGGAGTCAACTGGATCCGTGTGACGCTGAAGTAAGGTGCGGTGGCTGGCGACCAGGCCGTGAGCGTCAAGGCGCGCCAGCTCGACAGGATGTGGGTCTACGTATGGCTGCGGAAGGGAGACGAGAGGTGATTCACGCCCGGAGCATTATTGGCCGGGGGCTTTTGGCGATCTGGCTAGCTTTCGGCATCCCCAGCTCGGTTGCTGCCCGCCCGAATCGAGAGGACGCAGACTTTCCGAACGGCGACCCATGCGCGGGTCAAGAACTGACGCTGAAAATCGACGGTCAAGAAGGATCTCCGATCCTCTCCTACGGCCCGGTCACCATCCGCGGGGTGCTTCATTGCGGGACGGTTCCGATCCGCAACGCTTCGATTGCCGTTGCGGAAGTCGGCGAAGTGCCTGGTGCTCCGGCTATCGCACCGTCGGTCACGACCGGGCTCGACGGCTCGTTCATATACGCCGTTCCGCCAGGGCCGAACCGCGTGCTCAGCTTCAGCTACACGTCCTACAGCGACGATCCGGGGCCGTCGGTGAGCACCACGGCTACGCTGCGAGTGCGACCCTCGATCAAGCTACAGATCGAGCCGCGCAAGGTCCGCACCCACCACTCGATCTTCTGGACGGTCACGGTGCTCGGCGGTCCCTTCCCGTCCCAGGGGATCACGCTCGACACCCAAGTCCATGTCGAAGGAACCTGGAAGATCTTCGATCAGGTCGTTGTCCATCACGAAGGCACCAGCCTCGTCTACAAGTACCGCTTCCTCAGAACGTACCCGCCGACGACCTACCCTTTCCGCCTGACAATGCCTGCTACCGGATCGAACGACTACCCGTACACGTCCGGCACGAGCAACGTCGTCAAGATCCGCGTCAATCCGTAGCTCTCTTCCGCGCGAGCGCTACGGTTTGTGACCGCGACCGGGCCTACGGGGTGACGTCTGCATTAGTTCGCACTTCGGTCGCCCTCGGCGGCTACGCGCTGGTGGCGATCATTGCGGGGATCGTGTTCCCAGCCGCATGGTGTCGGTGGCCGGAGCAGGAGCCGGTGGTAGTGGCGAGCGAGGTGGCGCTTGAGGCAGCGCATCGCCTCCATGTGACTCTTACCCTCGGCTTCCTTGCGCTGCAGGTAAGCGCGGGTCTCGGGGTCGATTCGACCCCTGGTGATCGCGATGACGTGAAGCGCACGGTTGAGCTGACGGTTGCCGCCGCGGTCAAGACGATGACGCTCGTGACGACCCGAAGATACGGGGATCGGTGCGACGCCGGCGGTGCTTGCGAAATGCGCGTCGCTGGGGAAGCGCTGCGCGCCTGCGGTCTGCCCGATCAGGATCGCGGCGCAGAGCGGTCCGCAGCCGGTCTCGACGAGCAACTCGGGCCGCTGGGCGCGCACGAGGTCTCGCAGCTCGCGCTTGAGCTGCTCCGCCTCGCGCGTGATCGCGGCGATCCGTCGTGTCTGCTCGCGCGAAATGCGCACCCGTGCAGTCTGGCGCATCGCTCTCAAGCGGCGTGTGACGCGCTGTAGCTGCCCGGGGTAGTCGAGCTTGCGTGACGGGATCGATGCCTCCAGCTCGGGGTCGCAAACAGCGCGCTCGTCAATCACGACAAAGGGGAGCCCGATGAGCTACCGCATGAAGATCACCCTGCCCGACCCAACAATGGCCCAGCTGGAGACCCTCGCCGAGCAGCGGGGAGAACCGGCGTCCCGCATCGCAGCGCAGATGGTTTGCGCCGGGCTCGCCGAGGGAAAGGACCCCGGCCGCGATGACTCCTCGATCTCGGCCTCCTCGCCGGCGACAGCCCCGGATCGAAACGCGCCCTGGATCGAGCCCGTTCTCGGGGACCCGGAATGGCGGTCCTACATGTGGGGTTCGATCGTGGCCCTTTACGGCCGCTACCCGCACGCGCTGGCGCACCTGAAAGACGGCTGGTGGGAGGACGCCGCGCACGTCGAGGTGCTGTGCGCGCTCGTGGTCTGGCGGGACTGGATCGACCAAGTGGCGGAGGACCCACGGCACGAGCTGGCCTTTCATGCGCAGCTCTCCGACTACAGCCGAGAACTTCGCCAGGAAGGCGGCGGCGTCACGCGGGCATGGCAGCCTGGCGCCGCGCCCGACGGGTGGGCTCGTTGATCGCTGAACGCGACGCGAACGAAAGGCAGCACCGAGGGGACGTGCGAGTCGGTGGTCGAGGGCGCGCGAGGACTACGGGCACCCTGAACGGCGGGAGTTGTTGCGGCCGGGTGGCCGCCGCTACGTGCATCGGAGGCGTCGGCTTCGCCTCCGTGTCCGCGCTGACGCGCGGGAGGGACGTACTCCCTCATTGCAGCGTTCCGCCGATCTACGCAGCGGCGCTACGGGGGGCGGCGGGTGTCGGCAGGGCTTCGAGCAAGGTTCGAGGTAGGCGGGTGCTGGCGTCCCATATCTCGATAGCGACGAGCGTATGAGTCGCGCGGTCGTAGTCGCGTAGACCGCCAGGAACGCGCTCGCTGACGACATCGTCGGACTCGCCGGTCGGGAGCCAGGCGATGTCCGCCTCGGGGTCGTAGTAGGCGTACATGGTCATTCGAGGTTACCGCGTCAGGCTCCCGGCCATTCGTCCACCCGCCATGCTGACACGATGCGCGCTGTCGTCTCGTCGTTCCCGGCGGGATGGTCGTATACGGCTTCAAAACGGACCCCGTGGGCGGTGAGGCCCTCGATGAGCCAGTCGGCCTGTCCGTCGTTGACCTGCCGTCCGCGGTGCCCGTCGCGGATCGCCTGCTCGACATCAGATCGCGTCAGATGTCGTTCGTCAAGCCGAAGCAAGGCGTGATCGGTCCAGATAAAACGCTCGATGGCCACCGCCGAGAGTCTACGTGTCGGGCTGAACCCTCAAGGGCCTCGGAGCAAACGGCAGCCCTGCCGAAATCACCCCGAATCGCCCTCAATCGGCCGCTATTCGACCGGGTGGCTCAAGCGAGTCGGACAGGCGGGAAACCCAGTGTTCATGCGAGATGCCGGCCCACAGCCCCAACGCCCGAGGCTGCTTGCAAAGCAGGCGCTCTCCCAGCTGAGCTATGGCCCCTGGGTCTCCCAATATACGGCGAAGGGACCTAGTCCACCGCGAGATGAACCTCCCCGGCGTCAAGCGCCGCGTGCCCGCCGTCGGCGAGCTCAACGACCAGGCGCCCATCGCCATCGATCCCATCGGCGAGCCCCCGCCCCCCGACCCACGAGATCTCCCGCCCACGCAGCGCATCACGCGCACGCCACGCGTCGAGCGCCTCGGCCGGTGCTCCCCCGAGGCGTCGCTGGAGCGCCACGAGCAGCCGCGCTAACAGCGGCTCGATCTCCTCGGACGCCAGCCCCAAGCTGGCGGCGGTGTCACGCAGCTCGACCGGCAGCTCCTGTACCCGCACGGCCACGTTGACGCCGATGCCGAGCACGGCCCAGCCCTCCTGCGGGCGGCCCTCGACCAGGATCCCCGCGAGCTTGGCGAGTCTCCCGCCGCGCGCGAACACGATGTCGTTGGGCCACTTAACACGGGCGTCGTCTCCGACTACGTCACACACCGCAACCGCGGCGAGCAGCGACAGCAGCGCAGGGGGCTCCCGCAGGAGCAGCGACATCAACAACGCGCTGCCTACCGGCGCGCTCCAGCGCCGCCCCTGCCGTCCCCGCCCTGCGGTCTGCTCGGCGGCGGTTACGAGCGTGCCGTGTGGGGCCCCTGCCAGCGCGAGTGAGCGGGCCCGCTCGTTGGTCGAGTCGATACTGCGCAGATGCAGACGGGGATGGCCCAGCGGCGCGCGCTCACTCATCGCGTGAGGCGGCATCCGCGAGCAGCGCCGCCACCAGGCCGTCGATGTCGTGCTCCGCGGCCTCCACGTCGGGCTTGAGACCGTGCTCGCGCAGAGTGGCGCTGGTGACGGGGCCGATCGAGACGATGCGCGTGGTCGGCGCCAGATCCGGGCTGCCGCCGGCGGCCTCCAGGAAGAAGCGCACGGTCGATGACGAGGTGAAGGTGATGTAGTCGGCCGCCCGCGCCGCGGCGAGCGCCGGCGGGGAGAGCGGCTCGGCGACGGTTTCGTACAGCTCCAGCACATCCACCTCGGCGCCGCGGGCCCGCAGGGCGTCGGGGAGCACGTCGCGGGCCTCGCGGGCTCGAGCGATCAGCGCATGGCGGACCGGCAGCTCAGCGAGCGCCTCCACTAGCGACTCGGCCACGTAGCGCTCGGGTACGACGTCAGCGGTGATGCCGTGCTCGGCCAGCGCCCGCGCGGTGCCGGGGCCGATCGCTGCGACCCGCGCTCCTGCCAGCGCGCGCGCGTCCCCGGGGCGACCGTCAGACTGGGCGAGGCGCTCGAACAGCGCGGCGACGCCGTTGGGGCTGGTGAGGCAGATCAGATCGTAGGGGGAGAGGTCGAGCGGCGTCGATTGCAGGCCCGCCTCCCCATCGATGGGCGGCTGGATGCGGATCACCGGAGCCTGCACCACCTCGGCCCCCAACTCTCGCAGCCGGCGGGCGAGCCCGCTGGTTTGGGCGCGTGCGCGAGTAACCGCCACGGTGCGCCCGCTCAGCGGCAGCGGCTCGCGCCAGGCCAGCTCGGCAGCGAGTCCGGCGACGGCGCCCACCACTGTGATCGAGGGAGCTCGAATGCCCTCCGCTTGCGCGTGCTCGGCGATCGTGGCGAGCGTGCCGGTGACGGTGCGCTGGTGGGGCAGCGTGCCCCGTTCGACGATTGCCGCCGGCTCCGAGGCGGGCCGTCCCGCGTCGATCAGGGAGGTGGCGATGTGCGGCAGCTGACGTACGCCCATGTAGAAGACGAGCGTCCCCGGGAAGGCCGCGAGCGCGGGCCAGTCGATCGCCGTCTCCTCCTTGTCGGGGTCCTCGTGCCCGGTGATCAGCGCCACTGCGCTGGCGAGCCCGCGGTGGGTGACGGGGATGCCCGCGTAGGCGGTGGCGGCCACGCCCGCGGTGATCCCGGGCACGACCTCGAACGGGATGCCCTCCGCGCGCAGCGTGAGCGCCTCCTCGCCCCCGCGCCCGAACACGAACGGGTCGCCGCCCTTCAGCCGTACGACCACCTTGCCCGCGCGTGCGCGCTCCACCATCAGCGTCTCTGTCCGCTCCTGCGGCACCGACTCCCCGCCTCCCTCCTTGCCGACGAACAGCAGCTCGGCCTCCGCGCGTGCGCCCTCCAGCGCCTCGGCGGGGATCAGGCGGTCGTAGAGGATCGTGTCGGCCTGCGCGATCAGCTCCAGCGCGCGTGCCGTCAACAGGCCGGGGTCACCGGGGCCGGCGCCGACGAGGAAGACGCGCCCGTTCACCTACCACCGTCATCGGTTGCGCTGCCGAGGTACGCTTGCACGGGCGCCACGCTAGTACAAGTCTTACCGGCGTTGCCTCCAACGCCCAGTGAAGCGCATCATCGGCCGACTGAAAGGTGTGACGGCATGGGCGTATGGCGACGGACGGTGGCCGGCGTCCCAATCGGGACGTTGATGCTTGGGCTGGTGCTGTTGACCGCCGCCGCGCCCGCCCGCGCCGGCGGGTTGGTCGGCGGCGGCGGCGAAGCGAGCGCCCTGCAGGCCGAGGAAGTGGCTCAGCGAACCGATCCAGCGGTGCTCGCTCCCTCTTCCTCTGCGAGCCTCGAAGGTCAGCCCGTGCAGCCGGCGATCGGCGGCGGCGGCGAAGAACTCTCCTCCACTGGCGTTCTCACCAGCTCCACGATCTCCAAGGAAACCGCGGGGGAATTCGCGGTCAACACCCGGGACGGCGAATTGAGCCTGACCCCGTTGGACACCTCTCCGGGGGCGGGCACGCCGACGGTTGTCAACGGCGCCGCGGCGCTGTTCGCCGGCACCTGGCCGGGGACCGACGCGATCGTCCGCCCCGACGCGCTCGGGGCCACTACGATCGTGCAGCTGCGCTCCTCCGAAGCCCCCACCTCGTTCTCCTGGGAGGTCGGCCTGGGCCCCGATCAGCACCTGGTGCAACTCGCCGATGGAGGTGTCGCGGTCGTCGCGGGGCCGGATGGCCCACCCTGGGAAGGTCCGTTGGGCAACGCCATGGAAGCGCCGACCTCGACCGCTTTGGCTCAGGCGATTCCGGGTGAGCTACGGCCCCAGGAAACTCAAACCCAGTACACCGCGGCTGCGAGCTCGGTGGCTGGGGCGGAACAGCGGACGGGCGGCACGGCGCTGATGGCCCTCGAGCCGCCTGCTGCCGCCGATGCCCGCGGCGGCAGCGTGCCCGTGTCGCTGAGTGTCGTCGGGAGCACGATCAGGATAAGTGTGTCGCCGACGCCCACCACCGTCTTCCCGGTCATGGTGGCGGCAACGGTCGCCGCACCGAGCGACCGAGCCAGCGCGGCTCGTCCCCAGGACCTCCGTTACGGGCTGTCCGACCAGCGGGCGGTGGCCTTCGGTCCGGCCTTCGATCGGCGGCTGCTCGAAGGGCCGCTGCACGTCCGCGTCGCGCGGCTGGTGCTCCCCTACGAAGCTGTTCTTGCATCCACGGAAGAACAGGAAGCGCGAGAGAAGGCGGAAAAAAAGCTCGAATTCACAGAGGGCGAAGCGTTGACCATGTGGCTGCGAAAAGTGGGGGAAGTGAACGCTGGCGGAGAACGCCTCCAGCCCTACATCACGCTGTGGTCAAAGGGCTGCTTGGATAGGAGGGCCTGCCGGGCACCGCCGATCAAGAGGTATCGCAAGGCGGTCCGGATGCTCATCGACGACCATATGAAAGCCACGGCGGGCCTGCCGGCGGTGACGCTGTGGGGAGCGTGGAATGAGCCGGATGGAGGCAAAACCTCGCTGCCTGCGGCGCAGGCGGGGAAGCTGTGGCAGGTTGCTCACTCGGCGATGGCCAACCTCCACTGCGGCTGCACGATGGTCGCCGGCGAATTTGCAGAATTCGGGCCGTACGTTTCGCGTTACAAGGAATTCATGGTGAAGCACCGGCTCAAGCCGCGAGTATGGGGTCTGCATGACTATCGCGACCTCGTTGCCGGATCGTCCAGTGCGCTGACAAAAGACGAAAACCGCGACGCCAAGGAGTTCGCAAAGCTGACGAGCACAGGCCTGGGCAAGCCCAGGATCTGGCTGAGCGAGCAGGGCGTAGAGCTGGATAACGGCTTCGAGCCCACGCCGCTCAAAGGCAACCCCGAATCGCAGCGTATCTCGGCGGAAGACTTCCTACGCCTCGCAAGCGTGTCGCGGCGTGTAGAACTTGTTGACTACTACATGTATGGCGCCCCGGGCCCCAGCGGCGAGCATCCGCGCCCCGAAGACGAAGCGGTTTTCGATAGCGCGCTGGTGAACGACAAAAGCGAACCGTCGCCTGCCTACTGCGTCGTGGCGTTTACCGGTCACTGGTGTCCGCCGATCGTGATCGCCGACTCCGCCGCGCGCAGCAGCTCTCCGGCGCCGGCGCTGACGAGCCTCTCCGCTACACGGCGACCGAGCGCCTCGGGGTCGTAGAAGCCCCCCAGCAGCTCGTCGCCGACCCAGGCGGAGCCATCGGGAAGGCCGACCCAGGCGCGCAGGTGCAGGCAGCCGCAGCCGTAGTCAACTGCGTGTGCGCCGAGCGGCGTGTTGCAGCTGGCCTCGAGTGCGTGCGCGACCGCGCGCTCGGCCTGCAGGCAGGCGAACGTCTTGGTGTCGGTGATCGCCTGCACTGCCGCTCGCGCGGCCTCGTCGTCGGCGCGTCCCTCCAGCGCGAGCGTTCCCTGGCCGGGGGAGGGAACGAAGCGCGTCGGGTCGAGCACCGCGGCGATCTCGGCCTCGCGGTCGAGGCGCTGCAGCCCGGCGCGGGCGAGCACGATCGCGTCGAAGCCGCCCTCGTCGAGCTTGCGCAGGCGCGTGTCCACGTTGCCGCGCACCGCAACCACCTCCAGGTCCTCGCGGGCGGCTCGCAGCTGCGCGGCGCGGCGCACGCTGCTGGTGCCCACGCGCGCCCCGGGGGGCAGCTGCTCCAGGCCGGTCTGGAGGGCGCCTGGATTCTCCGCGGCGACCGGGCGCGCCGTCACGCACAGCACGTCCTCGGACGCCGCACGCGCCGGCGCGCCGAGCAGTTCGAGACCTTCGGCCAACTCGCCGGGCACGTCCTTGGCGGAGTGCACGGCGAGGTCGATCTCTCCGGCGCTCAACGCGCGCTCCAACTCGTTCACCCAGCGGGACTTGTCCCCGACAGCGGACCCTTCATCGCCGGCGGTTGCGATCGTGACCAGCTCGACCGTGGTGGTCGCGCCTGTGGGAGCTGCGGCTGAGTGAGCCTCCACCAGCTCAGCAACCAGCTGCGCCTGTGCAAGTGCGAGCGGGCTGCCCCTGGTGCCGATCCGCATCAGTGCTCGCGACGGCTGCGCAGGTCGTGGACCTTTGCCAGCCCCGCGGGCGGTGCCTGTTCGGCCTGTGTCTCCTCCTGCAGCGCGAACAGCTCGCGCACCAGCTGCAGCGAGGCGTGGGAGCGGGTCTCCGAGAGGCTGCGCAGGCGGATCGTGGGCTCGTGCAGGATGCGGTTGGCAATCGAGCGGGCGAGCGCCTCGACGCGCACGAGGTCGCGGGGTGAGGCGGACTCCCAGCGGCCGTCGTTCTCCGCCAGCACCTGCGCGACGATCGCGTCGCCGTGCTCGCGCAGCGCGCTGACGGTCGGCAGGGCATCCAGCTGGCCGAGCCAGCCGGCGAAGCGGCGGATCTCCTCCTCGACGATCTGCTCGGCCCGCGGCACCTCGCTCGCGCGGGTGTCCAGGTTGCGGGCGACGACTTGCTGGAGGTCGTCGATGTCATACAGCGTCACGCCCTCCAGCTGGCCGCAGCGGGGGTCGATGTCGCGCGGCACGGCGATGTCGATTAGCAGCAGCTGCCGCCCCTCACGTTGGTCGAGTACCTGCGCGAGCTCGTCGCGTCCGACGATCGGGTGTGGGGAGGAGGTGGAGGAGACGACGATGTCGGCTGCCACCAGCTGCTCGGGCAGCCCGTCAAGGCCCACGACCGAGCCGCCGAAGCGCTGCGCGAGGCTGCGCGCGCGGTCGGCGTGGCGATTGGCGACGAAGATCGTGCCCGCCCCCCGGTCGGCTAGCGCCTGCGCGGTCAGCTCGCTCGTTTCGCCGGCGCCGAGGATCACCACGTGGCGCTCACGTAGGTCCCCGAGCAGCTCGACGGCGAGCCCGACCGCGGCCGAGGGGACGCTCACGTGACTGGAGCCGATCCCGGTCTCCGAGCGCACCCGCTTGCCCGCCGTCAGCGCGGCGCTCCACAAGCGGTTGGAGAGCGGCCCGGTGCAGCCGGCCTGCAGCGCCGCCTCAAAGGCGCGCTTGACCTGTCCCTGGATCTCGGCCTCGCCGACGATCATCGATTCGAGGCCCGCGGTCACCCGGTAGAGGTGACGGGCGGCGTCGCAGTTGCGCGGCGAGTAGATCTCCGGCGCCAGCTCGGCGAGCTCGATCGAGGCGTGGTCGGCCAGCATCCCCAGCGCGTCGTCCTGCGCCTGAACTAGATCCCCGCCCGGGCCGCCGACGACGAGGTAGAGCTCGGTGCGGTTGCAGGTGCAAAGCACCACGGCCTCGCGTACCTCGGCGGTGGCGATCAGCCGCTGCGCGAGTGCCACCGCTCCCGGTTCGGTGAACGCCAGCCGCTCGCGCAGCGCCACCGGGGCGGTCTTGTGCGAGATGCCGAGCGCCAGCAGTTCGCTCATGCGGGCGTGGACTCCGCGTGGACGGGATCGAGCGCCTCGGTTTCTGCCCCGCCCGCGTGCGCGGAGAGCGGGTCCTTGGCGATCGGCGGGCGTTCGGCGAACTCCAGCAGCTCTCCCAGTTGGCGCTCGATACGACTGAGGCGGATGGCCATGATCGCCACGTAGATCAACACCAACAAGAACAGCACGATGTAGGCCGCCGCTACGTACTTGCCCGCGGTGTGCAGCGGTAGCGCGGGCGTCTGCGCAAGGAGCATCAGGAGACCTCCGACAGGCTGGGGGCGGCACTGCGCGTGCGGGGGGCGGGCTCCTCCGTAAGCCGTCGCCGCAGCGCGCGCAGCTGCCCGCGGGCGTGCTTGGCTGTCAGCTCGTACTTGCAGAGCGTGGCGAACAGCAGCGCCATCGCCACCAGCGACACCAGCAGCGTGAGCGACATCGAGCCCGGCAAGTTGGAGGTGCTGGAGAACACGCGCGGGTGCACGTAGGCGGTCGAGAGGTTGACCGCCATGTAGTTGAGCGGCACGAACGCCCCCGCGGTGATCGCGAACACCGAGGCGTAGCGCGCCTGGCGCTCGGGGTCTTCGATCGCGAAGCGCAGCGGCTGGTAGGTCGCGTACAGCAGGAAGATGATCAGGAACGACACCAGCGTGGGCTCGCTCCACACCCACCAGTGCCCCCACGAGCCCTTCGCCCAGATCGAGCCGGTGATCAGCGTGCCGACGGCGAAGATCAGGCTCATGTGGATCACCACATAGGAGCGCATGTCCCAGCGCGAGTCGCGCGTGCGCAGGTGCTGAATCGCGAGCAGCCCGCCGAGCACGAAGCCGCACAGCGCGACGATCGCGAAGGGCACGTGCACGTAGAAGATCTTCTGCAGGAAGCCCTGTTCGGCTTCGAGGGGCGCGTAGAAGAAGACCAGCCCGAGCGCGAGCGCCATCGCGGCTACGGTGGCGACGCTGAGCGTGCGCAGGCCCTTTCCGTACACAGGATGAGGGGAGATCATGGGCTTAATCCTCCAAAAGGAAGTCGAAGACGGCGTAGGCGATCAGCCCGAAGACCAGATCATAGAGCGCGAGCATCAACGGCCAGCGCAGTGACGGTCCGGTTTGGTGGCTCAGCGTCAACAGCGGGGCGGTCGCGCGCGCCGCGCCAATCACGACCGGCACCAGCAGCGGCAGCGCCAGCAGCGGCCCGAGCAGGTCGCGCGCGCGGGTGCGCACGGCGATCGCGGCCACCAGCGTGCCGATCAGCGCGATGCCGAGATCGCCCAGCGCCAGCACGCCGGGCAGGTCCGGCAGCGCCGGTCCGAGCGAGGGTTCGAGCAGCAGCAGCGCGAACGCGGGCACTGCCACCAGCTCCAGCACCACCAGATAGGAGAGCAGCGCGAGCGCCTTTGCCACGAGCAGCGCGGAGCGGTCGCAGGGCGCCAGCAGGAAGCCGTCGAAGCCGCCGTCCTCGGCGTCGGCGACGAACAGCCGGTTGATCCCCAGCATCGCGGCCAGCAGCAGCGTCACCCACAGGATCCCGGAGGCCTCGTCGCCGTTGACGCCGGTGCGGTTGAGCGCGAAGTGGAAGATCACGAACACGGTCACCGCGAACAGCGACATCCCAGGCACCGACTCCAGCGTGCGCAGCTCGACCAGCAGCTCCTTGCGCAGCAGTGTCGCCACGGTGCGCGCGAAGCCGGGCGGCGGCCGCTGTCCGCGCGAGGCGGGATCGGCTGCATCCGTCCGCACGGGCGCCTCGTCGGTGGTGGCGCTCACCCGTATAGCTCCTTGATCGCCCGTGAGTCCACCCCCGAAGGGTCGGTGAGCAGCGCGGGGCGTCCCACGCGCAAGCCGAGCACAAGGTCGGCGCTCTCCAGGTCGGCCTCCGGGTTGTGGCTGCATACGACTCGGGTTCGAGGCCCGCCCGCCCGAGCTGAATTGGTTGCGGCTCCGATCAGCGGCTCCACCAGCTGCGCCCCCGCAGGGTCGAGGTTGGCCCGCGGCTCGTCCAGCAGCAGCAGCTCGGGGTCGTGCAGCAGCGCGCGCGCTGTCGCCACCCGCTGCACCATTCCGCGCGAGAGCGTCCGTACCGGCTCCTCGGTGCGCTTGGCCATGCCGACTGCCTCCAGCAACTCCTGCACCCGGTCCATCCCCACACCGTGCAGGCGAGCGTGGAAACGGAGGTTCTCGCGCGCGGTGAGCTCCCGGTAGAGCAGCGGCTCGTGGCCGAGCAGGCCGACCCGACCCCTCACCGCCCACGCCTCGTCTGGCAGTTTGTGTCCCAGCACGCGCACCTCCCCGGCGTGGGGTCGCAGCAACGTCGCCAGCACCCGCAGCAGGGTGGTCTTGCCGGCGCCGTTGGGGCCGAGCACGACCAGTGTCTGGCCGGGCTGCAGCGTGAGCGAGACCCCGGCGAGCGCCTCGCGTTCGCCGTAGAGCCGCGTCAGGTCCTCCAGCTCGAGCGCGGCCACTCTGCCTTCAGGCGCCCGCAACCTGCAGCGCGCAGGCGCGCTGCGCACGCTCGATCAGCTCGCGCACAGCCAGCTCCTCGCCCGCGCGCAGCAGCGCGATCGGGTCGGGGTCGCCGCCGACGATCCCCTCGAAGAAGTCGCGGCGCTCGGCGTAGGTGGGCAGCGTGTCCTTGGCCCAGCCGCGCACCTCGTTGAGCAGCACCGCCAAGCGCGCGTACTCCTCGCCGAACAGCGCGGCGATCTCGCGCTTCATGCGCTTGGCGAGCGCCGGCGAAGCGCCGGCGGTGGAAATCGCGATCGCGAGCGGGCCGGTGCGCACGATCGCCGGCAGGATGAAGTTGCACAGCGGCGGCACGTCGACGACGTTGACGAGCATCGCGCGGCGCTCGGCGTCCTCCCACACGTGGATGTTGACGTCGGTATCGTCGGTCGCGGCGATCACCATGAACACGCCCTCCAGATCGGCGGCGCCCGCATACTCGCGTTGCTCCCAGCGGATCGAGCCCTCGCGCGCGTACTCCCGCAGAGCAGGTAGGGCGCGCGGTGCGATCACGGTTACCTCGCCGGAGCACGCCAGCAGCCCCTCGACCTTCTCCAAGCCGATCTCCCCACCGCCGACGACCACGCAGCGGCGGCCGCTCAGTTTCAGGCAGGCGATGTAGAAGGGGGTGTCGAGCATCCCCTGCACACACGACTGGTCGCAGATCCCCCTGCGCAGCTGGCAGACGCACTCCTTGCCTGCATAGGCCTGGGCGGGCATGCAGAGAGGTTATCGCCGCAGGGATCGCATCCCCACCCGCACGAGCGGCCCCAACCCCTGGCGCCAGGCGCGCTCGCGGTCGGCGTCGCGGGCTGAGCGCAGCTGCGCGACCGCGTGGGCGGCCCGCTCGTGCAGCGCGTCGTGGGGGGGCCACCACAACCCGCGCGCGCCGGAGGGACTCCATGCGATCAGCTTCTCCTGGGCGCAGCCGCGCAGGCCGGTCTCGCCGAGCGTGCGTCCCAGCCCCCCGCCGGCCGCCGCGCCCCATGGGCCGCGCGCGATCGTGGGCGCGGGGAGGTGGTCGTTGAGCCACACCATCCCGGTGTGCAGCTCGCGCGCGATTCGCAGACCCCGGTGGCGGTCGGCCGTCCAGATCGAGGCGCCCAGCGCGTACTCGCAGTCGTTGGCGAGCTCGACTGCGCGGTCGGTGGAGTCCACGGCGATCACCGCCAGCACCGGCCCGTCGAGCGGCTCGCGCATCAGGCGCATCTCGTGCGTCACCCCGCTCAGCACGGCCGGCGCGTAGAACGCGGCCTCCTCGGCGCACCCTTCGGGTGGGGCCTGCAAGGGGCCGCCGCAGTGCAGCCGCGCGCCCTGTGCGACGGCCTCCTCGACCAGCTCGCGCACGTGCTCGAGGCGGCGCTTGGACGCGAGCGGGCCCATTTGCACGCCCGGGCGCTCGGGGTCGCCGACGCGCATTGCCCGGGCGCCGCCCACCAGGTGGCTGAGCAGCCGCTCCGAGACCTCGCGCTCGACGTAGACGCGCTCGACCGAGCCACGTGCCTGCCCCGCGCCGGCGCAACCGGCCCACAGCGCTCCGCTCGCGGCCCGCGTCACGTGCGCGTCGGCGAGCACCAACATCGCGTCCTTGCCGCCCAGCTCGACCGTCACCTCCTTCTCCTGGGAGACGCACGCCCGTGCCACCGCGCGCCCGACCGCGGGAGAGCCGGTGAACAGCACCTTGTCCACGGGTGCGCGGGCGAGCGCCACCCCCACCTGCGTGCCGCCGTGCACCACCCGCACGAGGCCCTCTGGCAGCGTGGCGCGCGCCAGCACCCCCATGATCCGCTCGCCCGTCAGGCAGGCGCGCCGCGCCGGCTTGAATACGACGCCGTTGCCCGCCAGCAGCGCTCCGGCGATCTGCGCGAGCGGCTGCGCGAACGGGGCGCTGCCGGCGCCGATCACCCCCACCACGCCGAACGGCTCGTAGGCCACCCGGGCACGCTGCGAGAGCGCCATCGAGCGGTGGATCCCCACGCGTCTCGCTCCGAGCACGCGCGCGCCGTCCTCCGCGATCCAGATCAGCGCGTCGATCGCCGCCAGCAGCTCGGTGCTCGCGACCTCCGCGCGCGGGCGGCCCTGCTCGCGGCCGATCAGCCGCGCCAGCTCGTCGAACTCGTCGATGATCGCCTGTGCCACACGGCGCATGTAGCGGGCGCGGTCCTCCACCCGCAGCAGCGCCCACAGCGGCTGCACCTTGCGCGCTGCGGCCACAACTTGCTCCACCTGCTCCGGCACGGTGGCCTGCACGCTGCCGAGGATCGCCCCGGTCGCCGGGTTGCGCGCGCGCAGCGGCTGTGGCGTCGCGGTCGCGGCTGGGGTCGTGGCGGGGGTGCCCATGCCTCGTTGATTATCGCCCCCTGGCGCGGCGCACCTGAGCCAACCGCTCCGCCAGCGCCGCCTCGGCCTCGTCGGGCTTGTAGAAGCGGGCGCCCGCGACCTCCTCGGGGAGCAGCTCCTGCGGGGAGAAGTGCCCCGGGTGATCGTGTGGATAGTCATAGCCGCCAACCTCCTGGCCCGGTCGCGGCCCCGAGCGCAGCCATCCGGGCACCGGCGCGGCGCCCTGCTCGCGCACATGGCGCTGCGCCGCCCCCAACGCGCGGCCGGCCATGTTGGACTTCGGCGCCAGGGATAGATAGATGGCAGCCTGCGCGAGCGCGAATTTGGCCTCCGGCATGCCCACGTGCTCGACGGCCTGCGCCGCCGCCACCGCGACGCCGAGGGCCGCCGGATCGGCGTTGCCGACGTCCTCGGAGGCGAGGATCACCATGCGCCGCACGATGAAACGGGGGTCCTCGCCCCCCTCCAGCATCACCGCGAGGTAGTACAAGGAGGCGTCGGGGTCGCTACCGCGCGTGGCCTTGATCCAGGCGGAGATGTAGTCGTAGTGGCGGTCGCCCTTGCGGTCGTACAGCACCGCTCGCTGCTGCAGCGCGTCCTCCGCACGTGCGATCTCCACCGAGGTCTCGCCTAGCTCCGCTGCCGTGGTGACCGCGAGCTCCAGCGCGTTCAGCGCGGTGCGGGCATCTCCGTCGGCGCGCGCGGCGAGGAAGTCGAGCGTCGCGGGCGCCACGGCGATCACCGGTCCCGTCGATCCCTCGACTGGCTTTTCCGCGACCGTCTCCACACCACCTTGATCGCCGTCTTCGTCCGCGCCCGTTGCCGCGCCCTCACCGTCCCCATCCGCGAGCACCGCCATCAGCTCCCCCGAGGACAGCGCGCGGTGCAGCACCGCGCCGACCTCCTCCGCGGAGAGCGCCCGCAGCGCATACACCCGCATCCGCGAGAGCAGCGCGCCGTTGACCTCGAATGCGGGGTTCTCCGTGGTTGCCCCGATCAAAGTCACCACCCCCTCCTCCACCGCCGGCAGCAGTGTGTCCTGTTGGGCCTTGTTGAAGCGGTGGATCTCATCGAGGAAGAACACCGTGCCGGTGTCGCTGGTGGCGCGGCGGTGGGCTGCGCGCTCCAGCACCGCGCGCACCTCCGCGCGCCCGGCTTGCACCGCGCTCAGCTCTTCGAATACCGCACGCGAGCGCTCGGCGACCATCCGCGCGAGCGTCGTCTTGCCCGTACCCGGGGGGCCGTAGAGGACCATCGAGTGGGGGTGGCCCTGCTCGATCGCGGTGCGCAAACCGGAGCCCTCGCCCAGCAGATGCGTCTGCCCGACGAACTCCTCCAGGTGCAACGGACGCAAGCGCGCCGCCAGCGGGCGGGCCTCTTGCGTATGCGCCGCGCCCGCCATGTCGTCGTTGGGGCCGTTCTTTGCATCCCTGTCCGAGCGTGGACTACTTGCCGACAAGGAAAGGCGATCGCGATTGCTCCGGGGGTCGTGTGGCTCGAGTGGCTCGAAAAGGGTGTCCATATTTGGAAGCTTCCCGGGAGGTCGCCCGGTGAATGGTGTCGAACTCCTATGGCTGGTGATCTACATTAGAAACACACTTTCCCCCTGCCGGGTCGCTGTGGTATGACCACTGGTGCCGCTGACATCCTCGTGGCCGACCCCGCGCTGGGTGGACGCTATGGCTGGAGCTCCGCGAGCGGGTTCGACGCCGGTGGGCAGGAGCCCCCTGGCGGGGCGCTCGCCGGGCGCTCGCCGGGGCGGCTGTTCTGGCTGCGTTTGCGTCGCGACCGCGTGGCGCTTGTCTCGCTCTGCTTCATCGTGCTGCTGGTGGTGGTTGCGCTCGCCGCGCCGCTGGTGGTGGAGCTCGCCGGCGTGCCCGGCCCGTACGTGCAGAACCCCAACGCGCTCGACGCCTTCGGCGCCCCCACCGGTCCCAGCGCGGCGCACCCCTTCGGCGTCGACCAGCTGGGTCGCGACGTGTTCGCGCGCGTGGTCTACGGTGCGCGCACGTCGCTGGAGGTGGGGGTGATCGGCACCGCGATCGCGACGGTGATCGGCACCCTCATCGGCCTGCTGGCTGGCTTCTACCGTGGGCTCGCCGACACGCTGCTCTCGCGCCTCACCGACGTCGTGCTGTGCTTCCCGGTGCTGCTCGTCGGCCTCGGCCTGGGCGCCGCGTGCAGCGTGCGCGGCTGCTTCAAAGGCGCGATCCAACCAGGCGTATCCACGATCGTCGCGATCGTTGCGCTGTTCAACTGGACCTACATCATGCGGATCGTGCGGGGCCAGGTGCTGTCGCTGCGCGAGCGGGAGTTCGTCGATGCCGCCCGCTCGCTGGGGGCCTCCAATGCGCGCATCGTCTTCCGCGAGATCCTCCCCAACCTCACCGCGCCGCTGATCGTCTACGCCAGCCTGCTGATTCCAGCCAACATCCTGCTGGAGGCGGCGCTGTCGTTCCTCGGCGTGGGCGTGCGCGCGCCGACGGCCAGCTGGGGGCAGATGCTCGCCGACGCCACTCCGATCTTCAACACCGCGTGGTGGTACATGCTGTTTCCCGGGCTTGCGCTGCTGCTCACCGTGCTCGCCTTCAACCTGCTCGGCGACGGCCTGCAGGACGCCTTCAACCCGCAAATGGGCCGTTCCGTCAAGTAATCACCAGAGGAGGAGACCTAGCGCCATGTTCAGTAACCGTCACAGATGGAGGGAGGCATCACCGGTGCAGGCGGCTTCAAGCCGCGTGCACTTTGCGTTGGTGTCGGCGTTGCTGGCCGGCGTGCTCGCGGTTGCGCTCGCCGCCTGCGGTTCGGGCGACACGGCCTCGAGCGCGACGAGCAGCATTCCGCTCAAGGCGGGCGAGTCACCTGTGGGCCAACAGCTCTACGGCAAGAAACGTGGCGGGACGCTCACCGTGTACGACCACGAGGACTTCGAACACTTCGATCCCGGCGAGGCGTATGCGAACGAGGATTACACGATCACCTCGGCAACCCAGCGCTCGCTCTACGCCTACCTCCCCAACAACGCCTCCAAGCTCGAACCCGACGTCGCCGCGGGCCCACCGGCGATCGCCGACGCCGGCAAGACGGTGACGATCCAGATCAAGCCCCACATCTACTTCAGCCCGCCGGTCAACCGCGAAGTGAGCTCCGGCGACGTCGCCTACGCGATCGAGCGCGGCGCCAACCCGAACGTCGCCAATGCCTATTTCCAACCCTACTTCGGCGACATCGTGGGCGCGGAAAAGGCTACGGGCGGCCCGATCCCCGGGATCGAAACGCCGAGCCGATACACGATCGTCTTTCACCTCACCAAGCCCACCGCCGCGCTGCTCGTGGGCGCGCTCAGCTTGCCGCTCTCCGCCCCGGTGCCGCCGGAATTCGCCAAACCGCTCGACGCCCACAAGCCGACGACGTACGGCAGCGAATACCTCGTCGCGACCGGGCCCTACATGCTGAAGTCCGACGGCACGGGCAAGTTCCTCGGTATCGGCTACCAGCCGGGCAAGTCGGCGACGCTGGTGCGCAACCCGCGGTGGAATCCCAACACCGACTTCCGCCCGGCGTACCTCAACGAAATCGACATCAACATCGGCGGCGAACCGTCCGTGATCGGCAAGCAGGTGCTGCACGGTGAAGATGTGGTGCAGAACGATGTGCCGGCGCAGTCGATCGTGCAGGAAGCCTACGAACACTACCCCCAGCAGATCACCTTCACGCCCGGCTCGGGTGACTACTACGCCTCGCTCAACAACGCGCACGGACCGTTCACCAACATCGATCTGCGCAAGGCGGTGTGGGCGGCACTCAACCGCGACGCGCTCGTGAAGGCGCGCGGCGGCGCGCTGGTGGCGGCGCCGATGACCCACTTCCTCTACCCCGGTGTGAACGGGTACGAACAGGCCGGCGGCGCGGTGGGGCCGAAGGTCGACTACAACGAACACCCCGAAGGCGACATGGCGGTCGCCACGAAGTACATGAAGCTCGCCGGCTACCCCAGCGGCAAGTACACCGGCAGCAAGACGCTGCAGGTGGTGGGCTCCACCGGCGAACCGCAGGAAGCGATGGCGCAGGTCACCAACCAAGCGCTGTTGAACCTTGGCTTCAAGACCCACCTCACGCTGGTTGACCAGTCGGTGATGTACTCCAAGTACTGCACCGTGCCCTCGCAGGAGATCGACGTCTGCCCCAACGCCGGGTGGGTGCGCGACTTCGCCGATCCGCAGACGGTGCTGTACGTGCCGTTCTACGGGCCCGCGATCTCGCCGAGCGGCAACGCCAACTGGAGCCAGGTCAACGACCCCCAGATCAACGCCGCGATGGAAAAGGCGACGCTGGTGGTGGGCGAACCGGCGCGCGCCGACGCGTGGGCGAAGATCGACGAAATGCTGGTGCGCCAGGCGGTCGCCGCGCCCGAGATCTACTCGATCCAGGCGCAGATCGAGGGTAAGAACGTAGCCGGCGTCAACCAGCTGTGGGACACCGGCGCATGGGACTACGCCTTCACCTCGCTGAAGTGAGGCGTCGCGATCGGGAGCAGGCCGTCCCCCCAGGGCAGTCGAGCCTGGCGGGACGGCCCCCGGGCGAATCGGAGGCGCAGGGCGCAGGAAGGTGAGGTGAGGGCGCAGAAAGCAAGGGAATGACCCGTTACATCATCCGCCGGGTTCTTTGGGGTATCGCGCTGCTGTTCATCGTGGCGGCGCTCACGTTTGTCTTCTTCTATCTCTTCCCCAGCGCTAACCCGGCGGCGCTGCGCGCCGGGCGCTCGCCGACGCAGAAGGTGATCGCCGAGATCACCCGCGATCTGGGGTTGAACAGGCCGCTGCCCACCCAGTTCTACGACTACATGAAGGGGGTGCTGCTGCACTTCAACCTTGGCTACAGCTATTACAGCGACGCCTCTGTGAAGAGCCTGATCGCCGAACGGCTGCCGGCCACGATCTCGCTCGCCGCCGGCGCTGTGGTGATTTGGCTGGCGAGCGGCCTCGCGGTGGGAATCGTCTCCGCGGTGCGCCGGCGCACCTGGCTGGACCGCGCCGCGATGGGCACTGCGCTCCTGTTCATCTCCGCTCCCGAATACTGGCTGGGGCTGATCGCACTGTTCCTGTTCAGCGCCGATATCGGCAAGCTCAAGATCTTCCCCGGCGCCGGCAGCTACGTCGGCCTCAGCAGCGATCCAGGGAAATGGTTTACCTCGCTGATCCTCCCGTGGCTGGTGCTCGCAGCCACCTTCGCGGCCGTGTACGCGCGGTTGCTGCGCGCCAATCTGCTGGAGGTGCTCGACCAGGATTACATCCGCACCGCGCGCGCCAAGGGTCTCTCCGAGCGGCGCGTGATCCTGCGCCACGGCGTGCGCGCCGCGATCACCCCGATCGTCACCGTGCTCGGCCTCGACCTCGGCACGCTGCTCGGCGGCGCGCTGCTGGTCGAAGTCGTCTTCGATATCCCCGGGGTGGGGCGGCTGAACTACGACGCTCTCACGCACTCCGACTTTCCAATCATCCAGGGCACCGTGCTGCTGGCGGCGCTGTTCATCGTCGTGGCCAACATCTTCGTCGATATCTCCTACGCGTATCTCGACCCGCGAGTGAGGTTTAAATGAGCTGGCCGCACCGCTCGCCGGAGGGCAGGGCGACCTGATGAACACGCCAGGTGAGACGCTGCTCGAGGTCGAGGACCTGCACGTGGAGTTCCCCACCGAAGGCGGGTTGGTAAACGCCGTGAACGGCGTCTCCTTCGCGCTCGAGCAGGGCCGCACGCTCGGGATCGTGGGCGAGTCGGGCTCGGGCAAGAGCGTGTGCGCGCTGAGCACGATGGGGCTGACCCGTGCTCAGGGCGCGCGTATCTCCGGGCGGATCCTGTTCGAGGGCGCCGACCTGCTGGCGCTGCCTGAGCGCGGTATGCGTGCGCTGCGCGGCAATGAGCTGGCGATGATCTTCCAGGACCCACTCTCCTCTCTGCACCCGCTGTACCGAGTGGGGGCGCAGATAGCGGAGGGGATCCGCGCCCACCGCGAGGTCTCGCGCCGCGCCGCGCGGGAGCAGGCGATCGCGCTGCTGGATCTGGTGGGCCTCCCCGAGCCGTCACGGCGCGTGGACGCCTACCCGCACGAGCTCTCCGGGGGGATGCGCCAGCGCGTGATGATCGCGATGGCGCTCGCCAACGAGCCGAAGCTGTTGATCGCCGACGAGCCCACCACCGCGCTCGACGTGACCGTGCAGGCGCAGATCCTCGCGCTGCTGCGGCGCCTGCGCGAGGAGCTCGGGATGGCGCTCGTGCTCGTCACCCACGACCTCGGAGTGGTCGCCGAGATGGCCGACGAGATCGCGGTGATGCAGGCCGGGCTGATCGTCGAGCGGGGGACCGCCGAGCAGGTGCTGGCTGCTCCTGCGCACCCCTACACGCAGGGGCTGCTGCGGTCGTCCCCGACGCTGGAGCGCCACGACCAGAACCCGCGCGAGGACAACCACGACGAGCGCGTACGAGGGAAGGGCGGGGACAAAGGGGAAGGGGAGGAGGAGGGGGCAGTGGCGGCAACCCCGCCGCTGCTGCAAGTGCGGGATCTCGTCAAGCGCTTCCCGATCACCCGTGGGGTGGTGTTTCAGCGCCAGATCGACGCCGTCGAGGCGGTCGCCGGGATCAGCTTCGAGTTGCGGCGCGGCGAGACGCTCGGGCTGGTTGGGGAGACCGGCTGCGGCAAGAGCACCACCGCGCGCCTGATCATGCGCTTGCTCGAGCCCACCGGCGGTGAGATCCGCTTCGAAGGCCACGACATCGCCCATCTGCGGGGCGCTGAGCTGAAGGCCACGCGTCGTGAGATGCAGATTGTCTTCCAAGATCCTTACTCATCGTTGAATCCCCGCAAGACGGCCGGCTCGATCGTCGGCGAGCCATTTGCGATCCACGGGTTGCACCCCGACAGGGCGGAGCGCCGGCGCGTCGTGGGCGAGCTGCTCGACAGGGTGGGCCTGCAACCCGAGCACCACAACCGCTACCCCCACGAGTTCTCCGGCGGCCAGCGCCAGCGAATCGGTATCGCGCGGGCGCTCGCGCTGGGACCGAAGCTGCTGATCGCCGACGAGCCGGTGTCGGCGCTCGACGTCACGATCCAGGCCCAGATCCTCGAGTTGCTGCGCGAGCTGCAGCGCGAGCTGGGTCTGACGCTGCTGCTGATCTCCCACGACCTCGCGGTGGTGCGCCAGATGGCCGACCGCGTCGCGGTGATGCGCGCCGGCAAGATCGTCGAGCTGGCGCCCAACGAGACGCTCTACAGCTCGCCCACGCACCCCTATACGCGGGAGCTGCTCGCCTCCGTGCCCGGCGCGCGTCGCGAGGAGGATTGGATATCGGGGTGATCCGCGCGCCGCGGGGGCGTACGATCCCAGGGTGAGCGCGGAGCCCGATACACCCGAGGTCGCCGAGACCTCCGTCCCCGAGGTCGCCGAGACCTCCGTCCCCGAGGTCGCCGAGACCTCCGTCCCCGAGGTCGCCGAGACCTCCGTCCCCGGGGCCGTCGAGACCTCCGCCCCCGAGGCCGCCGCCCTGTCCGCGCTTGGCTCGGACGCCGTCGCGCTGCTGCAGCGGCTGATCGCCTTCAACACCGTCAACCCACCCGGCAATGAGCTGCCCGCTCAGCAGCATCTGCATGGGCTGCTCGCCGACGCTGGCTTCGAGTGCGAGTTGCTGGGGGCCGTCCCCGAGCGCCCCAACCTCGTGGCGCGCCTGCGCGGCGCGGATCGGGATCCCGCCCACCCCACGCTTTGCTACCTCGGCCACGTCGACACGGTGCTCGCCGACCCCAGCGAGTGGAGTCGGGGCCCGTGGTCGGGGGAGATCGCCGATGGCTGCGTGTGGGGCAGGGGGGCGCTCGACATGAAGTCCCAGGTCGCCGCCGAGGTCGCCGCCGCGATCTCGCTGGCACGCTCGGGCTGGCGCCCGGCGCGTGGGGACCTGCTGGTCGTCGCGGTGGTCGATGAGGAGACCGGCGGTGCGCTGGGGGCAGAATGGCTTACCAACACCCACCCCGAGAAGGTGCGCTGCGACATGCTCGTCAACGAGGGCGGCGGTGCCGCGTTCGAGTACCGCGACCGGCGCCGCTACGGGGTGTGCTGCGCGGAGAAGGGCGTCTTCCGCTTCACGCTCACCACCGAGGGGGTTGCCGGGCACGCGTCGATGCCGAAGATCGCCGACAACGCGCTCGTCAAGATGGGTCCGCTGCTCCAACGCCTCGCCGAGCGCCAGCCCGCCTACACGCTCACCGCCGAGCCGGCGGCGTTCCTGCGCGGGATCGGCGAGGACTCCGAGGATCCCGCGGGGGCGGTTGCCAACCTGCTCGCCGCCGATCCTCGCCTGGCGAGCATGTTCGAGCCGATGCTCGGCGTCACCTTCGCCCCCACGCGTATCCGCGCATCGGAGAAGATCAACGTGATCCCCAGCCGCGCCGAGCTCAAAGTGGACTGCCGCGTGCCCCCCGGCCTCGGCGAAGCGGAGGTGCTGCGCGGGATCGAGGAAGTGCTGGGACCCACTCGCCCTGACTCCACCCATCCGACAGACGCTGGTGGATTCGTCGGTGATCGAGGTCCAAGCGGACCGCAGGAGGCGGGGGGCGTTCCGGACTTCCGCATCGAGTTCACCGAGCGGGTAGTCGGCAACCGCTCCCCGAGCGGACTCCACCCTGATGGACGCGATCTCAGCTTGGGTCTCTGAGCGTGACCCGGGCGCCGAGGTGGTGCCGCTGATCCTGCCCGGCTTCACCGACTCTCGCCACTTCCGGGCGGCGTTCCCGGAGTGCGTGGCCTACGGCTTCTTCCCCCAGCGCCACCAGTCGCTGCTGGAGAGCATGCCCTTGATCCACGCCGCCGACGAGCGCATCGACGTGCGCGACGTCGCGTTTGCCGCGGAATTCTTCGCCGACCTCGCGCGTTCTGTCCTTGGTTAGGGCTGACGGCGCCGGCCTGTGGGGCCGTTGCCGGCGCCCGCGGAGTCGCTTTTGTCCATAATGCAGGCAGTCGAGCCAAGGATGGTGACTGGAATGACGAGACGGGCATGGATGTGAACGCGGCACTTGCGGCGGCGTGGCAGGCGGTCGCCACCTCGGTCTATGAACTTCGCCACGTGTCGGCTGTGGCGGTGGCGACCCACACCGTGGCTCGTCCCCGCATGTGACCCCGCTGGCCCTCGGCTCCCGCGCACCTCGCTCGCGCAGGAGATCCAGAACTGGGCGCTCAATTGGGAGCCCGTCATGATGATCGTGTTCTTCGCCGCGATCATCTTCGTGATGTGGCGGACGTTGAAGATGATGCCGCGCGTCAAGCCGCAGCAGATCAAGCCCTCCTCCGACCAGTCAGTGGGGTGGGACGACATCGCCGGCGTCACCGAGGCCAAGGCCGAGCTGCAGGAGATCGTCGAGTTCCTGCGCGACCCCGAGCAGTTCCGCAAGCTGGGCGCCACGGTCCCCAAGGGGATCCTGCTGCACGGGCCTCCCGGCACCGGCAAGACGCTGCTCGCCAAGGCCGTCGCGCACGAGTCGGGCGCGCAGTTCTTCGCGCAGTCGGCGGCCGCCTTCGTGGAGATGTTCGCCGGCCTCGGCGCGGCGCGCATCCGCCGGCTGTTCGCGATCGCGCGCAAGCACGAACCCGCGATCATCTTCATCGACGAGCTCGACGCCGTCGGCGGGCGGCGCGGCATGGACATCTCCGGCGAGAAGGACCAGACGCTCAACCAGCTGCTGGTCGAGATGGACGGCTTCGCCACCAGCGGCCGCCTGGTCGTGATCGCCGCGTCCAACCTGCTGGAGAAGCTCGACCCGGCGCTGCTGCGCCCCGGCCGCTTCGACCGCCAGGTGTTCGTCGCGCCCCCCGACATCAAGGGCCGCGAAGGGATCCTCGGGGTGCACACGCGCAACAAGCCGCTGCAGGACGTCGACCTCGGGATGGTCGCCCAGCAGACCAGCGGCCTCACCGGCGCCGATCTGGCGAACATCTGCAACGAGGCCGCGATCTTCGCCGCTCGCCGCGGCGCCAAGGGACTCACCGACGCCGACTTCGACGGGGCCCTGGAGCGGGTGATCGCCGGCGTGCAGTCCCACCGCGTGCTGAACGCGCATGAGAAGCGCGTCGTCGCCTACCACGAGGCGGGCCACGCGCTGTGCGGCGAGCTGCTGCCCTCGGTGGATCGCGTGCACCGCATCTCGATCGTGCCGCGCGGGCGCGCGCTCGGCTACACGCTCAACCTGCCCGCCGAGGACCGCTACCTGAAGACCCGCGAGGAGCTGCTCGACTACGTGACCGTGCTGCTCGGCGGGCGGGTTGCCGAGCAGATCGTCTTCGGCCAGGTCACGACCGGTGCCTCCGATGACCTCAAGCGCGTCGCCGACATCGCCCACTCGATGGTGCACGACTTCGCGATGGGCAACGCCGCCGTCGGGCGCTCTCCCGAAGGCGACGTACGCCTCTCCGAGACCACGCTGCGGATCCGCGACGAGGAGCGCCAGGAGTTGATCGAGGAGGGCCGGCGCGCCGCGCTGAAGATGATCCTCGCCCACCGCCGCCAGCTCGACGACCTCGCGTGCGAGCTGCTCGAGCACGAGGTGCTCGACCGTGATGCGATCGATCGCATCATGGCTGGCACCCCCCGTTTGGAGCGCGCGCCCGGCGTCGGGCTGCGGGTGGTCGCCGCCACCTCGCTGGAGTGGCCTGAGTAGACTCCCCGAGGTGCTTGACCGCATCGACCATATCGGGATCGCCGTCGCCGAGCTGGAGCCTGCCCTGGAGCTGTGGGGCGGCGGCTTTCAGCTGGAGGTCTCCCACCGCGAGGTGGTGGAGGAGCAGGGCGTCGAGGCGGTGCTGCTGGATCTCGGCGAGAACCACGTCGAGCTGCTCGCGCCGCTCGGCCCGGACACCCCTGTGGGCAAGTTCCTCGCCAAGCGCGGCCCCGGTTTGCACCACGTCGCCTACCAGGTCTCCGACATCGACGCCGCGCTGCAGGAGCTGGCGGGCGCCGGTCTCGAGCTGATCGACAAGACCCCTCGCGTGGGGATCGGCGGCGCGCGCGTCGCTTTCCTGGAGCCCAAGTCCACCGGGCGGGTGCTCGTCGAGATCGTCGAGCCGGCCCAGGGCGTCGCCCACGCGGTCGACTCTACTGCCGAGGAGGTGGTGCACTGATGGCCGCCTCCTGCCGTGTCAGCGTCGGCTTCCAAGGTGGCCAGGTGCTCGCGCTGCGCGTCAGCGACGAGCAGCTGAAGGCGCTACACGACGCGCTCGGCTCGACTGGCTGGCACGAGTTGGAGACCGAGGATGGGCCCGTGCGCCTCGACCTCGCGCAGGTGGTCTACGTGCGTGTCGAGGGCGACGACTCGCGCGTAGGCTTCGGCGCCTAGGAAGGCTCACCAATTGCTGCGCAATCGGTGCCGGCTGCGCGATGCTGCGTCCTTGCCTCGCTTGCTTATCGACCTCCCGGGGCTTGGTTTCGGTAACGATGAACGCTGACGAGCGGATCCTGCGGTGGGCCCGCACACGTGGACACAGCCATCGTGCCGAGCGCGCGGTGGCGTGCTTTTCGCGGACCGGCGAGCACGGGGCGGTGTGGCTGGCGATCGGTACCGCGGGCTGGGCGCTCGACCCGTCGCGGCGGGCACGTTGGGCGCGCGCGACCGGCGTGGTGGCGGGCACCTTTGCGCTGAACACGACCGTCAAGCTGATCGTCCGCCGGCCTCGGCCCCAGCTGCCCGGACTGCCGGCGTTGACCAGCACGCCCACGCAGCTCAGCTTCCCCAGCGCCCACGCTTCAACTTCGTTCGCGGGAGCCCGCTTGTACGCGCGGCTCGGACTGCCCGCTCCGACGCTCTATGTGCTGGCGGCTCTACTTGCGGCGTCGCGTCTGTATCTGGGGGTCCACTACCCCTCCGACATCATCGCCGGTGCCCTGCTGGGCACCACAACGGCCGCGGTGCTTGGATGAGCACGCGCATCGGCATCGTCGGGTTGCCCAACGCGGGCAAGTCATCGCTCTTCAACGCGCTCACCAAAGCGGGGGTGGAGGCTGCCAACTACCCCTTCACCACGATCGAGCCCAACGTCGCCGTCGTGCCGGTCGTCGATCGCCGGCTGGATGAAGTGGCCGCGCTCGTGGGTGCTTCGGAGATCGTGTACGACACGATCGATTTCCACGACATCGCCGGGCTGGTCGCCGGCGCTCACCAGGGCGAGGGCCTCGGCAACCGCTTCCTCGCCAACATCCGCGAGACCGACGCGATCGTGCACGTGGTGCGCGTGCATCGCGACGAGGGCGTGGTGCATCCCGAGGGCGAGGTACACCCATTGCGCGACATCGAGACGATCGAGGCCGAGCTTGCGCTCGCCGACCTCGAGCAGGCTGAGCGGCGTGTCGATCGCGTCGCCAAAGATGCCCGCGGGGGGGATCGCGCGAAGGCTGCCGAGGAGGCGTGGTTGCACGAGGCGATCGCGGCGCTGCAGGCGGGCCGTCCCGTGCGCACCGTGCCGCTGCCCGAGGAAGCGCCGAACGCCGCGCGCGACCTCGGCTCGCTCACCGCCAAGCCGGTGCTGTTCGTCGCCAACGTCGACGAGGGCTCCGAGGAGGTCCCCGCCGAGATCGCCGCTCACGCCGCCGCTCAGGGCGCTGTCGCCGTGGCAGTCTCCGCGCGGATCGAGTCGGAGCTCGCCGAGCTCGACGACGAGGATGCGGCGCTCATGCGAGCCGAGCTCGGAGTGAGCGAGTCCGGCCTCCAGCGGGTGGTGCGCGGGGCCTTCGAGCTGCTGCACCTGATCGCCTTCTTCACCGCCGGCGAGGCCAAGCCGGCCCAGTCCTGGCATCTGCGCGAGGGACTCACCGCCTGGCACGCCGCTGGGGAGATCCACTCCGACATCCAGCGTGGCTTCGTGCGCGCCGAAGTGATCGGCTGTCGTGAGCTGCTGGAGGCCGGGGGCTACGCCGCCGCGCGCGAACGGGGCACGCTGCGCCTCGAGGGCCGCGATTACGTGATGCGCGACGGGGACGTGATCACGGTCAAGTTCAGTCCATGAGTTGGGCTGTTCTAGGGGGAGGTCGGGAGGGGGACCTGTCCCCCTCCCGCTGACTGATGCGCGACGGGGACGTGATCACCGTCAAGTTCATCCCGTAGTCATCCCCTCCAATCGGGTTGCTAGACGCTTCATCCCCAACTTGCCGGCCATTGCGGCGCCGGCGGCGAAGTCTGTGGCACCGTCCGGCGGGTGTTGCTCGTCGATCGGTACGAGCGTCGCGATCCGCTTGAAGTCCTCCAGCTGCTCCGCATTCTCGCTCAGCGCCGCCACGATCCGTGGCCGCTCGGATGTGGGGGAGCTCCGCACCGCGTGCAGCGCGCCCTCCAGCGAGCCGTGGCGCTGCAGCAGTTCGGCAGCCGTCTTGGCACCGATCCCGGGCGCGCCCGGCAGGCCGTCGGAGGGGTCGCCGCGCAGGGCGATGAAGTCGGGCACCTGCTCCGGGTCGATGCCGTAGCGCTCGCGCACCTGTTGCGGCCCGATCTCCTGCGGCTTGCCGTCCTTGCGCAGCTCGAGGATCGCCGTGTGCTGGTCCACCGCCTGGAAGAGGTCGCGATCGCCCGTGAGCAGCAGCGCCCGTCCGCCCGCGTCGACCTCGCCACGGGCAAAGGAGAACATCACGTCGTCGGCCTCCAGCTCCTCGCTGCCCGCCACCGTCCAGCCGAGGCTCGCCAGCAGCGTGGGGGCGAGCTTCCACTGCCGCGCGAGCTCCGGCGGCATCGGGTCGCGGTGGGCGTGGTAGGGGGGGTACAGCTCCACGCGGTAGGCGGCCTGCTCGGCCCCCAAACATGCCGCCACCGCTCGGGGCGGGCGCGCTTCGATCGCGGAGAGCAGCGCGTTGACCGTTCCCAGCAGCGCATTCACCGGCCGGCCCTCGCCGTCCACAATCGATTTCGGGAGCGCGAAGAACGCGCGGTAGAGCAGCCACGGCACGTCGGCGATCAGCAGCGGGGCGGGCGCGAGGGGGATGGATAGGAGGGTAGGGGTTCGTGCGGTAGTGCGGGAGGCGGCCATCTACGATTGCGCGGAGACCCGGCCACACGACGGGACGTTTCCCGCAAGCCCACCTTACGGAGGCGTCGTGCCGCCGCCTTCGCCCGCGCTCGGGGCGCTGCCGGCGGTCGTGCCGCCTTCGGGGCCCGCCGGCTCGGTCGGCGGCGAGGTTCCGGCCGGGGAGCCGCTGCCGGGCGAGGCTGGTTCGGTCGGCGAGGTGCTCCCGGATGGGGACGTGGCTTCCGGGGCCACCCCAGCTGGCGCGGTGTAGTGGCTGAGGTCGGGCTCGGTCACGGTGCCGTGCGCGGTGCGCACGCTGAAGTAGGCCCAGGTCGCGTCCAACCCGAGGCGTTCCTCCAGTGTGGGCCCGCTCACCAGCGTGTTGCCAGCCGAGCCCAGCACGTATGCCGAGACGATCCGTGGCGAGTAGCCGCGTCGTAACACCTCGATGCCGCGGAACGCGCCCTTCACCAGGCCGCGCAGGCGCGTCGCCGCGGTGGCGAAGCTCATGCTCTCGGTCCAGTTGTGCTCGGGGCCCTGGTCGTAGGGGTCTGGCACCCCGCGCAGCCACGGCTCCGCGGCGGCGCCGGGAAAGGCGTTCTGGATGCTTTCGGTCATCCCCCCCGAGCTGGCGAAGAAGTAGGTGATCGCGGGCTGCCCGGCGTACGTCACCACCTCCCCGGCGGTCGCCGCCACCGCCGTGTTGGTCGCTGCCGTGTGGGCCTTCGTCCCGAGGTACACCTGCGAGCGCGTGTCGGCGTACACGTCAAAGCGCGATCCGCCCGCATGGTCGGTGAGCGCGTAGGTGCGGCTGGCCACGGCCTGTGCCTCCAGCGCCGCCAGCGGCCAGCTCGCGGGCATCTCCGCCCCAACCACTCCGCGTACGTACGTTTCCAGCGGGATCGCGTGCACCTTCCCGCCGATCATCACCGTCACCTTCGTCCGCTCCGACACCCTGCCCAGCGCGGTGCCGGTGTAGTAGTGGGCGAGGATCGCCTGGTAGCTATACCCGTGCTCCGCATACCCCAGCGCTCCCTCCTGGCTCATTCCCACCCCGTGGCCGTAGCCCGCGCCCTTGATCACGAGCGTTTGACCGGCCTGTGTGCTCGCTGCGGCGCCTGGAGCGCCGGCGGTGAGGGCGAGTAGGGCGAGCAGCACCGGAAGGAACTGCTTGGAACGGGATGGGTGGTGGTAGCTTGAGCGCATGGTCGCAGCCGTTCGCACGCGCGCCGTCGGGAACAGCTGCTCACTGATCGGCCGGCGATGCGCCGGACATGAGCCGCGCGCTCCATCTTCCAATCCAACGAGGCGACTTTAGGGGATTGACTCGACCAATGGGCGATAACACTGGATCGGCGGACGCCGAGCGCGGAGAGCCGAGAGCCGCTGGGCGAAGCGAGCGGGCCGTGCTGGAGGGGGTTCCTACCGAGCTTTACATCGACGGGCACTGGCGCCCCGCCACCGGCGCTGGGACTCTCCCCGTCGAGGATCCATCCACCGGGGAGACGCTGGTGGAGGTCGCTGACGCGCAGCCGCAGGATGCGCTTGCCGCGCTTGCTGCGGCGGCCGCGCACCAGGCCGCGTGGGCCGCGTGGGCACCGCGGGAGCGGGGGAGATCCTGCGCCGCGCCTACGAGGCGCTCACCGCGCGCGCCGAGGAGCTCGCGCTGCTGATGACGCTCGAGATGGGCAAGGCGCTGGGCGAATCCCGCGCGGAGATCGCCTACGCGGCCGACTTCCTGCGCTGGTTCTCCGAGGAGGCGGTCCGTATACACGGCCGCTACATGGTCAACACCACCGGCTCCGGACGGATTCTTACGATGCGCCAGCCGGTCGGCCCGTGCGTGTTCGTCACGCCGTGGAACTTCCCGATGGCGATGGGCGCGCGCAAGCTCGCCCCGGCGATCGCCGCCGGCTGCACGATCGTCGTCAAGCCGGCCCAGCAGACGCCACTGTCGATGCTGGCGCTGACGCAGATCTTGGAGGAGGCGGGGCTGCCCGGGGGGGTTCTCAACACGATCACCGCCCACCGCTCCGGTGCCGTGATCGAGCCGCTGCTGCGCGACCCGCGCACGCGCAAGCTCTCTTTCACCGGCTCGACCGAGGTGGGGCGCACGCTGATCGAGCAGTCCGCCGAGCAGATCCTGCGCGTCTCGATGGAGCTCGGCGGCAACGCCCCGTTCGTGGTGTTCGAGGACGCCGACCTCGATGCGGCGGTGGAGGGTGCGCTGACGGCGAAGATGCGCAACGTCGGCGAGGCTTGCACGGCGGCCAACCGCTTCCACGTGCACGAGTCGGTGGCGGAGGAGTTCTCGCGGCGCCTGGCCGAGCGAATGGGCGCGCTGCGCGTGGGGCGCGGCACCGAGGCCGACACCGATGTCGGCCCGCTGATCGACGACCGTCAGCGGGCGATCGTCGCCGAGCTGGTCGGCGATGCCGCCGAGCGCGGCGCCCGCGTGCTCACCGGCGGGCACGCGCTCGATGGCCCTGGCTACTTCTACGCTCCCACCGTGCTCGCGGGGGTGCCCGCCGATGCCCGCGTGCTCGCCGAGGAGATCTTCGGGCCGGTCGCGCCCGTTGCCACCTTCGCCACCGAGGATGAGGCGGTGGGCGCCGCCAACCGCACTTCCTATGGCCTTGTGGCCTACCTCTACACCCGCGACCTCGCGCGTGCGCTGCGCGTCGCCGAGCGCCTCGAGACCGGCATGGTCGGCCTCAACCAGGGCATCGTCTCCAATCCCGCTGCCCCCTTTGGGGGCGTCAAGCAGTCGGGCTTCGGCCGCGAGGGTGGCTTCGAGGGGATCGACGAGTACCTGGAGACGAAGTACGTGGCGATCGCGCTTTGAGAGGGATGGGAGATCTGCTCACATCGCGCTTAGAGGCTCAGTCGCCGTGCTGCAACTGTTCGATGTCCACGGCGTTGGCTGGCGCGGTAAGCGTCACCGGCTGGTCCCATTCGGCGAAGGCGATCGTGCCGCCCGCCGCGCCGCTCTTGGTGGCCGCCACCGGGTAGGGCTTGCCGGTGGTGGCGACGTAGATGGTTTCGCCCTGCGCGGTGTCCTTCACCCCTACCGCCGCCTGCCCTTTCACGGTGTGGGTGCCGGTGGACACCAGCGTCTTGTCGCTGCTCGCGAGCGCCGCGTCGAGCAGCTTGTGCAGTTCGATCAGCGAGGAGACGCCCGCAAAGCTTGCGCTGGTGGCCGGCGCCTTCAGCCATTTCCCCTGCAGCAGCCCGGCGGCCGCCGCGCCCGCGAAGTGCTTGTAGAAGGCCGCGCTGCCTTTGATGTAGATCGTCCCTTCGAGCTCGATCAGCTCGAAGCTCAGCCCGTTCTCCGCGATCCTGCCCCGGCCGCCCTTGCCGGCCACGAGGCTGAGGTCGAGCGTGATCGGGGTGCCGGCGGTCACCGTCGAGCCCGAGACGTGCACCGTGTTTGCGTCGTCCGCCGCCGACTTCGCCGCCGCGATGATCTCAGTCGGCGATTTCGAGGCCACGCCGTTGCCCGAGGACGAGCTACCGCAGCCGGCGAGCGCGGTCAACGCCACCACGAGCGACAGGCCTGTCACGGAGGTGAGCCGGTGACGCACGGCCGCCACTCTAGCCGAGCCGCCGATGTCGGACAGCGCGTGGGCCGCCGCCATCGGGTGCGCCCGCTCGACGCGCCCCACCATCGGCTGTGCTTGCTCGACGCAAACCCCCCGCCAGCGAATGCACCTGCTCGACGGAACCCCCCCCGCTATCGAATGCATCTGCTCGACGGAACCCTCCCGCCATCGAATGCACCTGCTCGACGCACTCCGCCGGCCGGTCGTCTCGCTTACCCGCATCCGATCGATAATTCGTCTAGCTCCTTCCCGGCCGCGCTTCAGAACGGGCGCCGCGTGCCGACTATCTGCGTCGAGAGGGCCAAAACCTATGGGAACGCCCGCGACGTGGAGTAACCTCGGACGCGTGGGGAAGCGATCGGCGACCGAAGATTCGACCCGCACCCGCCTCCGCGCGCTGCTGCTGTGGGCGCCGCCGACGGCGCTTCTGCTACTTGCCGCCCTCGGGGCGATCCTCGCCGAGGAAGCCACGCTCACGGCGATCTATCTGGCCGTGGCTCTCGCGTGCGCCGGACTGCTCGGCTGGCGCGCTGGCGCCAGCAGCCGTGCCGCGCTGGAACGGGAGATCGACGACCGCTCCGGGGAGCTGCACAGGGCGCTCACCGAGCTTGAGATCGCGCAGTCGGAGACCGTGCGGCGGCTATCGATGGCGGTCGAGTTCCGCGACGAGGACACCGGCGCCCACATCGAGCGGATCGGGCGCTTCTCGACGCTGCTGGCCGAGCGGGCAGGCCTCGATCGCGAGTTGTGCGAGCGGATGAGCTACGCGGCGCCGCTGCACGACGTCGGCAAGGTGGCGATCCCCGACGCGATCCTGCTGAAGCCCGGTCCGCTCACCGCTGAGGAGCGCGCGATCGTGGAGACACACGCCGAGGAGGGCCACCGGCTGCTGCGAGGCTCCTCCTCCTCGATCCTCGACATGGCGGCGACGATTGCACTCAGCCATCACGAGAAGTGGGACGGCAGCGGCTACCCGCGCGGCCTCGCCGGCGAGGCAATCCCGATCGAGGGCCGGATCGTGGCGGTGGCGGACGTATTCGATGCGCTCACCACCGACCGCGTCTACCGCTCCGCGTACACGCTCGAGCAGGCGGTCGACCTGATGCGCGAACAGCGCGGGCGCCACTTCGACCCGGTGCTGCTGGACACCTTCCTTGAGGTCCTCTCGAGCTCCGGCCCTGATGCCCGCGAGCAGCTGCGCTCCGACCCGCAGGCGCTGCTGGAGGTGGTGCTGGAGACCTACGTCGGCGCCCTGGAGCGCGGCGATGCGGAGACCGCCGAGGGAGCGATCGCGCAGGCGATCGAGGACGGCGTGGCGGCGACCGCGCTGCCGGAGGAGGTGATCCTGCCGGCGCTGCGTCGCATGGCGAAGCTCAGGGAGCGAGGCGAGATCGACGCCGAGCGAGAGCGCGCCGCGATCGTGATTGCCCGCCGGGTGCTGGCGACGCTGCGTCGCTACCTGCTGGGTCGCCAGGAGGAGCCGCAGGCGCTCGAGCAGATCGACAAGACGATCGAAGTCGTCGAGCGGCTGCTCGAGCGGGCCGCCGCGCCGCAAGAGGCCGCGCCGGCGCGCTAGAGGTTGGAGGCCCGCGCCGGCGCGCGAGAGGTTGGAGGCCCCGCGCCGGCGTGCTAGAGGTTGCGTACCGGCGAGGCGGGTTCGGCCAAGGTGGCGTGACCAGCCCGCGCTGCTTCCAATAGATTTCCCCGCGTGTCCAATCGCGCGCTCGTCACCGGCGGGGCCGGCTTCATCGGCTCCCACCTCGTTGACGCCCTGCTGGCCGACGGCTATCAGGTGAGCGTCGTTGACGACCTCTCCTCGGGGAGCACGCAGAACGTGGCGGAGGGGGTGCAGCTGCACACCCTCGACATCACCGACCGCGCGGCCCTGCACGCCGCGATCGAGCGGGAGGCTCCCCGCGCGATCTTCCACCTCGCCGCGCAAGCCAGCGTGGTCGCCTCCGTGGCCGACCCGGGCCGCGACTGCGAGGTCAACGTGCAGGGCACGCTCAACGTGGTTGACGTCGCTGGGCGTCTCGGGGTGCCGGTCGTGTTCACCTCCACCGGCGGAGCGTTGTATGGGGACGAGGCGCCGATGCCCACCTCCGAGGAGCGCATCCCTGCCCCGCTTTCCCCCTACGGCGCCTCGAAGTGGGCGGCGGAGGCGTACGTCAACACCTGGTCGCTCTCTTCCGGCGTGCCCCACGCGGTGTGCCGCCTCGGAAACGTCTACGGCCCCCGCCAATCTCCCCACGGCGAGGCCGGCGTGGTGGCGATCTTCAGCCACCGCCTGCACGTCGGCCAGGCGCCCATCCTGTACGGCCACGGCGCGCCCACCAGGGACTACGTGTACGTCGAGGATGTCGTGCGCGCGCTGCTCGCCGCCTCCGGCCGCCGCGGTACGTTCAACGTCGCCACTGGGGTGGAGACCGACGTCACGACCGTCTGGAATGCGCTGCGCGAAGCGGCGGGGAGCGAGCTGAAGCCAGAGCTCGCCGACCTGCGCCCGGGCGAGCTGCAGCACAGCCGTCTCGACGTCTCCCGCGCGGAGCGGGAGCTCGGTTGGCGCGCGGAGGTCCCGATCGCGGAGGGGCTACGCCGGACGTACGCCGCCCTGGTGGCGGAGTTCGGCGTCAGCTAGCATCACAACCTCCCGGCGAGATAGCTCAGTTGGTAGAGCACACGACTGAAAATCGTGGTGTCCCCAGTTCGAGTCTGGGTCTCGCCATGCCGCGACCTTGCTGCAATTAGCGGTTTGATCGCTTGCAGCGAGGTCGTGTGGCGAACGTTTCGGATGATTTGGTGCCCACATGGTCTGAGGAGCACAATGGTGGGCTAGGGGAAGCGCACCGTCGGTACGGTCGGTGTAAGTGCAGGTCCAGTTCGACCGCCTTGTCTGCGGGTTCTGTGCGCTGTGATGCCGTTGCATTCGGCGTAGTGCCGAAGCGAATCCATGCAACGTAAGACGCTAGTTGGTCCCACGGCTGGACTGAGCGAGCTCCGCACGCTCGAGGGCATGCACGACCTGATGTTCAGCCTCGACGAGGGGGACATGCTCCCAGATTCGGAGGATTGCCCAACCGGCATCGCCCAAAAGGCGGTCGGCCTCTTCATCGCGCTGGCGATTCCGTGCTAGCTTCGGCCTCCAGTAGCCAGCGTTTGCGACAGGCAAGGATCCATGCTCCGGGCACCCATGCCAGAAGCACCCGTCGATGAACACGGAGAGCCGCTGTCGCGTGAAGACGATATCCGGCCTAATCGGGCGGCGACCCGGGACTGGGATAGGCGTGTCCACACGGAAGCGCAGGCCCCGTCGGTGGAGGGCAGACCGGAGGCGGAGCTCGGGGCGGGTGTTTCGGCGCGGGTTTGCCATCATGATGCGCCTACGAACTTCTGGTACGTCGGGCCACGGCTCGCGTGTCGTGATGTATCTCGGCTCCATGGGCGGACCCTAGCGCCTGGACCTCATGGGCAGCACTTCGGCCTCCTTCGTGCTCCGCTTGCGTGCAACAGCGTCCCGGTAGACCTGTCGCGCATCCCCGACCACGGGTCGTAGATCGATGACGACTACTGGCCGGGAATTAGCTACGCGCTGCGCCAATTGCTTGGGCGTGGTGACGACATCGTGGCGCGCGATTCCCCGATAGTCAACTACTGCCCATACGCCTTGGGTGGGCCGGATCAGGAGCTCTTGAAGGATCGGCCTCATCGTTCTCCACGCCGCCTTGCCGCGCTTTGGTCCCACGGCAGCCCGGAGGGCGGCGTAGATCGAAAGCTCAGCCGCGTCGAGCTCATCGAATCCGCGCCGCTGGCGGAGATCGCCTTCCTTCGCCCATGCCTGTCGCTGCGCCGCGGTGGCCCCGCATATGTCGCAGAGCTCTTCGGCCGTCAGCACCGGGCCCAGTCCAGTCGTCCGGGTTCTCGCGTAGCTTACCTCGAATGAGTCCATGTAGATTTCAATGCAGAAATCCGCGCAGAAACACGAAGGAAAATCGAGGTCGTCCTACCTTATGACGCTACCTGCTGGTTCGGAGAAACGGAACGGGAGTCTTTGCGCTATTGACCTCTTCTCGGGAGCTGGCGGCCTCAGCAGGGGATTTGAGTGGGGCCGTCTCGGGCGAGTGGCCGGCGCCATCGAGATCGACGAGGCGGCGGCATCGACGTTCGAAGCGAACCATCCAGACGCGCAGATTTGGGTAAATGACATTCGCAAGCTTGACCCTGTGGCAGTCGGAGACGCCATCGGCGATGTTGACGTCGTGCTAGGTGGGCCGATGTGCCAGGGCGTGTCGCAACGTGGACCACGCGATCCCCGCGATGAACGGAACTTTGCATTCTGGGCATTTGCGGACTATGTTCGCCGGCTCAAGCCTCGATACTTCCTTATGGAGAACGTGCCGGCGATTGCTTCAGACGTCCATAACCGGCGGCTGGCGATCGCGGTCTTCGAGGAGCTCGAGTCCCTCGGATATCATCTGTCTGCCGAGGTTGTCTGCGCTGCATGGTTCGGTGTACCGCAGTTGCGGTACCGGCTGGTCGTGCTGGGAGCGCTGGATAACCGGCCTCTTTTCCCAAGCTGCGTCCGAGCCGGTATCGAGGGAACGAGCAGCGAGCAGGACTTTGTGACGGTTGGCGACGCCATCGCCGATCTACCATGCGTTCCCTCTGGTGGGGGGCTCGATGATCGAACTATGCCCCCAGCTCCCCCATTGCTCACGCCCTACGCAACGCTGCTCCGACAGGGTGCGACCCGTCTCTACAACCACTGGTCTGCCGACACTGCTCCTATCAACCTTGACCGTATCCGCCATGTACCCGAGGGCGGGAATTGGCACGACATCCCCCTCGACCTCCTCCCTCGCAGATTCCGCGAGGTCCGACTCTCCGATCACACGACGACGTACCGCCGCCTAGATCGGGAGCATCCTGCGCACGTGATCACCTGCCTGTGCGGCAACGTGACCGCTGGTGCGTTCACCCATCCGAAGCAGCACCGGGCGATTACGGTGCGGGAGGCTGCGCGGCTCCAAGGTTTTCCCGATACCCACCGCTTCGTGGGTCCCAGGTCGAGCCAATACCGCCAAGTGGGCAACGCCGTCCCCGCGCTAATGGCTCGTACGCTTACATCGGCACTGGTCGGAGTGGACCGCGACGCGAAGGGCTGGGAGGGCCGTATCACGCTGGAGGTCCTCAAGTCCCACCCGGACCGACGTCTGCCCTTCACATTGGCGCCGCGCTATAAGGCCCTGTTCGGCAAGCGAGTCCACCGCCGGCGTCGGGACCTTCATGCACCTCCACTCGCCGCGTAGAAGAGCCTCAAGGCATGAGGCCGAGTTCCTCAACCACCGCCGTAAGGTCCACGGCGAGTTTGTTCGGTCGCACCTGTGCGGTCCACGTGGCGGCTCCGGTGGCCGCAATGCCTGGATGCGTGCACGTGTAGTCATCGCCAGCGTAGATGAGGAACGCGTTGTCGGCATTCAGCGACGCAGAGTGCACCAGGACTTGATACAAGTCGGGCCGTCCCCCCTTGATCCGCTTACCTGCTAGTGCGTCCTCCCCGGATTCCCCGCCTTCGCCCAGGCCGGCGGTCATCGTCTTGTACTTGACGTCGCCCACCGCGAGCACCGCGCCCCCGGTGTGGATCACAATGTCTGGGTATGTACGCGACAGGTCTGATCCTTCGGTGAACATCCTGCGCGCGAAACCCTCGCCACGATCTACGGTGACCGTGCCCAGCAGTTGCCTTAGCACTGTGCGTACCGCGCTCTCGAACAGCGTCTCCAGGTCTACGAACCACGCGCGGGGCACCTCGCCAACCGAGCGCATGTTCGGCTCGAAGCCGCGATGCAGTAGCGCAACGACGGCAAGGCGGGCTAGATCGATGTCGTCGGGCAGCTGGTCCACGGTACGCTCTATGTCATCGGCTATCGCAAGAAACGACTCCTGGCTGGTCAACAGGAAACTCTGATCACGCACCTCGGCAAGAGCGCCAGCTAGCCAGCGAGAGTTGTAGAGCGTCTCGTCATCTAGTCGCAGTGCGGATGCGGCTCGGTCGAGCGATTCCAGACCCGCCAGGACGAGTCTGTCGAGGGGCGCGTCTCTAATCACGGACCCCTGACGGAACGCGAAGTACCCGAGGCGACCAGTTGCGTGGAGATGCATAGTTCTGGGCATGTCCAAAACGCCGGCCAACATGGGCCCCTGCGCTGGCCGATATACGTAGCGCGGCTTTCGTCGGTCGGCCACGTAGCTTGCTGCGGCGGCGTTGAACTGGCGCATCAGGTATCTCGACACGAGCTCGAACTCGGTTGCCAGAGCTTTCTCCTGGAGGATGCGCAGCTCTGATCCGGTCGCGCAGGCCGCGAGTGCTTGAAGCGTACCCGGCACCTTCTCATCAACCCTGATTTCTAGGTCATCGAGGAGCGCCCGGCCGACGTACTTGTTCCCCCCAAGCTCGTAGCGATCGAATCCGAGCCTGCGGACCGAGACATAGCCGTCGTTCACGAGCCGCCAGAAGCCCTCCGAGCGCTCCAGCATAGGCCACTCATCCGGCTGTAAGAGTCGCCGCCGCCGCTCCGTTACCCGAACCAGGCGGCGGGGCTCTATGTTCCTCCCTCCTCGACGTCGCCAACCTCGGCGCGGGTTCCCTCATCTCTTGGGTCACTCACTTGTGCATCTGCCCCCTGCTCGTCGGCTACGGAGACCGGGACAACCGTGTACGAAGGGCTCTGACGCCACGGGTAGTACTGCTCGATGGTCGGGTAGAGCTCGTGCCGGGACGCGTGCGGACGCACAAGGATGTGCTTGATCGTCTGGTGCCACAGGTGATAAAGGTCGGTCTCGCTGGTTACCGACGCGAACATCGCATGACCAAACGGCATAGTTTCGGAAAACCGCTCCCCTGCGATCTGTCGGCAGGCGTCGAAAATACCCACCAAGCTGTCGATGACGTGGTCCTCGACGCCGTTTTCGGCGGATATCTCCCGGAGGAGCGCCGTATCCGGTGGGAAGTCGAGAATCCGCATGCGACGGACGAGTGCCGCATCCACGCTTATCGCAGAGCGATCCATCGGGTTGTATGTGGCCAAGATCGCTAGGTTTGGCGCAATCCTCGTAACGTCCTCTCGCGTGTAAAGAGTGGAGAAGAGGTCGGCCTCATCGCGATACTCGATGAACGTGAGCAACTCCCCGAGCACCCGCGGAAGGTCGGCTCGCGTTAGCTCCTCGATCAGCAGGACGTACTGGCTGGCTGGATCTTTCAGGGCCCGCCAGTTGAGCTCGAGAAACGCGCCCGGCATGATCCCGACACGCATTTCCTCGCCGTACCGAGGTCCCTCCATGAACTCCTCATACGTGTAGCCGGGACTGAACTGGATCTCGCGCAGGCAGTTGTCAGAGGCGAATGCCCTAGCGGCTAGGCGTGCGACATGGCTCTTGCTTGTGCCCGGAACGCCCACGAGCGCGACGATCGCGCGTTGCCCGTGGGCTCTGAGTGCCTCGAGCACGCGCGTGACCTCCTGCGCCAGGCGCGTCGGCAGGCCCTCAATCTCCCTCTCTGCCTTCTCCGCGTCCTGTACGCCGGGGGGGCGAAGCTCGCTGGAGAGCTGTGACGGATCCCACGCCGGTCCTGTCAGCGGATGGATACCTAGAGGGATGGCCGACGTGATCGCCTCCCACTCCTCGCCCGTAACACCGAACCTCGCGCGGGCTAGATCTTCCATGTCGGCCCAGTCGAGGTTTGGTAGGAGCTGCTCGTTGCGCAGGGCGATCGCGGCGAGCGCCTGCGCAGGCGGCCAGTCGTACTGTCCTGCCCCAAGCGTGCTGACAACGCGTTCGAGCGCATTGTCACGCATTGGGAGCCGCCAATCCTCATCGAGGAACATGATCCGACCGAGGGAGGTAGGGCCCGCGTAGTCCATGAAGCTCCCGCGATGGCTGTCGTTGCTCAACCAGGCAGGAGCGCCGTTTTTGCCCCGCAGGGAGATGGTTCCTTTGACCATCGCGTCGGGGGTTCCTGGTGGCGTCGGAATAACTGTGAATAGCTCCTTTACAATGCTCTCGATCTCGCGTCCAGTCACGGAAGAAACAAGTTCGTCCCGGTGTATCGCCTTGAATGCAAGGAAGACGCGCAGCATCGAGTCTGTCTGGGTCTTGAGTCGCGTGGCCGCAAGCGCGCGTATCGCTGCTTCGACGGCGTCTTGGCCAAGCCGTCTCGATTCAGATGAATCCGGCGCTTCACCTCTGTCGTCCGGGTTCCAAATGGCCTTGAGCTCGGGCTCCCAATAGTCGAAGCCTGGGCCATATTCGGGTTCCAGGGCGATGCGTATTTCGCCAAGCCTTTGGTCAAGAGGGGCTGCCGCGTTACCCACATGCTCGGAGAAGGTGTACACGATCTTCTCCTTGATGTTCCTGGATACGATGGGCTCGAATGTGTCCGGGAACGCCAGATGCAGCAGGGCAGAACGCTCGGTATCGGCACGGTCGCTCTCGACGGTGGCGACGAACTCCTGGAAGGCCCAGGGGTCCTCGAGTCTTCTTGTCCGACTATCGCCTGCCAAGCGCTTCCAGGCCCGGGTGAATCGGGCCAGGTAGCGCACGGCCTCGTGCCGGTGGGCCCGCCCACCCTGCCCGTACTTCGCGAAGCCGTACCTAAGGGCCTCCTTGAGCTGATCGGGCAAAACGACCTCGATGGGCAGCAGCGCTAGCACCCGCTCGATGTGCTTCATCTTCCGGGCCTCACCGGTGTCCGATTCCGGGAGAAGGACGAGATAGAGAATCTCTGCCCCAAGCTGTTTCGCGTCGGGAGACAGGTACGCTAGATGGTGCGACAGCTTGTCGGCGAACTCCCGTTTGCTTGTGTCGTCCTCGGCTACGGCACCGGCAATTTGCTCAGCGGCGTCCGCGGTCCAGATCGCCTGTCCTGGGCTGAACAGGGAGTCGTCCTGGACCAAGCACCTGTCCCGGAGGGCATCGGTGACGACGTAAAGCGCCTCGTGTCCGGGGACGCGAGTCACGCGGGTAGGCGTCTCCAACGCGAAATTACCATCCGGGTCCGCTTCATCTGGGGGGCCATATCGCTCGAAGCCTACCTGCCTGGACAGCGGCAGCTAATGGTCGAAGCCAGTGATGTGTACGTCCATCCGGAAATCATAGGACGCTGGACACGATGGCCAGACGAAGTGGTTCGGCTGGAGCTGGCTGTATCTGCGAGCCTGACGATGACATTACAGGAGCGAGGCTTCTAGCCGACCGGGTCGCTGACGCAGATAGGCTTGTGGCCAGATGCTCCCACCGGCCGATAGCCCGAGGCGATGCCCCCAGAGCCAGGCGGTCCTGAGCCCGATCACCGAGGCGGCGATCTTCCTGGTCTTGACGGTCGAGCCGGGGGGTGAGGACCAGGTGAGGGAGCTGCTCGCCGATGTCAGCGGCCTCAAGCGCTCCGTCGGCTTTAGAGCTCCGGAGGCAGGCCTAACGTGTGTCACCGGCATCGGCTCGCGCCTCTGGGAGCGGATGTTCGGAGGGGACAAGCCGGTTGACCTGCACCCCTTTCCGGGGTTCTCCGGTATCCGCCACAGCGCGCCCGCGACCGACGGGGACTTGCTGTTCCACATCCGCGCACATCGGCTGGACCTATGTTTCGAGCTGGCGGGCCTGCTCGTGCGGCGCCTTGAGTCGGTGGCCACGGTGGTCAACGAGGTCCATGGCTTTCGCTCGTTCGACGAGCGCGATCTGCTTGGGTTCGTCGATGGGACCGAGAATCCCGAGGGCGGGGCGGCCCATGAGGCGGTAACGATCGGCGACGAGGATCCGGGCTTCACCGGAGGCAGCTACGCGATCGTCCAGAAGTACGTCCACGACATGACCAGCTGGAATGCGCTGTCGATCGAGGAGCAGGAGCGGGTCATCGGTCGCACAAAGCTCGACGATGTCGAGCTGCCCGACGAGATCAAGCCCGCGAACTCGCATGTCGCGCTCAACACGATCGTCGACGAGAACGGCGAGGAGCAGCAGATCATGCGCTTCAATATGCCGTTCGGACGCGTTGGCGCGGGCGAGTTCGGCACCTACTTCATCGGCTACGCTCGAGCCACGATCGTGATCGAGCAGATGCTCACCAACATGTTCGTCGGCAACCCGCCTGGCACCTATGACCGGGTGCTCGACTTCTCGAAAGCCCTGACCGGCACGCTGTTCTTCATCCCCAGCTCTGAGTTTCTGGACGACCCGCCCGCGCCCACCACTCTGGCAGGGCGCTCGCAGTCCACTACCCCGGCCGAGCGCTCGCAACCCACTACCCCGGCCGGGCACGCGCGGCCCACCACCCCGGCCGGGCACGCCCCGCGGGAAGAAGCTGTTCCCTCGCCCCAACCCGCCCACACATCGTCACCAGCCGCGGCGACGCCCGATGGCTCACTCGGCATCGGCAGCCTCAGGACCGAGACCGACAGGGAGGACCGACCATGAATCATCTGCTTCGCGCACACGCTCCCATCAGCGACAGGGCTTGGGAGCAGATCGACCAGGAGGCGCGCGCTCGGCTCGAGCCGGGGCTGGCTGCCCGTAAGCTCGTCGACTTCGCCGGCCCGCTCGGCTGGGGGCACTCCGCCACCAACCTTGGACGCACGACCGCGTTGCCCGGCTCGCCGGCGCCGGGTGCTTGGGGTCTGCAGCGAAAGGTGCTCCCGCTGATCGAGCTGCGCGCCGACTTCGTCGTCTCGCGTGAGGAGCTGCGCGACATCGACCGTGGAGCCGCCGACGCCGACTTCGACGCGTTGGACAACGCCGCCCAGCAGATCGCGATCGCCGAGAATGCGGCGGTGCTCGGGGGCTGGCCGGACGCGATCAAGGGTGTCGCCGAGGTCTCGCCCTATCCGCAGCAGCCGCTGGGGCATGCGCCTGAGCGCTACCCGCAGAACATCGCCCGTGCCGTCGGCGACCTGCGGACGCGGGGCGTGGGCGGTCCCTACGGCCTGGCGCTCGCGCCTGAGCCCTACCGGCTGGCGGTCCAGACCCCCGAGCACGGCGGAGCGCTGTTGAGCGAGCATCTCCAGACGATCCTCGGCGGTGGCCCGATCGTGTGGACGCCCGGGCTCGAAGGCGCCGTCGTGATCAGCCTGCGCGGCGGCGACTTCATCCTCGAATGCGGCCAGGATCTTTCGGTTGGCTACCACTCCCACGACGCCGTGCAGGTCGAGCTCTACATCCAGGAGAGCTTCAGCTTCCAGGTCGCGACTCCCGAGGCCGCGGTCGTCCTGGCGCCATAGTGCGATCCCGCTGGACCAGGTGCCACCGAGCGCCGCAGCGCAACCGAACGCCGCAGCGCAAAAGGCAGCGGACGCTTTAGCGCGTCTCGCTCCGTCTCTAGCCGATCAGTAGATCCGATATCGTCGCCCTGCATGCCAGGACCGATTGTGGTGAACCGGATCGATAGTGGCCAAAGGCGAGCCCGATGAGCGCCAAGTGGACCACCGAGCAGATTCCCGACCAGGGCGGGCGTACCGCGATCGTCACCGGGGCCAACAGTGGTCTTGGGCTGGTCTGCGCGCGTGAGCTGGCGCGGCATGGGGCCAGCGTGGTGCTGGCCTGCCGCAACGCCGAGAAGGGCGCGTCGGCGCTCGCGGAGATCTCTCGCGCGGCACCCGACGCGCAGGTGGAGCTTGCCTCCCTCGACCTCGGCAGCCTCGCCTCGGTGGAGGCGTTCGCGGAGCAGTTCCGCTCGACCCACGACGGGTTCGAGCTGCTGCTCAACAACGCCGGCGTGATGGCGCCGCCGCGGCAGGTCACCGCCGATGGCTTCGAGCTGCAGCTCGGCACCAACCTGCTCGGCCACTTCGCGCTCACCGGACGGCTGCTCGGCGCGCTGGAGGGGCGGCCCGACGCGCGGGTCGTGACGCTCAGCAGCAACGCCCACAAGATGGGGCGCATCAACTTCGACGACCTGCAATCCGAGCGCCGCTACTCGCGTTGGCTGGCGTATGGGCAGTCCAAGCTCGCCGACCTGATGTTCGCGCTGGAGCTCGACCGGCGGTTGCGCGCCGCCGGCTCGAGCGTCAAGAGCCTCGCGGCTCACCCCGGCTATGCGGCCACCAACCTGCAGTCGGCCGCGGTGCCCACCGCCGATCGCCTCGTGATGGTGGTGACCAACGCGCTGCTCGCTCAGAGCGCCGACCAGGGGGCGCTGCCGCCGCTGTACGCCGCCACCGTGCCCGGGCTCGAAGGCGGGCTCTACGTCGGGCCCGACGGGCTCGGTGAGTTTCGCGGCCATCCGCACCCGGTCTCGCCCAATCGTGCTGCTCGCGACACAGCCGTTGCCGCGCGGTTGTGGGAGGTCTCAGAAGAGCTGACGGGGGTTGGCTTCGAGCTGCCCGCCGCGGTTGGCTGATACTGCCTGCGCTACGGCTGCCTGCTCGCCGCGGTTGGCTGATACTGCCTGCGCTACGGCTGCCTGCTCGCCGCGGTTGGCTGATACTGCCTGCGCTACGGCTGCCTGCTCGCCGCGGTTGGCTGATACTGCCTGCGCTACGGCTGCCTGCTCGCCGCGGTTGGCTGATACTGCCTGCGCTACGGCTGCCTGCTCGCCGCGGTTGGCTGATACTGCCTGCGCTACGGCTGCCTGCTCGCCGCGGTTGGCTGATACTGCATACGCTACGACTGCCTCGCCTCGGTTGGCTGGCACTGCGTACTTTACGGCTGCCTGCCCGCCTCGGTTGGCTGACACTGCGTGCGCTAGGGCTGCCCGCGTCCTGCGCGACGACCACCCTCGGTGGGGTGAAGCTCGTTCGGGTGAAGCCAAAGCCGCGCCCTGCACCGACCGACGTCTCAGTCGGCCGGGTGCTCCTCGTCGGCTTCGCCTGACACCTCGCTCAACGGCCCCTCGTCGGCGGCGTCACGCATGATCCGCACCGGGTTGTGCTCGTCGCCGTGGGAGGTGTGTTCGATCAGTTCCTGCTCTGCTTGCTCGAAGCCCTCCGACTCTCCTCCGCCAGCTTCCTCGACGGCGCGGCGCTCTTCGCGGCGGCGCTCTTCCAGGGAGTCGATCGGGTCGGCGGGCGTCTGGTCTTCCATCGTGGCCTACTTTACTGTCTCGATGGCGGGGCGGGACTCGTCGATTGGCGGTCTGTGGCCGGCGTCTTCGCGCCGGCCATGCGGGGCAGCGCCAGCAGCGAGCAGCGCGCGTGACGCTCGAGGTAGTCGGAGGTGCTGCCCACGACCAGGCGGCGCAGCGGACCGTAGTTGCGGGAGCCAACCACCAGCAGGTTGACTTCGCCGCTGAACGCCGCCAACTCCTCGCCCGGCAGCCCATATACCGCGCGCCCCTCCATGCCTTCGAGTGCCCGCAGTCGCTCTTTGGCCTCCTTCACCAGCGTCTCGATCGTGTCGCCCAGTGCGGGGGGCGTGAGTCCGGTGAACGAGTAGGCCGGAATCGATACGACCTCCAGCGCGGTCAGCTTGGCGCGCTGTTGTGCCGCCACCCTTCGTGCCGCCGCCAGTGCCGCCTCGCTCTCGGGCGAGCCGTCGTAGCCGACGCCGATGCTCGCCAGCGGCAGCGGGTGCAGGGCGTAGCTGCGCGCGGCGATCGCCACTGCGCAGGGGGCCCCGTTCAGTGCGGCGCGGGTGTCGTCGCCCAGCATTGCCCTCCCGATCACCCCGCGACCGGACGAACCCACGACCAGCAGGTTGGCGCCCCGTTCCTCGGCGAGGTCGTGCAGCCCGCGGCCAGGGGAGAGCGCGACGAAGCTCACCAGCTCGACGTTGACGTCGAGGTCGGCCTCCGCGCGCTCGCGCCGCAGCAGCTCGTGCGAAGTCTCGCGCTCGCCTGCTGTGAGCCCGGGCGTGATCGCGTGCACGGGACTCAGCTCATCGCTGTGGACGTTTACGAGCGTCAGCTTCCCCTCTGGACTTACGAGATGGCGCGCCAGCTCGATCGCGTCGCGGCCGGTCGGCCGCCCATCGACCCCCACGATCACGTTCTCGAACATGCTTCCGCCTTCTTGTCGGTGCTTTTCCGCAATGGCTTGGTGCCTTAATACGGTGGCCGGTGGCCTCCGCAGAGCCTAACTTGGTGCGCACATGGCCGCCCACCCGCACATCGTCCCGCTTCCGCTCCCAACCAAACGGGTTGGTACGCGTCCGGAACCGATCTCCGTGCTGATCGCCGACGACCATGTTGCCGTGCGTCGCGCGCTGCGACTACTGCTCGACGGTGAGCGGGACGTCGAGGTGGTCGCCGAGCTTGGCGACATGGGCAAGGTCGTCGAGCGCGCTCGCGCTACCCAGCCGCACGTGTCGGTGCTCAACCTCGACCTGCCGGGCGGCTCCAGCATCCATACGATCGGGCGTCTGCGCGTGCACGCGCCCGAGACGCAGATCGTGCTGCTCACGCTGGAGGAGAGCCCCGTATTTGCCGCGCAGGCCCTTGCCGCGGGCGCGAGTGGGCTGGTCGCCAAGCATCACGCCGACAGCGAGCTACCACCGGCGATCCGCGCGGCCGCGATCGGGAAGGTCTACCTCAGCCCGTCGATCGAGGCGCGCATGGACGTGCTGCGTGCTGCCCAGTCCGAGGACCGCCTCAGCCACCGCGAGATCGAGGTCCTGCGGTTGATTGCGCTGGGCTTCACGAGCGTCGAAATCGCACGCCAGCTCAACCTCTCCCCGCGCACGGTCGAGAGCCACCGTGCGCACATCACCGGCAAGCTGGGTCTCTCCACCCGGGCTGAGCTGGTCAGCTACGCGATCGGACGGGGGCTGCTGGAGACCAGCCTCCGCCGCTGACCCCCAATGTTTTTCGATCCCCAAGGGCTCCTCGGGGTGGGCGGTCGTCGCCTGGCGTGTTAGGCCCGGCGTCTTGCCTCTAACCGCCCAGCCGCTCGTCGTCCCGGCGATATCCCAGGCGAGCCGAGATGCGATCGGCGGTGGAGATCAGATGGGGCCCGAGTGCGTCCACGAATTCCTCCATCGCAATCATCGAGTTGTGCGCGGTCATCGAGGCGGCAGCGACCACGTCGCTTCCGCTGGAGCGCACCGGGGCGGCGATCTCGTACATCCCGGAGGCAAGCTCCTCGTCGGCGACGGCGAGGCTCTCGTCGCGGATGCGCCCGAGCTCCTGGCGCAGGGCGGTCTTGCTCTTGATCGTGTTGGGAGCGTGTTTGGCCAGCTGCAGCTCGGCGATCCGTTCGCGTTGATCCTGGTCGGGGAGGTTGGCGAGCAGCAGCTTGCCCGCCGCCGTTGCGTACAGCGGCAGCCGCGATCCGGGCGCGAGGCCGAGGTCGATCAGCCGCTGGCCGCGGCGTCCACCGCGCAGCCAGTCGACCAGCAGCAGCTCGGGGCCGTCCACCACCGCGACGGAGACGGTGAAGCCGGTCCGCCCGCGCAGCTCCTCCAGATAGGGGTGGGCGTGCTCGAAGAGGCTCATCCCGTTCATCGCCGAGATGCCGAGGTCGGTGACGCGCAGCGTCAGGTGGTACTTGCGTTTGACCCCCTGTTCCAGATAGCCCAGCCGCGTCAGCGTGATCACGTAGCGGTGGGTCGTCGAGCGGCTCATCCCCAGCTCGTCGGCGAGGTCGGCGATGCCGAGCACCGGGCGCGCAGGCGTGAAGCAGCCGAGGATCGCAAGGCCACGCTCCAGCGACTGGGAGAAACGTGGCTCCTGCAGCGTCGGGATCGCGGGGGCCCACTCGTCGGCGGCCACTGGTGGGTTTGCTCCAAGCCTGGGCATCGTCAGCGTCCCTCCCCGATCGCGGCCAGATTGCCGACCTCGACCCATCCGCGGCCGAACTTCGTTGCCTGTGTGGGCCTGCCGGTCTCTGCTCTACTTGCTTTGGGACGCATCTTGCCTCCGTCGGAATAGGCTCTCATGTTCCAATAAGTCATCGTTCAAGATCATGCCTTCTTCCTGGTGGAATCGCTAGAAATCCGTTCCAATTGGAACGGATCTGTTCCGATTGGAACGCCTCGCGGTTCCGATTTGGACGCCTCGCGCTTGACGCCCCCGCGCTCGTCCCGCGCTCGCCCGCGCTCGTGGGCGGGGCTCAGTGCCCCGCCCACGGTGCGCATCTGCCGATGGGTTACGCCAAATTCCCGGTCAGCCTGGATGCGGCCACGCATCGCATCCATCCACGAATCGACCGCATGACGGCCCCGGTCGGCCATCGTCTGGCGGGAGCCTATGCCACGGCAACCCGCTGCGTGGAGGCGGATGCGGCCCTTGCGCGGTGGCGCGTACGGAGGATCACTCGCGATCCCGCGTGTGGGACGAGCACCGCGCTGCGCCACCGCTCCCGCTCGATGCGGTTGCTCGCGGGGAGCACCCGCCGCGTCGAAAGTACCTCCCGCAGCACCATCTGCATCTCCATCAGGGCGAAATGACGCCCCAGGCAGCTCTTGGGGCCGGCGCCCCACGGCAGCCAGGTACGGGATTGACGGGTTTCGCCCATGAAGCGGTCCGGGTTGAACGTCTGCGGGTCCGGGTACAGGTCAGGGTCGTGGTGCATCAGATACGTGCACCCCAATAGGCGTGCGGGCGGACGGTACGTCCAGCCGCCAATCTCGATCGGCTGGGTGACGGCACGCGGAATGACGAACAAAAACGTCGGCCTGTGCCGGAGCGTCTCATTGATCGTCGCCGTCAGGTAGCGTTCCTCGATTCCTGCGTCGATCTCCTCGAGCAGCCGATTCTGCACGGTAGGGTTGTGGGCGAGGAGTTGAAACGCCCAAGCCAGCTCCGCCGTGGTTGTCTCGTGTCCGGCCAGGATCATCGACATCAGGTTGTCGCGCACCTGCAGGTCGCTCATCGGCGAGCCATCTGGGTTACATGCCGCGATCAACATATCCAGCAGATCGTGATGCTCCTCCGCGCCGTCGCGTCGGCGGCGAATGAGCGCGAAGATCAACTCGTCAACTCCGGCGCTACGCTTGACGAATCGCCTCCATGTGGCGCGCCAGCCGGGAACGTAGCGCAGCTGCGGCTCCTGCAGGACGAAGCTTGCCGTCACCGATAGCGACTCCAGCAGACGCTCACACAGGCAATCCAGCATCCGGTTGTCCTCTGCCAGCACCGTCCTCAAGATCACCTGCAGTGTGAGTGCCCGCAGGCGCGGGTGAAGCGCGAAAGTCGTGTCGAGGGGCCACGAGGAGACCTCGCGCTCGATCATCTCCCCGGCCATCGCGACGTGGCCTTCCACCACTTTGCGATGAAACGCGGGCATGATCGCACTGCGCCCATACTTGTGGTCGTCTTCCTCGCACACCATGAATGAGGTCTCCCCGATCAGTGGTTCGATCACCGACGATCCCTCGCCTCCGTGCAGGACCGAAGGCGGGGCGGCGATCATCTCCCGGATGTCGTCCGGGTTTGCAAGGAACACCAATGGTGGCATATCGATTGGGTATATGGTGAAGCGATCGCCGTATCGTGCTCGGCACTGTTCGAGGTAGGCGATCGGCCACCACCGACACGCCAATGTTTGGAGCACCGCCGGGAGCGGCGCAGTGGGTGGAAGCTCACCCCTGAAGCGAGTCATCAGCGGAGCCGGGTCGGTGAGTAGCATGTTGTGCCTCCTTGTTGTTTTTGGTTAGTTGCTGCGCTGGGCGTAGGCGATTCGCCATAGCCGCAGGATTGGAAGAAGCGCACGCGTCAGCGAACCGCCGGCGCGGACGAAGCTGTGTGTCGTTTCGCGCATCGAGGTGGTGTGGGCGCTGTCCTTTGACAAGTACATCGCCACCATGCACGCGACTATCAGCGTGTGTCGCTCGCCATCCTCGCGCGCGCGCGCTTCCATGAACGAGCGTCTGATCAGCTCACGTATGCGTGCCGCCGCGAGTTGCGGCGCGTCGTAGTGAGATACGTAGCTATGATCGCCGTTTGCGAGGTCTTCGGCCTGGTCCACATAGCTGTCGAGCATTGTGGTGGCGGCTGAGATCCACGGAAAATAAGCTGCACATGCCTGTCCCGTGTTATCCGCGTCGCATGTTTGCTCTGCGGCGAGCGCAAGCAGGGCGTGAACTGTGAGCGACGCGCTGGCTGCTCCGGTCAGCTCATACCAGGTTGCGTCGTGAGCATCGGGAAATTCGCTCGCCGCCCACTCGCGCAGGCCCGCATCGCGGCAGGTCGAATCCAGGTCGTGGTTGATTGCGAGCACCTGGGCTCGCGTCGCCTCGCGCACCAACAGTGGGCGGATGGCCTCATATGACGGCAGCGCGACGCAACTCTCGCGGCAGACCTCCACCAGCGTCCGTAAGTAACCACCATCTCCCTTGCATTTGTGCAGCTGGTAGTAATCGGAGATTGGCCGTGTAACATCGAGCGCGTCGATGAGTGCCAGGTGAAGCTGTCGGCCATTGGCCTGACCTGCATCCGCGCCACGCTCGTTGACACAATCAAGGAAGTCCCAAATGATCTCGTACGCAACCAGCACACGCAGCAGGTTCGGATCGCGGATGCGGGGAATGGTCCAAAACAGGGCCGCGCCGTCGGTATGCCCACGCTTACGGGTGAGCGAGCTGAGGGCGTCCTCGCGAAGTGGAGGGTCCGGTATCTCCGTCGCTCGCGCCTGCCAGCGGCTCACCTCGCGCGCCACCTCCGCGAGTCCCCACATGAGCTCGCGCGTGGTTGCTGTGCAGAGTGCCTGAAGCTGCCCCGGCGATAGCGGTGCGACGTCGGCTACACGCCGGCCCGCACCGGCCTCGCGCCGATCAAAATGCCGGACTGGCTGTCCTCGGAGGCACACGCACTACGAGATATCCTGGCAGCGCCACCACCGTGATGGCAACGATGCTGAGCAAAGCAAAACTGGAGATCGCGGCAATGGGTTCGACGGCAAAAACGACCGGGAAGCCGGTCACGCTGGCCAGGAAGTGACTACCCAGCAGCTGGGCGAAGAGGCCGAACACCGCTCCGATTGAGCATCCGGCTGCAAGCAGAACCGCACTCTCGCACAACAGCCATCGCCACAGCACGTCTTTGCGATAGCCCTGGCACTTGATGAATGCGACAAGATCCCGCCGCTGCCAGATCATCGCCCCCATTGCTCCGGTGATGGCCAGCACCGCGGCGATCAGCACGAGCAACCTGATCTGCGTCAGCCGTGAGAGTCCCTGGCTGGCGAGGGCGTAGTGGCGGCGCTCGCGTTCGGCTGAGGTTTCCACCGTGAGCCCTGTTTCGGGTCCGAGCCGGCGCTGTATGAGACGACGCAAGGAGGCGGGAGAGCTGCCCGGTTGCGTCTGGATCATATATGCACTTGGCTCATTGCTTGCCCAGGCGCGAGCGTAATCGCTCGAGTTCATGATGACTGCGCCGGGTGGCCAGCCGAGGTTTGAAATCAGTGCCGCAACCCGCAGCCGCGTCGGGCGCGGCGAGGGAAGCACGAACGACTGGCCAATTCGGAGATGTTGCTGTGATGCGAGTGCCTCCGAGAGCACGGCCCAGCCTCCGTGGCGAAGCTCGGTGCTGGCACGATCAAAATTGCCGCTGACCACCTGGCTGGGTGGAATCGGTTGGGTTATGGTGCTCGGTGGCGCCAAGATCCAAAGGCGTCTATCTCCCCAATTCAGGAAGCCGCCACGGTAGACCCCAACCGCGCGGGCGCCCGGAAGGTGAGCCAGCGAGCCCGAGCTCAGGCTGTTGAATGGCGTGGTGGCAAACGCATTGGAGGCGCCGCTGGGCGTAACCCACACATCCGCACTAGCATCCAGCTGGCGCGCGGAGGCGTCCAAGCCACGCGTGAGGTTCGACTGGGTGCCCTGGAACTCGACGATGCCAAAGATCGCCACTGCGGCCGTCGCCGCGATTGCCAGAGAACGTACGCGAGTCGCCTGGGTTTGCAGCTCGGTGACGGCCAGCACGGTCGCGGCGCCGTCGAGCGCGCGCTGGGTATGGTCGAAGAGTGTGACGAGCCCGTCGAAAAGTGGTGGCAGCAGGCAAACCAACGCCAGCACAAGCGCGATGATTCCAACGAACCCGCTTTGTGGGTGAACGGCAAGGATGAGGCCTGTGATGAGCAGGCACAGCAACCCGACCGCCAGTCGTGCATGGGCTCTCCAGCGGTGCCCCGGAGTCGCTGGCCGATCGCCGTCCAGTGGCTGAGCGAGGATGTCGCGTAGAGGCCACAGCACTCCCGCGACCGCGGCCGCAAATCCCGCGGCGACGGCGAGCGCCACGCTCTGCCAGGTAACGATTCGCTCATTGCCCACGGGGAACGTGAACGAGAGATAGCCGGGCGTCGCATGGAAGACGGCGATCGACAGCAGCTCCCCAAGTCCCAGGCCCAGCAGGCAGGCGAGGGCACCGAGCACAGCCGCGTCGAACAGGAGGATCTGAACGGTCATGAAACGGGTTGCGCCCTGTGGGCGAATGTCCGCGATCAGCCTGCGCCGGGCGGGCACTGTCACAAGCATCGCGTTGAGCGCAAACATGAAACCCACCAACGCGCTGATTGCCGAGAACAACGTCTCGCTCTGGCTCTCGGGAGCAACCGCCACCCCGAACAGCGTGGAGTCGAAGTTACTCGGCTCGACGTTGACAGGTGCGGTGGCAGCCAACCGCTCGAGCCCTGCCCGCACTTCGCGTTTGCGCCCGGGCATCGACTGTATGAAGATCCTGGTGATCCTCCCCTGCATTCCCGCCAGCTGCTGCGCATAGCGAACAGGGGCAAGCGCGACGGGGCTGTGGACCAAACCGCTGATGTCGGATTCTCCAAGCGTGGCGCCAAGCAGCGTCTGCGTGACGGTGGCGCCAATCTGGATCTTCAGGGTCTCCAGCGAGCCGACCCCGATTTCTTCGGCAAGTGGAGCCGGGAGCGCGATCGCCCGCTGCGCGGCGAGCTGCGCGGCGGAGAAGCGCCGCAGCAACGTTCCGGCGAATTGCGCAAAGCGTGGATCGGTGCCGATCAGGTTGACCGACCGTTGTTGACCGCTCGGCCCGATGACATTGGCCTGCTGCTCGAGCACCGGCAGCGCCATCTTCACGCCGGGAACGTGTCGAGTCTCTGCCAGCAACCGTTCGCTGAACCCGCTGGGGCTTCTCGCTTCGAGCTGGAACTGCGTGTCGCCGACGATCTGAGTTGTCAGCTGGGAGACCGAGTGCGTGAGACTCGTGCTCGCCACCTGCGAGGCGAACAACAACGCGACACCGACAGCGATTCCGAGGATCGCGAAGCACTCCTGCACGAGCACCGCGCGCGCCCGCAGGCGCGCACGGTAGAGCCAGAGGATGTCCACGAAGCTCATGTGGGCCATCGTCAATCGAGCCTCGAAAGCGAGGATGCGGGCACCAACACGTGATCGGGGCGGTACTCCCCCAAGCGCCCGTCGCGGAGATCGTGCACCTGGTCGGCGAAGGTGGCCGCCTGAGGATCGTGGGTGGCAAGCACGATCGTCGCACCACGCTCGTTGCAGAGCTCGCGCAGCAGCGCCAGCACCTCGCGGGTGCGCTGTGTGTCGAGCGTCCCGGTTGGCTCGTCGGCGAGCACCAGCTTTGGATCGGTCGCCAGCGCCATCGCGATCAGCACGCGCTGGCGCTCGCCCATCGAGAGCTGCTCGGTGCGGTGCAGCATCCGTTCGCCGAGTCCCAGCCGGTCGAGCAGCGGTTCGATCGTGCGCCGTGCCTGGCGCTTGTTCGTCAGCCACAGCTTTAGCGAGGCATTCTCGATCGCGCGCGCCCCTGGGATAAGGTTCTGCGGCTGTCCGATGACTCCGAGCCGATGCAGCCTGTAGTAGTCACTCTCCTTGTGTGACATCGTGCAGATGTTCTCGCCGTCCACCAGCACGCTGCCGCTATCGGGGACGCAGAGTCCCGCGATCAGTTCCAGCAGCGTCGTCTTGCCCGAGCCGCTGGGCCCGTACAGCGCCACGAACTCGCCCGCGGCGGCGCTCATCGAAACGCCGTTGACGGCGCGGATCGGCTCGCCTTCCCCCACGCGATAGTGCTTGACGAGATCGCGGAGCTCGAGCACCGGTCGGGACACTAGCCCCCGAGGCGGCGCGAGCCGTGGCTCTGGTAGGCGCTGCCGGGGAAGTCGATTATCTCTGCCAGCTCGCCGCCCTGTTCGGCGAGCAGGGTAAGCCGTCCGCGTTCGAGCGACCACACGCGGTCGGCCACCAGCGTGGCCTCGAGATCGCTGCAGCTCATCAGCACTCCGCACCCGAGCTCTCGCACCAGCCTGAGCAGCAGCTCGCCCGCCTCACGCGTGCGGCCGATCCCGAAGCCGTCCATCAGATCGTCCACCACCACCAGCTTCGGCGAGCTCGCGATCGCGCGGGCGAGCCCAACCAACAGTCGCTCCCAGTTGGAGAGCTCCGCCCAGCGCTGCCCCGCGCAGCCAGCCGCGCCGACACGCTCGAGCGCCTCCAGCGCCAGCTCACGCCCCAGTCGCTGACCGTGGCCGCGGCCGATTGCCAGCGGCAACCCGACGTAGTCGAGCACCCTGAGCTTCACACCCGTGCCCTCGCGATGCGCCCACGCGATCTCCGCCCCCAGCAGCCGCGCGCGGTCCCTGTCGGAAGCATCGGTGAGCTCTTCCTCTCCAAGCCACACCTCTCCCGTGTCCGGGGACTCAATGCCGGCAGCGATCTTCAGCAGTGTGGTCTTGCCCTCTCTACGCCCCCCGACAACTGCCGCTACCTCTCCCTCACGCAACTCGAGCGAGACGTCGAGCAGAACCTGCGATCTGCGCTCGCCGCGCGCATATCCCTTGCTCGCTCCCCGCAGCCTCAGCAGCTCAGCCATCGCCGCTGCCCAGCTCCTCGCCGTCCTCCACGGTGTCTTCGAGCTCGCGCCGCAGACGTCGCAGGCGCCGGGCGCGCATTCCCCACAGCATCGCTTCATCGGTCATCAGGGCGCGCCGCACCCTGCCCCGCAGATCGGGGGCGCTCTGGGCGGGCCCGCTGCCGAGCGCTGGACCGAGGCGTTTGAGCTGCCACTCGACGTTCAGACGCGAGCTGGCGGCGGCAAACTCCCGTGCGCAAGCCTCCTCCTCCTCGCGGATCGCGGCGATCAGGTCCGGCACGTCCTCCTCCTCGGCGAGCTCGAGTTTGGCGTGCACCGCATCGCGCAACGCGAGTGGGGCCGCGGAGGATGCGCGCAGCCAGTCACGGAACTCCTCGACGCCGGCGTCGGTTGCTTCGTAGCGGTCCAGCGCGCGCTCGGCGCCATGCTCGACCAGCCGCACCAGGCCCTGCTTTTCGAGGCTGGGCAGGCTGTTGTGGGCGACTGAGCGCGACCACTGCGCATGAGGAAAGCGCTCGACCAGCCGTGCGCCCACGCTGTTGACGGTGTCTGTTTTCTGGACCACGAGGCCCAGGATCGCCATGCTGGCTGTCAGATCGCCTTTACGTGGAGGAGCCATTACTGGGGATCGTATTCGAAATCCGAACGGGATGAAGTCGCCCTGAATCATTCCAACCTACCATACTTCCGCGGACAACCGTCGTCATGCGGGGAAAATGGCTTGGGTGTGGGCCATGCGGGGCACGCCGCGCGGAGTCGGAGACATTTCGCTCGAATTGGCGCTGGCGGACGGGCATCCTCCCGGTCAGCGCGCTACCAGCATGTGTGGGCTCGGGCGTGTTGCACACCGCCCGCGGATCAACCGGCTGGGCGGGCTCCAACCTGACATCTCTCGCGAGGAGGGCCCTAACCATCGGCCTGGGCCGGTCTCGGGAACTCGATGATCTCGGCCTGGGTGACCTCGTGCTCGGAGAGCAGGCTCAGCCGTCCGCGCTCCAGCGACCACACGCGGTCGGCGATCAGCGCGGCCTCCAGATCGGTGCAGCTCAACAGCACCCCGCAGCCCTGCTCGCTCGCCAGCGCCAGCAGCAGCTCGCCGGCTTCGCGCACGCGTCGCATGCCGAGGCCGTCGGCGACGCTGTCGAGCACCAGCAGCCGCGGCTCGCACACGATGCCCCGCGCCAGCCCCACCAGGACCCGCTCCCAGTCGGAGAGCTCCTCCCAGCGCTGTCGCGCGCAGCGCCCGGCGCCGACGCGATCGAGCGCGCGCTGCACCTGCTCGCGCGCCTCGCGCCGCCCCCGCCGACGCCCCAGCGCCAGTGGCAGCCCGAGATAGTCGAGCACCTCGAGCCTGACCCCCGGGCCCTCGCGGTGGATCCACGCGATCTCGCCTCCCAGCAGCCTTGCGCGCTCCTCCCGCCCCATCAGCGTCAGATCGCGTGTGCCCAAGCGCACTTCGCCGGTGTCGGGCGGCTCGATGCCGGCGGCGATCTTCAGCAGCGTAGTCTTGCCCTCGTCGCGCGCACCGACCACCGCCCCGATTTCGCCGAGCTCCAGCTCCAAGGACACATCGGCCAGCACCCGAAGGCGTCTCCCCCCGCGCCGGTAGCTCTTGCTCACTCCCTGCAGCGCCAGCAGCTCACCCATCCCATCTCCAAGCATGACGCATCTTGGGGCTTTCGTCTACAGAAGGTCGCGATTCGGGAGGGTAGTGCGTCCGACGGGGCTCGAACCCGTATCTGCGGCTCCAAAGGCCGCTGCTCTTAGGCGTGGAGTTCTCTGGCGCTTCAGACTGTCGCGGCCGCCAGAGAAGCACGGCTCGGAGCCGCCGGCTTGGCAGGGAGGCCGCCGGTTGGAAGTGGCTCCCACGACATCCTCCCCAACCGGATACTAGCTTTGCCATTGACCCGTTGAGCTACGGACGCGTGTGAAAGATGGCCTGCGTCACCCGCTGCTGTGCATTGCCTCCTTTGCCTGCGGTTGGGCCACCTCTTCAGACGCCGAATTCGCCGCCGCTTGCGGTTGTGGCGCGGAGTCGATCCCCGATGGCGAGGGAGCCGGTGTGCTCGCCGGCGGCTGGAAGGGAGCCGGCCACGGGGCGTCGCTCACCAGCGAGGAGTTGCCGGCCAGCGACCACAGCTCCTCGGCGATGTGGGGGGTGAGTGGGGCGAGCATTCGCACCAGCAGCAGCAGGGCCGCCACGATCGCCTCGCGATCCTCCGGTTCCAGCTCCCCGCCACGGCGCTCGAGCGCCCGCTGCTCGAAGTCCTGGATGCGCGTCAAGAGCAGCATCGAGTTGTGGGCCGCGCGCTGCATCTCCAGGCGCTCGAGGTTCTCGGCGACCTTTTCGCATGCCACCCGGCACCAGTTGGCCAGGCGCCGGCGTAGCTTGTCGGAGGCGTCGATGTACCCGAACCGTGAGATGCCGCTCTCGGTCGCGGCTTCGCTCACGTCACCCAGCGCATCGGCTAGGGGTTCACGTGAGTCGCTAACGTCACCCGGCGCATCAGCCGGCTGTTCGGGCGAGAGGCTCCACTCCCGCAGACGCCCCTCGGCGTAGCCGTAGAGCTTCTTGAGAAAGATCTGGCAGTAGCGCACCGGCTGGTCGTTCCAGTTGAAGATCCGCCCGGGGGAGGCGGCATGGAGAACCGCCAGGCGCACCGCGTCGGCGCCCACGGTGGCGACCAGCTCGTTGGGGTCGACCACGTTGCCGAGGTGCTTGCTCATCTTGCGCCCCTCGAAGCGGATCATCTGGTGCATCAGCGCTTTCTGAAACGGCTCGCGGTCGGGCAGCTCGGGCAGCTGGTCGAGGTCCTGCAGCACCTTGCCGACCAGGCGCTGGTCGAACATGTAGCCGCCGGCATCGGCGCCCCACACGATCTGCTCGGCCGGCAGCCAGCGCGCGTATTCGGGGTGGCTGAACATGGAGGTGGACCGGCCCTCGGGGGGCACGCAGATCGGCATCCACATCCACATCCCGTCGACGTGGCAGTCGATCGTATCCGTCTCTCTCTTCGCCGAGCCAGCGCAACGCGGGCAGGAGGTTTCGTAGAAGTCGGGGCGGCTCGCCAGCGGGTTGCCGCCCTCACGCGGGATCTCGAGATCCTCGGGCAGCCGCACCGGCAGCTCCTCGAAGGGCACGGGGACGGTGCCGCACGCGGGACAGTGGATCAGTGGGATCGGCGCGCCCCACGCACGCTGGCGCGAGATCGCGAAGTCGCGTGCGCGATAGCGCACCGTCGGTCGCGGCGTGGCACTTGCCTTCGATGCCTTCCACGCGGTGCCGCTCGGCGCGGGCAGCCGCTGGGCGATCGAGGCATCGGTTGGGTCGCGCTCGGGAATCCCCAGCATCGCGGTCGGCCCGAAGCGGGCGTCGACCAGCGGGGAGATCACGATCGGCAGCATCCCCGCCACGCCCGGGACGGTGGCGAGCGCGCCCGTCTGCACCACCGGCGTGTGCTCGGCGTCGCGATCCTCGCGCCGCAAGCCGGCCTCGCGCACGCTCGCCAGCCGCGCTGCCACCTCTGGGTCGGCGATCCAGCGCTCGATCTCGGGGTGCCCCGGTGACACCGCCACGAACTCCGCCTGTGCGATTGCCTCGGGGTGGGGGGTGAAGACGGTGAGCGTGGCGCCGTCGAAGGTGCTGGCGTCCAGCTCCACTCCGTTGACGCGGCCGAGCACCGCACGCTGCGCGCCGATCGCGGCCTTGTCCCAGCCGGGGAGCGCCTCGAGGCCGCGTTCGTTCTCCTGCACGTAGGCGGTGATTCGCATGAACCACTGGGGCATCTGCACGAAGCGCACCTCCGAGTGGCAGCGCCAGCAGGTGCCATCCTCGACCTGCAGGGTGGCGAGCACCGTCTGGCAGGAGTCACACCAGCTGACCTGCGCTTCCTGGCGGTAGATCAGGTCACGCTCGAGCATCGCCAGGAACAGCCACTGTGTCCAGCGGTAGTGCTCGGGCTCGGAGGAGACGAAGCTGCGCTCCCAATCGCAGGAGTAGCCGAGCGCTTCGAACTGGCCGCGCATCCGCTCGCAGCAGCGCGCGACCCACTCGTGGGGGGAGATGTCGCGTCGCTGCGCCTCGAGCTCCGCGGGCAGCCCGAATGAGTCGAACCCGAGCGAGAACAGCACTGCGCGTCCACGGGCGCGCAGGAAGCGCGCGTAGGCGTCGGCGATCGTGTAGCTGCGGATGTGTCCCATGTGGGCATCCCCCGAGGTGAACGGGCAGCCGGCGAACACGTATGCCGGCTCGCGTCGATCCTGTGGTGGGGGCGCGGTGAAGACGCGCGCCTGTGTCCAGGTGGCGCGCCAGCGCGACTCGATCGGAGCGTGGTTGTAGTCGGCGCCCCGAGTCGAAAACGAATTGGGGCTACTGGCCACGCCGCTGGCGTGATGCTCCGCCTGGAAATCCGCGCCACCGCTGGTCGGAGAAACCCCTGCGTCGGCGGGGGAGGGAGCCGAGCTGGCGTTATCGGGAGAAGCGTTCATGATTTCGACGCTACCGGATAGAGCCCAGGAAGTCCAGAAAGACTCAAACTCATCCGATACTTTGACGTACGCCTGATGTCCTGCCAAACTCCGGACGGATGGCCGCCCCACTGCCGCTTTGCGTGAGTCCACAGGCGTGTGGGGTGGCCCCGTCTGGCGGATCACGACAGCATCGAGAGCTGAGGGTGTGCCCAAGGCGAGGTGCGAGAAGGAGAAGAGACGATGGCGCACTGTGCGGTACTGACCAACGATCTGCAGTACGACCTCGTCAACAAGAACGAGGAGCGCAGGGACGCCGTTGCGGCTTTCACACCGGGGATGCAGCGCTTCCTTGCGGAGATGCGCACGCTGGGCGTGCCGGTGGTCCACCTGCAGCTGATCAACCTCGATGACGACCCCCACGCCGAGCGCTATGACGGGTGGCTGCCGGCAACCAAGGGCTCTGACGGCGCGCGCATCGTGGAAAAGTTCCTGGCGGCGGAGGACGTGGTGGTGGAGAAGAACAAGGACAGCGGCTTCTTCGCCACCGAGCTGCACGATCGCCTCCAGGAGCTGGGCGTGGACACGGTGATCATCACCGGGATGCAGACGCAGATCTGCGTGCAGACCACCGCCGCCGACGCCTTCTTCCGCGGCTACAACGTGATCGTCCCGCCCGATGCGGTCGTCTCCGCACGGCCCGAGGACCAGGCGCGGGCGCTGGAGTGGCTGGGGTCCTATTGCGCGACGATCATGACCACCGCCGACCTCGCCACGGCAATCGCGCAGGACGAGCTGCCCACCTTCAGCGTGGTGCCGATCCCGTGACCGACGTCCGTCCACCCGACCGCCACCCAGCCCGGCGTGGCTTGCATCTCCGCGTGGGCGACACCCTTCTCACTGCGAGCCGGCGCCGATGACCGCCGGCGTGATCCAGCTTGACCACGGCACCGGCGGGGGAATGAGCCAGGAGCTGATCGCCGAGCTGATCGCTCCGCGTCTCGGCGCGGTGCACTCTGGCCGGATGGAGGACAGCGCGGTGTTGGAGCTCGATGTCAACCGGATTGCGCTCACGACCGACTCGTTCGTGATCGACCCGATCTTCTTCGGCAACGGCGACATCGGCAAGCTGGCGGTGTGCGGCACCGTCAACGATCTCGCCGTCAGCGGCGCGGTGCCTCGCTATCTCACGCTCTCGCTGGTGCTGGAGGAAGGCTTTCCGCTCGCCGACCTCGAGCGGGTGCTGGACTCCGTGCGCGAGGCCGCCGCCGCGGCGCGCGTCGAGGTGGTGGCGGGCGACACCAAGGTGGTGAGGGCGGGCGAGATCGACAGGCTGTTCATCAACACCGCCGGCATCGGCGTGTTCGAGCGCGACCTGGAGCTCGGGGTCGGCTGCGTGGTGGCCGGGGATGCGGTGATCGTCACCGGATGGTTGGGCAATCACAGCATCCACATCCTCTCGCTGCGCGAGGGCCTCGGCTTCGAGCAGCGAGTGCTCAGCGACTGTGCGCCCCTCGACGGGCTGGTGGGGAACGTGCTGGAGGAGCACGGTCGGAGCGTGCGCTGCATGCGCGACATCACGCGCGGGGGCCTCGGGACGGTGCTCAACGAGCTGGCCGAGGGTGCCGGGGTGTCGATCCGGATCGATCGGGAGCGGCTGCCGATCCAGCAAGAGACCGCGATGGCGGCGGACATGCTGGGAGTCGATCCGCTGTACCTCGCCAATGAGGGCAGCATCTGCATGCTGGTGGCGCCGCAGGCCGCCGCTGAGATCCTCGAGGTGGCGCGCAGGCACCCCAGCGGTGGGGGGGCGCAGATCGTCGGCACGGTGCGCGAGCGCGAGGGCGGCCCTGTGACGATCGTGGGCGCGGATGGCGCCGAGACCGTGGTCGAGCTGCTCTACGGCGCCGAGCTGCCGCGGTTGTGCTGAGAAGAGCGGATGGAGGAAGTCATGGCCCCCAATTCCAGTCCGCCGCGGGTCGGCCCGGTGCCTCACCCGGTCGCTGAGCCCGGACGGGCAGGACTCGAAACACGGCGCTACCAGATCCGCGGGATCGTGCAGGGGGTGGGCTTCCGCCCGTTCGTGTTTCGCACTGCCGAGCGTCACGCGCTGGGAGGCTGGGTGCGCAACGACTCCGACGGGGTGGTGGTGGAGGTGCAGGGCCGCCCGCAGGCGCTGGAGGAGTTCATCGTCGAGGTTCGCTCCGGCGCGCCGCCGTTGGCACGGGTCGAGTCGGTGGCGCTGCTCGAGCGCCGCCGCGGGGAGTGCGTGGTCGAGCGCTTCGAGATTCACCTCAGCGAGCATGGTCGCGGGCCGGCGCGCACGCTGGTATCGCCCGACACCTGCGTGTGCGAAGAGTGCCTGCGGGAGCTGCTGGACTCCTCCGATCGCCGCTACCGCTATCCGTACATCAACTGCACCAACTGCGGACCCCGCTACTCGATCGTCAAGGGGGTCCCGTACGACCGCGCGCTGACCACGATGGCGGCGTTCCCGATGTGCGAGCGCTGCGAGCGGGAGTACCACGACGTGCGCGACCGGCGCTTCCACGCGCAGCCGACGGCCTGCTGGGAGTGCGGCCCACGGGTGGCGCTGGTGTATCCGGGAACCAGTTCACCTGACCTCCTCCGCCCCGCTTCCGGCTTGGACCCGATCGAAGAGACGGTCGCCCTCTTGCGCGAAGGCGCGATCGTGGCCGTCAAGGGAATCGGGGGCTACCACCTGGTGGTGGACGCGCGCGATGAGGAGGCGGTGGCGCGACTGCGCGCACGCAAGCATCGTGAGGAGAAGCCGTTCGCCGTGATGTCTCCCACTCTCCAGGCCGTACGTGGGTACGCGCACGTAGGGGAGCACGAAGCCGAGCTCTTGACCAGCCCCCAGCGCCCGATCGTGCTTGTGCGCAAGCGTCGGGGAAAGCGTTGGCCGCTCGCCGCGGGGATAGCGCCGGGCAACCGCAGCTACGGGGCGATGCTTGCCTACACCCCCGTGCACCACCTGCTGTTCGATGGCAGCGGCTTCGATGTGCTGGTCGCAACCAGCGGGAACGTCTCAGACGAGCCGATCGCATTTCGCGACGACGACGCACTCGAGCGTTTGGCGGGGATCGCTGATGCCCTCCTGGTGGGGGAGCGAGAGATCTACACCCGCGTGGACGACTCGATCGTGCGCTACGTAGACGTTGGCCACTCCGAGGTGGGCGGCGATCGCATCGGCATCGGCAGCGAGGTTAGGTCTTCTCGCACCGATGCAGTCGGCGAGGCTGGGTCCTCGCGCCCCGATGCTGCCGACGAGGCTGGGTCTTCTCGCCCCGATGCCGCCGGCGAGGCTGGGTCTTCTCGCACCGATGCCGCCAGCGAGGTTGGGTCTTCTCGCCCCGATGCCGCCGGCGAGGTTGGGTCCTCTCGCACCGATGTCGCCAGCGAGGTTGGGTCATCGCGCCCCGATGCCGCCGGCGAGGCGGGCGGACAGACTCTGATCCGCCGCGCTCGAGGCTACGCACCCGAGCCGGTGAGGGCGCCGTTCGAGCTGCCTCCGTTGCTGGCGGTTGGGCCGGAGCTGAAGAGCACGATCTGCCTCTCGCGGGGGCGCGAGCTGTTCCTCAGCCACCACATCGGCGACCTCAAGAACGAGGCGACGATGCGTTCCTTCGAGCACGCTGTCGAGCACCTATCGGGGCTGCTGGAGGTGACGCCGACGACGATCGCGCACGACCTGCACCCCGGCTACCTGAGCACGAGGTGGGCGCGCGCGCAGCGGCGCCTGCCGACGGTGGCGGTGCAGCACCACCACGCGCACATGGCGGCGTGCATGTGCGAGCACGGCCTCGGCGAGCCGGTGGTGGGGGTGATCTTCGACGGCACCGGGTATGGCACCGACGGCAACATCTGGGGAGGTGAGTTCCTGGTCGGCGACTACGTCGGTTTCGAGCGTGCGGCCCACCTTCAGTACTTCCGCCTGCCCGGCGGCGATAAAGCGGTGGAGGAGCCCTACCGGGTGGCGCTGTCGCTGTTGTGGGAGGCATACGGGGAGGCGTTCACCGACCTCGACCTACCCGTGGTGGGCGAGCGCGCGCCGCGGGAGCTGCCTGTGCTGACACAGATGCTGCGGACGGGGCTGCGCGCTCCGCAGACGTCGAGCATGGGCCGTCTGTTCGACGGGGTGGCGGCGCTCCTCGGGATACGCGAGCGCTGCTGCTACGAAGCGCAGGCGGCGATCGAGCTCGAACAGCTTGTGGATCCGGATGCGACCGGTCGTGCGGAGGCAGAGCGGGGCGGGCAGGCATCCGGCGATCCGGCGATGAGCGGTGGGAGCTACGGCAGGCCATTCGCCTGGGACCTATGCGGACCCGAGCAGTGGCCGTGGCGGATCGACACACGGCCGCTGGTACGCGAGCTGGTGGCAGAGATGGGGCGCCGTGATACATCTGTGGGGCAGCTGAGCGGGCGCTTTCACCGCACGGTGATCGACATCGTGCAGGGCACCTGCGAGGCGATTCGCACCCGCACGGGTATCGAGCGGGTGGTGCTCAGCGGGGGGGTGTTCCAGAACGAGTTGCTGCTGCGCGGCTGCCACGAGGCGCTGGGAGCGGTGGGCTTCGGGGTGTACTCGCACAACCGCGTGCCCGCCAACGACGGCGGGGTGGCGCTCGGCCAGGCGGCAGTCGCTGGCTGGGGGGCGCGATGAGTGCGGTTACGCCCCGTCCTCGCGGGCCAGGGCGCTCGCCGTCCGCGCCCGTGCCAGCGCAGCTGTCGCCTCCTGTGCCTCCGGGGTATGTGCCGCTAGCGCATCGCCCGCCGGCGTCCGGGAACGGCGACGCGTCCGCGCCCGGGCCCTTCGAGCAGCTGCACTTCGCGCCCGCGCCCGCGATCTCCGGGCCGGTACCCGGCGTACGTTCGCAGCGGATGCTGGCCGAACAGGCGGCGCTGGAGAGCCGCGCGCGCTCCTACCCTCGCGCCGTGCCCGTGGCGTTTGAGGAGGGCAGGGGAGCGACGCTGCGCGACGTGGATGGCAACACCTACATCGACTTCTTCGCCGGGGCGGGCGCGCTCAACCTCGGCCACGGACACCCCGAGGTCGCGCGCGCCGCCGGAGAGCAGCAGCAGCGACTGGTGCACGCGCTGGACTTCCCGACGCCCGCGCGGCTACGGTTGATGCGGCGTCTGAAGCAGATCCTGCCGGGGGCGCTGCGGCGCACGGGGCGCTTTCACTTCGGTGGCCCCACCGGCTCGGACGCGATCGAGGCGTCGCTGAAGCTGGTGCGCGCCCACACCGGCCGCCGGCCGCTGGTCGCGTTCGAAGGCTCCTACCACGGGATGACGGCGGACGCGCTGTCGGTCACCAGCGACACCGGCTGCGGCGGGCCGCAGGACACCGCGGTGCGCTTCATGCCGTTCCCCTACTGCTACCGCTGCCCACTGGGGCTGCGCCCGCAGACCTGCGAGCTGGCGTGCGCAAAGCTGTTGGAGAGCGTGCTCGCCGACCCCTACAGCGGTCTGTCGAAGCCCGCGGGGATCATCGTGGAGCCGATCCAGGGGGAGGGCGGCACGGTCGTCCCGCCGCAGGGGTGGCTGGCGAAGGTGCGCGAGATCGCCCGCCGCCACGAGGTGCCGCTGATCGTCGACGAGATCCAGACGGGGTTTGGGCGGACGGGCGCGATGTTCGCCTGCGAGCACGACGGGGTCACGCCCGATGTGATCGTGCTCTCCAAGGCGATCGGCGGCATCGGGTACCCGCTGTCGGGGATCGCCTACGACGAGGCGCTCGACACATGGGAGCCGGGCGCCCACATCGGCACCTTCCGCGGCCACCAGGTGGCGATGGCGGCGGGCGCGGCGGCGATCGAGCTGATCGAGGAGCTCGCGCTGCCGGGCCGCGCACGCGAACTGGGGGAGCTCGCGTTGGCGCTGCTCGGACAGGCCAGCGCGGGCGAGGAGCTGCTCGCGGTCGGCGAGGTGCGCGGGCGCGGGCTGATGATCGGCGTGGAGCTGGTGAGCGACCGCGAGAGCCGCCGGCCGTGGCCGGAGCTGGCGAGCGCGGTGCGCAGGGCGTGCTGCGAGAAGGGGCTGATCATCGAGGTCGGCGGCCGCCACGCCAACGTGGCGCGCTTCCTGCCACCGCTGGTGATCACCCGCGAGCTGCTGGTGCGGGGGATCGAGATCTTCGCCGACGCGCTGCGCGAGAGCGAACGTGTTCAGCGAGCCCGCTCGGGTGCGAGCGCCAGCTGATCCCCGGCGAAGGTGACCCCGACGGGCTCGAGGACGACCTGCCGTGGCCCCTCCTCGACGGCACCGGCGAGCAGCGCGTCGAGGCCCAGCTCGTGGGCGACCTCCACGACGCGCGCCCCCCCGCCCGGGCGGCAGTAGACGGCGAAGCCGGCGCCCATGTTGAGCGTGCTGTGCGCGGCGGCGGCGTCCAGCCCGGCCTGCGCGGCGAGGAACGCCAGCACGGGCGGCACCGCCGGCAGCGAGTGGACGCGGTAGGTGAGCTCGCGCTGTGGGCGCATCAGCTTCAGCAGGCCGTGGCCGGTGATGTGGGAGAGGTAGGTGAGCCGCACTCGTGGGTCGGGCGAAGCCGGGGGACCCGAGCCTTCGCCCGACGCCGGGAGACACGCGCCATCAGCCCCCGTTTCGGCTAGCAGCCGACGCAGCAGCGCGACGTAGAGGAAGCTGGGGGCCAGCAGCGCCTCGCCGAAGTTTGAGCCGTCGGACAGCTCGGCGAGGAGCCCTCGCGGCAGCTGTGCGGCGATCCGCCGCGCGAGCGAGGCGCCGTTGGCGTGCAGGCCGCTGGAGGCGAGCAGCACGATCTCATCGCCCGGGTCGAGCTGCTCGCCGAGCAGCGGCTCGCCGGGGGGTGGCACGAAGCCGAGTGCGCTGCCGGCGAGCTCGATCTCCGCGGGCGCCAGCAGATCGACCAGCGAGGGCGACTCGCCCCCGCCCCACGCGCACTGCGCGTCGTCGCAGGCACGGCGCCACCCTGTGAGCAGGGCGTTGGCGCGCTCGGCGTGCTCATACCAGGCGCTCGAGCCGGTGGCGAAGTAGGCGTTCAGGACGAGCGGCAGAGCGCCGACGCAGATCAGGTCGTTGAGGACGGCGGCGACGGCGTCGTAGGCGACGTGGTCGAAGCGGTTGACGCCGGCGAGCTCGTGGTATTCGCGGGCGATGATCGACTTGGTGCCAAGCGTCTCGAGCACGAACGCGAGCGTGCTCCCGGCAAAGCGCAACACGAAGGCGGGCTCGCCACGGGAGCCCTCGACGGCCCGTGCGCCGGTGGCGGCCAGCCAGTGAGAGGTGGCGAGCGCCTCGGCCAGCGCGCTGCGCTTGCCGGCGTCGAGCACGGCGTAGTTAACACCAGCCTGGCGGTAGGCGCTGTGGACGTCGGAATCGGGGGGGTCGGCCACTGCGCGCAGCCTATCCCCTGCGTGGATGGTCAGCCACTCCGCGCATTGCCCTGGCGTCCGTGCGCGTGCCGGACACTCCACGCGATGCCCCTGGCGTCCACTCCCTGCCGGGCCCGGCAGGCGAGGCCCGTGGCGTCAGCTGCGGCTGCGTACCAGGCAGGTCGTTGCCAGCCAGCTCCCGGGCGCACCCGCGGGAGTCAGCGGGAAGGCGAGATCCTCGTGCAGCGCCCACAATTGGGTTTGTCTATTGGTATCAACCCAGGTGGGCGCCCAGCGTGTGATGTCGGCCTCCTCGAAGGTGTGCTGCAGCGCTTCGCCGACCGCGTCGATGCCAGGCGTTCGGATTCTGCCGCGTTTGCGGAAACGCAGCACGCAGTGCTCGGAGGCGATCACCTCGGAGACCTCTGGATGGTCGGGCCGTGCAACGCGGATACGCATGTGTACACGGTATTACCACGGCGATCGCAAGCCGGTAAGGTGGCCCACGTGGCGCACCATCGGATCGTGATCGTGGGCGCGGGCTTCGGGGGCTTGGGCATGGCGATCCGCCTCAAGCAAGCGGGTGTCGAGGACTTCGTCGTGCTCGAGCGCGACGCGGACGTCGGCGGGACATGGTGGGCCAACACCTACCCGGGCTGCCAGTGCGACATCCCCTCGCATCTGTACTCGTTCTCGTTTGCCCCCAACCCCAACTGGACGCGCACGTATCCCGAGCAGCCCGAGCTGCGGGCCTACCTGAACGAGTGCGTGGAGCGTTACGGGGTACGCGAGCACATCCGCTGTGACTGTGGCGTGCTGCAGGCCACGTGGGAGGAGCAGGGCACACGCTGGCGCCTGGATACGACGCAGGGGGAGCTCACCGCGGACGTCGCGGTCGCCGCGACGGGCGGCCTGAGCGAGCCGGCGATCCCGGACATCCCCGGGCTGTCGGAGTTTGCGGGCGTGGCCTTTCACACCGCGCGCTGGAATCATGCGCACGACCTGCGTGGCCGCCGTGTGGCGATCGTCGGTACCGGCGCCTCGGGTGTCCAGGTGGCGCCGCGGATCCAGCCGCAGGTGCAGCGGCTGACGATCTTCCAGCGCACGCCGCCGTGGGTCACGCCCCATCGCGATCGACCGATCTCCGAGCGTGAGCGGCGCGTGTACCGGCGCTTTCCCTTGACGCAGCGCCTGCCCCGTGCCGGCGCCTACTGGCTGCGGGAGCTGCTCGTGCCGGGACTGGTGCGCCGTCCGGAGCTGCTGCGGGGACCGGAGCGGGCCGCGCGCACACACATGGCCAGCCAGGTGAGCGACCCCGCCCTGCGCGCGAAGCTGACCCCTGACTACACGTTCGGTTGCAAGCGCATCCTGCCCTCCAACCGCTGGTATCCGACGCTCGCCCAGCCCAACGTCGAGCTGGTGGCCTCCGGGGTGCGGGAGGTTCAGCCCGACGCGGTGCTCGCCGAAGACGGCTCCCGCCACGAAGTCGACACGATCGTGCTGGCGACTGGCTTCCACGTCACCGACAGCCCATTCGTCGAGTGCGTGCGGGGCGTGGGTGGCAGGACGCTCGGCGAGGTGTGGCGGGGCAGCCCGCAGGCCTATCTCGGCACCACGGTGGCGGGCTTTCCCAACCTCTTCCTGCTCGCCGGTGCCAACACCGGGCTGGGGCACAACTCCGTGGTATTCATGATCGAGGCCAACATTCACTACGCGCTGGAGGCGCTGCGAGCAATGCGCGCGCGGGGAGCCTCGCGCGTGGAGGTCAGGAGCGAGGTGCAGGAGGCCTACAACGTCGAGCTCCAGCGTCGCCTCGCGCGCAGCGTGTGGAACACCGGCGGCTGCTCCAGCTGGTACATCGACGCCAACGGCCGCAATTCGACGGCGTGGCCGTCGTACACTTGGCGCTTCTGGCTGCGCACGCGGCGGTTCAAGCCGGGTGATTATCACCTGCGGGTCTCGGCCGCATAGCTGTGCGGGCGCCAGGCGTTACTCGGTCCGACTGAACTCCCAGATCGCGATCGACAGCATGATCAGCCCGAGTACGGCGATCACGCCGGCCTCGACGATCGCGGGAACGTGCCAGCCAAACCAGGTGACCCCCGGGGCGAGCGCGTGACGGGCTTCTTCGCTGATGTCGATGTGGGCGAAGATCGCGCGGCGCATCGGATCGACTGCGTAGGTGAGGGGGTCGATGCGGTTGAGGACCGCCAACCACTGTGGCAGCTGAGCCACGGAGAACATCGCGCCAGAGATGAAGAACATCGGCATGATCGCCATCTGCATCAGCGCCATGAACGACTGCATCTGGGTGATGCGCGCGGCGGCCATCATGCCGAAGGCGGTGATCGCGAACGCGAGCAACATCGCGAGGGCGAACAGCTCGAGGATCAGGGCGGGCGAGTACGGAACTTCGACGAGGCCTGCGATCGCGATCACGATCACGCCCTGGAAGCCGGCGACGGTGGCGCCGCCAAAGCACTTCCCCAGCACGATCGAGGAGCGCCGCACGGGCGCGACCATCATCTCGCGCAGGAAGCCGAACTCGCGGTCCCACACGATCGAGGCGGCGGAGAACATCGCCGTGAACATCACCGCCATGCAGAGCACACCTGGGTAGATGAAGGTTTTGAAGTTGACGCCGTGCGTGCTGGCAGAGACGAGCGAGGAGAGCCCGGTGCCGAGCACGAACAGGAACAGGAAGGGCTGAATCAGCGCGGTGACGATCCGCAGGCGGTCGCGGCTGAAGCGGATCAGCTCGCGCTGCCAGACGACCTTGATCGCACGCAGCTCGCCGCCCACGCTGCGGGTGGGCACGCGTACGCCGGCGACATGGTGGGCAGGCGCCGTGGTGGGGGCGGGGGCAGTCTCGGTAGTGGCCATCGGATCATCCTCCTCGCGGGGTCGTACCGGCGGTGGGCGTGGGTGGGGCGCTCCCCGCGGCGGTCGGCGTGGACGTGGTGGTGTGGGCGGCCATCAGCGCGCCATCATCCGCGCGACGTTGCGCATGTGGTCGGTGGTGCTCGCCTCGGCGTCGCGGATCGTGGTGCCGGTGTAGGACATGAACACGTCGTCGAGCGAGGGGCGGGAGACGGATACGGAGCGGATCGGTTGGTCGAGCTCGGCGAACAGGCGCGGCACGAACTGCTCGCCATCGGAGACGCCGAAGGTGACGGCACCCTCGGCGATCGTGGCGTCGATCCCGAAGCGCTCCTGTAGCGCGGCGATCGCCGCGGCGTCGTCGGGCGTGGAGATCTGCACGCGGTCCTTGCCGACGCTCGCCTTCAGCGCTTCGGGGGAGTCGAGGACGATGATGCGCCCTTGATCCATGATCGCGATGCGGTCGCAGTACTCGGCCTCGTCCATGTAGTGGGTGGTGAGGAAGATCGTGATGTCCTCCCGTTGCTTGAGCTCGTCGATGTAGCTCCAGATCGAGCTGCGGGTCTGCGGGTCGAGGCCGACGGTCGGCTCGTCGAGGAACAGCACGCGCGGCGAGTGCAGCAGGCCCCGCCCGATCTCAAGGCGCCGCTTCATGCCGCCGGAGAAGGTGCCTACGAGGCTCTTGCGCCGCTCCCATAGCCCCACCATCTCCATCACCTGCTGCATCCGCGACGCGACGGTCTCGCGCGGCACGCCGTACAGCTCGGCGTGCAGGCGCAGGTTCTGCTCGGCGGTGAGGTAGCCGTCGAGCGTGGTGTCCTGGAAGACGAGGCCGATGTTGCGGCGCACGGCGTCGCGCTCGGAGACGATGTCGTGGCCAGCCACCAGCGCCGAACCGCCGGTCGGCTTGACGAGCGTGCAGAGCATGTTGATCGTGGTTGACTTGCCCGCGCCGTTGGGCCCGAGGAACCCAAACACCTCGGAGCGGGCCACCTCGAAGTCGATTGCGCGCACGGCTTCGATCTCGCCGTAGCGCTTGGCGAGACCTCTCACGGAGATTGCGGGCGCCGTGTCCGAGCTCACGGCGCCCACGCTAGCGGAGTTCAACTGGCCTCGGGCTCGGATCCGTCGGCGAGGATGCGATACAGGTCGCGACGGGCGGTGACGAGCACTTTGCGCGCCTCCTCCTGCTGCTCCTCGCTGCCAGCGCGCATCACCTGCACGAAGGCGGAGGCAACCTCGCGCATGACCTTGCCCAGCTCGTGGGCTTTGGAGCCGTAATCACCGCTCATCTGCTCCCACGGGGCGGGCTGTTCGGGGTCGCGCTCCTTGACCTTGGCGAGACCCTCGTCGGCGAGTCGGAAGAGCTTGCGCCCATCCACCTCCTCGGAGCGGATCAGGCCCTCGTCCTCGAGCTGCTGCAGGGCGGGGTACACCGAGCCGGGACTGGGGCTCCATGCGCCTTCACTGCGCTCCTGTACCTCCTGCATGATTTGGTAGCCGTTGCGCGGCTCCTCGGCGAGTAGCAGCAGGGCGGCGGTGCGAATGTCTCCGCGCCTGGCCTTGCGGCCCCCGCCCCGCCACGAGCCGGATGGGAACCCGGACGGGCCTCCGAATCCGCCGAATGGGAAGCCGCCTGGGCCACCACCGCGCGGTCCCGGCCCTCGATGACGGCGATGGCCACCCTTTGGCCCGCCCTCTCCGTAGGCGCTCATGGCACGCCAGATGGCGCGCAGGTCGTAGCCCTCGCCATGACTGCAGCAGGGCCTCTCTGTGGTTGGATCTATTGCATGGGAATGCATATATCTACTCCTATCGTTGGAACATCACGATAGTAGCACGATATATCGCGAACATTCAATGTCGGAAGTGGCGCACTCCTGTGGCGACCATTGCCGCCCCCGCGGCGTTGACCGCCGCGACCACCTCCTCGTCGCGCACCGATCCGCCAGGCTGGATGATCGTGGCGATGCCAGCGTCGAGGGCCAGCTGCGGGCCGTCGGCGAAGGGGAAGTAGGCGTCGGAGGCGAGGGCCGCGCCGGCGAGTGCGTCCGGCAGGAATTTCTGGGCCTTTTGGACCGCGATGCGCACGGCGTCCACGCGGCTCATCTGACCGGCGCCGATGCCGATTGTGGCGCCGCCCGATGCGAGCACGATCGCGTTCGAGCGTACGTGCCGGCAGACCGTCCACGCAAACAGCATGTTCCGCCACTCCTCCTCGCGGGGGTGGCGGGCGCTGATCGTGCGCATCTGCTCGCGCGTCTCCGCCACGACGTCGTGCGTCTGCACGAGCTGACCGCCGATCACGGGCTTGGATTCGACCTCCCGCAGCGGCGCCGGCCAGTCGCCGAGCTCGAGCAGGCGCACGTTCTTCTTCACCTGCAGCGCCTGAAGCGCGGGGGCGTCGTAGCCGGGCGCGAGCAGCACCTCGATGAACTGCTTGCCCAGCTCTTCCGCAAACGCGAGGTTGACGGGGCGGTTGACGGCGATCACGCCGCCATAGGCGCTTTCGGGGTCGCACGCGAAGGCGCGCTCGTAGGCCTCGCGGCCGCTGGCGCCGACGGCGCAGCCGCAGGGGTTGTTGTGCTTGACGATCGCGCACGCGGGCTCGTCGAACTCCTCCACCAGCTCACGCGCGGAGGAGAGGTCGAGCAGGTTGTTGAACGACAGCTCCTTGCCGTGCAGCTGCTCGACGCCCGCGAGCAGGTGCGTGGGGGAGCCTACGCGTGCGTAGAAGGCGGCCTGCTGGTGGGGGTTCTCGCCGTAGCGCAGGTCCATCACCTTCTCGTAGGCATCGCGCCAGCTCGCCGGGAAGCCCTCGCCCTCCTGCGCGGCGAACCACGTCGAGATCGCGGCGTCGTAGCGCGCGGTGCACGCGAACGCCTTGCCGGCGAGTGCTTTGCGCGTGGGCAGCGACAGCCTGCCGCCCGACTCGCGCAGCTCCTCGAGCACGCGCTCGTAGTCGCCCGGGTCCACGACCACGGCGGCAAACGCGCTGTTCTTGGCTGCGGCCCTGATCATCGTCGGGCCGCCGATGTCGATGTTCTCGATCACCTCCTCCTCGGAGGCGTCGCCCCGCGCGACGGTCTGCTCGAACGGGTACAGGTTGACGCACACCAGGTCCACCTGCTCGATCTGCTGCTCGGAGGCCGCGCGCAGGTGCTCGTCCTCGTCGCGCCGCGCCAGCAGGCCCGCGTACAGCCGCGGATGCAGCGTCTTCACGCGTCCATCCATCATCTCGGGAAAGCCGGTGAAGTCCTCGATCGCGCGCACTGGGACCCCGGCGCCCTCCAGCTCGCGCGCAGTGCCACCGGTGGAGACGAGCTCCGCTCCCAGCTCGGCTAGACCCCGCGCGAACTCGACGATCCCGCTCTTGTCGGACACGGACAGCAGCGCCCTGCGCACTCGTACCTCCCCGGGAGCCGCGCGCTGCACCCCGGATGCGCGATCGGTCATGACATCACCTTCGGGGTTCACGCTTGCAGCCTATCTCTCGCTTGCGCGGAGCGCTTCGCTCAAGCTGCCTCCGTCGGGCAACGCGTCGCCGGCGCTGCCCGCGGCGGGATCGACGAGCGTCCGGCGCGGGTTCTCGGGGTCGGCGTGCAGTGCGCCGCGCGCAAACAGGCGCACAGCTTCGGGCAGCAGCTCGTGCTCGAGCGGCCGCAGCGCCGCGAGCACCCGATCGGGCTGGCGCGCGTCGGGCAGCTCGACCGCGCGCTGGAGGATCACGGGCCCCGAGTCCACGCCGCCGTCGACGAAGTGCACAGTCACGCCGAACACCTTCACCCCGTATGCGAGCGCTTGCTCGATCGCTCGCAGCCCCGGAAAGGCGGGCAGCAGGGAGGGGTGCACGTTGATGACCGCGCCGGGGAAGCGGGCCAGGAACGACTCGCCCACCAGCTCCATGTAGCCGGCCAGCACGATCAGCCGCGCCCCGCGCTCGACCAGCCAGTCGGCCAGCGCCCGATCGCGCGCCTCGCGATCGGGGTGATCCGTGCGCGCGAACACGCCCGTGGGCACTCCGCGTGCGGCGGCCCGCTCCAGCGCGGTTGCTCCCGCAACGTTGGCGGCCACCGCGACCACCTCGGCCTCGCGCCCGTGCACGGTGTCCAGCAGCGCCTGCAGGTTGGTGCCCGTGCCCGAGACCAGGACAGCTATGGGAAGGCGCTCGATCACCCCCTGCCACGATACTGTCGGCTACGGCCGCCAATCGTCCGCGACGTTTCTAAGCCAGGTTCACGCGCGGGCTACGCGCGTACGAGCGGCAGCGCCGACCCGGCCGGCTCCAACGCGTACTTGCCGTTGGCCTCGCCGGTGCCGTGGAGCGGGTACTCGCCGCTGAAGCAGGCATCGCAGTGGGATTCGCGCCCGGGCGTACCGGTCCCCGCGCTGACGGCCTCGTAGACGCCCTCGAGCGAGAGGTAGTGCAGCGAGTCGCAGCCCAGCTCGGCGGCGACCTCCTCGGTGGTGCGGCCGTGGGCGATCATCTCCTCGCGCGTGGACATGTCGATGCCGTAGTGGCAGGGGTGCTTGATCGGCGGGGCGGAGATGCGCATGTGCACCTCGCGCGCGCCGGCGTCGCGGAGCATCTGCACGATCTGGCGGGTGGTGTTACCGCGCACGATCGAATCGTTGACGACGATCAGCCGACGCCCGGCGATCACCTCGGGGAGCGGGTTGAACTTCAGGCGCAGGCCGTGCTTGCGCAGCTCTTGGCCGGGCTGGATGAAGGTGCGGGCGACATAGCGGTTCTTGACGAAGCCGTCGTCCTGGGGCAGCCCGGCGGCGCGCGCGAGGCCGCGAGCGGCGGGGTTGCCGGAGTCGGGGACGGCGATCACGAGGTCGGCCTCGACGGGCGCCTCGCGCCACAGGATCTCGCCCATGCGCCCCCGCGCGACCTGCAGCGCCTGGCCGTTCATACGCGAGTCGGGGCGGGCGAAGTAGATGTACTCGAACACGCAGAACGCCTTGCGCGCGCCCTCCACCACCTGGCGGCTGCGAATGCCGTCCTCGCCGATGCTCACCAGCTCGCCGGGTCGCACCTCGCGCAGGTGGCGGGCGCCGATGATGTCGAACGCGCACGACTCGCTGGCCGCGCAGTAGGCGGTCCCGTCGGACTCGCCCATCCCCGTCGCGGGATCGGGATCGTGCGTCCCGGCATCGCCCACGTGGGTGGAGCCGGGGTCATGCCCCGCGGCCCTGTCGGTGTGGGTGGAGCCTGGGTCATGCCCCGCGGCCCTGTCCGTGTGGGTGGAGCCGGGCGCGTCCAGCGCGCCGATCGCCAGTGGGCGCAGGCCGTGGGGATCGCGGAAGGCGAGCACACGGTCTTTGGTCATCGCCACGATTGAGAAGGCGCCGCGCAGCCGCGGGAGCACGTCGGCGATCGCGTCCTCGATCTCCTCCGCGGGGTGGGTGGCGATCAGCGCGGCGATGATCTCCGAGTCGGAGGTCGAGCTGAACGTCACCCCGCGCTCGAGCAGCTCGCTGTGCAGCTCCACGGCGTTGATCAGGTTTCCGTTATGCGCCAGCGCCAGCTCCCGGTGGGAGCCGTGGGTGCCCTCGGAGCGCTGCACCGGCTGGGAGTTCTCCCAGGCGTTGGAGCCGGTGGTCGAATAGCGCACGTGCCCGATCGCCAGATCGCCGCGGAGCGTGCGCAGGTCGTTCTCGCTGAACACCTGACTCACCAGCCCCAGCTCGCGGCGGGTGATGATCTGCCCGCCGCGGTCGGCCGCCGCGATGCCGGCCGACTCCTGGCCGCGGTGCTGGAGCGCGTACAGCGCGAAGTAGGAGAGCCGCGAGACCTCGTGGCCGGGTGCGTATATGCCGAAGACGCCGCACTCGTCGCGCGGCCCATCGCGATCCTCGGCGCGGCCAGGCGTGAGCCTCACACGCACAAGCTAGCAGCCCCCGTCGTGGGGTCGGGCGGCCTCAGCCGCAGACTGGCCCACGCCCGGCCGGTGGGAGATGGGCAGCACGTCGGCATCGCCGGCGCACGGGGGTTGCGGGGCGCGCGTATCACGGGAACAGCTCCGCCAGCGCCCCGTGAGCCTCGGCCAGCTCGACGAGGGTTGCGCTCAGCGTCCCTGCATCTATCGAGATCGTCAACCCGTTGCCTTCGACCGTGCCCAACATCCAGAGCGGCGCCCGCTCGGCCAGCTCCGCGAGCGCTTCGCCAGGGCCGGAGACGACGAAGCCGCCCGACCCCTCGCCGAAGAGCAGCGTAAGCGTGTCGGAGGGATGCTCGCGTGCGTGCGGCGGGTCCTCCAGCGAGACCTTTGCGCCCACGACGCCAGCGAGGCAGCATTCGGCCAGCGCGACCGCAAGCCCACCCTCGGCGATATCGTGCGCGCTGCTCAGCGCCCCCGTCCGCACCGCCTCGCGGACAGCGACCTGCGCTGCCAGCACGGCATTCATGTCGATCTCCGCCAGCCCGTCGGGCAGCGGCCGGCCGTGCAGCTTCGCCAGCTCGCTCGCGGCCAGCGAGGGGGTGAACGGCCCCACCAGCGCGATCGCGTCTCCGTCGCCCACGAACCCGAGCCGCCCCGCGCGCGCGGCGTCGGGCAGGCTGCCGACCATTCCCACCACCGGGGTCGGGTAGATCGGGCCCGCGGGACCCTCGTTGTAGAGCGAGACGTTGCCGCCCACGATCGGCGCCTCGAGCGCCCGGCAGGCGTCGCCAAGGCCGCGCACCGCTTCGGTGAGCTGCCAGGCGATGTGCGGCTTCTCGGGGTTGCCGAAGTTGAGGTTGTTGGTCGTGCCCAGCGGTGAGGCGCCCACGCAGGCGAGGTTGGCCGCGCACTCGAGTGCCGCCTCGATCGTGCCGCGGTAGGGGTCGGCCGCGACGCGGCGGCCGTTGCCATCGATGCTGACCGCGAGCGCCGGCGTCGCGGTGCGTGACCCATCCGGCACAGCCTCTTTGGAGGCGGAGCCTTTTCCTTGCGCCTGTTCCCCGCCCGGTGGTTCTGGACGCAGCATCAGCACCGCGGCGTCGGCCTGTGCAGGGCGGCGCACCGTGCGCGACTGCACGATCGCGTCGTACTGCTCGAACAGGGGGCGGCGCGAGGCGATGTTGGGCGAGCGCAGCAGTGCCAGCAGCGCCTCGCGCGAGGGCGTGTCGGCCGCCAGCGTGGCTGCGGGCGTGGCGTAGATCGGGGCCGCCGGCTTCGCTGGTGTCAAGTCGTACAGCGGGCACTCGTCCACCAACGCCCGCACCGGCATCTCGCCCACGAGCCGCTCGCCGTCGAAGATGCGCATGCGGCAGGTGTCGGTGACCGTCCCGATCGCCGCGCCGCCCACCTCCCACTTCTCGCACAGCGCCAGCACCGCGGGCACGTCGGCGGGCGCGACCACGCACAGCATCCGCTCCTGGGACTCCGACACCATGATCTCGAACGGCTCCATCCCGGGCTCGCGCAGCGGCACCCGCGCCACGTCGATGTCGATGCCGACCTCGCCCTTGGACGCCATCTCCGAGGCCGAGGAGGTGAGGCCGGCCGCACCGAGGTCCTGCAGCGAGACCAGCAGGCCCCGCTCCAACAACTCCAACGAGCACTCCAGCAGCTTCTTCTCCTCGAAGGGGTCGCCCACCTGCACCGTGGGGCGCTTGGAGTCGTCGGCCTCGCCGAGCTCCGCGGAGGCAAGCACGGAGGCCCCGCCGATCCCGTCGCGCCCGGTGGAGGCCCCGAACAGCACGATCACGTTACCCGGCCCCGTCGCCGCGCTGCGCACGAGGCGCTCGCGCTCGCACAGCCCGAGCGCCATCGCGTTGACCAGGCAGCTCTGCTCGTAGGGCCCCTCGAAGTACACCTCGCCGCCGACGGTGGGCACCCCGATCGAGTTGCCGTAGTGGCCGATGCCGCTGACGGCGCCGTCGAGCAGGTAGCGGGCGCGGGTTGACGCCGGGGAGCAGGGGGGGGATGGGGTCAGGGTGGGTGGGCTTCCAGTCAAATGCTGCGCCGGGGTGGGCTCGTATGGCTCTCCGAAGCGCAGCGAGTCGAGCACGGCGATCGGTCGGGCCCCGATCGCGAAGATGTCGCGCAGGATGCCCCCGACACCGGTGGCCGCGCCCTGGAAGGGCTCGACCGCACTCGGATGGTTGTGCGACTCGACCTTGAAGGCGCACACCAGGCCGTTGCCAACATCCACGGCGCCCGCGTTCTCACCGGGACCCATCACCACGTGTGGCCCCTCAGTCGGCAGCGTGCGCAGCAGCTTCTTGGAGTGCTTGTAGGCGCAGTGCTCGCTCCACAGCAGCGAATACATCGCCAGCTCCACCTGGTTCGGCGGTCCACCTTGGTGGGTGCAGATCAGCTCGTACTCCGCGCGCGTGAGTCCCAGCGCGAGCGCGTCCTGCACCGTGGGGAGCACGGCGTTCTCAGGCATGGGCGCCCTCCACCGCGAGGCGCATCGACTCGAAGATGCGCAGGCCGTCGGTCGAGCCGGTGAGCGCGTCCACCGCGTGCTCGGGATGGGGCATCAGCCCGAAGACGTTGCCGGCTGCGTTCTGCACTCCGGCGATGTCGCGCAGCGAACCGTTGAAGTTGTGTCCGGGCGCGTAGCGCAGCACGACCTGGTTGCCCCGCTCCAGCTCGTCGAGTGTCGGCTCATCGGCGTAGTAGCGCCCCCACGAGTGCTTCGCCGGGATGCTCAGGAGCGTGGGTTGCGAGGTGCGAGCACCCTCCCCCTCCTCCTCCCCCCCCGATCCGCATGCGCGCGTGAACGCGCTGCCGGGGTTGACGACCTCCAGTTCGACCTGGCGGAAGGTGAAGCGCAGGTGCTCGTTTCCCAACAGCGCGCCCGGCAATAGATGTGCCTCGCACAGCACCTGGAAGCCGTTGCAGATCCCCAGCACCAGCCCGCCGTCGTGGGCGAACTCGATCACCGCCTCCATCACCGGCGAGAAGCGCGCGATCGCTCCCGCCCGCAGGTAGTCGCCGTAGGAGAAACCGCCGGGCACGACGATCGCGTCGGCCCCCTTCAGGTCACGCTCGCCGTGCCACAGCAGCTCCGCGTCGCCGACGCGGCGGGCGGCCTGCAGCGCATCGACCTCGTCGCAGCTGCCGGGGAACTGGAGGACGCCGAACTTCATCGAGCCGTCAGCGAAGCGACCGCTGTGGCGTCGGCCGGGTCGATGCGCTCCAACCCGGGGATCCCGTCGAAGCCGCGGTCGGGGCTGAGGATCGCATCGATGCCACGATTCAGCGCCTGGGCCGCGAAGATCGCATCGCGCATGTCGAGACGTTCGTGCTCGCACCACAGGTCGAGGGCGCGCTCGATGTCGCTCGGCTCGACCACGTGCAGCCGGGACGTGCCGGCGATGTTGCGCGCATCCGCAGCGGCTGTATGACGAGTTACGCCCCTCCTGAGCCTCACATAAGCGAACTCGTGAATCAGCTCTACGCTTGCCTCCGCGGCGAGGAGGCCCTGCTCGCCAGCGCTCATGATGGCTCGACAGGGATCGCGATAGGGATGTTCACCGCCGAGCGCATAGATGAATACGCTCGTGTCGAAGAGGAAGCGGCGCACCAGCGGTCAGTCGTAAGTGTCGAGGATGCGCATGACGCTCGCATACCGGTCTTCGAGCATCTGCTTCTTCATCACCGGCCAGTCATCGACGGGCATCGGCTCCGCGGCCAGCAGTTTTGCGAACGCTTCAGAACGCACATCCTGAACGCGCGAGAGCTTTTCGTCGATCGCCTCGCGAATCAGGGCCCCGAGTGAGATGCCCCGCTGCGCTGCCGTTTCGCGCAGGCGCTGGTGGAGATCGTCGTCAAGCAGAAGTTGAGTGCGGCGTGTGAGCTGCGGCATATTGACACCTTAGCATGTGCATGAGCAGACGCACATGCACATATGACCTTTCAACTCGCTCCAGCACGGGTCAGTGGCTGCCGTCGAGCAGCTGCACCTCGTACTCCTCCACCAGCGGGTTGGCGAGCAGCTTCTCGCACATCGGCTCAAGCTGCGCCTCGTCCTCCACGTCCAACTCGACCAGGCGACCGACGTGGACGTGGGCGACGCCCGCGAAGCCCAGCGCCGGCAGCGCGCGCTCGACGGCGATTCCCTGCGGGTCGAGGATGCCCGCCTTCGGGCGGATCAGCACGCGGGCGCGCATCAATCGCCGGGCGCGGTTCGGTCCAGCCACGCCTGGAAGGGCTCGCCGGCGATCCGTTCGTACGCCTCGACGTAGCGCGCGCGAGTGCCCTCGACGACGTCCACCGGGATCGCCGGCGCCGGCGGGCGCTTGTCCCAGCCGCTGCCCGACGCCCAGTCGCGCACGTACTGCTTGTCGAAGCTCGGCTGGCCCCGGCCTGGCTCGTAGCCCTCGGCGGGCCAGTAGCGGGAGGAGTCGGGCGTCAGCACCTCGTCGCCGAGCACCAGCTCGCCGTCCTCGTCGAAGCCCAGCTCGAACTTCGTGTCCGCCAGGATCACCCCGCGCTCGCGCGCGTGCGTGGCCGCGAACGTGTACAGCTCGATCGACACCTCGCGCACCCGCTCCATCAGCGCGCGGTCGCCCACCAGCTCGGCGGCGCGCGCGAAGTCGATCGCCTCGTCGTGGCCCACCTCGGCCTTGGTGCTCGGCGTGAAGATCGGCTCGGGCAGCTGCTCGGACTCGCGCAGGCCGCCCGGCAGCTCGATCCCCGAGACGGCGCCGGTCGCCTGGTAGTCCTTCCAGCCTGAGCCTGTGATGTAGCCGCGCACCACGCACTCGACCGGCAGCATCTTCAGCTTGCGCACCACCAGCGAGCGGCCGCGGGCCTCGTCGGGCACGCCCTCGGTGGCGGAGATCAGGTGGTTGGCGACGATCTGCTCGGTCTTCTGGAACCAGAACACCGACAGCCCGGTGAGGACCTTCCCCTTGTCGGGAATCGGCGTCGGATGCACCGCGTCGTAGGTCGAGATGCGGTCGCTGGCGACCATCAGCAGGCGGTCGTCGAGGTCATACAGCTCGCGCACCTTGCCGCTGGCGAGGAGGGGCAGATCGGCGAGCGCGGTCATGGTCCCGACTCTATTTGATCCCACCCACCCGCGGCGCGAGGCGATCACGCGATCTGGCCGCGAGGCGAGCGACGGGCGGCGATCACGCGATCTCATCCAGCCGCGCCACGATCTCCTGCGCGTAGCGGATGTAGTGGCCGTAGTCGAAGATCGCGTCGAGGTCGAGCTTGGCGGTTGTGGGCTCGGCGGCAAGCAGCTCGCGCAGAGGGGTGCGCGTATCCCATGCCTGTTGGGTGGCTCGCTGCACTCCGTAGTAGGCGTCGTCACGGCTCATCCCGCTTTCCACCAGCGCCAGCAGCAGCCGCTGCGAGAAGATCGCGCCGTAGGTGAGCTCGAGGTTCTCGCGCATCCGCTCGGCGTCCACCGTCATCCCCTCCACCAGCGCCGTCGCGCGGTGCTGGAGGTAGTCGATCAGGGTGGTGGAGTCCGCCAGCACGATCCGCTCGACCGAGGAGTGGGAGATGTCGCGCTCGTGCCACAGCGCCACGTTCTCCAGGCCCGCCTGGGCGTTGCCGCGCAGCACGCGCGCCAGCCCCGAGATCTGCTCGGCCTTGATCGGGTTGCGCTTGTGCGGCATCGCGCTCGAGCCCTTCTGGCCGCCGCGGAACGGCTCCTGCACCTCGCGCACCTCCGTGCGCTGCAGGTGGCGCACCTCGGTTGCCAGGCGCTCCATGCCGGCGCCCGCGAGCGCGATCGCGCTCAGCAACTCCGCGTGGCGGTCGCGTGCCACCACCTGCGTGGAGACCGGCTCGCGCTCCAGCCCGAGGCGCTCGAGCACGCTCGCCTCGAACTCCGGGCTGGTGGCCGCGTACGTGCCCACTGCGCCCGAGATCCCGCCTACGGACACCTGCGCGAAGGCTCGCTCCAAGCGCAGGGCGTTGCGGTGTGCCTCGAACGCCAGGCCCGCCAGCTTCACGCCGAAGGTCGTCGGCTCGGCGTGCACGCCGTGTGTGCGTCCCACGCACAGCGTCTGCGTGTGCTCGCGTGCACGCGCCGCCAGCGCCTGCACTAGCGCGCGGGCTCCCGGCACGATCGCTTCGCCCGCCGCCCTCAGCTGCAGCGCGAGCGCCGTGTCGAGAACATCGGAGGAGGTCAAGCCGAAGTGGATCCAGCGTCCCGCCTCGCCGGCGGAGGCGGCGAGCACGTTGACGAACGCCGCCATGTCGTGGTCGGTCGTGCGCTCGCGCTCGTTGACCTCCGCCACGGTGAACTTCGCCCGGCGGATCGACTCCAGGTCGGCCTCGGTAGGGCCGTTGCCTGCGCCGAGCAGGTGCGGCAGCTCCTCGCACGCCGCCACCTCCACCTCGCGCCACGCCCTCATGCGTGCCTCGTCGGTCCAGATCTCGCCCAGTTGTGGACGTGTGTAGCGCTCGATCACGCCAACTGGCCGTCGTCGATCATGGGGGGGGAGGTCGGGAGGGAGGTCGGGAGGGGGGCAGGCCCCCTCCCGCTTAGCTGCAGACGTGTGTAGCGCTCGATCATCTCATCGCATTATCGCCGAAGGGCAGTCCGCACCGGTTGTGGCGCCGGCCTACGCCGTGAGGATCTGCGCGGCGAGGATCGCCGCGTTGCGGGCGTTGTCGAGGCCCACGCACGCCACCGGCACGCCCGGCGGCATCTGCACGATCGAGAGGATCGCGTCGAGGCCGCCCGCCGCGCTGAGGCGGCCCGACAGTGGGACGCCGATCACCGGCAGCTCGGTGTGGGCGGCCACCGCGCCCGGCAGCGCCGCGGAGATGCCGGCGCCCGCGATGATCACGCGCAGACCCCGCATCTGGGCATTCTTGGCGTATTCCGCCACCACGTCCGGTTCGCGGTGGGCCGACATCACCCGCAGCTCGTGCAGGATGTTGCGCGCCTTCAGCTCCTCCGCGGCCTTCTCCATCTTCTCCATGTCGCTCGCCGAGCCCATCACGATTCCCACGCGCGGGGCGTCCACGTCGAGCTCCTCCAGCTCCGCGCGCACCTCGGTCTCGCTCATCGCGCTCGCGATCGGCGTCACATCACCCATGCTCGACTCCCGCGCCGAGGCCCTCGCCCGGCTCGTCCTCATACCACGCCCGCATCCATTCGTCGACGTCCCGCACATCGGGGTCGGGCGCCACGGTGGCGGCGACGTCGCCGCGCATCTGCATGCCGTCGAAGGAGATCATCCGTGCCGCAGCATACGCCGCTTCGCGGGCCTCTTCGTGGTCGTCGCCGAGCGCCGTCACGTTCAGCACCCGCCCGCCGGCGGTAACCGGCTGGTGATTGGCCAGCTCCGTTCCCGCGTGGGTCACCTCCACGCCCTCGGGCACGCGATCCAATCCCGCGATCGGATCGCCCTTGGAGGCGGACTCGGGGTAGCCGCGGCTCGCCAGCGTCACCGTCACCGCGGCCTGGGGCGACCACCTGAATAGCAGCGCGTCTTCGCTTTCCTCCTCGGTCTGGCTGAGGCCGCCGGCGCGCGCGGCGCGGAATAGCAGCCTCAGCAGGTCGGACTCCAGGCGCGGCAGCAGCGCCTGCGCCTCGGGATCGCCGAAGCGCACGTTGTACTCGAGCACGCACAGCCCCTTTGCTGTCAGGATCGCGCCGGCGTACAGCACGCCGTGGAAGGGGATCCCTCGTGTGCTCATCAGCCTGACGATCGGGTCGTGGATGATCGGCGCGAGGTGCCACTCCGCTTCCTCGGGCAGCTCCACCAGCGGCGAGTAGGCGCCCATCCCGCCGGTGTTGGGCCCGCGATCGCCGTCGAAGATGCGCTTGTAGTCGCGCGCCGGCGCCAACGGGTAGGCCCGCTTCCCATCGCACAGCGCCATCAGCGAAAGCTCCTTGCCGACCAGGCGCTCTTCGACGACCGCGGTTGCGCCTGCGCCTGCGCCTGCGCCGTCGGATAGGTCGGTCGGGCCGGGGTGGGTGGGGTCACCAATCAAAAAGCGGCCCTCGATGAAGATCTCGCGCAGCGCCGCTTGCGCCTGCTCGGGCGACTCGGCCACCGTCACACCCTTGCCAGCCGCCAGGCCGTCGGCCTTCACCACCACGCCCGGGTCGGCCAGCTCGGCCACCGCCGCCATGCCCTCCTCGAGCGTGTGCGCGTGGCGCCAGCACGCCGTGGGCACGCCCGCCTCCTCCATCAACTGCTTGGCAAAGGCCTTGGAGCTCTCCAGGCGGGCGGCGGCGGCGCTTGGGCCGAACGCCAGGTGGCCGCGACGGTCGAGCGCGTCCACGAGCCCCGCCACCAACGGCGCCTCGGGGCCCACAACGGTGAAGTGCACGCCCTCGCGCTCGACCGCCGCGACGATCCCCTCCACGTCGTCGGCCGCAACGTCGATCAGCCGCGCGTCCCGCGCGATGCCGGCGTTGCCGGGGGCGCACAGCAGCTCCGGCTGTTCTTCGGAGCGCGCCAGCGCCCGCACCAGCGCGTGCTCGCGTCCGCCCGAGCCGACGACCAGGACCCTCATGGAGCCCTCCCGCCTGCTGAGAGACGCGGCGAGACGCGGCTCACAGCGAGGCGATGAAGTCGTCTACTGGTATCGCCGCGAGCGTCTCGTAGCGCACGGTGCCGCGCGAGCCCAGCTCCAGCGAGACGCGTGCCATCGTCTGCTCGTCGGGCGCTTCGAGGATGTTGACGAAATCGAAGCGTCCCAGCGTTGCCCACTGCGCCTTCACCTTCGCCCCCAGCTGCTCCACCTCGCGGTTGACCTCGTGGATCCTCTGCGGGTTGTTCTTCACCGTCTGCACGCCCTCCGGCGTGAGGTTGGCGAGCATGATGTACGTGGGCATGGGGCCTCCTCCTGGGGGACTTGACGGGGCGCCTATGGGTGCACCCGCAGATTAGAGGGTGTCGCAGCCAGCCGAAGGCCGGCGAGCTGGGCTCCTCTTTCTTGATTAGACCTCAGTTCGGAATTGCGGCGGCTGCCGGCACGGGCTCGAACGAGAGTGCGCCATCCACGGCGTCCACGAGGATCGCATCGCCCGGGCGCAGGCTGCCCTGCAGCAGCGACACCGCGAGGCGATCGGTCAGCTGCTTCTGGATCACCCTCCGCAGCGGGCGCGCGCCGTAGGTGGGGTCGTAGCCCATGTCGCCCAGCAGCTCGCGGGCACCCTCGGTGAGCGTTACCTCCACGCCCCGCTCGCGCACGCGTGCAACCACGCGCTCCACCTGCAGGTCCACGATCTGTCCGATCTGCCCCCGGTTCAGCGCTTTGAAGCGCACGATGTCGTCGAGGCGGTTGACGAACTCCGGTTTGAAGCTCTCCAGCAGCGCGTCGCGCAGCTTCGCGTCCGCCGCCATCGACTCGGCTCCCGTCCGCGGGGTTCCCACGGCGTAGGGGGTGCCCACGCTCTCCGGGTCCACGACCTCCTCGGTGTCGCCGCCGACGCGGATGTTGGAGGTCATGATCAGCACCGTGTTCTTGAAGTTCACCGTGCGGCCCTGCCCGTCGGTCAGGCGACCGTCGTCCATCACCTGCAGCAGCGTGTTGAACACGTCGGGGTGCGCCTTCTCGATCTCGTCCAGCAGCACCACGCTGTAGGGACGCCGGCGCACCGCCTCGGTGAGCTGACCGCCCTCTTCGTAGCCGACATACCCGGGGGGCGCTCCCACCAGGCGCGAGACGGAATGCTTCTCCATGTACTCCGACATGTCGATCCGGATCATCGCGTCCTGCGAGTCGAACATGAACTCGGCGAGTGCGCGCGCGAGCTCGGTCTTGCCGACGCCGGTCGGGCCGAGGAACAGGAACGTGCCGATTGGCCGGTCGGGGTCCTGCAGGCCGGCGCGGGAGCGGCGCAGCGCGCTGGCGACCGCCTCGATCGCCGCGTCCTGGCCAACGACGCGTTCGTGCAGGCGCTCCTCCATGTGGATCAGCTTCTCGACTTCCCCCTCCAGCAAGCGGCTCACCGGGATGCCGGTCCAGCGTGCCACCACCTCGGCGACGTCGTCGGCCTCCACCTCCTCTTTGAGGAACACAGGGCTCTCGCCGTCTGCGCTCGCTTCGCCCGATTCGTGCTCGGCGATCTGCCGTTCCAGCTCGGGGATCTCGCCGTAGCGCAGTTCGGCGGCACGCTGCAGGTCGGCGGCCCGCTCGGCCCGCTCGGCCTCCAGACGGGCCTCCTCCAGGCGCGCCTTGAGGTCGCTGGCGCCTTGGATCGCCTGCTTCTCGCTTTCCCACTGCGCCTTCATCGCGGCTGAGCGCTCTTTCAGCTCGGCCAGCTCGCGTTCGATTGCCGCGCGGCGCTCGGCGGAGGCCTCGTCGGTCTCCTTCTGCAGCGAGGTGAGCTCGATTTCGAGCTGCATCACGCGGCGATCCACCTCGTCGATCTCGGTGGGCAGCGAGTCGATCTCGATGCGCAGGCCCGAGGCTGCCTCGTCGATCAGGTCGATCGCCTTGTCCGGTAGGAAGCGGTCGGCGATGTAGCGGTCGGAGAGCGTCGCCGCGGCGATCAACGCGCTGTCCTGGATGCGCACGCGGTGGTGGACCTCGTAGCGCTCCTTCAAGCCCCTGAGGATCGCGATCGTGTCCTGCACGCTCGGCTCGCCCACCATCACCGGCTGGAAGCGCCGCTCCAGGGCCGCGTCCTTCTCGATGTGCTTGCGGTACTCGTCGAGCGTGGTGGCTCCCACGCAGCGCAGCTCGCCGCGCGCGAGCATCGGCTTCAGCAGGTTGGCGGCGTCAACGGCGCCTTCGGCGGCGCCCGCGCCGACGATCGTGTGCAGCTCGTCGAGGAACAGGATCACCGTGCCGCGGGCCTCGGAGACCTCCTTCAGCACCGCCTTCAGGCGATCCTCGAACTCGCCGCGGTACTTGGCGCCGGCGATCAGCGAGCCGATGTCGAGCGCGATCACGCGCCGTTCGCGCAGTGACTCGGGGACGTCGCCGGAGACGATTCGCTGCGCGAGGCCCTCGACGATCGCGGTCTTGCCGACGCCCGGCTCGCCGATCAGCACAGGGTTGTTCTTGGTGCGCCGCGAGAGCACCTGGATCACGCGGCGGATCTCCTCGTCGCGGCCGATCACGGGGTCGAGCGACCCTTCCTCGGCGAGCTTCGTGAAGTCGCGCCCGAAGCGCTCGAGCGCCTGGTACTTCTCCTCGGGGCTCTGGTCGGTCACACGGTGCGGGCCCCGCACCTCGGCGAGCGCCTGCAGGAGCCGATCCTTGGTGACGCCGACCGCGCGCAACGCCTGGCCGGCGCGGCTCTTGTCCTCGGCGAGCGCCAGCAGCAGGTGCTCGGTGGAGATGTACTCGTCGGAGAGGTCTTTCGCCTGTTTCTCTGCATCGCGCAGCACCTCCGTCAGTTCGGTGGAGGGCTGGCCCGCTTCGGCGTCGGAGCTCTCGCCGAGGCGGGGGAGGTCGTCGAGCGCGCGGCTCGACTCCGCGCGCAGGGCCGCGAGGGAGGCCCCCAGCTTCGTGAGCACCGGCACGACCACGCCGCCGGCAGTGTCCGCTGGGCCGCTGACGCCGCTCTCGCTGTCGAGCAGCGTCGCCAGCAGGTGCGCGGGGGTGAGCTGCGGGTTGCGGCGCTCCTGCGCGAGGCGCGTGGCTGCTGCCAGCGCTTCCTGGGACTTGATCGTGAATCTATCGGGCTGCATGATCTAAGTCAGAACATAGCAGATTTTATCTGGATCCCATGTTAGGACCTTGTGGCGGAAAGATGGAAGACTGAGCTGGAGACAATCCCTGCTTCTGCGGCATTCGGTATGTGACGACCGATTTTCGCGATGGATACGGGCCCAAGCCGCCTTTGCAACTGCATCTGCCCACCGGCGGGGCGCCGCCGTGGTTGACATTGGCTGGACGTTGCCTGACAGTGCTCATCCCGATTGTGAGGCCTGGGCCGGGAGGCAAGGGACGGAGCCGGGCTCGCCGCGGGGGATAAGAGAGCCATCCGCGCTCGGGGGCGGGAACTGGCGGGGTTGCTCTCATCACCGAATGCCCACGCTTCGTGCTGGGCGAAAGGAGCTGCATTTGCATGGGAACGAGAGCGAAGCTCATCCTGCTGTGTCTGGTCGGATTGCTGGCGGCCGGCGCGGTTGCGGCCACGCTTGCGTCTGCTGAAGAAGAAGTCGAAGCGCCTTATTGGAAGGTTGGAGGCGCAAGACTGGAAACGAAAGAAACCGCGAGTCTCAAACTGGCACTCAAGCCTGGTACCAAGGCCACGTGGCGCGCTGTCATCGACGGGAAAAACATCGAGGAGGTCTGCTCGGTGGCCGTCTCGGAGGAAGCGATGTGGAGGGGGTCCGAAAACCACCATGACGGAAAAATGTTTACCGTAATCCATTTTGAAAACTGTGTGCTCTACGTCGAAAATATAAAAAAAGAATTCGAAGAAGTGCCTGGTTGCAAAGATGAACCCTTTACGATCACCGTCGAAGGTAAACTCTGGTATGAAGGTTCTAAAGAAGCCCATAAAGAAACGATTGTGGCCCTTTTGAAATCAGCTGAAAAATCTATCGGAACACAAAAAATCACCAAAGTTGAAGGTAAAACGTGTCTATTCGTAGGTACCTATAGCATCGAAGGCTCCGTTGCGGCTCTCGTCACACCCGACAACAAAGAAGCAAAAACGGGAGAAGTAGTCTTCCCCAAAACAAGTATCTCGGAAGTATGGCAACCACAAGAAGGCGGCACCGCAGAAAAACCCGCGCTCGCCTTCGAAAAATCCAAAGCCACCTTCGAAGCCGAATTCACGACCGAATTGACCTCGGGAAAAGAATTCGGAGCGTTTAGTAAATAGCAACGCCGTGTGAGGCACAGCGGACCCGGGGCCGCGGCAAGCGGTCCCGGGTACCCCACACGCTCACTGCGCGCGCCGCGATGTCCTGCCCCCCAATGGCCGCACATCCGCTGCACGCACGATCTCCCTACTTGGCGGGCGAGAGTTGGGGAACGGCACCAGCTCAGCACGGAACGAGCGGCGGACCTCCTCCAGTCGCTCGGCCAGCTCGACCTGGGCGCGCAGCGCCTGCACCTCCAACTCCTGGATGCGGGCGTGCATCTGCTCGATTTCGCCCTCGAGGTCGAGCACGCGCTCGACGCCGGCGAGGTTGAGGCCGAGCTCCGCTGTCATCCCCTGGATGCGTCGCAGCCGCTCGACGTCCTCGCGTGAGTACAGGCGCGTGCCCTTGGGCGAGCGCTTGGGATCGATCAGGCCGCGCGCCTCGTAGGTGCGCAGCGTCTGCGGGTGCATCCGCGCGAGCTGCGCCGCCACCGAGATCATGAACACGCCGCGGTCGGGCGCCACCTCGATCTCGGCGCCGCGCTTGTTGGGGGGGTAGCGTTCACTCATTGCGCTGCCTGGCCGCCGATCATTGGACGCTGCTCTCGTTTGCGCGTCCTATCGCCCGCTCGTAGACCACTGGGGTGCTGCTCGCGCTTGCTCATTGCGACACCTGCTCGAACAGGCGCGCGCGTGGGTCGTTGCCATTGGAGGCATCCGCGAGCGCCTGCACCGCCGCGCTCTGCTCCTCGGTGAGCTCGTCGGGGACGTCGATCACGAAGCGGTAGTGGATGTCGCCTTTGTCTTGAGCCCCGCCCGCCCGCCCCCCGCCGCCGCCGAGCTTCGGCGGGCCCTCGCCGCGTAGGCGCTGCACCGTGCCGTGGGTCGTGCCGGGGCGCACGCGCAGCGTCTTGGTGCCGTCCAACGTCGGCACCTTCACCTCGGCGCCGCGCAGCGCCTCCGGGATCGTGAGCGGCACCTCGACCTCGACGTTGTCGCCGCGCCGTTTGAACACCGGCGAGGGCGACACGTGCGTGATCACATACAGGTCGCCGGGCGGGCCACCGCGCGGGCCGGCCTCGCCCTTGCCGGGCAGGCGGATGCGCGAACCCTCCTTCACCCCAGCGGGAATGTTGACGCGATATTTCTTCACCGTGCGTACCGCGCCCGAGCCGTGGCAGGTGGGGCAGGGGTCCTCGATCACGGTTCCGGAGCCACCGCAGCGCGAGCAGGGCTGGGAGATCGAGAACATCCCCTGGCCCTGCGTCTCGATCCCGCGCCCCTCGCACTTCGGGCACACCTTCGGCGTCGTGCCCGGCTTGGCGCCGGTGCCGTGACAGGTAGAGCAGATCGTCTGGGTAGCCACCGAGAGCGGTACCTGTGCGCCCGACACCGCCTGCTCGAAGGAGATCGACACCTGTGTCTCCAGGTCGCGCCCACGCTCCGGGCGCGGCTGTGCGCGTGTGCGCCTGCCGCTCGCCGACCCCCCGAAAAGGTTGGAGAGGATGTCGCCCATACTGGAGGCGTCGAAGTCGAAGTTGCCAAAGCCCCCGAACCCATTGCCCCCGGCGGTGGCGTAGGGCCCGGTGCCGCTGTCGTACTGCTTGCGCTTCTCCGGGTCGGACAGCACGTCGTAGGCGTGGGAGATCTCCTTGAAGCGCGACTCCGCCTGCTTGTCGTCGGGGTTGCGATCGGGGTGGTACTGGCGCGCGAGCTTGCGGTAGGCCTTCTTCAGCTCATCGGGGGTTGCCTTCTTATCGACGCCCAGCGTTGCGTACAGGTCCTGTTTGGTTGCCATCGTCGCGCCCTCCTAAGCCGCCACCACGACACGCGCGGGGCGGATCACGGTGCCATTCAGGCGATACCCGGGCTGGTAGACCTCCGCCACGGTGCCGCTGGCGGCCCCCTCGACCGGCCGCTGCGCCATCGCCTCGTGGTGGACGGGGTCGAACTGCTCGTCCGTGGGGTCGAATGACTCAACGCCCACGCGCGCGAGTGCCGTGCTCAGCTCCGCGCGCACCAGTCGAACGCCCTCCAGCAGCGGGTCCTCGGCGGCCGCGGCCTCCAGCGCCCGGTCGAGGTTGTCGAGCGCGGGCAGTAGCTCCTTGGCGAGCTTGGCCACGCCGCGCTCGACCGCCGTGGCCGACTCCTTCGCCACGCGCTTGCGATAGTTCTCGAAGTCGGCCTGCGTGCGCTGCGCAAGCGCGAGGTACTCATCGCGCTGCGCAGCGATCGCCACCAGCTCGTCGAGGTCGCCCTCGAGCTCGCTGACCTCATCGTCCTCGCCAACGTCCAGGGAATCCACCTCTGGCTTGCCAGGGGCGGGAGAGTGCGCGTTAGGAGCCCCCTCCCCCTCCTCCTCCTGTAGAGCCTCCTCGATATCGCTCATCGCCTCTACGCCTTCGTCTCGTCGACGACCTCGGCATCGACCACGTCCTCATCTCCGGCGGACGCGCCGTTGCCATCGGTCGAGGCGCCGCCATCGCTGCTGGCTGTGGCGGCCTGCTCCTGGGCGCGCTGGTACATCGCCTCGGAGACAGCGTGGAAGGCGCTCTGCAGCACGTCGGTCTTGGCGTTGATCGCGGCGGGGTCCTCTGACTCCAGTGAGTCGCGCACCTCCTTGATCGCCTCCTCGATGCGCTGCTTGGAGTCGGCGTCGACCTGGTCGCCGAGGTCGGCGAGCTGGCGCTCGGCCTGGTAGGCGGCGTTCTCGCCGTTGTTGCGCGCCTCCGCGAGCTCCCGCGCGCGGCGGTCCTCCTCGGCGTGGGACTCCGCGTCGGTGACCATGTTCTTGATCTCCTCCTCGGAGAGCCCCGAGCCGGCCTTGATCTCGATCTTCTGCTCCTTGCCGGTGCCGAGGTCCTTGGCGGAGACGTTGAGGATGCCGTTGGCGTCGATGTCGAACGCGACCTCCACCTGGGGGATGCCGCGCGGTGCCGGCGGGATGCCGGTGAGCTGGAACTTGCCCAGCGACTTGTTGTAGGTCGCCATCTCGCGCTCGCCCTGCAGCACGTGGATCTCGACCGAGGGCTGGTTGTCCTCGGCGGTCGAGAACACCTCGCTCTTGCGCGTCGGGATCGTCGTGTTGCGCTCGATCAGCTTCGTCATCACGCCGCCCTTGGTCTCGATCCCGAGCGTCAGCGGGGTCACGTCGAGCAGCAGCACGTCCTTGACGTCGCCGGCCAGCACGCCCGCCTGGATCGCGGCGCCGACAGCCACCACCTCATCCGGGTTGACCCCACGGTGGGGCTCCTTGCCGGTGAGCTCTTTCACCTTCTCCTGCACCGCCGGCATACGCGTCATGCCTCCCACCATCACGACGTGGTCGACCTCTTTGACGCCCTTCTCCTTGGCGTCGTCGAGCGCCTGGCGCACGGGGGAGACGACGCGATCGAGCAGCGCTGAGGTCAGCTCGGAGAGCTTCGCCCGCGTGAGGCGCGTGTCGAGGTGCTTGGGCCCGGCCGAGTCGGCGGTGATGAAGGGCAGGTTGATCTGCGTCTCCTGTGTGGTGGAGAGCTCGATCTTCGCCTTCTCCGCGGCCTCGTACAGCCGCTGCAGCGCCATCGGGTCGGCGGAGAGGTCGATGCCCTGGTCGCGCTTGAAGTCCGCCACCAGCCAATCGACGATCGCCTTGTCGAAGTTGTCGCCGCCGAGGTGGTTGTCGCCGGCGGTGGACTTGACCTCGAACACGCCGTCGCCGATCTCCAGCACCGACACGTCGAACGTGCCGCCGCCGAGGTCGAACACGAGGATCGTCTGGTCGCTTTCCTTGTCGAGGCCGTACGCCAGCGAGGCGGCGGTGGGCTCGTTGATGATGCGCTTGACGTCCAGCCCGGCGATCTTGCCGGCATCCTTGGTGGCCTGGCGCTGGTCGTCGTTGAAGTACGCGGGAACGGTGATCACCGCGGAATCGACGCTTTCGCCCAGGTACGCTTCCGCGTCGGTCTTCAGCTTCTGCAGGATCATCGCGGAGATCTCGGGCGGCGAATGCTGCTCGCCGCCGGCTTCCACGCGCGCGTCGCCGTTGGGGCCGGAGACGACCTTGTAGGGGACGATCGACTCCTCCTCGCGCACCTCGGCCTCCTTGCGGCCCATAAAGCGCTTGATCGAGAAGATCGTGTTCTGCGGGTTGGTCACCGCCTGGCGCTTGGCGACAGCGCCGACAAGCCGCTCGCCGGATGCGGCGAAGGCGACGACAGAGGGCGTGGTGCGGCCGCCCTCGGCGTTCTCGATGACCGTGGGCTCACCGCCCTCGAGGACGGCCATGCACGAGTTGGTCGTGCCGAGGTCTATGCCTATGGTCTTTGCCATTTTGCTGGGTGCTCCTTGGTTCGGGTATTGGGGTGTGATTGGGTGCGGCGGGGGCGCTGGCGCTTGGCTCGGGCCCGGGTTTGTGGGCCCGGGGGCGGCGCTTAGCGTGGTCCGCTGCTGAAATCTTAGTCGAAGCTTAGCAGGTTTTCGGAGCGACGGGAAGCGCACTCTGGCGAACGGCGAGGCGGCGCCGCGCCTCAGGTGAGTGGTGCCACTCGGCCGGCGCCATGGGAGCTGCGCACGAGGGATGACCACACGCGAGCCAAACCCGGCAAAGCATCCCTGTGTCAAATGACCCAGCCCCTCCGGCAAGCGAAGTAGGGGGGTCGGAAACATCGGCGGCGGGTCGGGTCAGACCGAACCGTATCGTCCATCTGCGGCGCTTTCCCGACATCAAGCGGTCAGCGACGTCGAAACGGACTCTGGGCCAATCCGGTGAGCGATGCTTGGCCCGGCACCGCCATATATTGGATCGCTCCCACAGTGCGCACTTGGCGCACCGCATCCAACATGAGCATTCCGGCTGCGGCCGGAGTGAAAGGAGACAAGTCATCATGTCACGAACTAAATGGAGCCTGCTGAGTCTGGTCGTCGCGCTCGCTGTGAGCGTAGCGACCGCAACCTCTGCGGCTGCACTGGAAACGAGATACACGGTAGAAGGCAAAGAAGTAAAAGCGGGGGAAAGCTTTCCAATCGAAGGCTCGGTCGGTACAGCGCAATTGAGCAATAGCATCCTTAGCGAGAAACTAATCATCGAATGCGCTGAAAATAAATTGGCCAACGCCTCAATTGAAGGCGAAGGCAAATCAAAAGGCGAATATAAATTCAAAGCGTGCACCCTCTATGAGCTCACCAAAGGTACAAAGGAATCTCTAGCAAAGTGCGTAATTAAAGTCCCAATCGAATTCAAATTCATCGATTTAGTTATAGACGGTCCCGGAGGGATTCTGGAAGACGAATTCAAACCGTCTACGGGGGAAGAATTTGTCACGATCCATATAGAAAATAAAGGGGAAGAAATCTGCACCCTAAAAGGTACCTACGAAATAACGGGCACATACGTCGCTTCGATCGGCGACGAAGGGGAAGTCGAAAAAGTAGAACACGAACTGGTGATTACTTCAACCGGCAGCAAATTGAAAATACGTAAAGAAGCGTCCGCATGGGCCTACGCGATGAAATGGAAATTGAGCTCAGGCAAACAGTGGCGTTTCGGTTGAGCGTCGCTCTTGCTCTCCGGCTGTAGCCATGCTAAAGCCGAGCCGACCGGCTGTTGTCCCAGTGGGCAGGATCCCGGCCGTCAAGGCCGATAATCCTGCCCACCAGGACGGAGCGGCGGGCAGGGCGATCTGACGTCGGGCATCGCAAGGAGAGCCGACGACGCGTCTAGCGACTCCATGGGCTGGACCGAGCGGCGTTTTGATCGAGCTTGGTTCTGGTGTCTCCGACTTTTCGGTGGATCCCCAGCCGGTGAAAAGCCGATAGATACTGAGGATCCTGGGCATCACCCAGGCCCACGACGGTCGCCATTCGAGGCGCCTTGCAAATCGGACTTGACGCCAGGTCCAAGATCGTTCATGGTGGAAGACGGCCTCAGGCGGGGGTCCAGAAAAAACGGTAGGGGTGCCCGCTTCAGGCATTAAGAAGAGGACCGTCGTACTGCCCGCTCCGCGGGCAGTACGTACGGATTAATTACTACTGCCTCGGGGCTGCCCGAGGCAAGAGGAGTTAGATCAACAATGACCCGAATCAAGTTGATCATGCTGAGCATGGTCGCTGTGCTCGGAGTGAGTGCGGTCGCTTCGACTTCAGCATTTGCTTTGGAAACCAGATGGACAGTCGAAGGTACCACGGTAACGACGGAAACACCGGTTGAAGGCGTGGTGGGTACGGCGCAGCTAAACAGCGTCATACTCGGTCAGAAAATCATCATCGAATGTGCGGAAAACGCTCTCTCAAACGCGGCGATAGAAAAAGAAGGCAAATCAAAAGGCGAAATCAAGTTTAAAAAATGCACGGTCGTCACAATCGCTGGAGGCGTTAGAGGCGCCTTGCCAAAATGTGTAGTAAAAGAACCGATCGAATTCAAATTCCTCGACTTACTCGTAGTAGGCGCCGGTGGGATTCTGGAAGACGAATTCAAACCGTCTACGGGGGAAGAATTCGTCACGATCCACATAGAAAATAAAGGGGAAGAAGTTTGCACCCTGAAAGGCACCTACGAAGCAACAGGCACATATGATGCCTCCGGAGGTCCCGAAGGCGAAGTGTCAAAAACAGAACACGAACTCACCTACACGTTAACGGGAAGCAAAGTCAAGCTCAAAAAAGAACTCGCATCCTTCACCAATAAAACGACGCTGAAACTCGTATCCGGCAAAGTTTTCTACGCTGGTTGAGATGGCAGACTAGGGCTAGGTTGAAGCACGCGGCTACTGTGCCTCCAGACTTGGGGGCGCAGTAGCCGCCACACGGCGAGCGCCAGTGTTCGAAAATCGTCGCCACCGTTGCGCTCGGTGTCGACGGCGCCTTTCATGGCTTCCGATCACAACAAAAGATCCATACGAGCCAAGTCAGAAACACTGCTGGAAGCTGAGGCCACACTCTGGCAGACTATACGGCAGGGTAACGTCCAATAGCGCTCCACAGCGGCAGAGTCGGGTCGCTGGAGGCGTCAGTGGACTAATGGAGAGGGAAACGAATGAGTGAAGAGGCCAGGACGGTTTGCACGCGTATGGTCGCAATGATGGCGGCGCTTGCGTGTATAGGCGCGGGTTCGGCTACGAGGAGCTGGGCGGGAGGTTGCTCCAACGAACAGATTCGGCTAGAGGAGCCTTACGGCTCAAATCTGCCGGACTGCCGAGCGTACGAGCAAGTTTCGCCGACAAACAAGAATCTTGCGGATGCCCGGGGAGTGGTTGACCTGGTGCAGGTCTCGCCTCAGGGAGAACAGGCGACGTTCTACTCGATAATTCCCTTTCCCGCCACAGAAGGATCCGCGTCGTTTCCTCAGTATCTCAGCACGCGCTCCGATACCGGTGGCTTGGAAGTCTGGAAGACGACGGGTCTTGAACCGCGATCCCCTGTCGATTCCGGTTCCCAGGTGTTTGGTAGCACCGAAGATCTATCCAGGACAGTTGTCCTCTCTAGCGATCAACCCGCTCTCGCTCCCGGTGGAAGGGAAGGAAGCAATTACTATATTCGTGACAACGCAACAGGAGAATATCGACTGTTCGTGAGAGGTGGACTCGGCGGCCTTGCTCTTGTTGAACGCTACGCCAAATGGATCCCAAGTTCTGTTCGAAACGCCCGCGGCTCTATTGCCCAAAGCCGACGCAGGAGTTCCCAATCTTTACGAATGGAACGAAGGAAGCATCAGCCTGGTGGCTGCCGACTCGGCGGGGGGTCCTTACAACTTTGAAGAGGGACAGGAAGCCGGAGCCGCAGGGGCCTACTACACCCAGAACACCATTTCGCAGGACGGGTCACGCATTTTTTACACCAATCTTGCGACTGGTCGGATCTACGTGTATCTACCGTTCGTCGGCAAGGCGGTAGAGATTTCATCCGGGAAGGCCGAGTGGCGCGCTGCAACCCCAAGCGGTGCCTTTGTCTTCTATACCGAAAGCGGCGAGTTGTACCGTTTCAACGTAAAAGCGGCCGAAGAAGGAAAGGACGACGGGCCCGAACCGCTTGCCAGTGGGGTGGAAGGCACGCTAGGCGTGTCAGACAATGGCTCGGATGTCTATTTGGCCAGGGAAATTGGTCACGCTATCACCGAAATCGACGAGTGGCACGATGGTGCTCTCACCTATATTGCAACGGTGAGCAAATTCAATGACAAAGAGGATTGGATAGGCAGGTGCGCTTGCGATGGCGAAAAGCCCGGCGAAGGCGAGAAGACATCAAGGGTAAGCACCGACGGAAGCACCCTGCTTTTTACCTCGGCCAACCGGTTGACCAGCTACAACAACAACGACCAGTACGAGTTCTATCTCTACTATGAACCTATCAATAAGGTCATATGCGTCTCTTGTAATCCCACAGGCGTGCCTGCGGTTAACCCAGCATACCTTATGCAGAAGCCTCCGTTTTTTGCCGCCACCAGCAAGCAGGTCCTTCTGACTCGCAATCTTTCCGAAGATGGCGACCGCGTCTTCTTTCAAACGCAAGAAGCTCTCCTGTCTGCGGATGTTGACAACCAGATGGACGTCTATGAGTGGGAGCGTGAAGGTGCCGGAAGTTGCTCGATGGGAAGCGGAGATGACAGCGGGGGCTGCCTCTATCTCATTTCGCCTGGAACGAGCAGCACTGCCGAAGCGTACTTTGGCAATGCCGATGCCGAAGGCAATAATGTTTTCTTCTTTACGCGCCAGTCACTGGTTGGTCAGGACCAAGACTACAACGCAGATCTTTACGATGCTCGCGTAAATGGCGGAATGGAATCTCAGAATCTGCCATCGGCAGCGAGCTGCGCTAGCGAAGAAGTCTGTCGTGGCCGTCCATCTCCAGCCCCCGAGTTCGGGACACCATCCAGCGCGATATTTTCGGGCAGCGTTAAATCTTGCGCCCCAGCCCCTGGCAAAGCCCAAGCCGACAAAGCCGAAGAAGCCCAAGCGAAAGAAGGCGAGGCGGAAACTCCGCAAAGGCAGGAAGCCGGTTAGCCGTCACGACCGGAGGGAGAGCAAATGACTGTCTGGCGGCGATTGTCGGCCCGAGTGGTTGGGTTCCGGTACGCTTCTCTCGGTGTGCTGATGGCTGTTGCGCTTGTCAGCGCAAGTCCAGCACGCGCGAGCGGCGGGCAGGAAGAATTCGGAGTCGAAACATTTAAAAGCGAAATCGTAGCCGACAAGGCGGGTACACCGGCGACACAGGCTGGTTCCCATCCATATGCCATCACGATTGCCATCGTCCTCAATCATCACACCTTTATCGACGAAGGCGAAGAAGGAATTCTGCCCAGCGGAGGTGAAGTAAAGAATGTCGATGTGACCCTGCCCCCTGGTGTGATCGTCAACCCGGCGGCCACAACAACGCGTTGTCCTGAAAGTGAACTCGAGCAGACGGGAGAATGTGCGAGCTCTAGCGCGGTAGGGCAGGATACCTACCGTCTCGGCGGTTCACTAAGTAAAATAACAGAAGGGACGTCCACGGTCTACAATATGGAAACTCCACCCGGCGAGCCGGCTGAGTTTGGATTCATGGTGATCTCAGAGGGGATAACCGTCCACATCCTGGGCAACGTTGCAACGGGCAAAAACTATGCGCTTGCCGCGGAAGCACCAGACATCAACCAGCAGACCCGCTTCTGGGCTAACACGATCACCCTATATGATGAACCCAGTGGTGCTCGGAAGCCGTTCCTAACCCTTCCGACATCGTGTGGTCGTGCGCTCGAAACCACGATGACCGCCGACTCCTGGCAGGATCCATTTACGTATCTGCCGGTGAAATCGGCGATCAGCCAGGACGACGAAGAAAATCCGGTCCCGGTGAGTGGATGCGATAAGCTCAATTTCACTCCGAGGCTGACCGTTCAGCCGACCACCCATGCGGCGGATTCGCCAAGTGGCCTGCGTGTCGAAATGAGCTTGCCACAGGAAGAAAGTTTCGGCGGTCTAGCCGAGGCGGACCTCAAGGATGCGGTCGTCACGCTACCAGCGGGGATGTCGGTTTCGCCTGCCGCGGCGGATGGACTCGAAGCATGCACAGATACGCCCGAACCGGCAACGGGTCAAGAACCAGCACGACCAGGGGGAGAGATCGAACTTTTGTCTGCCTTGCCAGCGAAGTGCCCATCTGGATCGAAGGTCGGTACGGTTCAGGTTGAAACGCCGCTGCTCGAACAGTCGCTGGAAGGATCGATCTACCTCGCGCACCAGTCAACCAGTCCGTTTCCCGAAGGGAGCAACCCCTTCAATTCGTTGGTCGCCCTCTATCTCGTGCTCGAAGGCAAGGGCGTCGTGGTCAAGCTGCCAGGTGAAGTACGGCTCGACCCCGTCACAGGCCAGTTGACGACCTCATTCGGCGAAGACCCGGCGACGAGCAAGAGCACAGGAGAACCGCAGTTTCTACCACAGCTTCCCCTCAACCGGATAAAGCTCGACTTCTTTGGCGGCGGACGGGCGGCGCTCGTGACACCCTCGACGTGTGGCACCTATTCAGTGACAAGCTCGCTGACCCCCTACTCATCGCCTGAATCCGGTCCGTCGGCGACGCCGAGCGCCAGCTTCAAGATCGACGAACGGTGCGACGGAGGACAGTTCACCCCATCGTTGGTTGCCGGGACAGAAGACAACCAGGCTGGCGGGTTCAGTCCTCTAACTACCAGGTTGTCACGTCCGGAAGCGCTGGAACCGGAACAGCAGATGAATCGCATCCAGGTACGAACCCCGCCCGGCTTGCTAGGGATGGTCTCGTCCGTGGCGCTATGCGGAGAACCGCAGGCTGAGAAGGGAGAATGTGGGCCGTCAAACCTGATCGGGCACGTCACGACAAGTGTGGGCGCCGGGCCGGATCCGTTCTATGTGACTGGCGAAGTGTTTTTGACGGGGCCATACAACGGAGCGCCGTACGGCCTTTCGATCGTGGTGCCAGCTGTTGCAGGCCCGTTCAACCTCGGTGTGGTCAAGGTTCGTGCGACCGTCAATATCGACCCGCACACAACGGCCTTGACTATCACGTCGGATCCACTTCCACAGATCATCGACGGCATTCCATTGCAGGTGCGAACGGTCAACGTGGACGTAGACCGAGAACATTTCATCTTCAACCCGACCAACTGCGCTCCGATGGCGATTGAAGCCACGATAACGAGTGTGTTCGGGGCTAGCGCATCGTCGTCGTCCCGCTTTCAGGCGGCAAACTGCGCCACGCTCGGCTTTGCCCCAAAATTCAGCGTTACGGTCTCAGGACGCACCTCCTACCTGAACGGAACGAGCCTCGATGCAAAGATTACCTACCCAATGGGCTCACAGGCGAACATAGCCCGAGTCAAGGTCGAACTTCCGAAACAGCTCCCAGCGCGTCTGAAAACTCTGCAGAAGGCCTGTCCGGTGGCTGTATTCGAAGCTGATCCGGCGTCGTGCCCAACGGCGTCCGTCGTAGGCATCGTGCGGGCGACGACACCCGTGTTGCCGGTGACGCTGAGTGGCCCCGCGTATTTCGTTTCTCATGGAGGGGAAGCGTACCCCGACCTCGACTTGGTCCTCCAGGGGGACGGGGTGCGCGCGGACCTTGTCGGTTCGACCTTCATCTCAAAAGCGAACATCACAAGCTCAACGTTCAAGAGCGTTCCTGACGTTCCGGTCTCGAGCTTCGAGCTGTACCTTCCCGAGGGTCGCGATTCCGCACTCGCCGCCGACGGCAACCTCTGCAAAGGCAACCTCAAGATGCCTACCACGTTCCTCGCTCAGAATGGGGCGGAACTCCATCTGAGTACCGCGATTGCGGTAAGCGGTTGCCCGAAATCTAAGAAAGCAGATAAAAAGAAAAGGTCATCGGGTTCGGGGAAGGTAAGTCGTTACGGGTCAGTGAGAGGGGGCCGACGGTAATGGGGTTTAGCTACAAGTTTGTGGCGACGTGTCTTGTCACGCTTGGCGTGACTATGCTCCTTGCTTCTTCGGCCGCCGCCGGTGGATTTACTGAAATAAGCGCCATCGGACCCTTTGCAGGAGGCGGCCCGAGGAGCGTGGCGGTGGAATCTTCTACCGGGAACATCTACGTGCTGAACAATGGGGAAGAAAAGGTAGAAGAGTTTGAAGCTGATGGTAAACCTACCGGAAAGAGCTTCACCGGGAGCGAAACACCATCGACGAGCTTTTCTGCACTCGCTGTCGGGCTAGCGGTAGATAATTCACCCAGTTCCCCCAGCAAAGGGGATGTGTACGTAGCGGATAGGAGTAACCATGTCGTTGACAAGTTCGAAGCGTCCGGTAAATACGCTGGCCAGTTGATGGGATTTGAAGAACCCACCGGTGTGGCGATCGATTCAAATGGTGATGTGTACGTCACCGACGTGGCTGCCAGGGTGGTACGCGAGTTCACACCCGAAGGGAAAGTCATTGCTGAAATCGCGGGTCCCGACATGACGGCACCCTTCGGCGTTGCGGTAAGCGCCAATGGGGAGGTGTACATCGTAAATAGCACAGAAAACATTGTGAAGGTCAAGCTGAATGGCAATCACGAAGTTGAAACAGAAACGATCATCGATGCCGAAGAAGAACCGACTGCCGTAGCGATTGAACCGGTAACTGGCGATATATTCGTTGTCAGTAGTCCTAATGAAGAAAGTCACGTAGTCGTGCTCAGTTCTTCCGGTAAAAAGGAAGCGGATTTTGGCGCTGGGGAGATCGCTTTTTCTCGGGGCATCGCGTTCAGCTCATTCAATGGCGACGTTTATGTAGCCGACAAGAACAAGAATCTGGTCAACATCTATGAAGGAGCGGTACCTCCGCCTCCCCCCCATTGCCGGTGCCTGTTACGGATTCCGTATCGGCGGTGGAACGCACCAGCGGTACGTTCAACGGCACTGTCAACCCGGAAGGCGAGGAAGCCAAATTCTACTTCGAATACGGACCGTGTACTACCCCAAGCACGTGCGCGGGCAGCGCGTTTTCGTCGAAGACAACTGAAGGTTTGGTAGGGACCGGCAAAGAAGTCACGCCGGTGCCAGTAGAAGAGCAGTTGACCAACGAGCTGACACCCGGAACCACTTATCACATACGGTTGGTCGCGAGCAACGGGGGTGGCTCAGCGGCAGGAGAAGAAGTCGTCTTCGCGACCCCACCTGCTGTGGCTGGGGTCAGCCAGTGCGTCGGCCGGGAAACGGGCTTGGGCACGTTGGTGGGCGGAGTGCTCGAAGGCTCACTGGAACCGGATGGAGAAGAAGCTGAATACTACTTCGAATACGGGATCACAACGTCGTATGGCGAGCCGCCTACGGAATTTCACCGGACCACTAGTTCAGGGGCGATCCCGGCTGACGCGGAAGTGGCGGAGCTCGAGCCAAATGCCACGTATAACTGCAGGCTCACCGCCACCAGAAGGATCGGAGGTGTGCAGTACGCGGCGCACGGTGAAAATGGCACGTTCACCACAAGGGCTGTGTTGCCTGCTGTCAACGCTCGACCGCCGTCTGCGTCTGAGATCACGCGATCGAGTGCCGTGCTGAACGGCACGATAAACCCAGAGCACAACGCCACGACCTATCGCTTCGTCTATGTCGAAGCAGCTCGCTACGAGCCGACAGTGAAGAATCGCTACTATGCGGGAGGCAGCACCCCTGAGGCGAGCGCCGGCGAAGCATTCGCAGACGAAGTCGTCGAATCTCCACAGATCACCGGCCTGCGCGCCGGAACGACGTACGACTATGCTCTGGAGGCGACCAACGAAGTGGGCACCGAAGTTGGACCCAACTACGAATTCACGACCGCGCCCGGAACGCCCCCGGTCGTAGGAGCAGGCAGCGCAAGCGCGATAACGCAGGCCGGTGCCACGATTGTTGACACCATCGATCCGGAGAGCCTACCGACCACCTACGAGTTGGATCTTGGCACCGACCCAAGCTACAGCGGCGCGAAGATCTTCGGTCAGGTGGTCGAGGGCTACGAAACGATTGCGGTGAACCTCGAAGACCTAGCGCCGGGAACAACCTATTACTATAGGATCCTGGCTACCAACGAAGACGGCACGACCGAAGGTGCAGGTCAGACGTTGACGACGCCTGGAGTGGTTTCGCCGATCAGCGCGCCACCGGCTCCGCCGCTGCTGGCGACGCCGCCGATTGTGTTTCCTACTGAGCAGGGGAAAGTGATCAAACCTCCGCCGAAGGAAAAATCAGGCAAGTCCAAGAAAAAGCATCGCGCTAGGTCCAAGGACAGGCGAAAGGTAAAAGTGAGGGGGAAGGTAAGGCGCAAGAAATTGAAGTCGAGGTAAACGGTGCAATCGGAAACACGTCCCGTGAGGAGAGTGCGGTTGGATAGCATGAGTCTGTCAGGTCAAGGAACCGACATATCTCTCGTATCGGACGGAGCAGATGAGGCTTTCTGGTTGCAAGATGAGGAGGACCCGTACCACTGGGGTCGGGGCGGCGATTGGCGTTCTCGTGTGGTCGATTTTGCTGAGCGGGTGCGGAGGGTCTTCCAAGACGTCGTCAACGGGAGCCGCTGGCACGAGCGGGCGCACTACAACCACGGCCAATCGATCCGAACAGCCGCCAAAGACCTCGATCGAAGCGTCGATCCCGGTCGTCGTTGGGGACCACGTGATCCCCGCGCGCTACACCTGCGATGGGGGGAACGTCTCGCTCCCGGTGCAGTGGAGCCTGATCCCCAAGGGCACGGCCGAAATCGTGATGTTCCTGATCAAACTGAAATCCTCCGGCAAAGGCACATTCTTCGACTGGGCGGTGGCGGGTCTCAGTCCCACCTCTCACGGGGTCTCGGCGGGAGCGCTACCGGCTGGCGCCGCGGTGGGCCGCAACAGCTTTGGCCAGGATGGCTACTCGATCTGCCCGCCAAAGGGGTCGGGGGAAGAAATCTTCATCCTGAGGGTGGTTGCGCTCCCGCACCCGATCCCGGCCAAGCCGGGTTTCGACGCAGGAGCCTTCTACAAGGAAGCCGAACGGTCCACCAAAGTCGTGGGAATCACCGGCGGGGTCTATACGAGGCGATGATCGGGGCTGGGGTGAGCGATCGGCCCCACCCCGCTCGGCGATGACTTTGGGCTCACAGCGGCGCGGCCCGCCCTCCCTCTCCCGGCGGGCCGCGCCTTGACGTGAAGAAAGGCCGGAGGTGGCCGAAGGGTTGTCCGACCCAGCATGAAGTCGTCGCGCCAGCGCGGCCGCCCAACGAGGCTTGTCATCAGCAGTCAAAATACTCCGTAATGTCGGAAACACTCGTTGCGGGCGGCCCACCAGCCCGGTAGGTTCGAGAAGGCAATTGCCCTTGGACGAGAAAGGAAGGTAGCAACTACATGACTAGGAATAGCATTGGGCGCTTTGCGGGTCTCCGCAAGCGCATGTTGATCGCTGGGGTGGCTGTAATCGCCCCGCTGGCGATGGCCTCACCGGCCATGGCCGAACACCACCCGAAAGGCAACTTCGCGCCGTTTAAGTACTGTCCGTTGAGCAACAAAGCGACCGAACTCTGCACGGTGGCGAACACCAACGCCGGAGAATTCACGGTGGGCACCAAGACAGTGCCGATCACGAAAACGATTACTCTGCAGGGTGGCCTGCACGAAAACTCCAAAGGCGAACTCGAATTCATCGCAGCGGAAGGCGCTGAAACGCTGTCGAAAACCGAAGAGACCGTCCCCGGCGGTCTGCTAGGGATCAAAGCCCCCACGTCGTGGCCCACGATCCTGCAGGAACTCTTCAACGAATACGTCATCAACAAAGGGTTCACGGGCGTCACCGAGATCACCGAACTGGCGAAGCCGGCGAGCGCGATCAAGCTGAACACCACGAACCTGATCTTCGAAGAAGGTGTGGCGTTGCAGCTGCCCGTCAAGGTCAAGCTCAACAACACGTTCCTCGGGAGCGAATGCTACGTCGGTTCCTCCTCGAAGCCAATCGTCCTCAACCTGACGACCGGGACGACGAGCCCGCCCGCACCGAACAAATCGATCAAAGGCAGCGCGGGCGCACTGGAAATCCTCGAAGAAGGCGCGCTGGTGCGTCTCACCGGAGGCTCCCTCGTGGATAACTCCTTCGCGGATGAAGAAGGTGCCAACGGCTGCGGTGGCTTCCTCTTCTCGTGGGCCGTCGATCCGCTGGTCAACGAAATCCTCGGCACGCCCTCCAAAGCGGGGCACAACACCGCGATCCTCAAGGGCAGCCTTGAAGAGGCAGTTGCGGCGTCCGTGAAAGCCAGCGAATAGCAGTCAAGAGCAGAGCAGTCTGAAGTGAGCCGACCGGGGCCCGTCGTGTAACGCGGCGGGCCCCCACGGCTGTTTGGCGCTCCTTGGCGGTTGCCCCCCACGGCTGGTCTGCCACAGCTAGTCGGCGTCCCGCGACCATCGCACGGCGGGTTACGGGAATGCGACGGGGCCCCGGGAAAGCATCTCAAGTGGTGAGACTTGGCGGTGGCAGCCAGGACACTCCGTAATGTCGGAAACATTCCTTGCAAGCCGACTGAGGGTCGGATAGGTTCGAGTAGCAGCATGCCCTTGGACTCTATGGACCAAGCAAGGAAGGTTGATGTATATATGACCAAGCACCACACCGGGCGCTTCGCGGGCCTCCGCAGGCGCATGTTGATTGCAGGGGTCGCCGTGGCGGCCCCGCTGGCGATGGCCTCACCGGCTATGGCCGAACACCATCCGACGGGGAACTTCGCCCCGTTCAAGTACTGTCCGTTGAGCAACAAAGCGACTGAACTCTGCACGGTCGCCAACACGACCAGCGGCGTATTCGACGTCGGCAAAAGGTCGGTGCCGATCAACAAAACGATCACGCTGCAGGGCGGCCTGCACGAAAACAGCTCCGGCGAACTCGAATTCATCGCGGCCGAAGGCGCCGAAACGCTTTCGAAAACCGCGCTGTTCGTGCCTGGCGGCTTGTTGAATATCGTCGCGCCGGAATTCCTCAACAAAGAACAGAAAGAAAAATTCGAAAAAGTCATCAATGAAGGCATCACCGGCGTGACCGCCACGACCGAACTCGCGAAGCCAGCGAGCGCGATCAAGCTGAACACCACGAACCTGATCTTCGAAGAAGGCGTGGCGTTGCAGCTGCCCGTAAAGGTCAAACTCGGCAACGTATTCCTCGGCAATGAATGCTACGTCGGCTCTGAAGCGAGCCCGATCGTCCTGAACCTGACGACGGGAACGACGAGCCCGCCGGCGCCCAACAAACCGATCAAAGGCAGCGCGGGCGCTCTGGAAATCCTCGAAGAAGGCGCGCTGGTGCGTCTCTCGGGAGGCTCGCTCGTGGACAACGCGTGGGCGGCGCCGGGCGCGCACGGCTGCGGCGGCAAACTGTTCGAAGGCATCGTTGACGAAGCCGTCAACAAAGAGCTCGGCCTGCCGGCAGCGGCGGGTAACAACACCGCGATCCTCAACGGCAGCCTCGAAGAGGCGGTTGCGGCGGCGGTCAAAGCAAGCGAATAGCAGTCGAGCGGTTCTGCAGTAGGCAGCAGCACGGGGCCCGCCGTAACCCGGCGGGCCCCTCGCCTACCCTCTCTACCCTCGCGACCGCAACGTGGGGAACGGCACGACCTCGCGCACCGACTCCACGCCGGTGAGCACCATCAACAACCGGTTGACGCCGAGTCCCCCGCCGGCGGTCGGCGCCATTCCGTATTCCAGCGCGCGCACGTACTCCTCGTCGTTGGGCTGCGGCTGGTCGCCGTCGTCGCCCCCGTCCGAAGCCTGCTGGCGCTGGATCACGAAGCGGCTGAGCTGATCCACCGGATCGTTGAGCTCGGTGTCGCCGCTGAGGATCTCCATCCCGCGGATCACCGAGTCGAAGTGCTCGGAGAGTCGCGAATCCTCGGGGTGGCGCTTGCAGATCGGGAACAGGTTGACGGGGAAGTCGAAGACATGTGTGGGCTCGTACAGCGTCGGTTCGACGTGCTTGACGTAAATCGCGTCCACCAGCTTCGCCCAGGTGAGATCGGAAGCCCGCCCACCCTCGCCCTCCATCGCCTCGCCCGCCGCCTCGATCAGCTGCTCGCGCGAGGCCTCCAGGTAGTCGATCCCGACTGCGTCGGCGATCGCCTCGCGCAGCGTGATCCGCCGCCACGGGGTGGCGAGGTCGATCACACGCCCGTCGTACTGCTCGACCTTGGTTGTCCCCAGCGTGCGCAGCGCGACGCTCTCGGCCATCTCTTCGGTGAACTTGGCGACGTCCCAGTAGTCGGCGTAGCTCATCATCCACTCGAGGATCGTGAACTCGGGGCTGTGACGATGAGAGATTCCCTCGTTGCGGAAGGCGCGCCCGAGGTCGTAGATGTTCTCCAAGCCTCCCACGATGCAGCGGTTGAGGTACAGCTCCACCGAGATCCTCAGATAGACGTTGACGTCAAGCGCGTTGTGATGCGTCACGAACGGCCTCGAGGCGGCGCCGCCGGCGAGCGTCTGCAGCATCGGCGTCTCGACCTGCGTGAAGCCATGCTCGCGCAGGAAGTCGTGGATCGCCTCGATCATCTTCGTACGCCTGAAGAACATCGTGCGGGTCTGCTCGTTGGCGAGCAGGTCGAGCTCGCGCCGGCGATAGCGCTCGCCAGGGTCCTCCATCCCGTGATAACGATCGGGTGGCGGGCGCAGCGCCTTGGCGAGCAGCGTGCAATCGCTCACCGCCAGCGCGAGCTGCCCACGCTGGGTGACATAGACAGCGCCCTGGACGCTCACGATGTCGCCGATATCGAGCCCCACAATGCGCTCGTACGCAGTCTCGCCCATCTCCTCGCGGCGCGCGACCACCTGCATCGAGCCGGACTGGTCGCGCAGGTCGAAGAACGTGTATTTGGCGTGGCCGCGCCGGGCGATCAGACGTCCCGCGACACGGTAGTCAAGGCCCTCGTGCACCCCCGCGGCGAGCGTGGCAGGGTCGTGAGCCGCCTGGATGTCGGCCACCCAGGTGCGGGGCTGACGTGCTGTGGAGATGATGTGTGGGTAAGGCTCGACGCCCTCGCCGCGCAGGCGCTCCATCTTCGCCCGGCGCTCGTCGGCTTCGGCGGGCTCGCCGGCACCGTTCCCCACCACCGGCTCAGTGCCACCGCCTCCCGCATCCCCGCTCCCTGGCTCGGACGCGACGGCGTCACTGCCCGCTCCGACCTTCTCGACCGGCTCCTCGAGCTCCCCTGGCGTGCTCATGCCGCCGGCACCAGATGGGGGGTGGGGTCGCGCACGTCGAGTATCGGCAGACCGGGGATCGCCTCCTCCAGCAGGCCGCGCAGACGCGGCGAGTCAAAGCGGTGCGACTGGGGCGCGACCGGGTTGACGGTGAGCGCGTGCAGGTTGATCGAGGTGAGCACCGCGATCGAGATGCCCTGGCGGCGGTACCACTCGACGCCATGGTCGGTAAGGAACACCTTGGTCGGGTCGGCGACGACCAGCTCGAGCTCACGTCCGGCGGCCGCACTCAGCAGCTCCGCGAGAAATGGCTCGCACAGCGCCCCTCGCACGACCAGGTGGCTGGCGGTAGGGCGCGCGCGCAGCAGCTGGCCGATGTCGGCGGCGGTGCTGGTGAGCACGAAGCGGGGGTGCAGCGTGAGCGGCTCCTCCTCCGGCGCGCCGACGAGCATACTGGCGGCGTTGGCTACAGCGACCTCGCGCACGTGGGGCTGAGCCAACTCGGGTAGGCGCACAAGCTCGACGGCGTCGCGGGTACGCGCTACGACCTGCTCGATCTCCTCGTGCAGCGCCGCGCCGGTGGACATCACGAGGCCGTCCGACACCGCCGGGGAGGAGGCGGCGCGGCGGTCGATGGCGCCGTCGATCAGCACCTGCTCGGCGCCCTGGGCGAGCATCGTGTCAGCCACCTCGCGCACGTCGGCCGCAGCGCTGGGGCCCGCCACCTCGATCGTTCCGCGCGTCAGCAGGCGCGCGATCAGCACGCGCCCGAGAGGCGTGCGAACGCCGGTCTCGCTGACGATCTCGTGGGGGATCGCGCCGGCGCGCAGCAGCGCGTCGGTGGTGGCGACGAGGCTGCCGGCGCACAGCTCCACGCGCGGCTTCTCGATGCGGATGTCGATCACGTCGCGCTCCTCGCCGTCGCGCCCGACCGAGGTGACGCCCACGCGACGGCCGCGCGCCTGCTGCTCGCGCAGCAGTGCGGCGAGCGTTTCCGTCTTGCCGGTGTTCTTCGCCAGGCCGACAAGGGCCAGACGGCGCGCGGGCGCGGTGAGCTCAGCGAGTTGCTCCATCGGCTCTCAGCCTAGCCTGCCAAGTTCTCTCGCGGGATATGGTCCGCGAAGGCCGCGCGCCCGGCGGGTGGCAGATCGCGCTCGTCTTCCTCAGGTTCGCCCTGCCCGAGGCGCGCGGCCAGCTCGCGCACGAGGAAGGTCGCGAGATGGTGGGGGTAGGTGCCTTTGGAGAAGCCGGCGTCGTAGCCGAGCTCCTTGGCGAGCTCATTCGAGACGCGCGGGCCCCCGCAGGCGAGGATCGTCTCGCGCCGGCGGCCCTCGGCCTCGATGATCTCGACGAGCTCGGTCAGGTTGTGGATGTGCAGGTTCTGCTGGGTGACGGTCTGGGACACCAAGATCGCATCGGCATCGAGCTCGATCGCCTTGGCGACCAGCGCCCCGTTGGGCACCTGGCTGCCGAGGTTGTGCGCCTCGAAGGCGCGGTAGCCCTCCAGTCCCTTATGGCCGTGGAAGCCCTTGAGGTTGAGCATCGCGTCGATCCCAACGCTGTGGGTGTCGGTGCCGGTGGAGGCGCCAACCACGACGATCGGTCGGCGGACATGCTCCTGTGCGTACGCTTCGATCTCCTCCTCGGTCATGTACTGGACGATGTCGATCCCCTCTTCGCTGAGGGTGGCGTAGTCAACGGTGTGCACCGTGTGCCCGTACATCACGAAGTAGGTATGGCCATCGGTGAGGCGCTGGTGGTGGACGACCTCGGGGTGCTGGAAGCCCATCTTGCCGGCCAGCTCCATCGCGGCCTTGCGCGCGGCGAGCCCATCGGGGACCGGCAGGGTGAAGCTGAGCTGCACGATCCCGTCGCCGTGATGGTCGGCGTAGGGCTTGACGTGCTCGAGGTCGGCCTGGTCAGGCAACGCTCAGCGCTCCGCGCATCAGTTCGGCGACGGGGTTGAAGTACCCCTCCTCGGTGGCGACGATGCCCTCCATGCCACGGCCCTCTTCGAGGTGGCGGCTGACATCGCCGAAGACACCGCCCTCGATCGCCTTGAACAGTCCGATCTCGGCGATCCGCTCGAGCATCAGATGCGCATCCTGCAGCACCTGCTTCGCACGCGTCTGGATGAGGCCACCGCGCTTGAACTCGATCTCCTCGCCGAGGTCGCGAGCGGCGTTGAAGACGTAGTTGACGTTCTGCAATCCCAGTACGCGGTCGTGGATGTGCGGGGTGAAGATACCCTCGGTGGGGACGCCGATCGTCTGGATGCCCTGGCCGGTGGCAACGGTGACGAGGTTGAACAGCGTGTCGGCGGCGTGGGTGCGGAAGAGGTTGCCGTCCATGTGTCGGGTTGGCGGCATGTACTTGACGGGGCAGTCGGGGAACAGCTCGCGGGTGAGCTGCGCCTGGGCCCACTCATACAGGAGGCCGTTGGTAACCGGCGTGTCGATCTCGAACGCGTCGCCGAGCGCGATCTGCTCGTCGGGCACGCCCGAGGCGCGGGCGAGCTGGTGGTTGATGAACTGCGAGGCGGTGACCGAGGGCGCGGCCTCCAGCGCGTCGGCGGTGCGCAGGTAATTGTCCTCGCCCGTGTTGATCACGACCCCGAAGTAGCCGTTGACGGTGCGCGAAACGCGCTGGTCGAGCAGCCCGCGGATCGGGTTGATGTCGCGGTAGAGGATCCCGTAGAGGGCGTCGTTGACCATGTTGTCGAGTCCCTCGATCGCGCCCATCGCGGCGATCTCGGGCATGCACAAACCGGAGCAGAAACTGGAGAGACGCACATAGCGCCCGTGCTGTTCGGACCACTCGTCCAGCGCCGCGCGCATGATCGCGAAGTTGGCCTGCGTGGCGAAGGTGCCGCCGTATCCCTCGGTGGTGGGGCCGTAGGGGACGTAGTCGAGCAGGCTCTGCGCGGTGGAGCGGATCACGGCGACGATGTCCCCGCCGGCCTCGGCGACGGCGAGGCTGTGGACGACGTCCTCATAGACGTTGCCGGTGGCGGTGAGCACGTAGCGCAACGGTGGGGAGCTCTCGCCGAGACGCTCGCGCAGTGCGCGTCGGGACTCCATGCGAGCGCCGATCTCGCCAAGGCTCCGCGCGAGCTCGGCGCGCGCGCGCTCCCGGATCGCCACCTCGGGTGAGAGTGGCAGCGCGCAGAGGTCGAGGGTGCTCCCGTCGACTGCCTCGGCGATCCGCTGGGCGCTGTCGAGCGCGGGTGGGCTCTGGCCCGGTGTGGGCCCGATCCTGTCGGCGAGCGGGCTTTGAGCGGGCGGGCTTCCCATCCCCTCGGCGTGGAGCATCGCGTTGGCAAGCCAGTAGGCGACGCCCTTGCCGAGCCCGCCGCGGGCGCGCACGTGGTCGACCAGCACATTCGGCAGGGGAGCGCCCAAGTCGTTGGCGCCATCGACGCCGAACAGGCGCGCGACGGTGCGCTCGACTGAGAGCGTGGTCATACCGGCGATCTGCTCGGCGACGTCGGCGGCGATCCGCGCGGCAGCCTGGCGGCAGGACTCGACAAGCCCCTGATCGAGGTCGAGCTTGGAGGTGGCCATGATTCGAGGTTACTGGAAATACCCCCCGATTCGGGTTAACGAGGCGGTATGCGCCGCGCGCGCTAGCCTCGCCATACAGAGTGATCTAGCGGGAGGGGCCGCCTGCCCTCACCCTCGCAACCTCCATTTTTTTCCAATTCAGTGTCTCTCTCCGCCCCTTTGCCCCATCCTCTCCCCTTCAGCCCCCGGGTGCGCAAATGGTTTGAAGCTGCCTTTGCGCAGGCGACCCCGGCGCAGGCACAGGCGTGGCCGGCGATCGCCAGCGGCGAGCACGTGCTGGTGTCGGCACCGACCGGCTCGGGCAAGACGCTGGCGGCGTTCCTGTGGGGCCTCGATCGCTTGGCGACCGAGCCCTCCTCCGAGCGCCACACGCGCCTGGTGTACGTGTCTCCGCTGAAGGCGCTCTCCTATGACATCGAGCGCAACCTGCGGGCGCCCTTGAAAGGCATATCCGGACCGACTGCGGGACCCCACTCCGCCGGAGCGGACATCACGGTGGCGATCCGCACCGGCGACACTCCCCAGCGCGAGCGCCGGCGGATGCTCAAAGAACCGCCGGACATCCTGATCACGACCCCGGAGTCGCTGTATCTGATGCTGACCTCGCGCGCGCGCGAGACGCTCGTCGGCGCCGAGTGGGTGATCGTGGACGAGATCCACGCGGTGGCGGCGACCAAGCGAGGCGCGCACCTCGCGCTGACGTTGGAGCGCCTCGATGCGCTCGTCCGCGAGACGGGCCGCCACGAGCCGCAGCGGATCGGGCTGTCGGCGACGCAGACCCCGCTACAGGAGGTGGCACGCTTCCTGGTGGGGCCGCGGAGAGAGTGCAGGATCGTTCAACGCAAGCGCCCCGAAGCCGCTGGACGTGAAGGTGCAGGTGCCGGTGGAGTCGATGACGGAGTTGCATGGCGTCGTCCACGGGGATTCCGACCAGCCGTTGGCCGAAACGGGGATGCGAGCCGAAGGCGAGTGTCCCCCGGCTTCGGTCGGCTCGATCTGGCCGGCGATCTACCCGGAGCTGCTGCGCCTGATCCGCGCGCACAACTCGACGATCGTGTTCGTCAACAACCGCCGCTCCGCCGAGCGGCTGGCGCTGCGCTTGAACGAGCTGGCGGCCGCGGAGGAGGCGGACGGGGAGCGGGAGCCGGCAGCGCGCGAGATCGCCCGTGCTCACCACGGCTCGCTCGCGAGGGAGGAGCGGCTGGTGGTGGAGGAGCTGCTGAAGGCGGGAGAGATCCCGTGCATCGTGGCGACCTCGAGTCTCGAGCTGGGGATCGACATGGGCGCCGTCGACCTCGTGCTGCAGGTCGAGTCGCCGAAGTCGGTGGCGGCCGGCCTGCAGCGGATCGGGCGGGCGGGGCATGGTGTGGGGGAGGTCTCGCGGGGGCGGATCTTCCCCAAGTTCCGCGGTGACCTGCTGGAGTGCGCCGTGCTGGTGAGGCGGATGCACGAAGGGGCGATCGAGCCGACGGTGGTGCCGCGCAATCCGCTGGACGTGCTGGCGCAGCAGATCGTCGCGATGGCGGCCTGCGAGGAGGAGCTCGCGGTGGATGAGCTGTACGAGCGGGTGATGCGCACCTACTCCTACAGCGAGCTGCCGCGCCGGCAGCTGGAGGGCGTGCTGGACATGCTCGACGGGCGCTACCCCTCCTCGGAGTTCGGCGAGTTGCGCCCGCGGATCGTGTGGGATCGCCTCGCGGGCACGATCCGCGCCCGCAAAGGCGCGCGCGCCCTGGCGGTGGCCAACGCGGGCACGATTCCCGATCGCGGGCTGTACCTGGTGACGCTCCCCGACGGGCGGCGCGTGGGGGAGCTCGACGAGGAGATGGTGTACGAGGCGCGGCCGGGGCAGGTATTCCTGCTCGGCGCCTCGGCATGGCGGATCGAGGAAATCGGCCGCGACCGCGTGATCGTGACTCCTGCCCCGGGTGCGCCGGGGGCGGTGCCATTCTGGAAGGGCGAGGGCGTGGGCCGCCCCAAAGAGCTGGGGGAGGCCATCGGGGCGTTCGCGCGCTGGGCGGTGGGGCAGTCGGCGGAGGTGCTGGAGCGCGAGTACGACCTCGACGCCCGCGCGGCGAGCAATCTGGTGGAGTACCTGCGCGAGCAGCAGGACGCGACGCGCGTGCTGCCCAGCGACCGCACGATCGTGGTGGAGCGCTTCCGCGACGAGATCGGCGATTGGCGGCTGTGCCTGCTCTCTCCCTTCGGCGGGCGCATCCACGCGGCATGGAGCCTGGCGCTCTCGGCGCGGATCCGCGAGCGTTTGGGTCTTGAGGCGGACGCGATCTTCTCCGACGACGGAATCGTCGTGCACCTGCCGGAGAGCGATGAGATGAGTGGGGGGCAGGCACTCGAGCTGGCGTTGATCGAGCCGGACGAAGTCGAGGATCTGATCGTGGGAGAGCTCGGTGGCTCGGCGCTGTTCGGCGCTCGCTTCCGGGAGGCGGCCGGTAGGGCGCTGCTGATCCCGCGGGCCTACCCCGGTAAGCGCACGCCGTTGTGGCAGCAGCGGCTGAAGGCACAGACGCTACTGGAGGTAGCGCGTCGCTACGAGGACTTCCCGATCGTGCTGGAGGCCTACCGGGAGTGTCTACGCGACGTGCTCGATCTACCCGGGCTCGTCGAGCTGCTGGGCAGGCTGCACCGTCGCGAGCTGAGCGTGGTGGAGGTGGAGACGGCCACCGCTTCCCCATTCGCCTCCTCACTGCTGTTCGATTATGTCGCGACGTATATGTACGAGGGGGACGCCCCCAACGCGGAGCGTCGCGCGGCTGCACTGTCGCTGGATAGGGATCTGCTGCGCGAGCTATTGGGGCAGGAGGAGCTGCGCGAGCTGCTCGACCGCGAGGCGCTGGAGCAGCTCGAGGCACAGCTGCAGCGCCGCGACGAGCAGCTGCGGGCGGCCAACCGCGACGAGCTGCACGACACCCTTCGTCTACTTGGCGACCTTACTGTCGCCGAGGCGGTGGAGCGCGTCTTGGAGGGCATCGACGCGCCGGCGCTGCTGACAGCGCTCGAGCGCGAGCGCCGGGCGGTGCGGGTGCGGATCGGCGGCGAGGAGCGCTATATCGACGCGGCCGACGCAGGCTTGTATCGCGACGCGCTGGGCGCGGTCCCGCCGGGGGGCCTGCCCGATGCCTTCCTGGCGGACGTACCAGACGCCCTGGGGCGTCTGTTGCGTCGCTATGCCGCGACGCGCGGGCCGTTCACGAGCGAGCAGCCGCGGACCCGCTACGGGCTCGGTGCCGCGGTGTTGGAGTCGGGGCTGCGCGAGCTGGAGCGATCGGGGGCGCTCGTGCGTGGTGAGCTCCATCCCGATCCGGCTTCGCTGCGTCACGTTGCGTCTTTGGCCGCGCCCCACGGCTCGCTCTCGCCCCCAGCGGCGCCCGAGGGTTCGCCCATGCCTGGCGGCTCGCCCGTGTCGGGTGGCCTGCGCTCCTCCGCGCCCTCCCTGTCGAGCGACGATTGGCGGGAGTGGTGTGACGTGGAGGTGCTACGGCGCCTGCGACGAGCCTCGCTCGCGGCGCTGCGCCACGAGATCGAGCCGGCCGAGCGACGCGCATTTGCGGCCTTTTTGCCGGCGTGGCAGGGGATCGACCGCCACGCGGCGACGGGGGCGGGCGTCGAGCGCCTGCGTGAGGCGCTCCTACCGCTGCAGGGCCTCGCGCTGACGCCCCGCACATGGGAGCAGGAGGTGCTGCCGCGCCGGGTGGGCGCCTACTCGGGAACGTGGATGGACGAGCTGTGCGCCAGCGGAGAGCTGGTTTGGGTGGGCGCGGGGGCGCTCGGACGCGCGGACGGCCGAGTGGCGCTGTATTTCCGCGAGGATGTGGGGCTGCTCGGCCCACCGCCCCGCCGCGCATCGCTACCGCAGGACACGAATGGGCACGCGCGCGTACGCGCGCGTCTAATAGAAGGGCCGTGTTTCTTCACGGACCTTCTAGCCGATGTGGAGCTCGCCGCAGCAGAGCTCGCAGAGGCGTTGTGGGATCTGGTGTGGGCCGGTGAGGTGACCAACGATGCGTTTGCCCCGTTGCGCTCGCCACACCCGGCGCCGAAGACCACCATCGCCGCGCCCGCCCGCCTGATCCCGCTGCCCGGTGGCGGCGAGAGGACTGCTTCGGACAGGGCGGGTGCTCGATCCGCCATGCCCCGCCGTCGAGGTCGATTCGCGGGGCGGGGATCGGCTGTCCGTGGCGCCGGGCGGGTCGGCCATCCGCCCGGGCGCTGGTCGCTGACGGCGGGGCTGTTCTCGGGTGGTCAGGATCGGTCGGTCGTAGGCGAGCGGAGTGGGCGGAGCTCGGACCAGCGCCTGCGCGCACAGGCGGAACTACTGCTGGAGCGCTACGGGATCCTCACGCGTGAGCTGGTGCGCGCGGAGGGGGTGCCCGGCGGCTTCGCGGCTCTCTACCCCGAGCTGTGCCGTCTGGAGACGTTGGGCGTCGCGCGCCGCGGTTACTTCGTCGAGGGTATGGGCGGAGCTCAGTTTGCGCTCGCGGGCGCCGTCGAGCGCCTGCGAGCGCAGCGTGAGGACGGTGGGGGCCGCCCCTCCTGCCTGGTGCTGGCGGCAACCGATCCGGCGCAGCCGTACGGGGCCGCCCTGCCGTGGCCGGCTCAGGGAGATGCTCCCGCTGGCCAAACCGGTGATGCCGGACGAAACGGGAAGGCGCGTCAGGGGCAAGTGCCTACCGACTTGGGTCGGAGACATGCGCAGGAGACGACGCGTTCGGCCCCGCCGCGGGTGCCGGGCGCGAGCGTGGTGCTGGTGGATGCACAGCCGGTGCTCTACCTGGAGCGAGGGGGCCGGGGGCTGAGAGTGCTGGCCGCATCGGGGTTGTGCGCCGAAGGCGCTTGTCACCCGGCTGTGGTTGAAACGGGGGCCGATTCGGGGGACGCTCGCTCCGCTCGCATCCCCGAAGCGGCCAGGGTCGAAGGCGCGCGTCACCCGGCTGCGGTCGGAGAGAAGGGTCCTCCGGCTTCGGCCGAGGCGAGTCCGCAGGACGCTCGCATCGAGTGGGCGCTGGCGGCGCTCGCGGAGCACGCGCGCGCCGGTCGGCTGCCGGCCAGGATCGCGCTCGAGCGGGTGGACGGCGAGCCGGTGCTGGGCTCGCGCTGGGAGGCGGCGCTCGAACGGACCGGGTTCCGGATCGGGCCGCGTCGCGTCGAGCTCGCCGGTCGCTAGCTCGCATCAAAATGCGCGGCGCGGCCTATCGCGCTATAAACCGTCGAAAGCATCTATTCGGACAGATTGGCAATCTGATCAATCGGTAGCCTTCCAGGATCGATGGGAAACGTCAGATAGATCCCGGAATTTTTAACTTGCAATCTTTGGGCAATCCTGTATGGTCGGAAGCGTGGGGATGACTGGAACCGAGAGGGAGCTGAGCGCGATGTACCGGCGGTTGCCGCATGGGCCTCACGGCATGGGGCGCGATGCGGTGGCCCGGCACCAGCGGGCTCGGCTGTTCGGGGCGATGATCGAGGCGGTTCACCGCCAGGGCTACAAGGCCACGACCGTCGCGCACGTGATCGCTTTGGCGGGCGTCTCGAGGCGAGCCTTCTACGAGCAGTTCGCCAATAAGGAGGACTGCTTCCTCGGCACCTACGACATCGCGGTGGCGCGCGCCAAGCGCCGGATGATGGACGGGTGGATGATGGAGCGTGGCTGGGCCAACCGCGTGCACAGAGCTTGCCAGGCATTCGTGGAAGACGCATGTAGGAACGTCAAGTCCACGCGCTTGGTGCTGATCGAGGGACTTGGCCTCGGGGTGAAGAGCCGCGAACGGTTGATGCGCTCGGCGGTCGCCTTCGAGCGGGTGCTGGCCGACGGGTTCAGAGCGGCGCCTGACGGCGTCCAGCTCCCGCCGCTGGGGCCGAAGGCGATCGTCGGAGGCGGGCGCTACATGATGTTCGATCGGCTGCGCAACGACCGCGCGGCGGAGTTGCCGATGTTGACCGACGAAGTGCTGGACTGGATCAGCGCCTACCGCTCGCCGGCGGCGCGCATCGGGGTGTCTCGCACTCCGCCCCCGCACCGGCCGGCGGAGCCGGCCCGCTTCCTGGAAAGCGATGAGAAACGTGCCCGCGTACTCGGCGCGGTTGTGCACCTCACACTCGACGAGGGCTACCGCGAGCTGACCGATCCGCAGATCGCGCAGTTCGCCGGGATGTTGACGGAATCGTTTCACAAATACTTCCCCAGCAAGCGGGAGTGCTTCCTCGCGGCACTGGAGGAATTCGTGGACGAAACGATCGAGGTGATCTCCGCGGCGGCGGCTCGCGCGAACAGCTGGCCGGAGGCGGCGTACCTTGGTGTGAAAGCCGGCATCGAGCACTTCGTCGTGCACCCGGGGCTCACGCGTATGGCGTTCGAGGACATCTTCGAGGTGGGGCCCGCGGTGACCGACAGCATCGGTTCCTCGCTGGGCAAGCTCGCCCGCCTACTGCAGGAGAGCTCGCCCGAGCCGCGCCGCGCGCCGTTGCTTGCGCACGAAGCGGTGGCCGGGGCGATGTGGGCAATCATCGGCAACTACGCGGTGCGCAAGCGCGTGCGGTACCTGCCCTCGCTGACCGATCATCTTGCGTACCTGGTGCTCGCGCCCTACATCGGGCCGAAGGCGGCGGGTCAGACGATCGACACCACTCGCAGAAGCCTCGCCCGCGACGAGCGGGTCTGAGCGCCCGCGAGCCCACGGCGCTGCGGCTGACGCGACACCCGCATGGCAGGCAGTCCGCGGTTGCTCTCCGGCTGAGCGCGATCGAACCTACAGCCCCTATCCTGAGCGGTGATGGGTGTCCCCGGCTCCAGCACCATGCCGCGTAGAGTCGGGCACAAGGGTGCTGCCCACCTGGCGCCGGGCAACACGTTCGCCAGCTTCGAGGCCGCGATGCGCGCTGGCGTGGACATGATCGAGTTCGACGTCCTCAGCGAGCACCCGGACGGCAGCGGGCAGCTGCTGCTGGCCCACGACTACGAGGTGCTCCATGGTCCGCCGCCGCTGACGCTGCGCGAAGGTCTCGAGCACCTCGCCAGCGAGGCCTATGCAGGCGTCGAGCTTGACGTTGACGTGAAGCTGCCGGGCTATGGAGATCGTGTGGTGAAGGAGCTGCGCGAGACCGGTCTGATCGAGCGCGCACTGGTTAGCAGCACCTACCCGGAGGAGCTCGACGCGATGCGTGCGATCGAGCCCTCTTTGCGCGTGGGGTGGTCGGTGCCGCGCGCTCGCCGTGACTACACGGAGGATCGGTTGATGGCGATTCCGGCTCTGGTGATGCTGGCCGGCTATCGGGCCTGGCTGCCGGGGCGCGCCCGGGCGGCGCTACGGGCGGGCCGCTTCGACGCGATCATGGCGCATTGGCGGGTGGTGACCTCGGCACTGGTGAGCGCCGTGGCGGCCGCGGGCGGGGATCTGTATGTGTGGACGGTTGACGACGCCGCGCAGGTGGCCCGTCTGACGAGGATGGGCGTTGACGGGATCATCACCAACGACCCGCGCCTCTTTTCGCCCTCCACTTCGTGAAGCCGGGGGTGGGGTTGATGCCCCCCACTTTGGGACCCAAACCCTTCATTTTGTAAAAGCAGTAGAGGGCCTTTCAAAGACATCTAACCCCCTCGCTCGATTTTTGCCGATCGGCTCATGGCAGCACGCACGTCGCCGCGCTGAACCCCTTTGGTTCGGCGCCGGCGAGACTCTTGTGCCCGGCCGTGCTGGGGAGGCTCACGAGGTGCACCACATGGCCGTCGCGGCGCCACTGGAATTCCACCTGACCGCGCAACGTATAGGCGCTGGGGGTCGGCTTGAATTCGAAGGTGCGCCCCGCCTGGCGGGTGGAGGCGGCGGAGCCGATCGGCACGAAGCCGGAGTCGGCGCTCTTGCCAAGGTCTGCCCACTGCTTTTTAGTGGCGTCGAGGGATTGCACCAGGAAGCGCATGTACATCGCGTCGCGCGGATGTCCGTCGCTTGGCATCGAGCCCCGGATGCCGATCGTGTTGGGATGATGGGACGCGTTGCAGATGTTGACGGTCGCCCACAGTTCGGGAGACTTCGCCAGTGGGGTGAACGAGGATCGGGCGAGCGCACCCGTCACCGCTACGGGCGCCTCCCCCGCCGCCAGCGCCGCCGCAAGCACCCCGGCTGTGAGCAGCGCCGGGGCAATCCTCCGCAATGAGACCATCATGTGAAGATAGCGCCGCTGGGATGGTGGGTCGCCGGCAGCGGGAGGTGTGATATCCACTTTGGCGATGCGGGCGCCAAGCTCAGCGGAGGTCGTGGAGCTGCTCGGCCGTGTGCCCGTTTTCTCGACGCTCGATGAGGCGGATCTCCAGCGCATCGCCCAGCTGGCGGTGCCCCGGAGCTTCGAGACCGGCCAGGTGGTGTTCCGCGAGGGGGATCGGAGCGACACCTGCTACGTCGTGCACTTCGGGCGCGCGCGCGCCGTGCACGATCACGGCGACGGTCGTACGATCACGCTGGCGACGTTCGGCCCGGGAGATATCTTCGGGGAGCTGGCGCTGTTCGAGGATGAGCGACGCTCGGCCACGGTGGAGGCGCTGGAGCCGACAAGCGTGTTGGCGGTGCTCGGTCCGGACATGCGCCGCCTGATGGCCGAGCACCCCCAGATCGCAATGCGGCTGCTGATCGCGCTGGCACGGCGCCTGCGTGAGAGCAACGCGCGCCTCGCGCGCCGCTCCTTCCAGACGGTTCAGAGCCGAGTGGCCTCAGCGCTGAGCGAGCTGGTTGTGCAGGCGCTGACGTCGGCAGAGACGCAGACCTCGGCGCAGGAGCCGATGTCGGCGCAGCAGAGACAGCCGCATGCCTCGTCGGTGGCTCCTGGTGACCCCAGCCGCGACAAGGCCGCCCTAGATGTCCCGATCTTCGCCACTCAGGCCGATCTGGCGAAGCTGGCAGGCAGCTCACGGGAGTCGGCGAGCCGCTTCCTCGCGGTGCTGGAGCGAGCAGGGGTCATCTCCCAGGGCAGGGGCAGGCTGGTGGTGCACGACCCCGAGGCGCTGCGTTCGTATGTCTTCTGAGCGGCAGCCGGCGAGGCCGCAGGAGCGCTCGGCTGGTGGTGCGGTGGTACACGATGGACAGCTGCTGGTGATCGTGCCGTGCCGGCGCGCCGCCGACGGCGCGCGAGTGCTGGGGCTGCCCAAGGGCCACATCGACCCTGGCGAGACACCGCTGCAGGCGGCGCTCCGCGAGGTCCGCGAGGAGACGGGGGTGGACGCGGAGCTTGTCGAGGAGCTGGGCGAGGTGCGCTACTGGTACCGGCGCGGCGGACGCACGGTGCCGAAGTCGGTTGTGTTCTACCTGCTCCGCTACCTCGCCGGAGATACCGCCGATCATGACGACGAGGTCGAGGAGGCGCGCTGGATTCCGTTGGCGCAGGCATGCACCGAACTCACCTACCCGGGCGAACGCGAGATTGCCGTGCGCGCTTTGCGCGCGTTGGATCCATAGAGGGGGTGCAGTCGGGCGCCAGGCCAGCATCCCCGAATCGGCCAGCGCCGCAGGCGCGTGTCCCCCGGCTTCGGGCGGGCGGGCGGGGTCAGCATCGTTTCAGATAGCCTGCTCTGTCGTGCAGGTGCTCAACTTCTACTCGACGATCTTCGCCGACGAGCTCAAGCGGGGCCGCAAGACGGCCACGATCCGCCTGGGGGACAAGTCCAGCAAGTACCGCAAGAACCAGCTGGTGCTGGTCACGATCGGCTACCAGTACTCCCCCCGCGAGCGGATCTTCGAGGCGGTGATCGACCAGGTCGAGGTGATGAAGCTCGCAGATCTCTCTCCGCGCGATATCAAGCACGACAACCCAGAGTTTCGTCGCCACGAGGAGCTGATCAACTTCCTCGAGCAGATCTACGGCCGTCCCGTCTCGCCGGAGGACACCGTCACCGTGGTGCGCTTCTCGCAGATCCTCGAGAACCCCAGTGGCATGACCGAGGCGATGAAGGGCTTCGGCGGCGCGCAGAACTAACCGCTGGCGGTCCGTCTGGCACTCAGGGCAAGAAAGTGCCAGCAGGCGCTTGAATTGCCGCTGCGGTTGGGTATAGTGGCGGGCAGTTGGCACTCAACCAAGGCGAGTGCCAAATCAGGGGCCAACCGCCAACTTTGGTGGGCCCCGCGATCAACTCTCTAGATAGTGGAGGTCTCACCAATGAAGCTCAAGCCCCTGGGCGATCGCCTGATCGTGCGGGCGATCGAGGAGGAGGAGAAGACCGCCAGCGGTCTCGTGCTCCCCGATACAGCCAAGGAGAAGCCGCAGAAGGGCAAGGTCCTCGCCGTCGGCGACGGCCGGCTCGACGACGACGGCAAGCGCATCCCGCTCGATGTCGCAAAGGACGACGAAGTCCTCTACAGCAAGTACGGCGGGACCGAGATCAAGATCGATGGGGAGGACCTGCTCGTGCTGCGCGAGTCCGACGTCCTCGCCAAGGTCGCGTAAAAGAGCGCGCTAGGCGCGATAAGGAGATTTGAAAGAAATGGCACACAAGGAGATCAAGTACGACGCCGAAGCGCGCAAGTCGCTGGAGGCGGGCGTGGACGCCGTGGCCAACGCGGTCAAGGTCACGCTCGGCCCGAAGGGCCGCTATGTAGTGCTGGACAAGAAGTTCGGCGCCCCCACGATCACCAACGACGGCGTGACGATCGCTCGCGAGATCGAGGTCGAGGACGTCTTCGAGAACCAGGGCGCCCAGCTGGTGCGCGAGGTGGCCACCGCCACCAACGACGTGGCCGGCGACGGTACGACAACCGCCACCGTGCTGGCTCAGGCGATCGTGCGCCAGGGGCTGAAGAACGTGGCGGCGGGCGCCAACCCACTGGCACTCAAGCGAGGCATCGAGCGCGCCGTGGACCAGGTGGTGGCGAGCATCAAATCGCAGGCCAAGGAGGTCTCCGGCAAGGAGCAGATCGCCCGCGTGGCGACGATCTCGGCTGGCGACGAAGAGATCGGCGACGTGATCGCCGATGCGATCGAGAAGGTCGGCAAGGACGGCGTGGTCAACGTCGAGGAGGGCCAGACGTTCGGCATGGACCTCGAGTTCACCGAGGGGATGCAGTTCGACAAGGGCTACATCTCTCCCTACATGGTCACCGACCAGGACCGCATGGAGGCGACGCTGGAGGACCCCTACATCCTGATCGCCAACCAGAAGATCGGCTCGGTCAGGGACGTGCTGCCGGTGCTGGAGGCCGTGATCCAGAGCGGCAAGCCGCTGCTGATCATCGCCGAGGACGTCGAGGGCGAGTCGCTGGCGACGCTGGTCGTCAACAAGCTGCGCGGGACGTTCACCGGCGTGGCAGTGAAGGCACCGGGCTTCGGCGATCGCCGCAAGCGGATGCTCGAGGACATCGCGATCCTCACCAACGCCGAGGTGATCACCGAGGAGATGGGCCTGAAGCTCGAGAACACGCAGGTCTCGCAGCTCGGGCGCGCTCGTCGTGTGGTCGTGGCCAAGGACAACACCACGATCGTCGACGGCGCCGGTGATGCCGCGGCGATCAAGGGGCGCATCAACCAGATCAAAAACGAGATCGAGAACACCGACTCGGACTTCGATCGGGAGAAGCTCCAGGAACGCCTGGCGAAGCTCTCCGGCGGCGTGGCGGTCGTCAAGGTGGGCGCGGCCACGGAGACGGAGATGAAGGAGAAGAAGCACCGCGTCGAGGACGCCCTGCAGGCAACGCGGGCGGCGCTGGAGGAGGGCATCGTGCCCGGTGGTGGCGTCGCGCTGTTGCAGGCCTCGGCCGCAATCAGCTCCAACGGCGCCGTCGCCGGTGCCGAGGACGATGATGAAAAAACCGGTGGGCGTATCGTGCTGCGGGCGCTCGAGGAGCCGCTGCGTCAGCTCGCCGAGAACGCGGGCCTGGAGGGCTCAGTGGTCGTCAACGACGTGCGCAAGGCCAAGAAAGGCCACGGCCTCAACGCGGCCACCAACGAGATCGTCGATCTCGTGGCTGCGGGCGTGATCGATCCGGCGATGGTCACCCGCTCGGCGCTGCAGAATGCGGCGTCGATCGCCAAGAACATCCTTACCACGGAGGCGATCGTGGCGGAGGTTCCGGAGAAGGAAGGCGCCGGTGGCGGCGGTGGCGGCATGCCAGACATGAGCGGGATGATGTAACCGAAAGGACCGGCAGCGGGATGTAAGCCAAGGGCCCGGCGTCATGCCGGGCCCTTGTTACGTCTGGCCCCTGGCTATTCAACCGCCGCGATCGACCGCGACGGCTCGCCCACGTACTTCGCCGTGGGCCTGATCAGCTTGCCTTCGCGCTTCTGCTCGAGGATGTGCGCCGACCATCCTGCCACCCGCGCACAGGTGAACATCGGAGTGAACAGTTCCGCCGGCACTTCCGCGAGGTCGAGCACGACGGCCGACCAGAACTCGACATTGGTCGCGAGCACGCGGTCGGGCTTGCGCGCGTGCAGCTCCGCGAGGGCGGCCTGCTCGAGCGCCTCGGCGACCTCGAAGCGCGGGGAGCGCAATTCGCTGGCGGTACGGCGCAGGACGCGCGCGCGGGGATCTTCGGCGCGGTAGATGCGATGGCCGAAGCCCATCAGTCGATCACCGCGATCGAGCGCCTCTTTCACCCAGCGCTCGGCGTCCCCGGTGCGTTCGACCTCCTCCAGCATCTTGAGCACGCGCGATGGCGCCCCACCATGGAGCGGGCCGGAGAGCGCTCCCACCGCGGCGGACAGAGCCGCTGCCACGTCGGCGCCGGTGGAGGTGGTGATGCGGGCGACAAAGGTGGAGGCGTTGACCCCATGCTCGGCGGCGGAGACCCAGTAGGCGTCGATCGCCTTCACGTGGTCGGGGTTGGCCTCACCGCGCCAGCGCAGTAGGAAACGCTCCGGGATCGAGCGGGCGCGATCGATCTCATCCTGGGACACCGGCGGCTGTCCGACACCGCGCGCCGACTGGGCGACGAACGAGAGTGCCATCACGGAGGCGCGCGCGAGGTTCTCGCGGGCCTGCTCGTCGGAGATGTCGATCAGCTGGCCGAAACCCCACTCCGGCGCGAGCATCGCCAGGCCGGCCTGCACGTCCACGCGCGGGTCACCTGAGCGCACCGTCAGCGGGTGCGGTTCGGCGGGGGGCAGCCCCGGTTTGAAGTGGCCGTTAACCAGTAGGCCCCACACCTGCTCATAGGGGACGGCCCCCACCAAATCCTCGATGTCCACGCCGCGGTAGCGCAGCGCACCTCCTGCTTTGTCGGGCTCGGCGATCTCGGTGGCGAAGGCGACCACGCCTTCGAGGCCCGCTTGGACCTCCGGTGCTGCTGTTGGAACCGCGCTCATGGCACTCGCTTTCTGGGCTCGTTACGTGACGTAGGGCCGGCTGCCGCGAGTTGCGCCGCGACCGACCTGGCTGCCTTCTGGGCAGCGCATATCGTCGCAGGAATCGAGGCGATTGCTGCTGCTCCCCCAGGGGCGTTACGCTCTGCTGCGACGGACGCTCGTCCGTCCCACGTGCCCAGGAGGAGGAGACGGTGTCCGACGGCGATTTGATGTTCCGTTCCGCGAGCGAGCTCGCAAGCATCGTGCGTGCCGGGGAGCTCTCCGCGCGCGAGTTGGTGCAGACCTCGCTCGATCGCATCGAGGAGCTCGACCCGACGCTCAACGCGTTCGTGCAGGTGGATGGCGAGCGTGCGCTGGCGGCGGCCGACGAGGTGAAGCCGGGCGACCGACGGCCCTTCGCCGGGGTACCGATCGCGATCAAGAACCTCCGTGCGGTCGAGGGCCTGCGCTTCACGTATGGCTGCTCGCTGATGAGCGACTTCGTGGCGGCCTACGACCACAACGTCACGCGCCGGCTGAAGAACGCCGGTTTCATCGTGGTGGGCACCACCACCCTGCCCGAGTATGGCATCCTGCCAACCAGCGAGGCACGTCTGTTCGGCCCCACCCGCAACCCCTGGGACCTCGAGCGCACCCCCGGCGGCTCCTCTGGCGGCTCGGCCGCGGCGGTTGCCGCGGGGATGGTGCCGATCGCGCACGGTAGCGACGGGGGCGGCTCGATCCGCATTCCCGCGGCGTGCTGCGGCCTCGTGGGGCTGAAGGCCCAGCGCGGACGGATCTCCTCGGCGCCCGAGCTGGGCGATTCGCTGCTCGGGATTGACGGGGTGCTGACGCGCACGGTCCTCGACACCGCGTTCGACTCTCGATGTGCTGGCTGGCTATGAGGTGGGCGATGCCACCTGGGCGCCACCACCGCAGGAGCCGTTCGCGCACGCTGCTGCGCAAGAGCCCTCCCCACTGCGGATCGCCGTCACCACCCTGCCTCCGGTGCCCGACGCGGTGGTGGACCCGCTGGCGGCGCGGGCTGTGGAGGATGCCGCCGAGCTGTTGCGCGAGCTCGGTCACGAGGTGGAGGAGGTCGATCCTCCGTGGCAGACGGACGGCCTGCGGGAGTTGTTCGGCGCGGTGTTCTGCACCCACGTCAGTCTCGCGATCGCGTTCTCGGGAACGGTCGCCGGCCGCGAGCCGACGGCCGACGACATGGAGCCGATGAGCTGGGCGATCTACTCGATGGTGCAGAAGATGAACGCGGTGCAGGGTCTCGCGGCGACGGTGAGGCTGCAGGCGTTCACCCGCCAGCTGGTCGAGTTCCTGGCGCCCTACGACGCGCTGCTCACCCCCGCGCTCGCCGAGCGCCCGCTCCCGCTCGGCACGCTCGATCCCGCGGCTCCCAACCCGATGGCGACGTTCACTCGCTCAGGCCTGTTCACGCCATTCACGCCGGTGTTCAACGCCAGCGGCCAGCCCGGGATCTCGCTGCCGTTGTTCCACGGCGAGGACGGGCTGCCACTGGCGGTGCAGCTGGTGAGCCGCCCCGCACAGGAGGGCACATTGCTGGCGCTGGCCGCGCAGCTGGAAGCGGCGTGCCCGTGGGCCGAGCGCCGCCCCGAGCTCGCGGTGTCATAGCGAGCTCAATACCGCGGCCATCGGCTGCGGGCTGACGCCGAAGCGCTCAGCGTCGGCGGTGCCCCGCGTGGAGACCATCGACACCTCCATCAGCTCCGCCTCGTCCCAGGTGGCGATCGCATGCGTGCCCGTGAGAGCCTCCAAGAGGCGCAGGCCACGGGCGACGACCGGAGTGGGCAAGTGTAGGAGCGGCCGGTTGCGATGCAGGCCGCGCAACACCTCCCTTACGATCTCGGTGTGGCTGAGGGTTTGCGGCCCGGCCAGCTCGAACGATCCGGCGGTGTCGGGCGCGCGTAGCGCCGCCATCACGCAGTCGGCGGCATCCTCGGCCCAGATCGGCTGGTAGAGCGCGCGACCGCCGCCCGACACCGGCATCGCGGGCAGCAGCGCGAGCCGCTCCAGCAGCGTCAGCCAGCGATCCCCTGGGGCGTACACGATCGAGGGGGAGAAGACGATCGAGCGCATCCCCGCCTCGCGCACCGCCTGCTCGGCGAGCGCCTTGGCGCGCAGGAAGCGCGCGCGGCTGTGGGTGGAGGCGGAAAGCGCCGAGAAGAACAGAAAGCGCTCGGCGCCAGCGCGCTCGGCGGCCTGCACCATGCGCCACGTGGCAATCCCGCCGAGCTCCTCGATCGATCCGCGCGGCTGGTCGCGGATCGCGGCGGCGAGATGCACCACCGTGTCGACCCCCCGCATCGCGTTGCGAAACGAGGGCGGGTCGGCAAGGTCGCCGAGCGCGATCTGCACCCGCACGCGCCGGGTGCCCAGCCGACGGGGGTCGCGCACCAGGCAGCGCACCGGCATCCCCTCGGCGAGCAGGCGACCCAGGAGCGCGGAGCCCACCTGGCCAGTGGCGCCGGTCAGCAACAGCATTTGCGCCCCAACCTAGCGGACCCGGGCCCGATCCACCGATCCCGAGGTCGGATGGCGGGCATCAAGCGCGTGACCGCATCACACGACAGGGCCGACCTCCTCGCACCGAAGGCATCCGCAAATGGTTGGTCAACTGGCCTCGGCTCGAGGCGCCAGCCGCAAATGTCAGAAACAAAGAGGCCCAAATTGTTGCAACAACTGAGATCGCAGACTAACTTGGGCCGATGGCGAGCGAAGTCACCGCCCCTCGCGTCCGCGCGCGCGCCGCGCCGCTCGCGCGCCTTGCGGAGCTCGGCTGGCCAGCACCCGCGTGGGGCGCGATCGGGATCACGACGCTGTTCATCGGCATCACCTGCTGGTGGCTGGCCAAGGATCGCAGCATCCCGATCTTCGACGCCGGGTTGCACCTCAATCTCGCGCTCAACGTCCAGAAGGAACTGGCCGCCGGCAACCTCGGCACGGCACTCACGCTGAGTGTCCCCTACCCACCATTCGCCTACCTGATTGGCTCGCTGGGGATCACGATCGGCGGGGTGGGGGTTGCGCCCCCGATCATCGCCGAGAACCTCGTGTTCGTCACCCTGCTGGCGCTCGGCTGCTACAAGGTGGGGCGACTGGCGTTCAGCCCGCTCGCGGGCCTGCTGGCGGTTGTATTCGCGCTCGGCTCGCCGCTGGTTGCCGCCCAGTTCCACGTGTTCATGACCGACGCCCCGGAGACGGCGATGGTGTCGGTGTCGGTGTGGCTGGTCATCGCCAGCGAGGGCTTCACCAAGCTGCGGACCTGCGCCGTGGCGGGCGTGGCGGTCGGGTTGGGAATGCTCACGAAGGAGCCGTTTCCGATCTTCGTGCTGGGCGTGGGCCTCGTGACGTTGTGGCGCGGTGGGCGGCGTGCATGGCCGGGAGTGGCGGTGTTCGCGGCGATCGCGCTTGCGCTCGCCCTCCCTTGGTATATCCACGAGCACGCGTTGATCCAGGGGATCGGCGACCAGGCGACCGCCTCATCGAGCGCTTACCAGAGCGCGGCGGGGCCTGCCCCCAAAGACATCGCCCCCCCGCGCCTTTCGTTCGCGAACCTCGAGTGGTACACGTGGAACCTCGACAACGTGGAGCTTGGGCTGCCGCTACTGCTACTGGCCGCGGCCGGCTTCGTCTGGACAGTCGCCGGCTTCGTGCCCAGGCGGGTGCGCTCGAGCGCGGCAGAGGGAGTGCGTCCGGGCGCACGTAGCTCGAGCGAAGGCAGCGCGAGCAGGCAAGGTCGCGGTGGCAAGGCAGGCCAGACGAGGGCCAAGAGCTCTCCCGCCCGGTCAAGCGGTTGGAAGCCCCGCGCCGGAAGCCGAGCCGCGGCCGCCCAGGTGACGCGCGAGCGGGCGCCGGTGAGTCCGCTGGCGCTCGAGCTGACGGTGGGCGCCTTCGTGGCGTGGGCGATCCTGACAGAGACCTTCTTTCACGACACCCGTTACAGCATGCCGCTGCTGCTCTACCCCGCGGTGTTCGCCGGCGGCTGGATCGCGCACTTCAGCGGCCGCTGGCGAGTCGTTGCCGTGGGCGTGCTGGCAGCAGTGGTGGTGGCAAACATGATGGGGAGCACCTTCGGCGTCGGCACGCAGTACAGGATCACACTGCCGGGAGCCTCCCCGACCGCGCTCCAGCAGCCGGGCTACCTGACGCTCTACCCCGGCGGGTTCCTGGTGTCGGGTCCGCATCGCGACGGCGACCTGCTGGGGACCCTTCAGGCGCTGCAGCGAGACGGCGTGCGCTACGTCACCTGGAACCAGCAGCAGGGTGCGATCGAACCGTACTTCTCCAACGGCGGTCTGGCGGTGTTGGCGCAGATCGCGGGGCTAAAGGAGCCAACGCCCGGCACGCCGCGGCAGGTGGTGGGCAGGCGCATCGCGGAGTTGGCGCACGGCAAGATCGTCCCCGGCGAAGTGTCGCCCTGCGTCACGCTCGACGATGGCACCGGCGTGTGGATCAGGATCGGCAACCCGGCGGCGCCGGGCGCCCAGGACTTCTGCCCGCTTCCCCGGCCCCATTACTACGGCCCCAAGCAGCCTTAGAACGTCTTTCAAAATAGACGGTGCGACCGGGGCGTTCCTGGACCAAGCTGGGCGCCGCGGGCCGGCGCAGTCCGTGCTGGTAGTACGGGCAAGACGGACGTGGCGATCCAGTGCAGTGTCCAGGGACGTATCCGGGCGTGCCGGTCTTTTTGAAAGACGTTCTTAGCGCCTTGGTGGGCACGCACACTGGATACGGCCGGTAGCGTCGGAGCGCCGCCCGGAAGGGTGGGCGCAGGGACGCCGCTAATATTCCTGCTCCCCTGCAAGCAACCCAAACATCGACTCGAGAAGGAAGCGAATGGCCTACGTGATCGCAGAGCCGTGCATCGGCACCAAGGACAACTCCTGCGTCGAGGTGTGCCCGGTGGACTGCATCCACCCCACGCCCGATGAGCCAGGGTACGACGCCGCCGAGATGCTCTACATCGACCCCGACGAGTGCATCGACTGCGATGCCTGCGTGGAGGCATGTCCCGTGGACGCCTGCTTCGCCGAGGACCAGCTGCCCGAGGAGTGGCAGAAGTACACGCAGATCAACGCCGAGTACTTCGCCAACAGCAGGTAGCCGCTCAGGCCATCGGCAGCGACATGCCGACCGGCTGAGCGCTTGGCGGCGGGGGGCTTGCGGCCGCCTCGCCGCCGTTCAGCACAGGCAGCTCCAGCGGGGCCATCGCGATCAGGCCCCGTGCCGCCTGGCGGATCGCCTGGGCGGCGGGGTCGTCCGGGTCCTCGAGCACCAGCGGATGTCCGCTGTCGGCGTGCTCGCGCAGCGGCATCGTCAAGGGAATCTTGCCCAGCAGCGGCACCTCCAGCTCATCGGCCAGCTCCTGGCCGCCGCCCTCGCCGAAGATCTGGTAGCGCTCGCCCGTCGGGGTGGTGAAGCCCGACATGTTCTCGATCACGCCCGCGACCTCCAAGGAGACCTTGTGGGCCATCTCCGCCGAGCGGCGTGCCACCCGCTGTGCGGCCGGCTGGGGGGTGGTGACGATCACGAAGCGCGCCTGCGGAAGCAGCTGGGCGAGCGTCATCGAGACGTCGCCGGTGCCCGGCGGCAGGTCGATCAGCAGGTGGTCGAGCTCCCCCATTCCACATCCTGCAGGAACTGCGAGAGCGCCTTGTGCAGCATCGGCCCCCGCCACACCACGGCGGCGTCCTCCTCGACGAAGAAGCCGATCGACATGACCTTCACACCGTGCGCCTCCAGCGGGACGATCTTGCGCTGCGCCGACACCGGCGGCCGGGTGGCGCCGAGGCCGTACATGCGCGGGATCGAGTACCCCCACACGTCCGCGTCCAGCACCCCCGCGCGCCGGCCCTCCGCGCTCAGGGCCGCCGCGAGGTTGGCGGTCAGCGTCAACTTGCCGACGCCGCCCTTGCCGGAGCCCACGCACACCACGTTGCGCACCTGCGCAAGCGCCCCCTCCGGTAGGCTCGAGCGCCCCAGCCGCTCGCGCAGCGCGGCTTTCTCGGCGTCGGAGAGCACGTCGAAGAAGACGTTCACGTGAGTCACACCCTCCAGCGCCCCCACCGCCTGGGCGACCGAGGTCTGGAAGTGGCCGCGGATCGGGCAGCCGGCAGTGGTGAGCGACACGGTCACGTCAACCACGCCGCTTGCGCCGATCTCCACCGAGCGCACCATCTCGAGCTCCACGATCGAGCGGCGCAGCTCGGGGTCGATCACGGCCTCCAGGGCCTTGACGATCTGCTCGCGCGTGGGCATGAGCCCATCTTCGCAGAACCCGACGGCCCCTCCGTCGCGGGCGGCAGAGGATGCGGTAGTCAGCTACCGCTCTGTGGCTAGCGCTCCGCCGCCGGGCATACGATGCGGTAGTCGCAGAGCGCGCACGCCGCGGGCGAGGGGGTGGGCTCGAAGCTCTGCGCGAGGATCCCGGCCCCGGCCTCCAGCACCGCCCGCTTCACCCACTCCCCGCCGCCAGCATCCGTTGGCACCGGCACCTTGCGGTCGTCGAGGACGTAGTAGTAGGCCTGGCGCGTGTCCGTGAGGCCCCACGCCTCGCGCGCCGCGATCGCGTAGAGCGAGAGCTGGATGTCGTCGCCCAGCTCCTCCGCGGTCTTGGCGTAGCCGGTCTTGTAGTCGATCAGTTCCCACCCTCCCTCGGGCAGGCGGTCAACGCGATCGACCCGCCCGCGCACATGGTGGGGACCGAGGTCGAAGGTGAACTGGCGCTCAAACCACAGCGGCTGCGCGGGCTCCTCCCGCAGGCGCTCGTGGTAGCGGGAGAGCGAAGCGCGTGCCTTGCCCAGCAGCTCGCGCTCCCGTGCGCTCTCTTCGCCTAAGCCCGCTCGGCGCCAGGCGGTGTCCAGCAGCTCCAGCAGCTCGGGGAGCGTTCCCTGCGCTTCCTGGCGCTCGCCGCCGTCGGCTTCGGCGGCGTGAAAGCGTTCCAGGACCTGGTGCACGACGATTCCGAAGCGCTGGTGGAGGGTCTGTTCGGTGGGGATTTTCAAGACCCGCGCGAACTTGTATCTGAGGGGGCAGCCGCGATAGGTCTCGACATCGGAGGCCGACAGCACCAAGCCGTCCCCCTTGCGCGGCAGGAAGGCCTCGAGCGTCGGCTCATCGCGCGCCGCGATCGCCTGCGTGCGCGCATTGCGCCGCCGTCGCTCCTCGCGCTCGCCGGGGGGAGCGGCCTCCGAGGGTTCCTCGCGCAGCAGCTCGTCGAGCGGCGAGCTCTCATAGATCTCCCGCTGCAGCGGCGTCATCGCCACGCGCAGGCGGGCGTTGAGGTCCTCCACCGCGGCCTCCCCCGCCTCCCCCGCGGGGCGCTCGGCGAGCGCCGCCAGCTTCAGCAGCTCCAGGTATCTCACCACCCCATGGGAGACATCCAGCTCGGTGTCCAGCCGCAGCTCCCCGAGGCGACCGGCGATCCGTGCGACATCTCCCAGCACCTCCTCGCGCATCATCCGCAGCGTGGCCTGCAGCATCCCCTCGGGCGACTCTTCCTCGGGCGCGGCGTGGGGCTCTTGGTGCACGCGCTCCTCCGCGGCCGCCGTCAGATGGATCGCCAGCGCGCGAGCCGTGGGCCGGGGGGAGGAGCCGACGAACTCCTCCGCCAGCTCGCACAGCCCCGCCAGGCCGGCGAGCCGCTGTGCGTCCTCGCCGGCTGCGGCAAGCAGCTGTCGCCGGCGCAGGCCGAGGCGCTCGATCAGGCGACCGACGAACAGATCGGCCCGCATCGTGTCGAGTCCCCCCGACGCCCAGCGGTGCAGTTCAAGGAAGCGCCCGATCCGCTCCCGCGCCTCTGGTGGCAGCTGCGAGGACTCCATCGCGCCGGCCAGCGCCGCCACCACCTCCAGGCGCTGGCGGCGCACCATTTGGATCACTCGCGCCAGGTCAACCTGGCGCAGCTCGATCGGAGGACGCGCCAGCGCCCGCACCGCCGCCGCCGCATCGCGCGGGTCAACCAATAGGCGCATCCACGCCAGCACATCCCGCACCTCCGCCCGCTGTAGCAGCTCCCCTGGCTGCGCCGTGCGCTCGTCGCCTCTGGTTCTCGTTTCGTCGAGCGAGGAGGAGGGCACGCTCAAGAGGATATGTGCACGGGCACTACCCTCCAAGTGTGGACGCGATCGACTGGAGCACCGCGCAGCGTGTGGGCGACCTGATTGCCGGGTCGCCCGGGAGTGAGAGTCCGCTCGCGCAGGCGCTCGGCGAGACTGTGCAGCCGCTGGCGCTGCAGTTTGCCCGCCGCGTGAGCGAGTACTCCGGCCTCGAGCTCCCCGCGCAGCTGCCACCTCTCGAAGCGGTCGACCGCTCCCGTTGGATCGCCGCCAATCTACAGACGATGCGCCCGGTGCTCGAGTCGCTGGCTGCGGAGGGGCTGGGACCGGGCGGGCGCTCCGCCCGCCGGATGCGATTCAGCTGGAAGCACCCGGGACAGGATCTCGGGCCCCTGTACGACGCGCTCTCCGCCGCCGGCGGGCTGCTGCTGGGGGCGCAGGTGGGGGCGATGGCGGGGATGCTCTCCCAGCGGGTGCTCGGCCAGTACGACCTCGCCCTGCTCGACCCCAGCGTCACGCCGCGACTGCTGCTGGTCGCCCCCAACCTCGCGCAGGCGGCGCGCACGATGCAGGTCGACAGCGAGCAGCTGCTGGCGTGGGTGACGATCCATGAGATCACCCACGCCGTTCAGTTCTCGGGTGCGCCGTGGCTGCGCGAGCACCTCGCTGGGATCTTGCGGCAGTTGATCGATGGCCTGCAGGTGACGGTGTCGCTCAGCGCGCTGATGCGGCTTCCCAGCGCCGGCGATGCCCGCGCGTTCGCCGAGCGCCTGCGCCGCGGGGAACTGGTGCGGCTGACGCTCGGCGAGCAGCGCTGGCAGCTGGTGGAGCGCCTGCAGGCGACGATGTCGCTCGTGGAGGGTCACGCCGAGCACGTGATGGACGCGGTCGGTGCCGAGGTGCTGCCCTCGCTGCCGCGCTTGCGCGCCGCCATGAATCGCCGCCGCGAGCACCGGGGGCTGCCGTGGCGGGTGCTCGAGCGGCTGCTGGGGCTGGAGTTGAAGCTGCGCCAGTACGACGAGGGCCGTCGCTTCTGCGACGCAGTGGTCCTCGCCGGGGGGCCGACCGCGCTGGCGCGCGCGTGGCGCTCCGTGGAGGATCTGCCCACCGCCGCCGAGCTGCAGGAGCCCGAGCTGTGGCTGGCGCGGGTGGTGTGATCGCCCACCTCGCGGCGTCCCTGGTAACTCGCCCTTGCTGTCCTGGCAGCCCTGTTCGCAGGCTGCTTTGACTATTCAATGTGAGCCCCGGTGGGCGAACGCACGTTCCGCGTGTTACAAGCTATGGTTGTCGAAAGCCAGTTTCTACACCGACTTAAGATCATGCTAAGCTCCGCGTGTAACGATCTAGGGCGCGTAGGGTACAAACATATGTTCGTCACCGGCAGATTGCTGCCGGGCTCATAGAACGGACGTACCCATCGATTCCTCCACGGGGGGAACACAACCAACAGGAGACCCCTCCAGATGCCTGACACAACCACACCCGCTTCACCCAAAGCCACGAGCTCCGCCAAAAAAGCCGCGCGTCCCCGTGCCTCCAGCGCGGGCGCATCTAAAGCCCGCGCCACTGCGGCCCGTTCGCGCGGCGCTTCCAAAGGCAAGCCCGCCGCCCACACCAGCTCCACCCGCAGCACCACCGACCTCGTCGGCGACTACGCCGAACGCGCCGTCCTGATCCCTGTCGGAGCCGCCCTGCTCGCTCGCGAGCGAGTGGTGTCGAGCGTGACCGACACGATCTCCAGCTACTCCAGCCCCGCCAAGGCCCAGAGCCAGCTGCGCAAATTCGAGCATCGCGGCAGCGCCGCCCGCACGCGCATGGAGCGTGAGGTCCGCAAGACCCGCACCCGCGTCGAGCGGGAACTGCGCGAGCGCCGGCGCGAGCTCGACAAGCAGCGTGGGCGAATCGCCAAAGAGGTGACCTCCCGGGTCGAGCAGACCCAGTCGCAGATCGAGAAGACCCAGACACAGATCGAAGATGCGCTGCGTGCGCGCTTGGAGGAGGGCGCCGACCTCGCCAACCGTGTGCAGGAGCGCGTGCTCAGCCTCGTCTGAGCAACTGCAAGCTTCCCCCGCCTCTGGTCGAGGAGACCACGAGCGCGGGAGAGTCTGCCGGCCTCATACCTCGCCGGCAGGAGTAGGACCCTCTCCTCCCTCAGTCGGCGGGGCGGCCCACCACAGCCGCTCCGCCGACATTAGGGCCCACGACGAGAACCCTTACTTCGGCGGCTTCTGATCGCCCTGCTGGCGCAGGAAGCGCTGGAACTCGCTCGCGAGCCGCTCTCCCGACGGCAGGTCCTCGGGCGATAGCGGTCCCCACTCGGCTCCCCAGCGCCCCCCTTCCTCGTCGTCTTCCTCCTCCTCCCCTTCGGCATCCCGCTCGAGGCGTTCCACGAACGCCTGCACCTCCGGGTTGCTCGACACCGCCAATCCGACCTGACGCTCGTAGTTGGCGGCGGCATCCTCTAGCTCTCCGAGGTCGACGGACACGCCCACCAGCTCCTGTAGGCGCTGCACCAGCGCCAGCGCGGCCTTCGGGCAGGGGGCGGCGGCGACATAGTGGGGGACGCTCGCCCACAGGCTCATCGAGGGCAGACCCGCATTGCCGGCGGCGCTGTGCAGGACGCCCACGATCCCGGTGGGTCCCTCATACCGGCTGGCTGAATGGCCGGTGGCACCGAGGCGCTCCATCAGCGCGGGATCTGACGCAAAGCCGGTCATCGTCACCGGCAGCGTGTGTGGTACATCCGCCAACAGCGCCCCCACGGTGATCACCATCCCCACCCCCAGCGCCTCCGCGAGCTCCACGATCAGGGAGCTGAACGTGCGCCAGCGCAACGAGGGCTCGACCCCCTGCACCAGCACCAGGTCGCGTGGGGCGTCGGGAATGCTGGCCGCGTAGATCTCGACCGACGGCCACTCGATCTCGCGGCGGGTGCTCGCGGAATCGTCACCCTCGCCCGACAGGCGGATGCGGGGGCGGTTGGTCTGGAAATCGTAGAACTCCTCCGCGTCCAGGCGCGCGAAGCGCTCGGCCTCCAGCGCCCGATTGAGAAAGGCGATCGCCGAGGAGGCCGCGTCGCCGGCGTCGTTCCATCCCTCGAACGCGCACACCATTGCCGGAGCCCGCAGGCCCATTGGACGGCGATCCCAGATCAGTGGCTGCATCCGCTTCACCGTACATCATGCGGTGATGGTTTCCGCAGAGGAGGAGCCCCCGACAGTCGCCACGCTGCGCGAGGGACAGGAGGTGGCGGGGGTGTTTGCGTGCTCGCGCAAGGAGCGCCAGCTATCGCGCGCCGGCACCCCCTACCTGACCATCGAGCTGCGCGATCGCACCGGCTCGATCCTCGCGCGCGCCTTCCGCGACGCCGATCTGCTCGCCGGGCGCTTCGCGCGTGGGGACCTCGTGCGGGTGGAGGGCCGCGTCGAGCGCTTCCGCGACCAGCTGCAGATCGACCTGCGCGCGATCGCCCGCGCCGAGGGAGCCGAGTCGGATCCGGCGAGCTTCCTGCCCGTCGCCCACCGCGACATCGATGAGCTCGAGGGCTTCTTCGAGCACCTAGTGCGAGAGCTCTACGAACCGGGTCTGAGGGCGTTGCTCGAGCGCGTGCTGGGCGACTCCGAGCTGCGCCTCGAGCTGCGCCGGGCCCCCTGCTCGCTGCCCACCGCCACACGGCCGGGTGGCTCGGGGCGAGCAGGGGCGAGCAGCCACCACGCCTATCTCGGTGGCCTCCTCGAGCACACCGTCGCGGTCGCCACGCTGGTGCTCGAGCTGTGTGCGCTGCACCCTCGCCTCGACCGCGACCTGCTGCTGGCGGCAGCGCTCCTGCACGACATCGGCAAGACCCGCGAGTTCACCTACGGGGCAGAGATCGACCGCAGCGAGGAGGGGCAACTGCTGGGGCATGTCGAGCTCGGGCTGCGCCTGCTCGCGCCACGCTACCCATCCTCACTCACGGCGCCGCGGCGCCTGGCGCTCGAGCACTGCATCCTCGCCCACCACGGCCCCGAGGCGCTGCCCGGCCAGCGCTTCGCCTCCGCCGAGGCGATCGCCCTCTACCGCTGCAACGCGCTCGATGCCCACCTGAAGAGCGCTTTCGAGCACGGTCCCTGATCGCTATCGCCCCGGATCCGATCTGACGCTCTCGGCCCGAGGCCGGCTACGGTCAAGCGGCGCCGCTCTGATGCCGATTAGGTAACGATGAGTTGGTTTCGACGCCGACGCGGGGCGCCGGACGCCGAGACACCGAGTCCCACGCCGGAGCCCCCCGTTCCCTCTCCTGCCGCCCCGGTACCCGTGGCGGCTGAGCGCTCCGTGCCCGAGTCAGCGGTCTCGGCGCCGGCGGCGCCATCGGAATCGCCCGCCATGCCGTCTGTCCCCAGTCCTGCCCCGGCCGCGGCGACCGCCGTATTGGAGCGCCCCACGGCGACGGCGCTCCTGGAGCCAGAGCACGGCAATGAGCTCGACGCGCCCGAGGAGCAGCGGAGCGACGCGCTCCCACGGGAACAGCCATCGGGCACCGGGCTTGCCCTGTCGGTGCCCGAGCAGCCACCCACCGGCGGACTTGCCGCGCCGGCGGCGGAGCAGTTGTCTGGGAATGGGCTTGCCCTGTCGGTGCCCGAGCAGCCACCCACCGGCGGACTTGCCGCGCCGGCGGCGGAGCAGTTGTCTGGGAATGGGCTTGCCCTGTCGGTGCCCGAGCAGCCATCCGCCGGCGGACTTGCCGCGCCGGCGCCAGAGCAGTCGTCCGCGAATGGGCTTGCCCTGCCGGCGCCGGAGCAGACGTCTACGGCGGGATCTACTGCGCTGGCGCCCCAGCAGTCCTCCACGAATGGACTTGCCCTGTCGATGCCCGAGCAGTCATCCACGAATGGGCTCGACGTCCCGGCGTCTGAGCAGCCATCCCCCAGCGGGCTGAGCTCCCCCGCGCGCCCGGGCCGCTCGGTGAGGCGCATCGGCGAGGTGGTCGTCGATCTTGGCTTCGCCGATCGCGATGCCGTCGAGCAGGCCGTCGCGGCGGCTCGCTCGCAGCGCAAGCCCACCGGGCAGGTGCTGGTGGAGCGGGGCGTCCTACGCCAGGACCAGCTCGCCCGTGTGGTCGCCGAACGCTTTGGCCTCGATTACATCGACCTGTCGGTGTACGAGCCAGACATGGGTGCCGTCAACCTGCTGAGCGGGGAGGCGATCAAGCGCTACCAGGCGGTGCCGGTGCGCTTCATGGAGGACGGCGCGCTGCTGCTGGCGATGGCCGACCCCACCAACATCCTCAGCATCGACGACATCGCGATGATCACCAGCCGCCGCGTTCGGGTGGCGGCGACCTCCGCGGAGGACGTCAAGCTGCTCGCCTCGCGCCTCGGGCGGCTGGAGGGCGCGATCCAGGAGATCGGGGAGGGAGCCGAGGGGGAGGAGGGGCAGGAGGCGCTCGCCACAACGCTCTCCGAGGAGGCCGACCAGGATGCTCCGGTGATCAAGCTGGTGCACTCGATCATCGCTCAGGCCGTGCAGCAGGGCGCCTCCGACATCCACATCAACCCCGAAGAAGCCGACACGCGCGTGCTGCTGCGCGTCGATGGGATGCTCTATCCGGCGGCCACCGTGCGCCGCCGGATGGCCGCGGGGATGGTGTCGCGCATCAAGATCATGGCCGACCTCGACATCTCCGAGCGGCGCGCCCCCCAGGATGGCCGCCTAGCGCTGAACGTCGAGGGCCGGCGCGTGGACATCCGCGTCGTGACGCTTCCGCTCGTCTATGGCGAGGGGGCGGTGATGCGCATCCTCGACAAAGGCGCGGTGGTCAGCGATCTCGAGTCGCTGGGAATGCTGCCCGAGGAGCAGGAGCGCTTCGAGCACGCGATTCGCCGTCCTCACGGGGCGGTGCTCGTCACCGGGCCGACCGGGTCGGGGAAGTCCACCACGCTGTACGCCGCGCTTGGGGCGCTCAACGACGGCGCCCGCTCGATCCTCACGATTGAGGACCCGGTCGAGTCGCGGATCTCCGGGATCAAGCAGATGCAGGTCGCCCCCAAGGCCGGCGTCACCTTCGACACCGGCCTGCGCTCGATGTTGCGCGCCGACCCCGACGTGATCATGGTCGGCGAGATCCGCGACCGCGAGACCGCCCACATCGCGGTCGAGGCGGCGCTCACCGGACACATGGTGCTCTCCACGCTGCACACCCGTGACGCCCCCAGTGCGCTCGGGCGGCTGATCGACATGGGCATCGAGCCCTTCCTGATCTCCTCCGCCGTGGACTGCGTGGTGGCGCAGCGGCTGGTGCGCAAGCTCTGTCCCCATTGCAAGCGCCTGGCGACGCTGCCCGAGTCGGTGCTCGCAGAGTACGGCCTCGACGAGCAGCCCTACGCCCCAGCAGGGTGCTCGCGCTGCTCGGCCTCGGGCTATCGCGGCCGGGTCGGGCTCTACGAGGTGATGACCATCAGCGAAGAGATCCGCACCCTGGTGCTGCAGCACGGCTCGGTCGATGAGATCGCCGCCACCGCAGCCCGCGAGGGGATGCACCGCCTGCGCGACGACGGCATCGCGAAGGTCCGCGAAGGCCTCACCTCGATCGAGGAAGTCGAGCGCATGACCAATAGCCTCGTTTAGGGCTCAGCTTTCGGCGAACAGCAGCGAAATGCGCAGCGGGCCGGAGGGGAAGGCTTCGGCCATGAACGAGTAGGCCTGGTAGGGCACGCCGCGATACACGATCCTGCCGCGGTTTGGGATCGTGGTGGGGCCGGGGCTCAGCGAGCCCATCACCTGGCGCTTTCCCTCGCGCATCACCACCTGCGCGCCCGTGAACGCGTGCGCGAGGATCTGAAAGCCGAGGTCGTCCTGGATCGCCATCAGGAAGTGAGCTGCCACCTGGCCGTGGGCGTTGCGGATCACGCCGGGGATCGGCGCCAGTACGTGGGGGCCGCCCACGTCCAGCAGCAGCTTGCCCCCGCGGATCACGCGTACGCGCACGATGTGCAGGTGGCTGCGGAAGAAGCCGATGATCGCGGCGCGCGTGGCCTGCGCGTTACCGGCGAGCACGGCTTCGCGAAACGGACGCGAGCGCTCGGCGTAGTGCAGCAGCAGTTCGGCTTTGCTGCCTTCGTGCTCGGCGTAGTACACCCGTTCGGCGACCAAGCCATAGGTGGCGGCCTGCGCCTGCGCCGAGGTGGCGCCCCGCTTGGCGCATACCGCCGCGACCGAGGAGCTGGGCGCGAGCAGCGCGATGCTCGCCGGCCGTTCGGGAAACGCCCTGGCGGCGAACGTGTCCACGCGGTATTGCTCCCCGTCATAGCTCAGCTGGTGCTCGCCAGGCGCGAGCTTGGGCGCCGGATGCACCGTCGCGATCAGCTGCCGCCCGCCGCTGCGCACCATCACCTGCGCGTGCAGTAGACCGCTGACGGTCTGCGCATACCCATTGGCGCCCTGCACCGACACCGTGACATCGCCCACCGTCTCTCCAAGGGCGTTGACGAGCGGCTCGCCGCGCGGTGCGATCCCCGCCGCCCGTTCGATCTTCACCAGTGTGCGGTCGTCGCGCGTCACGCGCACGCTGACGATCTGGTTGAGCAGCAGCCCCTCTAGCACACGGCGTGCCGCCGCGCGATCGTCGCCTTCCACGGCCTGCACCAACGCGCTCGAGCTCTTCAGGCGTTCCAGCGCCTCGGCGACGATCCGTCCGCTCGCCGACTCCTGGTAGACGCGCTGTGCGACCCCTTCCACCGCTTCCAGCGCCGCGGCGGGGCAGTTCTTGGCGATCGGCGCCACTGCCGCGGTGTCGGTGATCGTGGTGGAACCCACCTTCGACTGCGAGGATGCACCAGATCCGCAGCCCCCGAGCAACACGGTGAGCGCGAGGGCGCACACGGCCCCAGCACGCTTTTTCCGCCTCCCCCGACGGCTTGACGCGATCTGCATGGACCGCGAAGCGTAGTCCCTGGGGTCGCCGGGTGAGTCAGGTTGAGGTGGCGAGGGTGTGCGGCGTGAGAACGGTGCCGCCCCGCAACAGCGCTGGGTGCCGTTGCGGGGCGGCGCTCGCTCGCTACTTCTTGACGGTTCCCTTTTTGCCTTTGGTGGCAGCGGGTTTCGTGCTGGAGCCCTTGCCCTTCTTGCCCTTCCCCTTCTTCTTGTCCTTCTTGCTCTTCTTCGGTTCTGGGCCCTGGAAGGCCATAAGCCGCGTCTTGCCCGACGTCTTGGTCGTCGGGCAGCCCACCGGGCGGCCGAGGTCGAACGGCCCCGCGATTGCCTGCGTGATCACGCCCTTTTCCAGATAGGCGTAGGTGACCGTCAGCAGCGCGTCCACGCGCGGTTCGGTGCACAGCTTCCAGCCGATTTCGAACTGGCCGGTGATTCGCTCGAACGCTTCTTTGGTGGTGGCGCCCACGCAGTTCAAGGCGTAGCCCGGGAATGCCCCGCTGCACGAGAACGCTTCCGACAGCGGCTGTTCTTGGTAGTTGGTGACCTGTGGCTGACCTTCGATACCAGTGATCGGAACCTGCGTCTGCACCTGGTAGCCGGTGATCTGGCCGTTGCATTTGAATTTGTACTGCACCGGTGTTCCTTCGGCGCCTTCGCCTTCGGCTTTGCCCGCTGCGAGCTGCCCGGCGCATTCGTAGTCGTTCGGGTTGGACGCCGCCTGTGGCGCTGTGGTCACCGGGGTTGGTTCGGCCGCGGCGCTCAGGGCTGGGGCCGCGAGTGACAGCGCGATCGCCCCCATCAGCGCGGTCAGCCACCAGCTGGTGCGGCGGTTGGACTTCAGGGCACTGCGATAAATCGACTTCAGTGAGTGCATACAGCCTCCTTCAATGGACGATGGGTTGACATGAGGTTTGGTGGTGGTCCTCTGAGCCGAAGCTCAGCTCGGAGCTTTGGTCCGGAAGAGCGCTTCCAGGGTTTCGCGGGGAGCGAGCGGGTTGAAGGCGCTCGCGCTGCTCGTGCCGGCGTGGCTGAGGAAGGGTGAGAGCAGCAACGCCCCGGCGGGAGCGCCCGCCGTGGTGAGCGTGCTCGTGATCGAGCCCGTCGGGTAGGTGACTTCCGTGCCCGCCCCGTCGGTTGCGCTCGCGGACGGGCTCGTCGTGGTGCTCGACGGCGCTCCCTGCTGGCCTGCCGCCCCGAACGTGATCACGATCAGGCCGTGTTCCTTGTAGGCGGTGCTCGCCTCGATCTTCGGCACCACTTCCTGTAGAAACGCGTCCGCGGCCTGCGCACCAGCCGGTTCTCCCGACGGGCAGGCGGCCGGCTGGCCGGCACTGGACGTAGGCGCAGCCGCGGCCGGACCGGATGCGGCGCCCGAGGTGGCTCCCGCCGCGGCGCTCGTGCTGCACGGGGGCGGGGCGACTGTCGTCACGCTCGCGCCCACCTGTCCGGAGAGCAGCGTCGCGGCGCCGGCGAGCTGTGCCGCCGTTAGCGAGGAGTAGTCGCTCAGCACCGTGCCTACGCCCTTCAGCTGTCCGTCCAGATAGGGCGCGGCGGTGCTCTGTTTCAGCGCGTTTTCAAGGCTGGAGCCATAGGGCAGCTCGATCACCCACGCGTCGGCGATCGGGGGGAGCGGCTTGGTTTTGGATTTCTTTTCGCTTTCTTCTTCGCCGCTCGCGGCGGGCGTGGTGGAGGAAGTGGGAGACACCTTGCTCGAAGAGGGCGAGGTCGAGGCGTGGGATGGGGTGGAGAAGGTGCTGGCTGTCCCGCTGCTCCCGGCGCCGCTCCCCGTGTTGGCTTCGCTGCTGCTCGGCGGCGTTGGCTGGGGGGTGCTCGCGGGGGGGTTGGCCGCTCCGGAGGAGAGTGCGAGATCGCCGCCCGAGCTCGTCCCCGAGCCCAGCGCCAGCAACGCCAGCACGCGTCCTATCGCCGCCGCTCGCGAGCTGCTGGCCAGCGAATCCGCCGGCCCGGGGCCGATCAGCGCCCCCAGCGCGATCCCCACCGCGAGCATCGCGGTCGCGAGGATCGCGCCGACTCTCCGGGAGGGCAGCTTGGGGGTCTGGGGGGGCGTGGGGGCGGTCATCGGACGCTTGGGGTGGTGTGGTGGCTGGTGTGGAGGGGAAGCAAGGGGATCTCGGTGGTCGGGTGGTTAGGGATCTCGGTGGTTGGTGGTTGGGTATGGAGGAGGGTCTTGGGCTGGATGGGATGTGAGAAGAAAGTGCTTGCTAGGCGATTTGATGGGTGGTGGCGAAAAAAGACGGTCGTCGGGGCAACTTGGCCGATCGAGGCGGGTTGTGGCCGGGGACGGCAATCCCGACCTTCCCGATCTTACCGACAAAATGGCTAAAGTCGATCTTGTTTATGAAGATTATGGTAGGCTGATCGCCGCCAAGTTGTCAACAAGGGCTCGTCGGTCCCTGCTCGACGGACCCAAACAATCCAATCGGAGGCCCCACACCATGCATCGAATCCGCCGTATCGCCGCCTCGCTCGCGGCTGTGACCCTGATTGGGAGCGCGGTGCCCGCGATCGCCTCGGCTACGAGCGTGATCACGATCAGCGGAGCCACCGCCTCCTTCCCGCTCGTCCAGCTGCTCGCCCACAAGTACTCCAAGCTCGAGCACAACAAGGTCTCGTTCAGGATCTCCCAGGGTGGTGCCACAGTCGGCATCAACGACGTCGCCGCCGGCCGCGTCTCGATCGGAGACGTCTCCCGCGACCCGCTGCCCACCGACCCGTCCGGCCTTGACTTCTACCCGATCGCCGAATACGGGATCTGCCTCGTCACCAACAAGTCCAACGCCCTCCCCTCGCTGAACGAAGCCCAGATCCAGGCGATCTTCGAGGGCAAGGACAAGAGCTGGAGCCAGGTGAACGGCGCCACCGCCTCGGGGTCGATCGACGTGTACAGTCGCACCTCCACCGCCGGCGTGCTCACCAACTTCAAGACGTTGTTCCTAGCCAACAAGTCGGTCGTGTCCACAGCCGCCGAAGAGCCGTCCGAGGGCCAGCTGGAGCAGTCGGTCGCCAACGATCCCCTGGGGATCGGCTTCCTCTCCAACTACCGCGCCGACCAGGGCACGGTCAACCCGGTCGCCTACAACGGCGTGGCCTGCACGCGCGCCAACGTGGCCTCCGGGCAGTACACCCCCACCGCGCGTTTCTACGAGGTGACCAAAGGCCCCGCCACCGGCGCGGCCGCCAGCTTCATCTCATGGATCCGCACCAGCAAGACCGCCCGCAAGATCATCTCGACGCAGTGGGTTCCGATCAAAGCCAGCTGATGTCGTGAGCTTGCCCGCTTCGACCAGCACGGGTGCAGGGCGGGAGGGGGGGATCCCCCCTCCCGCCCGTCGTTGCCCAGCCGTCTGCGCAACCCCTGGCCCGACCACCGCGCCGAGCGTGCGCTCGGCGCGGTGGCGCTGTTTGTATGCCTGTGCGTGCTGACGATGATCGTGCTCGTCGCTCAGCGCGCCTGGCCGATCTTCGCCCACAACGGCATCTCCTGGCTGGGACCTGGCGGCAGTTTGAAGGTGCAGATCGAAACGATGCTGAACGCCGCGGGCAGCCCGCCCGCCTCGGTCTACCGCTTCCATGCCTGGCCGATCATCTACGGCACGCTGCTGATCACCGGCCTCGCCGTGCTGGTGGCGCTGCCCCTGGCGGTGCTCTCCTCGATCTTCATCGTCGAGCTGGCGCCGGTTGCGATACGCAGCACGATGGTGCGGGTGGTGCGCCTGCTGGCGTCGGTTCCCTCGGTCGTGTGGGGCCTGATCGGGATTCTCGTGCTGGTGCCGTTCATCGACAGCCATCTCATCACCGCCTCCGAGAAAACGTCGCTGGAGGGCACCGCCCAGCTCACCGGCGCCGGGCTCGCGCCGGCGGTGCTGGTGCTGGCGCTGATGATCACGCCGATCATGGTCGCGTTGATCTGCGATGCGCTCGGCGCCGTGCCCGCTGCCTGGCGCGAGGGCGCAGCGGCACTCGGCGTCAACCGTCTGCGCGCGATCCGCGCCGTCACGCTGCGGGCGGTGCGGCCGGCGATCGTGGCCGCCGTCGTGCTCGCCACCGCCCGCGCGCTGGGTGAGGCGATCATGATCTCGATGGTGTCCGGCTCGGTCTTCTTCTCGCCGCGGCCGGGCGATGGCCTGGCGTTCTTCTTCGAGCCGCTGCGCACGCTGGCCTCGACGATCGTCGACTACCACGAAGGGGTCAGCGCCCCGGCGCTCAGCGCGGCGCTGTACGCGCTTGCGCTGCTGCTGCTGTTCTCCGCCTTCGTGCTCTCGATCGGCGGCTACCTGATCAAGCTACCGCTGCGCAAGTACCAGGTGCGCCCATGAGCCCGCATGGCGGCGCTGGATCTGCGTCCTCCCTCGCTCGTGTGCAAAGCACACTTCGCTCGGTGCGTCCTTGCCCAGCTTGCCCTGCGGGCTCATGGGGGCCTGTTCGCGGTTCGGGGGCTTGCGAATGAGCACGTACGTCTCCCAACCGTCCGCGCAGCCGACGGGCTCGCGCGGACGCGGCTCCTCGCTCCGCACCTGGCGCCTGGGCGACCTCCTCGTGCTCGTGGCCGCCTGGGCAGCCGGCCTCACGCTGTGCTTGGTGGTGGGGGCGGTGGTCATCTACATGGGTGTTCGCGGCCTCCAGTACCTGAGCCCCGCGCTGATCTTCAGCCACCCCGCCGCCGGGCTCGCCCAGAACCAGACCGGCGGTTTCCTCGACCCGCTGCTCGGTACGCTGCTGCTGGCCGCGATCGGGATCGCGATCGCCGCGCCGCTGGCGATCTGCTCGGCGTTGTGGCTGGTCGAGTATGGGCGGCCGCGCTGGCTGACGCGCGTGGTGGAGTCGGCGATCGAGATCGTGGCCGGCACGCCCGACATCGTGATCGCGTTTGTCGGCCTGGCGCTGTTCCAGCTGCATCTGTTTGCGTGGGTCTCCGAAGTCGGACAAGGGGGTGGCGTCACCGGCAAGTCGTTCCTCGCCGCTGGCTCGATGATCTCGCTGATCGCGCTGCCGCCGATCTTCGTGGCGGTGCGCGACGGCCTGCAGGGGGTGCCGGCGCACGTGCGCGAGGCCGCGTTCGCGCTCGGCAAGACGCGGATCGCCACGATTCGACGTGTGCTGGTGCCGAGCGTGCGCACCAACATCGCCACCGGCATCACGCTCGGCGTCAGCCGCATCATCGCCGACACCGCGATCGTGGTCGTGCTGCTGGGCGACACGCTGCGGATCGAACCGCAGGCCCACGGCGGCCTGCCGGTGCTTGGCCTGCTCAAAGGCACCGGCTCCTCGCTCACCAGCTACGTCTACGACAACTCGCCCGCCGGCGAAGGGGGCGCGCCGCAGAAGGCGTACGCCGCTGCGTTCGTGCTGCTGCTGTTCGTGCTACTGCTCAACCTGCTGGTCGAACGGATCGGCCGCGCCCAGGCCCGCGCCAGCGGCTTCGTCGCGGCGGTCGAGGGAATTGTCTAAATGTCGCGCAACACCATTTCAGTCTTTATAGTGTGGAAGGTGAGGAACCGATGAGTCCTACGATGATCGAGTTCGAGCAGACATTCGACCCGCCGCGTCGCGAGCAGGTGCCACCCGTGCGCACGATCGTGCTCGACCGACCGCCCGAGCCCGTGCGCCCGCCCGAGCAGCGCGAGGCGCTGCGCCCGGCTGCCAGCGTCGCCGGCCCTGAGCGGTTGCGGCTGGAGGATGTCAGCGTCTCCTATGGCGGCACCAGCACGCTGGGCCGGCGTGGTGCCAACGCCGTGCGCTCTGTCTCCCTCTCGATCCACCAGGGCGAGGTGCTGGCGCTGATCGGGCCCTCCGGCTGTGGCAAGACGACCCTGCTGCGCACCCTCAACCGCCTCACCGAGCTGACCCCGGGCGCCCGTCGCGGCGGGCGGATCCTGCTCGACGGCGAGGACATCCACGACCTCGAAGACACCGCCCTGCGCGCCCGTGTGGCGATGGTCTTCCAGCAGCCCAACCCCTTCCCGATGTCGATCTTCGACAACGTCGCCTTCGCGCTGCGCGAGCAGTCCCGCCGCCGCCCCCGCCGGCCCGAGCTCGAGCCGCTGGTGATCGACGCGTTGCGCCGCGCCGGCCTCTACGACGAGGTCGCCGACGATCTCCACCGACCCGCGCTGCGTCTCTCCGGCGGCCAGCAGCAGCGGCTGTGCATCGCCCGCGCGATCGCGCCACGGCCGGAGGTGCTGCTGATGGACGAGCCTTGCTCAGCGCTCGACCCGATCTCGACCGGCGTGATCGAGGAGCTGATCCACCAGCTGCGCCGCGATCTCGCGGTCGTGATCGTTACCCACAACCTTGCCCAGGCCCGCCGCGTCGGCGACAAGGTCGCCTTCATGTACCTCGGCGACCTCGTGGAGTACGGCACCGCCGATCAGGTCTTCGAGGAACCCCGTGCTCCTCGCACCCGCGACTACGTGCGCGGGGCATTTGGTTGAGATGGCGGTGGAGGCTCCCATGGACGTGATTCCCCTTCCCATATCTACCGATGGCGCTCCGACTTCCACTCCCGCTGCCTGCGCTGGCTGCGGCGCCCCGCTTGCCCCCGACCAGCGCTACTGCCTGGCCTGCGGACGTCCGGCCTCGCCCGTGCGCCTCGCCTTCCTGGACGTGCTCCAGACCGAGCCCGCCGGGACGGCGATTCTCGGTGCGCCGCCGGCCGGTTATCCGCCGCCGGCCGATCCTCCGGGCGTGCTTGGCTCGCTGCGTCGCTACTCCGGCCTATTCGGCCTGCTTGGGGTCCTGCTGGCCTCGCTGCTGATCGGGCTGCTTGTGGGGCACTGGCTCACCGGGAGCAACGGCAATAGTGGGAAGCAGGTGGTGGAAGTCAAGGGCTTGAGCGCCCCACTCGCCGCTGCCTCGCCCACCACCGCCGGCAGCTCAGGGACACCCGCCGGCTCGGGCTCCGGCTCCAACTCCTCTTCCGGCCATCATGCCTCCAGCGGCGCCTCGCAGTCGCACAGTGCCGCCAAAAGCGAAGGCGGGGTTGCGGAAAGCGGCGCCGAAGAAGCAGAAGCTGCCAAGGAAGTCAAAAGCACCAAGGCGCTGCCTGCGGCACACAAAACCTCCTCCTCCACGCTGCAGAAACTCGAACACACAACCGGTAAGCAGCACGCCAAAGAAGTCAAGGCGGCGCTCGGCAACGGGCCGATCGAAACCCACTGAGCCGTCATGGCTATCGCCGGCTCCAACGGACAGCCTCACCCCGGCGACGGCGGCCCGCCCCGCGTGGAGCGCGTCCCGCCCGCCTCCGCTTCTGGCGTCCCGCCCGTCTCGGGCGTTGCGTCTTCCTCTGGCGTAGCGTCTGCTGCCGCGCCGGGAGTGGAGACACCGTCCACCGCCGTCTCGAGCGGCTCCGCCGCCGAGCTGCGCCGCGAGCGCGTGCGGCTGGCTGAGCGCGTTGCCGCGCTCACCTGGGACCTCGGTGGGTTGGCTTACGAGATGGCGATCCGCGACCACTATCGCCTCGACGTGCTCGCCCGGCGCGCGGCCGAGCTCCAGCAGGCCGACGCGCAGCTCGGCGAGGTCGAGCGTCTGCTGTCCGCCGCGGAGGATGGGGTGGGTGGCAACTGCCGCTCCTGCGGAGCCGTGCACAGCCGCGGCGCCGCCTATTGCTGGCGCTGTGGCTCGCCGCTGCTGCTCGAGGGGCGACCCTCGGTGCTGGGCGAACCTGCACGCGAGGGCTGACGCCCCCTGACGCCGGGCGGCAGCGCCGCGTTCGCTACCGGCCGAAGGTGCTTTCGTCCACCGGCTCCGCCGCAGCCGGGGCGGCGGCGACGGGCGGTGGGGCTGCGGCTGGCTGTGCCACTGGTGGCTGTGGCTGCTGGACCGGCGGCTGTTGAACGGTTGCGCTCAGCGCCGGTTTGGTCTCGCCGCTGATCGAGTCCTTGAACTCGCGCATACCGCTGCCCAGCGAGCGCCCGATTTCCGGGAGCCGCCTGGCGCCGAACACCAGTAGCAGGATCACCACCAGGAACGCGATGTGGATTGGGTTGTCGAGTCCCATGGGTTCCAGTGTGACAGAAAGAAAGAGGGGCCCAGCTCGCTGGCCTTCGGCCGCCTGCGCCACCCTCTATGCCCCTTTTTGCTCCTCCACGTCCCGTCAACCGATATTCCGGCGCACCAGCTGCGCCGCCACGAACAGCATGAACAGCGCGAAGCCCACCTGCAGCACCTTCCCCGAAAGTGCGTTCGCGAGCGCCACCCCGCCAGCGGCGCCAGCCACCGAGAGCAGTCCCACGAGCAGCGCGTCGCCGCGGCGCACGTTGCCGTAGCGGTCCTGCATCACCCCACCCACCAGCGCCACGGGTACGATCGCCAGCAGCGAAGTCGCCTCCGCCTGGTGTTGGGTGAGGCCGATGAAGAGCACCAGGCCCGGCACGAACAGCACGCCGCCGCCGACGCCCAGCAAGCCGGCGATCACCCCAGCGGCCAGCCCGATCACGATCACGCCGATCATTGCGTCGATCGCTCCACTGTGCTCGCTTTGCGCGACAGCCCAGCCACAATGGGGGCGCCGATCATTGGAGCAGCAGCTCCACCGCGCTGGCGAGGAGCACCGCCGCGAACAACAGCGCGATCGTGCGGCTGTGCAGCCGCTGCTGAAGCCACGCCCCCAGCAGCACTCCGATGACGGCGGGGATACCCACCAACAGGCCGTCCACCACGCGCACGTTGCCGTATCCCGCCTGCACCGCAGCCGCGAAGCCCGCGATGAACACGATCGCCGCCAGCGAGGTGCCGGTCGCCTCGCGCTCGCCGTATCCCAGCCACAGCACCAGCAGTGGCACGATCACCGTGCCGCCCCCCACTCCGAAGATCCCGCTGAACAGGCCCGCGGCGGTGCCGATCGCCATCAGCTTGAGGACGTCGCCGGTGGATCTACGCGCCGCCATGCCGGGCATACTAAGGATGTGTCCCCCGTCGCCCCTCGCTTGGTGGAGGCACTGGAGCCGCTGCGCTCCGATCCCTCCAGCTCCGCAGTGCTGCTCGACATCGACGGCACGCTCGCGCCGATCGTGCGCCACGCCGCCGACGCCCACGTGCCCGAGGCGACCCGCGCGCTGCTGATCGAGATCGCCAAGCGCTACCGCCTGGTCGGCTGTGTCAGCGGCCGCCGCGCCGCCACCGCCCGTCAGATCGTCGCGATCGGGACGATCGCCTACGTCGGCAACCACGGCGGCGAGCTGCTGCGCCCCGGTGCCACCCGCCCCGAGCTCGACCCCGAGCTAGCCGCCTGGAGCGGGCGCGTGGGCGACTTCGCCACCCATATCCTCACGGCTGAGCACCAGCGCCTGCGCATACGCGCCGAGGACAAGGAGGCGATCGCCGCCTTCCACTGGCGCGGCGCGCCCGACGAGGTCGCGGCGGAGGCCGCCGTGCGGGAGATCGCCACGCGTGCCGAGCAGGAGGGCTTTGCCGTGCACTGGGGCCGCAAGGTGCTCGAGGTACGCCCCCCGGTGGCGCTCGACAAGGGGCTCGGTGTGATGGCGTTGCTCGACGATCGCAACCCCGACGTCCCGGGCCCGTGGATTCCCAGCGGAGTGCGCGCGGGGTCCGCGGGGGAGGGAGGCGAGGCGAACGGGATCGATGAGGCGGGAGGGCATGTGAGCGCCGCGCTGTACGCCGGCGACGACACAACCGACCTCGACGCCTTCCGTGGGCTGCGCTCGCTGGTGCAGGCCGGGAGGCTCGCGCGCGCGGTGTGCGTGGCGGTGAGCTCCGAGGAAGCGCCGCGGGAGCTGGTGGAGGAGGCGGACCTCACGATCGACGGCCCCGAAGGCGTGCGCCGCCTGCTCGAGGCTCTGCTGTAGTGGTGCCTCACGTGCACCCGTTGCCCAATGGGTCACCTGTGAGACCGACCCGTTAGCCGTATCCGTGCGCTTCGCCGACTTCCTCAAGAACACCGTCCTGCTCAGTGCCGGCGTCGCCACCGTGCTAGCGCTGATCACCGTGCTGTCGATCCTCACCACCACCTCGGGGTCGCTGGCGGCAGTGTTGTCGATCGCCTGGTGGGCGCTCGCCGCGCTGATCGGACTCGCGCTTGGCCGGCGCGCCGACGCAAGCCCACCGATCGCGCGGCTGCTTGCAGGGGCGCGTTCCACCAACATGTTGCCCGAGCACCGCCCCGCGGCGATCCTGCTCAACCGGCTGTGGCCGCTGCTCGCGGTCACCGTGCTCGCCGGCGGTCTTGCCTTCCTTGCCCCCCAGATCCCCGGGATCGGGGCCGGCTTCGCGATCATCTGGGCGCTCGCCTGGCGCCACCAGCACTCCGCGGTGAGCGCGATCGAGGAGCGCGATGGGGTGCGCTTCTACGTGCTGCACACCTCCCCGATCCAGCCGATCGCCCTGCAACGCACGCCCGGCTTCAAGGCGATGCGGCCTGAGGGCGTCGTTTGAGCGTGGGGTTGGTGGGGGCCGGGGACACGGTTGATTTGTCGGCCGGCAACAACACGGTCGATGTGCTGCTGGTCCAGCTCGGCTCGACCGAGGGATTGCGGGTGGCGGACGAGGAGCTGGTCGGCTCGCTGCGGCGCGCCGGCGCGCATGTGGTTGTCGCGTCCGCCGCACATCCAAGCGAGATCCGTACGCTGATGCTCACCGACCTGCGCTGGGCGCGCGCCGCGCGGGACGCCGCCATGGAGGCACTCGGGCAGCTGCGTGGGAAGCCGCCCCGGTCGGTGATCTACTCCACCACGACCGCGTCGCTGCTGTGGCCGCTACCGGGTGCGATCCGCTTTGATGCCTCCGCGGTCGCCAACCGCCCCGGTCGCCACGGGCTGTGGCAACGCCCGCTCGAGCGCCGCCGGCTGCGACTGGCGCCGCTACTGCTGCCCTCAAGCGCGGGCGCGCTAGCGGAGGCCACCGCCGCGGTGGGCGGGGGCCTGAGCCCCGAGCGTGCCCTCGTGGTGCCCTCGCCGATTGCCGCTTGCCAGCCGGTTGAGGGCGGCAGCCGAGCGCCCGATCCCGCGGGACGCGACATCGCGGTCATCACCTACGCGGCGAACCCCCGCAAGAAGGGACTTGACCGCGTGCTGGCGGCATGGCGGAGCGTGCACCGGCCCGGCGAGCGGCTGGCGATCGCCGGTATCGATCGCGAAGGGCTGCGCGCGAACGGGATCGAGGTGTCCGACGAGGACACCGACGTCGTTGGCACGCTTGCTCAGCCCGACTACCGCGCCCTGCTGCGCCGCGCGCGCGTGTTTGCTTGTGCACCCCGCCGTGAGGAGTACGGGCTGGCGCAGCTGGAGGCGCTCGCCGAGGGTTGCCGCCTGGTTACCGCTCCGGCGCCCGGCGGCTACGTCGCGCTGCCCCTCGCCCGCGAGCTCGACGTCCGCCTCGTGGGAGAGGACCTCGGCACCGCGCTGCGCTGCGCGCTCGATGCGCCGGGCGGCGAGGACTACGCCGCCCGCGCCGCCGAGCTGGTGGAGCCCTTCACCGTCGCCGTGGTCGATCGGATCGTCGCGCGGGAGCTGCTGCCGCGGCTGCTGGGGGCGTAGCCGCTCGGGCTCGTTTACGCAACCCCACTAGCTCCGACCACGGCCGCGTGTTGACCACATCCCCCTTCGTGAGCCAGCCGCGCCGCGCGGTGATGATCCCCCAGCGCATGTTCTGCAGTGTCGCCGGACGGTGGGCGTCGGAGTCGATCACGATCGACACGCCCGCGCGCACGGCGGCGCGGGCGTGTGTCTCGGAGAGGTCGCGGCGGTCGGGGTTGGCGTTGATCTCGAGCATCGTGCCCGTGCGCGCCGCCGCTGCGAAGATCGCCTCCAGGTCGAGGCTGTAGGGTTCGCGGCGCTCGATCAGACGGCCTGTGGGGTGGCCGATCGCGTCCACGAGGGGATGCTCGATCGCCGCGATGATCCGCTCGGTGAGCGCTTGTTCGCTCATCCCGAAGGCGGTGTGCACGCTGGCGACCACCCAATCCAGCCGTGCCAGCAGCTGGTCCTCGTAGTCGAGCGTGCCGTCGGGCAGGATGTTGACCTCGCTGCCCGCCAGCAGCGTGAACCCGTTGAGGCTCTGCGCCACCTCCCCGACCCGCTCGATCTGCTCGCGCAGCTGCGCTGGGGAGACGTCGTTGCCGAATCCGTGCGAGGCGGAGTGGTCGGTGATCGCCAGGTACTCATACCCGAGCGCTTGCGCTGCCTGCGCCATCTCCTCGATCGTCGCCTTGCCGTCGGAGGCGACCGTGTGGCAGTGCAGGTCGCCGCGGATGTCGCCCAACTCGATCAGCTCTGGCAGTCCCCGCGCCGTCCTCGTGCCGCCTGCGGTCGCCGCGCCGCGCGATCCACCCGGCCCACCGGCTTTGTCGCGGCCGGTCCATCCACCCCCCTGCCCGAGCGCTGCCTCCAGCTCGCCGCGGTTCTCGCGCAGCTCCGGTGGGATGTAGGGAAGGCCGAGCAGCTCATACACCTCGGCCTCGGTCGCACACGTCCGCGTGGCGCTGGTGGCGTCGTCCAGCACGCCGTACTCGGAGACGTGCAGCCCTTTGCGCACGGCGAGCTCGCGCAGCGCGGCGTTGTGAGTGGCGGAGCCGGTGAAGTGCTGCAGCAGGTTGCCGAGCTGCTCGGGCGCGGCGATCCGCAGGTCGACGCTCAGGCCGGAGTGGGTGCGCCCGCGTGCGCCGGCCGGGCCAGAGGAGCCGACGCGCTCGATCTGCTCCAGCGAGGCGAGCGCCGCGGCCAGCCGTTGCGGCTCGGCGGTGACCGCCACGAGGTCGATGTCCTTCACGCTGTCCGTGCCGCGCCGCGCGGAGCCGGCGAGCTGCACGTGCGCGTCGGACGGGCCGTGCTCGCGCAGGCCGGCGGCGAGCGCCTCTCCCAGCTCGATCGCGGCCGGCAAGAGCGCCCGCCGCGGTCGTGGCGGCATCCCGTCGATCGGCAGTCCCTCGGCGGCCAGCTGCTCGAGCGAGGCGAGGACTTTCTCCTCGAACTTGGCCCCCAGCCCTTTGACCCCGCGCAGCCGTTGTGCCTGCGCTGCCTCGCGCAGCGCCTGCGGCGAGTCGATGCCGAGCTGCTCGTGCAGCAGCCGCGCGCGCTTGGGGCCGAGGCCGGGGATCCGGGTGATCGCGATCAGCCCCGGCGGGAACTTCGCCCGCAGCCGCTCCGCCGCAGGGATCGCGCCGGTGTCGAGCAGGGCCACGATCTTCTCCTGCAACGTCTCCCCGACGCCGGGCAGCTCCGTGGCGCGGCCCGCTCGCGCGAGCGTCGCCACCGAGGTCGAGGCCTCCCGAACCGTTGCGGCCGCGCGGCGGTAGGCGAGCACGCGGTGGACGATTGCCCCGTCGAGCTCGTACAGGTCCCCCAATTCCTCGAGGGCGTCGGCGATCGCGGTGTTGGAGAGGTCGGGCATGTGCGTAAGAGTGCCCTACCCGCTCGGCGCATGCTGTCGCGACTCTTCATTGTGAGCCGTGCGCGCTGGAGCGCCGGCTGGTGGAGCCCATCCGCGTCTCTACGCACTAGGGTACGTGGCCTCAGTGGACGGCACCGCCTGGCTCATACTGCCCACCTACAACGAGGCCGAGAACATCGAGGCGATCGTGACCGCCGCCGGAGAGGCGCTCGCGGGCGCTCCGTGCGCGGAGTACCGCGTCCTGATCGTCAACGACGGCTCGCCCGATGGCACCGGTGAGATCGCCGACCGGCTGGCGGGGGAGCACGCGTGGGTGAAGGCACTGCACCGCACCACCAAGGAAGGGATCGGCCCCGCCTACCTCGCCGGCTTCGCGCACGCCCTGGAGCAGGGGGCGGCGTATGTGATGGAGATGGACAGCGACTTCTCCCACGACCCCGCCGACCTACGTCGCCTGCTGCAGGCGATCGCCGACGGCGCCGACCTCGCGCTCGGCTCGCGCTACGTCCCCGGTGGGGGGGTGCGGGATTGGGGCCTGCTGCGGCGCGTGGTGAGCGAGGGCGGCTCCACCTACGCACGTTGGATGTTGGGCCTGCGCGTGCGCGATCTGACAGGCGGCTTCAAGTGCTTTCGCCGCGAGGTGCTGGAGGCGATTCACTTCGACGGCGTGCGCTCACAGGGGTATGCCTTCCAGGTGGAGCTCACCTACCGCGCGGTGCGCGCTGGCTTCCACGTCGTGGAGGTGCCGATCGTCTTTCGCGACCGCCAGCGCGGCACGAGCAAGATGTCCTGGCAGATCGCCGCGGAGGCGATGTGGCTGGTTCCGCGGCTGCGCTACGGCCACCAGCCGCCCACCGGGTATGCCCCCGCCGCCGACCGCGGCGCCCATGCGCTCAGGTAGCTGAGCCCTTACTACACTTTGTATAGTATTAGGAGCACACCGAGCCGCAGAGCAAAGGAGGCCCCCATGGCGGGCAGTTTGAGCGAAGTCACCGACAACAACTTCCAGGCCGAGGTCATCGAATCGCAGACCCCTGTGCTGGTCAACTTCTGGGCGCCGTGGTGCGGCCCCTGCCGCGTGGTGGGCCCGGTGCTCGAGGAGATCGCCCAGGAGCGCGAGGACCTGCGGATCGTAAAGCTGAACGTTGACGAGAACCAGCAGACGGCGGCCAAATTCCAGGTGCTGTCGATCCCCACGATGATCCTCTTCAAGGCGGGCGAGCCTGTCAAGACAGTGGTGGGCGCCTACCCGAAGAAGAAGATCGAGTCCGAGCTGGAGCCCGCGCTGGCGTAGTTGGGGGGAGACTCGGGAGGGGGGCCTGCCTCCCTCCCGCTCAGAGTTCGAGTCCGAGCTGGATCCCGTGCTGGCGTAGTCATTTGGAGGAGGGCCTCCGCCCCCAAGGGGGCTGCGGCGGGATGGGTCGGGAGCTTGCTGGTCAGCGTGTGTCGCTGGCGCGCTGGCTAACCCAGGCGATGAATGCGCGCTCGTCGAGGACGTTGGCAGCCAGATCCTCGATCGCTTGGGCTGTTGCGTCCAGCCCCCCTGAAGGGTGTCTGAAGGCGACCCCGTTGCGGTCGAGGAACTCTCGCATCACGTCGTAGGCAGTGCGCTTGTTCCCGTCGGGGAGCGGGTGATAGGTGGCGATTCGCGCGCAGTACACGGCCGCCTTCTCGTGAATGGCAGGGAACACCTGATAATCCCCGAATCCGGCGAAGGGGGCGGCTAGTGCCGCCTCCGCCAGGTTGACTACGCGAGGTATACGCGCGAGCTGGTGCGCATCAATGCCCGAGTGGATCTCTGCGATGAGTAGAAAATCACCCAGCTCAATGCGCCGCATACCTCCCACTGTAGCAATCAAGCTATCTTGATAGAAAGAAGGATATGTTTTAAAGTCTTAATTCAATTTACTCTTGTATTGGGCGTTGAAATATGTCATTATTGCCTGGTGGCTAAGACAATGACCTTGCGACTGGACGACGAGCGGGCGGCGACCCTTGAGCTGATCGCTCGGGCCGATGACCAGAGCGTCACAGAGGCAGTCCGATCTGCGATTGACGCTCATATCGAGGAGCGGCGTCGCGACAAAGACTTCAGAGAGCGGCTACGTCGCCGTCATGAAGAGGAGAGCGCTCTCTACGAGCGTTTGTCACGCTGACTCCAACAGCCCGAGGTTAGAAGCGCTCAGTCGCGCTCGATCCGGCGCAGAGCGATCTGCAGCCCTAAGCCATCGATCGCGCTTTGTTCGGTGTAATCCATCTCGGCCGGCGGCGGGTCGTCGCCGAGGTAGAGCACCACCGCGAGCGTCTCGCCAACCAAGTAGTCGCGGTAGGCGGCGGCCGCGTCGAGCAACGCAGAGTCGCCGGATAGAGAGAGAGCGATCCGGTCCTCGACCGCAAGGCCAGCGCTCTTGCGCGCGGACTGCACCGCGTGGAGGATCTCCCGCGAGCGGCCCTCGCGGCGCAGGTCGTCGTCGATCGCCAGCTCCAGCGCCACCGCATGGGCGCCCTCGCGCTCGACGCTGTAGCCGTCGGGGGCCTGCATGGTGAGGATCACGTCTTCGGCGGTAAGCGTGTGCTCGCGACCGCCGACCGAGATGCCGAGGCCCGCGTCGCCGTTGGCGGCGCCATCCCTCACCGCGGCCGCCACCCGCGCAGGGTCGAGCGCCGCGATCGCCTCGGCGACGAGTGGCATCTCCCTGCCGAACAGCGGGCCGAGACGGCGGTAGTTGGCCTTCACCTCGTAGCGCCCCAGCTCCTCGGCGCCGGCGACGAAGCGCACGCGACGTACGTTGAGCTCCTCGCGCACCACGTCCGAGAGCCGCTCGATCGCCGCGCGCTCGCGTCCGGCAGCGACCACCACGGCCTCCGCGAGCGGCTGGCGCACCTTGATCTTCGCCTGCCCGCGCGCGCCGAGGCCGAGGCGTACGGTCTCGCGCGCGATCGCCATTGCCTCCTCCAGGTCGCGGTCGCGGGGGGGAGCACATCGCCGACGGGGAAGTCGCAGAGGTGCACGCTCGCCAGCGTGCCGTCGAGGTTGTCGTAGATCTCGTCGGCGACGAACGGGCAGAAGGGCGCCAGCAGCTTGGCGATCGTGAGCAGGCAGCTGCGCAGCGTGCGGAACGCGGCGGGGTCGCCGTCCCAGAAGCGCCTGCGCGAGCGGCGCACATACCAGTTGGAGAGCTCGTCCACCAGCTCCGCGATCGCCCGGCCCGCGGCGGTCGCGTCGTAGGCGTCGAGGCGCTCGGCTACCCGCTCGGCGGTGGCGGCCGTGCGCGACAGCGCCCAGCGGTCCAGGTCGCCCTCCTCGCCGCCCGCGTGAGCGCTCGACTCTTCAGCCGACTGATCCCCCAAGCTCCCCTCTTGCGCGGGGGGCTCCGCCGGGAGCCCGCTCAGCGCCTCCTCATTGGCGTGCGCGTAGAGAACATAGAAGAAGTAGGTGCTCCACAGCTGCTTGAGGAACAAACGCACCCCCTCGCCGATCGCCTCCTCGGAGAAGCGGTAGCCGTCCCACGGCTGCTTGGAGGTGAAGAAGTACCAGCGGAACGCATCTGCCCCGTACTTGTCGATCACCTGCCCGGGCTCCACGGTGTTGCCGCGCGACTTCGACATCTTCTGGCCCTCGCCGTCGAGGATCAGCCCGAGGCACACCACGTTGCGGTAGGGGGCCGTGTCGAACAGCAGCGTGGAGATCGCGAGCAGCGAGTAGAACCAGCCGCGCGTCTGGTCGAGCGCCTCGCAGATGAAGTCTGCGGGGAAGCGGGCGGGGTCGGCGGTGAAGCGCTCGGCTTGCGCGACCAGGCTGTCGGCGCCCACCACTGCCCCCTCCCCCTCCTCCTTTTCCTTTGCTTTCCCCTCCCCCCGGAATGGGACGTGGTGCTGGGCGAACGGCATCGCGCCCGAGTCAAACCACACGTCGATCACCTCGGGCACCCGTCGCATGGGCTCGCCACACGGCGCACCACCACCGGCTGCGTGCGGACACGGGAACACGATCTCATCCACGTACGGACGATGGTGGTCGGCGAGCGAGGCGCCCGAGAGCTGCTCGAGCTCCGCGAACGAGCCGATCACATGGAGGTGCCCCCCGCCACAGCGCCACACCGGCAGCGGTGTGCCCCAATAGCGCTCGCGCGAGAGCGCCCAGTCGATGTTGTTGGAGAGCCAGTCGCCGAAGCGGCCGTGCTTGATGTGCGGCGGGTGCCACGCGACGGTCTCGTTGGCGGCGAGCATCCTTTCGCGCACTTTCGAAGTCGCGATGTACCACGATGGTTTGGCGTAGTACAGCAACGGCGTGCCGCAACGCCAGCAATGCGGATAGGAGTGCTCGTAGTTCTCGCGCTTGAACAGCAACCCGCGCTTATCGAGGTCCGTTATCAGCTCCTCTGTGAGTGCCGGGTCCTTGACCAGGCGGCCTCCGTATCCGGTCACGCGTTGCTCATAGGTTCCGTCGGGCTTGACCGGATTCAGAAGGCTGTGGGGGTCGGTCGGGTCGAAGATCCCGTTCGCGGCGGCGACCCGATAGTCGTCTTCGCCAAAGGCCGGTGCGAGATGGACGATCCCGGTGCCGTCCTCTGTTGTCACAAACGCGTCCACCACGATCGGAAAGCCGCCGGGCTGGCCGATCGGAAAGATCGGTCCTTGGTAGGACCTGTATCTATGTGCCAGTTCGTCGCCTGTGAAGCGGTCCACCACCTCGATGCCATCGCCGAGCACGGGCTGCACACGAGCCTCTGCAAGCACCAACATCTCCTCCCCGACCCTGGCACGTGCGTAGGTGGCCGTGGGCGATACCGCCACTGCCACGTTTCCCGGCAGGGTCCACGGGGTGGTCGTCCACACGAGTAGCTTCTCCTCGCCGCCAAGGACCGGCAGCTTCAGATACACACTCGGATCGACCACATCCTCATATCCCAGCGCCACCTCATGCGATGAGAGCGCCGTTCCGCAGCGGTAGCAGTAGGGCACGACCTTGTACCCCTCGTACAGCAGTCCCCGGCGGTGGATCTCCGCGAGCGCCCACCACACCGACTCGATGTAGCTCTCGTCGAGCGTGCGATAGGCGTGGTCGAGGTCGATCCAGAAGCCGATCCGCTCCGTGAGGCGGTTCCACTCCTCCAGGTACTCGAACACCGACTCGCGGCACTGGCGGTTGAACTCCTCGATCCCGATCTCGTTCTCGATCTCGTGCTTGCTGTTGATCCCCAGCTTCTGCTCAACCGCGATCTCCACCGGCAGGCCGTGGCAGTCCCAGCCGCCCTTGCGCTCCACGCGGTGGCCGCGCATCGTCTTGTAGCGCGGGTAGATGTCCTTGAACACGCGCGAGAGCACGTGGTGGGCGCCCGGGCGGCCATTGGCGGTGGGCGGCCCCTCGTAGAAGACCCACGGCTCCGCGCCCTCGCGCATCTGCAGCGACCGCGCGAACACCTCGCGCTCGCGCCAGCGCGCCAGCACCTCTTGCTCCATGGCCGCCAGCGCTTGGTGGGGATCCACCTTGCGAGGTGGCAGAAGCGGGTGTCGGGGAGTGGTAGGCACGGGCGGCTCATTGTAGGTGCGGTCTCTCGCGCCCACACGCCGGGTCGGAGACACTCGCCCGCGCGTGGGTCCCCGCGGAACGGCCTGTCTCACGCCTTCCGCTCCCCGCTGGCCGACCGCGGGTAGACTGCGCGCCGCCTTCCACCTCGGGCTGGGCTCGGGTCAAGGGTCGATTCTCATGCGCGTTCTCGTTAGCGGCCACCACGGTTACATCGGGTCCATCCTGGTCCCCCTCCTCGGCACGGCCGGCCACGAGGTGGTGGGCCTCGACACCTACATGTACGAGGGCTGCGACTTCGGCGAGGAGCTCGCGCCGGCGGTGCCCGCGATGCGCAAGGACGTCCGCGACGTGACCCCCGCCGATCTCGACGGCTTCGACGCAGTCATCCATCTCGCCGCTCTCTCCAACGACCCGGTCGGCGATCTCAACCCCGACTGCACCTTCGCGATCAACCACCGCGCCTCGGTGTCGCTGGCGCGGGCCGCCAAGCAGGCGGGGGTCGAGCGCTTCCTGTTCGCCTCCTCGTGCAGCCTCTACGGCGCCGCCGGGCAGGATTGGATCGACGAGACGGCAGAGTTCAACCCCGTGACGCCCTACGGCGAGTCGAAGGTGCTCGCCGAGCGCGACATCGGGGAGCTCGCCGACGATTCGTTCAGCCCCACCTTTCTGCGCAATGCCACCGCCCACGGTCTCTCTCCGCGTCACCGGGGGGACCTCGTCGTCAACAACCTCACCGCCTTCGCCTTCGCCACCGGCGAGGTGCTGATGCAAAGCGACGGCACCCCGTGGCGACCGCTGGTGCACATCGAGGACATCTCGCGCGCCTTCCTCGGCCTGATGCAGGCGCCGCGGGAGCGGGTGCACGGCGAGGCGTTCAACGTGGGTGCCGACGAGGAGAACTACCGGATCCGCGAGGTCGCCCGAGCCGTCGAGGAGGCCGTCCCCGGGTCGCGGATCGCTTTCGCCGAGGGGGCGGGACCGGACAAGCGCAGCTACCGCGTTAGCTTCGCCAAGCTGCAGCGGGCGTTTCCCGAGCTGCACCCCAAATGGACGGTGCGCGCAAGCGTCGAGCAGATGCTCGCGGCCTACCGCGACAACGGCCTGGAGATCGACGACTTCAAGGGTTCGCGCTTCATGCGGATCGCGCGCCTCAAGGAGCTGATGGCCGAAGGACGGCTGGATCCAGGGCTTCGCTGGAGTGCTCGTACCATCTATACGTAGCCTCCAAGCCTCGCTGAAGATCCCACGCCGGCGTCCACCCGAGCTGCTCGGCGATCGCGCTCGAATCCAGCCACTGGCTGGTCAGCTCCCCGTGCGGGGTGCCCTCCCCGCGAACGTCGGGCTCGACTCCCGTGCCCGCGATCTCGGTGAGCCGTCCGACGATCTCGAGCACCGTCACCGGGGAGCCGATGCTCGCGTTCCAAGCACGGCCGTGCAACTCGGGGCGATCGAGCGATGCGGCCACCGCGAGATAGGCGTCGACTGCGTCCTCGGCATAGAGGTAATCGCGTTCCATCAGCCCGCCCGAGCGAATCACGGGCCGCTCGCCCGTCAGCAGCGCCTTCACCGTCCCAGGGATCAGGCGCGAGAAGTTGAAGTCCCCGCCGCCGAATACGTTGCCGAAGCGCGTAACCGCAACCGGCAGGCCATACGTGTGCGCATAGGAGCGCGCGATCAGGTCGGCGCACGCCTTCGAGACGTCGTAGGGATACTGCGGCTGCAGTGCGTGATCCTCGCGGTAGGGGAGATGCTCGTGAATCCCGTAAGCCTTGTCGGTGGAGGCCACAACCACCCGTTGCAGCGGCGCACGGGCGGTGCGGCAGGCCTCCAGCAGGCTCCAGGTGCCGCGGACATTCACCCCGTAGGTGCCGAGCGGCGATCTAGTCGCCGCCCCCACGATCGCCGCCGCCGCGAGGTGGAACACCGCCTCGATGCGATGCCGATCGAGCGCGCGGCATAACGACGCCACGTCCTCGAGATTGGCCGGCACCAGGGTGCAGCGGTCGTGCAGCCCGCGCATGCGAAAGCGGGAGAGCTCCGCCGTCGGCCGGTCGAGGACGAACAGCTCGGCGTCCTCGTCGAGCAGCCGCTCGGCGACCCACGAGCCGATGAAGCCCTGTGCGCCCGTGAACAGCACACGCTTTCCTGCCCAATCGCCAGCCATGAGAGAAACACCATACAGGCACTGTTCCAAGCGGGCAAAGCACTTGCCCCACAGGCGCTCGATTGCTCGGAAGCCGCTTGTTAGCTTGACCGCCATGTCAGCAGTCGAACTTCACGGGGTGCGCGCGCCGGCCCCCGAGTGCATCGGATGAAGGCGGTGATCCTCGCCGGTGGTTTGGGTTCGCGGCTCAGCGAGGAGACCGCGGTTCGCCCCAAGCCGATGGTGGAGATCGGCGGCAAGCCGATGCTCTGGCACATCATGAAGATCTACGCGGCCCACGGTATCGAGGAGTTCGTGATCTGCCTCGGCTACAAGGGCTATGTCATCAAGGAGTTCTTCGCCAACTATCACCTGCATACGAGCGAGGATCTCTCCTTCGATCTGGGGTGCGGCGACGTCGAGGTTCACCGCTCCAGCGCCGAGCCGTGGCGGGTGACGCTCCTGGACACCGGCGAAGAGACGATGACGGGCGGGCGTCTGAAGCGGGCGCTCGCCTACGTGGGCGATGAGGACTTCTGCTTCACCTATGGCGACGGCGTGGCCGACATCGACATCACCGCGCTGATCGCCTACCACCGCGAGCAGGGCGCGCTCGCCACGATCACCGCCGTGCAGCCCCCCGGCCGCTTCGGCGCAGTCGAGCTCAACGGCACGCACGTGCGCAGCTTCCAGGAGAAGCCGCGCGGGGACGGCGCGTGGCTCAACGGCGGGTTCTTCGTGCTCTCCCCCGAGGTGGGGCGCTACCTCGGGGGTGACCGCGAGGTGTGGGAGCAGCAGCCGCTGCGCCGCCTCACCAACGAGGGACAACTCGCCTCCTTCCGCCACCAGGGGTTCTGGCAGGCGATGGACACGCTGCGCGACCGTCACCTGCTGGAGCAGTTGTGGGACTCCGGCGAGGCTCCCTGGCGGGTGTGGGCATGAGTGGCACAGTTGCCTGGCGGGTGTGGGCATGAGTGGCACAGTTGCCTGGGTGGTGTGGGCATGAGTGGCACCGCCGCCCTCGATCTCAGCGCGTCCGCCGCCGGCCCCGAGGTGCTCCCCACGTGCTGCCGGCTGTGCGGCGCCCCGCTGCGGGATGTGTTTGCCGATCTGGGCTCCTCGCCGCTCGCCAACTCCTACCTATCGCCTGAGCGCCTCGGCACGATGGAGCCCTTTTACCCGCTCCGCGCGCTGGTGTGCAGCCACTGCTTCCTGGTGCAGCTGGAGGAGTTCGAGACGCCCGCCAGGATCTTCTCCGACTACGCCTACTTCTCTTCTTACTCGACCAGCTGGCTGGAGCACTGCCGTCGTTACAGCGAGCAGACAATCGAGCTGCTCGGTTTGGGCGAGCACAGCCAGGTGGTAGAGATCGCTTCCAACGACGGCTACCTGTTGCAGTACTTCCAGGAGCGTCACGTGCCCGTGCTCGGCGTCGAGCCGGCCGCCAACGTGGCACAGGTCGCACGCGAACGGGGGATCCCCACGGTGGTGGAGTTCTTCGGCCGCGCGAGCGCCCGGTCGCTGGCCGCGCGCTCCCGCGCCGATCTGCTGGTGGGCAACAACGTGCTCGCGCATGTCCCCGACTTGGCTGATTTTGTGGGCGGCATGAAGATCCTGCTGGCGCCCGGTGGGACGATCACGATGGAGTTCCCCCACCTGCTGCGCCTGATCGAGGACGACCAGTGGGACACGATCTACCACGAGCACTTCTCCTACTTCTCCTTCCTCACCGCCAGTCGTGTGTTCGCCGCGCAGGGGCTGCGCCTGTTCGACGTCGAGGAGCTGCCCACGCATGGCGGCTCGCTGCGCATCTACGGGGCGCACGAGGACGATGCGACCAAGCCCGACACCGAGCGCGCTATGGAGCTGCGCGAACGCGAGCGCGGGGCCGGGTATGAACGGCTGGAGACCTACACTCGCTACGGCGCCCGCGTCGAGGCCGACAAGCGCCGGATCCTCGAGTTTCTGATCGGTCTCAAGGAGGAGGGTCGGCGCGTAGTCGGCTACGGCGCGCCGGCGAAGGGCAACACGCTGCTCAACTACTGCGGCGTGCGTCGCGACTTCCTCGACTACACGGTGGACCTCAATCCGCACAAGCAGGGTCGCTTCCTGCCCGGCAGCCACATCCCGATCCGCCCGCCGCGGGCGCTCCGCGAAGACCGCCCCGACGTGGTGGTGATCCTGCCCTGGAACCTCAAGGACGAGATCGTCGAGCAGCTCGGCTTTGTCGGCGAGTGGGGGGGCCGCCTCGCCGCGCGCACGCCGGAGTTGGCGCTGCTCTGAGATGCGCCGCCCGTGGGAGTGGAACCGCACGCCGCTGGCGCTGCCCCCGACCTCGTGCGGGCAGGACGATGGCCCGCCCTGCGTGATCCACCTCGTGCGCGCGGCCAACGGCATCGACTCGCTGCGCGAGTTTGCCGCGGCGATGCGCGCTCACCCGCCCGGCGTCGAGCACGAGCTGGTGCTTGCGCTGAAGGGGTTCGGCTCGTGGGCGCAGGCCGCGCCCTATATCGCGCAGGTGGCCGACCTCGAGCCCACGATCGAGTTCTTCCCCGACATGGGGCTGGACCTCGGCGTGCTCTTCGGCGTGGCGGCACGGTTGCGTCGCGGCCGCTACTGCTTCGTCAACTCTCACACGCGTCCCGTGGTCGCGGGCTGGCTCGCCAAGCTGGACGCCGCGCTCGCGCTGCCGGGCGTCGGCATGGTTGGCGCCACCGGCTCGTGGCTGAGCTCGCATTCGTGGCTGGCCTTCTCGCTCGGCCTGCCCAGCTTCTATCGCAGCGTGCTGCCCCCGATCCACGAGGCGCGCAGGCTGCTGTTGGAGATCGACCTCGAACAGCTGCACGTCGAGCGACGCTCCCGGCGCGACTCGCTGCGGGCGCGCCTGGCGCTGCTCTCGCAGGTCCCTGAGGAACTGCTTGCCTTCGCGCCCTTTCCCACGCCGCATCTGCGCAACACGATGCTGATGGTCGGCCATGGCACGCTCAGGTCGTTGCGGCTGTTCCCCGCGCGCACCAAGTTCGACACCTACGTGCTGGAGAGCGGGTCGCTGAACATGGTTGGCCAGCTGGCGCGGATCGGACAGCGCGCGCTCGTGGTGGACAGCGCCGGTGTCGCCTACGAGCCGGCCGAGTGGTATCGCAGCGGCACCTACTGGCAGGGTGGGCAGGAGCGGCTGCTGGCGATCGACAACCGCACGCTCGCCTACGAGCGGGGCGGCGCCGTACGAAGGCGTGTGCTCTCAGCTCTGTCCTGGGGCCTGCACGCCGATCCCGGCCCCTGAGGCGTCGCGTCGCGCGTACACCTCGCGTCGCAAGGCGAGCGAGTCGCGAAAGCCGATCTGCCGATCGATCGCCGCCGCCGGCGGGCGGGGAAGGTGGGGGCGGCATTGGCCGGCGCTCCAGCCGCGCATGCGTCCCTGCAGAGCCGCGAGGTCGTGGGAGATGATCAGGTCCCCCAATACCACCACTGCCTCGGTGATCAGCGCGCGCGCCCTGGCCGCCCCCTGCGGTAGCCCGTAGCGCCGCAGCAGGTATCCGCGGCCGAAGCCGCCGTTGCGCCGCTGCCAGGCCGAACGGTGCCCGTGCGTGGCCGAACCAAGGTGCACCCCCACCGCACCGGGCGCGGCGACGGATCCCCAGCCGGCGCTGCGCAGGCGCAGTGCCAGGTCGAAGTCCTCCATGTAGGTGAAGATCGTCTCGTCGAGTCCGCCCACCTGCTCCCAGGCGGCGCGCCGGTAGGCTGCGGCTGTGCCCGCCGGACCGGCCAGCACCGGCCGGGGATCGCTTGCGTGTCTCGCCGGCAACCCGTGCAGGCGCGGGAAGCCGGCGAGCGTGACGTCGGCGGTAAGCCCGATGCTGTCGATCAACTCCTCGCCTGGCTGGAGCATCAGCGAGGCCGCCGATCCGACCACCGGATCGCGCAGCGGCGCGATCAGCCGCTCGAGGAAGTCCGCACGGCACTTCACGTCGTTGTTGAGCAACACCACGATCTCCCCCGACCCGCCCGCCACGCCGCGGTTGGAGGCGACGGCGAAGCCGTGGTTGCGATCGAGTGACTCCAGCTGCACACCCGGCCAATCGGCGCGCAGGCGCACCGGGGTGCCGTCGGTGGAGCCGTTGTCCACGACGATCACACGGTGCTCGATCGTCTGTGCCCGCAGGTGAAGCAGGCAGCTGTCGGTGAGCTCATAGCGGTTGTGGGTGACAATCACCACATCGACCGAGCGGGACATGCGAGCACCGTAGGCGTGCGCTCGTCCGGTGGCGCAGTGCGGCTGCGATCATGGCTCCAATACTGGTCAAACGACGGTTGAGACGGGTGTGATTGTCTCCGATTTGGCAATTTGCGCCGGGTTGTGGCTGGGCGATTTGGGGTTGTGGCTGGGCGATTTGGGACCTCTTTGAACTCGAGACTGCATCCAGGGCACACCCGGATGCCGGACTTTTGAAAAGGGCTCTAGATGGACAGAAACACCGGACTGGCACTGCGCTCAATGGATCGGGCGATCTCCCTCGGTGCGCTCGATTGTGCGCCGGTGCCCTGTTAGCTTCGCGCGTCATGTTTTCGGTCACGAACCGAGAGGGCTCTCAGTTGCCCTCTGTCGAGCGCAGTGAGGGCGGCGCTGTCGAGCGGCGGCCGACGCCCGTGACGGAGGCGACACTCAGCGAGCCGGACGCGCTCACCGCCCCCACCGCCGGTGCGACTGTCGTGCGCGGCACGACTCTGCGGATCGGGTCGTTCGTGGGTGGCTCGCTGTTCAGCGTGGCCGCGGCGGCGCTGCTGTTCCGGCATCTTGGGGTCAACACGACGGGCCGGTACACCACGGCGACGTCGCTGAGCGCACTGGTCTCGGGCCTCACCGATCTCGGCCTGACGGGAATCTGCGTGCGCGAACTCTCGGTGCTACGCGGTGAGCAGCGGGTCAGCTTCACCCGCAATCTGCTGGGCCTGCGACTGGTGCTGGCGATCGTCGGGGTCGTGTTTGTCACGGCGTTCGCGTTCGCGGCCTACGGCACCCTGCTGGGCATCGGCGTGCTGATCGCGGGGTGCGGAATGTTCCTCCAGAACACCCAGGTGTTGCTGACGGTGTCGCTGTCGGTGCGTCTGCGCCTCGGCTCGCTCTCGGCGCTTGAATTCGCCCGGCAGGTGGTGATCGCGGCGATGATCGTGGCGCTCGTGCTCGCGGGCGCCCAGCTGCTCGCCTTCCTGGCGGTCGCGGCGCTCGCGGCGCTCGTCATGCTGGTGCCCACGATCGCCCTGGTGCGCGGCGACATCCCCCTGATGCCATCGTTCGACACGCGCCGCTGGCGCGCGCTCATCGGGCCGACGCTCGCCTACTCGGCGGCGGTGCTCACCGCCACCGTGTACCTGCGCATCGCGGTGGTGCTCGTCTCGCTGCTGTCCTCGTCGCACCAGTTGGGCTATCTCAGCGTCTCCTACCGCGTGGTCGAGAATCTGTTCATCCTTCCCGGGCTGCTGATCGGCTCCGCCTTTCCGATCTTCGCGCACTCTGCGCACGTGGACACGGTTCGCTTCGCATCGGTGATCTCACGCATGTTCGACGCCTCCCTGATTGTCGGGGTGTGGGTCTCGCTGTCGCTGGCCGTGGGCGCGCGCCTGGCGATCGCGGTGGTCGGCGGCGCGAGCTTCCTGCCGGCCGTCCCGGTCCTCGCGGTGCAGGGCATCTCGGTTGCGGCCGTGTTCGTCGGCACCGTATGGACGACGGCGCTGCTGAGCCTGCACCTGCACCGTGTGATCCTGATCCTCAACCTCGCCCTGCTCGCGCTGGTTGCGGCGGCGGTGGCGATCCTCGCCCCCCTGTACGGGGCGCAGGGCGCGGCCGTCGCGACCGCTTCGGTGGAGGTGGCGGCAGCCGTCGCCGGTGGCGTGATCTTGATGCGCGGGCGCGCCCACCTGAAACCGAGCCTCAGGCTCCTCCCCCGGGTCGCGGCGGCCGCGGTGCTGGGCGCGCTGCCGATGCTGCTCACGAGCGTCCCCGTGATCGGCCGGCTGGCGCTGTCGAGCGCAATCTATGGGCTGGTTCTGCTGGCGCTGCGTGCGTTTCCCGCCGACCTGCCGGCGCTGCTGCTGCCGGCTCGGGGACACGGCTGATGCGCAAGCGATGGGCATGGCGGCGCACACCGCTGGAGTTGCCCACTTGGCCCGCGGCCGAGGAGCCGACCGTGGGCATGGCGGCGCACACCGCTGGAATCGCCCGCTTGGGGGCGCTGCCGATGAGCCCGCCGTGGGCATGGCAGCGAACGCCGCTGGAGTTGCCAGATACGCCTCCCGGGGTCGGCGGCGCCGATCCTCCCTGCCTGGTGCACCTCGTTCGCGAGCGCAACGGCCTGAATTGGTTTCGCGCCTTTGCCGAGGCGCTGCGCGCGCATCCTCCGGGCGTCGCCTACGAGCTTGTGCTGGCGATGAAGGGGTTCTCCTCGCGCGCCCGGGCGGCGCCGTATCTCGAGGAGGTCGCGGATCTCGCGCCCAAGCCGATCTTCTTCCCGGATCGCGGCTTCGATCTCGACATGGACTTCGAGGTCGCCGCACGTCTGCGCCGCGATCGTTACTGCTTCATCAATTCGCACGGTCGTCCGATCGTTGACGGGTGGCTGGCGAAGCTCGACGCCGCCCTCGCCCGGCCGGGTGTGGGGCAGGTCGGTGCGACGGGTTCGTGGGCGAGCGTGCACTCATGGGTGATGAACACGGTGGGCCTTCCCAACCCCTACCGGGGGCTGTTCCCCGCACGTCGGGTCCTCCGCGAGCAGACGATGGAGATCCAGCGCGAGGCGGCCTCGCTCGGGATCGGCTCGGACTTGAATGGCGCCCGCTCCACTGTCTCCACAACCCGCCTGCGCCTGCGGTCGGTGCCCCGGGTACCGCGGGAATTCTTCGAGTTCGAGCCCTTTCCGGCGCGTCATCTGCGCTCCAACACCTTCATGATCTCCCACGCCGCGCTCCGCGAGCTGCGCCTGTTTCCCGTTCGCGACAAGATGGACATATACGTACTGGAGAGTGGCCGCCAGAGCATCACGGCACAGTTGGAGCGGATCGGATTGCGTTCGCTGGTGGTTGACCGCGCCGGCGCCGTATATGGTCCCGAGCAGTGGTATCGCAGCCACACGCTGTGGCAGGGTGAGCAGGAGGGACTGCTGGTCGCCGACAACCAGACGCTCTCCTACACGGCTGGCGCATTCGCACGGCGCAACCTCCTGTCAACCCTCGCGTGGGGCGTGAGCGCCGATCCGTGCCCCCCGCCTGAAGATCAACAGACCGTCTCCGCGTTGGTGACGGGAGTGAGATGAGATTCCTGCAGACGCCGCTGGCGGGCGTGTGGGTGATCGAGGTCGATCCGCTCTCCGACGAGCGCGGTTGGTTTGCACGCGTGTTCGACGCGGATATGTTCAGATTGCGAGGGCTCGACCCCTGCGTCGCGCAGTGCAGCGTCTCGTTCAACGCCCGGCGCGGCACGGTCAGGGGAATGCACTACCAGGCCGAGCCGCACGCGGAGCCAAAGCTCGTGCGCTGCGTGAGCGGAGCCAGCTTCGAGGTGGCGCTCGACCTGCGCTCCGACTCCCCCGCGTACTGCCGCTGGCATGGCGTCGAGCTGAGCGCCGAGAATCACCGCGCCCTCTATCTGCCGCCGGGGGTTGCGCACGGCTATCAGACGCTCGCCGACGAAACCGAGCTTTTCTACCAAATGGGTTACCCATATGTCTCCGAGGCGGCGCGCGGTGTGCGTTGGGACGATCCGGCCTTCGCAATCGAATGGCCACCCGCCAGTGGTGAGCGCATCATCTCCGCGCGTGACGGCACATACCCGGACTTCAAACGGGACGACCGCGCATACCCGGGCCTCGATAGGGACGACCGCGCATACCCGGGCTTCAAGAGGGACGACCCCACATACCCGGGCTTCAAGCGGGACGACCCCACATACCCGGGCTTCGAGAGGAACGGCTGAGATGCGACCCCCGTGGGCTTGGCGACGTATACCACTGGCATTGCCCAAGGCGTCTCACAGTGAGGGCTCGGCCGCTCCTCCCTGTCTCGTGCACCTCGTCCGCGAGGTAAATGGCATCGATTCTCTGCGCGGGTTCGCCGATGCCCTGCGCGCGCACCCCCCGGGCGTCGAGTGCGAGCTGGTGCTCGCCATGAAGGGGTTTACGTCATTTGCACAGGCCAAGCCGTATATCGAAGAGGTCGCCGACTTTGCGCCCGAGACGCTGTTCTTCGAAGACCGGGGGTTTGACCTGGGGATCTACTTTGCCGCCGCCGCGCGGCTGTGCCGAGATCGCTACTGCTTTGTGAACTCCTTCAGCCGTCCCCTCGTAGATGGCTGGCTGGCGAAGCTCGACGCCGCGCTCGGGCAGCCCGGCGTGGGGCAGGTGGGCGCGACGGGCGCATGGGCGAGCGGCCACTCGTGGGCGACCTATTCGATGGGGCTGCCCAGCGCCTATCGGGGTCTGATGCCTCCCGCGCCGAGGGCCCGCGCGTTGTTCAGGGGTCCCGAGTTGGAGCGCAAAGGCAGGCAGCGCCGCTCGGTGAAGGAAACGGCGCGAGCGCGATTGACGACGCTGCGCGCGCTCCCCGGGGCGCTCTTCTACTACGAGCCCTTCCCCTCCGCCAAGCTCCGGACGAACACCTTCATGATCACCCATCAAACCCTCAGGGAGCTGCCGCTGTTCGTGGTGCGCAACAAGGAAGATGCCTACTCGCTCGAGGGCAGCCGCGAGTGCCTCACCCGACTGCTGGAGCGGATCGGCCTGAGCTCGCTGGTGGTCGACCGTACCGGTGCCGTATATGGTCCCGAGCAGTGGGATCGCAGCCGCACGCTGTGGCAGGGCGAGCAGGAGGGGCTGTTGGTCGCCGACAACCAGACGCTTCACTACGCCAACGGCGACTTCGACCTGCGGCACCTGCTTTCAACGCTCGCTTGGGGAGTCTGTGCCGATCCCTATCCCCCTGGTGACGCGTCGGGGGGTTGATGGGAGGAGTGCTCGTCACCGGCGCGAGCGGCTTCATCGGATTGCCGATGGTCCTCGAGCTCGCCCGCCGCGGCGAGGACGTCCATGCGCTCTCCACGCGCCGCTCGCCCCCCGAGGCAGCCGGCGTGCGCTGGCACCGGCTCGACCTCTTGGAGGGAGGCCCCGCGCTCGATGAGCTGATGCGCGAACTGCGCCCCACCCGGCTGGTGCACCTGGCGTGGTACGGGGAGCATGGCGGGTGGGGCGCGCCGGAGAACGTCGTGTGGGTCGAGTGCGGCCTGCGTCTCATGCGCGCCTTCGTACGCCACGGGGGATGCCGCCTGCTGGCGATCGGAACGTGCGCCGAGTATGACTGGTCGGCGGCCGACCGCCAGCTCGGCGAGAACCGCTCGCGAGTGGCGCCCACCACGCTGTACGGCGTGAGCAAGGATGCGCTGCGCCGGGTCGCGCACGCCTACGCCGCGTGCGAGGGGATCGAGTTCGCCTGGGGGCGGCCGTTCTTCATGTACGGCCCGCGCGAGAACCCGCCGCGTCTGGTGGCGTCGGTCGTCCGCTCGCTGCTGGAGGGCAGACATGTGGCCACGAGCAGCGGCGAGCAACTGCGCGACTTCATGCACGTGGAGGACGTGGCCGGTGCGCTGGTGGCGCTGCTCGACAGCCCGGTGGTGGGGGATGTGAACATCGGCTCCGGCGTTGGCGTGACGGTGGGCGAGGTGGTGGACCGGATCGTGCAGCTGGTCGGGCGGCCCGAGTTGATCCGCCGCGGATCGTTGCCGATGCAGCCCGGCGAGCCACGTCGGCTGGTGGCCGACATCGCGCGGCTGCGCGACGAGGTTGGCTATCGTCCGCGTATCGCGCTTGCCGACGGTCTCGCCGCGACTGTCAGGTGGTGGGAAGCGCAGGGCGGTTGACGATGATGCCTGCGCCTATGCGATCAAGGTCGCTCAGGGCATCCTTGGTTGGCCCCGGCCGCGGGGGCGGGTGAGAGTCGTTCACGGGAAGACCCGCGCGAGGATCCAGCCACCCAGCCGCGAGCCTCGCTCGGTGCCCCAGCGGGCCGGGTCATCGGCCCCCTGGATGCGCTCTACCACTTCGCTGATATCGCGATAGCGACCTGGGTCCGGCACCGACCGCCACCAGGGCACCTCCCGCTTGATCAGGGTGAGAGCACGCGGCACCTGGGCGCGCGCCCGTGCTGGCAGCATCCGGGCGGCGCCTGAGAGCAGCGCGAAGAGCAGGCCGTAGCGCAACCGCTCCCACCTGGTCAGCGACCGTTCGAGCTCTGCCATCTGCTCGGAGTTGACGGTGCCGCGTAGGTGGTAGCCCTCATAGACGTGCAGGATCTGCAGCATCCTGTAGCGTCGGTAGTTGGGCGCGAGATTCGCCGGTGAGCCGAGCTGCCGGTGGAGCTCTTCGAAGGTTTGCAGCGATCCGCTGTTCATGTTCGTGCCCGGCAGGAGTCGCGACTGATCCGGCTCCTCCGTCGAGCTTGCGGCGCCCTCCAGGAATACCTTGCCCTCCACTTCACGATCGTTTGCGCAGTAGAACCCGTGGGATCGAGTGGATATCCCGAGGACCACCAGCGGATGCGGCTCCGCCACGATCGAATCGGCACGCGCGAACAGGTGGTTCATCGCGTAGTAGTCCGGGAATGGTGGGTGAAAGAAGTCCCCATCGCCGGCCAGCTCCTCGACGATGGTACGACTGATGGTGACAAACTGTATGTTCAGGCCGTAGCTGAAACGAAAGTTGACGGCTTGGTGAACGAGCCGGCGAGCCTCCTTGACGGGCAGGCGAAAGGGCCGGTCGGCGCCGCGCAGGAAGGGGGCGTACCCGTACGGTCGCAGCTGCCCATCCGGCACGCCCGGTGTAACACCCGGATAGGCGTAGAGCAGGGCGCTGTGGTAGATCACCTGAGGATGGTCGAACTCGGCGATCAACCGCCGCGTCCGTGTGAAATAGCCATCAAGCAGCGCATCGTCGTCACCGATCATGAGCACGTAGTCGCCGGTGCTGTGGGCGAGCGCGTTGTTCCAGTTCTCGGTCACCGAGAGCACCTCCGGAGTGCGCACGTAGCGCACGCGCACGTCGCCCAGCGAGGCGACGTAGCCCTCGACGTCGCCGCTCGAGCAGTTGTCGGAGATCACGATCTCGCAGTCGGGGTCCTCCAGGCGCGTGATGCTGGCCACCGCGTGGCGCAGCAGATCCAGCCGATCGCGGGTGGGGAGCAGAACGGAGATCTTCATCGAGATCCCTTCACCCGTCCACACCCTGCCGAACGATCGTGCGGTGAGCTGCCTTGCGAGCAATATTCCCGAGTGGGCACGGCCACAAGGTAGTAACCGAATGGCGCCGGCGACGCCTCGGATTGGCGAGCTGGCTCCGATGGGGCACAAACGACCGCTCAGATGCGCGCGGATGTTTCCAGCGAAAGGCTGCTCGTATATGCGTACGATCAAGCCCGGCATGTCACTGCAGGCAAATCCCGGTACACACAGCGCCGCCTACCTGAGTGCTGCGGCGGATCTCACGCGCACGATCGACCCGACCCAGCTGGAGGCAATGGCGGGCGGGCTGGCGGAGCTGCGCGAGCGCGGTGGACGGCTGTTCATCCTCGGCGTGGGAGGCGGCGCGGGCCACGCGTCGCACGCCGTCAACGACTTTCGCAAGCTCTGCCTGATCGAGAGCTACGCCCCCACCGACAACGTGTCCGAGCTCACCGCGCGCACCAACGACGACGGCTGGGAAACCGCTTTCAGCGATTGGCTCGAGGTCTCCCGCCTCGGCGCGCGTGACGCGCTGCTCATCTTCTCGGTCGGCGGCGGCTCGCGTGGGCTGGGGGTGTCGGTCAACCTCATCTGTGCGATGGAGCTCGCGCGGCAGACCGGTGCGTCGCTCTACGGCGTGACGGGCGCTCCCGGCGGGGTGCTTGCGCAACTCGCCGATGTGGCGATTCTGCTGGAGCCCCCACCTGGATTGCGCACGCCGCTGGTCGAGTCCCTCCAGGCGCTCGTGTGGCACGCGCTGGTGTCGCACCCCGATCTGGCTCGTAAACAGGGCCACTGGGAGTCGCTTGCCGCCCGTGTCCAGCCGTGAGCGGTGTGCGGGCGGTGTTCCTGGATCGTGACGGGGTCCTCAACGAGCTGGTTTGCGACCCCGTCTCCGGTGAGCCGGAGTCGCCGCTGCGCGTAGGGGATGTGCGTCTGCTCGCTGGTGCGCCGGCTGCCTTGGGCCGGCTCGCGCGCGCCGGCTTCGCATTGGCGTGCGTCTCCAACCAGCCCGCTGCCGCCAAGGGCTTGACGACGGTGGATGAGCTGCTCGCCGTGCACCGCCGGGTGCTCGACCTGCTGGCGGCGGCCGGAGTCGCGCTCCAGGCTTCGCGTCTGTGTCTGCACCACCCCGGAGGCATCGTGCCCGGACTCTCCGGGCAGTGCGCGTGTCGCAAGCCGGCCCCGGGCATGCTGCTGGACTTGGCGGCTTCACTTGGGATCGATATGGAGGCTTCCTGGATGGTGGGAGACACCGATGCGGACGTCGGCGCCGGCCGCGCGGCTGGCTGCGGCACCGTGCTGATCGAGCATCCGGACAGCAAACACAAGCGTTCGAGCGGCATTCAACCGGTTCTCCGGAGCGCGGATCTCACCGGCGCAATGGAGCTCATTCTCCGTGGACAGTCGGAAACGCTTTCGCGGATGTGAGTCTCGTATGGTGATCGGCAGGGTGATCCACCGATGCTCGACCGTATCTCCACTCGCATTTTCGCCGACGGCGCCGACCTCGAGGGTATTCTTGCGCTCGCCGAGGATCCACGCATCGAGGGGTTCACCACCAACCCCACGCTGATGCACAAGGCCGGTTTGACTGGCTATGCCGAGTTTGCCCACCGTCTGCTCGAGCGGGTCACCGAGCACCCCATCTCGTTTGAGGTGTTCGCCGACGACCCGCCGGAGATATCCCGTCAGGCGCGGCTGATCGCGTTATGGGGCGAGAACGTGTATGTCAAGGTGCCGGTCACCACGACCCGGGGTGAGCCGCTCGCAGCGCTCGTGCGAGAGCTCTCCGAGGAGGGAATCAAGGTCAACGTGACCGCCCTGTTCACCACGGCTCAGGTGGAATTGATCGCCGCGGCGGTGGAGCACGGCGCGCGCTCCTGCATCTCGGTCTTCGCAGGGCGCATCGCCGATGCCGGCGTCGATCCGATGCCGATCATGGCTCGCTCGGTGCAGATCATGGAACGGGCCCCGCGCGCGGAGTTGATCTGGGCCTCGCCCCGTGAGATCCTCAACGTGGTGCAGGCCGACCAGGTGGGGTGTCACATCATCACCATCACCCACGACCTGCTGGCGAAGCTCGATTGCTTGGGAAAGAGCCTCGAGCAGTATTCGTTGGAGACCGTCCGCATGTTCCATCGCGATGCGCTTGCCGCGGGCTTCACGCTCTAGGCGATGCGGTTTCCACGCCCCGATGGTTTGACGATGAGGTTTCCACGCTCCGATACCAAGCCGCAGCGGGCGAAAAAAATGTGCGAGAGGGCACCCGCGTGAAGCGAGTCTGCATCACCGGCGGAGCCGGGTTCATCGGTAGCAACCTCGCCGAATGGTTGAGCGCGGAGGGGGTCGAGGTGACGATCCTCGATGACTTCCGGACGGGCCGGCGGGAGTTCGTGGTCGATGCTCTGGAGCGCGAAGCTGTGCGGCTCGTCGAGGGCGATGTACTCGATCTGGCCACGCTCGAGGATGCGCTCGAGGGTTGCGATTGGGTCTTTCACATGCAGGCCAACGCCGACGTTCGCGGGGGCCCCGAACATCCACGGCGAGACGTCGAACAGAACGTGCTCGCGACCTCCAACGTCCTGGAGGCGATGCGCGCCTGTGGCGCGACGCGGATCGCGTTCACCTCCACCGGCTCGATCTACGGAGAGCCGGCGGTTTTCCCCACACCCGAGAACGTCGCCCTCCCCATCCAGACCTCTCTCTACGGCGCCTCGAAGCTGGCCGCCGAGGGGCTGATCGAGGCGTACACCGCCAGCTATGGCTTCACCGGTGTGATCTGCCGGTTGGTGTCGATTCTCGGCGAGCGCTACACCCACGGGCACCTGTTCGATTTCTACCGTGCGCTGCGGCGCGACCCGACGCACCTGTCGGTGCTGGGAGACGGGCGCCAGGAGAAGTCCTACCTGTACGTGCAGGACTGCCTCAGCGCGATCCTGACCGCGGTCGAGCGTCACCGCGACGAGCCTGGCGCGCACATCTACAACTTGGGCACCGGCGAAACCCTGTGCGTGGAGGATTCGGTTGGGATCGTCGCCCGACACCTCTCGCTTGCGCCACGGATCGAGTACGCCGGTGGGCGTCGTGGATGGATCGGCGACAGCCCGCTGATCCATCTGGATACGACCCGCATTCAGGCGCTCGGGTGGCGGCCACGGCTGACGATCGAGCAGGCCGCGCTACGCACTCTCGAGTGGTTTGACGCCAATGAGTACGTCTGGGAGCGGCCCGGCAGCGGGGAGCGGGTCGCGTGAGCATGATCTTCAGTCGCGCCCCACTGCGGATCTCGCTCGGGGGCGGTGGCACCGACCTGCCCTCCTACTACCGCGAGCACGGCGGCTTTCTCGTCTCAGGGGCGATCGACAAGTACGTCTACATGCTCACCCATACAGCCTTCCAGCGCCGCTACCGGATGAAGTATTCCGCGCTGGAGGAGGTTGACGAGGTCTGCCAGATCCGCCACCCCATCCTGCGCGAGAGCCTGCAACGTCACTGGTGCGGCGAGCCGGTCGAGATCGCCTCGGTGGCCGACGTGCCGGCGGGAACCGGGATGGGATCCTCGGGTGCCTACACCGTCTGCTTGCTCAAGGGACTCGTGCGCGCCCGGCACAGCTCGATCAGCCCCGCCGATCTGGCGGAGGCGGCGTGCGAGATCGAGATGAACGTCCTCGGCGAGCCGGTGGGCAAGCAGGACCCTTACGTGGCCGCCCACGGGGGAGTGTGCGCCTACACCTTCCGCCCCGACGGGCGCGTGGAGATCGAGCCGCTCGAGCTCGAGCTCACCGTGCTCAGGCAGCTGCGCGACCAGTTGCTGCTGTTCTACACCGGCGAAGCGCGCTCGGCCTCGCGGATGCTGGCCGATCAGGATGCGCGCACCAAGAGCGGGGATCCCGCGATGATCGACAACCTGCACCGCACCAAGGAGCTTGGGCACCGCATCCGCCGGCTGCTCGAAGCGGGAGAGCTCGAGGGCTACGCGGAGCTCATGCACGAGCACTGGATGCGCAAGCGATCGCGCTCGCCGGGGATGGCCAACGAGCACATCGACGACCTCTACGCGCTCGCGCGGCGCAGCGGTGCGATCGGCGGCAAGCTGGTGGGCGCCGGCGGGGGTGGCTTCCTGCTCGTGTACACCCACCACCCCGAGGACACGAGGCGGGCGATGACGGCGGTGGGAGCGGCGGAGATGGCTTTCGACTTCGAGTTCGGCGGCGCACACGCCAGCGAGTACGTATGAGGCTCTCACACGGGCAAGCACCGAGGGCTCTCTCCCGGCGGCGGCCGGGGCGAGCAAAGGATGTCCCATGAGCTCGCTGCGAGTCGCCCTCGTCGGATGCGGGCTGATCGGCGCCAAGCGTGCACAGGCGCTGCGGCCGAGCGATGAGCTGATCGCCTGCTACGACATCCTCCAGTCGGCCGCGCACGAACTGGCAGCCCGACACGGATGCCGGCATTGCGCGTCGCTGCGGGAGCTGCTCGACCTGCAACCGCAGGCGGTGATCGTGGCGTGCGTGCACGCCGAGCTGGCGGGGCTTGCCGAGTCGGCGCTGGCGGCTGGTGCTCACGTGCTCGTGGAGAAGCCGGCGGGCACGTCCACCGCGCAGGTTGACCGCCTGATCGCGTGCCGGCGCGCGCACGGGCGGCTGGTGAAGGTGGGCTTCAACCATCGCTTCCACCCCGCCCTCTCGCGCGTCGCCGAGGAGGTCCACGCGGGGCGCCACGGGGAGCTGATGCACCTGCGTGCGCGCTACGGGCACGGCGGGCGCCTTGGCTACGAGCGCGAGTGGCGTGCCGATCCCGCCCGCTCCGGCGGCGGCGAGCTGGTTGACCAGGGAATGCACCTGCTCGATCTCAGCCACTGGCTGGCCGGCCCGCTGCCGCTGTGCGCCGCACTCCTGCGCACCCAGTTCTGGGATGTCCCGGTCGAGGACAACGCCGCGCTGATCCTGGGCGAGGCCCGCGCTCGCCGCGGCCCGTGGGCGCTGCTGCACGTGAGCTGGACGGAGTGGAAGAACCTCTTCTCGTTGGAGGTCTACTGCCGGCGGGGCAAGCTCCAGGTGGACGGGCTGGCCGGCTCCTACGGCCCTCAGCGGCTGCGTATATATCGCATGGGCCCGCGGTTGGGGCCACCGGACCTCGAGGTGCTCGACTATGCCGAGGAGGATTGCTCGTGGCGGGCCGAGTGGCAGCACTTCGCCGCGGCGATCGCGGCCGGCGACGGGCGCAAGCTGCTGGGGGACCTGCACGACGCCCGCTATGCCTGGAGCCAGGTGGAGGCGGCGTACGCCGCGAGCTCCTCGGACGCACCGGTCGCAACCCCGGCGACGGCGCTGGGAGGGGCCCATGGGTGAGACGGGGAGTCCGGCGGGTGGAGTCGAATGCGGCGTGGATGACGCTGGCTGGTCGTCGCTCGATGGCCTCCAAAGCCCCATGGGCGCCGCCGAGCCGGTGTGCCGTGCGCTGGCCGGCCGCACTGCGCTGATCACCGGCGCCACCCGTGGTTTGGGCCTGGAGATCGCGCGGGCTTATATCGAAGCCGGCGCTGCCGGCATCTGCATCTGCGGGCGCGACGCGGCAGCGCTCGCCTGTGCCCGCGCCGAGCTGGCGGAGCTGGCGGAGCCTCACCAGCGCGTGCTGGCGCTCGCCGCCGACGTCGCCAGGCCCTTGGATGTGCAGCGGCTGGTGGACGGCGCGCTGGCGGGTCTCGGCGAGCTTACGATCCTGGTGTCGAACGCCGGCGTGCAGGGGCCGGTGGCTCGGCTGGATGGCTGCGACTGGGCACAGTGGGTGCGTACCGTTGAAATCAACCTGCTTGGCTCGGTGCTGCCCGCTCGCGCGGTGGTCCCTCATTTCCGGCGGCGTGGCTACGGCAAGATCGTGCAGCTCTCCGGCGGCGGCGCGACCGCGCCGATGCCGGGCCTCAGCGCCTACGCCGCCTCCAAGGCGGCGGTGGTGCGCTTTGCCGAGACGCTCGCCCACGAGCTGCGGGGAGTGGGTGTGGATGTCAATGCGCTCGCGCCCGGAGCGCTCAACACGCGGATGCTCGACGAGTTGCTCGCCGCCGGCCCGCAGGTGGTCGGGGTCGAGCGCCATCGGCGCGCGCTCGAGCAGCAGCGTTGCGGCGGGGTTCCGCCACGCCGCGGCGCTGAGCTGGCGGTGTTCCTCGGATCGGCCGCCAGCGATGGCATCACCGGCAGGTTGATCAGCGCCGTGTGGGATCCGTGGCCGCAGCTGCCCCGCCGCCGCGCCGACCTCGACGGCGACGTGTACACGCTGCGACGCATCGTGCCGTCCGACCGCGGACTCGACTGGGGGGCGGTGTGATGGCGGGAGCCTCGAAACTCGCGGACGTAGGGCAGCAGCAGGCTGTCGCCCTACGGCAGTGCGCCGCCGAGCTCGCGTGGCAGGCAGCGAGTCTCGAGCGCCAGCTCGCGACTCTCGCGCAGCAGGCCACGAGCCTCGAGCGCCAGCTCGCCGAGCCGGACGCGCCGGTCGCCGGTGCCGGGCTCGGGCTGGGCGAGCCGTCCAACGGCCGCAACCGCCACACCCACCTCAGTGTCGTGATCCCCACCTACAACGAGGAGGCGAACGTCGAGCGGGTGTACGCACGGCTGCGCGCGGTGCTCGAAGCGCTGGGATTGGAGTGGGAGCTGATCTTCAGCGTCGACCCATCGAGGGATCGCACCGAGGAGCTGATCCTCGCCTGCCGCCGGCGCGATCCGCGCGTGAAGATGCTGCGCTTCTCGCGGCGTTTCGGCCAGCCGATGGCGACGATCGCCGGTCTGGAGGCCGCGAGTGGCGACGCGGTGGTGGTGATCGACTGCGATCTGCAGGACCCGCCCGAGCTGATCCCGCAGCTGGTGGCTAGCTGGCGCGCGGGGTACGACGTCGTCTATGCACAGCGGCGCACGCGTGCCGGCGAGACGCTGCCGAAGCGAATCGTGGCCGCGCTCGGCTACCGGCTGATCGCACATACCGCGGAGGTGGAGATCCCGCCCAACACGGGCGACTTCCGCCTGCTCAGCCGGCGCGTGGTCGACAACGTGGTTGCGCTCGGAGAGCACCACGGCTTCCTGCGTGGGCTCGTCGCGCTCGTCGGCTTCAGTCAAACGAGCGTCTCCTACGACCGCGACCCTCGCGCGGCGGGCTCGAGCAAGTACAACCGCTTCTTCGGCTCGGTGCTGATCGGCCTCAATGGGTTGGTCGGCTTCTCGCGCTACCCATTGCAGCTGATCTCGATGCTCGGCATCGCGCTGTCTGGTGTGGCGCTGCTGCTGGGCACGGTGTACTTCATGCTCAAGCTGATCGGCTCCGCGCCGCTTCCGGTCGGCACGCCCACGATCGTGATCTCGGTGGCCTTCTTCAGCGGCATCCAGCTGCTCTCGCTCGGCGTGATCGGCGAGTACGTGGGGCGCATCTACGACGAGGCCAGGCAGCGGCCCAAGTACATCGTCGAGTCCCGCCACGGATGGGAGGAGCAGTCCGGTCGCAATGGCCTCCCCTACTAGCGCCCTCCCGCCCGTCTGCATTCTCGCGGGGGGCCCGGGGACGCGTCTCGGCGAGCGGGTCCGCGATCTGCCCAAGCCGCTGTTGGAGGTCGCCGGCGAGCCGTTCCTGCTGCATCAGCTGCGCCTGCTGGCCGCCCACGGGGCGAGCGAGGTGGTGCTCTGCGTGGGTTATCTGGGGGAGTTGATCGAGCGACGCGTGGGAAGCGAGCGGAACGGGCTGCGGATTGCCTACAGCTATGACGGTCCCGAACTGGATGGGACGCTGGGCGCGATCCGGCGCGCGCTCGAGCGAGGTCTCCTCGGCGAGCGTTTCCTCGTGTTGTACGGGGACACCTACCTGCGCATGGACTACGCGGCAGCGGTCGCTGCTTGGCGGTCCAGTGGCCTGCCGGCGATGATGACCGTGCTGCGCAACGAAGAACGTTGGGACACTTCCAATGCCATCTACGCCGCCGGCCGGGTGGTGGCCTACGACAAGCGGTGCCCGCCGCCGCGATCGCGCTGGATCGACTATGGCCTCAGTGGGCTGGAGTCGGCGACCCTCGATTTCGTCCCCTCCGACGCGCGCGATCTCGCCGACCTGCTCAACCGCCTGGCGGATCAGCAACTGCTGTGCGGCTTCGAGGTCGCCGAGCGCTTCTATGAGATCGGGACGTTGGCTGCGCTGGTGGAAACCGACGTCTTCTTGCGTTCACCCAGTGCTCGCGCAAACGCTCGTCGCGGTGAAGACGTAGGGCCGCGCGGGCGTCAGCGCGGTTGGCCAGCGCACGCCGAACTGGAGCATCCATCGTCCGACCGGGATTGACTCCATCGTCACCTCGCCAAATCGCTCTCGGATCAGGTTCGCGATCGTCTCCGGCGGAAACTGCAACGTCGCGGGATGGCGCATCAGCGGCGTGCTCGCAATACGCCTCGACGCCTTGAAGAGCCTGCGCTCGACCGCAAAGGCGCGCTCGGATACGCAGGACTCGACGACGATCAGACGTCCGTTCGGCTCGAGCACCCGATGAGCCTCCTCGATCGCCCGCCGCACGTTGACCAGCGTGGAGCTCGCGTCTGCTCCCACGAGGTGGTGAAGCAGGAAGACCTCCAGAACCGCGTCGTAGGTGCCGTCCGGCTCTTGCAGTGCTAGCGCGTCTCCCCGACGGAGCGTGATGTGATCGTCGAGTCCGGACGGCGTGCCGTCGAGAAAGAGGTCGACTCCCACCACCCCTCTGGCGAGGCGCGTGTCGTAGTCGAAGACGCCACCGTTGCCCACGTCGAGCAGCAGCCGCGTCCCGGCTATTTCGCGGTCGATCGTGCGGCGCACGCTCCTGTAGGTATCGAGTGAGCCGACGCGTCCGGCATAGCGCTCATTGCCGTGAAAGAAGCTGGCGTTCTTTGCGGTGCTTGCGCTGTCCTGCCCAGGGGCTGGTTCTTGCCGGTGCATCCTTCACGTATACCAGTGGCGGAGTGCAAATGGGGGAGTCTGCCCACCGCCGGTAGTCGGCCCTCTATCGGACAGATCCAAAATCGAGATAATGTTTCCACGTGCTCTCTGGCGCCGCCGTGGTTGGTTGGCACAACCGACTATGCGCGGTGGGGAACGGGCGCTCGATGGTGGGAAACACCGACGCTGGGATCTCTGCGGGCGAGCCAGTCGTTTTGGAGGAGCGTTGCTCCGATGTCGATTTCCTGGAGGTGAACCGCGTATGGTGATTTGCGATGATTCGTCCAAGGACGCTGCTGGCCCCCAACTCTGGCCTGCTGGGACAGGGAGTACGCTTCGCTTTGGTGGGCAGTCTGACCGCGCTCGTCTACCTCCTCACGACTACCATCCTGGCGCTGGTACTGGGGGTTCCTTTCGAGATCGCGCTGCCCGTCGGGCTTTGCCTGGCGGTGGCGGTTCACTTTACCCTGCAGCGCGCGTTTGTGTGGGCCCATCATGGGGGGTTCGCTCTGTCCTTCCATCGCCAGGTCCGCCGCTACATGTCGGTCGTCGTGGTGCAGTATGGAATAACGGCCGCCAGTATCGCGCTGCTGCCGCGCGTGCTCGGTCTGCCGACGGAGATCGTTTACCTGACCACTGTGCTGCTTCTTGCGGTGGTCAACTTTGCGATCTTTCGCCAGGGCGTATTTCATGCCAGGGTCAACCTCGGGGGCGTCGAGGAGCGGTCTCGGCCACGACTCGATGGCAGTTAGGAGCACCGTCCCAGCGACATCTCGCCGCCGCGCGGCGGCTCGTGAAGTTCCACTTGGGTGGTCAACGGGCAAAGCCAACTACGAGGTCGCGGTGCGCACGTCGATGGGTGGGCGGGTTGCCAGGCGCCAAGTGCGCACCCGTTCGAGGAGCAGATCGGCTCCGAGGCCAATCCAGATGAGGTAGATAAAGAGGGTTGGCGCTATGTACCTGAACTCGTAGTAGAACACTATATATGGGAAGATTGTAAATAGAATCGTTACGATCAGCACCACGTGCTCGCGACGCCAGCGACGCCAGGTGAATCCGAGGCAGAACACCGCCAGTATGAAAGTCATGGGCGAGAGAGACATCTGGAGCAGATCGAAGGGGCGATTCACGATATAGGACATGATTCCGTGTCCGTAGGCGAATGGCGATAGGGTGCCGCTGTGCATCCATAGAATATTGAACGTCCACGCGGTCAACAAGAGCGTGCGACGTGCAAGCAGTCTGAGATAGAACAGCGGATGGTGCTCGATCGCCCGTGTCGCCCAGTGCGTGAGGATCGAATCGAACGCGGGCGAGTCATAGTGAATGGCGGGATAAAGACGATGAACCTGCTGCCCCGTGGCTTCGTCGTTGGCTTTGGCGCCAAAGGCATTGGGTTCTTCGCCCAACCCCTCCCACAGAACCTGCCCGGTGCCCGATCGAACGAGGAAGAGTTTGTGGAAGTCATTGTAGTTGCGGATGGTCCATGGAATCAGCAGGACAAGGGCGATCGCCGTTGTGGAGAGACCGTGGCGCCACGCCTTGGCCCAGCCGGTCATCGGGATCGCGGCGAGCGCCAGCACCGCGGGCAGAAGCAGGACGGCTGGGCGGAAGAAGCTTCCGATGGCGGCCACGGCTCCGCACAGGGCCAGCCAGCGCCAGCGATGGCCGGAATTGATGGCCTCCAGATAGATGGCCACGATCGCGATCGTGAAGTCGATGGCCCAGCCGTCCGGCGTGGGACTGGTCATCTGCCAGGCGATCGGGGGATACACCGCGTAAAGACCGGCTGCGAGCAGGGCGGCGCGCGGACGCCTGAACAGTCGCATCGTAATGCGGTACACCAGCAGCACGGTGAGTGAGTCGAGCAGCGCTTTGAGGATCTGGTCTGGCAGGAAGCGTTCGCTGCCGATGAGCTCCCACAGGGCCGCGAGCACGACCGGTTCGCCCACCGGCTCTCCGATCTCGGGTTCCCAGTGGGGGTGCGCGTCGGCGTACCGCAACTGAGGATCGTCGGGCGGTTCGATCATCGGGCCGGTGCTGTCCAGCGTGTACCCAAAATGGACGGCGCTGAGGTTGATCTGAAACCAATGGCCGTCGTGCACGATGTTATGCGCCATCCCGCCATACAGCCATGGTCGGTAGTTGGGATGCAGGTCTGAGGCTACGTACGCCGCGCGTACTCCGAGCGCGAGCGCGACGATGGCGAGCAGCGCGACGCGGATGCGTGACATCTGAGCGACCTACCGCGCTCGCGCTGCTGTGCAAACTGTGCGTGGGTCGGGCAAGGTGTGCCCAGCGTACAGGCTGTCTCAAGATGTGGATCTGATTTTGGTGTGCCGTTTCAGGTTGATCGGTGAATCGGCCCACGGTTCCAGGAAAATTCAGGTCGAACGGGCTGGAAAATTGTTTCTCTCTGAGCCCGGTGCAGTTCCGATGGAGGTTCGGATCTGCTCCCGCCGCGCTGCACGGTTTGGCGGATGCTCGCCGTCCTCATGTCAGCAGCCCACTCGCCACCCGTGGGCCTCGGGATGCCAGAGTTCCTACGATGCAGTAGTGCTCCGCCCCCGCCGCAACCGCGCACGCGAGTGAGACTGCGTCTCTACCACCATCCCGACGGCGCACGGGTGGCCTACCGCGAGCTCGGCACCGGCCCCGCTCTGGCGCTGTTGCACTCCGCGATGCTCTCGCACATGGAGTGGGAGCCGGTGGCGCGGCGGCTGTCCGAGCGCTTCCGCGTGGTGCTGCCCGACCTGCCGCTGCACGGCGACTCCGAGGACCGGCCGCGCCACCCCTACACGATCGACTGGTTGGCCGACGTGCTGCGCGGCTTCGCCGCCGACGTGCTCGGGCCGCGGCCGCTAATCGCCGGACACGACATCGGCGCCGAGATCCTGCTGCGCGCGATCGAAAGCGGTGGGTTGAACCCCGCCCGCATCGTGCTGATGCCCAACCGTCTGCACCGCCCAGAGGAGCACGCCCGCCTGCGCGCCGTCTGGCGGCTCGCCGCTCGCGGCGGCTCGCTGCCGGCAGCCGACCGCGTGCTGACCCACGCCGCGCCGATCGTCTTCTCGCCCTCGCTGGGGTTGCGGCTCTCCGCGCGCGGCGAGCCGGCGGCGCGGGACCTCGTGCGCCACGCCTTCGCCGACGTCCCCGGCAACCCCAGCCTGGCGCGCTCGTGGGCGAAGTTCGCGCGCCGCTGGCCGCGCGGGCCCCAGACGCAGCTGCTCGAGCTCTACCCGCGCCTGGAGATGCCGGTGCTGCTGCTGTGGGCCGACAGCGATCGCCTGCACCCGCTCGCCGGGGCCGAAGAGGCCCTGGAGCTGCTCCCCGACGGGCAGCTGCGTGTGCTGCCGAGCACCGGCTTTTTGATGGCCTACGACGACCCCATCGGCCTCGCACGGGAGCTGGTCGCGTTCTGCGGGTAGGCCGGTGTCAGGTGGAAAGAGCGGCGGGCGTTTTGCCGAATGCCCGCCCGTGGTCCATCCTTCGATGGCCTCGGCGGCGCGTTGCGCGACTGCTAGCCTGACAGGCGCGCGTAGCCTGTGGTTTCGGACTTCCTCGCGTACCCCAGCTGACTCGTCCAGGCACCGGTCGTCGGTTCGAGGCCCAGCCCGGTGCCGGCCCCGATCAGCCCCGGGGGGCGAGTGCCCAGCCTTTCCTTCCACCAATCGCCGTCGAAGAAAAGCGACGCCATCTCGTGGTGGCGGGCCTCATGGATGAAGAGCGCTCCTCCATCGGCCATCACCGGCCAGATCGCTTGCACGCATGTCTCGAGCGACGCGCGAAGGTCCACGTTGACGAACGCTGCCACGCATGGCGTGTGGAAGCCCGGGAGTGTGTCCTCGAACCAGCCCTGGTGAAAGCGACAGGCGCCGAGATCGCCGCAGCGCCGCACGTTCTCCCGTACCTCTTCCAGCGAGCCGGCGTACATTCCGCGTTCGTAGGCGTTCGTTGCGCGGTCGTGGTGCAGGATGTTCTCGGTTTCACCCGCCGGCGGCGTGGGAAGGCCCTCAAAGGAGTCGAACACGTGGAGTTCCCGCCCGGCGAGGCTCGCAACGAGCGAGAGGTTGGCGGTGCTGCCACCCTTGTAGCAGCCGCATTCGACCACGCATCCCTCGGTCCGCTCGGGAACACCGATGATGTGCGCGGCGATCGCCAGGTGCTCGGCATAGTGCGAGGCTGTTGTGATCCTGTAGCAACTCCAAATGAAGCGGGGCAGCAACGACCAGACCGCGGCTTGCGGCAGCGGGTGCTCACGTCCGCGGTTGCTGCGCACGGCGGACTCCAGGAACATGGGCAGGCTCGAGTAGCGGAGCGCGCGTCGATAGGTCTCTGACAACATCCTCAACGGAATCCTTTTCCACGTATTCGGCTGGCGCCGGATCCTATCGCCGGCTTGGCCTCCCCCTCGCGCGGCGGCGGCTGGCCGCCGGCGGCGCTGGCGTGAGTCCTGGCATGTGTTTCCAACCCTGGCCATATAACGTCCGTGCTCCACAACACACCTCGCTGTGACGGTGGCCCTGAAGACAGATCCTCGAACGACCGCACTTCCGGTCAAGGAGAACCGAATGACTGACAAGCAGCTGTGGGGCGCCGAGACCGCCAAGGCAGTCGAGAACTTCCCGATCTCGGGCGAGACCATGCCGGTCGCGGTGGTGCACTGGCTGGCGCGGATCAAGGGCGCCGCTGCCGCCGTCAACGGCGAGCTGGGACTGGTGCCCAAGCGCACGGCGGCTCGGATCGAGAAGGCCGCGGCGGAGATCGCGGCTGGTAAGCATGACGCGCAGTTCCCGATCGACGTCTTCCAGACCGGATCGGGCACCTCCACGAATATGAACGCCAACGAGGTGATCGCACGCCTCGCGGGCGAGCCCACGCACCCCAACGACCACGTGAACATGGGTCAGTCCTCCAACGACGTGTTCCCCTCGGCGGTGCATCTGGCGGCGCTGGACGTCGCCCAGAACGGACTGCTTCCGGCGCTCAAACAACTGGAGCGCTCGTTTGCGAAAAAGGCGAAAAGCTTCGAGAACGTCGTCAAGGCCGGTCGCACGCACCTGATGGACGCCGTTCCCGTCACCCTCGGGCAGGAGTTCGCCGGCTATGCCGCGCAGATGCGCCTCGGCCAGGAGCGCGTGCAGGCGGCGCTCGTGCACGTCGGGCAGATCCCGCTTGGAGGTACCGCCACGGGCACCGGCCTGAACACGCACGCGCGCTTCGCCGAGAAGGTGCGCGCACGTCTGAAGAAGGACTCCGGTCTCAAGCAGATCGCCCCGCCGGCCGACCCGTTCGAGGCGCAGGCCAACCGCGACGCCCTGGTGGAGCTGTCGGGTGCGCTGAAGGTGGTGGCGGTGTCGCTGACGAAGATCGCGGGCGACCTCGCGCTGATGGGCTCCGGCCCGCGCGCCGGCATCGGCGAGATCTTCCTGCCCGAGCTGCAGAAGGGCTCCTCGATCATGCCCGGCAAGGTCAACCCGGTGCTCCCCGAGGTCGTGCTGCAGGTCTCCGCCCAGGTGATCGGCAACGACACCGCGATCACCGTCGGCGGCATGCAGGGCCAGTTCGAGCTCAACGTGCGCATCCCGCTGATCGCGCGCAACCTGCTGCAGTCGCTGCGCCTGCTGTCCTCGGCGTCGCGCGCGTTCGCCGAGAAGTGCGTCGATGGCATCCAGGCCAACAAGGCCGGCACCGACGCCTCGGCGGGCGGGACGCTCGCGGTGGCGACCGCGCTGAACGGGGCGATCGGCTACGACAAGGCGACGGTGATCGTCAAAAAGGCCACCGCCTCCGGGCGTCCGCTGCGCGAGGTCGCGCTCGAGGAGGGCGTGGACGCCAAGCTGTACGACACCACGATCGACCTGCGCAAGATCGCGCGGGGGAATCGGTAGGCGTCGTCTGGCGCCGGGGAATCGGTAAGCGTCTGGCGCGTGAAGCTAATGTAAGGCCTGCATATCCCTGGCCCCAAGCGTAAGCGCCTCCCCCGCTCCCCCTTGCCAACGAAAGCGCCTTCCCTCTTCCTCCCTTCCCAGTCAAAGGAGAACACATGTCCCGCTTCGCCACCGTGAACCTGTTGGACCTCGAGGATTCCGTGGGCGATCGGGCCCCGGGGATCGAGGGCCGCTTTGCCCGTAAACACCTCGACTCGCGCGACCTCGGGGTGAGTCTCTTCCGCTATGCGGCGAACATGCGCAGCCCGGTGGCTCACAGCCACCGTGAGCAGGAGGAGGCCTACATCGTCGTCGCCGGGTCGGGGCGGGTGCTGCTCGACGACGACACCCACGAGCTGCGTCAGTGGGACGTGGTGCGCGTGGCGCCCGATGTGGTGCGTGCCTTCGAGGCCGGCTCCGAGGGGTTGGACCTCGTTGCCGTCGGCGGCCCGCGGCCCGAGGACGGCGACGGCGTCATGGGCGCTGCCAACTGGCCTGACGCCGAATAGCTGCAGGCTACTTCGCCGGGTGCTCCTGCGCCCAGCGTACGATCGCGCCTGAGCCGGTCACGACCTCGCTGTCGTCGAGGACGAGGATCGGCACCGCGCGCTGGCCGCTGAGGCGCTCGACCTCGGCGCGATCGCGGGCCCGGGATGGCCAGGTCCAGAACTTCGCACTGCCGCCTTTGACCTGTTTTACGTCGTAGGTGTGGCCTGAGTCCTTGAGCGCCTTCGCCGCGCGACCGCAGGGGTGTGCGATCGGCCCCGGCAGGCCGCCGAACGATGTGCCAGAGGGGCAGACGTAGAGAACCACGATCCGAACCGTATCCGATCTCCTGCAAATACACCAAGACCGCTTCACAAAATGAAGGGTTGGAGGCCGAAAAGTTCGATGTAGTGCACCTCCCCTGGAAAGGAGGAAGCATCCCTCAAACGCGCCTCCCCGGAAAAGGAGGAAGCATCAGATTGGCCCTCAAACTGCCGGCAGCGCCTTGAACAGCCGCGCAACCGCGTGCTCGGCGGGCTTGGGCTGCCCGGCGTAGGTGAACAGGCCCTTGCCGAGGATCCCTTCGATCAGCTTGATGTGGGGGGCCTCGGCGAGGACCGAGCCGCCGTAGTAGGTGGGGTTGAGCGCGAAGTCTCGCAACACCCATACGAGCATCCCGCTGAGCGTGGGGTCGGCCTCGTAGAGGCGGATGTGCTGGGTGAGCAGGCGCGCCTGGAAGGCGTAGCTGCCGGGGCGCCCCGGCTTGTCGAGCGGGGTGCCTTCGGCGCCGAACTCGCTGATGATCTGGACTTTGCCGGCGAACGTGACGTTCATCGCGGCGAGGCGGACGTCGATCAGCTTGCGCAGCTTGGCGGGCTTGTCGTGCAGGCCCTCGTACCAGCCGGAGTAGTCGGTCTCGGAGACCGCGTCGACGTCGCTGTACAGATGCCCGGCGCCGTGGCGCGGAGGGTGCTCGCCCCACACGTCCACCGCCACCATGCGGCCGGGGTCGTAGGCGTGCAGCCACTGCGACATCGCTTCGACGTACTGCGCCTGCCCGCCGGGGTGGCCGTTGCCGGCCATCTCGTTGGTGAGGTTCCAGGCGATGATCGAGGGGTGCAGCTCCTCGGATTGCACGGTGGTGCGCACGTCTTCGCGCGCCCGTTCGGCCAGCTGCGGCGTGATGCCCGTCCAGTCGCCGGAGGGGTCGACGGGGCCGACGCCCTGCCACACCAGGATCCCCGCGGCGTCGAGGCGTTCGAGCATCGAGGCGGGCAGCGGGTGCTGGGTGCGGGCGGCGTTGGCGCCGATCGCCTGCAGCTCCTGGACGAGCGTGTCCTCTTCGGCGGGGCCGAGCGCGTCGCCGTGGCCGGGCGCTTCGAACTGGATCGAGGCGCCGTGCAGCGTAAGCGGCTGCCCGTTGAGGTACATCTTGCCCCCGCTCCAGGTGAGCTGGCGCAGGCCGACGTGCGCGGAGTAGCTGCTCTCGCCCGGGATGTCGAGCGTCAGTTCGTAGAGGTTGGGGCTGCCCGGCGCCCACAGGGCGGGCGTGGGCACCGTCACGGTGGCGGTCATCGTCACCGCCTGTTCGGCGCCGACGAGCTGCGGGGTGAAGGTCACCGGGATCGTCTGCCCCGGGCGGGTCAGCGTGCCTTCGGGCGCGAGCATGCGCGCCGGGCCGTTGTTGTGAACCACCACGCCCAGCTGCACGGTTGCCTGTGTGGCCGTCGGAGCGTCCGGCGTGAGCGTCGTCTGGATCGTTGGGTCGGAGAGTTCGCTGGCGGTGAGCTCGCGCATGCTGACGGCTCCGTCGAGGCCGCCGAAGTTGAACCACGCGCGGTTGAAGCCTTCGTTGGTTTGCAGCAGCGGGTCGCGCCAGTCCACGCGCACCACCAGCGTGTGCGCGCCCGCCCCCAGCGCGTCGCGAAATTCGAAGGGCAGGTAGAAGCCCACGTGAGAGCCCAGCGAGTGGCCGTCGATCCACACTTCGACGAGGTAGTTGGCGGACGCGAATTCCAGCGCGTAGGTGCCAGCGGTGGGCGCGGTGAGCGTCGTGCGGTACCACGCAACCGAGCCTGCGAAGTCGGGGATCGCGTGCTTGCCTTTGATCGGGTCGGGGTTGACCACGTCGGGCACGCTCACGGACGCGCCGCCGAAGTCGCCGGTGGGCCACCCCCGCAGCTGCCCGACGTCTTCGGGGTCGCGGCGCAGCGTCCAGTCGGCGAGCGCCAAGCGCCCGCCGGGGCCTTCGCCGAGTTCGACCTGGCTGGCGTGGCCGTACGGACCGGTGCGCCGGGTCTGGCCGGGGCGGCCATGCGGGCCGTCGAGACCGGCGCTGCTGGTAGGTGCGGCGATCGCCAGCGCCAGGAGCGCGGCGAGACCCACGATCGCTCTCTTGCCGGGGACACCTTTGGACACGCGCCATCCATTGTGACGGGCGCGCCTGTTCGGTTCGCAGGTTACGTTGCGGCCTGCGCCGCCAGCATCCCCTCCAGCAGCAGTCGTGCTCCGCCCTTGGCGAGCGGTTCGTTGAGGTTGCCGCACTTGGGAGACTGCACGCACGAGGGGCAACCCGCGCGGCAGGGGCACTCGGAGATCAGGCGGTGGGCATCGCGGCAGAGCTCCTCGAAGCGCAGGAAGGCGGCCCGGGTGAGCCCCACGCCGCCGGGGTGGCCGTCGTAGATGAAGATCGTCGGCAGCCCGGTCTGGGGGTGCAGATTGGTGGAGAGCCCGCCGATGTCCCAGCGGTCGCACATCGCGATCAGCGGCAGCACCGCGATCTGGGCGTGCTCGGCGGCGTGGAGGGCGCCGAGAACCGTCTCCTGCGCCTCCTCCTCCTCGATGCCGGCCGCCGCGTCTGCGGGGGGAGAGACCGCCGCGTCCGCGGGGGGAGAAGCGCCAGGACGCGCATGCGTAGCCGCCGCCTCGGCGCGCACCCCCCTCTCGGGCACGCACGCAGCGAGCGCATCCGGGTCGAGCTCGAACCACAGCGCCTGCGTGGAGAAGCTGGTTTCGGGCAGGTCGAGCGGAACGAGGTCGATCTGGGCGTGGTCGAGGAGGCGCCGGCGCTGGTAGGCGAGCACGGTGTCGGTGACCGAGACCTCGCCGAAGTAGAGCGAGACCCCGAGCACCTCGCGGCGGTCGAGCACGCTCTCGATCGTCGTGGAGGTGTCGCGCTTGGGCTGGGTGTACCAACCGCCGTCGAACGGCGCAACCAGCGCCCGGCGGCGCTCGAGATCGAGCTCGCACACTTCGTAGGAGCGCCCCAGGTGCAGGTAGATCGCGCCCTGGTGGACGGTGGAGAACGCGCGCGCGGCCTCGGTCGTGCCGAGCAGCTCCCCGGAGGTGGTGTTGACGATCGCGAAGCTGTCGAGCGAGGCCGAGCGCAGCGAGACGGCCGCGGCGGGGTAGTCGGCGGAGTTGCGGGGCACGTAGGCGGCGGGCGGGTGGGCGGCAGATTTGCGTCGCAGCTGACCGCGGCCGAGCAGGATCTCGGCGTAGGCCTCCCAGCGGGGCCCGAGGATCTCGGCGTCGGCGCTCGAGAGCGGGCCCTCGAAGGCCGCGCACAGCAGGTGGGCGAGGTGGATCTGAGGGTTCTCGTGGTCGAGGATCGCGGCCTCGACCGGTCGTTCCAGGAACTCGTCGGGGTGGCGGCAGAAGAACTGGTCCAAAGCGTCCTCGCCGGCGATGTACACCGCCAGCCCCCGCCCGCGGCGCCCGGCGCGTCCCCACATCTGGCGCAGCGAGGCGACGGTGCCGGGAAAGGTGACGACCACGGCGGCGTCGAGCTCGCCGATGTCGATCCCCAGCTCCAGCGCATCGGTGGTGATCACCGCGCGCAGCTCGCCCCGCATCAGACGTCCCTCCAAATCGCGCCGCTGCTGGGGGGTGTAGCCGGCGCGGTAGGGGACCACGAGGTCGGCCAGTCTCTCCTGCGAGGCGCCAGGGCCCCTCCCCGGTTGCTCGCGTCCTTCTCGCCGCCGGCCTGATTCCTCTCGATCGCCACTGGGCCCTTCTTCGCTTGCGTTGGGCTCCCCGTCGAGCTCCTCGCGCACCAGCCGCGAAAGCAGCTCGACGCCCTTGCGCGACTTCATGAAGCAGATCACGCGCGCGCCATCGCGCACGAGCCGTGCCAGCAGGTCGGCGGCCTCGCCGAGCGAGGAGCGGCGCGCGCCGAGCGAAGCGTCGGTGAGCGGGGGATTCCAGATCGCGATCTGCCGCCGCGGCGCAGGGGCGCCGTCCTCGTCGATCAGCCCGACCCCCTCCAGGCCGGTGAGCCGCTCCGCCAGCTCGCGCGGGTTGGCGATCGTGGCGGAGGCGAGCAGGAAGCGCGGGGCGGTGCCGTAGGCGGCGGCGACGCGGCGCAGGCGGCGCATCACGTTGGCGACATGGGAGCCGAACACGCCGCGGTAGACGTGAGCCTCGTCGATCACGACGACGGCGAGGTTGGCGAAGAAGTTGGCCCACGATTCGTGGTGGGGGAGGATCCCGAGGTGGAGCATGTCGGGATTGGTGAGCACGATCCCCGCGCGGCGGCGGATCTGAGTGCGCGCCTCGCGGGGGGTGTCGCCGTCGTAGATCGCGGGGCGCAGGCGATCGCCGAGGCCGAAGCGGGCGAGAGCGCGCGCCTGGTCTTGCGCGAGCGCCTTGGTGGGGTAGAGGTAGAGCGCGCGTGCGTGAGCGTCGCGGCAGAGGATCTCCAGCGTGGGGAGGTTGAAGCACAGCGACTTGCCGGAGGCGGTGCCGGTGGTGACGATCAACGGCCCCTCCCAGGCGGACTCGAGCGCCTGCGCCTGGTGGGAGTAGAGCCGCTCGATACCCGCGCGCCCGAGCGCGGCGAGCACGTCGGGGTGAAGATCAGCCGGTGGATCCACCAAAGTGGCGGCACTCGGCCCTTCGGAGGCTCCACGGACGAGCCGCCCATCGGCGCGCCCATCCTCCAAAAGGGCGCTCCAAGGCTCGATCGTGCGCTCTATCGCCACCGGTTGCGATAGTAGAGGCGGTGAGCGATCTAGCTGACGCGTGCCGCGGGCACGGCCGCAACGACCGAGGTTTGTCGGCGTGTCCTGAGTTGCCGGCGTCCGACGATGCCTCTTCGTCGAACGCAGCCTCTTCAACGAACGCCGCCTCTTCAACGAACGCAGCCTCTTCGTCGAACGCTGCCTGTTCGTCGAACGCTGCCGCCCAACGGTGGATGCGGGAGCGCACCTACCACCACTCCCGCTACCCCGCGGAGCGGATTGCGCGCGAGCGCAGCGAGAGCGTGTCGGTATGCGTGCCCGCAAAGGAGTGCGCGGGAACGGTGGGGAGAGTGGTGGGGGAGCTGGTGAAGTTGCGAGAAGCGGGCGCGATCGACGAGGTGATTGTGGTGGACGCCGCCTCGGCGGACGGCACCGCGGCAGTTGCGACAGCGGCGGGAGCGACCGTGTGCCAGGAGGCGGAGCTGCTGCCGGACTTCGGGCCGGTACTCGGCAAGGGCGACGCGATGTGGAGGGCGCTGGGTGCGACGGAGGGCGAGATCGTGTGCTACCTGGACGCCGACAGCAAGGAGTTCTCGGCGCACTTCGCGACCGGACTCCTCGGCCCGCTGGTGTGCGAGCAGGGAGTGGAGTTCGTGAAGGCGTTCTACAAGCGCCCGTTCGAGCACGGCGGTGTCGCGCTGCCCGAGGGCGGGGGCCGCGTCAACCATCTCACCGCGCGTCCGGCGCTGGCGCTGTTCTACCCGCAGTTGGCGGAGGTGCGTCAACCGCTCGCGGGGGAGGTGGCGGCCCGCAGGGGCCTGCTGGAGCGGCTGCCGTTCGCGACCGGGTATGGGGTGGAGATCGGAATGCTGATCGACGCGTGGCAGGCGGTCGGGCTGGAGGGGCTGGCGCAGGTGGACCTCGAGGTGCACCGTAATCGCCACCAGCCACTCCAAGACTTGACACCGATGGCGACGACGGTGCTGGCGACAGTCGCACAGAGGTTGCAGCGCGAAGGGCGCCTGGTGGAGCTGGAGGGCAAGCTGGCTGGCACCGACCCCGCCGGCCCTGACCCCGCCGGCGGACCAGGGTCGGGTGCCGTCCCGCCGGAGCGCCCGCCGCTCGCCAGCGTAAGAGCCGCCAACCATGCTTCACAAAATGAAGGGTTGGGGTCCCGAAAGAACACATACAACACCCCCCTCACCCCCCTCGACCGCGGACGGCGATGAGCGCGCGCTGCCTGTACCTCGACCTCGACGGCACGCTGCTGGGCAAGGGCGCCTCGCTGCTGCGCGACGGCGAGGGGGTGGTGACGATCGACGGCGTGAGGGCGGTGCAGGCGTGCTTGCGCGCGGACGTGGAGGTGGTGTTGATGTCGGGCCGGCGCAAGGCGCAGCTGGCGGAGGATGCGCGGTTGCTGGGTGGTAGCTCGTACATCTACGAGGCGGGGGCGTGCGTGGTGCTCGACGGCGAAGAGCACTGGCTGACCGGCAACATGCAGCCCGGCGAACTGACGATCGCCCAGCAGATCGAGCGCTCGGGAGCGCCGGCGCTGCTGCTGGAGCACTACGGGGAGCGGCTGGAGCACCACGACCCATGGCACACCGAACGCGAAGTGTCACACCTCTTCCGCGGCCTGGTGGATGCGGAAGAGGCCGACAAGGTGCTGGCGGAGCACGGGTATGAGGAGCTGCGCCTGGTCAACAACGGCGCGGTGAGCACGCGCTCCCAAAGGCAGGCGGGGCTGGAACAGGTGCGCGGCTACCACCTCGTGCCGGCAGGCGCGTCGAAGGCGGGGGCGGTGGCATTCCACCAGCGCGTGCGCGGGTATGCGCGCGAGGAGACCTTCGCGGTGGGGGACTCGCGCGAGGACATGGCGTGCGCGCGGCACGTGCAGACCTTCTGGCTGGTGGCAAACGCGCGCCTGCGCGACCCGACGATCGGGGAGACGATCGGGCAGTACGCGAACGTGCGCGTGTGCGAAGCGGCCAATGGGGCGGGCGTCTACGAAGCGGTCCTCAGCACGCTGGTGGCGGCGTAAGGGCCATCGTTCGCGCTGGGCAAGGGCCGCCTGCGCGAAAAAGGGGCTGGTAGGGGTAAGGGGGGATCGTCCGCGCGCGTGGCTGTCTCGAAAACCCGCCCGGGGGCAGGGCATCCATGCCCCGCCACAGTCGGTCTACCCGCTTGACAGCCGCCGCCACAGCCGCCGCCAGAAGCCCGGCTGAGGTCGCCGGCGCCAGAGCGCCGGCGGGGGCACGGTGGCGCGCACCAGCGCGACCCACTCCTGGAGCGGCAGCTCCCCGGAGATCAGGCGGCCGAGGGCGCTCATGACCGGCGCCTGCCCGCCCCCGCGTTCCAGCGCCCGCGCCAGCAGCGGCACCGACTCGAGCGCCTCCACCGCCTGGCCGATGCGGGCCGGGATCTCCGCGGCCGGTAGGCCCGCCGCGAGCAGCTCGCCCGCGCGGCGGTTGCGGCTCTCGGGGGCCAGCGCGGTGGCCACCAGGTCGCCGGTGCCCGCCAGGCCGATCATCGACTCCGGCCGTGCCCCAAGGGTCTCCGCGTAGCGCCACACCTCGGCGAAGATGTGGCCCGCCGCGGCTCCGGCGGCGTTGAGGCCCTGTGCTTCGGTGGCCCCCGCGGCGAGCGCCGCGGCGTTCTTGGCGGCCCCCGCGAGCTCCACCCCGAGCGGGTCGTTGGAGCGCTCGCACACCACCCCCGCGCGCGTGAAGACCTGCGCAAGCTGGCGGGCGAGCTCCTCGTCGTGGGCGGCCGCCACCAGCCCCGCGCCGGCGTGCACCATCTCCTGCGCGTGCGCCGGTCCCCCGAGGCACGCCACGCGCTCGGCTCCGAACGCCGCCTCGAGGATGGTGGTGGGCGGTGAGCCGTCCGGCGGGACGAGGCCCTTGGCGACCGACACGACCGCCGTGCGCCGCCCCAAGCCGGCCTCGCCCAGCCCCGCCACGACCGGTCCGAGCTCCTGGGAGGGCACCGCCAGGAACACGTAGTCGGCGCGCGCGAGACCGGCGGTGGAGGGCTCGATGCGCAGCTGCGCGGGCAGCTCCACGCCCGACAGATAGGTGCGGTTCTCGCGCTGCTCCTCCAGCGCCCCCGCCTGCTCGGCGGTGCGGGTCTGCAGCGTCGTGCGCAGGCCGCCCCGGGCCAGCAGCACCGCGAGCGCGGTGCCGAACGAGCCGGCCCCGATCACCGTCGCCCGCTTGGCCCCGGGCGTCGGCAGCGAGCGAGCGCGGGGAGAGCGTGTGGCTGCGACCTCCGTTCCTGGCGCCGGCCCCGCCGTGGGGGTAGGCTCATTCATCGATGAGCGAGCCTATTGCAAGCGCTGAGGCGATCGGGGGCCCGCGTGGTGGCGGCGGTCGCGGGCGCTCCGGAATGGCACGAGTGGATCCGGCGAGTGGAGAGGGCATGACGGCGAACGCGGCGGGCGTCGCGCAGTGGCGCAACTGGGCCGGCGACGAGCGCTGTGCCCCCGCGGCGATCGAGCGGCCCTCCTCGATCGCCGAGGTCGCCGCGGCGTTGGAGCGGGCTGCCGCGCAAGGTCAGCGCGTGCGGGTCGCCGGTGGGGGGCACTCCTTCGGCGACATCGCGCTTACGGATGGGCGCTTGCTGAGGCTCGACCGCATGAACCGGCTGCTGGAGGTCGATCGCTCGAACGGTCTCGTGCGCGTGCAGGGTGGCATCACGATCCACGCCCTCAACGCACGCCTGGCGGCGGTTGGCCTGGCACTGGAGAACCTCGGCGACATCGACGCGCAGAGCATCGCCGGCGCGATCTCGACCGCCACGCACGGCACCGGCGCGCGCCTGCGCAACATCCCCTCGCAGGTGGCGGCGCTCACGCTGGTGCTGGCCGACGGCTCGACGCTGCACTGCTCCGAGCAGGACGACCCCGAGCTGTTGCGCGCCGCGCGTGTGGGGTTGGGTGCGCTCGGCGTGGTGGCGGAGGCGACGCTGCGCTGCGTGCCCGCCTTCCGCCTGCGTGGCGTTGACGCCACCGCCCCTCTGGAGCAGACGCTCGAGCGCTTCGAGGAACTCTCGCTCGCAAACGACCATTTCGAATTCTACGTCTTCCCCCACGCTCGCACCGCGCTGACGCGCACCAACAACCGCACCGAGGAGCCGGCCCGCCCGCGTGGCAGGGTGAGCGCCTACGCCAACGACGTACTGCTCACCAACCACGCCTTCGGGCTGTTCTGCCGCCTCGGACGGCGGATGCCCGCCCAGATCCCGCGCATCAACCGGCTCGTCACGCGCCTCGCGGGCACCAGCCACCGCGTGGACCGCTCCGATCGGATCTTCGCCAGCCCCCGGCTGGTGCGCTTCACCGAGATGGAGTACGCGCTCCCGCGCGAGCGTACGGTGGAGGCGGTACGCCGCGTGCTCGAGCTGGTGGAGGGTGGGCCGCTGGAGGACGGGCCGCTGGAGGGTGGACCGCTGGAAGACGGGCCGCTGGAGGACGGGCCCGGAGGAGGGCGGTCGCGGAAGAGCGGACCACAGTCGGCCGGCGGGCATTGGCGGGGCGGGCGACGGGCTCCCTTCGCCGTGCCCTTCCCGATCGAGGTGCGCACCGTCGCCGCCGACGACGCGCTGCTTTCGACCGCCGCCGGACGCGACAGCGGGTATGTCGCGGTGCACATGTTCGAGGGGATGGCGTGGGAGCCCTACTTCCGTGCGGTCGAGGGGATCATGGACGAGCTCGGCGGCCGGCCCCACTGGGGCAAGCGCCACTTCCAGACCGCCGCAACGCTGCGCGAGCGCTATCCCGAGTGGGAGCGCTTCCAGGAGGTGCGCCGGCGGCTGGATCCCGAAGGCCGCTTCGCCAATGCCTACACCGATCGTGTGCTCGGCCCCATTTCGGAGCCCACGACGGCGGTGGCGGGGTAAGGAAGCCCCGCCCCCATGCGCTTGTTAGCAACACTACGCGCGCGGATGCGCCCCAGATGACCCCGATCTCGGATGCCGCGGCGCTCGACCGCCTCGAACGGGCGACGGCCTCACTCGACCCCCCGTTCGCGGTCGTCGACCTCGACGCCTTCTGGGCGAACGCCGCCGACATGGAACGCCGCGCCGCGTCCAAGCCGATCCGCCTGGCGAGCAAGTCGGTGCGCTGCCGCGCGCTGCAGGAGCGGGTGCTCGCCCGGCCCGGGTTTCAGGGGACGCTCGCCTACACCCTCCCCGAGGCGCTGTGGCTGGTGGAGCAGGGGTTCGAGGACATCCTCGTCGCCTACCCGACCGCCGATCGCGGCGCGCTGCGCGAGCTCGCGCGACTCACCGCCGAACGGCCCGAGACGCGCGTTTCGCTCATGGTCGATTCGCTCGCCCAGCTCGACCTGCTCGACGCCGCGCTCGCCGTCGCTCCCGCCTCCTCTTCCGGCATTTCGCGCTCCTCCGCCGGCGGGCCCGCGCGGCAACCTGTGCGCGTCTGCCTAGAGCTGGACGCGGGACTGTGGCTGCTGGACGGGCGCGTGCGAGTCGGCGCCAAGCGCTCCCCCGTGCACACACCAGCGCAGGCCGCCGCGCTCGCCCGCGCGATCGTCGCCCGCGAGGGTGTGGAGCTGGTTGGGATGATGGCCTACGAGGCCCAGATCGCCGGGCTCGGCGACGCGCCGAGCGGTCCGGGCCTCGCCCTTCAGCTGCGGGCCGGCGCCGTGCGTCTCCTGCAGGCCGTCTCAGCTCGCGAGCTCGCCGCGCGCCGCGGTGCCGCGGTGGCGGCCGTGCGTGCCGTCGCTCCGCTGGAGCTGGTCAACGGCGGCGGCACCGGCAGCCTCGAAGGCACCGCGCGCGAGGACGCTGTCACCGAGCTGGCCGCCGGCTCGGGGCTGTACGGGCCGGGGCTGTTCGACGCCTACCGCGCCTTCACCCCCCGTCCCGCCGCGCTGTTCGCGCTGCCTGTGGTGCGCCGCCCGGGTCCCCGCGTGGCCACTGCGCTCGGTGGCGGCTACCTCGCCTCCGGTCCAGCCGACCGGGCGCGCCTGCCGCGACCCTACCTGCCCGCCGGCCTACGCCTCGATCGCCAGGAGGGGGCGGGGGAGGTGCAGACCCCGCTGCTCGGCCCCCCGGCCGCCACGCTCGCGGTAGGAGATCGCGTCTGGATGCGCCACGCCAAGGCCGGCGAGCTGTGCGAGCGCTTCTCGCGCCTGCACCTGATCGAGGGCGATCGCATCGTCGATGAGGTCCCCACCTACAGGGGGGAGGGGCAGTGCTTTCTTTGAGGGGCATGGAGGGTGGCGCGGCGGCCTTCAGGCCAGCTGGCCGCATCCCCGAGTCGGCCAGCGCAGGCGACGCGTGTCTACTGGTTTTCGGTCGGGCCCCGCTTCTTTCAGTCACACCACCCCCGCCAGCTTCTCGCCCGCTCTGCGCAGCGCCCGCGTGTCGCGCGCTTGAAGAATGACCTGCAGGTCGAGGATGCGGGCGTCGAAGAGGCTCAGGTAGTTCTCGGCGGTCACCGCGTACGCCGGCACTCCCGCCTGGCGGGCACGCGTGGCGATCTCGAACACCGCGCTGCCGAGCAGCGTGCGCTCATCGAGGCGCTCCGCGCCCACCACAACCGCCCGCGCCGCGCGCATCCGCACGTCGAAGTCCTCCGGCACGGTGGGTTCGATCGGGCACAGATCGACCCCCAGCGAGGGGTCGCCCGCCTGCAGCCCCCGCCCGATCGCCGCCGCCGCGCGCTCGGCGCTCAGCCCCCCGCCGAAGGGCTCCACTGCGATGAGCAAGGTGCGCGGGATCATTGTCCGGCATCCTTACAGGCAATGGCTGAGGAGAAGGAGCACGTCACAATCGAGGCAGCCGGCCAGGAGCTGCGGGTCTCCAGCCCCTCCAAGCTCTACTTCCCCGAGCCCGGCTTCACCAAGCTCGACCTGATCGGCTATTACGTGGAGTGCGCCGAGGCCGTGCTCGTGCACCTGCGCGAGCGCCCCACCGTGATGAAGCGCTGGGTCGATGGCGTCGCCGGCAAGCCCTTCTTCCAGAAGCGCGTCCCCGATCACGCCCCCGAGTGGCTGCAAACCACGGTCGTCGAGTTCCCCAGCGGCCGCACCGCCCGCGAGCTGGTGGTCAACGACGCCGCCCACCTCGTGTGGGGGGCCAACCTCGGCGTGATCGACTGGAACCCCTGGCCAGTGCGCCGCGCCGACCCCGACCATCCCGACGAGCTGCGCATCGACCTCGATCCGCAACCCGACATCCCCTTCGCGCAGGTGCGCGAGGTGGCGCTGGCGGTGCGCGAGGTGCTCGAGGAGCACCGGCTGCGCGGCTTCCCCAAGACCTCGGGCTCGCGCGGGATGCACGTGTTCGTGCGCATCCCCCCGGAGCGCAGCTTCCACGAGGTGCGCCGCGCCGCGCTGGCGCTCGCGCGCGAGGTCGAGCGGCGCCTGCCCGGCCGGGCGACCTCCCGCTGGTGGAAGGAGCAGCGCGAAGGCGTGTTCATCGACTACAACCAGAACGCCCGCGACCGCACCGTCGCCTCCGCCTACTCGGTGCGCGCGGTCGCCGACGCGCGCGTCTCCTGTCCACTGGAGTGGGATGAGGTCGCCGACGTCGAGCCCGCCGAGCTGCGCCTGGACACCGTTCCCGCCCGCCTGCGCGAGCGCGGCGACCCGGCCGCCGAGATCGACAGCCATCCCGGCTCGCTCGACTCGCTGCTGGAGCTCGCCGATCGCGACGAGCACGAGGGCCTCGGCGATGCCCCCTGGCCACCGCACTTCCGCAAGCAGCGCGGCGAGCCGCGGCGAGTGCAGCCTTCGCGGGCGCGGGTGCCCGAGGGGGAGTCCGGGGCCTCTGCGGACGGCAGGTCGAAGTCCTCCACCGGCGCTGGCCCGTCCGCTGGCGATAAGTAATGAGCCTCCCCCTCACATCCCCGCTGCAACCGCAGCTGGCGCTCTCCCGCAAGGCGCTCCCCGAGGGGGAGATCTACGTGTACGAGGTCAAGCTCGACGGCTTCCGCTGCCTCGCGTTCGTGGACGGGGAGGACGTCTTCCTGCAGTCGCGCAACGGCCGCCCGCTGGGGCGCTACTTCCCCGAGCTGCGCTTTCCCGCCGGTCACTACGTGCTCGACGGCGAGATCGTCGTCCGGGGCGCCGACGGGCGCGAGGACTTCGACGCGCTCGGCCAGCGCATCCACCCCGCCGTCTCGCGCATCGAGCTGCTCTCGCGCGAGACGCCCGCGGTGTACGTCGCCTTCGACCTGCTCGCGCGGGACGACGACTCCCTGCTGGAGCAGCCGCTCAGCGCGCGTCGCGCGGCGCTCGAGGCGCTGCTCGCCGAACCACGGTTCGAAGGCGCCCCGATCGAGCTGATGCCCACGGCTGACACCGTCCGCGAAGCCGAGCGCTGGTTGCGGGATGCCGAGGGCGCGATCGCCAAGGAGCGCGCCGCTCCCTACCGGCCGGGGGAGCGCCGGGGGATGTTCAAGGTCAAGCGCACCCGCACGATTGACGCCGTCGTGGCGGGGTGGCGCCCGGGCAAGGAGCCCGACACGGTGGGCGCGCTGATCCTCTCGCTCTACGACGGCGATACCCTGCGCGTCGTCGGCCACTGCTCCGGTCTCACCGCCGCCGAGAAGCGCCGCCTCGTCGGCTTCCTGGCGCCGTATGAGACGGGCGAGCGCGGCTCCGCCGACCCCAGCCGCTGGAGCGCCGGGCGCAACCTCGAGTGGGTCGCGCTGCGCCCCGAGCTGGTGGTGGAGATCGACTTCGACCATATCTCCGCGGGGCGCATCCGCCATGGCGCCAAGCTGCGGCGCTGGCGCGAGGATAAGGATCCGCGCCAGTGCACGTTCGATCAGCTTCAGTAGTAGCCGTTCCACTTAAGCAACCAGGAGCGGGATCGGGGGCAGGCCCCCTCCCGACCTCCCCCCGAGTTGCCGGCTAGCATCGTCGGTGGGATGAGCACCGAAGGCGCAACAGTGGGGGAGGAGGAGTATCTGCAGATCCTCTTCTGGCTGCAGGAGGCGGGGCTGCCGATGACCGGCGCCAACGTCGCGCGCGCGATGCAGCTCTCCGCGCCGACCGTCCACGAGATGGTGGGGCGCCTGGAACGCGACGGCTACATCACTCGCGGGCAGAGCCGCACGATCGCCTTCACCGACGACGGCGCCACCCAGGCCGAGAGCATCGTGCGCCGCCATCGCCTGATCGAGCGCTTCCTCACCGACGTCCTCGGGATCCCCTGGGACGAGGTGCACGAGGAGGCCGAGCGCCTGGAGCACGCGATGTCCCCGGTGCTCGAACAGCGGATGCTCGCCGCGATCGGGGACGCCACCACCTGTCCCCACGGCCACCCGATCGTCGCCGGTGCCCGCGAGATCGGCGTGCCGCTCGCCGATGTCGAGGTTGGCGCCACGGTACGCGTGCTGCGCTTCGAGAACGAGGCGGAGGACCTGCTGCGCTATCTCAAGGACTCGGGCCTGGCGCCCGGGCTGCAGGGCACGCTCGCCGCCCACGACCGCCGCGAGGTCGTCGTCGAGACGGCTGACGGCCGCCGCTGCTCCGTCACCCCATCGGTTGCCGAGACCGTCTCGGTCGCCGCCGACCCCTCGCCGCCGCCGCGCACCGCTTTGCCAGAGCAACTGGTGCTGGGCCAGCAACGGTATGGCAGGTAGCGTGCCGGCAAGCTGGCCGACCCCGCGGTAAGGGGCGAATCCGGTCCCGAGAGGGAGAAGGCGGCGAAGTAGACCCGGTTCGCCCGCCAGCTTTTTTGGTGAGGCTTACACCGCTGCTGGCTGCAACGAGCGGTAGGCCGCCGCGAGGCGGGCGACGCCCTCCTCGATCTGCTCCGGCGTGACACCCGAGTAGGCGAGGCGCAGCGTGTTCTCGCCGCCCTCCATGAGGAAGTCGGTGCCCTTCACGAACACCACCCCCAGCTCGGCGGCGGCCTTGTGTAGGGCCGCGACGTCGGTGCCCTCGGGCAGCGTCACCCACATGAAGTAGCCACCCTCCGGCGGGACGAACTCGGCCTCCGGAAGCTCCTTGTGCAGCGCCACCTCGAGCGTACGCACCCGCTTGGCCAGCGCCGTCCTGACGGTCTCGATCGATCGCTCCAGGGCGCCCGAGGCGCAGAACTCGTACACGATCGACTGCGCCACCATGTTGGGCGAGATGTAGGTGTTGGTCGCCAGCCGTGCGATCGCGGCGATCATGTCGGTCGGTCCCACCAGGTAGCCGACGCGGATGCCCGGGCAAACGGTCTTGGAGAACGACGAGGCATACACCACGCGCTCGGGGTCCAGCGAGACCATCGTCGGGCGCCCCTCGCCGCTGAAGCGGAGATCGACGTAGGGGTCGTCCTCGAATACCGTGAACTCGTGCTCTGCCGCCAGCTTCAGCAGCGCGCGGCGCTTCTCCACGGAGAGCGTGTAGCCGGCGGGGTTCTGGAAGTTGGGGATGATGTGCGCGAGCTTCGGGCTCACCGCCTGCTGTGAGGATCCGCCCAGCAGCGCGGCGAGGGCGTCGATGTCGATGCCGTCCGTCAGCAGCTCCACCTGGTGCACACGCGCGCCGCGCTCGCGCAGCGAGAGCAGCGTGCGGTCATAGGTGGGGCGCTCCACGACCACGTCGTCGCCGGTCTCCACGAGGTGGTCGAACAGGAACGCGTCCGCCTGCATCGAGCCGTTGGTGACCAGCACCCGCTCCGGTGCCACCCCGTGGCGCTCGGCGATCCACGCTCGCAGCCGCGGATAGCCAATCGAGGTCCCGTACGCGGTCGTCCCCGCGGGGTCGTTCGTAAACGCGCGCGTCGCCGCCTCGCGCAGGCCCTCGACGTTGACGATGTCGAGGGAGGGGGCTCCGCGAGCGAATGAGATCGTGGATTCCGCCATCGCGGAGTAGCTTACTCAGGTTTCGTCGAACGTCAGCAGCACGCGACCGTCCGCCACCTCGCGGACGCTGAAGCCGCTCTCGACCGTGCGGCGCAGCTCGCGCACCAGCGCCACCGGCGCCGCCAGTCGCACGTCCACCACCGCGTGGCTGGCCTCGAAGCGGCGCACCGACGCCTCGACCACGTACGGCAGGCTCGCCAGCCGCCGCTCGAACGCACTCAGCGAGGCGATGTCGTAGAACGGCCCTACGCCCAGCTCGACCCTGCCCTCGAACAGCACATCTTCTGGAGACTCGGCCTTTGGAGGCTCCGCCGCCGCTGGCTGGTCAACCGTCGGGAGCTCCTCGGGCGGGGGGCTTGCCGAGGTTGGTACCGATGTGAGGGGGGTCGGCGTGGGGGGACTCGGCGGGTTGGGGGGACTCGGCGCGATGGGGGCGGGCGTGACCGCGCCCGTGGGTGCCGAGGTGGAGGTGAGCCCCGACATCACCCGTCCCAGCAGTGCGTCGTACTCGGCCGCCAAGTCACGCGCAAAGCGCTCCAGTCGATCGCGGAAGCGTCGCAGCTCCGCCAGGCTTGCCAGCTGTGCCTCGCTCGGGCGGGGACGCTCCTGCTGTGCGGATCCTCCCTGCGGCTCGCTGCCCCCGCGCTCACCCGGGTCGGCAGGCTCCCGCGAAGCATGCGGCCGTGACGACTCGGGTGGCCTCATGAACTTCATCGGCTGCCCGGCCCCGGCGGCCGCAGACGCTGGAGGTACCGGCGCAGACGTGGCTGGCGCCACTGGTGCAGCTTGTGCTGGCGGCGCCACTGGTGTCGAGGGCGTGATCGGAGTCGGCGGTGTGAGCGGCGCCGCCGGTGTCGGCGGCTCGAGCGCCTCATCCACCAGCCTCCCGCCTGCCGCCGCGGGGGAAGCCTCGATCGAGCCCGGGGCAGTCGCGCCGGGGACCTCTCGGCGCCTGCCGATCGAGCTCAGCTCGCTCTCCAACTCGCGCAGCTTGCGCTCCAGCTCTGCGAGCGTGCCCGTAACGTCGCCCGCTTGCGGGGCTGCATCGCCCGGTGTGGTCGGTCCGTTGGGGAAGGTGTCGGTCATCGGTATCGGGGGAAGCGGTCTACCGTCCATCCTACTCGGGCGGGAACGGCGCTTACACGAGCCTTGGGCCGCATGTTGCGGCTGGTGTCCATCCCCGTGCGACGACGGTCGAGGCCCCGGCTGATGAAGGTCGGCCGCGGGATGAAGGTTGGCCATGCGCGATGAGTGTTGGTCTCGCGGGACGAAGTTGGCCGCTCGGGATGAGGGTTGACCGAACGGGACGAAAGTCGGCCGCTCGGGATGAGGGTTGGCCGAACGGGACGAAAGTCGGCCGCTCGGGATGAGTGTTGGTCGCGCGGGATCAGCCGCGCAGGATCTGCACAGCCAGCTCGGCGACCTCGGTGGGGGTGCGTCCCACGCGCACTCCCCGCTCCTCCAGCGCCTGCGCCTTGGCGGCGGCGGTGCCCGAGGTGCCCGACACGATCGCTCCCGCGTGGCCCATCTGCTTGCCGGCGGGCGCCGTGAAGCCGGCGATGTAGGCAACAACCGGCTTGGTGACGTGCTCGGCGATGTACTGCGCCGCCTCCTCCTCCGCCGAGCCGCCGATCTCGCCCGCCAGCACGATCAGCTCCGTCTCCGGGTCGGCCTGGAAGAGTTCGATCACGTCCACGAACGACGACCCCGGAACCGGATCGCCGCCGATCCCCACGATCGAGCTGTTGCCGAAGCCCGCCCGCGCGATCTCGTTGCCGATCTGGTAGGTGAGCGTGCCCGAGCGCGACACCACGCCGACATTGCCCTCCTTGAAGAAGGAGGCGGGAATGATGCCCACGTTGGCCTTCCCTGGCGAGAGGATCCCCGGGCAGTTGGGGCCGATCAGGCGGGTGCTCGGATGGTCGCGCTCGAGCGTGTTGTACACCCGCAGCTCGTCATGCGCGGGAATGCCCTCGGTGATCGCGATCACCAGCGCCACGCCCGCCGCGGCGGCCTCGAGGATCGCGTCCGCGGCAAACCGCGGGGGAACGAAGATCATCGCCGTGTTGGGCTGCTGTGCGGCCATCGCCTCCGCCCAGCTGTCGAACACGGGGATGCCCTCGACATCCTGGCCGCCCTTGCCGGGCGTCACCCCGCCGACCACGTTGGTGCCGTAGCGGCGGTTGTTGAGCGTGTGGAAGGAGCCCTCCTTGCCGGTGATCCCGGCGACCGCCAGACGGGTGCTCTTATCGACGAGAACGGACATCAGCTCTGCCTCTCCGCGGGCATCGGCTCTGCCCCACGGCGTGCGCCGCGCTGCTGAATGCGCCGGGCATCGAGTGGCGCGATCGGGACGGACATCAGCTCTCTCCCTTGGCGAGCGCCACGACCTTCTCCGCGGCCTCGTTCATCGTTGCCGCCGGATGCACGTTGGGCAGCGCCGCCTCGCTCAGCAGCTCGCGTCCCACCACGTCGTTGGTGCCATCCAGGCGCACCACGAACGGCACCGACGGCTTCAAGTCCTCGAACGCGGCGATCAGCCCTTTCGCCACCTCGTCGCAACGGGTGATGCCGCCGAAGATGTTGAACAGCACCGCCTTCACGCGCTCGTTGGAGAGGATCAGCTCGACCGCCTGCTTGATCTTGGCCGCGTCCGAGCCGCCGCCGGCGTCGAGGAAGTTTGCGGGATGTCCGCCCGCCTGGGCGACCACGTCGAGCGTCGACATCACGAGACCGGCGCCGTTGCCGAGAATGCCGATGTCGCCGTCGAGCGCCACGTACTGCACGCCCTGTTCCTTCGCGCGGCGCTCGATCGGATCTTCGTTCTCGGCGTCCGAGAGGCCTTGGTTGTCGGGGTGGCGATAGAGCGCGTTGCCATCCAGCGACACCTTCGCGTCGAGCGCCTTGACCTGGCGTTCAGGAGTGACGATCAGCGGGTTGATCTCCGCGAGCGTCGCGTCCTCCTGCAGCCACACCTCATACAGCGCCACCAGCGCGTCGGCGACGCCCGCCACCACATCGGCGTCGGCCTGCCCCTCGGTGGCGATCTTCACGGCCTCCTCGCGCGAAAGCCCCGCCAGCGCGTCCACGTGGTGGCGCACCAGCTTCTCGGGGGTCTTCTCCGCCACCTCTTCGATATCCACGCCCCCCTCGGTGCTGAACATCACAAGCGGCTGCTTGGCCTGCCGGTCGAGCAGCACCGAGGCGTAGTACTCGCTGGCGATGTCGCTGGCGTGCTCGATCCACAGCATGCGCACGGTGTGCCCATGAATGTCCATGCCAAGGATGTTGCCGGCGTGCTCACGCACCTGCGCCTCGTCGTCCGCCAGCTTCACCCCCCCGGCCTTGCCGCGCCCGCCGATCAGCACCTGAGCCTTGACCACCACCGGATAACCCACCTCGGCAGCCGCCGCCACAGCGTCCTCGACGGTCGTGACCACCTCCCCAGGGGAGACAGCCAGTCCGTGACGAGCAAACAGCTGCTTGCCCTGATACTCGAGCAGATCCATAGGCGGCGCGGGACTCTAACCGAAACCGAAGCGCCGGTGCGGAGACCCTTTAGCGGGAGGGGATGCCGCCCAAAAAGGGAGGGGGGAGGGGGTGCGAGGGGGAGGGGGGAGGGCCGGCCCTCCCCCCTCCCCCTCGGCAGGCGTGACTGCGCGGCGATCCCCTGGCGCGGCATAATGCCGACGCGATGCCTCTGCCCAAGAACATCACCTTTGTCACATTCGATGTGTACGGAACGCTGATCGATTGGGAGAGCGGTGTCTACGACGCGTTCGCCAAAGAGGCCGAACGCGACGGCATCACGCTCGACCGCACCGAGCTGCTCGCGCTCTTCCACGAGATCTCCCGCGAAATCGAGGCGGGCTCCTACGAGCTGTACGCCGAGGTGCTGCGGCGCACCGCTCTGGAGATCGCCAAACGGCTCGAGTGGCCGCTCGAAACCTCGCGCTCGGGCTTCCTGCCCGACTCGGTGCAGCGCTGGATGCCGTTCAAGGAAACCCCGGTCCAGCTGCAGAAGCTCGCCAAGAAGTACAAGTTGGGCTTGCTCTCCAACATCGATGACAAGCTTCTCGGCCAGACCCGGCGCCACATCCCGATCGACTTCGACCTCGTTGTCACCGCCCAGCAGGTGCGCTCCTACAAGCCCGATCTCGCCCACTTCACCGAGTGCGCCCGGCGGATCGGCAGCAAGAAGGGGTGGGTGCACATCGCTTCCAGCCACCACCACGACGTCGAACCCTGCCTCAAGCAGCGTGTCCCGGTGATCTGGGTCAACCGCAACAAGGAGACGCTCGACCCCTCGCAGAAAAAGCCCACCGCGGAGGTCCCCAACCTGCGCGAGGCGGCGAAGCTGCTCGACGTCTCCTGACCCGCGGTGCGGGTGCTGGCCCTGCACCCGGACGTGCTGGTTGCCACCAGCGCGATTTGGCAGACCAACTGCGTCGTGGTGCGCTCTCCGTCGGATGCTCATGGCGGCGAGGCGGCGGGCGGCGCGCTGCCGGGCGGCGCCGCAGGGGGAGAGGTAGGCCACGAGACCTTCGTCATCGATTCGCCGGTGTTGCCCGACGAGCTCGAGGCGCTGCCGACGCTGCTGGAGCAGGCGCGGTTCGCCCCCCCAAGCGGGCTGCTGGCGACGCATGGCGACTGGGACCACCTGCTGGGCCCGCTGGCGTTTGCGGGGGTGGCGCTGGGCTGCGCGCAGAGCACCACCGAGCGGTTGCGCGCGACGCCGGGAGCGGCACAGCGCGAGCTGCGCGCGTTCGACGAGCAGTACCTGATCGAGCGTCCCCGACCACTCGCGCTGGGTGCCGTCCAGGCGCTGCCCGTCCCGGGACGCTGCGGGCTCGGCGAGCACGAGCTGGAGCTGCACCCGGCCGAGGGGCACACCGAGGACGGGATGGCGCTGTTGGTTCCCTGGGCGCGGGTGCTGGTCGCCGGTGACTACCTCTCGACCGTCGAGATTCCAACGCTCTGCGAGGAGATCGAAGCTCTCTCCAGCTACATCGCGACTCTCGAGCGGCTGCGACCGCTGGTGGAAGGCGTCGAGCACGTGGTTCCGGGTCATGGGCCGGTGCTCGATTCCACAGGGGCGCTGGTGGTGCTGGAGGAGGATCTTGCCTATCTGCGCGCCTTCGCCGAGCGCGGAGAGGCTGACCTTCCTCCCAAGCGGCGCACCGCATTCCAGCGGGGGCTGCACATGCAGAATGCTGCCCGCGTCAGGGCTGCTTGCGAAACACGATGACCGCGCTGTCGTGGCTCATCCGCCCGAGGCCGGTAAGGAAGCGGGTGTGCCACTCGGCGACCCCGGCTTGCGCGAGCAGACGGCCGAGCCGGTTGAGCGAGTAGTGGTTCATCTGCATGTGCGGGTATGACCAGGCTCTTCCGCGTGCCACGTTGACGAGGTTGTATGCCAGCGGGACGGTCTTCATCGTCCAGTGAAAGGCCCCAGCGGCCGGATGGCTCGGGCGCAGCGCCACCTGGATCGATCCCACCCCGCCAGGGCGCAGCCCGCGCACCAGCGTGGTGAAGATCCGCTCGCCCGCGCGCACCGGTATGTGCTGGAAGACCAGGAACGAGTGCACGAGGTCGTAGGCGCCGCTCAGCTCGCCGAGCCGCTCGGTGGGCACCCACTCCACGTTGCGCAGCTGCATGCGCTCGGCGTTGCGCGCTGCCTCGCGCAGCATCGAGGGCGACACGTCGACGCCGTACACGCGCTCGCAGCGCTCCGCCAGGGGCAGCGTCAGGCGCCCGACGCCGCAGCCGAAGTCGAGCGCCACGCGGCACTCGAAGCTGGCTCCCACGGCTGAGTCGATCGCCGCCAGCGACTCGGCGACGTGCCGGCGACCGCTCTCGAAGAAGCGCTCCCGCGTCGTTTCATCGAGGCGGGAGCGGTGGAAGTCGGGCTCGGACAGCACCCCGTAGTAGGGGTCGAGCGCTCCGTAGCGCTCCCACTGCCTGGTCGGATCGTAAACCAGGTCCTCACCCCCGAGCGCGTTCCGGTCGGCGGCCCGACCACGCCGAAGGAGGATGGTTGGTATGGGGGTCCTCCACGAGCGTGCTCAGCCGTAGTAGCGCGAGATCACCAACAGCTGGCTGAAGATGTCGTGCGCCAGTACCAGGCTGACGATCGCCACGCCCGCGATCGGGCCCCAGCGCCGCCCGGCGCCGCGTGCCGCCAACGCCAGCGCGGCGCCCCACAGCACGAGCATCGGCAGCAGGTAGCGGGGCTCGTTGTACTCCCCGGGAATGTTGTGCGCGTAGTCGTCCGCGCCGATCAAGATCAACACCCCCAGCGTGAGTGCGACGTAGATGGCGATCTCGATCGCGCGACTCCTCAGCGCGGTGCGGTACATGAACAGCGCTCGCGCCAGCAGCACGGCGACTAGGGCCGCCGGAATCAAGGCGACGTCGTACACCCAGCTCGGGAAGGTCGCATCGAGCCAGCCGTACTCCCCCACCAGCCCGTCGAACCAGAACAGCCGCGTGGTGGAGATGCCGTGGAAGTAGTGGCTCATCCCCGGCAGCCGTGGGAGATAGAACTGCCAGATGTAGCTGAGCTCGTCGAGGATCGACCCGCCTCGGCGACTGAACGCGATGATGGACGAGAACGCGCCCCCCGCCGGGTGGCCCGAGAGCAGGTTGACCATGCCGTACAGCAGGATCGGGCTGGCGCCGATGCCGAGCGCGAGCGCGAGGCAGCGATAGGCGCTAGGCCTGGACCTGCGCGCCTCGGCGGCGCACAGCACGAGCACGCCCAGGATCGCGCCGGGAACCAGGCCGACGAAGTTGAGCTTGGTGGTGATGCCGATGGCGAGCACCGCGCCGATCGCGGCGGCCAGCCGGGGAGTGATCCCGCGCCGGAATCCTCGCGCCAGGCAGTAGAAGAGCGCCGCCGACACCGCGAACAGCAGGGCGTCGGGGTTGATTGCGCCCGACATCTGTCCGAGCAACGGCGCAAGCGCCACGCCGAGCCCGCCGACTGTCCACGCCCACCGCGCCCCCGGCAGCGCCTCGCGCACGAACAGGTATGCGAATAGTGCGGTCAGACCGCCCATCAGCGCGGAGAGCAGTCGCATCAGCGCAACCTGGTCGAGCAGGCTGCCGACCGACGCCAGGCCATAGGGGATCGTCTCGAGCGCGTAGTACAGCGGGGGCTGTGATGCCGACACCCCGGTCGCGCCTTCTTCGTCGGAGCGCGCGAGTGGCTTGGCGAGGTCGCTTTCCAGCTGGTGCTGCTGCGCCTCCGTGGAGATCGTGCCCTGTTCGGCATGGAAGCGCACCCGCGAGTAGTGCAGGTCGTTCAGCACCGTGTACTCGGCGCGGGGGAAGCTTTCGAGACTCGAGGCGGGCAGTTTGCCGGTCTGGGCGAGGCGCTCCACATAGGCGAAGTGCGAGGGTTCGTCGGGATTCTCGAATGGGGGCGAGATCACCGACCAGCAGGCCGCGTTGAGGAACGCAACCAGCGCACACACCCAGGCGGCTCGCGGCAGGCGACGCAGCTGGCCGAGCAGCAGCGGCCCGAGCCGCCGCTGCTCGCCGGGCGTCCGTTTGCGCGCCGTACGGCGCTGGGCATTCCGGGCGCCGCGGGTGAACGACCGCGCGCCGATGGCCGGAGCGACGGGTGGCTCGCTGCGTCGTGGCCTGTTCTTCACGGGCGCCGACGTCCTCGCGGTGGAGCGCTTGCTCATCGCAACTCCTTGACGACCAGCCACGAGGAGAGCGTGACGACCGACGCCGCGAGCACCATCACGAGCAGGGCATTCCATGTGCCGCTCCCCGCGCGGCCGAGGCCGAGACGTCGCGCCACCGCGGTTGCCTGCGACCACCAGGAGTCGCTGCCAGGGCGCATGTATTCGATGCCCATCCTGCCCTCGAGCGGGCCTTCGGGGGACTGCGCCGCCAGGGCGGGGCCGGTGGGTGTTCCCCGCATCGCGATTTTCCCGTTCATCTGCGTCATCGCGAAGCACACCTTCACGGGCGCCACGGTGTGCGACAGGGGCTGCACGGGAACCGTCACCGAGGCATCCGACCATCCGGGCGCAGTCGCGCCGTGCGCGATCACGCGCGAGCCCGACAGCACCTTCACCGTCACCCGTGGGCCGAGTGCCGCGGTCAGAGCCAGGCGCAGCGCGGTCGTGTCGCGCGGCAGCGTTTCGCGCCCCTGGCAGGCCGCCGCCGGCTTGGTGGTGCTCACCACGGTGTGTTCGGTTGCCACCCCCCTTTGGGCGACCGTGAGCGGCGCGTGCGCGAGCGTCACCACGAACGCGAGCGCGATCAACGCCAATCCGACTCCGAGCGCCACCTTGATCCTCATCAGCGGCGTCGCAGCCCGATGATGCTGAGCAGGAACGAGGCGAAGATCACCTGGATGCCGAGCACCATCAGCGTCGCCGCGAGGATCGCAAGGCGCTCCTCGGAGAGGCTGCCGAATCCGAGCCGTGCCCACTCGAGCACGATCCATACGAGGATCGCCAGCGCCACCGCGGCGATCGCACCGCCGAGCAGCAGGCCGTGCTCGAGTCTGTAGCGCGCCCACATGCGCTCGAACCAGGGGTCGCGCTCGCCCATGAAGCAGATCCCGTAGGTGCGCGCGCACAGCCCGAGCGTGAGGACCTGCGTGCCGACGATCAGCAGCAGCGAGCCTCCGATCAGCGTGTGCACTTCCCAGCGGCGCCCGAGCACGTCGACGTGCGCCAGCACCATCGCGCAGATCAGGCCTCCGAGCGCCGCCATCGCCGTGCCCGGGAAGATGAAGAGGTGCCTGGGCGAGTGCATCATCAGGTAGCGCAGGTGCCGCCAGCCGTCGCGGAAGCTCGACAGCTTCGACTCGCCCCCGCGCGGGTGGTATTCGATCGGCAGCTGGTCGATCTCCAGGCCGGCCTTCGCCGCGCGCACGACCATCTCGGAGGCGAACTCCATGCCGCTGGTGCGCAGATCCAGGCGCTCGAGGTGCTCGCGGCGGAATGCGCGCATCCCGCAGTGGGCGTCGTTGACGCCGGTGTGGAAGAGCAGGTTGAGCAGGCGCGAGAGCAGCGGGTTGCCGATGTAGCGGTGGTGCCACGGCATCGCCCCGGGCTGGATGTTCTGCATCCGATCGCCGATCACCATGTCCGCGCCTGCTTCCAGCGCGGCGAGGAAGCGTGGGATCTCGTTGAAGTCGTAGGTGAGGTCGGCGTCCGCCATCAGGATGTAGGTGCCGCGCGCGGCACCGAACCCAGCCAGGTAGGCGCTGCCGTAGCCGCGCGCCGGCTCTTCGATCACCTTCGCGCCCGCCAGCTGCGCCAGCGCGGCGCTGCCGTCGATCGAGCCGTTGTCGGAGACCACCACCTCGCCGGCGATGCCCGCCGCGATCATCGCCGTGCGCGCGGTGGAGACGCACTGCTCGATGTTCTCCGCCTCGTTCAGGCAGGGGATCACCACCGACACCAGGCAGGTCGGCTCGCCGTGGCTCTCGGCGAGCGGTGCGTCTGTGGTGGTGGTGCTCATCTCGGTGGTGCTCATCTCGGCACGGCTGATCGGTCCGCGCAGGCGGACGGTTGGGCTGCGTCGGAATGCTGGAACCGACCGGTCGAACGTTGGCCGATCGCCGCGGGAGCGTCAAACCACGGGTAGCGATGCGCTGTATCGGCGGGAACTGGTCGTCCCGCCGTGTCTCCAATCGGCGCCGACCGGGCGCTACGGTGCTACTCGGCGCTCTTGATCGTGGCGATCGGAGCGCCGGCGGCGATCGGGGCGCCCTCTGTGATCGGCAGCTCGGCGATCACGCCGCTCTTGTGGGCGGTGATCTCGTTCTCCATCTTCATCGCCTCGATGATGCAGAGCAGCTGGCCCTCGGTCACGGTGTCGCCCTGTTTGACGAGCACCTTCCACATGTTGCCCTGCAGGGGGGAGGGCAGGATGTCGGGGCCACCGGCCGCCGCCGACTTGCGATCCCCGCGGCGAGGGGGACGGCGCCCACCGGCCGCACTCGACCCGTTCAGCGCGCCCTCCACGGCGACGCCGAGCGCGCCGGAGGGGGGGCCGACCACCTTCACGTCGAAGCGCCTACCGGACACCTCCACGGTGTAGGTCTGCTCGACCTTCTCCGACTCCTGCTCGCCGGCGTCGGCGGCCGGCTCCTGCTTCTCGAACGCCAGTGTCTTCAGCCAGGCGCGGTCTTCCAGCAGGTCCCTGCAGGTCTCCCCGCGCGCCCACTGCTCGGTCGCCAGCAGCGCCTGGTGGAAGGGGATCAGCGTGCGCAACCCCTCGATCTCGTATTCGCCCAGCGCCCGCAGCATCCGTTGGGTGGCTTGCGCGCGGTCGGCGTCCCACACGATCAGCTTCGCCACCATCGGGTCGTACATCGGCGACACCTCGCCGCCCTCGCCGACGCCCGAGTCCACGCGCACGCCGGGCCCCGTGGGCTCTTTGTAGCGGCCGATCCTGCCCGGCGCGGGCGCGAAGTTCTTGGCGGCGTCCTCGGCGTTGATGCGGCACTCGATCGCGTGGCCGCGCAGCACCACGTCCTCCTGCGCGTATGCGAGCGGCTCGCCGGCGGCGGCCCGGATGCCCTCCTTGACGATGTCGATTCCGGTGGTCATCTCCGTCACGCAGTGCTCCACCTGCACGCGCGTGTTCATCTCCAGGAAGAAGTACTCCGTCCCGGAGCCGTCGGGGCGCGCGGAGAGCAGCCCCTCGATCGTGCCGGCGCCGACGTAGTCCACGGCGCGCGCGGCCTCCACGCCGATCTTGCCGATCCGCTCGCGCATCTCGGCGTCCACCACCCACTCCGGTGCTGGGGACTCCTCGATCACCTTCTGGTGGCGGCGCTGGATCGAGCAGTCGCGCTCGCCGAGGTGGATCACGTTGCCGTGCCGGTCGGCCAGCACCTGCACCTCCACGTGGCGGGGGTCGTGCAGGTAGCGCTCCAAGTAGACGGTGGGGTCGGAGAAGAACTTCTCGCCCTCGCGGCTGGCCCCCTCGAAGGCGCCCTCGAGCTCCTCCTCGGCGAGCGCCACGCGGAAGCCCTTGCCGCCGCCTCCGCCCGCGGCCTTCACCGCCACCGGAAAGCCGATCTCGCCCTTGGCGATCTCCAGCGCCTCGGGGACAGTGGCCACCGGCTTGGTGGTGCCGGGCACGATCGGCACGCCCGCCGCCTGCATCAGCTCGCGCGCGCGTGTCTTGGAGCCCATCGCCTCGATCGCACTGGGCGGCGGGCCGATGAACACCACCCCCGCGTCGGCGCACGCCTGCGCGAACGGGGCGTTCTCCGCCAGGAAGCCGTACCCGGGGTGGATTGCCTCGGCGCCCGAGCGCGCCGCCGCGTCGAGGATCTTCTCGATGCTCAGGTAGTTCTCCGCCGCCGGCCCTCCGCCGAGGTTGTAGGCCTCCCCGGCGCGCGCCACGTGCAGCGCGTCGCGGTCGTGCTCGGAGTACACCGCCACCGAGGCGATGTCCAGCTCCTCGAGCGCCCGCACGATGCGCACGGCGATCTCGCCCCGGTTGGCTACAAGCACCTTCGTAAACATGGAGGGCCGGCAGATTACCACCCGGTTGGGGCGCGCCCCGGGACGGCGTGCGTTGTCGCCGGGATGGCCTCCTGAACAGGCGCCCGCGCCCGGGGTAAGCGCTCCACAGACCCCGGACGCGGGCTGCGGCACCGCCCTGGCGCGCTTTCGCGCTCGGTGCCCCTTGTCGGCGGGCGGCGGGTGAGCCGCCTCGCCAGCGTGTCTATCGGCGATTCGCGCGTTTGAGTTCTATTTGTCGGGCCAAACTCGAATGCCCGTCGAAAAGGGGAGCGGCGCGTATGCTCGAATTACGTAGCTTGAGGTCGAACTCTGGCCGGACGTTCGAATCGGTGGGGGATGCCTGGTTGGGCAGGGCGCGAGGGTTGGCGAGGCGCCCGCTTTCTCAGCCGGCCCCAACCATCCCCGCGCCGACCGTCTCGTTGGTGGCCTCGTCGATCAGGATGAAGCTGCCCGTGCGGCGGTTGGAGCGGTAGGAGTCGAACGCCAGCGGGGTGTTGGTGCGCAGGCGCACCCTGCCGATGTCGTTGAGCGCCAGCTGCTCGGGAGCGCTGGCGCGCTCCAGCGTGTGCACGTCCACCACGTCCTGGAGCTCGTCCACGATCGCCGTCGCGCCTCGCGTGGTGTGCTTGATCACGTACCGGCCCCCCGCGCGCAGCGGGCGCTCGTTCAGCCAGCACACATCGGCCTGCAGCTCCCTGCTCACCGTTGGTGCCTCCTCCGCGCGGCAGATCAGCTCCCCGCGCGAGACGTCCAGCTCGTCCTCCAGGCGCAGCGTCACCGACATCGGCGCCTGCGCCTCCTCGAGCTCGCCCTCGAACGTGTCGATCGCGGCGATTCGCGTGCGCAGCCCGCTCGGCAGCGCCACCACCTCCTCGCCGACGCGCAGCGCACCGCTCGCCAGCTGCCCGGCGTAGCCGCGGTAGTCGCCGCTCTCGCCCGGTCTGGTGGCGCCATTCGCCGGCCGGATCACCCACTGCACCGGGAAGCGCGCCTGCTTGTCGTAGGGGTGGTCGTACGCAACCTCCACCTCCTCCAGGAACTCCAGCAGCGGCTGGTCCTCGTACCACTCCATCCGCGGCGAGCGCTCCACCACGTTGTCGCCCTCCAGCGCGGAGATCGGGATGTACGACGTCTGCGTGTGCCGCGGGTTCCTGCCACCGCGCAGCTTGCGCGCGAACGCCTCGAACTCCTCCACCAGCTCCTCGTAGCGCTCGCGCGAGAAGTCAACCAGGTCCATCTTGTTGATCGCCACCACCATCTGCGGAATGCCCAGCAGCGCGCTGATGAAAGCGTGGCGCTTGGACTGCTCCAGCACGCCCCTGCGCGCGTCGATCAGCACCACCGCCACGTCTGCCGTCGAGGCGCCCGTCACCATGTTGCGCGTGTACTGCTGGTGGCCGGGGCAGTCGGCGATGATGAACCGCCGCCGCGCCGTGGCGAAGTAGCGGTAGGCAACGTCGATCGTGATCCCCTGCTCGCGCTCCGCCCGCAACCCGTCGGTGAGCAGCGCCAGGTCGAGCGCGCCCGACCCCCCACGGCGCGCGCTTGCCTGCGCGACGTGCTCCAGCTGGTCCTCGAACACCTGCTTGGAGTCGTACAGCAGGCGCCCGATCAGCGTGCTCTTGCCGTCGTCGACCGAGCCGGCGGTGGTGAAGCGCAGCAGGTCGAGGGTCATCGCGGGGTTCGCTCCGCATGCCGTGGGCGGGAATCGAACGATGCTCGACGCCGCGCCCCGGGCGTTCCCCTGCGCAACCCATCCCTGCCCCCCTTGTGGGGGGCCTCATCAAAAACTCGACGCCCACTAGAAAAAACTCGACGCCCACTAGAAGTACCCGGCCTTCTTGCGGTCCTCCATCGCGGCCTCCGACACGCGGTCATCCGCGCGTGTCTCTCCCCGCTCGGTGATCCGCGTGGCGGCGATCTCCACCACCACTTCCTCCAGCGTCGCCGCCTGCGAGCGCACCCCGCCGGTGCAGCTCATGTCGCCCACCGTGCGGTAGCGCACCATCTCCGAGCTCACCTGCTCGCCGTCGATCAGCTCCACACCCTCACGCCACGCGTACAGCATCCCGTCGCGGCTGAACACCTCGCGCTCGTGCGCGAAGTAGATCGAGGGCACCTCCAACTGCTCCTGGGAGATGTACTCCCACACGTCCAGCTCGGTCCAGTTGGAGAGTGGGAACACGCGCACGTTCTCGCCTTTGCGGATGCGCCCGTTGTAGAGGTTCCACAGCTCCGGGCGCTGGTTCTTGGGGTCCCACTGGCCGAAGTCGTCGCGGAAGGACATGATGCGCTCCTTCGCCCGCGCTCGCTCCTCGTCGCGCCGCGCGCCGCCGAAGGCCGCGTCGAAGCCGTGCTGGGCGATCGCGTCCAGTAGCGTCACCGTCTGCAGGCGGTTGCGCGAGGCCCGCGGTCCCGTCTCCTCCACGGCGCGGCCTGAGTCGATCGACTCCTGCACGCTCGCCACGATCAGCTCCTCGCCGAGTTCTGACACGCGGCGGTCGCGGAACTCGATCACCTCGGGGAAGTTGTGGCCGGTGTCCACGTGCATCAGCGGGAACGGGAACGGCGCCGGGCGGAACGCCTTCTCGGCGAGGCGCAGCAGCACGATCGAGTCCTTGCCGCCGCTGAACAGCAGCACCGGTTTCTCTAGTTCGGCGGCGACCTCGCGCATCACGTGGATCGCCTCGCTCTCCAGCGCGCGCAGATGACTCAGTTGGGGGCGCTCCGCGACGCTCATCACGCTCACTCCGCTCGACTCGCCGTACATGCTTCCTCGTCTTTCATCGCACTGCCTCGACTACGTGCAACCCGCACTCTGTCTTCTCAGTACCCGCCCAACGCCCCTCGCGGCCGCTGCCCGGCTGGGTGCACGGCTCGCAGCCGATCGAGGCGTACCCATGATCGTGCAGCGGGTTGTAGGGCAGGTTGCGCTCGTGTATACGGCGCCACAGGTCCTTCTCGGTCCAGTGCGCCAGCGGGTTGTACTTCTGCAGGCCGCGCTGCTCATCGTGTTCGAGAAGCTCGGTTGTCTCACGCGTGGGTCCCTGCTCGCGGCGGATGCCGGTGATCCAACCCTCCGCGTGTCGCAGCGCGCGCTCCAGGGCGGCGACCTTCGCCTGCGAGCAGCAGTGCTCGGGCCCTGTCCAGCGGTCGCCTTCCGGAGCACTGGCGTCGAACACCTCCACGGCGATCCCGAAGCGCTCCTCGAACGCCCGCCAGGTGGCGAGCGTCTCCTCGAACAGCACACCGGTGTCGATCGTCACGATCCTCACCTGATCGCCGCCGTCGACCTGCAGCAGCTCGTCGATCAGCACCGACTCCTCCTTCTGGAAGGAGCACAGCAGGACAGCCCCGCTGCCGTGGCGCTCGGCGGCCTCTTGCAGGGTGGCGCGCAGGCTCTCCTGCTGGCTGACCGCCGGGGCCGAGGTGGCCTCGAGCGGATCGGGCGCGAGGGCAGGCGCCGCGGAGACCGGCGTGGGGGTGTCGCTCAGACCGCGCACTCGCCCTCACCCCGGATCACTTCAAAGGGGACGTTGCGGTTCCAGTCGATGAACTGGCCCATCGTCTCCAGGCCGAACTCCACCGGCAGGGAGAGGTCCTTGACGAGCCCTTCCAGCTCGGGAGTGCCCACGCGCTGCACGAAGGCGCCCCACTGCTCGCCGTCCTCGCGCGTGGACTCGTAGTGGCGCAGCCACCGCTCCACTGCGTCTGGCACCCGCTTGGAGGGCAGGCGCGCCTTCAGGCGCAGGCCGAACGCGATCTCCTTGCCTTCGAAGGCTCCGCCGACATGCGGGATGTATGCGGGGATCGTGTGCTCGCCGACTTTGATCGACGCTCCCGTGAAGCCGATCGAGCCCACGTGGTGCTGTCCGCAGCCGTTGGGGCAGCCGCTGATCTTGATGTGGATCGCGCGCGTCAGGGGGTCGGAGATGTCCATCGCTTCGATGCGCTCCTGGACTGCCTGGTTGAGCCCCATCGAGGAGGTGATGCCGAGCTTGCAGGAGTCGGTGCCGGGGCACGACACGACGTCGTCGATTTCCCGCGAGCCCGCGTCGCCGAGGCCGAGCGCGCTGAGCGCACGCCACACGTCGTAGGTGCTCTCGTGGCGCACCCACCGCAGCACGAGGTTCTGCTGCACCGTGGTGCGGGCATACCCGCCGGAGTGCTCGCGCACGATCGCCGCCAGCCCGCGGAACTGCTCGGGTGTGAGGTCGCCGCGGGTGATCTTCGCCTCGACCGTGACGAAGCCCTCCTGCTTCTGCTCGCGCACGTTGGCCGTCCGCCAGCGCTCGAACTCCGAGAGGTCTCCGTTGGGGCTGCCGTAGGTGGCCGGCGGCGCCGGGGCGCTCTCGCGCTCGTCGTCGAGGAACAGCCGGTGCTCGACCGAGAAGTCCCGTTCGGCAACCCACTCGCCCTCGAGCTCCTCCTCCACCTGGCGGCGCAGCTCGTCGATCCCGTACTTGTCCACGAACACCTTGATCCGCGCTCGCGCGCGGTTGGCGCGCAGCCACTCCTGGCGGTCGAAGATGCGGAACACGGCCTCGGCGACCTTCAGGTACTCGCCGTCGTCGAGCCCCACCCACTCGTACAGCACTGGCGCTTTGCGGGGCATGATCGAAGTGCCGCCGCCCACTAGCATCTGCGCGCCGCGCACCTGGGTGGGTGGGGTCCCATTCCCGGGATCGTCAGACTCGCGTACGCGTGCCCGGAAGGCGATGTCGTGGATTTCGCTGATCGCCCGGCCCGGCTCGCTGGCGTCGAAGGCCGTCTTGATCTTGCGCGGCATCGCCTGCGTGGTGGGGTGGCGCACGAAGTAGCGCACGTACGCCCCCGCGTAGGGGGTCATGTCGAACAGCTCGTCGCTCGCCACTCCCGCCCAGGGGTCGCCGGTGACGTTGCGCACGGTGTTGCCGCACCCCTCGCGGCTGGAGAGCCCGGCCTCGCCCAGCTCGCGGATCGCTCGCTCGGCGTCGGGCAGCGGGATGTGGTGCATCTGGATGTTCTGGCGCGTGGTGACGTGGCCCTTGTTGAGCGGCACGTACTTCTCGATCACGTCGGCGAACTTCTCCAGCTGCTCGGGGGTGATCCCCCCGAACGGCAGCTTCACGCGGATCATCTGCACGTCGGCCTGGCGCTGCCCGTACACCCCCTGCTTGAGGCGGAACTTGATGAACTCGTCCTCCGGCGTCTGCCCCTCGAGGAATTTCACGGCCTCGGTCTTGAAGTCGTCGAACTCCCGCTGCAGGATCGGGATCACGTGGCCGGGCACGTTCTGCAGGATCTCCGGATCCTCCAGCGTGCCTCGGGGGGCGGTGGGTACGGCGGTTGGCTCCATCTACGGGACCTCCAGATCCGGCTTCTCGGTAGCGGCTGAGAAAGATTAGCCGTAAAGGCTAGCGGCTTTTGGGTATTTATCCGGAGACGCTCGGCGCCTGTTCATTCCCACGGGTGTGGGTCCCCCCAGTCGGACGGCCACTCGTCCTCGCGCCCGACGCATTCGAGCATCGCCATGCGCGTCCACAGGTCGCGGCGCTCGGCCACCGGCGCCAGCCGCGGCGCGGTGTCTCTCATGAAGCGCTCCAGCGCCGCCACCACCGCTGCGGCCTCCTGCGGCGAGGCCGCAGGTGCGATCAATTCCAGCTGGGGGCGACGGTTGACCATCTCCGGCTCACAGTGTAAGCACTCGCGGCGATTGGCTGGATGGCCAGGGCGCTGGTACGCTCGCTGGCGTGTCCCAGGTGCTCGACGGCTTCTTCGCCGCGGCCCCGTTGCCGCAGCGCACGGGACTGCGCGTGCTGGTCGCGCTCGGCAGACGGCCGCGCGGGGTCGCGCTGCTCAGGCGTCTCGCCCCCGCCGACCAGCTTGCCCAGTCGCTTCTCGGGATGGAGCGCTACGAAGATCCAGTCCTCGCCCGCACGCTCGGCTGGGACGCCGAGGCTGTCGTCGCGCGCGGGCGTGCCCTGCGTCGTGCCGAGGGGCGGCCATGAGGCCCCAACCGCGTGGAGGGCAGATGGGTCCTCGGCATCCAATGGTGGGCCTGCATCCAATGGTGGGCCTAGTACATCCCCCCACCGGGGAAGCCCGCCGATGAGCCCCACCCGCACGCTCGAGGCCGATGTCTGCGTGATCGGCGCCGGGGCCGGCGGGGCCGTGACGGCTGCCGAGCTTGCCGAGGGTGGAGCGCGGGTGGTCGTGCTCGAGCAGGGCTTCCACCACGATCCCGATGACTTCACCGCGCAGCCGATGGAGATGATGGCCCGCCTCTACCGCGACGGGGGACAGACGGTGACGCTCGGCACACCTCCGATCCCGCTGTTGCTTGGCCACGGCTTGGGTGGCACCACGCTCGTGAACTCCGGCACCTGCTTCCGCACTCCCGCCCACGTGCTCGAACGGTGGCGGCGCGGGTGCGGGTTGGAGCTTGACGGGGGCGTGTTGGATCCCTGCTTCGAGCGAGTCGAACGCGCCCTCTCGGTTGACGAGGTCACACCCGAGCTGGCGGGCGCCAACGCCGCCGTCGCCCGGTGTGGGGCCGAACGGCTGGGCTGGTCGCATGGCTACCTGCGCCGTAACGCGCGCGGCTGCGTCGGCTCTGGGGTGTGCGCCTTCGGTTGTCCCACCTCCGCCAAGCAGCACACCGGCATCACCTACCTGCCCCGAGCCGAGACGGCCGGGGCCACCATCCTCACGGGAGCCGACGTACAGAGGATCGTCGTGGAGGGCGGCCGCGCGCGGGGAGTGCGGGCGCGGCTCAGGGCCCCGGACGGGGCGAGGTCTGGGGACGGAGGCGGTGCGCTCGGCGAGCGGGAAGGCCGATCGGGACGGTTGCGCATGCGGGGAGAGTGGTCATGGGAGCAGTTGGAGGTGCGCGCCCCCCGCGTGGTTCTGGCCGCCGGCACGATCCACACCCCACCGCTGCTCGCCCGCAATGGGCTCGGGGCGGATTCGGGACAGCTCGGGCGCAATCTCGTGCTGCACCCCGCCACCGCCGCCTTTGCGCTGATGGACGAGGTTGTCAACATGGCCCGGGGGGTGCCTCAGAGCTTTTACGTAGACGAGTTCGCTGCGGCCGGGATCATGTTCGAGGGGATCGCCGGCCCGCCGGCGTATGCCGCGCTCTCGCTGCCGTTGACCGGCGCCCGGCACGCCGCGGCGATGGCCAACTACAGGCACCTTGCGCAGTTCGGGGTGATGGTCAGCGATCGATCGCGTGGAAGTGTGCGCTTGCCGCGTCGCGGTCCTCCGTTGATTCGCTACGACATAGTCGAGGAGGATGTGGCGAAGTTCCGTGTCGGCCTCGCACGCCTCGATGAGCTTTTCCGTGCCGCCGGCGCGCGCGAGGTCTACCTGCCGTTGCCCGCGGGCGTGTCGCCCGAGCGGGCTCGTGCCCGTGATCTGAAACTGCTTGCCTTTCATCCGCTGGGAACAGCCCGCGCCGATGCGGACCCCGCGCGTGGAGTGCTCGACCCCGACCTGCGCGTGCACGGCGTGGAGGGGCTGTACGTCGCCGACGGCAGCGTGATGCCCAGCTCGCTTGGGGTCAACCCGCAGATCACGATCATGGCGCTCGCCACGCGGCTGGCCCACCATCTGTTGGGTCAGGCAGTACCCCATACCGCCGGCGATGCACCCCACACCGCACAGGAGACAACCCGTACCGCAACCGACGAGGAGGCTCAATGTCATTCCTGATCGACCCACCCTGGCTGTATGCGACCGGCCGCGCCTATGGGCGGCTGATGCCCGAGCGTACCCCAGCCGCGCGCGCCATCGGCAAGGCGACCGCCGGGGCCTTCCTGGCGACCAGCATCTCGCTCTACTACGATCGCCCTTGGACGAGGCGACTGTGGGAGGTGTGCCGCGCGCAGAGCGGGCGCGACTGGATGCTCAACTCCGGCGTCTTGCGTATCGACTTCCGCCGCGCGGGACGGCGCACGCACATTGTCTCCGCGCTGCTGTTCGCCACATACCCGCTGTGGCTGGCACTGGGAGAACGCCGGGGACGGCGAGGCGGCTGACCGCCTCATCTTCGTGCGAGGCGGCCCGGGTCGTTGCGTGCGAGGCGCCCCGGGCCGTTGCGCGCGCGAGGCGGCTTCGCGGAGGCCCTACAGCGGGATGTTCCCGTGCTTGCGCTTGGGACCGGGTTCGCGCTTGGTCTCCAGGGTGCGCAACGCGGTGATCAGCCGCGGGCGGGTCTCGTGGGGGACGATCACGTCGTCGATGTAGCCGCGCTCGGCGGCGGTGTAGGGGTTGGCGAAACGCGCCTTGTAGTCGTCCATTAGCGTCTTGCGTCGCTCCTGCGGCGTGGGGGAGCCGGCGATGTCGCGGCGGTAGATGATGTTGACGGCGCCCTCCGGCCCCATCACCGCGACCTCGGCGGTGGGCCAGGCGAGGTTGAAGTCGGCCCCGAGATGCTTGGAGGACATCACGTCGTAGGCGCCGCCGTAGGCCTTGCGCGTGATGATCGTGAGCTTCGGCACGGTGGCCTCGGCGAACGCGTACAGCAGCTTGGCGCCGTGGCGGATGATCCCGCCCCACTCCTGCGCGGTGCCCGGCAGGAAGCCGGGGACGTCGCAGAAGGTGAGCAGCGGGACGTTGAAGGCGTCGCAGGTGCGCACGAAGCGGGCGGCCTTGGCGGAGGCGTCGATGTCGAGCACGCCCGCCAGCTGGTTGGGCTGGTTGCCGACGATCCCCACCGTGAAGCCGTCCATCCGCGAGAAGCCGCAGATGATGTTCTTGGCGTGGTGTTCGTGCACCTCCAGGAACTCGCCGTCGTCCACGATCAGCCGCACCACGTCGCGCATGTCGTAGGGCTTGTTGGGGTTGTCGGGGACGACGTGGTCGAGCTCCTCGTCCATCCGCAAAGGGTCGTCGGTGGGCTGCACGCGCGGGGGGGTCCCCAGGTTGTTGGAGGGCAGGAAGCTCAGCAGGTAGCGGCAGTCCTCCAGGCAGGCGTCCTCGTCCACGGCGGCGAAGTGGGCGACCCCGGACTTGGTGTTGTGCGACATCGCGCCGCCCAGCTCCTCGAAGCCGACCTCCTCGCCGGTGACGGTCTTGATCACGTCGGGGCCGGTGATGAACATGTGCGAGGTCTCGGCGACCATGAAGATGAAGTCGGTGATCGCGGGGGAGTACACGGCGCCGCCGGCGCAGGGACCCATCACGAGGCTGATCTGCGGGATCACGCCCGAGGAGCGGACGTTGCGCATGAACACGTCGCCGTAGGAGCCCAGCGAGACGACGCCCTCTTGGATGCGCGCGCCGCCGGAGTCGTTGATGCCGATGATCGGGCAGCCGATCTTGGCGGCGAGGTCCATGATCTTGCACATCTTCTCGCCCATCACCTCGCCGAGGGAGCCGCCGAAGACGGTGAAGTCCTGGCTGAACACGCACACGGTGCGGCCGTCGATCGTGCCGTGCCCGGTGACCACGGCGTCGCCCCACGGGCGGTTCTTCTGCATGTCGAACTCGTAGGTGCGGTGGCGCACGAAGGTGTCGAGCTCCTGGAAGGAGCCGGGGTCGAGCAGCTTTTCGACGCGCTCGCGGGCGGTGTACTTGCCGCGGGCGTGCTGCTTGCACTCGGCCTCCGGCGCGGAGTGCACGGCAGCCGCGCGCAGCTCCTGCAGCTGGGCGAGCTTCTCCTCGTAGGTTTCTGGTGCCTTTGCGCGCATCATGGTGGCTGCCGATGTTATATGGGCAACGGCCGCGCGGGCCATTTCGCGCCCTGAGAAAGCCGAGTTTTTTTCACGTGTGGCGGGGCGGCGGACCCCCGGCGGGGCCGCCGGGAAGATCGGCGCAGGGCTTCTCTACCCGCGCGAGAACGGCCGGTGGTGGGCCGCGCCGAGACGATCCAGCACTGCGCCCAGCAGCTCGGCGTCCTGCTCGGCCATCGTCGCTTCCACCTGCTCCAGCTCGGCCGCGAGTTCGGCGGCGAGGTCGAGCGGGGGCTCCTGGGCCTCGGGCTCGGGGGCGGCATCCGGCTCCGGTGGCCCGGCTTCGACGGCCGGTGACTGTTCAAGCTCGCTCGCGGGCGCCTTGCGGCGACGAAGAAGGCGGGCGAAGAACAGACGCATACGTTTTGCCGGCCGCGGCTGGGGGCTCTCCTCCGCCGCGGGCTCGACCTCGGTGGCAGCTTCGGGCTCCGGGAGCGGTTCCGGCTCCGCGGCGCTCGTGATTGGCGCGGGTTCCGGCTCCGCGGCCAACGGCTCGGGAGTCTCGCGGACGACGGTGAGCGTCACCTTGGTGCCCCAGCCGGAGGGCTTGAGCTCCACCTTCCCGCTGGCGGACTCGGCCTCCCACTCCACGCTGGTCTCGGCCTCGACGCGAGCGATGCGGATCTCGCCGAACTCGCCGAGATGCCGCGCCAGGGATGTGGGATCGCTCAGCTCCGCCCACAGCTCGGGCGGAGACTTGACGAGGGTGCGTCGGGCTTCGGCGATTGTGGGCATTGCCCCATGTTTCGAGGACGACGGCGGGACTCCTTCAGGCCGCAACGCGCTCGCGCGAAGGCCGGATCAAGCCCCGCTGGTGCAGCAGCTCCGCGATCTGCACTGCGTTGGTGGCCGCACCCTTGCGCAGGTTGTCGGCCACGATCCACAGGTCGAGCGCGCGCTCGTGGCCGGGGTCGCGGCGGATGCGCCCGACGAACACGTCGTCCTTGCCGGTGGCGTCGATCGCCAGCGGGTAGAGCGCGGCGGCGGGGTCGTCGAGCACGGTGACGCCGGGCGCCACGGTGAGCAGCTCGCGGGCGCGCTCGGGGGAGAGCTCGTGGCGGGTCTGCACGTTGACGGCCTCGGAGTGGCCGTTGACGACCGGCACGCGCACGCAGGTGGCGCTGACGCGAATCGCGGGGTCGCCGAGGATCTTGCGGGTCTCGTCGATCAGCTTGCGCTCCTCGTCGGTGTGGTCCTCGCCGGGCGCGAACGAGCCGGCGTGGGGGAGCGCGTTGAAGGCGATCTGGTGGGCGTAGGCGCCCGGTGGCTCGATCGCCCGTTCGTGCAACAACGCGTGCGACTGGTCGAGCAGCTCATCGACGGCGGCCTTGCCGGTGCCGGAGACCGCCTGGTAGGTCGAGATCACGAGCCGCTCGATGCCGGCGGCGTCGTGGAGGGGCTTGAGCGCGACGACCATCTGCATCGTCGAGCAGTTGGGGTTGGCGACGATGCCGCGATGCCCGGCGAGCGCGTCGGGGTTGACCTCCGCGACGACCAGCGGCACATCGTCGTGCATGCGCCAGCGCGAGGAGTTGTTGACCACCACGGCGCCCGCGTCGGCGAAGCGCGGCGCCCACTCGCCCGAAGTGGAGCCCCCGGCGGAGAACAGCGCGAGGTCGAAGCCCTGGATGGTGTCCTCGGCGAGACCTTGAACGGTGAGATCGCCGCCGTCGGGGGCCGCGTCCGAGAGCACCTGTCCGATGGAGCGTGAGGAGGCGAACGCGACCACCTCGCGCGCGGGGAACGCACGCTCACGCAAGAGGCGCAGCATCAGCGAGCCTACCTGGCCGGTGGCGCCGACGACCGCTACTCGGTGTCCCTGGCTCATGAAGTTCCAGGGTACAGCGCTCCATGAGTGCGGTCCCGCGGTGGGTTGCGCGTATGGAGCGCGATACCGTTCGCCGGTGTCCGCCGAGAGCCTCGCTCCCTCCATCGAGACCGCCCCCAAACCTGGACCGGGCGGGCGTGACGCCACCGCGAGAGCCGCGATGGCGGCGCTCACGCTTGGTGCGCTGGGAGTGGTGTTCGGCGACATCGGCACCAGTCCGCTGTACGCGCTGCAGGCGGTTTTCACTGCCGATCACCACGCAGTCCACGCCACGCAGGGGGATGTCTACGGCGTGATCTCGCTCGTGTTCTGGGCGATCACGCTCGTGGTGTCGGTCAAGTACCTCACAGTCATCATGCGCGCCGACGACCGCGGCCAGGGCGGCATCATGGCGCTGACAGCGCTGCTGCAAGCCGCGCGGCGCAGCCGCAGCACAGTCGTGCCGGTGGCGCTGATCACGCTCGGGATCGCCGGCGCCGCGCTGTTCTACGGCGATGGCGCGATCACCCCGGCGATCTCGGTGCTCTCCGCGGTGGGAGGGCTGAAGGTCGCGGTGCCGAGCCTGCACTCGCTGGTGCTGCCGATCGCGGTCGCAATCCTCTGCGTGCTGTTCGCGATCCAGCGCTTCGGCACGGGCGTCGTGGGCAACCTGTTCGGGCCGGTGATGGTCATCTGGTTCTGCGTGCTCGGCGGGGTGGGTGCCGTGGAGGTTGCGCATCACCCCGGCATCCTGCGCGCGCTGTCGCCGAGCTACGGAGTGCAGTTCTTCGCCGAGCACGGCGCCAGCGCGTTCATCGCGCTCGCCTCGGTCGTGCTGGCGGTGACGGGCGCCGAGGCGCTCTACGCCGACATGGGCCATTTCGGGCGTCCGCCGATCCGCCGCGCTTGGTTTCTGATCGTGTTCCCGGCGCTCACCCTCAACTACCTCGCCCAGGGAGCGCTGATCTTGCGCTCCCCGAAGGCGATCGCCGACCCCTTCTACCTGTTGCTGCCGAGCTGGGCGCTGATACCGATGGTGGTGCTGGCGACCGTCGCGACGGTAATCGCCTCGCAGGCGGTGATCTCGGGCGCCTTCAGCGTGACCCAGCAGGCCGTGCAGCTCGGCTTTCTGCCCCGGCTTACGATCCGCCACACCTCCGAGCGGCAGATCTGGCAGATCTACGTGCCGGCGATCAACGGCGCGATGTTCGTGACCGTGCTGGTGATCGCGATCGGATTCGGTTCGGCCACCGCGCTGGCGTCGGCCTACGGCGTGGCGGTCACCGGCACGTTCATCCTCGACACGATCCTGCTCCTCGCGGTGGCGCGGCTGCTGTGGCGCAGGCCGCGAGCACAGATCGCGCTCGGCGCCGCGGTGTTCCTCACGGTTGACGTCGCGTTCTTCGCGGCGAACCTCACGAAGATCGCGCGCGGAGGATGGTTGCCGCTCACGGTTGCGCTCGTGGTCTTCACGCTCGTCATCACCTGGTATCACGGACGCGAGATCGTGAACGCCAACCGCGAGCGCGCGGAAGGGCTGCTCGCGGACTTCATCGAGCAGCTCGGCGGGCAGCGCCTCCCGGTTCGCCGGGTCCCGGGCGTGGCGATCTTCCTCAGCCCCAACCTGCGCGGCGCGCCGCTGGCGCTGCAGGCAGACTTCGAACACAACCAGACCCTGCACGACCACGTGATGATCGTCGCCGTCGAGACGGAGCGCATCCCTCGCGTAGCGGACTCGGAGAGGGTGGTGTCGGAGGCGCAGATGCTGTTCAGCGCAGCGACCGGAGATCCGCTTGACCCACTCGTAGAGAGCATCACGTCGCTGACGGTGCGCTTCGGCTTCCTCGAGGAGCAGGACGTCCCGGCCGCGCTGCACATGGCGGTGGAGCAGGGCTTGATCGAAGGCGGGCCCGACCTCGCCAACGCCACTTACTTCGTCTCGAAGGTCGCGATTGAGCCCACCCGCGAGCCTGGCATGGCGATGTGGCGCAAGCGGCTGTACGTCGCGATGGCGCGCCGCGCTGCTGACCCGGCCGACTACTTCAGGCTGCCGGAGGACCAGACCGTCACGACCAGCGGGCGAATCCCCCTATGACGCGCCCTATGCGCGAGCCCGTGGAGCTTTGTGGATCGCAGCCCAGCCAGGCACCTTGCTGTCTTAGGCCCCGGTGTGGGCGACCATGAAGTAGATGGTGAGGATCACCAGCAGGTCCATCAGCGCCCCGACCGCGCCGATACGGCGGACGAGCGAGTCGTGCTCGGCGCTGAACGTCACCGCGCCGTCACCGCCTCCGGCCGCGACGTCCCGGTCGGCGACCTCGATCAGGCGCCGCTCTTGCTGGCCCAGGTAGGCGCCCTCGACGGCGCCGATCACGATCGCCACGCCGAGCCCCCACTGCACGAAGAACGAGCTCCACAGTTCGAGGTGGGAGGCGAGGTAGATGCCGAACACGATGACGGCGGCGAGTCCCGGCATGATCACCCGCTGGCTGATCGCGTGCAGCGCGCGGTAGAGGGCGGGCAGCGCGCGCGGGTCGGCCTTGGCGACAGCGCCGAGCAGCACCGGGTAGGCGAAGGTCGCGCCGAAGGCGAACACGACGGCGATGATGTGTAGCGCGAGGACGACTTCCCAGAGCGCGACGGCGAGGAGCACGGGGGAAATCCTATTGTTCCGGTCGGCGCATGCGCCGACCGGGGGATGGCCGCATGCGGCCATCCCGGGCAGGGCCACATGTGGCCCTGCCGACAGGTCCGCATGCGGACCTGTCCAAAGAACCCAGAACGTGGGCGCTCAGCGACGGCGCTCGCGTTGGGCGCGGGCGAGCGCATACGCGGCGTAGCCGTCGTGCTCGGCGCCGCGAAATCGCACGCGCTCAGCCAGGCCGTGAGGCGGCGCGCCGATCGTGACGATCTTTGCCGGAATGGCCGATGCGAGTGAAACCTCATCCTCCCAATCGACCGCTCGGCGGCCGCCGAACAACGTCAGGGTGGTGTCTCCCGGCAACGCCGCGGATGGCGTGAGGACGCCGCGAAAGCCCAGCGCCTGGAGGCGTGTGGCCTCCGCCTGGCAGCGCTCCCAATCCTCGTCGACCAGCGCGTCCGGAGGGAAGCCCGCGTCCTGTGCCTGCTCGAAGGTGCGGTAGTCGGCGATCCGCTCTTCGTCGATCTTGAGCACCCACAACGGCATTCGGATCAGGGCGACTTCCGCTTCCGTGCGCAGGCTCTCCCGGCGGATCAGGTCGGCCCAGCACCCGTCGGGGGACAGTCCGAGGTATTGAGTGGGCTGGCCGCGCGCGGTGTTCCAGCGTCCGTCCTCGGTGTTGGCCCGTACCCACAGCGGGGTGTCGTAGTCGGAATAGCGGAACGCCACGTCGGCGAACCGCACCGCCTCGGGCCTACGCGCCATGCTGAGCTCGGCCCTGCCGCACGGCTCGGAAGAGGCTCTGCTCGTAGGCCGGGTCGTCGAGCACGTCGAGCGGCGGGCGGCCGTCGAGCTCGGGGCGCGGCCGGTGGAACCACGCCACCACGCCGGCGTCCGTCCAGGAGCGTCTGAGGATCGCGATCAGCCGCGCCACCACCTGCGCCCGACGTGTTGGCTGCGAATGCGTTTGCGCCCACCGCTGGTACTGGCGGGTCGAGATGCCCATCAGCCCGGCCAGCTCGGCCTGGCTGGCGCGCGGGAGCCACTGCTGCAGCTGCCCCACCACGGCCGCGATGTCCTCCTCGCTTCCTCCGACGTGTCCGTCGAGCGCGTCGCGCAGGAGATGGCGCATCGCCTCGACGTCGAGCAGCAGCTTGTCGAATGCGTCCAGCGGTTGCGCCTGCTGCATCGCCCGCAGGCTGTCGAGCAGCAGGCCGCGGAACTCGGCCACCCACTCAGGGTCGAAGTCGGCCTTGTGCAGCTCCCCGTCGATCTGCACGAGCCGCGTGATCGTGTCCTGCGCGCGCTGGCGCGACGCCTCGTCGGTAAGCCCCCGGGACACATCTCCGAACGCCTCCATCAGCGCCTCGTGCCATTCCTGCAGCTCGTTGGTCAGATCGTCGATCGCCGCCAACCGATCGTGTTCCGGGAACGTGGCAGTGGGCAAGGTCACCTCCGAGTCGTGGGATAGCGACATTGTAGCGACATCGTCCCGGCCCTCCTTCTCCCGGCGCCCTCAGAACGTCGGCGCGTACTTGCCGAACACGTCCTGCATCGCACCGCACACCTCACCGAGCGAGCAACGGTCCTTGAGCGCGGCGCGGATCGCGGGCAGCAGGTTGTCCTCGCCGCGGGCCGCTTCGCGCAACTCCTCGAGGCGGCGCTCGACCAGCGCATGATCGCGGTTGTCCTTGAAAGCGGTGAGGCGGGCGACCTGCAGGCGCTCGGACTCGGGGTCCACGCGCAGCAGGTCAGGGACCTCGACGTCGTCCTCCTCGTACTTGTTGACCCCCACGACGATGTCCTGGCCGATGCGGTAGCGCTCCTGGTAGCCCCACGCGGACTCGTCGATCTCACCGGTGATGAAGTCCAGCGCGTTGACCGACCCGCCGAGCGCGTCAACCTTGCCGATCAGCTCCTGCGCGCGCGCTTCGAGCTCGTCGGTGAGCGCCTCCACGAAGTAGGAGCCGGCGAACGGGTCGACTGTGTCGGCGGCGCCCGACTCGTGGGCGAGGATCTGCTGGGTGCGAAGCGCGATTTTGGCGGCGCGCTCGGTGGGTAGCGCGAGCGCCTCGTCGAAGCCGTTGGTGTGCAGCGACTGGGTGCCACCGCACACCGCGGCGAAGCCCTGCAGCGCGACGCGCACGATGTTGTTCTCCGGCTGCTGCGCGGTCAGCGTGACGCCCCCGGTCTGGGTGTGGAAGCGCAGCATCATCGCCCGCGGGTCGGTGGCGCCGAAGCGCTCGCGCATGATCGCCGCCCACATGCGCCGCGCGGCGCGGAACTTGGCGACCTCCTGGAAGACGTTGTTGTGGCCGTTGAAGAAGAACGCCAGCCGCGGCGCGAAGTCGTCCACCGAGAGGCCCTTGTCGATCGCGGCCTGCACGTAGGCGATCCCCGAGCACAGCGTGAACGCCACCTCCTGCACTGCCGAGCAGCCCTTCTCGCGAAAGTGGTAGCCGGAGATCGAGATCGTGTTCCAGCGCGGCACGCGTTCCTGGCAGTACTGGAAGAGGTCGGTCGTCAGCCGCATCGTGGGGGCGGGCGGGTAGATGTAGTTGCCGCGCGCGATGTACTCCTTGAGCACGTCGTTCTGAGTGGTGCCGCGCAGCTTCTCGCTCGGCACGCCCTGCTCCTCGCCGACCAGCTCGTACAGCAGCAGCAGGCAGGCGGCGGGAGCGTTGATCGTCATCGAGGTGGACACCTCCTCGAGCGGGATGCCGTCGAACGCGGTGCGCATGTCGTCGATCGTGTCGATCGCCACGCCGGTGCGCCCCACCTCGCCGAGGCAGCGGGGGTTGTCGGAGTCGAGGCCCAGCTGGGTGGGTAGATCGAAGGCCATCGACAGCCCGGTGGAGCCCTTGGAGAGCAGGTAGCGGTAGCGCTCGTTGGACTCCTTCGCCGAGGCATACCCGGCGTACTGGCGCATCGTCCACAGCTGCTTGCGGTACATCTCGCGGTGGGGCCCGCGCGTGTAGGGGAACTCGCCCGGCTCGCCGAGGTCCAGCTCCGGGGGGAGGTCCTCCTCGGTGTACAGCGGCTGAACCTCGATCCCCGAGTCGGTGAAGCGGCGGGGGTCGTCGGGACCGACGATCGGGGCCACCGTCAAACGCTCGGGATCTTCCTCGCCGCCAGGGTCCCGCGGGTGTCGCTCGATTGTGGCCATATTCAGGATGATAAGGAGCCTCGCGAGGAACGTGTGCCCGCCTCGCGAAGAACGTGCGCCCGCCCCGCGAGGAACGTGCGCCCGCGTCGTGAAGAATGTGTGCCTGCCCCGCGAAGAATGTGTGCCTGCCTCGCGAGGAACGTGCGCCCGCCTCGCGAAGAATGTGTGCCCACCCTGTCGAAGAACGCGCGCCCGCGCTCGTTCTTCGAATGATCGCGCCGACAGTCATAGCGCTCAACGGGCGTGGTGCCTGCGCCGGCGGCCACAGCGCTCTGGTACACTCGCGCGCCCTGCGCATCAGGGCTTTTAGTCGGCTACGGGCATGACGCCAAGGAGAGATCGCATCCGCAGCGCTCGGAAAAGCACAAGAGTGGCTGTGGCTCTAACTCTGCTCTGTGGTCTGATGTCGCTGGTGGCGCTCGGGTTGGCCGATGCGGCTGTCGGCGACACCCCCTTCCAGTGGTCGATGCCAACGCTGATCGGCGAAGCTGGAGCGCCTGTCAACGGGGTGTCGTGTGCTTCGCCCTCGTTCTGCGTGGCGGCGGCCGGCGCTGGCGACATATTGACCTCGACCGACCCTTCTGCGCCTTCGTCTTGGCCGGTCACGCACGTGGATGGGGATAACTCGATCAGCGCTGTGTCCTGCGCTTCGCTCTCGCTTTGCGTGGCGGTGGACGGCGCCGGGGACATGCTGACCTCGACCGAACCGACGGTCCAACCCCCGACCTGGACGATGAGAAATGTGGATCTATCCGGTCCAATCAGTGACGTCTCGTGCGTTGCGAGCACGTTCTGCGTCGCGGTGGACCACCGGGGAAACGTGCTGACCTCGACTGACCCGACGGAACCCTCGACATGGGAATCCCCCGTCAAAATCGATAAGAACCCCCGTACAGAATCCGGCGCCAACGTCATCTGGGGGGTGTCGTGCGCGTCGGAATCGCTGTGCGTCGCGGTGGACTCCGCGGGGAACGTGCTGACCTCGACCGACCCCACGGCGAAATCCGCCACGTGGAGGGTGAGCAGCGTCGAGGGCGACGCCATCTATGGAGTGTCATGCCCGTCGGAATCGCTGTGCGTCGCCGTCGATGCCGGTGGGAACGTGGTGAGCTCGACCGACCCGAATGCGCCGTCGCCCACTTGGACGGTCACCTACCACGTGGACACGCATCAGCTCTACGGCATTTCGTGCGTGCGGCCGTCGACGTGCGTCGCGGTGGACTCCGCCGGGAACGTGGTGAGCTCGACCGAGCCAGCCGAAGGCGCCTCTGCGTGGACGGTCACCAGCGTCGACAGCCCGCAGCAGCTGTACGGGGTGTCGTGCGTCTCACTATCGCTGTGCGTCGCGGTGGATGACACCGGAAACGGGCTGATTGGCAGCCCGGCGCCGCCACATACGCTGTCGGTCTCGCTGGCTGGCAGCGGCGCGGGAGTCGTTACAGGACCGGAAGTTGACTGTCCGGGGACCTGCTCGCAGAGCTATCCGAACGGACGCAGCGTGTCGCTCTCCGCGGCGCCTGCGGGCGGATCCACTTTCGCTGGGTGGAGCGGCGCGTGCACCGGCACCGGCACGTGTACCGTGACGCTGAGCTCCGATCAGGCCGTGAGCGCGACGTTCACCGCCAAGCCAAGCGGCGGGTCCGTGAACGGCGGTAGCGGCGGCGTTGGGAGCGGCAAATCGGCCGCCGCGGTGAATCTCACTGTCGCAGGCTCGATCGAGTCCCTGGCCGACGGCGGGGTGGGAATGCCGATGCGATGCTGGGCGAAAGCGGGCAGTTGTGTGCCGGCGACCCTGGATCTGGTGGTCATCGAGAAGCTGCGTGGTCGCAAGGTGACGGCTCTCGCAGCGCGGCTTGGTAGCAAGCTCAGGCGACGCAGTGCGATCGTAGGGAGCGCGACCGTCTCGCTGAGCGCGGGCCAGAGCACGACCGTTGACGTTCATCTCAACGCGACCGGCAGCCGCCTGCTCGCTCAGTACCGGAAGCTGCCGGCGTCGCTGCGGATCGTCTCTCAGCATGGTCAGACCCTGTGGAAACAGGCCGTCACCATCCTCCGGCGTGCACCAGGGAAAAAGGGAAAGCGCGAGTAGAGGCTCACAGGCGGGTATGCTGCGCGGCTATGGCTACCTGCCTTGTCACCGGCGGCGCGGGTTTTCTCGGGTCGCATCTGTGCGACGAGCTGCTGGGGCGCGGCCACAAGGTGATCTGCGCGGACAACTTCGAGACGGGGTCGCTGGCGAACATCGCGCACATCCGCGATCCCGAGCGCTTCGTGTACCTGAACGTGGACATCATCGAGCCGTACTTCATCGAGGAGCCGATCGACTTCGTCTACCACCTCGCCTCACCGGCCTCGCCGATCGACTATCTGCGCCTGCCGTTGCACACGCTGAAGGTCGGCTCTTATGGCACCCACCACACGCTCGGCTTGGCAAAGGTCAAGCGCGCGCGCTTCCTGATCGCCTCCACCAGCGAGGTGTACGGCGATCCACTCGAACACCCGCAGTCGGAGTCCTACTGGGGGCACGTCAACCCGATCGGCCCGCGCGGCGTGTACGACGAGGCCAAGCGCTACGCCGAGGCGTTGACGATGGCCTACCACCGCCAGCAGGGTGTGGACACGGCGATCGTGCGGATCTTCAACACCTACGGTGCTCGCATGCGCCCGCACGATGGCCGCGCGATCCCGACGTTCCTGCGCCAGGCGCTCGCCAACCGCCCGATCACGGTGTTCGGGGACGGCAGCCAGACACGGTCCTTCTGCTACGTCAGCGATCTGATCCGCGGCATCATCGCGCTCGCCGAATCCGGCCATCACGATCCGGTGAACATCGGCAACCCCGACGAGTTCACGCTGCTGCAGCTGGCGGAGACGGTCAAGCAGGTGACCGGGTCGAGCTCGGAAATCGTGTTCGAGGCGCTGCCGGTGGATGATCCCAAGCAGCGCCGACCCAACATTGCGCTCGCCCAAGAGCTGTTGGGATGGTCGCCGGAGGTGGCTCTGAAGGAGGGGTTGGAGCGCACGATCAGCGAGTCGGGCATCGAGGTGCTGGTCGGTTGATCTCCCGCTGATCCGTCCGACTCCCGTCCGCTTCTCCCCGACTTCCGTCCGCCTCTCCCCGACTTCCGTCCGCTTCTCTCCGACTTCCGTCTGCTTCTCTCCCGACTCCTGTCTGCTTCTCGGTTGTGCATCCCGTCGGCGGGTAATGGTGTGTCGAAATGGCGCGTGGTGGCGCCCGCATGTGGCCCCGCGCCCACTGCACGGCCCCACCCAAGGTGCATACCGACCGCTACATCTGCGAGTCTGAAGCGTTGTGAAAGGCGAGATGGCCCACGCCACGAGGATGTCTGCTACCCCGCTGGAGACCCCTCCCCCCAAGGTGCACCCGCTGGAATCGAGCGCCCTGGCGCCTCCCCCGCCGCGGGAGACGCCCGCGGAGGTGCCGGTGCTCTCGTCGGAGCCGACGGTGCGTAGGAAGCCCTCCGCCTCCGCGCGGGACATGCGCCGCAAGCGTTGGCCGGCGCTGTCGTTCCTGCTGCGCGTGGATACGGCGCGGCGCGCAGTGCGCGTGGTGACGCTGCTGGCGCTCGACTTCGCAGGGCTGGCGACGGCGATCTTCACAGCGCTGGTGCTGAAGGCGGCGGTGCTGAGTGAAGTGAGCGCCCACGGCGCCTACGAGGAGACGCGCAGCATCCTCGCGTTCGCCTACCTGCTGACTGCGCTGCTGTTCGCCCGCTCCGGTCTATACGCGGTAAGGGCGCAGCGGCCCGGGATGGCGCGGATCGTGGGGTGCCTCTTCCAGGTGACGGTGGTGGCGTTGATCTTCGCGCTGGTGAGCGGCGAGCACTTCTCCAGCTACTACATCTTCTGGGGCTCGCTGGCGTTTGCGCTGCTGTACATACCGCTGCTGCGGCTGCTCTACGAGCGCTCCACCGGCGCGATCTTGCGCGCTGCCGGCTACGAGCGCCGTGCTGTGCTGGTTGGCACCGGGGCGCACATCGTCGAGGTGGCGCATGCGTTGCAGGAGGCGCCCCACTCGCGCATCGAGGTGGTGGGGTTCGTCTCGCCGAAGGCTCTGCCCGCCAACGGCTTGCGCTCGCTGGGCGTCCCGCGCGATCTCGAGCACGTGCTGAGCGGAGAGCGCATCGACGAGGTGATCATCGCCGACCCCGACTTCCCCCAGGAGGATGCGGTGGAGCTGGTGGATCGCTGCCACCAGCGTGGAGTGAGGGTGCGGATCGCGCCCTCGACGATGGAGATCCTGATCCACCGCGCGGAGTTCGTGCCGGGCGAGTCGGTGCCGCTGTTCGAGCTGAAGCCGCCGGTCTTCGAAGGGGTTGACTTCGCGCTGAAGCGCGCCTTCGACGTGGTTGGCGCGACGCTGCTGCTGATCGTGCTCAGCCCCCTGCTAGCGGCGATCTGGGTGGCGGTGCGGGCGACCTCCAAGGGCCCGGCGTTATTCCACTCGATCCGTCCTGGGATCGGGGAGCGGCCGTTTGCGTGCCTGAAGTTCCGCACGATGTACGAGGACTCCGAGCACCGCCAAGCCGACCTGGAACCGCTGAACGAGGCCTCGGGCGCGCTCTTCAAGATCCGCGACGACCCCCGCACCACGCCGGTCGGACGCTTCTTGCGACGCTTCTCGCTGGATGAGCTGCCGCAGCTGGTGAACGTGCTGCGCGGCGAGATGTCGCTGGTTGGGCCGCGGCCCTTGCCGGAACGGGACTTCGACAGACTGGAGGACTGGCACCGCAAGCGCTACCTGGTGCTGCCCGGGATCACGGGCCTGTGGCAGGTATCGGGTAGGGCGGAGCTCGACTTCAACGACCTCGTGCACCTCGACTTCCTCTACCTCGAGCACTGGTCGCTGGCGGTGGATCTCACGATCCTGCTGAAGACCATCCCGGCGGTGCTGACTCGCCGGGGGGCTTACTGAATCAGATCGGCCGCGCCCGGCTGGCGCGGTGCCCGACGAGGCTCTGGGGTCGCCGCCACGCGCTGACGCACGGTCGGTGCGGGTGGGCGAGCGCCCGCCGGTAGACACGCCAGGTCTCCCGGGCGGCGTCCTCCCAGGTCCATGTCGCCGACGGAGCGGGCTCGGCCGGCCAGCCAGCCGCCGAGGTCGCGGGGTCCGGCCCCTCCGGGATCACCGCCAAACGCTCATACTCGAGCCCGAACTCGGCGACGGCTTCGCCGGCGACGACCTCGCTGGGGACGATCACGTGCGAGGCGCGCTGAAGCGCGAGGTGGCGCAGGTGCAGGTGCATGCCGCCGCCGCGCAGTCTTTCACTGGGGCGCTTGAGCGCGGCGATGTCGTAGATGGTGACGACCATCGGGCAGGGGCTGTGCAGCATCGCGCCCTGTACCCACGGTGTGTGGAACAGGTCGGCTCCGCGTGGGCGATGGCCCTCGAGGATCTCATCCTGCTCCTCGGCGGTGTCGCGCAGCGCCTGCAACAGGCCACGCGAGTAGTGCCCCAGCCCTTGCGGGTCGGCGGTCGGTCGACTGTCGAACGCCAGCCTCACCGGCGCTCCAGGTCCTTCACGTCTCTCCCCAGGACGTGCACAGCGAGGACCTTAGTCGGTTTGGTGTGGGAGCGGGAGAGATGACAGCGGAGTTGCCGCTCTGTGCGGATTCTCCATAGCCTCAAGGAGTGGGGCACGACTATCACGAAGGCCTGTGGGAGGCTATCCCGGAGGGCATACGCCCACCGTACATGCGGGCGCGGCTGGATTTCCTGCTCGCCAACGTCCCCCCCGGCGCACGTGTGTTGGACGTGGGCTGCGGCGAAGGCTGGTTCACCGCGGCGCTGACAGAGGCGGGCAGAGAGGCGGTCGGGATCGACGTCGCCGAGGAGCCGCTGCGCCGCGCCCGTGCACGCGAGCCGGGCCTGGATCTGCGTCGTGTCCTCGCGGAGGGGGAGTGGCCGCTGCAGGACGTGAGCTTCGACGCGGTGTGGGCGGGTGAGGTGATCGAGCACGTGGCCGACACCGCCGGGTGGCTGTCGCAGGTGCGCCGGGTGCTGCGATCCGGCGGGGCGCTGGTGCTGAGCACGCCGGCGCACGAGCTCCCCACCCGGCTGGCGCTCGGGCTCTCGGGTCGCGCTTTCGCGGCCCACTTCGATCCGCGCTCCGACCACCTGCGCTTCTACACCCGCCGCACGCTGGTCGCGCTGCTGGAGGATTTCGGCTTCGAGGGGGTCGAGACCCGTGCGGTGGGCGGCTCGATCGGTCCCCTCCCTCCACGGCAGGTACTGCTGGCGGCGGCGCGGCGCAGGCGCTTCTGATGGGGGATTCGGGGAGGGTGAGATCTCTTGCAAGCGCCCGACCACTTCACAAGATGAAGGGTTGGGGCCTGAAAAGCAAAGCTCAATGCACGGCGGTTCCACCGCCGCTGGCGGTGTCGCGCAGCGCCTGCAGATAGGCGTTTTGGATCGACAGCAGTTCGGCGTTTTCGGCGATCTCCGCACGCGGTGCGACAGCCTCCGGGTTGAGGTAGACGGTGGCGCGCAGCGCCTGCAGCGCCGCCTGCGGCTGGCCAACCCGCAGGTCGTATTCGCCGAGCGCCTGCCAGGTGTGGAAGTTGGAGGGTTGCAGGTGCACCGCGTGCTCATATGTGGCGGCGGCCGCCGCCGATTGGCCGGCGCCTTCCTGGATGGCGGCGAGCGTGAGCAGCGCTTCCGCTGAGAGCGGGTCGCGGCTGACCGCGGTGTGGGCGGCGGCGAGTGCGGCCTGCGGGTAGTGCCCGACCAGCGCAAGCGCTTCGTTGGAGGCGTTGACCGAGCGCTGCGGCTGCCATTGCGCCCAAGCTGCGAGCAGCGCGCAGACGACGACGGCCGCAGCGATCCCGGCGCGGAGCGGTCCGACGTCGCGCAACGTGAGCGAGCGCCACCGCGGTGTGCCGGAGACCGGGTCGCCGCCTTGGTGGGGATCGAGGCCCGCCGGTGTGCTGGCGGCCACGTCGCCGCTTCCGCCCGGGTCGAGGTCCGCCTGGCTGCTGGCGGCCACATCGCCGCTTCCGGCCGGATCGAGGCCCGCCTGGGCGCCGGCGACCGCGAGAGCGCTGCTCAACGGCCCACGGCCGGCCACCCAACCGGCGCACAGCAAAGCGGCGCAGGCGACGCCGGGGACATACCAGGTCCAATCCACGAACGAGTGGACGCCGAACGTCGCCACGATGCACACCAGCGTGAGCAGCCCGACGCGCTCGGCGGAGTAGAGGCGCTCCCTGCCGGGGAGCGCCGTCCAGCGCCAGCGCTGCCAGCGCCGGTTGAAGGGATGCGTGGCGCGCCCCGCGGCGCACATCCAGGTGCCGAGCAGCGCGAGCACCACCAGCAGTCCCACCAAGCCCAGGTCGGCGAGCGTCTGCACGATGAAGCCATGTGCCTGGCCGACGTTGAGGATCGCCGTGCGGTAGCGCAAGCGCGCCGTTTCGTAGCCTTCGGCGCCCACCCCGAGCAGGGGGTGGTCGATGAAGATCTCGAGCGCTTCGTTCCAGTAGCGCGCGCGCACGCTGCCGATCGCGGTGAGCCGCCCGGGGCCGTTGGTGGGCGGAGGGGCGTTGGGGTTGGTGAGCGTGCTGACGGTGTGCGAGACGCTGCCGAAGAGGCCGCGGTGACTGACCGTGAGCAGGCCGGCGAGGGCGATCACGGCGATCACCGGGAGAGCGAGCAGCACAGTGCCGGCGCGACGGCGGGTGGTCGGCGAGAGCTTGCGTCTGCCGGCGACGAAGCCGATCGCGAGGCCCGCCAGCGTGAGCGCGACGAGCATCGCGGCGAGCAGCACTCCTAGTTGGTGTCCGGCGGTGACCCGTTCGGCGAGCGGGATGTCATCGGTGGTGAGCGCGTGTTGGGAGAAGTCCCAAGCAACCACTATGAGTGCCCCGATGGCGCCAACACAGAGCACGGCCGCCCCGCGCAGGCGCAACGGGACGAGGCACAGCCACAGCGCCATCCCGAGCACAAGCGCCGCGAGCGCGCCGCGCGAATAGGCCAGCAGCAGCGTCACAAGCATCAGCCCCATCGCGGGGTAGGCGAGCGCGCTCAGCAGCGCGTGCCCGGTGCGGCGGGCGCCCAACCACATGCAGCCGATCGCCCCGATCGCGGCGGCGAGACCGATCGCATTCCAGTAGCCGTACGGCGCCTGCAGCCGGGCGTAGACGTGCCCGTTGTTCTGTGCGACGCCGATCGCATTGGGGAAGATCTTGGTGAGCAGCGCATAGCCGCATACGATCACCGCGGCGAGCAGCACTCCCCCGAGTACCGCCGACCAGTGCGCGGGGGCAGCGCGCGCGAGCAGCACGGCGAGGGTGAACACGGCGCTGTAGGACAACAGGCGTCCGGCGTCCTGCCAGCTGGCGTCGGGCTGCACCGACCAGATCACCGACAGGGCGGAGAGCGCGGCGAGCCCGAGCAGCAGGGCCGCGGCCCACCCCCCATAGACGCGCTGGCCGAAACGGGGATTCGCGCCGGAGGCGCGTGTCTCCCCGCTTCGGTCGGACGGAGGATGCTCGCCGGAGGCGAAGGTCTCCCCGCTTCGGTCGGAGGCGGGTGTCTCCCGGCTTCGGTCGGTCGGCGCGAGCAGGATCGCCGCGGCGATCCCGATGCCGCAGGCCAGCGTCAGCGAGATCTCGACAGGGGTGCGGGTGCTGAGGTTGAGGCCGCCGCCGGCGAGAAAGGTGATCAGGCAGAGGACGCCGGCGACCAGCAGCGTAGGAAGGGCGGATTGGAGGGCGCGAACGAACGGCGGCAGCTCCGTGTCGCGCTCCCAGCGCGAAGTCCCGCGGCTGGGGCGCGACCGCCCGGGCCAATTCTCTACTCCGGGCGTGAGGGCTGGTCCCTCGACGGTGGCACGGTCTGCGGATGCGGCTCCCTCGCTCGGAGCCTCTGCGATCTCGGTGGACATCTCACTCGTCGTCGGCGATCGAGTCACCGCCTGCCTGCGCGCCTGCCTGGCCAACGCGCCGGCGCACTGTCCAGGCGACCACCAGCAGGGCGCACGCGAGTAGGAAGGCGAGCAGCGCGAGCAGCGGCGTGGGCAGTGTGTTGAACGCCGAGGCGAGGTTGACGTGGACGACGCCGGGATGGATCACCTCGCCACCGACCCGCACTGGGGGGGCGCTCGCGTGGGGGATGCCTTCGAGCGTGTGCTGTTCGGTGGGGGTGGGAGGGGCCACAGCCGTGGTCCCCACTTCGCCTGGGCCGGACGTGCCGGCGCTGTGGGGACCGGCCGCGCCGGCGAGCTGGGCTTTGTGGATGAGGTCGGGGCAGGCGGTGTACTCGGCGAGGAAGGGTTCCATTTCCTTGATCGCCTGGCTGTAGGCCTGCTGGCTGTATCCGGTGGGCACCGTGCCGTTTCCGCAGGCTTCGTAGATCTTCGTGACTTCGCTTGCGTTGGCCAAGGCGGTGACGGGGAACGCAAGCGCCAGCGCTGCTATTACCACGGATGCTGCCCTCAGGGTCCACCGCGTCCCGGGCAGCCTGTTGCCGGTGGCCGGGGTCGAAGCGGCGTACGCGTGCGAGGGCGCGGCACTGGAGGGAGCGGTGAACAAGCGAGGCACGCTACCAGCGCTCCCCGCGGGAAAGACCGAGGCTGTCCAGTGCGCGCACGAACCCCCGCGCCCAGGCGTCGTGCGTGTACGCCTGCACGTCGCGCTCTCCGGCAGCGCCGAGGCGGAGGCGCAGCTGCGCGTCGGCGGCCAGCCGTCGCATGGCGCCCGCGAGCGCGCGCACGTTGCCGGCCGGCACGACCAGGCCGTTGTGCCCGTCGCGCACCAGTCCACCGGCGACGGCGCCCACGGCGTCGCTCGCGATCACGGGTAGCTTGCGGTTCATCGCCTCGTTCACCACCAACCCCCACGGCTCGCGGAAGGTGCGGGTGGGGATCGAAGGCACCACGAGGACATCGGCGGCGGCGTAGATGTCGCGCAGGCGCAGAGGCGGCACGGGATCCAGGCAGACGATGTCGCGGTGTGCCTCCGTTTCGAGCGTGTCCTGGTTCGCGCGATGCGCCGTTTCGAGCGCATCCAGGCTCGCGCGGTGGACAGTTCCCTGCCCCACCGCGCCGCCGGCGGGGACCCAAGGGGGAAAGGATCCCACGCCGACGAGGACGAGCGCGGCGGAGGGCGCTCGGAGACCGGAATCGGACCAAGCCTCAATCAGCACCCCGACTCCCTTTTCCCGCACTGGGCGTCCCGCAAACAGAAACTTCACGGCTATCTCCGATAGCGACTCCGGGGTCAACGAGGTTGCCGGCGAGCTCGGGGTCAACGAGGTTGCCGGCGGGCTCGGGGTCGTCGAGGGTGCGGGCGGGCTCGGGGTCGTCGAGGGTGCGGGCGGGCTCGGGGTCGTCGAGGGTGCGTGTGAGCTCGGGGTCGTCGAGGGTGCCGGCAAACCCGGGGTCGCAGGGACTGGTGGCCACCTCGGGGTCTTTGTGGGGCCCGCATCGGGATTCGTGAGGGGGTGGGACCAGAACTCGTTGTCAACCGATTGCGGTGCGATGTGCACGTTGCGCGCGCCCCGCGCCCGCACGTACGCCTCGACGTGCGGCCCGTAGACGACGACCGCCTCCGCGGAGCGGTAGAGGTGGCGCAGCGCGAGGTAGCCGAACGCGTGCGCGGCGGTGCGCGGGTGAGCCCACAGAGCGCTCCAGAGGATCACGGGCACTCCGGCGCGGCGGGCGCCCGCCCAGGCGGCCGGCAGTGCGATGCGTCCTCCGGCGGAGACGACCACGGCGCGGTGGTGCCCGGAGGCGGCGAGCCGGGCGAGCTCGTGCTGGTGGACGTGTCGGTGGGGGAACGGAAGCTCACCACGATCCTCGCCAGCGCCGCCATGCTGCGATCGGCCCCCGAACAGCGCGAACTCGACGCCCTCCAGCTCGTGCAGCCGGGCGAATGCGCCCACCCGGTCGAAGGGGGCGTGCCCGGTGACGAACAGCACGGGCTTGCTGGTCGGGCCCCGATTGGCCGTCGGGTTGTTCATCGTGTGTGCCCGCTCCAAGGGGACCTCATCGCAAGACGTGCTCATACGCGGCGACCGTCTGCTCGCCGCAGCGCTCCCACGTGAAGTGGGCGGCGACGCTGGCGCGGGCGCGGCGACCGGCCTCGCGCAGTCGCTGCGGATCGGAGAGCAGCTCGTCGATCCGCTGCGTGAGGCGCTCGATGTCGCCCGGGGGAACCAGCATGAAGCCGTCGCCGGCGGCGGCGATCTCCTCCGGGCCGGGCTCACCGCGGCAGCCGATCGCGGGCAGGCCGCCGGCCATCGCCTCGATGTAGGCCACGCCGAAAGCCTCCTCGGTGGAGGGCATCACGAACAGCGTGCAGCGCCGGGCGCGCTCGATCGCCTCGGCGGGAGGAAGCTGCCCGCAGAATTGCACCCGCTCGCGAATCCCGAGGCGAGCGGCGAGCCCTTCGAGGGCAATGCGCTCCGGGCCGTCCCCGACGATCACGTAGCGCAGCGTGGGGTGGCGGTCGCGCAACACGGCGAGCGCGCGCAGCACATCGGCGTGGCGCTTGCGGGCGACGAGATGGCCGACCGTCACGAGCGCGGGCTCGGCGTCCCGTACGAGCCCGCCGCTCGGAGGATCGGCGCCGAGGTGCACCACGCGCACCTCGTGCGCTCCATCGGCGCGTGCGAGCTCGGCGATGCCGCGGCTGTTGGCGAGCACCAGCTGGGCGGCGCTCAGCCCGCGCGTCACCGCCTCTCGGCCGGCGGGGGAGTGGGGGGCGGTGTAGAGCACGTCGCCCCCGTGCACCGAGACGATGAGCGGCACGTCGAGGCCTGCCCGTTGCACGGCATCCCCGGCGGGGACGGCGTTGTGGGCGTGGATCAGCTCGAAGCCGGTGCGGCGGCGCAGGCGGCGCAGAGCCACCCCCAGCGCGGGTGCTGCCCAAGCACCCCACGACGGGTAGGAGCGCCAGCGCGGGGGGGAGACGTAGGGGAGGTATGTGACGGGCAGGCCGTCGCGGATCTGGTTTCGATCCCCACCCACCACATCGCGCAGCAGGCCGCCGAGCGCGTGCGTGGCACCACTCGGTCCGGCGTGCAACGAGGCGCGCGGCGGCACCAGGCGATGCAGCACGAGTACATGCACCTCCGCTCCCGCGGCCTGTGCGGCGAGCGCCTGACGATGCGCCCACACCCCCAGCACGGGATCGCTCTGGCGGGGGTAGAACTCCGCTACGACGGCGACCTTCACCAGCGTCGGTGGGTGAGGAGCGTGGTTTGGGCTTCGGCCGCCGTCAGGTGGGGCCGCTCCGCGAGCAACGCTCGCGCCTCGGCGACGGCGGCGGCGCGCGAGTAGGCCTCGCCGGCGGGCGCGACTGAGTGGCGGATCGCGACGGCGTCGAGCACACCGCAGCGCCAGCCGCGCTCGCGCGCGAGCGCGGCCCAGTGCATGTCGAGGCCCCAGCCCATGCGGACGTCCGGGAACGGCAGCAGCACCGGGAACGTGGCGCGGGCGAAGGCGGTGACGGGGCCGATCTCCACGAACGGCGTCTGGCGGGCCACGACTCCCGCGCGGCGGCGGGTGACGCGCCAGGCGGCGTGGGAGCGCGCGCGGTGCGCTGGTTGGGCAAGCTGGAAGTCGAAGCGCTCGGCGAGGAACAGCAGGCGATCGAGGAAATGGTGGGGCAGCACGACGTCATCGTTGACCACCAACAGCCAATCGTGCTCATCGGCGGGATAGGTCGAGAGCAGGTGGTTGAGGTTCTGAAACTTCCCAAGCTCGCCCGGTGGGCAGAGGTGCACCTCGACCTCATGGCGCGAGCGCGTCAGCTCCGCACGGATTGCGCTGGCCAGCGCATGTCGCTGTGGGCGCTCGATGCCCAGCACGAGCACGCGCCGGCGGGGGGGCGAGTGGCGCGCGGCGCGATCGAGGCGCAGGCGCCGACCGCCGAGCAGCTCGCGGGCATCCACCAGGCGATCGACGAGCTCGCGTCGCTTCGCGTCGAGGCCCCCGACGGTGCCGCTTTCTCCGGAGAGGAAGTCCTCGGTGGGGGGACGTCTCAATGGATGGCGAGGTTGGGGGGGCCGCTTCGTTGGATGGCGCGGTTCGCGCAGACCTTGTTCGAGACGCCCGAGGCTATGGGACACCATCGTCAGGCCCGCCGGGCAGCGCCGGCGGACGACGTGGCCGAGGCAGCCGGCGAGCGTGCGCAGCTCGCGACGCAACGCCGGCGCCTCCCCGCGCCAGGCGTCGTAGCGGCGGCTGGCGCGTCCGCGAGCGCGAGCGGCGCGGGCGAGCGAGCGCAGGCGTGCGTCGGCCGGCGAGCGGCGATGGTCGAGCGCGGCCGCGGCGAGGTACAGGATCGGCGCGTCGCCGTTGCGCGAGGAGCCCGAATCCGTGAGACGCTCGCCTTCGGCTCGAGTCCCCGTTTCGGCCAGCATCCCTGTTTCGACCGAATCCGGCGGACACTCGCCTTCAGCTCGAATCCTCGTTTCGGCCAGCAGCCGTTCTTGCCACTCCTGCTCGTCGCCGTATAGCCCCAGCGTCGCGTCGAAGGGCCCGACCCGCTCGATCGCCGCGCGGCGCACGGTCATGTTGGCTCCCCAGGCGAAGCGCACCTCGTCGGTGTCGCGTGGCCCGAGGTCGAGCGAGGTAATCGGAGGCCCCTCGCGCCCGCAGGAGTGCCGGCTCCAACCGCCGCGGCCCTCCAGGCGGGGGCGGATGGGGCCGGTGAAGACCTGTGCGTCGGGGTGCTCGCGGGCGCCCGTCAACAGTGCCTGCAGCCAGCCGGGGTCAACCTCGACGTCGTCGTTGACGAACACCACCAACTCGCCGTGGGAGTGGGCGACGCCGGTGTTGCGGGCGGCGTTGAGGCCGAGCGGCCGCGCATGCGAAAGGTGGACGGCGCCGAAGCGCCTGGCGAGCGCGCCCACCTCGTGGGAGGGCTGGCCGTCCTCGACCACCAGCAGCTCGGCCCCGGCGGCGGCGGCCTGGGGGGCGATCGAGGCGAGCGCGACCCGCAGGTAGTCGGGGCGCGCACGGGTGGGGATGACGATCGAGGCGGTGGGATCGATGAGGGTCAAGATGCGATTGTTGGGACTAAATAACGAGGAGCCCGACCGAAGCCGGGAGACACTCGCCTGCGGCTCGCATCCCCGTTTCGGCCAGCCGGCCTCTGGCCGGCTGCGCCACCCTCGCGGTGGGAATGGTCGCAGTGAGAGTATTCGCATCGCGAACATGATCCTCTTCCTGCACAACCGCTACCGCTCGCCTGGGGGTGAGGAGCGCGTGGTGGACGACCTGATGTGGTTGGTGCGCGAGCGGATCGGCGAGACCGCCGAGCTGGTGGTACGAGATTCAAAGAACGGGGGCGGGCGCAACCGGGCCGTCGCGGGGCTGTTGCGCGGCGGCCTCGACCCTCGCGAAGTGGGGGATGCGGTGCGCCGCACAGGGGCGCGGGTGGTGCACGCGCACAACATCCACCCAACCTTCGGCTGGCGTGCGCTGGCGGCGGCGCGCGCCGCAGGGGCGCGGGTTGTGTTGCATCTGCACCAGTACCGCTTGGTGTGCGCCGTCGGGGTGTGTTTCACCGACGGGCAGGAGTGCACTCGCTGCCACGGCCGCAACACGCTCCCCGGGGTGCTGCGCAACTGCCGCGGCAGCCGCCCCGAGGCGCTGGTGTACGGGGCTGGCCTGGCATTGTGGCAGCGCCGTGTGGTGGACCAGGCGGATGCGGTGATCGTCCCGAGCGAGTTCGCGCGGGAGCGTTTGCGAGCGCTCGGCGCGCCGCTGCAGTGGGAGCGGGTGCACGTGCTGGCGCCGCCGGTGCGTGCGCTGGAGCAGGGCGGGTCGGCCGCGAGGCGCCCACCGGAGCGGGATGGGGGCGACTCTCCTTCAGGGCTCCCACCGGGGGTGAGCCCTCCCGTGGAGCGGCCACTCGACGGCTATGCGCTGGTTGTCGCGCGTCAATCCCCCGAGAAGGGGATTGACGTGGCGATCGAGGCATGCCGCCAGGTCGGCATCCCACTGGTCGTCGCCGGAGGGGGTTTGGGCGGCGGTGCAGGCTCGGGCGGCGGCGCAGGTTCGGGCGGCGGCGCGGGTCTGGTCGGCGGCGCGGGCGCGGGGCGTGCGTACGGGGTGGCGGTCGAGAGCAGGCCCGGAGGCAGCGCTGGCACGCGTGAGGATGAACGAGATGGGGTTCGCTTCGTGGGCCGCGTCGACGACACCCGTCTGGAGGAGCTGCGGGCGGGGGCGGCGCTGGCGCTGGTGCCCTCGCGCTCCGCGGAGACGTTCGGCCTGGCGGCGGCCGAGGCGATGGCGGCTGGCTTGCCGGTGGCGGGCAGCCGCGTGGGCGCGCTGCCGGAGCTGCTGGAGGAGCAGGCAATGGCACCCCCGGGCGACGCGCGGGCGTTGGCGGCGGCGATCGAACGCCTGCGTGGCGATCCCGACGCGGGCGAGCGCGGGCGGGAGCGGATTCGCGCGCGGTGCGCCCCCGAGGTCGTCGCGGGGCGGTTGGCGGAGATCTACAGAGGGGCGACGGCTCTACACTAAGCCCGGTCATGACGACTGTCGGCATCGTCGGGTTGGGCTACGTGGGCTTGCCGCTGGCGGTGGCGTTCGCCCAGGAGGGCTGCGACGTGGTGGCGGTTGATCTGGACCCGCGCAAGGCGCAGGCGATCGAGGCGGGGGAGTCGTATATCGAGGACGTGCCCTCCTCGCAGCTGCAGGCGGTGGGGGAGCGGATCCACGCGACCACGCGCTACGCCCGCTTGGAGCGGGCGGATGCCGTATTGGTGTGCGTGCCCACGCCGCTGACGCGCAACCGCGAGCCGGACCTCGGCCCGCTGCTCGACGCCACGCACGCGCTGGCCGATGTGTTGCAGGCCGGTCAGCTGGTGGTGTTGGAGTCCACCACCTACCCGGGCACCACCCGCGAGCGGATGCTGCCGATCTTGGAGGAGGAATCAGGTTTGATTGCCGGCCGCGACTTCCACCTCGCCTTCTCCCCCGAGCGGGTGGACCCAGGCCGCACGGATTTCACGCTGCGCAACACCCCGAAGGTGGTGGGCGGCCTGACCGAGGCGTGCGCGGAGCGCGCGGAGAGCCTGTACGGGCTGGTGTGCGATGAGATCGTGCCCGTCTCGAGCCCCGAGGCGGCGGAGCTGACGAAGCTGCTGGAGAACATCTTCCGTTCGGTGAACATCGCGCTGGTGAACGAACTGGCGATGCTCACCGACCGCATGGGGATCGACATCTGGGAGGTGGTCGACGCGGCGGCCACCAAGCCGTACGGGTTCATGCGCTTCGAGCCGGGCCCGGGGATGGGCGGGCACTGCCTGCCGGTGGATCCCTTCTACCTGAGCTGGCGCGCGCGCGAGTTCGACATGGCCACCGAGTTCATCGAGCTGGCGGGCAAGGTCAACCAGCAGATGCCCTACCACTGCGTGATGAAGGTAGAGCGCGCCCTCAACGACGCGGGCCTCCCGGTCAAGGGCGCGCGGATCGCGGTGCTCGGCGTCAGCTACAAGCCGGGCGTGGGCGACGTCAGAGAATCCCCGGCGCTGAAGATCATTGCGCTGCTGGGCGCGCTGGGGGCTGAGCTCGTCTACCACGACCCCCACGTCCCCGAGCTGCCCGAGCTCGACCTGTGCAACGTGCCCTTGGAGGAGGCGCTGCGCGACGCCGACCTTGCGCTGATCGTGACCGCCCATCCCACCGTCGATCACTCGCTCGCCGCCGAGCGCGCGCGCGTGGTGGTGGACCTGCGCGGGGTCACACGCAACGCCCGGATGGCCAACACGGTGCGGCTGTGAATCTCACCCCCGACCCGCGCGCCCCGGGACTGCTGCTGGGCGAGGGCGTGGAGATCGGCGCGGACGTGTCGTTCGGCGCCTACGTGGTCGTCCACGCCGGCACGGTGGTGGGCGCCGGCTGCGTGATCGAGGATCACGCGGTGCTCGGCAAGCGCCCGCGCCTCGCGCGCAGCTCCTCCGCGAAAGGGGAGGTGGGTCGGTTGGAGTTGGGCGAGCGGGTGACGGTGTGCGCCGGCGCGGTCGTGTTCGCGGGCGCCACGATCGGCGACGAGGCGATCCTCGGCGACCAGTCGTATGTGCGCGAGCGTGCCCGGGTCGGCGAGAGCTCGGTGATCGGCAGGGGCAGCGTGGTCGACAACGACGTGCAGGTGGGCGCACGCGTGAAAGTGCAGACGAGCGTCTACCTCACCGCTTTCACCGTGATCGAGGACGACGTGTTCGTCGGCCCCGGCGCCACCACCACCAACGACAACGCGATGGCTCGCCACGACGACTCCATGCCGCTGCGCGGCGCCACCCTGCGTCGCGCCTGCCGCGTGGGTGGCGGCACGGTGCTGACCCCGGGCGTGGAGATCGGCGAGGAGGCGTTCGTCGCGGCCGGCGCGGTCGTCACCCGCGACATCCCCGCCCGCGCCGTCGCGATGGGCGTACCCGCCCGCATCGTGCGCGAGGTCCCCGCCGAGGATTTGCTGGAGCGCTGGCGCGGCTGAGCTTGCGGCGCCCACTCCGCGGCTGAGGGGTCGCGCGATCGGATGCGGCGCGACCATGCGCGCGTGCCTCGCGGTAGCGCGGCATCCGCTTCGGTGCACGGCAGCAGCGCCCGGGGCCCCAGGAGCGGCGGCTCATTTGATCACCAGGATCTGCGGGTGGGTGGCGAGTAGTGTCTGTGTGAAGACATAGTCGAACATGCCGAAGGCGAGGAACGAAGCGACGACCGCCTGGTTGACGGCGCGACCCACCCCCTCGGCGCCGCCAGAGGCGGTGAGGCCCTTGTAGCAACAGATAATCGAGATCATCGCCCCATACAGCGTGGCCTTCAGTGCCGATCCCCACATGTCGGTTGTGTCGGCATTGGCGAACAGCGTGTTCCAGAACGGGCCGAGCGGGTAGCCGTTGACGAGCTCGGCGAGCGCCCCGCCGAACAGGCCGAACAGGATCGCGTAGATGTTGAACAGTCCGGTGGCGAGCATCAGCGCGAGAAAGCGGGGCACCACGAGGTTCTTGATCGGGTCCACGCCCAGCACCTGCAGCGCGTCGAGCTCCTCGCGGACCTTGCGCGCGCCGAGGTCAGCGGTGATCGCCGTGCCGGCGACTCCGCTGATCACGATCGCGGTCACGTCGGGGCCGAGCTCGCGGACAGAGGCGAGCACGAACAGGCCGCCGAGCCGGTCGAGTGAGCCGAACAGCGTCAGGATGTTGGCGCCCTGCAGCCCGGGCGCCGCGTAGTTGATGCAGACGGTGGACACCATCAGCGGGAACCAGCAGAGGCGCAGCACGAACAGGAACTGGGAGACGAACTCGCCCCCGTAGGGGTAAGGAGGTCGCAGGGCCGAGGAGACGGTTCTGCCGGTGAGCAGCATCATCTCGCCGATTTCTTCGAGCTGGCCCGCGGCGGAGTGACCTACCCTCCTCATTGCACTAGTATACTAGTTCATTAGCAAACTATCCTTCCGGGCACGAAGATCGCTACCGTAAGGGGGTGACTCGCGAGCCTGACACTGGGGGCGGGGGCCTGGATCTCACGATCGATCGTCGTGCAGAGGTGCCGATCGGCGTGCAACTGGCGTGGGCGCTGCGCACACGCGTCCACGACGGCCGCCTCGCGCCCGGGCAGCGCCTGCCGGGCTTGCGCGATCTGGCGCAGGAGCTGAAGATCAACGCCAACACGGTGCGCGCCGTCTACCAGCGGTTGGAGCACGAAGGCATGATCGAAAGCCAGCAGGGAAGCGGCACCTACGTCACCGCCAACGCGCGCAGACGCTCGGCGGCGGGCGCGATCGCCGCGAGCGCCGCCCGCGAGGCGCAGCAGACGGGAGTCGATCCCCGCGAGGTGGCCGCGGCGCTGTATGTGGAGTCGGGCGACCAGGCGCAGCCGCCCGACCGGCCGGCGGATCGCCGACGGGTGCTGCGCATCCAGATCGCCACGCTGGAGCAGCTGCTGGTGAAGATCGAAGCCGAGCACCCCGAGCTGGTGCCGGGCTCGCGCGCGGCGGCTCCACCCGACCAGATCCTGCCCGCGCGCGGCCCGCGACTGCTGGACATGGATGAGCTGGAGCAGACCCAGACGCATCTCATCCGCCGGCTGGCGGCGCTGCAGACCGCGCTGGACACGCGCGCGCAGCAGCAGGGGCAGCAAGGCGGGAGCGGCGGGTTGCCGGTCAAGCGGGCTGTGCCGGTCGAGCAGCATCAGCCGGTCGAGCAGGCGCAGGCGAGCACCGCCCCCAAGCGCGCCCCGCGCACGCGCACTAAGACGCGGCCTGCCCCTGCCGGGGCCTAAAGAGAGAGCTCCCGCCGGCGGCACTCTGTCGCCTGGCCTACATCGATCGATCAACCCATCCGGACTCCCCGGAGGGTCGTCGCTAAATCAGCTCTGCGCTCCGCGCACGGCCGCGACTACCTCCTCGACCTGCGACTGCGTGAGCACGGCGCTCATCGGGATCGCGAGGTGGGTGGCGGCGGCCCGTTCGGTGGCGGGCAGCTCGGCGGCGGCGCCCCACTGGAGCATCGAAGGCTGGCGGTGGACGGGGGTGCGGTAGTAGGGCTTGTGGCCGATCGAGGCGGCGGCGAGCGCGGCTTCGATGGGCTGGGGGTGGGAATGGGCGATCACGTAGAGATGCCACGCCGGCTCAGCGCCGGCGACCGGCACTGGCAGCGTCACCAGCTCGCCCAAGCCCGACTGCTCGTAGTAGGCGCCGGCGGCGCGGCGACCGTCGGCCCAGGTGTCCAGGTGGGGCAACTGCATGCGCAGGATCGCGGCCTGCAGCTCATCGAGGCGGGAGTTGTAGCCGACCAGGTCGTAGGTGACCTTGTCGTGGGAGCCGTGGAAGCGCAGCGTGCGCGCCCGCTCGGCGATCTCCGGATCGGACGTGGTGATCGCCCCGCCGTCGCCGAAGCCCCCCAGGTTCTTGGAGGGAAAGAAGGAGAACGTGGCGGCCGTGCCGAGCGAGCCGGGGCGGACGGCGGCCGTACTGGCTCGCTCACCTGCGATCGCGCCACCGCCCACGCGCACGCGCGAGCCGGCGGACTGGGCAGCGTCCTCCAGCACGGGCACGCCCAGCGCCTCGATCTCGGCGACGGGCGCAAGGTTGCCGAACAGGTGCACGGCGATCACGGCCTTCGTGCGCGGGGTGAGCGCGGCGCGAACTGTCTCGGCGGTGACGCAGTAGGTGGAGGGATCGATGTCGCAGAACACCGGCACGGCCCCCGTCGGCGGAATGGCCTCGGCGGAGGCGTAGAAGGTGAATGAGGGCACCACGACCTCGTCGCCCGGACCGACGCCCATCGCGCGCAGGGCGATCGTGAGCGCCTCGGTGCCGTTGGCGACGCCGACGGCGTGGGCGGCGCCGCAGTAGGCGGCGAACTCCTGCTCGAAGGCGGACACCTCGGGGCCGAGGATGTAGCTGCCGGAGTCGAGCACGCGCGCGGCGGCCGCGTGCAGCTGATCGCGCAGGGGCGCGAGCGGAGAGGAGGTGTCGAACAGAGGGACGGCCATCGCGCTGACCCTATCGGCGCGGGAGGTCGATGGGATTAGCCCTCACACCCAGCCTGCCACCGCGCCCGTGGGCGGATGAGATCGGTGAGCGCTGTGTCATGTCTTTACTTTCGCGACCCTAACCACTTCATTTTGTAAAGGGTTCTAGTGCTTTTTAAAGGACATCAACCCCACCCTCACGATCATCTCCCCACCCCCACCCCGTCAGCGGCGGCCTCGCGCTCGCGCAGCCAGCTCACCGTGGCGGCGATCCCCTCCTCGACGCCGATCCGCGCCTCCCAGCCGAGCAGCGTGCGCGCCTTCTCGACCGAAGGCCAGCGCCGCTGCACGTTGACGGTGAACGAGGGGAGGTGCTCGAGGGCGAACGCGGAGGGGTCCTCGCCGCACGCCTTCCACACGATCCGTGCGATCTCCGCGACGGTGAGCTCGCGCGAAGCGGAGATGTTGAAGTCCTCGTTCAGGCCCGCGGGGGAGCCCATCGCCACGACGACGCCGTCGGCGATGTCGTTGACGTGCGTGAGCGTGCGCGTCTGCTCGCCGGAGCCGAAGATCTGCAGGGGCCGCTGTCCGGAGAGGACCTTGCGGATCAGGTCGGGCACGGCGTGCGCGATGCCGGGCTCGGCGTCGGGCAGCTCGCCGGGTCCGTAGGCGTTGAAGGGCCGGCAGATCGTGTACGGCAGCCCATGCTCCCCGTGCGCGGCGCGACAGTACACCTCGCCGGTGAGCTTGGAGAAGCCGTAGGCGGAGAGCGGCACGGGGCAGTCGGGCAGGTGGGCCTCGGTGGTGGGGTACTCGGTGGCGCGCTCGAACACCATCGAGGAGGAGACGTAGGTGAAGCGCTCGACCTCGACGTCCAAGGCGGCGCGCACGATCGCGTTGTAGAGCGCGTTGTTGACCTCCGTGAGCGTGTGTGGAAGCCGGTGGAAGTTGGCGATCCCGCCGACGATCGCGGCGAGGTGGATCACGTGCGAGCAGCCCTCGGTGGCCCGCCGCGCCTCCGCGAGCGAGCGCAGGTCCCCGGTGTGCACCTCGCACCCCTCGCGCATCCACTGCGGCGCGGGCCGCTGGTCGGAGACCCGCACCTCGTACGCGGGGTCGGCGAGCAGACGGCGCACGACCGCGGAGCCGATCGTGCCGGCGCCCCCTGTGACCAGTACCCGACTCATCGGCTCGAGGGCGTATCGCCAGGGGATCGTCCGCGCGCGCTGAGGGGGGTGTCGTCAGGGGATCGTCCACGCGCGTCATCGGGGAGGCCACGACCGCTCGGGGGCTGGACCTCCTGTCCAGCCACCAACGTCGCAAGCTCGGCGGAGTACGCGAACACCTGCCCCGCGCCCCAGCAGTTCCACGGGTCCACCACGAGGCACTCCTCAGCGGCGAGCGTGGCGATCGCGGCGAGCGTGCGGGGCTCGCGGAACTCGGAGTGGTTGGCGGCCACGACCACCGCATCGGCACCCGCGAGCACCTCCTCCAGCGGCGCCGTGGGGGTGGCGACGTGGGGGTCGTGCGCCGCGACGTCGGCCAGCTCGCGCTCGAGCAGCCGGATCAGCTTGTGTGCGAGCGAGTCGCGCTCGTCGTCGGTGTCGGCCTTGAAGGCGAGGCCGAGCACGGCGACCTTGCGGTTGGCGAGCGGGCCGAGGCGCCGGCGCATCCCTTCGACGAGGAACAGCGGCACCGACTCGTTGACGCGCGAGACCGCGAGCAGCATCCCGGGCGCGGGGGAGCGCTCCTCGGAGAAGGTGAAGTCCTTGCGCAGGCAGGTGCCGGCGGTGAGCCCCGGCTGGGCGAGGCCGCCGCGCGGGTAGTCGCGGTTGACGAGGTCGATCACCTCGAACACGTTGGCGCCGTAGCGCTCGCAATCCATCATCAAGAGGTTGGGCAGGGCGAACAGGGTGTAGCGCAGGATGTTGGCCCAGATCTTCGCCAGCTCGGCCTGCACGGGGGTGGTGAACACGAGCGGCGCGTCGAACACGCCAAACAGCTCCCCCACGACCTCCCCGGAGCGTGGGCCGACGCCGCCGAGGATGCAGGGCAGCGTGTCGATCTCCTCCAGGAAGCGCCCAGCGGCGATCCGCTCGGGGGCGTGGGCGACGAACACCTCCTCGCCGATGCGAAAGCCGCGGTGCTTTTCCAGATAGCCGGCAACGAACTCGGTCGTCCCCGGGGCGACGGTGGAGCGCAGCACGAGCGAGTGCCCCGGGGCGAGCACCCCCAGGAGGTCGTCGAGCGCGGAGCGGATGTCGCGCATGTCGATCTCGATGTGCGAGAAGGAGGGGGTGCCGAGCGTGATCACGATGTGCCGCGCGCGAGCTGCGTCGGCGACGCGGTCGGAGAGCTCGAGGCTCCCATCGCCCTTGCCACCGCGGTCTCCGGCTCCCTCCCCTGCCTCCCTTGCCTCTCCTGCGGCGCGTTGACCGCGCACGCGATCCAGCAGCTCCTGCGCGCCGGTCTCCTCGAAGGGCATCGCGCCCTCGCGCAGGGCGCCCAGGCGCATCGCGTCGTTGTCGATGCCGATCACGCGCAGGCCGCGGTCGGCGAACGACAGCGCGAGCGGCAGCCCGACGCGGCCGAGGCCGATCACGGAGACGTCGGCGGTGCTCTTCGAACCCATCATCGCGCTTGGAGGTTAGCGGCAGCCATTTGCTAGATAACGCCGAACGAAGCCAAACGGAGCTGTTATCGCTGCTTTGGCCTCAGCGACGCTTGCGCAGATGCCCCGCATACTGGCGCAGGAAGCCCGCCACGAACAGCGGGTTGTAGCGGGCGTAGCGCCGCCACAGCCGGCGCGGCTCGCGCGCCAGCCGGTAGGTCCACTCCAGGCCGTGCCGCTGCATCCACGCCGGCGCCTGAGGAACGAGGCCGGCGTGGAAGTCGAAGGCGGCGCCGACGCCGACCAGCAGCGGCGCGCGCAGGCGGGGGCGCATCCGCTGCATCCACTGCTCCTGCTTGGGCTGCCCGATCCCGACCCACACCACCTGGGACCCGCAGCCGTCGATCTCCGCAATCACCCGCTGCTCCTCCTCGGGGGTGAGCTCGCGGAAGGGGGGCGACCATCCGCCGGCGATCACCAGACCCGGGAAGCGCTCGCGCAGGCGGCTGCTGAGCAACTCGAGCGCCTCGGGGGTGCGGCCCCCGTAGAGGTAGATCGGAGTTCCATCGCCCGCCGCGCGCGCGCAGAAGGCCGCCATCAGGTCGGGCCCGTAGATGCGGGTGGCGTCACGGTGGCCGAGCAGGCGCAGCGCCCACACCAGCGGCATCCCGTCGGGGACGGCGAGCGTGGCGTCCAGCGTGGCGGCGAGCGTGGCGGGCTGCTCGCGCGCGCTCATCACCAGGTTGACCGCCGCAGCCGTCACGTAGCCGCGACTGCCCGCCGCGATCATGGCCTGCATCCAGTCGAGCACCTTGTCGTAGTCAGAGATCGCCAGCGGGATGCCGAGGATCTCCGCGCGGGGCGGGGTCGCCGGGATGGTCGAGAGAGCGGGGGAGGCGATGGGGTCAAGATAGCCAGCTCGTGGCTACCCCGTGGCTGTGCCGTTTTGGCTCGCGCCATCCCGTGGTTGTGCTGTTTTCGCCAAGCAGCCACGCTTCCGGAGTGTCCCGAAAGGGCCATTTTGCACGTGTTTTGACGGCTGCGATTCGATTGGATCGCAGGATTCCCGCAAGACGTAGTCTCTTCCTGGACGGTGAGTCCTTCCACCCTGCGTCGCTACCGAGCCGAGCGCCTGCTGCGTCAGGAGTTCGGAGGGCTGCGCGAGGAGGTGCTGGGCGGCGTGCGCGGGCGCCTGCGCGCCCGTGGGGTGCATCTCGATGGCAGCGATCTCGAAGCGTGCTACGCCCAGGCGTGGCAGGGCCTCTACGCCGCGGTCGCCGCGGGAGAGGAGATCGCCAACCCGGGGGGCTGGCTGGCGGTGGTGACGTTCCGGCGGGCGATCGACGAGCATCGCGGTGCCCGCGCGCGCGGGTTCGGCGGCCTCGCCCAGGTGGAATCGACGGGCTCCGAGCGCGGAGTGATGGGGGCTACGGCGGGGACGCACGTCACGCGCATTGCGCGCGCCGAGCCCGACTTCGCGGCGGAGCTCGACGATCGCGCGAAGCTGCGCCAGCTGTTCGAGGCGCTGCGCAGCCGGTTGAGCGCGCGGGAGTGCGAAGCGGCGGCGCTCTGCTACCTGCAGGGCCTCACGCGCGCACAGGCGGCACGGCGAATGGGGATCGGCGAGGCGCGCATGGCGAAGCTGATGGAGGGTCGCGGACCCGGCAGCCCCGGCGTGGCGGGCAAGGTGGGTGTGCTGCTGGAGGCGATCAGCGGCGGGGAGTGGTGCGAGCAGCAGGGCTCGCTGATGCGTGGCTTCGCGTTCGGCATCCTCGACCCCCGCGGTGAGCGCTACCGCCTCGCGCGCCTGCATCAGCGCGAGTGCCCGGCCTGCCGCGCCTACGTCCTTTCTCTGCGGGGTCTCGCCGCGGTGCTGCCGCCGCTGCCGCTGCCGTGGGGGCTGGGGTTGGTGGGCCCCCACCACGCGGTACCCGGTCGGACTCCCTCCACACGCACTCCTTCCACCCGCACCCCCTCCACACGTATTCCCTCCACCCGCACCCCTTCCACCCGCGCTCCCTCCACCCGCACCCCTTCCACCCGCGCTCCCTCCACACGCGCTCCCTCCACCCGCACCCCTTCCACCCGCGCTCCCTCCACACGCGCTCCCTCTAACCGTGTGCCCTCCCCCCGGGCTTCCGCTGCCCGAGCCTTGCCTACCCACGCCGGGGCGGGCGCGAAGGCCGGAGCAGGCACGGTCTCGGGCGCTGCCGGCGCTGCCGGTGCAGGCGGTGCCGCCGGTGGCGGCTGGTTGCTGGGCGGCTCGGTGGGCGCCAAGCTGGCTGTGGGATGTGTGTTGGCGCTGAGCGTCGGATGTGTGGCCCTGACGGTGGCGCCCCCCCATGCGGGCGCATCCCATCGCAGCCATGTGCGCCGGTTGGCGAGCGCCCCCCTGGCGGGCGACCGGGGCGCTGCGACGGGGATCTCGGCTCTCGCCGGGGGGACTCCGCTTGGTGGGACCATCTCGGGGGAGGCGTCGGCGAGGGCTGCGCCGCGCGTTTCGCATGTCGTGCACACCTCGCCGACCGCGCGCGCCGCAGCGGTGAGGCGCGCCGCGGACAGGCATGCTCAGCAGGAGTTTGGTCTTGAAGGTCCTGCTTCGGCGACGGCGACTGCAAGCTCATCGCCGCAGTCCGCGCCAGCCACCGCGCGCACTGCTTCGATTCAGCAGGCAGGCACGACGAGTGCTACTGAATCCACATCGGCGCCAGCCGCCGCGTCATCATCGGCCGTCGCGTCATCATCGACGCCAAGCGGGCCGCCCCGTCGCGCGGAACGGGAGTTTGGGCCGGAATAAGACCTGGTGTGTAGTTGTTCTTTCTCTTTGGCCTATAACCAAATGAGAACAAGTCTTATTTGGTTATAGGCTCGAAAGTTTGTTGCTCCACACCCCAGCCCCCCGGACTGGTGTGGTCTCAGGGCTGCGGGAAGACTTTCGGGAGCAGCCTCAGCCCGAGCGGGTTGCCGCGAGGGCGCAGACGACCGGTGGCGAGCGCGCGCATCGGGGTGAGGCGGGCGCCGATGATGTTGACGAAGTCCTGCCACGCGATTCGCAGGCGTACGTCCGGGCTCGGCACCGACCCCTTGGCGACGGAGGAGGAGCCGTTTTCGACGGTGAGATGCCAGGTGGGGATGTCGGGGTCGCTGAACTCCCACTGAAAGACGGTCGGTCGGCGCAGCCCGTGTTGGGGGTTGACCTGACGGCGCACCGTGTCGAACAGCAGCTCCACCGTTTCGGGGTCGCGCATCGAGGGCCCCTCGCGAACGCCGAGCACACCCGCCTGCGCCAGACGCCGCCCTCGCTGGGAGAGCTCCAGCGGGGTGAGGCCGGGGGGGAACAGCGGCGGTCCGGGCAGCGTCTCGGCCGGCATCCCGGCGGAGCGCAGCTTGGTCGTCAGCGAGTTGACGCCTTCAGGCCCGATGCGGTCGAAGGAGTAGCCGAACACCGTCAGGTAGCTCTCATCCCAGCCGGGGGGCATCAGCACCTGGGCGGTGTAGCGGGTGACGTCGTGCAGGATGCCCGCCACCGCCTTGGGGACCCTGACGGGATCTTCGCGGCGCAGGTCGGCCAGCAGCTTGACGCCGAAGCCGATGTGGCGCTGCTCGTCGGCCTGGATGTTCTCCATCCCCTCGCGGAAGGCGGGCAGTTTGTCGCGTTCCTCCAAGTAGCTGCAGATCAGGTGCTGTCCTGGCTGGGCGAGCGTGCCCTCGACCACGATGTGGTACAGGGTGACCGCCGCGGCGAGTTTGGCGGGGGAGTGGTCGGCGCGCAGTTCGTCGGCCATCCGGTCGAGGCGGTCGAAGATCTTGCGGAAGCCGGGGCTGAGCTGTGGCTTGATCGCGTTCAGCCCGCTCGCCATCGAGCCGTCGCCGATCCCGGCGACCTCGTGCATGAAGCGCTTGAAGAACACCGCGTGGCGCGCCTCGTTGACCTGCTGGGTGGTGAGGAAGTACTTCTGCTCCTCGCGCGGGGCGGCGTCGATGTAGGGGGAGAGGTTGTCGGCGACCGCGTCCTCGCCCCAGAAGAACAGCGCGTAGTTCCAGATCGCCGCCGTACGTTCGAACTCGGAGAACTCCTCCTGCCACTGCCGCGCGTCCTCGGTGAAGTCGAGCTCGGTCGCCTTCCAGTTGCCGCGCTCCCAGCGGGCGTAGAGGTCTTCGTAGGAGATCGCGTCGGCGGGGAGGCTGCCGAGCTGATCGCTCGTGGGGGGCTGCTCGATCGTCGCCATGCGCGTCTGCTCCTCTGTTGGCGAGACCTCGTGGTCTCGAGTTGGTGCTCGTCGGTTGGGAGCGTGTCCCAAACGAATAGTGAACGTTATCGCAATAGCAATCGCTCCGTCAAGTACGATTGGCGGATGACCCCCACGGTGCGCCTCACACGCGAGCAGAGCAAGGCGCTCACCCGCGAACGGCTGCTGCTGGCGGCGCGCACGGTGTTCGCGCGCCGCGGCTTCCACGGCGCCTCGGTCGAGGAGATCGCGGCCGAGGGCGGCTACTCGACGGGGGCGCTGTACTCCAACTTCAGCGGCAAGCAGGACCTCTTCCTGGCGGTGATGGATCGCGAGATCGACGAGCACACGCGCGAGATCGAGGAGGCGGTGGGCCAGCGCGCCTCGGTGGACGAGCGCGCGCGCGGCGGCGCCGAGCGGTGGATGGCGATGATCGACCGCGAGCCCGACCTGCTGCTGCTGTTCGCGGAGTTCTGGGCCTACGCCGCCCGCGACGAGGGCGTGCGCCGCCACGTGGCCGCCAGTTTCGCCCGTGCCCGCGCAACCCTTACGCGCCTGATTGCCGACGGCGCTCGCGACTTCGAGCTGGAGCTCACGCTGCCGGCGGAGCAGCTGGCGATCGCAATCGATGCGCTCGCCGACGGGATCGCCCGTCAGCGGATGGCGGACCCCGATGCCGTCCCGGACGAGCTGATGGGCAGAGTGCTCTCGCTGCTGCTGGCGGGGGCAACGCGCCCGGCCTCGGGCTGACACCGACAGCCAACGGTCCGCTCGCAGGCCACCGCCCATGGTCACGTGACAACAACCTTGGTGCGCCCGCCGCCACCTACCCGTCCCGGACCCGAAGGGTCCCCCTCCAAATCAATCCCCTCCCCACCTGCGGGAGGCGCCCGCGCTGGCTGTAGGCTCTGAGCCCGGATGAGGCTGATTGCGCCCTTGCGCGCGGCCCCCGCCACGGTGCCCGCCCTCGGCGCACTAGCGCTGATGGTGGTGTGGGCCACGGACCAGGCCGGCTACCCGCTCACCCACTGGGCGCCGGGTGGGTTGGTCGTACTCGCGCTGCTTGCCATCGCACTGCTGGGGGTGGTGCCGCGCTGGGCCGAGATCCCGCTGGCGGTGCGGATCGCGGTGGGTGCTCTGGCTGCCTACACCGCGCTCAGCTTCCTCTCGATCCTGTGGGCCGGCGTGCCGGGAGACGCCTGGGAAGGGGCCAACCGCACGTTGCTCTACCTACTGGTGTTCGCGCTGTTCGCCTGCTGGGCGCAAACCGGCATCACCGCCGCTTTGCTGCTGTGTGGGTGGGTGCTCGCGATGGTTGGCGTGGGGCTGTTCGTGCTGCTGCACATCGACGCTGCCGCCAACGCGGCGCGCCTGATCGCGCTGCTTCCCGGGGGCCGGCTGGTGTACCCGGCGGGGTACGTCAACGCCAACGCGGCGCAGTGGCTGATGGCCTGCTGGCCGGCGCTGCTGCTGGCGCGCGAGCGGCGGCTGCCGTGGTGGCTGCGGGGAGCACTGGCGGGCGGCGCGGTGCTGCTCGCCGAGGTCGCGCTGCTCAGCCAGAGCCGCGGCTCGGTGTACGCCGAGCCGGTGATGCTGGTGCTGGTGTTCGCGCTGCTCCCCGGCCGTGTGCGCACATTCGCGCTGTTGGTCCCCGTCGCGGCCGGGATCGGCGTCGCCGCGCCGGCGGTGCTGCGCGTGGGCGAACGGGTGGGCGTGCTGGAAGGCGTGAACGGCGGGGTCGCCCCACACGGCCCGGCGGCACTGCACAGCGCCACGACCGCGGTGCACGCCGCCGTGGCGGCGACGCTGCTCAGCGCGGTCGTGGTCGGCGTCGTGGTGGCGGCGGGGGCGGCGCTCGAGCACCGGCGCACGCTCTCCCCCGCGGTCGCCGCACGGGTGCATCGCGGCGTGGCCGCGGTCGCCGTGGCCCTGCTGGTGGCGTTGCTGGCGGGCGGCTGGGTGGCGGCGGGCAACCCGGTGGCTCGCGCGCGCCACGCGTGGGATACGTTCAAGAGCCCCGAGGGATACGCCGCCAACAACACCACGGGCAGCCGCCTCACCAGCGGGCTGGGCTCCAGCCGCTACGACTTCTACCGTGTGGCGCTCGACGAATTCGCCGCCCACCCACTGCTGGGGATCGGCGCCGACAACTTCGCCGAGCCCTACCTTGCGCACGGGCGCTCCACCGAGACCCCCCGCTATCCCCACAGCGTGGAGATGCGCACGCTCGTGCAAACCGGGCTGGTGGGGGCGCTGCTCGCCGTGGTCGGCTTGGGCGCGGCGCTGCTGGCGGCCTGGCGGGCGCTTGCGCCACGCCACCCCGACCCCGCTCTCGCGCGGGCGGTCGCCGCGGCCGCGGTGGCAGGCTTCGCCTACTGGGTTGTGCACGGCTCATTCGACTGGTTCTGGGAGTTCGCCGGACTGGGGGCGCCGGCCTTCGCGCTGCTCGGCCTTGCCTGTGCGCTCGCGCCGCGTGTGCCCGCGGTGAAGGATGCGGCGGCGGCCGACCCTGAAAGCTCGTCTTCGTCTTCGGACCCTGACCAATCGATCGCCGCCGAGGTCCATCCGGCCCCGAGTCGCTCCGCGCAAGCCGCCCCCCGCGGCCAGCGACGTCGCCGGTCGCTCGCGGCGGCTCTGGGCGTTGTCGCGCTCGCGGCGATCGTCTCGCTCGCCGTCCCTTGGCTGAGCAGCCTGGAGGTGGAGAGTGCCGCACACGTGTGGGTGCGCTCGCCCACGCAGGCATACGCACGCCTCGACCATGCTGCGCGGCTGAACCCACTGAGCGACGAACCGTACGTGGTGGCCGGCAGCATCGCGCTCCGTCTGGGCGAATACACGCGCGCCGATCACGAGTTCGCCCTGGCGCTCGGACGCACCCCGGGCGAAGCGTACGCGACGCTCGAGCGGGGGGCGATCGCCTCCGCAAGTGGCGATCGCCGCGAAGCGCTCGCGCTGCTCGAACGTGCGGTGCGTCTCGCGCCGCGCGATCCGCTCGCCCGCGCAGCGCTCGCGACGGTGCGCGGCGGCCACCGGGTGGACATCGGGGAACTCACCCTCGCAATCCTCCGCAACGCTCAGCAATTCTCATAGTAAGAATGAATGTTGAGTGAAACTACGGACCCGCAACAACGTTTTTCGCTCGACACCCACCGTAAGTTCGCTAGTTTGTGTAATGAGCTGACCGACTCACCGGCTGCGACGCCGTGGCGGCGATGGACCCGAGCACGGTGTCTAATAATGGGTGGCAAGGCGAAGCGGTAGGCAAAAGAGGCAAGGAGAGTGACCCTGAGGTTGCTCGACGCCGAAAGGACCCCCAAGGTTGGGAAGCATGAGAGGCAATCGCATAACCCTCGGAGCGCTGGCATCGCTGGCGCTATTTGCCATACCGGCCCCCGCCGCGCTCGCTGGCGGACCGCTGTTGAGCGGTTACGGCGGTCCTGGAGCGGGCGCTCAGGCGATCATCGGCGGGACGCTGCTAAACGGACCCAAGGGGGGCGCCGGTGGCGGCTCGGGTGGTGGTCCGGGCGGCTCGTCTTCGGGCTCGTCCTCGTCTAGCTCCCCATCTTCTTCCTCCCCTTCTTCTTCTTCCTCCTCGGCCACGGGTGCAAGCCATATTGCAGCCGGCGGCCGGACAGTGCCCGGGAGCGTCGGCGGCCGGGGCTCGAGCGGAGCTCTCCGGCAGGGTGGCAGGGGAGCCTCGGCGGGCCACGGTGCATCCGCAGGGAGCACTGGTGCGTACTCGAGTCAGACGCGCCCGGAAGCTTCGCTGGCTGCGTCGGTGAGCGCGGGAGGGCCGTCGTGGTTCACCGGCGGCGATCTGCTGGCGCTGGTGCTGATCGCCGGGGTGCTGGCGCTCGTTGGGGCGGCCACCGTGCGTTTGTCGGGTATGGGTGCTCATCATGAGTAGATCGCAGGAGCTCGAGTGCGCACTTGGGCAGCAGGTACGCCAACGCCAATCACGACGGACAAGGATGCCCTCCTTCACATGAATGGACCTCGTCTCACCCAGCAAACGACCGCACCGAGCCTCCCGCTCACCCGGCACCCGGCCGCGCGGCCGGCGCCGGGGCCGCGCGCTGCCCACAGCGGGATCTTCCGCGGGCCGCTGCAGCTGCTGCTCGAGGAGCCCGGCTGGAACGTGCTCGTTCCCGCGATCGACCTCGCGATGCTGTGCCTTGCGGTGGTGCTCGCACTCGGCGGCCTCCACGCCACCTTGTATCTCTCGACTACGGCCCTGCCGCTGCTAGCGCTGCCGCTGCTGACGCTGCTGACGCTCTACCTGCGCGGGCTCTACCGTACCCGGCTGCGTGCGCTGCTGCTCGACGGGCTGGCCCCCGCGGTGAGCGCGGTGTCGGTCGCGGCGATGGCGGTCGCGGCGATCGGCTTGCTCGCCAACGGGCGGATCCCCGACCAGTCGGAGTGGGTGGCGGCGTGGCTGCTCTCGCTGACGACGCTCGCGGTGGGTCGCGCGGCGCTGGCGCTGGCGCAACGGTCGGCGCGCAGTCGCCGCCTGGTGGGCCGACCGGTGTTGATCGTCGGCGCCGGCCTGGTGGGCGCGCAGGTGGCGCGTCGCCTGGAAGACCACCCCGAGTACGGTCTCTACCCGGCGGGCTTCCTCGACAACGACCCCCGTCCGCTGGCGGAAGTCGGTGGCCGCGACGTGCCGGTGCTGGGCAGCACCGAGGATCTCGATGAGGTCGTGCGACAGACGCACACGCGCAACCTGATCGTCGCCTTCTCTTCGGTCGCCGACGCGCACGTCAGCCGCCTGATCCAGCGCTGCCAGGAGCTCGGCGTCGAGGTGTCGGTGGTGCCGCGCATGTTCGACACGATCAACAACCGCGTCGGCTACGACACCGTCGGCGGCCTGCCGCTGCTCTCCTTCACGACGATCAACCCGAAGGGCGTGCAGTTCGCGCTCAAGCACGCCTTCGACCGCGTGTTCGCGGCGGTGTTGCTGCTGTTGCTCGCTCCGGTGCTAGGGCTCACGGCGCTGGCGGTGCGCCTCACCTCGCCCGGCCCGATCCTGTTCCGCCAGCGCCGCGTCGGCCGCGATGGCACGCTGTTCGACCTTTACAAGTTCCGCTCGATGCGCGTGGGGCACGAGGAGCTCGAGCCGAGCGAGGCCGACGAGCCCGCATTCGACTTCACGCTCAACGGGGACGTCGCTCCCGGTGGGGTGGAGGGGCAGGACCGTCGCACCCCGATCGGCCGCTTCCTGCGACGCACCTCGCTGGACGAGCTGCCCCAGCTGTTCAACGTGCTGCGCGGCGAGATGAGCGTGATCGGCCCTCGCCCCGAGCGCCCCGAGTTCGTGGAGGTGTTCCGCCAGGACGTGACCCGCTACGGCGACCGCCACCGCGTGAAGTCGGGGATCACCGGCTGGGCTCAGGTGCACGGCCTGCGCGGCCAAACATCGCTCGCCGAACGCGTGGAGTGGGACAACTACTACATCGCCCACTGGTCCCTGGCGCTCGACCTGAAGATCCTCGCGCTCACGTTCGGGGCGCTGCTGCACAACACGGAGTAAGAACCTCTTTTAGAAATAGACGGCGCGTCCAAGGATGTACCCGGGCGTGCCGGTCTTCCTTTGAGCTCCGTTCCAGGCCAAGCTGACCTCGGGCTGGCGTTCCAGGCCAAGCTGACCTCGGGCTGGCGTTCCAGGCCAAGCTGACCTCAGGCTGGCGTTCCAGGCCAAGCCGACCTCAGGCTGGCGTTCCAGGCCAAGCCGACCTCAGGCTGGCGTTCCAGGCCAAGCCGACCTCAGGCTAGTAGTTGTCCTGCTTGGGAGGTCAGCTAGATGCTGCGCTTGGCGTCTTTGCCGCTGCCCTGCCAGTACTGGTAGACGCGCACCGTCAAGCCGTTGGTGCCAAGCACCTGCGGTAGCGCCACTGCGTAGCGATTGAAGCGGTTGAGCGTGAACAGCGCCCGGTAGCGCAGCACCTTGCCCTGGAAGGCTTCGAGCTGCATGTAGTCGCCGACCGGGCCTTCGCCCTTGGCCCAAACCCTGCCGTGACGGCGGCTGAGGCTGAGGGTCGCGCGCGCTGGGCTGCCGAAGGGGTTGGCGAGGACGCGCGCGAACGCCGTGAAGGCTGGCTTGCGCGCGCCCTTCGTGTTGAGCACGCCGAAGTTTTCGCCCGTGGAGTCCTGCAGCTTGTACAGCACCGCCGCCGCGACGTATGGCGCGCGCGCCAGCGAGCGGTAGAGGTTGGTGATGTTGGCGGCCTGTACCCGCGGGCTGACGCACCCCTGTTCTTGCTGGACCTTATGCTTCGGCCAGCAGCTGCTCCAACCGAACTCGTCCAGCCACAGCGGCGTGTTGTCGCCGCCCGCGAGCTGCGTTTCGTGGATCGCGCGCAGCGAGCCGAGCGTGAGGTTGTAGAAGTGCACCGCCAAGCCGTCGTAGTAGCCCTTGATGCCGGCGGCGTACAGCGCTCGCAGGAAGACGCCGTTGGAGCCCACGAGTGAGCCGGCGAGCACTTTTACGTTGGGATTGGCCTGCTTGATCGCGGGGTAGGCGGCGCGCAGCACGGCGGCGTAGTGCTGTGGTTTTTCCGGGCCCGCGAAGTAAGCTTCGTTGGCCTGGTCGGGCTCGTTCCAGACCTCGATCGCCGCCAGGCGCGTGCCGTAGCGCGCGGCCAGATAGGCGACGAATGCAGCGTACGTCGAGGGTTCGCGCGGAGGCCAGGCGTTGGCCGCGGTCAACCGGCCCGGCACGCACTTGCGTAGCAGGGACGCCGGGGCGGAGGAGGCCCAGCAGGGCGTGCTGTAGGCGATGGTGATCACGCCGATGCCGCTTTCGGCGGCGTCGCTCACCAGGCGATCGAGGAAGGCCAGCGCGCGGGGTTCGACTTTTCCTTGTCCGTCAGGTTCGAGCGCCGACCACGGCACTTCGGTGCGCACGAGCTTTGCGTGCAGCGCCCGCGCGCGCGCGATTTCCCGGTCTGCCAGCGAGAGGGGAAGGTTGCCGGCGACGCCGGCGATGTTGACCCCCCCAGCGGCGCTGTCAGTGCGGCGCGCGCTCCAACCGAGCCGCTAGCCGTGCCACTCGGCGTCAGCCAGGCCGCGGCACAAAGGCAGAGCAGTATCAGCGTTGGGAGCTTTGGTAGGCGTCCAGCCATAGGGTTCCATCGGCATCCTGCCATCGTTTCACGATAGAAGCCCCCGGTAGGCTGTTGGTCGTGTCCCCCACCTGGATCTGGATGCAGATCGCGATCGTCGTGTTTGTGGTGATCGGAATGATCATCGCGGTCACCAAGCTGGTGTAATCGACTCACCGGCGCAGATGCAGCCACCGCCGCGGTTGCGGGGTCTCGACGTCGCGCATAACCGCCTCGGGAGGGGGCGGTATCTCCCCACCGTCGAGGATCGCGCGCGGCACAGACTCGGTCAGCCATTGCGCCAGAGGGGCCAGTGGAGGGGTCAGCCCCGCCTCCTGGAGCTCCGCGGCGATCACGGGTGGCCGATGGACATGATCGTGCGCGTCGGAGGCCACGTTGTGCAGCAGCCCGTCGCGCGCGAGCTCGAGCGCGAAGCGACGCGCCTCGGCCCCGAAGCGCCCGCCGAAGGAGCCGGCTGTGACGGATGTGAGGAACCCCTCTCGCACAAGCCGCTCGAGCATCCGCCGGTCGCGTTGAAAGGTGGGGCAGCGCTCGGGGTGCGCCACCACGACCCGTCGCCCGTCGCGCCCCAGCGCCAGCAGGATCTCGTCGAGGTGGGGGGCGACCGGGGTGAAGGGGGGCTCCACCAGCAGCCACTCTCCTCCACCGAGCGTGAGGCGGTCCAGCTCCGCCGGTTCGATCTCGGCGATCTGCGTCAACGCAACCTCCGCACCGGCGCGCACTTCGAGCGGCACGCCGCCGGTGCTCAACACCCCCTCCTCGGCCAGGCGAACGTTCAGCTCGCCCACCAGCCGAGCGATCGTCTGGGCGTCGTTGCGGTAGCGCGAGCTGACGTGGGGGGTGGCCACCAGCACCTGTATCCCTCCGGCCGCCGCCGCGCGCGCGAGTGCGAGCGAGCCCTCGATCGTGGCGGGGCCATCGTCTATGCCTGGCAGTACGTGGCAGTGCAGATCGATCACGGGCGTCGTGAACGTTAAGGCAGGCCTGGATATGATCGAGCGCCGGCAGCGTTTTGCAGCTCTACTACACACAAGCAGGCGAGGAGTCAGAGCATGTTCAAATCGATCGTGGTTGGCACCGACGGCTCCGAGACGGCCGGTGAGGCAGTGCGCCAGGCGGGCGACCTGGCCCGTACGCTGGGCGCGACGCTCGAGATCGTGAGCGCCTACGAGCCGGTGCCGGCTGGACGCCTGCGCTCGGAACGGCGCGAGGCCCCGGAGGACCTGCAGTGGGCGATCAACCCCCGCGAGGACGTGGACGCCGCGCTCGAGGCCGCCGCGGCGCCGGCGCGCGAGGCGGGCGTGGAGGTCAACGTCTACGCGCGCCAGGGCGATCCGGCCGACGCGATCCTCGACGTCGCCGAGGAGCGCAGCGCCGACCTGATCGTGGTCGGCAACAAGGGCATGAGCGGCGCCAAGCGCTTCCTGCTGGGCTCCGTGCCCAACAGGGTCTCCCACCACGCGCCCTGCTCGGTGCTGATCATCAGGACGACCTAGCCGTGGATGGGCGGCCAAGGCCGCTCGTCGTGCAGTACCTGTACGTGCACGGGCCGGGCGAGGCGTTCGACTACCCCTCGAGTCGCTCGCGGGGCGACTCCGGGAGGCTGGCGTCACGCTATTTGGAGTGCGTGCTCGTACAGGCCGCCTCGCTGCGGCTGCGAGGGGTCGAGTGCGACCTGGCGCTGGTCACCAACCTGATCGACAGACGCCTTTTGGGTGGCCGTGGGGTGCGCCTGCTGGAGGAGATCGAGTCGGCGGGGGTGGAGATCGTGTTCGCCGACTACCTGCATCGACCGTCGGGGGAGGTGGCGACGTTCGCGTCCTCCAGGTATGTCTTCGACGCGATCGTGGCGGCAAGCGGCAAGGGGGATTCGGATCGGCAGCTGTGCCTGGTGGACGTCAACTGCGTCTGGCTGGACGCGCCCAAGGTGTTCGCCGCCGTTCCTCCTCCGCCGGGCGTCGGCTGCATCCACATTCCCTACCCGCCCGACTGGGAGCTCTACGGGTTCACCCCGCGGACTTTGGGCGAGCTCGCCGGCCGCATGGGAGCGCCCGAAGCCCCCGCACGGTGGGTGGGCGGCGAGTTGCTGGCGGGCACGGCCGGCGATCTGCAGGCGCTGTTATCGACGTGCGAGCAGCTGGAGCGGGAGGTGGCGGCGGCACACGAGAAGACGTTCGCGACCGAGGAGCAGCTGCTGTCGCTCGCGGGGGCGCTCGGGCGCGTCCAGCTGCACGACCTTTCGACCGTGGCGCAGCGGATCTGGACCGGTCCCCGGCACGGTGCCCCCTCCGTCGGCGATCCCGGGTCGCTCGGCCTGTGGCACCTGCCGAGCGAGAAGGGTCTGGGATTTCGCCGTGCCGCTCACACGATTGCCTCCGGTCACGCCGAGCGGCTGGTCGGCGACCTCGAGGATCCCCCGCGCGCCCTGAAGCGATTCAACGTCGCGGGAGCGGGGTGGTCGCGCCGGATCCGCGACGACGGTTGGCTGGCCACCCAGCGACTTCGCGACAGCCTCTCACGCGTCCGATGAAGGGTCGGCTGCTGATGATCGAGCAGGGCGGACGGGGCGGCGTCGCCGACTACACGGAGGAGCTGACGCGCGCGCTCGCCGCGGAGGGATGGCAGGTGGTGCTGGCGACGGCGGAGGACCACCGCTACCGGCCGGCGAGCGGCGTCACGATCCATCCCCTCTTCCACTACGTGCGCGGTCACACGCGACTTGCGCGCGCGGTGCGTCGAGCGGGGCTCGGCCCGATCGCCAACGGCTTGCGCTTCCTGCTTGCGATCCCGCCGTTGGTCGCACTCGGTCGCGATGCGGATCTGGCCCACTCCCAAGGGTGGGAGCTCGCGCCCTTGGGGCTGGTGGCGATCGCCTGCCTGCGGCTGGCTGGGGTGCCGGTGGTGCAGACCTCGCACAACACATTCGAGCGCGGCCGCGCGTTCGACCGTACCCACGCGTGGCTGGCGCGGCTCGCAGCTAGCACGATCGTCCACACCGAAGCCGATCTCGCCCGCGTGCCGGGCACCGCCGACGGTCGCGTGGTAGTGATCCCCCACGGCGAGTACGGGGGGCTGGCCCGCAGCGGAGGCTCCGCCGATCGCGACGCGGCGCGGGCGCAGCTGGGCATCGCGCCCGAGGCGCCGGTCACCCTGTTGTTCGGCCGGTTACGGCCGGACAAGGGACTGGGCGACCTGCTCGCGGCACTGCCGCGGCTACCGCGGTTGCACCTGCTCATCGGCGGCGAGGAGGACGGCGCGCTCGCCGCGGCGAGCGCGCAGCTCGCCGACCCGGCGCTCGCCACGCGCGTGACGGTGCGGGAGGGGTACCTCGACATGCGAGCGGCGGCAGCGCTGTTCGCCGCGACCGACACCGTCGTGCTCCCGTACCCGGTGGCCAGTCAGAGCGGCGTTCTGTTGCTCGCGTACGGCTTCCATCGTCCTGTCGTGGCCTACCCGGTGGGGGGGCTGGGCGAGGCGGTGCTCGACGGCGAGACGGGGTGGATCTGCTCACGGCCCGATGTCGATGCGCTCGTCAGCGCGCTCGGCGCTGCGATCGAGGCTGGCTGGCTGGAGTGCCGCCGCCGCGGGGAGGCCGGGGCCAAGCTCGCCGAAGAGCGCTTTGCGTGGCCGGCGATCGCGCGTCGCACCGGCGAGGTGTATCGCGAAGTGCTCGGCTGCGTCTGAGCCCCATCCCAAGCCCTACCGCCTCGCGAAGAGCTCGGCTGCCTTTGAGCCCATCTCAAGTCCCGCCGCCTCATCCCGAACCGGGCTGAAATCTCGTCGCGTCCCGAAAGGCTGGAGGCGATCCTGCAGATTCGGCGGCCGCTGCCGACAAGTTGGTATGACTGCCCGATGGCCGGACACCGCATAGTCTCGATCCAGACGACCGACGAACGCGGGGGCGCCGAGTACGCGAACGTCGATCTGCTGCAGGCGCTGCGTAGTCGCGGCCACGACGTGGTGCTGCTGACCAACGTGCCGGACATCACGGACGACACCGACGTTCCCGTCCGCGCGATCGACATCGGCCCCAAGCTCGCCCGCCGCAGCGTCGTGCTGGTCGCGCTCGAGGCGCCACGTACTGTTCTGCGCATCGCCAGGGCGTTACGTGCCGAGCGACCGGTCGGGGCGATCCTGCTGCACTTCAAGAAGGAGCAGCTGCTGTGCTCGCTGCTGCCACGCCGGCTCACGGGCGAGATCGTGTGGGCCGAGTGGGGCCCCGTGCCGCCGCCGATGCGCCACGGGGCGCCCAGATGGCTGTACGCGCTCGCGGCGCGGCGCGTCAGCCGGATCATCGCCGTCTCGGAGGGCACCCGGCGCACGGTGGTGGCCACCGGCATTCCCGCCGAGAAGGTGACGGTGGTGCCGAACCTGGTTAACGTCGGCAGCGTGGCCTTCGACCCGGCGGGCCGCGCGGAGCTGCGGCGGGCGTGGGGGGCGGGCGAGCAGACGCTGGTGGTGGGCTGCGTCTCGCGCTTTCAGCGGCGCAAGCGCAACGACGTGGCGATCGATGCGATGGCCCACCTGGACGATGACGTTCGCCTGGTGCTCGCGGGCGAGGGGGAGGAGGAGGGGGCGCTGCGCGCGCGGGGGGCCCCGTTCGGCGATCGCGTCCGCTTCGTGCCGAACGTGCGCGGTCACGTGGAGTCGTTCCTGTCCGCTTGCGACGTGCTGGTGTTCACGCCCAGCCCCACCGAGGGAGAGCCCCGGGTGATCGTGATGTCGCAGCTCGTGGGGCTACCCGTGATCGCCACCGATCCGGAGGGCGCGGAGGGGCTGATCCCGCCGGGCGGCGGCACGATCGTCTCGCCTTCGCACGACCCCCGCGCGCTGGCGGCGACGATCGAGGCGTATCGAGACGATCCGCAGCGCCGCAAGCGCGAGGGCGAGCTCGCGCGCCGCGCCACGCTGGCAAGTCACGACCCGGAGCGGACCCTGGGTTTGGTGAAACGTGCGCTTGGACTCAAGTCGCCCGGGGAAGCGGCGATACAGCAAGGCGGGGCGAACGGGTCGCCGCCGGCAGACGAGGAGCAGACCAAGCCTTTGAAGATCGTGAGCGTGATGACGACCGACTCCAGCGGAGGCGCCGAGTTCGCTGCCGTCGAGATGCTCGACGCGTTGCGCCGGCGCGGCCTCGAGACCGTGCTGCTCAGCGACATGCCCGGGATCGGGCGCGACACGCAGGTGAAGGTGGTGGGGATCGACATCGGCCCGAAGCTCTCCACCCGCACCTGGACCCGGCTGGCGCTGCGCTGGCCGCAGTTGTCGAGGCGCTTTGCGCGGGCGCTGGAGGAGCAGATGCCCTACGACGTGCTGCTGGTCCACTACAAGAAGGAGCAGCTGTTGGCGGGGATGCTCCCCAAGCGGCTGCGCGCCACCACCGTGTGGGCCGAGTGGGGCCCGGTGCCGCTGCCGCTGAGAGGCGGCGTCCCGCGCCTGGCCTACCTCGCCGCGGGCAGGCGGGCGGCGTTGGGGATGGCGGTCTCGGAGGGCACCCGCCGCTCCGTCGCCGAAGTGGGCGTGGGCACGAAGCTGGTGGTGGTGCCCAACGTGTTGCGTACCGACGAGATCCGCTTCGCCGAGCAGGGACGCGGGCGGGTTCGCGAGCAGCTGGGCATTCCCGGGGACGCCTTCGTGGTGGGTTGCATCTCCCGCTTTCACCGCAAGAAGCGCAACGACGTGGTCGTCAACGCGGTGCGCGAACTGGAGGATCCGCGCGTGCACCTGATCCTCGCCGGCGACGGCGAAACCGAGCACCAGCTGCGAGAGCTTGCCGCTCCGCTGGGCGAGCGCGCGCACTTCATCCCGACGCCGGGGGCCGAGATCCCCGATGTGCTGTCGGCCTTCGACGTGTCGGTGTTCTGCCCGAGCCCAACCGAGGGTGCGCCACGGGCGGTGATCCTGGGAATGCTCGCCTCCCGCCCCTGCCTGGCGACGGGCGCCGAGGGCGTGGCGGACATGATCTCCGACGACATCGGGGCGATCGCCTCGCCGGAGAACTCCCCCGCTTCGCTGCGGGCGCTGCTCGAACGCTACATCGACCACCCCGAGCGGTTGGAGCGCGAGGGAAGGGCCGCGCGCGAGCACGCCGAGCGGACGTACGCCGCGCCGGTGGTGGCCGAGACGATCGAGGGGCTCCTGCGCGAAGCGATCGCCAGCCGATGATCGAGTCCTGTCTCGCCGAGTGTCCCCGACGGCGCATCTACCCCGGTGCGGGCATCGGGCTGGCGTGCGGTCTGGGGCGATGAGGCGCGCGGTGATATGAGGCGCGCGGTGATCCTGGCGGGGGGCGAGGGCACGCGGCTGCGGCCCTACACCACCGTGCTCCCCAAGCCGCTGATGCCGATCGGCGATCGTCCGGTGCTGGACATCGTCGTGCGCCAGCTGAAGGCGCACGGCTTCGAACGGATCACGATCGCCACCGGCTATCTCGCCGAGCTGATCGAGGCGTTCTTCCGCGACGGCGAGAGCTACGGCATCCCGATCGACTACTTCCGCGAGCGCGAGCCGCTCGGCACCGTCGGCGCGCTCGCCCTGATCGACGGCTTGGCGCAGGAGGACATCCTGGTGATGAATGGCGATGTGCTGACCGACATCGACTACGGCGCGCTGCTGGAGCGCCACCGCGGCAGCGACGCGGCGGCGACGATCGCCACCAAGGAGCGCCAGATCCAGGTCTCCCTAGGCGTGTTGCGCTTCGGCGACGACGGCGACCCCACGCGTTTGACCGGCTACGACGAGAAGCCGGCGATCGACTACATCGCGAGCATGGGCGTGTACTGCTTCGCGCCGCGCGCGCTGTCGTTTATCGAGCCGGGCAGGCGCCTGGACTTCCCCGACCTGATCCTGCGCCTGATCGCCGCCGGGGAGACGGTGCGCGCCTGGCCGAGCGAGGACTACTGGCTTGACATCGGCCGGCACGACGACTACGAGCAGGCGCAGGAGGAGTTCGAGTCGGTGCGCGAGCGGCTGATCCCGCCGGAATGAGCTGTTCCGGCGGCGCATGCGCCCCTCGGCAGTCCCCTTGCACGCATGTAGCCGAGCGACAGCGGTCAGCTCGCAAGCGCTGCCCGCACTGCGTCCACGACGATCTCGACTTCGGCCTCGGTCATCGTCGAGCTGAGCGGCAGCGCGCAGTGGCGGTCGGCCACCTCCGTGGCCTGCGGCAGGCCGTCCGCGGGCGCGAAGCGGCGGTACTCGGTGAACGTGTGCAACGCCGGGTACCAAGTCGTCTGGACGCCAGCAGCTTTTAGCTCCTCGCGGAAGCGATCACGGGTTGCGCGGTCGGCGAGTAGCACGGGGAAGGCGAAGTGCGATGAGCGCTCGACGGCCCCGTCGTCGAATGGCAGCTGGACGCCGGGGATCTCCACGAGTCGCTCGCGATACGCACGCACGGTCGCCCGCCGCGCGTCGATGCTCTGCGCCAGCCGCCCCAGGCGGCTTAGCCCGAGCGCCGCACGCGGCTCGTCGAGGCGGTAGTTGAAGCCGATGTCGACCACGTCGTAAGCGGGGTCGTGGCCGCGGTGGCGGTCCCACGTGCTGCTGGTCATCGCGTGCGAGCGGAATAGCCGCACGCGCTCGGCGAGCTGCTCGTCGGCGCTCGTGACCATCCCGCCCTCGCCTACGCACAGCTGCTTCTTGGAGAAGAAGCTGAACGCGCCAAGCTCGCCCACCGTGCCCACTTGGCGCCCGCTGTCGTCCACGCGTGCGCCAGTCGCCTGGGCGCAGTCCTCGATCAGCACCAGCCCGTGCTCGTCGCACAGCACGCGCAGCGCGGCCACGTCCGCGGGATAGCCGGCGAAGTGCACAGCCACGATCGCGCGTGTGCGCGGCGTGATCCGCCGCGCGGCGTCATCGGGGTCGATGTTGAAGTCCAACGGGCTGCGCACGTCGCACAGCACCGGCTCGGCGCCGACGTAGCGCGGGGCGGCGGCGCTTGCCACGAACGTGAACGCCGGCACGATCACCTCGTCGCCCGGGCCGATGCCGGCCGCCACGCACGCCAGGTGCAGCGCCGCGGTGCCGCTGGAGACGGTCACCGCATGGGGCGTGCCCACGAACGCGGCCAGCGCCTCCTCGAACGCCTTCGTGCGCGGGCCCATCGTCAGCCAGCCGGACTCCAGGCAGTCGAGCACCGCCTGCACGTCCTGCTCGGGGACGGCGATCTCGGTGAGCGGCACCCGCCACTCACTCATAGCTCGTCCTTCGATTGCGCCCGCCGCAGCCTCATCGCGCGATCGCCTCCGCCAGCGCGGTCACGACGCGGTCTTGGTCGTCGTGGGTCATGTGCGGGTAGAACGGCAGCGTCAGCTCGGTGCGCGAGGCCAGCTCGGTGATCGGCAGCGACACGTCGGGGAAGCGCTCGCGGTAGGCGCTGAAGCGGTGGATCGAGGGGTAGAAGATGCTCGTCTGGATGCCGCGCTCGCGCATCCGGCTGGAGACCTCCGCCTGGCGGCCGTCCTGCTCGATCATGATCGGGATCACGTAGCAGGAGGAGCCCGGCACGTCGGCATCCTCGAACGGCACGACGATCCCCTCGACCTGCGCGAGCAGCGAGCGGTAGCGCAGCGTCAGCTCGCGGCGGCGCTCGATTTCCGCCTCCAGGCGCCCCAGGCGCGAGAGCAGCAGCGCCGAGCGGGGCTCGTCGAGGCGGTAGTTGAAGCCGAGCCCGACCACGTCGTAGGTGTCGGTGCGCCCGTTGTGGCGGTCCCATGTGCCGCTGGTCATCGCGTGCGAGCGGCGCGAGCGCACGAACGCGGCGACCTCATCGCTGTCGGTGCACAGCAGGCCGCCCTCGCCGACGGAGAGGACCTTGTTGGAGAAGAAGCTGAACGCGCCCGCGAGGCCCCACGTCCCGAGCTTGCGCCCGTGCAGCGTGGCGCTCGGCGCGTGCGCCACGTCCTCGATCAGCGCGATGCCGTGCCCGTCGCAAAGCGTCTTCAAGCGGTCCACCGCGGCGGGGTAGCCGGCGTAGTGCACGGCGCACACCGCCTTCGTGCGCGGCGTGATGCGCAGCTGCACGTCGTCGGGGTCGAGGCTCGGGTTCTTGCGCGAGACGATCTCGGCGAACACCGGCGTCGCGCCGCAGTACACCGCCGCCGCGGCGGTCGCCGCGAACGTGAAGGCGGGCACGATCACCTCATCGCCGGGACCTGCCCCCGCCGCCAGGTAGGCAAGGTGCAGCGCGGCGGTGCAGCTGGAGAGCGCGATCGCGTGGCGCGCGCCGAGCTGCGCGGCGAACGCCTCCTCGAACGCGGCTGTGCGCGGGCCCAGCGTCAGCCAGCCCGAGCGCAGCGTCTGCGCGACTGCCTCGAGATCCTGCGGCTGTAGCCGCAGGTCGAACAACGGGAGCTCGGGGAAGTCCTCGGTGCCGGCCATCTACTCGATCGCGCTTGCGGGGGTGTGCCCTGCGATGGCGCTCAAGGGCAGGGGTCCTGCGATGGCGCCCGAGTGAGGTTGTACTGCGTTGGCGCTCAAGGGCAGGGGTCCTGCGATGGCGCCCGAGTGAGGTTGTACTGCGGTGGCGCTCAAGGGATGTTCTTGTAGCGCGGGTCGAACGGGTCGCCGAACGAACGGGCGTCGAGCGCGGCGATGATCTCGGCGATGCCGTCGGGCACCGTCATCAGCGTCTGGAAGCCGAGCTCGGCGCGAATCTTGTCGAAGCTCACCTTGTAGTCGCGGGGGTCCTCGTCGCGCTTGACGTAGGAGACCTTGCCGCGATCGATCTGCCTGCCGATCTCCTGCACGAGGTCGAGCTTGCGGTAGTTCTCGCCCGAGCGCCCGGCGTTGAACACGTTGTGAGCGACCTTCGCCGCCGGCGCCTCCAGCACCGTGTGGACCGCCCGCGCGGCGTCGCGCACGTGGATGTAGGGGCGCCAGAACTGCTCGCCGAAGACCTCGAGCTCGCGGTCGGCCCACAGTTCGCGCGTGAACTCGTTGACGGTCAGGTCGAAGCGCATCCGCCGGCCCACGCCGTACACGGTGGCGAAGCGCAGGCACGTCGGTTTGAGGCCGTCGCCCCCACCGCCGCCGAGAATCAGCTTCTCCATGCCGACCTTCTGCTCGGCGTACAGCGAAACGGGCGCCAGCTCGCCCTCCTCGGCGATCGGCACGGTGGGGTCGGCCATGCGCCCGTAGTTGGAGCAGGTGGAGGCGAACACCAGCCGCCGCACGCCCGCCTGCGCGGCGTCCGCGACGAGGCTCGCGGTGGCCTGAACGTTGACCTCGTCGGAGGCCGAGGGGTCCAGGGCACAGGCGGGGTCGCCGACGATCGCCGCCAGGTGCACCACGTTGTCGACGCCCTCCAGCGCCCGCCGGCGGGCCTCGGCGTCGCGGATGTCGCCGCGCACCACAAGCACGCCCGCCTGCTCCTGCTCGGCGGCTATCTCCTCCTGGCTGTGCAGCAGCGAGTCGAGCACGCGCACCTCATGCCCCGCGTCGAGCAGCTCTTTGACGAGCATCGCCCCGATGTAGCCGCTGCCGCCTGTCACCAAGGTCGTGTCGCTCATGCGGGGCTCCTCTCCAAAGACGGTAGAAACGGGGCTAGATGCTCCACCTCGACGCCCGCGGGCGCCAAGGCGCGCAGCAGCCGTTCGGCCACGGCGCGCCAGGTGAAGAGCGGCGCGCGCTTGCGGGCCAGCGCCCCCAGGTGGGCGGCGAGTGCGGGCTCGGCGAGTCTCGACATGGCCTCGGCGATCGCGTTGTCGTCGCGCGGATCGACGATGATGCCCGCGTCTGCGACGATCGTAGCTGAGCCTCCGACCGACGTCGCGATCGACGCGATGCCGGCGGCCTGGGCCTCGGCGAAGACGATCCCGGCGGCCTCTTCGAGCGTGGGAATCACCAAGAAGGTCGCCGCCGCGAACAGCTCCTCCAGCCGGCGGCACTGCGCGGGATCGGCCATCGAGAGCAGCCCATGGCCGTGCACGCCCTCCATGTCCAGCCGGGGATGGTCGCCGACCACGTCCAGCCGCGCGTCGGGTCGCTGCGCGCGCAATCTCGCGAAGGCGCGCAGGACGGCGTCCCCGTTCTTGCGCTCCCAGCCCTTGCCCACGAACAGCGCGCGGGGTGAGGACCAGTCGCGGTCGGGACAGGGGGGCACGTGATTTCTTCCGACGCCTACCACGCAGACCTTCTCGGCGGGAATGCCGTAGTCCTTGATCGCCGACGCGGCCGCCCAGTGGCTCATGAATGCGCAGGCGCGGGCTCGCTCGTAGCGGGCACTCGTCCGACGTTCGATGAGATCGAGTACAGAGGCCGGTTGTCGCTCGATCCACCACCACGGATGCCCGTCGCGCACCTGGCGGAAGGTGGCGTCCTCGAGGGTCACCGTCGGGAGCGCCGGGGGGAGATCGAACGCCACGCCAAACTGGAGGACTCCGTCGAGCGGGGGGATGCGTCCGGCCCTGCGCGCGACCGCGCGAGCGCGCAGCTCAGGCAGCAGCGGGCTCATGAGGACCTCGGCGTGCAGGGCTCTCTGGGTCTCGCGCAGGCTGCGGGGATGGCGCAGGTGATGCGGACGCAAGCGTAGGGCGAGCAGCGCTCGCTCGGTCCACACCTGCCCGCGTGGGCCGAGGTCCCCACGAAGCGCGAGCGCCTCGATGTCCAGGGCGCCCAAAGCCCTCAATAGGGCCGCGGGAGTCCCGGAGAGAAGGGCTACGTCCGCGGGATCGCCGATGCAGGTCACGGCGACCCGTGGCTTTGAAGGGCCGGAGGGGTGTGAGGACGCGCTCATCGGAGTGGCAGCGCTCACAGCGCCCGCAGGGGTTCCCGGCGCAGGATCGCGCGAATCTCCTCCATGTTCAACGCGCCCAGCGCGAACAGGCCGCCGACGTGCACCATGGAGGCCGCGAGCAGCGCCAGCAGCACACCGACGCCGGCGTGCAGCAGCGCATAGGCGGCCAACCCGGAGATGGTCGCGGCGATCGCGGTGCGGCCGGCCCTGCCCAGGGAGAGGCGCATCTGCAGCCGCTCGAGCACCACCCTGCCGATCAGGCCGACGACCAGAGCCTCGGTTGCCAGCGTGGTCCACGCCGCCGCCATGAAGCCGTAGCGAGGAACGAGCAGCAGGTTGGCGATCACGTTGAACACGAGGGCGGCGAGGGCGAAGCGGGCGAACTCCCGCTGCAGGCCCAGCACGAGTGTGAACAGCCCGAACGCGTACCCGCAGCAGATGACCGTGAAGGCCCCCATCAGCACCGGCAGCGCCGGGGCGGCCGCGTGGTATTCGGGTCCGTAGAGCAGGTGGACGACCGGCTGGGAGGCCACGATCGCGAATGCCAGCGCCGGGAGCGAGAACATCGCCAGCAGGTCGAGCGCGAGCTGCAGCAGGCCGCGGGCCTCCACGGGCTTGGAGGGAATCAGCCGCGCGGCGATCGGCGTCAGGGTGATCACAAGCGATAGGGGGACGACCCCGGCCTGTTCGACGAAGCGGTAAACCGAGTTGTACAGGCCCGCGGCGGCCGCGCCGGTCGCGCTGTAGACGATCAGCGCGTCCACGCGGCCGTAGGCCACGATCAGCAGGGTGCCGATGCTCAGCGGGACGGCCTCGCGCGCCAGTTGCCGCCACAGCGTCCGCGTTCCGCGCAGTGGGAGGCGCACCGTACGGTCGGCGATCGCGACCTGCAGCGCAGTGCTCAGCACGGCGATCGCGGTCATCGCCACCGCATAGGGGAGCAGCCCTCCATCGGAGAGGGCGATCACGACGATCGCGGCCGTCCACAGCACGCTGTTGAAGGTGAGCGCGATCATCGCCAGGTCGTTGCGGAGCCTGACCTGGAAGACGCTGGCCATCGCGCTGGGGGCGGCCAGCAGGCCCTGAAGGGCCACGATCACGCCGGCCCAGAGCATGGTCGAGCCGTGCGCGAAGGGTATGAGGACGAGGATCGTCAGCGCCGTCACCGGGATCGACAGCGCCGCCCGGGCGGTCACGAGCGCGCCCAGCCAGCGCGGGTCGTCCTCGCTGCTGGCGTGGCGCACGGCGACCTGGAGGAAGCCGAGTTCGTTGAGGGGCGAGAGCAGCGCGGGTATCAGCAGGATCGTGGCCCACTGGCCGTAGCCGTACTTGCCAAGCCCGCGGGCGAGCACGGCGGTGGCGATGACCCCGAGCGCGAGGTTGCCCACTCGCCCCATGACCTGGACTACCACGTCGAGGGCGGCGCGGGCTGGGCGGATGTCGCCGACGAGCCCCGGTCGGGCGCCGGGAGCGGGGGGGTCGCTCTCCACGGGGGTGCTCATCAGGCTGCCAATGCTGACAGGGCGCTCGGGTGTCCCGATCGGGAAGGGGGAGGGGATAGGGGGAGGTGCTCGACTCTCGCCGACGCCCGGCAATGCGGGAGCCGGCTGCGAGCTTCAGGCGCTTCGGAGGGCTTCCAGCGCGTCGCGCACGAAGCGTTCCTGCTGCTCGAGGTAGGGGCCGAGTCGAAAGGCCTGAGCGCGCTCGTAGGCGCGCCGCACACGGGCTGCGGTCGCCTCGCGCTCCTGCAGCGTGCGTGCCAGCGCCGCCGCCGCCGCCCCCGCGTCCCCGCGCGCGAACAGCAGCGCGTGCTCCTCGTCGCGCATGCTCTCGCCGATGCCGCCGACATCGGAGGCGACGAGCGGCACATGGGCCAGGGCGCCCTCGACCATCACCAGCCCGAAGGGCTCATCCCAGGTGGAGGGCACGATCAGCGCGTGTGCGCGGGCGAGCGTGGCCGCAGCCTGCTCGGGGGTTGCCTGACCGTGGAAGCTCACCGCCGCGGCGACCCCGAGGCGATCGGCCAGCCGGCGCAGCTCGGCGCCGTAATCGCCGTCCTCGGGACCCACGACCACCAGGTTCGCGAGCACCCCGTGCTCGGAGCGCAGCAGCGCGAGCGCCTCGATCGCCACCGCCGGCCCCTTGTATGGGGTGACCCGCCCGAGGAACACGATGCACGGCTCGGGCGCCGGATCGGGCTGGACCGCGGCGTAGAGAGCGCCGTGGGGCGGAGCCGGGTAGGTCACGCGCTCGAGCACGGGCTTGACGAACGGTGGAGGTTGGGCGATGCGACGGGTCGCCTCGGAGTTCCACGAGATCGCCGTGCGCAGCGGCGCCTCGGGATCGACGCGCAGCGCCGGCAGCGCGTTGAGCGCGCGACAGCCCGCGGCCCATGCGGCTCGCGCCGGTCCCCGGGGCGTCGAGCGCAGCTCGCGCAGGAACTGATCGGCGATGAAGATGTGCTTGAACCAGTGCTCGGCGACGCGAACGGCAAGCGGGACACCGCTGTCGGCGAGCACTCGCAGCACGACCTGGGGGATCCCCACGCCATTCCATACGTAGACGAGATCCGGTTCCCAAGCAAGTGAGCGGCGTGCCGTCGAGACCGCCCGCAACGAGGCCAGCGGCGCGCGCAGCGCCCCTGGCGCATCGGGTGTCAGCAGCGGCAGTTCCCGTCGTATCTCAACACGCGCCGGCGCATCCGAAGACTCCTCCATCTCGCTTCGCTTTGGTGTGGCCGAGAGCTTTGGCGTCTCACTTCGCTTTGGTGTGGCCGAGAGCTTTGGCGTCTCGCTTCGCTTTGGTGTGGCCGAGAGCTTTGGCGTCTCACTTCGCTTCGATGTGGCTGAGAACTGTGGCGTTCCGTCTCGCTTTGGTGTGGTTGAGAGCTGTGGCGTCTTGCCTCTCGCCATTGCGGGATCGCGGTGTCCTGTGCTGGTCAGCACGAGCACCTCGTGGCGGTGGGCCAGGTGCTGGGCCACGGCGGCACACTCGATCTCGTAGCCCCCGATCGCCGCGGGTGGGTAGAGATTCGAGACGATCAGGATTCTCATGCGAAGCTCGCGCAGAGCGCGGCGCCGAAGCTTACGCCCCGTCGTGGCGCCGTAGTAGCATGGCCGCAGCTTGCAGAGCGCGCCAGCCAATCGATCCACCCTGAGGAATCTGATCTGGGTCACACGAGGCGTGCTCACCTTGGGTCTGTACGTGACGGCACGCGCGAGCCCCACCTGGCCCGCGGTCGAGCGAGACATCAAGCGTTTCGTTCAGCCCCGCATGGATCTGCCGTTGCCGGCAGTGCTTACGCGGCGGGAGATCGCCGAGGCCATGCGCCACCCGCCGTTCCGCTCGATTCTCTATGTTCGTCTTCAGGGCGCAGGTCTACCGTGGGCGGTGGCCGCGCGGCTGCTCTCTGTTTTCTATCGGGGCGCTGTTGCGCTGGAGATCCATTGCGATGACATCGGCCCGGGCATGTGCTCCTACCACGGTTTCGCCACGATCATCACCGCCCGGCGCATCGGGCGGGACTGCCTGTTCGCTCAGCAGGTGACCGTGGGCTATGACGACCGCGGCGGCTCGCCGATCATCGGCGATCGTGTGCGCATTGGCGCCGGTGCGATCGTGATCGGGCCAATCACGATCGCCGACGACGCGGTGATCGGAGCGGGAGCGGTCGTTGTCAAGGATGTTGCGCGAGCGACCGTTGTTGGAGGCGTTCCCGCCAGGGCGATCGAGCACGCGGTCGATCGCTTTGGCGCGGGGAATAAGGACTAGAGGCTCACCTCGACGATGGAAGCGTTGCCAGTAAAAGCGGTACTCGGGCGCATCCGGCGAAAGGTTCTGCCACCCTCGCACTGGATCCTCACAAATGTGATCAGCCGGATTCCACTCGCTCGTCACCGCATGGCATGGTATGCGCGCAGCGGCGTGGCGTTCGAGGATCATCGCACCGGCATCATCATGCTCGGGAGCGAGATCAGCGCACCAGAGCAGCTGCAGGTCGGACGCAACACCGCGATTGGCAGGCGCTGCGTGATCGATGCTCGCGGAGGAATAGCGATCGGGCGAGATGTGAACATCTCCAGCTACGCGCGCTTGCAGACCGCCAAGCATCTGATCGACGACCCGGACTTCGCCCACCATTACGCGCCGATTGCGATTGGTGACCGGGTGTGGATTGCCGAGGGCGCTGTGGTGCTCGGCGGGGTCACGGTCGGCGAAGGTGCCGTCGTAGCCGCAAACGCGGTTGTGACGAAGGACGTCGAGCCTTTCAGCGTCGTTGGCGGCGTTCCCGCTCGGGTTATCGGCCAGCGCTCGCGCGAGCTTCGCTATCAGCTCTCCTGGCGTCCGGACTGGAAGTAGGGTCAGGTGGGAGGGTCAGCGCGCGAGCTCGATTTCAGCGTTTGGCTCCCCGCTCAGGCGACGCAGCGCGGCGGTGCTCACGCGCATGGCGCTGGGCGCGAGGAACCGCGATACGGCGAACGCTTCGGCGCGGCGCACTTCGACCAGGCGGAAGCCGGGCGGTGGCTGGAGCGGCACGATCGCGGGCAGCGGCGAGCGGCCCGTGCGCTTGACGCGCAGGGCGACAAAGTCCACTTCACGGGTCGCGACGCTCGCACCGGAGACGCTCCTCAGCGTGCCCAGGTAGATCGACAGCGGAGCCGCCGAATACTGTTCCCCGACGATCGCACGGCTGCTGGCCGACGTTGGGAGTGAGTGTGCGACACCGCGCCAATCGTCGCGTTGATAGGCCGGCAGCACGTTCACGGCCACGATCACCGCGAGCGACAACGCGCACAGAGCCGTGCCGAGCAGGGCGCCCGTCCGCGGCGCCCGGCGCACACCGAGGCCCGCCGCCACGATCACCGCGCAGGGGACCCACGCGGCGATTACGTTACGCCCGTCGAACACGTCGATCAGGTGCGTGGCCGCCAGCAGCAGCGGCAGCAAGAGGCCCACGGCGCCGACGAGCGCCGCATCGCCCGCGACGGCGCGCTCGCGCTCCTCGCCGCGTCGCAGCAAGAGCGCGACCGCCCCGCCCGCCAGCAGACCGGCGAGCACCGCGGTGAGGATCTCCAGCGGGCCGTACAGGCCCACGAGGAACTGCTTGACCGTCTCACCCGCGCGCGAGCTCAGGGAGGCCGCTTCGATCCAGCTGGCCTTGCCGTCGGCGCGCTGGCTGATTGCCAGCGGCAGCAGCGCGATCCCGGCGAGCAGGACGGCGCCGATCGGCGCCCACACGCGGCGCCAGCCGAGGCGTCTGACGAGTACCACGGCCTCGGGCAGGAACAGGAAGGCGGCGAAGTAGTGCGTGAGCAGCGCGAGCACCGAGACGCCGCCCCACAGCGCCAGACGGCGTCCATCCGGTGCCCGCAGCGCACGCTGCCACAGCACAAGCGCGGCTGCGCAGAACAGGATCAAGAGGCCGTAGGCGCGAGCCTCCTGCGAGTAGTAGTACATCGCCGGGTTGACGACCGCCAGCGCGGCCGCCCACAGGCCGACCCGGGGCGAGATCTCCCTGCCCGCGAGGTACAGCACGGGGATCGTCAGCGTGCCGAGCAGTGCAGAGAAGGAGCGAAAGCCGAGCGGCCCGGCGCCGAAGACTTTGGTCCAGGCCCACACGAGCACGTAGTAGAGGGGCGGCGCGGACTCGCTGGAGGAGAGATGCGAGAGCATGCCCGAGAACCCTCGGTGCACGAGGATCATCGTGGCCGACTCGTCGAGCCAGATGCTCTGGACGTTCAACGTCCCGAAGCGCAGAGCCGCGCCAAGGATGGTGAGCCCGAGCACGATCTCCGCCGGGCCCAGCCGTGGCGCGGATGCGATCCGACGATCCATATCGGCAGCCGGCTCGCCGCGAGCGCTTGATGCGGCGGGCCGACCCGCTACAGGCGTGCTCACCCGAGCGATTATGTCAGCCGGTCGGGCTTCAGCCGGCCGGAAAAGCCGAGGGGGCTTCAGCCCTTTCAGCTGGCCAGCACTTCCTCGGCGGCCGTGGTGTATTCCCCCTTCGGCTGCAGTTCGTGTTGCAGCAGGCCGAAGTAGTCCTCGCGGTTGGTGCTCGTCCCGCTCGACGCTTGGTCGCGCACCTGGTAGAGCATGAACATACCCAGGCGGCTACCGAGCATCTGGCGCATTTCCGCGAAGGTCTTGCGCAGGACTTCGGCCGCTTCCTGGTAGGTCATGCAGGGATTCCAGCCGTAGTTCGCGGTCAGGCAGCTGCCGTTGTCGCTCGCCAGCCCCCACTCGGTGATGTCGATCGGGATCGTAGAGGGCGCCCCGTGCGAGGCGGTCTGGCTGATGAGTTCTTCGAGCGTTTGCCTCCAGCCGGTGCCGTAGGGATGGGTGATCCAGCCCGCGACGTAGTTGCTGAAGTTTGGTACGGCGGCGTAGATGCCGTCCAGCCAGTCGCCCGTCCAGTCGCCGGTCACCGCCAGCATGCCGACCTTGCTGTGAGTCGCGGCGATCGCTTCGGCCGCTTCCTTCAGCCGCACGGCGTAGGTTTCCGCGCGGAGCGTGTAGGAGGGTTCGCCGGCGTTGTCGTCGTACTGATAGCCGGCGGAGGTCTCGTTGCCGAACTCGATCGACTGGATCGCCAGCTGGCCGTCGGAGCGGCCGGCCCAGAAGGTGCCTCCGGGGCCGTATGCCCTGACCCAGTTGGCGAGATCCCGGGCTTCGGTGGGTGTCGGCAGCCTGCCTTCGAAGGTCGCGAGCGGGTTGACGCGGATACCCTTTTCGGCGTAGCCGGCGATCGTCTCTTCCATCTGCGCTGGAGTCCATTCGATCGGAAATTCCACGCGCACGAGCTTGGCACCGAGCTGCACGGCCGCCGGCAGGTCGAGCTGTCCTCCGTAGATCCAGCCGGCGTCCATTCCTGTCTGGATGCGGGTGGGGGCCGACGCGGGAGATTCATTTGGCGGCACCGGTGATTCCTCGAACGGGGCCGGAGTTTCTTGGGAGGGCGTGGGAGATTCCGCGGGGTGAGCTCCAGACGCGTTGGAGGGCGTCGGGGATCCTTCATTGGACGGTGCTGATTTTTCTTCTTTGGGAGATGTGAGCACGGCCGGGTAGGACAGTGCCGGCGCAGCCTGCGCAAGGCGTCGCCTGGCGTGTGCATGCCTGCTGGCGCGCGCCTGTCTGCCTCCGTGCGCCCGCCCGCGGCGTGTCTGCCTGCTCGCCACGTACCTGCTCGCCGCGGTGGCGCGAGCGCGTTGGCCGGGGGCGGCAACGGCTGTGGCGCGAGCGTGTCGGCCAGGAGCGGCAACTGCGGTGGCGTCGATCGTCACCATCAGCATGCAGATCGCCACGATCAGGGCGGACAGTGTGCGAACCCATGCCCGGCGTCGGCGGGGGTTGAGTGGCGTCGTACGCGTCATCTCTTTCGGTAGCCGGGCCGTCTCTGCTTGGAGACCCCTGGCTTTGCGAGCCCGCCTCGCGACGGGGGTGCCTTTGTCGGGGTGGAGGGTGCGTAGGTTTGGACTCGAAGTCCTCGCCTTCTTTAGGGCTGCACGGGATCTTTCGGTGTGGCTTGCTCTCGTCGTAAGCGACGGCGGAGGTCCTGGACGGATGTCCACGGGCCGAGACGGATTCGGACGCCGGTTCAAGTGCGCGGCCCGCGGCGACGATTAGGGTCCCATGAGTGCGGCTGTGGCTATGCTGGTTCTGGAGATGACCTCGTCAGATCCGCCCGAGGAGTCGTGCGTGGCATGAGCTCGCGCGAGCCCAATCGAGGGCAGGCTGGAGACGAAGGCGACGCGCTGGCGAGCGCACTGAGGATTCTCCGCCGACGCTGGCTGGTGATCGCGGGCGTGCTGATCGCATGTGTAGCCGTGGCGGCGCTAAAGCACGCCCACTCGGCCAAGCACTACGAAGCCACTGCCAACGTTCGCTTCCAGAGCGGCACGCTCTCAGACGCCGCGCTGCAGGTCACCTCCTCCGGCAGCAGCGAACCACAGCGCGAAGCGGACACCGAAGTGCTGGTGGCCCACTCGCCGGAAGTGGCCGAAGGCGTCCGTCGGCAGCTGCACCTATCGGTCCCGGCGAGCCAGCTCCTGGAAGAAGTAAAGGTCGAAACGGCCCAGAACGCCGACATCCTCAACATCATCGCCACGACCGGCGACCCAGCCCAGTCGGCGCGCCTGGCCAACGCGTTCGCCGAACAGTACATCGCCTTCAGGGCGAGTTCGCAGCTCTCCTACATCACTACGGCCGAGAGCCAGCTGCAGCAGCAGCTGAAGGAACTGCCGGCCGGTGCCCCCGAGCGCGCCTCGCTGGAACAGTCGGTGCAGCGTCTCAACGCGCTGCGGGCCGTCGCGGGCGGCGGAGCGAACGTCATCGGCACAGCGGTTCCCCCCAGCTCGCCGTCGGGTATGCACCTCTCCACCGCGATTCTGGTCGGCCTGCTGGTGGGTGTGGCGCTCGCGTTCTCGCTGGTGTTCCTGCTGGAATCGCTGGATCGCCGGATCAAGTCGATCGAGGAGGTCGAACACGAGTACCGGCTTGCGGCGCTAACTGGTGTTCCGCAGTCGGCGTTTCGCTTCGACCGCGCCGCGGACCGGGAGGAGCTGCTCGAGCCCTACCGCATCCTGCGCAGCGCACTCGACTTCGCCGCGGTCAGTCATCAGCTCGACACGCTGCTGGTCACGAGTGCGGTGTCGGGCGAGGGCAAGACCACGGTGGCCGTCGACCTGGCGCATGCAATTGCGCTGACCGGACGCCACACCGTGCTGATCGAGCTGGACCTGCGTCGTCCAACGTTCGTCAAGCACTTCGACCTCGCCGGCAGCCGTGGAGTGACCACCGCGCTCATCGGCGCGGAGTCGCTCGACGAGTTGCTCGTCGAGCCCTTCCCGAACCTGCCCAACCTCTCGGTGCTGCCGTCGGGACGCCTGCCTCAGAACCCATCGGAGCTGCTCAGCTCTCCCCGCATCGCCGAGCTGATCTCCGAGCTCACCACCGAGGACGGCATCGTGCTCATCGACGCGCCGCCGCTGAACCCGGTGGCCGACTCGCAGGTGCTGCTCATCAACCCCGCGGTCCACGCCACGCTGATGGTGGCGCGCGTGGACAAGACCACCCGCGAGGAGGTCCGTCGAGCGCGCGCGATCCTCGACCGTCACATGGTCACTCCACTGGGGATCGCCGTGACCGGCCTGCGCGATGCCAATCGCTACGGCTATGCGGCCTACACCGGGCAGGCCCCCACGCTGGACGTGGACCTCGGCCGGCGCGCTTCCGTCGGCGAAGAGGTCAAGCCCGGCGGGTCGCGACCCTGAGGTAGTGAGCAGGTGGCAGTGCTCGCTCGACGCCTGCCGCTCACGGCGCTCCCGCGCCGTGAGCTGCTGCTCGGCGCTCTCGCCGCCGCAGCCACCGCGCTGATCGCCCTCGCGGGCGTGCACAAGCTCGGCACCGCGGGCCTGCTGGCCCCGTTGGCGGTGGTGCTCGCCGCGATCCTGCTCGCTCGGCCGGTCGCCGCGGTGACGCTCGTCGTCGTGCTCGTCGTCATCTGCGAGGGGCCCACGTTTGGGCTTCTGACCTTCACTTCCCAGTTCTACGAAGTGGTGTACAAAGACATCTCGTTGGTGGACGTGCTGGTGGGATTGGCGATCGCATCCGTCGGCCTCGACTTGATACGCAGCCGGCGTCGCCTGTACCTGCCACGGCCGCTGGTCGTTCCATTGGTGGTGCTTGCACTGGCGATGGTTGTGGGCGTCGTGGTGGGGTATGCCGCGGGCGCGAGTCTCAGATTTGCGGTGACCTCGGAGCACGTCCTGGCGTATCTGCTGCTCCTGCCGATCGCCGTAGCCAATCTGGACCTCGATCGCCACCAGATTGTGCGGCTGCTCGCCGGTGCGTTCGCGCTGGCGACCCTGAAGGCCGTGCTGGGTTTGATCGAGGTTGCTGCCCATCTGGGCTCGCCGATCGAAGGCGTGGCGCAGCTCACCTACTACGAACCGACCGCCAACTGGCTGATCATGATCGCCGTGCTGAGCGTGTTCGCCGCGGTTCTGACGCGCGCCAAGCCGCCGCTGTGGATGTTGGCTGCCAGTCCGCTGCTGGTCGCCTGCCTGGTGCTCTCCTACCGGCGCTCGTTCTGGATCGGGGCCGTGCTCGGGCTGCTGCTGGTGCTGATGCTCGGCATCTCGCCGGTCGGCCGGCGCCTGCTGGTGCCCGCCGGCTTGGGGGTGGTGGTGGCGATCTGGCTGCTGGGGTCGATCAACTTCCAAAACCAGTCTCCGATCGTCAAACGTGTCGCCTCGCTGGCTCCCTCGAGGTTGGAGGCCAACGCGGAGGATCGCTACCGGCTCGATGAGCGTGCCGACGTGCTCGCCGAGATCCGGGCGCATCCGATCACCGGCCTGGGGGTGACGATCCCGTGGGCCGCGACCGCGCAGACGCTGCCGCTGGAAAGCGCCCAGGAAGGGGGAGGTCGCCAGTACGTTCACTTCGACGCGCTGTGGTTCTGGCTAAAGCTCGGGGTGCTCGGCTTGTTCGCCTACATCGGAGTCATGCTCGGCAGCATGTGGGTAGCCTGGCAGGCGTGGCACGAGAGCAGCGAGCCGCTGCTGCGCGCCTTCGGGCTCGCGTCGCTCTGCGCAATGGCGGGTCTGCTGGTGATGGACACGACGGCCAGCTTCACCGGCGTGGAACCTCGCTTCACGGTGTTCTTCGCAGCCCAGGTGGGCCTGCTCGCGTTGATCGCGAAGCTCGCTACGGCGTCAGCAGCAGTGCGCTGAGCGCCTCGATCGAATAGCGCTCAGCCGCAAGCTCGCGGCCACGCCGGGCAAGCTCGGGCGCCCCGTCGCGCAGGACGCCAACGAGCGCCGCCGCAAATGCCTCCCCCCCATCGGCGATCAGGCAGTGCTCGCCGTCGCGCAGTTCCAGGCCGGCGGCGGCGCGAGCCGTTGCGATCGTGGGCAGCCCGTAGGCGAGCGCCTCGATCAGCTTCAGCGGCGTACCGCCACCCTGCAGCAGCGGTACTACGGCGCAGGATGCGCCGGCGTAGGCGTTCTGGAGATCCTTGACGAAGCCGCGTACCTCTACGCGCGGGTCGCTGGTGGGCGACTCGTGCAGACCCGTGCCGACGAGCGTCAACCGCGCATCGGGCAGCTCGGCCCACACTCGCGGGAAGACCTCCTCCAACAGGAAGTGCAGCCCGCGGCGGTTGGGCTCGTAGGCAAAGCTCGCGACGAACAGCGCCCGATGCTCCTCCACCGCAGGGCGCACGGGCACGATCGCCGTCACGTCGACGACGTTGGGGGCGTAGCGCAAGCGCGCGTCGGGGCACAGCTCACGGGCGGCCTCCATGTCGGCGCGGCTCACCATCCAGGACTCTTGGGAGTCGGCCAGCACGCGGCGCTCGAACGAGCGCATCGTCTCCCGCTCACGCGCGCCGCGCGAGGTCAGCTGGTGGCGGAAGCTCGACTCGAGGTTGTGCGCGTTGTAGATCACGGGGCGTCGCCGCGCCAGGCGGGCCAGCGCCGCGGCTGCGATCGGTCCGTCGGCGATGACACGGCCGCGGTCGGGCGCGCTCGCGAGGCGGGCCGCCTCGGCCGCGAGCTCGCCCGAAGCCCCGCGCGCAAACCCCTCCGGCACGCCGGCGAGACGAGTCGCCGCGTAGGTGAGCAGCCGCCGCACGCCGCGCGAGGGCACGACCTCGCACAGCTCCACGCCCGGGATCGCGCGGAAGACGCCGTCGGGCTCGGATGCGCCGAAGCGCACGTACAGCAGGGTCAGGCCGCCATGCGCAGCCAGTGCCCGAGCGACGCCGTAGGTGCGCACGGCCTGGCCGGAGCGCAGCACGGGCGTGTGGGTGGTGACGAACAGGTCCTTCAGGCGCTTCTCATCTGCGCCGGCGCTTCGGTTGACGCCTGCACCAGCGCTTAGGTCGACCGCAGCCCCGGCGTTTCGGTTGACGGCGGACCCGGCATTTCGGTCGATAGCGGCCCCGGCGTTTCGGTCAACAGCGGCGCCAGCGCTTCGGTCGACAGCTTTCATCCTTTGGCCCCTGCGTCCTCGCGTGGTTTGGTCTCCAGCGCCGCGATCGCCGTGGCGATCTCCTCCAGGCGCCGTTCCCAGGAGTTGGAGGCCGCCCTCCGCGAGCGCTCAGCGCGGTGGTTGGCGCTGTCCTCCGCAAGCGCCTGGTCGAGCAGGATGACGATGCCCTGCGCATCGGGCGCGCTCGCCACGTCGGCGACGCCGGCGAGGGCTGGCAGCGACGTCGCGACCACCGGCAGGCCGGCGGCGAGGTACTCGTAGACCTTCATCGGGAAGATGCTCTCGGTGAGCTCGTTGCGAGCGTAGGGGATCAGTCCGGCGTCGGCCGCTCGCAGCACGTCGGGCAGCTCCCGATAGGTGCGGCGGCCGAGCAGGTGGATGTTCGGCTGGGCCGTCAGCGGCGAGACGTCGGCGCCCGGTTCGCCCGGCCCGACGGGGCCCACCAGCGCGAACGACCAGGACGGTCGCAGGCGCGCCAGCTCGACCAGCAGCGGGATGTTCAGCTTCATCGCCACGATCGCGCCGGTGAACACGATCCTGGGCGTCGGTAGGGCGGCCATGCCGGGATCGGGGCGGGCGGGTGGGCTCGGGTGGAGGGCCTGTGCGAAGAGCTCGGTGTCGGCGACGTTGGGGGCGTAGAGCACGTTGTGGGAGAGCGCTCTCAACCGCTCGGCGAGGGCGGGCGCGCTCGCGAGCACGAGGTCGGCGCGCGCGGCGAAGCGCGTCTCGGCGGCGCGGAAGCTCGCGGTGTCGATCCGCTCCTGGGCAGCGATGTCGTCGACGCAGTGGTAGACGACCAGCGAGGGGTGCAGCGCCTCGATCAGCACCTCCGCCTGGGGCACGTAGGCCCACAGGATCGGCTGGCGCATGCCCAGTCGCCGGGCTGCGCGGGCAACCAACGCCGGGAGCAGGCGGGCGTTGAGCGCACGTGCAACCCGGGAGGAGTGCAGCGGCAGCACCAGCGGCGAGAGCACGTGCAAACCGTCAACTGTGCGCGGCGGCGCCAGCCCGCGCCGCAGCCGCCGCCACACACGCGCCAGGTCGCGCCCGGCGAGCTGAGGACGGCGCAGTCCGAGTGACTCGACGAACAGGACGCGGTTGTTGCGGGCCAGGCGTGACATCAGATGGTGCTGGTTGGTCCACAACTCCGTGTCCCAGTCGGCAAACCCGACGCACACGATGTCGCGGCCGTGGAGGCGTGGAGGCTCGCCCATCGGCGCCATCATCTCAGGCTGGGAAATTGGTGGCTGTAAAGCATGGCGAGAAGGCAGAGGCGCACTGGTGGTGAGGTAATCTCGCGCCGGTGATCCACGGCGTGCAAGCGGATTCCCACCGCGGTCCTGCCGGCCGTGCGCAGGACCAGGCGAGAACCGCGCGGCTGCTGCTCGACGCCGAGCTTGCCGCCGGGGCGCTTGCACCCGAGGCTCTGGAGGTCCCCGCAGTGCGCCGGGCAACACGCGTTCGCGCTGTTCCTCCGCGCCCGCTGCGTGTGGCCCAGCAGGTGCGCTACAAGCTCGGCAGGCTCGACTTCGAGACGGCCGTGGCGGAGCCTCTGCTGGCCGCGCGCCGCGCTGTGCTCGGCGAGGGCGCCGCGCCGCCGCGCTTTCTCGTGCGAGTCGACGAGTTTCCCCACTACCAGGCGTGGGACGATCCCGAGCGCTTTGGGACCGCGCGGTTCGAGCGCTTCCACGAGATCATGGCGGGCGCTGGCGTCCCCTATCTCGTGGCTGTGCTTCCGCGTGTCGCGCGGGAGCCGCTGTCGCCCACGACGAGTGGCTCCCGCGTACTGGAGCCCGACGAGGTGGCGATGCTGCGACGGCTGTCCGGCGAGCGGGTCGCCTTCGGCCTGCACGGACGCGATCACCGCACCCGCTTCTCCTCGCCGCGCCGCCACTCCGAGCTGTGCGGGCTGAGCTTGGCCGCGACAGAGGAGCTGCTCGACGACGGGCTTATGGAGCTCGCTCGCCATGAGATCCAGCCGGCGGTGTTCGTGCCGCCGTACAACCGCTTCGACGCCGGCCAGTTCGACGTCCTGGCACGGCGCTTCGAGGTGGTGTGCGGCGGCCCGGAGTCGATCGGGACGATGGGCTTCCACAGCACGCCCCAGTGGCGGGGGGAGGCGGTGTACCTGCCTTCCTACGCGCCTGTGTACGGCCGCGCCGTGGATGTGTTGCCGACGGTCGAGCGGGCGATCGAGCGAGCCGCAGGGCTGTGGATGCCGGTGGTGCTGCACTGGGGGTGGGAGATGCAGGCTGGCTGGGGGGATTTGGAACGCCTGGCTGAGCGCATCGCTCCGTATGCCGCCGGCTGGGAGGATCTCCACGGCGCGATCCAGCGCAGTCGGGTGCTCGGACGATGACCTGCTCTCCGCAGCCGGTGCCTGTTTCAAGGCAGGCTCAGAGCGGTGGCCTCCGCCGCGGACGCGTCGCCTGTTCTGGGATACGGGCCGAGCGATGACCACCTCCTCGCTGGATGCGCTCCGCGAGCGCTTCCCCCGCGTGGCGGTGGTCCACGAGTGGCTGACCATCCCTGGCGGCTCCGAGCAGGTGGTGGTGGAGCTGCTGGAGATGTTTCCCCAAGCTGAGCTGTTCTGCTCGATCTACGACCCCGCCCCGTGGCCGGCGACGATCACCGAGCGCCCGGTGCACGCCTCCTATCTCAACCGCATCCCCGGGGCGAAGGCCCACTACCAGAGGTTGCTGCCGCTGATGGATCGCGCCTATCGCTCATTCGACCTTTCGCGCTTCGATCTGATCCTCTCCAGCAACCACGCTTTCGCCAAGAACGTGCGCACTCCGCCGGGCGCGCTGCACGTGTGCTACTGCCACACGCCGATGCGCTACGCCTGGGAGGAGGACTTCCTCGAGGGGGAGGAGGTGGGGCGTGCCGCCCGCCTGGCGCTGCCGCTACTGCTCGGTCGCCTGCGCCGTCAGGACCTGCGCGGCGCGGCGGGGCCAGACGTGATGATCGCCAACTCTCGCCACGTGGCGGCGCGTATCGAGCGCTGCTACGGGCGCACCGCCGAGGTCGTCAACCCGCCGGTCGACGTCCAGCACTATCTTGGTGTGCAGCGCGCCCAACAGGACTTCTACCTGGCGTTCGGTCGAGTGGTGCCTTACAAGCGCGTCGACCTCGCGGTGGCCGCCTGCGCTCGGCTGGGCGTCTCGCTGAAGGTGGCCGGCGACGGGCGGGCGCTGGAGGCCGTGCGCGCCGCGGTGCCGCCGGGTGCCCACGTCGAGTTCCTCGGTCGTGTGAGTGAGCGCGAGCGCGACGAGCTAGTGGGTGGCGCCCGCGCGCTGCTGTTCGGAGGCGAGGAGGACTTCGGGATCGTGCCGGTCGAGGCTCAGGCGGCGGGGCTGCCGGTGATCGCCTACGGCGTGGGTGGCGCTGCCGAGACCGTGCTCGACGGGCGCACAGGTGTGCTCTTCGACGAGCAGACGGTCACCGGCATGGCGGGCGCGATCGAGCGCTTCGAACGGCTGACGCTCGCGCAGAAGGAGGTGCGCGCCAACGCCGAGCGCTTCGGGCGCGAGCGCTTCCGCGCAGAGATGGCGGCGGTGATCGCCTGATCGAGCAGCGTGTGCTCTGAGCCAGGTCACAGGGCAAATACACAAAAACTGTGTACGCCGCTCACATTCAGTGCGTAACCGCCCCCGGCCCGCCGGGCGCGGTGGCGGCGGCGGCGTCGAGCAGGCCGGCCCCGTAGAGGCGGCTGTCGGAGGGCCCGCCGAGCGGCCGCGCGGTGGCGATCAGGCGGGCTTCGACTTGTGCGGGCGTGGGGTGGCGGCCCAGCACGCCCGAGGCGATGATCATCGCCGCGGTGGCGGCCACGTGGGGGGTGGCCATCGAGGTGCCTTCGTAGCCGCCCGGGATCCCGAACTGGCGGGGGGAGGTGCCGAGGAAGGTGACCTGGAAGACGTCGCGCCCGGAGGCGAGGTCGGGGTTGCAGTTGGGGTCGCCGGGGAGGTTGGCGTCGGGCCCGCCGCCGGGGGCCACCAGGGTGACGCCGGTGCCGAAGTTGGAGTAGGAGGCCAGACATCCATGTTCGGTGGAGGCGCCCACCGCGATCACGTTGGGCGCCCGCGCAGGGAAGGCGGCGGCGGAGTGGGCCTCGTTGCCGGCGGCGGCGGCGACCACGACCCGGTGGCGGTGGGCGTAGCGCAGCGCGGAGATCAGCTCGGGGATGTCCGAGGCGGTGATCCCGCCGGGGAATTCGAGCGAGAGGTTGATGACGCGCGCGCCGTGGTTGACCGCGAAGCGCACTCCCTTGGCGATCGTGGCGGCGTCGCCGTTGCCTTCGCCGTTGAGCACGCGCACCGGCATGATCCGCACCCCGTAGGCCAGCCCCGTCAGGCCCTTGCCGTTGTTGGTGGCCTCGGCGATCGTGCCGGCGACATCGGTGCCGTGGCCGTTGCGGTCGTTGGGGTAGCGGTTGTGCGCGACGAAGTCCCACCCCGCCACGAACTGGTAGCGGTAGAAGTCGGGGGACATACGGAAGCGCCCGCGATCGGCGTAGGCGACGCCGGTGTCGAGCACCGCCACGACCACCCCCTGCCCCCCGGGCGCATGATCGGCGATCAGGTTCTGCCACGCGCCGAGCGCTTCGACGCCATATTCGCCGTCGAAGTTCCACTGCAGCTTGCTCCACCCCCCGGGGGTGTTCGCCAGGCCGGGGTCGTTGGGGAAGGGTTCGCCAGGCGTCGCGGCGGTGGTGGGATCGACTCGGGATGCTGAGGCGGTGGTTGAGCTCGTTCCAGATGCGCCGGCGGTGGTACCCGTGCCCGATGCGGCGGTGGAGGATGCCCCGCCGTGCGAGGGGGTGGCTGGCTCCAGGAGTTCGGCGGCTGAGGCGGCGGTGTGCGGGGAGGTGGCTGGCCCCAGGAGTTTGGCGGCCGAGGCGGTGGTGTGCGAGGGGGTAGCCGGCCCCAGGAGTTCGGCGGCTGAGGCAGAGGTGTGCGAGCGCGGCATCACCGCGGCATGCGCGATGTAATCGGGTACCGCCCACGCCACCCCGCGCGTGTGGCGCAGGCGGGCGAGCGCGCCGCGAACGGAGGCATGCGCTCCCAGCGTGAGCACGCGCGTGTGCGATCCCAGTTCGATCGGATCCACTGCGCCGGCGGCGTGCGCGATCGCGGCGTTGGCGGAGGGGGAGTCGGACGGCGCGTAGCCGACTACAACCTTTTCGGGCGCATAGGGAGCTTCGGCAGTGGTGGGCGCAGACGCGGGGGATGAGGTTGGGATGGCGAGCCCGCCCGGACGGAGGCCCGGGATGGCGGCCGACGTCGAGCGGGGAACGAGCGCCAGTGGCGCGGCGGCGGCAAGCGCGAGAGCCGCGCAGAGCGACCAGCTCGCGAGCCGGGGTGGGGTGAGGCGGCGGAGCATGGGTTGAGTAATGATGATGGGCCATGTCCCCACAGGAGCCCACCCCCGGCTGGAGAGCCCCGCGGAGGGGACGGTGAGCGACCGTTTCTTTCCGCGCGATGAGTACTTCATGCGCCTCGCCTTGCGCGAGGCCGAATACGCATTGAAACACGAGGACGTGCCGATCGGCGCGGTGGCGGTGCACGCCGGGGAGGTGGTGGGAGCCGGCCACAACGAGCGCGAACTGCGCCAAGATCCCACCGCCCACGCGGAGTTGCTGGCGCTGCGCGAGGCCGCGCGCGCGGTGGGAAGCTGGCGGGTGCTGGACACGGTGCTGTACGTGACATTGGAGCCATGCGCGATGTGTGCGGGGGCGATCGTGCTGGCGAGGGTGCCCCGCGTGGTGTACGGCGCGACCGACCCAAAGGCGGGCGCAGCGGGCAGCGTGCTGGACGTGCTGGGCGAGCGGCGCCTCAACCACCGCCCCGAGGTCGCGGGTGGCCTACTGGCGGAGGAATGCGGAGCCCTGCTCAGCGAGTTCTTCGCCTCGCGACGCTAGCCGATCTTCCTTTTTTCGCGCCCACTACTTCACAAAATGAAGGGTTGGGGGCTGAAAAAGTAATACACAACCGCGCCCGACCGGCAAGGTGCCCCATCGGCTAAGGCACCCCACTGGCCAAGGTGCCCCACCAGCCAAGGTGCCCCACCAGCCCAGCCCAGCCAAGCGCGAGCGCTGCGAGCACCGACGCCCCGAGGCCGACTGGCACTGCTCCGGCAGGCGAGCAAGACTCTGCTCGCCATCGTCCCGGTGCCCTGCGGATCGCCGCTCCACAGGTCGATCCATTAGCCTAGGATCGTCCCCCTGGAGGGGTGGCAGAGCGGTTGAATGCGGCGGTCTCGAAAACCGGACGTCTGCAAAGTCGCGTCTCATCCCGGGTTGCGGATTCTTGGCCTTCTTGAGCCTTTTCCGCACGGTTAAGCGGGATTCAGCCGTTTGGTTGCTGCGGGTGCCTGACGTCGCGAAACTGCTGTACGCCGCCTGAAACCGCAGGATCCGCGATTGAACTGGCGCGGATTTGGCGCGAAGTGAGGGATGTTGGTTGAGGGTTGCGGGGGCGGGTGGAGCTGCTGCCTTCCGAGGCGTACGGACAGGTCCCGTCGGAGGATGTGCTCTCAGGCAAGGCCCGGCCGATCGAAGCAGGCTCAGCGCCGACGGACCCATCTTCAACACCGCCCGATGGTTCCGGCCCAGGCACGCAGGAACACGCCGCGATCATCGCGCGATCGCCTCGCCAAGTTCATCGCTACGGTCGAAGCGGCACGCTCGCCCAGGCACGCCGAAACCGCGCCGTGGCGGGGCCAACACATGGGAGACGCACTGATGCTTGGAGTGGTAAGCGGCATCGGCGGAGGCGTCGGCTGTGCGGCGGGCAGGAACCGTCGCGCCGGCTGGCGCAGGCTTGTCGCTAGTCGTTTCCCCAAACCCTCGTAGGGCAGGGTACGGCCGTGTGGGAGCTGGTGTGGGTGCCATCTTCGAAGGTGAAGGAAGCGGTGAAGCGGAAGCCACCGCGAGGGCAGGTGCGGGGTAGGAGGATGCCACGGGGGTGGTAGGAGACGTACTTGCCGCGGGTGTGTTCGTAGTAGGTGAGATGTAGGGGGCCGATCGTGGAGTGCAGTTGCACGATCGCGGCGTTGGGGCCTCCGGGCAGCGCGGGGACGAGTGGGGTGGTGATGGAGAGGTCTCCGCCGAAGGGGCTGGCGGCGGGGAGCACGAGGCCGTTGAAGACGATCTGGGCGGAGACGGGTAGGTGGCCGTTGGCGTAGAAGAGCAGTCCGATGTGTCCGTCTTGGATGTGTGCCATGTAGATAAGGGTTTGGGCGGTCTCCCTGAGGATTTCGGGGCCGAAGGGGATCTCGACGAGTGCTTTGCCGTAGCCCATCTGCGACTGGGAGGGGCAGCCTTTGGGGCCGTCGATTTCGAGTGTGGCAGCGCTGCAGGTTTCCAGGCCAAGGCCGCTGGTGCCGATCCCGAGGTTGGCTGGGTAGTAGATGTCGAGGGCGGTCAGCGGGGATGGAACTCGCCCGGCGGTGGTGGCGATCCTAAAGCCGAACGCGATCGTGGTGCCCTGCCCGAGGTGCTCTGGCACGAGCGTTGCGCTGAGCTTTGCGATCGGCTGCGCTGCGGCCGGGGCTGTCGTCCACGTGCACACGATTAGTACGACCGTTGCGGCAAGGCGATGGGCGAGGGACTTGGTGCTCATCGACGCGCAGGCAAGCTCCGGATCTGCGGCTCCCAAGCTGCCCCATACATCAAGACGAACCCTAGCAGGCGGATTTCTCTGCAAATATAGGGTTTCGTGGGTGGTGTCGTTCCCGATCGGGGGTTGGTGGTGGCTGAGTTGTTGGTGTTGGGTGGGGTTGGGGTGGGGTTTGATCGTGGGTCTGGGCGGTTGCGGGTGTTGCGTGGGGTGTCGTTGTCGTTGGGGGTGGGTGAGATTGGGGTGGTGGTTGGGTCGCGGGCGCAGGGGAAGACGACGCTTTTGCGGGTGGTGGCTGGGATGGTGTTGGCGGATCAGGGGTCGGTGTGTTTCGCTGGTCGTGATCTCGGTGGCTTCTCGGAGCGGGCGCGGGCGCAGTTGTTGGGGAGCGAGATTGGGTGGGCGGATCGTGGTGGCCCGGGTAGGTTGCGGATCGATGTGCGTGACTATGTGGGGTTGCCGCTGGTCAAAGGTCTCGGGTTGCGTCGTGAGGAGCCGAGGCGGCGTGCTTGTGAGGCGTTGGAGCGGGTGGGTGTTGGGGGGTGCGCTCGGCTGCAGTGGCAGGCTTTGGCGGATTGGGAGCGGGTGTTGGTGGAGTTCGCGCAGGGGCTTGTGGGGCGCCCGCGGTTGCTGTTGGTTGATGATCTGTTGAGCGGCTTGTCGATGGGTCGGGTGCAGGAGGCGATGCGGCTGGTCAGGGGGCTGGTGGCGGAGTTTGGGTTCGGTGTGTTGATGGTGGCCTCCGATGAGGAGCCGGCGGCGTTCGCTGACCGCGCTTGGATACTCGAAGAGGGCGAGCTGACCGCGATGGACGACCCCGCTGCGGCGGGCGGGGACCCGACCGTCATCGACTTCCCCAGACGCCACTTCGGTATCCTGTAGTACGGGATCAGTTGGCTAAGACTGTTTCTGACTTTAGGCTGTGGCCGCTGGATTTGGGGCGCCAGTATGGATCTGCGCTGCTGAAAAGTTCGAGCCACACGCACAGCCGGATACTTCGTTAGATTTCTAGCGTATGTCGAGGACTTATGAAGGGGCGCTGCCTGCGTCGATGGCGATTCTCGGACTCGTGATCGAGTGTCCCGACGAAACCGTTTCTACGATTGCGTCGCTCTTCGCTGAACGCTTCCATTACGCTCGCTTTTCCCCGTCCACGGTCTACAACACTCTTCCGCGGCTTGCCGACCACGGGAGGACCCAGCGCACGTACGTGGCTCAGCCTGGGGAGAAGCCCTCGGCCGAGGATCGCTATGAGGCGACAGAGGGAGGAGTTGATGCGTTCCGCGAATGGGTGCGGGATTTCGCGATGGAGCCGACGCCGATGCGTGATCCCTTCTACTGCAGGATGGAGTTCGCTGAGCTGGGCGACTTCCCCCTCATGGACGAGAGTCTTGAGCGCGAACTCAAAATGTGCCAAGAAGAATGCGTAGCCACAAGCGCTGTTCTTCGGAGCCTCGAAGTGGCTGCCTTCGATCTAGACGACTTGAAGACCGAACTTCGACTCACGCTGGTGCACGATCAGAACATTTATTGGGCGTTCCAGATCAAACGGATCGGGCGTCTACGTCGAAGGCTGGAGGAAATCCGCGCGAAGAGCGAAGGTCGGGGCGGAGGGTAGTCGTGGGTGATTCGTTGTTGGTGTTGGGTGGGGTTGGGGTGGGGTTTGATCGTGGGTCTGGGCGGTTGCGGGTGTTGCGTGGGGTGTCGTTGTCGTTGGGGGTGGGTGAGATTGGGGTGGTGGTTGGGTCGCGGGCGCAGGGGAAGACGACGCTTTTGCGGGTGGTGGCTGGGATGGTGTTGGCGGATCAGGGGTCGGTGTGTTTCGCTGGTCGTGATCTCGGTGGCTTCTCGGAGCGGGCGCGGGCGCAGTTGTTGGGGAGCGAGATTGGGTGGGCGGATCGTGGTGGCCCGGGTAGGTTGCGGATCGATGTGCGTGACTATGTGGGGTTGCCGCTGGTCAAAGGTCTCGGGTTGCGTCGTGAGGAGCCGAGGCGGCGTGCTTGTGAGGCGTTGGAGCGGGTGGGTGTTGGGGGGTGCGCTCGGCTGCAGTGGCAGGCTTTGGCGGATTGGGAGCGGGTGTTGGTGGAGTTCGCGCAGGGGCTTGTGGGGCGCCCGCGGTTGCTGTTGGTTGATGATCTGTTGAGCGGCTTGTCGATGGGTCGGGTGCAGGAGGCGATGCGGCTGGTCAGGGGGCTGGTGGCGGAGTTTGGGTTCGGTGTGTTGATGGTGGCCTCCGATGAGGAGCCGGCGGCGTTCGCTGACCGCGCTTGGATACTCGAAGAGGGCGAGCTGACCGCGATGGACGACCCCGCTGCGGCGGGCGGGGACCCGACCGTCATCGACTTCCCGGGAGACCGGCGGCGTGGCTCCCAGCGCGCGGTGTGAGTGTTGATGTTGGAGCTGAGGGATCTCGTGAAGCACTATCTGGCCGGTGAGCCAGTCCGTGCGGTGGATGGCATCTCGATGTCGATTGACGCGGGTGAGTTCGTGGCGCTGTATGGGCCGAGCGGGTCGGGGAAGTCGACGCTGCTGGATTTGGTCGCGGGCTTGATCGCAGCGGATCGCGGCGCGGTACTCATCGATGGCCGCGACATCACCGGCTTCTCGGACCGGGAGCACGCGGACTATCTGCTGAATGGTGTCGGGATCGTGGGGCAGCCGCGTAATTTGATCAACGGCGCGCTTGCGTGGGAAAACGCCTCGTTGAAGCTGTGGCGTACAGATACGCGCGGTGCGCGGCGGCGTATCGAACCGCTGATGGAGCGCCTGGGGCTGGAGGAGCGGATGAATCATCGAACGAGGGATCTGTCGATGGGGGAGCGCCAGCGGGTGATGATCGCGCAGGCGCTCTCAACTGACCCGAAACTTGTGCTCGCCGACGAGCCAACCGGGAACCTCGATACTCATCGGACCCGCGAAGTCCTCGAGCTGCTGAAGGAGCTGTGTGGGGAGCGCGGGACGGCGGTGCTGTTGGCGACTCACGATCCGCAGGCCGCGGCCTACGCGGATCGCGTCCACGAACTACGAGACGGGCGTCTTGAGCCCTATCAACCGGATACCGGGCTCGCATCATTGTTCGAGGCTCAGGCATGAGCCCGGCGGCGGCCCCCACAGGGCCACCGCGTCGGTGGATGTCGCTGGCGGATATCTTGTATGTGTACCGTGCGCGTCTGCGAGCTCGACTGGTGGTCGTTCAAGAGCTGCTCGCGGTCCTGGGGATCGCCGTGGGGGTGGCGCTGCTGTTCGCCTCGCAGGTGGCCAGCACGAGCCTGAACGCGTCGGTGCGGCAGCTCACCAGCCAGCTTGTCGGTGGGACGCAGTACCAGGTGGATGCCCGTGCCCCCGAAGGCTTCAGCGCAGGTTTGGCCAGTGAGATACAGCGCCTCCCGGGCGTCAAGGCGGCGCTGCCCTTGTTGGAGCAGTCGGCGACGATCATCGGCCCTTCGAGCCAGCAGCCGGTAGACCTGCTCGGCGCCTCCCCGGCATTCCTCCGGGCTGGCGGCCCGTTGCTGCGGCGCTTCAGCTCCTCGCAGCTCGTGCACCAGCAGGTGGTGGCGCTGCCGGCGCCGCTGGCTGCGGCGCTTGGCGTGGGTCCGCTGCAGCCGGTCAAGCTGCAGGTCGGGGATCGCGTCGTCGAAACGCTGCTGGGCACCACCCTCCAGGAAGGCGACATCGGCGGCTTGATCCACAGCTCGGTGGCGCTGGCGCCGATCGCCTACGCCCAGAAATTGACAGGCATGACCGGGCGCCTCACCCGCATCTACGTGCAGGCGTATCCGGGGCACACTCGTCAGGTACAGGCAGCCCTACAAACCTTCGCAAACGCGCGGCACCTGAATTTGAGGCCAGCCGACTTCGACGCTAAGCTGTTCGCGATTGCCGCGACCCCGGAGAATCAGGGAGAGAGCCTGTTCTCAGCGATCAGCGCACTCGTAGGGTTCATGTTCGCGTTCAACGCGATGCTGCTGACGATCTCCCAACGCCGCGAGCTGATCGAGGTGCTTCGCCTGCGCGGCAACACACGCGGCATGACGATACAGCTACTCGTCTTCGAAGCGCTCGTCCTCGGGGCGATCGCGTGCATCATCGGGCTCGCGCTCGGTGACCTGCTGTCGATCCTCGCCTTTAAAGCCACACCTGGATATCTGTCATTTGCGTTCCCGGTTGGCTCGCAGAGGATCATCACCTGGCAGACGATCGCACTCGCGGTGACCGCAGGGATGGCTGCCGCCCTGATCGGTGTGCTCGCTCCGCTGCGAAGCATCCTCGGCCCCACCCACCAGTCGCGAGCGGCGCTCGAACGTGCTCCGCGGGGCTGGACGGGGGTTCGCGTGGGGGTCGGGCTGGCGTGTCTAGCTGTGACGACCGCGATCCTGTTCGTCCGGCCACAGTCCGCAGTGCTCGGAAACTTCACCCTGCTCATCGCCTTGGTGTGCCTGCTTCCGTTCCTGTTCAACGCCTGTATCGCGGCATTCGAGGCGCTGCAAAGCCTCACCCGTGTCGCCTCGCCGAAGCTCGCGATCGTTGAGCTGCGCGACCCTCTGACACGGGTGCGGTCGCTAGCGATCGCGGCAACCGCTGCGATCGCTGTCTTCGGGGCGGTCGCAGTGCAGGGCGCCCAGCACAACCTTCAGAAAGGACTCAACCGAACCGCGGTCGAAATGAACTATGTGACCGACCTGTGGGTGTCGGCTTCGGGAGAGGCCAACACGCTAGGGACGACACCATTCCCAAGCTCTGGCGTCGCCAAGCTCGCTCGCCTGCCGGGAGTACGGACAGTAGGCGTATATAGGGGCGGGTTCCTGGATATCGGCGACCGGCGCGTGTGGGTGATAGCGCCACCCCGCACTTCCGCGCAGTTGATCCCATCAGGCCAGATCGTTGATGGAAACGCGGCGCTTGCCGCCGCGCGGCTCCGCGCAGGTGGCTGGGCGGTGATCTCCGAAGCGATCGCCGACGAACTGCATCTGAAGATCGGACAATCATTCATGCTGCCGGCTCCTCACCCGACGGTGTTGCGTGTGGCGGCCTTGAGTACCAACGGCGGTTGGCCACCGGGTGCAGTCATCATCAACTCTCAACAGTACGCTCGCGCCTGGGGCAGCAACGCCGCGTCCGCGCTGAATATCTCGCTCGCACCGGGCACCAGCCCAGCACAAGGCCAACGTGAGGTCGCGAGAGCACTCGGTTCGGGCTCGGGTCTGACCGTCCAGACAGCCGCAGAACGCGCGCAGCAGTGGAAGACGATCAGCCAGCAAGGACTCCAGCGCCTTACCGAGATCGCGACACTCGTCCTCGTCGCAGCGATTCTTGCGATCGCGGGTGTGATGGGCTCGATGATCTGGCAGCGCCGCCCCGAACTGGCCTATATCAAGCGCCAAGGCTACGGGCGTGGCGTGCTCTGGCGCGCACTGTTTTGGGAGTCCACCCTGCTGCTCACCGCTGGCTGCTCAATCGGCGCGCTCTTTGGGTTGTTTGGCCAGTTGTTGATCTCCCACGCGCTGGCTACGGTCACAGGGTTTCCGGTCGTCATCAACGTCGGAGTGCTCATCGCGATCTCAAGCTTCGGGATCGTGTGCGCGTCGGCGCTCGCGATCCTCGCGCTCCCCGGCTACCTTGCTGTGCAAGTACGCCCGACGTCGGTCAGCCCGGCGTAGCAAAAGCGGCGACGCAACACCGCTCTCCCTACCGCAATTAGCGGCGCTCGCGCACGCAACGACCCGCCAGTTGTTCTGGGGGCTGCGCGAGGTCGCACGCGCCGTCCAGGGATGGAGGCGGCTGGCCTCCAGCATTCCAGACCCCGCCCTACGGGAGGACGCCCTCCACGCTCTTGCGAGCAAGCGGGCGAACATCGAGGGCGCGGCCCTGTTCTGGTCGATCCCCAAGCGCCGTAACCACGAGCTACTGCAACTCCTCGTCGCCTTCGAGATCCTCGCGGACTTCCTAGACAACGTCAGCGAGCGCGGAGCACATATCGGCATACACAACGGGAGCCAACTACACCGCGCGCTGATCGAGGCGCTCGACCCAAACACCGCGCTCTCAGACTACTACCGCTTCCACCCCTGGAAAGACGACGGCGGCTACCTCCAGGCACTGGTCAAAGAATGCCGAGATCTCTGCGGTCGCCTACCTTCCTATCACTGCACCAAGCCACTCACCCTCCACGCTGCCCACCTCGCTCAGGTTCTGCCCCTCAACCATGAGCCCGACCCGATACGGCGGGACGCATACCTCGCCCGCTGGGCTGCCAGGCAGCTGGACGACGTAAGCCGGCTCGCATGGTTTGAGCGCAGCGCTGCCGCCAGCGCGTGGCTAACGATCCTCGTCCTCCTGGCGATCGCTGCCGAACCCAACAGCGACAGCGACCACGCACGCACAATCTACGTGGCTTACCTCCCGTGGGTTTGTCTCACCGGAACGATGCTCGACAGCTACGGCGACGCTGCTGAGGACGCCGCAAGCGGAGCGCACAGCTACCTCTCCCACTATCAAAGCATCGAGACTGCCGCTGACCGTTTGAGCGAGCTACTGCGCCGTTCCATTATCGCAGCGCGGTGTCTTCCAGTCGGCAGCAAGCACGCGGTGATCGTAGCGTGCATGGCCGCAATGTATCTCACCAAGGACAGCGCTCATACACCGAGCCTGCGCGCACACACCCGCACTATCGCACGCTCCGGTGGATCACTCACCAGGCTGCTCATACCCCTGCTCAGGCTGTGGCGTATCGCCTACCAGCTGCGATCAGATATCCCACCAAAAATAAAACCAGCCAACAAGCAAATTCTCAACCAGTCATCCATCCGCTGGTGGGCTGGGAAGAGCAGGCTACCGCGAGGCAGCCCTCTGCCTCCGGTGGCACAGACATTCATGTTTTGGAGATGGCCCCACGCATACCTGGAGGCGTGTTGTAGGCACTACGGCCCCACATTCACAATCCGGCCAGTCGGTAAACCACCGCTCGTGTTCATGGCCGAACCAACAGACATCAAGGCAATCATCACCGCCCCCGCAGATGTCTTGCACCCCGGAGCCGGGGCATCTGTAATCGCCCCCCTCGTCGGCGAAAGCTCATTTATGCTCGCTGAGGAAGACCAGCACCTCGCGGGGCGTAAGACAATTCTCCCGGCCTTCCACCATAGTGTGATCGCCGAACACACTGAGAGAGTCCGCCAGCTCGCCGAGCGTGAAATCGATCGCTGGCCACTGGACACACCCTTTGCAATTCACCCTCGCCTACGTTCCCTTACCCTGGCCGTCATCCTACACACTCTCTTTCACAATGAGGATCTCCGCCTGCAAGAACTGCACGACGCGTTACTCGCGATGCTTCGCATCACAGGAAGCCTCGGCTTGCAGGAACCCCAACTCAGGCTCCTGCCCGGCTGGAGACACTCCTGGAAAGACTTCTTGGCTCACCGAGCCACGGTTGACAGACTGCTCGACGACCTGATTGCCAATCCCTCCGAGTCCTGTGCCACCGGGGCGCTGGTCCTACTGCTCGACGCAAGCAACCCCGACAACACCCCGATGACGCCCCACCAGATCCGAGACAACCTCATGTCCATCATCCTCGCTGGACACGAGACTACTGCCTCCCAGCTTGCCTGGGCGTGCCAGCTACTTGCATTTAACCCAAAGATCCGCGATAGGCTGGTGAAAGCAATCGATCACGACGACGAGACATATTTAGCAGCCACCATTCAGGAGGTCCTACGCCACCGCCCGGTATTTCTGTTCACGATCCCCCGCGAAGTTCACAAGCCCGTGCAGATCGGACGATGGACATACGGACCCCCGACACACCTGGTCGGCTGTATCCATCTCATGCAGCACGATCCTCGAATCTACCCGAACCCCCACCAGTTCCGACCAGAGCGCTTCCTAGACCGGCCCCCACAAGCACCACACTGGCTCCCCTGGGGAGGTGGCCGAAAGCGCTGCCCAGGCCACGCCCTAGCAACACTAGAGATGCGTGTCGTCTTGCGTGTTCTCCTGACGCAAAGATCGCTCAACCCAGCGGGTAGAAAACCCGAGGAAGCCCGCTGGCGGAGTGTGATCGTGACACCCGCAGACGGGTCGCGCGTGATCCTGAACAAACGTAATGACGCTACGCAAACACCCAGCGCACATACTTGCAGCAACTAAATAAACAGGACAATCGAGTGGAAAGCATGAATTAGGTACTTTTCCTAAAACAATGTTTCTATTTATTTAGGAAAGCATTTTCCCACTGTTGGTCCAAGGTATGGTAGTCATTGCGGTCGTGGCGCAGCGAAATCATCCCAGGGTGGTACCCCCACCGGCCCGAAGGAGGGAAAACGTCGCTCTTCGAGGCGTTCCGATCAGGAGGGCATCCATAGAGGCCATCGGCATCTACTCGGAGGAATACGACTATTCGGCATCTCGCAGCGGACCGGCTGGCAGGGTCGGTTTGCGTTTGCGCCACCGCCCCACCTGGGCAGGCAGAGGGAGTGCGGGTGCCCGCTGTCGCAGAGGCAGCGGGCACCCGACGCGCTCCGCGATGGGATCAGCGCTCCTTAGCAAGTTGCCTGGGGTGGAGCGTCGGCGGTTAGTTATTGACGGGCCGGGGGCGTGATGCGTAGGCGGCCGGTGTACATGCGTGAGCGGCCCGTGTATCTGCGGCTGACCGAAGAGCAGGTGGAGCCGATTAGGTACCCGGTGCGAGGCAATGTTGTGGCGAGGTTGATGGTGCGGTTGCGGGGGCAGAGTCCTCGTGAGCGGGTGGAGTCGATTGGGTACCCGATGCGCAGCAGCGCTGTGGCGAGACAGGCGGGGTTGCGGGGGCGGAGTGCTCGTGAGCGGCGTGTGTGTGTGCGGCTGAACGCTGAGCAGGTGGCGTTGGTGATGGATCCGTCGCAGGGCTACACCTTGGAGAAGTTGATTGCGCTGTTGTCGGGGTGGATTCCTCGTGAGGGGATCCCTCAAATTGAGGTGTGGGATGAGCTGGCCCGGGGGAAGTTGGGGGAGCGGTTCTCGGTGGAGCTGGCGAGGGGTTTGCTGTTGCTGGCGCATCTTGCGGACCGTCAGCCGGTGAACGTGACCGATCTTTCGTGGAAGCTGCATATTGAGGAGGGCGCGGCTAACCTGTATTTGCAGACGTTGCTGATGTCTGGGCTGGTGGAGCGGGATCCGGATACTCAGCTATATCGGCTGGCGGGGTAGGTGGGTTCGATGCCGAGAACGCGACCCGCGAGTCACAGGTTCGTTGACGGTGAAATGCGGCCATCGGTTCCGACTTTGGCTGAGCCGCGTTACTCGCAGTCGCTAGAGCGCGGGTTGGCGATCCTTACCTGTTTTACCCCGGGGCGGCCGGTGTGGGGGATCGCAGAGTTCGCTGATGAGTTGGGTATGAGTCGCTCGACGACTCACCGCTATGTGATCACGTTGGTCAGGTTGGGGTATTTGAAGCGGAGCGCAAAGCGCAAGTACAGCCTCGGGGTGGGAGTAGTCGATCTCGGGCTCTCGACGATGGCCAGTACGAAGCTTGAGGATCATGCCAAGCCCGGCCTGGCGGAGCTGCACAGGCGCAACGGGTTCACGGTTGTGTTGGCGGTGCTCGATGGCCCCGGGGTCCGGATCGTGGATAGCTTGCGAGGGGGTCGTCGAGGTCAGAGCCTGATCGACGTCGGCCAGAGCTCCGCTTGGCTGCCCGTCTATTGCACCGCGCTTGGCAAGCTGCTGCTCGCGAATTTGCCGGAGAGCGAGCAGCGACGCGTGATCGCTGAGTTAACTCTCACCAGGCACACGCCGCAGACGACCACTCGCAAGACAGCGCTGCGAGCGGACCTGCAGGCCATCTGTGGGGAAAGCCTTGTTAGCGTCGATGAAGAGTTTGCGCCGGGTATGTACTCGATTGCCGCGCCGATCCGCTCAGAGTCCCGCGAGGTCGTCGCGGCGATCGGGATGGACGCGCACACCTCGATGATCGCGCCCGCGGAATTCGTCGGTGCGCTTGGCCCGCATCTGGTCGCTACGGCCGATCACATCTCCGCTCGGCTGGGGTACCGGCGCGACGACGAGCTGGACAGCCCGAGCGTCAACGGTTTGGCGCGGCCTGGAAGCGCTGGGCAATGACGGGCGAGAGAGACCGCGCCCGGCGGTCGAGATCGTGCCTGCTTGCTGCAGGCAGCGGGCCGGCGCTGGTGCCTGCCGAAGGGAAGACGGCGGGGCACCTACGCGATCTACGCAGACTCGCCACGCTCAGGCCGCCAATCACCCAGCTCCTCGCGGATAGAAGCTGTGCGCCGGCTCATGACCCGTTGACCCCTTGCCCCGACACCGTGCAGCGGTTCTGAGTGATGTCTCAGCCTCTTGATCCCGAGAATCCCGGCCGGTTCTCCTCCTCGCTATCAGCTGGTCTAGCGATGCTGAGGTGCTTCACCCCGGGGCATCCGGTACGCGGCATTGCGGACATGGCCACCGAGCTGGACCTGGGGCGCTCTACGACGCACCGTTACGCCACGACGCTGGTGACGCTGGGTTATCTCGAGCAAAGCCCGTCGCGTAAGTACAGGCTCTCCTCCCGCGTCTCGGACGTCGGGCTCGCGATGCTTGACTCGATACCGGCGCGCCAGGTGGCCCGCGAGTATCTGCGGGAGTTGAGGGCGCGGACCGGGCGCACTGCCAGCTTGGTGGTGCTGTGGGGTACCGAGGTTGCCTACATCGATCGCTGCCGGGGGTCCCGCCAAGGGCAATACCAGGTCGATGCCGGCATCGGGCTGGGCACTCGCCTGCCAGTCCACTGCACCGCCGCGGGTAAGGCGCTCCTGGCACGCCTACCCGCGGCGGAGCAGAAAGAGCTGATCAGCAAGCTACGCCTCACACGGCGTACTCCCAAGACGATCACCACCAAGACCGCGTTTCGCACAGAGCTTGGGCGCATCGTTGCGGACGGTGGTGTGGCGGACGAGGACGAAGAGTTGTCTGTCGGTAGGCGTGCCGTGGCCGCTGTGGTGGTGAACGCAGAGGGATGGCCGGCTGCATCGGTCGAGCTCGCGGCTCCGGCTGAAGCGTACACCCTTAAGGGACTGCGGAACCTTGGTCTCAAGGTCAGGGCCACCGCGGAGTGCATCACCGAGGCCCTGCACTGAGCGTGCCCTAGGAAACCTAATGCACGACGAGCAGAATCACATCGACCTTTCCATAGTCGCATAATGAGTGGAGGGAACCCTTTTTATGAGAAACATTCCTGGTGTCATGCCGTTGAGGCTCATTCGGTTTCGCCCAATACCTACAGGGCGGGATGTTTCTCAGTCGTCTGTTGGGTATGCAGTGAGCGCTAGGCAATCAATCGAAGGAGGGGGAATGCGCGTCGTGAAATGGTCGGTATGGGTGAAGTGCCTGGTGTTTGCTCTTCTAGGGCTCGCGTTATGCGCGGGAACGGCGTCCGCTGAGGGGTCCTCCGCGTTGGGAGGTGCCGGTGGCCTACCACTTGAAAGCCCTTTGGTGGTGCCTGAAGCGCTGCCGTTGGTCGGGGTTGAAGCGGTCGGCAATGTTGAAGAAGCGCGGCGGGCAAGCCCAGAGGCGGTTTCGGAGCGCGAAGAATCGCAGACCCGGTATGAGGGTCTCAGTGCCGAAGAAGCGGCGAAGCTCGCGGGAGAGGTGTTTCCCGGGGTAGTCGATCATTCTGGAGGTGGCCTGCCACCGTTGCCTGAAGGGCAGCATGTTGTGAGTTTCACCGGCGCGAATAGCGCACAGATAGACTTGGGTTAAGGTAGGCGAGCGGCGATTGAATCGCTGTTGCCGATCGCGACCGAAGGGGGAACCCCAGGGCATTGGTCGCCGGTCGATCTGAGTGTCAGCGAGGTGGGAGGGGGGTTCAAGATCGCGAACCCGGTTGTTGGCCTTGGGATCCCAAAGCGGCTACAAGAAGGAGTAAGTCTGGCGAGCACTGGTCTATCGCTGACCCCTGTAAATGCCTCTGGTGCGGCCGTAGGTGGCTCGGAAGGGCAGGTGGCTGGCTCGGTTGTGTTCTATGGCGGGGTTGGTGTTGGAAGCGATGTCGATGAGATTGTCAAGCCTGAAATTGATGGGTTCAGCGAGGACGCGATCCTGCGCTCGGTCGCGAGTCCTGAAAGGTTGTCCTACAGGGTTGGGCTGCCGGCGGGAACCAGCCTTGAGCAAGGCAGCGAAGGGTCCATTGAAGTAGTTGATAATGGGAGTCTCCTCGCCACCATCTTGACGCCAAGCGCTGAAGATGCCGAAGGCAAGCTCGTGCCGGTGTCTATGGTGTTCTCAGGCAATGTTTTGACCTTAACGGTGGCCCACGGAGCGGGACAAACGTACCCTATACGTGTAGATCCACAAGTGACCGATAAAGAACTTGCAGTCTCTCCCGGTAACTGGCATTTTTATACGACTAACTCACAAGCGTTCCGCCATTCCCCGGAAAAAGGCCAAAAAGTAGCTTACCTTAAGACCACCGGAGCTCAAGTCGAATACAAAAACGGGCAGATAGGAGAGTGGGAATACCTCACCCAGGGATCCTCAAAGATATATGAATTCGTCTCCACCTTTACTGAATACGACTACGAAGCCAAAACCGCGATTGTCAACCGGGTTGCTATACGACGTGCAAATGGGGAAAAAGAAACCGGCCTTTCAGAAGTCACGGAGCCACTGACGCACGCGAAAACACAACATAGCAACGTGAGAGTGTGCGGAAATGAATGCCAGGAAGGAACCCCAGACCCTATCGCTGCAATCTTTGAGCAGGAAGCGACAGAATCCAGTAAAGGTAATTTCGAAAGCACGTTGGAATCTGCTGCGGTCTCAATCCACCAGTCGCAGTCGCCGTCCGCGAGTTTTGATACGACGGATGCGACGATAGGCGGCGAGCCTAATGCGTTGCTGGCAGGTAAGTGGGTCAACACGAAAGCAAGCCCCGAGATTGGCCTCGACGCTCGCGATCAAGGTATCGGTATCGAGAAGGAGGGTTTGAGCTCCTCTAACAAGTCTGGATGGGGTTTTGCGTTCAAGAACGAAACGCGCAATGAATGTGAGGGTGTCCAATGTAACGAGTGCTATGAACCGCCCTGTAAAGGGGAATCGGGCGTTAGCGGCAACGGCGAACCCCTCACCTATTCGCTGCCCTCCGCCGAAGATGGCGAACTGCCAGAAGGCGAAGACACAATCGAAGGCAAGGTGGAAGACGCGGCTGGACTCAAAGCTACCCCGACCGCAAAAATCAAAGTAGATAATAAACCGCCCAGTCTCACGTCTCTCGAAGGACTCCCTAGTAATCATGAACTGGTCGATGGTCAGCATATGACCTTGGAAACTAGCGCCAAAAGTGGACCCGCCGGAATCGCGTCGATACTTCTCGATGTTGATGGGCAGTCGGTGAGTAGTGGGCAAGGTAGTTGTTCTGGGTCGTGTACTGGTTACGCCGTATGGACGCTGAGCGCCTCAAATTATGCCGCTGGCGAACATACCCTCACCGTGATCGCAGAAGACAACGCCGGCAACGTGGAAACAGCAGAATATCACGTAGTGATTCATCATGCTGAAGGCGTTGCTGTAGGTCCTGGTTCGGTTAATCCCGTGACGGGCGAGTTGAGCATGGCCGCGACGGACGTTTCGATTAATGCGCCAGGTGGTGCACTGACGGTGAGCCGCAGCTACAGGTCACGTCACTTGTCGCAGGGTAAAGAAGGTCCTCTTGGGCCACAGTGGAGCCTGAGTCTTGGTGCCGAGCAAAGCCTATCGCGAGTGACTAAGGGGGTGATCTTGACGAGCGGGAGCGGCGAACAGGTCGTGTTTGAGAGCAAAGGTAGCGGTGAATTCACTTCGCCGACAGGCGATGCAGACTTAACGCTGCTCGAAAAACTCGTGGAAGGCAAAGTAGTCTTCACGCTGAGCGAGAATGGGTCAGTTACCACATTTAAACTTCCTACAGGGAGCAGTGGTGGCGTATGGATGCCCTCGAAGACCGAAGGTCCGAACGGCACTAACGCGACTATCTATAAATTCAAGTTGGAAAGCGGCGTGATCGAGCCGACCGAGGAGCTTGCGCCTATCCCAGCTGGCGTATCGTGCGGCGAAGAAATCAGCGAACTCAAAGAAGGCTGCCGGGCGCTAAAGTTTGAATACGACGAAGGCGAAACCACCGCTAAAGGCGAAAAGGCCACCGAATGGGGCGAATACGCCAAGCATCTATCGCGGGTCAAGTACATCGCATGGAACGCCAGCAAAGTCAAAAAGGAAACAGTAGAGGCAGAATACGCCTATGGGATAAATGGCTGGCTCCGCGCAGCATGGAACCCGGAAATCACGCCCGCTCCGGTGAAGGAAACATTGGGGTATGACTCCGAAGGGCACGTCACGGCGGTCAGTACGTCAGGTCACGAGCCCGATCTGCTGGAGCAAGGAACCATCCCAGGCGAATCTAACCCCGGCCGGCTGCTGGCAGTGGCTGTGCCATCAGCAGCGACAGCGCTCGGTAACGGTGAAGCGCCCAGCATCAAAGAAGTACCCACGTTGTCGAGTACCAAACCCGTTATCGGGGCAAAGATCACCGTGAACTTGACGAGCGAAAAAACACCGGGCACATGGACCGGGAGCCCGTTGGCCTTTATCTACCAATGGGAGGACTGCAATAAAGAAGGCGGCGAATGCTCACCAATCTCCGGTGCTGTCAACCAGTCGTACTATCCGACCGAAGGAGATGAAGGTCACACGCTGATCGCCAAGGCAACCGCGTTGAACGCGATAGGAGCAGTAACCGCCGAAACGTCGGCGACGTCGATCGTTGCGTCCGGCACTCCTAATACACCGTTGCCGGAACCTCCAGTGGTAGGCTCCGCCGCTGTCACGACACTCGAGTACCAGGTGCCCGTGTACGGCAGTGGCGCGCCCTATGAAATGAGCTCCACAGAACTAGCCAAATGGGGCCAGGCCGACGATCCAAAAGAAGCTATGGCGATCTTCCCGCCGGAGCACGTGATGGGTTGGCCCGCCAAGGAATATAAAAGCGAGGGCGAGACCGTCCATTACCTGGACGGTAGGGACCGCGCCGTGAACACCGCGCTGCCCACCGGCGGTATCTCAGCAACCGAATACAACCTCTACAACGACGTCATACGCGCCCTTACCCCCGATAACCGCCTGAAGGCCATAACCGAAGGGTGTAAAGCCACAGAAGAATGCAAGTCCTCGACCGAAAACACCTATGAAGAAACGGGCTCAGAACCCGGTACCAAGCTACTGAGCACCCTTGGCCCCCAGCACGCGGTCAAGCTCGCGGTGGGCAAAGAAGGAAAAACGAACGAAGAAGCGCAAGCGCGCGAGCACATCAAATACTATTACAACGAAGGTGCTCCGGCCGAAGGTGGTCCGTACCATCTCGTGACCAAGACGATTGATTCTGCGGCGACTGCTTCAAAAGAAGAATTCGATACGCGTACCACCGAAATGTCCTACAGCGGGCAGGGTGGCCTTGGGTGGAAACTACTCAAGCCGACATCCGTGATAACCGACCCAAGCGGCCTGGACCTAGTACACACCACCGAATACAACTCGATTACGGGCGATGTGATCGAGACAAAGATGCCGGCAGCGTCGGGGAAGGATGCGAAGGTCCCGCTGACTTACTCGCTCACGTTTGGCTCCGCTGGGGAGGAAGGCGGACAGTTCGTGGGTCCCGAGCATGATGCCTTGGATAGCCACGGCGACCAGTGGGTCACCGACTACGGCAACAACCGTATCGAGGAGCTCTCATCGACCGGCAAATTCATGCTCGCCGTTGGCTGGGGCGTGAAGGACGGGAAAGCAGAAGCAGAGACCTGTACGACCGCGACCGAATGCAAAGAAGGGATCCTGGGGTCCGGCAAAGGCCAATTCAACGGTCCAGTCGGGATCGCGATCAACCAGACCAACAACGACATTTATGTTGCTGACTACGGCAACAACCGTATCGAGGAGCTTTCCTCGACCGGGGCGTGGCTCTCGTCCATCGGAAGCAAAGGCACCACTGGTGGGGAGTTCAGTTCGCCGGAGGGAGTTACAATTGACTCGAGCGGCAATGTCTGGGTTGCTGACGACGGCAACAACCGCTTTCAGGAGCTCTCGTCGTCGGGGGCATTCATGCTCGCGGTTGGCTGGGGCGTGAAGGACGGGAAAGCAGAAGCAGAGACCTGTACGACCGCGACCGAATGTAAAGCCGGAATCTCAGGCTCGGGCAACGGCCAGATGGCCAACCCCGCGGCCCTTACGTTCGCGGGTGGCGATGTCTATGTCGCCGACTACAGCAACAATCGAATCGACGAGTTCTCGACCGCCGGCGCCTACATATCGACATTCGGCTCAAAAGGCACGACGACGGGCAAGTTCGAAGGCCCACACGACATCGCTACGGAAGCCGCAAGCGGCGATCTCTACGTCGTGGACAAGGGCAACAATCGCGTCCAGAAGTTCACTGCGGCCGGGAGTTTTCTGGCTACCTTCGGGTCTAACGGCTCCGGCAATGGACAGCTCGAACATCCGGACGGAATGGCGATCACGCCGGCGGGTGCCGTGTACGTCCTCGATAGCCTCGCTGATCGTATCGAGGAATGGGTGCCTACCATCACTGGCAACGAAGGCGCCCACGACACCAGGACCATCTACTACACCGCCGCCGCGAACTCAGAATACAAAGAATGCGGTGAACGCCTGGGTCTGGCGAACTTGCCATGCGAGATTGTGCCCGCAGCACAACCCGGAACCGGCGGGCTACCAGAACTACCCACGACGAAATTCAACGCATACAACATATGGAGCGGTCCAGAAATCACAGTTGAAACGGTCGGATCTACCACGCGCACCAAGACCGATACCTTTGACGGGGCCGGACGACCGAAAACTGCTGCCATAAGTTCGGCCGTAGGAGAACCGCTCCCGACGGTAACAGACGAATACAACAAAGAAACAGGTGCTCTTGAAAAGCAGTGCACAAACGAAGGTAAACCTTGCACTGAAGGTAAACCCAAGACGATTACAAGCATCGATAACAAGCTTGGCCAGTTGGAAAGCTACACCGACGCGGATGGAAACACAACAGATTATGAATACGAAAAAGAAAAGGGCGCTCGCCTAAAGACGATCAACGATCAAGAGGGCACAGAAGCCTTTGGATACAGCGAAGCAAGCGGCCTACTCAACGAACTGATCTACACAAACGGTATTAGCACCAAAATGACCTTCTCCGCGACGTACGACGCGGAAGAGAACCAGGTCACCGAAACATACCCAAACGGCATGACCGCCACCTACACCTACAACCAGGTCGACAAGCCCACAAGCCTCGTATACAAAAAGACGACCAACTGCACAGAAGAAGAAAAAGAAAAATGCAAGTGGTTCAAAGACACGGTCTTCCCGTCCATACACGGTCAGTGGCTTGAACAGACAAGCACCCTCTCCCATCAAGCCTACACCTATGACAACCCCGGCAGGCTGACCCAGGTCCAGAACACCCCCACTGGCGGCAAATGCACCACCCGACTCTACGCCTACGACGAAGACACCAACCGCACCAGCCTCACAACCCGCGAACCAAACGCGGAAGGCAAATGCGCCGCCGAAGGCGGCAAAATCCAAGAACACAAATACGACACCGCCGACCGCCTCACCGACCCCGGCATCGCCTACAACCCCTTCGGCGACATCACCACCCTACCCGCCGCCGACACCGAAGAAAGCGCGGGACACGCACTCACCAACAACTACTACACCGACAACCAAGTCGCAAGCCAGACACAAAACGAACAAACCATCGGCTACAACCTCGACCCCACCGGCCGCACACGCGAAACCGTCTCCAGCGGCAAACCAAACAACTCAACGATCATCTCTCACTACGCTGGCCCCAGCGACGAGCCCGCATGGACCCTCAACCCCGTCTCAAGCGAATGGACGCGCAACATCACCGGCATCAGTGGTAACCTTGTCGCCATCCAGAACAACGGCGAAACCCCAGAACTCGAGCTCACCAACCTCCACGGCGACATCATCGCCAAAGCCTACCTGTCCGAAACCGCCACCACACTAGCCGCCACGGCCGACACCAGCGAGTTCGGCGTCCCCACCGTCACCGCCCCAGCCAAATACGCCTGGCTCGGCGCCAGCGAGCTCCCCACCGAACTCCCCTCCGGCGTCATCACAATGGGCGTCCGCTCCTACGTACCCCAGATCGGACGCTTCCTCCAACCCGACCCCATCCCCGGCGGCTCCGCGAGCGCCTACAGCTACACCTTCGGCGACCCCGTCAACAGTAGCGACCCCACCGGCGAATACACCAACAACGGATCCATCGCCCTAGAGGACGCCCTGAGCCACGAAGCCGAAGCCGCCGCCGCAGCCAGACAGGCAGCCGCCGAAGCCGCCGCTAGAGCGGCCGCCGAAAAAGCCGCGGCCGAAGCGGCGGAAGCCGCCGCAGCCGCAGCCGGCCCCCAATACTCCGAAGGCGAAGAATGGGAAGAATGGGAAGAAGAAGGCGAATATGAATATATTGTCGACCATCATGTTGGTGAACACGGTAAGGAAAGGTCACGCGTCGAACCGGCGATTTTGGTCCAGCCACTCAGCGGCGGAGAACTGCGTCACAACTCGGGACTCGTGGGTGGATCGTCGGTGCCACTATGCGAAGCTGTCTCAGAAGGACCATGTGCCCGCCTTGTACCTGACGACCACAGCCCGAACGTCCAATCTACGTGTAACAGGACAGGCCAGGACTGCCCGGGACGTCGCTCTGGTACCGGGAGACATCCTGTGAGTCCGGCGGGAAAATATATAGTGAAATGCGTTGCCGGAACCGCAAATTACGGAATCGTTGGAATTCTTGTCAACGCTGTGAAAATCTCGCCCGCGGGTGCTGCGGTAAGCTGTTTCTTGGGTATCATCGCTCCATAGCTCATGCACCTACGACGCCTAAAACCAACAAAAAGGCCGCTCGATGCCATTATCACGGTCGTTCTCGTAGTCGGTTTGATCGCAGGCGGGTATGCGCTAGGGCTTGGATGGGCGGGAGCGGCCGGTGTGATCGTGGTGGCGGGTGGGCTCGTCATTGGTAGGCTGCGCCGGCGCGCCTGAAAAGAAGCGACGTATTTTCGACTGTAACAAGATGGCCGGCGTGACCCTGCTCACTGGGATCGCCGACCGCTCGCTGCTACGTGGAGAACGTCGCGCGCTCCGGTGGTGCGATCCCGCCACCGCCGCCCGGACTGCCGACGTACTCGGGACAGGCGGGGTTGATCCCGCTCGGGAGGATCATCGACCGTGGCGGGGAGCGGGTCGTCGGTGTGCCCGTCGCCGGGACGTTCTTCGCCTACATGGCCGGGCGCTCGCGCTACGGCAAGACCGAGACGGCGATCGGGCAGTTCATCGCCTTGACGCGCTCGGGTCACGGTGGGTTGTTCCTCGACCCGCACGCCGACGCGATCAAGGACATCAAGCCCTATCTCACCGACCCGGGGATACGCGAGCGGGTCGTTGAGATCAACCTCGCCGACACCGAGCACGACGGCCAGGCTCCGGCATGGAACCTGTTCGCGTTGGAGCGTCGGACCCCGGCGGAGGCCGCCGGGAAGGTCGAGGCGTTCGTGGACGCGCTCGCCGCCGCGATGCGCTGGGACGAGCGCAACACCCGTGCGCTGAACCTCGCCACCCAATCCGCTCAAGCGCTCATCGAGCTCGCGCTTGCCCTCCCGCCGGAGCTGGCGCCGACGATCTTCCAGGTCCCCACGCTGCTCTCCGACGACGAGTGGCGCGCGGCGATCCTGCCCGCCCTCTCGGTCGGCACACGGGGGTTCTTCCAAGACCGCTTCCCCAGATTGCCCGCCGAGGCGATCACGGCGGTCACGAACCTGATCGACCGTCTCCGCGCCGCACGGCCGGTCGCGGCGTTCCTCGGCTCGCCCCTCTCGACCTATGACGCGCGGCGGGCGATGCGCGACGGGCTGGTCGTGCTCGCTTGCCCTGGTTCTGGCTCGACCCGCGACAGGCTCGTGGCGAATCTGCTCGTCTACGATGTGCTGCACGCCGCGAAGGCGAGAGCGAACATCGAAAAGGGGCTACGGAACACCGTCATCATCACGCTACTCGACACGCTCCTGCGCGAGCATCGCGACCGCACCAGCCGATCGGGCAGCGACCTCGTGTTCGGCCGTGACGCCGACACCCCCTTCAACCCGAACACCGCCTACAACCGAGCACGCAAGGCGTGGACGGCAGCGCGCCAGCGCGAGGACGAAGAGGGCATCATCCCCGAGCACGAACGACTCCGACCGATCGGCTTGCACGAGTGTCGGCACACCGCCGTCTCGCACATGCTCGACGCCGGGATCACGATAGACAAGGTCAGCAAGTTCATCGGCCATAGCTCCATCACCGTCACCATCGACCGCTACGGCCACCTGCTTCCCGGTGGCGAGGCTGAGGCCGCGGCGCTGCTCGACGAATACCACACGAGGCGCCGTCAAGAAGCCTCGCGCCGGCAGCAGCGCCGTGAGCCCGCAATGGTCTAGCGTTAAGCCCGCTGATCCCGAACACGGAGGGGTGGCAGAGTGGTTGAATGCGGCGCTCTCGAAAAGCGTTGTGCGTCTGATTGGCGTACCGGGAGTTCGAATCTCCCCCCCTCCGCTTCTTAATGCCTAGTTACGGCGCTGGCCCCGCGTAAACGCCCGGTACGTGGCGAGGCTACGAGGCCGGGGCGGAGGGCCTTGAGATCCTCGTCTTCGGTGCCCAATCTCGGCGAGATTCCACCCGACTACGTAGAGGGGCAGCGCGACTGGTGGGGCTGACTAGCGGTGGTCGGAGGTTGGTGCTGTCAGCCAGCTCGGCGTGCTGCCGCCCACCACGCTGTGGCGCCACAAGCGGCGTCTGACGGGCCAGCGGCACCCGGTCCTGGGCGGGGCACACGACTACCGGACAGAGGCAAACCCTCAACCCTGTATCGGCATCGACTGGCGCGAGTTGTGGCGCGAGCAGTCAGTTTTTGGCTCTGCAATGCGGTTTTGGGACGGTCTCGAAAACCGTTTCGGGGGTCTAAACCTCCGACGAGGGTTCGAATCCCTCCCCCTCCGTTTTGGCCGGGATTGCGGCATGTGAGCGGGATCTGGTCGCCGCAGGGCGGACAAGTGTCCGTCGTGCGGAGGAAGCACGCGACCACCGTTGAATGAGCGTCTTGGCTTCAGCGCTTGCGGTAGACGTCCGCTCGATGTCCTACGGCCAGGACAGTGACTGTTCTGGATGCTTCATCGATGCCGTAGATGACGCGATACGGTCCGCGACGGGCCGACCAGCGTCCCTCGTGCTCAAAGCGCAGCGGCTTGCCCACGCGCCTCGGGTTGGCGGCAATGACGGGTAGCAACTCGAGGATCGCCGTCGCGTACTTCTCCGGCAGGCTCTGAATATCACGGCGGGCAGAGCCGGCGGCGACCAGCCGCCACGGCCTATCGCTCACGCGGCCCGGTCGCTCGCGCGTCTGTCCCGGAGGTCGGCCTGCAGTTCCTCGAGCGTGGCGATGTCACCGGCCGCTGCCGCCGCTTCGCCTTCTCGAATCTGCTCGCGCAGCGTCGGATCGGACAGAATCGCGAGTGTCTCCTCGAGGCCTTCCAGGTCGTCAGTGCTGATGAGGACTGCCGCAGCCTTCCCATTCCGGGTAAGCACGACGCGCTCCTGCTCGCATTCGACGCGATCGACGATCTCCGAGAGATGGGCCTTAACGGACGAAAGCGGAAGAACATCTGGCATGACCGTAATTCTAGTCCACACGGTCGCCGATCGCAAGCCGGATCGAGCCCCTGTCAGCCATAACGCCGGGCTTGCAGCTCGTTTATGCGTTTCCACACAAGGTCGGGGTTCGATCTTCGTCCCTCCCCCTCCGTCTCCCTCTGTTGGGGCTCCGACCGCTCGGTATCCTATGGCCGATGTCTGAACAGCTCGATCTGACGATCATCTACGAGTCGGGCGAGGACGGCTGGATCGTCGCGTCGATCCCTGAGGTTGACGGTGTCTTCAGTCAGGGTCGAACCCGCGAGGAGGCTCGCACTAACGTCATCGATGCCCTGCGGCTGATGCTCTCTCCTGAGCCGGGCGAGGCGGTAGATCAGCGTGACCGCGAAGCGCTGCACCTGACGATCGCTGCATGAAGCGGCGTGATCTGGAGGGCCATTTGCGCACCCAAGGATGCCACCAGATCGACGAGGGTGGCAGCCATTCTCGGTGGGCCGGGCCACACGGCGAGCGTTCGGTCGTGCCACGCCACCGCGAGATCGACTTCGGTCTGGCCCGCAAGATCTGCCGCCAGCTCCGTGTGCCGCCGCCGTCTGGCCCGCGCTGACACGTGTGATGTGTCGGCAGAACCGACAGGGTCGCGATCTGGGCAGCGCCAGCGCTTGGTGGCCCTCCAAAGCCCACATGCTGGAGCTGGCTGGCTGTCCAGAAAGCTCGCGGCGCACCTGCTGGCTACGATTGAGACTCGATGGTAGGCAGCCCGATTATGGGCGGGGTGATCCATTCCTCCGCCTTCCTTATTGTGCTGGTGCTGTACTTTCTGCCAAGCGCCGTTGCAGTCGCGCGCAAAGTCACGCATCAGGGCAGCGTGGTTGTGATCAACGTGTTCCTCGGCTGGACCTTCATCGGCTGGGTTGTCGCACTAGCGATGGCTTGTCGCACCAGCCGGGTTCTACGTGACTGAAGATCCGTGAGCGCGTGCCAAAGCGCTGAGCGTGTAGCTCGCTGATGCGCTTCCACGCAAGATTCGGGTTCGAGCTTCGTCCCTCCCTGGCGAGCAACACACGCGCCAGATCGAGCCGGTCATGCTGCGGCATGCAACACTCGACCCTCGGTCAGCGCGGCGTGCAACATCGATCCCTCCACACCTTCCCAGTCTTGGGCGTAGCGCTCACTCACGACGATGATGTCGAACGGCATTCCGAGGGGGCGTAGCGCGCGGCCGAGACGCACCATCTCGGCGTGGCGATCGGCCGGATCGCGCTCTACGACCAAGAAGTCGAAGTCGCTGTCGGGAGTGGCGTCGCCGCGCGCGCGCGAGCCGAACAACACGATCTTGACCGGCTCGGACGCGGTCGCCGCCAGCGTTCGGCCGGCCGCCTCGATGACTTCTTCGGCGAACACGACCACACGGTAGCGGAGGCCACGGATTGGGCACATGGCTGGCCCGAGCGAGCTGGCTGGTGCGGATGCGTCTCAGGCGGGCTGAGGCACCCTCATCTGGCTGAAGGTATCGAGGGAGATGACGAAGGCGCGCATCCTGTTGTTCTGGCAGGGAACGAACTTTTCCGAGTCGCCACTCTCCAAGGCATCGACCAAGCGGTTCAACTCGCGGGTCAGCCCAGCACGTTGACTCTTCCTGTGAGCACGCTGTAGCTGTCGCCCGATCGTGCCGATCTAGGATTCTGGTTGACGGACAAGTCAGGACTATGGACAGCGCACGCTCCCCCCGCTTCTACACCGGGCCAGCTCACTGGAAGGTCACCCCTGCGCGAGAGGGTCTAGAGGCAGAAGACTTCACAGTCGTTGAGTGGCCGCAGCTGCGTAAGCGCTGGGTCATACCGGCTCGCAAGATGGACATGCATCGACCGTCGCTGCTGAGCGTCGCGCATGAGTGGCTTGCTTGGCTCACCGAGGTGGACAAGCTGGCAGTCGTGGATGTGAGCCTTGATGACACCGATGCCGTGGCCGACCTGCTGGGCTTCGTGGTGGAGCCGGCGACCAGACTGGGCATCGAGCTTGTGATCGGCAGCGAAACCGAGTTCGAGCGGTTCGACCCGGCGCAGTTTCTCGAGCCCTACTTTGGGTATCCCTATTCGTTTGAGCGGTTGCGATGGTCCCTCGCCGGAGGAAGGGCGGCGCCAGCAACACCACGCCCACTGAAGGAGACGAGCTTCATCCCGGACGTGACACAGGAGCGTGCGGTGCGGGCCGGAGAGGGCGTGGTACAGATCATCGCACCGGCGGGAAGCGGCAAGACGGCGGTGCTGGTCGAGCGGGTGCGCGAGCTGCTGCGACGCGGTGCTCGAGCCGAGGCGATCGTGTGTTTGACGTTCAACACAGCAGCCGCCAATGAGCTTCAAGAGCGCCTTGCCGCGGCCGGCGTGGGTGAGGTGAAGGCGAGGACCTTTCACAGCCTCGGGTTTCAAATCCTGCGAGCCGCGAACGCTCTCCCCAGGAACGCTGAGCCGTGGAGCCCTTCGCTCGGACAGTGGCGAAGACTGGCATTCTTGGCCAAGAATGCGGTTGGCGAGAACGGGCACTGGCTCGATCCGCCGGAGGCCCAGAGCGCGGTGAGCGACATCAAGCTCGGCAGGATGATGACCGCTCACCAGTACGCGCAGACGCTTGACGAGCGCAGCGATGCTCGGGAGCGCACGGTGGCCGCGCTCTACAGCGCCTACGAGGAGTCCCAGCGCGAGAATGGCCGGCGGATCGACTTCGACGACATGATCCTGCGCGCGGTGCAGCGTTTGCGCGAGGACTCCAGCGTGCGGGGTCGCTGGCAAAGTGCCTACCAGTACGTGCCGGTCGATGAGTACCAGGACATCGAGCCTGCACAGGAGCTGCTGGTGCGTCTGGTGGCAGCGCCACACGACCAGCTGTTCTGCGTCGGTGATGAGGATCAGACGCTGTATGCCTTCCGTCGCGCGAGCGTGGAGCGCATCATCCTCCTCGACAAGCTCTATCCGGCCCTCGAGCGAGTGGCGCTGGGCGTCAACTATCGCTGCCCGCCGGCGGTGGTGGAGGCATCGCGTACGCTGATTGAGCACAACAAGGTCCGCTTCCTCAAGCAGATCGCGGCTGGGCAGCCACACAGTCATGGCAGCCCAATCCTCGTACGGGGCTTTGCGAGCAAGCCCGAGTCGGCGGTCGCTGCTGCGCAAACGCTCAAAGACAGGGTTCGCGGCGAGATCGTCGTGCTTGCGCGCACCACTGACGCGCTGCGCCCAGCGGCGCTTGCCTGCGCAGACGTGGGCGTCAAGATCGACGGGCCGCAGAAGCTGTTCGAGCCCAAGGGTGCGCGCAAGGCACTTGAAGATCACCTTCGCCTCGCGCTCGCACCTCACGAAGCCGATGAGAAGCTGATCCGCAGCGTGTGCCAGACGCCCGGACGCTCGGTCTCACTCGAGGATCGGGAGTCGATCGGGGGTTTGCTGCAGGCCGGAGAGCCCTTCGATGCGGCCTTCGCGAGCATTGGCGCACCCAAACGCGCCGGAGGGAAGCTGCTGGCACCCGGCGAGCTGTTCACGAAATTGGCGCAGTGCCAGGATGCAGGGGCGGCCGTCGGAATGCTGCGCGGCCCCGGCGGTCTGGATGAATGGTTCGAGAATGAGGACGGAATGGGTGGCCTCGACCAGTTCGAGTGCGAAGCGCTTGAACAGGCCGAGCAGAACGCGAAGGGCATGAGCCCACGCGACTATCTGCGGGAGCTCGAAGACCAGGCGCGGCGACTCCGGGCGTGCCGCGACAGCAAGGAAGGCATTGAGCTGTTGACGATCCATGGTGCGAAGGGGCGACAGTGGCTGCACGTGATTGTGGTGGCCTGCGAGGAGAAGATGCTGCCTCACAAGCGTTCACTGGAGGGCGTGAGCGATGAGGATCGCGCCCGCGGCGAGGGCCTCGAGGCCGAGCGCCGCCTTGGCTATGTGGCGTTTACCCGTGCGCAGGAATGCCTTGAGATCCACTACGACGCAGAGCATCCCAGTGTCTTCCTGTACGAGTCGGGCATCATCAAGCCGCCGGCCAAGTCATTGCGCTCTCCGCGCAAGCCTCCACCCGTTCCTGGTCTCTCTCCGGCGCCAGCCGTTTCGTTGCGCGCAATGATGAAGCAGCTTCTTCGCAGCTAACGCTCTAGGTTTGGCCTGGATCAGACCGTGAGTATGGTGAAGCCCTCTCCGAGAAGCGCTCGCATGTCGCCGGGATCAGAGGTAGCGATCGCATCGCCGCGGCGGCGCACGCCGACAGCGATGCAGCATCGATCGCGTCGGCCCCACGCGTCGCCCGCCGCAGGCTCCCTGCTGCGCGCGCGATCCGCTCGTCGATGATCTCAATGGAGGATCGAGCGTCAGGGCCGGTGTACGCCGCTGGGACCGTGCTGGCCTGACGTCCTGCGCCATCCTCCGTTGCTCGAGCAGTGTCACGATCCCCCGCCATCCGCACGGGGCGCGTGCGCCCGCCGCCGGAAGCGCTCAGTGTGCAGCTCCCCGATGCGCTGCCATACAAGGTCGGGGTTCGATCTTCGAACCCTGCCCCTCCGCTGACTGGACTGGATCGCATTGGAAGGAGTGCAAATGTTGTTGCCGAGGGCCTGATCGATACGCTGCGCAGCGTGCCCAACATCAACGACCCTCTGTTCGATGAGCCGCGCGAGCACCCTGGGTTTCGCTGCCAGCGCGCCCGTCTAAGCCGTCAGGCAGGCGGCGAGCGCCTCGGGCTGAGCCTGTGGGAGGTGCCAGCCGGGGAGGCCGCCTACCCCTACCACCACCACTTCGCCGAGGAGGAGCTCATCGTCGTGCTCGAAGGCACGCCGAGCCTGCGTACCCCCGAGGGCTGGCGCGAGCTGCCGGAGGGGGAGATCGTCGCCTTCCCGCGGGGTGAGAGCGGCGGCCACCAGCTCGTCAACCGCACCGAGGGCACGGTGCGCTTCCTGTCGTTCAGCCCGAGCGGCGAGCCGGACATCGTGATCTACCCGGACTCGGGCAAGCTCGGAGCGTTCGAGCGGCTACCCGACGGCGGCGGGCTGCGGGCGATGTTTCGCCTAGCGGACACCGTTGACTACCACGACGGCGAGCAGCCGCCAGAGGCTTAGCCGAGACCGTCGGGTTCTCACAAACGCCGGCGCAAGTTCGGCTTGGTCACGCCGCGTCCGGCCCTCGACGTACCTTGCCTGCGTGAGGTTCCTCGAGGAGACAGACCTTCCCAGCCAGATCCCCCTAGAGGACGACCTCGTGATCCACGCCGACAACGCCGAGGTGCTCCCGGCTCTCGACAGCGGCGCGTTCGACCTGATCTACATCGATCCGCCGTTCAACACCGGCCGCACTCGGGCGCATACGGAGATTGCGGTGATGCCCGATCGGGAGGGCGATCGCGTGGGGTTCGCCGGACGCCGCTACGCCACCACCAAGCTCGCCGGTCGTGCGTACGCCGACATCTTCGACGACTATCTGGCGTTCATCGCCCCTCGGCTCGAAGAAGCCCGACGGCTGCTGGCCTCCCACGGAACCCTCTACTTCCATATCGACTACCGCGAGGCGCACTACTGCAAGATCCTGCTTGACCAGATCTTCGGAAGGGAGTGCTTTCTCAACGAGATCATCTGGGCTTACGACTACGGGGCTAGGACGAAGCGGCGCTGGCCGGCGAAGCACGACACGATCCTGGTGTACGTCAGAGACCCCGCGGCCTACCACTTCGACTCCGGCGAGGTGGACCGGGAGCCCTATATGGCGCCCGGCCTGCAGACGCCCGAGCGGGGTGCCGCCGGCAAGCTGCCGGTGGATGTCTGGTGGCACACGATCGTGCCCACCAACGGGAAGGAGAAGACCGGGTATCCGACGCAAAAGCCGGAGGGCATAGTCCGCCGGATGGTTGTTGCCTCCAGCAGGCCGGGTGGGTGGTGCCTGGACTTCTTCGCGGGCTCGGGCACGCTGGGGGCGGTCGCGGCCAAGCTAGGACGGCACTTCGTGCTCGTGGACAGCAATCCGGAGGCGGTCGACATCTGCCGGACGCGCCTGGAAGTGCTCCCGGTGGGCTGCCGGCGGGTCGCGTAGCCGCCCCGGGGGTGTCGGGTCATCTCGGTCAGCGGGTTACGCGGTGCCGCGGTGGGTCGGGCATTGCAGCCGGCGAGTCGCGTAGCCGCCCCCGGTGGTCGGCTATCTCAGCCGGCTGTTCGCACAGCCGTCCGGCCGTCAACCACCTCAGCCGCAGGCCCGCGTAATCCCGAAGCTGGATTGCGGAGAACTACTGCTACGGGCACGAGGTGCGGGCTCTATATCTACGCGATGATGGCTGAAGAGGGGACTCGAGCGCTAGACGCGAGTGGGGTCGACGGCGCAGCTGCCGCCGATCGAACGATCCGGATCGTGCTCGCCGACGATCACACGGTGGTGCGCAGCGGCCTGCGCCTGTTGCTGGACAGCGAGGCGGACTTCGAAGTCGTGGCAGAGGCGGGCGAGGTCGAGAGTGCACGGCGCTGCGTGCGCGGCCGTCGCCCCACGGTGCTGGTGCTCGACCTCAACATGCCAGGCGGCTCCAGCCTCGACGCGATCCCCGCGCTGAGGGCCGAGTCTCCCGACACCCAGATCGTGGTGCTGACGATGCAGGAGGAGCCGGCCTTCGCCCGCAGCGCGCTGGGGTCGGGCGCGCTCGGGTATGTCCTGAAGGAGTCGGCCGACGACGAGCTCGTGCAGGCGGTGCGAGCCGCTGCCGCGGGCGAGACCTATCTGACTCCGCGCCTGGGGGCGCGCCTGGCATCGGAGCCGCACCCCGACCGCCCGGACGACCTCTCCGAGCGCGAGCTGGGAGTGTTGCGCCTGATCGCCTTCGGCCACACCAACGCCGAGATCGCCGAGCAGCTGTTCCTGTCGGTGCGCACGGTCGAGACCCACCGCGCCCACATCCAGCAGAAGCTGAGCCTCGGCTCGCGGGCGGAGCTGGTGCGCTACGCGCTGGATCGCGGTCTGATGAACGTGTGAGCCAGGTACCCCTTGGCCGCCCCGGCCCGCAATCTCCGGAAGGAGAGCGTTATCGGTAGGCCGTCGTGCAGGCTGACTGCCGGTGGGGCGGGCCGACTGCCGGTGGGGCGAAGCCCCTCACCCGCCGCGAAGCTCGTGCAGGGCGGCCGCGGGGGTCTCCGCCCGCCGCTGGACGGGAAGGGTGGCGCGCACGGTGGTGCCGGCGCCCGGGGAGGAGTCGATCTCGAGCCCCCCGTCGAGCAGCTCGACGCGCTCGCGCATTCCCAGCACACCGAAACCGCTGGTGTCGGCGGAGGGGTCGAAGCCGACGCCGTCGTCGCGCACGAGGACCTGCACCGTCTCTCCATCCTCATGGATCTCGACGACTGCTCGCTGGGCGTCGCCGTGCTTGGTGGCGTTGGTGAGCGCCTCCTGCACGATCCGGTAGATCGCGGTCTCGAGCTCCGGGGTATGACGGCGAGGGGCCTCCTCGCCCTTGCGGCTCTGTGTCCGCGCACGCTCGTAGGCGAGATCGATGCTGACGTCGACCGCGATGCCGCGGCGGGCGGCCCGTTCGGCGAGCGCTTCGACCGCGGCTTGGGCGCCGAGCTCGTCCAGCGCGGCGGGACGCAGGTCGGTGATCAGCGCACGCAGGTTGGTGATCCCTTCCTCGAGCTGCTCCATCCCCTGGCGAAAGGCCTCGCGCAGCGCCTCGGGGCGATCCGAGCGCGCCGCGGTGGAGAGCCCGATCCGCAGCGCGGAGAGGGTCTGGAGGGTGTCGTCGTGCAGCTCGCGCGCCCACCGCCGGCGCTCGGCCTCGGCCGCGGCGAGACGCTGGCGTTGGCGCTCGCTGGCGACCGACTGGGCGGTCGCCACGGCGGTGGCGGCGCTCGCCGCGAACGCCACCAGCAGCCGCTCGTCCTCGGCGCTGAAGCTCGGCCCATCCTCCAGCCGGTCGAGTGCCAGCAGTGCGCCGTAGCCGACACCGCGGAACAGCAGCGGCACAACCAGCCCGCCCTGCGCGCCGACGCCGAGGCGGCCGGTGCCGTGCTCTTCGAAGCGGGCGCGGTTGACTTCGTCGTCGAGGCGCAGCGTGCGGCGCGCGCGCAACGCCTGCCCCGCAAGCGAGGCCTGCAGCGGGATGCTCTGGCCGATCAGCCCCGCCGGCAGCTCGCCGGCGCCGGCGGCCACGACGAGCTCCTGGCGGTGGCACAGCTCGATCAGCAGCACCCGTGCGCCGATCAGCGCGCGACCACGCTTGGCGACCAGCTCGAGGACTACATCGAGGTCGGTCTCGCCGCCGACGGCGAGCGCGATCTGGGTGGTGGCGTCGAGCGTGGCGACGGTGCGCTCGAGCTCGTCGCGTCGCTCGCTGGCGCCGGCGTAGCGTCGCGCGTGATCGATCGCCACCCCGGCGAGCTCGGCGAGCACGGTGAGCGCCTCCTCGTCCTCGGCGGAGAATTGTGCGCCGCCGGCCTTCTCGGTGAGGTAGAGGTTGCCGTAGGGCAGCCCGCGCACGAGGATCGGCGCTCCGAGGAAGGTGCGCATCGGCGGATGCCCGTGGGGGAAGCCGTAGGAGCGGGGGTGGTGGCCGACGTCCTCGAGGCGCAGCGGCACGGGATCCTCGATCAGCGCGCCCAACACGCCGCGTCCGCGAGGCAGGGCTCCGATCGTGGCGTGGGTGGCGTCGTCGATTCCCCGCGTGATGAACTGGGCGAGCTCGCTGCGCGACTCGTCGAGCACCCCGAGCGCGGCGTAGCGTGCGCCCGTGAGTTCCCGGGCGGAGTCCAGCACCCGTTCGAGCACCACGTCGAGGTCCAGCTCGGCGAGCACATCGCGGGCTAGATCGAGCACTCCACGTACGGCACGGTCCATCGCTGTTTTCCTGGTTGTGGGCCCCAAAACGCTCGGCCTGGAACATCGCGGACGGTGCGGGGTACAACCACTTTGGCGAGCCTTGCCCGATTCCACGGCCCCTATCTACTTGCGTTCTACACTGGAGGATACACCGAAAGTGCGGCCATCCTGACCGGATGCTCGAATTTTGCGCTGGTTGTCTCCTCGGCGACGATGATTGACCGCGGCACGCCGATCCGCGGAAATCCCCGGTCGCGGCACTTTTCGAGAAGCAGAGACATCCCTTGACAAAATCACTGCGTCTCGCCTATATTCCACATGCCGGGCGGGGTAGGCCGGAGGGAGGTGAGAGGATCGCAAGTCAACGCAACGTGGTGAGCAGGCGCGGCACTGAGAACGGTGGTGGGCATCAGCGCGAGTTGCGCGTGAGCGCGTCGCCGCGCGAGGGCGTCGAGCTCGAGCGTGAGCGGGTGGCTGAGATCCAGCGCGCGCGGATGCTCGGCGCGATGGTGGACCTGACGCGCGAGCGGGGCGCTGAGCGGGTGACGGTGGCGCACGTCGTCGGACGGGCGGGCGTGTCGCGCCGGACCTTTTATGAGCTGTTCGAGGATCGCGAAGCGTGCCTGCTGGAGGCACTCGACGAGGCGCTGCAGCGAATCGAAGGGGCGGTGCTGCCGACGTACAAGCACGAGCGCGGGTGGAGCGCACGGATTGGCGCCGCGCTGACCGCGATGCTCGAATACTTCGACGCCGATCCTGCCACCGCGGCGCTGTGCGTGGTGGACTCGCTCGCCGCTGGTCCCGAGGCGCTGGAGCGCCGCGCGGCGGTGGTGGACGCGCTGGTGGGCGCGGTTGACCGTGGTCGCCGTGAGCCCGGCGCCCCCAGTGGCCTCAACCGCGTCACCGCCGAGGGCGTGGTGGGCGCCGTGCTGGGCGTGCTGTACACCCGCCTGCGCGAGGCGGCGCCCAAGCCGCTGCTACCGCTGCGTGGTCAGCTGATGAGCATGATCGTGCTGCCCTACCTCGGCCCCGAGGTGGCGGCCGCCGAGCTGGCGCGCCGCGCGCCGCGCGCGCGCCGGTCGGCTCGCAACCAGGAGGACCCGCTGAAGCGGCTGGACATGCGCCTCACCTACCGCACGATGCGCGTGCTGGCGGCGGTGGCGGCGCAGCCGGGGCTCAACAACCGCCAGATCGCACGCGACGCGGGCGTCGCCGACCAGGGCCAGATGTCAAAGCTGCTGGCGCGCCTGGAGGGCCTCGGGCTGATCGCCAACGGTGGCGAGAGCCTCGTGCGCGGCGAGCCCAACATGTGGCGGCTGACTCAGCGCGGCGAGGAGCTCGAGCAGGCGATTCGCACCCGCGAGGATCGCTGAGGGCTCCCACGCCTGCGACCCACGGCCAAGCTGGTGGGTCTGAAAGATGAAGACCCCGGAGGTCGGGTCGAAATCGGGGCCGGCGTCGGCCCAGCCGCGCCGCCGCACCCGGAACACTCTCTTACATGTGAAAGCGTACGCTGGACACCAGGTCGCGCCAGCGTCTATAATCTAGGGGCGCACGGGATGGCGTGATGGGAGCGCTACGGTCTGTGGAGAGCACGTGCACGGGTCTGGGGAGGTACCGATGAGTTCTACAGCTGGTGGTCGCGCCGCACTCGTGGGCTCGTTCGCGGGCGCCTCTAGGCGCTACTGGTTGGGGGTCTTCCCCCGCGTCTGCGCCGAGCGTCGCCGCCGCGAGGCACGCGCCCAGGAGATCCCCGACCAGATGCTGCGCCAAGTGGTGGTGGATGCGCTGCGCAAGTGGGGCAACATCGAGGGGGCGAGCGCCTTTGCGGCCTTCGCTCCCCGCCGCCACCGCGCCGCGGCGGCCCGCGCGATGGTGTGCTTCCAGGCGGCTTACAACTACCTGGACATGCTCACCGAGCTGCCCAACACCGACCCGGTGGCCAACGGCAGGCTGCTGCACCGGGCGCTGCTGGTGGCGTTGGACCCCGGGGCCGAGCACCTCGACTACTACGCCCACCACCATCTGCAGGAGGACGGCGGCTACCTGAAGGAGACGGTGGACGGCTGTCGCACGGCGCTCGCGCAGCTGCCCTCCTACGCGGCCGTCGCGCCCGCGGCGCTGCGCGCGGCGGAGCGGATCGTGGCCTTCCAGAGCTGCAACACCGGCGAGGTGCAGGGCGATTACCTGGCGCTGGAACGGTGGGCGCGAGCACACACGCCGAAGGGCACCGGCATGCGCTGGTGGGAGACCGCCGCGGCCGGGGGCAGCTCGCTTGGCATCTACGCGCTGATCGCGGCGGCCGCCGAGCCGCGCGTGGACCCCGAGGGGATCGCGGCGATCGAGGCGGCCTACTTCCCCTGGATCGGCTCGCTGCACTCGCTGCTCGACAACCTGATCGACGCCGCCGAGGATTACGCGACCGGCCAGCGCAGCCTGGTCGGCTGCTACGCCTCGCCGTGCGACGCGGCCACGCGCATGGGCATGCTGGCGGAGCACTCGATGCAGGCGGCGCAGGCGCTCCCCGGCCGCCGCCACACGCTGGTGCTGGCGGCGATGGCGAGCTTCTACCTGTGCACGCCGGAGGCGCGCGCCCCCGAGGCGGCGCCGGTCGCCGACGCGGTGCTGGAGGCGCTTGGCGAGCCGGCGCGTTTGGCGATGACGGTGTTCCATTCGCGCCTGGCGCTGCGACGCCTGGCGCCGAGCGCGCCCGGGGCGCCGGCGCGGCGCGGCGGTGGGGCGGAGGTAGTGATGCCCGCGCCGGCGGCGGAGATGCTGCCCGCGACCTCGGCGATCGCCACCACGCCCACCTCCCTTGGCCACGATCCGCGTGGCATAAAGTAGATCAGTGTCCGATCGGATCAAAGTTGGGCTCTATGGGAGCCGTTGGGTCGTGCTTTGGGTTGTGAGCCGGCGCCAGCCTTTGCGATTGGGCGACATGAAGGAGGTACCTGGTGCTGGAGCTGCGTGATCTCGTAAAGCACTACCCCCAGGTGGGCGGCGAGCCGGTGCGCGCCGTTGACGGCGTCTCGCTGGAGGTGCAGCCGGGCGAGATGGTGGCGCTGTACGGGCCGAGCGGGTCGGGCAAGACGACGCTGCTGCTGATGGTGGCCACGCTGTTGCAGCCAACCAGCGGCGCGGTGCTGATCGGCGGCCGCGACGTCTCCTCGCTGAGCGAGAAGGAGGCCTCGCACTTCCGGCTCTCCGAACTGGGCTTCATCCGTCAGAACTTCGATCTGCTGCCTGGTGTGACCGCGATCGACAACGCGGTGCTGAAGCTTTTGAAGAGCATGCGCTGGCGCGAGGCCCACCGCCAGATCTCCCCGCTGCTGGAGCGCCTCGGCCTCGGCGAGCGCCTCGACCACCGCGCGGAGACGCTCTCGATGGGCGAGCGCCAGCGGGTGATGATCGCGCGCGCGCTCTCGACCAAACCGCGCTTGCTGCTGGCGGATGAGCCGACCGGCAGCCTCGACACGCAGCGCGGGCGCGAAGTGCTGGAGCTGCTGACGGAACTGTGCCGCGAACACGAGGTGGCGATCGTGCTGGTCAGCCACGACCCGCAGGCGGCGGCGTACGCCGACCGCGTGTATGCACTGCGCGACGGCAAGCTGGGCGAGTATGAGCCCGAGCAGTGGGCCGCGCGGGTGAGCGCCGCGCAGTGAGGGGCGCGCTCGAGGTGAGGACGCCGAGCACCCGCGCATCCAGCAGCATGGGGGCGCCCGCGTGAAGCCCCTCAACGTTCTGCATCTCTACCGGGTGCGTCTGCGGGCGCGCCTGCTGCAGGAGATGTTCGCGATCGTCGGGATCGCTGCGGGCGTGGCGCTGTTGTTCGCCTCGCAGGTGGCCAGCTCCAGCCTGTCGAGCTCGGTGGCGCAGCTCTCCAAGGGGATCGTCGGAAACGCCACCCTGCAGCTGCTGGCGCGCGACGATCAGGGCTTCGAAGCGGGGATGGTCGCGAAGGTGCGCCACCTCCCGGGGGTGCGCGTGGCGGCGCCGCTGCTCGAAGCCAACGCCGAGATCTCGGGCCCGAAGGGCAGCGAATCGGTGGAGCTGGTGGGTGCTGACTCAAGCTTCCAGAAGCTCGACGGGACGCTCGTGCGCAAGACCAAGCTGGAAGCGTTCGGCGGCTTCGGGGCGCTCGTGCTGCCGGCGCCGCTGGGCCAGAAGATCGGGATCGTGAAGTTCGGCAAGGAAGCGACCGTGAAGGTGGACGGGCGCGTCGAACAGGCGCCGCTGTACGCGCTGCTGCACGCCAACCAGATCGGGGCGCTCACCTCCAGCCCGATCGCGGTGACGACGCTTGAATACGCCCAGGAAATGGCTGGGTTGCAGGGCCATGTCAGCCGCGTGCTGGTCGAGCCCCAGCCGGGTGCCGAAGCGCGGGTGCGCACGGGCCTCGAACGGCTGGCGGGGGGCCGGCTGAGCGTGGAGCCCGCCAACTACGACGAAACGCTGTTCACCAAAGCGGCGGCCGCCACCAACCAGTCCACGGCGCTGTTCGCCGTGATCAGCGCGCTGGTCGGCTTCCTGTTCGCGTTCAACGCGATGCTGCTGACGGTGCCCCAGCGGCGGCGGCTGATCGCCGACCTGCGCCGCGACGGCTATCCCCCGAGGACGGTGATCGGGGTGATGATGTTCGACGCGCTGGTGCTCGGCGTGCTGGCGTGCGCGCTCGGGTTGGCGCTCGGCGAGGAGCTCTCGATTCACCTCTTCCACTCCAACCCCGGCTATCTCTCCTCCGCCTTTGCGGTGGGCTCGCAGCGCGTGGTGAGCGCTCAGAGCATCATCATCGCGATCGCGGGCGGGATGCTGGCCGCCTCGGTGGCGGTGCTGAGCCCGCTCAAAGACATCGTCTCGCGCCAGCCACTGGCGGCGATCACCGACAAGGATGGCGCGGGCACGCTCAGCGGCACGCGCTGGCTGGCGCTGGGCGGAGCGGTGTGCCTGGCGGCGGCCACGGCGATCCTGCTGGCGGCGCCGAAATCGGCGGTGCTCGGCATGGTGTTCCTGGTGGGGGCGCTGTTGTTGCTGCTACCGCTCCCGTTGAACGCCACGCTCGCGCTGGTGAGGCGGATCGCGCCCGGGATCACGAGCGCGGTGCCGCACGTGGCGGTGATGGAGCTGCGCGCGGGGCGCGCGCGCGCGGTGGCGATCGCCGCGACCGGCGCGGTCGCGGTATTCGGCAGCGTCGCGATCGAGGCCGCCCACGGCGATTTGCTGCACGGCCTCGAAAACGCCGCGCACGACATGAACGCCTTCACCGACGTGTGGGTCTCCCCGGCGGGGTCGTACGACCTGCTGCGCACCACCCCGTTCAAGCCCACCGACCAAGCCAAGCTCGCGAGCCTGCCAGGTGTGAGCTCCGTGCGCCTCTACCGCGGGGGGCTGTTGAACATCGGCGAACGGCGCGTGTGGGTGATCGCCCCGCCGCGCGAATCCACACCGCTGCTGCCCGCCAGCCAGATCGTCGAAGGGAACGTGAAGCAGGCCGAAGAAGAGGTGCGCAGCGGCGACTGGATGGTGGTGTCGCAGGCGATCGCCGATGAACACCACCTGCATGTCGGCGACTCCTTCGCGATGCCGACCCCGGTGCCGAGCGTCTTCAAAGTGGCGGCGATCGGCACCAACATCGGGTGGGCGCCGGGCGCGATCGTCATGAACGCGGAAGACTACGCGCGCTCGTGGGGTTCCTCCGATGTGAGCGCCTACAACGTGCTGCTCTCACCCGGCGTCTCCCAGGCGCAGGGCAAGCGCGAGATCGAACGGGCATTGGGCCCGCCCGCCCGCTCGGGCTTTGCGGTGCAGACCGCCGAAGAACACGCCGCCCAGCAGCGCGCGCTCAGCCGTCAGGGACTCGAACGTCTCACGCAGATCGCGACGCTGATCCTGATCGCCGCGGTGCTGGCGATGGCGGCGGCGATGGGCAACATGGTGTGGCAGCGCCGTCCGCGCCTGGCGAAGCTGAAGCTGGAGGGCTTCCCGCGCGGGGAACTGTGGCGCACGATCCTGCTGGAGAGCTTGCTGCTGCTTGGCGTCGGCTGCGTCAGCGGCGCGGTGTTCGGCCTGTACGGCCAGCAGCTGCTTGACCGCGCGCTCGCCAACGTGATCAACTTCCCCGTGGTGTACTCGTTCGGCATCGTCGTCGCCATCGCCAGCCTCGCCCTCGTGACCGCGGCGGCCGTGGCGATCGTCGCGATCCCGGGCTACATCGCCGCCGGCGTGCCGCCCGCGGTGGCGCTGCAGGATTGAGCGCCCCCTAAGGCGAGCTCGAGGGGTCCCCCCTAGGGCGAGACGAGCGCCCGTCCCCGGAGGGGGCGGTTGTGGGGTTCATCGGAAGGGCGGCTGCGGGTTGGATCTTCTTCTCAGGACCCCAACCAAATAAGATCGAGTCTCAGTCTTATTTGGTTGGGGGTCCGAAAGAGAGCATTAGATTTTCAAGAGAGGACATCTGGTTGGGAAGAGAGCATTTGGTTGGGCCCGGAAAGAGAACGTGAAGCGGCGCGGCGGTGGTAGGCGACGGCGCTCCCGTGGTGCCCCCAACGCAAACGGCGCCCCCCGGAGAAGAGATCCGGGGAGCGCCGCTTGAACCAACCCAGGGATGTGTGGCGAGGCTACGTACTATTTCTTCCTGTGCGCACTGGAGTGCGAGGCAGGGCAGGGTATCTTCGTGGAGGTGCTCGTGGCAGAGCCGTCTTCGAAGGTGAATGAGGCCGAGAACGGGAAGCCGCCGCGGGGGCAGTGTTCCGGCACGCCGATGCCAAGCGGCTTGAACGACACCCGCTTGCCGTGCACGTACTTGTAGTAGGTCAGGTCTTCAGGCCCAATCGTCGCTTTGACGCTGAGGATCGCGACGTTGTTGCCGCCCGGCACACTGGGGATCGGCGGCACCAGCGTCTGCAGCTGGGACCCAAACGGCGAGGAGGCCGGCTGGACTTCGCCTCTGAACACCAGCTGCGCGGAGACCGGGGTCTTGCCGTTGGCGTAGAACAGCACAACGATGTTGCCGTTGCTGGAGGGCCCCATCACGGCCTGGATTTCAGGCAGCTCGGTGCCCGCCCCGTTGCCGAAGGGCACTTCCACGAACGCGCTGCCGAATCCCAGCCGCGAGTTGGCGGGGCAGCCGGTGAGCCCTTCCTTGGCGAGCACTTCCGGCTGGCAGACCGCCAGGCCGAGCGTGGTCTCCGCGTAGTTCATGCCGGCGGGCATGTGCAGGTCGATGCTGTTCAGCGGCGGCGGGGCGAGACCCGCCGTGGTGGTGATGTTGAATGAGAAGCTGAGCGTCGTGCTCGCCCCCAGCCGGTCGGGCGCGAAGGAGGTGTGGAGCGTGGCCGTCTCCGAGGCCTTCGCCGCGGCGGTCGCCGGCAGGCAGGCACATGCCGACAGCGCCGCTGTCGCGGCGAGCGTTGTGAGCTTGATCATCGAGTTCCCCCAGGCCCGCGTCAGGAGGAGAAGTTGCCGTTGACGTGCACGGTCATGGAGTCGTTGGAGCGCTGGATCGTCCCGGTGAAGCTGATCCCGGAGCCGTGGGCGCCGGAGTAGCTGCCGCTGCCATGGGTGATCGTGAGCGTGCCGGAGAAGCTCGCGGTGCCGCCGTTGGTGCGGTAGGCGCCCGAGGCCTTGCCGGTGAGCGAGCTGCCCTTCGGGTAGACGGTCAGTTCAGCTGTGACTTTATTTGTGTTGACGACGTCCAGATGCACGGTGATGGAGCCCGAGATCGAGCCGTTGGCGCTGCCGGACTCGTACAGGTTGAACCCGTGTTTGGAGGTCTTGTGCAGGTTGCCGGTGTCCCTCAGCGAGACGGTGCGCGCTGCGTGCGCGGGCGATCCCGAGGCGCCGGCAACGCCTACGGCAAGGGCAGCTGGCGCGGCGGCCGCCGCGAGGGCGCCTCCGGCAACAAGGGTACGGCGAGCAAGGTTTCTCATGACCACGATCCTCTCCTCCACAACTTTTTGATGTAGACCCCAGGCTACAGCACCCTACCGGCCCGCTGGGCTTTTCGTCAAGGCGCTGTCTATTACATCCGCCATACGGTCAAACCCTTCGAGGGCGGGCAAGTTGCGCAGACGGCAGCGCACGATGAAAAACTACCGCTTACAAGCGTCTGTGTCGAGGGGGTGGGCGCATCGAACGAGCGCCGCTCCCGCGGAGGATCGCCCGAGATGGACCCTCCACCGGCGGCTGGCAGGTGCCCACCGGCGGCTGGCAGGCCCACGGCGGCTCAAGGAATCGGGTAGGGCGTCGATAGTCGGAGGTATGCCCGACGCCGCCCAGGACCTGCGTCGCCTCGGGGAAGCCCTGAAACGGGACACCGACGAGGTCGTCGCCAGGCTGCAGCGCCGCTCCTCGGAGTCGGGCCGCACGCTGGACGCGCTCGTCGAAGACAGCTTCGCGCGGGTGGGCTCGGTGTCGACGATCGCGGTGGCCCGCTGGATGGCGGGCGACGGCGAGGAGGTGGCCCGCGAGGTGGGCCGCGAGTCGTGGCGGATCTTCGGCCAGCTGGCGGCGCAGCGCGCGGCGCCGCTCAACGAGGTGACCAAGCGCTGTCTGCGCTGGCGCGACGCGGCCGAGGAGGTGGTGCTGGAGCACGCGCGGGCGCTGGAGCTCCCCGAGGAGGTGCGCGAAAAGGCGCTGGAGATGTTGCAGCGCAGCCTCGACGTGACGCTGGTAAGGATGTGCGAGTCCTTCGAGCAGGAGCGCCGCCGCGCCCACGAGGAGCTCTCCCGCCGCCAGGACGAGCTGGTGTTCCTCGCCACCCACGACCCGCTGACGGGCCTGCCGAACCGCACCCTGATCCTCGACCGCGTGGAGCAGATGCTGGTGCGCTCGCGCCGCAGCCAGACGCCGGTGGCGGCGCTGTTCATCGACCTGGACAACTTCAAGGGCATCAACGACACGCTCGGCCACGGCGCCGGCGACCGGCTGCTGCAGGCGGTGGCGGCGCGCCTCGGGCACACGATCCGCGAGACCGACGCGCTGGGACGCCTCGGCGGCGACGAGTTCGTGGTGATCGCCGAAGGAATGTCTCTGGCGGCCGGCCCCGAGCTGATCGCCGAGCGCCTGCTGGAGGCGCTGGCGCCGCCTTTCCGCCTCGACGACGACAGCGCCAAGCGCCTGGCGGTGACCGCGAGCGTGGGGATCGCGATGGGCCCGCGCGACTCCGCGGATGAACTGTTACGCGACGCGGACGTGGCGATGTACCGCGCCAAGTGGGACGGCAAGAACCGTTTCGTGGTGTTTGAGTTGACGATGCAGGACGCGGTGCAGAGCCGCATGGAGCTGGAGATGGACCTGCGCGAAGCGCTGCAGAACGAACAGTTCTTTCTGGTCTACCAGCCGACCTTCGACCTGCAGGACATGAGCCCCAAGGGCGTGGAGGCGCTGCTGCGCTGGAACAGCCCGCGGCGCGGGGTGGTGCAGCCGGATGACTTCGTGCCGCTGCTGGAGGAGACGGGGATGATCGCCGAGATCGGCGGCTGGGTGCTGCGCGAGGCCTGCCGCCAGAGCGCCCTTTGGCGCGAGAAAGGCCACGCGATCGGGATGTCGGTGAACGTCTCCGCGCGCCAGCTGGACACCGATGAGTTCATCGGCCACGTCCGCGACGCCCTGCAGGAGAGCGGCATGGACCCGGCGACGCTGACGCTGGAGATCACCGAGACGACGATCATGCGCGACACCGACCTGACCGTGGGCCGCCTGAAGCGGGTGAAGGAGCTGGGCGTGAGGATCGCGATCGACGACTTCGGCACCGGCTACTCCTCCCTCTCCCACCTCCAGCAGTTCCCAGTGGACGCGCTGAAGATCGACCGCTCGTTCATCGCCCGCCTGACGCAGAGCCCCGAAGGCGAGACCCTGATCCGCACGCTGGTGCAGCTGGGCAAGGCGATGTCGATCGAGACGCTCGCCGAGGGCATCGAGCGCCAGCACGAGCTGGATTTGCTGCAGGACGAGCACTGCGACAGCGGCCAGGGCTTTCTCTTCGCCCGCCCCCTTGACGCGGCCACGGCGGAGGCATTCTTCCGCACCTGGCACGGCGATCTTGCGGAGGCGTTCGCGCAGGAGGCGTTGTAAAGGGGTAAGGGCTTGGGATCGTCCACGCGCCGCGCCACGCGTCCCATCCGCCCGGGCGCGGGGCCTCCGTGCCCCGCGACCAGCCGTGGCTCCCAGGGCGAGGTGAGAGCGGTAGCCCATGTGTTGGGGTATTGACAAGCCCGAACGGGTGGTGTACGGTTGCCGTTGTCATGAGGCCCCATGCTGGGGTGCTCGGGTCAACATAGGATCAGGTTTGGGTCGTCCCGTTCTGCGGTTGACTGCAAAGCGCGAGCGGAACAAGTGGCCGGGTAGAGGGACAGGGTCGCAGAACCGATGAGGGAGTTGGGTTAGCGTGGTTTCGAGTGGGAGAAACGTGATAGGAGTCGCAGCGTGTCACCGAATGGGTGATGCTAGATGCGCCAGCTTGGCGCTGTCGCATCTCTCTCTCTCTCTCTCTCTCTTCGCCTGGGCACCTCGAAGCTGAGTGCGGTAGTCGTCTAGCTTCGGGGAACCGTGGGGCTCCCTTTGCGGGGGTAGGGGTACCACCGCAGTCTGGAGCGGCGCGCGGCGCTGAGGCCGTCGTCGGTTGTGTGCGGGGGGCGGCGTGATGCCGGTGCGCACAAGGCGGCGTGCGGTGACGGCCGCTCGGCGGGTGCCGCAAGTCGAGGGCTCGCGTGCGCAGGTGGCGGATATTCAGCGTTCGCGTCTGTTGGCGGCGGCGGTTCGCGCGGTGGATGAGCTGGGGTGGGCGAATACGACGGTCGCGGATGTGGTGGCGCGTTCGCGGGTGTCGCGGCGCACGTTCTATGAGTTGTTCGCCAACCGCGAGGAGTGCTTGAGCGCGGCGCTGGAGGACATCCTCGCCACGATCGCCGGGGAACTGGCGGGGGCTGGGTTGGAGGGTGTGGAGTGGCGTGAGCGTGTCCGCCGCGGCCTGTGGGTGATCTTGGCGTTCTTTGACCGTGAGCCGTTGCTGGCGCGGATGTGTGTGGTGCAGGCGCTTAGCGGTGGCCCGGAGATCTTGGAGCGCCGTGAGGAGGTCCTTGCCCGCCTGGCGGGTGTGGTGGATGGCGGTCGTGATGCGGGTAAGCGCGGTGAGGAGTGCACGCCTTTGACAGCGGAGGGCCTAGTGGGTGCGGCGTGCGGGATCGCGCATGCGCGGCTGTTGAAAGGACAGCGTCAGCCGCTGACCGAGCTGTTGGGCGAGTTGATGGGGATGATCGTGCTGCCGTATCTGGGGCCGGCGGCGGCGCGGCGTGAGCGCGCCCTGCCTGTGCCGGCGACGGTGACGCCGCGTACCGCGCAACGGCCGGTGTGGCCCGCCCGCACGATCCGCGACCCGCTCGAGAGCGTGCCGATGCGTTTGACGTATCGCACCTCGCGGGTCCTGGGTGGTGTCGCAGAGTTGACAAGTCGAGGTGCTGATCCGAGCAATCGTGAGGTTGGGGACTACGCGGGGATCCAGGACGCGGGGCAGGTCTCGAAGTTGTTGCGGCGTTTGGAGCGCCTGGGGTTGTTGGCGAATGGTGGTATGGGGCATGCGAAGGGTGAGCCGAATGCGTGGCGGCTGACCCCGCAGGGTGAGCTGGTCGCGCGGAGTATCCGTGCGCACTCCCGGTTTGAGAGCGAGGCGGCATGAGTCACCGCCGCGCTCCCGTCTGTCGTGTGGTGGTTTGTCTCGCGTCCCTCGGCGCGCTGTTGTTCATCGATCGGGGGGGTCTCCCCTCTGTTTTGGAGGAGGAGATATGCGTGTAGGTGTTCGTAAGCTGTGCGTGGCTGTCGTGGTGTCCTTGTGTGCGCTTGTGGGTGGTTTGGTGTTCGCGAGCGCCCCTGTGTTGGCGGCTGCTCCGGAAACCCCGGAAACGGGCAAAGCGGGTGCGGTTGCTGCGACGACGGCGACGCTCGAAGACGGCGTCTTGAACCCGAACGCGGCGGGGGAAGTGGGAGAATATGAATACCGCTTCAGGGTCTCGGAAACAGAATGCGAAGGCGAACGTTCCAGTGCTCCCGGGATGGCGTTGGGTGCCAAGCAGGAAGCCGTCCCGGCAGTGCAGTTGAGCGAACTGCAGCCGAACGCGAAGTACACGTTCTGTCTGGTCGAGCGCAACCTTGGGGGGGAACAGAGCGCTGCGAGCACACCGGCGCACTTCACGACGAAGGCGGCCGCGCCCACGGTCGAAAGCGAGAGCGTCTCCTCGGTGGCGTCCTCCGGGGCGCGCCTGGAAGCGGTCGTCAACGCGAACAACGAGGAAGTCGGCGAATGCAAGTTCCAATACGGCACGGAAGCGTCGCTTGCTGCGAGCACAACGGTCGGTTGCGAACAGGCGACCCTCCCGGGGATCTACGGTGGGCAGGGCGTCGGCGTGAACGTGTCGGGGCTGCGGGCGGACATGACCTACTACTACCGGGTGTTCGCGAAAAACGCGACGGGTGTGGAACAGGGCACGGTCGCGCGCTTCCAGACGCTGCCGGAAACCCCGGAAACGGGCAAAGCCGAACCGGTTGCCGCTACCACAGCAACTTTGCATGGTGTGCTGAACCCGAAGACCGCGGGTGAACCCGGCACATACGAATTTGTGTACAGGCCCTCCGGGTCCTCCCCCACGAGCTGCCAGGGCGAAGGCGAAGGGGCGAGCACCGCTACTGCCTCGACCGGGAGCTCACCGGAGCCCGTATCCACCGAAGTGACGGGTCTTGTCCCGGGGACGAGGTACACGTTCTGCGTGCGTGCGGGTAACGAAGAAGGCGCTCAGGTGCTGGGGGCACCCGCAACGTTCACGACCCCTCCGGCGGCACCCGTGATCGAAGCGGAGTCATCCTCGGACGTGAGCGCGACCGAAGCGCGCCTCGAAGCCACGATCAACCCTGGGAACTCGCAGACCGCCTACCATTTCGAATACGGTCCCGCGGCGGGCTCCTACGACACGAGCATCCCCGTCCCCAGCCACGAGATCCCCGCGGGCCTGAGCGGTGTGAGCGTGAGCGCGGTAGCGACGGGTCTGGCACCCGGCACGACCTACCACTACCGCGTCGTGGCCACCAACGCGCTCCCGGGCGCCGTTGACGGCACCGACCAGACATTCACCACGCTCGCCGCGCAAGTCGCCGGCTCACCGCCCGGCTGCCCGAACGAACAGCTGCGCACCGAACAACCGTATGGCGCGGAGCTGCCCGACTGTCGGGCGTACGAGCTGGTCTCCCCGGTTGACACCGATGGCAGTAACGCGATCGAACCGCGATTCGTCGGGTTCAGTCGTGCTTCGGTGTCGGGTGAAGCGCTCGCCTTTTCGTCTAAGGGGGCGTTTGCCGGTCCGGTAAGTGCGCCGTACTATGACGAGCTTCTTTCTCGGCGCGGCTCGGGGGGTTGGTTCGACGGAGTCGATCGCGCCACCGCAGTATGAGCCGAGTGTCGCCAACTCTCAACTTGATCCTTATGATGGTTTGGTGTTCACCCCCACACTTTCGGAGGGGGTTGCCTACAGCGATGTCCCGCCGAATGGTGAAGTTCCCTTCGGGTACTACGAGGATTACCTGGTTGATTTCGCGAGCGGCTCCTCCCAATGGGTGTCGAGCAGTCCGGGCTTGGAACAAGGTTCGCGATACTACAGATACGACACCTATGACGTTATGGGTGCTTCCTCCGATCTCAGCCACGTTCTTTTCACTTCTTCTCGGCATGATGAACTTTATGAGTGGGCCGGTGGACGCGCAGTTCCCGTGGATGTTGACAATAGTGGCACAATTATCGCAGCCGGGGCCGGGTTTGATAACGTAGATGTGTGGCACGCGGTGAGCGCAGATGGCTCTCGTGTTTTCTTTACCAGTGGCGGCGGGGAGTTGTACGTGCGCGAGAACATCGGGCAGCCCCAGAGTCCCGTGGAAGCGGGTCGCTGTACGGTGCCGGCGGATGCGTGCACGGTTTTGATTGCTGAAGGGGTTGGTGGGCCCAACTTTGGTGGTCCCATAGGGTCTTATTTCCAGGGTGCGAACAGCGAAGGATCCAAGGTGTTCTTCACAAAGAATGGCGACTTGTTCGAGTTCGATGTCGATACCGAACAGACCACCGATCTGGCGCCGGGCGCGGATGTGCAGAGTGTGTCGCAGATCTCTGAAGACGGCTCGTATGTGTACTTCGTCGCCGATGGTGGGCTTGCCGGTGGCGCGGTCGCGGGAGAGCCGAACCTGTACGTTTGGCATGGAGGTGGTGCGCCGGCGTATATCGCCACACTTGCGCAAGGCGATCAAGATGACTGGCTGTCTCAAGCTTTTGGCAGTCCAAGCGAAAGCCCGGTCGATGATTCGGCCGCGGTGACACCGAATGGAGCACGCTTTGCGTTCGTGTCGGAACGGAGCCTGACGGGCTATGACAACGAAGAGGCAGAATCGGGCGAGTGTGGAGGGGAAGGTGGCAGGTGTCGTGAGGTGTACTTGTACGACGCTGAATCGAACCGACTCGAATGTGCGTCGTGTAACCCGAGTGGGGCGCGTCCGGTCGGCGACTCTAGCTTGAGATCGGGTGGTTCTTCACCCTTCTCGTCGTATAAGCAGCATAGTTTCTCTGAAGATGGAACGTTGTTCTTCGATAGTGATGATGCGCTTGTGCCGCACGACAGCAACGGCCGCGAAGATGTCTATGAGTACAGGGATGGTCATGTCTATCCGATTTCCGATGTGACGGGTGGCTACAATTCGTTCCTTCTTGATGTCGATCCGAAGGGCGAAAACGTGTTCTTCGCGACCGCGGATCAGCTTGTCGGGCAGGATCGTGGGAACAATCGGATCGCTGTGTACGATGCGCGTGTTGACGGCGGGTTCCCGTCGCCGGTGTCGGTGGCGGCGTGCGATAACGGCGATTCGTGTAAGCCTCCGCCGACGCCGCAGCCAGGGGCGTTCGGGGCACCGGCCAGCGCGACGTTCTCGGGCGCGGGAAACCCCACGCCGGTTGTCCCTGCCAGCACGGTGAACGCGAAGGCGAAGGCGAAGCCCGAGCAATGCAGGAAGGGCTACGTAAAGAGGAGCGGTCGGTGCGTCAAGCGGGGGCTGAAGGGTAAGGCGAAGACGAAGAGGTCCAGTGTGCACTCCAAGAAGGGGAGGAAGTCATGATTCGTTGACTGCTGTGTGGAGTGCTCGCTGCCGCAGCGGTAATGGTATGCGCGCCTGCGGGAGCGATGGCTGAAAAGGGCTTTGGGTTGAGCGGCGAAGGTTTCAAGCTGCATCTGGTGGCGATGGGTGCTCAGAACCAGAACGGCTCACCCGACGTTCAGGCCGGATCGCACCCATACGATCTGACGACGATCTTCATGATGAACGAACCCAAACCGTCGCCGATTGATAATGGGGTGCGTTACGTGGAAGGCAATCTCAAGGATGTCAAGGCTGAATTGCCACCGGGTTTCGTCGGCGACCCGGAAGCTACACCGAGATGCACCCAGCAGGAATTCATCGGTGAAGCATGTCCAAATGAAGCGGCGGTCGGGATCAGCACTGTTTACATCGCTGGCGAATTCAAAAACCCAGAGGTCCAGCGCAATAGTTTCCCGCTGTATAACCTGGTGCCGCCGAAGGGTGACGCGGCCGAGTTCGCCTTTTTCTATGCGGGACTGGAGCCTGTGTTCTTGTATGTGTCGGTTCGTACAGGTGGGGATTATGGATTGACCGTTACGTCGCCGGATATCAGCCAGGCCGCTGCGGTACTCGGGGTCAAGGTGACGGTTTGGGGTGTGCCGGCGGCCCCTGCGCATAACAAGTGGCGCGGCAAGTGCCTCGGCGTATCTGAGGAAGTCTTTGAAGGTGAATTGGAACCGGGGCAGGTGACGGGCTTTACGGGTGCTGAAGCTGAACAGGAAGGCTCGTTTTTCGACTCACGTGGTGAATGTCCAGATAATGCGCCGGAGTTGCCGTTGTTGTCGAATCCGACGTCGTGTGGGGTGCCGCGGACGGCGACGGTGAGCGTGGATTCGTGGGAGGAACCAGGGAACTTCTCTGGTGGTAACACGAAGACGGTGTCGATGCCGGAGCTGTCGGGCTGCGAAAAATTGGATTTCAGCCCGTCGATCACGGTGAGCCCGGATGGGACGGGGGGGAGCACGCCGACGGGGTTGAACGTGGATCTGCATGTGCCGCAGGAATCGACGCAGAACCCTGCGGGTCTCGGGGAGGCGGACGTGAAGAATACGAAGGTCGCGTTGCCGGTGGGGGTGCAGATCAGTCCGGCGGCGGCGGATGGGTTGCTGGCGTGCTCGCCGGCGCAGGTCGGGTTGCATGACGCGGAACCGGTGTCGTGTCCGGACGCCTCAAAGGTCGCGACGGTCGAAGTGAACACGCCGCTGCTGCCGGAACCGTTGATCGGTGGGGCGTATCTGGCGACGCAGAACGAAAACCCGTTCGGGTCGCTGCTGGCGCTGTATGTCGTCGCCGAAGCCCCCGTCACGGGCGTCCTGATCAAGGTCGCGGGGCAGATCTCGCTTGACCCGGTAACGGGGCAACTCGTGACGACATTCGACGAAACACCGCAGTTGCCGTTCAGCGACTTCAAGCTTGATTTCTTCGGGACCGACCGGGCGCCGTTGTTGACACCCTCGTTGTGCGGGACGTATACGACGGAAACGTCGATCGAACCGTGGTCTCAGACGCCGGCGGTCGCTCCATCCTCGAACTTCCAGATCACCTCAGGTCCAAGCGGTACGCCGTGCCAGGACCCGCTGCCGTTCCAGCCGGGGTTCGAGTCGGGCACGACGAACCTGCAAGCCGGCGCGTACTCGAACTTCGAGCTGACGATGGACCGCCCCGACGGCAACCAGACCTTGAGCAAAGTGGAACTGCAGATGCCGCCCGGCCTCGTAGGGAGCCTCTCCTCGGTGAAGCTCTGCGAAGAACCGCAAGCCGCACAAGGGACCTGTGGCGAAGAAAGCCTGATCGGGCACACCGTCGTCTCCGCGGGCTTGGGGGGCGACCCGTATACGGTGAGCGGCGGGAAGGTGTACATCACCGGCCCATACAAGGGCGCACCGTTCGGCCTCTCGATCGTGGAGCCGGCGGTCGCTGGGCCGATCAACCTCGGGACGATCGTCGTCAGGGCACAGATCCGAGTGGACCCACTGAACAGCCATCTGACGGTGATCAGCGACCCGTTGCCGACGATCATCCAGGGCATCCCGATCCAGATCCAGCACGTCAACGTGTCCGTAGACCGGGCCAGCTTCACGTTCAACCCGACCGATTGCCAGCCGATGAAGCTGACCGCGGTACTATCGAGCACCGAAGAAGCAACCGCGAACGTGGGCAGCCCGTTCCAGATCACCAACTGCGGGAGCCTAGGGTTCAAACCGGGGTTCGCCGTCGCGACGAAAGCGAAGACGTCCCGCACCGAAGGCGCCTACCTGCACGTCAGCCTGACGCTGCCGGCGCAGGCGGGTGCCGGGACCGAGGCGAACGTCGCAAAGGTCAAGGTATCGCTACCCAAGCAACTCCCGTCCCCGCTGAAAACGCTGCAGAAGGCATGCACCGAAGCGGTGTTCGCCAGCGACCCGAAGGAATGCCCAGTCGCCTCGAAGGTCGGCGAAGCACGGGTCAGCACCCCACTGCTATCGGGCCCGTTGACGGGCACGGCGTACTTCGTCTCCCACGGCGGCGCGAAGTACCCCGAACTGATCATGGTCCTCGTCGGCGAGGACGGCGTCACCGTCCAGGTGCACGGGGAAACGTTCATCAGCAAACAAGGGATCACCTCAGCAACGTTCAGCACGGTACCGGACGTACCGTTCTCGAACTTCGAACTGACGCTCCCCCAACGCGAATACCCCGCGCTCACCGGGAACGGGAGCCTCTGCAAGGGCACCCTGCTGATGCCGACAGAATTCGTCGGCCAAGACGGCGCAAAAATCAATCAGAACACCAAGATCGCGGTCTCGGGCTGCCCCAAGTCCAAGCACATCAAGAAGCACAAGAAAGCCAAGAAACGGGGCAAAGGAGCAAAGAAGAAGCGGTAGATCGGCATCGCTGTCGCGGGCTGCCCGAAGGTCGGCCACAATGCGTGCCGGACGGGGGGAGGCATCGAGGTGAGAGTGGTAGCCCGCGTGTTGGGGTATTGACAAGCCCGAACGGGTGGTGTACGGTTGCCGTTGTCATGAGGCCCCAGGGTGGGGTGCTCAGGTCAACATAGGATCAGGTTTGGGTCGTCCCGTTCTGCGGTTGACTTCAAAGCGCGAGCGGAACAAGTGGCCGGGTAGAGGGACAGGGTCGCAGAACCGATGAGGGAGTTGGGTTAGCGTGGTTTCGAGAGGGAGAAACGTGATAGGGGTCGTTGCGCGTCACCGAATGGGTGATGCTAGATGCGCCAGCTTGGCGCTGTCGCATCTCTCTCTCTCTCTCTCTCTTCGTCTTGGGTTCCCCAAGCTGAACGCGGTAGTCGCCTAGCTTCGAGGCGCCGGTCGGTCCCCCCACGTGGGGGATGGTCTCGTTTGGTTTGTGGGGGGCGGGTGTGATGCCTGCTCGTACGCGCCGGGGGCATGTGGTGGCGCGAAACCCGCGGATGGAGCGCTCGCACGCCCGGGTTGCGGAGATCCAGCGTTCGCGATTGTTGGCGGCGGCGGTTCGCGCGGTCGATGAGCTGGGTTGGGCGAATGCGACGGTCGCGGATGTTGTGGCGCGCTCGCGGGTGTCGCGGCGCACGTTCTATGAGCTGTTCGCCAACCGCGAGGAGTGCCTGAGCGCTGTGCTGGAGGACATACTCGGCACGATTACGCATGAGCTCGAGGCGGCGGGGTTGGAGGGTGTGGAGTGGCGTGTGCGGGTGCGCCGGGGCCTGGGGGTGATCCTCGCGTTCTTCGACCGGGAGCCGGTGCTGGCGCGGGTGTGTGTGGTGCAGGCGCTCAGCGGAGGCCCGGAAATCTTGGAGCGCCGCGAGGAGGTCCTCGCGCGGTTGGCGGGCGTGGTGGATGAGGGTCGCACGAGCTCGCGTGCGGCGCAGTGCACGCCGTTGACAGCGGAGGGCGTGGTTGGTGCGGCGGCGGGGATCGTGTACGCGCGACTGCTGAAAGGCCAGCGTCGGCCGCTCACGGAGTTGCTGGGTGAGTTGGTGGGCATGATCGTGCTCCCGTACCTGGGGCCGGCTGCCGCTCGGCGTGAGCAGACCCTTCCTGCACCGGTGCCTGTGGCGCCTCATACCGCGCAGCGCCCGGTGTGGCCCGCCCGTGCGGTGAGCGACCCGTTGGAGAGCGTGCCGATGCGTCTGACGTATCGCACCTCGCGGGTGCTGGAGGCCGTAGTGGATCTGTCGGGCCGGGGGTCTGCCCCGAGCAACCGCGAGGTCGGGGACTACGCGGGGATCCAGGACGCGGGGCAGGTCTCAAAGCTCCTGCGGCGCTTGGAGCGCCTCGGCCTGTTGGCGAACGGCGGCTTGGGGCATGCGAAGGGTGAGCCGAACGCGTGGCGGTTCACACCACAGGGTGAGCAGGTCGCGCGAAGCATCCGTGCGCATTCTCGCTCCGAGAGCGAGGTCGCGTGATGCCCCGCGGCCTGTCTGTCCGTGTTGTGTGTCGTCCCGTGCCGCACGACGGGTTGTTGATCATCGATCGAGGGGCTTTCCCCTCTGTTTTTCAGGAGGAGATATGCCTGTAGGAGTCCGTAGGTCGTTCTCGGTCGGCGTGGTGTCGTTGTGCGTGTTGGTGGGCGCTCTGACGCTGGGAGGTGTCCCGGCGCTGGCCGGCGCCCTGCAAGCCCCGGCGCCCGTGACGGTGGCAACCGCGACGAAGCCCACCAAAGCAACCGTCGGACCGCCGGTGGCGCTCACGACCCCCAGCGTTGCGCCGGTAATCGAAGGCGAGTCGGTCACGGACGTCTCCGCCAGCTCCGCGGAGCTGGCCGGTGAAATCGACCCCGGCGGCGCGGAAACGACCTACCACTTCCAGTACGGGACGACCATGGCCTACGGCCAGAGCACCCCCGAATCGCTCTCGATCGGCTCCGACGAAAGCAGCCATCCTGTCACCGCCCACATCCAGGGCCTGCAACCCGCCACCCTCTACCACTACCGCGTCGTAGCCACAAACACTCAGAGCCCACCCGGCGGAACGCCCGGCCCCGACCAGACATTCACGACACAAACCTCCGGCGGAGCACTAATACTGCCCGACGGTCGGGAATGGGAAATGGTCTCCCCGCCCGTCAAGGAGGGTGGGCGGATCGTCCCGATCGAGGAAGAATCGTTCATCCAGGCTGCCACGAACGGCGATGCCATCGCATATACGTCGTTTCTCGCCCCGACCGAACCGAACCCGGCGGGCTTCAGCCAGCAGAGCCAGGTCTTCTCCTCACGCGGGGCGGGTGGTTGGTCCTCGCGGGACATCAACACGCCGCACGAAGAACCGCTCGGCCCATCGGTCGGGAAGGGCGGAGAATACAAGTTCTTCTCCTCGGATCTGTCGCTGGCTCTGGTCGAACCGTTCGGGGACGGCCGCCCACCGCTCTCCGCGAGCGCGACCGAACGGACGCCGTACGTGCGTGACGATGCGCCGGTGGTGCCGCAAGCCGCTGAGCAGGCTCTCTATGGTGAAGCGGAAACCCAAGCGCCGGCGGGGTCGCGCGCTGGATATCTGCCGCTGGTAACGCCCGCGGACGTGCCGGCGGGTACTAAGTTCGGCGAGAAATTCCCGGGTGGTGTCAACTTCGAGGGCGCTACGCCGGATCTGAGTCATATCCTGCTCGAGTCTCCAGCTGCGCTTACGTCGAGGGCGGCGGAAGTGGGGCTCGGGGAAGGGCTGTATGAGTGGTCGGGCGGGCGCCTGCAGCTCGTCAGTGTGATGCCTGGAGCCGGTGAAGAACCCGCGAGAGGTAGCCTTGGTGACGGCGAACTCGCCAGGAACGCTGTCTCGGTGGACGGTTCCCGCGTTTTCTGGACTGGCAGCGGCCTCTTCCTCAGCGGCCTCTTCATGCGTGACACGGTGGCGGGGGTGACGGTTCAGGTGAATATGGCACAGGGTGTGCCGGAACCAACCGAACCTGGCGGAGCGAGGTTCCAGTTGGCCAACAGGGACGGGTCGAAGGTGTTCTTCACCGATTTCGACAAACTGACCCCTCACTTCAGCGAACGGGGCACGGATCTGTATTTGTGCGAAATGGTCGAAGAAAGCGTAGGTAAGCCCACCTGCAAGCTGACCGATCTGACGGCCGATTCAAACGCCGGTGAAGATGCGGATGTGGAAGGCAGTCTGTTGGGCGCCAGTGAAGACGGCTCGTATGTCTACTTCGTCGCCACCGGGGCGCTCGCGGAAGGCGCGAGCAGCGGGGCCGAGAATCTGTATGTGCTGCACAACAGTGGTGGGGTGTGGACGACAGGGTTCATCGCAAAGCTCACGGGAGACGACTATCCCGACTGGGCAGAAACTCTGACAAGAATGCCCGCGCGGGTTTCGCCGGATGGCCACTATCTGGCGTTCATGTCGGATGGGAGCCCGACGGGCTACGACAACCTCGACGCGAACAGTGGGCAGCCAGATGAGGAGGTCTATCTGTATCACGCCGAAACCTCGAAAGAGGGGCGGCTCGAACCCGGACGTCTGGTCTGTGCGTCGTGTGATCCGAGCGGCGCGCGACCGGTCGGCATCGAAGCCAGTAGAGCTCCCTATCGGCCGATCAACGAAGACAACGTCTGGGGCGAAAGCCAGTGGCTAGCCGCGGACGTTCCTGGATGGGTTGGGATAAGTGGCGGTAGCGAGCCTCGCTATCAGCCGCGGTATCTCTCTGACAGCGGCCGGCTGTTCTTCAACAGCGTCGATCCGCTCGTGCCGCAGGCGTCCAACGGCGTCGCCGATGTGTACGAGTACGAGCCGGCCGGAGACGGCAGTTGCACGGGCTCCGACTTGACGTTCAGCGTGACGTCGGGGGGCTGTGTGGCGTTGATCTCCGGAGGGTCTTCCGGGGAAGAATCGGTGTTCCTGGACGCGAGCGAAAACGGTGACGACGTGTTCTTCCTGACGAGCGCACAGCTGGTGGGGCAGGATCTCGATACGGCGTCCGACGTATATGACGCGCATGTCTGCTCGGCGACAGAGCCATGTCCGGCGGTGATCGACTCCCCGCCGCCATGCGATACGGCGGATTCGTGTAGGGCGGCGCCGACGCCGCAGCCGGCGATCTTCGGCGCTCCGGCGAGCGCGACGTTCTCAGGCGCGGGGAACATCGTGACTCCGCCGTCGCCGGCTGTGAAGCCGAGATCGAAGGCCGCGCGGTGCAAGCCGGGTTTCGTCAGGAAGCACAGCATGTGCGTGAGGGCGAAGGCCAAGAGGAAGAAAGCCAAGACAAGGAAAGCAAAGGCAAGGAGAGCCAGCGAGCGGGGGGCGAGGTCATGAGGATGCTTGTTCGTTTGAAACCGGTCCCCCGAGCGCGTCGAGGTGCTCTACCCATCGCGGTTGTGGTTGTCGCTGCGGCTTTCCTGCTCGCGCTCGTCTCTTCGGCTCCCGCGTCGGCCGAAAGCCCGTGGTGGCATCTGACCTCGGGTTCGAGGCCGAGCGTTCTGCCCACCGAAGGGGAAGGCACGGTGGTGGTCTCGGCGAGCAACCTCAGTGCCCTGGAAATCGACGGGTCCGGCGAAGGCGTGACGCTGACGGATACGTTGCCGGCGGGGCTGTCGGTGATCTCGATCGAAGGGGGCCGGGGTGAGCCGTTGGAATGCTCGAGCTCGACGATCGCGGGTTCCGTGGTGGTGCTCTGCACCTTCAATGGGGTGCTGCTGCCATATCAGCTGCTCGAAGTGAGGATCAAGGTGAAGCTGGGAGCGGGCGCTGTGTCGGGTGCGTTGAACAGGATGAGCCTCTCTGGTGGGGGTGCGCCGAGCGTGTCGGCGAGCAGGCCTATCGCGATCGGCTCCGGGGGGACGCCGTTCGGGGTGGAACAGTATGAACTTACTGCGGAAAACGCGGATGGATCGCCCGCGACCCAGGCGGGCGCGCATCCCTTCCAACTGACCGACACGCTGTTTTTGAACTCCGGTCCAGAAATCGAATTTCCGGAAGCCGGGGGACAGCCTCATGCCGTGTTGGCGCCTGCGCTGGCGAAGGATTTTCAGATCAAGCTCCCGCCAGGTCTGATCGCCGACCCGAACGCGTTCCCGCGGTGCGCCGCCACTCAGTTCAGCGTTGGCGGCAACGGGTGTCCGGTGGATACGCAGATCGGGGTCGCACGAGTCACGGCCTACGAACCGAGCCTCTTCGGGCTCTTCACGGAGACGGCACCGCTGTACAACCTGGTGCCGGCGCGGGGCGAACCGGCGCGGTTTGGGTTCATCGCGGCGATTTTCCCGGTGGTCATCGACACGTCGATCCGTACCGGTGGGGACTACGGTGTGACGGCCACGGTGCCCAACATCACCGAGCTTCCCACGTTTCTGGCGGGTCAGGTGACGTTCTGGGGGGACCCCGGGGATCCGCGCCACGACGGGGCGCGGGGCGAATGCCTGCGCTCCAGCGACTGCACCTCCTCCGAAGGTGCGGTCAACGCGCCGTTTTTGACGATGCCAAGCCAATGCGGGAACCCGTCCAGTGAACCGCTTGAATCTTCGGTGAGCATCGACTCGTGGGCTGATCCGTCGGCGCTGACCGAACCGCTGGTGTACAAGTGGCACGATGGCTCGGGTGCGCCGCTGGCGCTGGATGGGTGCAACAAGCTGGGTTTCGAACCGTCGTTCAGCGCGACGCCGGACGGCACGTCGGCGAGCACGCCGACGGGGCTGACGACGACGATCAAGGTTCCGCAGGAAACGATTCTGACGCCACAGGGGCTGGCCCAGTCCGATGTGAAGGAAACGACGTTTGTGCTGCCCGAAGGCATGCAGTTGAGCCCGGCGGCGGCGGATGGGCTGATGGCGTGCTCGCCGGGGGAGATCGCGCTCGGGAGCGCGGGCCCACCGACGTGTCCGGAAGCATCGAAGGTGGCCACGGTGGAATTGAAGACGCCGCTGTTGCCCGAAGCGTTGAACGGCGCGTTGTATCTGGCCTCACAGGACGAAAATCCGTTCGGGAGTCTTGTCGCGCTGTATCTATTCGTGGAAGACCCGACGGAGGGGGTGGTCGTCAAGCTCGCTGGGAGCGTATCGCTCGATCCGGTCACGGGCCAGATCACGGCGGTATTCCCCGATAACCCGCCACTGCCGTTCAGTGAATTGAGGGCGCATTTCTTTGGTTCGGATAGGGCGCCGTTGAGTACGCCGTCGGCTTGTGGGTCGTATCGGACGAGCGCGTCGTTTGTGCCGTGGTCGGGTAGCCCACCGGCGCAGTCGAGCTCGACGTTCCAGATCACCTCGGGTCCGGATGGCACGTCGTGCGCTGATCCGCGGCCGTTCAATCCGGGGTTTGAGGCCGGGATGACGAGCATTCAGGCGGGTGGGTACAGCCCGTTGACTGTCACGATGGACCACCCGGATGCCGATCAGACGCTGAGTCGTCTGTCGATCCAGATGCCGCCGGGTCTGTTGGGGGCACTCTCGCATGTGAAGCTGTGTGAAGAACCGCAGGCCGCGGCGGGGACGTGTGGCGCGGAAAGCTTGATCGGACACGTGACGGCGAGTGCTGGTTTGGGTGGGGATCCGTTCACGGTCGAAGGCGGCCAGGTGTTCATCACGGGGCCGTATGGAGGTGCGCCGTTCGGCCTGTCGATCGTCGAGCCAGCGGTCGCGGGTCCGTTCAACCTGGGAACGATCGTGGTGCGCGCGAAGATCGAGGTGGACCCCACGGACGCCCACCTCACGATTGTCAGCGACCCGTTGCCGACGATCCGAGACGGCATACCGCTTCAGATCCAGCACGTGAATGTGTTGACGAACCGCCCGGAATTCACGTTCGACCCGACCAGCTGCAATCCGATGAAGATCACGGCGGTACTGGAAAGCTCCGAAGGCGCGATCGCGACGGTCTCGAACCCGTTCCAGGTGACCAACTGCGCGTCGCTGGCGTTCCAGCCGAAGCTGACGGTCTCCACGAGTGCGAAGACCTCGCGCACCGAAGGTGCGAGCCTGCACGTCGGCCTGACGCTCCCCGCGCAGGCCGGGGAGGGCACGGAGGCGAACGTCGCGAAGGTCAAGGTCAGCCTCCCCAAACAGCTCCCCTCCCCGTTGAAAACACTCCAGAAGGCCTGCACCGAGAAAGTGTTCGCGGAAAACCCCGCCAGCTGCCCCAAGGCCTCCCGGGTTGGCGAAGCGACAGTCACAACCCCGGTCCTCGAAGGCCCCCTCACGGGCCCGGCGTACTTCGTCTCCCACGGCGGCGCCAAGTACCCCGAACTGATTATCGTTCTTACAGGCGAGGACGGCGTGACCGTCCAGGTGCACGGCGAAACGTTCATCAGCAAACAGGGCATCACCACCGCGACATTCAGCACAGTCCCGGACGTCCCGTTCTCCACCTTCGAACTGACGCTCCCCGAGCGGGAATACCCGGCGCTCAGCGCGAACGGGAACCTCTGCAAGGCCCAGGCCAACGGGAAGCTGCTGATGCCCACCGAAATCGTCGGCCAGAACGGGCTGAAGATCACGCAGAGCACGAAGATCTCCGTCACCGGGTGCCTGGCCACAAAGCACAAGAAGGCCACGAAGCACAAGAAGGCCAAGCACCCGAAGAAGCGCAGAAAGCGCTAGCCGAACGACGCCGGCCGCTGGGCATGGAGGCCTCGGCGGCGTGGTGTGTCATAGCCAGTGGCGCAGGCTTGTTGGGGTCGTGCCGGGCCGTTCGTGGAGCAGCCGCTCGAGCGCGGTGACCATCCGTCCGGTCGTTCGCGGGTTGCCTCGGGGGTGGCGTTGTGGGTGGAGGAGGACCAGGCCGTGGTGGGTCTGGCCGCCGCGGTCGTGAGTGTCGGCGATCCTGCTGAAGTCGTCGATGTTCTCTGTGACGACCGCGCGCTGCTCGCGCTGTGCCACCGCGAAGATCTCAGGGTCCGCGAGCGCGCGAAGTTCGGCCCGGGCGGCCACGGCGTCCGCGTCATGGCCGCGGCGGCGGAGTTGCTCGGCGATCGCCGGCGGGTACATCTCATCGAGCAGGAGCTTCAAGCGAGCGCTGCCCGGGCTCGCTCCCAAGCGGCCTGCTGACGGTCGGCCTCGGCTCGGTTGTGGGCGATGCGCTCGTCTACCTCCTCGCGGAAGTCCGCGTAGTAGCGCACCGCCATGCGAACCTGCGCAAGAGAGAGGCTGCCCCATTCGGCGGTGGCCGCGATCGCCTGCTCGCCCGCGAGCCCGGTGCCCTTGAGCGTCTCCACGATCTCCCACACGTCCGGCCCGCCGGCGAGTGCCGCACGGCGGCCCGCCGGCCCGTCTCTGAAGAGGATGCCGGGGTGGTCCTCCATGCGCAGGCCCTCCTCGATCAGCCGCTCGGCGATTCTCGCCTTAGCCTCGCCACGCCGCTTCGCGCCGCTGTCGAGACGGGCGAGCGTGCGCGCGCTCATGCGAATGGAGAATGGCTTTTGGACCTGACGATCACTCATGTAGTTGAATGTAGGCTAGCACACTACGTAGGTTTTCGCCGCAACGCCAAGGCCGTAACGGCGATCGGGATGGGAAAGTCGACGGCGGAGAGCTGCACCAAGCCGATCGCCCGGCTCTGGAGTGCCGGAACGTAGGGAGTGCGCTGGGCACAAGGCCCGGCGGGGATTGAGTGGTGCAGCCCATGTGTTGGGGTATTGACAAGCCCGAACGGGTGGTGTACGGTTGCCGTTGTCATGAGGCCCCAGGGTGGGTGCTCGGGTCAACATAGGATCAGGTTTGGGTCGTCCCGTTCTGCGGTTGACTGCAAAGCGCGAGCGGAACAAGTGGCCGGGTAGAGGGACAGGGTCGCAGAACCGATGAGGGAGTTGGGTTAGCGTGGTTTCGAGTGGGAGAAACGTGATAGGAGTCGCAGCGTGTCACCGAATGGGTGATGCTAGATGCGCCAGCTTGGCGCTGTCGCATCTCTCTCTCTCTCTCTCTCTCTTCGCCTGGGCACCTCGAAGCTGAGTGCGGTAGTCGTCTAGCTTCGGGGAACCGTGGGGCTCCCTTTGCGGGGGTTGGGGTACCGCTGGGGCCGGAGTCGGCGCGCGGCGCTGAGGTCAGCGCTGGTTGTGTGCGGGGGGCGGCGTGATGCCGGCGCGCACAAGGCGGCGTGCGGTGACGGCCGCTCGGCGAGTGCCGCAAGTCGAGGGCTCGCGCGCGCAGGTGGCGGATATTCAGCGGTCGCGTCTGCTGGCGGCGGCGGTCCGTGCGGTGGATGAGCTGGGGTGGGCGAACACCACGGTCGCGGATGTGGTCGCGCGTTCGCGGGTGTCGCGGCGTACGTTCTATGAGCTGTTCGCCAACCGCGAGGAGTGCCTGTCGGCGGTCATCGAGGACATTCTCGCCACGGTCGCGGGGGAGCTCGCGGCGGCGGACATGGAGGGTGTGGAGTGGCGTGTGCGGGTGCGCCGGGGCTTGTGGGCGATCCTGGCGTTCTTTGACCGTGAGCCGATGCTTGCACGGGTCTGCGTGGTGCAGGCGCTCAGCGGTGGCGCGGAGATCCTGAGCCGTCGTGAGGAGGTCCTTGGCCAGCTGACGGCGGTTGTTGATGAGGGCCGCGCGGACGCGCGTGGCGCACGATGTGGTGTGCTGACGGCGGAGGGCCTGGTGGGTGCAGCGTTCGGGATCGTGTATGCGCGTTTGCTGAGGGGCCAGCGCGAGCCGTTGACCGAGTTGCTGGGTGAGTTGATGGGGATGATCGTGCTGCCGTATCTGGGTCCGGCGGCAGCGCGTCGTGAGCAGGCGCTCCCTGCCCCGGTGCCGGCGAGGCCGCGTGCGGCGCAGCGCGCGGTGTGGTCCGCGAAACCGGCCGTTGACCCGTTGGAGAGCGTCCCCATGCGTTTGACGTATCGCACCTCGCGGGTGCTGGACGGCGTCGCGGAGCTTGCGGGCCGCGGTTCGGATCCGAGTAACCGCGAGGTAGGGGATTACGCCGGGATCCAGGACGCCGGGCAGGTCTCAAAGCTCCTACGGCGCCTGGAGAGCCTCGGACTGTTGGCGAACAGCGGAGCAGGCCACGCCAAGGGCGAGCCAAACGCCTGGCGGCTCACCGTGCAGGGTAAGCAGGTCGCGCGGAGCATTCGCGCGCACTCCCGTTTCGAGAGCCAGGCCGCGTGATGCCCGGCTGTCGGTATTGCGGTTCTGTCCGCCCGCGTAGCGGTCTTGTTAGTCGTCTCGCGCCCCTCGGCGCGTTGTCACGTAATCGAGGGGATCTCCCCTCTGCCTTTGGAGGAGGAGATATGCCTGTAGGTGTTCGTAGACTGCTGTCTGCTGGTGCAGTGTCGTTGTGCGTGTTGGTTGGCGGCCTGGCGTTCGCGAGCGCCCCGGCGCTGGCAGTGGAAACCCCGGAAACGCCGACGCCCGTCACCGTCGGGTCGTTGACGGAAACCTCAGCGGTGTTCCAAGGCGAGCTCAACCCCGGTAAACCGCCCGAACCTCCATTCGGAGGCAGCTATGAACTGGACACCTACGAATTCCTTTACAAGAAGTCCTCGCATGAATGCGTGGGCGAAAGCAGGGCTCCGGAACCGCCGGGTCAGTCGCTGGGGAAAGGGACGGAAGTGCTTGCGCCGCTGGAAGTGAGCGGCCTGGAAGCTCACACCGAATACACTGTGTGCCTGCTCGCTCGTAACGGCACCGGCGAAGAAGCGGTGGGGCCGGCGGTGACGTTCAAGACGCTGCCGGTGGCGCCCACGATCACGAGCGAGTCAGTGGAAGATGTAGAAGCATCAGCGGTGACGTTGTACGCAGAGATCCTGCCGGGCGGCGCGGAAACGACGTACCATTTTGAATACGGGACCAGCGAACGGTACGGGCAGAGCACCCCGGAGTCCGCGTCGATCGGCGCCGACGATACGGCTCACGCCGCCACAGCAAGGGTCACAGGCCTACAGCCAGCGACGACCTACCACTACCGGGTGGTCGCGGTCAACGAATGCGAAACAGGCAAGGAATGCATCATCGACGGCCGGGACGAAACGCTGACGACGCCTGCCGCGCTGGGATCCGCCCCGTCACAGCATTGCGAAAACGAAAAACTGCGGTTGGAACAGCCCTATGGGGCCGGGCTCCCGGATTGTCGCGCGTATGAGATGGTTTCCCCGGTTGAGACGAACGGGGGCGACGCGACCGAGCCGTTCATCTCGTCGGGGGCGCGGGCGGCGGTGTCTGGTGAAGCGGTCACCTATGTATCGAGGGGCTCTTTCGCGGACGCGACGGGTAGCAATATCGAAAATCAGATGCTCTCTCAGCGTGGCACGGGGGGCTGGTCAACGCAGGACATCACGCCTCTGCAGGATCCCTCTAGGGCCGAAGACTATTATTCTTATCGAAACCTCGTTTTTTCTCCGGAACTGACGGAGGGGGTCGCGGGTACCAATGCTCAGTTGACCGGCGAAGCTGCCCCCTCCGAAGTGGACGTGTGGGAGTTGTATATAAGCGATTTCGCGAGCGGCTCCTACCAGTATCTGGGTGAAGGCATATTCTGGGGCCCCCACCCACACGGACATGAACAGGGGCTTGAAGCTGTGGGTGCCAGCGCTGATTTCAGCCATGTGGTATTCACCGGAGGTGGGACGCGCAGCGTCCCTAACGACTTTTTTCTGTTTGAGTGGGTGAACGGCAAGGTTTGGCTTGTGAGCGTCACCAACAGCGGTGCGAGTATGGAAGCATCCGCGGAAGGGTCGCATGCTGTGTCTTCGGATGGTTCGCGTGTCTTCTTCGCGAGTGGTGGCCGGGTGTATGTGCGGGAGAACACTGAACGGGAACAGAGCGCTGTTGGTGGGAAAGGCGAATGCACGGAAGCGGCAAAGGGGTGCACGGTCGCGATCTCGGCCGGTGCGGCGCAGTTTCGGGGCGCGAGCGCTGATGGGTCGGTGGTGTTCTTCACCGAAGGCGAAGAGTTGAATGAGTATGACGTTGAATCCGGTCAGACGACGGCTCTGGGTGGCACGGTGCAGAGCGTGGTCGGGCTCTCAGAAGACGGGTCGTATGTGTACTTCCTCGCCAAGGGTGTCCTGAAGGGCGCTGGTGGCGAGGCGTTGCGCAACAGCCTTGGTGGTGAACCGGTCGCCGGTGAAGAAAACCTGTATGTCTCCCATGATGGGGCGATCCAGTTCATCGCGGCGGCGGCTGGGAGCGGTGTGATTTCGCCCGACGGATCATATTTCGCGTTCACGTCCCATGGGAGCGTGACGGGCTATGACAATGAGCAGGCCGAACCGGGTGAGTGCGGTAGCAGCGAAAGCGCGAGTTGCCAGGAGGTGTATCTCTACGATGCCGCGACGGGCAGCGTGGAATGCGCCTCGTGCGATCCGACCGGGGAACGGCCGGTGGGCTCCTCGACGCCGGGTGCAGTCGCGGAAGACGGCGCACTGTTCTTCAATAGTTCCAATCCGCTTGTAACGCACGCCAGCGATGGGCGCGAGAACGTATACGAGTACGAGGATGGCCGTTTGTATGCGATCTCGAATGTCGCGGGTGGCTATGAATCGTTCTTCCTCGCGGCTGGCGTGAACGGTGACAACGTGTTTTTCGGAACGGCTGATCAGTTGTTGCCCGAAGACGCGAGCAACAATGTGGTGGTGTGGGACGCTCGGGTTGGTGGCGGGTTCCCGGTGAGCGTATCTCCGCCGCCGTGCGATAACGGCGATTCGTGCAAGCCGCCGCCGTCACCGCAGTCAGGGGTGTTCGGGGCGCCGGCGAGCGCGACGTTTTCCGGCGTGGGGAATATCGTGCCGGCGCCGCTCACGCATACACCGCAGAAGACCGCGAAGAAGGCCGTGCGGTGCGCCAAGGGGAGGAAGCTCAGCCATGGACGCTGTGTGACGAAGAGGAAGAGGTCGAAGCGATCGAGGGCTAAGAAGTCAAACCACGGCAAGGGGAGTAACTGATCATGCGTATCTCGTTGAGGCTTCCCATCGTGGTGCTGGCTGCACTGCAGACGGTGCTTGCGCTCGCGGCGGCGCCTGCGATGGCCGAATTCGGCGTGCAGAGGTTGGCGGTAGCCGCGACCAACCAGAATGGCACGTCCGATGTGCAGGCGGGGTCGCACCCGTACGCGCTGACCACGACCTTTCTGTTGAACCAGCCCCCGGGTGGCTTCGGTGCTAGCTCTGAAGGCGATCTCAAGGACGCCATGGTTGAACTCCCGCCGGGGTTCGTCGGGGACCCGGGGGCGACCCCGCGCTGCAGCTACCAGACGTTCATCAGGCAGTCAGAATTCGAGAAGGGACGGTGCCCGAATGAATCGGCTGTCGGGATCGCGACCACCCTCGTCGGAAGTATCGAATACCCTGGGGAAGTGGATGCTACGACCGGCGCGGTTTACAATCTGGTTCCGCCGACTGGCGTAGCTGCTGAGTTCGCTTACATGGTGGCGAATAAAGTGCCTGTGTTTCTGAGTGTGTCGGTGCGGACGGGCGGGGACTATGGCCTGACGGTCACTGTGCCTGATGTGAGCCAGGCGGTGTTAATCGAGGGTGCCAAGGTGACAATCTGGGGCGTGCCTGCGGAACCGATTCACAATCTGGTCCGCGGTGAATGTGTGTATGAAGACCTCGGAGTTAACGTGCCCTTCGAAAAAACTCGACTCGGCCTTCGTGAAGGCGAAGACGAAGTGGAAGGCCCGATCGGCAAATTCGCAGAAGGCAGCGAAGAAGTCCTGGTCAGGCCGACATACGGAAGCGAAAAGACGGGTGGGTGTGCGTCGCATGCGCCGAGGCTGCCGTTGTTGACGAACCCGACGTCGTGTGGGGTGCCGCGTACCGCGACGGCGGGCGTGGATTCGTGGGAGGAGCCGGGCGACTTTAGCGGCACCAGGAAGCGGAGTGTGTCGATGCCGGAGCTGGTCGGCTGTGAAAAACTGGATTTCAGCCCGACGATCAAAGTGACCCCCGATGGGACGGGGGGAGTACGCCGACGGGGTTGAACGTCGATCTGCATATGCCGCAGGAAGCGACGGAAAACCCGGCGGGGCTTGGGGAGGCCGACGTGAAGAACACAACGGTCGCGTTGCCCGAAGGAGTGCAGATCAGCCCGGGTGCGGCGGACGGGCTGCTGGCGTGCACCCCGGCGGAGATCGGATTGCATACCGCGGAAAAGCCGGCGTGTCCGGAAGCGTCGAAGGTCGGGACGGTGGAAGTGACGACACCGTTGTTGCCTGACGCGTTGACGGGCTATGTGTATCTGGCGACGCAGGATGAAAACCCGTTCGGGTCGTTGATCGCGTTGTATGTGGTCGCGGAAGACCCGGTCGCGGGGGTCCTCGTGAAGGTCGCGGGGCAGGTGTCGTTGGATCCGGTTACGGGGCAGATCGTGACGACGTTCACGGAAACGCCGCAGTTCCCGTTCAACGACTTCAAGCTCAACTTCTTCGGGACCGCGAGGGCACCGCTGAGCACTCCCCCGTCGTGCGGTACGTATACGACCGCGTCGTCGATCGCGCCGTGGTCGGGGACCCCGGCGGCGGAACCGTCAGCGAAGTTCCAGATCACGACCGGCCCGAACGGGACACAGTGCTCTGACCCGCGGCCGTTTGAACCGGGGTTCGAGGCGGGCACGACGAACGTGCAGGCCGGTGCGTACACCCCGCTGACGCTGACGATGAGCCGCCCGGACGCCGACCAGGCGCTCGGGAAACTCTCGGTCGTACTCCCACCCGGGGTCTCAGCGGGACTGCAAGGTGTAAAGCTCTGTGAGGAACCGCAGGCGGCAAGCGGGGATTGTCCTGCGGAAAGCCAGATCGGGCAGGTGATCGTCAGTGCCGGTCTCGGTGGGGACCCCTACAGCGTGGAAACCGGGAAGGCGTACATAACCGGCTCCTACGACGGTGCGCCGTTCGGCGTGGATGTCGTGGTGCCCGCTGTGGCGGGCCCGTTCAACTTGGGGACCGAGGTGGTGCGCTCGAAGGTGGAGGTGGATCCGACGAACGCGCACCTGACGGTGGTGAGCAACCCGTTCCCGACGATGCTGCAGGGAATCCCGCTGCAGTTGCAGCATGTCAACGTGACGGTCAACCGTCCGGGGTTCGTGTTCAACCCGACGAGCTGCGAACCGATGAAGCTGACTGGGGAGCTTGAAAGCTCAGAAGGCGCCACCGCCAGCGTCAGCACGCCGTTTCAGGTCACGAACTGCGCTGCACTCTCATTCAAACCGGAATTCAAGGTCTCAACCGAAGCGAAGACCTCAAGGACCGAAGGCGCGACTCTGCACGTCAACCTGGCGCTCCCTAGCGGGGCGGAGGGCACGAAAGCGAACGTCAAAGAGGTCAAGGTGTCGCTGCCCAAACAGCTCCCGTCGCCGTTGAAAACGCTGCAGAAGGCCTGCACCGAAATGGTGTTCGCGGAAGACCCCGCGAACTGCCCGAAGGCATCGAACGTCGGCGAAGCGAGGGTCACCACCCCGGTGCTCGAAGGTGGCCTGAAGGGCCCGGCGTACTTCGTGAGTCATGGTGGCGCGAAGTACCCGGAACTGATCATGGTGCTGGTCGGCGAGGACGGCGTGACCGTCCAAGTGCACGGGGAAACGTTCATCAGCAAACAGGGCATCACCACCGCGACATTCGCGACGGTCCCGGATGTCCCGTTCTCCACGTTCGAACTGACGCTGCCGAAACGGGAATATCCGGCGTTGAGCGCGAACGGGAACCTCTGCCAGGCCCAAGCCGCGGGCAAGCTCCTGATGCCAACCGAAATGGTTGGCCAGAACGGCCTCGTGATCAGCCAGAGCACGAAGATCTCCGTCACCGGGTGCCCAAAGGCGGTGAAGCACAAGAAGGCGAAGAAGAAGACCAAGAAGCACAGGAGACGTTGAGGTGGAGGAAACAAAGTTGGGTATAACTAAGCCTGGATCCACCGGTTCTGTCCGGTGGTGAGCGAAGAATGACCTCCTGAATCGGGCTTGGTAGCGACAGGTTGCGGCTGTCGCGGCCCGGGATCAGGAGGTCACTCGTATGGTGCAGGATGACGAGCCGGTCGGACTGGACGGCATGCAGGTCGTTTTTGACGACGAGCGCTTGGTCTCAGACGCTGGGATCGCGCTGATTGGGACGCTCGCGGACCAAAGACCAAACCCAAACCCAAGACCAAGGCGCAGAAGCTCGCCACGGCGCTGAAGCAATGCCACCACCAGTCGAAGAAGAGCCGCGCGAAATGCGAACGACAGGCCCACGCCAAGTACGGCACGGCGAAGAAGAAGAGGAAGTAGAAAGTCGCGCTGGGGATCATCAGGCACTAGTACAAGACGCTGCGGCGTCGCAGCCAGCGCACCTGGCACACCTTCTCCCAAATCGCGGGAAAAAGGATTCTCAAATCGCGGAGAAAAACGACCTCAAATTGCAGAAGATCGTAGTATTATGCGGGTGTGCCCGCAGTCCTCGCAAAGCTCGTTGAGCGCCGTCTTGGCGAGGTGGTGCTCCGTCGCATGGGCGAGGAGCCCGTCATCGTGCTGCAGGGTCCACGCGCTGTGGGGAAGTCGACGCTGCTGAGAGGGCTGGGGGCGTCGCTTGGTCGGGAGGTCGTCGACCTGGACGACCTCGACACCCGGGGTGCGGTTGGTGCCGATCCGGCGCTGTTCGTGCGCGGTGAGGCTCCCGTGTTGATCGATGAGTTCCAGCACGTGCCCGAGCTGCTCGATGCGATCAAGGCCGAGCTCAATCGTGGCTCTGAGCCGGGCCGGTTCGTGCTCACCGGCTCGACGCGGTATGCGACGCTGCCGCTGGCGGCTCAGGCGCTTACCGGTCGTGCCCATCGCATGGATGTTCTGCCGCTCTCGCAGGGGGAGATCGCGGAGGTACGTGAGGACTTCGCCGAGGTGCTGATGAGCGATCCGGGGGCGTTGGTGGAGCAGAGCGCGCCGGTGACCACCCGGGAGGAGTACATCAGTCGAGTGGTCGCTGGAGGGTTTCCAATGGCGCTCGCGCGAGGGAGGCCTGCGGATCGTGCGCGCTGGTTTGACGACTACCTCGAGCTGGTGATCGAGCGCGATGTGCTGGAGCTCACGCGCGTGCGCCAGCGCCGGCAGCTCCCGCTGCTGCTGGCACAGCTCGCGAGTCAGACCGCACAGATGTTGAACATCGCCAAGGCCGCGACGGCGATCGGCATGGACAAGTTGACGGCCGAGAGTTACACCAAGCTGCTGGAGACCGTCTTCCTGATCCAGCGCCTTCCAGCATGGGGCACCACGCTCGCCTCGCGCGTCGCCGCGGCTCCGAAGGTCCACCTCGTTAACAGCGGGCTCGCCGCGCGCCTACTGCGCTTGACCGAGAGCAAGCTGGCGGCGGCCACCGCTCCCGCGCTCACCGAGCTCGGGCATCTCCTCGAGACGTTCGTCGTAGGTGAGGTGTGCAAGCAGCTCGACTGGCTCGACGAGCCGGTGCGACGCGGACATTGGCGCACCCACGATGGCGAGGAGGTGGACCTCGTGCTCGAACGAGAAGACGGCAAGATCGCGGCGCTCGAGGTCAAGGCATCCTCACGCGTCGCCGTCCGCGATCTGCACGGCTTGCTCAGGCTTCGTGGTAGGCTCGGGCGACAGTTCCTGGGGGGAGTCGCGCTCTACACGGGCACGCATGCCTACACCCACGACGGCATCCAGGTGCTGCCGATCAGCCGGCTCTGGAGTGCCAGACGGCAGGGAGCATCGAGGTGAGAGCCGGCATTCAAGGTCTCAACCGAAGCGAAGACCTCTGGGACGAAAGGCGTCGCTAGCCGACGACGCTGGGCGTGTGTTGGCTGTGATGTGATGGGCTTGACAACTTGTGGCGTGTGTGGTTATAGTCGTGTTGTCTGGATGTGTCGTGTGCGGCTCATCTGGTCAATACATAGAGGATCGGGTTGGGTTGATCGCCGTTCGTGGTTGACCTTTGTTGGAGCGCTCCTTGGGCGTCGTAATGGGAGAGGGACCGGGTCGTGGGTTTCAGAGGGAGCATTGATCAGCATGGTTTCTAGAGGGAGAAACGTGACAGGAGTCGCCGCGCATCACCGTGAGGGTGATGCTAGATGCGCCAGCTTGGCGCTGTCGCATCTCTCTCTCTCTCTCTCTCTCTTGCCCTAGGGCCCCGGGGGCTGAAGGCCTCGGAAGTCCTCATCGGCTGGCTCTAGCGGGCCGGGCGGGTTCCCCCGCAGGGGGAAAGGGGAGGGGCGCGCGCGGTGGCCGTGAACGGCCTGCCCTGACGGGCCGTGTTGTCGCCCCGTGTGGGCGTGGGCTGTTCGCGGCTTGTGGGGGGCGGGTGTGATGTCCGCGCGGACGCGTGGGCGTGCTGTTGGGGTGTCGCGTGCGTGTGCGGTTGACCGTGGGAAGATTGGTCAGCGGGGGCGGTTGGCGGGTTTGCAGCGTTCGCGGTTGTTGGCGGCGGCGGTTCGTGCTGTGGATGAGCTGGGGTACTCGGATACCTCGGTGGCGGATATCACGACCCGCGCGCGGGTCTCGCGGCGTACGTTCTATGAGCAGTTCGCGGATCGCGAAGCGTGCTTGGCGGTCGCGTTGGAGGACGCGCTTGGTGTGATCCGTGGTGAGCTCGCCGTGGTGGACCTGGATGGTCTTGTGTGGCGTGAGCGGGTGCGTATGGGCTTGTGGAGGATCCTTGGGTTCTTTGATCGTGAGCCGGTGTTGGCGCGGGTGTGTGTGGTGCAGGCGTTGCGTGGTGGCCCGTGGGTGTTGGAGCGCCGCGAGGCGATCCTGGCGCACCTGGCGACGGTGGTGGATGGGGGTCGTGAGGGGTCGCGCGGGTCGCAGTGCACGCCGCTGACCGCGGAGGGCCTGGTCGGTGCGGCGTTCGGGATTGTGTATGCGCGCCTATTGAAAGGCGACCGCCGGCCGCTCACCGACCTGTTGGGTGAGCTGATGGCGATGATCGTGCTCCCCTACCTTGGGCCGGCGGCCGCACGGCGTGAGCAGGTGCGTCCGCTGCCGGCCGCGGTGGCATCTCCCCCGGCCCCACGCCCGGCGTGGCCTGCTAGGGCGGAGAGCGACCCGTTGGAGAGTGTCCCGATGCGGTTGACGTATCGCACCTCGCGGGTGCTGGAGGGTGTCGCGGAGCTCGCGGGGCGGGGCTCGGATCCGAGTAACCGTGAGATCGCCGATCACGCGGGGATCCACGACGCGGGCCAGGTCTCGAAGCTTCTGCGGCGCCTTGAGAGCCTCGGGCTGCTGGCGAACAGCGGCCTTGGGCACGCGAAGGGCGAGCCCAACGCCTGGCGGCTCACTGCCCAGGGTGAGCAGGTCGCACGGAGCATCCGCGCGCACTCCCGGTTTGAGAGCGAGGCCGCGTAGGTGCCTGGTCGTCTGTCTTGCCGTGCTTGCGTTTGTCGTCCCGCGCCCCTCGGCGCGTCGTTGTTCATCGATCGAGGGGGTCTCCCCTCTGCTTTGGAGGAGGAGATATGCGTGTAGGTATTCGTCGGTCGCTGTTGGCTGGTTTGGTTTCGTCGTGTGTGTTGGTGGGTGGCCTGGTGTTTGCGAGCGTTCCGGCTTTGGCTGCAGAACCCCCGGAAGCGCCGACGCGCGTCACCGTGGGATCGTTGACGGAAACCTCGGCGATGTTCCAGGGCGAACTCAACCCCGGCAAAAGCTATAAAGAACCGGGTTACTGGGGGGTGGACACCTACGAATTCCTGTACAGGAAGTCTTCTACCGAATGCAGGGGGGAAAGCCGGACGCCGGAACCGCCGGGTCTGTCGCTCGGCGAGGGGCAGGAAGCGCTTCCGCCGCAGGCAGCAAGCGGTCTGGAAGCGCACACCGAATACACGGTGTGCCTGCTTGCTCGTAACGAAGCGGGCGAAGAAACGGTCGGGCCGGCCGTGACGTTCAAGACCCTGCCGGTGCCGCTGACGATCACGAGCGAGTCGGTGGAATATGTGGAAGCTTCGGCGGTGACGTTGCGGGCCGAGATCATGCCGGGTGGCTTGGAAACGACGTATCGTTTTGAATATGGGACGAGCGATGCTTATGGGCAGAGCACGCCCGAGTCTGGGTCGATCGGGGAGGACGATCTCGACCATGCCGCGAGCGCCAGGGTCACGGGTCTGCAGCCGGGCACGACCTATCACTACCGCGTTGTGGCGACCAATTCGCTGAGTCCCGGTGGGACGTTCGGCCCTGACAAAGCCTTCACGACTTCCTCTGTCGCAGGGTCCGCGCCGCCGCAGCATTGCGAAAACGAAAAGCTGCGGTTGGAACAGCCCTACGGGGCTGGGCTACCTGACTGTCGCGCGTATGAGATGGTCTCGCCGGTCGAAACGAACGGGAATGATGCGACCGACTCGTTTGTCAAAGAAGAGCCTCGTGCCGCGGTATCTGGTGAAGCGGTCACCTATGCGTCCAGAGGATCTTTTGCCGACCCGGCGGGCAATAACATCGAAAGTCAGTTCCTTTCTCGGCGTGGCCCGGGGGGCTGGTCAACGCAGGATATCACGCCGCCCCTAGACGTCTCCTACGTCGCTTTCGTACCCAGCTACCTCGGGGTGGTCTTTACTCCGGAACTCACGGAGGGAGTCACAGCAACGAATGCGTCACTGAACAGCGGTGATTTTACCCCTGGGGGGGAGGCATATGGTATGTACGTGGCCGACTTCGCCGGGCGCTCTTATCAGTATGTTGGCGGCTCCTTCCGTCCCGTTGGTGCCTCGACCGATCTCAGCCACGTGGTCTTTGGTGCAGATGAGTGGGTGAATGGCAAGGTCATCCCCGTCGGTGTGGCCAATGACGGTGAAAGCCTGCCGGCGGCGAGCGCGGAAGGCTGGCACGCGGTGTCCGCCGATGGGTCGCGTGTCTTCTTCACGAGTAACGGCCGCTTGTATGCTCGTGTGAACGCCGAACGGGAACAGAGCACGCTCGGCGCCAAAGAAGAATGCACGGAAACGGCGAAGGCGTGCACGGTCGCGGTCTCGACGGGCCCGGCGAGCTACTGGGGTGCCAGCACTGACGGTTCGAAGGTATTCTTCACCGAAGGCGAAGGGCTGTACGAGTACGAAGTGGAATCCGGTCAGACAGCGGTCCTGGGTGGCACGGTGCAGGGCGTCGTGCAGATCTCAGAAGACGGCTCGTATGTCTACTTCGTCGCTACGGGCGCGCTGAAAGGCGCGGGTGGCGCGGCATTGCGCAACGGCTTGGGCAGCGAACCGGTCGCGGGTGAAGACAACCTGTATCTCGTGCACGAGGGGACGACGCAGTTCATCGCAACGCTGGCAGGCAACGACAGCGATGACTGGCAACGCGGTGTGACGAGGGACGGCGCTGTGGTGACGCCTGATGGGACGCGTCTGGCGTTCATGTCCGAACGGAGCCTGACGGGCTATGACAACGAGCAGGCCGAGCACGGCGAGTGCGCAGGAGAAACCGGCAGGTGTCAGGAGGTGTATCTCTACGATGCCGAGACGGGTGGCGTGGAATGCGCGTCGTGCGATCCGACCGGTGCGCGCCCGACCGGCCCCTCCAGCCTCAGCAAAGGTGAAAACGCTTGGAACTTTCAACCCCCCTATCGGCCGCGTGCGTTCGCTGAAGATGGCGTCCTGTTCTTCGATAGCGCCGATGCGCTTGTGTCGCATGCCAGCGATGGCCGCCAGAATGTGTATGAGTACGAGGACGGCCACGTGTATGCGATCTCGAATGTGGCGGGTGGCTATGAATCGTTTTTCGTGGATGCGAGCGCGAACGGGGACGATGTGTTCTTCGCGACCGCGGATCAGCTCCTGCCTGAAGATACGAGCAACAACGTGGTGGTGTATGACGCGAGGGTGGATGGTGGGTTCCCGGTGACGGTGTCGCCGCCGCCATGCGATAACGGTGATTCGTGCAAGCCGCCGCCGACACCGCAGCCGGCGGTGTTTGGGGCGCCCGCGAGCGCGACGTTCTCCGGCACCGGGAACCTCGTGTTGACAGCCGTCGCGCCGACACCGAAGAAGAGCGTGAAGAAGGTGGTGAGGTGCGCCAAGGGTAAGAAGCTCAGCCACGGGAAGTGCATCAAGAAGAAGAAGCCAAGGCGGTCCAGGACGAAGAAATCAACCCACGGCAAGGGGAGCAATTGATCATGCGTAAGTCACTGAGGTTCCCTTTGCTGGCTGTCGTAGCGGTGCTGGCTGTGTTTGCGTTTGCGGCGGCGCCGGCGATGGCCGAATTCGGCTTGCAGCGCTTCGCGGTCGGGGTGACCAACCAGAATGGCACGCCCGATGTGCAGGCGGGGTCGCACCCGTACGCGTTGACGACAACCTTCGTATTGAACCAGCCAACGGGCGGTGAAGGTGCTCGCCCGGAAGGCGACCTGAAGGACGCCAGGCTCGAACTGCCACCGGGTTTCGTCGGCGACCCTACCGCGACCCCACGTTGCAGCTACCAGACATTCGAGGAGCAGGTTGGATCCGGCAACGGTCGGTGTCCGCCTGAAACAGCGGTCGGAATCGCAACCACTCTCATCACGAGTACCGAGAGCCCCGGGGAAGTGGATGCGACGAACGCCCCCGTTTATAATCTGGTGCCGCCGAAGGGTGTCGCGGCCGAGTTCGGCTTCGTGGCGGCACAGCGTGAAGCCCCGGTGTTCCTGGACGTGTCGGTTCGGACGGGTGGGGATTATGGCCTGACGGTCAACGTGCCCGATCTCAGCCAGGCAGTGTTGATAGCTGGTGCGAAGGTGACGATCTGGGGTGTGCCCGCGGAACCGTCCCACAACCTCGTCCGCGGAGAATGCGTCGATGAAATCCTCCAAAATCCTCAGCCGATCGGAAAGGCGCGATTTGGCTTGCGTGAAGACGAAGACGAACTGGAAGGCCCGATAGGCACGTACGCAGAAAAAAGCGAAGAAGTTCTGGTCTTTCCGACACTGAAGAGTGAAGAAACGGGTGGGTGTGCGTCGCAGGCGCCGAAGCTGCCGTTGTTGACGAACCCGACGTCGTGCGGGGTCCCGCGCACGGCGACGGTGAGCGTTGATTCGTGGGAGGAACCGGGCGACTTCAGCGGCACCAGGAAAGGGAGTGTGTCGTTGCCGGAGCTGGTCGGCTGCGAAAAGCTTGATTTCAGCCCGACGATCAAGGCGACTCCGGATGGGACGGGGGGAAGTACTCCGACGGGGTTGGACGTCGATTTGCATGTGCCGCAGGAATCGACGTTGAATCCGGTGGGGTTGGCGGAGGCGGATGTGAAGAACACGACGGTCGCGTTGCCGGAAGGTGTGCAGATCAGTCCGGGTGCGGCGGATGGGTTGCTGGCGTGCACCCCGGCGGAGATCGGGTTGCATACTGCGGAAGAGCCGTCGTGTCCGGAAGCGTCGAAGGTCGGCACGGTGGAAGTGACGACGCCGTTGTTGCCGGACCCGTTGACGGGCTATGCGTATCTCGCGACGCAGGATGAAAACCCGTTTGGGTCGTTGATCGCGTTGTATCTCACGTTCGATGACCCGGTGTCGGGGGTGCTTGTGAAGGTCGCTGGGCAGGTGTCGTTGGATCCGGTGACGGGGCAGATCGTGACAACGTTCGATGAAACGCCGCAGTTCCCGTTCAACGACTTCAAGCTGGACTTCTTCGGGACCGACCGGGCGCCGTTGAGCACGCCCCCGTTGTGCGGGGCGTATACGACGACATCGTCGATCGCGCCGTGGTCGGGGACCCCGGCGGCGACACCTTCGGCGAAGTTCCAGATCACGAGCGGCCCGAATGGGACGCCGTGCTCTGGCCCGAGGCCGTTTGAACCGGGGTTTGAGGCGGGCACGACGAACGTGCAGGCGGGCGCGTACACGCCGTTGACGTTGACGATGAGCCGCCCCGATGCCGACCAGGCGCTGGGGAAACTCTCGGTGGTGCTCCCACCCGGGGTCTCGGCGGGGTTGCAGGGTGTGAAGTTGTGTGAGGAACCCCAGGCCGCCACGGGGGATTGTCCTGCGGAAAGCCAGATCGGGCAGGTGATCGTCGGCGCCGGCCTCGGTGGTGACCCCTACAGCGTGGAAGACGGCAAGGCCTACATAACCGGCGCGTATGAAGGTGCCCCGTTTGGGGTGGACGTCGTGGTGCCCGCGGTCGCGGGCCCGTTCAACCTAGGGACCGAGGTTGTGCGCTCGAAGGTCGAGGTCAACCCAACGAACGCGCACCTAACCGTGGTCAGCAACCCGTTCCCGACAATCCTGGATGGGATCCCGTTGCAGTTGCAGCACGTCAACGTGACCGTGAACCGTCCTGGGTTCGTGTTCAACCCGACCAGCTGCGAACCGATGAAGCTGACGGGGGAGCTTGAAAGCTCAGAAGGCGCCACCGCAGATGTCTCCACGCCGTTTCAGGTGACGAATTGTGCGGCGCTGTCGTTCAAACCGGAATTCAAGGTCTCAACCGAAGCGAAGACCTCGAGGACCGAAGGCACGACACTGCACGTCAACCTGACGCTCCCCGCGGGTGCAGAGGGCACGAAAGCGAACGTCAAAGAGGTCAAGGTGTCGCTACCCAAACAGCTCCCCTCGCCGTTGAAAACGCTGCAGAAGGCCTGCACCGAAAAGGTGTTCGCGGAAAACCCCGCGAACTGCCCGAAGGCGTCGAACGTCGGCGAAGCCAGCGTCACCACCCCTGTCCTCGAAGGCGGCCTGAAAGGCCCGGCCTACTTTGTGAGCCACGGTGGCGCGAAGTACCCGGAACTGATCATGGTCCTAACCGGCGAGGACGGCGTGACCGTCCAGGTGCACGGCGAAACGTTCATCAGCAAACAGGGCATCACGACCGCGACGTTCGCGACGGTCCCGGACGTCCCGTTCTCCACATTCGAACTGACGCTCCCCAAACGGGAATACCCAGCGCTCAGCGCGAACGGGAACCTCTGCCAGGCGCAGGCGGCGGGGAAGCTGTTGATGCCAACCGAAATGGTCGGCCAGAACGGCCTCAGGATCAACCAGAGCACCAAGATCACCGTCACGGGGTGCCCGAAGTCCGTGAAGAAGGCCTCGCACAAGCGCAAGAAGGCCCGTCGCGGTCGCGTCGGGCACGGGAGGCGGAAGCGTTAGGCGTTGCCGTTGCCCCAGAGCGCCTGCAGCGGAATCACGTGCGCAGCGCCCCCGACGGGCGTGCGCGCCTCGGGGAAGCCGCCCGCGAGCAGCATCTTCGCGTAGTGGTGGCGGCCCACGGGCGCTCCGGTGAGCGCCGGCGGTGCGTGCCCATCGAGCAGGCGCGGCAGCAGCAGCTCGCGCACCGGCTCGTCGTCGAGCGACAGATACTCTGCCCCAGCCGCTCTTCGGCGAGCATCCGTGCGAGTGTGCTCTTCCCTGCCTGCCGCGGCCCGAGCAGCGCTACGACCCTCGCCGAGCCCATTGCCTCGACCACCACATCGGCCAGCCGGCGCTCGATCAGCACCATCGGAGAGTGCCTGCCAACTCGGAGGATCGAATCATGCTAACTCGGAGTTGAGCGGCTGTTAACTCGGAATTGAAAGCGCATGGCGCGCGGCCTGCCCCCCGCGCCCATTCGGCTGGCAGGGAGGGGCGCCGCGCGGATGCTCCCCAAACTCCTACGGCCAGTTGACCTGTTCCGTCGGCTTGTTTTGTCGGGTCACTCAACCACGATCTGCCGGTACTTAAGTCCTCGATCTGCCGGGTGGCGAATCCATGATCTGCCGGCATTCCCAGTCCGGAGCCAAAGTTGTCTCACGTGTGATACACTGCGGGTTGTGGGTGACGTCAGCATCCGAGATCTGCGCAACCATGGCGGCGACGTGGTTGATCGTGCTGCGCGGGGCGAGCCGATCACGATTACACGCTCGGGGAGGGCGGTCGCCGAGTTGCGGGCGGTCTCTCCTCCGGCGCTCGCGGCGGAGGCCCTGTTGAGTCGCTGGCGCCAGCTGCCGCGCGTGGATCCCGTGGCGCTGCGTGCGGACGTCGATCGCCTGCTGGACCCCGGCCTGTGAGTGGGCAGACGCCTGGTGCCGAGGAGCGGCAGGCGAGGCGAGGGGTGCTTGACACCTCGACGGTCATCCTCTTGCCGCGTCTCGCCGATGCGATGGTGCTGCCAGCCGAGCCGCTGATCACGGCCGTGACGCTCGCCGAGCTTTCGGTCGGCCCGCTCGTCGCCGAAGATGACGGCGAGCGCGCCGCGCGCCAGGCTCACCTCCAACAGGCCGAGTCGGACTTCGACCCGCTTGCGTTCGACGCCGGCGCCGCCCGCGCATTCGGCCGCGTAGCCGCCTCGCTGCGTCGTGCCGGCCGCAAGACCTCAGCGCGCGCCTACGACGCGATGATCGCCGCGACTGCCCTCGCCAACGACCTCCCGGTCTACACGTGCAACCCCGCCGACTTCTGTGGCATCGACAGACTCGAGGTCGTCACCGTGCCAGTACCCGACGCGGCGTAGGCGCCAAGGCCGCAGGTATTTACAGCCAGTCGATCTGCTCTGCCAGCTCGCCCGAGCTGAGGTCGATCACGGCGCTGCGCTCGATCGGGCGGTACTCGCCGTCGCGTAGACCCAGCCAGTCAACCGTATGCCTAGCGGGATCGACGATCAACACCTCATCGACGTTGTGGGCGGCGTAGAAAGGACGCTTCTCCCAGGACTCATCGCCGGGCGAGACGATCTCCAGCACGAGCGCCGCGGTTGGGTGCCACGTTCCGGTGGCGGAGGTGCGGTGCAGGCCGCCGTCGGGCACGCGGAAGTCGGTGTCGTCGGCCCCGAGGTTGAACTGCCCACCCGCGCGCAAACCCGCCCGCTCGGCGAGCGGGCGCAGCAACTGGGCGAGCTGCCACTCGATCTGGGCGTGCCGGCCGCCGGGTGCGGGGACCATGTGCAGAACACCGTTCCACACCTCGTCCATCCGATCAAGCCCGGAGCGGCGTCGGCGTTCGAGCAGCTCGTCCAGACTTGCGGTGGAGGGGTCGAGAACCACTGCCGCGCGCATCTGTGAAGCGTAGCGCGCGCCCGGGTTCTAGCCCGGGAGCCGGTGGGTGTGCTGCTTGAAGGCAGCCGCAATTGTCATCGGCCGTGCGATCGTTGCCCATCGATCTCCGGCTCGAAGTGGCATCCACACAACGCAAGGATCGGCTGCCGTGGGGGCCATGACAGCAACGGCACGCGGGTGAGCCGCCCGCCGGCGTCCGTTGCCCTTGGGGGCTTGACAACTTGTGGCGTGTGTGGTTATAGTCGTGTTGTCTGGATGTGTCGTGTGCGGCTCATCTGGTCAATACATAGAGGATCGGGTTGGGTTGATCGTCGTTCGTGGTTGACCTTTGTTGGAGCGCTCCTTGGGCGTCGTAATGGGAGAGGGACCGGGTCGTGGGTTTCAGAGGGAGCATTGATCAGCATGGTTTCTAGAGGGAGAAACGTGACAGGAGTCGCCGCGCATCACCGTGAGGGTGATGCTAGATGCGCCAGCTTGGCGCTGTCGCATCTCTCTCTCTCTCTCTCTCTCTTGCCCTAGGGCCCCGGGGGCTGAAGGCCTCGGAAGTCCTCATCGGCTGGCTCTAGCGGGCCGGGCGGGTTCCCCCGAAGGGGGAAAGGGGAGGGGCGCGCGCGGTGGCCGTGAACGGCCTGCCCTGACGGGCCGTGTTGTCGCCCCGTGTGGGCGTGGGTTGTTCGCGGCTTGTGGGGGGTGGGTGTGATGTCCGCGCGGACGCGTGGGCGTGTTGTTGGGGTGTCGCGTGCGTGTGCGGTTGACCGTGGGAAGATTGGTCAGCGGGGGCGGTTGGCGGGTTTGCAGCGTTCGCGGTTGTTGGCGGCGGCGATTCGTGCTGTGGATGAGCTGGGGTACTCGGATACCTCGGTGGCGGATATCACGACCCGTGCGCGGGTCTCGCGGCGTACGTTCTATGAGCAGTTCGCGGATCGCGAAGCGTGCTTGGCGGTCGCGTTGGAGGACGCGCTTGGTGTGATCCGGGGTGAGCTCGCCGTGGTGGACCTGGAGGGTTGTGCGTGGCGTGAGCGGGTGCGTGTGGGCTTGTGGATGATTCTGTCGTTCTTTGATCGTGAGCCGGTGTTGGCGCGGGTGTGTGTGGTGCAGGCGTTGCGTGGTGGCCCGTGGGTGTTGGAGCGTCGCGAGGCGATCCTTGCTCACCTGGCTGTGGTGGTGGATGGGGGTCGTGAGGGGTCGCGTGGGTCGCAGTGCACGCCGCTGACAGCAGAGGGCCTGGTCGGCGCCGCGTTCGGGATCGTCTACGCGCGCCTATTGAAGGGGGACCGCCGGCCGCTCACGGAGCTGCTGGGTGAGCTGATGGCGATGATCGTGCTCCCCTACCTCGGGCCCGCGGCCGCACGGCGTGAGCAGGCCCTCCCCCCGCCTGCTCCTACGGTGTCTCCTGTGGTGCCGCGCCAGGCGTGGCCGGTAAAAGCGGAGAGTGACCCGTTGGAGAGTGTGCCGATGCGGTTGACGTATCGCACTTCGCGGGTGCTGGAGGGTGTCGCGGAGTTGGCGGGGAGGGGCGCGGATCCGAGTAATCGTGAAATCGCGGATCACGCTGGGATCCAGGACGCGGGGCAGGTCTCGAAGCTCCTGCGGCGTCTGGAGAGCCTCGGGCTGTTGGCGAACGGTGGCGCGGGGCACGCGAAGGGAGAGCCGAACGCTTGGCGGCTCACGCCGCAGGGTGAGCAGGTCGCGCGGAGTATCCGTGTGCATTCGCGGTTTGAGAGCGAGGCCGCGTGATGCGTATAGCGCCGAGCAGTAAACAACCTTGTCCCGCTTTTCCGGCGGATCAATCACACATGCCCCAGGCGGGGCTCGTTCAGGGAGGCATCACGGTCATGATCAGTACGCCGGCACGTTTCACCATCCGCGCGCTACTCGCGGCACTCATCGCCACCGGCACCATCGGTGCGCTCGGTGTCGTGCTCCCCGCCATCGCGGGTGCGTATGCCACGATCGAGGGTCCGCCGGTCTATTCCGCTGCGCCTGGTCTCCCGGATGGTCGTGTCTACGAACAGGTTTCCCCGGCGAACAAGAACGGGAACCAGGCGGGCACGACCACGGATATAGTCGACACGGGTGGCCTGGAGCGCTATGGGCTCGCCTCCCCCGGTGGTGATTCGGTGTTGTTCGAAGGGACGGGGCCGATGGGGGAAAGCCCGTGGGGTGGAAGCTTGTGGTTCGTCGCGACCAAGGAAGGGTCTGGCTGGAGTACCCGGGCGCTGCTGCCCGCTGCGCAGCAATCGCTGATCGAAGCCGGCGGCCTCCTGAGCGCGAAGGGCATCCAGCTGCTGCGTCCGTCTGCGGATCTGTCCCACGCGATGCTCGAGGCTGGGGGTGAGACGCTCGCACCCCAGGCAAACGAAAGGTGCCGCAGCCAGCTGTATCTGACGGGTCCCGACCCGTTCACGGCGGCTACATGGCTCGCGCAGCCGGCTGTGGAACACCCGGTGGAAAACTGCTATCCAACGGCTGCGGGTGCTCCGGCGGGTGGTAGCCCGGACTTCAGCACCGTGTACTTCACCTACCCGGGCACGCTACTTCCAGAAGACTCCTCGCGTGCCCCGCACGCCGGCACGGGAGAAAAAGTGGAAGCGTGGGGATTCTACGAAGATCGCGAAGGTGCGCTGCGCGAGGCTGGTGTCCTGCCCGACGGCAAGCTTGACCCGTATGGGGCCGTGCCAGCTGCGTCGGCGCATGGAACCAACCGTGTGGGTAATGAGGTCTCGGCGGATGGGTCGCGTGCGTTCTTCGTCAGTCCCGACCCGGCGTCCTGTGAACAGAACGGCGGCCAAAACGACTGTGCGACGGACCCGCCCGAGCTCTACGTCCGCGAACGGGGTGAGAAGACGCTGCTCCTCTCCGAGGATACGCGGCTGCCTGAGGTCGAAGGGCTCCCTGCGCCGGCGCCCAGCGGCGTGCTCGCGATGCGCAACCCAACAGACCAAAATACTCATGCGGCGGCGAATGAAGCGAAGGGCTCCTACGTGTTCGCTTCGCCCGACGGTTCCCAAGCGTTCTTTCAGAGCACCGATGCTCTGACCGAAGCAGCCGAGCAGGCCTCACCCGGGTTTGAATCAAAGACCTATGATTTCGACCTCGACACAGGCACGCTCTACTACCTCCCGGGTGTCACCGGGGAAATCCTGACTACCGACACAGACGGGTCCTCGTTTGCGTTCGTACACCCGGAAGAGGGCGGCGCGCCAGCCGAACTGGATCTCTGGCACGCCGGGCCCGAAGGCCCCGGAGACGGAGGTGTCACCCCGATCGCCGAACTACCCGGAGGGCCGTCCTCGGGTCGCGGTGAATATGTCTCTGATGCGCAGATGTCCAGTGATGGGTCGGCGCTCGCGTTCGTCACGGCCACGAGCCTGTCGAGTGCGTTCAACAGTGGCGGCTATGAACAGGTCTACCGCTACGATGTGCCGGCCGACACGCTCGGCTGTGTGTCGTGCGCACCCGTAGGTGTCACACCGCGGGGAAACGCCTGGATATCTGTGCTACGAGCTGGCGAAACCTTCGAAAAACTCGAATCGGTCCGGGGGACCGTGGAAGATCTCGCGATCTCATCTGACGGTCAGCGCGTCTTCTTTGATTCGCCGGACCCGCTTGTTCCGCAGGACTCGAACACCGACTCGCCGGAACAGCTGGTCAAAGAAGAAGAATACGCTCCTCAGGGTCGTGATGTGTATGAGTGGGAGAACGGGGTCGTCTATTTGATCTCGACGGGCAAGAGTGCCCGCAACTCCTATTTGATCGGTAGCAGCGAAGACGGGAATGATGTGTTCTTCTCGACGGCTGAAGGTCTTGTGCCTGGTGATACGGATGGTGGTTTTGATGTGTATGACGCGCGGGTTCCGCGTCCGGGGGAACCTGTTCCGCCGGTGGCGGTGCCGTGCGAAGGCTCTGTTTGTCAGGGTCCGCCGAGTGTGCCCTCGCCGTTGGCAGCCCCGGCTAGTGCGACGTTCTCTGGTCTCGGCAACCCGGCTCCGGAACCGGCGGCGACGCCACCGGCAGCGAAGAAGACGACGCCGAAGACGGTCAAGTGCAAGCGGGGTTACGTGAAGAAGAAAGATCGGTGTGTGAGGCGACTAAAGGCCAAGAAGCCGGCGAAGGGGAGGAAGTAGCATGCTCAAGCGATTGACACAGATGATCTTCCTCGCAGGGGTGCTGGTGCTGGGTGTGTGTGGTGGTGCTGCTCAGGCTGAAACGGCTGGTCCGGTGTGGAGGATCCTGGCGGTTTCGAACCCGACGAATTTCAAGCCTGGGGATCAGAGTGGCGCTGATGCGATTGTTGTCACGGCTGTGAATGTTGGTGGTGCTTCGGCTGGTTGTACGCAGGCGCAGGTCGCGCTCGAAGAACAGGAAGAAAAAGGTGGACGCAAACAGCCAGGAAAGGCGGGGTGTACCCCGGGGACTCCGTTGCGTGGTGCGGTGACGATCGCGGATGCGCTGCCTGCTGGGTTGAAAGCGGTCGAAGTCTTCGGGGTCAACGCTTACCACAACCCGTTTGGTGTGCTCGGGAGTGGTGGCGTGACCGAATGGAGTGGTCCTCCGGGCGGGCTCTCCTGCACCTTGTCTTCGACGACGCCGTCCTGTACGACCTCTGAACGTATCGATCCGGGTGACGCGCTGATCGTGACGATCCGCGTGCATGTCGAAACGGCCCGGGAAGGCCCTGGTGAAGTCAACCTGGCGTCTGTGTCGGGTGGTGGTGGCGCGGGTGTGTCTGTCAGCGACCCGGTTGTGATCAGCACGGCGTCGCCGGAATATGGTGTCGCGCAGGGGGGGTTGCTGACCGCGACTTCCTCCAGCCAGGCAGGTGGGCACCCGAACCTCACGAACGAGTTCTTCCTCAACACGGTCAACCCGCACGGGGAAGCCAAAGGTGAACATTGCGGTGTTGTGAGTGTCGCGTACTGCGTGCTCGTGTCTGAACCGGTTGGTTCGTCGAAGGATATCCGTTTTGATTTGCCTAGGGGTTTGGTTGGTACGACGGTGGGGGTAGCGCGTTGCACGATGGCGGAAGTCCAGAATCAGGCTAACTGTCCGCGGGACACGATGGTGGGGACTGCCACGGTCATCGCGTTGGCTGTTGGTGAGCGTCTTGTGATCACGGTCCCGGTGTATAACATTGCGCCGGCGCCGGGTGAGCCTCTCGCGCTCGCGTTCGATGCGTTGTTCTTCCCGGTAAGGATCGACACGAGTGTGCTTTCCGATGGTGAATATAACGCGCGTGTGACGGTTCCTGGTATTACGGGGGGTGCGAGCCCGTACATGGGTTCGGTCACGATTTGGGGTGACCCGGCGGAACACAATGGGTTCGGCCCGGATGCGGCAGCGAAGAACATCTCGGGTGACAAATTTCTCGAAAATGGTACCCCGGCGCAGGTCAGCTTCGGTTCGTCTGGTGCCGAAGAATTTTATGAAACGGGCCTGCCGCCGGTTAGGACTGTGTATGAGACGCGGGTTCCGTTGTTGACGAATCCGACGCAGTGCTCGAGTCCGTTGACGGCCGAACTGGAAACGGATTCGTGGGAAGCACCCGGGGACTTCGCTGGCGTGAGGACAAGTGTGACTGGGGTGGGTACGGATACGGGGTGTGGTCTGTTGTCGTTCAAGCCGGGGCTCTCGATGTTGCCGGATACTTTGGAAGCGGGTGAGCCGGCGGGTTATTCGATGCAGTTGCTGGTGCCGCAGAACACCGAACCGGAAGGGCTGGCGACGCCGGATGTGAAGAAGACGGTCGTGACGTTGCCGCTGGGGACAGTGGTTTCGCCGTCGGCAGCTGACGGGTTGGGGGATTGCTCGAATGAACAGTTCTTCGGTCCTGGTCCGCGGGAAGCGGCGGCGGCGAAGCCGGGGGAATGCCCGCGTGATTCGCAGATCGGGACGGTGCGGGTGAAGACACCGGCGCTTGAAGAACCGTTGACTGGCGCGGTGTATCTAGCTGCGCCGTTGTGTGACCCGTGTACCCCGGGGGATGCCTCGGGTGGGAAGATGATTCGTTTGTTCTTGCAGTTCGTGAGCGAAGGCGAAGGCGGGATCGTGGTGAAGCTCGAAGGGACGGGGCAGATCAACCAGCAGACCGGGCAGTTGACGTTCACGTTCAACGAAACACCGCAGCTACCGTTCAGCGAATTCAAACTGACGCTGACCGGTGGGGAGCGCGCCGCGCTCGCGAACCCACGCTCCTGCGGAACGGTCAGCACCGTCGCGGATCTAACACCATGGAGCACCCCATACACGCTGGACGCAACCCCGACGAGCTCCTTCGACGTGAACGAAAACTGCTTCGGGGCACAATTCAACCCGTCGTTCACGGCAGGCACGACGAACAACCAGGCAGGGGAAGCAAGCCCGTTCACGCTCTCGTTCGGCCGCACGGACTCCGATGAGTTCCTCAACGGGCTGCAGTTGAAGCTCCCACCAGGCCTGCTGGGTGTGCTCTCGAGGGTGTCGTTGTGTGGGGAACCGCAGGCGGCGGAAGGGACGTGCGGCGCGGAAAGCCTGATCGGACACGTCAGCGTCGAGACCGGGCCCGGCGCCGACCCCTATGTCGTGAATGGAGGCCAGGTGTTCGTGACAGGCCCCTACAAGGGCGCCCCGTATGGCCTGTCGATCGTGGTCCCGGCGAAAGCAGGCCCATACACCCTCTCGGGGACGACGGGGAAAGGCACGGTGGTTGTGCGCGCGGCGATCAGCGTGAACCCGGAAAGCTCGGCGTTGACGATCACGGCGGATCCGCTACCGACGATCCTGGATGGCATCCCGTTGCAGCTGCGCCAGGTGAACGTCACGATCGACCGGCCCGGGTTCACGTTCAACCCGACGGACTGCGACAAGCTCGCGATCACCGCTACCTTGACAAGCACCCAAGCAGCGAGCATAAACGCATCCTCGCCGTTTCAGGTCACCAACTGCGGGTCGCTGAAATTCCAGCCCAAGTTCACGGTCTCCACATCGGGCAAAACATCCCGGGTGGACGGGGCAAGCCTCGACGCGCGGCTGACGTACCCCCAGAACTATGGGGAGGCGAACATCGCGCAGGTCAAGGTGGAACTCCCCAAACAGCTCCCGTCGCGGTTGCCGACGTTGCAGAAAGCATGCACAGCAGCGGTGTTCGAAGCGAACCCGGCGGACTGCCCCGCCGCGTCGGTCGTCGGGGTTGTGAAGGCCTCCACGCCGATTTTGAGGTCTTCGTTGTCTGGCCCGGTGTATTTCGTTTCGCATGGTGGGGAAGCGTTCCCGTCGCTGATCATGGTGCTGCAAGCCGAAGGTGTCAGGGTAGATCTGGTCGGCACGACGTTCATCTCCAAAGCTGGGGTGACGAGCACGACGTTGAAGACGGTTCCGGATGTGCCGGTGAGCAGCTTCGAGTTGTATCTACCGGAGGGCCCAACGTCGGCGTTGACGACCGATGGGGTGTTGTGCACGAGCAGCCCGGTGATGCCGAGCACGTTCACCGCACAGGACGGCACGGAACTGCACGAGAGCGTCAAGGTCGCCGTCACCGGATGCGCAAAAGCGAAGACCAAGGCCCGTAAGGCAAAGGCCAAGACGAGTCGGGCGAAGGCCAGCAAGGCAAAGGCGAGCGGCGCGCAGGCGAGTCGGGCCCGTAAGGCGAGTGGGGCCCGGGATGCGCGGAGGGCTCGAAAAGCCAGTCACGACCGGGGGAGGAAGTCATGAGGCGCGTTCGGCGAGCGATCACGGTGCTGGCGGCCACGGCCGGTGTCGCAGCGGGTGGCTCGTTGCTCTCGGCGGCTGCCGCTCTGGCTGCGGCCCCAGAAGCGATGAGCGAGAGCGTCTCAGCGGTGACGTCCTCCGAGGGGCACCTGGAAGCGACGGTCAACGCGGGTGAAGAATCCACCGAATGCCACTTCCAGTACGGCAAAGCGAAGGCGGCGGTCTCTGAACGCGAAGCGTCGTGTGAACAAGCGCCGTTGACGGGCGGCGAACAGGGTGTCGCTGCTGGCGTGATGGGTTTGGAAGCTGGGGAAATCTACTACTACCGTGTCGTCGTGAAAAACACCACGGGTTCGAGCGACGGCAGGGTGCAGACGTTCACGACTGTCCCTGAGCCGTTCACCGATGTTCCGATGGTCCTGTCGGGGACGGGTGCGCGGTTTGAAGGTCATTTCACACTCGACCCGGTGGATACGAAGTACTCGTTTGAGTACAACAAGGGCAGCAGCGGGTGCACCGGGGAAAGCAGCACCCCGACAGTGGACGCCGGGGCGGGCACGAGCGTCGTGAGCGAGGCATGGGAAGTCCCCAGCCCCGAAGAACCCACACAGGGGTGGGCGAACGCGCCCCCATTGCAGCCGAACACGGCGTACACCGTCTGCTTTGTGACATTGAACGCGTTCGGGTCGCAGGTGGGGTCGGCGGTGCACTTCACGACCCCCGCCGCACCGCCGGCGGTCGATAGCGAGAGCGTCTCCGGGCTGGGTGCCGCAGGCACATTGTTGGAAGCGAGGATCGACCCGAACCTCCAGGAAACGACGTACCTCTTCGAATGGGCGACCAGCCAGGCCACGCTCGAAAAAAACGAAGGCGCGAAGGTCGATGGGGCGTCGCCGCTCGCCGCGGAACTGAGGGAACTGCCCGCCACCGCGATCGTCGGTGTCGCACAGCCACACACGACGTACTACTACCGCGTCATCGCCGAAAACGAATCCACCCTGAAAGAAAACCGACCAGCCGTCGGGGAAATCAAGTCCTACGCCCTCCCAGTCGTCACGACCGGCGAGGCGCAGAACCTGACACAGGCCACCGCGACGCTTGAAGGCATGGTCAACCCGGAGGGCGCTGAAACAAGCTACTACTTCGCGTACATCGACCAGGCCGGCTACGACCAGGCGCTAGCCGGTGACGCAGAAGAAAAAGCCGACCCCTACACCGAAGGCGAAACCACCCCCACGCTCAGTGTGGGCTCGAGCACCGAACCGCAGGCGATCCCGCCGACCCCGATCAGCGGCCTGCAACCAGGCACCACCTACGACTACGCGCTCGTCGCCACCAACGCGGCCGGCAGGGAAATCGGGCCGGCCCAGACCCTCACGACACCCGCCCCCACGCTCCCGATCGTGAGCACCGAAGGCGCAAGCAGCATCACCCAGAACGCGGCGAGGATCACGGGGACGGTCACGACGAACGGGCTGCAGACCAACTACGGGTTCGAAATCGGCACCGAACCCGGGGAATACGGTGCCGCGACCGGCCTCGGGAGCATCGGCGGCGTCAGCACCGAAGCAGTCTCGATGACCCTCGCCGAACTCCAACCCGGCACCACCTACTACTACCGCGTGACAGCGACTAACGCCGACGGCACCAGCCACGGCGAACCGCAGACGTTCACGACGCCGGGGTTCCCCGCGCGGCTCTCGGTCCCGGTCTCCCCACCGCAGATCGCGATACCCGCGACCCCGTTCCCGACCAACGTCACGGAATCCGCGACACCTAAGAGCACCAAGCCGAAGGCCAAGCCCAAGCCGAAGACCGGGGCGCAAAAGCTCGCCATGGCGCTGGAGCAATGCCACCGCCAGTCGAAGCAGAGCCGCGCGAAATGCGAACGACAAGCCCACGCCAAGTACGGCACGGCGAAGAAGAAGAGGAAATAGGAAGCCGCGCTCGTGGCGGGGCACGGAGGCCCCGCCCCTCACCCGTTGTCGCAGCCAACCCCGCGCGCGGACGATCCCGAAGACCCACCTCCGGGATCACCGGCCGCGAATGAATCAGCTAACCGCCGCCGTGGCGTTGTGGTTGAACGACCCCACCTCGCGCTCCGAGAGCGAGCTGGAGGGCGGGTGCTCGTCGAGCGTGACGAGGCTGCGGTGGATGTCGGCCAGCAGCAGGTCGGCCATGTCGCGGCTGAAGCCGTGGCGCACCAAAATCCGCTGGATCGCGAGGTCCTCGATGTTGGGCGGCAGGGTGTAGGCGGGGACCAGCCAGCCGTGGGCCCGTAGGCGATCGGCCACGTCGAACAGGTTGAAGGCGTGCTCGACGCCGTCGGTGAGCTTCCACGAAACCGCGGCGATGCCCCGGTTGGAGTCGCCGGAGTGGACCAGCTCGAACGGGCCACACTTGGCGATCTCGTGCGCTAGATAGGCGCAGGTCTCATACGTGGCGCCGTGCACGCGGGCGTAGCCCTCGCGGCCCAGACGGATGAAGTCGTAGTACTGGGTCACCACCTGGCCGCCGGGGCGGGAGAAGTTGAGGTTGAAGGTGGGCATCTCCCCGCCGAGGTAGTTGACGTTGAAGATCATCCGCTCGGGCATGTCGTGCTTCTCGCGCCACACGGCCCAGCCGCAGCCGAGCGGGGCGAGGCCGGTCTTGTGGCCGGAGGCGTTGATCGACTTGACGCGCTCCAGCCGGAAGTCCCACTCCAGGTCGGGGGCGGTGAAGGGTGCCAGCAGCGCGCCGCTGGCGCCGTCCACGTGCAGGGGGATGTCGAGGCCCTTGTCGGCCTGCAGGCCGTCGAGCGCGGCGGCGATCGCGGGGACGTTCTCGAACAGGCCGGTGAACGTCTGGCCGAGGGTGGCCACCACCATGATCGTGTTCTCGTCGCAGCGCTCCAAGCACTGCTCCTCTTCCATCAGGTAGCGGCCCGGATCCATCGGCACCTGGCGGATCTCCACGTCGAAGTAGCGCGCGAACTTCTCCCAGCACACCTGCACCGGGCCGCACACGAAGTTGGGGTGCTCGGTCGGCTTGCCTTCCGCCTCGCGGCGCTCGCGCCAGCGGAACTTCGCCGCGAGGCCCGCCAGCATCGCGGCCTCGCTGGAGCCGGTGGTGGAGGTGCCGAGCGTAGTGAGCGGGTGCGGGGAGTTCCATAGGTCGGCGAGCATCCGCACGCAGCGGGCCTCCAGCTCCGCGGTCTGGGGGTACTCGTCCTTGTCAACGATGTTCTTGTCGAAGCTCTCCGCCAGCAGCGCCAGCACCTCGGGCTCGGCCCAGGTGGTGCAGAAGGTGGCGAGGTTCATACGCGCCACGCCGTCCAGCAGCAGCTCGTCGTGCACCAGCGCGTACGCCAGCCGGGGGTCGGACTCGCGGGCGGGGAAGCGGTGCTTGGGCGCTCCCTTGCGGGCCATCGGCGACTCGTAGGGATCCTCCTCGTCGGTGTGCGTGCCGGTGTGCGGGTGCTCGCTCATGGGGATGCTCCTTGCGCTGGTTTTTGACTTTGAGAAAACGTGATGTTCCCAGACGGATGGTGGACCGAGCGTTCAGGTCGTGAACGCTCGCCGCCCGAAGGATGACTGATCCAGCCGTTCAGGGCGGTGAACGAAAGTCACGACCAACGGGCGATTGTGAGTGCCCCCCGCGCGACGCATCATCTCGCTTGCAACACATATATCGACGGGCCCCGGGGGCAGTGCTTACGGGCTCCGGAACACACAGGAGGTGGTAGGCCGCCGGAGCCTTCTTCTCGCGAAGAGGGTGGCAAGGGGCCAACGGCCGGCGCGCTGCGACCGCCTGTGAACAAGCAACGGAAACGCAAACCATGGATGGAGGAAGCTCCGTGCTCATCAAGGACATGCACGCTCGCGAGAGCGCTCACATCGGCCTGCGCGCCAAAACCACGCTGGACGAGTCACCCGAGGCGATGCGCCAGGTGCGCCTCGCGATCGCACGCGCCAAGGAGGGCGACCGCGAGGCGCTGCGAGTGCTGTACGTGCGCTACTCCGACAACGTGTATGGGTATGTGCGCTCGATCGTGCGCGACGAGAAGGAGGCCGAAGACCTCACGCAGCACGTCTTCCTCAAGCTGATCACGGTGATCTGCAAGTACGACGACCGCGGCATCCCCTTCTCGGGCTGGCTGCTGCGACTGGCGCGCAACGTGGCGCTCGACCATTTACGCCGCCGCCGCGCGATCCCCGCCGAGGAGGTGTACGGAGCAGACACGCACATCGACGAGGATGCCCAAGACCGCGCGCGCAACCTGCGCGCCGCGCTGGACTCGCTCCCCGAGGAACAGCGCAACGTCGTGGTGATGCGCCACGTGATCGGCCTCACCCCGCCCGAGATCGCCGAGCGGATGGGCCGCTCGGAGAGCTCGATCCACGGTTTGCACCACCGTGGCCGCCGGGCGCTGCAGCAGGAGCTGATCCGCCTGGAGTCCGCGCCGGCGACCGCCGCCATGGCGGCCTGAGCGAGGGATACATGTCTACGAGCCTCGCTTCCCCACAGGTCGCCCCCCTGCCGGCTGCTCCCGCGCCCGTGCCGGGGAGCACCGCAACCGGTGCCACCCCGGCATCCGGCTCCACCCCGGCATCCGGCTCCACCCCGGCATCCGGCTCCACCCCGGCATCCGGCTCCACCCCGGCATCCGGCTCCACCGCCGCGCCCGACGCGGCACTCACCCCACAGGTCCCGTTCACGCGCATGGACAACGCCGACCCCGCGCTGCTGGAGGAGCTGCTGGGGGCGGTGCGCGAGGTGGCGGAGCAGGGCGCCTTCACGCTGGGCCACCACGTGGAGTGCTTCGAGCGCGAGTTCGCCGACTACTGCGAGAGCGACTTCGCGATCGGCGTCTCCTCCGGCACCGAGGCGCTCGCGCTGGCGCTGCGGGCGCTGGAGATCGGCAGGGGCGACGAGGTGATCGTCCCCGCCAACTCCTTCATCGCCACCGCCGAGGCGGTGAGCGCGGTGGGGGCCACGCCGGTGCCGATCGACGTGGACCCCGACTCGCATCTGATCACCGCCGAGCTGGTGGCGGACGCGCTCACCTCGCGCACGCGCTGCGTGATCCCCGTGCACCTGTACGGGGCGACGGTCGATCTCGACCCGATCCTCACGCTGGCGGGCGAAGCCGGCATCGAGGTGCTGGAGGACGCCTGCCAGGCGCACGGCGCGCGCTATCGCGGGGAGCGCGTCGGCACGCACGGCGCGCTCGGCTGCTTCAGCTTCTACCCCGCCAAGAACCTCGGCGCGTGGGGCGACGGCGGCGCGGTGGTCACCTCCCGCCCGGAGCTGGCCGACCGCGTGCGGCTGCTGCGCGCTCACGGCGAGCGCCCGCGCTACCACCACAGCGTGGTGGGCTCCACCGCGCGGCTGGACGCGCTGCAGGCGGCGGTGCTGCGCCGCAAGCTGACGCGCCTGGACGGCTGGAACAACGACCGCCGGCGCCTCGGCAGGGCGCTGCGCGAGAAGCTCACGAGTGCGGGGGTGGTAGAGAAAAGGGTTAATGGAGGAGGGGGAGGTGCTGTTGTCGGCGCCGACGCCCGCCCTGTGGATCCCGTCCGCCTGCCCTTCGCGGAGGCCGACCACGTGTATCACCTGTTCGTGGTGCGCTGTGCACAGCGCGATCTGCTGCGCGAGCACCTCGGCGAGCGGGGGGTGGCGAGCGCCGTGCACTACCCCGTGCCGATCCACCGTACCGGCGCCTATGCCGACCTCGGCTTGGCGGCGGGCAGCCTGCCGGTGAGCGAGTCGGCGGCGCAGCGGATCTGCTCGCTGCCGATCTTCCCGGGGATGACCGATGCCGAGCTAGATCGGGTGGTTGGTGCCGTTGCCTCATTCGACGCCTTCGCACAAAGCACAAAAGACGCCACTGTGCCACCACGTTCATCAGATATATGAGCGTCGCTCCTACACAACCTGCGCAGCGGCTGTCGATCTCCGTGGCGCGGCGCCCGCTCGCCGACGGCCTGCGGCGCACGCTCGACCTGCTCGTTGCGAGCGCGCTGCTGCTGGTGCTGACGCCGCTGATGACGTTGATCGCGCTGGCGGTCCGGATCGACTCGCGCGGACCGGCGCTCTTTCGCCAGCGCCGCGTGGGGCGCGATCAGCGGGAGTTCACGATCTTCAAGTTCCGCACGATGCGCTCCGGCGCCGATACCGATCCGCATCGCCGCTACGTGCAGAACCTGATCGGCGGGCAGACCAGCTCCGAACGGGGCCAGCTGTACAAGCTCTCGGTCGACTCCCGCGTCACCCGCGTGGGGCGCCTGCTGCGCTCCTGGAGCCTCGACGAGCTGCCGCAGCTGATCAACGTGCTGCGCGGCGAGATGGCGCTGGTGGGGCCCCGTCCGGTGATCCCCTACGAGGTCGAGATGTACCCCGATGTCTACCTGCGGCGCTTCGCCGTCAAGCCCGGCCTCACCGGCCTGTGGCAGGTGAGCGGTCGTAACGAGCGCACCTACGACGAGATGGTGCGCTTCGACATCGAGTACGCCGACGACGCTTCGCTGCTGCTCGATTTGCGAATTCTGTTCAAGACGGTGCCGGTCGTGCTCGGCCGGCAGGGGGTGGCGTAGATGTTGGATCCAAATAGTCCCGGCGATCGCGGTTCCAACGATGGGGCGCGGGCGAACGGGCACTCGAACGGCAGCTCGCGTGGCGGCGCTCCGCGGGGCGGCTCGCACGATGGTGGGCGGCCCGGCGACTTGCCCGTGGGCGGCAAGCACGACACGCAGCTGCGCCCCACCGCGCACATCCTGCCGCGCAAGGAGCCGATCGGCACCGCTGTGGTCGGCTACGGCTACTGGGGTCCCAACCTCGCGCGCAACGTGGCGGAATGCTCGCAGCTGCGCCTCGATGCGCTGTGCGACTCCGACCCCGCCCAGCTGCACCTCTTCCGCCGCCGCCACCCCGGCGCCCGCGCGGTGCGCGACCTCGACGCGTTGCTGGTGGACCCCGAGATCGAGGCGGTGGTGATCGCCACGCCGCCGCAGACGCACGCGGCGCTCGCCTCCCGCGCGCTGCGTGCCGGCAAGCACGTGCTGGTCGAGAAGCCGCTCGCCACCCGCCTGCAGGACGCGCTCGATCTCGCCGATCTCGCCGCCGAGGCCGACCGCGTGCTGATGCCCGGGCACACCTTCATCTACAGCCCCGCCGTCAACGCGGTGCGCGATCTGATCCGCGGCGGCGTCGTGGGGGACGTGCACTTCGTCACCTCCTCGCGGATGAACCTCGGCAAGTACAACGGCGACGGCGTGGTGTGCGACCTCGCGCCGCACGATCTCTCGATCCTCCTGTACTGGCTGGAGCAGCCGGTTGTGGAAGTCGCGGCCTCCGGCTCGAGCGTGCTGCGCCAGGGGGTGTCGGAGACGGCCTTCATGACGCTCACATTCGAGCAGGGGCAGACCGCCAACGTGCAGATCTCCTGGCTGGCGCCGCGCAAGGTGCGCCAGATGATCGTCGTGGGCAGCCAGCGGATGGTGCAGTACGACGACACCGCCTCCGACGAACCGGTGCGGATCTACGACCGCGGCATGGACATGTTGCCGCCGACGCCCGCCAACTTCGGCGAGCACCAGCTGATCTACCGCACCGGTGACGTGGTGATCCCACGGATCGAGCCGCGCGAGCCGCTGCGGCTGGAGCTCGAAGACTTCGCCCACGCGATCCGCACGGGCGAGGAGCCGCGCTCGAGCCTCGCGCTCGGGATCGAGATCGTCGCCACGGTGGAGCTCGCCGAGGCGTCGATGCGCGCCGGTGCCAAGCCGCTGGCGCTCGTCCAAGCCGCCGACCGGGTGGCTGCCTGAGACCATGCCCGAGCTCGCCCCCACCCCGACCAATCCGCGCTGGACGCACGTCGCCGACGAGCGGACGCTGCGCGGCGCCGGCAGCGGCCTCGCGGTCTCGCCCTCGAGGGTGCGCATCACCGGGCCGGCGCGTCCGCGCGTGCTATCGGTGATCGGCGCCCGTCCGGAGATCATCCAGGCCGCGCCCGTCTGCGAGGCGCTCGCGCCAGTTGCCGAGGAGATCCTCGTGCACACCGGACAGCACTACGACGAGGCGATGTCGGAGGGTCAGATCCTTGCCACGCGGCTGCCCCGTCCTCACCACAACCTCGGAGTCGGCTCGCGAGCCCGCGAAGCGCAGCTGGATCTCGCCCGCGAGCGCCTGGAAGAGCTGATCCGCGTTGAACGCCCCGCTGCCGTGATCGTGCGCGGGGACACCAACGCGACCCTCTCCGGCGCGCTGGCCGCGGCCACCTGCGGCGTGCCGCTTGTGCACGTGGAGGCCGGGCTGCGCTCCTACCGCAAGGAGATGCCCGAGGAGCACAACCGGATTGAAACCGACCGTCTCTCGCAGGTGCTGTGCGCGCCGACCGAGGGCGCGCGGCGCAACCTCGAAAACGAAGGCGTGACGGGCGAGATTCACGTCACCGGCGACCCGCTGTGCGACACGCTGGAGAGCTGGCGCGCGCGCGTGCGCCCCGCCGGCGCCGGCGACTACCTGCTGGCGACGGTGCACCGCAACTACAACACCGACTCCCCCGAGCGGCTGGCCGCGGTGCTGGCCTGCCTCGGACGCGCGCCGCTGCCGGTGCTGCTGCCGCTGCACCCCCGCACCCGCGGCGCGATCGACGGGTGGGGTCTACAGGCGCCCGCCAACGTGAAGCTGATCGAGCCCGTCACCTACACGCGGATGCTGGAGCTGGAGCGCGGCGCGCGCGCGATTGCCACCGACTCCGGCGGCGTGCAGCGCGAGGCCTACCTGTGGGGCGTGCGCTGCATCACCCTGCGCGAGGAGACCGAGTGGGTCGACACGGTGGAGACCGGCTGGAACACGCTCGTCGGGTGCGACCCCGACGCGTTCGCCGCCGCGCTGCGCACCCCCCTGCCCTTGGAGCGTCCCCCGATCTTCGGCGACGGCCACGCCGCGCAGCGGATCGCCCAGGTGGTCGTTGACTACTTGGGATGCTCACACCAGGCCCTGGGGGAAGGGACGTCGCCCGGCGGCGAGGCAGCACCGCTCGCCGCCGGGATCGGCGTGGAGGCGAGGGCATGACACGCGTCCAGTTCCCCCCTACGGCCACCGGCCATCCGGCTGCGGCCTGCCGGCATCGACTCGGGGCAGGAGCCCCGAATCACACCACTCTCACGGACGAGACCAAAGGAGCGCGACATGGATGAGCTGGGCATCGGATTGATCGGCGTGGGGCGGATGGGCGCCTATCACGTCGAGACCTGGGAGCGGATCGCGGAGGGACGGCTGGTGGCCGTGGCCGACCCAGACGAGTCGACTGCCCGCGCGCGGATCGCCCGGCGGCCGATCGAGTGGGTGGGCGACCACCGCTGGCTGCTCGAGCGCGCCGACGTCGACGCGGTGTGCATCTGCGCTCCGTCTGAGCACCACTCCCGGCTGGCGCTGGAGGCGATCGCCGCCGGCAAGCACGTGTTCGTCGAGAAGCCGATCGCCACAGCCCTGGAGGACGGGCTGCGGATGGCCGCCGCCGCGCGCCTGGCGCGGGTGAAGCTGATGGTGGGCCACGTCGAGCGCTTCAACCCCGCCGTCGGCAAGCTCGCCGAGCTGATCCGCGAGGGCCGCATCGGGCGCGTCTTCCGCGCTCACGCCACCCGCGTGGGGCCGCTGCCGGTGCGCATCCAGGACACCGGCGTGGCGATCGACCTTGCCACCCACGACCTCGACCTGATGCAGTTCGTGCTCGATCGCGACATCACCTCGATCTACGCCGACGGCTCGCGCTGCGTGCACCCCTCCCAGGAGGATCTGATCGCCTGCCTGCTGCGCTTCGGCGACGACGGGCCGCTCGGCCTGCTGGACGTCAACTGGCTGACGCCGGAGAAGCGCCGCGAGATGACGGTGATCGGCGAGGGCGGGATGCTGAGCGCCTCCTACCTGACCCAGGACGTGTGGTTCACGGAGTCCACCGGCGCGCCCACCGGCTGGAGCGAGCTCGCGCGCATCCGCGGCGACGCCGAGGGCGCCGCCATCCGCTTTGCGCTGCCGCGCGTCGAGCCGCTGCAGGCCGAGCTCACGGCGTTTGCGCGCTGCGTGCTCGAGGACACCCCCGAGCCGGTCGGCGCGCAGGATGGCTGCCGCGCGCTCGCCGCCGCGCTCGCCGTCCGCGACTCCGCCGCCAACAACCGTCCCGTCACCCTGCTGGACATGCCGACTCCCCGGCACGTGCGCGTCGCCGCGTGACGGGGGTGTGGGAGATGCATTTATTTCGCGCCCTAACCACTTCACAAAATGAAGGGTTTGGGGCCAAAAGTAAACACACAACCGCCGCCGCCGATTTCAAGGACCCAGTGCACACGCCACCAGGAGACCGACCATGATCCGCTTCGTCATCCCCGCATACAACGAGCGCGAGAACATCCCGCGCCTGCTCGCCGACCTCGCGCCGGTCGCCCGTGAACTGGGCGCCCGTGTGATCTTCGTCGACGACGGCTCCACCGACGGCACCGCCGAGGCGATCGCGGAGCACAGCGACGCGCTGCACCTCGCGGTGGTCACCCACTCCGTCAACCGCGGTCTCGGCACCGCGATCAACTCCGGCCTGCGCGCCGCGCTGGGGGAGTCCCAGGACGGCGACGCGATCGTCACGCTGGAGGCCGACAACACCTCCGACCTCGCCGATCTGCCGCGGATGCTGGAGCGCTTCCACGAGGGCGCCGACGTGGTGCTCGCCTCGGTGTACGCACCCGGGGGCCGGATCCTCGGCGTCGCCCCGTGGCGGCTGGCGGCCTCCAAAGCGGTCTCCAACGCCTTCCGCTACGCAGGTGGCCTGCACGAGATCCACACGCTCTCCTCGCTCTACCGCGTCTACCGCGCCGGCACCCTGCGCCGTGCCTCGGAAACCTACGGCTACCTGCTGGTGCGCGAGCCCGGCTTCGCCGCCAACGTGGAGCTGCTGCTGAAGCTCTACAACGCCGGCGCGCGCGTTGAGGAGGTGCCGACCGTCAACGATTGGTCGCGGCGCATGGGCGTGTCGAAGATGAGTCTCTCGCCCACGGTCCTCGCCTACGGCCGGTTGATGGCCGCCCACCTCGTCGGGCGCATCCAGCCGCCGCCAATCTCACCGCTCGGCAGCGAGGAGATGGCGGCCCGCGCCGAAGAACGGCCGACCGCGCAGTTGCGCGCGATCGCCGGCGGGCGATGACCCTCGAAGGTCCAATCGCGGGCGATGGGCCAAGCGGCGGCGGCGGTACCGGCGCCGGAGGTTCCCGCCCCCGGTTCGGTGGCGCTGGCGGTGGCGCGGATGGCGAGCCGGGCAGGCGGGCCCCCGAGCCGGGCAGGCAGGCCCCACACATCGGCATTGTGGGCGCCGGCATCCTCGGTACCGTGCTGGCGCTACGTCTCGCCGAAGGCGGCGCGCGCGTCACGCTGCTCGAGCGCGCCCCCACCCCCGGCGGCCTTGCCGGGGCGTTCGACTTCGGGGGCCATCGCATCGATCGCTTCTACCACGTGATCGTCCCCTCCGACGAGCGCATGATCGCGCTCGCCGACCAGCTCGGGCTCTCCGATCGACTGAGCTTCACACCGGTCGGGGTTGGCTTCTTCGTCGACGGCAAGATGCACCCCTTCAACGGCATCGGCGACTTCCTGCGCTTTCCGCCGCTCTCACCGTTGGGCCGCGCGCGCCTCGCGTGGTTCGTGCTGCACTGCCAGCTACGGCGCAACTACGACGCGCTCGAGCGCCTGCCGCTCGAACGGTGGCTGACGCGCCACTGCGGCCGGCGCGTGGTGCAGCGCATCTGGCGCCCGTTGCTGGACTCTCGCTTCAACTCCCACCACGAGGAGCTGCCCGCCACCTACCTGTGGGCGCGCACCAACCGCATGCGCTCGGCCCGCGACAGCCGCTCCGCCGGCGAGACGATGGGCTGCATGCGCGGTGGTCACGAACAGCTCGTGCTGGCCGCGGCCGAGCGTGCCCGCGAGCTCGGCGTGGATGTCCGCCTCGGAGCAGGGGTGGAAGGGCTGGTGCGCGATTCCGACGGGGCGGTCACCGGGGTGCGCGTCGATGGGGAGGATGAGCGCTTCGACCTCACGATCCCGACGCTGCAGCCGCCCGCGCTGCGCCGGCTGCTGCCCGAGGAGCTGCAGCCGCTGCTCGCTGCCTACCCCGAGCGCTACCTCGGCGTCGTCTGCCTGATCCTCAAGCTGCGCCGCTCGCTGACGCCCTACTACTCGATCAACATCTGCGACCCGACCCCGATCACCACGGTGGTCGAGACCTCGCACGTGGTTGGCACCGAGCACACCGACGGGCTGCGCCTCGCCTACCTCCCCAAGTACTGCGACCCCGACAGCCCGGAGTTCGCCGAGGACGACGAGACCGTCTACCGTCGCTACACCGAGATGCTCGCCAAGCTGGTGCCCGACTTCGGCCACGAGGACGTGGTCGATTGGACCGTCCAGCGCGCCCCGCTGGTCGAGCCCGTCCACGCACTCGACCACGAGCCGCGCAGCGCGCCGATCTGGCCCGGAGTCGAGGGCCTCGCGCTTGCCTGCGCCAGCCAGATCTACCCGCGTTTGCTGAACGGCGAGTCGGTTGTGGGGCTCGCCGAGCGCGTGGCCGCAGAGGCTTTGGAACGAGTGCAGGTTGGCCGTGAGGCCGCCGCTGCTTCGGTGCCCCGGGCGCAGGCCCACAGCAGTGCGGGCGCGCTCGCCGCCTGACCGCAGTGGACTGAGCGTCACCCGTGGAAAGAGAAACACCGAGCGTGGGCTCGGGCATGCCAACCCTCCGTTGGGGGCGGCGCCACCAAAGCGCACGTCCCCTCGCTTGACGCCCTCCGCCCTGGGTTCATACTGGATAGTAGAACCTATTCGGGTATAGGGCCACGGCGGGACGGACCCTACTCAGCCGTGGTCAATCGAGACCGCCCCACGCGGCGGTCATTACAGCGATCACGGAGATAATTCATATGACATCCAAGAAGGCGAAAGCAATTCTAGTGTGCCTGCTGGCCGCGGTCGCGACGGCATTGGTCGCGTCACCCGCGCTCGCCGCCGAAGTGCGTCCACACTGGCTCATAGAAAAAACAGAACTGGCCGAAGGCAAAGAAGAAGCCGCCAAAGCCAAAGGGGGCGAAATCACGTACGAATTCGATGCGATCAAAGTCGTCTGCAAAAAAGTTGAAATTACTAGCGCAGTGTTGATTGGTCCCTCGAGTCAACAGGCCACGATTGCGCCTACGAGCTGCTCTGTGTCGGGCCAGCCAAAATGCGAAGTCGCTACCGGGGCGGGTCATTATAGAGAGAGAGTTGTCTATGGTCCGCATAAAGAAGAAATACACTTAGAGATCTGGTACTCGGAAGAAAAAGAAGAAAAAGAACCATTCACGGAAGGGCTTGTCTTTACGGTCACCATCAAAGGCGAAGGCTGCGTTGTCGCCGGGAAATACGAAATCAGAGGGAGTACGATCGCGGTATTCGAACCGAGTAAACCGAAAGAAGAAGTCAAAGTGGCGAAGATGAAGTTCAACGGCAAAGAAGCCCCCAAAGGGGAATACGAAGACCCCGCCAACGGCAAAGTAGAACTCGCCGGCAAGCTCAAGGTGGGGGGCTCAGAAGTTACTGTCAAAGCCGAAATCGAAGAGGAACTTGTGAGCGGCAAAAGTTTCGGCGCCACCTGAGGCCCGACTTAGGACCTGTCTCGGTAGGAGCCGATGAGCCCCGCGCCGCGGGCGCCCGCACGGCCTCCATCGGGATACGCCCTTAGTGCTCTAACGAGATAGACGGATGCGGCCTGCGCGCTCCGTGAGCTCGTCCACCAGGGCGAGATAGCGGGCGCGCTGCTGCTCCCAGGCGATTCCCGCGAGCTTCTGTGTCGCCCGCTCGGCACGCTCCCGCGCGGCATCGGGGTCGGCGCAGACCGACTGGATCGCACGCGCCAGATCCTCCGAGTCGCCGGGGGTGAACTCGTGCAGCTCGCGCTCGGAGAAGTAGCCGGAGATGCCGGGCAGCCGCGAGGAGAGCACCGGCAGGCCCATGTGGATGTACTCCAGCAGCTTGACCGGTAGCAGCAGCTCGGTGAAGCGGTCGTGCAGCGTAGGCACCACGCCGATGTGCGCGGCCTGCAGCTCGGCCGGGATGCGCTCGAACGGCACCGGCCGCGGCGCCACGTCGATGCGCTCGGGATCGATCTCGGCCGCCAGCGCGGCCAGACGGTCGCGGTCTTCGCCGGAGCCGCACACGCGCAGGTGCAGGCGGGAGGCACTCTCGCCCGGGTGCCCATTCGAGGCGCTCTCGCGCAGATGCCGCCACGCTTCGATCAGGGTCTGCACCCCGAAGCGAGGCGCCAGGCCACCGTGGTAGAGGACTCGCAGCGGGCCCTCCGCCGGCCACTGCACGGGCGGGCGCGCGGGGCCGAAGACGCGCTCGTCGGGCGAGTTCATCACAACCGTGGTGCGGCCCACGCCGACGCCGCGGCCTTCGACCCGTAGGCGGGCCTGATCGGTGACCGTCACCACGCGACTCGCCAGCGCCGCGCTCAAGCGCTCCTCGACTTCGAGCAGCGCTTCCAGGCGATCGCCCTCGGGCCGGCCGTACTTGGTGGCAAACAGCTCGGGGAAGGTGTCGTGCATATTGAGGATCACCGGCGTCCCGCGCAGGCGCGGCCCGAGCGCCGCGGCGGTGAGCAGGTCGGGCATGTTGTGGACCTCCACGAGGTCGAAGCGCCGGCGCATGTCAAGCGCGGTGAGGCGCCACAGCGCTCGCACGAGGAAGCGACCGTAGTCGCGCAGGTACGCGCTCGCTCCGCCCGTCGCCTTCTCGGTGGCAACCGGGTGCACGCGGATCACGCCGTCGCCGACGTGCAGCTCTTCACGCTCGCCCACGCACACCAGATCCACTTCGTCGCCCCGTTGCGCCAGCGCGCGCGCCTGGCGCTGGATGCGCGAGTCAAGGCGGAAGTCGGAGATGTGCACCATCGCCACGCGCAGCCGGCGTCGCGGGAGCGCCCGCGGAAGCGATCCGTTTGGCTGCCTTGCGGTCGACTTGCCGGCACTCCCCGTGGGGCGCGTTTCATTTTCTCGGCCCAAGGCATCCAGCGTGGTGGGCTCCGCGGGATTCAACACAGCGCCACCTCTCCACCGTCGCCGACGTTCAGGCGCAGCGCGCGGGGCAGTGAGAAGTCGCGGAAGACACGTGCGTCGCAGCCCACCACGCTGCCAACGAGGCGCCCGCCGATGTGCTTGATGCTTGCACGGGGCAGGATGATCGAGTGCTCGATCTCGGCGCCCTCGATATGGGCGCCGGCCCCGATCGAGGTGTACGGCCCGATGTAGGAGTCCTGTACCAACGCACCCGGCCCGATGATCGCCGGGCCGACGATCACGCTCGACTGCACGCACGCGCTCGGGTGAAGCTGTACGCAACCCTCGATCCGGTTGTCCGCATCGCTCGCCGTGTCGCCACGCACGCCGCTTCCGCCGGGCGCGCTGTTCCCGCCGCGCGCCCCGTTCCCGCCGAACACGCTGTTCCCGCCGAGCACGCTGTTCCCGCCGAGCACGCCGTTCCCGCCGAGCACGCCCGGTTGGGTGGCGTGGTCGCTCACGAGCGCTTCGAGCACCAGCCGGTTGAGCTCCAGCAGATCGGCCGCCGCGCCGGCGTAGCGATGCCAGCCGCGCACGCGCTCGACCCGCAACTGCCCGCCCGCGGCCGCCACCTCCTCCGCCACCGCTGTCAGATCGAGCTCGTCACGCTGCCACCAGCGCGCTCCGCCGGCGCGACGCAGCGCGCCGGGGCCAAATAGGCAGGCGCCCGCCAGCTCGAGCTCACAGTCCTTGGTGGAGGCGCCGATGAGGCGCAGCAGCCGTCGTGTGGAGAGGCCAACCGATCGCGCCCCGGTTGCCTGCCGGTGTACGAGCATCACCAGGTCGGGGCCGCCCGTGCCCAACAGTCCCACGAGTGGCTCCAGCGGCTGGGCGAGCATCCCGTCGGCCGCGTGCACCACGCACGGAGACTCGCCGACCAGCTCCACCGCCGCCGTCAGCGCCCGCGTCAGCTCGCCCGGCTGGTGGGCATGGGGGATGAAGTTGATGTCAAGCCCCTGGAGGTCGTCCGCCGCAACCGACGTCCGCATTGCGGACAGCTCCCGCGCGGAGACGATCAGCGCCACCTCTTGCCCCCCCGCCCGACGGACCGCCTCCAGGGCGTGGCAGACGATCGGCCGGTTGCCGACTTCTTGGAGCGCTGCGTTGGCCGCGCCACCGGCCGACCCTGCATCGGTCGCCGGAATGACAATTCCCTTCAAGGTCATCTCTCCAATGAACGGCTCGGAGCGACCCGCGCTCGCACAACGTCGAACCGAGGCTACGGTCCTTCGAGTCGCGGCGTGCCACCCAGCATCCGTGTGCGTAGCTCCCGCCGCGTGAAGCGTCGGTAGTCCGGATCGGGCACCCGCTCCACGCGTCGCGCCGCCGCGCGTGCGTAGCCATAGAGAAACGCCGCCCCCGAGAGGACTGGCGGCCGGCGGCGGGCGACCTTGAGCGAGCGCAGCGTCACCCATAGGAGACCGTAGTGCGCGATGTATGCGCACTCGCCGTGCCTCGCATGCCCACGCAGCGCGCCGTCGGCGCTCGCGAGCGGTCGGTGGTGGATGGACACCAGGTCGGTGAAGCTCCGCGTCCGAAAGCCCCGCATGCGCGCGTAGGTCTCGTCGATCGTGTCCCATCCGAGGCGCTCCTGCACGCCTCCGATCGCGGTGAAGCAGTCGCGCGAGTAGCACTTCAGCGCTCCGTGGATGTGGTTGGCGGGGATCTTGATCTTGCGCACTCCCCCATCAGCTGTCGGCTCGACCAGCACCCCGCCCGCCAGCCCCAGCGATGGGTCCTGCGCAAAACGCTCCATCAGTACGCGCAGGTAGTGCGGCGGCAGCTCGATGTCACCGTCCAGCTTCATCACGTGCGTGTAGCTCTCCCCGGCCGTCCGCTCTTCGGCGCCCCGCCCCGTGGTCTCCCAACCCTCGGTTGTCCCCCCTGCGATTGCCCCCACTGCGGGTGTCTGCCCGATGGCGGTCGCCTGCGCCAGCGCGAGGTTGAAGTTACGCACCTCGATCGCGTGCGCTAGGCGGTCGCGCGGGTTCTCTCCCGCATCCTTGGGCGCGTACCGCGGCGCCTGTAAAACTGTGAGGCAGTCGATCTCACTCTCCAGCTCGTGCAGCAGCTCGAGAGTGCCGTCGCTGGAGTCGTCGTCGATCACGATCCACCGCGCCGGCGCCAGCTCCTGTGCGGCGATCGCGTGTGCTACCGCGTCAATGTGAGCAGCCTCGTTGCGCACGGGGGACACCACCAGGATGCGTGGCTCTTGCACATGCTGCATAGCCCCCACAGAACGTGGTGAGGCAGGCGTTCCTCACGCGCCGAATACGCGCAAAAGAAGCCGTCGGGGCACCGCGTTGCATGGATGTAGCGGCAATCCAACTGGCAACACACCCGAAGACGAGACGAGGTAGCGGACATGCGGACACTGGTGACTGGAGGTGCGGGATTCGTCGGTGGGCACCTCGTGCGCGAGCTGGTAGCGCGCGGCGACGAGGTCGTCGTGCTCGACAGCCTCGAGCCGCAGGTCCACGGCGACGTCGCACCCGAGCTGCCGAGCTCGGTCGAGCTGATCGTCGGCGACGTCGGCGACGTCGCGTGCGCCGATCGCGCGCTGCGCGGGGTCGATCGTGTGGTGCACCTCGCCGCGGCGGTGGGCGTGGGGCAGTCGATGTATGAGATCGCGCGCTACACCGAGCGCAACACGATGCAGACCGCGATCTTCCTCGAGCGGCTGGTCGCCCAGCGGCCGCTGCCCACGCGCTTGGTGGTCGCCTCCTCGATGTCGATCTACGGCGAGGGCGAGTACGAATGCCCCGAGCATGGGCGCACCGCGCCGCTGCCGCGCCCGGAGGAGCAGCTGCTGGCGCGCCAGTGGGAGCTGTACTGCCCGACCTGCGGCGAGGTGCTGGCGCCGGTCGGCACGCGCGAGAGCAAGGCGCTGATTCCCACCTCGATCTACGCGATCACCAAGCGCGACCACGAGGAGCTGTGCCTGGTGGCGGGCGCTGCCTACGGGATCCCCACGGTGGCGCTGCGCTTCTTCAACGTGTACGGCCCCGAGCAGGCGCTCTCCAACCCCTACACCGGGGTCGCCGCGATCTTCGCCTCCCGCCTGCTCAACGGCCACCCGCCGGTGATCTTCGAGGATGGCGAGCAGTCGCGCGACTTCACCCATGTCAGCGACATCGTGCGCGGGATCATCTGCGCGCTGGAGTCCGAGCGTGCCACCGGCCATGCGATCAACCTCGGCACCGGGCGGCCCAGCACGGTGCTGCAGATCGCGCAGGCGCTCGCCGCGGGGCTCGATCTGGAGCTGGAGCCGATTCGCAACGGCCAGTATCGCGCCGGCGACATCCGTCACTGTGTGGCCGACCCCACACGCGCCCGCGAGCTGCTTGGCTTCGAGGCCACCGTCACGCTCGAGGAGGGGATGCGCGGGCTGCTGGCATGGCTGGCCGACCAGGAGGCCGTCGATCGGGTGGAGGACGCCACTCGCGAGCTGGCTGCACGGGGATTGGCGCGCTGAGATGGAAATCGCCGAGATCATCCGCGTGCTGCGCAGTCGCTGGAAGGCGACGCTGGCGATCGTCGTGCTGGCGTTTGCCGCCGCGTTCGCCGTCAGGGCAAGCGTCGCCTCCATTCCCACGGGGGCTGCCACCGTGCAGATCCTGGTCGACTCGCCGGACTCGGCGCTCGCCAACCTCTCCCAGGAAACCGGCCCGCTGACTACGCGCGCGTCGGTGTTCGCGCAGGTGATGACGAGTGCGGCGGTGCTTGAAGACATCGCCACCAAGGCTGGCGTGCCGGTCTCGCAGATCACCGCGCAGGGTCCCTACAGCGGCACGGGCGAGCCGCTCGACGTGGTTACCCCTTCGGAGGCACGGGCCAACCAGCTGCTCTCGCAGACCGTCAAGTACAGGCTCACGTTCCTCGCGCAGACCGACGAGCCGGTGGTGACCGCTTCCGTGCAGGGCCCCAACGCCGCCGCCGCCGCGCGCGTGGCGGCGAGCATCCTGCCGGGCGTCCAGCGCTATGTCGCCACGCTCCAGCAGCAGTCCGCCACGCCCGCCCAGCACCGCGTGACGATCCGCGAGCTTGGCCCGCCGCAGGCTGGCGCGGTGAACTCGAGCACGCGCTCGACGCTCACCATCGCGGCCTTCCTGGGCGTGCTGATCATCGGTCTGCTGGCGCTGCTCGGCGTCGAGAGCGCGCGCCGTCGCACGCGTGAGCGCGCCGCACTCGAATCCGAGCACGCCGCTGACTTCGCCGAGCTGCATCTGTTCACGTCCGACTCCATCGCGTCCGGGTCAGCCGCGCGCAACTCCCCCCACCCGCTGTCGGCCGGCTCGGCGCCGGCCGAGCGCCGCCGCTGAGCGCGGAGCGCGAAATGGGCGCGCTCCCCTTACGCCGCCGGCCTTCGTGGGTGCCACGCGGTCCCTTCCGGACGCTAAGCCGCCCCTCGCGGGCGTTACGCCCGCTGGTCGCGATCGTGCTGGCCGCGCTGCTCGCGGCGCTGCTGGTCGGCTATCGCCCGTCGCTGGCACCGCCCGGGCTGCACTCTCGCAACGTCGCGCTGGGGGCCGCGCAGGCGGAGGTGCTGGTGGACACCAGAGCCTCGCAGCTGGCCACCGCAACGCCCACCAACCCCGACGCCGGCAAGTTCGTGGCGGAACTGGCGGTGGGCTACGCCCTCTACCTGCAGAGCGATCACGCCACCGCCGCGCTCGGCGAAGCGCTCGGCCTGCACGGTCTCAGCGTCTCCGCCTCCGGGCCGTTCACGCTGCTGCTGGGCCGCGAAAACCTCGGGCCCAAGCTGCCCACGCCGCCCAACCCGATCCTCGTTGACAACGCCTACCGGCTGCTGCTCGACGTTGACGGCGAACGCCCGATGCTGAGCATCTACGCGCAGGCGCCCTCGGTGCACGGCGCGGTGGCGCTGGTGGACGCCGCGCGTGCGCTGCTGCTGCGCCACGTGCGCGCCGAACAATCGACCGGGCCCGCCAGCCCGGAAACGGTGGTGGTGCGCCCACTCGGGCCGACCACCGGCGGGCTGGTGGGTGGCGGTGCCCGCTGGCAGGTGATGGCGTTCGTGTTCGCGCTCGTGCTGCTGATCGGCCTCAGCTTCCTCTACGCCCGCCGCCATCGGCGCCGACTCGCTCTGCGTACCGCCGGCGAGCTCGCGGCGCTCGACCGGCTCGACGAGCCGCGCCCGCACGCCGACGACTGGCCGCACACCACGCGCGTGCTGCCGTGGGCGCTGGCCGGCTTCATGGTGATGCTGTTCCTCGTCCCCTTCGACGCGATCCAGCTGCCGGTGAGCCTGCCGCTCAGCAGCACGCTGGACCGGCCGCTGCTGATGGCGCTCGTGCTGCTGTGGCTGCTGAGCCTGGGGATCGTCAGCGGCGCCGCTCGCCCGCGCGTGAAGCTCACGCGCGTGCACTTCGCCGCGCTCGCCTTCCTCGGAGTGTGCTGTGTCGGATTTGCGCTGAACGGCCACGCCCTGGCGAGCATGGATGAGGTGTCGCTGGTCGTCAAGAAGCTCGCGCTGCTGGTGTCCTACATCCTCTTCTTCGTCGTCGTCGCCTCGGTCATCCGCCCGCGCGAGGTTCCGCGCTATGTCGCGTTGATGGTGGCGCTCGGGGTGATCGTGGCGCTCGCCACCGCGATCGAGTACCGGATGCACTACAACGTCTTCTACTCGCTGTGGGGGAAAGTCTTCACGGTGACGGTGCCCCCCGAACTGGACATGCCGGATTCGATCGGGCGGTTGACCGTGTACGGCCCCACCAGCCAGCCGCTGGAGCTGGCGGCGCTGTTGGCGATGGTGCTGCCGTTCGCGATCATGGGCTCGGTTGACGCGCTCACCCGCCGTCGGCGTGTGCTGTACACGATCGCGATCGGGCTGCTGCTGGCGGGTGGTGTGGCGACCTCGCGCAAGACCAGCATCGTTGCCCCGGTTGGAGCAATCGCGCTGCTGGTCGCCTACCGCCCGCGCACCGTGGGACGCTCGCTGCTGGGCCTTGCGCTGGTGCTGGGCGTGGTCGTGCACTTCACCTCACCGGGCGCGCTCGGGTCGGTGATCACGCAGCTGGAGCCGGGTCACGTCAACGACGTGCTGAGCACCACCGACCGCACCGCGCGCTACGACGCCGTGCGCCCCGACTTGCTCGCCTACCCGCTGCTGGGACGGGGCTATGAAAGCTATGACCCGCACAAGTACCGAATCCTCGACAACGAGTATCTCGGCCTGTTGATCACGACCGGGCTGCTCGGGCTGCTCGCCTACCTCGGCATCCTCGGCGCGATGATGAGCGCCGCGCATCGCACGATCCGCGGCCCCGACCCGCGGCGCGCCTCGCTGGCGCTGGCGGCGTTCGCCGCGGTCGGCGTGATCGCGCTGGCCAGCGGCCTGTTCGACGTCCTCTCCTTCCCGCACGTCCCCTACCTGCTGTTCTTCATCGGCGCGATGATCGTCGCGCTGCGCGAGCCCTCGCCCGCGACCGAGCCGGTGCGCTCGCCCGCCCGCCGGCCCCGCCCGCTACCGCTTCCCGACGCGCCGGGCGCCGACCCGCGCGGGCCGCTGCAGCCGAGCGACGAGCGCCAGCGCCTGCCGCTCGGGCCTGCGCGTCGCGAACCCAGCCGCGCGCCGAGCCAGCCTGGGCCGCGGCGCCCGGGCGACCCCGTCCGCGAACCCCACGAGCCGGTGCCCACGCACCATCCCGAGCGCGAGCCAGTGCCGGTCGGATGAGAGCCAAGCCGCACAAAAGATCCCCCAACCCCAACGCGTTTTCTCAACATATGCCTACACACGACACCTTGCCACCGCGTAACACCACCTCGCGGGCCTGCGCCCGCGCCGGCCTCCCCGCCCTGCTGATCGCCTTCGTACTGCTGATTCTCGGCGGCGCGCCCGCGGGTGCCTCCGCTGCGGTGTCGTGCCCCAACGCCAACCCGATCGTCAACGAGAACAACTGCATGGGCGAAGGCACCACCGAAAACCAGGTGGCGATGGAAAACTACAGCGAAGACCTCGGCGGCTTCACGCCCGAATCGAGCTACGAGCTCGGCGAAAACGTGCCGCTGAAGATCGGCACCGACCTGCCGTCGTTCCCCGCCACGGACGTCAACATCAGCATCTACCGGATCGGCTACTACGGCGGTGACGGCGCGCGCCTGATCCCCGGCGCGGGCGCCACCAACGTCCCGGTGAACAACTCCTTCCAGTGCAACCCCCAGAACACCACGACCGGGGAACTGAGCTGCTCCAACTGGAGCGTCAGCTACACGATCCCCGGCAACAAGCTGCCGATCTCGGGCATCTACGAGGCGGTGTTCACCGACGTTGGCGGTGGCGGCATCTCCAACTACGTGGTGTTCCCCGTGCGCAACGAAAGCAACCACGCCGCGATCGAGTACGTGCTGCCCTCGGCCGACTACGAGGCGTACAACACGTGGGGCTGCAAGTCGCTCTACTACGACGCCTGCGGTGGCGCCGACACGATCGCGGGCGACCCGCGCGCCGTGGCGGTGTCCTTCGACCGCCCGGAGAAGGAAGGCGACGAGCAGTACAACCACTTCTTCGGCCCCGACTTCCTCACCGTGTACTGGTTGGAGCAGCAGGGCTACGAAGTCAGCTACACCTCGGACGTCAACCTCGACACCAACCCGGGCGAACTGCTCAACCACAAGGTGGACCTCGTGTCCGGGCACAGCGAGTACTGGTCCTACAACGAGTTCCACAACTTCAAGGCCGCGCGCGAAGCGGGCGTGAGCATCGTCTCGCTCAGCGCCAACACGGCGTACTGGCAGACGCGCTACGAAAACAACCACCGCACGCTGGTCTGCTACAAGACGATCCAGGGCTCCAGCGACGGCGACGCCGCCGCCACCCCCAACGACCCGGCCTCGATCGGCCCCAACGGCGAACCGCGGCCGCAGTTCGCGACCACCACCCGCCGCGACCCGGGCGCGCCGGCCGGCGATCCCAACGCGCCTCCGGGCGGGCGGATCGGGGTCAACGAACCGGAGAACTCGCTGTTCGGCGTGCTGTACGTCGGCGACAACGACGAGGAACGCTTCAAACTGACGATCCCGGCGGGCAACACCAACGGCGAATTCGGCTCCAGCCCGGCGTACCGCAACACGGGGATCTCGACCAAATCATCCACCGTCCTGCCCGAAGGGATCGTCGGCTGGGAGTGGGACCAGGTGCCTTCGCCCGCGCAGTCGAGTTACTACGCGGTGGAGCCGGCCGGCGTGAAGCGGCTGACGCTCACCAACGTCGCCAACGCCGAAGACTCGTGGCTACAGGACGCCGGGCGCGCCCGCGCGACGACGCCACCAGCAGGGGAGTCGAGCGGCGTGAGCGCGGCCGAGTACCGCGCGCCGAGCGGCGCGCTGGTGTTCGCCTCGGGCACGATGGAGTGGGCGTACGGCTTGGACGTCGAACCGGTGATCGACCAGCTGACCTACAACGTGCTCTCGGAAATGGAAGTCCAGCCGGGCACCCCCGCCGAAGACATCAAGGTTGACGCGGGCGGTCCGCCGAAACTGCCTCGGCCGTCGTTCACGGCCACGCCGAGCACGGTGTACACCAACCAGAACGTGACCTTCAACGCCTCCGCCTCGACCGATCCCTACGCGCAGATCACCGACTACAAGTGGGACGTCAACAACAGCGAAACGTTCTCGATCGACACCGGCTCCTCGCCGACGCTGAGCTACGCCTTCACGCAGCCCGGCACCTATGAAGTGATCCTGAAGGTGACCGACGCCAACGGCCAAACGGAAACGACCGAGCGTACGGTCAACGTCGACAACACCGCCACCGCCAAGCTCAGCGCGAGCATGAACCCGGTCGGCGCCGGGCAGCTCGACACGCTCAGCGCCGCCGGCTCGAGCTCCGCGGAAGGGGGCACGATCGTCGACTACAAATGGGACCTCAACGGCAGCGGCAAATACGAAACCGATACCGGCTCCACGCCGACGATCACGAAGACCTTCGCCACCCCCGGCAGCACTATCGTGGGCGTGCAGGTGACCGACAGCAAAGGCGCGACCGCGACCGCGACGCTGCCGGTGACCGTGCTCGGCGAAGGCGTTAGCAGCTACAACAACGCCGTCGAAGCCGTGCCCGGCCTGCTGCACTACTACCGCTTCAACGAACCCTCCGGCTCGGCGATCTTCGACACCAAGGGATCGAGCAACGGCACGGTCTTCGAAGCGACGCACGGCGTGCCCGGCGCGGTCAACGGCGCCTCCGAAACCGCCACCGAATTCGCCGGCGACGGCGACCCGATCGAGGGTGAGACCGGAGCGTATGGCGAGATCCCGCTGGAACTCGCGGGTCAGAGCTCGATCACCGTGGAGTTCTGGCTGAAGTGGAACGCCTACGGCAACAACGACTCCCTGGCGATGGAGTTCACCTCCAACTACAACGAACACCTCGGCGGCTTCATCGTTGACCCCGACGCGGGCGAGTACGGCGGCACCTTCGGTGTCGGCAT
>CAWJOV010000009.1:0-26071 GCA_963844585.1 uncultured Solirubrobacterales bacterium | reverse complement strand
AGCGCGGGGGCGAGACTTCCGAGAGGACGGGCGATCACAAGGCGGTTACAAGCGCGAACGCCACGTCCGCCCAACCCGGCTCATAGATTGCCCACGAGATGGTCATATTTCGACCAACACGTGGACGATCGACCATGACAAACGCCTCACCGACGACCGCTCCGCGGCGGGGGATCGCGTGTTCTGGCCAATGAGGGGTAGAGCGGGAGAGTCGGCCTGCCCGCCATCGGCTTTGCACACGACCGAGGAGACGCCATGAACATGCACCGTGGAGCGCTATCCCTGCTGGCCATACCCGCCGTGGTGGGGGCGATGGCGTTCGCCGTCCCCGCACTGGCGGGCACCAGCGCCGGCAAGCCCTCTGCCACCCCCACTGCACGCAAGGCCAGCCGAAGCTGCCATGCGGTCATTGTCATCAGCCACGGGCGGCGGCTGCGCGCGTGCCTGCTCCGGGGTCCGCGCGGCTTCGCGGGTCCCACCGGCCTGCGTGGCCCTACTGGACCGAGGGGAGCGACAGGGCCGAGGGGAACCACAGGGCCGAAAGGGGCCACGGGGCCAGCCGGGCCGATCGGGCCCGCCGGCACGGCGCGCGGCTATGCGGTGGTGCAACCCATCTCGCCGTCGACGGCCAACTTGATCTCCGGCCAGACATCGGGCATCACCGGGGTCAGCGAGGTCAAACCGGGTGTCTACTGCATCGCTCCGGCGGCCGGCGGCGCCAACCCCGCAAGCGACACGGCCGCGGTCTCGCCCGAGGTCAGCTACAGCTCCGGTGGAGCGCCGGGTCTGATCGCGCTCAACGCGCAGCACACCGACTGCCCCGCCGGCGACTTCGAGGTCGAGACCTACGTCCCGAGCGCCACGACCCCGACGCTGTCGAGCGACTACGCGTTCACGATCGTTATTGCGTAGGGCTCGATCGTTGAGCTAGCGAGGGGATCCTCGGCCGGCAGCCGTGGTGCCGGCCGGGACTGCTCGCGTGGGTCGGCCCCGGCGGCAGGGTTTGGGCAGCTCTGACTCAATCGTGGGCGGCCGCGCGGAGCAGCGGGTCGCCCTGGCGCGTGACTTGCGAAGCGCTACGAACTTTGTCCATTCCACAACGTAGGCAAGAGACATTCATCCATTATGTGGATTGCGTTTATCAACCTTGCCAGCCAGCTGCGTCAAGGGCTCACACCCCGGGGGCGCTGACATGAACGTTGGATATTTGGGGTCCTGCGCCAGCTTTCGCTGGAAGCGGAACACGAAAATGAGGAGGGGGCATGAGCGAAGTCATCAGCGTGAATGGCAAAACCGGTGCGGTTGTGCTGAAAGCTGCCGAAGTCGAAGCAGTTGCCACCTCGGAGGTCGGCCAGCCGAGCGGCGTAGCTTCGCTCAACGGCAGTGGCAAGCTCCCGGAAGCGCAGCTTCCGAGCTCGGTGGTAAGCAACAGCGCCACCAAGTCACCCGGAGAAGTCCCCGTCTGGAACGGCACCGAATGGACCTACGGGATGCTGTCGCCGCCCGACTACATCGCCACAACGCTCGGCCCTACCGTGATTGCCATTCCACGCAGCGGCTCCGAACTGCCAAGGCACGAAGGCACAACCAGCGAATACGGCACCGTGATCCAAGCCGCCATAACGAGCCTCAAAGGGGCCGGCCGGTTGCATTTGGCGTTCGGGGGAACCATCTCGACCAACGACGCCGAAATAGTCATCAACGAAGGGCTCAACAAAGCGAATCCCTTCACGCCCAAGAAGAAGCTCATCATTACGGGCGACGGCTCGACGCAGCTCAACCAGACGGCCGCGGGGAAGAATACGCTGACGGTGGAAAACGCTTCCACCGTCGATTTGAGTGGCTTCAGGTTGTATAGTGGCGCTTCGGCCAAGAGCGCCCTGTGCCTATCTAATGAAGGCGCCGAAAGCGAGATGAGCACCATAGGGTCCGAGTTCAAGCTCTATTGCGAAAGTAACAGCACGGGCTACCCTGCGGTGTTGATACAGAACGGTTATCAATCCAACTGGCCTCAGCTATACGCCGTCGGCACTGCGAATCATGGTCTGCGAATCGAAAACACGAGCACTACTACTAACTACGGCAACTCGACTTTTGGCAACATTTATGTCTACGCCAAGAAAGAAGCTCCATACGCGGGGCTTTCAATCGTCACGACGCACCATGAAAAGCACGCGAATCTTCTAACGTTCGATTTCGTGTCATGCGTCGGATCGGCTTATTACGGGCTTTACACGCTCGGCGTGCTCGATATTACATTCACGGAGATTGACATGGAGAACATGGTCGCACCAATATGGTGCGACGGCAACTCAGAAGGTGCCGAATCCAAGGGCGTCAGGGTTCTGAGCGGAACCTGTCTGCCTGTTGAAGCTAACCCGATTATAACTAACACGAAATACACAGCCGGCAATGCTTTCGCCGTAACGATCGGGGGTGGTAACACTGCCGTCCCGATTGTAGATGAATCAGAAAGCCGTGCAGTGAACAGATACGACTTGACCCTCGAAAACGTCGCCTCGGCGGGAAACATAGCGATCACGAACCCCTCCACGCTGATCACCTTTCGCCGAACCGATGGCGGTGTTCGCTCGCCGGTCGGCACAAACAGGCAGTCCCGCGTCTATACGTCGAGCCCTAAAACGTTCGAACCAAAAGACATGGGGCTCGTCGCTGAGTACAACAGCCCCGCGGCGGGCAAATTCTTCATATCAAAGTATTCCGAACAAAAGCTGCCAGTCGGTACAATTCTTCGCGCCTACCAGGCCGGAACCGGAAAACTGAGCATCGCAACAAACGAAGGAGTTACGCTGCGCAATCCAACGGAATACGCGTTTGCGCAATACGGGATGGTAGAGCTGTGGTGCTGCGCCGAAAATGAATGGGTGCTAACTCCCCTTAGCCAGGATATACCGACATCGGCGGGGGAATGGGTAGAACCGACAATGAGTGCCAAAGTGGAAAACGCCGCCGGCGCTCAGACGGTTCGCGCACGTGCGGAGTTGGGTGGCAATGTTTGCCGATTGCGAGGCGTGGCAAAGATAAAATCCGGGGAAGAATTGAAAACAGGTGAAACGCTATTTACACTCCCGGAAGGATTGAGACCTCCCGGCCATGTGGATCTGACGCTTGCCGGATCGGTGATTTTGGAAATTGCCACAACTGGCGTGGCAATACTGAGTGCGACCAAGACATCGGCGCAGACCATCATTATGGATGGTCTGACTTTCAATCTCACGTAGGCTATGCGCCGCCCCGTGACTGCCGCTTTGCATGAAAGCCGATAACGCCAGGCAGACTCGACGCGAGCGGCTCCCCCGTATGTCGCAGAAGCTTGCGAGGAAAGACCCATACGGGAGCCTCTAACCAGGTCAAGCCGGCACGATCGGCCGGCCCATCCGGCCGGTGCCCACGGCCCGGCCGGGGCCCGGCCCTGCATGGATCGGGGCCCATGCAGAGTTTTCCTCGCACAGCCCTCGTGTCAGCCGTGGTGCTTTTTCTTGCTCTTGCCGTGGAGCTTGATCTTGCCGGAGCCTTTGGTGCAGCTCTTGTAGGTCTGGCTCCCGGAGAGGCGCTGCTTGAGAATCGTGGTCGCCACCACATTGACCTTGTAGGTCCCGGCCGGCAGGTTCTTGATGGTCACGCCTTTTTTGATGCGCTTGACCCCCTTGACGTCGACGACCTTCTTGCCGTTGACCCTGACAAGCACCTCCTTGAGGGCGTCGTACTTGGGGTCGTGCAGTTTCAGCGTGAGCGAGGTCTGGCGCGTGCATTCTTTGCCTGCCGGGGGCAGCACAACGGTGTTGGTGATAGTGACAACCGGCAGCGGCGCGATCAACGCCGACTTCACGCAGCCAAAGGTCGCTTCGCTTTCCGCGCCATCCGGGGCGATCTTCGGCTGGGTTGTGTTGGGGCGGCTGAAGCACACCTTCAGGTAGCGAGCACCGCTCGGTTCGTGGAGCACCCGCCAGGCAGTTGGGCCGAGAGGAGTCTCTCGGTTGCATTCATTGGGTGAGCCGTTGAACCACTGGTGGAAGCCCCAGAAGGAGCCATCGGGTTGCTCGGTCATGCCGGTCCACATCACTTCTTCGGCGACGTGAGTGCATTTGTCGAACGTCGTCGGGGTCTCGACCGTACCCTGATATGTACCGTTGGGCAAGGGAGCGATGGCGACGCTGCCGCCGTTGAAAGACCAGACGCCTTCGATTTCGTTCGTCGTGGCGCCGGCGGAGCCCGCGCTGAGCACGACTCCCAGGAGGGCAAGGGCAAAGGACGTGGTGGCTCGATGAGCAAGAGATGGAATGTTCATATCCCCCTTCAACGGTGATCGGCCCTCGAAGCTTGCGCGCAGCCCTTCCCCAGCAAAGAAGCAACCCCCGGTTGCCTCCGTGGTCGCTGGCGGGTTAGGGTCCTGGTATGCCGGAGAGCACAACCATCCGGGAGGGCGCAGTGTCAGGGCAAAGGGGCACCGAGTCAAAGAGCATTGGCCTGCGCGCTTTCGGCCTCAGCCTGCTCGCCGACGTGACGCCTCCCGGCGCGTGGGTGGCGACCGCGCCACCTACCGAGCCGATCCTGCGCCTGCGAACGGCCTCGGCGGCGGGGATCGCCGAGGCCTGGTCGGGACCGGACGCGATCGGCTGGGAGGGGACGATCGACGGCGCCCCGTTCGTGGTCGAGCGGGGGCTGGCGGAAGACCACCGCTTCGTGCATGGCGAGCTCCCCAACCAGCGAGGCACACCCGTCACGGGGACCCGTGGGATCCATCACCTCTCGGCCGACGCCGGCGTGTTGCGGTGCGCGCCAGCGGACCCGGCCGAGCAGTCGTGGTGGCGAGTGGTGCTGGACTCGGCACTGTTCACGGTCGCGCTGCTGCGGGGCTACGAGGCGCTGCACGCCGGCGCGATCGCCACGCCGGATGGCGCGATCGCGATCGCGGCCCCGACGGGCGGCGGCAAGAGCACCCTTTTGAACGAGCTGTTGAGCGATGGCTGGTCGCTGATGACAGACGACGTGCTCGTGCTCGAGTCCCGCGGCGAGCGCGCCCCACTCGCCCACCCCGGCGCGCCGCTGATGACCGTGCCAGCAGGCATCTCCCCGTTGCCGGGGGAACCGATCGCGTCCGTCGGCGAGGAGCGCTGGGTCGCCGTCGAGGCACACCGGGAGGCGATCCCGCTGGGCGCGCTGGTCCTGTTGCACCGCGGCCCGGGCCTGGTCACGTCGCTACATCCGGCTCGTGACCCACTGGCCGTGTTGATCGGCTCACTGCTGCGCTTTCCGCGGGTACCCGAGCGCGAGCGCACCCGCTTCGAAATGGCGGGCGCGATCGCCGCGCACGTCCCGATCTGGGAGCTGAGCGCCGACCCGAGTGTCACGCCCGGCACGCTTGCCGGCATGCTGCGGGCGAAGCTGATCGGGGCTCCAGGGGCGCCGCGCGAGAGCTCAGCGACCGTCGCCTGAGGATCGTACGTATGCGGCGCGTTCAACCGTTGTTAGGGTCATGCCAACGCGCGCGCCGCCCGCGCGCTTGCGCGCCAATCCGCCCATGAGTTCAACCTCCGCAGCCCGAACCGCTCCCAGCGAGACACTCGCCCACGTCCCGGGCGCGCCGCTGCTCGAACTCGAGCACCTCCACCACCGCTGGAAGGGCCCGAAGCCACCGGTGCTGGAGGACGTCAGCCTAACGTTGCGCGCGGGCGAGGTGACTTGGATCGGGGGCCGCAACGGCGTCGGCAAGACCACGCTGCTGCGCCTGGCGGCCGGCATCCTGCTGCCGCAGCGGGGCAGCGTACGCATGGGAGAGCTCACGCCCAGCTCGAAGGGGGGCCACTACCGGCGGCAGATCGGCTTCCTCTCGGCGGGCGACCGCAGCCTGCAGGCGCGCATGCGCGTGCATCAGCAGCTCGACTACTGGGCGCGCCTCGCCTACGTACCCCGGGAGCGGCGCGCCGAGTTGGTGGCACTCGGTCTGCAGCGGTTCGGCCTCGAGGAGTTCGCCGAGCGGCGCGTCGACCGGATGTCGATGGGCCAGCGCCAGCGCATCCGCCTGGCGATGGCGTTCCTGCACGAGCCGCGGGTGCTGTTGCTCGACGAGCCGCGCAACTCGCTCGATGACGAGGGCTATGAGTTGCTCAACGCGCAGATCCAGCGAGCGGCCGGCGATGGCGCCACCATCCTGTGGTGCTCACCACGGGGAGAGGACCGGGTGATCGCCTGCGACGCCAGCTACACGCTGCAGGACGGCCACTTGGAGCGAGCCGGACGCTAAGCACGCAGGCGAGGTCGTGGAACTTCGCGTGGGGAGCCGAATGAGGCCGTGGCTGGAAGCGATGCAGGGGATCATGCGCCGCGACGCGATCCTGTTCGTCAGCTACCGCACGCAGCTGGTCTCACAGTTCCTGGGGCCGCTGTTTACGATCGCGGTCTTCTACTACATCAGCCGCCTGCTCACCGCCCGAACCTTCACCTCGCCGGGCGGCTACTTTGGTTTCGTGATCGTCGGCCTGGTGATCGTGCAGATCCTCACGCTCTCGCTCGGCCTGATGCCCGGCAACGTGCGCCAGGAATTGATCTCGGGCACGATCGAGCGCTTCCTGGTGAGCGCCCACGGCCCGGTCAACAGCATCATCGGCACGATGCTGTTCCCGCTTTGCAACGCCTTCTTCAGCGGCATCCTCACACTGGCGATGGCGGCAATCTTCTTCGGGCTGCCGCTCGCCGGCACATCGTTTCTGGCGATCCCCGTGGCGTTGCTCGGCGTGATCGCGTTCATGCCGTTCGCGCTGTTCCTGGTCGCGCTGGTGATGGCCTTCAAGCAGGCCGCCAGCGCCACGCAGTTCATCGTCGCCGGCATCGCGATCGTGGGCGGGCTGTACTTCCCAGTGAAGGTGCTCCCCGGGTCGATTCGGTGGTCGTCCGAAGTGCAGCCCTTCACCCCCGCCACCGACCTGCTGCGCCACCTGCTGATAGATGCGCCGCTGACGCATCCCGCGGCGGTGGAGCTGCTCAAGCTCGTGGTCTTCTCGGTCGTGCTGCTACCGGCTGGCTTGGTACTCCTGCGCGCCGCGATCCGATACGGTCAGCGCACCGGGACCGTTGCCGAGTACTGAAACCGCCCAACAGCTCACCACCATGGCCTCCCCCTCGACCAGCGAACTGCTTGCCGCCCGTATGCGCATGCCTCAGCACGTGGTGCACCGCAGCTTTGTCGCGGAGACCGTGATGCTCAACCTGAACACAGGCCAGTACCACGGGTTGAACCCAACCGCGGGCAGGATGCTCGAGGTGCTCGACGCCGCACCAACGGCCGGCGCCGCGGTGCCGGAGCTGGCGCGTGAGTACGAGGTCGAGGAGCAGCAGATCCAAGGCGATCTGATCGCGCTCTGCCAGGGCCTGCTCGAGCGCGGTCTAATCGAGATCGTGGATGCCGACCCCGCCTGAGGCGCCCGCCGGCTCGGTGGCCGAGCGAACGTTGCACGGTGCCGCGTTTGGCCTGCGGCTGGAGATCGACCCCGGCATCGAGATCCCCGGAATCCCAGGCAACGCCGGCATTGCTGGCATCCCCGGCCATTCAAACCTCGACGCCGCCAGCGTAAGCCCCAACGATATCGGCACGGCGACTGCCCCTCCCCCTTCCCCCTCCCCACTCCCCCCCACGCACGTGCGGCTCGCCCCGGCGGAGCTCGAGCGCCGCTGGCAGCACGCCGCGCATACCGCCGAGGTGGTGCGCGAGCTGCGCGACGGAGATGCCGTGCTGCTCACGGTCGAGCTCGCCCACCCCGCCGGCTATCTGCTGCGAGCGCCAGGGGTCGGACGCATCCTCGTAGCGCCGGACGGAGGCGAGCTGTTGTGCGACCCCGAGCCGGGGAGCGCAGAGTGGACCACCCTCATTCCCGCCCAAGCACTGCCGCTGGCGGCCACCCTGCAAGGACTAGAGGTGCTGCACGCCTCGGGGGTGGTGCTGGGGGAGAGGGCGATACTGTTCGCGGGCGCGCCCGGCGCGGGTAAGTCCTCGCTGGCCGCCGCACTGCTGCACCGCGGGGCCCTGCTGCTCAGCGACGACACGGTCGCGCTGGAGTTGCGCGATGGCGCACCGATCGCCCATTCCGGCGCGGCCCTGCTGCACCTGCAGAGCAGCGAGCACGATCGTCTGTCGGAGCGGGAGCTCGCGGTGCTGGGCGCACGCGCTACGTTCCCGCACAAGCCGCGCTACCACCCGCGCGTGAGCGTGTCTGCGGCGCCGTTCGGCGGGCTGTTCCTACTGGAGCGGGCCACGCAAGGCCCTCCGATCGAACGCACCGAGGCGGTGGATCCGTTCACGCTGCTGGCGAGCACGTTCAACCTCTCCGTGCGCACCCCCGAGCGCCTCGTGCGCCACATCGACCTGGCCGCCGCGCTGGCCGCCACAGAGCGCATCTACCGCCTGCGCGTGCAGCCCGACATGAACGCCACGCAGCTAGCCGACGCCGTGCGCGAGCAGCTACCGGAGCGCTGAGCTCGCAATGTTCGCGGTGGGCTGGGGTGAGCGTGCGGTGAAGCTGATGGAGCGCGCCGCCGTGCGTGGCGGCACGGGAATCGAACGGGCTGGGGCGCTCGCAGTGATCGGCGCGGAGCGCACCACCGCCGCTGGCACTGCCGCGGCGGACAGAACCGCGGCGGGTATGACCCCGGCGGGCACACCTGCGGACACCACGACCCCGGCGGGCGCGGCCGACGGTCACTGGCGGTGCTGGATCTCGGGACGGCTCACCAACGCGCGTGAGCTTCGCGAGCGCTTCGGGCTGGCCCCCGACGCCGACCTGCCGATGCTGTTGGCGCGCGCCTACGCACGGGTGGGGCCCAACGCCTGCGAGCTCCTGCGCGGAACGTTTGTGGTGGTCGCGTTCGACCGCGAGCGCTCCACCGCGACGATCGTCCGCGACCAGCTCGGCGGGCGCCCGCTCGTGCACGTCCGCGTGGGCGATGGGGCGCTGTTCGCCGAACACGAGCGCGCACTGGTGGAGCTGCTGCCGAGCACTCCCCCACCGGATCGACTGGCGCTGACGCGGTGGATCGAGCGCGGCAGCACGCCCCCCGGGCGCACCCTGTTCGAGGGCATCCGGCGTATCCCACCTGCGCACCGAGTCGAGCTGTCCGCCGGTGCGATCGCGATCGCACCCTACTGGCGCCCTCGCTACGAGGGTCTCGCCACCGGCTCGCGGGAAGCGTTCGCCGAGCTTCTGCGCGATGCGGCGTTTGCGGCGGTGGCACGCGCCGCCGACGGTGCGCAGCGGCCCGCGGTGCGTCTCAGCGGGGGCCTCGACTCGGCTTGCGTGGCGGCGGGGCTGGCGCGTGGAGGGTACGCGAGCGGGGCAGCAGAGCTGGCGGCGCGGGAAGGCTCCGCGAGCGGGGTGCCCGCGTCCTCGGGGGACGGGCCGGCGGCGCTGGGGACGTCCGGGAGCGGGACGCTGGCGCTCGCCGCGGTCTTCCCCAGCCATCCCGACACCGACGAGCGAGAGCTGATCGAGACGACCGCGCGTTACACCGGTCTCGCCCTCGAGTTGATCTCCTTCAACGAGCGCGCCTCGATCCTGACTCCGGCGTTGGAGCACATCGAGCGTTGGAGCCTGCCGCCGGTCACGCCCAACCTGTTCGTGTGGCGGCCGCTGATGGCGAGCGCCCGCGGACACGGAGTGGATGTGATGCTCGACGGAGAGGGCGGCGATGAGCTGTTCGGCTGGGCACCCCACCTGTTCGCCGACCTGCTGCACTCCGGAAGATTGCTCGCGGCCTGGAGGCTCACCCAGCGGATCCCGGAAGTCGGGGCCGAGGCAGACATGCGCCTGCGCCTGCGGGCGATCCGCAAATACGGCGTCAGCCCGCTACTGCCCGCAGCCGTGAAACGGCGGCGCAGGCAAGGGCGGGAAGCGAGCGCACATGGATCGCTGCTGGCGCTAGCCGACGCCCTGGCGCTCACTAACGAGGAGCAGGCAAGGGAGGAGGGGGAGTTGGGGCAGCGGCTCGACGGCCCGTTCTGGTGGCGGGCACTCGCGGCCGAGCTGACCGACGCGGGCGAGACGCTCGGCGCCTCCAGCCACCTGCGCCGCGAGTCCAGCGACGAGCGGATCGACCGTCGCAATCCCTTCCTGTTCGACCTCGAGCTGTTGCAAACCGTGCTCGCCCAACCGCCCGAGCTGCAGTTCGACCCGCTCCGCGACCGCGCGCTGCTGCGCGACGGGCTGGCCGGGCACATCCCCGAGGAGGTGCGCACCCGTCACGCCAAGAGCTTCTTCACCGATCTCCTACCGGCCGGGCTCGCCGCCGATGGTGCCCTGCTCGCCACGGGTCCCGCTCGCGGCGACGCGCCGGTGCGTGCGTTCGTGCGCAGCGAGCCGCTGGAGGCGCTCTTGCGGGGGGTGACCGACCCGCGCGGCATCAGAGCCGCACGCCGGCTCTGGCAGGTCGGCCTGGCGGACGTCTGGCTGCGGGCGCTGGAGCGGCCGGAGTACCCGCGAGAGCTGCTCGACGGGACCGCTCGTCGCGCGGTATAGGGTCACCTCGCTGTCGCGGCCGAAACGCAGACCGGTACTTTTTTCATACCGGTACTTTTTCTAGTCTTGCGGATGGCGCGAGCCTTCATATCCTTTTCTTCTCCACCGTCCTCCACCTACGAAAGGAAACCATGGAGAAGGACACCAAAGAGTACGAGGCCCCCAGGATCGAGGATCACGGGGACCTGACCGAGCTGACCGCGGGCTACAAAGAAGGGGAATCGACAGATGCCGAATTCCCGATCCACACGCCCAAAAAGGATCTGACCTTCTCCACCCCGTAGCCCACGGAGTGGAAGGTCAAGTGGCTATATGCCGGTCTCCCGGATGGAGACCGGCATATAGTGCTTTTTGTCTCGCGCTACGTCAGTAGTCCTCCCCGAATTCGGTGGCCAGCGTGAGTCCTTTGCCGCCGAGGATCGTCGAGTACTTCCCGGTCGCGGTGTTTTTCTCGCCGCCGGTCACCGAGGCCGCTTCGCCCCGCGCGGCGTTTGCAGTGCCGCCACTCACCGAAGCTCCGAAGCCGCTGGCCGTATTGAGGAAGCCGCCGCTCACCGTGGCGAAGTCTTCGCTCGCGATGTTTTCGGCGCCGCCGCTCACCCAACTGGTCGTGCCGGAGGCTTCGTTGTAGAGGCCACCGCTCACCGTCGCCCCAAGGCCACTGGCCTTGTTGACTTGGCCGCCGCTCACCGAGGCGCCTTCGTTGGTGGCCTTGTTGTCATAGCCGGCGCTCACCGACGAGCGCAAGCCACTCGCGGCGTTGTATTCGCCGCCGCTAACCGAGTCGCTGCCGCCACTTACGGTGTTGTATGCCCCCGCGAGGAATCCTCCGTAGCTCGTGAACGATTGCTTGAACGTTCCCACGACGAGGTTGCCGGAGCCCGTCTGCGCGCCCGGTTCTTCGTCCCTGCCGACGACCAGGTTGCCGAGCCCGTTGATTTCGCTCTCTTTGGCGGCACCCGAGGCAACCTGCACATTGGCGCCGGAGAACTGGATCGTCGGCTTTTTGTCGATGCCTTCCTTGACGAATTTGACGTAGGGAAGCACCGCGAGCAGCGTTTCCTTCTCCGCCGTGGTCAAACCGGCGAACGTCCCTTCTTTGCCTTCTTTACCCGCTTTGCCTTCTTTCCCTTCCGCACCGAGTTCGGTCAGCTTGTATTTCGCGGGGCACGCGCCTTTCGTGGGCGTTACCGTCGCGGCGTTTTCAGCTTCCGGTATGCAGAGACTCACTCCGCCGGCGGCGAACGCGCCACCGGCGCCGACAAGCAAAACCCCCGCGGCCATGCAGACCGCCAACGCCACTCTCCAAAGGGCTGTAAACGACTTCATCCAGCCACCTCCCCTGCGCTAGAGATGTGAGCGAGCGAGCATCAGCGTCGCTCGCGATTGCCGCGCATGGTGGCAGGCTCGGGTCGCGCGCGTCGGCTCCTGCCCCGACTGACTCGGAAGCATCCCCGCGCCGGCCCGCTTGGAAGCGCCCCGCCCCCCGGCCCGCTTGGAAGAATCCCCGCACCGCCGGAGTTGATGGCAGTATGGACGGGAGCCACATCGACCTGCGCCGCGGACGATCGTCGGGGGCAGAATCCGAGGCTTCATAATGACCCCCAGCACAATGCCCGACATCGTCTTCTCCGGTACCGAGCCCGGCCTCGCATCGCTGCCCACGTCGCGAGTCACGGTCCCCCAACACGTCGTGTACCGCAGCCTGCCTTCGGAGACCGTCGTGCTCAACCTCCAAACCGGGCGCTATCACGGGCTCAATCCCACCGCGGGCAGCATGCTCGAGGCGCTGGCGCAGGCCACCTGCGTGGGCGATGCGGCGGCGGCGGTGGCCGAGGAGTACGCGCAGCCGCCGGCGCTTGTCGAGCGGGACATGCGCGAGCTCTGCGACGCCCTGCTCGCGCGGGGATTGATCGAGCTCGATGGTGAGTCCTCACACTGAGCGCCCGCTGCGCGCCGACGTGCACAGCGCAGGAGCGCACGCCCCGGGACCCCAGCGCCCGCGCCACCCACTGGAGCGCGCACGCCTCGTCCGCGAGATCGTCGCGGCCTACCTGCAGGCGCGTCGTGAGCTGCGGCGCGCCCCGATCGAATCGGTGCTCGCGGCGCTGCGCGCGGAGTCCCCGCCCCCACCCCCGCAGACAGCGCCCCCGCAGGCGGCGGCCCAGTTGGAGGAAGCCCGTCGCCTCGGATGGGTCGTGACCCGGACCCTGACCCTGATGCCGGGCGACACCCGCTGCCTGGCACGCTCGCTGGTACTCACGCGGCTGCTGGCGCGACGCGGGATCCCCTCGAAGCTCGTGATCGGCGCCCAGGCCGCCCCGGACTTCCTCGCTCACGCCTGGGTCGAGTGCGACGGCCAGCCCGTCCTCTCCCCCGGCGACGGATCACTCGGCCGGCTTGCCGAGCTCTGAGTCCGAGACCAGTGGATTCGAGGCCGAGACCGGTTTCGTCGAGCCCCGACGCCGGCTGGTCGAATTCTGGCAAGACGCGAGGCGCCGTAAGTCCGACCACGATCCCACCGTTACTCTGCCATGCCAGAGCCCAGAGCCTCCAGAGTCCAGACGGGGGCACCGGCGAGCGCAAACCACCTCCTCGATCCCAGCGCCACGGTTGCGCTGATCGCGCAGGAAGAGCCGTGCGAGCGCATCGGCGCGGTGCTGGAGGAGCAGAGATGGGACTTCATCGCCTTCGAGAGCGCGACACACCTGCTCGAGCACGGCGGGGAGGGCGAGCACCAGCTCCTCGCGCTGTGGGTCGAGGACGCGAGCTCCTCGGCAGCGCAGCAGGTTGAGCTGCTGCGACGCGGCATCGAGCACGCGCGGGTGGTGGTGATCTGCCCCGAGATCCAGCGCTGGGAGGTGCGCGCGGTGCTGGGCGCCGGCGCGGCCGGGATCGTGCTCGAGCGCGAGATCGCGGGGACGCTAGGCCCCTGCCTGCACGCGGTGCGTGTCGGTCAGATCTGTGTGCCCCGGCAACAGTGGCGCCAGATCGCGCCGCCCGCGCTCTCCACGCGGGAGAAGCAGATCCTCGGCCTGGTGGTGATGGGCTACATGAACAGCCAGATCGCCGAGCGCCTGTTCCTGTCGGAGAGCACTGTCAAGAGCCATCTCTCATCAGCTTTCGGGAAGCTGGGGGTGCGCTCGCGCAACGAGGCGGTCAACTTGATTCTTGACTCGGAGCGGGGGTTCGGCATGGGGATCCTCGCACTGGGAGGGCAACCGCTGGAGGCAGAGACCGGCTAGCAGGACACAAACGAGCGCCAGGGAGGCGAACGATGAGCGGGGGCGTCGGCAGCGAGGCAGAGATGACATTTCCAGAAGCGATACCAAGTGCGGAGGCGCCTTCTGACGCGGCGGGCTTCACCGCACTCGATCGCAGGCGCGTACGCATCATCGGCACTCGCGACCCGCGACCTACCGAGACGCGGGGCCTGCTCGAGAACCGCTCGCGCGAATCGCTGTTCCGACGCGCGCTGCTGGCGGCCGACGTCGTCGCGATCGTCAGCGCCTTCGTGGTACTGGCAGCGATCTCGGGGAAGTCGCTGCAATTGACGTGGGTGAGCGTCTGCGGGCTGTTGACGCTGCTGCTGGGAACCAAGGTCATGGGGCTGTACGACCGCGACGACGTGCTGCTGCACAAGACGACGCTCGACGAGGCGCCGAAGCTCTTCCAGGTGGCGACACTCGGCGCGCTGGTCGCCTGGCTGGCGGGGGGCTTCGTGATCCAGGGCGACCTGCTCAGCCGCCGCGAGGCGCTGCTGCTGTGGGGGGTGCTGATCCTGCTGCTGGTGCTCGCCCGGGCGACCGCTCGCACCCTCGCATTGCGGGCGGTGCCGGCCGAACGGTGCCTGTTCATCGGCGACCAGGCCGCGGCACGGACGATCCGCTCGAAGCTCGCGGGGCACGGCGGCGTCAAGGCCGAACTGGTGGGGCACCTCGACCTCGACGACGTCGGACGTGGTCGATGAACACCTTCTCGGCGCAGCGACTCTCGGAGATCCGCGACCTGGCGCGCACGTTCACGTGCACCGCGCGATCGTCGCGCCGACCAGCGCCGACGGAGGCGAGATGCTCGATCTCGTGCGCACGCTGAAGGCGGTGGGTGTGCGGGTCAGCGTGCTGCCGCGCCTGCTGGAGGTGGTGGGCTCCTCGGTGGAGTTCGACGACCTCCACGGCGTCACGCTGATGGGCGTCAGACGCTTCGAGATGTCGCGCTCCTCGACGGTCGTCAAGCGCGCCTTCGACCTGCTCGGCGCTTCGCTGGGGCTGCTGGCGGTGGCGCCGCTGTTCATCGTGATCGCCGTCGCGATCAAGCTCGACAGCCGCGGCCCGGTGTTCTTCCGCCAGCAGCGCGTCGGACGCCATGGCAAGCACTTCGACCTGTTCAAGTTCCGCACGATGGTCCCCAACGCCGAGGCGCTGAAGGATTCGCTGCGCGACCGCAACGAGGCGCAGCCGGGCCTCTTCAAGATCGCCGACGACCCCCGCGTGACGCGCGTGGGCAAGCTGCTGCGCAAGAGCGCGCTGGACGAGCTGCCGCAGCTGCTGAACATCATCCGCGGCGAGATGAGCCTCGTCGGACCGCGACCGCTGGTGATCGACGAGGACCGCCACGTCGAGGGTTGGTATCGCCGCCGCCTGGAGCTGATGCCGGGGATGACCGGCCCCTGGCAGATCCTCGGCCCGGCGCGCGTACCGCTCAACGAGATGGGCGCGATGGACTACCTGTACGTCGCCAACTGGTCGCTGTGGGGCGACGTCAAGATCCTGCTGCGAACCGTTCCCCACGTGCTGGGCCGGCGAGGGCTCTGAGCCTCGTCGCCCCCGAGTTCGCCGTCGCCGCGGGCGGCCATCCGGCAGGCGGCGACGACCACGACGCTCACCGAGAGCCATACGAGCGCCAGCAGGATTAGGAAGAGCGTCAGCATCAGATCTCACGTTGGGGGAGGTCCATGTGCGTTACAACACTTTCTACCTCCACTATGGACCTCCTATCGGAAGAACTTTCGACCTGCTTGACGCGCGGTGCGTGAGTAGACGAAAAGCCGCCTCTGGCGAAGGTCGCTCGCGCCCGGGGGTATACGCCAGATTTGGCGCATGATGCGCCAGGACGGGCGCTTACGACACCAGGAGGAGCGCCTCACGATCAGCCATGTGAAGTACAAGCTCGAATAAAGAGCTTTACGGGTCGATATATAGATCACTAAAGGCTATAATGACCTATATATGGACCCCAAAAGCAGGACTGGCAATCGGACTCCGCTCCCCGTCAGGCGGGCACTTGGAAACGTTGCGGACAGCGTCTCCGCATGGCGGCGCCTACGCGGGCTCACCCAGGCGCAGCTCGCCGACCGCGCGGGCGTCTCCCGTGGCGTTGCCCGGCGCCTCGAGGCAGCGGACGGCGGTGTCAGCGTGGAGAACCTGCTGCGCATACTCCGCGCCCTCGGCATCCACGAGTTGCTGACCGACGCCCTGGAGCCGATGAGCAGCGACATCGGCCGGTTGCGTGCCGCGGAGCATCTGCCGGTACGCGTGCGACCAAAGCAGTTGACCTAAGAGTTCGACCGCCGCGGGACCTCCGGCTGCTGCCTGGACGGAGCGAGCTCGCTCGGCGGCGCACGGCCCAAGGCGCACGTCCTCGACACGGTGGAGCGTCTTTCGATCGCGAAGTTCCCCTCACCCGCCGGCGATCGATGGGACGTGATCCGCTGGGAGGAGGTCGCGCTGACGCTCGCGCACGAAGCCGGGATCGCGGTCCCGACCGCACGAGCTGCACCTCATCGCCGGCCGTCCGGTGCTGGTTGTGCGCCGCTTCGACCGGGAACCGGGACGACGAGTCGGCTACGTCAGCGCGATGACAATGCTTGGAGCGCGCGACGGCGAGCAGGGTAGCTACCTGGAAATCGCGGAGGCGATCGAAGAGCACTCCCCCAGCGCGGCTGCAGACCTGCGCGAGCTTTGGCGGCGGATCGTATTCAACGTGCTGATCTCCAACACCGACGACCATCTGCGCAACCACGGATTCCTGCGGGTCAGCACCGCCGGTTGGAGACTTTCACCCGCCTTTGACCTGAACCCCAACCCAGAAGGCGAGCCCAAGCGCTTGAGCACCGCGGTCGACGAGCGCGACACCCTCGCGAGCATCGCGAGCGCGCTGGAGGTCGCCGACCTGTTCGGCCTCTCACAGGAAGTCGCGCGAGTGATCGTCGGAGAGGTCACCCGCGCGACCGACAGGTGGCGAGAGGTCGCACGCGCAACCAACCTCGGTAAGGCCGAGATCGATCGCATGCGGCCTGCGTTCGAGCATCAGCAACGCAAGCTCGCGAGCAAGCTCGCCTTGCCTCACTGACCAAAGCCCAGGGTCACGGCGATCGGCCTCGACCGCGATCCCAAGCCGGTTGCGGCGATCGGGCCCAGCGTAAGTCTGACCGCGCGCCCACCGTTGGTCGGTTCCCACCGAGGAGGCAGGATGACCACGTACCGCCGAACGCTGTGACTGCTTGCGACCCCTGCGATCGTGGGGGCGACGATCGTCGCGGTGCCGGCGCTCGCGGGGACGGACACGCGACCCACGGGTCACGAGTCCCGGGCGCGGCGCTGCGACGCGGTCACGGTGATCAGCCGCGGGCGCCGCGGGCGCGCCTGTCTGATCCAAGGACCGCGCGGGCCCCAGGGCGTCACCGGGCCGCGCGGGGCCACCGGCAGCCGCGGGGCCACCGGCAGCCACGGGGCCACAGGGCCGCAGGGGCCGAAAGGCGCCCAGGGGGCGGCGGGTCCCGCGGGCACCGCGCGGGCCTACGCGGTGGTGCAGCCCACCTCGCCGAACGCGGCCACCCTGATCGCCGGCCAGACCTCCCACATCACGGGCGTGAGCGAGCCGAGCGCCGGGATCTACTGCCTCTCGCCTGCGGCCGGCATCGACCCGGCGACCGACACCGCGGCGGTCTCCCCCGAGGTCAGCTACAGCTCGGGCCACGCGCCGGGGGTGATCGCAGTCAACGCGCAGGGCAGCGACTGCCCGGCCGGCGACTTCGAGGTCGAGACATACGCCCCGGGCGCCAAAGTGGAAGTGGCGAGCGGATTCGCGTTTACGATCGTCGTCCCGTAGGGATGCAGCGCCGCGGGGCTCCCGCATCCTTACGGGTCGCCAGTGGAAGTGCGGGGCCCTGAGCGCCGTTATGCGGGTAGAGCGGACAATCCTGGGCTCCGCTCAAATCGGATTGAGCACTACGGTGGCAACGGCGGGCGCTGTGTGTGGCGGGCTAGATGTCGAACAGTTCGAGAGATCTGACGACCCTGGAGGCACTATGACCGACGCTACTCTGACCAACGACGACCTCGCTCGCGAGATCAACACCGAGCACGGTCACGTCGAAGCGTACAAGCGCAACACGATCAAACACGCGATCCGTTGCGGCGAGCTGCTCCTGGAGATGAAGCAGCGCCTTGGGCACGGCAACTGGCTGGCGTGGGTGGAGGAGCACTTCGAGGCGAGCGAGCGCACGGCGCGCAACTACATGGAGATCGCCAAATCGGCAGCTGCTGCCGATTTGAGCGACGCCACCACGATGCGCTCGGCGCTGCGCGCGCTCGCGGCGCGGTCGGAGGCCTCGAGGGTCTCCAAGCTCGAGCCTAGAGGCGCGGGCGAGCCTGGCGCTCGCCAACGGCCACACCCCGCCTGAGGATGGCGTGGGCCTCGCCGACGCCGAGGCCCTCGAGGCGCCGAGAGTGGGCCTCGCCAAAACCACCAGCGCACCTGGGCGGGCCTCTCCGCACGGCTCGGCAGCATCGGGCGGGCCTTCGGCGAAGCCGCCGGCGAGCAGCTCGACGACCACCGCGCCAGTGAAGCGCTGTATGAGGCATCCCGCGAAGCCCATCAGGCCGCGATCGATCTGGAGCAGCTGGCGGCGGCGCTCGAGAGGCGCGCGGCGTGACCTTCCAGAAGCTTGGCTGAACACCGAGCGTGGCATGCGAGCCGGCGCCGCTACCAGCGCAGCCGCGGCCGGTCGGGCGGTGGAGCCTGGAAGAATCCTGGCGCCGCTGGAGTCACGGGAGAATGCAGACGATCCATCGGCATGCTCGAGGCGCGGGAGCCCGCCTTGCGGCTTCCGTCTCGCGGCGTGCCCGTCGCATCGGCCTCTCATGGCTCACACCTTGACACCCCTACGCCACACCGATGAGGCAGCGGCAGAGCTCGAGCCACACATGCGCCTGATGGGGGCGCCGATGGCGGCGCTGACAGAGGCGGCTGCGGTGCAGAGCATCGTGGACGCGGCGCTGGCGGGCCGCGGGCACTGGACGATCACGGCCAACCTCGACCACATTCGCCGCTACCGCGGCGACCCCGCCCAGCGGGACCTGATCGACGAGGCCGACATGGTCGTCGCTGACGGGATGCCGCTGGTCTGGGCCAGCAGGCTCGCCGGCGAACCGCTGCCCGAGCGCGTGTCGGGTTCGAGCATGGTGTGGTCGATCTGCGAGTCCGCGAGCGCCCACGGCCTGCCCGTGTTCCTGCTAGGCGGCGACCCCGGCGTCGCCGCACGGGCGGCCGGCGTCTTCACGGAGCGCTACCCGGGTCTGGAGATCGCCGGCACGGCGTGCCCTCCGCCCGGCTTCGAGAACGACCAGCGGGCGCTGGAGGACATCCGGCGCCAGGTCGTCGAGGCAGCGCCCAGCATCGTGTTCGTGGCGATGGGCTTCCCCAAGCAGGACCTGTTGATTAGGGCTCTGCGCGGCTCGCTGCCGCAGGCGTCGTTCCTTGGCGTGGGGATCAGCCTCAGCTATGCGGCGGGCGACCTTTCGCGCCCCCCGGCCTGGATCTGCCACCTCGGGCTGGAGTGGGCCTATCGCCTCGGCCAGGAACCGACGCGCCGCCTGGTCCGCCGCTATATCGTTGACGGCGTGCCGTTCGCAGTGCGACTGATGGCCTCTGCTGCGCGCCACCGCGCACGCCGTCGCGGTCCCGTAAACGGCGGGGAGTGGGATGACTGACAAGCGGCCTGCCTGCCACATGGGGGTGTGGCCCGGGTTGGGTGCGCGCCGCGCTTGACCACCCGCGGCTGTGGCGGATCACCGCCGCGCTCTCCGCGCTGCTGCTGTGCGGGCTGGTGCTCGTCTGCGCGCAGGGTTCGCTCACGATCATCGCCCGCCGGCCGGCCGCGCCCGGGCGGGGCGCAGCGCTGCCCGCGTGGGAGCCCTGGTGCACGCGGGGCGTGCCCCGAAAAGAACGCGAGCGGCTGGCGTTCTGCGCGCGCGTGGAAGGACGCGTGCTCGCCTCCACCCACGGGCCCAACCCGGACGAGGCCCACATCGCCGTGATCAGCGACTTCCACGTCGTCGTCGTGCGCCTGCCCAACTGGGAAGCCACACCTGCAAGGGGCACCAACATCGTCGCGATCGGCCCGCTGTTCCGAGCCCGCGATGGCCAGCGGGAGGTCCAGGCCTTCAATTACCACACGACATGAGATGGCTGCTCGTCACGATCGCCCTGCTGGCGGCAAGCGCCTGTTTGGTGGGCTGGATCTACGTGCGCGACCGCGACACCAACTGGCGGCCGCCCGAACGTCATCTCGCGCCGGTCAGGCGCTCGGAGCGTCGAGCGAGCCGGCCTCAAGCCCGGGCCGTCGGGGTGAGCTCCTCTGAGAGGGCGGCGCCGTCGGCGGGGGGGACGACCGGACCGGAGCCGCGGCTCGCGGGGTAGGGGCTCGGGCCACCCGACTTCGCACCGTTGGCGATGACCCCCAGCAGTGGTGCGCCGCTGCTGACGAGAACCCGGTGAAGCTGCGCCGCGGCGTCGCGACGGCTGTGGCCGATCCGGCCCACGACGACCACGCCGTCGACCTTGGTGAGCAGCGGGAACGCATCCGACACCGCGGTGAGCGGCGGCGTGTCGATCACCACGAGGTCGTAGGCCGATTTGGCCTGCTCGATCACCGAACCCATCGCATCGCTCTCCAGCAGCTCGCCCGGGTTGGGGGGCAGCACGGAGCCGGCAGCCAGCACCTCGAGCGCATGTCCCTTCGCCCCCCTGCCAGACGGCGCGTGCAGCTCGACAGACTGAGTGGCCTGATCGATCGGCACGGCACCAATCAGCACGTCGGCAAGGCCCGGCCCGGGCATCACGTCGAGCTGCTGGGCCAGCGTCGGATGCCGCAGATCCACCTCCAGGAGCAGCACGCGCGATCCCGACCTCGCCGCCGCCTCGGCCAGATAACGAGCGATCGTGCTCTTGCCGTCACTCGGCGCTGGCGACGCGATCACAAGCATGCGCAGCTCACGATCGATGTTGAAAAAACGCAGATGAGCGCGGATCAGGCTGAACGCCTCCGCCTCGGTGGGCGGGAGTGTCACGCCCTTGCCCGATCGCGAAAGCGCGGTGCTCTTGGGCACCACGCCTAGCACGGGCAGGCGATAGATCGCCTCCAGTTCCCCTGGTTCCCTGATCCGGCGGTCGATGCGCTCGAGCAGGAAGGCTAGGCCAAAACCGAGCAACAGTCCAACAACCGCGCCTAGGAGTGTGTTCCTTTTGGTCTTGGGCGAGGAGGGGCTGGACGGCGCCACGGCTTCCTGCGCCACCTGAACGTTATTGGAGCCCAGTGCCACAAGGAGGCCCAACGTGTGAGCGCGGTCTTGGAGCTCCAGTCCATCTGCGCCAGACCTCTGCGCCGGGGGGAGTTCCGCCAACTGCTTGTTCACGAGCACCAGCGCAGACCTAAACAACCGACGATTGGCGCTCTGCTGCTCCTTAACGAACTGCTTGACATAGGTGTTCGCGATTGCTGCGGCGAGCGTCGGAGATGTCGATGCGATCGAGACCTCGACGAAGTTAGTTTCTCCTGTTACAGCCACGCTCACGCTATCGCTGACCTTTTCCTCAGTCAGCCCGTCACCCAGGAGCCTCGCGGTCTTCGCCGCCGTGTCGCCGAGCTGCACCAGCTTGAGGTTCGTGCTCTGCTGGGCCACTTGATCGTTCGTGTTAGCCACCGAGAGCCCGGCAACCTGCTGGCCGAGCTGGTTGTTGTCGAACACCAACACGGCAGTCGCGGTGTACGTCTTGGTCTGATGCTTAGAAAATCCCAACGCGGCGCCAGCCACAACCAAGCAACACACTCCGATCAAAAGCACCCGACGACGGATGACGCTGAGCACTTGCTCTAGACTGAGCGCTTCCGAACCTTGCTGCATCGTGCGTGTATCCTCTCAGAAGGTGGCGTGTTCTGGATCTCGAATCACTGGCACCGTCATTGTAGGCTACTGAACCTATGCACGCTAGCGCAAGCCCGTGGGACACCATTTGACCAGATCCAAGCCACAGATAGTTGTTGCGACGGCAATGGCGGCTAGCCCAGCGCTCATCGCGCCGGATCATAAGAATACGCCGCACAAAGCGGGACATACGTCCGATGCCGCTTGCTAGCCGGGTATCGACAAAGACGGTGGGTGAGACCTTCGCTCGTCGAGCCCTGACCTGCGCCGTAGCGATCGGCGTCACGAGCCTGCTGGTCGCAAGCGGATGGGCAATCGCAGAGGGCCACACTAAGACATTATTTATCGCGATAGCCGCTATCGGCCTATGTATCCTGGCATTAACTCAAAGGGGAGTCTTTATCGGCTTGTTTCTGGTGGCTGCGATGAATGGCCTACCGTTCATCAATACCGCAGGATTCATTTCTGCGAAGTTCACGTTGCAAGATGGAGCAATCACCGTACTGCTAATGGTCCTCGTGATATGGGTCATATTCGACAACGGTTCCTATCAGCCCAGTCGTGCTGGCCGTACGATCTCTTGCGCCGCGGCCATCCTCCTCCTCTGGTGGTGTTTGACTGTAGCTCGTACCGTAATCGACGACCAAGTACCACTTCTGCGCGCAGCCGCCTTTGGCCGCGACTTTCTCTATTTCTCGCTACTCCTAATCGTCCTCCCACGCGTACGCCTCACTAACCGAGACATCGGTATGCTACTTATCGTTCTCGCCGCAGGCGTATCTCTTTTCGCCGTAGGGCAAATAGCAACCGCAACAGGGGCGGGCTTCCCAGCGGCACTCATACATGTAGAACATACCCTGCAGCAGGCTGGCCTAACGCGTGTCTACGCCAGAATGACCGATCTGGTAAACGCCGCCCTCGCCATGGCGATCGCCGCGAGCCTGCTTACGCGCCAACGTATCGTACGGTCTATCGCACTCCCGTTGGTTCTCCTCTTGACTACCAGCGTCGCCGTACAGCTTACTAGGGCCCGTTGGATCGGGCTAATCGCTGGCTTTCTTATTGTGAGCGTCTGGTTTATAATTCAAAACGACACCACTATCTCTACACTTTTGCGTAGGCGCTTGGCGCTCGCAGCGGGGGTTATTTTCATTGTAGGTGTCGGCGTGATCGTGACTGACCCTAGTCTTATCTCTGGTGACACCCTTCAACAGCGCCTACTCTCACTCTTCTCGCAAGTCGAAACTCACAGTGGCTCGGTTGGTATACGCGAGGCGGCAACCAACACCACGACGCACTACCTCGGCGAACAATGGCTTTTGGGGCTCGGGCTTGTGCCAGCGTCTTCCCATTACTTTCTGGGATTGCCCGAAGGATCAATTCGTGACGCTGACTTGGGTGCCCTAAACGCCGTCACCACAATTGGAGTCGTTGGCGCGATCCTGATCTACGTTCCCGTCCTCTTTATGCTCTTTCAGACTCTGCGCCGTCGATCCGCTGCACTACCGAGGGAGTACGACTGGATACGCTACGGCGGAGCGATCTGGATTACCGCCGCACTTGTCTCCTCCGCAACGTTGGTAACGTTGTTTAGCATCAGTGGCTTGGCATTGACCGCTGTCTTCCTAGCGATCCTAGCTCATCCCAGCGTATCAGGCGCGCTGGCGTGGAATGATCGATGTGATCGTGGAACCGCACCAAATTTCGTCCTCCGTCTGCGTAGCGACCAAGCGTCACATCCAAGCAGTCATGCATATTAACCTGGCGGTCAAACAACAGCACCCCTATGCGTCGCTCACGCGGGCGTACAAGGCGATCCTCAGCTTAGTGGGTTTAGCGGTGTACCGTGCAGCAGAGAGCACACGTCGGATTATCTTTGCACACGTGGCCGCCGACCCCAAGAAGATCGGCGTCCTCTGCGACTCATTCCTCCGGTACGGGGTTTCTCAAGCCATCGGCCTCCAACAGACCGGGCTGAATGTAACGTTGTACCACGTCGACCGACTTAACGATTTTGCGACAAGTGAGGAAGATCGTGCACTGCTACTCGATCACGCCCGCGTGGCCGGTATCGAGGTAGTGCGGGTTCCTCCTCGTCGTCTTCGTTCGCTGCTCACAAACACGCTGTGGTTGCATCGTGATCTACTTCATCGAAAAATCGCCACTATTGTCGTCCAGGCACATGCCGACCCCCGTTATGCCACTCTTGGGTTCAGGCTGCCGGTTGCGCTGATCCTCCATGACCCGCAGGAACATTCGGGCGACATGGTCTCGAGGTTCCCACTGCCGATGAGAGCAGCAGCACGTTTGGCCGAGCTCACCTCAGCTTGCTTGATCATTCACTCATCGCGACTATCGGCCCAGATCCGACCTCTTCTGCGGTCAGTCCCTGTAGGCATCGTTCCACACGGCGCCGAAATGGCGTCCGTTCCTAGCGCCGTGCCGCCTGAACGCCGCCTACTAATTTTCGGCAGGCTCTTCGCATACAAGGGAGTGGACACGTCACTGGAAGCAATGCGCCTCCTGCCAAGAGAGATGTCCGACGTCAAGCTGATCGTCGCCGGCCAAGGGCCGCTCGCCGAGTTGGCACGAGGTCGGCCTGACGTAGAACTGCGTGACGAATACATCGCTGACTCCGATGTCGATTTCTTGCTCAATGAAGTCCGTCTCGTCCTACTCCCGTATAAGGACGCCACGCAGAGCGGTGTCGGAGTGCAAGCGGTCGCCCGTGGGGTGCCATGTGTCGTATCCTCTGCAGGTGGCCTCCCAGACCTTATTCAAGACACGTCGTCAGGTCTTGTCGTTCCACCAGACGACCCCAAGCAGCTCGCCCAAGCGGTCGTTGCGCACATCGACCACCCCGCAGCCCTGCGGACCGCTATCTATGACCATGCCTCTACCCATTTCGCTTGGCCCGTGGTTGCGCAGCGGTTGCGCTCCGAGTTGCACCGACTCGGACTTAGCAGGGCGCGGGAGTCCGCCCGGAGTAGCCCCTTGACAAAGGGAAAAGCTCAATTCGAGCACGACGACCTGCCGCGTCGCTCCGACCTCTCTGACGGCTCGACGACCGCTGGAGTGACGGCGGTTGTCGTGAGCCACAACAGCGCGCGCCACCTGCCGGCGCTGGCCCGTGCGTTTGAGTCTGGTTCATTGGTGCCCGACGCCATGCTGGTGGTGGACAACGACTCGGTTGACGATACTGTCGCCCGTGCTCGCCTTGCGGGTTTCGATGTTCATGAGACCGGTGCCAACGATGGGTTCGGAGCCGCTTGCAACATCGCGTTGCGCATGGTGGACACCGAGTTTGTATTAATTTGCAATCCTGACGTTCTGCCTTCGCCCACGGCGCTTGAGCAACTACTGAATGCCCTAACAACAACCACGAAGGCGGCCGTTGCTGGAGGCGCATTTGACCGACCGTTCCAAGCACGCCGGTTTTCGCGAATTACGGCAAATCTCTGGAGCTTCCTCCCCGGCTGGTTACAGCGGCCCCTAAAGCATTTTGCGGTGGAAGTACCAGTTGATCCGGTCGACGACCATGCCATCGTCGACTATGTCGTGGGATCCTTTATGCTCTGCAGGGTCGCGGCAGTGCTTTCGGTGGACGGCTTTGACGAGGACTTCTTCTTGTATAGCGAGGAGGAGGATCTTTGTCGCCGTCTGGGCATGTGCGGGTGCGGCAGACCCTCTTTGTGCCGTCCCTTACGCTCACCCATGAGCATAGCACATCTAGTGACGGCATTGACGGCTCGATCATGGCTCCATTCCGTTTCCACAGTCTCTATTGGTACTATCGGAAATATCATTCTCGTGGCTATGCCCAGTTTGCTCGATGTACGATCTCGGCCTGCGTAGCGGTCGACCGCGCCTATCGAGCGCTTACCCACCAGCGCCAAGTCTACGGCCCAGATACCGCCATAGCTGCCTTTCGCAGCATAGACTGGGTGCGTGGTGCCCACGCGCGATACATGGCTGGGCGCCGAACGTCGCCATGAACAGCTCGCGCATCGTCAGAAGGAGAGTAGGCATTGGAGTTCGTTGGAGCGCCTGCGCCCACGCCGGGCGCAGGCGCTGGGCGTTCGCAGCATGCGTTCAGCTACATCAAAGGCACGAGCGGCGTTCTACGAGACACGCCGTAGGCTTGAGAACATGCCCACGCGAAACGCTAAGGATATATTGGATTTTCTCGTCATAGGCGCTCAGAAGGCGGGAACGACGTCACTTTTTGAGTACCTAAAATGCCATCCAGAACTTTGCCTACCCCTGGACAAGGAGGCGCCGTACTTCAGTCATGACACGGTGCGTGACCGTGGATGGGATCGGTACATCAGGACGACC
>CAWJOV010000008.1:0-99806 GCA_963844585.1 uncultured Solirubrobacterales bacterium | reverse complement strand
CAGCGCCAGCACCTCCCCCTGGCGCACCGGCAGCGTCACCTCTCTGACCACCCACCGCTCCCCGTAGGCAAGTGAGACCCGCTCGACGCGCATACGCTCGGATACCCGCGCCGCGGGCGGGCGCCTTGCCGCACGCGCCACGCTCCGGCCTGGACCGCTCAGCTGGGCGCTGTCGCCCGGACCGGCCGGGGGGGCGCTGCCGCCCGGAATGGTCAGCGGGGCGCCCCCGCCCGGGCTGGCCGGCACGGCCGGCGTCAGCGGAGAGCGAGCGCCATTGGGGGGAGGCGCCACCACAGCCGGATCCTCGCCCACCACGATCCGTCGCACCGGGGGGGGCATCAGCGGGTCCATGGCAGCCACCCCCAGGCGATCGAGGGTGTCAGGCCGAACAGGGGGCGCTCGGAGCTCAGGCGCGTCACGACCATGTTCAGCGCCAGCACCATCATCAGCAGGACGAACGCCGCGGCGTAGGCCTTCTGCGGCGCGTTGCCTTCACCGGCGGGGGAGTTTTCGTAGACGTAGCTCGTGAGGGTGCCTCCGGTGCCGCGCAACGTCGAGAGCAGCGGCGCTCCGCCCGCGCCTTCCAAGCGCAGCGAGCTCCCCAGCAGGATCACCACGATCGCGGTATCGCCGATGATCCGTCCCATGCCGAGTGTGGCGCCGCTGGCGATGTTCGGGCGGATCGAGGGCAGCAGCACCCGGCGGATCGTGGTCGCCCGCCGCTTGCCGAGTGCGTAGGAGGCCTCGCGCACGTGGGCAGGTATCTGCGCGAGCCCCTCCCGCGTGGCCGCCACCACGAGCGGCAGCGCCAGCAGCGACATCATCGCCCCGGCGGCGAAGAAGGAGCGCCCGTACACGGCGCCTTCCGCGGAGGTCTGCGAGAGGAACGCCAGCGTCGGGCGCGCGAAGACGAGCAGCCCGAAGAACGCCAGCACCACGCTCGGCACCCCCGCGATCATTTCGATCCCCGACTCCACCGCCCGCGCCAGGCCCGCCGGACGGCGGTACTCGGACAGCCACACCGCCACGGCTATGCCGATCGGCGCCGCCAGCGCGATCCCGATTGCGGTTAGCAGCAGCGTGCCCTCGATCGGATCGAGGAACCCCCCCGATCCACTCTGATTCGGCGATGCCTGCGGGGACTGGAGCAGCAGGCTCGGACGCAGGTAGGAGATCCCCTTCACCAGCATGTACAGTACGATTCCGGCGGCGATCGCACAGAGCAGCAGTCCTGCCGCCCAGCACAGCAGGTAGCCCACGCGGTCCAGCAGCGGCCAGGAGGAGATCGAGTCCCGTCCGCGCCCGCGTGGAGCGCTCGCCGGCCTGAAGGCGGGTGGGCCGAGGAGCGCCTGCGGCGAGGGCGCCCCCGATCGATCGCCAGCCATCAGGTGCGGATCCCGTAGCGCTTGAGTGGCTGCTTGGCTCCCCACGCGGCCAGTGAGAGCATCGCCGTGGAGACCAGTACCACGGCGGCCATCGCATACAGGGTCTGGGCCATCGGTACCACCGAGAGGTCGTCCTTATAGGTGACGATCGTCGCCGCCAGCGGTCTGACCGGCTCATACAGCGCTGTGACTCCGTCGAGCAGGTTCGGCGCGAATGAGCGTCCCCCCGACCATCGCGAGCATGATCGCCTCGCCCAGCGCGCGCGCCGTGGCGAGCACAACGCCCGCGATGATCGCCGGGCGGGCGGTGCGGGCCGAGACGCGCCACACCGTGCGCCAGCGGTTGACCCCCAGCGCCGCGGAGCCCTCGGTCCATGAGCTCGGTACGGCGGAGAGCGCGTTCACAGTAATGGCGACCATGATCGGTGTGATCATCACCATCAGGATCACACTAGCCACCAGCAGACCCGCGCCGTTGAGCTGCACCACGTACTCCACCGAAGCCTTGCGTTGCAGGGAGATCAGGTGCGAGTTGATCCACGGCGCGAGCACGAGGATGCCGATCAGGCCGTAGATCACGGAGGGCACTGCTGCGAGTAGCCGTACCACGGGATCCAGTACGCGTTTGAGGGCGGGGGGGGCAAACTCAACGATGAAGATGGCGCTCAGCAGTGACAGCGCGAGCCCGAACACCACCGCGAAGCCGGTCGTGAGGATCGTGTCCCACAGTAGTGGCCAGGCGCGCAGGTGGTACTGGTAGTGCGCGGGGTCGTGAGGGCTGTTGAAGATCGCCCGCAGTTGCTGGTCTACATCCCCGCCGGGGAAGAACCACTTGATGTACCCATTGTGCGCGAACGAGGGCCATGCCTTGACGAAGACCGTCACGAGCAGCGCCGCCACGAACACGAGCACTCCCACTGCTACCGCGCCGAACGCGAGCTCGGCGCGGTGCTCCGCTGAGAGGTGCCGCCGCCTGGTCATTGGTTGACTGGGCCTCTCACGACGGCGCTGCTAGGAGATCGGGATCCACTCCGAGGCGATGATTTTCTCAGCGATCTTGTTGTGGGGGTTGACGATCCAGTCGATGAACTTAGCGGCCGCGCCTTTGGGCGGGCCCTTGGTCACCATCCAGAAGTTGCGCACGCCCTGATACTGCCCCGACTTGGCGTTGCGCAGCGTGCAGGGGATGCCCGCGTAGCCCACCGCGTTTGTCCCAGAGCTGAAGGCGAAAGACACGAAGCCGATCCCGTCCTTGTCCCCGATCACCGCCTGGCGCATCGTGCCGTTGGATTCCTCGGAGGAGGCCCCTGGGGAGATCTTTAGTTCTTCGCCCAGGAAGATGTTCTGGAAGGCGTCCTGCGTACCCGAGGAGCTCACGCGCTGGAACAGGTCGATCGGGCCCGACACCGTGGCCCCGGGAACTTCGCTCCAGTTACGCACCTGGCCTGTGAAGATCGCCTTGACCTGTTCGTCACTGAGGTTGCTCAGGTGGTTTTCGGGGTTGGTGATGATGCACACCCCGTCGCGCGCAATCTTTGTGAACCAGAGTCCTTTGGGGTCTACGCCGATGATCGGGTCGCGCGAGACGTCCCCGATGTCGACTCGGCCGGAGTTCACGTCGTTGATGCCCACGCCTGAGGTTCCCTGCCCTACCTTGGGCAGCGGCTGGTTTGTCGCCTTGTGGTAGGCGGCGGCCAGCTGGGTCATCAGTGGGAAGATCGAGGTCGATCCATCGATCAGCAGCGCGCGCGCGCCCGCTAGAGCAGGGGTGGCCAGCAGCGCGAGCGCGGCGAGTAGGGTGAGGGTCATGGCGCGGGTCGATCGCACTTGGAGTCTCCTTCGATTCGAGGCAGGCGTACAGCGGCAGGAAACAAGGGACTGGTAACGCGGATGTGACAGAGTTGTGAACGGGGATTGCTTTTCGGTGGCCGCGCCGCAACACTTCGGCGGCCCGAGCCCGGGTCGTTCGGGCTTCGCACCTGAATTCCATGAGCGACGACAAACCCTCCCAGCCGAACGGCTCTCAGCCGTCCAGCGCAGCGCGCCCCCAGCGCGGCCCCCAGCCACCAAAGGGCACCTCGCGAGTGCAGTCGGGCCTGGCCAACCGGCGCAACCCGCTACTGGTCGCCCTGGGCGAATTCGCCCAGGGCGTGCGCAGATTGCTGTTCCGGGACAAGCTGACAACCTTCCTCGCGCTGGCCTCGATCGTGATCGCGGTGGCCTTCGCCCTGCTGCTGAGCTCGATCGGGCCAAGTAGCCGGGGCGCCCAGATTCCGCTCAGCAGTGTGGAAGTGCTGGCCAAGAAGAAAGAGATCGCGAGCGCCACTCTGCTCGACCACGACAGCCGCGTGGAGGTCCTCACGAAGGGGTCCGCGCGCAATCAGGTCCTTCCGCAGCAGCTGTGGGCGGCCTACGTGAGCTCCGGCGCGCAGACCGCGTCGCTGTATAACACCCTGCAGAAGAGCGGCGCCATCGTTAGCGTCGACCCGCAGTCGGGCAAGCCCACGCGCCAGATCATCGTCCAGTTCCTGCTGCCGATCCTGCTGCTGGTGTGTCTGTTCGCGCTCTTCACCCGGTTGGGCGCCGATGGGGGCGCGGGGGGTATCGCCGGCTTCTCTCGCTTCACCGGCAAGGGGAAGCGTAAGGGCAAGGGCACGCTCCACAGAGTTACCTTCGCCGACGTTGCCGGTGCGGGGGAGGCGGTGGCCGAGCTGCGCGAGATCCGCGACTACCTCGCCGATCCCTCGAAGTACCTGACGGTGGGGGCGGCCGCTCCCAAGGGCGTACTGCTCGTCGGTCCCCCCGGCACCGGCAAGACCCTGCTGGCGAAGGCGGTCGCGGGCGAAGCGGACGCCTCCTTCTTCTCGCTTTCCGGCTCGGACTTCGTGGAGTCGCTTGTCGGGGTGGGCGCCGCGCGCGTGCGGGACCTGTTCGCGAAGGCGCGCAAGACGGCCCCAGCGATCATCTTCATCGACGAGTTCGACGCCGCGGGGCGCAAGCGCGGCGCGGGTATCGGTCAGGGCAACGACGAGCGCGAGCAGACCCTCAACGCGCTGCTGGTGGAGATGGACGGCTTCGCCGGCGACGGCGGGCTGGTCGTGATGGGCGCCACCAACCGACCCGACATCCTCGACCCGGCACTGCTGCGCCCCGGGCGCTTCGACCGCCAGGTCACGATCGACGTGCCCGACGTGCACGGGCGTCTGGAGATCCTGCGCCTGCACGGCGGCAAGCGCCCCCTGGGGAAGGACGCCTCGCTGGAGGAGGTCGCCCATCAGACCCCTGGCTTCAGCGGTGCTGAGCTCGCCAACGTGATCAACGAGGCCGCTCTGCTGAGCGTGCGCGACGGGCGCGGGGAGATCGACCAGGCGACGCTCGAGGAGGCGATCGATCGCGTCGTGTCGGGGCCCGCCAAAAAGCACATCCTCACCCGCGAGGAGCGCTGGCTGATCTCGATCCACGAGGCCTCCCACGCGGTGGTGACCGATGCGATCGGGCAGGCCACCTCCACGCGAAAGCTCTCGATCGTCGCGCGCGGCAGGACGCTGGGCACGGCCGCCCACATGCTCACCGACCGCGATCAGGTGATCCAGTCCGAGCAGGACCTGCAGCGCCAGTTGATCGTGATCGCCGCGGGGGCCGCGGGCGAGCGGATCGCCTTCGGGCGGTTCTCCACCGGTGTGAGCGACGATCTACACGCCGCCACCGCCTTGGCGCGCAGCATGGTGACCTCCTTCGGCATGTCCGAGGCGCTCGGGCCGGTGACGATCGGCGAGAAGGGCGGCGAGGTGTTCCTCGGGGCCTCGCTACAGGACCTGGGCTCGGTGGGGCCCTCGACGCTCGATCTGATCGACCGCGAGGTCGAGCGCCTGGTGGGTGACGCCGAAGTGCGGGCGGCCTTCATCCTGGAACGCAACTGGAGCGCGGTCGAGGAGACCGCGGGCGCGCTGTTAGAGCACGAGACGCTCTCGGGCGTCGCGTTGGAGGCGGTCCTGTCCACCGTCCAGGACGTCACCTTGGAGGAGCTGCGCGACGTCGTGCGCCGCCCCGCCCCCGAGGAGGGTCCGCAGCGGGCGAAGCGATGAGCGACCGGGGCCGCTCCAGCCATCTCTCGAGGGCCGCGCTGGCGGTCTCGCTGCTGGCGCTGATCCTCTCGATGAGCGGTCTCGCCGACGCTGCCCGTCACGCGATCGTGGCGGCGATCGACGGACACCGCATCGTCACCAAGCCGCGCGCGGGCGGGCTGCTGGTGCTCGGACGCGACGGCAAGTTCCCCGCCTCGGCGATCCCGACGGTGAAGGAAGCCGAAAAGGTGGGCGGGATGAACGTGGACGACCTCTCGTCCTGTCCCCCCACCACGGCCGATCTGGGCACGTGGTGCCTGGAAGACTCCCCCTACCCGCTGACCACCCAGGAGATCGGCCAGAACAACTACTTCTGGGCCACGCAGGCGTGCGTGGAAAAGGGCGGCTACCTGCCCACCGCGGCGCAGCTCATAGGCGCCGCCAAGCGGGTGAAGCTCGAGTCCACGATCCACGACAACCCCGACACCGCGACCGTGGATCAGGACCCGACTGTGGGGCTGAAAGACCAGCGCGAGATGAGCGCCACGCTCGTGACGACCGCGGCGGGCTCGGATGCCGCTGGCTCGGAGGGTGTCAGCCAAGGTGCGACGGGCGACCCGCGCACCGGCGAACCCAACCCCGTGCCCCTTCCAGCGGTTCCGGCTCCCGCTACGCTCCAGTACGTGACCGTCTACAGCAACGGCACCAAGGGCGGGTTCGCGGGCTCGGTGCCGGTCTCCAACTCCGAACCCTTCCGCTGCGCCTACAGCAAGGTCCCCGGCGCCAACACCGCCGAAGGCGGGTAGCTCTCCGCCACCGCAGCAAAGCGGTAGCCGACGCCGAAGTGGGTATGGATGTACGTCCACTCCGGTGCAGCCTGGGCGAGCTTGTTTCGCACCTTGCGCACGAACACATCCACGGAGCGGTCGCGGCGCTTCATTTCGCCGCCCCACACCTCCTCGTAGATGTCTGCTCTGCGCACCACCCTGTCCTCGCGCCTGGCCAGCACGAGCAGGACCTGGAACTCGCGTACCGTGAGGCCCACGCGCCTGCCGTCGGCCAGCGCCTGGACCTCGTCGGGTCGAATCTCCAAGTTGCCGAGGACGAGCGTCCTCTGGGCGAGGTTCAACTCCCCCGGTGCTGGCGTGGGCTGCTCGGCGGAGGCGCTCGCGGCGCGCGATGCGGCCGGTGTTCCCCCTTCATATGAGCGGAACGAGCTTGCTGCGTCCACTGGCAGCGGGACGGTATAGCCGCCGCCTCATCCTGGAGGTGAAGCTGCGGTGACGTGATGGATAAGAATTGGTAAAGATAGGATAGGCTTTTTCACCAAATCATCACGTCCCGCGGGGCTCCTGCCTAGACCATGGATCGTGGCCGTGGGCGGGCTTCGCCTGTAGTCTGCGTACCCGCGCTCCCGTTTGGGGTGCGCTCCACGTGAGGAGACTCCTCTGTCCACCCAAGCAAACGCAAGTCCATCTCTCGCGGCCGGCGTGTCCCTCCAGTGCGCCGGCTGTGGCGCGCCGCTCGCCGCCGGCCAGCGCTACTGCCTGGAGTGCGGTACCCGCAGCCCTCATGTGGGAGGCGTGTCAGGCGATTTGCAGGCTCTCCTTGCCTCCAACCAGCCTCTTACTACGCCCGGTGCCAGCGCCGCTCCGGCACCGTCTGGGATGCCTCCCAGCGGTGAGCACCCCCGGGCGAGCAACACCACAGCGGTGATCGCGGGAGTTGGGGTGCTGCTGCTCTCGATGGGCGTTGGAGTGCTGATCGGCCGCTCGAGCGCCTCGACCTCGAAAGCTGCCGCCCCACCGGCCCAGGTGATCAGCGTGGCGACCTCAGGGGCGACGAGCCCGGGTACGGGCACCACGACGGGCCAGGCGACCGCCCCCGCCCCCGCCACGCCCGGCGCGAATAAATCCTCCACCAAATCCGGCTCCAGTACCCCCTCCTCCAAATCCTCCTCCAAACCCTCCGCGGCGGAATCTGGCTCCGGCGGGGTGGGCCAGACGCCGAGCAAACCGGCGCCCCCCTCGGTCGCCGAACACGCTCACGGGGAAAAGGGGCAGAGTTACGAGCAGAAGTCCAAGAACCTCCCCAACGTGATCTCCACCGGCTGAGCGTACCTTGACTGCGCGATCTTCCACGACGCCACAGTCCGGTGACTCGCCGGCTGCCGGCGGGTCGAGCTCCGTTGGATCTCCCGTTCCCTCCCTGGCCGGCGACCCCTCGCCGTTGGCGGAGAATCAGGCGAGCTTCGCACTGCGCAGCCGCCGGGACGAGCTGGCGGCCCAGGTGGCCGAGCTTCACTGGGACCTCGGCGGACTGGCCTATGAGATGGCGATCCGCGACCACTTCCGCCTCGACGTGCTGGTGCGCCGCGCCGCGCTGCTGCAGGAGCGCGACGCCGAGCTGGCCGAGATCGAACGGCTGCTGCGTCTCGAGGAGAGCGCCAGTGCCGGCATGTGTCCCGCGTGCGGCGCTCCGCACAGCCGCGGCGCACTGTTCTGCTGGCAGTGCGGGGGCCAGCTGATGGAGCGCGCACCCAGCTCGGTCATGTCCGGCGCAGGTGCCGGCGCTCAGGCTGCCGGTGCGAGCGAGAGGGCGACGCAGGACACGGTGATCCTCGACCCCGATCCCGACCCGGGGTCGCCGATTCAGGACGGGCGGATCGCCGACGCCGCTACTGCCCTTGGGGAGTAGGGGGCCCTCGCGGTGAGGTCCGCCTTCGCGAAGCTCGCCCGGCTCGATCCCACGAGGCTCGATCTGGCGTTGCCCAGACCCTGGGTGTGCGTGCTGCTCGTGCTCGCCTTCCTCGGTTTCGGGGTGATCGTGGGACGGACGGTGTCGAGCGCTCCGGAAGGCGTCCTCTCCGCCTCCGCGCGCCCGCAACTACGACTGGTGCTGCCCCCGGTCGCCGATTCGCCCGCATCGCAGTCCACAACGCCGCCCGCCTCCGAACCCTCGCCCACGCCCTCGGGCTCATCGGAATCCTCCTCCCAGGCCGGCGAATTGGGCTCCGGCGAAGCAGGCACACAGGGCTCGGAAGGGGGCGGCTCGGGCGGCGAAGATTCAAGCGGGAAGGGCTCCGGCGGCGGTCAGGGTTCAGGGGGTGGCTCGGGCGGGAATGGCTCTGGTGGGAATGGCTCTAGTGGGAAAGGCTCTCGCGGGCAGGGCTCCAGCGGTGGTAAAGGATCCGGCGGCGGGTCGGGTGCGAGCGGCGGCGACGGCTCCCATGGGAGCGGCGGCGAAGGCGGTGGCTCAGGCGGCGACCAGGGGAGTGGCTCGTCTCCCAAGCTGCCGCCGATCAAGCACGTGTTCCTCGTCATGCTCGCCGACGAGCCCTATGCCTCGGTCTTCGGGCCTTCCTCCAGCGCCCCCTACCTGTCGCAGACCCTCGAGCGGCGAGGCGAGCTGCTGGTGCGCTACTACGCGGTCGCCCACGACGAGCTGGCCAACGGGATCGCGCTGCTCAGCGGCCAGGGGCCGACGCCCCAGACGGAGGTCAACTGCCCCACCTACGCCGAAATCGCTCCCGCCACCAGCGGTGCCGACGGGCAGGTACTCGGGCAGGGCTGTGTGTACCCCGCCGCGACCGAAACCCTGGCGGGGCAGCTGGCCGCCAAGCACCTCTCGTGGGGGGCCTACGTGGAAGGCATGGAAGGGGGCTCGGGCTCCTCCTCCTGCGTGCACCCCACCCTGGGAGCGGCCGACCCCACGCTCGATCCCACACAGCCGCCAGTCTCCACCACGGTGGCCTTGAATCGGGTGCCGCCCGCCTACGAAGCGAATGCGGGGGCCGCATACGCGACATTCCGCAACCCCCTCATGTACTTCGACAGCGTGATCGACGAGCCGCAGTGCGCGGCGGACGACGTGGGCATCGGCCAGCTCACCGCCGCCTTGCGGAACCCCAAGCGCACCCCGAGCCTCACCTACATCGTGCCCTCCCTCTGCGACGATGGGAGCCCCAGTCCCTGTGCACCCGGCCAGCCGGCGGGGATGCCTCCCGCAGACGCCTTCCTGCGCCGGGTCGTCCCCCAGATCCTCGCCTCCAAGGCCTACAAGCACGGGGGGCTGCTGGTGATCACCGTCGACCAGGCGCCCTCCAGCGGAGTGGACGCCGACTCGAGCTCCTGCTGCGGTCAGCCGCGCTTCCCGGCGCTGCCCCCGCCCCCCTCGTTGCCGGGCGGCGGCTTGCCCCCGCCCGCGGGCGGCGGACAGGTGGGGGCGCTGCTGCTCTCCCCCTACGTGAAGCCGGGAACGACCAGCCAGGAACCCTTCAACCACTTCTCGCTGCTGCGCACGATCGAGAACCTCTTTGGCCTCTCCCACCTGGGGTACGCGGCGGCCTCGGGCGTCGGTTCGTTCGAAGCTTCGGTGTTCTCGGCTTACAGCGGCTGAGTCCGGCGCGGCTGAGTCCGGCGCGGCTGAGTCCGCCGTGCTCAGAGCGCGAGCTGCTCGGAGCGCTCGGCGCCGATGCGCCTTGCCTGCGGAGTGCCTGCGGGCAGCGACTCGGCGAGCGACTCGGGTCCAGTGCTCCTCGCGGGTACGGCGCTCGCCAGCTCGTCATAGGTGACAGCTGTGCGCCGGTGGGCGGACCTGGCCAGCGCCCACTCCAGCGCGCGCACCTGGCGGGGGTGCTTGAGATCGGAGGGGTGCAGGTCCAAACGCAGGGTACGCCTCGCCAGCAGCGCCCCGGCGCGGATTGCGGTGGGAGCGAGCGCACGCACGTACGGCTCCCCTCCGCCGATGCTCCATGCGGGCGTCGAGCTGCCGCCACGATTCCCCCTCGCTGGCGCCCCGGTCCGGCGCGGAGGCGAGCGCCCCGTGTATGCCCCACAGGCTGGCCCACCAGCGGAAATGCGTGCTCAACGCGCGCCGCAGCACGGGTGTGTAGGCGTAGGCGGGGGCGACGAACCCTTCGGGCTCGATCCCCGCGAGCTTCATCAGCCGCCATCCGGCCTCCACGGCGCGCCGGGTCTCCTCGCCGTCGAGTCCCGCGAACTCCGCGGCGCGCAGCGTCTGCGCGGGTGCCCGCAGACGCCGCGCCCAGTCCGCACGGCGCACTCGCCGCAGCTGCTCGTGCTGGAAGCCGTGCTGGGCGATCGAGTCGCCCAGGCGGCGGCGCTCCGCCAACCAGTCGACCAGCTCCGGGGAGCGCTCCCCAAGGGGGTGCAGGTCGCGCGCGGGGATCACCAGCAGCGTCACCCGGTCCACTCCGCGGTCCTCTAGCCACGCGCGGATCGCAGCGCAGCGCTCGAAGGTGGCCGGCTCTACGTCGTGCAGCGCCACCGCGAGCGTGTGAGGCCGAGAGGGTGGCGCAGCCGGCCGCAGGCCGGTGAGCCGGGCCCCTCTTCTCCGATCACGCGACACGGCGCGCCCCGGGGGTGGTATCGCTGGCGCTCCGCGACTCGCTCAGCGCGCGGCGGTAGCCCTCGCCGAGACGCTCCATCGCGCCCTCCCAAGTCCGACGGCGCACCGTGCTCAGCGCGACTGCTGCCAGGCGCCGGCGCAGCAGGGGGGAGCCGGCGAGCTCCAGCACGCTCTCCGCCAGGGCATCGGCGCGGGGCTCGCTCAGGAGGCCGCTCACACGGTCCTCGACCAATGAGAGGGGTCCGCCGGCGGCGACCGCCACGACCGGCAGTCCGCTGGCCTGCGCCTCGAGGATCACCTGCCCGAAGGTGTCGGTGGCGCTGGGGAACAGGAAGATGTCCGCACTCGCGTACGCCCGCGCGAGCTCGATCCCCCCGAGCCACCCGAGCAGGGTGGCGTGCGCGCCGACGCGGTCGCAAAGGCGCTCCTGCTCGGGGCCCCCGCCGGCCAGCACGAGGTGCAGCCGGGGGTCGCGGCTGTGCGCGTCTAGGAACGCCTCGGCGAGCAGGTCGGCGCCCTTCTCGCGCGTGATGCGCCCCGCATAGAGCACGTTGAGCTCGCCCGGAAGCTCGAGCTGTCCGCGCAGCGCGGGGTCGAAGCGCGCGGTGTCCACGCCGCGGTCCCAGCGCGCCACCCGCTCGGCGCCGATGCCGATCTCGCGCAGCGCTCCGTCGGAGGCGGGGCTGGGGGAGAGGACGAGGTTGCAGGCTCCGTAGAAGGCCCGCACCGCCATCGCCATCGCGTCGGCCAGGCGCACCTCGCCGGAGCGCAGGCCCGCGTAGGCGGTGAGCTCGGTGTGGTAGCTGCCGATCAGCGGCACCCCCAGCGCGCGGGCCACGAGCGCGCCGGCGACGCCCACCGGCCCGGGGGAGCAGACGTGGATCGCATCGAAGGCGCCCTCCGCGAGCGTCTCCACCGTGGCGGGCAGGGCGGGCACGCCGATCCGCAGGCCGGGGTAGAAGGGCACGTCGATCTCCGCCACCGCGGAGAGCCGCCGGTCGACCTCGGGGTCGGTGCCGATCACCTCGATCTCGAAGCCCGGCACGCCGCGCTGGCGGATCTCCTCGATCGTGCGCGAGACCCCGTGGGTGCTCCCGATCCCATCCGCCATGATCGCCACCCGCGGGAGCTCCCCCTCGCGCGAGTCGAGCTTCGCCTTCTCGCTGCCCAGGAACGCCGCGGCGGGGGCGTAGGGGATCGCGGCGATGCAGCCCTCGAAGATCGTCATCGCCGCGCCGAGCGCGTCGAAGCCGCCCGGGTCCGGGGGGGTCTGCGGGGCGGGGAGATCAGCTGCGGGGAGCTCATCGAAGCCGCCGTCGTCCGGCGGGGCTGGTGGAGTGGCGGGTGCTACACCAAGTCCTTCGAGGTCGCCCCCTCCCGCGGGGATCGACGGGGCGGCGAGCGCGTGGACCACCGACTCGACCGCCGCGCGCAGCTTGCGCTCGTGGGCGCGGCACGCGCGGCGGCGCAGGCCGGCGTGGGTGAAGTGCTCTTCCTGCATGTAGGCGATCAGGCCGCGCTCGTCGAGCTCGTCGAGTCCCACCGCGGCCAGCCAAGCCCGTAACAGGCTGCGGGCGTCCGCGGGCGCGAGGTCGTTGCCGACGGCCCCGTGGCGTACGTCCCCCTCGCGCAGCAGACGCTGGGACATCCTCAGCACCGCGCGGGGATCCGGTCCCCGGTCCGGAGCGGGGTCCACGTCGCCGAGCACCCGCGCGGCGAGGGCGATCGCGGCGTGCGCCCACTTCGCGGCGCTGCCCTGGTCGCCCCGCGCGGTGGCGCGTCCCGCGCGCAGGTGCTCGAGCAGCTCCCCGGGGGTGCGCGCGGGCGGTGTTTCGGTGAAGGTGCGCCCGATGTCGATGCCGGCGTGGTCGTCACTGCCGCCGATGCCGGTGCCGTCGTTGGTGGCGATGTAGATCGCCGCAGGGCGGTTCAGCTCGCGGGCGCGGGCGCCGTTGCGCACCTCCCAGATCCCGAACATGTCCGCCAGCCGCCGGCGGTGGCGCGCGGTGAGGGGGGCGCCGACGGTGTAGTAGGGGTGCGCCAGCGCGCACACGATCTCGTGCTGGCGCATGTACCCCGCGCACATATCGACGTCTGCACGGTGGGCCTGCAGCCACTCATGATCGGCGGGGGTGATCCCATAGCAGAGCACGTGCACTGCCTGTGGCTCCCCGCGGAAGTGGGCGGTGAGCTCCTCGGAGATGAACACGTCGGGCCGGTCGGCGATCTGCAGGACTCCCTCGATCGTGTCGTGGTCGGTGATCGTGACGAAGTCCATCCCGCGCCGCTTGGCAAGTTCGTAGACCTCCTCGGGAGGGGTGGCGCACTCCGGCAGACCCACCGCGCGCTGTACCCCCAGCCGCGAGACCTCCGAGGCGGTGGAGTGACAGTGCATATCGGCCCTTGCTACGCTGGCCCGCCCCGATTCCGTTATCGCATGCGTCTGGTCCATATAAGTAAGATTCGGCCGCAAAGTGCGGGTTTTTGTGACCAGTCGGGCACCAGATTGTGAACATTTGGTAATCCCGTGCACGCACGAGCGAGACGAGATGTCGGCCCGCTGAGGGAGTGGAGTGCCGGCCGGTGGAATCCGTGAGCGGCCGGCCGCAGGAGCTGGCCGGGTCGCGTCCGGCGAGCCTCGAGTTCATCGTGATCGGCGCCCAGAAGGCTGGGACGACGACCCTGTGGAACCTGCTGCGCGACCACCCTCAGCTGTGGCTGCCGGATGCCAAGGAGGCTCCCTTCTTCTCGCACACGGAGGTCTACCGGAGCGGTTGGGCGGCTTACCTGCGGCGCCTGGAAGCTCCCACGGGCCCCGGCGTGCTGCGTGGCACTGTGACACCCCACTACATGCAGGGCTGGCTGGACACGAGCACCGAACGGGTCGCCGAGCGCATCGCCGCGCTCCTTCCCGATGTCCGCCTGATCGCGCTGCTGCGCGACCCGGTGGAGCGCGCCCGCTCCCAGCATGCGATGGCGACCGCGCGTGGGCACGAGCGGCGGGGTGTGGATCGGGCGATGAGCGACCTGCTGAGCCCGGAGGCGCTGCGCCAAGGGAGGTCGATTCCAGATGACACCAACACCTACGTCGTGCAGGGGGAGTATGGGCGGATCCTCGGCGAGTACCTGAGCCGCTTCCCGCGTACCGGGCTGCACGTCGAGTTGAGCGAGAGCCTCGCTAGTGAACCGATCGAGGTGGTGGGGCGGATCCTGCGCTTTTTGGGGGCAGACGACGACTACGAGCCGGCCGACCCCTTCCAGCGCGCGTTCACGGGCGGCCGCGAGCCGCGCGTCTCTGCCGATGAGCTGCTGGGGCTGCTGCGGGCGATCGACGCCGCGCGGGGGAGCGGAGGGGAGCGCGAGGCGACCCAGGCCTGGGTGGCAGAGAGGAGCCTGGACGGCCGGGGGCGCGAGGAGTTCGAGCGAATCATGCAGCGCTACCTGGGGGCGCCGCGCGAGCGCTGGTACGGGGAGCGGGTCAGCATGGAGTTCACCCTCAGAAAGATCTGGAACTTCGTCCCCTCCCCTCCCGAGCCGCTCTCCGGCGGGGTGCGGGAGGCGCTGCGGGCCCACTTCCTCGAGGACGCCGCCGCGCTGCGCGACGCTACCGGGCTGCTGGCGCCATGGGGGGAGTCCGGCTGAGCAGGCTCGTGACGGCCCCGCGGAAGCGAGCGGCGGCCTCGGGCCACGGAGGATAGGTCGCGAGTACATGCGTGCGCCCACGCACAGCCAGCCGGCCGCGCAACCCGGGTTCGCGCAGCAGCCGGATCACGCTCTCGGCGAGCAGCTCTGGCTGGTGCGGCGGTGTGACGAGGGCGGTCTCCCCATCGAAGGCGTAATCCCGGCTGCCCTTCGTGTCGGTCGTGGCCAGGGCCGCCCCGCACGCCAGCGCCTCGATGCCGGGCAGCCCCAGCCCCTCCTCCCAGCTCGGGCAGACGAGCACCGCAGCCTCGCGCAGGAGCTCGGCGACCTGCTCGCGCGAGAGCATGCCGAGGTGGCGCACGCGCATACCCGCCACCTGTGCGGGAGCGGCAGGCGCTCCCCCGCCGAAGAGCCTCACCTCCACCGCGGGAAGCGCGGCGCGCAATCGGGCCAATGCGCCCATGCCGTCCTCGGTCGCCTTCCAGTCGGTGCCATGGCTCAGCATCGCGACCACCGCCCCGCGCTCTGAACAGGGGGGACCGGGATGAAAGAGAGACCGGTCCAGGCCGGGCCGGAAGGACTCGACCTGGCAGCCGTGGCTTGCGGCGCGCTCGGCCAGGAAGCTCGACACAGCGAGCACGCGGGGGCGCCTGCGCAGCATCGCGCTCACATGCGGATTGTCAGGCGTGCCGTAGCCCTGGAAGAAGAACAGCGGCATCCCCTTCTCCGCCGGCAGCTCCAGCACACGCTCGGGGTCGGGTTGCGCGAGGCCTCCGATCAGCACGCTCGCGTCGGGCAGCTCCGCCTCGCTCAGTTCCGGCGCCTCGAGCACCGTGACGCCCTCTATCGCCCGCGTTGGGCCGCGTCGCACGGCGAGGTTCACCAGCGCTGAGGGCGCCAGGTGGCTTGCCAGTTGTTCGATCACGTGAACCCCTCCCGAGCTCGAGCGCTGATGGGGAGTTACCAGCGTGTAGGACTCGGGTGAGACGGGGGCCCCGGGTAACACCGCGGCAACGCTAACAGCTGGGATCGGCGCATAGGCTGTCCTCCCGTGGAGCGCGACGACGTCGATCCCTGCGTCCTGCTCACCGGACTCGCGCGGGGGGGGACGACGCTGTCGTGCGAGCTGCTCAACCGCCTCCCCGACATCCGCGCGCTCGATGAGCCGATGGACCCCAACCGGCTCGTCCAGGCGGCGAGCAGGGACGACGGACGGTCGCTGGACCCGGATTCCATCTGCGAGGGTATCGAGCGCTTCGCCGCCGAGCAGCGGCGTTCGATCCTCGATCGCGGCATGGCGCTGACGAGGCATGTCGAGGGGCGCGTGCTCGGCGCCGAGAAGGTCTCGGATACGCGCGACGGGGATGGGCTGCGCCTGCGCATGGCCACCCGCAGCGAGATCCCGGTCGATCCTCCGGCATCGCCCAGTTTCACCCTGGCGATCAAGCATCCGGTCGCGTTCACCGCGCTGCTGCCGATTCTGCGCGAGCGGTTCCCGGTGTTCGCGATCGTGCGCAACCCGCTCTCCGTCCTGGCCTCCTGGGAGAGCGTGCCGATGCAATATCGCGAGGGTCGCCTGGGCCTGCGCACGATCATCGCCCCCGCCCTCGCCGCACGTCTGGATGCGATCGAGGACCGCACCGAGCGGGAGCTGACGTTGCTGGGATGGTTCTTCGAGACCTACGCCGCGACCCTCCCCCGCGAGCACGTGATTCGCTACGAGGACATCGTCGCCACCGGTGGTGCGGCGCTTGCGCCGATCGCCCCCAGCGCCGCAGGGCTGCGGCTCACCCTCCGCAGCCGCAACACGGCCGCCGTCTACGACAGCGCTCACATCCGCAGGGTCGGGCAGCTGCTGCTGGAGCGCGAGGGGGCGCACTGGCTCTTCTACACCCCGGAGGAGGTCAGAGAGGTGATGGCGGCCGCCGGCCGCGATGACTGATTACGGGTGCGTGTGATCTTGCGCTTGCAGCGTCAGCAGCTCGATGTTCGGCAGGCGGCCTTCATCGATGAGCCCCACATAGATGAGCGGATCTGTCGCTCTTGTTCGGTGTGCTCTATGTCGAGATGTTGTTGGCGCTGACCGGGGCTTTGGGAGCTCCGGGAGATTCGCCGCTGCCAGTGACCGGTATGCGTGGCAGGGGCTTCAGCGGGTTGGCTCGCAGGTTGAGCTTGGTCGGCCAGCGGTGCGCGTTCAACCGCAGCATCAGCGTGTGCCGTCCGCCCTTCAGCGTCTCGCGAGCGGTATGCGCCACGAGTTGGCCCTTGCGAGTCGCAACCAGCTGTACGTGGGCCTGGGCGGCGAGTGTGAAGGAGAGCGCGAGGGTGAAGCGGTGGATGAGGCGGCTGTGCACGTTGGTGACGAGCTGCTTGGTGGTGTAGGTGGCAGCCGGCGTCGTCGGTGGCGGCAGCGGGGGCAGAGGCGGTGGCTGGTTGGCCAGCGAGTCGTCGGGGGGAGCGACGTCGGCGATCAGCTGGGGTATGCCGTGGTCGGGCGGCCGGTAGGTGATGATCCCCTGGAAGTTGGGGTCGGTGTCTTCTGGCAGGGTACTGCCGGGGATCGTGAGGTGGTAGAGCCATCCCTGATCGGTCGCCAGCCAGCAGTCGTTGGCGGCCGGGCAGGAGATCACCGTGGCGTTGCCGCGATCGCCGTCTTCGGCGAGTTCGCCGCCGAGGCCGAGCGTCGCCTGTTCGCCGATCTGCATCGTCTGCTCCCCGGGCTGCTCGGAGGCCACGATGCGCGCCAGATGCGCGCGGCCGTCGTGCGAGCGGAGGGTGACCCAGGCGGAGTCGCCGCCCGGTTCGACGGCGATGTCCGTGAGCTGCTGGCCTGCGGGGAGCAGTGTCGAGGGTGCCTGTGCCCAGACGTTCGAGTCGCAGTCCTCGGTCGCTTCGCTTTCGCCGTAGGTGCTGTCGCTGCCACAATGCAGGACGATCGGCTCGGCCGAAGCGTAGTCGGAGAAGCCTTCGAGCGGCCATGCGGCCGCCCACATCTGCGTCTGCGCCGGAGGGTCGCCCGAGAGGCCCCCGTCGCTGCTGAGGCGCAGGCCCGACAGCGCGTCCGGGTCGTCGGTGCCATATTCGGGCAGCGAGGGGCAGAGACCGCCGGTGCAGGTCGGGGAGCTTTTGAGAAAGACATCGCTGAAGGTGCTGTTGACACTTGCTTCGATCGTGTGCAGAAGTGGCGTCTGGGCGGCGCCCAGCCCCCCGAATTCATCGGTGCCCGCGAGCTGGACGCCCTCGTAGAGAGTTCCCTCGTACCCCGCCATCGAGGTGACTGCATGATCGTCGTGGGGGTCGGAGTCATAGACGGCTGTAACGGTCTGTCCGTTCCAGTGCAGGTGAAAGGAGCCGCTGTTGGGGTATTCGCCGAGGTTGCCCGCGAACCAGCACTCGCTGGAGGACAGGCAGGCGGCTGCGTCCATCGGCAGATAGGAGGTGGGCGTTCCCAGCGGCATGGCATAGGAGCCGACGACCTGGCCGTTCTGGAAGTGGCACAGCGAGACATCGGCCAAGGCGGCGCTCGAGCCGTTGGCGAGAACCTGACCGGCGCGCTGGTCGGCGATAGTCCAGAATTCCTCGGGCCCCGCCCACGCGATCCGCCCGTCGGTGCCGCCGCATTCGGTCGAGAGCTGGTGCCAGTCGACGCCGTTGTAAGCGTAGACCCCCATCTTCACCGGCGTACCACCGGGGCTGCCGGCGGTGATGAGCAGGCCGCGATTGGGCGTCCAGAACTCGATGTCCCCGACCGGCCCCAGCGGCAGCGTGGGGTACGGGGAGGGCGCGACCCCCGGGGGCGGTGGGGGGGCCAGCGCCGGCGCGAATTCCCAGACGGGGTGCGTGGAGTCGGCGTGTGCCGGGGCGAGGGGGCCGAGGAGGAGCGCGAGCGTCGCCAGCAGCGCACCGAGACCAAGGGCGCGCACGCTCATCGCTTGTGTGCCTTTCGCCTGGCGCCGCGCACGGTCGGGTTCAGCTGGAAGCTGGCCTGCAGCGACTCGACCAGCGCCGGGTGGTTCGCCGCCGTGAAGGTCAGGACGATTGTGGAGTACAGTCCCTCGCGCTCCAGCGAGCGGTAGCGGCTTGCCGGCAGCACGCGCAGCTGCACCAGCCCGGGGGCTGCCGTGACGGCGCGTGCGCCGGCCACGATGCGCGTGAGGATCGCGGTGCGCGCGGCCTTGGTTCCCCGGCGCCTCTTGGCGTGGGTGGAGCTGCTTGACCCGGCGGCGCTCACCGGCACTGCCGCGCTCGCGTGGGCGCTGAGGGTGCCCGCTCCTGGCACGCTCACGTCGACCAGCAGGCTGCCCGCTCCCCCGCGCTGAACTGTCGCGCTGATGAGCCATTCCGGCGTGAGCGGGGCGGGGGGCGGCAGCGCCGTCACCGACTGCTGGCTGGGGACTTCGGAGGGGGTTTCCGAGGATGTCAAGAAGACGTCGCTTTCGCCCGCGTTGTCGGCCCCGTACACCAGATTGGTGGCTTCGGATGCGAATGCGAGCGTTTCGCCGCTGCCGCTGAAGGAGGGGCTGTAGATGTTGCGGTTGGCCGGCTTACCATCGTAACCCTGGCTCACGAGTGCGAGCGTGTCGGCCCGCAGATCGACCTCGTAGAGCTGAGTGTAGGCGGCTTCGCTGACCGTCGGAGTGATGAGCGCCGGTGGCGCGAGTGGGAAGACGGCGCGGGTGGTGACGAATGCCAGGCGCGTGCCGTCGGGAGAGAGCGCGATGTCTTCGAGCGTGCCGTTGAAGGACTTGCCACCTGCCGAGAAGTCTGTCGTCGCCCACTCAGTGAGCGGGGTCAGCGCCTCGCTGCGGGTAAGCCCAGTGGCCATGTCGACGACAAATGCGTTGGTCGGGATGCCTTCGCCGCTGACCGCGTGGCCCGCACCCTCGTTCGGTTCCGATCCGTATGCCGGTGCGGTGGAGAGGATCGCGACGGTTTCGCCGTTGGCGCTGAGCTGCGGTGTGACGTTGTCGAGCTGCGAGCGATACCGGGGGCTGCTGGCGAATCCACGCGGCTGTATGTAGGAGCCGTAGACGGGACCCGTATCGGTCGATTCCAGGCCGCCCGGATTCCAGTCGAGGTTCAGTGGGCCCAGGCCAGTGGGACTCGACGGGTCATCGCCGCCGGTGACCCGCCGAGTGGGCGAGGGCGGGCCGGCGATCCGCCGCCAGAGCGGCTCGGCGTACTCGTCCGGGTAGCCCGTGGATTCCTCGGTGTGGCCCGGCTCGATGGGGCTCTGCGCGGGGATGTGGATGCCCATCCAGGCGACGACATCGCCGTTGGCGCTGATCGCCGCCGTGCTGGCGCTGATCGGGGTGCCGCCTTCTGCTTCTTCGACCCACGTGCTCGCCCCGGTCTGCGCCTGCGTCTCGGTTCCGGCGAGCGCACCCCCGCCGGGCACCGGCTGCGGGGCTTCGCTTTCCTGGGAGCCGAGCGTGGCACTGACGAGCGTGGTGACGCCGGTTTCCAGGTCGCGCACGGCCACCTGGTCGGGTGGGGTGGGACAGCTCGTCTTCGCCAGTTCCGTCGGCGTGGCTGCGGTGCTGGTGCAGGAGCCGACGAGGTTGGACTTGCCGATCACGGTGAAGGCGACCTCGCGCCCGTTGCCGCTGAGCGCGACCCGGTCGACCGAAGCCGAACCCCCGCCAGGGCACTGCGGCTCGCCGCTGCCGTCGTAGGTGAGCGGTTCCTCGGAGCCGCTCGGCGCCGAGACGAGTTCGTAGTCGGGGGTGCTGCCGGGTCGTTCGGGTTCCATGTCGCGGACGTACACCGCGCTGCATTCCGACGCCCCGGTGACCGGGTTCTCCGAGGTGGTGAAACTCACATAGCGGCCTTCGGCGCTGATCGACGGGGCACCCGCATCGCCGCCGGCGACCAGTTCGAGCGTGCCCGTTGCGAGATCCTTGACGGTAGACGCCGGTGATCGAGGCGACCGAGCCGGCGAAGACCGCATAGCGCCCGTTCGCGGAGATCGCGGGGCTGTAGGCATAGTCGGCCTGCACGGTCGTTGAGCCCGACACGAGCGTCGGTGCAGTGAAGCTCGCGGGCGCTGGAGCGGCCTGCGCGAGCGCGACACCGGACATGGCCAGGAGGAGGAGGAGGAGGAGGGGGAGTCGTCTCATCCGACCTGCACCCGCAGATGAGCCACTCCGCTGTTTCCGGCCGCGTTCCGATCGTGTACGACGATCACGTAGAGTCCGGCGTGAGTATAGGCGTGACGCACCCTGAGCCTGCCTCTGACGAGGGGGGTGCCGTCGCCGAAGTCGATCCGTGTGTCGCGGGCCAGCGCACCAGAGTAGGGGTCGGACACGCGCACCTGTACCTGCAGGCCGCCGAGGCGGCGCACGCTCACATCCGGCGGTTCGGCGTCGATCTTCAGAGTGGCCGCTGCTGTCATCGTCTGCTGTCCGAGTCCGTCGGTAGCAAGCACCTGCACGTGGTGGACGCCGTCGCCGAGCCCGCGCGAGGGGAGGCGCGCAGAGAGTCCGGTGAGCCCGCGCTGCCTGATCTGGCCGTCGACGACCAGGGCGTATGTCGTGGTGCCGTACGCCTCCGGTGCGGCGTTCCAAGCGATCTTCGCGGCGGCCCCACGGACCCAGCCGACCGGGGCTTCCACGAGGAAGTCGCCCGGGGGCGCCTTGGCGACCGCGGCCATCACCTCCGACTGGCCGGGGGGGCCCTGGCGGAAGGCGATCAGCGCGTCTCCGAGCCCAGCCCCACCGAGCACTGGTTCATCCAGTTCGCCGCCGAGTGGAGCCGAGAGCCCCGCAAGCTGCCAGGCGCCGCCGGCGAAGTCCTCGCGCGCATCGATGGCCGGCTGTCCGGCGCCGTTCGTCGCTCGCCAGACGGTCACTCCGCCGCCGTCGAGGCCGGCGGTCGTCAGCGCTGTTTCGCTCTGTGCCGTGCCGAGCGCAGCGGGGGCTCCGTTGCCGTTGAAGTCGCTGCCGGTGAGCGACATGGCCGCTCCGCCGGCGGCGTAGGCGAGCCGGTAGGCGCCGGTGTTGCCGCCGCCGGAGAGCGAGATGCTCGGGGCCCCCAGCGTGGGGGCCGCGCCGACGATCTGCGCGCCTGTGAACTTGCTGCCGTTGGTGGCGGTGTCGGGCGGCAGCGTGTTCACGAACAGGCGCCCCGTGCCGTAGGGCGACCCGGGACCTCCGGGGAGCCGGAAGGCGACACGGGTCTCCCCCAGCGGGGTCACGGATATCGCGGGCGCTTCGGCGTCGACGCCGATCTGCTGCCCGTTGGCGGTGGCGGGGCTGACTTCGAGCACGTTGCCGAGCGTGGCGCCGAAGATCCGCCGCGCCCAGATGCGCGCTGTGCCGCTCGCGTCGGGCTCCTGCCAGGCCACGACCGCGTCCCCGAGGTTGCTCACGCCGATGACCGGGGCGTTGGCGGCCGTAGGCCGGCGCATCGTGAGCTGGGGGAACTGGTTGATGGCGCCCAGCGAGGTCCAGGGCAGGCCCGGGCCGTTGTAGTGCGCCACGCGCACGTCGACGAGCTCATCGCCGGGGCGCAGCGGGACGGTGGTGCTGGCGGTGCCCGGTTCGAGGGCTTCGGTGACGACGCGGTAGACCACGTAGGCGTTCCCATTGGGCGCCATCGCCAGCGAGGGGAACGCGGCTGAGCCGTTGCCGATGTTGTTGGGGTCCACCTGGATCGCAGGCCCGAAGCCGCTTGCGCCGGGGCTCAGTTCGGCCGACATCAGCTGGTACTGGGTGACCTGGTCGATGACCGCCCACGGCTCGGCCCACACCACCAGCAGACGACCGTTGTCTGCGGCGGCGATCGCCGGTGAGGAGGCGCCGAAGGGCTGTCCCGCGTCGACCTCGACCGGCGGCTGCCAGGTGCCGTTCGCGAAGCGTGCCACGAACAGGTGCGGCTGGCCTTCGACCAGCTTGCGATAGAGGATCCCGCCGCTGCCGTCGGGCGCCATCGCGGCCCCGTCGACGTCGAGGATCGTGGGGCTGGGGCCGTCGATGACAGCCGCTGGGCTCAATGCCGCACGGGCCGCTGAGACTGCGAGCAGCGGCAGGCCAAACCCCGCCAGCGCCGCAGCGAGCAGGCTCAACTTCCGGGCATGCGAAACGAGATCGTTGCGAAGGCTCATCGAGAGCTCGGCGAGCCCACGGGGGCTTGAGGGACGGCTCGCGAGACCGTCCGATGCTAAGCGCTCGCCCGCTGGCGGCGCAAGTCCTTCACCACAGTTTCACAGGATCGCCCTGTGCGCGCGGCTCGGAGCTGCGAGGGGGCTGCCTGAGTCGGGATCCGTAGTTGGGGCCGCCCCTATTCGCACGAAGCAGCCCAGAATCTCTTCGACTCTCTGCAAGGCCCGAAGTTTCGGCTCGGTCATAACCAATTCTTCACTTCCCCGGGGGTCTTCCCAAAGAGATTATCCGTCGTTGTCACGGCGGGCTCTGCTCATCGTCATCGCCACGGTCGTCCTCGGCGTGGTGGGATCAGCCCAGCTTGGCGTGGGCCTGACGACGGCCGCCCCGAATACGGCTGCGGCGGCTGCGAACGCAGGCACGGCGACGGTTGGCAGTGCCGCAGAAGCCCTCGGCTTCCAGCCCGTGCTCGGCCTGCCCTCACGCGAAGTGGAGCTGATCGGAGCCTCCTCCAATGAAGTATGGGCGCAGGCCAACATCGGCCCCGTTCCTGCGACGGCCGACGGGCAGCAGATCGCCGACGCCACCGTGTTGCTGCACCACAGCACCGCCGCGGAAGGGTGGCAGGTGGTGCCGATCGCGAACGGGGAAGGCGCCAGGCTGACATTCACCACGGCGAGCGATCGCGCCACCGGCATGCCGGCCGACCGCGTGACCGCCGGCGGCGGGATCGTGCTGCTCGGCAGCGGGGGCTCGGGCGCGCAAGACATCCTCACGCGCGAACCCGGCGGTGCGTTCGCCGAAGCGCCGGGGCCGAGTTCGAGCGGCCCGCAGGCGGTGTTGGGCTCCGACGAACGGCTCTTCACGACCTCCGGGACCCCACTTGTGGCGGCGATCGAAGAGGTCGGGGGCGCCACGGGGGCGCTGGTCGTGCCCCAGCAGGCCGAAGAAGGAGACTCGAGCGGGAGCGGTCCCACCAGCGGGAGCGGTCCCACCAGCGGGGGCGGCCCCACCGGCGGGGGCTCCACCGCAACGAGCCTGCCGCCGGGAGTTCTGCACTACGACGGCACAAGCTGGACGCGCGAGCCGATCTGCGACCGCGAGCACGAAGGAACCTGCACCCCCGCGAGCGGATTGACGGTGCTGGCGATCGCAGCCTCCTCGCCCCAGAGCGCATGGCTACTGGCCACCTCGGGCTCGCAGCCGCTAATGCTCTTCGAGCGCGACACCTCGATGGGCGGGGTGCCGGTGTGGGTGCTGCAGGAACCGGAAGACTGGATGCTGCAAGACAAGAGTAGGGCGCCCGCCGGCTCCAGCGTCAACCCGCTCGCCGTTGGGCCGATGCTGACCGCCACCGACGACAGTGTGTGGGTGGACGCCCAGCTGGAAGCGCCCTCGCCCGAAGCCGGCGGGGCAGTGTCCCGAGGCGATGTGACACTGCTGGTGTCTGGCGGCGCGAGCGCCGAAGTTCGCGGCACCTGGTGCTATCCCCAGAAGCAGCTGTGCCCGAGCGATGGCTCGCTCGCCGCCCCGCTGCCGTCGGGCTCCGGCTCCAGGGGCTATGAGAGCTTCGCGTGGCCGGGGGTGCGGATCATTACGGGACTGCCACACGGAGCACTGCTGCGCTTCACCGGTGCAAGCGACTTCTCCTACGTACCGGGGGGAGGCGGCTACAGCGTGTCCAGTGCCGCCTTCAGCTCCCCTCGGGAAGGGTGGCTGTATGGCGCCTCCGGCGGAAGCGGCGGCAGCCTCAACTACCACGAAGGGGCGCAGCTGCTGCACGTCACCACCACTCCGCAGCCTGACCAGCTCTCGCAGTGGCCCGTTCCCTTCCGCCGGCCGCTGACTGCGATCGCACCGGCGCCCGGCTCCACTCCCGGCGAACCGAACGCGCAGGCGCTGGCCGTCGGCGCCGAGGGGCAGGTGGCCCGCTACGCACCGGACCAGGGGTGGGTGCCGGAATATCTCTACAACAGCTCCGGCAAGCGCCAGGAACCGAGCCTCCGGGGAGTCGCGTGGCCGGAACCAGGCCGTGCCTACGCGGTCGGCAGCGAAGGCGCGATGTGGCTGTGGCGCAGCGAAACCAATCTCTGGGAGCCGGACCCGGCGAAGCCGCTGGGCTTCCATGGCAACCTCACCGCGATCGCGTTCGACCCAGCCGACCCCGCTATCGGCTACGCCGTCGGCAAGCAGGGTGTGCTGCTCTCCTACGACAAGACCTGGATCCAGGCGACGAACCTGCCCGCGGGGTTGCAGCAGGCGAACTTCACCTCGGTGGCGTTCGCCGGGGCGGAGGCGATCGTCGGGTATCGCGAGCTCGACGCCGCCGGCAAGGAGGTCGGCGGGTTGCTAGTCAACCGCGACGAACCTGGATCGGTGTGGGAAATCGACGCGGAAGCCGAGAAGCTGCTCGGGCAGCTCTCAGAGCCGGAAGCCACCGTCATCTCGAAGGTCGCCGGGCTGCCCGACGGCGGTGCGGTGGCGGCCGGGCCGGGGATCGTGATCGAGCGCGATGGTCCGGCCGGCTCCCCCTGGCGTTTCGCTGCCGAGCCGCTTCCGGAAGCAGCCAACATCGCTGCGCTCGCGGCGTTCCAGGAAGGGCCAACCGTACGCGCGCTGGTCTCGATCGACACCAGCGCCAACAGCCTGCCGAACGGGCTGATCTACCTGCAGATCGACAACCCCCCGGGGACCGCGCCCGGCCAGCCCCCGCTGTACATCGAGCCCGATCCCCTTCCTGCGACGGGGTATCTGCTGCGTGAGAGCGCCGGTGGCTGGCAGGATCTCGAGGGTGACGCCTTCCCCAGTCCCGAAGTCGCGGCGGGGCAGGAACGTGCGGATCTGCCCGCCTGGCCCGACGCGGTGCTCGCTCTGCTCGTCAACCCGGCCGGGACCGAAGGCTGGGCGATCGGCGGTCAGACGGGGGCCGCGCTCGATCAGTCGGCGCTGAAGGAAGATCTCGCCGAAGTGCAGACCGCGGCTGCGCTGCGCATCGGCGCCGGCGCAGCGCCTCCCCAGAGCAGCGACGCGCCGATCTCCCCACCTGCCGAAGGGGCGACGTTCGCGCTGGGCGGCAACGCGCAGTGCGCCGCGGCGTGCGCGGACTACGCGAACGTGGGTATCGGGCCCGATGCGTGGATGACCAGCGCTCTCGCGCGCGCGGCGCAGATCCCCGGGCTGCGAGCGTTCCTTTACACCGGCGCGCGGATCGCCCAGAGCAAAGGCCAGCGGCCCTCCAGCGAAGCCTTTGCGCGCGAAATGAACCGCTACGCCGAACTGCTGCGGACGGCGGGGCCGTTGCCGGTCTATGCCGCCGCCTCGCCATCCGACGTCGAACCCGGTGGTGGCGTGGACACGTTCGCGAACACGCTGGCAGGCAGCGCGCCCGCGGGCAGCGTCCCTCCCGGAACGGCCCCGCCGCCGGCCGGCAGCGCCGCCTACGCCTTCGACTCTGAAGGCGCCGGGGGAACGGTGCGGGTGATCGTGCTCGACTACTCCCAGCAGACCCTGGGCGCCCCCCAGATGGAATGGCTGGCGAGCCAGCTCGAATCGGCGAAATCGGCGGGTATGCCGGCGATCGTACTCGGCAACTGCGATCCCGTGGATCCCGAGGCATCCAACTACGCCCGCGACGCCGCCACCCTCACCCAGGTGCTTATGCAGCACGGCGCCTCCGCCTACTTCTACGACAGCCCCGAAGAAAACCGCTCGGACATGCTCGGTTCGGGCTCTCGGTCCGTGCCGGCGTACGGCAGCGGCACCCTGGGTTATGTGCTGCCGCCGCCCTCCAGCGACGAAGAATTCCTGGGTGCGGGAGGCTTCCTGCTCACCTCCGTGAACGTCGCCCATCGCAACCCGGAGACCAATCAGGCGCCGGTCACGGTCACCCTGATCCCCAACATCTCCCAGCTCGCTCTCGATGCCACCGACGGCACGCTGCTGCGCCGCAGTCAGGTGGCGCTGTTCGAAGCGCTCGCCCGCCGGCCCGCCGGCGGCGATGAGCAGGAGGGTTCGGGAACCGACGAGGAGGAGGCCCCGGACCCCTACGTGCCGATCCCCGACTACTGCAAAGGCACGGGTTGCGCACACTTCATCGCCCCCGCCTATGAGTTCTCCTCGTCGGCCCCCGACATCGGCAACTTCGTCGAGCGCGAACCCGCCAGCGACAACCCTCGCGCCGTGCTGCAGGGTGCCGACGGCAAGCCGATCCCCGATCCGAGCTCCGGGCTGTTCTGCGCCTTCAACTCCGGCACCACCACCGTCACGATCGCGACGGGCGGGCTCAGCTATTCCGAGCAGGTGACCGTGCAGGGGGGCAGCGTCGAGCAGCCCTGCGGCACCGTGCCGCTCGTCAACCCGCCGCCGGCCACCTCCAACAAGCGGGTGCCCCTGCCGCCGCCGCCGCTCTCGCCCAGCCCATCCCCGGCGGCGTCCCCCGCGCCGATTGTTCCACCGCCCCTGCCGCCGGCGCCGCTGCCGACGTCGGCCCCCCACGCGGCTCCTCCGGCGCCCCACCACGCCGCTGCCCCCGCGTTCTTCCTCCTCCCGCCGCAGCCCTTCGCGCCGGTGGTCGCGCCGCTGCTCGTCTCGCCCACGCTGGCACGCCCGATCCCGCCGTCGGGCACCGCACCGGTGACGGTCTTCTCGCCCGCCGTCGCGCCCGAGGAGAAGCGAGAGGAGGAGGAGGCCGTCGAGAGCGTTCACAACATGGCGGCCTACGATCCTGGGGATCCGATGCTGCCTCCGGTCTTTCTGCTGGGCTTGGTCGTGATCGCCGCCGGAGCGGGAACCACCATCGGGCGCAGCCGCGGCAGCCGCCGCCGGGTACCTGCACCCGCGCGAGTGGGGGCGGGCGCGAGCCGGCGACGCTGAGATATCCGATAAGTGGTAGCTCCGCGTGAAAGGGTGGTAGCCCCGCCCGCAAAGTGTGGAACAGAGAGATGTTATTTCCCTGTAGCAAATTGGAGAAAATCTAGTGACCATCGGGCCGCACACTGTTACGCACCCGTGAAAGTCGCCTGGAGTCTCCGCACCAATCTGTAGTGTGGCGTGCACATGCACTCCATAGACGCCTGCCACCACCACTCCTCATCTCGGTCCCCGCGAGGACGTCGAGGTGTGCTCGCCTTACGGGTCATTCGGCTTCTGGCCGGAGGTTTCACGGCTGCGCTTGCTCTCTCCTTCGCCACGGCCAGCCCGGCGCTCGCCACCTACGCCTTCAGCGAACTCGGGCGCTTTGGCGGGTTCGACGCCAGTGCCTACAACGACGCCCACTACGGGGGTGCCCTGACGCCTGGGGATTTCCTGGACCCGGTGGGCTTCGCGGTCGACACCGAAGACAACACCGCTCCCAACGAAACTGCTCTGTACGTCGCCGACCGCACCTCGGGTGCCAGCGGCACGACGACCAGCTGGCGCCTGCAGAAGCTGAGCGACACAGGCGCCGTGCTCGGCTCGACGACCTTCACGCTGCCCAATGAACCGCTCACGTCAAGGTCGGGGATCGTGGGACTCGCGGTAGACGACGCTGTCGGCCGTGTCTACGCTCTGGTCGTCGGCAGCACTGAAGACGGCGAATCCGAACTTCCGTTCGCGAAGGAGCTCATCGCCTGGTCCACCCATCCCGAAGGGGGAAAACTGGTTGCGGCCAAGGAAGGCGCGAGCGCGCTAGCGGCCGATCCGCTCGGCAGCACGGGTGGGGTGGTCGCGACCGAATCGCAGCTGACCAAGGATGGGGTGCTGTTCGTGCCCCAGGGGATCGCGCTCGATGTGAATGGCGCCGCGCACGACATCGCGATCGAGGCCAGCGACGGCAGCACCAGCAGCGGCACCTCGGGGGTCTCGGATGTGCCCGGCGTGGCGATCGTGCAGCAGGTGGCCACGCAGGGTGCGAAAAGGGGCGAACCGCTCGTGAGATGGTCGGCCGCTAGTCTCGCCAAGCCCGTCAGCGAGCGACAGGCTGCGCCGCGCGGCATCTCCACCAACCCCGATGGCACCCTCACCGCCCTGCTCGGAGCAGTGGAAGGCGGCGTGAGCAATACCGACGCCGTGAAGCTGAGCGCCGATCTGTCGAGTGCGACGCTGCTGCTCGGCTATGAAAACACTCCCACCGCCCTCGACCTCAGCCCGGCATATCTGGCCCCGGCGCCGGGGGCATTCAGCGGGCTCTACGCCGCGCAGCCGATCGGGGCGGGACCGGGGCTGGTGCAGCTCTCCGGCCCCGAAGGGCTCTACGCCGCGACCTACGAGCGCGACGCGGTCTCCGACCCAGAATCGCCGGAAGGGACCCCGTACTACTGGCATGACGGAGTCCCGGTCCTCGGCGGCAAGGCGAACGTTGGCATCAGGCTGCTGCTTCCCAACAAAACGGGAGAAATCTCCGAACTGAAGGGAGGTACGATCGTCAATACGCTCGGCAACGAAGCGGGGGCGTGCAGCCTCCAGGGGGAAGAGGAGGCGTTGGCCGCTGGCAAGAACGGCACACTGTGGCTGTTGGGGCGCGGCTTCGACACGGTGTCGGATGCCTCCAACGAAGACATGGGGGCGACCGTCGGCCGAGAAATCGTCGAGCTGGGCCCTGGCGTGGTGGGCGAAAACCCGTGCCCACAGCCCTCCGGCGGGTTCTCGATCTCAAAATCGGAAGTCGGCGTTGGCACCACCGTCGACTTCAGCGCCGCGGCGGCCGACCTCCAGCACGGTGTGCCGTTCGCCTATGAATGGGCTCCCACCGGCGAAAAATTCACGATCGTGAACGAAATCGGCCTCTGGCCGCGAGAACTCGACGGCAGCTTGGTCGAAGAGCTCGGCTGGCCTCCGGCGACCACCAGCTATAAATACATGCATGAAGGCGAATTCGAAGTAAAGCTGCGGATTCGCAGCGACTACGGCACCTACGAACCGCCGGCCAAGAAGATCAAAGTCGCTGCCCCGACGCCGCCGACTGCGAAGTTCAAGGTCACCACCCCCGAACCTATCGCCGGCCAGCCGGTGGCCTTCGACGTCTCCGAATCCTCGGCGCCTTTCGGCGACCCGATCACCGACTACCGCTGGGAATGGGGGGATGGCAGCAAACTCGAGGAAGACCAGACGCCCGGTCCCACGTTCGAGCACACGTTCGCCGCTGCGGGCACCTACACGGTCAAGCTGGTGGTAACTGACTCCGAAGAACTTCAAAGCACGACGTACCCCGAGAATGTGACGGTGGCAAACGAAGCAAAACCGGTGGAAAAAGAAAAATCAAAAGAAGAAACAAAACAGGAACCACTGCCGACGACTACCACGACCAAAGAAGCGCCGAAATCGACTGAACCGGGCCCCAAGCCGTCGGAAACTGGCACTAAATCGCCCACTAACGCACAGAAGCTGGCCAAAGCGCTCAAGGCGTGCAAGAAAATGCCGAAGAAGCGGCGGTCTAGCTGTGAAAAGCAGGCCAGGAAACGGTACGCGCCGAAGAAGAAGAGTAAGAAGAAGAAGTAAGCCAGTTGGAAGAGGACCACCCTGCTGGAGGCGGCCCATTACGGGGCTCCCTCCAGCGTGGTGCACGCACAGAGCCACCACTTGATCTCGCATGGACGGCGTAAGATCCGGAAGCCCTCGGCGTTCACCAGATATACACACCTTCACCAAAAATACACGTTACCAGAGCGTGACCTGGATGCGATTATCTTGTGATCTGTGCTGGTACGTGTCAGCCGGGAAGATAGGGTTGCCGCGTATGGTCAATCCACTCTCTTCGGAGAAAAGGAGGCTCGGTTCCAAAATGAACCGTCATCACAAGGCAAGGCGCTTGGTCGCTACCGTAGCGGCGTGCTTGGGGACCACCGCTGTTGCGGGGCTGATTGGCTCCGCACCCGCGCTGGCCACAACACCCTGCGGTACCAACTGGGCGTCGGGCTCATCACTGCAGGGCAACGCACAGCTGGAAGTCTGGTTCAAAGACTTTCCCTCGCACATCGGCAACTGTGAACTCGCGCCTACCCAACACTACGACAAGACGTCAAGCGAATTCGGGCTCGGCGAGTTCGGCAACCTCACCGGCAAACTGGAACTGAAAGACGACGAATCGGTCACCGAAGGCGGTACGGCTCCCGCAGGCGTGCTGGACGGGTGGGTCGGCTCCGACGATGCTCCGACGGCTGGTCAGATCGGCGACGCGTCGCGGGCTGCGCCGGCGGCGTCCCCAATCGAGATCACGGTCCCGGTAGCGCAGGCTCCGGTGGCGGTGCTGCTGAGCCTGCCGCACGGGTGCGAACTCGAAGCCGTAACAGTTGGTAAACCGATCCGTGTGAGCATCGAGAACGTCGTGCTCGACGAACTCTGGCAGGGTAAATTCGCGAAGTGGAACGAATTCCTCGCCAAAGTCGTGCTGACCAACGCGACGTACACGGCGGCCAACTGCGAACAGGGCATCACGCAGGAGGTTCGCTCAGTCGGCTCGGGTACCTCCTACGCGTTCAAGAACTACCTCGCTCAGGTCGACCCGACCGAGTGGGACGAGTACGCGACGGACTACCCGTTCTGGCCCTCGGCTACCGCCACGACGACGTTCAACGGTAAACCCAACAAAAGCGGCGGCAACCTCGCTCAGCACACGGCCGAAAACCCCGGCTCCGTGGGCTACGCGAACACCGCCGACGCCGCGACGCTCTTCAAGTGCCTGAGCGCAGCGGGGTGCGAAGCCGGAAAAGTCGCGTTCACCGGTGAAGCGCTGAAGACCACGGATGGCGGTTCTGAAGAACACCAGATCCTCTGGGCGAAGATCCAGAACAACGGTGTGAGCACCTCCGGGGCAGGCTATGCCGGCCCGCAGAACAGCCCGACCGGTGCGACACTGGCCACTGAATTCTCCGGCAACTGCGCGACCGAAAAGATCACGCCGTCGGAGTATGGCGCCCCGCACTCCCCCGAAGACTCGTGGAACGGGGTGCTGGCATCTGACCCGAACGCAACAGCGGACCTGAGCGGCAACTTCTACCCGATCTGCGCGCTCACGTACGACCTCGCATGGAAGCACTACAAAGAAGAAAAACTCAAAGAACACTACAACAACGTGACAGAGAGCACTACGTTCGAAACGATCGAGGCGACCGTCAAGAACTACCTGGGCTACGTCACGAGCACGGCGGCTGGCGAAGGCCAGGCGGCGATCCAGAGTTTCTTCTATCAGAAGCTCCCCGCCGGAGTCCAGGTGAAGGCGGCGTCCGCCGTCGCAGCCATCTCCGCCAACTAACAGCACCCAGAAGGACCCGGGGCAGGGATGCCCCGAGAAAACGGCCCGCCGCGCCCAGCGCGGCGGGCCGTTCTACGTCTGGAGCGCTCGAGAGCGGGTGCGCGTCCAGGACGTGGGCCGTCCTATGTCAGGAGCAGGCCAGTGCCACCCAACCTCGCTGGGGCGGCAACCAGATCGTCACACCCTGCGGGGCCAAGGCACGGACAATCACGCATCGCGGTGGCCAGTCGAGGATATGCACGTCAAGCGCCGGTGACCGGCAGAGGCAGGGAAGGCGTCCGCGGGCACACAGCTCTCGCGCTCGCGCTGGCGCTGCTGGGTCCAGTGATCCTCTGCTCGTGCGGCAGCAGTGGCAAGAGTGCCGGCGCCGCTGTCGCCGGCGCGCCCTCCGCGGGAGATACGGCTACAGCGCTCACGACGGGGACAACCGACGGGTCGAGCGCAACCGGCAAAGCGAGCGCGAAAGGCGCCGCCGGCGCCCAACGCGATACACCGAAGAGTCCGAGCATTAGGTCCACGAAGACGACCGACTCCCCCCCTCGCTCCGCGCTCGCGCAACGCAAAGGTGGCGTCACAGCCGGTGGTGGAGGAAGCGAGGGTGGGGGAGGCCATCGTCGCAGTCCTACCGGAGGCGGCAAGCGGGACGGGGGGCGCTCGCACGGCTCCTTGCATGGGGCGGGCGTCGCGGGCGGCGGCTCGACCGGTGGTGACTCGACTGGCGGTGGCTCCACCGGCAATGGCTCATCCCCCGGTGGCTCCTCCGGCGGGAGCGGGCAGGCGAGCGGGGACACTTTCACTGTACCGACCGTCAACATGGAACCCACCTACCCACCCGGAAAGACCGTCACGTACAACCCCGCCGACACGACGCCCACGCGGGCTCAGGTGGTCGTGTTCAAGCTGCCCTCCGGGGCGATCGAAGGAAGCTGCGGGGTGCATCCACCGCCCGGGCAGGCCTGCCAGATCGTGGGGCCGGGATACAGCGAAGCGCTCGCGATCGGCCGCGTCGGCGCGGTGGCGGGCGAAAGCATCTCCTTCAGGGAAGGCAACGCGATCGTCAATGGTGAGCTGCAGAGCGAACCATGGATGAAACAGTGCGAAGACCTCGCGACATGCACCTTCCCGAAGCCGCTCACGGTTCCGGCGGGCTCCTACTACATCGTGTTCGACAACCGCGGCGAACTTGACGACAGCCGTGTGTGGGGCGCCCTGCCTCAGGCGGCGATCGTCGGCGTTGTGGACGGCTCGTAGGCCGGTCCTCCCGCCGCGGTATCGCCTGCGCCGCCGAAACGCCGCCGATACTCGCGCTCGAAGAGCAGGTACTCCGATAGGGCGGCGCGTACGATCGAGTAGCGGGCTGCGGTTGCGCGCGCGTTCGCCTGCAGCCGCCGCAGCTCGTTGCGCTCTCCGGCGAGCTCGGCGAGGGCCTGAAAGGCGGCGTCTGGATCCAGTGTGTCAACGGCGATCGTGTTCTCCCCGGGCTCGGCGAACTGGCGGGCGCCCCCGATCCGGGGAACGATCGCTGTGCAGCCGCAGGCCATCGCCTCGAGCGCGGCGCGGCCGAAGGCCTGGTAGGCGGACATGTCGAGAAAGACGTCGCTGCGGCGCAGCTGCTCGGCGACGGCGCGTCGCGTGAGCAGGCCGAGGTGGCCTTCCACGATCGCATTCGAGCGGGTGAGCCGCGCGAGCTCGATGCTGCGGCAGCCGAACGTCCGCACCTCGACCTGGCCGGGCAGCTCGCGAAGCAGCCGCTCGAGCACCGCGACAGTGCTGAACGGCTGGCGGCGGGGGGTGCGCGGGCGGACCATCGCGATCACACGCAGGGGGGCCGTGTCGCTCGCCTCACCTTCCGCGGGCTCCCTCGCGGGGGCGAACAGCTGCTCGTCGATGCTGGGCTCGACCTTGTTGACGGATACTCCGTGGCGCTCGCCCACGACATTGCACAACCAGTGGGTCTTGGCGAACAGCACCATGTCGGGGAGGGCTGTGTAGGAGGCGAGCGCCTCCTCGAGATCGGTGCCGTCGGCGGCCGTGAAGAACGGCTCGTAATCCTGAACGTAGTAGGCGGGGAGGAAATCCTCGCGCAGCCGGTGCAGCTCGCCCAGCATAGTGACCGACTTGAAGTGCGTGGCGGAGATCACCTCGGCGTCGGCCGTCACGGCGGCGAGGTCGTCGAGGTCGGCGAACACCTGGAAGATATCCCCGGCGTCCTCGTAGGCCGCTCGCGCCTGGTCCCATGAAGCCGCCGGCAATGCGATGCGGGCGGGAACGCCCAGCTCGCGCATGCCCCGCACCTCCTGGTAGATGGAGTGCGAGCCGCCGGAGCCGCCGTCGGCGAGGCCCGGAAGGATGAAGACGATCCGCAGAGCCCCCTGCTCGCCGCTCACGATGGAGGTAAGCGCCGCCGGGCTCGAGCTGCACTCCAGAACGGCGCGGCGGACGGGTTCCAGCGTGGTGTCGGCCTCCATCGCTGCGACCAGCTCGTCAATCTCCTCGCGGCCATGCTTGTCGAGGAACAACTGATAGTTGCGCTTGGCGAGGTCGTTGCGGCTTTGGGCGCCGAAGGACCTGGACTTGGCGTGGTAGACGTAGGCGTCGTCGACGACGGCCAGCGCGAAGCCGTGCTCGAGGGCGCGGTGGGAGAAGTCGTTCTCCTCGCAGTACCCGTCCGGGAAGCGCTTCTCGTCGAAGTAGCCGACCGCGTCGATGACCTCGCGCTTGATCGCGTAGCAGAAGCCGTTGATGAACGGCAGGCGCGCCTCTACACGGGGGGCGGCCCGCGCGAGGATCAGCGCCATGCCATCGACGGTGAGCCAATCGGGCAGCTCGTTGACGGCCCATGCGCCGCCCTGGCGTGTGACTGGCACCGACTGGTGGCTGGCCGCGTTGGAGAGAGGCCCCAGGATCCCCACTTGTGGGTTGCTCTCGCCATGAGCCACGATCGACTCGAGCCACCCCTGGCCGGCGATCGTGTCGCTGTTGAGCAACACGACATAGTCGCCGCTCGAGGCGTGCAGCCCGGCGTTGGCCGCGAGCGTGTAGCCGTGGGGGGGCTCGCTGCGATGCAGCAGTGTGACCGCCGGGTGCTCGGCGGCGAACCGCGCGAGGAAGGCGGTGGTCGGGGCGGCGCTGCCGTCGTTGACCACGATCAGGCGAAAACGCCGGCCGGTGGCGCTCATGAGCGACCACAGGCAGCGGCGCAGGTCCTCGAGGGCGTCGTGAACGCACACCACCACGTCCACGCTGGGCGCCCCTGGCTCCTGGTGCTCCTGCGGACCGGCGAGCAGCCCGAGGCGATCCGACGGTGCGGGAAGCGCCAGCGGGTCGCCCTCCTCCGCCGAGGGGCTCGCGGCCTCGAGCAGAGGCAGGTAGGCCTCCAGGAAGGTCAGCCTCGCGCGGTGCTCGAGCTCGCGCTGCCACGCGGGCAGTCCCGGGGTCCACGCGAGGACCTGTGCAAGGGAGCACGCGAGTTCGTCGCGCTCTGCCCGCATCGTGTCCAGTTCATCCCGCAGGATGGCGCCCGCGGGCCCGTTCGCCCCGACCGAGGGGCTTTCGGCGGCGAGTTCCAGCAGGCGCCGTGCGAGCGCCTCCCGTTCGGCGTCGGCGATCTCGGCGTCGGCCCGCGCTCGCGCAAGGGCCGTCTGCAGGCCAGTGTGCTGCGTGGTGGAGCGCTCGAGTTCCCGCTCGAGCTCCTCGACTGTACGTCGCGTCGCACCCACCGTGCCATCCATCCTTCAGGCGTGACCCCAAGTGGTCAAGCGAGAATCACACAGCGTTAACATGTCGGACCCAGGACGTCGATTCAGTTACGAGCGACGAATATGGGGCTATCACCTGAGAGCGCGCCGACAGGTTCGGCCGAGTGCGGCATGCTGGTCGCCGAACGCGATGAGCTGCGCGGGCGTGTGCGCGAGCTCGCGGCGCTGCTGGTCCTCGCGCGCGCCGAGCTGGCCGAGTCAGAGCGCCACCGGGAGGGATCCGCATCGTCTGGCCCCGACGCCAAGTCGGCGTCGGGCTTCGCTGGCGCCCCTTCCGCCGGCGCCCCTCCATTGCCCTCGGCTGCTGCTCCATCCCCGGCCCTCTCGGCCGCCCCCGCCTCGGCGCAGCCCGCCATTCCGTTGCCAGTGGAGCCGAATGGAGCCGACGTGCGTGCGCTGCTGCACCCGGACGAGCTCCTGGAGGAGCTGGGGTGGCCGGGGCCCGAGGAGGAGCTCGGACTGCCGATCCCCTTCGACGCGCGTGGGATTCTCGAAGCCGATGCGGCGACACGGATCGCGGTGACGGCGGGCGAGGACGAGATCGCGCTGCGAGGCACCCTCTGCTCGGTGCTAGACCGCGCCGTGGGCCCACTCGCGCTGAGCGTGGAGATCGACGAGCCGTCCGCGGCACTGGACGGGGTCCTCCTGCGGCTGCAGGAGGCGCTTCCGCAGGTGGAGGTGCTCGCGGAGGTGCCCCCCGGCGTTCATCGGCTCGCCGCGGGACAGGAGCTCCCCTGGGGTTGGCCGGCGCCGATCGCGGAGGGGCCGCCGGAGATCGCCTACCTGCTGCCCGGCCTGCCGCCGGAGGGGTCGGGTGGATCGCACTCCCTGGTGCAGGAGGCCCGCGGCCTGCGGGCGCTCGGAGCGCAGACGCGCATCTGTGTGCCCGCGCAGGCGCTGTCGGCGGCGAGCGCGCTGTACGGCAACGAGGATGAGTTGTTCGCGTCCTACGAGTCGGAGGCGTCGATCGCGCAGGCGATCGGCGGGGCCGCGGTGGCCGTGGCCACAGAGTACATCTCGGTGAGGCCGATCGAGCTCGCTGCCGAGCAGCTCCCGGAGTGCCTGTTCGCCTACTACGTGCAGGACTACGAGCCGCTGTTCGCACCCGTCGCCTCGGCGCGCTCCGACGGGGCGCTGCTCTCCTACGGGGCAATCCCGAACATGCTGCTGTACGCCAAGACGCACTGGCTGCGCAACGTCGTCGTGGCCCGCCACGGCGTTCCGGTGGCCAAGGTGCGTCCGAGCCTCGACCGGGCGCTGTTCAACGCGTGGGGGCGCCAGCCGCGCGAGGGGCCGCTGCGGGTGGCGGCGATGGTTCGACCCCGCACCCCCCGGCGCAGAGCGCAGGCGACGCTGGCGGCGCTGGCAGCGATCGGGCGCGCCATGGGCGAGCGGGTGGAGGTCGTCTCCTTCGGCTGCGACGCTGAGGCGTACGAGGCGCTGCGGGAGGCGGTGGGTACCGAGGCCGAGCGCGTCGCTCACATGGGCCTGTTGACCCGCGCGGAGGTCGCGGATGCAATGCGCCGCACCGATGTTTTCATCGACGCCTCCGCCTACCAGGCGTTTGGGCGCACGGGTCTCGAGGCGATGGCCTGCGGAGCCGTACCCGTGCTGCCCGCCCTGGGAGGGGTGGGGGAGTACGCGGTGGATGGCCGCGAGGCGCTCGTGCTCGTGCGGGACGCCCCCGAGGAGATCGCGGACGCAGTCTGCTCGCTGCTCGCCGACCGCCGGCGGTTGGATCGGATGCGTGAGGCCGGCCAGCGCTCCGCCGCCGGCTTCTCGGTCGAACTGGCGGCCCGCAGCCAGCTGGAGTTGTTCACCGCGGCGCTGGCGGCGCGAACCGGATCGGTCATGGTGCACGCATGAGCGACACCAGCTTGACGGCGGATCCATATCTCGAGCGGCTCAGAGTTCACGCGCGGGCGCTGCGCGACCGCCCGGTGGTGACGCCTCCACCACCCCCGCCCAGGTTGTCCGGGGGACGCCCCGATCAGCTGGCCTTCTGGCAGAGCCCGGTGGTGAGGGCGGAGATCAACCGCCGCATCACCGGCGACCCCACCCTCAGTCCCGAAACGTACTTCGCTTCCCATCATGGCCCCTCGCTGCCGGCCCCCGACGTGCTGGCGTTGCGGGCGAGCGATGCGAGGCTCGAGTTGGCGCTGGTGGCGGAGGGGTCGTGTGGGAACATTGTGGGCCTCGACCCAGTTGGGGCCAGGGCGGAGAGCGCCAACGGCAATGTGCCCGAGGAGCTGCGCGAGCGGATTCGCTTTCAGCAGGGAGAGCCCCGCGAATGGAAGCCCCAGGCGCCGCTCGGGGCGGTGCTGGCCCGCAGCGTCCTGCACCGTCAGGACGACCTCTGGGGCCTGCTCGACCACGTGTGTGAGATCCTTGCGCCGGGTGGGCTCGTGTTCGTCGACGAGTTCATCGGACCGGCCCGCTTCCAGTGGACCGATCGCCAGCTGGAGGTGGTGAATCGTCTGCTGTCCGTCCTGTCGGATGATCTGCTCGTCGATCTGGGGGCGGTCGATGGCCGGCGCAAGCGCACCGTCGGACGCCCCGATCCGGCTGGTCACGCGGTCTCCAATCCCGACGACGCCGTCCACAGCGACCGCATCGTCGAGCTGCCTGGACGAGCGCTTCGAGCGTGTCGAGGTGAGCTTCTACGGCGGCGCGGTGTACCACCAGCTGTTCAGCCGGATCATGGGCAACTTCGCTCCCCACCCCGTGCTCGTACGAGTGCTGATGGAGGTCGACGCGCTGCTGAGCGACATGGACGTGCTCGCCTCCGACTACGTGTGGGGCGTCTGGCGGCGGCGCTGAGGACTCGCGGGGCTGCGAATCGCGCTTTCGCCTCCGGCTCTGGGAGCGCTGCATCTGGACCCGCAGGAGCTGGTTATCGGCCGGTTACCACCTGGTTACCGCCAGTCGCCGGAGGCGTGTGACGCCTTTACACTGCCCGCGTGAGCGACCCCCAGGCCCCGCGTGCGCTGGAGCGCGCGCTCCGGATCAGCGAACGTGAGGAGCAGGCGGCGCGCCGCGAAGTGGCCCGCCTCAGCCGCAGGTTGGAGGAGGGCGCTCGGGCCGAGGCGAGAATCGCATCGGCCAATCGACTGAGGGCGGAGGCGGAACGCACGCGGGCCGACACAGAGCACGCAAGGGCCGAGGCCGAGCACGCCGCGGCCGAGTCGGAGCGAGGAAGGCTGGAAACTGAGCGGCGTGCCGCCGAAGAGCGCTCGGCTCGACTGGCGGCCGAGCGCGAGGTGGGTGGGCTGCGAACGGATCTCCAGGGGTTGCGCGGACGCGGCGAGGAGCTCGAGCGCGAGATGGGGGAGCTCCGCGAGGCGCTGTCCGAGGTGCATCGCTTTGCCGGAGAGCGCAGGGAGGAGCTGGAGGTGCTGCGCGGACGCGGCGAGGAGCTCGAGCGCGAGACGCGGGAGTTGCGTGAGGCGCTCAGCGAGGCGCGCAGCTCGGTTGAGGCGCACAATCGGGAGCTCGAGCGTCTGCGGGCCGAGCTCTCCGGCGCGCGCGCAGCTGGAGAGCGCCGAGCAGCTGCGACGCCAGAGCGAGGGCGAGCACGTGCGGCGCCAGCGCGAACTGCAGCAGACGGTTTCCGCGCTGTCGGTGGGTATGAGCCAGGTTCGGGACGACATCGACCGGGCAGCGGCTTCGCGAGCGTGGCGTTACGGGCACAGGCTCATGCGGACGCTGGCGCGCCTTGCGCGGCGGCCCGATCGCACGCAGGGTGCGCTTGCGGTTGCGATCGCACGGATCGAGCGAGTCCAGGCGGCCGCTCATGCGCTTCCCGCTGCTTCCAATGGAGGCCTGGCGCGGGTGGAGGATGTGCAACTGGCGTTGCCCCCGGGTTCGCCGCAGGCACTGACGCCGGGTAGTCCGTCTGCGCCGACGCCGGGTCGGGCTCTGGTGCAGCCGGTTGTGGGCCGCGGCGAGGGCGGTGAGTCCGCAAGGCTCGGCGATGATCGTCTGCCGCCGGATGAGATCGCGAGGATCTCCGCGCTGCGCGGGTCGTTTGCGGAGCGCCTGCGCGAGCGTCTGGGGCCCGTGCCGGAGCGTGCGAGCTGGCCTCGCGTCAGTGCGATCGTGCTCACGCGCAACGGGCGCCACCACCTCGAGCGGCTGTTCTCGGGTCTGATCGAGCACACCGACTATCCCGACCTGGAGGTGGTGGTCGTCGACAATGCCTCCAGCGACGACTCGGTCTCCTATCTGCGCGGACGCGGGCGCCCTTTCCGACTCCATGTGATCGCCAACGAGGAGAACCTATCGTTCGCCGAGGCCAACGCGCGCGGCGCGAGCGAGCGACGGGAGAGCTGCTGCTGTTCCTCAACAACGACGTCGAGGCCTTCGAGTCGGGTTGGCTGAAGGAGCTGGTCTGCGCGCTCGACGCCGAGGGCGTCGCAGCTGCGGGGGCGACGCTGCTGCATCCCGAGGAGCTGCGCTCGAGCGAGCCGCCCTCGCGGGTGCAGCACCGCGCGATCCGCTTTCGCTGGCAGGACGGGATGGTCAAGGCGTACAACTACGGCGATGGTCGAGGAGCTGTGGGACGACCTGTTCGGCATCGAGCTGCGCGCTCCCGGCGGTCACCGCCGCGTGCATGTTGATCGCGCGCTCCCGTTCGAGCGCGCCGACGGCTTCGAGAGGGCTACCGCTACGGCACCGAGGATGTCGACCTGGGCCTGAAGCTGCTCGCTCTGCGGCGGCGAGTCGGTGGGGGTGGGCAGGGCGGTGCTCGTGCACCGCGAGTCCTCCAGCCAGAACCGCGAGGGGAGCAACTTCCGGAGGCTCAACCGGCTCGAGAATCGCCGGCTGTTCCTGGAGCGATGGGGTGCCCAGGTGCGGCGCGAATACCGCCTCGGGCGGCTGCACGGCGATCGTTCTGGACGGACGGTGAGGGGCCGCACGTGGCGATCACGCTGACCAGCCTGGATGCGCGCGACGGATGGGGCGACTGGTACTCCGGACACGAGATCGGCGACGCCCTGGAGTCACTGGGGTGGCGAGTCACCTACGTGCAGCGCAAGGGGGAGCAGTGGTACGAGCTGCCCGAGGATCTCCAGTACGTGCTGTCACTGATGGATCCCTTCGACCTGCGCAGGGTGCCCGAGCACATCACCACGATCGCGTGGATCCGCAACTGGACCGAGCGCTGGCTCGAGCGCCCATGGTTCGAGCGCGCGGACATCCTGCTCGCCTCCTCGGGAGGTACTGCGGAGCTGATCGAGGAGCGCACCGGCCGGCGCACGATCCGCTTCCCGCTGGCCGTCAACCCCGCGCGCTTCCGGCCGCGGCCCTGGGAGCGGGGTACGCGAACGATTACGTGTTCACCGGCAACTGGTGGGGGAAGGACCGCGACATCCAGCGGGCCCTCGCGCCGCGCCCGGACGAGCGGGTGGCGATCTACGGCAGGGACTGGGAGAAGGTCCCCGAGTTCGCGCCCTATGCGCAAGGTGAGCTGCCCTACGCCGAGCTGCCGCGTGTGTACGCGGAGGCGAAGCTGGTGCTCGACGACACGCAGGGGCCGACGCTCCCCTACGGGGCGGTGAACGCGCGCGTCTTCGACGCGCTCGCCGCGGGCACGCTGCCGGTGACCAACTGCGAGTCCGGGGTCCGCGAGCTCTTCGACGAGGAGTTCCCTGTGTGGAGCTCCAGGGAGACACTCCGCGCGACACTGGATCGGCTGCTCGCCGACGAGGGGCGCCGGGCGGCCCTCGCAGGGCGCTACCGGGAGCAGGTGCTGAGCAGGCACACCTACGCCCATCGCGCGGCCCAACTGCGGGAGATCCTGATCGAGCACGAGCGTCGCCTGAGCTTCTGCGTGAAGATCGGCGCGCCCAACCGGGAGGTCGCGCCGCTGTGGGGAGACCTGCACTTCGCACGCTCGCTGCTCGCCGAGCTGCGCCGCCGCGGACACCGCGGCGGCATCCAGACGCTGGACGAGTGGGAGCAGGAGGAGGGGCTGCTCTACGACGTGGTGGTGCACCTGAAGGGACTCAGCCGACTACCACCCCAGGCCGGGGCAGTTCAACGTGCTCTGGTCGATCAGCCACCCCGACGGGCTCACCGGCCCTGAGTGCGACGGCTACGACCTCGTGTGCGTCGCCTCGAGCTCGTTCGCCGAGGTCCTGCGGGAGCGGACCGCCACGCCGGTTGCGGTGCTCGAGCAGGCGGCCGACCCGTGGGTCATGCACCCCGACCCGCGTGCGGAGCTGGCCCACGAGCTGGTGTACGTCGCGAACTCCCGCGGTGTTCTGCGCCCGATCGTGCGCGACCTGCTGCCCACCGAGCGTGACCTGGCGATTTGGGGCTCCAAATGGGAGGGGTTGATCGATACCGCGCGGGTGGTGGCAGAGCACGTGCCCAACGACGAGCTCAGGCATGTGTACAGCGCGGCGGGGATCGTGCTGAACGACCACTGGGAGGACATGCGCGAGCACGGTTACATCTCCAACCGCATCTACGACGCGCTGGCGTGCGGGGCCTTTGTGATCAGCGACGAGGTCGCGGGGCTTGGGGAGCGCTTCGGGGAGGCCGTCGCGTGCTTCCGCTCGCGCGAGGAGCTGCACGAGCTGATCGAGCGTTTCCTGGCCGACCCCGACGAGCGCCGTCGCCGCGGCGCTCTCGGACGCGAGCTGGTGCTCGAGCGGCACACCTTCGCGCATCGCGCGGACGAGCTGCTCGGGCTGCTTGACGAGCACATGCGTGGCGCTCGCCACCCGCGCGGCCTGCGTCCGGCCTCCGAGGAGCGCGAAGGCGCTTCTGGGCTCGCCCGAAACATGACGCCTGTGCTGGTGTGATGGAGACCATGAGCATCTGGCTCGGCGACGGGGTGTGATGGAGACCATGCGGATCTGGCTCAGCGACGGGGATCGGCGGCTTCAGGACGAGAACGGGTACGGCCGGATCTCAGCGGCGCTCGTGGGGGGTCTCACCGAGCTGGGTCACGAACTGCAGTTCAAGGAGTCTCCCGAGATGGAGCTCGTGCTGTTCGTGTGTCCCCCCGGCAGGATCAAGTTCGGGCGCTCGGTGCCCTCGGCGGCGTTTGCGATGCACGAGCTCGACCACCTCCCCGAGGGCAAGCGAGACTGGACGGAGATCCTCAACAGGCTCGACCTGCTGATCACCCCGACCGACTGGAACCTGCGGATGTGGCGCTCTGAAGGCGTGACGGTTCCGATCGAGATAGTGCCGTTGGGAGTGGACGTCGATATGTACTGCCCGCCGAGCGGGCACGTCTGCACATTCCTCGCGGTCCACGAGAACCTCGGGGGGGAGTCCTCGCGCGAGAACTGGCGAGACACGCTGCGCGCCTACTGCGGGGCGTTCACCGCGGCCGACAACATCCGCCTGGTGATCAAGACGTGGAAGTGGAAGCCCGATGGGTGGCGCGCCGTCTATGAGCAGACACTCGCCGAGCTCGGGCTCGACGAGTCGCGGGCCCCGGCGATCGAGGTGCTCGACAGCCGGCTGAGCGCCGAGGAGATGCGTGACCTCTATCGCGGGGCGTGGCTGTTCATCAAGAACGCCAACCGCGAGGGGTGGAGTCTACCCTGCACCGAGGCGGTCGCCTGTGGAGGAACGGTCTGCGCCGCCAGGATCGAGCCGCTGCTCTCACACCTCCCCGATGACACACGCTGGTTCGAGGTGGGGGACGTGGATGGTCTCGGGCGTCTGCTGCGAGCGGAGCATGCCCACTTCACGGCTCATCTGCGGCGCTGTGAGCGCTACAGCGCAAGGGCGATGATCGGGTCCGTCGAGCGACTCCTCGCAGGAATGCTCGAGGGGAGTTCCCGAAAACGTGCCAAGTCAGTTGACCCTTCGACTCTTGCGCGATTCTGAAACCAGGCTGCCCCCGCGCGTGATCCACCGTCATTGGCGGCTCGGTCAGATCTTTGCGATCTAGCCGCCTGTGAGGGCTGCCGGTTCGGGCGAGGTGCTCGATCCGTGCGTCACCAGTGGAGCGAATTTGGCCTTGCCCGGAGCTTGGATCAACCAGAGACGGATGAGGTTGTCGCTACTTGCACCGGGAAAGTCGAGGCTCGAGGCGTGGCGCTGTTCCAGGCAGGCGCGCTCGGCGACCGTGATCGGGAAGTGAAGCTGTATGAACGCGAACGTGGTGGCCGTGCCGCAGAGTTCGTGTTCGAGGGCGCTCGACCCTACGAACTCCAGTTTGCGACCCAGGTAATAGCTGACGCCGAAAGCTACCGTGGGAGGGGCATTGGTGACGGCTCTAGGGATTCCCGTCCCCCTGAAGGCTTCGGCCAGCCCCTTGTAATTCACAGGCGGAAAGTGGCCCCAGTGTTCATTCACCTGCTCGATGCGCAGGCAACCGACCACGAACAGGGTGAGGGCACTCATCAGAACCGGGATCCGCCACGTCGATCGGTAGCGCATCAGCGCCTGGGCGCTCGCCCCCAATCCGCTCGCGGCGAGCAGCGCGTAGGCCGGAAACAGATAGAGGGCGAAGCGGTCGGCCACATAGACTCGCGCGAGAGTCGGCAGCAGGTAGGAACCCACGAGCACCAGGACCAGGCAGCCGAGCATCGCTCTTCGCCGTCGCCACCAAAGCGCGATCGCTCCGAGGAGGGCGCAGCCGAGCAATGGACCACCGTACTCGAGCAGGTGGATCTTGGAATAGCACAGGCTGGTGCAGACGGTGTTCGAGCTCCCGGTCTCCAATAGCTGCCCCGTGTAGGCGCCGAGGTTGATCGGTCCGACGAGCGGCGCCGACGCCGGCAGTGTGGGCCGCGATTTCCTGATTGCCGCGGCGCGCGTGTCGTGGGTCCCGGCGACGAAGTAGGTGCGTGCCTGGCTGATCATCGCCGGCACGAGCGGCCCGACGATCGCCGCCAGCAGCACGAGGCCGATGAGCGCAACCTTGCCGACCGGCCTGCGCAGATCGTGGCGGCGCAGCAGGAACGCGACGGCGCAGAACACGCCGACCGCCGTCATCGCGTGTGCCGCGGGCCCGATGACGATCCCCGCGCCGAGCGCCAGCAGCGGCCAGCGGCGTGGCCCGTGCTCCTCGATCTCGAGGGCAGCGATCAGCACGAGGACCATGCCCAGCTGGGCGAGTCCGTACCCACGCGCCTGGATCGTCTCGTAGAGCAGGTATGGAGCGGTCAGCAGAATGCCCGCCAGGGCGAATGCGGTGGGCCGCCCCAACCGCTGGCGCGCCCACCATACGAGCAGCCCGGCACTCAGGATCGCCGGCCCGATGCTCCAGATGCGGTAGATCGGTTCGCTGCGCCCGAGGATTTCCACGGTCACCCAGCTGAACAGGCTGTAGAGAACATGATCGTTGGGGGTGTAGGTGGCGCTCGAGTAGATGCCGGCCGGCCCGCGGTTGATGTACTGCATGACGGTGGCGGCCTCGTCGTCCCAGAAGCCGATGCGCATGTCGATCAGGCGCAGCCACACGAACACCACTGCGATCGCGCCGAACAGCAGCGCCTCCCAGTGGCGGCGCATCCAGAGGTATGCGGGCAGCGCCTGGAGCGAACTGGCCGAACCGGGGCCGAGGAGGCTGGGGGATGCGGCGAGCGGCTCCGCGATTGCGGCTGAAGTCGCTGGCGAGCCGATTTGACGAGGTCCCGCCGGATCGATCGGGCGCGATCCGTTGCCGCTCGCATCCGGGTCATGGGCCGGTCCGAGGTCGCGGGACGATTCAAGGTCGCGGGTCGGAGCGGGAGTAGGGTTCCCGGCCGAAACGAGGGCTGTGGCCCGGTGAGCCGGGTTGGCGGCAAGGGCCGGTGCGGGGCGCTGAGCCACGACGTGGTGATAGCCGGCGAACCTGGCTGCATACCTGTGCCCCGGCAGAGCCCGCCAGCGGGCTCGAGCGAAGCCCGCGCGTCGCAGCTCTCGAACCGCTCCCCCGGGGGTCTGCAGGCGGACCTCCGAGCGGTGACGGTCGAGCGCCCCGGTCACACGGCGTATCAGCGTCGGTGGCAGCAGCGGCAGCAGCGGCAGTCCAGTGAACTGATCTCGCGGATGCAGGCGGTTCGGGTTGCGCGCCACCAGCCAGCCTCCCGGGCGCAGCACCCGCCGGATCTCGCCCAGCGCGGCTGCGTGCACGCGCGGATCGACGATGTAGCAGAGCGAGTTGTTGGCGAGGACGAAATCGAAGCTCTCGTCCGGGAATGGCAATTGCTGGGCCTGGGCCGTGACTGCGCTCACATCGAGCCCTCGCTGCCGCGCGATCGCGACCGCCACCTGCATGCGCTGCTCGTTCGGGTCGACGGCGACCACCTCGGCGCCCAGGTGTGCGCAGTACAGGGCGAGCGCCCCGAATCCGGCGCCAAGGTCGAGTACGCGCCGTCCGTCTATCGACCCGGCGCCAGCTTCGGCGAGCAGCCGCAGCAGCAGCCGTCCTCGACCCGCCGCCAGCGTGGAGTTGGTGTCGAGCGTGCGCAGTCCCGCAGGGGTGTCGATGCGCTCGTCGATGCGCTCGTAGTGCTCGATGATGTGGTCGCGCAGGTCGTGCGCGAGGCCGGCGAACGAGGGGGATGTCGACGCGCTCGGCGTCTGGGTGCTCATGGCAGGCCGGATGTCATGGCCAATCCTCGCTTGGCGTTCGCAGCGGCGCTCCCCTCGGCATGGCAAAAGCGTATCGGTGTGCCGATAGGTCTGAGCGGGCTCGCCGGGCGCGGTAACAGCATGTTCACCTGTCGGCGAGCTCGGCGAGCGGCCAGAGGCCGAGGCTCTTGTCGCTGTACCTGTCTGCGGGGTGATATGTGCGCTCCGGGACGAGCAGCAGCGGCCTTGGGAGGTTGAAGGGCGGACGTTGCAGATTGACCGGACGCCAGCCGCCGGTCGACCCAGGTGGGTTCTCGGCGAGGGCAAAGAAGGTGGTCGCGAGCAGGTACCGTGCGCCGCTGGCCTTGATGTTGCGCACGGCCGCCAGAGCGTCGTCGTCGGTGAGGTGACCGAGGCAGTCGCGGCAGAGCACCAGATCGGACGCAGGGAGCGCATCGCGAGTAATGTCGGCCACCATGAAGGTCTTGCGGGTGTGCGTGCACCGCATCCGATTCTCCTCGATCACGGCTGGGACGATGTCCACGCCGATATATGCGTCCAGATCCCAGTCGACCAGTCGCATCCAGTTGTGATCGCCGCATGGCGCGTCCAGTAGCACCCGGACGCCGAGACCTGGAATGAGCGCCCGCAGGGCATCCCGCACTGGGGTGGTCGCGGCGATGCTCGAGCCGCTCCCCGACCTCGACGCCGAGCGCCACTTGTTGGTCTGAAAGATCTCGACGAAGATATTCTGCGTTGACATTTGCTGGGGTGTGCCTCAATCGCGGGCGGCTCCACACGCGACCCACAAAGCACTGGGCGCGATTCGTGATCTGCAGAGATGGGGCCAACGGATGCTCTACTCCTGGTCGTCGCTCCACCGCTCGATCGCATCCTCGAGCGTCTCGAGTGCGACCCGGTAGTCGGCCATGCGAGGGTGCTCGTGGACGGCCTCCTGTGCACAGAGGACGTACGCGAGGCGCTCGCCGCGCAGGTGAGCGATGAGCTGATCGTCGCGGAAGGTGAAGCTGCGCGGTGAGACGATCAGCTTCCGGGCGCCCTGGTTGGCGAAGGCGCTCAGGTACATCGCGCTGCCGGCGCTGCCGGCGATCAGCCGCGCATGACGGATCGAGGCGAGCTGCTCGGGGATGCTGAGCTCCTGCGGATGCAGGATGGTGAAGCCGCGCTCCTGGAAGCGCCGCTCGACCTCGGTCTCGTTGAGCAGCACGCGGTTGTGGGGATAGCGCGAGCGTGACAGGTATACCCGCGCCGGGCCCTCGCCGTTGTCGAACGCGCGTGCGATGCGCTCCCATGTGTCGCGCTGTGCATGCGCGGCCGCACGGTGCAGGTTGTAGGCGATCGAGGGGACGATCAGTCGCTCGAAGCGCGTCGGCTCGGTGAGATATACGAGGCGGTCGGCGCCGATCCCGAGACCCGCCAGCAGTTCCAGCTGCCAGGGGCGCAGCGGGCGATCGTTGTAGAGCACGAAGTGCAGCTCGGCGCGAACGGCCTCAGGCAGGCATGCCAGCAGCCACCAGCGCGAGAGCCCCTCCAGGAGGAAGTGCCCGAACTGCTCCCATGCCGCCCCCGCGAAGTAGTGCAGGCCGGGTCGGGTTGCGATACCGGCGCCATCGATCGCGATCGGGTTCTCCGGAAGCGAGCGGATCGCGTTGCGCACGAAGTAGGAGTCGGGCACGATGAGGCGATCCCTCACCAGCAGTGTGTGACCTTCCCGGGACCTGTCATGGTGCAGCCCGCCGAAGCAGAGCACATCGTGTAGCGACGCCGCGTAGAGCGCGGGCGATTGGAAGGGTGTCGTCCACCACGTGGCCGGGTCGCTGGCTTTGCCCGCGAGCCGCCCCGCCTGCGTCTCGGGCCCGAGGATACCGCTGAGGTCGGCCGGCGGATCGGGGTGGTGAGCCGTCGCTGGTGCGATTTGGGCGATTGCGTCCCCGGTGGCTCCGGCGAGGTCGGCGATGTCGACGCGATCGCAGATATCCTCGTAACCGACCTCCTCGAGCATGCGTTCGGCGGGGAGGGCGATCTCCATTCTCAGCTCACCCCGACGCTCTGAACGAGCGGCTCGCTCGAAACCCTTTGCGCACTGGCAATTCTCACGTTGCCCGCAAGTGCCCCTCGCAGCCGCATGCCCTCGGCGATGGTCTCGGGCGCATAAGTCTCGGCTCCCTCGAGATCGCTCCAGCGTGGCTGCGTCTGGGGCCCCGCCGCTCTTCTCCAGGCGCGGCGCGGGAGTTTGCGGACTTCGTCGTAGACGTCGGCGATCGCGTGGGCGTCGCCGACGTCGAGCTTGATCGGCTGCGCGTGGCGTCGCACCCCAGCAGCCTTGGTTCTGCTCGAAACTTCGGGGTGAACGCCGAACAGCGCCATGCCCACGGCAGCATCCTGCGGGCCGCCGGGTCCAAGGTTCCCGACTCCTCGCAGCACGCGCACCACACGAGCTGCCAGGAGCTCGGTCGACAGGCCGGAGCCGGCACCCGCCTCGCTGAGGGTCTGGCCGTCGCGCAGGATCGCGATCGCGACCCGCCGATCAGCCGTCGGGAGCTCCCTCAGGATCGCGGCGAACCCCTCGATCTCGCGCCGGCGGCGCCCGATTCGCCACGCCGAGGGCTCGGAGTGCTCGCGGTGTGAGGCCCATTTGCTCTTGGACATCGTGCCCAGCCGCACTGCCGCGTCGTTCATTTGCAACAGGTCCATGGGGCTGACCCCCTGCTCGACCAGCTCGCGTGCGGTCTGGTCCCGCTGCGCCTCCGGTTCTCTGGAGAGCAGATAGGCGCCGATGCGGGCGTCGAACTCGGCCTGCGGCGGACCCGTGTGCGTCAGCTGACGCAGCGCGGCGACGTGCTCGGCCAGCACCTCGCTCACGCTCACCCCAAGACGATCGGCCAACACGGACGCGGAGAGGCGGTCGCGTTGCAGCGAGGCGAGCAGCGAGCGCTGCTTCGGGGACAGATTGGAGAGACCCCGTACGGGGTCGTGCGGGCTGATCCGCTCGCGGACGGCGGCCTTCGCGAGCAGTGCCAGCGGGCGCACGTGCGTGCGGGGTATGACTCCCGCGCAGATCATCACCGTCACATATACGAGTACGACCATGACGAGCACGAGGGCGTGGCTGTGGGGCAGCAGCGCTTCGCCGGCGACCTGCACGGCAGCCGCCCCGAGCACCGCCGCGAGGAGGCCCGCGAGGCGCCTCCACTCGAATGGGACCGGCACCCGCTCGATGTGGGTCGCGAGCACGACCCAAAGCAGGCAGGCAGTCCCAAGGCCGACCATCTCCGATGCGGGAGTCCCGTAGGCGCCGAGCCACGGGATGAACACCGTGCTGCAGGCGACGTCCAGCGCCGCCGCAATCAGCGCGCCGATCGTGTACCAGAGGATGCGCCGCTCGATGGGGACGGTTCGAACGATCACGATGAACAGCCCATAGCCGACGAAGGAGATGCCGAGCATCGGGATCAGCGGCGCGGCCGCGCGGTATGCCGAGCCGGCCAGCAAGACCATGGCGCCCCCCGCGACGTCGAGCAGGAGCACGATCGTCATCCCGATCACGAGGTAGTAGGTCAGCATCGCGGCTCGCGTTCGCTCGGCGCCGAGCTGCTGGGAGGCGGCCTGGTAGAGCACGCCGCGCTGCAACGGCGACCACGCCATCAGGAAGGCGCTCGCGAAGTATGAGGGGACCGCGGCGAAGCGGCTGGCGACGCGGTACACGCCCAGCTCGTGTGCCGAGGCGTAGCGAGCCAGCAGGTAGATGTCCCCGTTGTGGAGGATGTAGAGGCACACCACCGGGATCACGACGCTGGCTCCGCGTTTGAGGATCTCGCGGGCATCGGAGCGCGAGAACGCGAACGCGTAGCTACGCCGAGCCAGGGCGACGCAGACGAGCGTGGCGACGATCGTGCCAACGGTGGTGCCCGCCAGCGCCCCGTTGACCCCCAGGCCGATCGCCACGAACGGCACGGAGCCGCTTACGACGAACAGGGGGCGCAGACAGTTGAGCGCCGCGAATGAGATGGGACGCCCCTCCATGCGGAAGACGTTCACGGTCAGCCGCCACAGCGAGCCGGCGGCTCCCGAGATCGCGGCCCACCGCAGCGATGCCACGGCTCCGTGGTAGTCGAGGAGCTGCAGGTGCGCCAGAGCCGGGGCGAGAACGAAGCACAGGAGGGTCCCGAACGTGACGACTATCAGCGACAGCACGACGCCGGTGCCAAGGGCGCGGCGCGGTGCGCTGGTGACCGTCGCGTCGGACTCCACGTCGTCGCCTTCGCCGCCCTCGGAGACGCCGTAGACGAACAGGAAGGTGCCGTGCAGCGTGCCGATGTTGTAGAGGGTGGTGAGGAAGCCGGCGAATACCAGCAGCAGGGCGAGCTCCCCATACTGGGCCGGAGCAAGGAGCCTGGTGAGGAAGACGACGCTGACGATGCTGAAGGGGCCGACCGCGAGCGTTCCGAGCGCGTAGATCGCGGTGTGGCGGGTGAGACGCCCGCCGAGGAGCGTTGCGGCGGAGTGGGATGTTTGCGGCCGGGAGCGCTTGCTGGGCTGGGAAGCTGGGAGGGCTGGCGACATCGTGGAGGCTGCGGCAGCGGTGCAAGGCGCACGTACTGGCAGTGGGAGGCTAGACCAACGAAACGGCCCAAATGCGGCCCACCCGGTAGCGGTAACCACATCTTCACAGCCTGATCACTGGCATGCTCGATCTGGTTGCCAGGATCAAGTGGCCTCAGGGTTGGTGCGGTGAAGCTACGGCCCCGCGCTCGCCCTTCGTGCGACGATGGTGATCGCGAAGGGCCTCGTCGTGCAGACCATTGAGCTCAACACTGTCATCATCACTCTTTAGTCCCCCCGCGCGCGCCAGGGCGAGCGGCTTGGAGGGTCGGGTGGAGGCCGTCATCGACGGCCACGTCGTCGGGTGGGCCTGGGACCCGGCGCAGCCCTCGGCGCGTCTCAGGCTACGAGTGCTGGTTGACGGCCTGGTGGTGACGGAGGCCTTTGCCGGGCTGGAGCGCCCGGACCTGGTTGCGGCGGGCATTGGGGATGGACTTCATGCTTTCCACGTCGCTCTGCCCGAGGAGCTGGCAGACGGGCTTGCGCACACGATCGAGGTGCTCGCCGGCCCAGAGCTGAGGGCACTCACGCCGGCCGGCGGATTCATGGCGAGGGTCCAGGGGCAGGACCATCCGTTTGCCAATACCGCCTTCATCTCGAACGTCCAGCCGGCGCTTCCAGATGACCCCTCGCCGCAGCGAGCGCTCATCGGTAAGCAAGGGACGCTCTTCCTGTGTCGGGACCGCAACCTCACACTCGAGCAGCTGAGCGGTACGCGAACGCTCTCAGACGAGGATGTCAAGGCTCACGTCGATGCTCTGGTCGCGCGGCGAGACTGTTTTTCGGCGCTGGGCGTACCGTACGTCTTCGCGGTCGCGCCGATGAAGGAGCGGGTCTATGCGGAGCTCCTGCCGGATGGTCTACAGGTGCGAGAAACCAAGCGCACCCCCGCGCAGCTGGCGAGGGCGCTTCGGGATGTGGATGGTTGCGAGCTGCTCGATCTCCTGCCCGCACTGCGCGACGCTCGAACCCACGGGCGCATCTACCATGTGACCGACTCCCACTGGAACGACCGCGGGGCGTTCTTCGGTGCGCGGGCGCTGCTCAAGGAGGCCGCCAAGCGAGTTCCCGGCCTGCGCCTGCCGGCCCCGACGGAGATGCGCCTGGTGCCGCGGCAGGGTTTCCGCGGCGACCTGGCCGACAAGCCCAAGGTCGCGCTGGTGGGACAGGAGCTGGTCGTGTGCGACGAGCCGGATCGGTGGACCGAGGAGATCGAGACGCAGGATCCCCGCACGCTGCGAGCGCGCCGTCGTCCCGCCGAGGAGCACCTGCATGTCTCGGCCACGCGACCGCCCCAGGTGTTCGAAATCTCGAGCGCTCCGGAACTGCCGCGCTGCATGCTCGTTGGCGACTCCTTCTGTCTGATGCTGTTGCAGTGGCTCGCGGAGTGCTTCAGCCGGTTGGCGTTCATGTGGACCCCCGAGCCCCCGCCGGAGGCGATCGAGGCTGAGCGCCCGGACATCGTGCTGCACGTCAAGGCAGAGCGATTCCTGATCGCCAGACCGGGAACCATCGCAGCCGCCGTGGCCCCATGAGTACCGGGATCTCATCTGGGCCGTGCGCGATCTGCGGATCGGCCGAGCTGGTCGAGTTCGGCGGACGCCCGGCAGCTCGCTGCACCGGCTGCGGATCGCTGGAGCGACATCGCAAGCTGGCTCGCTCGCAGGCCCACCTGCTCGCCCACGGTGGAGGTCGCAACGCGCTGGAGATCGGGCCGCTCAACCAGCAGGTGTTCGGCCGCCACCTGCGGGAGCGAGGTTGGGGGTACACGGGCGCCGACCGCTGGCGGCGTGGAAACCCCGCCGATCCACGCGACACGAGCTTCATCGACCTCGAGGCCGATCTGTGCGATCTCTCCGCGCTCGCAGACGGCTCGATGCAGCTGGTGCTGGTCCAGCACGTGATCGAGGAGATCCCCGAATATCGCGATGCCCTCGGTGAGATTGCGCGCGTGCTCGCGGACGATGGGGTCGCGCTGCTGGAAATTCCGTTCGACCCCGCCCGACCTCAGTCCGAGCGCCAGCCGCCCGACGGCTTCGGCAACGTGTGGCGTTTCGGCGCCGATCTTCCCGACGTGGCGCGGCGGCACTTCGAGGAGGTGGATGTGCTCTCCTACCTGGAGGGCCACCACCGCGGTCAGCTGCTGATCTGCCGAGCCGGGGCTCTAGGGTCCACCTGATGCTGATCGTAAACGCCGATGACTTCGGGGCCACCCCGAGCACGACCGATGCGATCTGCGAGGCGTTCGACGCCGCGGTGATCACCTCGACCTCGGGGATGGTCTGGATGAACGACAGCACACGCGCGGCCGACATCGCCGCGGAACGCGGTCTGTCGCTGGGGTTGCATCTGAATCTGACGCTGCCCTTCTCCGGGCTTGACGTGCCGCAGAAAGTGCAGGAGCGTCAGTTGCGGCTCACCGAGGTCTTCACCCGGGATGGCTGGTGGAGGGAAGCGGGGCGGCGTATCGATAGAAAGCTCCTTAGCGGTGCGATCGAGGACCAGGTGGAGGGCTTCTGTGAGCTGTTCGGCCAGCCGACGCACATCGACGGCCACCATCATGTGCACCTGTACGAAGCGGTGCTCGATCTGCTGCCGCGCACTTGGCCGATCCGCCCACCATTGAGAGCCCCCGCCCAGGTCGATGCGCGGCTGAACCGGCGCGAGCGGCACCTGCGCCGGCGCTTTCGCGCGCCCGACCTGGCCCTCGCCCTGGATCGCCTGAAGCCGGCCGCGGGCGAAGCCAGCCTGGATGTGCTCGATCGTGCGCGCGGGCTGTGCATAGAGGTGATGACCCACCCCCGCCAGCCGCCCGAGATGGAGTTTCTCAGGACCTCCGAATGGCGTGCGACCCTCGACTCGCTGACGCTGGGCTCTTACGCCGATATGACCCCCGCTGCGAGTCACAGATGAATAACAAGCGCATGTGGTCACGCCGATAACTTCCGGCGCGACGATGGCGCCCACCATTACGCAGCGCGGCGGGCTGGAGCCCGGACTGGAGGCTGGCCCGCTGCGGCTTTCGGTCGTGATCCCTGCTCACAACGAGGCGGAGTCGATCAGAGCGACCGTCACGACGCTCGCGAGCACTCTGACGGCCGAGCGCATCCCGCACGAGATCCTCGTCGTCGATGACGCCAGTGCGGATGCCACAGCGGCGGTCGTTGGCGAAGTCTCCATGAGCAACCCATCGGTTCGCTGTATCCGCTCCCACCTGCCTCCGGGCTTCGGTCACGCCGTACGGGCTGGTCTCGACCACTACACAGGCGACGCGGTCGCGATCTTCATGGCGGACAGCTCGGATTCCCCCGCGGACCTCGTTCGCTATCACCGGGTGCTTGCCGAAGGCTATGACTGCGCCTTCGGCTCGCGCTTTGTCAAGGGCGGACATACACATGGCTATCCCCTGCCGAAGCTCCTCGCCAACCGTGTCGTGAACTTCGCCATACGGGTGATGTTCCGCCATGGCTACAACGACACCACGAATGCCTTCAAGGCGTACCGCCGCGAGGTCATCGACAATATCCGCCCGCTGCTCTCCAACCATTTCAACCTCACGGTGGAGATGCCTCTGAAGGCGGTAACAAGGGGACACACATTCCAGGTCGTCCCGATCACCTGGACAAATCGCCAGCAGGGCGTCTCGAAGCTGAGGCTGAAGGAGATGGGCAGCCGCTACATGTTCATCGTGCTCTACGTGTTCTTCGAGTACCACCTGAGCCGCGGCGACTACAGGCGGGCAGATGTCGCGGCGAGCGGCGGCGCCCGCACGCGCACGGGTCTGCAGGTTGCGGATGCGCTTGGGGTCGCGGATGCGCTCGGCGGGTCGCGACCGGCGGCGGCGCGACACAGTGGCAATGGCCTGGCTCCGCGCGTTGGGGTGCGCGGATGAGCGCGGTTCTGCGAGACCGCCTCGCGCGGGTCCCGCAATGAGCGCGCCGATCGCGATCGTCACCGGATCGGGTGGCCTGATCGGCTCGGAGTCGGTGCTTTACTTCGCGGCGCAGGGCTTCGAGGTGGTCGGGATCGACAACGACATGCGCGCCTACTTCTTCGGCCCGAGCGCGTCGACGGCCCCCAACACCGAGCGCTTGACCGCCGAGCTCGGCGACGCCTTTCGTCCCCTGTCTCTTGACATCCGCGACGCCGAGGCGGTCGAGCGTGTGTTTGCTCAACAGGCTCCGCGCCTGGAGCTGATCGTGCACACCGCCGCCCAGCCATCCCACGACTGGGCCGCCTCCGAGCCCCATACCGACTTCACCGTCAACGCGAGCGGAACGCTCAATCTGCTCGAGGCCGCCCGCCGGCATGCGCCCGATGCGACCTTCGTCTTCACCTCCACCAACAAGGTCTATGGCGACGCTCCCAACCACCTGCCGCTGGTGGAGCTGGAGACCCGTCTGGAGCTACCGGAGGAGCATCGCTGGTACGGGGGGATCGATTTGGAGATGTCGATTGACCGCTGCACCCACAGCCTGTTCGGTGTCAGCAAGGCGGCGGCGGACCTGCTCGTGCAGGAGTACGGCCGTTACTTTCAGATGCCCACGGTCTGCTTTCGCGGCGGCTGTCTGACCGGCCCCCACCATGCCGGCGCGCAGTTGCATGGCTTCCTCGCGTACCTGATGAGATGCACGGTGACGGGCGATCCCTACACCATCTTCGGCTACGGCGGCAAGCAGGTGCGTGACAACATCCACGCAAACGACGTCGTGCGGGCGTTCCACGCCTTCCACAGCAATCCGAGGCCCGCGGCGGTTTATAACTTAGGCGGCGGACGTGAGAGCAACGTTTCGATGATCGAGGCGATCGAACTTTGTCAGCAGATCGCGGGGCGTGAGCTCGAGTGCACGTACTCCCCGCAGGCGCGGATCGGCGATCACCGCTGGTGGATCAGCGACCTCGAGGGTTTCAAGCGCGATCACCCGCAGTGGCGGTTGACCACGGGCATCCGGGCTGTGCTGGAGGACATCTACGACCACAACGTCGAGCGCTGGAGCGCGGGGCGCGACGTTGCCGTTGTCTGAGGCGCGCACCTTGGGCGATGTTCCACTGAAGCGCTGATGGCCGCGCGCACGATTCTGATCACCGGTGGCGCCGGGTTCGTCGGCGCGAGCCTCGCGCTCGACCTGGCGGCGCGCCATTCCGATTGGGAGATCGTCGCGCTCGACAACTTGCACCGCCGTGGCTCGGAGCTGAACATCGGGCGGCTGCGCGAGGGTGGCGTGCGCTTCCTGCACGGCGACGTGCGCGAGCCCGCCGACCTGCGCGCGGCCGGACCCTTCGATGTGCTGGTCGAGTGCTCGGCCGAGCCATCGGTGCTCGCGGGAGTGGACGGCGCAACCGAGTTCCTCGTGCGGACCAACCTGCTCGGCGCCTACCACTGCCTCGAGGAGGCGGCGCGCCATCGAGCACAGGTGGTCTTCCTGTCGACCAGCCGCGTCCATCCGGTGGCGGCGCTCAACTCGCTCGCCTACGAGGAGATGCCGGCGCGCTTTGAGCTGGCCGCCGAGCAGCCGCTCGCGGGAGCCTCGGCGTATGGGGTGGCCGAAGGCTTTCCGCTCGGCGGCGCTCGCACTCTCTACGGCGCCAGCAAGCTTGCCGCGGAGCTGCTGGTCGCCGAGTATGCCGAGACCTTCGGCCTGGCGACGGTGATCGACCGCTGCGGGGTGATCGCCGGCCCGTGGCAGATGGGCAAGGTCGACCAGGGGGTGTTCACGCACTGGATGCTCGCCTTCTACTTCAAGCGCCCACTGTCATATATCGGTTTCGAAGGCGGGGGCAAGCAGGTGCGCGATCTGCTCCACGTAGCCGACCTAGCGGCGCTGATCGAGGACCAGATCGCGCGTCCGAAGCATTGGGCCGGCGCGGTGGTCAACGTCGGCGGGGGAGCCCAGGTCAGCCTCTCGCTGCGCGAGACGACCGCGCTCTGCGAGCAGATCACGGGCAACAGCCTGCCAGTCGCCGCCAATCCCGAGACCCGACGGGGCGACGTGCGCATCTACCTCTCCGATTGCCGCGAGCTCGAGCGGTTCAGCGACTGGGCTCCGCGCCGGGACCCCCACGAGATCCTGCAGGACATCTTCACGTGGCTGCACGACAACGAGGCCGCGGTGGAGCAGGCGCTGGCGCAGTGAGTCGACATCCCTGATGAATTACCAGCGCCTGTATGAATATCGCTTCCGTGGGATCGACCAGCGGCGCCGCGACGACGTCTGGGTGGCGCTGGCGCCGATGCTCCACGAGCTGCTCGGCCGACCCGAGCGCGTGCTCGACCCAGCCGCGGGGCGCTGTGAGTTCATCAACGCCGTTCCCGCAGCGGAGCGCTGGGCGGTGGACGCGGTCGCCTACGAGGAGGGCGTCGCGCGCGCGGGAACTCGCCTCATCGTCTCTGAGATCATGGACGCCGATCTGCCCCGAGAGTACTTCGGCGGCGTGTTCGTCTCCAACTTCCTCGAGCACCTTCTCAGCCAGGAGGCGGTGGCCGCGTTCCTCGAAAGGATGTGCGATTGCATGGCTCCGGGGGGGCGCATTGCGATCATGGGGCCGAACTTTCGCTACTGCTCGCGCGAGTACTTCGACTTCGCCGACCACACCGTTGTGCTGACCGAGCGCGGGGTCGAGGAGCACCTGTATGCGGCCGGCTTTGAAATAGTCACCGTTCACCCACGGTTTCTGCCGTATACCTTCACCGGCTCGCTGCCGTCGCATCCGGCTCTCGTCCGTGCCTATCTACGCCTGCCGCTCGCCTGGCGGATCCTTGGGAAGCAGTTCCTCGTTGTGGCTGAGCGCTAGCTCGCAGGTCAAGCGGGGTCGACGCTGGTGCGCGACTGTGGTGCGTCGGCACGTGGTGGGTAGCGCGAGTTGTGGTGCAGCAGGAATGCGCCGGCGAGCAGGAAGGGCACGAAGTTGACCAAGTGAAGGACCAGAGCGTAGGGCAGCGCGGAGGAGTGCGGGATGCCGTACGCTACCAGCGCGATCAGGGTGGCCCCCTCGAAGACTCCGACAGCTGCGGGGGGACGGAAGGATCATGCTCAGCCCGATCGCCACCGTGACGAGCACGCCGCAGGCGAACGGAAGGTGCAGGTGAAAGGCGACGATCACGAGGTAGGCGCAGAGCGCCGTGAGCAGCCACGCGAGGATCGTCCAGATGAACGCCTCGAGCGCGAGCCCTGGATGACGCAGCCCGCTGAGGCCGTGCGTGAGCTCGGCGAGGGTGCGCTCCAGGCGCTCGCCGGAGAACAGCGAGATCCCTCCAAGCGGGCGCAGCAGCAGGCGCAGCGGACGATCGCCGCAGACGGCGAGCACGATCGCCGACGCCGCGATCATCACCGCCAGTACGATCGCTGCGAGCGCCGCCGCCCCAAACCAGCCCACGTGAGGCAGCCATGGCTCGGCGGCGAAGAAGATCACGAGTATTGCGAGCACGTCGTAGAGGCGCTCGAGCACTACGGTGCCGACGATTTCCACCGGAGCGTTGGTGCTGCGCTGGGTGAGCACCACGACGCGCGCCGCTTCGCCCGCGCGTGCGGGCATGATGCTGTTGTAGAGGTAGCCGACCAGCATTGCGTTGGTGACCACGCTCACAGGGGGCCGGCGGTCGCGGGCGAACAGAGAGCGCCAGCGCAACGCCCGCGCGAGGGTGGCCAGGCCAAAGGCGATCAGCGCCGCGGCGAGCCACCAGTAGTCGCTCGTGCGCAAAGCACGCCGCGCCAACGACAGATTGATGTCGCTGAACGCGATGTAGGAGAACAGGAGTGTGACCGCGATCGTCCCGACGTTGAGCAACATGCGCGAGCTCCTCGCGGGCGGCCAGGCCGGCCCCCGCCGTGGGCGCCGCTTCGCGCTCGGACGCTCAGAGATGGCAGCGGCGGCGTCCCCTGATGCCGGTTGAATCGGGCTGCGCATCTCCTTCACGCGATGCAGGCCGCTGTAGGTGTCGTCGGTGTCAGCCGGACGTACCAGGGCAGTGCACTGCTGTCAGGTGGGAAGGGCAGTAGCGCGGGTGTGCCCGCGCTCGTCAGGACATGGAGCGGTTGTGCGGGGAAGTCGCTCGCGTAACGGCGGACGTAGATCGAGACCTGTCCCGTGGCGTGCATGTTCAGATAGAGCCCATGGCCGGGGGGGACGCTGAAGACGGCCCCGCCGCCGGGTGTGCCCGGTGTCAGGAGAGCGCAGCCGCGGCGCGTGCCCGCGATCGGGGTCCGTCCCACGTGCATCGCGGGCGAGCGACCGATCGCAACCGCTGGGAGGGCAGCGCGTAGCGCCCTGGCGCTTGGCTGTTCGAAGGGGAAGCTCTCGGCGATCAGCAGAGCGCTGTCGGCGAGGGCTCGGTCTTCCTCGGGCAACGACAGTATCTGGCTCGCCGTCAACGGTCTCTGCCCCTCGTACAGCCATGGCAAATGATGGGTGTCGGGTCGAAAGCCCCGGTTTGGCTGGCTCGCCGCCGGCGCAGCGGAGCCGGTGGCACTGGAGGCGGGCGGTGTGGTCGCGGCGGCCGGCGGGGGTGCGATCGGGACAGCGGAGAGGCGCACCGTGACCGAGCCCGAGCTGTGGCCCGGGACCGCGACCCGCAACGTATGCGGGTCCATGTTGAAGTTGAAGGGCGCCGCGTAATCGGCGTCGGCTGGCACCGCGAGCACGAGGCCGTCCTCGGCGGTGCCGGGGGGCACACGGTAGGTCGCTTCGTTGACCGTCACGTAGCGGGGCGCCGCGCGCGTGAAAAGGGTTTCAAGACGTTCCCAGCCGGCCACCTGCAGTCCGTCGATCGAGGCCACCATGACCGCGCCTTCGGGCGGGCTCGGCAGCGTGATCGTGGCACCCAGCGAGCTGTGTATGACCGCGATCGTGTGCGGGGTTCCGCAGCGGTCGGGCACGCGCGCCAACGTCTGCCAATCTCCGCTGTGTTCGATTTCGGCGAAGTGGCACAGCAGCGCGAGCATCGCCGCGGGCGATTCCCAGGTCGGGTTGCGCCCGTCGATCGCCTGATCGATCTGCCTGAGCACGCGATCTGGCCCGTGGCGCGCATCGGCGTAGGCGGCGGCGTTCAGCCGGTCCAATCGGGCGGTGTAGGCGTCATAGGACTGGAACACCGGCAGCGGACACCAGCGCCACTTCGGGTGCGCCCACACAGCCGCGATTTCAGCCGGCTCGCTGGTGACGCAGTGGCCGCGCAGCGCGAGTGCCATCGTCTGCGGCACCTGGTCTTCCAGTCGCACGACCTTGCGCCCTTCCGCGATTGCCGCAGCGGGATGCAGTACCTCGCTGGCCTGGGTCACCAGCCGGCCGGTGTCGCCCAGCGGGTCGATGATCTCACCGACCGGCCTGGCCAGCACCGCGAACACGGCCACCGCCATCAGGGCCGCCAGTGCAACACCCGTCGCGCGCTGGGCCCTGGGCCACGGGATCATCAGCGCCACGGCGCTCAGCAGAGCGATGGTCGCCACATGTCCGGGGCCGTAGCGGACGAACGCCTCGCGGGCGACGAAGTAGTGGACCATCAGCACCGCTCCCGCGAGTGCCGCTGCGCGCCGGGGGCGCTCCGTGGCCAGCGCCCGCCAGGCGCCGATCGCTAGCGCTATCGCCGAGCCCACGAGCAGCAGCAGCTGCCACTGGGCTTCGGGCCCAGAGGCGACGCCCATCGCTTCGACGTAGCCACCGATCACGTCGTAGCCGTTGCGCAGGTAGTCGGGCAGCGCTCCGAGCGGTTCGCCCACGAGCAGCCACAACGCCACCAGCGTCCCCAGCAGGCTCGCCGCGGCACGGGTGAGGTCCCGACGGCGCCAATCGCTCCCCAACAAACCCACAGCCAGGATCGCGCCCGCCGCGACGCCTTCGTTGAGCTTTACCAGCAGCGCGAAACTGGCGAACGCTCCTCCGCCGATCGCCAGCCAGCGGAAGGCCTGCTCCCGGCGGGCGGCCGGCGTGGTGAACGCCAGCGCCACCAGGCCGAAGGCGATCCCGTCGAGCGGCGCTCCGATGCCCCGCCAGCCGACGAGACTGGCGGCAAGCAGCGAGAGAACGCTGGCCGCCAGCAGGCTCATCCGGCGCCGGAGATTGGCGAGCAGAACTGCCACCAACGCCAGCTGGATCAGACCCGTGAGCACCTCGGCGGCGAGGAAGGTCCCCGGGGTCACGGCGGTGGGGACCAGACTGAAGCCGAGCGGTCCGTAGGTGAAGATCACCTGCTGCCCGAAGGCCAGTCCGTGCGCCACCGCGAATCCCAGCCCCACCGCCCACGAGTTGTCCAAGCCGGCGCCCGCCTTGACGTAGGTGACTGGCCAGCTCATGGCGGTCAGCAACCCCACCAGCGCGATCGTCCATGCGTTGCGCAGAAGGGCCGCACGCACGACCCCGCTCGCTTCGCGCGCCCCGCTCGCCAGGTTGCGCATCGCGATGCGATACACATCGGCGAGGGGGGCCCGCGACGCGGATGGCGACTCCTCGTATGGCGCGGTGAGCGAGGGTGGCGTGGTCAGCGAGGGAGACGCTGCGAGCGAGGGAGGCGCTGCGCCCTGTAGGGAAGGCGCCGAGGCGCCCGTGGCGAGATGGGCCGAGACTTCCGGCCCCGACGCGATGGTTTCGCTCTGGGTGAGGCTCAGCAGGTCGCGTTCGTTGATCAGATGGAGGACGATGGGTGGGAGCTCGAGCTCGAGCTCGTGGAGGGGGAGCATGGGGGACCAGAGGAGCGTGGTGCGGTGGGCGCACTCGGCGAGCCATGGAAGCAGCGCCAGGGAGGCGCCGTCGCCTACGATCGCCAGGCGGGCCTCCTCTGGCATGTCGGGGTTGGCGTAGACCCGTATGTGGGTGCGTGCTGCATTGGCGAGGTGTGACTCGACAGGTACGCGTAGGGCGTGCAGTGCATGCGGGTCGATGAGGACGCCCCTCTCGGCCTGGATGTCAAGCTCGGGAACGAGTTCTCCCGCAGGGAGCTTGAGCTTGGGTGCGTCGGCGAGTGTGCCCCTGTACTCCTTCACTGGGGTCAGGTGGAGGGCCGTGAGCGGGAGCGAGCCGAGCGCGGGGGCCCGCTTGCGGGCCTCCTTGAGTAGGGCGCGAGCGACGAAGAAGGCGCCGCGGGCATTCCACTCCGCGTCGGTCCGGTGATAGGCGGGTCCGTGGCGGGCGGCGTCGATGAGCACCGGCAGGAGGTCGATGAGCTCGATGTCATCGGCGTCGCGCAGGTTGTTGGTGAGCGAGGCGATCCATGCTCGGTCGCCGATGGGTGCGATGCCGGTGGCGTGCCGCTTGGAGGGGACGATCGCCGGTATGTAGGCGATCCCCAGCGCCGCGCATGTTCGCGCTGCGTTGTGAAGCGCTCCGATGCACTCCTGGAGCTCTCGCTCCTCGAGCGCCCGGGGAGGGTCGCTCTCCCGGGCGTCGAACAGCCAGCCGTCGTGGGCGACGGCGTAGCGGTCGGGTGCCGCAGGCGCCTCGGGGAAGTGGACCGGGGAGCAGCTGGCGGCAGCTGCTCCCCTCGCGGGGGGTCTCGCGGAGGTTCTTCGGCGGGCTCGAACACGACGTCACTCCAGCCGTTGCCCGACCTGGCCTCGTGCCAGAAAGACTGCGATGCCGGGATCGGCGCCTTGTCGGGGCCCGCGAGTACGAGCACGCGACGGCGACCGGGTGCCTGCAGAGAAGCGGGTATGGCGATCAGAAAGCCGTGCGCGCCATCGCCGTACTCGACGAGATCGGGGCGGGATATATCCGCTGTACCCTGCGCGACCGTCTCGCCATCGATCACGATCGCGATCTGCACCCGCTCGAGCGGAGCCGCCGGGTCCCAGCACCAACCCAGCACATGTCCATTCGCAACCCCCTGCAAACGACCCTCATAAGCGCCCACCGGCACACCGGAGGGGTCTCGTGGAAGCTCCACGACGCTTGACGGCCGCCCGCCGCGACGGCCGATCATGCTGGGATCCCCGCGTCTTGGGTCCCGTCTTGTGCGCGCGCTGGGATCCCCATGTCTTCGGCTCTGCCTTGTGTGCGCGCTGGGATGCCTATGCCTTCTGCCCCGCCTCGTGCGCGCGTGGGGATCCACGGGTCCTGGGTCGCGGCTTGCGGGCGCGTGTACGTGTCCCCCAGCGTGCGCGCCTCCCCGACCCAGCTGTGGGTCTCGGCGAACGCTTGCGCGCACCGGGAGGCGACCCGCCAGCCCTCGGGCTCGAGTAGGCGCCCGAGGGCCGCGGCGATCGCGTGCGGGTCCGCGGGGGGAGTGAGTGCCCCAAAGCCCTGGCTACGCACCAGGGCGCCGATCACAGGCAGGTCGCTGGCAAGCACCGGCACCCCCGCGGCGGTGTACTCGAACAGCTTGTTGGGCAGGCACAGCTCGTAGGAGCGGCAGATCGGCTGGATCAGGCAGAGGCCGGCGCTCGCTCCCGCGAGGGCGGCGGGAACCTCCGCGGGCGGGACCGGGGAGCGCAGATCCACGCGCTCCAACACGCCGGCCGCCTCCGCACGAGTGAGCAGGCTCCGGCGATAGCGAGAGGTCCCGGGGCCGACCGCGCGCAGACGGACCGCGGGGATCAGGGGGAGCGCGTCGATCATCTGCTCGAGGCCCCGGCCGGGCATCAGTCCGCCGATGTAGACGACGAGGGGGGCCGCGGGCCGGCTGGGGGCTGAGGCAAGGGGGCTCTCGGGAATGTTGCGCACGACGGAGGGTCTGGGGATGCGGTAGCGGGCGGCGAGGGCATCGGCGTATCCGGGGCTGGAGGTGATCACCTCGTCGGCGGCGCGCACGAACAGCGCCTCGCAGACGAGCAGCCACGGCCGCCACTCCCAGCGCCCGTTGCGATCTACCCACAGCTCATGGCTGTCGTAGATCAGGCGCGAACCGCACAGCCGCTTGACGAGGAGGCCGGCCCACATCGTGTTCCAGTCGTTGGCATGCACCAGCCGGGGCTTCGCCCGCCGTGCCACCGAGAGGGCCTGCAGCGTGAACGACAAGCCGCTCAGCGTTCGTCTGGCCCGCCCTGCGAGGGTGAGCCGTGGTACGGTGGGGGGACGGTGAGGATCGAGGGTTGGCGCGCGAGTCGTCTCCTGTTCCTGCGTGGGTGTTGCGCCAACGCTTTTCCCGAAGATCCTCACCACACGCCTAATTTGGGGGGGATGAGCGGATAGCCGCAACACCGAAATCCCCTCCACGCGAGCATCGCCAGCGGGAGCGGAGGCCGTGGCTACCCCGACGACGAGCGTGCTTCCACCCAGAGTGCGCTGGGCAACGCGGGCGGCGCGCAGCACGCGGGCGTCGTGGTCGACGCCGTTGCGCACCAGCAAGAGGCTGTGGACCGGGAGGCTATGAGGCTGGGAGCTGGGGCGCACTGCGCAGGGATGCCTTGCTCGGATACTGGGTCTGAAAACGCCGGTGGCTCTGCATGAGGGGGGCCTCTAGAGGCCCGTGGGGGGCCGGCTCCCGCCCCGAAGGCTGGAATCGCGTGTGGCGAGTACGCCCATGCCGATGGCGGCGAGGGCGATCAGGACGATCAGCAGGTAGGTGGGAAGCGTGGAGCCGGCCGCCTGGGCCGCCGCCACCCCCGCTCCCGTGCGCAGTGCAGCCTGACTGACCCCGGGCACTTGGGAGGAGGATCCGAAGCCGTTTTCGGAGTGGATCGAGGAGGGGTCCTGGGGTGTGCCACCGCCCTCGGAAGCAGATCCCGATGCGCTCAGCGCGGCGCCGTTGCCGCCGCGCTGTCCGCCCGTGCCCGCGGAGGAGCCGCCGGCGCCGCCGCTGGCGCCCCCACCGCTGCCGTTCGCACCTCCACCGCCGGACGCCCCCGGCGATCCCGCCTGGCCACCGGATCCGCCGCCGGACCCGCCCGCGCCGCCGCCGGTTCCGTCTTCTCGCTTACCAGTAGGTAACACGGGGGCGGCATCGCGTCGGGCACTATCCAGGGGTATCTGGTAGATGACCCCGGCCGGGCTTTCGGCCTTCGGATCGGTCCGCTGGACCGCCCGGGCTTCCGCCATCGCGGTCTGAACGCCGATCGTCATAGCCCATGTCGCCACACAACCAGCGATCCACGCGCATCTCATGGACGGGACGGTAACTCCGGACATGTCTGTCGATGTATCGAACTCGTTGCTTTTGGGCGAGCGTCCGCGCATCCCCGCGGCGCGGGAGGGGAGGGGCGGCGAGCAGGAGCACTCGATCTGGCCCGTGATCGGTCCCACGGTGTTCGTGCTCGCCCTGCTGGTGCTGGCGACCGTGTACTCGGGGGCCTTCGACGTGGATCAGTGGGCGCCACCCGACGCTGTTCATCCTGGTGCTGCTGCTCACGCTGACCATGCGCGGGGGATGCGCGCACCTGCCCGACCGCTGGGTGGGACTTGCCCTTGCGGGTGCGTGGGGGCTCGCGGCGTGGGCGGCGGCCTCGGCGGCGTGGGCTGGTTCACCGGGGGCCGCGCTGGAAGGAGCCGGCAGGGAGGTGATGTATGCGGCGGTCCTGACGTTGCCGTTCGTGGCCGTGGGCGGTCGAGCCGAGCTCGGGGGCGCCATCGCCAGAACGGCGCTCGCGCGCTGCGGGTGGCGGGGCGGGGTGTGGTGTGCGGGATCGCGCTGATCGCGCTCTACACGGTGGGGTGGATGCTGGTGGACGGTCCGGCGGTGTTCCTGGCGGGCAGGCTGAACGAACCGATCGGGTATCGCAACGCGACGGCACTGCTGTTCTGCATCGCGTACTGGCCGCTGATCGTGCTTCGCCGCGACCCGCGCGCGGGGGCGGGGCCTGCGCGCGGTGGCCCTGGGCTTGGCCGTGCTGATGCTGGCGCTTGCCTTTCTGACGCAATCCCGGGGTGTGCTGCTGGGGTTGAGCTGCGGGGGCGTCGTGGCACTGGCGCTGGGCCCCGACCGGGTGCGGCGGATCTGGCTGGCGCTGCTCAGCATCGCGCTGGTGGCGGGCGCCTCGCCGTGGCTGCTGAGGCCGTTTCATGCCTTCGACGGGGGCGACGGCGTGGTGCATGCGGGGGACATCGCGGTGGCTGCCCAGGCGCTGGTGGCGCTGACGGCGATCAGCACGATGGTGGGCTTCCTGCTCGCGGTCTTCGACGCCGGTCTGCGACCCACCAGCCCGGCGATGCTCAGAGTGGTGCGTCCGGCCTCGCGTCTGGGCCTGTACGCGATCGTGTTGGTGGCGCTGGTGGCTGGGATGGCGGCGGTGCACGGCAATCCGGTGAGCGAGGCGCGGGTGAAGTGGCGGGAGTTCAAGAGCCTGCAGACCACCACCACCTCCGAGGTCCGCTACACCTCCGCTGGCGGCCAGCGCTATGACCTGTGGCGGGTGGCGCTGGAGGAGCTGCGCGCGAACCCGCTGGGCGGCGTGGGGGAGGGCTCCTACGAATTCGGCTACTACCGGATGCGGCGCACCGACCGCAACCTGACGACCCCCACGGGCTGCTCTTTCAGATCGGCGCGGAGCTGGGGGTGGTGGGGCTGGTGCTGTTCGCGTTGATCCCGCTCGGGCTGCTCGCCTCCCTGCGCCGCTGGTGGCGACTGGCGTCCCTGCAGGCGCCGTCGCAGCGCCTGCGGTTTGACTGCGGCAGGGGCCACCTTCCTGGGCCAGTCGCTGGTGGACTGGATGTGGCACATCCCGGGTCTCACTGCGCTGGGCCTGCTCTGTCCGGCGGTCGCGGTGGCGCTGCTCGCTCGCTCGGCGTCCGCGGGGGGCGCGGCGGGGAAGATGTCGCGACGCCCCACAGCAACGATGCTCTGAATGGCAGCAAGGCATCCGCGATCTCGCGGCGCCGCTGGTGGCTGGTGGGTCGGGGGGCGGCGGGAGTCGTGCTGCTTGGGGCGGTGGCCTTGGTCCTGAGTTTGTACCTGTCCGACGTATACGTGCGCCGAGCCGAAGACGAGAAGGGCCACTCGGAGACGGCGCAACTGGCGGATGCGCGGACGGCCTCGACGCTCGACCCTTGGGCGGTGGACCCCCACTATCTGGAGGCGTCTGCGCTCGAAACAACGGGCAATCGCCCGGCGGCCCGCGCACAGCTCGAACAGGCGCGCCGCCTCGAACCGGAAAGCCTTGTGCCGCTTGGCCTGCTCGGGGACTTCGAGGCGCGTGGGGGCCACTTCCTGGTGGCCCGCCGCTACTACCGGGAGGCGCTCGCCCACGACCCGCTGGATACAGGCTTGCAGCAGCTGGCGCTCACGGGCGGGCGCCCGTCGAGCTCCTGAGGCTCCCGAGCAGCCCGAGCCACTGCTCGACCACTGCGGGGCGATCGAAGCGGCGGGCGTGGAGGCGGCCACTGGCGCCCATCCGGAGGGCGTCCCCGGGGGAGGCGCGCAGGCGGCGGAAGGCGTCGGCCAGCGCACGGGGGTCCTCGGGTGCGACGACGAGGCCCGCTCCGGCATCCCGCACCAGCTGCGGCGGCCTCGCCGCGGGCCGCGAGTATGACGGGGCGCCCGGCGGCGAGCACCTCGAACAGCTTGGTGGGCAGCGCGCCGGCGAAGATGGGGAGGTCGCGCAGGGGCACGACCCCAGCGTCGACGGAGCCGTAGAGGGTCGGGATCTCCCGAGCGGGGACAGGGCCGAGCATGCGCACGTGGGCGAGCCCCCGGGTGTGGACGAGAGCGCGTAGACGCTCCTCCTCGGCCCCCTCGCCGGCGATCAGCAGCTCCACGACCTCGGGTCCTGCGAGCGCGGCGGCCTGGAGGAGGTCACCGAGCCCCTGGGAGAGCCCCAGGTTGCCGGCGTAGAGCACGCGCAGCGGCGCGCCGGGTCGCGGCGCGGGCGGGGGCAGGGAGGCGAAGCGCTCGAGGTCGACGGCCGGGGGAACGTGGACCACCTTGCCCGAGGAGCCGTATCCACCGCTTCCCAGGAGGGTCTCGACGATCCCCCGGTGGGCGCGGTGATCAGCTGTGCGTCCCGGTAGCAGAGCCGCGCGAGCGCCCCCGCGGCGCGAGCAGCTGCGGCCGCCCTCGCTCAGCGCCCCCAGCTCGATGGCGCTCTCGGGCCAGAGGTCCGACACGTTGAGCGCGAGTTGGGCACCCTTGAGCCGGGCGTAGGCGACGCCGGCGGCGGCGGTGAACAGCGGGGGGGTCTCGGCGACGACGACGTCAACGGGGCCGGCGGCGGGGGACGCGGCGAGGGCGCCCGCGGCGAACACGGCATGGTCGGCCAGGCGACGCGCGAAGCCGCGGTTGGGGGCGGGGTAGACGAGGCTACGCACAACCCGCACGGGTCCCTCGCGCTCGACCGTCACCGGGCGGTTGCGGTGAGGCGGGGCGATCGTCGCCCGAGGGGTAGTGTGGGAAGCCGGTATGGACTGTGACCTGCACCCCGTGTTCGGCGAGACCCCGCGCGAGGGCGGCGATACGGGCGGGCGCGGCTCCGAGCTCGGGGGGGTAGTAGTGGGTGAGGAAGAGAACGCGCACGGCCGCTGGTGGGGAGACGTGGTGACGCGGGGGGAGCGGAGCGTGAGCGGGTATACGCGGGCTACCGGCGGGACCCTCGCAGGCGCAGGGCGTGGAGCGGGGGCAACGCGGGCAACGTGTGCATGCGCGAGGAGGTCCTGCGGGCGCTGCTGGAACTCGCGCCGGGGGTGCTGGATGGTGAGGGGCTGGTGCTCGACGCGGGCTGCGGGACCGGCTGGTGGCTCGAGCGCCTCGCGGGCGATGGTGTGGCGCCGGGCAGGCTGATGGGGGTGGATCTACTGGCGGAGCGGGTCCGCGCGGCGCGGGAGCGGGTGCGGGGGCGCGGGTCGTTGAGGGGGACGTGCGGCGGCTGCCCGTGCGGGCAGGGGGGCTGCTCGCTGGTGATGCTGTTCACGGTGCTATCCGCGATGGGCTCGCGGGAGGACGTTCGCATGGCCCTCGGCGAGGCCCGGCGGGTGCTTGCTCGCGGCGGCGCGATCGCCGTTTGGGAGCCGCGGGTGTGGACCCCCAACTCCCACACCCGCCTGATCGGGCTGGGCGAGCTGCGCGCCGCGCTGGGCGGGGAGCTGAGGTGCGAACGCTCACCCTCGCCCCTCCGCTGGCACGGCGGGTGGGGGCGAGCTTGTACGGCCCGCTGGTGCGGATCCCGGTGCTGCGCAGCCACCGGCTCGTGCTCGCGCGCGGCTAGCTGGTCGTAGAGCCCAAGGAGGCGCTGCTGCTCGCGCTCCCAGCTCAGCTCTCGCGGCGGCGTGGGCCAGGCGCTCGCGCAGGCCGGCGTCGGCGTGTCCGCTCAAGGGCGTCCCGCAAGGCGCGGCGCCACGGCGGCGGGGTCGTCGGGGGGACGCACCAGCCGACGCCGTGCTCGGCCACCAGCCGCCGGATCTCGGGCAGGTCGCTCGCAACGACGGGCACGCCGGCGGCGATGTACTCGAACAGCTTGTTGGGCAGCGCGAGGCGGTGGTTCTCGCAGGTGTCCTGCAGGAGCGTGACGCCGACGTCGGCCTCGGCGGTGTGGGCCAATAGCTCCTCGACGGGCACGGTCGGGCAGCAGGGTGACTCGGTCCTGCACAGCGTGTGCGTGTGCGACCCGGCGCAGGGCCTCGCCGTAGCCGGGCTCGGGGTCGCCGAGAAAGACGAGCTGCGCACCGGGCAGCAGGGCGAGCGCGGCGATCAGCACCTCACAGCCGCGCGCGGGCGCGGGGGCGCCCTGGTGCAGAACCAGCGGTGTGCGAGTGTCGATGCCGAGGCGTGCGCGCATGCCTCGACGCGATCCCGTCGTGCGGTGCGTATGCGGCCCGCGCGGCTCCTCCGGCTCTGCGTCATCGCCGGTCCCCTCGTCCTCGGAGGGCTGCAGGGCGGTGACGTTGCGCACCACGGTGGGGCTGCGGGGCAGGCGGTAGCGCAGGCGCAGCCGCAGGGCGATCCCGTCGGATACGGTGATGACGGCGGCGCAGCGCGGGAGCACGAGCCGCTCGATCGCCCCGACGAACCATGCCCACGCACGTTCCCGGTAGGGGACGGAGGTGGCGAGCTCGTGGGAGTCGTACACGAGTGAGGCGCCCGTCAGGCGGGCGCCGATGACGCCGGGCAGCAGCATGGCGGCGTCGTGGGCGTGCACGACGTTGGGGCGCAGTCGGACCTGAGCGCTGATGAACGAGGCGAGGAAGGCGAGGCGGTAGAGGTGCAACGGCCCGCGGCGCATCGAGGCGGGGGGTAGGACCGAGCGACGCTCGAAGCCTTCCAGCTCGGAGCCTCCGGCCGGGACGGGTGCGAGCTCCAGCACGGTCACGTGATGTCCGGCACGGGCGAGGGCGCTGGCCTCGCGCCGCACGCGCGAGTCGTGCTGGACCGACTTATGCAGCAGCATGACGACGCGCACGGAGGCGGATGCTCGTGAGCGGGAGTGGGCGCCATGTGAAGAGCGTGTGAACCGGGACAGGTCTGTCCTGGGTCGTCGTCTATAAAGTCTACGGTCGGCCTACTAGGGCGACGGTGAGCTGTGCAGCGCGACCAATGAAAGGCAGTGATCACTCAATGACGAACAGGTTCCTCGTGGCTGCGGCCACCCTAGCTGTCGGTGTGACGGCGACGATGCCTTTCACTTCCACCGCCGCGTCGGCCAAGTCGAGCCACCCGATCTACTGCATCCCATCCAAGGGGCACGCTCAGAACAACGATGCTCGTTGTAAAAAAGAATCCGGGCACCACGGCAGCGGCAAGGGCGGCAATGGCAAAGGCAAAGGCGGCAACGGCAAAAGGCACCACCACAAAGGGCACCACCACCACTCCCACCGCTGACGCTTACGCCGGTTCGCAAAGTGTCACGGTGCCTGTGCGTAGGCCCGGAAGGCCGGCTTGGGCTGGCCTGCGGCGGTCATCAGCCCGTTGGTGAGGTTCCCCGGCACGGTGGAGGGTTCGTCGAGCAGCTGGTACCAGCCTAGGCCGGCGACGTAGGGGACGGAGTCGACGAGCTTGAAGGCGGCGGTCACCCAGCGCGCCTGTTCGGGGCGGCTGACGGCGAAGGCGAAGGCGCGGTTGGGGTGGTTGGAGGAGACGGAGAACTCCGAGAGCCACAGCTTCGGAGTCCCGCCCGGCTGGCCGCGGTAGGTGCGTTCGAGCTGGCCGTGGAGGGTGTCGATGTCGTTGATGTCGCTGACCCCAGCCGCGTAGGGGCCTTCCTCGAGGTTGGGAAAGCGGACGGAGTAGGGGTTGTGCCCGTAGTAGTCCAGGCGCGGTGGTCGCCCATCCGGTAGCCGCAGGTCGCGGAGGAATTCGTAGGGGTTGTCGAGCCCGACGGTGTAGGTCATGCCGCCGATGACGGCGTTGTGGGGGCTCACGGCCTTCAGGGCGGTGTAGGCCGATTCGAGCAGCACGGCGTAGACCCGGGGGCCGACGGGGGAGTGGGGGGGCATGGGGTCGAACACACCGGGGCGGGTGACCTCTCCCCAGATCATCCATTGGTGGATCTGGGGGTAGCGGCGGCTGGCGGCCTGCAGGAAGGCGGCGTAGTCGGCGGGGTCGGTGGGCACCCAGGAGGGTTCGCGCCCGCCGTTGGCCCACGGAGGGGTCTGTTTGACCATGAGCGCGATCTGAATGCCGTACTTGGCGGCTTGGCCGATAGCTTCTTGCAGGGAGGCGGGCCACTGGTAGGCGGGGTCGGCGGGGTTGGATGGTTCGGCGGGCCGGGTGGGTGCAGTCTCGGCCCAGCTGAGCTGCAGCTGGAGGACCTGTACACCGAGAGTGTGGTAGACGGGAAAGGCGGAGGAGCCGTCGGGCATCGTGAGTGGGCCCCAGATCATCTTCAGGGCGTGTCCACCAGCGCGGTGCGCCGCGCGACGGGAGGCCCGACCTCTCGGACCCCCCGCGCTCGCGGCCGTCACCGGCGGAAGGAGGAGCGCCAGCAGGCAGGCCCCCAGGGGCGCGAGCCGGCGCGGGAGGAGCGCTCGCATTTCAGGTTCCGCTGCTGCTCGCCAGCGCGAAAACCAGCGCGAGCAGGGCGCAGCTGCTGAGCAGTACGCAGGCCTCGATCCGCCGCGCGCGGGGGCTGTGCAGCGAGCCGCGGAGGACCTTGGCGAGCGGGACGAGCGCTGTGCGCAGCAGCAGGCCGATGTCGCTGGCGAGCGTGCGGCTGCGGATGTACTGGAGGTCGATCTCGAGCTTGCGGGGCATGAGCTGCTCGGCGTAGTAGCTCATCGGGTCCTGCTGCACCGCGAGCAGGTGGGACTCGCTGGCGTACTCGACCGCCGCTGGGCCGGTGATGCCGGGCAGGGCGCAGAGGATCTCGCGGTACTCGCGCGGGTAGCGGGCGACGAACTCGGGCACCTCCGGACGCGGCCCCACCAGATGCATCTCGCCGCGGATCACATTCCACAACTGAGGCAGCTCGTCGAGCTTGGTCAGGGAAAGAAAGTTCCCGATCGGGGTGAAGCGCTCGTCGTCCCCGAGTGTCAGAGGCCCGCCGGTCGCCGCGTGGCGCATCTTGCGGAACTTGAGCATCCGAAAGGGGTAGCCGTCGCGGCCGATGCGGGTCGAGCGGTAGAGGACCGATCCGGGGGAGTCGATGTAGATCAGCAGCGCGATGACCGCCGCGAGCGGCAGCGCGAGCGGCAGCAGGAGCAGGCAGACGCCCAGGTCGAAGATGCGAACTGCGAGCGAGTCGCCGTGGTGGGCGAGCCCGCTGGCAGACGGAGCCGGACCGCCGGTCGTCAGTATCTGCCTGCCGGTTGCCGGCGCCGTGCTCCCGCTCGCTGGCCTCCGCCTAGCTGGCATAGGGGCCGTGCTTGCGCTTGTCAGTCTGCCTGCCCGCCGCCCGCGCCGTGCTTGCGGCCTTCGGTCCCTGCCCGTCGGCGGTCGGCGAGGCGTGCCGCGGGGTGCGCGCCTGTGCTGGCTGGGAGTCGATTGCTTTGAACGTCGACATGTGAATCCCGCGGTTGTCGTCTCTCGGGTTTCGCTTGCTCACGCTCGTCAACCGCAGTGCAGGGTGACGTGCTCGGTGTGATGGGTCGAGGCCAAACGGGTTTCATCGCCCTCGTACCATCCACTCAGCTCATAGGGGCCGGCGTGGAGTTTTGAGAACGTGTAGCTGAGCTGGCCCCCGCCGACGACCGGGTGGGCGGTGCGATCGATGTGGCGATCCTGGCGGCTCGAGCCCTTCAGTCCCAGGTGCGCGTGGCCAGTCAGCCCCTCGATCTTCGGCTCGACCGTGAACTCGACCTTGAGGGAGCAGTGGGGGGCCACGGCGGTTCCCGTGAACGTGAAGACCGACTGCTGGGGTATGCAGTACAGGGCTTTCACGCCGCTACCACCGCAGTTGACGCTGGCGCTCTCGTGCCCTGCCGATCGATGGCCTGCCGCGAGCGCGGCGGCGGGTGTACAGAGCACCGCTGTCGCAGCGATGGCGAGATATGGCCTGCGGATCATTGATGGTCGCCTTTCATCTGATGGTCAGGTGGGCTGTGCCGTGAGTCCACGCCTCCTCGGCCGTGGCGTGCCAGCCGTGTCCGACGCGGCGGGGCAGTGACCAGGAGTAGGTGCCGTTGACTGTCAGGCGCAGGTCGGCATGGGAGGTCTTGCCACGACCGCGCGGCGGGCTTAGCGTGAGCTCGATCGTGTCCCCCACCGGCGCGGTGCCGTTCAGTGTGCGCCCGGCAAGCCTCAGCGTCACGGGACGCGGGGCCGGGGGGTCGCTCGCGTGCCATTCCTGCTCGAGCGTCGTGAAGGCGGGCTTCGGTTCGCCGTTTTCACCGGAGATGCCGAAGTGCAGGGAGGGGTTGTCGCGCAGCGTGAAGACGTTCATGCCCTGCACCCAGCTCACCATCGCCAGGGCGCGCACGATGTCGTCGATGTCCTGGGCCTGCTGCTGGGGGCTGACGCAGACGAAGTACTCCTCGGCGAGGCTGCGGGGGGTGCTGCATGTGGTCCAGCCGAACTCCTCCAGCCACAGCGGGGTGTGGTCGCCGTGGGCGAGCTGGACCTGATGGATCGAGCGTAGGCTCGCGAGCACGATGTCGTAGAAGTCGACCGCGATCCCGTTGTAGTAGCCCTTGATCCCTTCCTTGTAGAGCGCCTTCAGGAAGTTGCCTTCGGCGCCCACCAGCGCGCCGATCAGCACGGGCACCGGAGCGGGGCTGTGCTGGACGGCGTTGTAGGCCGCCTTCAGCAGTTCGGTGTAGTGGCGGGGCGTGTCGGGACCGGCGAAGTGCTGGCCGTCGGCGTGGTCCTCCTCGGCCCACACCTCGATCGCGGCGAGCTTGCCGGCGTAGCGATTGGCGAGGAAGCTGACGAAGCTGCCGAACAGCGCCGGGTTGTTGGGGGGGTAGGCGGGGCACAGGTCGGGGCGCACCGACTTCGCCTTCGCCGGCTCGGTGCTGGCCCAGCAGGGAGTCCCGCGCACCCGGAGGGTGACCTTCAAGCCGAGCGCCGCGGCACCGTCGACGGCTTCGTCGAGCTCCCCGAGCGCCTCTTGGTCGTAGAGGCCGGGGCCGGCGGCTTCGATATCCGACCACTGCGCGAAGACCTCGACCTCGTTTGCGCCGATCGTCTGCGCCTGCAGCAGCTCGGGCTGCGTGAGCGACCCCAGCGCTACCGGCACCCCGTGCCACTGGGTGAGCGTGGCTGCGCTCGCGGAGCCCGCGGCGAATGCGCCGAGCAGGGCGACCGCGACCAGGATGGCGGCGCCGCGGATCGGCGGGAGGCTGAGTTGTTGGCGGCGGTGCATCGCACGCCATTAACGGGGCTGCTGGTGAAGCTGAGGTTATCTCCGTGTTACCGCGCCCGGAGACCGCTGACCGCGCCGCGTGCAGAACGCTAACCTCGCGGCGTGATCCGGAGAGCCACGATCGTTCTTGCGGCGTGCCTATCGGCGACCCTCGCGCTCGCGGTCGCAGCGACGGGCGCGGGCAAGCTCGAACTGCGCCACGCGGGCGCCTCCCCCTCGCTGCGCGCGCCGAGCATGGGGACGAGCGTGGCGGCGCTCGGCGAATTCACGCTCGACGGCCACCAGGCGGTGGCGATCGGGGCGCCCGACGCGGGGGGTGGGAGGGGCTCGGTGACGATCGTGCTCGACGTCCCCGGCGGGCGCTCAGGCCCGCCGCAGGGCAGGCGCATCCGCTTTTTCGGCGTGCAGCGGGGCGAACGTCTCGGCGCCGCGGTGGCCGGCGGGGGCGACGTCAACGGGGACGCCTTCCCGGACCTGCTCGTCGGCGCCCCCGACGCGAGCCCCTACGGCCGCCGCGACGCGGGGGCGGTGTGGGTCATCTTCGGCGTCCCCGCGCCGGGGCGTATCGAACTGACGAAGCTGCGCCCCGAACAGGGCTACGAGATCGTCGGGGCCGCGCCCGGCGACCATCTCGGAGCGGCGGTGGCGATCGACCGCGACTTCAGCGGTGACGGCCACGACGACATGATCCTCGGCGCTCCCGGCGCGCAGGGGGGCCGCGGAGCGGTGTACGGGATCGACAGCGTGTTGCGCAGCGAAACGCTCGATCTGCGCCACCTCTCGCCGGAACGGGGATTCGCGATCACCGGAGCGCCGCCGGGCGCCCACTTCGGGGCGTCGGTCGCCGCGGGCGGCTACCAGAACGGAAGCCCATACGCAGCCCTGGTCGGAGGTGCTCCCGACGCGTACGGCGGGCGCGGCGCAGCGTACGTGGTGTGGGGCCAGACCTCCGGCAGCCCAGGCGTGCGGCTGGGAACCGCGGGCACAGGCTATGAAGTGCGCGGCATGGACCCCGAAGACCACGCCGGTGCAGCGGTGGCGGCGATCGGAAGCGTCGATCACAACGGTGTCACCAATATCGCGGTCGGGGCACCCAACGCGTGGGTGTCGGCTCGGGGGGGCCGGGCGGGAGCAGTGTTGGTCGTGCTCGGGTACCACCTCTCGGGCCTGGTCCAACCGAGTTTCACGATCGAGGGTGTGCACGTGGGGGACCGCACCGGCGCCTCACTCGGGGGAGGCGCCGGCTCGCCGAGCGAACCGACGGAGGTCGTGATCGGGGCGCCCGGCGCGAGCTTCAGCGCGCGGCGGGCGGGAGCGGTCTACGTGCTGAAGGGCGCGGCGATCAGCGGGTCGGTGAACCTGTACAACCTGCCCGGGGGCAGCTACCGCGTGGACGGTGCCCACACGGGCGACCACGCGGGGGCCGCGGTCGCGGAGCTGGATGGCGGGGGGCTCGATGCGCTGGTCGGCTCCCCCGGAGGCGGGCGCCGCGGCGCCGGGGCGTTCCTGGTGCACGGTTGAGCGTTCACCAATAATTCACTACATATTCACCATGACGGGAAGCGAGGGCCGTGAAGTCAGGTCCGCTGAACTTCGCCCGCGATCTGGAACATCTCTTCTGAGATGCGCCTACCAACGCGATGGGTTATCATTGTTTTCAATCTGTGACGATGATGACAACATCGAGTTATCTGATACTGGCGACTTGGAACGGAGTGCCGCTCAGCGTGCGGTTGGTGGCGCTGGTGCTCCTGCTGATCGTCGCGGTGATGGCGATCAGATTGGCCCCGATGTTCATGGGCCGCAGCTATGCTGTCACCCATGATCAGCCTCTTGATCGTCCTGGCCCTGGTGACGGTGCCGCTGGCGCTGATCGCGAGGCTGTCGCTAACGGTTCTGGCACGTATGCTTGGCGTCACCTCCCAGTCGGAGGTGGCGACACGAGCGGAGTTCGCCCGCATTCGTGAGCAGCTGCTGGCGAGGGCCGGCGACGGCGGGGTGCCGGCGCAGGATGCATCGCGCCACCCCGGTGTCACGGTGGCTCAGGTCGGAGACACGCTCGAGCACTCGCCCGGCGCCATACTCGAGCCCCCGGTGGCGCCCGAGCCCCCTGTGGCGCAGTGGCATCGCTGCCCGACCTGCGCGGCGAGCGTTCCGAGCACGGCGACCGTCTGCCTGCACTGCGGCGCCGGCCTGAGCGCCCAGCGCTGACAGCCCTTGCGACGGCGGCCGCCCCCTACACCGCCAGGGCGACCGGCACGGCGGGGGGCGTGATCGCGGTGGCGTCGACCCGCCGGAACCACTCCAGCAGGCTTGCGATCGCTGCGCGGTCTCCGCCGACCTGGGCGAGCGCGTGCTCGAGCGGGATATCACCCAGCAGGATGTCCAGCATGTGGGCAGGATCGCAGCTGAGTGTCGCCGCCACCCGCCCGAGCGGGGGCAAGCTCGTGACCGCGACGGGGGCGCGCTCGAAGACGTGGATGTAGCAGCCGTTGTGCACCCGGCCGCGCCAGCGGCATGCGACTGTGAAGACCGCCTTGGCGGTCCACTCCGGGTCGACCGCGAGCGCTAGCAATCGCAGCAGCAGCACGGGATCTGGGCGCGCCCCGGCGCGCTTGAGGTCGCTCAGCTGCAGCGGCGCCGCGGCGAGCGCCCGCAGCGGGCGCAGGTGGCGGCTGCGCGAGCCGGCTATGCGCGCCCCAACGCGGCTCCATCCGCGTCGTCCGGCGACGGCCCGTGCGAGCCCGGCGAGATCGGTCCGCAGCGTCGGTTCGCCGGCCCGAGCGGGGGCGTCGGATTCCAGCAGCGGCCGCACCGTGCTGGCGCCGGCGCTCACGTCGACCGCGAGGGCGCCGGTCTCGACGACCTCGATCCGGTAGGCCACGTCCTCCGGCCACACCAGCCCCTGGGCGGGGAGGAGCTGTAGGAACAGCCGCCCGGCTGCCTCGGGATCCTCCTCGGCGAGGCGCCGAAACGCGCGTGGGAACCACGGCGTGTCGCAGGCGCCAAGCCTGATGCTCTCTTCGGTCGAGGGGCGCTCCTCGCGCGCCGGGAGATTCTTGTCCTGCTCGTCGCGATGCTCGTCCTGCGTCCCCGCACGGGGTGCCTCGCTGTGCGCCTGTGCGCTGGGTGCCTCTTCCTGCGCCTCTGCGGTGGGTGCCCCGCCGTGCGCCCCTGCGTTGAGTGCCTTGTCCTGTGCACCTGCGGTGGGTACCTCGTCATGTGCTCCTGTGACAGGTGCCCCGGCCTGTGCCTGTGCGGTGGGTGCCGCGGCGCTCGACCCGGCGGGCGTCGGCGCCGGCGTCGAGAGGTCTGTGTCCGAGCGCGCCGGGAGCGTGCCCACGACCGCCTGCAGGCGGTCGAGCGCGCCTTCGACGTCCGCCTGGGGAGCTCCGGCATGGGTCCTGCTCAGCGGCAGCATTGAGGCGACAGTGGCGACGGGATCGAACGGGGCGGGCGCGGATACCTGCTGCGCCGGCGCTGGCGTGCCCAGCGCGGGACTCGAATCATCACCCGGCGCCAACGCCAGGCGGCCATGCGCTCTCGGCGCGCCTATGCCAAGCGACCCACCGGAGCTGTCCGGCCTCGCCGACGACGGCGAGAGCAACACTCCGCGGGCCGCGGCGATGTAGTGCAAGAAGCTCTGCTCGATCCGCCGCAGACGCTCGCGCAGCAGATTGCTCTCGGTCGCGTGTCGCCGCCTCTCTCCCTCCAGCTGGAATCGCAGCTGCGCCTCCTCGGCGCGTGCGTGGGCGAGGGCGCTGCGCAACGCGGATTCGCGCGCGTCCGCGCGCCGCAGCAGGATCGTCCACTTACGCTGGATGCGCCCCTGGTGGACGTCGGTTCCAGGGTGGACCTCGGAGGAGGGTCCGCGGTGGCCATCGGGAAAGGCTCTCTGGAGTGCACCTGCGCGGCGGCTGCTCATCGTTCTGGTCTCCCCTTGCCTGTCATTTGTGTGTGTGACTCTGCGTTCTGCGTCTCGCGCGCGGTGATCGGAAAATCGATGCGCTCGCCATGTGAGTCGGGTCGTCTTGCCATGACGGTGCAAGCCTGATCGCGGGACCCCCGAGCGATGGGTCTGAGGCGTTGCATCGTCGGAATTCGGACATTCCCGGTGTCGGGTGCCGACAATGCCACGTTTACCTAACAGCCTCCCCTCTTGCAGCCGTGAGCTTTCTGCGCCGCGGGCCGTTACGACATTCGTCCGGGCAAGTGCGGGGAGCAAAAAAGAGCATGAGCGACATCGACAACCACAACTACAGACGCGACACCTCCTCCTGGGATGGCATCAGGACGAGCCTCGCGGAGATGGAGCGGCGGCTCGGCGAGCTCCAGGATCAGCTCGACCCCCGCCAGCGGGCGGCGTGCCAGATGGGCTCGGTATCGGGGATCGGCTTCACGCAGGGTGCGGTCGGCGCGGGCGTGGCCGCCGCCGCGACGGTCCCGGGCGGCGCCGCGGTCGGGTTTCCCCATACGGCCGGCTCCGGTCCCCTCGCAGCCGGAGGCCTCCCAGGCGCTGCGGGATTCGTCCCGCCGCCCTTCGGCTCGGACCCGGCGGCCCGCCAGAGCGCGGAGGAGATCCTCGCCCAGGCGCGCGCCGCCGCGCGGGAGGTGCTCGCGACGGCGGAGGCTCAGGTGGGCCTCGTGAAGGAGCAGATCGAGCAGCTGCTCGTGGCGCGCGAGACGCTCAGAAGCTCCCTGCGCACGGCGCTCGTGGACTGCGAGAGCGTCCTCGGCAAGCTCGAGCGCCCAGCGTCCGGCGAGCTGCCCGCCCCCTCTCAGCGCGCTTCAGGGACCTCGCTCGCGGCGGCCGGGGCGATCGGGATGGCTAGTGTCGCCGGTGGTCCCTTCACGGTGGCAAGCACTCTCCGGGGCATTCCGCAGGCGCCGGAGGTGTTCGAGGGCAGCATCTCGCTGCGGGTCGGCCCCCTGCGCGACATCAGCCAGGTGGACACGCTGGAGATCGCGCTGTTGCAGGTGCCGGGCGCCGAGCAGGTGGAGGTGAAGGAGTTCGCGGGCAGGGATGCGGTCGCGGTCATCAAGCTCTTCCAGCCGGTTCGGCTCGTGGACGAGCTCCGCCGTGTGCTGCCCTTCCAGTTCGACGTGGCCGGCGGTGGGGCGGATGCGCTGACGCTGATTGCCCTCGAGGACGAAGAGACGAGCAGGCTGAGCGATGCGACAGGCGCAACGGCGCCGGTCGGGGTCGAATAGGGGGCCGCGGCGATGTCAGACTCCCCTCGTCCCCTGGGCCCGCTGATCCTCCTGATCGCCGGGGTGCTCCTGGCGATGGCCGTCTTCTGGGTCGGCTTCATGCTGGCGCCCGCCGCGGTCCTGCTGATTTCCTACCTCGCGCTCTCGGCCGGGGAACGGGGGCGCCATCGTCCGCGGAACCCTGAGCCGCTCGAGCTGCCGGCGGCGTCGCCGGGGTCGCGAGGACCGGCCGGAGCGGGTGGGCGGACGGATCCCCGGGAGGGCACGCAGCTGGGGGCGCGCCGCAGCAGAGCAGCCGGGGTGCGGGGGGAACAGGAATCGGATCTCACGGAGTCCGGCCTCGTCGAGGCGGGTTCGGCGAGCAGCCAATCGAGAGGAGCGCAGGCGCTATGAGCAGCACCACACCAGCCGACGCGGCATACCTGCGGGCCCTCGCGGCCGGCGCCGGGGTGCCATTCGTATCGCTGATCCCCGGCGGGGCGGGCGACCGCCTGGAGCAGGTCAACCCGCTGGCCGCGCGGCTGCTCTCCGAGCAGGCCTGCCGCAACTTCTGCGTGGTCCCGGTTGCCTACAGCGACGGCATCGTGACAATCGCCACCGCCGATCCGCTCGACTCGCTGGCACAGAACGTGTGCGGCGCGCTGCTGGGCCGAGAGATCGGCTGGGTGGTGGCCGCTCCCGAGGAGATCATGGAGACGATTGGGGAGTGCTTCCTCGCCGCGCCCGATGGGACCGGCGAGCCCCAGCGCGAGTCCGCGCCCGAGGACATGCCGACCCGCAGCGTGGACGACCTCGTGCGGCTCGGCATCCATGAGCACCTGCGCATCGGCGAGATGCTGCTGCTGCGCTCGATCGTCACCCCCGAGCTCATCGAGGAGGCCTGCGCCGAGCACCGCCGGACGGGCAGTCGCGTCGGCGAGATCCTCGTGCACAACGGGGCGGTCGCGGAGCGGGACCTGATCGGGGCTTTGGCTGAACAGCTGCAGATACCGCTCGTCGACGTCTCCGACCTGGATCCCGAGAGCCTGCCCCGAGACGTGATCCCCGAGCCGCTCGCGCGCCACCTGCGCTGCGTGCCGATCGGGATGGACGATCGCTGTGTTTACCTGGCGGTCGCGGAGCCACTGGACAACGACACGATCGCGGCGCTGCGGGAGCACACGCACCTCGAGCTGCGCGGCTTCCTGGCGACCGCGAACTCGATCGACGAGCTGCTGCAGCGGATCCACGGCAGCGCCTACGTGGACGCGGCGACCTCCGAACTGCTGAGCCGTCTGCCGGAGGAGTGCGCCAACCGCGTGCTCTCAGAGTCCCAGCGGGTGACGATCGTGTTGGGCCTCGTCGCCTCGATCGCGCTGCTGGTGTTCTTCCCAATCCCGACGCTGGTGGCCTTCGTAGGTCTGGCGAGCCTCTTCTACACGGCGGCCTCGTTTTACAAGTTCTGGCTCATGTACAGCGCGCTGGGACACGAGTACGAGGTAGGTGTCAGCGCCGAGGAGGTGCAGGAACTGGACGAGCGCGGGCTGCCGCGCTACACGATCCTCGTGCCGCTCTACCGGGAGGCGAACGTGGTGCCGCGGCTGGTGAAGGCGATCGAGGCGCTCGACTACCCGAAGACCAAGCTCGACGTGCGCCTGCTGTGCGAGCAGGAGGACGAGGAGACGATCGCGGTGATCCGCTCGCTCGGGCTGGCGCCGCACTTCAAGCTCGTGATCGTGCCCCCCTCGCAGTCCGCAGACCAAGCCGAAGGCGTGCAACTTCGGTCTGCTGCACGCCGACGGGGAGTTCGTCGTGATCTTCGACGCCGAGGACCGCCCCGACCCCGATCAGCTCAAGAAGATCGTGGTCGGCCTTCCGCAAGACCGGCCCGCGGGTCACCTGCATCCAGGCGAAGCTCAACTTCTTCAACCAGGAACAGAACCTGCTCACGCGCTGGTTCTCGACCGAGTACGCGATGTGGTTCGAGCTGATCCTGCCGGGCCTCGACGCGCAGAACGTGCCGATCCCGCTCGGGGGCACCTCCAACCACTTCCTGCGCGACCGCCTCGTCGAGCCTCGGCGCGTGGGATCCCTTCAACGTGACCGAGGACGCCGACCTGGGCATCCGGCTGCACAAGGCGGGCTACCAGACGGCGATCATCGACTCGACGACGCTCGAGGAGGCGAACTCCGAACTGAACAACTGGATCCGCCAGCGCTCGCGCTGGATCAAGGGCTACATCCAGACGTGGCTCGTGCACATGCGCCACCCCGTGCGCCTCTTCCGCCAGCTGGGGGCCGGGAGCTTCATCTCCTTCCAGCTGCTCGTCGGCGGGAGCTTCATCTTCCTGCTCAACCCGATCTTCTGGCTGCTGACCACGGTCTTCTTCTTCACCCACGCCGGACTGATCCAGCAGGTCTTCCCGAGCTTCGTCTTCTATGCCGCCGCCTTCCAGCTGTTCATCGGCAACTTCGCGTTCATGTACCTGAACATGGCGGGGGCGGTCGAGCGCGGCTACTTCGCGCTCGCCAAGTACGCGCTCTTCTCGCCGCTGTACTGGGGCCTGATGTCGATCGCCGCGTGGAAGGGCTTCATCCAGCTGTTCACGCGGCCCTTCTACTGGGAGAAGACCGAGCACGGACTCGACGTCGTCCCCCAGCCCGCGAGCACCGCCCCGCGCGAGATCGTCCAGTCCGCCTCTCCGACCCGGGAGCGCCCGCGCACCGACCCTCAGGGGTCGCGCGTGGCGCTGCCCAACCAGGCGTAGGCAATGTCCGTCACCGTCACCACGCCCACTGGCGAAGCGATCGTCCCGGCGCCGCGCAGGCGCGAGCGTCCGCTCCTCACGCGCGAACGGAGCGGCCAGTGGGCAATGGCCCGCCCGATCGAGTCGCTGCTGGTGTTCGTGCTGTTCTCCGGCGCCTACGCGCTGCTCGGAGCGAAGGTGGTGACCGGGGACCACGTCGTGGTCTTCGAAGCGCTCGACCGCCTCACGCGGGCATACATGGTGTGGCACAACTCCCCGCCGAAGCTCGCGGCGGTCGGCTTCACCTACCCGCCGTTGACGAGCCTGATCTTCCTGCCGCTGGCGCTGATCAAGCCGATCGCCACGTCGCTGATCGCGCTGCCGGTGACGAGCGCGATCTTCGCGGGCGCGACCGTCGCGATGCTCAACCGCACGCTCGAGCTGTGCGAGCTGAGCCCGCTGCTGCGCTACCCGCTGCTGGTGCTCTTCGGCCTGAACCCGGAGTTCGTGTTCTACGCCTGCAACGGGATGCCGGACACCGCGTACCTGTTCCTGCTGACGGGCGCGCTGTACTGCCTGATCAGGTGGCATCTGCACGAGGAGAGCCGCTACCTGATTGGCGCCGGTGTGGCCTTCACCTGCTGCATGCTGGCGCGCTACGAGTTCATCATCTGGGGGGTCGCGGCGAGTCTCATGATCGGTGCGACCCTCGTGCGCCGGGACGCGACCCGCGCGCGGATCGAGGGCTCGGTGATCTCCTACATGGCGCCGATCGTCTACGGCCTCGCGCTGTGGACCCTCTTCAACGGCGTCATCGTCGGGCGGCCGTTCGAATGGCTTACGAGCGGCTCCTCGAGCTCGCTGTCGATCGACTCCGACCAGGTGGCCCACCACGGAGGGGTCTCGCTCCTGGAAGTCGCCCACCGGCTGCTGGAACTGACGGCCGCGATCGCGCCGCTCGCGCTGATCGCGATCCCCGTGCTGGTGTTCGCGTTCCTGCGCACGCGCGATGTGCTCGCGCTCGCACTCGCCAGCTTCATCGCGCTGGGTCTCGTGATCGTCGGGGCCGATGCGCTGATCCAGAACGACCTCGGGATCCTACAGCTGCAGAACGGCCTACCGCTGGCGCTGACGGCGCTCCTCGGAGCGGCCTGGCTGTTCCGCTCACAGGAGGAGACGGTGCGGATGCCGATCTGGATCGTGACGCTCGCCGTGCTCGGCGCCGGCATCCCGCTGGCGTGGAGCGCGATGCAGCACTACCCCTACCAGAACCTGGAGCAGGCGTTCGTGCGCGCCATCAAGACCGGCCAGAGCCAGGAGGGCACTTCCTCGATCGGCGGCTTCACGGTGGGCATCGAACCCGAGCGCCAGATGGCCGCCTACATCGACCGCACGGTCGGCAAGCAGCGGCACGCGATTCTCACCGACAACGCGCAGACCTACGGCGTGATCATGCTCAGCGGCCGTCCCCAGGACTTCGACAACCGGGTCAACCAGGGCGACGGTCCCTGGTTCGTGGCCAGGGAAGACCCCTATGGAAGGGTCGCGTACATGCTGGTCGCCTACCGCGCCCCCGGCGATCTCATCCGCCAGCGCTACCCGGAAGCGGCGAGCGGGGGGAACCCGAACCTCACCCCGGTCTTCCACACCAGCCGCTACGTGCTGCTGCGCGTGGCGCGCCCGCCGGCCACGACCAAGCAGCCAGCCGGCGAAGGCCAGCAGGGGTCGAGCCCGCCAGCGATCGCCAACCAGACAACGCCATGAGCGCCAAGCACGAGCTGGTCACCAATTCGATCATGCCCCGCATCAAGGCGGTGCTGACCGCGGCTGAGCAGACCGCTGCGCTGGTTGCCGAGGAGGCCGAGAGCGAGGCCAGCCGCCGCGCGGGCGAGGTGCTCGCCGGCGCGGAGGCCGACGGCGAGCGCATCCGCCGGGAGGCGACGCGGCGCGTGGAGGAGTACCTCGCCGCCAGCCGCCGGCGGATCGACGCCTTTGCGACTGCGCGCATCGAGCGGATCACGGAGCTCACCGAGGGCGTGATCGAGGCCGCCGCCTCGATCCAGGAGCGCTTCGAGCAGGCGGCGTCGATCCAGCGCGAGGTGCACGCCATGGTCGAGGCTCTCGGTCAGGTCGCCCAGGCGGTCGCCCACGAGGCGGCCCTGGCCTCGCCGGCGCTGCCCCGCCCGCCCGCTGAGCCTCAGCGCGGCGAGGGGGGGCCGGGCTGGGCGCAGACCGGGCCGGACGGCTCGGTCGTGGGGGAGACGCGGGCCAACGGACGGGCCCCCAGCCCCCTGATCGAGGGGGAGGGCGATGGGGAGGATCCCGACGGCGCGATCGAGCTGGATCTCGGTGAGGACCCCGAGGGTGGGTTCACCGAGGGGCCGGGGGACGGTGGCGAGGAGACTTATGAGGCCGCGCTCGAGAGGCTTCGTGCGGGCGACCCCCAAGATGCTCGCGAGGCCGTGCTCGAGAACCTTGGCGCGGACGCCTTCGGAGATGCCCGTGGGACTGAGCTAGATGACGATGGTGAGGCCGATCTCGATGACGGCGCGAGCGACTCCGACGACGATGAGCTGGCCCCGGCATGATCGCGCGGACCTCCAGCTTGGCGGCGCGGACCTCGAGCTTCGCGAGGGGGATCTCGGGCCTCATGGTGCGGGCCTCGAGCTTCGCCAGGATCTCGGGTCGCATGGTGCGGACCTCGAGCCTCGCGGTGATCGGGGTACTCGTGCTGCTCGGGGGGGCGCTGGCGGGTTGCGGAGCCAGCGCGCCATCCACGCCCGCTGTTGAGCAGGCAGGGTCACTTAGCGCCTCGACGCAGACTGCGTCGAGCGCTTCGCAGAGTGCTGTGCCGATACCGGTGGGACACTCGCACGGAGGGGCCCTGCCGCCCTTCTTCAACGCGCTGAGCCCATGGAACACCGCGGTGAGCTCGCTGCCCGCGGACCCGCGCTCGCAGGAAATGCTCGCGCTGGCGGCGCAGCGGCGGGTGGGCGCGGAAGCGCCGGGACCCCAGGGCTCCCCGGGGACGGTTGACGCAGGGGAAACTGGCCTGTACATCAACACCACGAGCTGGGCGCCGACGATAGTGACCGAACAGGGGGGGGTTCCCACGAAGCTGTTCTGCCGGCAGGTCTCCTGCGGCACCGGCGCCGGGGACGTGAGCACCGCGCTGATTCCGCCGAACGCCAATCCCGACCCGCGCTATGAAGGATGGCTCACGGTGATCGACCGCGCCGAAGGCGTCGCCTATGACCTCTGGCGCGCCCGTCGCCAGGCGGATGGCTCGATCTCCTACGAGTACGCCAAGCGTTGGGAGCTGAACGGTCCGGGCTTCAGCAAGCCGGCATCGGTGGAACCGCAGGGCGCGGTCGGAGCGCGCGGGTCCGGTCTGCCGCTGTTTGCGGGCGCGATCCTTCCGGGTGAGCTGCGCGCCGGGACGATCAGCCACGCGCTGGCGATCGCGGTTCCCGGCGCGGCGCGCGCGGCGTACGTCCAGCCGGCCTCCACGACCGACGGCGTGGGCCCCGAAGACTCGCTGCCCGAGGGGGCGCGCATCCGCCTGAAGCAGGGTGTGACGCTCACGGGGCTCGCCGGTGCCCAGCTGCACTACGCGAACGTCGTGCTCGCGGCGCTCCGCAAGTACGGGGCGATCGTGGTGGATCGCTCGACGGTGCCGACCCTGTACGCGCAGCGCGATGCCGTCACGGGTCTGCTGAGCGGCGAAGAGCTGCGCTCGCTGCGCCTCTCGGACTTCGAAGTGGTGCACCTGCCGGCGCTGCTGCACACGAACCCCGAAGGCGAAGCCGGCGGCGCGAGCGCCGCCGCGCAGACGGGCTCGGTGGGGTAGATGGCGCGAGGGGCAGAGAACGGACGCCGGGCGCGGAGCGAACGCTGCGGGCCGCGCGAGCTCCGCGGGCCGCGCACCTCCGTGGAGGGTGCGAGCGGTAGCGCCGATCGTGGCCTCTGGGTGCGGGGAGCACGGCGGATACCGGCGCTGCTGGCGGCCGGCGCACTCGCGCTTGCGGCGGGCGGCTGCGGGGTGTCGCTGCAGGGCTCCAACCACGGTCCCGGCACGAGCACGCTGGCGGCCGACTCGGTCTCCGCCATCGGCCACCTGCCGCCCCGGCCGCGAGGGGTGGTCGAAATCGACGGTCGCACAACGGGCTCCCTGACCGCGTCGGCGGCCGCCGACTACGAGGGCTCGGGCGCGCGGATCGTGGTCTCCGACCGCGGGGAAGCGCAGGGGTTCGCGGAGCTGTGCAGGGGGCAGACCGACCTCGTGGACTCCCAGCAGCCGATCTCGCCGGCCGAGCTGAGCGTCTGCCAGGCGGACGGGGTGCAGCCCGTCCAGTTCGAGTTCGGCGCCGATGGCGTGGTGCTCGCGACGGGCGGGGAAGTCGACGTCGGCGCCGACTGCCTGACGGTGGCTCAGGTGAAGCAGGTCTTCCAGGCGGGCTCGGAGATCACGAACTGGTCGCAGCTCGGTTACTACGACATCCCGCTGCGCGTGGCCGGCCCGCAGGAAGGCCGGGGCGCATTCGGCGTCTTCGGCGAAACGGCCCTGGGGTCGGAATCCCCCACGCTGGCGACGCTGCGCGGCGACTACGAAGCGCTGCCGAGCGAAGGCGCGGTGCGCAACGCGGTCACCGACGGGGTGGCGGGCGCGACGAGCGCTTCGAGCTGCACAGCAGCGCGCTCGCCTCGCTGAGCTCGCTGCGCAGAGCGATCGGCGAAGCGTACGGGTTCATCCACGAGGCCTCCTTCCAGGTCGCGAAGGGAATCCACGACAGGCGCTCGGCCGCCGCGCAGGCGCACGACAGCGCGAACCTGGCGCACGCGGAAGCGAATCTCAGGACGCTGCTCGGGGGTCTGCCAGCGGCGGAGCGCTACGTGGGCCAGACGTCACTCGCGTCGGAGCGCTTCGAGCATGGGCTCGGAGCGATCGGCTACTTCAGCCTCGCCTACTACGAGGACCACGAGGAAGAGCTGCGGGCGCTCGAGATCGACAGCGGCGCGCTGCGCCCGCAGCTGAACTGCATCTTCCCCTCCGCACAGACCGTCGCCGACGGTGCCTACCCGCTCTCGCGCAAGGTGCTGGTGACGGTGTCGCTGCAGGACATGCGCCGCCAGGAGGTGGAGGACTTCCTGCGGTTCTACCTCGGGCAGGCCCAGAGCCTCGCAGACGCCGCCGGACTCGTGCCGCCGACGGCGGAAACGCTGAACACGGAGGTCTCCTGGCTGGACGGCCGCGGGCAGCCCCCGATCGTCAGCTACGCGGCACCCGGGGCGGCGGTCGGCGGCGGGGGGCCCCAGCAGCAGAGCTCGACCGCCACGGCGAATGGCACCGCGGCGAGCGCCACCACGCCAAGCGCCCTGGCCCCCGCGGGGGGCGCGGGCGACGAAGTCTCCCCGGCAGATGTCCCCACGGGCGGCGGCGGAGGGTCGACGTCCTCGAGCTCCTCGAGCGAACCGTCCGGTGGGGGCGAAACATCGTCCGGGTCCACCGCGCAGAGCAGCCAGCCACTGGTCGCCGGTCAGTAGCGGGACCTACCCCGGTGCACTGAAGGGCATGAGAGGACCCCCCGCGCTTCCTCGCGCCTGCCTGGGGCTGTGCGCTTTGGCGATGCTCTGGCCGGCGCCGGCCGCCGCGAGCCGAATGGTGTTGGTGGCGATCGGCACCCCACCCATGTCAGACGCGCAGGCCGCTGCGCGAGTGAGCCGCGACGTTTGGGAGCCGCGCCCGCAGAACGCCCAGGACAACCAGACGGTGCCGACGCGATCGCAGCTGGCCGCGTTTCACCGCCAGAACAGCGAACCCTACGCCAAGTGGGTCGACGGGCAGTATCGCGGCAGCACCGATCAGATCATCCAGTGGGCTGCTGCCAAGTGGGGACTGAACCCGGATTTACTGCGAGCGGTGGCGGCCGTCGAGACGTGGTGGTACATGAGCTTCGTCGGCAACGAAGGCACCTCTTTCGGACTCTTCCAGGTCCGCACTCCATACCACTGTCAGGGTGCCGTCGTATGCGGCCTCTTTCGGCACGACACCGCGTTCAACGCCGACTACTACGCCTCCGTGATCCGCTCCTACTACGACGGCAAGCAGGTGTGGCTCAACACCGTCTCGGGCAACGGGCAGCCCTACCGCGCCGGAGACATCTGGGGCTCGGTGGGCTACTGGGCGGCCGGTCGCTGGGAGGTGGCCGCGGGCAACGCCTACGTGGCGCATGTGAAGGCCGACCTCGCCAGGCGGGTGTGGGAACAGCCGAACTTCGTCGGTCAGTAGCCGGCCACTCTCCGACGGGACCCGCTGAGAGGCCGATCTGGACGCAAGGCTCCCCAACGGCACACTCACAACGGCCGCAGAAGACAGCGAGCGCTCAACCCCCCAGCTCGACCGCCGCCACCGCGTCGCCGAGCGTGTGGCCGTGCTCGGTCTTGCGCCACGTGTGACGGGTGCTCGGACGCAGCAGCTCCCACACCGCCAGGTACGCCGCGCAGGTCGTGAGTGCCCACCACAGTGGGGCGAGCAGCATCCACTCCGCGCTGCTGTGCTCGTCCCTGCTCATCACCGCGAAGAGGAGCTGAAAGACCTTCAGGGCGTTGCCGAGGAACAGCAGGATGAGGCCCGTGTAGTAGATCGGCGAGACATACAGCGAGGCGATGAAATGTGGGTGAAACACAAACCACACCGCGGTCATCGCCCAGAACCAGGGGTTGAGGATGTAGGAGAGGGGCGTTCCGAGCATCTGCAGCAGATACAGGAGGTAGCGGGTGAAACCGATGCGCCGCGCGACGCTCAGCGGATGGCGGGTCCAGACCAGGCCGGTCTGCGCGTATCCCTTCAACCAGCGGCTGCGCTGCCTGATCGCGACTCCCACGCCGGCGGTCGCCTCCTCGAGCGTGGTGCTGTCCACGAGCGCGACCTCGTAGCCGTGGTGGGCCAGCGCGATCGCGAGGTCCGCGTCCTCGGTGACGTTGAAGGGGTCCCACGCGCACAGGCCCCGCTCGTCGCTGAAGGCGATCTGGCGCAGGGCCTCGGTGCGGAAGTGGTTGGAGGTGCCCCCCAGCGGCGGGATCAGCCCGCAGCGGGCGATGCCCGGCAGCAGCTGCCCGAAGTGAATCGTGTACTCGCCAGAGAAGAAGCGCGAGACCCAACTGGAGTCGAAGTTGTAGAAGGCCAGGCGCGCCTGCACGCACGCCACGGAGGGCGCCGCGCGCCGCAGTGTGCCTACCACGCGCAGCAGCTGGTCGCGGTCGGGGTGGTCCTCCGCGTCGTAGACCACGCACAGCTCCCCGGTGGCGCGCGCCAGCCCGGCGTTCAGCGCCCGCGGCTTGCCGCGCGGCCCGCTGTCGGGGATGGCGAGCGCCTGGATGTGGGGGGGCAGGTCCTCGATCGCCCACAGCGCCGCCCAGGTGTCGAGGTCGTCCGCCTCCAGCAGGCAGAGCACCTGCAGGCGCTCGGTTGGGTAGTCGAGCTCGCCGACCTTCGCCACCAGCCGGGAGACCATCGCCGCCTCGTTGTACATCGGGAGCAGGATCGTGTAGGTGGGCAGCTCCGGGTCCTCCTCGCTCACGAGTGCGCGGGGGGGATACTCGTAGTCGATCGCGCGCACCGAGAACCACGCCTCGGAGAGCATCTTGACCGTCCACAGCGCGGTGGCGAGCGCGATGAGCGCGAGCGGTGCGACGATCGTGAGGGCGCCCAGCGGCACGAGAGCCAGCACAAGCCAGCGCCGCTGTCCCCGAGAAAGAAGCAGCTGCGCGGATTGCCGGGGAGACTCGCGGAGTTCGGCCGGCGCCAGCATCACGCCCCCCGTCGCCGATAGATCTGATATTCGCGCCGGTCGTACACCAGCCGATAGCCGGCGCGGAGCCTGCCCGTGCCGCGCAGGCTCCGATAGACCCGGTCGATCGCGTTGGTCCGCATCACGATCCACTCGATGTGGGATCCCGCGGGATTGGCGATCGCCGGAAGCCACAGCTGGTGGATGCCCTCGTAGACGTCGGCCCCGGGAGTTACGTGAGCCTCGTAGAGCACCCCCTCGTTGCCGAAGAACTGCGCCAGGATGAGGCCGCCGCGGTAGTGGGCCCGCAGGTACGCGGCCGCCCCGTCGAACTGCACGGCGACCGGCTGTCGCGACCAGGCGAGGTTGTCCTCGAGCGTTGTGATCCTCGTGTCCGGAGCCTCGAAGGCCAGGACCATCGCGACCACCGCCGCGCCGACCGCGACGCCGCTGGCGACACGCACCAGGACCCTGGGTCTGAGCACGCCGATCAGGTAGCCGATGTAGATCGCCGCCGCGGGTGCGTAGATGAGCGCGAAGCGGGTGTTGTAGAGGCTGTGGTTGATCTGCGGCACGTGCATCGGGCGCTGCGCCCCGTGCAGCGACCAGACGAAGAACGGGATGAGCGCCAGCAGCGACAGGACTGGGGCGGTGCGTGCCGCCAGCCTTCCTCGCCATGCGAGAGCGACGATCCCCGCGAGGGCCAGCAGGACCGTCGGCCAGTTGGTGTCGTCCAGGATCGCGTAGAGGTAGGTCTCCGCACTCACGAGCCAGTGGCCGACCGCGGGGTCCGCGGCGCTCGACCACAGCGAGGGCTTGGCGTAGGGGCCGTCGTAGAAGTACAGCGCGCTGCCGAAGATCACCTGGTTGTACGCAAGCCAACCAAGGAGGGCGAGCGCGGGGAGGAACGCGAAGGCGAGCGCGTACGCTTTGATCTCCGCGCGGGAGTCCCCGCGGCGGGCGCATCCGTAGACGACACAGCCGAGCAGGGCGGCGGTCACGATCCAACCCTCGTAGCGCGTCAGCAGCGCCAGCGCGCACGCCGCGCCCGCGAGCGCCAGATAACGCCGCTGGCTGTCGCGACGCTCGACTTCGAAGAAGCGCTGGACTCCGTAGATCCCCGCGAGCAGCCACACGAACATGCCCAGCTCCGAGAGCGCGGTGCTCTGCATGTAGAGGACGTTCGGGCTGAGCATGAAGATCGCGGCCCCGGCGATCGCGGGGGCCCTGCGCGCTCCGGTGAGGTGGTAGACGATCTTGTAGATGAGGACCGCGCACGCCACGTAGCTGAGCATCGAGGGGATGCTCCCGCCGAGCCCATCGAAGTAGAGCGCGTCGATGGCGAGGAACGGCATCATCTGCAGCTGCGGCCACGGCAGCCACACCCCTCCCAGCTGCGCGAGGCTGAAGCCGCTCGGGTTGTCGAACGTGCGCCGGGCGATCGACATGCGAGAGAACTCGTCGTCATAGAGAACGAGCTGCCCGCGATGGTAGAAGTAGGCGGTCGCGGCCACCGAGAGACCGGCGGCGAGGAGCGCCAGGTAGGCGATCGTGCGGTCCCTCGCGCGAGCGGGCGCATCGAGGTCGGGCGCACGTGTGGGCTGTGGCCGCTGGGTCGGTGCGGCAGGGGGCAGCCCCTGGCGGGTCGGCGCGATGGGGGGCGGCCCCGACGGTGGCGGGGAGGGTCTGCGCGGAGGGACCACGACCGGCCCTCGCCGTCGCGCCGGGGGCCGGCGCGACGGCGGACTGAGAAGTGCTCGCTCGCTGAGAAGCCCTCGCTCGCGCACTGAGCGCCCGCCCGGGCGCCCTTCGGGCGGGAGGCCCATGGGCGGCCCCGAGGAGGGTTCCCCCACGAGCGCTCGGTGACCGACGGCGGCCCGTGCGTGGGCGACCCTTCGCACTCGATGCAGCACTGCCGGTGCCGGACGCCTGGCTTCGCTGCTCTCGTTTGCGGCGGCAGCGTGAGCGACTTCGCCCCAGGCGGCGAGGGCCGCGTGGTCCGGATGCTCGCCGGCGTGTGGGGGTGGCGCTTGGCGCCTGGCGTAGCGACGGCTCAGAAGGACGTTGCAGACGACTGTGAGCACGGGCGTGAGGACAACGACACTCACGACAAAGCCGATCAGATCGATGCGGGACAACGTCACCGACCATATCCTCCGCTAAGTGGAGGACGGATGCCTGGCCGGGCCGCAGACCCGGCGCTCGCGGCCCCCTACCTCAGCTCGGCGAGGAGTTCCAGAGAGACGATCTGATCACGTCCCACGCCCTCCCGGGCGCAGACGCGAGTTGGTGGTGGGCGGTGGCCTACTGCAGGAACTGCCCCGCCACGTAGCAGTAGTTGTTGGCTTCGTTGGGGTCGTTGAGCTTCCATTCGGAGGAGAGCGTGAGCGAGTAGGGCGCCGGACCCGGGCCGCCGTCGCCGGTGACGGGCTCCACGCTGAGCGTCCCCTCGATCATCCCGTTGGTCGGCAGCGGAATCGTGATCGGGGTCGTGGATTCGCTGTAGATGCGAGCGTGCGAGGAGACCCCCGCGGTGCCCTCCCCCTGGAAGGTCGTGACGTCGGCGACGGTGCGCACCCCGCTGAGCGTGGGGGTCAGCACGAGGGCCTGTTCTTCCACCGTGCACCTCGCTTCGACCTGCGCGATGCCCGGGATGCTCTGCACCGTGGTGTCGCGTTCGGGTGCGTAGGCCAGGCCGCTCCAGTTGATGCTCAGCGAGACCGCGAGGTCGGGGCCCGTTGGCCCCGGAGCGCCTTCGGGCCCCTGTGGCCCGGCGGGCCCCGTGGGGCCTTCGACGCCCTGGGGACCGACGGCGCCCGCGGCGCCGCGCACGAGCACGGTGCGCTGTGCGGAGGCGCTCTTCTTGGGGGCGGCGGTCTTGTGGTCCGCCGCGGCCTGCCGGGCAGAGCCGACGCTCCGGCTGGTTGTGGAGGCGGAGGCCTGCCGCGCCGAGCCACCTTGCCCGCGGGTCGCGGAGTCCTGGCGCGTAGAGCCGCCTCGCTCGCGGGTTGCGGAGGCCTGCCGCGCCGTGCCGCCGTTCCTGTGGCTCGCCGCCGACGGCTGCGCGGAGCTGATGGCGACCGCCAGCGGGATGCCGATCACCGTGCCCGCGCAGGCGCCCAGTGCCGCCATCGCGCGCGTCGATTTGGCGAGTGTGAGGCCGAGTCTGCGGGGGCTCATCTGCGTGTCACCTCCCGGTCGCGAATGTTCCGGCCACATAGCAGCGTGGCCCGTAGGAGTCGGCGAAGGACCAGTACCAGGCGAGATGGAAGGTCGTCGGTGGCGGGCCCGGTTCCCCCGACGAGCCGAACTGCCCCCGGGAGCTGATGATGCCGGCCATCGAGCCCTCCGATTCGGGCTCGGTCCCGTTGACCATGTTCAGGCCCAGGTTGAACTCGTTGCCCCAAGAGGCCGCGCGGTGGGCGGCGGCGCGCACGGAGACCTCTTCCCCACGCATGATCGCCCCCCACATCTCGCTGTCGGCACCCTCGTCGTAGGGGGTGAAGTTGATCCACTGGGTGTTGAGGCTGCAGACGACTTCCCCCTGGCCGATCCCGGGCGCCACGAACGAGGCGCTGTCCTGGCCGCGGTAGTCGTCGCTCTGCCAGTTGATCGAGATGGTCTGCGCGATGATCCCGGCGGGGCCGGGCGGGCCGGTGGGGCCGACCGGGCCGATCGGGCCGGCGATCCCCTCGGGACCGGCGAGTCCCTGCAGACCGACCGGCCCCTGCGGAGCGCTCGGAGCTGGGGCGGCGGCTGGGGCGGCGCGGTGTGGAGTCGTACCGACGCGGACCTTCCGAGTAGCCCTGGCGGAGCGCGAGAAACGCCCGACCGGCGCGTGCGCCTCTGGGCTGGCGCCGGTGGCCTGAGCGATAGCGACGGTCGCCCCGAGGCTGCCGAGGAGCGCGAGCCCTGCCGTCGCGAGGCGAGCGCCGGGGCTTGGCACTCGCGCCGGGAGTCGACGTGCACCGCGCGGGCGAAGCATCAGGCGACCATCTCCGCGGGGAGCGGGTCGGCAGCGACCGGCTTCGCCGGGAGCAGTTCGGTTGGCAGCAGCTTCGCGGTTGCGGACTCGGCCCCAAGTCGCTTCGCGGCGCCCCGCTTGGCGTCTTTGAGGGGCAGCCGCTTCACGTTCCCGGAGCCACGCGAGGGTCGCCGCGCGAAACCGTCCTGTGGCGAACCGTGCAGAATCAGGATTCCGCGGGGGCGGCGCTCGAGCAGGCCGCGGCTGCGCAGGTCCCCGAAGGCCTTCGTCACCGAGGGGCGGCTGGCGGCGACGAGGCTCGCGATCATCTCGTGGGTGAGGCCGGGCATCAAGAGCATCACGCCATCGGGCGTGGCCTTGCCCCAGCGCTCGGCGATCTGCCAGAGCACGAGCCACAGGCGGTCCTCGACGCGGGTGTGGCCCGCCGCCGCGTGCAAGCTGGCCAACCAGCGGGCGTGGGTGATCGCGCGCGTCAGCAGCGCCTTGGCGATCTCCGGCCAGGGGGCGCTCTTGATGAGCAACGTGTGGTCGATCAGGGCGAGCCTGCCCCGCGCGAGCACGTGCCAGTCCACGGAGGTGTCGAAGCCGATCGCGGAGTCGTGCTCGCTGGCCCACGGCATGATCACGTCGCCCGCGCCGAGCAGCTCCACGGAGGAGGCGTCGTAGAGCCGGGCGCGGCGCGCGAAGATGCCCGAGCAGATCACGAACCCGACGACGCCGGGGGGTGCGGGCAGCATCTGCTCCCACGCCCAGTGTCCCTCCGGCACCGAGACGATCTGCGCCATCAGCTCGCGCGTGGCCGCCGCAAAGCGGTTGGGGGTCATCCGTGCGCCGAGGTCAGGGTCGGCTTGGAGTAGGCCAACTGCCTCCAGCATCCGGCCTTTCTACCTCCCCCTGGTTGCGGTGGAGTTACTGGACGGTGAAGTCGCGCGTGCGCTCCTGTGCGCTCCGGCGCGATTCGCTCTGGAGAGGCAGCGAGCTTGCAGCGAACGCGCACGGGCGCCTTTGGCGTGGGTCCGGCTCGACCGCGAGCACGCCCGTCCGCGGGTCGAGCGGCGGGAAGACTTGGCGGTGTGGTGAGGGGAGGCGTGGTGCGCGGTGGGAGTGACTGGGGTGGTGGGAGGCTTGACCGCGACTGTGGCTGGCGTCTGCGTCGAGGCAGGTGTGGCCAGCGGTGCCGTCAATGGCGTTCCCGGGCTCGATGGGGAGACGATCGGCGGGGACGTGGAGTGCGCGGCGGGCGGTTCTTCGGCGAGCACCTCCACGGTCTGCGCTTCGCTCGTGCCCGCTTCCAACGTTTCGTCACCGCTGTAGAGGACGCGGAGCCTGTGGGCGCCGACGCTCAACCGCCCCAGCGCGAGCGTCGCCTGGCCCTCGGCGTCCAGCGGCTGGGTGGAGAGGTTCTCGCCGTCCACCTGGAACGTGACGGTGCCCGTGGGGGCCGCGGTCGCGGTGGGGCTCGAGACCTGTACGGTCAGCTTCAGGGGCGCATCCGCGGGCGCGGGGCTGGGGGTGACTTCGAGCGTCGTCCGCGGTGTGTGCAGCCGGTCGAGGAGCCCCTGGCCGAAGGCGGTGGGGGTCCCTTCGGTGTTGGAGATCAGCGCGGGGCCGGATTCGCAGTTGAACGTGTTCCAGGTCCATCCCAGATAGGAGACGTCGTTGGCGTCCGCCCAGTTCATGAACTGGGCGATGAAGTGGTCCTCGCAGTCGAACTCCCCGATCTCACCGGCGACGACGGGATAGTGGGCGGCGATCGGGGCGAGCGTTTCCGTCCAGCAGGCCGCGGAGCTGCAGGTGTTGTTGGGGTAGACGTGGACGCTCGCCACGAGCTGGTGCTGGGGATCATCGGGGAGGTGGGCGAGCCAGCCGGAGAGGTCGTTGGCCCACTCGACCCCGCCGAGCAGCAACGGCTGCGTGGCCCCCTGGGAGCGCACGGCGTCCACCAGCGACTGCATCCCCGCGGTCTGCCAGGTGCCCCCGCCCGACCAAGGGAGGACGCAGCCCTCGAGCCAGCATTCCCAGCTCGACATCGTGGGGCTCGGAGTAGAGGTCGAAGAGCACCGCCGGGTCTTCGCGGAAGCTCTGCGCGACCGAGCTCCAGAATGGGACGCTGTGTTCGGCGTCCGCCATCGACTGCAGGCTGGTGGCCTGGCTTTCGCCGGGGGCGCTCCACTGCAGATCGAGGATCGCGTACAGGCCGGCGTCGTGGAGGGCCTGCACGAATTCGTGGATCGCCTGCTGGTAGGCGCTGCCGCTGTACTGCGCCGGCGCCCCGTCGATTCCCAGCCAGCAGTCCTCGTTGAGCGGGATGCGCACCACGTCGATATGCCACGCCACCATCGCCGCGATCGCGGCTTCATCGGTCGGCGCGCTCCAGATGCCCCGGTCCTGGATGCAGGCGTACTCCGCGCCCGAGAAGTTCACGCCGAGCAGCCTGATCGCGCGCCCTTCGCCATTCACGAGCCGGTTGCCCTGCACGTGGATCGCCAGTTCCGCGTGCGCGGGCCCGGTCAGCACGGACAGGCAGGCCAGGGCCGTGAAGAGCAGGACCCAGAGCGGCCGGGCGTAGGAGGTGAGGAGGCCTCCCCCGGCACCGCCACCCCCGGCGTCATCCGGAAGGAGTGACGTGTGCGGGGCGTGGGCGATGGAGGTTGGCTGGGGCATCTCAGGCTGCCACCGATGGCCGCCGGAAGGTAAGCCCGTAGGAGCACGCTGGCGTTACGAAACCGAGAACTCCCGCGCGGAAACCGAGAACTCCCGCGCGCGGGTCCGAAGTGGGTCACGCCCAGGCGAGACGGGAGCCCACGTTTACGAGGGGCGACGGATCTCGGATAGTCGGGCGAGGGCGTCGGGGCTGCCAAATATCTGAACGACCGGTCGAGGTTCACTCGATAGTCACATCAACTCCCCTGCCAGGCGAGAACGTTCGCACGCTCGATGGCAGCGCAGTACAGCTACGCCGAAATCTCCGACCACCCGTCTGTCGGGCCGCTCGCCGCGCCCATGCCTCGGGTGCCGCGGATACAAAAGCTGCGGCTCGCGATCGCAGTTGCTTTCCTCGTCTGCCTGGCGGCGGCATTCGTGAGCCTCGGATCGATGAGCCTCTGGCCGGTGAGCCTCGGGTCGGGTAGCCGCGCCCGGCCGGTGGTCCGCACGGCCGACGGCAGGCTGCATCGTCTGTCGGCCGCCACGCTGCTGCGCCTGCCCACCGCCGCACAAGCTCCGATCTCGGCCGCGCTGGGAGGCGAGGAGGCCGCTTATCGAATCTCCGGGCTCCGCGCGCTGAACCCCGCACAGCGGATGCGGTTGCGTTTCTCCACGCACGGCGTCACGCTGAGCTCGGGCGCGACACGCCTCACGCTCTCGCTCGCGGGCGTCGGTCGCGGCGAGGCACTGCGACCCGAGGGGACCGCTGTCCCGCTGGTGGCCTCCAACCGCGTCAGTTACACCCGCGGAGCGCTGCGCGAGTGGTATGTAAATGGCCCCCTCGGCCTGGAGCAGGGCTTCGATCTGGCACGGCGCCCGGCGGGCCGCGGCGCGCTGACGCTCGCGGTAGCGCTCTCGGGTGCTTCGGGAGTCCGCCTGCACGACGGGAGTGCGCTGCTCTCCGTCCCAGGCGGGACGCTGCGCTACGGCGGCCTCTCCGCCACCGACGCGGGCGGACACCCGTTGCACGCTTGGCTCGGCCTGGGCGGGGGGCGCCTGCTGATCCACGTCGACGATCGCGGGGCGCGCTATCCGGTGCGGATCGACCCATTCGTGGAGCAGGGCGAACTGACGGGCGGGGGCGAGGTGGGGGCAGGTCAGTTCGGCTACAGCGTCGCGCTCTCGGCCGACGGGAACACTGCGCTGATCGGTGGACCCGCAGACAACGGCAGTCAGGGTGCTGCATGGGTCTTCACGCGCACCGGCGGACTCTGGATGCAGGATGGCTCGAAGCTCGTTGGGGCCGGCGAGAGCGGCGCCGGCATGTTCGGCTCGAGTGTCGCGCTGTCAGCCGACGGGAACACGGCGTTGATCGGCGGCGAAGCCGACGGCGAAGGAGCCGGCGCGGCGTGGGTCTTTACGTGCGTTGGCGGTATCTGGACGCAGCAGGGATCGAAGCTCACCGGTGGCACCGGGAGTGGCGCCGGATTCGGGGTGAGCGTCGCGCTCTCCGCCGACGGCGACACCGCGCTGATCGGGGCCCCCGGCTACAACGAGGACCAGGGTGCGGCGTGGACTTTCGCGCGCTCAGGCGAAGCATGGGCACCGGATGGCTCGAAGTTCGTTGGCGGCGCTGAGATCGGCGCCGGGCTGTTCGGGTTCAGCGTCGCGCTCAACGCGGAAGGCACGCAGGCGGTGGTCGGCGGCCCTGGCGACGATGGCGGTGTCGGGGCGGCGTGGGTCTCCAGATGCGGCGCCAGCGGATGCGGCGAAGAAGCCAAGCTCACCGGTGAAGGCGCGGTCGGGTCGGCCGGGGTGGGGTTCAGCGTGGCGATAGCGGCCGCGAAGGAGACCGTACTGGTCGGCGCGCCTGACGATCGAGGTGGAGAAGGATCCGCGTGGGTGTTCCAACGTGAGCCGATACCTCCACTGGGGGCGTGGGTGGCGCAGCAGAAACTGACAGTGCTCGGCAGAAAGCATCTCGGCGACAGCGTCGCGCTCTCAGCGGAAGGGAACATCGCGATCCTGGGCGGCAGTGAAGAAACGGGTGTGTGGGAATTCGGGTACGGCAGCGGTGGGTGGACCGATGAGGGGCAGGTACTCGGTGGCAGCCCCGTGGTGGCGCTCTCCGGCGATGCCGACACGCTGCTGGCCGGCGGCGATCTCAACAATGGCAAAGTTGGTGCCGCCGCCGTCCTGCTCAGGGCGCCCGAAGCACAAGAAAATCATCCGCCCGAATCGCCGAGCTCGCCGCCACCGCGCCATTTTGCGCTCGGGCGTGAGACGGTGCTGGCCGACGGAGCGGTCCAACTCGAAGTCGAGGTGCCGGGCCCTGGTGTTTTGAGCGCAGCGCAGGTGCCCGCGGTCGCCACGGAGGACAGCGTCAACAGATCCACCAGGCGAGGCAGGTCCACCAAGCGACCCAGAGCCGGCGAGGGGTCGCCCGACTTGGTCCAAGGGATCGTGCCGCAAGTGGTGGAAGGCGATGCGACAGGCACGGTCGTCGTCTTCAGGCCGACTGCCGATGCCCTTCGCGAACTCGCTCGCAAGCGGGCGCTCGCCGTGCCCGTTCAGGTCTCGTTCACGCCAACAGGCGGCCAAGCATCGGTCTCTGCTGCTCGCATTGACTTCACAAAGCCCGAATACTCGTTCGAAGGAGGAAACGAAGGCTGGGAGTCGGCGTGGGGCGATCTCACCGTTGGGGGAACCACAGCTCACCACCATTCGGGCCGTCATTCGCTACAGATCACGATTCATTCCGACCCCTACGCCGCGGTCAATGTCACGGCAAGCTCGGTCTCCGGGGATCGTTTGGGGCTACTCCAGTCCGGCGTCCCGATCTCGATGTGGGTCTATCGCCCCTCCTCCACGCCACCGGTCGGCTTCCGCGCATTGGTGCGCGTCGGCGAAGAATGGACCGAGTGTCGCAGCGCCGAAGTCCGGCCACGGGCCAACCGCTGGGTGCGGTTGAGCGTCACGGTGCCCGGCTCGGCGAGCTGCAAGAGCTCCGGCGCTGCAAATCCCGAAGTCCACGGCGTGGGTGTCGAAATCGACGATCGCGGCGGAGTTGCCAAAGGCAAGAACGTCTATCTCGAGGACGTCAACTGGTGAGTCCGTAAGGACTTTCACTGCTTCTCCTCGAGCAGACACGCGATCGCGT
>CAWJOV010000007.1:0-153445 GCA_963844585.1 uncultured Solirubrobacterales bacterium | reverse complement strand
CGCGACACGCCGATCGGGGTGCTGAGCGAGCGCAACCAGATCCTCCTCACCCAGCAGCAGATCCCGCCGGTCGTGCGCGAGGCGGTGATGTCGATCGAGGACAAGCGCTTCATGACCAACAGCGGCATCGACCTGCGCTCGCTGGCGCGGGCGTTCGTGGCCGACGCGTTGCACCAGAGCGCGGTGCAGGGCGCCTCGACGATCGAGCAGCAGTTCGTCAAGAACGCCCTCGCGCAGCAGTCCCACCGCACGGTCCTCGAGAAGCTCAAGGAGGCGGCGCTGGCGTTCTGGCTGGCGCATCACTGGTCGAAGCTGAAGATCCTCACCGAGTACCTCAACACGATCTACTTCGGCAACGGCGCCTACGGGATCGAGGCGGCCGCGCAGACCTACTTCGGCCAGGAGCCCGCCCACCGCAACTGCGGACTGCCCAAATACCCGCTGTGCGTGCAGGAGCTCTCCCCGGCGGAGGCGGCGCTGCTGGCGGGGATCATCCAGTCGCCGACCGACTACAACCCGGTGACCGAGCAGACAGCGGCGCGCGAACGGCGCGACGTGGTGCTCGCGCAGATGCACGAACAGGGGTATCTGACCCGCCGCCAGTACGAAGTGGCCACGGTGCAGCCGCTGCCCTCCCCGCAGGAGATCGCACCCCCCAACCAGCCACTGGTGGACGGGATCGACACCGGCTACTTCGACAGCTGGGTGGGGCCGCAGGTGATCGCCCGCTACGGCGCCGAGCGCGCCTACTACGGCGGCCTGCAGATCCACACCACGCTCGACCTCGGCCTGCAGCGCGTGGCAGAACAGGCGATCGCGGGCTACCTGCCGGGCCCGGAAGGCCCGGCGGCGGTGCTGGTGGCGATCGAAAACTCCAGCGGCAAGGTGCGCGCGATGGTCGGCGGGCGCAGCTACGACGAAAGCCCCTTCAACCTCGCCACCGAGGGCGAGCGCCAGCCGGGCTCCTCCTTCAAGGCGTTCGACCTGGCGGCGGCGCTGGAGGACGGGATCTCGCCGGACTCGGTGTGGAGCTCCAAGGAAAAGGAATTCATCGTGCCGGGCACCAATGGCCACGAAAAGTTCGTCGTGCACAACGACGAAGGCGCCTATGTGGGCGAACGAACGCTGACCAATGCCCTCGCCTACTCCGACAACTCGGTGTTCGCGGAAGTCGGCCTGCGCGTCGGCACCCACCGGATCGCCGATCTCGCCCACCAGATGGGAATCACGACCCCGATCTCGACCAATCCGGCGATGACGATCGGGGGACTGCACGTGGGCGTCACCCCGCTGGACATGGCCCACGCCTATGAGACGATCGCGCACAGCGGGCAGCGGGTCAGCGGTACGCTCGCCGAACCGGGAGCGCCGGTGGGCATCGAAAGCGTTGGGGGTGGCCCACACGCGCAGATCGACCGCACCGAACTGCACCAGGTGCTGCCGCCGGAGGTGGCGGGCACCGAGACCGAAATGCTGGAGACGGTGCTGGAGTACGGCACCGCGCACGCCGCCGCGCTCGGCCAGTTCGCCGCCGGCAAGACCGGTACCACCTCCAACTACGGCGACGCGTGGTTCGTCGGCTGGGACCACCGCTATACGGTCGCCGTGTGGGTGGGCTTCCCCAACGCGCTGGTGCCAATGACCACCGAGTACGACGGTGGTCCGGTGCTCGGCGGCACCTTCCCCGCGCTGATCTGGCACAACTTCATGACCGGCGCGATGCAGGTCGAAAAGGAACGCGCCGAAGAAGAAGACGCCAAGCACCCCAGCACCCCGGCCAAGCACGCCGGCGGCGCGAGCGGCGCCGGGACGGTTGCCGAAGCGGGCATCACCACGAGCACTGCCCCTCCCCCCTCCTCCTCCCCCTCCTCTCCACGGGAAGCGCCCGGTGCGGGAGCCGGGGCCAAAGGCCACGTGAACGCGCCTGTCAGCCCCACCACCGGGCAGAGCGGCAAGCCGGCCGGCGGCGAAGGCGAACGGGCTCCGGCCGGCAAAGGCCCTCCAGCGGGCACGCCCACGCCTGCGCCTCAGACACCTGTCAGCCCGGCGCCCGCGGCAGGCGGTGGGGCGGCGAATCCGGCGCCCACGCCTGAAACGGCCACGCCGCCGGCGAGCGGCGGCACCAGCGCGCCCACGGGCGGCGCCAAACCCTGAGTTCAGGGCCGCGGACGCGAGACGTGCTGGTTGCCCGCCAAGCAGAAGCGCCACGGCAGATCGACCGCCTTGGTGATCCCGATGCGGGTGCCGCTGTGTATCTCGTGCGGGGTCTGCAACCACGACTCGCGCGGCGGGCGGATCGTGATCGGCCCGCGCGTGAGGTCGCAGTCGTTGTGCAGCAGCCCGACCGCCAGCGCCACCGTGAGCTTGCCCGGGCCCGAGCAGAGATCCTCGCGGCGCTGCAGTCCGCGGCGCTCGCGCATCCGCCCCACCCCCCGCAGCGGCTCCAGCGCGCGGATCAGCACCGCGGCGCCCACGCCCTGCTCCTCGCAGACGGCGTTCAGCAGCGCGTGGATGCCGTAGGAGCGGTAGACGTAGGCGCGGCCGGGGCCGCCGAACAGCGTACGGGTGCGCGGGGTCAGCCCGATGTAGGCGTGGCAGGCCGGCTCGCGCTCGTGGTAGGCCTCGGTCTCGACGATCATGCCGGCGGCGGCGCGGTATTCGACGACGCAGCCGATCAGGTCCCGCGCGACCTCCACCACCGGACGCCGGTAGAACTCGACTGGCAGCGCGCCCGGCGCCGGCTTGCGCGGAGCACGCACGGCGAAGCCCGGGGCGGCGGGCGCCTCGGACATGGCAATACCTGGGGCGGCGGGCGCCTCGGGCATGGCGAAGCCGGGGGCAACGAATGCTTCGGGCATGTCACTCCCAGGGCTCAGTCGACGCTTCCGCGGGCGGGTGGGTGAGCACGCCACGCGCGAGCGCCAGCTGCTCCTGAAGCCGCCCCGAGGCGGTGCCGCCCTCGGAGACCTTGCTCTCCAGCCACGAGCTCTGCGTCAGCAGCATTTGGTACTCCTCGCTGTGCTCGCCCAACACCGGGCTGTGCGCGGCGAGCTCCGCGGGAGTCAACTCGGAGAGGCTCTTGCCGTCCTGCAGCGAGGAGCGCACCAGCCCGGCGAGGATCCCGTGCGCCTGGCGGAATGGCACCCCGTGGCGCACCAGCATGTCGGCGATGTCGGTTGCGCCGAGCAGCTCCTCGGAGGCGGCCTGCGCCATCGACTCGCGGTTGAAGCGCACCCCTTCGATCATCCCGCGCGCCGCGATCAGGGCAAGCTCCAGCGTGTCCGCGGTGTCGAACAGGTGCTCCTTGTCCTCCTGCAGATCCTTGTTGTAGGTCAGCGGCAGCCCGTGCAGCACCCCCTGCAGCGCGGTCAGGTGCCCAAGGATGCGGGGCGCCTTGGCGCGCAGCAGCTCGGCCGCGTCGGGGTTCTTCTTCTGCGGCATGATCGAGCTGCCAGACGACCACGCGTCGGGCAGCTCGCAGAAGCCGACCTCCGAGCTCGACCACGACACCAGCTCGGCGCCGAGGCGCGAGAGGTGCGTGGCGCAGGTGGCCGCCGCGTACAGGTAGTCGAGCGCGAAGTCGCGGTTGGAAACCGCGTCGATCGAGTTGGGCACGATGTCGTGGAAGCCCAGCTGACGGGCCACCGAGCGCCGGTCGGTGTCGAAGTTGACGCCCGCCAGCGCGCCGGCGCCGAGCGGCAGGCGCCCTGCCTGTTCCAGCGCGAAGGCGAAGCGCTGGCGGTCGCGCTCGAGCATCCAGAAGTAGGCCAGCAGGTGGTGGCCGAGGTACACCGGCTGCGCGCGCTGGGAGTGGGTGTAGCCGGGCAGCGGCCAGTTGACGTGCTGCTCGGCGCGGGCCAGCAGCGCCTCCATCAGCTCGCTCACCGAGTCGTGCGCCGCGCGCGCCTGCGCGCGCACGAACATCGCGACGTCGGTGGCCACCTGATCGTTACGCGAGCGCGCCGTGTGTAGCTTGCCCCCCACCGGCCCGGCCAGTTCGGTGACGCGGCGCTCGATCGCTGTGTGGATGTCTTCGTCGGCGTCTTCGAAGGCAAACATCCCGAGCGCCAGCTCGGCCTCCGTCTCTTCGACGGCTTCGATCAGGTTGTTACGGTCCTCCACCGAGATGATCCCGCGCTCGGCCAGCATCCAGATGTGGGCACGCGACTGCTCGATGTCCTGTGGCCACAGACGCCGGTCAAAGCGCAGCGAGGCGTTGAGGCGCCTGAAGTCGGGGTGCTGGGGCTCGCTGAAGCGGGACATGGGGGACGGTTAATGCGGTTGCTGGACAGTAGCGGAGATCGACGGCGCCGGCGTCGCGCTTCGAGTTGTCCGAAGCGACCGAAGACCGGGGATACCGAAGCCGGGTGACACGCGCCGGCGGCGCGCATCCCCGTTTCGGGCAGCATCCCCGCTTCGGCCAGCCGACCGGGACGCAAATCAGTTCGAGACGGGCTAGATTATACGATCCATGATTTCAGATAGTCCCGATACTCTCAACCTCGGCCATGGCGAAGGTCAGCGCCGGCGCCGAGATAGAAACGCCCCCTGCGCGGATCGATTCGGCACGCGATAATCGCTGTATGCCAGGAGTGCTCGAACAGCCGCGAATCGCCCCCACGCCGGCACTGCCGCGGGGTCCGCACTCGCTCACGCGCAAGCAAGTCGCCACCAATCAGCGCGCGCGCTTGTTGGAAGGGATGATCGACGCGATCGGCGAGAAGGGCTACGCCGCGACCACCGTCTCCGACGTGATCCGGCGTGCGGGCGTGTCGCGCAAGGCCTTCTACGAGCACTTCGCCAACAAGGAGGAGTGCTTCCTGGCGACCTACGACTCGATCGCCGCGGTCGGCGAGCGCGGGGTTGCGACGGTGTTCCGCCGCTCGCAGGGCCTGCCCGACGGCGTGCACGCGGCGCTCACGGAGTTGATCGAGCTGGCTACCGCACGCCCGGACGCGCTGCGCGTGCTGATGGTCGAGATCGGCGCGGCCGGCCCGGCCGGGATCGAGCGCCGCGAACAGCTGGTGGTGAGCTACGAAGACATCCTGCGCGAAAGCCTCGGCCTGACCGCGGGCCCGGGCGCGATCCCCAACCCGATTTTGCGCGGCGCGCTCGGCGGCATCCTGCACGTGATCTACGCCCACCTGCGCCGCGGCGAACGCAAACAGCTGCGCAAACGTCTGCCCGACCTCGTCAACTGGGCAACCTCCTACTGGCCGGCGCCGGAGTCGATCATGACGCTCGTGGACCCCACGGCGCGGGAGCTGCACCTCGACCTGAACGGCGACGGGGGCGGGCGGGCGCCCGGCTCCCTCTCGCTCGGCGCGGCCACCAGCCGCCGGCGCAGGCTGCCGCGCGGGGAGAACGGGATGCCGAGAAGCTTCGTCGTGCACAGCCAGCGCGATCGGATCCTCGACGCCGTCACCAACCTCACGGCGCGCAGCGGCTACGCGGCGCTCACCGTGGAGGGGATCGCCGCCGAGGCGTCGGTGTCGCTGCAGGCCTTCTACGAACACTTCGGCGACAAGGAGGATGCCTTCCTCGTCGCCTTCGAGATCGGCCAGGACAAAGCGCTCGCCCTGGTGGAGCGCGCCTACGACGCCCAGCACGACTGGCGCTACGGCGTGCGCGCAGGCCTCAAGGCGCTGTTCGGCTTCCTCGCCGGCGAGCCGGTGTTCGCACACATGGCGATGATCGACGTGCTGGCTGCCACCGAGCGCACCACGGCACGGGCCTTCAAGGGCGCCATTCCCTACGCGCAGATGCTGCATCCCGGCCCCGGCGGGCACACCCCCGGCGGCCTGCGCGTCCCGGACGTCACCGTCCAGGCGATCGGCGGCGGCCTGTTCGAGTTGATGCTCCACCACGCGCTGCAGCGCCGTATGCCCGAGCTGCCGGTGATGGTACCCCGGGCCACGTACTTCGCGCTGGCACCGTTCATCGGGGCACAGGCCGCTGGGGAAGTAGCCACTGGGGTTAGCGGGGTGTCGGGGGCGGCCGCCGCAGAGTCACCGCTCGACGCTTCGTAGCCCTTCGCCTCGGGTCCCAAGATCCGCGGATCCGATTAGATCCGACCGCGCGACATCATCTGCCGGGGTGCGTTACGCTACGTGCGGCGCATCAAGCCAGGGACGTGGCGGGCGCCTAGCCCGGATGGCCCGGCGCCCGCCACAGTTTTACTCCCCGACCGACGCTCGAGCGCGCAGGCTCTGTCGAGCCCACACCGCTCAACCGCTCCAGCGCACGTCTATGCGCTGATCAATGCGCTTTCTAAGCCGAAGACTTCAATACTTTTTTCGACTTCTAGTGCTGCCAATTCATACCCTGCCCCACCGGTGGCGGCCGTTAGTAATAATTCTTTTACCGTAGTACCTAAGACCGTGAGTTCCCTTATTGCCTGTATCGGCTCCCCGGCCGGTTCTTGCTTGACTGACGCAAGGCCGGGCGTGCCGGGATCTATTAATTTATTTATCGATTCTGGCAAAACTTCTCCGACGATTCCGGCAAATTCTTTTTCTTTTATTTCTCTACCCCGTAATTTAACTGTGTTGACAGAGCATTTGAATTCTGCAAAAAGTTCACTTTCCGATTTGAGAACCAGTCCCACCGTTAAGGGCGTTCCGACGTGGATATAGCCTAGCTGACCGGAAAGGGAGTGCGTAGTAATGGTTTCGTTGGCGCCAGCGGGGGCGGCCCCGCATTTTACGGTTTCTCCTTTGATTTTACCTTTGCATCCTGTTAAAGTAACGACGACTTTTTCTACTCGATCGGTTCCGGGGACGGCTACGCCTGTGCTTCTAGCAGCTGTACATTCTACCTCTAGTGTTCCCCCTGCGGCTTTCGAAACGAATCTCCCCGGACCAGCGACGGCCGAGAAGTCCGGTTTAGCGCCACCGCCATTTGGAAATAAAATTGTGGGCCCTTCCGACGCAAACGCACTGCTCGCCACAACCGCTCCCAGCGCAAACGCAGCCACGAGGCATAGCCCCGTGATCTTAAGATACCTCATGTAGAACAACTCCTTTACCTTTGAAGATTGGTCCTTTGGATTGGTTAGCCGGATACCGGAGCGCCTACCCTGATGACTGAGGCGCCGCGGCATCCATCTGTATGTAGATTGCAGACTAAACCGTACCTGACTTCCCGGAAAGAGCAAGCAGCCACGCTTCGACACCTATGGACAAAGGCCTGCTGGGAAGCGCAATGTCTCCGACTACTGAAGTCGGCTCGCGGGGAGCCGGTCTGAGTCGGTCCGGCCCCCCGCACAGCGGAGCCCGACTGCCCATGGCGAGAGGAAACCCACGCTTTCTCTCTCGGGCTCGGGCTCTCCCCACGGGCACCGGGAGGGACGTTCACGGAGCCCGAGAGAGTCTACAGCCATGCCCCGCTTACTTCCTGCGCTTCCTGCTCTTCGGCTTCTTCTTGTGCTTGGGCTGCTTCTTGGGGCAGCCGGCGATCTTGACTTTGGTGCTCTGCGTGATCACCGCGCCATCCTGCGCCACCAGTTCGGTCGGCATCGTCAGCGAACTCGACTTGCAGAGGTTCGCTCCGTTCGCGGTGAGTACCGAGTACTTCCCCTCTGGGAAGTTCAGCTCGAAGCTCGAGAAGGGCGCGTCCGGAACCGCGTTGAACGTCGAGGTCAGCACGCCCTTTTTCGAGATCGCCGTTTCGGCACGGAGGTCGATCGTGACGTTGTCGCCCTGCAGCACGATCACCAGTTCGGGGTACTTCGCCTCGCCATGGGAGACGAAGAACGCCGGGCCGCTCAACGGGTTGGGCAGCACCGGCGTCTTCGTCGTCGCCTCGCCAATCCTGGCAGCGGCGGGGCAGTTCGCGGGATCTTCCGCGAACGTCTTTTCCGGGCACGCTTTCTGCAGCGTGCTCAACCGCGCGGGCAGCTTCGCCGGCAGGCTGACCTTGACTTTGGCGATGTTCGTCTCGGTGCCCTGGGGCGTACCCGGGTAGGTCACGATCGTTGTCAGACTCGCTCCTTCAGTACGGGAGGTATGGCCCGTGGTGGAGACGGCAAACGTCGGCTTAAAGGCCAACGCCGCGCAGTTGGTGACCTGGAAGGGCACCGAAAGCGACGCGGACGCGCCTTCTGAGCTCGTCAGGCTTCCACCGATCTGGAGCGGGTCGCAGTCGCTCGGGTTGAACGTGAAGCCCGAACGGTTGATCGTCACGTTGACGTGCTTGATCTGCAGCGGGATCCCTTCGAGGATCGTGGGAATCGAGCCTTCGCCACTTGAGTTGGCGGTAACCGTCAGCGCCGCCGTGCGCGAGTCTACTTCGATCTTCGCACGCACGATCAGGCAGTCGCAGGATGGGCTGTGAACCGCCGTGTGCTCGAGGTCGAACGGACCGGCCTTCGCCGGATTGACGATCGACAGGCCGTACGGCGCGCCCCTGTAGGGACCGGTGATGTACACCTTGCCGCCGGTCACGGTGTAGGGCTGGCCGCCAACGCCGACGCTGACCGTCGTTTCGCCGATCAGGCTTTCCGGGCCGCACGTGCCCGCGTTGGCCCGGGCTTCTTCGCACGGGGTCACGCTGGAGAGCATCCCGAGCAGCCCCGGCGGCATCGCCAGCTTGACGCCGCGCAGGGGCTGGTTGCCGTCTTCGCGGCTCATCGTCATCGTGAAGGGGCTGAAGCCGGCCGCCTGGTTGCTGGTCGTCCCGGCCGTCAGCGAGGGCGCGAACGGCAACTGCCCGGGCGAGGCCGAGTAGGGCCGCCCATTCGGACACGGGCTGCCGTTCGGGCCCGTCGTGATGTCGAATTCCGAAGGGGATTCCACCGGTTCGTTGCCAGACCACGGTGCGATCGACGCGACGCTCCGGTAGCCTTCTTCGCCTGGTTCGCTTCCCGTCGCCGGCTTGCCCTTGCAGAGCGCGGGTGTGGCCAGTGGCGCGCGTTCGCCGCCGAAGAAGTGCAGTTCGGCGTCTTCGAACGGAAACTGCGGGCTGTTATTGAACGTACCGACGATCTGGCCCGTTTCGCTCAAGCTCACCTCACCGGGCAGCTTGATGAGCACCCCTGAGACCGGGTCTTCGACCACTAGATAGATCGCGACCAAGCTTCCGAACGGATTCGCTTCCTGTGAGGCCAAATACAGCGCGCCTTCCAGTTCGTGTTCCAAAAGCGGTGTTTTGATCTTGACCGTACCAATCTTCGATCCATTGGGACAGAACGGTTCCGCCGGCGCACCGGCCGGGGCCGGCAGACCGGAGGTGAAGAGATCCGTTCCTTCGGATCCCACGCCGGTGAAGCCGATCTCTTTCTCGGAACACGCTTCCAAGCCCTCGGCTCCCGCCGCGTTAACCGCCACGCCTTCGGGAAACGCCACGGTTATGTCCTTGACGTCGGACTCCGCCAGGCCGCTTGGGATCAACACCTCCCGCTGCGGGACGTGCACGTCGACATTCAAGCCCGACGGCTTGCTCGCTTCAGTGCTGTCCGGGGTCACCTTGATCGACGGTTCGAAGCTCAGCTTGTTGCAACCGTCCAACGCGAGCGGGCCCGCCCCGTCATGGAGCACATACGGAACCGGTTCCTGGACAAACGGCTGCCAATCTCCGACAGGCTGCGACGGATCGCCGGGGGCAGGCTCGGGCCACGAGTCGCCTTCGATCGACATCTTGAACGGTTCCTTGGACGGGTTGACACCGCACTCCGTCGGCAGCGACAGGAACGGCGCGGCGATCGTATCTTCGGGGGAGCTGCAGCCAATTTCGAAGATCTTGAATCCAACGCACCCGTAGCCGCGGGAGCTGTTGTGCCGCGGGTCTCCCGGCCAGCCCCAGGTCGTGATCTGAGCTGAAAGGAACGCGGCCGTCTGCGTGATGTCGTTCGAGCTGATCGTCACGCCATAGTCCCCGCCTGTCCGTACCGAGGCATCGAGGAAGCCCACGGCACCCTGGTCTTTGAACCCAAAGCGCGCCGGCTCACCCCTCGCCGGCACCATATTGAACAGCGGCACCGCTTCCTGCGAATCCAACGGATCCGCGATGGTCACGACCGCAACCCCGATCTGCGCACCGACCGGACATTGGTTGATTTTGAACTCATCTTCGGTGCATTTCGCAAACGCAGAGGGATTACCGACCATGCCCGGCGGCATGTTGAGCCGCAGGTCCTTCGGCAGCGCGGGCAACGCAACCGGCCCGAACTCTTCCGGAGGGTATCCATAATTTTCGTGAATTTTGATACCTCCGGTTTCCGCGCCCGCGTTCAGCACAATTGTGGTCGTCCACTGAAATGGATGGGATCCGGCCTGCGTATCCGCCGATCCACCCGCGTTTTCCGGAATCGATTCAAACGTCTCCACGCCAAATTCCGCCGGCCCCGTCCCAACGGTCAATGGACCGCTGGTCGCCACCGGCGGTGCCCCTCCGCCAGAGACGCTCACCCCGTCCGAAAGCTTTCCGGGTGCCAATCCTTTTTCCACCGACACATAGATATCCGCTTCCAGGCTCAGGTACGGAGTCATCACCCCATTTTCCGTATAGAGCCCTTTTTCAAAGCTGCACCCAACCATCGAAACACCGGGAAGAACGGCGCCAACCGTGCAATCCCCTCCACCGCTCGACCCCTTTGCACCCACAAGATAAAACGCCTTTTCGGCTTCGACGCCTTCGGGCAGGGTGTCCATCACCACCACCGGATCGCCCGCTTCACCAATCGCTTCCTTATCGCCAAGGTTCGTCACCGAGACTACGACCGTCCGTTCCCGCCCAGCCGTCAACACGGAGGGCCTAGCACCGACATTCACATGCCACCACGGAGTCGCGGTTTCGGCAACCGCCGGCGCAACGCCAACCATCGACATGAGCGCGAGCACGGTCACCAAAAAGCAGCCACGCATCATAGAACGCCTCATCGAGCCACCTCCCTGCCATCGCCGGTGGCGCTAACCTTCGTGGTCGCCTTTTTCTTTACCTTCCTCCTACGCTTATGCTTATGTTTAACCTTCTTCGTTCCGGTCTTTACACACTTGCCCTTGCTCAATCTCTTGCCCTTCGCACATTTCACCAACGACGCTGACAACACCTGGTTCCCCGGTCCCGAGAACGTCGCGCTAGCCGGCGCTCCGAAAATCGACGGCTGCAAAGACGGCGACACCCTGCAACCTTCCGCGGTGACACACGCCGGCGACGACACCGCTTCCGCGGAGCACGGAGCCAAGTCACTGCAAGCATGCGCATCATACACATCAAATGCCGTATCCTTGTCTGCCGCCACCAACTGCCACGACGTCAAGAAAAACACATCTTCTCCGCTTTCACTCGCATCCAAGAACACCGCTTCTTCACCGGACGATCCCGACGAAATCAAGCCAATGCAGCCGCCCGTGGCGGCACTGAACATTGGACTGGAGCCGGTGCATGTATAGGGGCTTCCCTCCGGCACGCTTTCCGGCTCATACTCATACACATCCATCAGACCATTGGTCGCCTGCGGCACAAGCGCGTCCGGACTGTCGAAGAACACCCGACCGTTATCCGATACGTACCTCGACTGATAACGTGCCACTCCCTCACTCATCGCCGTCCATCCGGGAACACTCCCAGCCAGCCATCGACCACTAAACGTTGATCGACTCCAGATTTCCTGCTGATCGGCAAACAACCCATGCCCACCATGCGCCGCAAGTGTATCGAACACCCCCGCCGGGCGCTCGCCCGTTGGATTGCACGACACACACACCAGCCGACCCGGCAGCGCACCCGCAGACGGAGCACCGTAGAGATATACCTCCTCGTCGGGCGTGTCACTATTGATGTCAAAGTTGTTGTAGCCAGTCAGACTGAGCTCCGACATGAACACCAGATACTCGCCGTTCGGCGAAACCCCCGAAGTCATTTTTTCAAGATTCCCCCCTTCCTGAGCCCAGTCCTGGCTGTCTTCTTCCGAGAGAAGTGCGATGAAAGTGGGTTTCCATTCTTTCACCTGGTCATCGTAATGCAGCATGTAAAGATTATTCTTGCCTGCTTCGGCTTCTTCACCCCGTGCATTCTTTTCAGCTTCGTTCGTCAATGCTCCCTTTGCTACAAGGTAAACGTATGTGCTGTCATGACCGCCAGCGATCACAGTGCCTTGCACATCAGCGCTTTCACTCTTCTTGGCGATTGTCAGATCATTCAAATCGCACACGAGCCCGCCCGCTTCTTCCACCATTTCACACTCATATAGCTCCGGCTCCCCTGCTACCGCCCCGGCGTCGTTGGTCAAATGTTCTTCATCGGTGAAGAACACCCTTGAGCCATCGCTGCTTGCAAACTGAAATTCTGCGTGGCCATTTTCACCTGCGCCAACATCCAGCTGTACAGTCTGCAAATTCTGCCCATTCAGCGCATAACGCATGAAAAGATGCCCCTTGTAAGACCAGACGACGCGCGAGCCATCGTTCGAAACCGCACCTCGAGCGTCTTTTTCGTTTCCCCCTCCTAGTTCTGCGGCACCGCGTGCCTGTTTGCCTTCGTAAGGCGGCACATTGGGCAGCACGCTGACTAGCTGCAGCTGTGTTCCTGGCGATTTGCCGGCCGACCACTCATAGAGCATTTCTTCTTCGGCACCCGCCACCAGAGGTGCTTCTTTGGAGCGAAAGATCACATGACTCAAGTCACTATCAGCGCCGAGGAACTCAATATCGCCACCGAACTTGACGCCCGGCGGCGCGTTTGCACGCTCTTCCACCTTGGCCTTGCATTTTTCGCCCGCCGGACAGCTCGTCACAAGGGGCAGGTAGCCACCTTCCATCTCTGCTTCGTTGTACACCGCGTGCTCAGAGCTCCCCGGTTCCCCCGACAACGGCGGGTCGGCACGCAGGTAGGGCGTCGCTTCCGACGCCCCTTCCGACAGTGGCACGGCCCCCGCTTCTATAGTGTCGATCCCAAACCTAAACGGTTCCACGAGCCCCACCGACAGGTTATTCGAAAACACCCTATACTCCTGGCCGTTCCCGACCGATGCGCCGGGCACAACCTCATTCGGTGTGGCGATATCCTGAGAGGTCCAGCCACCGTCTGGGCGCCGCACAGAGAACATCTGTGTTTCGTATGCGTTGGCTGGAGGGCTGGCGCCCAAGGGACCGTTCGACGGATAGGTGATCGCACCACCGTCTTCAGCAGCTTGCACCACGCCTGCATCTGATTCGATCGGCGGAATCAAGGCCCCATCCTTCACCGCCGGAGACACCAATTCCCATACCCGGCCATCCGGCAGCGTCAGCTCGCCAGCCGCCGGCTGTGTCGTAAATGTCTGACCAGTTCCGTCGGTAGTTCCCGCGACTACCCGATAGTAATACAACGTGTGCGCAAGAAGACCCTGGACGTGAGCTTCCACGCTCAAGCCACTGGAGCACGAGCCGGCGCCCCCCGGAGCGGCCTCAACAGTGGACGAATAAGATACACTCGTCCCATATTCAAATGTGTCTTCCGTTTCTGAGCTTCCAGAAATAATACACGCCTGCAAAGTTGCGCTGTTGGAGGAAACGTTCGAAACCGATTCTTCCCCTGCCGACGCAGCCAACACCGGCGAACACCGCACCAACAACACCACACTCATCGCAACGAGTACGGATACCAACCGAAACCACCGCAGCGAACGTCTCCAGCTCCACCGAGAAGGATCACAGCCACTATGACCAACGCTCAACCAGCCGCCATCCAGGCCCTCTCCACTTCCCACCACGCTCGCCTCCCTCAACAACGACATTAATAGCCAGTAAGACCCAAGCTGGGATGCCGGGGGACCACAAGGCCCCCGGCACCCCTTTTAGGTTTTATGCACTAAGTAGGACGCTTTCTAAGAAGAATAGTTCAACATTTTTTTCCTCTTCTAGTCCCGCCAATTCAAAACCTGCTCCGCCGGTGGCGGCCGTGAGTAATAATTCTTTTACCGTGGTACCTAAGACCGTCAATTCCCTTATTGCCTGTTTTTCCGATCCGGCCGGTTCTTGCTTGTATGTCAAGAGACCGGGCGTGCCTGGGTCTATTAATTTATTTAGCGATTCTGGTAGAACTTCTGCGATGATTCCGGCAAATTCTTTTTCTTTTATTTCTCTACCTCGCACTTTAACGGTGTTAACCGAGCATTTGAATTCTGCGAAAAGTTCACTTTCCGATTTTAGGACCAGTCCCACCGTTAAGGGCGTTCCGACGTGGATATAGCCGAGCTGGCCGGAAAGCGAGTTCGTGGTAATGGTTTCGTTGGCGCCAGCGGGGGGGCCCCGCATTTTACGGTTTCTCCTTTGATTTTACCTTTGCATGATGTGAAAGTAATGACGACTTTTTCTACTCGATCGGTGCCGGGAACGACGACACCTGTATTTCTAGCAGCCTGACATTCTACTGTTAGTACTCCTCCTGCGGCTTTCGAAACGAGTTTCCCTATTTTGGCTACAGACGAGAACTGCGGCTTGGCACCACCGCCATTTGGAAATAAAAGTGTGGGTCCTTCCGACGCAAACGCGCTGCTCGCCACAACCGCGCCCAGCGCAAACACCGCCACGAGGCAAAGCCCCAGGCTCTTAAGGTACTTCATGTTGTACTACTCCTTTACCCTTGAGAATTGGTTGCCGGCGTAACCGCGATCCCCATCTTCAAGCAGAGACATCCCGGTGCCAGCCATATTTTTATGTGTTGTACCGTTTAGCACCTTCTCCTCGCACCACTAACCGTATGACGGTCGCGGCCAGATTCGAAGCTACTACGAGGAAGGTACCCGGATGTCAAGCGACTATCAAGGGGTGTTTCTCACTTGCGGTGAAGTACTGGCAAACTTCCCGAGTGTTTCCCACTAAGGCTTCCTGGAGCCTTGTGCGTACCCCGATGGTTCCGGATGACACCCTTCTCCGCCCTCTCAGGCGCTCCGCGGACGCTGTGGCGGGTGGCCGCTGGCGTCCGCGGAGCTGTGCGCTTTGGCTATGATGACTTATGCCTAACCGGTTTCGGCCGGTGAGGGTTGGTTACCGGCGCCGGGGCGCTCATCTTCAAAGGCAGAGACGCCTCGGCGCCGGGTGTAGCGCATTCCATGGAGCCTACCCTTGCTATCAACCGGGCACTCCAGTGTCAAGCGGTTCTTTCGACCGATTCCGAGAGCACGGCATCGGCGTCCCTCGGCGTCGCGCGGCTACCGCCCCACAGCCTCCCGCAGAACGTCCGCCACGCACCGCACCTGCCACTCCTCCATCCCCACGAAGAACGGCAGCGCGATCGAGCGGGCCGCCACGTCCTCGCACACCGGGAAGTCACCGGGCTTGTAGCCGAAGCGCTCGCGGTAGTAGCGCATCAGGTGGATCGCCGGCAGGTAGGGCTTGCTCTGCACGCCTTCTGCCGCCAGCTCCTTGATCACCGCGTCGCGGTCGGCTCGGCGGGGGATCTGCACCACGAACACGAACCAGCCGCGGCGACTGCCTTCCATGTCGGGGCAAGGGGTCTCCACGCCCCTGACGCCCTCGAGCGCTTCGCGGTACTGGTGCGCGAGCCGGGCCCTGGCGGCCAGGAAGCCGTCGAGGCGCCCCAGCTGCGTAAGGCCCAGCGCGCAGGCGATGTCGGAGAGGCGGTAGTTGAAGCCGAGGCGGTCGTGGTCCAGCCACTCCATGTTCGGGGCCCTGCCCTGGTTGCGCTCGCTGTCGATGCGCGCCTTCAGCGCCTCGTCGCCGAGCGTGATCATGCCGCCCTCGCCGGTCGTGATCTGCTTGTTGGCGTAGAAGCCGAACACCGCTGGGTGACCCCGTCCCCCCACCGGGGTGCCGTCGGCGTGGCGGCCGCCCAGCGCCTCGCAGGCGTCCTCCACGATCGCCAGGTCGTGGCGGCGCGCGATCGCCTCGAACGCTTCCATCTCCGCCGGGTAGCCGAAGATGTGCACCGGCAGGATCGCCTTCGTGCGCTCGCTCACCGCCGCCTCGACCGCCTCGGGGGCAAGGTTGAGCGTCACCGGGTCGATGTCCGCGAACACCGGGCGCGCGCCCTCGTACAGCGCCGCGTTGGCGGAGGCCACGAACGAGAGCGGGCTGGTGATCACCTCATCGCCCCGTTTCACCCCCACCGCGCGCAGCGCCAGGTGCAGGCCGGCGGTGCCGCTGGAGACGGCGCTGGCGTGTGGCGCACCGACGCGTCGGGCGAAGGCCCGCTCGAACTCCCCCACCTTCGGGCCCAGCGAGAGCGCGCCCGAGCGCAGCACCTCCAGCACCGCGCGCTCCTCCTCGGCGCCGATCGTGGGGCGGGCCAGCGGGATCGTCTCTTCGTCCTCCTCGAACGGACTCAGCACCTCGTCGTCCCTTTCCATGGGAATCGGAACGTAGCGCAGCGGCCTGCCCGCCCGCCGTCTCTCTGAGCCCTCCGCCACTTTTTGCCTCCCTCTCCCCTCTCTCTCCCTACCGCCCACCGCCGACCGTCGCCACCGTACCCCCACCCACAGCGGGGTCCCCGAGCGCTGCCTTTGGCCCTCGGGGCGACTTTTGAGGTTGCATGCCTGACTCCAGCGAATCCACGAGCGCGTCCCATGATGCCGCAATCACGTTCTCCGACACGCCGATCGCGCCCCAAACGCGCTGGCCGTCGGAGGCGTCGATCAGCACGCGTGTGACCGCGCCGGTGCCCTTGTCCTCGTCGAGAATCCTCACCTTGTAGTTGACCAGCTCGATCTCGCGCAGGTGAGGGTGGATCTCACCAATCGCCTCGCGCAGCGCCTTGTCGAGCGCGTTCACCGGGCCATTGCCCTCGGCGGTGCGAACGTAGTGGCGCCCCCGGGGGGCCGGATCGGCCCGGTTGAGCGCCGCATCGGCTGTGTGGGAAGGGTCGTTGGGGTCGGGGTGAGTGGGAATCCAAATCTTGATCGTCGCCTCGGTCTGCACGGCGCCGTCCGCGCGCTGCTCGACGATCACGCGCCACGACTCCAGGCGGAACAGCGGCTCATACTCCCCCGCCTCCTTGCGCATCAACAGCTCGAATGAGCCGTCAGCCGCCTCGAACTGGAAGCCGCGGTGCTCCAGCTCCTTGACGCGCTCGGCCACACGCAAGAGCGCCTCGCCGTCCAGCTCGATCCCCGCCTCGCGCGCCTTCTCCATCACCGTCGCCTTACCCGCCAGCTCGGACACCAACACCTCGCGGTCGTTGCCCACCAGGGCCGGGTCCACGTGCTCGAAGGTCTGCGCATCGGCGCTCACGCCGGCCGCATGCAAGCCCGCCTTGTGCGCGAAGGCGTGCTTGCCGACGTACGGCTGCGCCGGGTCGGGCACGCGGTTGAGCAGCTCATCGACGAAGTGCGCGGTCTCCGTCAGGCGCGCCAGCTGCTCGGGCTCGAGCGCCTCCTTGCCGAGCTTCAGCTGCAGGTCGGCGATGATCGTCACCAGGTTGGCGTTGCCGGTGCGCTCGCCGATCCCGTTGATCGTGCCCTGCACCTGGGTGGCGCCGGCCTCGACCGCCACCAGCGTGTTGGCCACCGCGCAGCCGCCATCGTCGTGGGTGTGGATCCCCAGCGCCACCTCGGGCAGCGCCGCGTGCACCTCCGCCACCACCTGGTGCACGTACGTCGGCAGCGAGCCGCCGTTGGTGTCGCACAGCACCACCCGCTCGACACCGGCCTGCGCCGCCGCCCGCAGGCACTCGAGAGCGTAGTGGGCGTCTAGCGCGTAGCCGTCGAAGAAGTGCTCGGCGTCGAGCAGCACGCGCTTGCCGGCGCTCACGAGGAACGCGATCGACTCCCCGATCATGTCCAGGTTCTCCTCGCGCGAGACGCGCAGCACCTTCTCGACGTGCAGCGGCGAAGCCTTCCCCACCAGCGTGCAGGCCGCCGCGTTGCACTCCGCGAGCACGCCCAGGCCATCGTCGGCGGCCGCCTCGATCCCGCGCCGGCGGGTCATCCCGAAGGCGACGATCTCGGCGTGCGCGAGCGGCTCGTGCTCGAGCAGCTCGAACAGCGCGCGCTCCTTCGGGTTGGATGCCGGGAAGCCGGCCTCGATCAGGTCGACCCCGAGCTCGTCGAGCGCGTGCACCACGCGCAGCTTCTCATCCGCCGTCAGACTCAGCCCGCCGCCGCCCATGCCGTCGCGCAGGGTCGCGTCGTAGAGCTCGATTCTCGCCATTACGGGCGCTCTCAGCCGCTGGCGGCGGCGCTCCGCGACTGCGCCGGGACCGCCTCCGGAGCCTCGCCGGCAGGCGTCTCGAGCGCGGGGGCGCTCACCACGTCCAGCCACTCCCGGTAGCGCTCGGTGCGGCCGTGGATCGCGTCGTCGAAGGCAGCCTGCAGCACGCGCGTGATCTCACCCGGGCGACCGGTGCCGATCGCGTGGTCGTCGATCTCGCGCACCGGCACCAGCTCGGCCGCGGTGCCCGACAGGAAGACCTCGTCGGCGAGGTACATCTCCGCACGCGCCACGTTGCGCTCGACCACCGTGTAGCCGAGGTCTTGGGCGATCTGCATCACCGAGCGGCGCGTGATCCCGTCGAGGATCGAGTTGTGCTGGCCGGGCGTGGCGATCTCGCCGTCGCGCACCACGTACACGTTCTCGCCCGTGCCCTCGCACACATGGCCATGTTCGTCGAGCAGGATCGCCTCCTCGTAGCCGGCCTTCGTCGCCTCGATCTTCGCCAGCACGCTGTTGAGGTACTGACCGGAGGCCTTGGCGTGCGGGATCAGCGAGCGCGGACCGATCCGCTCCCACGAGGAGACCTTCGCGCGCACGCCGTTGCGCATCCCCTCCTCCCCCAAATATGTCCCCCACTCCCAGCAGGCGATCGACACGTTGACCGGCGAGTCGAGCGGGTTGAGCCCCATCGAGCCGGAGCCGCGGAACACGATCGGGCGGATGTAGCAGGAGGAGAGGCCATTGCGCGCCACCAGCTCGCGCGTGGCCTCGCGCAGCTGCGCTTCGGAGTAGGGCACCGGCATGTAGTACAGCTCGGCCGAGCGCAGCAGCCGCTGCACGTGCTCGGCGTTGCGGAACACCGCCGGTCCGAGCTCGGTGTCGTAGCAGCGCACGCCCTCGAACACCCCCGTGCCGTAGTGCAGGCCGTGCGTCAGGACGTGGACCTTGGCGTCCTCCCAGGGAACGAAGTCTCCGTTCATCCAGATGAGGTCTGTGGGTTCCACGATCCTGCTCCTGTTCTAGTTGTCGCTGGCTGGGGGTAGATGGCCCGGCTTGCCGGCCTTCGGCCGACTGCGCCACCCTCTATAGGTAGTACAACACCGCCCGCGTCGCGTCGGCCGTACTGGCGGCGCCTCCCAGGTCGGGGGTGCGCACGCCGTCGTCGAGCGCGCGTTCCACGGCTGATTCTACCTCCAGCGCCTGCTCATCCATGTCGAGGCTGTTGCGCAGCATCAGAGCGGCCGACAGGAACATCGCCAGCGGGTTGGCGATCCCCTCCCCGGCGATGTCCGGCGCCGAGCCGTGCACCGGCTCGTACAGCCCCGGGGCGCGTGGCTCGCGGTCGCCCAGCGAGGCGCTCGGCAGCATCCCGATCGAGCCCGTCAGCATCGCCGCCTCGTCGGAGAGGATGTCCCCGAACATGTTCTCGGTCAGCAGCACGTCGAAGTGGCGGGGGTTGGCGATCAGCTGCATCGCGGCGTTGTCCACCAGCATGTGCTCGAGCTCGACGTGCGGGTATTCGCGGTCCTGCACGCCACTCACCACCTCGCGCCACAGCCGCGATGTTTCCAGCACGTTGGCCTTGTCGACGCTCGTCACCTTCGTGTGCGCCGCGTTGAAGGCCGTGCGCGCGACCCGTTCGATCTCCTTGACGGTGTAGGTGCAGAGATCGCTGGCGCGATCCGGCGTGCGCGTCTTCTCGCCGAAGTAGATCCCGCCGGTGAGCTCGCGCACGACCAGCAGGTTGACATCTTCGATCCGCTCTCGCCGTAGCGGCGAGGATTCATACAGCTGGCGCAGCGGGCGCACGGGGCGCACGTTCGCGTACAGCTCGAGGCCCTGGCGCAGCTCCAGCAGACCCCGCTCCGGGCGCGGTGCCCCCGGGACGGTGCTGTCCCACTTCGGGCCCCCCACCGCGCCGAGCAGCACCGCGTCGGCGCGCTTGCACGCCGCCAGCGTCTCCGCGGTCAGCGGCTCGCCGTGGGCGTCGATCGAGGCGCCGCCGATCGGCCGCTCGTCGAGCTCGAACTCGCCGACGGCGTTCAGCACTGCACGCGTCGCCGCCATGATTTCCGGCCCGATCCCGTCGCCGGGAAGTATGACTATGCGCTTACACATTTGAATCGTTCCGTCCCTGGATCAGCGTACCCGCACCGCGCCATGGCGTCAGCATTGGACGCAGACTTGCGTAGGCGTGATCACAAAGCAGTCGTGTTGAGAGCCCCCACCAGCTCTCCGTTGCGCTCGTGGGAATCCTCGTAGGCAGCGATCTCTGCTTCCTCGGTCAATGTGACCGCGATGTCGTCGAGGCCCTCCAGCAGCCGCCTGTGCGTCTCGGGGTCGATCTCGAACCCGACCGATACGAGCTCGCCGTCCGGGCCGGGGTAGCGGACCTCTTGCGCACGAAGGTTGACCTGACCCTCGCCCGCCGCCGCAAGAGCGCGGCAGTGCTCCTCCTCCAGCACCACCGGCAGCAGTCCGATCTTCGTGCAGTTGGAGTAGAAGATGTCGGCGAACGACGGCGCCACGATCGCCTTGAAGCCGTAATCCTCGAGGCCCCACGGCGCGTGCTCGCGCGAGGAGCCGCAGCCGAAGTTCTCGCCCGCCACGAGGATCGGGTTCGCGGGCAGTTCCCAGCCTGGCTCCTTCGCCCAGTCGTAGAAGAGGAACTGTCCGAAGCCCGAGCGCTCCACCCGCTTGAGGAACTGCTTGGGCATGATCTGGTCGGTGTCCACGTTCGCGCGGTCGAGGTGGCTGACAGCGCCAGAGATCGTCTCGATAGGTTCCATCCCGGCCCGCTCCTAATTCCAATTGCGTATGTCGGTGAAACGCCCCTCGATCGCCGCTGCCGCCGCCATCTGAGGAGAGACCAGATGTGTGCGGCCGCCACGCCCCTGCCTGCCCTCGAAGTTGCGATTCGACGTGGAGGCACAGCGCTCGCCCGGGGCGAGGATGTCCGGGTTCATCCCCAGACACATCGAGCAGCCCGCCACGCGCCAGTCGAAGCCGGCGTCACGAAAGATCTGGTCGAGGCCCTCCTGCTCGGCCTGCGCCTTCACCTGCTGGGAGCCCGGGACAACCATCGCGTTGACGGTCGAGGCCACCCTGCGCCCAGCGACGACCTCGGCGGCCGCGCGCAGGTCGCCGATCCGTGAGTTGGTGCACGAGCCGATGAACACGCGGTCGATCGCGATCTGCTCGATCGGCGTCCCGGGCTCCAGGGCCATGTATGCGAGCGCGCGCTCGGTCGCTTCGCGGTCTGCCGGGCTGTCGAAGTCTGCGGGCGCCGGCACACGCTCGGTGACCGCGCGCACCATGCCGGGGTTGGTGCCCCAGGTGACCTGCGGGGAGATGGCGGAGGCGTCGATCGCGATCTCGGTGTCGAACACGGCGCCGGCGTCGGTGGGCAGCTCGCGCCAGCGCGCGATCGCCGCTTCCAGCTGGGCGCCACCGGGCGCCCCCGGACGCTCCTGGTCGCGAAACCACGCGAATGTGGTCTCGTCGGGCGCGATCATGCCCGCCCGCCCGCCGCCCTCGATCGTCATGTTGCAGACGGTCATGCGCCCCTCCATCGACAGCGCCTCGATTGCCGGCCCGGCGTACTCGACGGCGTAGCCGGTCAGCCCACCGACGCCGAGCTGCCCGAGCGTGCCCAGGATCAGATCCTTGGCGGTGACGCCGAAGCCGAGCTGGCCCTCGTAGCGGATGCGCATCGAGCGTGGCCTGGTCTGGACCATGCACTGCGTGGCGAGCACGTGCTCGACCTCGCTGGTGCCGATCCCGAACGCGAGCGCGCCGAAGGCGCCGTGCGTGGAGGTGTGCGAGTCGCCGCAGACGATCGTCATGCCCGGCTGCGTGACGCCGAGCTCCGGGCCGATCACGTGCACGATCCCCTGACGTTTGGATCCCAGCGAGTACACCGGCACGCCGAACTCGGCGCAGTTGCGCTCGAGCGTCTGCACCTGCACGCGCGAGAGCGCTTCCTTGATCGCCGCCGCATTGGGCGTGCCGTCGGTCGGCGTGTTGTGGTCGGCGGTCGCCAGCGTGCGGTCGGGCCGGCGCACCCCGCGGCCCGCCAGGCGCAACCCGTCGAACGCCTGCGGGCTGGTCACCTCGTGCACAAGATGCAGGTCGATGTACAGCAGGCCGGGCGCGACCTCGTGGGCCTCCCAGATCTTCTCGAACAGTGTTCTCGGCATGCGCACATGATCATAGACGGACGCCCGATCTGCGCTTTCCCATCGCACGGCGAGTCGCCGATCCACATCAGCTCAGCCGTAATAGCGCGCTATTACCTGCAGCTGGCTGAAGATGTCGTGCCCGAGGAACAGCACGACGATCGCGGCGCCCACCACCGGAGCCAGCCTGCGCCCGGCGCCGCGCACGGCCAGCACGATCACGGCGGCCAGCAGCGCCAGCAGCGGCAGCAGATAGCGCGTCTCGCCAAACGCCAGTTCGTGCTGGATCACGTCGCTGTGATACGAGGAGAGCCCGATCAGGATCAGCACCCCGACGGCGATCAGGGCGTAGACGCCGAGCTCGGCGGTGCGCGCCCTGAGCGCGGCGCGATGCACCACCAGCTCGCGCCCGCAGAGCAGCGCCACCGCTCCCGCGGGGATCAGCGCGAGGTTGTTGACCCAGCCGGGGAACACCGTGTCCATCCAGCCGTACTGCCCCACCGAGCGATCGAACCAGACGTCCTTCCAGGGCGCCATGCCGTCGAAGTAGCGCGTCATGCCCGGCAGGCGCGGGAGGTACATCTCCCACACATAGCTGAGCTCTTTGAACAGCGGTGCCGAGGCGAGCACGTCAATGACTCCCGAGGCCTCGCCGAACGTGGAGTGGCCTGAGAGGGCGTTGCCCAACGCGTACAGCAGCACTGGCATCAGCCCGACCCCGGCGGCGATCGCAAACAGGCGCAGCCCTCTCTCCCAGCCCCGTGAGCGCGCCTCGCGCACGCTCAACACCGCCATGCCCGCGAACACGCCGAGCGCCAGCCCGGCGAAGTTGAGCTTCGTCAGGAAACCGGCCGCGGTCAGCAGCCCGAGCGCGAGCGCCAGGCGTCGCGTGAGCCCGCGGCGAAAGGCGCGCGCCAGGCACAGGAACAGCGCCGTGGCAACCGTGTACAGCATCGTGTCGGGATTGACGCTGCCGGACATGAACCCGAACAGCGGCTGCAGCGCGGCGCACACGGCGCCCACCGTCGCGGCCCATGGCACTCCGGGCAGGGCTTCGCGCAGGAAGAGGAAGATCAACAGCACGGTGAGCGCCCCCAGCAACGCACTGAAGAGCCGCATCAGCTGGAGTTGGGCGAGGATGTCGCTGCCTCCGAGGGCGTAGGGGATCACCTGCAGCGCGTAGTACAACGGCGGCTCGGGCGTCGCGATCCCAGCCCCACCCGAGCCCGCGGTCGAGGCGCCCGCGTGAACGGCCGCCGTCACTTCTCGCTGCTCGGCCGCCGTGGAGATAGCGGGCGTGGCCGGCGTGAACCTCACTTCGTAGTAGTGCAGCGCCTGCATCACGAGCGACTCCTCCGGAGAGTAGGAGCTCCCTTCGTCCCCGCTGTCGGGCAGCGTTCCCGTTTCGGCGAGATGCGCGACGTAGGCGAAGTGATCGACCTCGTCCTTGCCCTGAAAGGGCGGCGTGATGACCGACCAGGCCGTGGCGTTCAGCAGCGCGATCAGCGCGCACATCCAGGCGGCCGCTGGCACGCGCCTGAGCAGCGCCCGCGGGTCGGCCAACGGCCGGCGCCGAGTCGCCGTCCGCACCGCCTGCCGTCGCGCTGCGCGCTCTCGCTCGAGCTTGCGGGCTCGCGTCCGCGATCGGGTGCCGGCGGGAGCCTTGCTCGGCCGCGGGCCTCGAGCCGGCGCCCTGCTCATGGCAGCTCCCGTGCCGTGAGCCTTACCGCGAGCACGCCGACGCCGGCCATCAGCGCCACCACGAGCAGCGCGATCCACGCGCCGCTGTAGGCACGACCGAGACCCATGTGCCCCGCCACCGAGGAGAGGCGCGACCACCACGAGCCCCGGCCGGCCGCGAGGTATTCCACGCCCACCCTGCCGCCGAGCGGCACCGCATCGATCGTCGCCGCCACCGGCCTGATCTTGCCGCTCGTCATGACCGCCGCCTTTTCCCGTTCGGAGGCCAGCGCCCCGAGAATCGCGACCGGCTCGCTGTTGGGCCCGATCGCAAAACAGAGCTTCACGTGGCTGCTCGCGCGATTCAGCGGCTCGACGGGCACCGTGACCGACTGGCCCGTCCAATCGGCCCCACGCCGGCCTTCTGTAAGCACCTTCGAGTCGCCGTACGCCACCACCTGCACCTGCGCCCCATAGAAGGCGCGCATCGAAAGGCGGACGCCCGACACGCCGGCGGGCAGCACTTCGCCTGCCTGGCAGATCGCAGTGTCACCGCTGGTGAGATCGAGTCTCCGGTGTTCTCCTCGCCCCACGACTTCCCGCGCCACCGCCCGCACGACGCGCGGCGGCGCGCGGGCGAGCGTCACCGTGATGGCGGCGACCATCAGCGCGATGCCCACAGCAAGCGTGACCGTGACATTTCTCATGGCTTTGATGCCGGCCCGTTGACCCCTTGTACCGCATCTCAATGGTCCGAATCACCGGGAGGCACACGTTTGTACCAGAGCGCCCCGCGGCGACCAAGCGCCGCGGGGATCGGCTTGTCAAGCCGAGGGCATCGCGGTCCAGGGATGTCTCCGACTAGAACGTCACGGCCCGGCGGGCAGGGGCAGGCCGACCGCGTTCGCGTCGCGCCGCGCGCGGTCGAGCGCCACCGACAGCGCCCGCACGTACGCGCGGGCGGCCGCCTCGATGATGTCCGTGGAGACGCCCTGGCCAGAGCCGGTCTGACCCTGTACCTCGACCACCACCGACACCTCCCCCAGCGCGTCCTGGCCCTCGGTGACCGCGTCGATGTGGAACTCGCGCAGCGCGGCGCCCACCCCGCTGGCGGCGTTGATCGCGCGGAAGATCGCGTCGACCGGGCCGTCGCCCGAGGACTCGGCGCGCATCTCCTCGCCCTCCGGGGGCGCCACCACGACGCTCGCACGGGGCGCCTCGCTGGTGGAGGCGTGCACCTCGAAGCCCCGCAGCGTGTACGCCTGCAGCTCGCCGCCGCCGCTACGCAGCTCATCGGCGACGAGCGCCTCCAGGTCCATCGCCGTGACCGACTTCTTGCGGTCGGCGATCTCCTTGAAGCGCTTGAAGGCGGCGTTCAGCGCCTGGCCATCGACCGTGATGCCCTGCTCCCGCAGCGCCTCGCGTAGCGCGTGGCGGCCGGAGTGCTTGCCCAGCACGATCGCGTTGGAGCGCAGCCCCACCGTGGTGGCGTCCATGATCTCGTAGGTGGTGCGCTCCTTCAGCACCCCGTCCTGGTGGATGCCGGCCTCGTGCGCGAACGCGTTGCGCCCGACGATCGCCTTGTTGGGCTGCACCGGGTAGCCGGTCAGGCGCGAGACCATACGGCTGGTGCGCGCGATCTCGGTCGTCTCGATCCCCGTCCACAGCCCCAGGGTGGGCTCGCGCGTGTGCAGCAGCATCACGATCTCCTCGAGCGACGCGTTGCCGGCGCGCTCGCCGATCCCGTTGATCGCGCACTCGACCTGGCGGCAGCCGGCTTCGATTCCGGCCAGCGAGTTGGCGACCGCCATGCCCAGGTCGTCGTGGCAGTGCACCGACACCGTCACATCGCGCAGGTCGGGCACCAGGCGATAGAGCTCTTCGAACATCGCCGCGTACTCGTGCGGCATCGTGTAGCCGACCGTGTCGGGCACGTTGATCGTCGTGGCGCCCTCGTCCAGGGCGATCTGGATCACCTCGGCCATGTACTGCACGTCCGAGCGCGAGCCATCCTCGGGCGAGAACTCGACGTCGTCGGTGTATTCGCGCGCCTGCGCCACCGCCGCGCGCGCCTGACCCTTCACGTCCTCCCGCGTGGTCAGCAGCTTGCGCTCGATGTGGATGTCGCTGGTCGCGATGAAGACGTGGATGCGCGGGCGCTCGGAGTCGCGCACCGCCTCCCACGCCGCCTCGATGTCCTGCTTGGATGTCCGCGCCAGACCGCAAATCACGGGGCCTTCGACCTCCCGCGCGATCGCCTGCACCGCCTCGAAGTCGCCCGGCGAGGTGATCGGGAAGCCCGCCTCGATGATGTCTACGCCCAGCCGCGCCAGCTGCTGAGCGATCTCCAGCTTCTCCTGCCTGTTCAGCGAGATGCCGGGCGACTGCTCGCCATCGCGCAGCGTCGTGTCGAAGACGCGCACACGATTGCGCTCTTCTCGTATTGGTGCCGCCGCTGGTGCCACCTGTTGATCCATGTCGTTCCGCTCCTTCTAGGTCTCGTTCGAACTTCCTCCGGCTGTGTTTGCGGCTACGCGGCCGCCACGCACTATTCCCCCCGAGGGGGGAGGAGGAGAAGTCGAATCGAGATCTGCAACGACATGCTTCGCGGAGGGTAGCACGCGCGAAGCGGAGCGGCAAACGGACCTACGGCGTCAATACGACCTTGCCGACGTTACGTCGCTCGGTGATCATCCGCTGCGCCTCGCCGGCCTGCTCGAAGCTGAAGGCGCCCGCAATCACCGGCTGCACGGTGCCGTTGTCGATCAGCTCCCGCAGCGGGACGATCCATGGCGCGAGCGTGCCGTGGTCCTTCCACAGGCTGAGCATGTTGAGGCCGATCACGGCCTTCGATTCGGAGATCTGCTTGACCATGTTGAAGCGCGGCATCCGCAGCAGCGTGCCGAGCCCGGAAACGAGGTTGCGCTTCTCCCCGGAAACGGCCGCCGAGGCGCCGAACGCGACCAGGCGTCCGCCCGCGCGCAGCTGGTTGTAGCCGCGCCGCAGGCTCTTGCCGCCGACCGCGTCCATGATCAGGTCGAACTTCGGCAGCCCCCGCTCCCAGCCGGCTTTGGTGTAGTCCAGCGGATGGTCGACGCCCAGCTCCGCGATCCGCGCGTGCTTGCCGGGTGAGGCGGTCCCGTACACCTCGGCGCCCGCGTGCTTGGCGATCTGCGTCGCCGCGATCCCCACGCCACCGCCGGCGGAGTGGATCAGCACACGCTCGCCCGGCTGCACGTTGCCATAGCCGATCAGCCCCGCCCACGCGGTGCCGTAGTTGACGGGGAGCGCCGCACCCTGCTCGAAGGTGAGCTCGTCGGGCAGCGGGATGACATCGGTGGCGGGGACCATCACCTGTGAGGCGTAGCCGCCGAACATCGTGCTCGCGATCACCCGCTGCCCGCTGGCGAAGCTCTCGACCCCCTCACCCAGCTCGACGATCGTGCCCGCCACCTCGTAGCCGACCACACAGGGGGGCTTCGGCGCATCCGGGTAGATGCCGATGCGCGCCATCACATCCGCGAAGTTGATGCCCGCGGCGGCGACCTCGATTCGCACCTCGCCCGCACCGAGGGGCGGATCGGGCCGCTCGCGCACCTTCAGCACCTCCGGCCCACCGTGCTTGGATATCTCGACGACCCGCATCCGGCGTCAGGGTATCTGAATCAGGAGAGCACCACTGCCCAGCCGCCGGTAAACCCTTCCGAGGCGACGATCTCATCGACGACCTTGGCCGGCACCGGCGCGTCGGTGGTGACGACCATCGCCGCGACGCGCCGATCCTCGCTGGCCTCGTGGGAGGCCCCATCAGGGGTGTGCCCGACCGCGGCCGAGGAGATGTTGATGCCGTGGCGGCCGAAGATCGTGCCGACGCGGCCGATCATGCCGGGCAGGTCGGCGTAGCGGAAGACCGTCACGTTGGGCGCCAGCTCGACCGTCAGGCGCCGGCCCTGCACCTCGACGAGGTGCGGCACGCGGTTTGGGCCGATGCCGGTGCCCGCCACCGCGACCTTGCGATCCCCTGCGATCACCGTGACACGGATCAGCTCGTTGTAGTCCTGGGCCTCGGAGACCGTCTTCTCCTCGACCACGATCCCACGCTCCTCGGCCATCGAGGGGGCGTTGACGAGGTTGACCTGCTCCTCGGTGCGACCCTGCAGCGCGCCCTGGATCACCGCGAGCGTCAACAGGCGCGTGTCGAAGTCGGCGATGCGTCCCATGAAGGCCGCCTCGATCCGCTCCACCGAGCTGCCCTCCGCCAGCTCCATCGCCAGGCGCCCGAGCTGCCGGGCGAGCGGCAGGAACGGTCCCAGCACCTGCATGTCCTCGGCGCCGATCGCGGGGATGTTGACGGCCGTCGAGACCACCCCGCCGTCGAGCGCCGCCACGACCTGCTCGGCGCTCTGGTAACCGGCCCTGTCCGTGGCCTCCGCGGTGGAGGCCCCGAGGTGGGGCGTGACGAGCACGTTGGAATAGCCGAACAGCGGGCTCTCGGTCATCGGCTCGGTGGGGAACACGTCGAGCGCCGCGCCGCCGACCTTGCCGGTGTCGAGCGCCGCTTGCAGCGCCGTTTCGTCGATCAGCCCGCCGCGCGCGACATTGAGGATCCGCACGCCGTCGCGCATCTGCGCGAACGCCTCCGCGTTCAGCCAGTTCTTGGTCTCATCGGTCTTGGGGAGGTGAATCGAGATGAAGTCGGCCTGCGCGTAGATCTCCTCGCTGTTCTCGGCCTTCTCGACCCCCAGCTCGCGGTAGCGCTCGGCGCTGACGAACGGGTCGAACGCGACCACGCGCATCTGAAAGCCGCGCGCGCGCGCGGCCACCAGCTGGCCGATCCGCCCGAAGCCGATGATCCCGAGCGTCTTCTCGTACAGCTCCACGCCGGAGAACTTCGAGCGCTCCCACTTGCCCGCGGTCAGCGAGATGTACGCCTGGGGGATGTTGCGCGCGAGCGCCAGCAGCAGTGCCATCGTGTGCTCGGCGGCGGTGACGACGTTGGACTGCGGCGCGTTGGCGACCACGATCCCGCGTTTGGTGGCGGCGTCCACATCGACGTTGTCCACCCCCACACCGGCGCGCCCGATCGCGCGCATGTTGGTGGCCCTGTCGATCAGCTCGGCGGTGAGCTTCGTCGCCGAGCGGATCAGGATGCCGTGGTACTCCCCGATCCGCTGCGCCAGCTGCTCGTCACTCCAGTCGAAGCCGAGGTCAACGTCGAAGTGCTCGCGCAGCAGCTCCACGCCGGAGTCGCCGATGTTCTCCTTGACCAGCACCTTCAAACGCTCGCCGTCGGTCGCGGTGGACATGGAGGAGGATGGGGAGGGGCTCGTGGGGGTGCTTTCGGCGGCGCTCATGATGCCATCCTCTCCACTACCCACTCGATACACGATGTCAGGGCCTGCACGTCGGAGGGCTCGACCGCGGGGAACATCCCGATCCGCAGCTGGTTGCGCCCCAGCTTGCGGTAGGGCTCGGTGTCCACGATCCCGTTCTCGCGCAGCGTCTTGGCGACCGCGGCCGCGTCAACGGTGTCGTCGAAGTCGATCGTGCCGACGACCAGGGAGCGCTTCGCGGGGTCGGCGACGAACGGCGTGGTGTACGGCGTTCGCTCGGCCCACCCATACAGGTGCTCGGAGGAGGCGCGGGTGCGCGACACGCACCAGTCGAGACCGCCGCCGTCGAGCATCCAGCGGATCTGCTCGGCGAGCAGGAACAGCGTCGCGACGGCGGGCGTGTTGTAGGTCTGGTCTTTGAGCGAATTTTCAAGCGCCGTGGCAAGCGAGAGGAACTGCGGAATCCAGCGCGGCACCGCGCCTTCCCCTGCCACCGCGTCCGTTGCGGCGGCCTCGCCCGCGAGCTTTGCGATCCGCTCCTGCGCAGCCGGGCTCAGCAGCGCGACCCACAGCCCGCCGTCGGCGGCGAAGCTCTTCTGCGGCGCGAAGTAGTAGGCGTCGGTCTGCCCCACATCGACCGGCAGCCCGCCCGCGCCAGAGGTCGCGTCGATCAGCACGAGGGCATCGCCGGCCGGCCGCACCACCGGGACCATCACGCCGGTGGATGTCTCGTTATGTGCCCATCCGACCACGTCCACCGCGGCATCCGCTGCCGGGACACCGGCCTGCGCCGGGTCGGGCGCGTCGCCGGGCTCCGCCTCGATCACGACCGGCTCCTCCAGGAACGGCGCCTCGCGCGCGACCTGGGCGAACTTCGAGGAGAACTCCCCATACGTCAGATGCAGCGAGCGGCGCTCGATCAAGCCGCACGCGGCCGCGTCCCAGAAGGCGGTGGCCCCACCGTTGCCGAGCGCGACCTCGTACCCATCGGGCACGCTGAACAGCTCTCTCAACCCGGAGCGAATCTCGCCGACAAGTGCCTTGACCGGCTTCTGCCGGTGCGAGGTGCCCATCGGCGCCGCCCCTTCGCCCAGCCGCCTGAGCGCCTCGGGACGGACCTTCGAGGGACCGCAGCCGAAGCGCCCGTCCACTGGCTTCAGCTCGGCTGGAATCGTCAACTGCTGCTCTGCGCTGGTGCTCATGGGCTTCCTCGCTTCGGCCTTCGAGGGGTTACATAAGAGGTGCCCAGGCGCGCGGCGGTGCTGCTTCGGTGTCGCTCCCCGGTGGTCGTTTCCACCTCGCTGCTGCGCCAGTCGCGACAGGCGCGAGTTTAGCTAAAACGAGGACTGAATCCAATCCATGTGCGAGCGCAGCTCCTTGCCGACCGCTTCGATCTGCGTGCTGGCCTGCTCCTCGCGCATCCGCAGGAAGTTCTCCTGCCCCGCACGGTTCTCCGCGATCCACTCGCGCGCGAAGTCCCCGGACTGAATCTCACCCAGGATCTTGCGCATCGCCGCACGCGTCTCCTCGGTGATCACCCGTTTGCCGCGGGTGTAGTCGCCGTACTCCGCCGTGTTGGAGATCGAGTAGCGCATCCCCGCGAGGCCCTTCTCGTACATCAGATCGACGATCAGCTTGACCTCGTGCAGGCACTCGAAGTAGGCCATCTCGGGGTCGTAGCCCGCGCCGACGAGCGTTTCGAAGCCGGCCTGCACGAGCTCGGAGACGCCGCCGCAGAGGACGGCCTGCTCGCCGAAGAGGTCGGTCTCCGTCTCGTCCTTGAAGGTCGTCTCGATCACGCCGCCGCGGGTGCAGCCGATCCCCTTCGCGTACGCCAGCGCCAGCCCGCGCGCATTGCCGGTGGCGTCCTGCGCGACCGCGATCAGGCCGGGCACGCCGCTGCCTTCGAGGAACTGGCGGCGCACGAGGTGGCCGGGGCCCTTGGGGGCGACCATCGCCACATCCACGCCCGGAGGCGGGACCACCTCGCCGTAGTGGATCGAGAAGCCGTGGCCGAACAGCAGCATGTTGCCGGGCGCGATCCCGTCGGCGATATCCGTCTCCCACACCTGGTGGTGGAGCTCGTCGGGCAGCAGGATCATCACCAGGTCGCCGCGGCTGGCTGCCTCGACGACGCTCAGCACCTCGAGCCCCTGCTCGCGCGCCTTGGCGACCGAGGGCGAAGTCTCGCGCAGGCCGACCACGACCTGCACGCCGGAGTCCTTGAGGTTGAGCGCGTGGGCGTGGCCCTGGGAGCCGTAGCCGATGATTGCGACGGTCTTGCCGTCGAGCAGTTTGAGGTTGGCGTCGTCGTCGTAGAGCATGGGCGGCAGGCTATCCGAAAGCCACCGCCACCAGCGAGCGGCCGGGGATCTCGAGCGTGCCGTCGGGCGCCGTGTAAGGGGCCAAACGCCCCAACAGCGAGGCCTCGATCTCCTCGATCTCGGCCGCGGGCCGGGCGAGCACGAGGTCGTGCAGCTCGCGCGAGATGTCGAGCATCGTCTCCCAGAAGGACTCGAATGAGGGATGGCGCTGCGCGACGTCGATCGCCTCGACGACGATTTCGGTGAAGCCGGCTTCGCCCAGCAGCGCATGCAGGCACTCACGGTCGCCGAGCCCGAACGGGCCGGGGGTGTATTCGGTGGACTCCGCGGGGGGCTGTGCCAACCCGCGCTCCAGCAACTCCATCCGCGGCGCGAGCGCCCACGGGTTGGCGGCGAGGGCGTCCCACACCGCCAGCGCCACGCGCCCGCCGGGGCGCAGTACGCGACGCGTCTCGACCAGCGCGGCGAGCGGATCGGCCATCAGCATGTAGCCCCAGCGACACAGCACCGCGTCGACGCTCGCCACCGGCAGGTCGATCCATTCGGCGTTCCACACCTGGAACTCGACGTTGGTCAGGTCGAGCTGCGCCGCGCGGGCGCGGGCGCCCTCCAGCATCGCCTCGGCGTGGTCGGAGAGGATCACCCCGCCGGTGGGGGCGACCAGCTCGGCCGCCAGCAGTCCCGTCTCCCCCACGCCGGCCGCCAGCTCGAGCACACGCTGGCCGTGCTGAGGCTCGATCGCCTCGACCATCCAGTGCGACACCGGCGCGCCGAATTCGCGGATCGCCTCCTGGCGGCGCACCCAGCCGCTCGCCGCCTCCTGCCAGTGCTCGGCGCTGCGGCGCCGGTGCTCCTCGGCGGGGTGCTCGCCCGCCCCCACGGGATCGGTGCCGTTGCGCGCCGGCGCGCCCGCCCCCGCTGCACTTCGGTGTGATCCGGCATCGGCCTTCATCGCAGCTCCCTTCGCAGCAGCTTGCCCGATCGCGTGCGTGGCAGCGGCCCCTCCACCAGCGCCACCTCCTTTGGAACCTTGTATGGAGCCAGGCGCGCGGCGCAGTGCACGCGCAGCTCCTCACCGTGCAGTTTGGCACCATTGCGCACGACGACCAGCGCGGTGACCGCCTCGCCCCAGCGCGCGTCGGCACGGCCGATCGCCGCCGCCTCGAGCACGGCGGGGTGCTCTTCGAGCACGGCCTCCACCTCGGTGGGCGCCACGTTCTCCCCCCCGCTGACAATCGTGTCAGCCTTCCGCCCGGTTACCAACAGGTTTCCCTCACCGTTCAATCTACCCACATCTCCCGTTTGCAACCATCCATCCTCGCCCACGACGCCGCGCGCGAGGGTCGGGCCGGCGACTTCAATCTCCCCGTCGGCGGCGGTGCGTACGCGCGTGCAGAACAGCGGCGGACCCGCCGTGGTGCTCTCCACGGCGATCGGGAATCCGCCCTGAGGCGCGATCGCCGCGGGCCCCCGGGCGGAGGGCGGCGCGATCGCCGCTAGTGGCAGCGTCGTCACCTGCGAGCAGGCCTCGGTCATGCCATAGGTGAGGCTCACCGGCACCCCCGCGGCGCGCGCCCGCCCCAGCAGCGCCGCCGGCACCGGCCCACCGCCGGTGAGCGCACAGCGCAACGCGGGCGGGCGCTCCAAGCCGGCATCGAGCAGGCGGGTGAGCGTGGTGGCCACCAGCGAGACGAGCGTCACTGGCGCGGCGGACGACGCCCCGACATGCTCCCGATTGGTAGAGGGCTCGAAAAGATGCACGGCCCCCCTCGGCCGGCCCATCACCGCCCGCAGCGCGAGTTCGGTGTCGAAGCGCTCGTGCACCACCGCGGTGGTGGCGTAGATCGCGCTGCGCAGCAGGATCGAAAGCCCCCCGACGTGCGAGAGCGGCAAGTTGCACAGCCACCGCTCGTGCGGGTCGAGACCGAGCGCGACCGCCGAGCCGAACGCACTCCAGAGGAAGTTGCCGTACGTCAGCTCGACCTGCTTGGGCACCGAGGTGGTCCCCGAGGTGTGGATCACCGCAGCCACCGCCTCTAGGTCGTGCGTGGGATCGGAGCCCCACTCGCCCATGCCTGGTCCGCCAAAGGTACGCAACGGCTGATCCACGACCACGACCGCCCCATCCACGATCGCCGCGCGCTCGCGCTCACCCAAACGCAAGTCGACGGGCACGGCCACCGCCCCGAGCAGCAGGCAGGCGTGCAACGCGCAGACGAAGTCGAGGCCCGCCGGCAGCGCGATCGCCACGCGCTCACCCGGCCCCGCCCCCCGTGCGGTCAGCTCGCCGGCGGCCCCCCGCGCCCGCTCCAGCAGCTCCGCGTAGGAGCAGGCCGCGACCGGGGTCTCCACCGCGATCGCCGCGGGTGCGGTTCTCGCCGCACGCTCCAGCCAAGCCTCAACCACCATCGCCACAGGCTAGCCTTCGCACATGCCAACCACCTGGATCGCTGCCGGCGAGTACACCGACATCCGCTACGAGAAGACCGAGGACGGGGGAATCGCGAAGATCACGATCGCCCGGCCGGAGGTACGCAACGCGTTCCGGCCGCTGACCGTGATCGAGATCTCGCGCGCGCTCACGCAGGCGCAGGAGGATCTCGACGTCGGCGCGATCGTGCTCACCGGCGAGGGGCCGCAGGCATTCTGCGCCGGCGGCGACCAGCGCGTACGCGGGGACTCGGGATACCTGAACGACGACGGCGCCGGTAATCCGGATCCCACCCGCCCGGGGCGCTTCCACGTCACCGACCTGCACATCCAGATCCGCCGTCTGCCCAAGCCGGTGGTAGCGATGGTCGCCGGGTATGCGATCGGGGGCGGCCACGTGCTGCACCTCGTGTGCGACCTGACGATCGCCGCCGAGAACGCCCGTTTCGGCCAGGTGGGGCCGCGCGTGGGCTCCTTCGACGGCGGCTTCGGCGCCGGGCTGCTGGCCAACCTCGTGGGGCCGAAGAAGGCGAAGGAGATCTGGTTTCTCTGCCGCCAGTACGACGCCGCGGAAGCGCTCGATATGGCTCTGGTCAACACCGTGGTGCCGCTGGAGCGCCTGGAGGATGAGACCGTGGAGTGGTGTCGGGAGATGCTTGCCCTCTCCCCCTTCGCGCTGCGCCTGCTGAAGGCCTCGTTCAACGCCGCCGAGGACGGCCTCTCCGGAGTGCAGCAGCTGGCGCACGACGCCAACCTGCTGTTCTACGGCAGCGAGGAGGCCCAGGAGGGCCGCGACGCCTACCGCGAGAAGCGCACCCCCGACTTCTCACGCTTTCCGCGGAGGGCATGACCGTGTACACCCAGCCGGGCGATGGTGGGGTCGCGAGCCGAACATGATGACCCCGACCTCCTCCCCCCGGCCCCCAGCGAGGGCCGCTCGCCGCTCGCGGTGCACTCCCCGAGCGCGGTGCGCATCTGGGTGATGGCGGCGCGCGTGCGTACGCTGCCGGCGGCGATCGCCCCAGTGCTGGTGGGCACCTCGCTGGCGCTGGGGGACGGCCACTTCCGGGCGCTGGCGTTCGTGGCAGCGCTGCTCGGCGCGGTGTTCATCCAGGTGGGCACCAACCTCTCCAACGACTACTCCGACGCCCGGCGCGGCGCCGACACCGAGGACCGCCTCGGCCCGGTGCGCGTCACCGCGGGCGGCCTCGTGCCGCCTCGCCAGGTGCTGATCGCCACCTACGTCACCTTCGGCTTGTCGGTGCTGTGCGGGGCCTACCTGATCTCGGTCGCCGGCTGGGGCCTGCTGGCGGTCGGCGCGGCGTCGATCCTCGCCGGCATCCTCTACACCGGCGGGCCGCGCCCGTACGGGTATGAAGGGCTGGGCGAGATCTTCGTGTTCCTGTTCTTCGGCATCGTCGCCGTGGCGGGCTCCTACTACGTGCAGGTCCAGCACCTGCCCTGGCAGGCGTTCGCGTGCGCGGTGCCGGTGGGCCTGCTGGCAAGCGCGATCCTCGTGGTCAACAACGTGCGCGACATCGACACCGACCGCCGCGCGGGCAAGCGCACGCTCGCGGTGCGACTCGGCAGGCAGCGCACGCGCGCGCTGTACACCGCGATGCTCACGATCGCCTTCCTCGCAGCACCGCTGCCATGGGCGCTCGGCTCGATGACCGCCTGGTTGCTGCTCCCGTGGGCGGCGATCCCGCTGGCGCTGTCGCTGATTCGCGTGGTGCGCACTCGCATCGACGGCCCCGCGCTGAACGGGGCACTCGCACGCACCGGCCTGTTGCAGCTGCTGTTCTGCCTGCTGTTCGCCGCCGGGATCCTCGCCAGCGGAGGCATCGGCTAGCCGGATGCAGATGACCATCGCCGAGCGCGCGTTGCGCCTGCGCACGCCGCTGCAGACTGCATACGGCGCGGTGCGCGAGCGACAGCTGCTGGAGGTGACGCTGACCGACGCCGACGGCGTGAGCGGCCACGGCGAAGCGGCACCGCTGCAGTCCTATGACGGCGTCAGCATCGCGCGAGTACGAGCAGCGCTGGAGTCCTACCGGCCGGTGCTGATGCAGTCGGCAACCGCCAACGGCGCGCAGCTGATCGAGGCGTGCCGGCGCGTCGAGGACCTCCCAGCGGCGCTCGCCGCGATCGACCTCGCGCTGTGGGACCGCGCCGGGCGGCGCGCCGGCAAGCCGGTGGCAGCGCTGCTCACCGACGAACCCGCCGGGACGATCCAGGTCAACGCGACCGTGGGCGCAACCGACCGCGCGGGCGCCGCCGAGCGGGCCGCACGCGCGGTGGAGCAGGGGTATGAGTGCGTGAAGCTGAAGGTGGGCGTCGGCGACGACGCGGGTCGCGTGGCGGCGGTGCGCGCCGCCGTGGGCCCCCACACCGCGCTGCGCCTCGACGCCAACGGCGCCTGGGACGTGGAGGGCGCGGTGCGCGCGATCGAAGCGCTCACCCCCGTGGGCCTCGAGCTCGTGGAGGAGCCCACCCACGGCCTGCAGGCGGTGCGCGAGGTGCGCGAGCGCGTAGCTGCGCGCGTGGCGATCGACGAGACCGCGGCCGAGCACGGCGCGCTGGGCGCGGGCGTCGCAGACGCGGTGTGCTTGAAGATCTCGCGCTGCGGCGGCATCGGCGGCCTGCTCGCCGCCGCGGCGCTCGTCAGGGCCTCCGGCGCGGAGGTCTACCTCGCCTCCACGCTCGATGGGCCACTCGGCGTGGCAGCCGCCGTGCACGCCGCCGCCGCGCTGGCTTCGCGCGGCCCGCTGCCGGCCTGCGGGCTGGCGACGCTCAGCCTGTTCGAAAGGCTGGAGGAGGAGGGGGAGGGTGTTGCTCTGCCCGTGCACAGTGGCCGCATCGCGGTACCCCCAGCCCCGGGGCTGGGCATCGATCCCCTTTAGAGCGCCCGAGCGACCGCCGCCGGATTCTCCAGCGGCAACCCATGGCCCCCCGGCACGACGACCAGTTCGCCGACCGGCACCAGCCCGACGATCTGCCGCCCCAACGCGATGAACTTCGTGTCGCGCTCCCCCACCAGCACGGTGACCGGCATCGCCAGCTCGGGAAGACGACCCCAAAGCGGCTGCATCTCCCCCACACCGAGGCCCCGCATGACGGCGGCCAGCGCGTCGGGCCGGTTGCGGCGCTGGTCCGCACGCGCCAGCGCCCCCACCTCCGGGGGGTCGGCGGCAAACAGCGGCTGGGTGCGCCAGCGCTCGATGAACTCCTCGTAAGGCGCGTGCTCGAGATCGTCGGCGAGCCCGCGATCCGCAAGTCGGCGGGCAGCACGCTCGTTCGCATCCTCGATCCCGGGATTGACCCCGATCAGCACGAGCCGCGCCACCCGCTCAGGCGCCGCGAGCGCCACGTGCAACGCGACGCGCCCGCCGAGCGAGTAGCCACACAGGGCGAAGCGCTCGGGGCTGGCATCCAGCACGTGCTCGACGCAACCGGGGAAGGAGATCGGCCGCGGCGCGTCGGCCTGCGCACCGTGGCCAGGGAGGTCGAGCGCCAGCGGACGGTAGCGTTCATGGTCGAGCAGCCCCACCACCTCCTTCCAGGCGCGGTGGGTGCCGCCGAAGCCGTGCAGCAGGACGAGGCTTTCGCTCATACCGCGATCCTATGACCACCGCCACCGACACCTACCTCCTGCTGCGTGCATTCGTGGATGAGCTTGCGCGCTGCGGGCTGCGCGACGCGTGCACCTCGCCGGGGTCGCGCAGCACGCCGCTGGTGCTGAGCCTCGCCGGCGAGCCGCGGCTGCGCTGCCACTCCCACATCGACGAGCGCTGTAGCGGCTTCTTCGCGCTCGGCCTGGCGAAGGCCACGGGAGTGCCGGTGGCGGTCACGTGCACCTCGGGCACGGCGGCGGCGGAGCTGCTGCCGGCGGCGATCGAGGCTCACGAGGCCGGGGTGCCGCTGCTGCTCCTCACGGCCGACCGCCCACCCGAGCTGCGCGAGAGCGGCGCCGGCCAGACGATCGACCAGGTGAAGCTGTTCGGCAGCGCCATCAAGTGGTTCTTCGAGGTTGGCACTCACGAGGTGGAGGCCAGTGAGGTCGGCGTCGGCGATGCTGGGCGAGCGCGGCTGCGCTGGATGCGCACGCTCGCCTGCCGCGCCTACTGGCGCGCGCTGGAGGGCCAGCCCGGGGTGGTGCACCTCAACTTCCCGCTACGCGAGCCGCTCGTGCGCAGCGAAGACGAGCAGCTGCCGCATGACGGCACCGGGCGCCCCGACGGCCGCCCGCTCGTGACCTGCACGCCTGCGCGCGCGACGGCCGCTGGGGACGCCTGCTCGCTCGCGGTGCCCGTGGCCGCCGTCCGCCGGGGCGTGGTCGTGGCCGGGCGCTACGAGCGCGACACCGGCCTGGGAGAGGCCGCCTCGGCGTTCTGCGCGGCGGCCGGCTGGCCGCTGCTGGCCGACCCACTCTCGGGCGCGCGGCGTGGGGAGGCGGCGGTGGCGCACTACGACGCGCTGCTGCGCCACGGCTCGTTCGCCGACGGCGTCAAGCCGGACCTCGTGCTGCGTGTCGGCGACCTGCCCACGTCCAAGCCGCTACGCGGGTGGCTGGCAAGCATGTGCGACGTCCCGCAGGCGGCGATCGACCAGGAGGGCCGCTGGCAGGATCCCGACGCGGTGCTCTGCCGCCGCTTCGCGTTGGAGCCTGCCGCGGCGTTGCGGGCATTGGCGCAGGACCCGCCGGCGCCCGACCCGGATTGGCTGGCGAGCTGGCGCAGCGCGGACGAGCGCGCCGCCGAGGCGCTGCTCGGGGTGCTGGGCGCGAGCGGCCTCAGCGAGCCCGCCGTGGCCGCCGAGCTCGGCGTGCTGCTGCCCGAGCGGGCGACGCTGTGGGTCGCTTCCTCGATGCCGGTGCGCGACATCGAGAGCTTCTGGCCGGTACGCGCAGACCCCCCGCGCGTGCTGTGCAACCGGGGCGCCAATGGCATCGACGGCACCGTCTCCAGCGCCTTCGGCGCCGCCGCGGCGCGCCCCGGGGCGGGCGGGGGCCCGGTCATCCTGCTGATCGGCGACGTGGCGCTCGCGCACGACATCGGCGGCCTGCTCGCCGCGCGGCGATTGGAGCTTGACCTGACGATCGTGCTGATCGACAACGGCGGCGGGGGCATCTTCGACTTCCTACCGGTCGCCGCGACCGAGGAGGACCTCTACACTCGCCACATCGCCACTCCCACAGGCCTGGATTTCGCGCACGCCGCGCAGTTGTACGGGCTCGAGCACGAGACCGTCGGCGACGTGCTCGCCTTCAGGGCAGCGCTGGAGCGTGCGCTCGCCGAGCGCCCACGCCGTGCGGGGATCATCGAGGTGCGCACCGACCGGGCGGCGAACGTGGCGCTGCACCGCCGCGCGTGGGAGGCCGTCGCCGGCGTGTTGGATGGGAGCCTGAGCGCTCCGCCGGAGCCGGGTACCTCGTGATCGCCTACCTCCTATGGCACCGCCCCGCGGAGGGGGTCGAGCGCGAGACCTATGAGCACGCCAGCGAGGGCTTTCACCGCTCGCTGCACCACTCGCCCCCGGCCGGCTTCCGCGGCTCGGCGCTGCTGCGTCTCGCGGAGTGTCCATGGCTCGCCCCCGTGCGGGAGAGCACCTCCATTGCCACCTACGAGGATTGGTACGTGCTCGATGACTTCACAGCCCTCGGTGTTCTGAACGAGGCAGCCGTAACGCATGGGCACCGCAGCGCGCACGACGGGGTCGCACGGCGCTTCGGCTCCGGCGCAGGCGGGCTGTACGGCCTACTGGAGGGCCACGCCAACCTCGCAGACACCTCGCGCGCCGTATGGGTCTCCCGCCCACCGGGAGAGCCGCGCGGCGAGCTGGCCCAGCTGCTAGCGGACGGCATCGACCCCGCGCACGCCAGCCTGTGGCGCCGCGCGCTCGTGTTTGGCCCCGCCCCCGAGTACTGCCTGCTCGCGCCGGAGACCCCGCAGGGCGTCGCCCCCACGCGCCTGCCGAGCGGCTGGCGCGCTGTCACCTCTCAGCGCGAAGCAATCTGGCACAGCTGACGCATCGTGCGGCCGGGGTGAACGCATAAGCACTCGCGTAGCAGCGGGGCGGTGTGGGAGAATTGCGCGGGATGGACCAGTACGCCCTTCTCAGACGTCCGGTCGAGCCAGAGCGCAGGCGCTCACCGCCGGGTGAGCCCGCACCGGCACGAGCAGAGACGCGCGCGGTGCATGCGCTGCAGAGAACCGCCGGAAACAAGGCGACCGCGCGGCTGCTGCAGCGCTGGATCCATCACAAGCCTGGCGTGCATGGCAAACCGGGAACCTACGGCTACAACAAGGGACGTTCGCCCTGGCGTAGATCGACAGAGATCGCGATGCTCGCGGAGTACAACGCGCGGTCGGGTCAGGCGCTGCCGTCTCTGCCGTACAAGCAGCTCAAGATGGCGCGGGCGCACGAGGGCTCCTACCGCGCGATCCAGAGCCGGATTGCGAAGTTCCTGAACGATCCCGCCGACGGCCCGGCGTTCGAGACCTTCGTCAGACAGCTCACGAGCTCGCTCGATCCCAACTCCGATGAGTGCCTGAGGATCATCGATGCCCATGACGCCCTGCGCAATGTGGTCCGCCTCAACATCCTTGGCCCGGGTTTGGAGCACGACATCGTCAAGAGCGCCAACGCGCTCCTGAGCCTGCTGAACAATCTCACGAAGAACCTGCGTGCAGCCGACAAGTACCTGAACTCCTACATTCAGGAGCGCCTTGACCTGGTCTTCATCCAGACCAGTCCGGGCGTGTACAGCCTCAGCGCTCACGGCAAGCGGCTACTGGAGATGGGCGTCGACGTTTGGGGGGCGCTGCAGCGCACGCCCGAGCGCGGCGAGCGGGTCGTGAGCTCGCACGGTGCCGTGCCGATCGGCCAAATGAGCCCCGACACGCGACCTCGGGTCGAGCAGTACCCGTTCGTGCAGGTTCCGATCGGCTCGGCGCAGGTCGAGGATCGGCTCTACGGCCCAAACCAGCTGGGCGACTTTCCGAAGGCGTTCGCGGCCAGCGCGCAGCCCGTGCTCGCTCCCCCGCCCCCTACCTATCAGCTGATCGGGTTGGTGCACAGGTTCGGCGACGGCACCGAGGTCCACCGGGCCTACGACAACCAAGCCCAGTCGATCACGCACCTCCTGTTCCGCGGGTCCCAAGTCCTCAAGGACCTGGGAGCGACCTGGTTTCCGCCGCCGCCCCGCTACCAGTTTGTCTCGCGTGCGCAGTTCCACCCCGACGGAACCGAGGTCCACCTGGCAAAGGACAGCGTGACCGGCGGACTTACGTGGCTCTGGGTGCGCGGCATGCAGGTCCTGTCAGACCTCGGCCCCGGCTGGGCCCCCTTGCCCTAGCCCCAATAGGCCTCGGAAGCTCAGCCCGCCAGCAGCGGCAGCAGCGCCGCGAGCTTGACCTCGGTCTCGGCCAGCTCGGCGGCGGGGTCGGAGTCGCGCACGACGCCGACGCCGGCGTAACAGCGGGCGACGCGGCCGCGCAGCAGCGCGCAGCGTAGCGCCACGCAGAACTCGCCGTCGCCGGTGGCGTCGGCCCAACCGACCGGGCCTGCGTACCAGCCGCGGTCGAGGCCCTCCAGGGCGGGGATCAGCGGGCGGGCGCGCTCCGGCGGCTCGCCGCCGACGGCGGGCGTGGGGTGCATCAGCTCCAGCAGCTCGATCACGTCGAGCGGCTGCGCGAGCTGGGCGCGGATCGGGGTGCCGAGGTGCTGGATGTTGGCGACCTTCACGAGCGCCGGCTCGGGCGGCGCGGCCGTCCACAGCGCGTGCTGGCGCAGCGCCCGCTCGATTCGGCGGATCACGATCGCGTGCTCCTCGCGGTCCTTCTCGGAGTGCATCAGCTGTTCGCCGAGATGGTCGTCGACCGCGGGGTCGGCGCTGCGGCGCATCGAGCCGGCGAGCGCCAGCGCGCTGACGCGGTGGCCCTCGCGGCGCACCAGCAGCTCGGGGCTGGCGGCGACGAACGCGGCGTCGTCGCGGCCCACGCAGAACACCGTGCACGAGGGGAAGCCCTCGCGCAGCACCCCGAACAGCGCCGCCGGGTCGAAATTGGAAGCCCCCCCGCCCGCGTGCACCTGCACCTCGCGCGCCAGCACCACCTTCTCGAGCTGCCCCTTGCGGATCAGCTCGACCGCGCGCGCGACGGCGGCCTCGTAGTGCTCGGGCGGCATCGCGCTCGCGATCCGGTAGCGCCCCGTGGGCGCGGGGTCGAGCAGCGCCAGCGGCTCCACCCGCAGCTCGCCGAGCCGGCACTCCAGGCGGGCGAGCAGCTGCTCGGCGATGTCGTCGGGGGCCGCGAGCGCGCACAGCGTCATCCGCACGCGCAGGCCGTCCGTCGCGGCACGCGGATCGGAGAGCGGGGCCGGCGACGCCCCACCCGCTCGGCGCCCGGGGCACTGCTCGCGCGTGAACGCGACCTCGGGCACGATCAGCGAGGCGGGCGCGAAACCGCTCCACGCCAGGTCGGCGCCACCCTCGGCGGCGAATGCGAAGCCGCCCAGCGCGATCGGCCCGCCGCTGGAGCCCGGCTCGGAGGGATCCTCGGGCGGGTCGCCGACCGCCGCCGCGGCAAGCGCGCGCCAGCGGTCGGCCACGGCGGCGAAGCGCTCAGGCCCGGTGGCGGTCAGGCAGACCGCCTCGCCGAGCGCTGCCAGCGCGCGCGCGCCCCGCTCGGGCTGCTCTAAGAGAAACCACGACTCTCCCGGGCGCCGCGAGGCGCAGACGACCGCGCTGGGGTCGAGGTCCGCGGGCAGCGGCAGGGTCAGCGCCGCGAGCGTCTGGCGGCCGCTGCGCCGCGCGCGCTTGACGGCGAGCTGCAGGCGTGCTCGCAGCCGCTCGCGGTCGGCGGCGCCCAGTGCGAAGGGCCCCGCGGGCGGCTTGACATCGGGTGTGGAGCGCGGAGTCTTGTCGGTGCGGATTCGGACCATGCAGGGAACGCTGCCTTGCCGTCAGCATCTGAGCCTAGTACAACCCGCCGGAAGCGCCGTGTTTCCCGCTATCGCGACACGTGGCGCTACGTCTCGCTGCGACCCCTCGCGATCGCGATCTCACCGGTGCGCATCATCTCGATCAGCCCGAACGGCCTGACCATGTCCTCGAAGGCCTGGATCTTCTCGGTGGTGCCGGTGATCTCGACGATGATCGAGCGCTTGGTGACGTCCACCACCTTGCCGCGGAAGATCTCGGCGATCTGCATCAGCTCGCCGCGTTGGGGGCCGTCGGCGGCGACCTTGAACATCGCCAGCTCGCGCGACACCGTGTCGCCCGGGTCGAGGTCGCGGATCTTCATCACGTTGATCAGCTTGTGCAACTGCTTGGTGACCTGATCGATCGGGTGCAAGGCGCCATCGACGGTGAGCGTCACGCGCGAGACGCGCTCGTCGTCGGTGGGACCGACGGTGAGCGTGTCGATGTTGAAGCCGCGGCGAGCAAACAGCCCCGCGATGCGCGTGAGCACACCCGACTTGTTTTCGACCAAAATCGAAAGTACGTGCTTGCGGCCGGTGCGCAGGTTGCCGGAGACTTCGAGCTCGGCGAGGCTGAGCGGCGCCTTGGTGGCTGGCTCACCCATTGCCCACCACCCCCTGCCTCGCTGCCCCGTGCTCGATCGCCTCAGTATCGCCTCGCAGCTTCGTGCGAGCTGCCCCGTGCTCGATCGCCTCAGTATCGCTTCGCAGCTTCGTGCGAGCACCCACCCTCATCCCACCATCTCCCGCGCAGCCTGGCCGGCAGGGATCATGGGGTACGTATTCTCCTCGCGGGTGACGCGCACGTTGACGACCACCGGGCCCTCTGTGGCGATCGCCCGCTTGATGTCCTCCACGAGCGTGTGCTTGTCCTCGAAGCGCATCCCGGTGGCGCCGTAGGCCTCGGCGAGCTTCACGAAGTCGGGGAACTTGCCCATGTTGACGTGCGAGTAGCGGCCGTCCCAGAACAGCTCCTGCCACTGGCGCACCATGCCGAGGTAGCCGTTGTTCATGATGAACACCTTGATCGGGATCTGATCCTGCGCGCAGGTGGCGAGCTCCTGGGCGTTCATCTGCACCGAGCCGTCGCCCGCGACACAGCAGACGAGGCGATCTGGACAGCCGACAGCGGCCCCCATCGCGGCCGGCAGGCCGAAGCCCATCGTCCCCAGGCCACCGGAGTTGATCCACCGCCGCGGCGCCGGGAAGTCGTAGTACTGGGCGGTCCACATCTGGTGCTGGCCCACGTCGCTGGAGATGATCGCCTCGCCGCCGGTCGCCTCGTACAGCGCCTGGATCATGTACTGGGGCTTGATCTCCGCGTCGGTGCTGTCTTCGTATTTGAGCGGGTACTGCTCGCGCCACCCCTCGATGCGGCTCCACCACTCCGCCAGGCGCGCGGGGTCGGCCCCCAGCGAGCGGTACTCGATCGCGAGCTTCGCCAGCACGTTGCGGGCGTCGCCGACGATCGGGATGTGAGCGGGCACGTTCTTGGAGATCTCCGCCGGGTCCACGTCGATGTGGATGAACTTCGCGTGCGGCGCAAACTCCGAGAGCTTGCCGGTGATGCGATCGTCGAAGCGAGCGCCGACGGCGCAGATCAGGTCGGCCTCGTCCATCGCGTAGTTGGCGGTGCGAGTGCCGTGCATCCCCAGCATCCCCAGCCACTGGGGGTTGGGTATCCCATTTGCTCCGGCTCCGCTCGCGCCGGCTGCGTCCGCCTCCTCCCCACCCACCCGAGCGGGGAAGGCGCCGAGACCCATCAATGTGCAGGTGACGGGGAAGCGGTCGCAGCCCGCGAGCTCCACCAGCTCCGCGGAGGCGTTCGCGCCGACCACGCCCCCGCCGGCGTAGATCACGGGGCGCTGGGAGGCGGCGAGCGCCTTGGCGGCCTGGCGGATCTGCTTCTGGTTGCCCTCCACCGTCGGCTGGTAGCCGGGGAGGCGCACGTCGGTCACCGGCTCGTAGGCGATCTCGGCGCGCGAGAGGTCCTGCGGGATGTCCACCAGCACCGGGCCAGGCCGTCCGGTGGAAGCGATGTGGAAGGCCTCGTGGATCGCCCGGGGGATCTCCAAGGGGTTCTGGATCATGAACGAGTGCTTGACGACGGGCATCGTGATCCCGATCGTGTCGGCCTCCTGGAAGCCGTCGGTGCCGAGTAGCTCGGTGCGCACCTGGCCGGTGATGAACACCACCGGCACAGAGTCCATCATCGCGTCGCAGATCGGCGTGATCAGGTTGGTGGCACCGGGGCCGGAGGTCGCGAACGCGACCCCCACTTTGCCGGTCGCCTTGGCGTAGCCCTCGGCGGCATGGCCGCCGCCGGCCTCGTGGCGGACGAGGATGTGGCGGATGCCGGCGTTGACGAAGGCGTCGTAGGTCGGGAGGTTGGCGCCTCCTGGCAGGCCGAAGACGACCTCCACGCCCTCCGCCTTGAGGCATTCCATCAGTGCGTCAACCGCGCGCATGCAAGCCAACCGCCTTTCCACTGCACTCGAAACGGGTCAAAAAGGCAGTGTACCAGCGGGTTTGAGCCCTCCCGCACGCCGCTCCCAGTGCGCCCAAGCGATCGAGGGCCCTCCCTTGGGCGCCGTGCCGGCGGCCGCTAGGAGGAGCCGATCCCGATCCCGATCGCCAATGCGATCGCGCCGCCGACCGTGACGACCAACAACGAGGAGCGCATCGAGACGTGTAGGAAGCGTTTGCGCACCCAGGCGATCGCGAACAGCTCGACGGCAACCACGCACCCCGCCACCAGCAGCGCTTTGTGGACGTCGCCGATGAAGAACGGCAGCGTGTGGAAGATGCCGCCAAGCGTGGTCATGCCGCCGGTGATCGCGCCGCGCACGACCGCCGAGCCGCGGCCGGTCTGCTCGCCGGTGTCCGACAGCGCCTCCGACCACCCCATGCTGACGCCCGCCCCCAGCGCGGTCGAGAAGCCGACCAGCAGCGCCACGCGCGAGTCGGAGGAGATCGCCGCCGCGAAGATCGGCGGCAGCGATGAGACAGTTCCGTCGATCATGCCCACCAGCGCCGGCTGCACGACGCGCAGCACGAAGTCGCGCTCGTCGGGAAAGCCAGCGCGGTGGATCAGCCGCGCGATGATCGAGTCGTGTGCCGGTACGGACGGAGCCTTGGCGCTCATCCCAGGTTTATAGAGCCTGCACCGTTTCGGGTTCCCTAATCTGCGCCCCCGACGCGGGCACCTCGTGATGCCGGGCACACCGGCAGCGAAGGCGGGGCCAAGCGTGACAGCTCAACTGCTACGGCGCCAGGCGTGACAACGGTGCCAGCCGACAGCACAACTGCTACGGCGTCAGCCGTGACAGCACAACTGACGGCACAACTGCTACGGCGCCAGCCGTGACAGCTCAGCTGCTTGCCGCAGAAGGAGGCTGCCAGGATTCCGGCGCAATCACTTGATCGGGATCCCCGCCCACCCACTCCAGCTCGGTCCCGCAACGTGTGCAGAGAGCGTCGTAGATCTTGGTGACCCGCCCGCAGCGGGGGCAGCGACGACGCAGCTCGTTGCTCTCCATGCGATAGGCGATCGCCGCGAGCAGCCCGAAGAGGGGCACAACCGCCGAGATCACGAACCACAGCAGGAACGAGCTGCCCTTGACGCGGCCCACCAACCCACCGGCGATACCGAAGCCGAGGCAGATAACCACGTATCCCATCGTGTGACGCCTCTCAGAACAAGACGCGCGCTGCCCAGACGATCGCCACGATCGCCAGTACCGCGATGACCGGCACCGCGAGGAAGGTGACGATGCCGATCACGATGTGCAGCAGCACCCAGGCGGCCACCGCCAGGATCAGCACAGCGACGATCATCCGGCCCAACGAGCGCGACGAGGTGGATACGGGCTGCTCGTTCATCTATCTAGATGGTAGCGCCTGGGGAGGGCGCGGGGTGCCGTGAAGAGAGATGCGATACGGCCGGGCGGAAGCTGACGCCCCGGCCCGGCCGCACGCATCCTGCTCCGCCCATCCGCGGTCGAGGGGAGCCCGCGGAGGCGAGATTCGGAAGGTCACCCTTGGAAGGTGCCCCAATTGTGGCGGGCGCACAGCCGCATGTATTTGGCCCGCAGTACAAGATCTGAGCGGTGGTGGTGTTGCAGGTGCCAAGCAGATTCGGTTGGCAGGCAATCGCCCTCGCACGAACGCCGGGTTTCGCCGGTCTGACTCAGACGCCGAGTTGCTCGTGCACCAGTCGGGTGACGGCACCGCCGTCGGCACGGCCCTTGGTCTCGCGCATGACATGGCCCACGATCGGCCCGATCGCCTTGGCATTGCCGGCGCGCACGTTCTCCGCCGCCTCCGGGTGCGCGAGGAGCGCCGCGGCGACGATCGCGGCGAGCTGATCGCCGCCACCGATCGCGCTCAAGCCCTCGGCCTCGACGATCGCCGCCGGATCGCCGCCCTCGGCGACGAGGCGGTCGAGCACCTGGCGTCCGGCGCCGACGGAGATGCGCTTGGCGGCGACGAGACCAGCCAGCGCCGCGAGCGCCCGGGGGGAGACACGCGAGGAGCCCGGATCTGCGCCGGTAGCCTCACCTCGGCCGTCCTCCCCGCCACCGGTCTCCTCGTCGGTTGTCGCAGCAACCGCCGGCCCACCGGCAAGGCGCGCGAGCAGGTCGCCGGAGATCCAGTTGGCCAGGACCTGTGCGGGCGGCGCCGGATCGACCGCCGCGGAGAGCGCGGCCTCGAAGTAGTCGCCGAGCTCGGTGCGGAAGGCGAGCAGGTGGGCGCTGTCCACGGACAGCCCGATCTCTCGCTCGAAGCGCTCGGCGCGCGCCGCTGGCAGCTCGGAGAGGGCCGCGCGGGCGGCGTCGAGCATCGCCGCGTCGATCGAGATCGGGACGAGGTCGGGCTCGGGGAAGTAGCGGTAGTCGTGCGCCTCCTCCTTGGAGCGCAGCGAGGTGATCCGCTCGGAGGCGGGGTCGAAGTGCAGGGTCTCCTGCTCGACCCGCCCGCCGGCGCGCAGGATCTTCTGCTGGCGGGCGAGCTCGGCGCGGATCCCGCGTTCGATGAAGCGGAAGGAGTTCATGTTCTTCAGCTCGGTCTTCACCCCCAGCTGCTCGCTGCCAGCGGGGCGCAGCGAGATGTTGGCGTCGCAGCGCAGCGAGCCCTCCTCCATGTTCACGTCGGAGACGCCCAGCACGCGCATCGTGGTGCGCAGCAGCCGCAGCCACTCGCCCGCGGCCTCGGCGGAGCGCAGGTCGGGCTCGGTGACGATCTCCGCCAGCGGGGTGCCGCCACGGTTGAAGTTGACGATCGAGGCATCCGAGCCGTGGATCCTCCCGGAGGCGCCGACATGCACGAGCTTGGCGGCGTCCTCCTCGAGGTGCACGCGATGGATGCGCACCTCCCCCAGCCGCCCCCCGAGGCAGAGCGGCAGGTCGTACTGGGAGATCTGGTAGCCCTTGGGAAGGTCGGGGTAGAAGTAGTTCTTGCGATGGAAGATCGACCGCGGCGCTAGCTCGGAGCCGAGCGCGAGCCCGATCATCAGCCCGAAGTGCACCGCGCGGGCGTTGGCGACCGGCAGGCTGCCTGGCAGACCCAGGCACACCGGGCAGGTGCGGGTGTTGGGAGGCTCGCCGAAGGAGAGCTCACAGCCGCAGAACATCTTCGTGGCGGTCGCCAGCTGGATGTGGATCTCCAGGCCGATGACCGGCTCGTACTCGACCGCGCTCATCCGCCAGCGCCCCCCATCCCGGCCCCGCTCGCCCGCGCACCTTGTACGACGCCCACCGCATGGGCCCGCTGTCCTTGACCCTTCACGCCGACCTTCCGACGCGCGCCCGCGACCCATCGAAGCCAAGCGCCTGCTCCAACGCAAACGCGGCGTCGAGCAGGCGGTTCTCGCTGAACACCGGACCGGCGATCTGCAGCCCGACGGGCAGCTCCCCGCCGCTGCCGTCGGATGCCAGGCCGCACGGGATCGAGATCGCGGGGATGCCCGCCAGCGACATCGGGACGGTGCAGAAGTCGTTGATGTACATCGACCACGGGTCGCCGGTGCGCTCCCCGAGCGCAAAGGCGACGCTGGGAGAGGTCGGCGTGAGGATGAAGTCCACCTCCGCGAACGCGGCGTCGAAGTCGGCGACGATCTTCGTGCGCACGCGCTGGGCACGACCGTAGTAGGCGTCGTAGTAGCCGGCCGAGAGCGCGTAGGTGCCGAGCATGATGCGCCGCTTGACCTCGGCGCCGAAGCCGTCGTGGCGGGTTTGGGTGTACATACCGACGAGCCCTCCCTCCTCGTCGGTATGCCGATCGGCGGCGGGGGCGGGAGCAACCCGCCGCAGCCCGTAGCGCACGCCGTCGAAGCGAGCGAGGTTGGAGGATGCCTCGGCGGGCGCGAGCACGTAGTAGGCGGAGAGCCCGTGAGGAGCGTGAGGCAGGCGGACGTCGTGGATCTCGGCGCCAAGCTCCCGCGCGCGCTCGAGGGCGCGGCGAAAGGCGTCGAGCACCCCGGGGTCGATCCCCTCGCCGGTGAGCTCCTCGGGCACGCCCAACCGTATGCCGGCGAGGCTCTCGGCGGTGGGCAACGCGATCTCCTCGGGATGCCCCAGCGAGGTGGCGTCGCACTCGTCGTGGCCCACCATGTGGCGCAGCAGCAGCGCCGCGTCGGTTACGTCGCGGGTGAGCGGGCCGGCCTGATCCAGCGAGGAGGCAAACGCGATCATCCCGTAGCGCGAGACGGCGCCGTAGGTCGGTTTGAGCCCGACGATCCCGCACAGCGCGGCGGGCTGGCGGATCGAGCCGCCGGTGTCGGTGCCGAGCGCCCACGGAGCGAGGCCGGCGGCGACGGCGGCAGCGCTGCCCCCCGAGGAGCCCCCGGGCACGCGTGTGCGATCCCACGGGTTGAGCACCGGCCCGAAGGCGGAGTTCTCGTTGGAGGAGCCCATCGCGAACTCGTCCTGGTTGGTCTTGCCCAGCAGCGGCGCGCCGGCCGCCGCCAGCCGCGCGACCACGGTGGCGGTGTAGGGCGGGCGGTAGCCCTCGAGAATCCGCGAGCCCGACTGCGAAGGCACGCCGGCGGTGCAGAAGAGGTCCTTGACGGCCAGCGGCACGCCGCGCAGCGGCGCATCGGGCGGGTGGGCCGACGACACGCCATGCCGCTCGGCCTCCGACGGCACACCATGCCGCTGGGCCGCCGACAGCACACCATGCGGCTCGGCCTCCGACAGCACACCATGCCGCTGGGCCTCCGACGGGTGGGTGGACGGCGACCCATCCGTGCCGGGGGCTACCCAGGTGAAGCAGTTCAGCTCGTCGGCGGCGGCACGCACCCGGTAGGCGTCGAAGAGCTCCGCCGCCGAAAGCCGGCCGGCCTCGATCGCGGCAACCGCCTGCGCAGCCGACAGGTCGATGATCTCGGGAGCGTTCACGCCTGGGGGCTGGGGACGAGAAAGCCACCGTCGGCTACCGAGGGCGCCTGTTCGAGCGCGACCTCGCGCGGCAGGCATGGGCGCGGCTCGTCGGGGCGCAGGCGGCCGACGACCTCCACCACGTGCGAAGTTGGAGGCACGTCGTCCAGCGAGAGCTCGCCGATCTTGGCGATGTGGTCGAGCACGCCGGAGAGCTCGCGCGCCATCGACTCCACCTCGCCGTCATCGAGCTTCAGCCGCGCCAGGCGCGCCACGTGGAGGACCTCGTCGCGATCGATCACGGCGGGGATTCTATGGCGCGAGACCGCTGCCCCGCCTACCCGGCCCCGGCCGGCAGCGCCACTGCTCCCCTGCTAGGCCCGACAGCCGGACCTGCCGGCGTCCTATTCGGCCCCGGCCGGCGGCGCCTCGCGTGGCGGCGTGGCGTCGGGCGGGTAAAGGCCGGTGCGTTCGTCGCGCATCGACTGCCAGCTCCCTGCCAGCACCAGCAGCGCACCGATCAGCCCCAGCCACGCCCCGGAGCACAGCATCGTGGCGTGATCGGGCCGCTCCAACAGCCTGACCACAGCCGCGATCGTCGCAAGGATCCCGAACAGCGTGCTCCACACCGCGGCGGCCACCGGGATCGCGGTGGTGCGCTCGGCGACGGTGGCGATCGCCAGTACCAGGGCACCCGCGGCCGCAAGGATCAGCAGTGCGACCGCCACGCCGAAGGTTGACCACGCACTGAGCTTGCCCTGCGTGTTCTCATACCACGGCAGTGCCAGCGCGACGATCAGGCAGATCGCCCCCGCAAGCGCGATCAGCTCGCCGGAGCGCATGCGGCGCAGGCTCATCGACGCGCCTGCATTCCGGTTCGGTGACTCACGCTCGCTGCCCTCCTCCACGTCTCACCTGACAGCGCCAGCTCACCGCGCCACCTCGACCCCCGCCTGCAAGCGTGCGGCGTCGAGCGTATTGCGCAGCAGCAGCGCGATCGTCGTCGGCCCGACGCCTCCGGGCACCGGCGTGATCGCACTGGCGAGCGAGGACGCCGCCGCGAAGTCCACGTCGCCCACCAGCCCACTCTTGTTGCCCGCCTCCTGCGGCGTGAGGCGGTTGATGCCGACATCGATCACCACCGCCCCCGGCTTGACGAACTCGGCCCCAACCAGCCGTGGACGGCCGATCGCGGCGATCAGGACGTCAGCGCGAGCGCACACGCCGGCAAGATCGCGAGTGCGGGAGTGGCAGACGGTAACGGTCGCGTTGGCGGCGAGCAGCAGCTGCGCCATCGGCTTGCCGAACAGGTTGGAGCGACCGACGATCGCCGCCTCGGCGCCCTCCAGCCAGTCCGCGTCGCCACCGCGGACGCTCGCCAGCAGCTCCATCACACCGAGAGGGGTGCACGGCCGCAGTCCTGGCCGTCCGAGCGAGAGCAGACCGGCGTTGACCGGGGTCAATCCATCCACGTCCTTGTCCGGGTCGATCAGGCCGGTGAGCGCGGGACCATCGAGATGCGCCGGCAGCGGCAGCTGCAGCAGCACCCCGTTGACGGCATCGTCTTCGTTGAGTGCCTCGAGCAGCTCGGCCACCTGGGCGGAGGAGGCATCCGCCGGCAGGCGCTTGTCGAAGGGCGTCATCCCCACCTCCGCGCAGGCGCGCTGCTTGCCTCCCACGTACACCGCCGAGCCCGGGTCGCCGCCGACCAGCACCGTCGCCAGCCCCGGCGTGTGCCCGGTTTGCTCCACGAACGCGCGCACCTCCTCGGCGACCCGGGCGCGCACGCCCGCGGCGATCGCTTGGCCGTCGATGATCGTGGCGCTCATGACCGCCCGGATGCTAGTGATGGAAGGGCCTCCATGCTGCTCGCCGCCATCGCCCACACCGGGCCATGGTAGAAGCCGATCACCACCCTAGCGGGAGCCATCTCCTCAGCGCCGGCTCAGGCGCAGGAACTCGGTCAGCAGCGTACGCTCGGACCCGTCGCGCGCGAAGCGCACGACGATGCCGTCGGGCTTCAGGCCAACCACAACGCCCTCTCCGAACTTCGGGTCCACCACATCCTCGCCCAGCCGGAACGACGCCCCGGAGCCCGCCTGCGGATCACGCCCGGCGGCCACACCGCCGGCGCCCGCCCCGCGGCTGGCGGTGATGCCGTCGCCAAGCGATGCGCGGGCGGCGGAGTCCCAACCCCCGCCGACGCCGACGAGCGCCCGGTTGGAGCGCCCGCCATTCGACCAGCTCATCCCGCCACCACCACGCGCTGCGCTCGCGACCATCAGCTGCGGCTGCTCGCGTTCGGCGAGCTCGGCGGGGATCTCGTCGAGGAAGCGGCTGGGCAGGCCGTATGCCTGCGCGCCGAACACCACGCGACGGCGCGCATGGGTGAGGTAGAGCTTGCGCATCGCCCGTGTCACGCCCACGTAGAACAGACGCCGCTCCTCCTCCAAACCGCCTTCGTCGAGCGCCCGCGAGTGAGGGAACACGCCATCCTCGCAGCCCACGATGAACACCACTGGGTACTCCAACCCCTTGGCGTTGTGCAGCGTCATCAACGTCACCAACCCCTCGTCCTCGTCTTTGCGGGAGTCGGCGTCGGCGAGCAGCGCGATCTGCTGCAGGAAGATGTCCAGGGCGTCCTGCCCGGGGTCGGCGGTGGCGTCGAACTCGCGGCCCACCGACACCAGCTCCTCGAGGTTCTCGATCCGTCCCTGCGCCTCGATCGTGCGCTCCGCCTCCAGCGCCTCGATGTAGCCGGTCTGCGAGAGCACCGCCTCCAGCAGCTCCCCCACCCCCACGCTCTGCTCCACGCGGGCACGCAGCTCGCCCATCGTGTCCATGAAACGCCGCAGCGCCTTCACCGCCGCCGCGCCCAGGCCGGGAATCGCATCGGGCGCGGCCGCGGCCTCCCACACCGAGACGCCGACGGTGGCGGAGTGCGACACGATCCGCCCTAGCGAGGTCTGCCCGAGCCCCCGCCGAGGGGAGTTGGCAACGCGCGTGAAGCTCACCACGTCGAACGGGTTGGCCAGCCACGAGAGGTAGGCGATCGCGTCCTTGATCTCGGCGCGCTCGTAGAACTTCGTGCCCCCGATCACCTGGTAGGCGATCTCGCGGCGCACGAGCGTGTCCTCCAGCACGCGCGACATCGCGTTGGTGCGGTACAGCACGGCGATCTCCGCGCGCGAGGCGCCCTCGTTGACGAGCCGCTCGATCTCGCCCACCACGAAGCGCGCCTCGGCATGCTCGTCCTCGAGCTCGCGCACCTGGATCGGCTCGCCGGCGCCCAGTTCGCTCCACAGGCGCTTGGCGATCCCGCCGCGGTTGTTGGCGATCACCGCGTTGGCGGCCTTCAGGATCGTCTCGGTGGAACGGTAGTTCTGCTCGAGCTTCACCACCCGCGCGTCGGGGAAGTCCTCCTGGAAGTCGAGGAGGTTGCGGATGTCGGCGTTGCGGAAGCTGTAGATCGACTGCGCGTCGTCGCCCACCACCGCGAGGTTGCGATGGCCTGTCAGATGGACGGGCGCCCCGCGCGCCGGCGCCTGGCGCCCCCCGCCCACCAACAGCTGCAGGAAGCGGTACTGCGCGTGGTTGGTGTCCTGGTACTCGTCTACCAGCACGTGGCGGAAGCTTTCGCTGTAGCGCTCGCGCACCTCCGGGTAGAGCTCCAGCAGGTTGACGGTGCGAAACAGCAGATCGTCGAAGTCCATCGCGTTCATCCGCATCAGATCGCGCTCGTACAGCGTGTACACCTCGCCGACCAGCTCCTCGAATTGCGAGCCGACCGCCTGGCTGTAGGCGGAGGCATCGTTGAGCTTGTTCTTGGCGGAGGAGATCTGGTTGTGGATCGCCGCCGGCGTGTAGCGCTTGGGATCCACGCCCACCGCGTCCATGCAGCGCTTGGTGAGTCGTCGCGCGTCGGCTTGGTCGTAGATCGTGAACTGCCGCGTATACCCCAGCCGCTCGGCCTCGGCGCGCAGGATCCGCGCGCAGGCGGCGTGGAAGGTCATCAGCCACATGCCGCGCGTGCTGTGGCCGAGCAGCCGTTCGACGCGCTCGCGCATCTCCTTGGCGGCCTTGTTGGTGAAGGTGATCGCGAGGATCTCCCCCGCCTGCGCCTGGTCGGTGTAGATCAGGAAGGCGAGGCGGTGGGTGAGCACGCGCGTCTTGCCCGAGCCGGCGCCCGCGAGGATCAAAAGTGGACCCTCCCCGTGCGTGACGGCCTCCCGCTGAGGCTCGTTGAGGCCCTCCAGCAACTCCTGGAGGTGCTCGGCGTGAGGGTTGTTGACCATCGGCTCCAGCATAGTTGCGGGCTCGGCCGGCGTGGCGATGGGGGGCGTCCCCGCCTCCCGTCCGCCGGCTCCCCGGCGCGTCTTGTTCTTGGCCGCAACCTTCCCTGCCTGCCCGCTCCCAACCCAGCGGGGCGCCGTGGCCTAACGTCTGCGCCATGCCCCTTCTCAACGAGGTGCGCTCCAGTTGCGCGCAGATCGCTGCGTTGGCGCGCTCGGTGCGAATCGACATGGAAGCCATTGCCGACGAAGAGACCGTCGCGAAGCTCGCCGCGCCGGCACTGCATCAGTCCTCACCTGCGCTCGACCCAGTGCGCCACTACCTGGAGGGCGAGCCCGCGGACGTGGCCGACTACCTGTTGGCGCTGGACGCGATCAACTTCGGCTCGGGCTGGTTTCCCACGCTACGTAAGCGCCTCGACGGCGGGTTGCCCGTCAGCGGCTACTTCACGGTCGCGTGGGGACTCACCGACTACGTGCGCGCTCAACACGCCGGCGGCGGGTGGGTGCTCGACGGGACCTGGCTGCGCGCGGTGGACACCCGCACGATCGCCGGGATCCTCGGCCAGCCGCCCGACCACGAGCTGATGAGCCTGTACGCCCAGGCGCTGCGCGAGCTGGGCCGCTTCCTCGGCGAGCGCCGCGCACTGGACCTCGTAGCCGAGTGCGGCGGCTCGGCCGAGCGGCTGGCCGAAGCGCTGGCGCGCGGCATGGCGATGTTCGACGACCGCGGCTTCTGCAAGCGCGCCCAGATCGTTGCCGCCGACCTCGCGCTGGCGGGGGTTGCGAGCTTCGCCGACCTCGACCGGCTGACGATCTTCGCCGACAACCTCGTTCCCCATGTGCTTCGCTGCGAGGACATTCTGCTTTACGACGACTCACTCGCCGCCCTTATCGACGCCGGCGAGCTGCTCCCCCCGGGCGGGCCCGAGCGCGAGATACGCGCCTGCGCGGTTCACGCCTGCGAGCTGATCTCAGCGCGCACCGGCATCTCCCCGCGGGTGCTCGATCACCGCCTGTGGAACCGTGGGCAGAACCCTGAGTACAAGGCGCGCCCACGACATCGTTGCCGGTGCGTGTACTACTGAGCCCGAGCTGATATGCCCCGCGTCGGGCACCGGTCGAGGGGCAGCGGCGATCTATTTGACGGCCGTATCTCCACGGGTGCAAGGCCCGCGTTGACTATTTCTTCTTTTTCCCTTTCACCTTCTTCGGCTTTGCGTACGCCTTGACGAGCACCTTGCCACTGGTGGTCGTGCTCTGGCCGGTGGCCTCGTGTGATTCGAGCGCGACTGTGAGCGTCAGATGGCGATGGCGCTTTCGACCTCAAAGCTGAGAGCGGCAAGCGGCTTGCGAGGATCGAGCCGCCGGGCTCTTCCTAGCCCCCCGCGGGGTTAGGGCCCTTCACCGGCCGTAGCGGCCTGACCTTGGCGACGGGCGGCTCGATGCGCCCGCCGGAGAGCTCCCCCACCGCGCGCTCCAACGCGCCGATGCGGCTGGAGAGACCCCCGATCGCCTCGGCGATCGGGTCGGGGAGGTGGATCCAGTCGGCGTCCGGGCCCTCCGGGCGGCGGCCGTCCACGCGCACCGGGTGGCCGGGGTTGCCAACCACGGTGGAGTTGGGCGGCACGTCGGTTATGACAACCGTGTTGGCGCCGATCTTCGCGCCGTGGCCGACGGTGATCGGGCCCAGCAGCTTGGCGCCCGAGCCGATCGTCACGTTGTCCTCGACGGTCGGGTGGCGCTTGCCGGTCGCGAAGCCCGTGCCGCCGAGCGTCACACCCTGGTAGAGGGTCACGTCATCGCCGATCGTTGCGGTCTCCCCGACCACCACGCCGGCGCCGTGGTCGATGAACAGGCCCTTGCCGATCTGCGCGGCCGGGTGGATCTCGATGCCGGTCAGCGTCCGCGTCAGCATCGACATCGTGCGGGGCAGCAGCGGCACTCCCGACTCGTGCAGCGCGTGCGCCACCCGGTGGGAGAGCAGCGCGTGGATGCCCGGCCAGGTCGCCACGATCTCCGCGGGCCCCACCCCGCGGGCGGCGGGATCGCGGTCGCGCGCCGCCGCCACGTCGCGGCGCAACTCCTTGACGACCCCCGCAAAGGTGCCCAGCCCGAGCATTCCCACAGGGTAGCGTCGGGTCGGCGCCCCACCCTACGGCGCGAAGAACGCCTGCGATACATACCGCTCGCCCGAGTCCGGCACGATCACGACGATCCGCTTGCCGCGCTGGCCGATCTCCGATCGGTCCGGGCGCTCCGCCACCTGCAGCGCCGCCCACAGCGCCGCGCCGCCGGAGATGCCCGCCAGCAGGCCCGTGCGCCGCGCGCAGCTCCAGGCGGTGTGGATCGCGTCCTCGTCGCTTACCGCGATCACCTCGTCCAGCAGCTCGCGCTCCAGCACCGGCGGCACGAAGCCCGCGCCGATGCCCTGGATGCGGTGAGGGCCGAGCTTGCCGCCCGACAGCACCGCCGAGCCCTGCGGCTCGACAGCCACGATCTGCAGGTGCTGGTTGCGCTCGCGCAGGTAGCCGCCGGCACCGGTGATCGTCCCGCCTGTGCCCACCCCCGCGACCAGCACATCCGGTGCGCCTTCCAGGGCGCGCTCGATCTCCGGGCCAGTCGTGCGCCGGTGCGCCTGGGGGTTGGCGGGGTTGGAGAACTGGTCGGGCAACCACACGTCCTCGCCGAGCGCCAGCTCCCGTGCTGCGGCAACCGCCTCGCTCATTCCGCCCATCGACTCGGTGATCCTCACCTCCGCCCCGTACAGCTTCAGCAGGCTCTCGCGCTCGCGGCTCATCCCCTGCGGCAGCGTCAGCACGAGCTCATACCCCTTCGCCGCGCACACCATCGCCAGCGCGATCCCCGTGTTGCCGCTGGTCGCCTCCACGATCGTCGTGCGGCCCGGCGCGATCCGCCCCTCCGCCTCGGCCGCCTCGATCATCGCCACGCCGATCCTGTCCTTCACGCTCCCCCCCGGGTTGGCCGACTCGACCTTCCCGTACAACCGCACCCCGTCGCCCCGCTCCCTCTCGCCCAACAGCAGCGGCAGCTCCACCAACGGCGTCTCCCCCACCAGTTCCGCAATGTTGATCGGGATTCGGGGCATCCGCGCACGACAATAGTGGGCGCGTCGCCCCGAGGGCCCCACCAAGCGATGCAGCGCCCGCGTGGGGCGCTCAGATGTGGTACATGCTCGCGCCCGCCTCGCGCGTCTCGCGCTCGATCACGTCGGCGATCGTGGTGTCGCCCAGCACCTTGCGCGCGGCCTGCGCCGCATCGGCGAACACGCCCTCTGAGTCGCGCCCGAGCGGACCATCGAGCAGCTCCACCACCTCCAGCACGCTCACCGTGGCGGGATCGCGCGCGAAGGTGTAGCCGCCCTTGACGCCCCGCTGAGAGCTGAGGATCCCCGCACGGCGCAACACCGCGAACAACTGCTCGAGGAACTGCACCGGTACCTCGCGGCGGCGCGCCAGCTCGCCGATCGGCACCGGCCCCGCGCCCCCGCTGCGCCCCAGCTCGGCCAGCGCCTGCACGGCATAGGGGGACTTGCTGGTGATCGAGATCATCGCGCGCTCACCCGCGCGACTTTACGAGACAACGCCTCTGAGACGGTCGCTGACCAAGCGAGGCGAGAACGCAAGGAGCGAAATGTGCTCAGCACATGAGCGACTGAGGACAACGCATCGCGCCGCTCAGCGACCGTCTCAGAGCCAGCCGCGCTCTGTGGCGATGAGCACCGCCTGCGCGCGGTTGACCGCCCCGAGCTTGCCGTAGATGTTGTGCAGATGAGTGCGCACCGTGCTCGTGGAGAGCGTCAGCTCGTGGGCGATTTGCTTGTACACCTTGCCTTCGGCGAGACGCTGCAGCACGCCCAGCTCGCGGGCTGACAGCGGGCAGGGATCGACATGGCGCTGGCGCTGGTTGGTGACCGTGGGCAGCTCGTACATCACCCGGCGCAGCTCCTCCGGGCCGAGGCCCACCAGGCGCGCGGTGCGCAGCATCTCCGTCGGCGACACCTGGGCGCCCTGCGTGTAGTGGGCGAGCATGTCCGCGAGGCGCACGAACGCCGCCTCACCGGCGGCCTCAGGGCTGTGGTGGCGTTCGATCACGGTTGCGATCGACACCGGCATCCCCCAGCGCCGCGCCAGCACACCGCCGACCAACGCGTGGTTGACGCCCAGCTCGCGGCGCTCCTGGTGGATGCGCTGCTCGGGCGTCTGCGCGCCCTGGTGCACCTGCGATGGGTACCCGGGGTAGGCGTGCATCAGCACCAGCTTGCCGATGTCGTGCAGCAGACTCGTGACAGTCAGGCGATCGCGACTCTCATAGCCGACCTCCGCCGCCACCCGATCCGCCGCGTGCTGGGTCGCCAGCGCGTGCAACCTGAAGCGCTCCGGCGCCGCATCCCACACGCTTGCGCGCTCGAAGAAGTCGAAGGTCCTCACCCTCGCCGCCAGCGCCTGCACGGTTTGAGGAGAGAGCACCTCCACCGCTCCCACCACCGTGTCCACGCGCCCGCGGGTCCCCTGTACCTGATTGGCCATGCGCAGCACCGCCGTCACCAGCGCCACATCCGACTCCACCGCGCTCACCACGTCGGCGGTCGCCACGTTGTCCTTGGACATCACCGCCAGCAGCCGCTTGCGCGACTCCGCCAGCGCCGGAAAGCCCTCGAGCGCTTCGAACGCCTGCGTCAGGCGCCGTCCGTGCCCCTCGTTCTGATGGCGGCCGTTCCCCGAGGGGGTGGGCTCGCCGGCTGCGTTGGGCCGATCCTTGGCCCGCTGCCGCTGTGTGGTGGCTGTTGCTTGCATGCTCCTGCGCACCTACCTTGAAGTCGTTTGCCGCCCAATCCATTGGGCCGCCTGGTCTGACCCTCTATCGGCAGGCGTGGACGTTCGGTTGAGGCATTTAGCCGCAGGTATTGCTCGATAATCGGCCGCGTCCCGTTGTTTTCAAGGACACTTGGACGACTTTATATATAAGTCGGGGGAAGGCCGGCCCGGGTGGGCGGGCTACTCAGACCCCCTCCCACCTCCCGTCAAGGCCCGCCATGAGCAAGCGCCGCGTCGATGCGCGCCAACGTCTCCTCGCGACCGAGCAGCGCCACGCTCTCGAAGATCCCGGGCGAGATCGTCGTACCGGTGAGCGCCACGCGCAACGGCTGGTACACCTCGCGCGGCTTGGCGCCACGCTCGGAGATCACTGCCTCCAAGGCCTCCTGCACCGCGGCCTCGTCGAAGCTCGCGGTCTCGCCCAGGGCCGAGCGGACCTGATCGAGCGCCTGGCGCCCGCGATCGTCCAACCAGCGCGTGCGCGCCGCGGGATCGTCGATCGGCTCGTCGAGCAGCGGACCGGCGAGTGGCCAGAAGTCGGCGAGCGTCTGGATTTTCTCCTGGCTGATCCGTGCCGCCTGCTCCAGACCGTCGCGTCCGGTGTACTGCTCCAGGCGGCGCGCCAGCTCGGCGGGCGAGAGCTCGCGGATGTACAGGCCGTTCAGCCACCGCAGCTTCGCCTCGTCGAACTGCGCCGGGTTGCGGCTGACGCGCTCCAGCGCGAAGCGCTCGACGAGCTGCTCGGTGGACATCACCGTGGCGTCGTCCCCCGCGCCCCAGCCGAGCAGCGCCAGGTAGTTGCGCACCGCCTCGGGCAGGTAGCCGGCGTCGCGCAGCTCCTGCACCGAGGCCGCGCCGTGGCGCTTTGAGAGCTTCTTGCCATCCGGTCCGTGCAGCAGGGGCAGGTGCGCGTAGAGGGGCAGCGCGGCGTCGGGCGCGAAGCCGGCGGCGCGGGCGGCCTCGAGCACGAGCAGCTGCTTGGGGGTGTTGGAGAGGTGATCCTCGCCGCGCACCACGTGCGTGATCCGCGCGTCGAGGTCGTCGATCGCGACGGCGAAGTTGTAGAGCACCGAGCCGTCGGCGCGGGCGATCACCGGGTCGTCCAGGTGGACGTGCTCGAAGCGGGTGTCGCCGCGGATCACATCGTGCACGACGGTGGCGCCCTCCTCGGGCACGCGCAGGCGCACCGCTCCCTCCGCCTCGGCCTCGCCGCGGAAGCCGCGGTCGGCGCCGTGCAGCTGCTTGTAGGCCTTCACATCCTCGGCGGTCGCGCCTGAGCGGTAGGCGTGCCCGCTGGCAAGGAGCGCGGCGAGCGCCTCCTGATGGCGCTCGGTGCGCTCGGTCTGGAGGATCGGCCCCTCGTCCCAGTCGAGCTCCAGCCAGCGCAGCGCGTCGAGGATCTGCTCGACGTTCTCGGGCGTGGAGCGCTCGCGGTCGGTGTCCTCGATGCGCAGCACCAGCGTGCCCGCGTTGCCGCGCGCCAGCAGCCAGTTGAACAGGGCGGTGCGGGCGCCGCCGATGTGCAGGGCGCCCGTCGGGGATGGTGCGAACCTTACGCGCAACGAGCTGCTCGACGGTGGTGGACGTTCAACCGCTTGCCGGCTGTGCCGGGCCGGCGGGAGCTGCGTGGCGGGGAGACGTTCGAGTGGGCGCAGACCATAAGATCGCCGCCATGCTAATCGGAGCGCACGTCTCGCCGGCCGGCGGCCTACCCAAGGCGATCGAGCGCGGCGAGGAGCGGGGCTGCCGCGCGATCCAGATATTCAACCAGTCGCCGCGCATGTGGCGAGGAACCGTGTACCGCGACGAGGACGTCGCCGCCTTCACGGAGGCGCTCGCCGCCAGCCCGATCGATGCGGTGCTGATCCACGCGGTGTACCTGCTCAACTGCGCCAGCGAGGATCCCGACATCCGCGCCAAAACGCTCACCTCGCTGATCCACTCGCTGCGCGTGGGGGCTTCGATCGGGGCCAGCGGCGTGGTGTTGCACCCCGGCTCGGCGAAGAGCGGTGACGTCGGCGAGGCGATCGCCCGCGCGGGCGACACGATCCGCGAGGCGCTGGCCGAGAGCGAGGGCTGCCCGCTGCACCTGGAGAACACCGCCGGCAGCGGTGGCACCCTGGGGCGCTCGGTGGAGGAGCTCGCTGGGCTAATCGACGCCGCCGGCGGCGGGAAGCGGCTGGGGGTGTGCCTGGACTCCTGCCACCTGTTCGCCTCCGGGTATGACATCCGCACGCCCGCCGGCATGGATGCGCTGCTGGAGGAGGTCTCCGCGAAGGTCGGCCTGGAGCGGTTGGGCTCGCTGCACCTCAACGACTCGCAGGGCGCCCTCGGCTCGTGCCGCGACCGCCACGCCAACGTCGGGCAGGGGGAGCTGGGCGAGCGCGGCTGTGCGACCTTCCTCGCCGCCGCCCCCTTCGAGGATCTGCCCTGCGTGCTGGAGACCCCGGGCCCGGACGGCCACGGCGGCCCCACCGCGGAGGAGGTCGCGCTGGCGATGTCCCTGCGCAAGCGGGGGCTACAGGCCCGGCGTCGGCGCGAAGCAACTGGACAAGCGAAACGGCCCTGAGGGTCGTGGGCCAAGCAGACCAAGGACGCAGAGAGCGTGGCGTGCCTTAGCACGCGAGCGACCGAGGACGCAGGTATGCGCCGCGCCCACGACCCTCAGGCCACTGCGAGGCAGGCGGGGGCTAGCACCTGCTCGAGCTCCGCCCGCAGCGTGGGGGTGGGTTCCACCCGGTAGGCCTCTCCGAGGCGCAGCCGGCGAGGGCCGGTGGTGGTGTCCATCTCGAGCACCACCTCCGCGGGACCCGGGAAGTTGCCGATCACGTGCTTGAGCTCGTCGATCGCGCTCGCGGGCAGCTTGGCGGCGTCGATCCGCAGGCACACCGGCCGGGCCGGCTTCGCTGCCCGCGCCGATGCCACACGCGCGTCCGCCACTTCCTGCTCGCTGGGGGCGAAGGTCTCCGCCGACTGCACCACCAGGCAGGTCTTGCCCGCTTCCTTGTGGTTGACGCGCCCGCGCACCAGCACCACCTGGTCTACGGCGAGCACCGCCTCGTGCTCGGCGAGCGCCTTGCCGAACACCAGCATCTCCACCGAGCCCTCGAGATCGTCGAGCGTGGCGAACATCATGTGGTCGCCGTTGCGGGTGCGGATGCGCTTCGACTCGGTCACGATCCCGCCGACCGTGACCCACTCCTTGTCGCGCCGCCCGGCGAGCTTCTCGAGCGGGCAGTCGGCGCGCGCGCGCAGCGCCTCGCGCACGGGCTTGAGCGGGTGCGCGGAGACGAACAGCCCGATCGCCTCCTTCTCCGCGGCCAGCAGTTCTGCTTGGTCGAACTCCTCGGTCGGAATCGGAAGCCCCCACCCCCCCTGATCGAACCCTCGCCCGCCCACACGCACCGAGCCGGCACTGGGCAGCGCGCCCATGCCGGAGCCGGGATCCCCACCACCGTCCTGCGCGCCGCCCGCGTCTTCCAGGTCGAAGATCGAGCCCTGGCCGATCTGGGCGTCCTGCTGGGCCTTCTGCCCGGCGGATTGAGCCTGCTCGAGCACGGCGAGCATTCCCTTGCGGGAGGCTCCGGTGGAGCCGAATGCGCCGCACTTGATCAGCGCCTCGATCGCCTTCTTGTTCACGGCGCGGTTGTCCACGCGCTCGCAGAAGTCCCATAGCGAGATGAACGCGGGGTGGGCGGGCTTCAAATCCCCCGCCGTTTGCCCGAGGAGCCTCGCCGCGCCGCCGGGCGGCATTTCCGCGCGCGCTCGCTTGATCGCCTCCACCGCCTGATAGCCGACGCCCTTGACGGCGTCCAAGCCGAAGCGGATGTTGCCCTCCACCACCGTGAACTCATGATCTGAGAGGTTGACGTCGGGGGGCAGGATCTCGATCCCCAGCTCCTCGCAGCGGGCCACGAAGAAGGGCACCTTGTCCTTGGTGGACATCACCGAGGAGATCAGCGCGGCCATGTACTCGGGGGTGTAGTTGGCCTTCAGCCAAGCGGTGCGATAGGCGATCAGCCCGTAGCAGGCGGCGTGGCTCTTGTTGAAGGAGTAGTCGGCCGACTTTTCGTTGGTCTGCCAGAGAAACTCGATCACCTCGGGCTTGGTGCCGGATGCGCGGCAGCCCTCGACGAACTCGGGCTTCAGCGCGGCCATCGCGGCGCGGTTCTTCTTGCCGATCGCCTTGCGCAGGTCGTCGGCCTTGGCCCCGGAGAAGCCGGCGAGCTCCTTGGAGATCTGCATCGCCTGCTCCTGATAGAGGATCACCCCGTTGGAGGACTCGAGGATTGCCCGCAGGCGCTCATCCGGATAGGAGATCGACTCGGGGTTGTGCTTGCCTTTGGCATACACCGGGATCTGGTCCATCGCGCCGGGGCGGTAGAGCGCGTTGAGCGCGACGAGGTCGTTGAACTCGTCGGGGCGCACCTTCTTCAGCGCCTCGCGCATGCCCTCGGACTCGAACTGGAAGACGCCGATCGAGTCGCCGCGCGCGAGCATCTCATACGTCTTCTGATCGTCGAGCGGCACCTTCGTCCAATCGGGGCGCACGCCGGTGGAGCGCTCGATGATGTCCAGCGCGTCCTCGATCACGTCGAGGTTGCGCAGCCCGAGGAAGTCCATCTTCAGCAGGCCGATCTCCTCGATCGGCTTCATCGAGAACTGCGTGACGGTGCGGAAGCTGCGCTCGCCGTTCTCGCCGGTGCCGGCATCGGCGAGCTGCAGCGGCACGATGTCGGTGAGCGGGCGGTCGGCGATCACGACGGCGGCGGCATGGATCGAGGAGTTGCGCACGATCCCCTCCAGGCCCTGCGCGGTTTCAAGGACCCGCCGGGCATCGGGTTCCTCGTCGAAGGCCTTGCGCAGCGGTTCGCCCGGCTTCAGGCATTCCTCGAAGGAGGGTGAGCGACCCATGATCGGGTCGGGGATCAGCTTCGCCAGGCGATCCCCGGTCGCGTAGTCGAAGCCGAGCACGCGCGCCGCGTCGCGGGTGGCGGCGCGAGGCAGCATCTTGCCGAAGGTGACGATCTGCGCGACCGACTCCCGCCCGTACTTCTCGGTCACGTAGCGCATCACGCGCTCGCGTCCGCGCACGGAGAAGTCGATGTCGATATCGGGCATCGACACCCGCTCGGGGTTGAGGAAGCGCTCGAACAGCAACTCGTAGCGCAGCGGATCCACGTCGGTGATCTGCAGGCAGTACGCCACGATCGAGCCGGCGGCCGAGCCACGGCCAGGGCCCACGGCGATGCCGTTCTCCTTGGCGTACTTGACGAAGTCCCACACGATCAGGAAGTAGGCGTTGAAGCCCATGCGATCGATCACGCCGAGCTCCATCTCCATCCGCTCCAGCGCCTGCGCGCTCGGCGGGTCGCCGTAGCGCGTGCGCATGCCCTCTTCGACACGCGCGCGCAGGTACTCGCGCTCGGGAACGTCGCCGGGAGTCGGGAAGCTCGGGATCAGCTGCTTGCCGAGCTCCACGTGCACCGAGCAGCGCTCGGCGATCTCGAGCGTGTTGGCGAGCGCCTCCGGCCACTGCGCGAAGGATGTGGCCATTTCCGCGTTGTCGCGCAGGTAGAACTCGTTGGTGTCGAAGGTGAGCTTCGGGGCGGCGATCGTGCTCTTGGTCTGCACGCACAGCAGCGCGGTGTGGTGTCCGTAGTCCTCGCGGCGCAGGTAGTGCACGTCGCCGGTGCCCACCAGGCGCCCACCGACTTCGTGCGCGATGCGCTCGATCCCCTCGTTGCACTTCTCCTGGGCGGCCAGCCCGTTCTTCTGCAGCTCGAAGTAGACGTTCTCGGCGCCGAAGATGCCGAGCAGCTCGTCGGCGTGGGCGCGGGCATCCTCGGGGCGGTCTTCGGCGAGACGCTGGCAGAAGCGGGAGGCGAGGCAGCCGGTGAGCGCGATCACGCCCTCGGAGTGGTGCGCGACCTGCTCGAGGTCGACGGTCGGCTTGCCGCGCTGCAGCCCCTCCAGGAAGCCGGCGGAGGAGAGCTTGACGAGGTTGCGGTAGCCCGCGTCGTCGGCGGCCAGCAGCGTGAGGTGGTTGCGCTTGCTCCGATTCGCGGTACCGGGTCCGCGCGTCGGGTCGGACCCGGAGGTGGATGCCGTGTGATCGTCCACGAGATAGATCTCGCAGCCAACGATCGGCTTGATGCCGTGCTTGGCACATGCCTTGTGGAGCTCCACCGCACCGTTCATCACGCCGTGATCGGTGAGACCGAGGGCCGGCTGATCGAACTGCGCGGCGCGCTCGGCGAGGGCGTCGATCTTGCAGGCGCCATCGAGCAAGGAGTACTCGGAGTGCACGTGCAGATGGGCGCAGGCGGAGTTGGACACCGGAGTGGATCTTAGGCTTGCGAGCGGCGGAGCGGTGAGGCCGCTCTAGGAGCGAGGCTGCTCTTGGGCTGGGCCCGCCCAGGCAGCCAAGCGCGTGGCGATACGCCGGACAACCGGGCGCAGCCGCCCGGCTCCGACGAACAGGCGAGGAACCACGACCACCGTGGGGATCTCCTGCGGGGGCGCTGGGGTCGCCGGTGCGGTTGGCGCAGGGGGAGCAGGAGCCTCTGAGGCAGCGGTCGCCGATACGGGAGGCTTTGATGCGGGATGCTCTGGAGGAGCAGAGGACTCCGGAGAAGAGAGTCCCAGAGGCGCAGAGGCCTCGAGAGCCGCCAGCTCGGGCAGAGCAGAGGCCTCGAGGCCAGCGAGCTCGGGTGCAGCAGGGACAGCCCGGGCACGCAGACGCGAGACGGCAGCGGCGAGCGCGCCCGCCATCTCCTCGCGCCGCCGGGCCTCCTCGTCCGCGGACCGCTGCTCCGCGGGCGGATCGACGCGGGCATGCTCGAGCTCGCCTTCGAGCTCGCGGATCCGCGCTTGCGCACCGCGATGCTGCAGCTCGAAGGTGGTGCGCAACTCGGCGGCAACCCCCTGTAGCGCGACCACACCTTCGCGCAGGCGCTCGCAGCTCTCGTTCACGGTGGCAAGACGAGCCGCGAGCGTGTCGCGCTGCTCCTCGGCGTACTGCGCGGCGGCCTGTGCCTCCTCCACGCGCCGCCGCCAGCGGTCGCGCTCGGCGCGCTGGCCGCCGCGCGCGCGCACGGCGGCCTCTTCGGCCTCGACGCGCAACTGCTGCTCGGCGTACTCGCGCTGCTTGACACGGCGCAGCTCCAGCTCGCGCTCGGCGAGCTGCACAGTGGTGCTCTCCCGCACGCGCTCGCTCTCGACCTGACGCCGGCGCAGGTCGGCGAGGTGGGCCTCGAGCGTGTGCACCGACGCCTCGGCCGCCTCGGCGCGCCGCAGCAGGGCCGCATCGCCCAACCAGGCACGGCGGGCACGGCGCTCGGCGAGCGTGTCCTGCTCCTCCTCCTGCGGGGTACGTTTGCGCCGCGCCTCGTCTTCCTCGGGGATCACCGCCTCAGAATATGAGCGCGATCGGACGGGCCTTCTGCTACTCCTCCTCGCGCAGCCGCCACGCCATGCGCGACTGCAACGACCACAGCTCGATGAACCCGGGTGAGGCGGTCTGGGAGAAGAGGCCGCCCGACTCCGAGAAGGAGGCCAGGCTGGCGTCGTACACGGCGTTCGGAGACGCGCGGGTGACGACGCGCGCGTGGCCCTTGTAGAGCTTCAGGCCGATCGTGCCGGTGACGCGCCGGTTGACCGACTCCATGTACGCGTCGAGGTCGCATCGCAGCGGCTCCCACCACAGCCCCGCGTACACGAGGTAGCCCCACTGGCGGTCGAGCTGGGGCTTGAACTGGTTCTGGTGGATCGTGCCCACCAACCGCTCCAGCTCATGGTGGGCGGGAAGGATCAGCGCGGCGGCGGGCACCTCGTAGATGTCGCGCACCTTCAAGCCGACGATGCGATCCTCGATGTGGTTGACGATCCCCACGCCATGGCGGGCGCCGATCTCCGCGACCCGTTCGAGCAGCTCCACGAGCCCCAGCGGCTGGTCGTCGAGCGCCACCGGGACCCCAGCCTCGAAGCCGATTCGCACCAGCTCCGGCTCGTCGGGAGCGCGCTCGGGGGGCGTCACGAGCTGGAAGACATCCTCGTCGGGGGCATGGTCGAGATCCTCGATCCAGCGCCCCTCCGAGGAGCGCCCCCAGAGGTTGTCGTCGATCGAGTAGGGAACCCTCTCGGCGCCGCCCTTGATCGGGATGCCGTGCTCGCGCGCGTAGGCGATCTCCTCCTCGCGGCCCATCTGCCAGGAGCGCACCGGCGCGATTACCTTCAGCTCGGGGCCGAGCGTGGCGACCGTGGCCTCGATGCGCACCTGGTCGTTGCCCTTGCCGGTGCAACCGTGCGCGATCGTGTCGCAGCCGCTGCGGCGCGCGTACTCGACCGCGAGCTTGGCGATCAGCGGTCGCCCAAGCGCGGTGAACAGCGGGTAGCCGCCGCCATACACGGCGTTGGCGCGGATCGCCGGCACGAGGAAGTCGCGGGCGAACTGCTCCCGCGCGTCCACCACGTGGCACTCCAGCGCCCCCAGCCGCCGGGCCTTCTCTTCGATCACCGCGTAATCCTCGCCGGGCTGCCCGAGGTTGACGGTGAGGCACACGACCTCGGCGTCGTAGCGGTCCTGGATCCACTTCAGCATCACGCTGGTGTCGAGACCGCCGGAGTAGAGCAGCAGCACGCGGTGCACCTGCTCGGGGTCAGCCTCGTAGGAGACCGTGCGCGGGGGAAAGGGGCGTGGGTCGTCACTCACGGGCGCAGACCTTATCCGTCAAGCCGTCGTTCGCGCTGCCTGTCCTGCGCACCCCTCGAAGCGACGCCCCACGCGCATTCATCGCGCATCCATCGAGCGTCATCCGGCGAGCACGGTGCCAAGCCGCTTCAAAGCCTCGTCGACCTCGGCCTCGGCGAGGATCAAGGGGGGCAGCAGCCGCACCGTGGTGGGACCGGTGGCATTGAGGATCAGCCGCTGCTCCAGCAGCGCGCGGCGCACCACCTCAGGGGCGGCGATGTCCAGCTCGCAGGCGAGCATCAGGCCGCGCCCGCGGACCGAGAGCACGTGCGCCAGCCCCTCCAGGCCGGCGGCGAGGCGCAGGCCCAGATCGCGCACGCGCGCGAGCAGCACGGAGTCCTCGACGATCTCCAGGGCGGCGAGCGCGGCGGCGCAGATCACCGGGCCGCCGGCGAAGGTGGAGCCATGGTCCCCTGGCGCAAACACGTCGGCGAGGCGCTCGCCTGTCACGAGCGCGCCGATCGGCAGGCCGCCGCCGAGCGCCTTGGCGGCGGTGAAGGCGTCGGGCCGCACCCCGACCTGCTCGTAGGCCCACAGCGAGCCGGTGCGGCCCATGCCGCACTGGACTTCATCGAAGATCAGCGCGGCACCGTGCTCGTCGCAGGCCGCACGCGCAGCGCGCAGCAGCTCCTCGGAGAGCACGTTGACGCCGCTCTCCCCCTGGATCGGCTCCAGCAGCACGGCAGCGGTGTGCGCATCAACCGCCGCGTGAAGCGCCTCGGGGTCGGGGGCGACCGCGCGAAAGCCGGGCACCAGCGGCGCGAAGGGCGCCTGCTTCGACTCTTGAGGAGTGGCGGAGAGCGCGCCGTAGGTGCGCCCGTGAAAGGCGTTGTAGACAGAGACGATGTCTCCTCCGGGGCGCGCCTTGCGGGCGAGCTTGATCGCGGCCTCGTTGGCCTCGGCGCCGGAGTTGCAGAGGTACACCTTGCCGCCGAGGCTGTGATGCGAGAGCCGCTGCGCCAGGCGCACCGCGGGTTCGGTGTAGAAGAGGTTGGAGACGTGCATCAGCCTCCCTGCCTGCTCGCGCACGGCCTCCACCACCCGCGGGTGGCAGTGCCCGACGTTGGTGACCGAGATGCCACAGAGGAAGTCGAGGTATTCCTCACCCTCGGCATCCCAAAGGCGGGCCCCCTCGCCGCGCACGAACTCAACCGGAAAGCGCGCGTAGTTGGCCATCAGACTCGACGCCTCGATCTCCTGCAGGTCGGTCAGTGTCATCGCTACGCCCCCCATGGACGCGAAGGGCAAGCTGGCCGCGAGGTTGAAAGCCCCCCCACCCCGCGAAGTGTGCACGCGCACACGAGCGACCGAGGACAAAGGCCAGCGCCGCCATTCGCGTTCATGGCGCCGCCTCGATCTTGGTGCCGATGCCTGCATCGGTGAAGAACTCCAGCAGCAGCGAGTGGGGAATCCGTCCGTCGATGATGTGCGCGGAGCTGACACCCCCCTGGATCGCCTCCAGGCAGGCCTGCAACTTCGGGCGCATCCCCCCTTCCAGGCCGCCCAGCGCGTCGCGCACCTGCTCGACGGTCGCCTGGCCAACCAGGCTGGCAGGGTCCTCGGGGTTGGCCAGCCAGCCGGCGACGTCGGTGAGGAACACGATTTTGTAGGCCCCCAGCTCCCTCGCCACCGCGCCCGCGGCCTCGTCGGCGTTGATGTTGTAGGAGTGCCCCTCGCGGTCGGCCCCGACGGAGGCAATCACGGGGATGTAGTCGCGCGCGATGTGCTGCAGGACATCGACGTTGACGCGCTCGATGCGTCCGACGAAGCCGATGTCCTCGCCGCCGGGCGCGGTGCGGCGCACGACGCGAAACAGCGCGCCGTCGTCACCGCAGAGTCCCACCGCGGGCTGACCGTGGCGGTGGAGGCGACCGACGATCTCCTTGTTGACCTTGCCGACCAGCACCATCTTGGCGACCTCGACCGTGGCCTCGTCGGAGACGCGCAGGCCGCCGACGAACTGCACCGGCAGGCCGAGGCGCTCCATGTAGGCGGTGATGTCGGGCCCGCCACCGTGCACCACGATCGGGTTGAGCCCCACATACTTGAGCAGCACCACGTCGCGCGCGAACTCCTCGCGCAGCGCGGGGTCCTCCATCGCCGCGCCCCCGTACTTGATCACCGCTGTCTTGCCGTGAAACTCGCGGATGTAGGGGAGCGCCTCGAGCAGGGTGGCGACGTCACGCATCGGTCGCGCCTCCCGCGATCGCACACATGCACTTTTTGTGCCCCAACCATTCATTTTGTGAAGTGGTTGGGGTCGATTTGAATGACATCGCCGCTCCCCCGCTCATGTGGTGTACTCCGCGTTGATCCGCACGTACTCGTGCGAGAGGTCGGAGAAGAAGACCTCGGTTTCGGCTTCGATCGAGTCCCCCACACCCAGCGTGATCTCGTATTCGACCTCACGCCGATCGATCGCCCGCGCGAGCGCGTCCTCGTCGTAAGCGATCGCGGTGCCGGCCGAGCACACGAGGATGCCCTCGATCGCGATGTCCACGGCCAGCGGAGCAACGAACTGGCCCCGCCCGCCCAACGCGGCTCCCACCGCCATCACCAGCCGCCCCCAGTTGGGATCGGCGCTGTGCAGCGCGGCCTTCACCAGGGGGGAGTTGGCGACTCCGCGCGCGGCCGCCTCGACCGTATCGGTCGCGCTGCGCCCCTCGCCGGTCGACCCGCCCCGCACCACCACGCGGGCGATCCGCGCCGCGCCCTCGCCGTCGGTGACCATCATGATCGCCAGCTGGCGCAGCAGCGCGTCGAGCGCCTCGCCGAAGCGCAGCTCGTCCTCGCTTTCCGGCGCGATCGCCACGCCGCTCGCGCCGGAGGCCATCAGCACGGCGGTGTCGTTGGTCGAGAGGTCGCCGTCCACGGTGCAGCGGTCGAAGGAGCGCTTCACGCACACGCCGAGCAGCAGCTCGGCGGTGTGGGGCTGCAGCGCCGCGTCGGTCTGCACGAAGCACAGCATCGTGGCGAAGTTCGGCGAGATCATGCCCGCCCCCTTGCACTGGGCGGTGAGGTGCACGGTCCCCGAGGGCAGCCGCACCTCGAGGTTGGCGCGCTTCTCGAACGCGTCGGTCGTCTGGATCGCTTGCTGGAAGTCGATGTCGCCCTCGCGGCGCAGCTGCCCGCTGGCGGCGAGGATCCCCCGCAGCACGGCATCGACCGGCAGATACCAGCTGATGCCTCCGGTGGAGCCGAGCAGCACCTCCTCCGGCTGCACGCCCATGGCGAGCGCGGCGGCGCCCTGGGTCTTGGCGGCGTCATCCAGGCCGCGCTTGCCGGTGGCGGCGTTGGCGCACCCCGAGTTGGCGAGCACCGCGCGCAACGCGTCCAGGCGGCAGCGCTCGCGGCTGAGCAGCACCGGGGCGGCGGCGGTGGCGCTGGCGGTGAAGCGTGCGGCGCTGACGGGGTGCTCGGCGTCGCAGATCAGCAGGCCGAGGTCGTGGTTGCCGCTCGGCTTGATCCCGCAGACGACGCCGGCCGCGCGGAAACCGGCCGGCAACCCCGCGTCGGGCTCGAGCTCGCGCACGTGCGCAGGCGTCGCCACCCAGCGCGAGCCGAAGAACGGCCGCGGCGGGCCGTCGCTGGTGCGATCGCCCCACACGTCGTTGCCCGCGCTCACCCCAGCCACCCCATATCGCAACGCCTGCACGCGACACCCAAGCTCATAGGAGCCCTTCGGTCTCGTCGAATCCAAACATGAGATTCAGGTTCTGGACCGCCTGCGATGAGGTGCCCTTCCACAGGTTGTCGATCGCCGAGAGCACCACGACCTTGCCGGTGTGCTCGCTGAGCGCCACGTGCAGCCGGCAGACGTTGGTTTCGCGCACGTCTCTGACCTCGGCCGGCGCCGGCGCCAGCTCGACGAACGGCTCACCCGCGTAGGCGTCCTCGTACATGACGTCGAGCTCGTCCTGCTCCATCGGGCGGGTGGGCGTCACGTAGCAGTTGACGAGCTCCCCTTGGTCGAGCGGCACGAGATGCGGAGTGAACTGCACCCGCAGGGGTGGGCGGGCACGACCTGCAGTGGGGTCGAGATCGTCCAGCTGCTGCTCGATCTCCGGAGTGTGGCGGTGGTGGACGATGTTGTAGGGGAGGATGTTCTCGCCGCTGTTGGAGAAGTGCGTCTGCCAGGTCGCCGAGCGCCCGGCGCCGGAGAGACCCTGCTTGGCGTCGATCACGAGGTCGGCGATCAGCCCGACGCGGGCGAGCGGGGCGAGGCCGAGCAGCGACGCCGTCGGGTAACAGCCTGGAGTGGCCACCAGGTCAGCGGCGGCGATCGCCGGGCGGTGCAGCTCGGGCAACCCGTAGGAGGCGTCTTCGAGCAGCTCTGGGTGCGGATGCGGGCCGTACCACCGTTCATATGTGGAGAGCTCGCTGAGACGGAAGTCTGCGCTGAGGTCCACGACGCGCACACCCCGCGCGCGCAGCGCGGCCACGACCGGGGCCGAGGCCGCGTGCGGGTAGGCGACGATCGCCGCGTCCACGTCGCTGTGGCGATCGATGTCGAGCTCCTGCAGCACCAGTGGCACCCGGTAGCGCGGGTAAAGCTCGTCCAGGCGCTGGCCGGCCTCCGCACGCGCGGTGATGGTGCACAGCTCGAAGCGGGGATGGCGCCACAGCAGGTGTGCCGCGAGCGCGCCCGCAAAGCCTGTGGCGCCGGCGACCAGCAGGCGGGGCGAGCCGGATGCGAACCGCTGTTCAGCCACGCAGCTCACCCCCGATCTCCCGCAGCGCTGCGACGATCCGTGCGCGCGCAGGCGCCACATCCTCGTCGGCGAGCGTGCGCTCCAGCGCGCGGAAGGTGAGGGCGAGCGCCAGCGAACGCCGGCCCTCCCCCACCTGCGTACCGGTGTACACGTCGAACACCTCGGCCTCCTCCAGCGTCTCGCCGCCGGCGCGGCGCGCGAGCGCGAGCAACTCGTCGGCGCTGATGCTCTCCGGCAGCGTCACCGCGAGATCCTGGCGCAGCGCCGGGAAGGCGCCGAACGGTTGGTAGGAGACCGTCTCGGGTGCGATCGCCGCCAGCTTCCCGAGGTCGATCGCGAACGCCGCGGTGCGCTCCAGGCCCCAGGCGTCGGCGACCAGCGGATGCAGCTCCCCGAGGAAGCCAAGCATCGATCGCCCGTCGGCGGCGTCGCCGTCCCGCGTGGGATCCTCGGCAGCGACGACGCCGCCGGGTTTCACGGAACCCTCGGACGCACCGGCGACTCCCTGCGCACCGGCGACTCCGGGCGCACCGGCGACTCCGGGCGCGGCCGCGAGCACGGCCGCGCTGCGCCCCGGATGCAGGAAAGGCCAATCGGCGGGCGCCACCGACCAGCGCAGGTGAAAGCGGTCGAGCAGCCCGGCGAGCAGTGCCTTGACGGCGAAGAAATCGGCCTGCGCACGCTCCCCCCGCCAGGCGCGGGGCGTGGTGTGCCCGCTCAACAGCACCCCGAGCCCGTGGTGCTCGTCGGCTGGACGCACGTCGGCGCCAGGCGTGTCGGCGGGGCTCTCACCGCCAGCGCGCCCGCCGGGAGCCGCCCGGTAGACGGTGCCCGACTCGAAGATCGCGATGTCCGGACGTCCACGCGAGATGTTGTGTTGAGCGGCATCCAGCAGCGAGCCGAGCAGCGTGGGGCGCATCATCGACTGGCTGTCCGACAGCGGGTTGGCGACCGTCACGACGTTGCGCAGCGCGTGCTCGGGCGGGATCAGCAGCCGGTCGAGCAGCTGCGGGTCGGCGAAGCTCCAGCCGACGATCTCGTGCAGCCCGCGCCCGACCAGCGCGTCCTCGGCGGCGCGGCGCACGCGCTGGGCGTGGGTGAGCCGCCCGGCGGCGCCCCGGCGGGCGGGCAGCGTGGCGGGCAGGCGCTCCAGCCCGTCGATACGGGCGACCTCCTCGATCAGGTCCACCTCGCGGGTGACGTCCTCGCGGCGCAGCGCCGGCACGGTGACATCCAGACCGTCCTCGCGGTGCGTGGTGGCGAAGTCGAGCGCTTCGAGGATCTCCGCCTGGCGTGCCATCGCCACCGGCACGCCGAGGATCGCCCGCACCCGGCGCTCGCGCAGCCTGATCTTCCTCGGGGCGGGAGGGACCCATGCTCCATCGGCGCCGAGGTCGATCGTCCCGGGCAGCAGCGTGGCGCCGCACAACTGGAGCAGCAACCGCGATGCGACGGCCTGCGCGTGCAGGCACTGCTCGGGGGCGAGCCCCTTCTCGAAGCGCCCCGACGCCTCGCTGCGCAACCCGAGCGCCCAGGAGGAGCGGTGGATGTTGGGCCCATGCCAGTTGGCGACCTCCAGCAGCACCCGCGTGGTTGTCGCCCCCACCTCCGAGCGCGCGCCGCCCATCAGCCCAGCGATCGAGGTGGGGCCCTCGGCGTCCTCGATCACCACCATCTCGCCGTCGAGCGTGCGCGTCTGCCCGTCGAGCGTCTCCACCCGCTCGCCCTCGGCGGCGCGGCGCACCGTCAGGCGTGCGCCGGCGACGCGGTCGAGGTCGAACGCATGCAGCGGCTGGCCGGTGAGCAGCATCGCGTAGTTGGTTATGTCCACCACGTTGTTGATCGGGCGCTGCCCAGCGGCGCTCAGCCGCGCCTTCAGCCATGGCGGGGAGGGTGCGACCGTGACGTTCTCGAACACGCGGGCGGTGAAGCGGGGGCAGAGCTCGGGGCAGCGCACCTCCACGGTGACCGGTGGCTCGGCGCCGCTCGCAACCGCGGCCTCCGCCGGGCCCCCGCTCCCGGTCGGGGGCGCCGTGAAACCCCCGCTCGCCGCCAGCGGCCCCGGGCTGCCGGGATCCTCGCTCCACGGCGCGGACGCGAGCGCGGCACCGGTGGCGGCGTGCAGCTCGCGCGCGACCCCGTACACCCCCAGGCAGTCGGGGCGGTTGGGGGTGATCTCGAGCTCCAACACGTCCGTCGAGATCGCCAGCACGTCCTGCAACGGCGTGCCGGGCGCGAGCTCGCCGTCGGTCCCCGCGCCGTCGAGCACCATGATGCCCGCCCGGGTGGGCGGGCTCGAATCAATGTCGAGCTCGCTCTCGGCGAGGATCATCCCTTCGGAGACCACGCCGCGCAGCTTCGCCTTGCCGAGCTTCGTGCCGTCGGGCATCACCGCGCCAGGGCGGGCGACGGCCACCCTCTGCCCGGCCGCCACGTTGGGGGCGCCGCACACGATCGTCGCCGGGCCCTCGGGCAGGCCGAGCTCGACGCTGCACACCCGCAGCCGGTCGGCGTCCGGATGCTGCTCGGCGCTCAGCACGCGCCCGAGGAGGAAGTTCTCCGCGGAGGGCACCCCGTGGTGGTGAATCGCCTCGACCTTCGTCCCGGTCATCGTCAGGCGCTGCTCGATCGCCTGCACGTCCAGGTCGGGATCGCAGTATTCGCGCAGCCATGGCAGGGGCACCCTCATCTCGATGCCCCTCTCCCTATCTGCTCTTCGTGGGAGGGCCGCATGCGGCCCTCCCCGGGGCCGCGCATGCGCGGCCCCGCCGGTGGGCGCATGCGCCCACCGGTTTCATGTGGGAAGGGGAATGTGCCCACCCTCATCAGAACTGCTCCAGGAAGCGCAGGTCGTTCTCGAAGTACAGCCGCAGGTCGGGGATGCCGTGCTTGAGCATCGCGATCCGCTCGACGCCCATCCCCCAGGCGAAGCCCTGCACCTGCTCGGGGTCATACCCGGGCGCGTTGGCGGCAGTGGTGGGCACGTGGGAGTAGACGTTGGGGTCCACCTCGCCGGCGCCCAGCACCTCCAGCCAGCCCTCGCCCTTGCACAGGTAGCAGCGCGCGCCGTCGCGCAGGAAGCCCTTGCCGGAGCAGTGAAAGCAGGAGACGTCCACCTCCACGGAGGGCTCGGTAAAGGGGAAGAAGTGCGGGCGCAAGCGCACCTCGCGGGCGTCGCCGAACAGCTCCCGCGCGAACACCAGCAGCGTGCCCTTGAGGTCGGCGAGCGTGATGTCCTCGTCCACAGCGAGGCCCTCGATCTGGTGGAACTGAGGTGTGTGCGTGGCGTCGGAGTCTGGCCGGTAGACGCGCCCGGGGATCACCACGTACAGCGGCGGCGGGTGCGCCTCCATCGCGCGCACCTGCATCGGCGAGGTGTGCGTGCGCAGCACCAGCTCCTGCGCCCCTGGCGGGGTGTCGATGTAGAAGGTGTCGGTGCGCGCCCTTGCGGGGTGGGTCGGCGAGTGGTTGAGCGCGTCGAAGTTGTAGTGGACGGTCTCGACCTCGGGGCCCTCCATCACGGTGAAGCCAAGCCCGAGGAACACGTCTTCGAGCTCGCGCATCGTGGCGGTGAGGACGTGCAAACGTCCGATCGACTGCGGCGGCGCACCGGGCAGCGTGACGTCCACGCGATCGCGCCGCAGCTGCTCGCCCAGCTCCACGCTGGCCAGCTCGCCGGCGCGCGTCTCGATCAGCTGCTCCAGGGCGACACGCGCCTCGTTGGCGGCCTTGCCCACCGCGCCCCGCTCCGCAGGGGGCAGCTCGCGCACTCCGCGCAGCATCTGCGGCAGCTCGGCCTTGCGCCCGAGATGGCGCACGCGCAGCTCCTCCAGCGCCTCCGCGGTGGTGGCCGCGGCGATCTCGCTTTCGGCCTGCGCACGCAGCTGTTCGATCCGTTCGATCACGATGGCGGGACCTTAGTCGGAAAGGAGGGGCCCGGCTCGGAGGGGGCCGACCGCAGCCGGGAGACGCTCGCCTTCGGCGCTGGCCGCTTCGTGGATGCGAGCGGATCGGGCGCACGCGACCCCTTGGTCATCTCGTACAGCGCGATCGCCGCCGCCATCGCCGCGTTCAGCGAGTCGCCCGCGATCGGGATGTACGCGACCCGCTCGCACGCAACGACGAGCTCGTCGGGCAGCCCCTCGCGCTCGGCTCCCACCAGCAGGGTGATCGGTCCGTGCGCCGGCCCGCCGAGGGGCTGAGCTGGTGGGTGGGCGCCGGGCACCAGCGCGATCCGCTCACCCGGCAACTGCGCGATCGACTCCGCGCGCGCCACGTCCACGCGGAAGATCGCGCCCATGCTGGCCCTCACCGCCTTGGGCGACCAGGGGTCGGCGCAATGGGGGCCGAGCGCCACGCACGAGGCGCCGAACGCGTGCGCCGCGCGCAGTACCGCGCCCACGTTGCCGGGGTCCGAGAGCGCGTGCAGGTAGACGCACACGGGCCCCTGCGCACACGTGCTCCAGCGCTGCTCGTACACGCCGATCGCGCGTGTTCCCGACCCGAGCGTGCTGACCGCCGCCAGCGCCGCCGGCTCCACGTCCACGAAATCCCGCCCCCCGAGCCCGCTGCCGGCAGCGCGGTACCCCTCCACGGGCTTCCAACCGGCGTCGTCGGCTGCCGCGAGCAGATCCTCGCCCTCGGCGAGGAAGCGCCCGCTGCGCGTGCGCTCGCGACGGCGTTGCAGACGTCGCAGCTCCTGCAGGTGGGGGTTGTGGGGGGAGGTGATGGTGGTCATCGGTGGATGGGGTTGGGCTGTTTGTATTGAACTTTTCGGACCCCAACCCTTCATTTTGTGAAGTGGTGGGCATGGTGTTGGAAACAAAAAAGGCGCCGTCCTTAAAGGAGCGGCGCCCGGGAGGCTGGGTATGTCGGCGGCCTTCGATCTCAGGCGGCCGACGCCTCGCGGGCAACCTCGGCAAAACGTCGGAACGCATCGGCGTCGCGCACCGCGACGTCCGCCAGCACCTTGCGGTCGAGCTCCACCCCGGCCAGCGAGAGGCCGTGCATGAACTGGGAATAGCTCATCCCGTTCTGGCGGGCGGCGGCGTTGATGCGCGTGATCCACAGCCGCCTGAAGTCGCGCTTGCGGTTGCGCCGGTCGCGGTAGGCGTAGGTATCCGCCTTGATCAGCGCCTCCTTGGCACGGCGGTAGTTGGAGTGCGCCTCGCCCCTGAAGCCCTTCGTCAGCTCGAGCGTGGCACGGCGCTTCTTGCGCGCGTGCACTGAGCGCTTGACCCTCACGAGCCGGCTCCCTTCTTCGCGGCCGCCTTCGATCCACGGGGTGTCGCCGCCACACCGCCCGAAGCCTTTCCGGCCTTGCGCGCGCCCTTCGAGGGAGCCCCCAGCATCCGCTTGATCCGCGGGGTGTCGTCGTCGGAGAGTAAAGCGGGGGCCCCGAGGGCACGCTTGCGCTTGGCGGACTTCTTCTCCAGGATGTGGCTGGTGAAGGCGTGCCGCCCGCGCACCTTGCCGGTGGCGGTGAGCTTGAAGCGCTTCTTGGCGCCGGAGTGGGTCTTCATCTTGGGCATCGCGAGCCGGGATTATGGCAGACCGTCCGCCGCATGCCGCTCGCACCGGCAAAACAGGCCGCTTCACCCCCAAATCGCTGTCATGCAATGGCCGCCGACGGCCGATGAAGCTCTAGATGGATCGAGCCCCGATCGCGCATCCGCTCCTCGAGCAGGCCGAACGGCTGCCAAACGCCGCGCCGAGCGCGATCACCCATGCGCTGCGCGAGATCGCGAAGGTCGGGACGACCGACCCCGAGCGCGCCCTCGACCTCGCCTGCGAGCGCCTCGTGCAGTCGATCGCCGCCGCCGAGCGCCTGCGCGGCGAGCTGCGCACGCGCCGCGGCGAGCTGCGCACGCTGGAGAACCGAATGCAGGTCACGACCGAGATGCTGGCGGAGGGCGTGCTCGTGTTCGACCTCGACGGACGCACCATCTACGCCAACAACGCCGCCGCGCGCATCCTCAGCATGAGCCACGACCAGCTGCTCTCCCGCCACGTCCGCGACCGCCGCTGGCACTTCCTGCACGAGGATGGCTCCCCCTGGCCAGTCGCCTCACATCCGAGCGTGGAGACGCTGCAAACCGGGCGCAGCGCCCGCTCGGTCGCGATCGGCCTGCTGAAGCCGGGCGGCGCCGTGACGTGGATCTCGCTCAGCTCACGTCCCGCCCTGGACGAGCATGGGCATCAGTGCGGGGCGATCGCCACCTTCGCCGACATCAGCGAGCGGCGCACGATCCTCGAGCAGCTGCGCCACCAGGCCCACCACGATCAGCTCACCGACCTCGCCAACCGCCGGCTGTTCCACAAAGAGCTCGACCGCGCGATCTTGCGCGCCCAACGCCATGGCTGCGCCGTGGCGCTCGTCTACATGGACCTCAACGGCTTCAAGCAGGTCAACGACACGCTCGGCCACCACGCCGGCGACGAGGTGCTGCGCACGCTGGCCGAGCGCTTGGGCGGCGCGGTGCGCGAGGACGAGCTGATCTCCCGCTACGGCGGCGACGAGTTCGTGGCGCTGCTCAGCATGCTGCGCCACCCCGCCACCGAGGTGCAGGCGTTCATGGAGCGCATGCGCCTCACGCTCGCCGAGCCGATCCGGGTGGAGGCCGGCGCGGTCAAAGTCGGCGCCAGCCTCGGGGCGAGCGTCTACCCGCACGACGGGTCCAACGCCGAGCAGCTGCTGCACCATGCCGACGCGGCGATGCTCTCGATGAAGGGCACGCGCGCGGCCTGAGGGTGAAGATCGAGCCGCGAGCTATGCCGGCTCGGAGGCCGGGGCCTCCCCGCTTTGCAGCTCGTCGGCCGGTGCGTCCTGCGCAGCGGCCGAATTCTCCGCAGGGTCGGCGGCATCCTCGCCGGTGACATCCTCGGCCGGCTCATCCTCTGCTGCGGTATCCCCGCCAGTGGCGTCCTCGACCGGCCCATCCTTTACTGCGGCATCCCCGCCAACGGCGTCCTCGGCCGGCTCATCCCCTGCCGCGGCATCCCCGCCAGTGGCGTCCTCGACCGGCACATCCTTTACTGCGGCATCCCCGCCAACGGCGTCCTCGGCCGGCTCATCCCCTGCCGCGGCATCCTCCGCGGGGGCGGTCACGGTCGCCTCGCTCTGCGGAGCGACCACCGAGCCGTCGGCCTCGGCGAGCGCTTGAGCTTGCGTGGCTGCATCCTCGTCGGCCGGCTCTACACCGTCGGGCGAGGAAGCGTCGAAGCGTCCCGCCAGCACCGCTTTGGAGGGGCCGAGCATCATCGTCATGTTGCGCCCCTCCTGCATCGGGCGCTGCTCGACGATGCCCAGCTCCGCGAGCTCCTCCGCCAGCCGGTCGAGGATCAGGGTGCCACGCTCGGGGTGGGTGACCTCGCGACCGCGGAACATGATCGTGACCTTCACCTTGTCCTTGTGGCGCAGGAAGCGTTCGACGTGGTGCTTCTTGGTGTCGTAGTCGTGCTGGGCGATCTTCGGGCGGAACTTGATCTCGCGCACCGTGATCTGCTGCTGGTGCTTGCGCGCCTGCTTCTGCTTCTGGGCCAGCTCGTACTTGTACTTGGAGTAGTCCAGCACGCGGCACACCGGCGGGCGAGCCTCCGGCGCGACCTCCACCAGGTCGAGATCGCGTTCCTGGGCGAAGCGCAGCGCGTCGGGGGTCTTCAACACCCCGACCTGGGCACCCTGGTCGTCGATCAGGCGCACCTCGGGTACGCGAATTCGCTCGTTGACCCTGGTCGTGTCCCGCTCGGGCGGGCGCCGGTCGAACCTGCGGGGTACGGCCACTAGCTGTCCTGGTGGCGCGTCAAGCCGATTCGATGGCGCAGCACACTGAAAATGGGATGCGGGAGCTCCTCAAGGCGGCCGAGTATAACGGGGTGTCGGCGGCGTGCAAGGGAGCTTCTCGACGACCACCCGATTCCGTCCCCCCGACCGCACCCCACCGGCCCCCGGCGATGCGCCGTGATCACTGCCCGCGCGCACCTGGACAACATGGGCAAAGACGCGTCCTCGTGCAGGGGCGACGTGAGCAGGATTATGCGTCCTCGCGCGACGTGGGCGAGGACGCGCGCCGTCGCACGTGCGCCGCCAGCCGCTGCGCGAGCTCATCCACTGGAGCGCTGCCCATGTCTCCAGCCTGGTGCTCGCGCACCGACACCGTGCCCTCGCGCTGCTCTCGCTCTCCCACCACGAGCATGTGCGGGATGCGGCGCAGCTCGGCGTCGCGAACCTTGCGCCCGATCGACTCGCTGCGATCGTCGAGCGCGACTCGCAGGCCCGCCTCGCGCAGACGCTCCTGCACAGAGGCGCCGTACTCGTTGAAGCGGTCTGAGACGGGCAGCACGATCGCCTGCACGGGCGCCAGCCACAGCGGTAGCTCGCCCGCGTAGTGCTCGATCAGGATGCCGATGAAGCGCTCGAAGGAGCCCAGCAGCGCACGATGGATCATCACCGGCCGATGCTCGGCGTTGTCGGCGCCGGTGTAGGTGAGCTCGAAGCGCTCGGGCATCGAGTAGTCGAGCTGCACCGTACCCAGCTGCCAGGAGCGCCCGATCGAGTCGGCCATGTGCAGGTCGATCTTGGGGCCGTAGAAAGCGCCGTCCCCCGGATTGAGCTCATAGGCGAGGCCCTCGCTCTCCAGCGCCCCCTGCAACGCCGCCTCGGCACGGTCCCACATCGCATCGCTGCCGATCCGCCGCTCCGGGCGCGTGGAGAGCTCCAGGCTCGGCTCGAAGTCGAACAGCTTGTAGATGTGAAAGCCGAAGCGCAGGCAGCGCACGACCTCGTCCTGTACCTGAGCCTCGGTGCAGAAGATGTGTGCGTCGTCCTGGGTGATGGGGCGCACGCGCAGCAGGCCGTGCAACGTGCCGGAAGGCTCGTGGCGGTGCACCAAGCCCTGCTCGGAGTAGCGGATCGGCAGGTCGCGGTAGGAGCGGCGGGCATCCTTGTAGATCTGGATGTGCGCCGGGCAGTTCATCGGCTTCATGCCCATCGGGTGGGATTCGACCTCGGTGAAGTACATGTTCTCCCGGAACTTGTCCCAGTGCCCCGACTGCTTGAAGAGCTCGACGTCGTACAGGATCGGCGTTTTGACCTCCTCGTAGCCGCGCGCGCGGTTCTCCTCCCGCCACAGCTCGGTGAGCGCATTCCACACGACCATCCCAGCCGGCTTCCACAGCGGTGCCCCGGGAGAGAGCTCGGAGAACTGGAAGAGGTCGAGCTCGCGCCCCAGCTTGCGGTGATCGCGCGCGCGCGCCTGCTCGAGGCGCTCCAGGTGCTCCTCGAGCGCGGCCTTCGTGAAGAACGCGGTGCCGTAGATGCGGGTGAGCATCGTGCGCGTGGAGTCCCCACGCCAGTAGGCGCCCGCGACCGACTGCAGCTTGAACGCCCCCACCGTCTTGGTGGACGGCGCGTGCGGGCCGCGGCAGAGGTCGGTGAAGGGGCCGTTCGTATACAGAGACACCGTCTCCAGCGGATGACTTGGGTCGGCGGTGCGGGTGAGATCATCGATCAGCTCAACCTTGTAATCCTGCTGCGCCGCGTGGAAGCGAGCACGCGCATCGGCCACGGGAATGTCCTCGCGCTCGAAGCGCTCCGCCGCCTTCACATGCGCTTGCATCCGCTCTTCGATCGCGGGAAAGTCAGCCTCGGAGACACTCACCCCGTCGGGGAACTCGAAGTCGTAGTAGAAGCCTTGCTCGATCGCCGGGCCGATCGAGATCTTCACGCCCGGGTAGAGCTCCATCACGGCGGCGGCGAGCACGTGCGCGGCGTCGTGGCGGATCAGCCGCAATGGCTCCTCGCCCTCCGAGCGCGCGGTCAGGATCGCAATCGAGGCTCCGTCGGGCAGCGGCCGCGAGAGGTCGCGCACCTCCGGGTCCTCCCCCACCTGCCCTCCCGCCACATCCCCCCCGCCACGGATCTCCACCGCCAGCGCCGCGCGCGCCAGACCGGCGCCGATCGCAGCGGCGGCGTCGGCGCCCGTGGCGCCGAAGGGAAGCTCCAGGGCGTTGCCATCGGGGAGTGTGACCGTGGTGCTCATCGAGCGCTGGAGGCTACCTGCACACCCGTCGCGATGGTTGGGGAGCCCCAACCGGACGTGCCCGCCCATCCGCCGATCGACCGGCAGCCCGAGCCCGCGGGCGCCGTGGGCCCGGCAAGGTCAAGCCGACTGCCACAGGGCGTCGTCGCCCAGAGCAGTGCGCCGCGCGCGACCGTCTCCAACCAGCTCGATCAGCCCGCGCTCCGCGGCGGCGCGGTCGGGCGGTGTGTTGCCCTGCGCCATGATCGCCGCGACCTCCTGCGTGACAAGCCCTTCCGGGAAGCGCTCGAGCGCCGGCAGGGGCGTCTCCGGAGGCTCCTCACGCCGCAGCGAGGGGTCGAGATTGGCGATCAGCACGTCATATGCCTCGATCGTCTGAAAGCCGCCGGCCTCCAAGCGCCGAGGCCGTTGCGCGCTTACGATCGCCGGGTCGTCCGATCCGGCACTGCCGGCGTCGTCCTGCGCAGCGGCCGGCGCGAAGACGAGCGACGGCGCCGAGTAACGCACCGGTCCATCGGTCTGACGCGCCTTGCCCTGGAAGTGCGTGGGCCCACCCTCCGCCTCACGGGTCTCGCGCTTGTCGGCCTCATACCCCTCGGTGACACGCGGGTCATCCAGCATTCCCACGATCGCACCGATGTCCAGCCCCTCCACACCTGCCAGCGCCCGGGCGATCCCCTCATCCTCGTCGAGCAGCAGCGTCGTCGTGAACCACCCGAACTGCAGCGCGCGCAGCACCGCCAGCTCGCGCTTGGGATCGAGCAGCCGCGTGGCCACGATCGCCCGGCAGGCCCGCGCGGTGCCGAGCACGCGCGCGCGTGGCGTCGGCGCAAACGGCATCCCGTAGCGCGCGCGGAACGTCAGCTGGCCGACCACGGAGCGCGTCGGGGTGTAGCCGCTTGCGACGTAGCGCTCGGGGTCCTCCGCGAGTCCGATCGTCACAAGGCGCCAGCGCAGCTGCGAGCCGTAGCGCCAGCGCAGCACCGCGAGCGCCGGGCTGACCGAGTAGCCCCAGGGGCAGCCGGGGTCGTTGAAGTAGGTGACGTCGATCTCGCTCATGCCCCCAACATAGAGCCACCCGGATCGATACCCAGACCCATGCCTACCAAATATCTTGGCTCGCGCCTTTTGGGGGAAACGGGCGCGGTGACGCACCGCTGAGCCGCCGGGCTTCGCCACCAGATGCCGAGGGCCTTCGAATGGCCGTCAGCCCAGATGATGCAGACAGTCGTCTGCATCATCTGCAAGGATTGCGCGATGGCTACCGAACCACAGATCTCGATCACGCTCTCCCCCGGACAGATCGAGGAGATCGTCCGCTCCGCCGACCCCGGGCGAGCCCCGGGCTTCGCCGCGTTGATCTCGGCCGCGCTCAGCCGCGTCGATGAAACCGGCATGCCCACCTACGACGACCGCCGGCTGTCGCGCTCGCTGCTGCGAGGTCTGGCGATCCTCACCTGCTTCGGCCCCGACGAGCCCACGCTGGGACTGATGGAGATCGCCGAGCGTCTGCAGATCAGCGCCAGCACGATTCACCGCTACGTGATCACGCTCGTGGAGGTTGGGCTGCTGGAGCAGTCGCCGAAGACACGCAAGTATTCGCTGCCGTCGGCGTGAGCTGGTGCATTCAGCCCGTGCCGATCCCCACGCGATACATCACATGAGGAAACCCCGCGTGCCGCAACTCACCCGCGGCAACCATGCCGAGCTTGTTCATAACGCGCCGCGAGGCGAGGTTGTCCACGCGCGTCAGCGCGACCGCCTCCCGCGCTCCGCGGGCAGCTGCGAGCGCGAGTGCCTCTCGCCCGATCCAGGTGGCGATCCCGCGCCCCCATGCCTCCGGAACGACGGCCCAGGCAAGCTCCAGCGCCGCGCTGCCATCGAGCAGTCGCAGGCCGAGACCGCCGCAGGCGACCGTGCGTCCTCGCTCGCCGACGATCCACGGGCCGAACCCATGCGCCCGCCAGTGTGCGGCGCCGGCACTTGCTCGCGCCGCGCACTCAGCCTCCGAGTCGGGTTGAGCGCGTCCGGCGGGCAGCAGCCAGCGCGCCACCGCAGGGGCACCGAGGACACTCATCAGCACGGGGCCGTCCTCGTCTGAGAACGGCCGCAGGGAGATCCCGGTCATTGTGATCGATGATGCCACTGCCCGGGGCTCTGGCGGCTGAGCGATTTCTAAGGCGGGGCGCATGGTACGGTGGCACGAAGATGCGGGACGGGTACTTTCCCCGGGGCGAGTCGATGCTGCGCCGCGTCCACGAGGAGAAGGCGGTGGGGCTCTTCTACGGACAGCGGGCGCTGTGCGTCGGCGCGGTGAAGCCCCTCAACTACGTGGGGACGAGCAGGCACACGCGCAACAAGAGCATGCCCTTCCGCCGCATCTCGCATACCGGCGAGATGTTCGAGGCGGTCTTCTTCGGCTCCCGCGCGGATGCAGATCGCGTACTGGAGGCGGTGCGGCGCATGCACGAGCGGGTGATCGGCGAGCTCCCCGAGGACGCCGGGCCCCACTACCCGGCAGGCACTCCCTACTCGGCCGTCGACCCTCAGCTCATGTTGTGGACGGTGGCGGTGATCGCCGACTCCGCCGAGTGGTTCTACGAGCGGCTGGTGCGCCGCATGAGCGATCCCGAGCGGGAGGCGCTGTGGCGTGATTATGTGCGCTTCGCCGAGCTGTTCGGCATGCCTGCGCAGCACGCGCCCGCAACGTATGGCGACTTCCGCGCTTGGTACGAGCACGAGTTGGCAGCCGATGACCTGTACCTGACCGAGGAGGCCCGCTATATGGGGCATGCCTCGGCCTTCGCGATCCCGATGCCGGCCGACCGCCGGCTGGGTAAGCATCTCCACGATCTGGTCATGCTCTGCTCGCTGCCCGCACGTGTGCGCGAGCTGTACGGCTTGAGTTGCACCCCGCTCCAAGAGGCGGCGTGCGCGGCGCTGTTTGCAAGCTCGCGTTGCGCCCGGCCACTGCTGCCGCACAGATTGGCGCGCGGCTCGTGTGTACCGGAGTTTCGGATGGTCGCCGCGACCGAGCGGCGGCGGATCGCGCGGGGGGAACCGACCCCCCAGCTCGCCGATTGACGCCAGAGCCCGTCGGGTCGGCGACCCGAAGCCCATCGAGTCGGCGACCCGAAGCCCATCGAGTCGGCGACCCGAAGCCCGCCGGTCAGCGACCCGGAGCCGATCAAGTCGGCGACCCGAAGCCCGCCGGTCAGCGACCCGGAGCCGATCAAGTCGGCGACCCGAAGCCCATCGGGTCCACGAATAGTCCAGTGACCGGCGGCCTTCAGGAACCGATCACCAGCGCTAGGACAAGCAGCGCCAGCAGGTGGAACGTCTGATCGACGGCGATCGACACCGCCAGGTTTTCCTTGGGATCCAGGCGCTTGACACCCTTCATGTAGGTCTGCAGCAGCCTGCCGTCATCCTGGATGAGATGCGGAAAGAAGATCGCGGGGATCACCCACACCAGTTCCACGCCGAGTTCGGCCACCACCAGCGCGGGGATGAAGCAGAGCGTGTAGATGGTGACGTGGGTGAACAGCGCTCGTTGCGCGTCCCGATCACCCCATGCCAGGCCGCCGCGCTTGTGAAGAGCCTGCCAGTTGGTCTGCAGGAGGTAGTCCCCAACCAGGTGGGACATCACAAACACGATGAAGACTTCAACCCAGGTCATCCAGCCAGAGCCTATCCGGCCCCGCCGCTAGTAGCCTTGGCGCGGTGAGCGCCACACCCCAAGGCACCCAAAGGAGCCCGTTTCCGCCGATCGCCGACTACGGCTTCCTCTCGGACTGCGAGACCTGTGCGCTGATCGCGCCGAGCGGCAACGTCGAGTGGATGTGCCTACCGCGCCTGGACTCGCCAAGCGTCTTCGGGGCGATGCTCGACCGCGACGCCGGCGGCTTTCGACTGGGCCCCGCCGGCATCACCGTGCCCGGCGCGGTGCGCTACCTGCCGGGCACGCTGGTGCTGGAGACCAGCTGGGAGACGCGCACCGGCTGGGTGGTGGTGCGCGACGTGCTCTGCATCGGGCCCTGGTACCACAACCAGGAGCGCTCGCGCACCCATCGGCGCTCCCCCACCGACTACGACGCCGACCACGTGCTGCTGCGGACCGCTTTCTGCGTGCAGGGATGGGCCGAGATCCACCTCGACTGCGAACCGGTCTTCGACTACGGCGGCCTCGCCGCCGAGTGGTCGTACACCGGCCCCGGCTACAACGAGGCGACCGCCGGCTCGGAGGGCATGGACCTGAAGCTGCGACTGGTGAGCGACATGAACCTCGGGTTCGAGGGCCCGCGTGCCCGCGCACGCACGATCCTGCACGAGGGGGAGTCGGTGTTCGCCGCGCTGGGCTGGTCGGAGCATCCGCTCCCCACAACCTACGCGGAGGCCAACGAGCGACTGGTGCGCACCGCCCACCACTGGCAGGAGTGGCTCAAGCAGGGCACCTTCCCCGACCACCCCTGGCGCACCTACCTGCAGCGCAGCGCACTGACGCTGAAGGGGCTGAGCTACGCCCCCACCGGAGCGATGGTCGCGGCGGCCACCACCTCGCTGCCCGAGACGCTCGGCGGCGAACGCAACTGGGACTACCGCTACACCTGGATCCGCGACTCCACCTTCATGCTGTGGGCGCTCTACACACTGGGCTTCGACTGGGAGGCCAACGACTTCTTCTACTTCGTCGCCGACCTCGCCGAGGCCGAGGAGGGGGAGCTGCAGATCATGTACGGGATCGGCGGGGAGAGCCGCCTGGACGAGCAGGAGCTCGACCATCTCTCCGGCTACGCCGGCTCCCAACCGGTGCGGATCGGCAACGGCGCCTACCGCCAGCACCAGCACGACGTGTGGGGCGCGGTGCTCGACTCGATCTACCTGCACACCCGCTCGCGCGACCAGCTGCCCGACCGGCTGTGGCCGATCGTCAAGCGCCAGGTCGCCGGCGCCCTCGAGCACTGGCGCCAGCCCGACCACGGGATCTGGGAGGTCCGCGGCGAGCCCCAGCACTTCACCTCCTCGAAGCTGATGTGCTGGGTCGCCGCCGACCGCGGCGCCCGCCTGGCGCAGTTGCGCGACGACCGTGAGTGCGCCGAGCGCTGGCAGGCGGCGGCGGCGGAGATCCACGCCGACATCTGCGCGCACGGGGTGGACGAGCGCGGGGTCTTCACCCAGTACTACGGCACCGCCACGCTAGACGCCTCGCTGCTGCTGATGCCGCTGGTGCGCTTCCTGCCCGCCGAGGACCCTCGCACGGTGGCGACCGTCCGCGCGATCGCCGAGGAGCTCACCGAGGATGGGCTGGTACTGCGCTACCGAGTCGATGACACCGATGACGGGCTCGCCGGCGAGGAGGGCTCGTTCACGATCTGCTCCTTCTGGCTGGTGTCGGCGCTGTGCGAGATCGGCGAGCTTCAGCGTGCCCGGGCGCTGTGCGAGAAGCTGATCTCCCACGCCTCCGCGCTGGGGCTGTATGCCGAGGAGATCGATCCCCGCACCGGCCGCCACCTGGGCAACTTCCCCCAGGCCTTCACCCATCTGGCTCTGATCAACGCGGTCATGCACGTGATCCGAGCGGAGCGCGGCGAGCAGGATCCGACTTCGGCAATCGCTACGGTGCTGCGATGAGCAGCGGCTCGACCTACCTGCGCCTGGAGGTGATCAGCGGCAACGCCACTGGCGACACGATCGTCGTCGACGATGAACTGGTGATCGGGCGCCACGCCGAGGGCGCCGGCCGGCTCTCCGAGGACGAGGAGATCTCCCGCCAGCACGCCCGCATCTCGCGCGAAGCCACCGGCGACTACGCGATCGAGGATCTCGGTTCTTCCAACGGCACGTTCATCAACGGCCTGCGCATCCAGAGCCCTCGTCTGCTGGCGCTCGGCGACTCGATCGAGGCTGGCGCCACGACCCTGGTCGTCAGGGCGATCGTGCAGCCACAGCCCATGGAGACAGCCCCCGAGGCGGTTGATCCACCGGCTCCCGACCGCTACTCCCGGACCGTCTTCGCCAGCAGCCCAGTCATTGCGCCTGCTCCGCCGGCAGCCGCGTCGGCAATGTCTGCCGAGGCAGCGCCACCGAGTGCACCCCCGCCGCCGCCCGCCGACCAGAGCACTCCTCCGCCCGTGCTCGCCGGTCAGAGCACCCCGCCGCCCGCGCCCGCCGACCAGGGCACTCCTCCACCCGAGCCCGCCGACGAGAGCGCCCTGCCGCCGCCGCCCGCCGACCAGAGCACCCCGCCATCGACGACCGTGCCAGGCGCAGACCACATCCCGCCGCTGGCGCTTCAGCTGGAGGTCGACTTCGACGCCCACGAGGCGCGCATCGCGCTCGGAGAGGGCAGCGAAACGGTGCGTCTCATTCTCCAGGACGGGCGCTGGCGGGCCGCTCCGGCGGGACCCGGCGCGGATCTGTAGCGCGGCACCACGCGCAACGCGCGAGGCCCCGTAATCGACCCTCTGTGTGTGAGGCCCTCGGGAGGAGCTTCAGACCGAGTAGCCCCCGGAGGAAGCGAGTAGCCCCCGGGAGGAAGCGTCACCCAGGAGGCGGCGTCAGACCGGCCGCCTCGTGCAGCAGACGCGCATACTCCCCGGCGCTCTGGGGACGCTCGGCGGGAGCCTTCGCGAGCGCGCACAAAATCGCTGCCCCCAACGCAGGCGGCGCGTCGGGCACCTCAGCGCAGGGGTCGGGCGGCTCGTCCTGGAGCTGCGCCCACAGGATCCGCATGCCTTTGCGGTCGGCAAACGGCGGCGCCCCGCTGAGACACTGGCAGATGACGCAACCGAGCGCGTACACGTCGGTCGCCGCGCTCACCGCCTCGCCACGGATCTGCTCGGGTGACATGTAGTCCAGCGAGCCCAGCGCCTGGCCCGGCCGCGTGAGGTTGGTGCCCTCGCTGTCCTTCGCCAGCCCGAAGTCGGTGATCAGCGCGGTGCCATCCAGGTCGAGCAGGACGTTGGCGGGCTTCACGTCGCGGTGCACCATCCCGCCGGCGAACAGTGCGTCCAAGCCGTCGGCGACCTCCGCGCAAAGCTTGAGCGTCGTCGGCACATCCAGCCGGCCCTCGCGCTTGAGCTTCTGCTCCAGCGAGCCGCCCTCGATGAAGCGCTGGGAGAGATAGGGCACACCCTCGTGCTCGCCGGTGTCGAGCACCGGCACCACGTGCGGATTCTTCACCTGCTGGGCGATCATCGCCTCGCGCTCGAAGCGCTTGCGGAAGATGCTGTCTTCGGCGAGGTCGCCCCGGACCAGCTTGAGCGCCACCAGCTCGCCCTCAGCGCCGGTCGCCCGGTACACGCGGCCCATGCCGCCAATCTCCAGCAGCGACTCGATCCGGTAGTGCCCGACGGTGACGCCAATCAGCGGGTCGGACGCTTCGTCCGCCGCCCCCGGCTCCTGGTGCGGAGGTTCATGCTGCTCAGATGGCACGGCACGAGTGTACCCATGCAATCTATGATGCTGTCAGGCAATGAGGCGAGGTACATTCTGATGCAGGCAACACTTGGACGCTCCCGGCGCGCGGTCACGCTCGCGATCACTATGGCGCTGCTGGCGCTCGGAGCCAGCACGACGATGGCGGCGACGGCCGCGGCGCCAGCCACCGTGCCGCCGATCAACGACAACTACCTCGACGCGCTCAACCTCAACGAACCGCCGACCCCCCACCATCCGGGCACTCCGCTCAACCGCACGGAAACCCTGCGCGACGAACGCAACACGGCGGCGGCGACCGTCCAGTCGGACATCCTCGGCCCTCAGCCCGGGCCCGCCGAGATGACTGGATGCGACGGCGTCGCCGAGGGCAAGACGATCTGGTACGACTTCTACCCAAACGCCAACGGGCTGGTGCGGATCCGCACCTCGGCGTCGTTCGGCACGGTGATGGCGGTGGTGCCCTACAACCCCACGACGCTGCTACCCGAAAACGAACAGCGCAAGTGTGCGATCAACCAGCCCACGATGGCCGGGGAACTGTTCGCCGACGTCGAAGCCGGGAAGTCGTACACGATCCAGCTCGGCGGAGTCGAATCGGCCGGGGGGAACCTCGAGTTCCTGTTCGACTACGTCGTCCAGCTCAAGCGCCTGCAGGCCGAAGCGACGCTCACCGCACAGCCGCTCACCAGTGGAGTTCGCGTCGTGAACCTCACCGTCAGCGCTCCGAAGAAGGCTCACGTGGAAGTCCGCTGCACCCGAGGCTGCCGCCCCCAGGCAAAGACCGCTCGCTCGCTCGGCTTCCCCGGGCTGCACGGGGCGGTGCTGCCCAACGGCTCCGCCCTGAAGATCTACGTGACCGCCAAGAACGAGATCGGGGCGTACATCGAATACAAGATCGGGCACGCCAACTTCACCAAGGTCCAGCGCTGCCTGGCCGCGGGCTCGAAAAAGCCCGAGCGCTGCGAATGACCGGGACACTGCCGCCGCCGATTGGTGTGGGCCCTGTGGCCGAGTGCCGCGCATGAGCACCACCTCCCAGCCCTCGCGTGGGCGTGCGGCGATCGCGGCGCTGATCGTCGTATTGGTGGTGTTCGGCGCGAGCTTCGGCGTCCGCAAGGCGACCGCGAGCGGCACACAGACGGCGCCGCTGCCCGCCCCGGTGGTGGTGTCCACCACGCCGGTGCACGTCTCCGCGATCGCAGCGCCCGCCACGCCGCCGGCGCTGCATCATCCGCCGCATTCAACCGCTCCCACCCCGGCTTCCACTCCCACGCCGGCGAGCACTCCCACTCCGGCCACGCCACCGGAATCGACTTCGACCCCAACTCCCACGCCCAGCACGCCCTCCAAATCGTCCACGCCAAGCGGCGGCAAAGGCAGCGGCCCGGTACTCGTGGGCTAGTCTCGATGCGCGCATAACGCCCATCGATGACAGCGACCCGTGATCTGGTGGTACATCCTGTGAATCGATCAGAACTTTGTGGAGAGGCCACCAGTGGACTCGCTTGACAACCCCACAGTCGTAGCGGGCTACCGCATCGACGGCAGGCTCGGCGAGGGCGGGATGGGTACCGTCTACCGCGCCACCCAGCTGTCGCTGGAGCGAGTGGTCGCGCTCAAGCTGCTCACCGCGGAGCTCAGCGCCGATCCCGCCTTCCGCGAGCGCTTCCGCCGCGAGGGTTTGCTGCAGGCCGCCCTCGACCACCCTCACATCGTCACGGTGTATGAGGCCGGCGAGACCGACAACCGGCTGTTCCTCGCGATGCGCATGGTCGAGGGCCCCACGCTCAAGGATCTGATCCTGCGCCGACAGCTCGATGACCGGCGGGCGCTGCGCCTGCTCACGCAGGTGGCCGAGGCGCTCGACGCCGCGCACGCGAAGGGGCTGATTCACCGTGATGTCAAGCCCCAGAACGTGCTGGTCGGCGCCGGCGACCATGCCTATCTGGCCGACTTCGGGCTGACCAAGGGCAACGACGACGCGGCGATGACCGAAACCGGCCAGTTCGTGGGCACGATCGACTACATCTCCCCCGAGCAGGCTCGCGGCGGCCGCGCCACTGCTCGCAGTGACGTGTACGCGCTCACGGCCGTGCTCTGCGAGTGCCTCACCGGCCAGGTCCCGTTCGAGCGCTCCACCGAAGAGCGGGCACTGCTCGCGCACCTCACCGAGCCCCCACCGCGTCTTTCGGAGATGCGCACCGATATCCCCGCGGCGATGGACGAGGTGATGGCGCGCGGAATGGCGAAGGATCCCGAGGACCGGCCGGCCTCAGCGGGAGAGCTGATGCTGCAGGCGCGGCGAGCGCTCGGCGCCGCACCGGCGGAATCCACCGCGCCCGCCTCCACCGACGCCACACGCCTGCGGCCTGCCGTCGGCAGTCCGACGCGCGCACCGCACACGGCCGCCAAGAGCGACCCCGGCGCGACCCGCCTCGCCACGGCGGCGGTGACAGCCCCGGACGCCGCGCCCTCATCCGGAGGCGAGCGTGGTGCACCGGCCGACGCGCGTACGGCGTCCGAGGCCCCGCCCGCGACAGGCCGGCCGGGCACACACACCCCACCTGGCCCGGGTGCAAGCGCCGGCGCTCCAAATCGGAGATACCTACCGGTGCTCCTCCTCGCCGCCGTGCTGGCACTCGTCGCCGGCCTGCTGCTGGGCGGTAGCTCGGGCGGCTCGGGGACGGCCTTCAACGACTCGGCGTCCGCGGGCTACGTCGAACTCTCCTCCCCCTCCAGCTGGCAGCGGCTCGGGAGCGCCCCCACGGTGCCTGGCCTCAGCTTCTCACAGCCGCTCGCGCTGAGCACCGGTTCTGCCGCCGGCGCCTCCAGCACCTACTCGGCCTCCTCCGACCAGCGCCTGCTCGCCGGCGAGGTGGCTGCCGCCGGGCCATCGCTGCTGCCCCCGGCGTTCACCACCGCCCTCAACGGGACGCTGCCCCATCCCCAGCCGGTGAAGCTTGGCTCTTATGAGGCATACCGTTACAGCGGCCTCTCGGTGCACGGTCTCGCCTCGCCGCTGACGCTCTACACGGTGCCCACGACGGGCGGCGTCGTGACGATCGCCTGCCTGGGCTCCACCGCCGCCGCGTCGGGGTCGCAATGCGCACAGATCGCGGCCACCCTGAAGCTGAACGGCACGAGCGCGTTCGGGCTAACTCCCAGCCCGCAGTATGCGAGCGCGCTGGGGAGCACCTTCGGCACGCTCAACAGCGCCGTCAACACCGCCAGCGCCCGCTTGCGCGCCGCGTCGAGTGCCGCCGCGCAGGCCGCCGCGGCCGCGCAGCTGGCCGCGGCCTACACCAGCGCGTCGCGCGCGCTCGCCAAGCTCTCGGTCAGCCCCGCGGTGCAGAGCGTCAACGCTCACCTCGCCGCCTCGCTGGCGGCGACCGGCAGCGACTACGCCGCGCTGGCAGCCGCCGCGCGCGCCGGGAACGAAGCGGCCTACGCGCGGGCTCAGCATGCGATCGGCAGTGACGGCGCCCGCACGACGAACGCGCTCACAGCCCTGCGCCAGGCCGGCTACACGGTCTCTGGCTGATCGGCGGCCGGAGACGCCGGGGACAGGCTCTCGGCAGAGTGGTCGGCCGACAAGATCTCCGGCCCATCCTCCCTAAGGTGCTCGGCCGGCGAGGACGGTGACGCCGCCGGCCCCTCGGGCTCCTCGGCGAGCGCCCAGATCGCGATCTCCGTGCGCCGGCCGCGCAGCTCGATCTCATCGACGAACGCCAGATCCTCAGGTTGCTCGGTGAGCGCCTCCTTGGTGGCTCCCGAGAGCATCAGCTGGTGGGGCGTGCCCTTGGTGAGCTGCTCGATGCGCGCCGCCACGTTCGTGGTGTCGCCCACCGCGGTGTACTCGACGCGCCGCTCAGAGCCGACGTTGCCTGACATCACCCGCCCCGAGTTCAGGCCGATCCCCATGCGAAACCCCGATCCCAGCTCCTGTTCGTGTAGCCATCCGTTGAAGCGCGGCAAGCGTACGGCAAGCATTTCGCGGGCGGTGGAGAGCGCACGGTCGGCGTGGTCGGTCTGCACGATCGGCGCGCCGAACACGGCCATGATCCCGTCGCCCATATAGGCGACCAGCGTGCCGCCGTGGTCGAGGATCGCATCGCTCATCTCGCTCAGGTAGCGATTGAGCACTTCGATCACGCGGTCGGGCGTCAGCGTTTCCGCGAACGAGGTGAAGCCGCGCAGGTCGGTGAACATGACGGTTCCCTCGCGCTGCACCCCGCCGAGGCGCAGTTCTCCGCCTGCGCTTGCCAGCACCTCGTCGACGACGTTCTCGGGCACGAAGCGCGAGAACAGGTCGCGCACCCGCTCGCGCTCGAAGGCGACCGTCACCAGTTGCACCGACAGCGCCCCCGCCGCGCTGAGGATCAGCGCCCCCAGCGGGTAGATGAACGACACGACGTGCCCGTTGTCGAAGGCGACCTGCACGCCCACCGTGAACGCCGCCGCCAACGCCAGCGCCAGCCCGACGGTGGCGATCGAGCCGAACCGCAGCGTGGCGAGCGGCGTGGCGCAGCCCAGCAGTACGATCAGCGCCAGATCCAGCCACGCCGCCGAGGAGCGCAGCGGCAGGCCCCGCAGCACCGTCGCGATTGCACTCGCCTGGACTTCGGCTCCCGGCATCTGCCGGGCGGTGGAGGTCGGGTGGATGTCCTGCAGCGTGGGCGCCGAGGGACCGACGATCACGATCTTGTCGTGGAAGAAGCCGCGCGGCAAGTGGCCGAGATAGACCGTCGAGAAAGAGACACGGCGAAAGCTGTTTTCCGGCCCGTAGTAGTCGATCCAAGCGGGTCCTCCGTCGAACTCACTCGCGTGCACCCGATGGCCATCGGCCACTTCCGCGCTTACCACCGCGAGCGTCTTCAGCCCGCCGACCGAGAAGCTGACGCGTCGCAGCACCCCGCCTGGATCGGTCGGCAGCAACCCGTTGGCCGGCTGCGACCCCACTTCGCCCAGCAGCAGGTTGCCTTCGCTGCCGAGGAACCTCGTCTTCCCGTTGCCTTCGGTTTCGGTGGTCGTCATCACCGTTCGCCCGTGAGCGTTGTCGAGCGCTTCGAGCAGCGCCGTCTCGTCACCGCGCGCCTGTGGGCAGTCGCCCGGCGGCGGCTGCGTGCCCTTGGTGGAGAGCGGGCAGGCGCTGGCCTCGCTGAACTGCACGTCGTAGGCGATCACCTTGGGGTCCTCGCGGGCGATCGCTTCGATCACCTTGGCGTGCACGCGGCGCGGAAAGGGCCACTGCAGATCGAGTTCGTCGAAGGTCCGTTCGTCGATCTCCACCAGCACGATGTTCGCCGGGGGCTTCTGGTGGCCGCGGATCGTGAAGCGGGTGTTGACCGTGCTCAGTTCGAGCGAGCGCAGCAGGTTGGTCTCGTAGGCGACGATCGCAAGGCCCGTGGCGCCCAGCGCGACCACCGCCAGCAGCACCCGCCGCAGCTGGCGCGTGCGTGCCGCCCCGGCGCGCCTGCGCTTGCGTTTCATCGCTTCACCACAAGGGATTGAAAAAAGAGGGGCCCGGCCGAAGCCGGGAGATACTCGCCTCGGGCTCGCATCCCCGTTTCGGCCAGCCGGCCTGCGGCCGTCTGCGCCACCCTCTTAGGCTATCCGAGTTCCCGGTCGTCAACCGTGTTATTACGCCTAGGGAAGGCATAGGGGAAGGACAGAGGCCGGAGGCTGCGTTACGCTGGCTCTCAAGATGGAGGACCAGTCGCGCTTCGTCCTGCCGCGGGGGCTCTTGCTGGCAGACCGCTACGCCGTCGGCGAGCCGATCTCAAGCGGCGCAATGGGTGCTGTCTACCGCGCCCAGGACACGGGCAACGGCGAGGCGGTGGCGATCAAGCACGTCAACAACACGCGCCACGCCGAGCGCTTCGAGGTCGAGGCGCAGCTGCTGTCGCTGTTGCGCCACCCGCGCGTGGTCGAGGTCACCGACCACTTCGCCGATGAGCGCGGCCAGTATTTGGTGATGGAACTGGTGGAGGGCACCGACCTGCACACCTTGCTGGCGCAGAAGGGCAATCCGGGGCTGCCGTTGGAGCAGGCGCTGGACTATGCCCGCGAGAGTTGCGAGGCGCTCGAGTACGTGCACGACCAGCAGATCGTGCACCGCGACGTCAAGCCCCACAACTTGATCCTCGGCGAGGAAGGGATCGTGCTGGTCAACTTCGGGATCGCCCGCCTGCTCCAGGACGAGGAAGAGGACGAAGGCACGGTCGGGGTCGGCACGCCGCGCTACATGGCACCCGAGGTGTTCGCCGGCGGCTCGGTCTCGCCGCGCAGCGACGTCTTCGGCCTGGCCGCCACCCTGTGGACGCTGATCGTCGGGCGCCCGCCGGTATACGCCAGCCCGACCGAGCTGCGCGAGCTCGCCCCCGAGGTTCCCCCCGAGATCGCCGACGCGGTGAAGGCGGGCCTGGAGATGGTGCCCGAACGGCGCGTCGCCTCGGTCGCCGCCTTCGCCCGTGCCTTGGGCAGCCACACCCAGCCCCGGGGTCACACGCAGCCCACGATCGGCGGTTCGCTGACCCTCTCGATCGAGGCGCCAGCCGCCCGGCGCAGCCTGATGGAGGGGATTGCGCGCACCGCCGCCGGCGTGTTCGGGGCAGCGGCCTCCTCGATCGCGCTGACCGACGGCAACACCCGCGAGCTGGTCTACCAGTCGGCTTGGGGAGCGGGAGCGCGCGAGATCGTGGGTGTGCGCCTGCCGCCGGGACACGGCCTCGCCGGTAGCGTCGTCGAAAACGGGCAGCCGCTGGCGGTCCCCGAATGTCGCACCGATCCCCGCTTTGCGTCCCGCATCGCCGCCGGCACCGGCCACGTCCCCTACACGATGCTGGTCGTCCCGCTGATCCGCCTCGGCCGCCCGATCGGCGTGCTGTCGCTGCTCGACCGCCGCGACGGCGGCCACTACGGCCCCGACGACGCCGAGCGCGCGGCGCTGTTCGCCGAGCTGGTCGTCAGCGCGATCGAAGCCGACAGCGAGGCGATGCCCAGCCTCGGCGCGCGCCGGTCGCGGATCGTCCCTGCTTGAACATCCCCCGTCCGGGTCACGGCCGGCCCGCGCGGATTGACCCCGAACCTCTCGGACCCAAACCTCTCGGACCCGGATCGACCCGGATACCCGACCAGGGTCCGGTTCGATCAGCGTCGTGCGATGGGAGCCCGGGCCAGATAGGACTCCCCGGTGAACAGCGTGATCGTCTTGCGGCGGCGGAAGTCGCGCACCGAGACCACGCCGCGCACGACGTGGGTGAGCGTCCCTTCGCAGCGGTTGGCCACACTCCACACCGTTCCCCGCACGGCCGCCGCGCTGTACTGACCCCGTACGGCGAAGTGCCCGTGCCCGCTGGCGTTTACCCGGCCGAGCGTTTTCGAACTCAGCTTGGCCGCGAGCGCCTTGCCCCGCTTGCCGACCGTGGCGCACACCTGGCTGGCGCCGTGGTTGTCAACGATGTCCAGGTCGGTCAGGCCCTTCTGCTTGCGATTCTGCAGCAGCTTGAAGATCCCCCCGCCGAAATTCCCAGTCTGCAGCTTGCCCTTCGGGGACGCGGTGGTGGCCGTGGTGATACCAACCACGCCGCCAGTCGTTTCGAGAATCGACCCGACGGGAATCTGACGCGCCTCCGTCAACGGTATGAACGCCTGCCCCTTCATGAGCGCCTCGACCGCCCGCGCCCCCAACGAGAACGGCGCGAACGGTGAAACCGACGCCGCCGATGCCAGCGTGGCACCGGGCGGCAGCTCGATATAGACGATCCCCGACACCGGCGTCACATTCACGGCCTTGCCGAGCACCGGCGGCGGCAGCGGCCCAGCCGGTGAAGGCGCGCTGCCGGTACCGGCCGTGCTCGCACCGGTGGAAGCCGCCGTGGCGATAGGCGATGAGCCCGAGGGCGGCGGTGAGGAGCCCCCGCCGGACGGCGATTCGCCGCCTCCGCCCGGCGATCCTCCCGGTGGAGATCCGCCTGCTCCACCCGGCGATTCGGTGGTGAGCTGCTGATCTTCGCCTTCAACGCCATCGACCGCTTCAGGGCTGGTGGCAACGATGTCGAAGTGGTAGGTGTTGCCTGCTTGCAGCCCGCTGAGTGTGCGCGTCAGTCGTTTCTCCCCGCCGGTCGAGCCGATGTCGACGGCGCTGGTGCTGCTGCCGTATTCGCTGGTGGAGCCGTAGTTGACCACGTAGCTGGTGTCCGTGCCGTCGGGATCGATCGTAAAGCCTATCGTCGCAGTCGTTTCCGTGACCGATTCAACGCTCGGTTCCGAAACCTTCGGCGCCCCGGGAGCGCCCTCCTGCGTGATGAAGCTGAGGACGTTGCTCGCCGGCACGCTGCCCGACGCGTTGTCGGCGACAGCGCGGAAGTAGTACGTCGTTTCGGGGCTCAGGCCGGCGAGGACCTCGCTCTCGGGCGTCGCAGTCGAGGGATCGCCCGCCCCGACCTCGGGCGACTGGTCGTTCAAGCGCGACGAAGAGAGCCCGAACACGAAGTGAAAGCCTCCGCCCTCTCCGTCGAGATCGATCGTCGCCGCGAGCGTCGCTTCGGAGGACGTAGACCCCGTCGCCGCATCGGTGGTCGCGCTCGGCTGGCCGAGCAGCACGGCCTCGTACGCGCCGATGTCACAGCCGGCGCCCTGTGGACGCGGGATGCCGCGCGCGTCGGTCGCCGGACAGGCCGCTTCGTTGGCGGCGTCGATCGCCGGGCTGCCGTGCAGCAACGCCTGGGTCGGCAGCGGCCCGCCGTTTTCAGCGATCGGGGCGAGATCGGGATCTACTTTGGAGAGGTCACCGGATGCGTCGTCGGCGCCACAGGCGCCATCCTGGTCGATGTTGTTGCCGAGGTCGTGCGTGATCGCGGCAGCGGTCACCGTGTCAACGTCGTTTTCTTTGCCTGCGCCGACGCAGTCGAAGTTGACGCCGTCGGAGAACCCCGAGCCGAGGATCGTGTTCTCGACCGAGGTGCTCGCGTCGGAGTCGGTCTCGAGCGAGCCCCGCGCGTTGCCAGCAAGCGTGTCGTTGATCAATGTCAGCGTCGAGCTGTCGTTGTCGATGCCGCCGCCGAAGCTCGACGGCCAGCCGCTGCTGACGATCGTGGTGTTCGTGAGCGTCGTATGACCGCCGTCGAGCAGGAACACCGCCCCGCCGTCAAACGCACTCGTGCCGTCTTCCTCGAACGTAAGGTCTTCGCCCGTGACCGTGCCGCCCCGCAGGAACAGCGCACCGCCGATCGCGGCGTTGTCGTGCGCGAACAGCACGTTCGACATCTTCAACGTGCCGTCGTTTGCAACCGCGCCCCCGGTCGGCTGTCCGCTGGAGATCCCGTCGCCGTCGAACTCGACGTTTTCGAGGTTCACTTCGGGTCCGTCGGCGAACAGCGCGCCGCCACCGTTGGCGTTGATCGTGTCGCATGGGCTGCAGTCCTCGAACTGTTCATCTTCGCCGTCCTGCGCATCGGCGAACTGCAGCTTCTTGATCGTCACCGGACCGCCGGTGATCTTCATGATCCGGTTGAGCGCTTTCGGCCCGATGTTTTCGGAGCCGTCGATGACGCTCGCTTCAGGTCCGTTGCCCTCGATCGTCAGTTCCTTGTTGACGACGATCTGGCTGCCCTGCGTGAGCTTGTAGGTCATCGGCGCGTCGCCGCTGCCGTCCAGTTTGATCGTGTCGCCGCTGTTCGCCGATTCGACCGCCTGGCGCAGCGAGCAGCCGCCGTCGCCGCACGAGCCCGCCCCGGTCGGGTCTTCGGTCGTGTTCACTTCGATCGTTTGCGCCTGCGCCGAGGCGGCCAACCCGGCCATGATCGCCAGCGCGAGGAGCACCGTGGACGCCAGCGCCGCTCTACGCGGGCAGGAACGTGGGTGTGGACCGAGGCCGAACCGCATCGCAGCCGGCCTAGCGACGGGGTGCGTTGGCTAGATAGGACTCGCCTGTGAACAGCGTGATCGTCTTGCGGCGGCGAAAGTCGCGCACCGAGACCACGCCGCGCACGACGTGCGTGAGCGTCCCTTCGCAGCGGTTGGCCACACTCCACACCGTTCCCCGCACGGCCGCCGCGCTGTACTGACCCCGTACGGCGAAGTGCCCGTGCCCGCTGGCGTTTACCCGGCCGAGCGTTTTCGAACTCAGCTTGGCAGCGAGCGCCTTCCCCCGCTTGCCGACCGTGGCGCACACCTGGCTGGCGCCGTGGTTGTCAACGATGTCCAGGTCGGTCAGGCCCTTCTGCTTGCGATTCTGCAGCAGCTTGAAGATCCCCCCGCCGAAATTCCCAGTCTGCAGCTTGCCCTTCGGGGACGCGGTGGTGGCCGTGGTGATGCCCACAACGCCGCCCGTCGTTTCGAGAACCGACCCGACGGGAATCTGGCGCGCCTCGGTCAACGGTATGAACGCCTGGCCCTTCGTGAGCGCCTCGACCGCCTGCGCCCCCGGCGCGAAGGGCGAGAACGGCGAGACCGACGCCGCAGAGGCCAACGTGGCGCCCGGCGGCAACTCTATGTACACGGTCCCGGACACCGGCGTCACGTTGACGGATTTGCCGAGCACCGGCGGTGGCGGCGGAGGATCGGCCGGCGTCAGGAGGGTCTGATTGGGGCCCGTCGCGCCGCCGGCGCTGTTGGTCGCCACGGCCCGCACGTTGTATGTGACGTTCGGCAGCAGGCCGGTTACGGTCGTCGTGACCGTATGGTCGGCGAAGTCCGAGCCCACCGGTTGGTCCGGCGTGACGGAGCCGTAGGTGAGCGCCGACGCTTTCGCACCCGGCAGGACCGGTCCGTATTCGAAGTGCACCTCCGTTTCGAGGCCCCCCGGGTTCACCGTCGTCGTAAAAGCCGCGCTGGTGGTCGTCAGAACCGTCGGCGGCGAGGTCATGGCGAGCGTCGGCGGCGAGGTCTTGAGGAGCTTCGGCGGCGCGGGTATAGGTGTAGGCGTGGGCGCTTTCGTGGGGAGTGCGGCGACTTTTGCCTGGAAGGCCACTTTGTGTGAGCCACAGTCGTCTTCGTAGCTGACCGAGCCGTTGTAGACCCCAGCCTCGACGTAGGTGTGGGTACCGCTGATCGAGAATTCCTTCACCGTCGCTTTCGCTGTCTGTCCATCTCCCCAGTTGATGGTGGGCGTGCCGTAGATGGTGCAACTGGCTGTCGCGAGCTGGCCGGAGAACTGCGATCCTTCAATTGCTTCGATCGTGAATGGGACCAGTTCGACCGCCCCGATGTCGCAGCCGGCGCCCTGCGGGCGGGCGATGCCGCGCTGGTCGTCGCCGTCGCAGAACGGGGCGCTGGTGGGGATCGCATCGACCGCCGGGCTGGTGGGCTCGGGAGCGAAGGTGTCGGTGCTGCCGCCGTTGTTCTGCGGGGCGGAGGAGCTGAAATCGGGCTGGGTGCTCTGCAGGTCCCCGGTGGATTTGAAACCGCATTCGGTCCCGTTCTCGAGGTTGTAGCCGAGCGAGTCGATCGTCGCCGGACCCACGACCGAGCAGTTGTTCGGGGTGTACTCCTCGTCAACCATCCCGCTGTTGTAGGCAACGATCGATCCCACCACATCGACCGTCCCGTCGGTAGTCAGGAGGCCCGCACCTTTGGACGCTTCACATTCGGGACAGGCTTCTGTCGTTTTGTTGTAGGCGATCGTCGAGTCGATGATCGATACCCCGTTTTCGTCTTTGACTCCATCTTCGCTCCAGCTGAAGATGCCGCCACCCTCGGCCGCTTCGTTTTCGGCCACCGTCGAGTCTTCGATTGCCAGGATTGCCTTCCTGCCCGCAGCAAAGTAGCCGGCTTCGTGTTTGGCGGTACCGTAATTCTGGATTCCGCCCGAGTCCCCCGCTTCGCTGGTGGCGTGGTTGCCCGACACAAGCGAGCGCTCGATCACCAGCGTGCCGCCGTCGTTGGAGATCCCGCCCCCGTCGGACGCGGTGCCTCCGATGATCCAGTCTTCGCTTAGCAGCAAATCCCCTGTCGTGTTGCGGATGTCGCCGCCGAATTCGCTGTATTCTTCCTCGGCCTCGACGGCGTCCCCGTCCGCGATCTCGAGCCCGGAGATGCCGGTGGCGCTTTCCGCGGGACTTTCGACGGCGAACACACGTCCGGGGAAGTCGGTATCCGAGGACATGGACACGGTCGTGGTGCGAGCCCCCGCGCCCACGATCACGAGCGGCTGCCTGATCCTCAGCGTGCCGTAATACAGTTCGTATTTGCCTGCGGGGACGACGATGACGTCGGGTGAGCTCGGGGGCATCGCGAGTTCGTTCTCGTATTCGATCAGCTGCCGCAGCGAGCAGGCGCCGGAGGCTGGCGCCGGACACTGTTCGCCGCTGGGCGTGTCTTCGGTGCTTCCCACCGTGTAGGTCGTCGCCTGCGCCGCTGCAGCGAGCGCGACGGTTGCCGCCAGCGCAAGCAGCACCGCAGATCCCGCCACCGCCCGACGCGAGTACGAACGTAGGCGTGGACCGCGACCGGACCGCATCGCAGCCGGCCTAGCGACGACGGGGTGCTTTGGCGACGTAGGACTGGCCGGTGAACAGCGTCACGGTCTTGCGGCGGCTGAAGTCGCGCACCGAGACGACGCCGCGCGTGACATGCGTGAGCGTCCCTTCGCAGCGGTTGCCGACGTTCCAGACGGTCCCCCGCACGGTCGCCGCGCTGTACTGGCCCCGCACGGTGAAGTGCCCGTGCCCGCTGGCGTTTACCCGGCCGAGCGTTTTCGAGCTCAGCTTGGCCGCGTAGGCCTTGCCCTTGCCCTTCTTGCCCACCGACGCGCACACCTGGCTGGCGCTGTGGTTGTCGATGATGTCCATTTCGGTCAGGCCCTTCTGCTTGCGGTTCTGCAGCAGCTTGAAGATCCCCCCGCCGAAGTTGCCGAACTGCTGTTCTTTGGGCTTCGATGTCGCGGTCGCGATCCGGGCAACGCCGCCCGTCGTTTCGAGAACCGAGTCAACCGGTATCTGGCGCGCTTCGCGCAGGGGGATGAAGCCGATCCCCTTGCTCAGGCTCTCGGTGGCGATATCGAGCGGTGCGGCGACCCGGAGCGGGTCCGCCAAGCTTGCGCTCGACGCGCTCGCGTACCCGGGCGGGAACTTGACGAACACTTCGCCGCTGACGGGTTCCACGTTGACGGTCTTGCCGAGTACCGGCGGGGGCAGGGTGGCAAGCGTGTTGTGGGTGACCGTGTAATCGAAGCTCGCGCTGGTCGTTCCGCAGGCATTGGCGGCAGAACGCGCCACCGAGAAACTCCCGGCAGTGGCAGTTGAGATCGCAACCTTGGCAGCTGACGGGTTGCTGGTGAGGCCGGGCCCGGTGGCGGTGATCGCGACCGAGCCGGTTTCGCCGGCCAGGTAGCTGCTCTTGCCCTGTTCGCTCGTGATCGTCAGCGCCGGTCCGCCGGAGGCGACGGTCACGTTCAGCACGTGGTGGGGGGTCTCCTGGACTTCGGCCAGGTCTTCGGCCCAGTATTCAAGGGTGTGCTGGCCCGGGGTCAGGGAGATCGTCGCTTTCCCCGTTTCGTCGGTTGCAACCGACCCGGCCGTGCCGTCGAGCACGTAGTCCACCGCCTTGGCGCCGTTGGGCGCCGTGACGGTGATCGGAACCTGCCCGCTGGGGACACACGCACCGGCGGCGGCGCTCGACGTCGGAGCACCATAGGACGTGACGGTCGTTTTGAGCTTCAGGGTCGAGCTTTCTGTTTTGGAGCCCGAGGAGCCCAACGCGATCGGCCAGGAGATACCCATGCCGTTGTCCTCGTTCGTCGTGGAGTCGGTTGTGTCCGGGAGCTGCGCCCCCTTGGGGGTCATGTATTCCCAGAAGGTCGGGTACTCGCTCTCCACGTAGTGGGCGGCGCTGACCGGGAAACCGCTTGTTTCAACCGGCGTGAAGGCCATGATGCGCCCCAAAGGGCTGTCGTTGGGAGTGACGGTGCACGCGACCGAGCCGGTGACGGGCACGTTCAGAGCCCCATAGCCGGTGTCGTGATCGGCCAGATAGCAGTCGCCGACGTGGTAGATGGTGCCTTTCAAAGGTGTCTTCTGCAGGTTTTTGGCGAGGATCGTCGTTTCGTAGCTTTCCTGGCCGGTGACGTAGCTGTCGGTCTCGGTCAGTTCGGCCACTTTGACTTTGTCCGTGCTATCCGGAACCGGCTCTTCGGCGGCGACCCGTGTGGTGACCACGTAAGGTTCGGAGGCGGTGCCATGGCCGGCGAGCGTCTGGGAGATCAGCGTGAACCCCGGTTTTTCTGTAGTGAAGGGGCTGGCCGCCGGGTCGGGGCCAAAAAGAGTGCCCGTTTCAGCGGGCACATCATCGCCTTCGGCAAGGGCCAGGAACGTTCCACACCCGCCCGGTGCACGTACGCCCGGTTCGGTTTCGAAGTCGTAGAAGCTGGGGAGGGTGTCCCCGCTGACCAAGATCTGGCAATCGAGGTCGTCTTCGACGGTGATCGTGCCGAGCGGGCCGGAGCTGGTAATGACTTCCGCGGAGCCCACCGCAGGCTGCCACGCCAGGGCAGCGAACGCAAGCAGCATCGCGACCGCGAGCGCCGCACCGACCAGCGCTGCTCGAACGCCAATTTGCCCCCCCAGCTGAGAACCTCGCACAACCCAATTGAATCAGAGTGCGGGCACCCGTGGTGCGGTACCGGCACAAAGCCAGCCGAGCGGCTGCCGTGCTCGCCCGCAAACCGCAGCAAGTAGAGTCCTTCGGCGATGCAGGACTCCGAACGTGTGCTGGTGATCGGTGGCGGCATCGGCGGCCTCACGACCGCGGCCGCGCTCAGAGCCGGCGGCGTCCCCGTGGAGGTGTTCGAGCGCCAGCCGGAGCTGCGGGAGCTGGGCACTGGCGTGGGGATCCAGCGCGTGGCGGCGCAGGCGCTGTCGATGCTGGGGCTGCACGATCAGCTGCGGAAGATCTCGGGGCCCGGGTTCGAGGCGCTGCGGCTGCTCTCGTGGCGCGACGGGCATACGCTGGCGGCGGTGCCGTGGCACGGTGAGGTCGTCGCCGTCCATCGCGGCGAGCTGCTGGAGATGCTCGCGCGGGCCGTCGGCGACCTCGGCATCGTCCACTGCGCCATGGAGTGCGTCGGCTTTCGCCAGGATGCAAGCAGCGTCACGGCCCTGTTCGCGGACGGACACGAGGAGCGCGGCGCGGCGCTGGTGGCGGCGGACGGGCTGGAATCTGTGATCCGCGCGAAGCTGATCGATGACGGCAGGCCGCGGTACTCCGGCGCGACGGTGTGGCGGGCGCTGCCCGAGTACGAGCACAAAGCCCTGGGGCGTAACTTCGCCCAGCAGGTGTACGGCCCGGCCTCGATCTTCGGGATGTTCCCGGTCGACAAGCGGCTGTTCTGGTGGGGCAGCCAGATCCGGCCCGAGGGCGCCGTTGACCCGCCGATCGGCCGCAAGCAGGACCTCCTGAACACGTTCGACGGCTGGCCGGCGGAGGTGGTAAAGGTGATCGAAGCGACCCCCGAGCAGCAGCTCTTCCGCCAGGACCTGTACGACCGCAAGCCGGTGAAGCGCTGGCGCAACGGGCGCGTGACGCTGCTCGGCGATGCCGCGCACCCGACGACCCCAACGCTGGGGCAGGGCGCGGGAATGGCAATCGAGGACGGCGTCGTGCTCGGACGCGAGCTCTCCGCCGCCGGCAGCCTCTCCGCCCCCGGCGCGATGCAGGCGGCGCTCGACTCCTATGAGAGCAAGCGCATCCCGCGCACGAGCCAGATCGTCAGCCGCTCGGCGATGCTGGCGAATCTCTCGCACGTGAAGAACCCGGTGGGGCTGTTCATGCGCGAGCGTGTCCTGTCTGCGATGCCGCAGAAGTTCTGGCAGCTTTTGTGGGAGCAGGAGCGCACCTACCAGATCCAGTGATCGCCGCCCGGGTGTCGGCGTGGCACGAGCCCCCGCCCCCCTCCCTCCTTTTTTTGTTTTTTGCGCCTGGCTTGCGCCCCCCGCCGGCAGCGACGGGAAGACCGTGCCTCAGCCGCTCTCCTGCGCCTGAATCGCGGTGATCGCGACCGTGTTGACGATGTCGGCGACCGAGCAGCCGCGGCTGAGATCGTTCACCGGCCGGCGCAGACCCTGCAGCACTGGGCCCACCGCGACCGCCCCGGAGGAGCGCTGGACCGCCTTGTAGGCGACGTTGCCGGTGTCGAGATCGGGGAAGATGAAGACCGTGGCGGCGCCCGCGACCTCGCTGTCGGGCAGCTTCAGCTTGGCGACGCCCGCATCGACCGCGGCGTCGTACTGGATCGGCCCATCCACCTTGAGATCGCCCCGCAGCCGCCGCACCGTCTCGGTCGCCTCGCGCACGACGTTGACCTGCGCGCCCTTGGCGGAGTCGCCGGTGGCGTAGGAGAGCATCGCGATTCGCGGGGCGATGCCGAACGCCGCCGCGGTATCGGCGGAGGAGATCGCGATGTCGGCGAGCTGGGCGCTGTCGGGCTTGGGGTTGACGGCGCAGTCGCCGTACACCAGCACGCGGTCGGCGAGGCACATGAAGAAGACGCTCGAGACAACCGAGACGCCGGGACGGGACTTGACGAACTCGAACGCCGGGCGGATCGTGTCGCCGGTGGTGTGGGCGGCCCCCGACACCATCCCATCCACCTCCCCCAGGTGCACCATCATCGTCCCGAAGTAGGTGGGGTCCCCCAGCGCGTCGAAGGCGAGCGCCTCCGTCACGCCCTTGTGCTGGCGCAGCTCGTGGTAGACCGAGGCGTAGCGCTCGCGCTCGGGCGCGTGGAGGGGATCGACGATCCTCGCGCCCTCCAGGTCGAGGCCGAGCGCGGCGGCGCTGCCGCGCACCGCGTCCGGGTCGCCGAGCACCGTCAGGGCGACGACGCTGCGGCGCAGCAGGATGTCGGCCGCCCGCAGCACGCGCTCATCTTCGCCCTCGGGCAGCACGATCTGCCGCCGCGCGCCCTTCGCCCGCTCGATCAGCTCGTACTCGAACATGCTCGGGGTCATCCGCGCCGGGCGCTCGACCGTGAAGCGCATCTGCAGCTCCACCTTGTCGACGCTGCGCTCGAACAGGCCCAGCGCGGTGGCGATCCGGCGCTCGTTGGTGGCCCGCAGCACCGGCCGCACGCCCGCGATCGCGGCGGCGGCGACGTGCGTGCGCGCGTCGATCTCCAACACCGGGAAGGGCGCGGTCTCGAGCAGCCCCCGCAGCGTGGGCGAGAGGGCGTAGCCACCCGTCAGCAGCAGCCCGGAGACCGCGGGGAAGGAGGGCGAGAGCGTCGAGGCGAGGCAGGCGACGACGATGTCGGCGCGATCGGCAGGCACCACCACCAGGGCGCCGTCGATGAGATCCTCGATGAAGTGCTCGGCGCTCATCGCCGCCACGCGCACCTCGCGCACGTCGCGGTCGAGCTGGCCGTTGACTCCCAGCACCGCGCGCGCACCGAGCGCGGCCTGCACCTCCCCCACGCTCGGGTAGGCGAGCTCGGCGAGCTCGGGCATCACGTATACCCACTCCTGGCCGGTGTGCGGGGCCAGCCGCAGCTCGACCTCGCGCACGGCGTCGGGTGCCACGCGGTTGACGATCACGCCGAACAGCTCGCAGCCGCTGCGCTGCAGCACCTCGCGCGCCAGCTGCACCTCCTCGACGACGTCGCCGCCGCCCGCGCCGTTGACCACCACCAGCACGGGGCAGCCGAGCTGGTTGGCGAGGTTGGCGTTGAGGTCGAAGTCGAGCGCCGGGGTGACACCGGCGAAGTCGGTGCCCTCGCACACGACGAAGTCGCAGCGGCTCGCCAGCTCCCGGTAGGCGGCGAGCACGCGCTTCTCGATCTCCTCGTGCGCGCCGTGGGCGGTGAGCCCCGTCGCCTCCTCGGCCGTGGGCCCGTGCATCTCCGCGTACTCGAAGGGCAGCTGGTAGCGGTCGCGCATCAGCTCGATCTGCGGGTCGGGGTCGCTCGCGCTACGGATCACGGGGCGGAAGAAGCCGACGCGCTGCAGGCGCGCCGCGAGCATCTCGGTGAAGCCGAGCGCGACGACGGACTTGCCGCTATGCGGGCCCATCGCGGTGATGTAGATGCTCTTTGCCACAGATGGCCTCGGTGCCACCGCCACAATATCCGCCTGCCTGGATGGCGACATTCCACGGCGGTGCACACCCGTGAGCCGCGATCCTATGGAGCGGGAGCCTCAGCGGAGGACCGCGAATACGTGGTGTTCCCCGAGCACCCCTTTGAAGCGGTGCTCGCCGCGCGCTTCGAAGCGGAAGCTGGGATCGGTTTCGGTGTACTCCTTGAGCGTCGAGGAGACGACGATCTCGCCCCCGCGCGCGCATCCCGCGACGCGAGCGCCGAGCACCACGTTGCGCCCGTACATCTCCTCTTCGTTGAGGATCACGAAGCCGGTGTGCAGGCCGATGCGCAGGCGCAGCTCACGGGCGCCACCCGGAACGGTGCTGTCGGCGAGGGCGCTCTGCAGGTCGAGCGCGCAGCGCAGCGCCGCGTGGGCGCTGTCGAAGGCAACCATGAAACCGTCGTCGATCGCCTTGACGACGGTACCCCCGTGGTGGCCGATCACGCGCTCGACGATCAGGCGATGGTCGGCCAGCAGCTCCGCGAAGCGCTCGGCCCCCAACTCCTCGCCGATTGCGCCCGCGTCCTCGATGTCGCAGAAGAGCAGCGTGAGCGCTCCGTCGGGCGAGCTCATCTCGCCGAGGTGGGGCTGCACGTCGCCTAGCGACGAGGCGATCACGTCGATCGATGTCATCGCTCCAATGTCCAACCCGATCCTCCTGATCTCCCTCCTGACTTCCCGGCCCGCCGCCGCAGCGCAAGCATAACCCCTGTCGGATAGATTCTCGGGTCCGGTCCCCCCCAAAAAAAACGAACGAGAGAGACGAGGGAAAGCTCATCATGTCCGAAGAGCAGTCATCCGAGCCCGCCGGCGAGCCGCAGATCCGCAAGGTGGACGAGATGCCGGCCGACACGCGGCGCGGCGGCGACGTGCGCACCCTGCTGAGCCCCAAGACGGCAGGATCGACCTCCGGCTTCATGGGCGTGGCGACGATCGGCCCGGGTGAACGGATCAGCGAGCACTACCACCCCTATTCGGAGGAGTTCATCTTCGTCGTCAGCGGCTCCCTCGACGCGCAGCTGAACGGCGAGTCCAATCGCCTCGGCGCCCAGGACGCGCTGCTGATCCCGCTCAACGTGCGCCACCGCCTGGTCAACGATGGCGAGGAGGAGGCGTTCATCGTCTTCCACCTCGGGCCACTGGCGCCGCGCCCCGACGCCGGGCACGTGGACACGGAGTAGAGGCGCGATGAGCGACATCGGGGGGCCGCGAGGACAGCAGCACAACGTGGATCCGCAGGGAGAACCAGCGAGCGACGGGGGAAGGCGATGAGCGACGCGAAAACGCTACGCAGGACGGCGGTGACGGGGGTGGGCGTCGTGGCGCCGGGCGGCAGCACGCGCGACACCTTCTGGGAGGCGATCACCGCGGGGCGCACGGCGACGCGGGGGATAACCTTCTTCGACGCCTCGGGCTTTCGCTCTCAGATCGCCGCCGAGTGCGACTTCGACCCGCTGGCCGCCGGCCTCAGCGAGCACGAGAAGCGGCGCATGGATCGCTACATCCAGTTCGCCGTGGCCGCCGCGATGGAGGCGATGACCGACAGCGCGCTGGACACCGAGCAGATCGACCTCGATCGCACCGGCGTCAGCCTCGGCTCGGCGGTGGGCGGCACGATGGTGCTGGAGGACGGCTACGTGGCGGTGTCCAACCACGGCCAGGAGTGGCTGGTGGACCCCGACTATGCCCCCCCGTTCCTCTACCAGGGACTGATTCCCAGCAGCCTCGCGAGCGAGGTGGCGCTGAAGTTCGGTGCGCACGGCCCCTCGGTGGTCGTCTCGACCGGCTGCACCTCCGGGATCGACGCGATCGGGTACGGCCACCAGATGATCCAGGACGACGAGGCCGACATCGTGATCGCCGGCGCCGCCGAGTCGGGCATCTCCCCGATCTCGATGGCCTGCTTCGACCCGATCAAGGCGACCTCGCGGCGCAACGACGACGCCGAGCACGCCTCGCGCCCGTTCGACCGCGACCGCGACGGGTTCGTGATGGGCGAGGGCGGGGCGGTGCTGATCCTCGAGGAGATGGGCAGCGCACTGGCGCGCGGCGCCCACATCTACTGCGAGGTGACCGGGTTTGCCAGCCGCGGCAACGCCTTCCACATGACCGGCCTGAAGCCCGACGCCAGCGAGATGACCGAGGCGATCGTCGACGCGATGGCACAGGGTGGGACCAAGCCGCAGGACATCGACTACATCAACGCGCACGGGTCGGGCACCAAGCAGAACGACCGGCACGAGACCTCGGCGTACAAGAAGTCGCTTGGAGACCATGCTTACAACGTGCCGATCAGCTCAATCAAGTCGATGGTGGGCCACTCGCTGGGCGGCATCGGCGCGATCGAGATGGCGACCTGCGCGCTGGCGATCGATCGCGGCGTGGTGCCGCCGACCGCCAACTGGGAGAACCCCGACCCCGAGTGCGATCTTAACTACACGCCCAAAGAGGCGGTGCGCAAGCAGATCGACGTGGCACTCTCGACCGGTAGCGGCTTCGGCGGCTTTCAGTCGGCGATGATCTTCTCGGTTCCCGGCGAGCGCCGCAACGCGGGACTGTGAGCGCGCGATGAGCCTTCCACCCCGGTCCAATCGCCTCCAGATTCCACCCCAGTCCAATCGCCCCCAGAGCCCGCCCGCCGACCGCCGCGCCAGGAGCGTGACCCCGCGATGAGCCCCACGATCCCATCAGCAGACCGCCGCTCGGTGATCACCGGCATCGGCGTCGTCGCCCCCACCGGCCAGGACCGCGAGTCGTGGTGGCAGGCCACGCGCGCGGGCGACAGCGGCATCGAGCGCATCGAGCGCTTCGACCCCTCGCGCTACCCGGTGACTCTGGCCGGCGAAGTGAAGGACTTCGATCCCGAGAACTACATCGATCAGCGGCTGATCAAGCAGACCGACCGCTGGACGTGGATGGCGCTCGCGGCCGCCCAGGAGGCGCTCGACGACGCCAAATTCGACCCGAGCGAGCACGACCCCTACTCGATGAGCGTGATCACCGCCAGCTCCTCGGGCGGCAACGAGTTCGGGCAGCGCGAAATCCAGGCGCTGTGGGAGAAGGGCCCCGTGTTCGTCGGCGCCTACCAGTCGATCGCCTGGTTCTACGCCGCCACCACGGGGCAGATCTCGATCAAGCACGGGATGAAGGGCCCCTCCGGCGTGGTGCTCGCGGAGGGCGCCGGCGGACTGGAGGCGCTGGCCCACTCGCGGCGCACGATCCGCCGCGGAGTGGAGACCGCGGTGAGCGGCGGCGTGGAGGCGCCGATCGGGCCGTACGCGCTCACCTGCCAGCTGGGCACCGGCTTCCTCAGCACCTCCCAGGACCCGGCTGCGGCCTACCGCCCGTTCGACGCGCGCGCCAACGGGTATGTCCCCGGCGAGGGCGGCGCGATCCTGCTCGTGGAGAGCCTGCAGAGCGCCCAGCAGCGCAAAGCCCCGCAGATCTATGGCGAGATCGTCGGGTATGGCGCCACCAACGACGCCCACCACTGGGGCAAGCCGGCGCCGGAGCCCACGCAGAGCGCGCGGGCGATGTCGGTGGCATTGAAGAACGCCGGCATCGGCCCCGCCGACGTGGACGCGGTCGTCGCCGACGCCTTCGGCGTACCCGAGGTTGACGCGTTGGAGGTGGAGGCGATCAAGGCGGTGTTCGGCGAGCACGCCGGCAAGGTGCCGGTGATCGCCCCGAAAAGCGGCGTCGGGCGAATGTACGCCGGCGGCGCCTCGCTGGATGCGGCGGCGGCGCTGCTGGCGATGCGCGACGGCACGCTGCCCCCGATCGTCAACCTCGACGAGCCGGCCAGCGGCGAGCTGGACTTCGTCAGGGGCTCGGAGCGCAAGGGAGAGCTCTCGACGATCCTCGTCAACGCACGCGGCTTCGGCGGCTTCAACAGCGCGCTCGTGCTCAGGCGCATGAGCTGAGCTTCCAGCGACCACCTGGGACACCCTGCTCATGCCCCAGCCACCACAGATCGGCGCGCTACTGGAGGCGGCCGTGTCGCAGAGCCCACACCGTCCGGCGCTGGCGTACGGCGAGGCCGAGCTCACCTACCGACAGCTGCACGAGGCAGCCGATCGGCTGGCGGTGCGTCTGGGCGAGCGGGCCGGCGAGCGCGTCGCCGTGATCGCCGCCAACGTGCCCGCGCTCGTGGTGGCGCTGTTCGGCGCCTGGCGCGCCGGCGCGACCGTCGTGCCGCTGAGCGCCCGCCTACGCAGCTTCGAGCTGCGGCGCGTGTTCGCCGACGCACAGCCATCGGCGGCGATCTCGCTGGCCACGCACGGGGGGTTCTCGCTCAGGCAGGAGCTGGACGCCCTGGGCGAGCGGATCGGGACGCTGGCGAGCGGCATCGTCGTCGACGAGCTCGGCGAGGCGCGCGAGGAGCTGACGTGGCCGGCGAGGGAGAGCGCCGAGCCGCTGGATCCAGAGGTGGCAGCGATCATGTACACCTCCGGCACGACCGGCGAGCCGAAGGGCGCATTGATGTCCCACGCGCTGGGGGTGGCCGAGGGACAGCAGCTCGCCGAGCTGTTGGGCGAGGACGGCCAGGAGGCATGCGTGCTGGTCGTCCCCGGCTCGCACGCATTCGGTCTATCGTGCCTGCTGTGCTGCCTGGCAGCGGGCGGCGAGGCGGTGCTGGTCGACTCGACGACCTCGATGCAGCCGCTCGTGCAGGCGGTGCAGCGCCACGGGGCGCGCGTGCTGCACGGCTCGCCGGCGCTGTTCGCGCGGGTGCTGAAGACGACGACGGAGCTGCCCGTGAAGAGCGGGTTCACGGCCGGCTCGTCGTGCCCGCCGAAGGTGCTGGAGGAGCTCGATCAGCGCGAAGCACGCGTGCTCAACATGTACGGCATGACCGAGATCGGTGCGGCCAGCAGCTGCCGTCCCGACGACCTCTCCGAGGTTCGCTACCACACGGTTGGACGTCCGCTCCCGGACTACGAGTTCCGGGTGGTCCCCCCCAGCGCGGAAGCAGGGGAAGGGGATTTAATGGGGACCCCCACAGGGGGGGTCGGGGGTGGGGCTCGCTCGGGGGATGACGAGGCCGCACTGGGAGCGATCGAGGTGCGTGGCCCCTACGTGACAGCCGGCTACCACGGCCGTCCCCGCGAGCAGGACGAGGCGTTCGACGGCGAGTGGTTTCGCACCGGGGACCTCGGTGGGATCGACGCCGCCGGGAACCTCACGATCGCGGGCCGGGCCAAGGAAGTGGTGCAGGTGGGCGGCTTCAACGTGTTTCCCGCCGAGGTCGAGAGCTTCCTGCTGACCCACCCCGGCATCGGCCAGGCGAGCGTGATCGGCGTGCCGCACGCGGCGATGGGCGAAACGTTGCACGCGTTCGTGGTGCCGAGCCCCGAGGCTACGCTCGCCGGGCGCGACGTGGTCAGCTTCGCGCGAGCGGGGATCGCGGGCTACAAGGTCCCTTACGGTGTAAGCGTGCTGCCCGAGCTGCCGCTGCTGGCCTCCGGTAAGCCCGATCGGCGCGAGCTGGCGCGCGGCCTGCAAGAGACGGGGATCCAATGACGCCGTACAGCTCGGGCGACACCCACCGGCACAGGCTCGCGCCCAGCCCCCCACTCCACCCGGCGGAGCCCCGGTGATGTCGCCGCAGGCAATGCCCCCACTCCCCCCCTCCGCGCTGTTCGCCGGGCTGGCCGACGCCGAGCTGAACGCCATCGCCGAGCAGATGCGCCCGCGTGAATTCGCCGCCGGTGAGCAGATCTGCGCTGCTGGCGAGGCAAGCGACCGGCTGTGGCTGATCACCGGCGGCCTCGTGCACATCCTCGCCGGGAGCGCCGACGCCGCCGCGGGCGAGGTGGTGGCCCGTCAGCGCAAGGGCGACGTCGTCGGCGCCCAGGGCGCGGTCACCGGCGAGCCGCGCACCGCAACCGTGGTCGCCGCCCTCCCCACCTCAGCGCTGGAGCTCGACGGCGAGCGCTTCCTCGCGCTCGCGCAGCGCTACCCGGCGATCCTCGTCAACCTGATCCGCATCCAGAGCGAGCGCCTGGTGATCGCCAACGCGCGCCGCGTCGAGCACGAGCGGGGCGAGACAGTGGCGCTCCTCAGCAGCCCGGCGCTGGCCGCGACCGCGACGCGCGTCGCCGAGCTCGCCAAGCGCGTGAGCCCCCGCCCGGTGATCTGGCTGGACCGGCGGCTGTCGTTCGCCGGAACGCTGACCACCGCCGATGACCTCGCCGACGAGCACGCCACGGTGCTGCTGCCGGGAGAGCTCGACCCCGAGACGATGGGGCTGCTGCTCGACGAAGTCGATCGCGTGGTGGCGCTGGTGGGCTCGGCCCACGACGCGGAGCGGCTGGGCGCGCTCGCGCGGGGCTCGAATGGCGGCGGCGCCCAGGTGGAGGCGGTGCTGATCGGCGATGAGGCCGCTGCCGCCAGCCGCGAGTGGCCGACGGGCGCGCCGATCCGCGTCGTACGTACCTGCCCGCAGGCGGACGCCGGAGCCACCCCGGCCCCCGCGAATGGCGCCGGGCCGATCCCTCAGAACAGCGTCGCGATGCCCCCCGCTGAGGAGGCATGGCTGGCGCGCCACCTCACCCGCACCAAGCTGGGCCTGGCGCTCGGCGCCGGCGGCGCAAAGGGGTATGCCCACGTGGGCGCGCTGCAGGTGCTGGAGGAGGCCGGCTACGTGGTGGATTATGTGTCGGGCAGCAGCATCGGCGCGATCGTCGGCGTCTACCTGGCGCTGGGGATGGACGCCGCGGCGATCGACGCCACCCTGCGCAGCGCCTTCGACGCCGAGAACGTGGCGCAGCTGTTCAAAACCTCGATGGGCGGCAGCGGCGGCTCCTCGGGCCTGGAGGCGATGACCAAGCTGATGCGCGAGAGCACCGCGGAGCACTCGTTCGCCGACACGCTGATCCCGCTGGCGGTGATGACCGTCGATCTCACCGACCGCGCACCCGCGCCGCTGCGCGAGGGGCCGCTGTGGGAGGCGCTGCTGGCCGCCACAGCACTCGCGGGCGTGTTCCCACCCTACGAGCGCGGCGGGCACCGCCTGGTGGACGGCCTGGCGCTCGTGCCGGTGCCGACCGGCGCCGTGTTCGAAGACGGTGCTGACCTCGCGGTCTCAGTCAACCTGAACGGCGCCGAGGTGCTGGCGGAGTGGCCGGAGCAGCCGCAGCTGGAGCCCGCGCGCGAGCGCAAATCGCGGGGCGGCATGCTCGACACGCTGCTGGAGGTGATGGATCTCAGCCAGCTGGAGACCAGCGCGCGTCACGCCGAGCTCGCCGACGTGACGATCACGCCACGCTTCGGACCGGCGCATTGGCGAGACTTCCACCTCGCCGACCTGTTCCTCGCCGCCGGGCGCCGCGCGGCGCTGGAGCAACTGCCGGCGTTGCAGGCACTCAGCACACCTGTCGATCTGAAGACCGACACACCTGCCAACCCGAAAACCGACACCCTCTCGATCTGAAGACCGACACACCTGCCAATCCGAAAACCGACACCCTGTCGATCTGAAGACCGGCATCCCTGTCGATCAACCAACCGCAACCTGAAGGAGACGGCATTGCCCGAGCAGACGAAGTTCGAATTCGATGATCTCAAGCGGATCCTCGTGGATCGCGTGGGCCTCCCCGAGGCCGACGTGATCGACGACCGTGAGGCGACGTTCGAGGACATGGGCCTCGACTCGCTCGCCTTCATGGAGATCCAGCTCGCCATGCAGCAGGACTACGGGTTCAGGATCCCCGACGAGGACGCCGAGGAGATCCACAGCGTGGGCGAGGCGATCGACTATGTAAACAAGCGCCTCGCCGAGGAGGAGTAGTCGCAATGGCCGCCCATACCGACAACTCAGTCGTCATCCAGGCCCCACTGAAGCTCGTGTGGGAGCGGATGATGGATATCGAGAGCTGGCCGACCCTGTTCAGCGAGTACGCCGCCGCGGAGGTGCTGGAGCAGGACGGGGACACCGTCCGCTTCAAGCTCACCACCCACCCCGACCCCGACTACGACGGGCAGGTGTGGAGCTGGACCTCCGAGCGGACCGCCGACCCGGCGACACACAGCTCGAAGTCCAAGCGGATCGAGACCGGCCCGTTTCAGTACATGAACATCGAGTGGTACTTCGAGGAGGCCGATGGCGGCACCGCGATGCGGTGGGTGCAGGACTTCTCGATGAAGCCGGAGGCGCCCGCCGACGACGAGCACGCCGAGGAGTACATGAACAAGAACACCAAGGTCCAGATGCAGGTCATCAAGGAGCGCCTGGAGGCGGAGGCGGCGGATGGAGCCTGAGACTGGAGCCCCCGATTCCGGTGTTGCACAGGCACCGCGTGAAGCGGCGCAAGGACCGATCGCTGCCGCGCCGAGTGGCCAGGAGTCGGGGGCCGCGCCGACCGGAGCCGACGGCAGCCACCGCGCGCTGATCATCGGCGCCGGCCCGGCGGGTCTCACCGCGGCGATCGCGCTGGCGCGCATCGGGATCGAGGTGCGCCTGTTCGAGCGAGCCGCGGAGCTCGGCAAGGCGGGTGCCGGACTGGGCGTGCAGAGCAACGCGCTGCGCGCCCTGCAGAAGCTCGGCATCGGCGATCGGATCGAGGCGGCCGGCACGGAGCTTCGCAGCCAGGAGATCCGCGATATCCACGGCAAGCTGCTGTTCAGCTTCCCCCAGGGAGAGGTCGCCGACGAGTACGGCACGCCGACGATCAGCCTGCTGCGCGCCGACGTCCAGCTGGCGCTGGTCGACGCCGTCCCGCCGGGAGTGCTGCGCCTCGACTCGGAGTGCGTCGCGGTTGACCAGGATGCCGACGGGGTCACCGCGACCTTCGCCGACGGCCACACCGAGCGCGGAGCGCTGCTGATCGGCGCCGACGGCGGCAAGTCGGTGGCGCGCAGGCACGTGTACGGAGCCGCCGACCCGCCGCCCCGCTACTCGGGCTTCACCAGCTGGCGCGCGATCGTCGAGATGAGCCCTGAGACGCTGCCGGCGGACACCTCGCGCACCTACCTCGGGGCGGGCCGTCAGTTCGTGATGTTCCCGGTCGGGGCCAACCGGATCTACTGGGGGCTGATGAAGGGCGCACCGGAGGGGAGCTCCGACCCCGCGGGCGGCGTGCGGGAGATGCTGTGCGAGGACCTGCGCAACTTCCCCGAGGTGACTCGCAGCCTGGTGGAAGCGACCGGCGAAGAGCGCATCATCAGGGCCGAGGTGTGCGATCGCGACCCGGCGCCGACGTGGGTGAAGGGCCGGGTCGTGGTGATCGGCGACGCAGCGCACATGACCACCCCGTTCGTCGGGCAGGGAGCCGGGATCTCGATGGAGGACTCGGTGGTGCTCGCCAAGGAGCTGTCGCTCACCGACGGGCTGCGCGACCAGCGGATGCTCGCCGGCGCCCTGGACTCCTTCCAGCAGGCACGCATGGAGCGCTGCGCGAAGATCGTGTTGACCTCTCGGCGCCGGGGCCAGCTGTTCTCGTGGTCAAATCCTGCGATCGTGGCCGTCCGCAACAACGTCCTGCGGACCGTTCCGAAAGCCTTCTGGCGCCGGGCGATCGCCGACAGCATCAAATACGACCTGTGACTCCGGCGGGTCACCGTCATGACTCCGGCGGGCCACCATCGTGACTCCGGCGGGCCGCCGTCAAGGCCGCTCGACACCGTCCGGAGCCAGGATCGGCAAGGAAACCAGGTCGCCAGGCTCGATCTTTGCCAGGCCGCCTCCGTAGGTGCGGCCGAACTCGCGCAGTAGCTGCGCGTTGGTGGGATCTTCCAGCGACGCTCGCAGAGCTTCGGGATCAACGCCGGGGCGAGCCCAGACGTTGAGCAGTGAGGTCATGCAGCGCGCGCCGATTAGGTTGCGCACTATCCGCGCCCGGTTGCGCGACATGTACGTCGTGAAGAAATCGGCGGGCGGCACGGGCTCAACGCCGTACCAAGGGTTGCGGGTACGGCAGTTGAAACGCTGGTGCAGACCGAGCTCTAGGCCATGTTCGATGTATCGCAGCGCATTCGTTCCACGCAGCCCATCGATCGGACGATGGCAGAAGAAGAGCAGACAGCGCGCCCCTTCCGCGATGCGCAAGGCGTAGAAGTTCGCATCCAGGGGGCCCTTATGCGGGAGGTCCTTGGACCCAAGGGCGACCGGAACGAGGAACTCCTCCTCGATGCCCCACCGCTCGACCTCGGTGCGCGTCATGACGAAGAACGAATTATCGCCCGTCGCGATCCCACGCCGTACCCGGCAATAGTCACCAAGCTTCGCCGTGCGTCCCCGAAGGAGAGGGGCGATGCGTTCGGCGCGAGAGGGCAATAACGGCGTCCATGGCAGCGCTGCGGAGACGATCTCGGCCGACAATTCAACCTCCCGGCTCTTCTCGATGGAGCCGTTTAGTCGCCCTTCCACCAACCGGAAGCGCCGGGAGGGAGCCTCCCGCTTCGTAGCGATTGTGATGGCTGAGGTCGTCAACACGCCCTCGAATGCAAGCTCGTCCATCTCCATCACGATGATCTCGTCGATCTCGCAGCGGCTCAGCAATGCTTCCTTGACCGCTTGCCCGTAGCGCACGTCGAGAAACTCCGTTGGCGTGACGAACACCAACCGGCCGCCGTCGTTGAGCCGCAGAAGCGCCTCCAGGAAGAAGTAGACGTAACTGCCCGACAGGCTCGACACCTTCGAGCCGAACCGCGCCGAGTAGTGCCGCGCGAGCAGCTTGTGCTCGGCCGAGAGGTTGTGGTGGCGGACGTAAGGCGGATTGGCAATCACCGCATCGAAAGTCGTCTCGGTCAGCGGCCAGCGCTCTGCGTCGAGGAAGTCGCCCACCACGATCTCGTGTTCGCTGGACATCGATGCGACCGCAAGCTCGACAGCTGTTGCGTCGATGTCCAGACCGAAAAGCCTGGGCTTCTCTCCGACTGCGCGTAGCAGCACGCCACCCCCGACCCCTGGGTCGAGAACTGTCTCTGGAGCAGCGTCCCGGACTGCGTCAGCCATGAGCTCGGCAATGGGAGCCGGCGTGAAGAATTGACCGATCTCGTAGCGTCGCTCGCGTGAGTTCAGCCGCTCGAGCTCGGCCTCTGGAGTCGCCACTGATAGGAACATATGTTCGATCCTACCGTGCCCCTCGGACGAAACTACGGGCGTCTGAAGTTCAGCCCGGAGTTCTGCAGCGCGTCCCGCGACACAACCCGGGGGGCGCCATCGCCGTCGGCGCCCACGCCCCCGCGACCGCCCGGCTCCTCACTGGAGTAGCGCTGTTCGGTGAGCGTCAGATAGATGCTGTCGAGGCTGGGGCGAACCAGCTCGATGTTGCGCAACCGCATCGTGTGGCCCCCGAGCTGCGCGAGCGCCGCGGCGGCCATCGCCGCGGCGTTGTCGGTCGAGATGCGCAGCACCGAGCCGTCGCACACCACCTCCCCCCCGCGCACGGCGAGCTCGGGCGCCGGCCCGTCGAAGGTGAGTTCCACGACCTGGGTGGAGTTCATCGCAACGAGCTCGGCGATCGATCCACGGGCGATGATCGCGCCGCCCTGCAGCAGCGCAACCGAGGCGCCGAGCTGCTCGATCTCGGGGAGGTAGTGGGTCGAGTAGCAGACTGCGTGTCCCTCCTCGGCGAGCCCTTTGACGAGATCGAGGATCTCCTGGCGGGTGCGGATGTCGGCGCCGACGGTGGGCTCGTCGAGGATCAGCAGCGCCGGCTTGCAGACGATCGCCATGCCTGTGTGCAAGCGCCGCTGCTGGCCGCCGGAGAGCGTGCCCGCGTGCGCATCGAACTTGGGTGTGAGGCTGAGCGCCTCCCCCACCTCCTCGGCGCGCTTTGCGGCCTCGCGCCCCCGCAGCCCACCAAGCTCGCCGAACAGCTCGAGGTTGCCACGCACCGTGAGCGTCGGGTAGATGCCGAGATCCTGTGGGGCGATCCCCAGGTGCTGGCGCGCCTTCAGCGGGTCGGCGGTCGCGTCGACGCCGTTGACGAGGATCGTGCCGGAGTCGGTTCGCCGCAGCCCGGCCACGCACGAGACGAACGTGGTCTTGCCGGCGCCGTTGTGGCCGAGCAGCCCGGCGATCTCACCCGGTTCGATCTCGAGGTCAACCCCCTTCAGCACCTCGAAGTCGCCGTAAGCCTTACGTACGCCGCTCACGTAGAGAGTCGCCTGCGAGCGCGGGGTGCGCAACTCCTCCGCGTCGGGGGAGCCGGCCAGGATCACCGGCCGCCGGCGCATCACGGTGCGCTGCGGATCGGGCGCCAGCACGACCTCGAGCACCGTCTGGCCGACCTGGATGCGATCGCCCGCGCTGAGCAGCTGCGAAGCGGGGATCCGCCAGCCGTTCAGATAGGTGCCGTTCGTGGAGCCGAGATCTTCGAGCAGATAGGCGCCGTCGCCGCGCAGCACGACGCGCGCGTGGGCGCGAGAAAGCTCATCATCCCCGCCGAGGGCGCCCGGCCCCTCTACGGCGCGTCCGATCGCAACGTCGTGCCCGAGCGGGATGTCGGTGCCGGCGGCCGGGCCGGCGATCACGCGCAGCACCTCGCCGGCGCTCGCGCGGGACGTGCTGGGAGCGCTCACGAGATCAGCTTGTGGTCGGTCGGGCGAAAGCGGATCGCGGCGAGCGCGGCGAAGGCGGCCGCGAACGCCAGCAGGATGCCCACGGGCCCGATCACCGAGCCGAACCCATCGCCCTTGAGGATCACGTCGGTCGAGGCCTGCATCGCCCAGTGGCTGGGGATCGCGGGCGAGATGGTCTGCGCCCACTGCGGCAGTGCCGTGGTCAGTGCAAGCGCTCCTCCGAGCGAGGCAAACACCAGCATCAACAGGTTGGAGGAGGCATCCATCTGGCTCATCGTCGAGCAGAACGAGACCAGCGCGAACGTCAGCGCCAGCACGCATAGCGCAAGCGCTGGCGCGACGATCACGAGCGTCACCATCGAGCCCTTCGAGTTCATGCCGAGCACGAGGTCGCCGATCGCAAACAGCGCGATCATCTGGACGGTGATCACGACGAACGAGGGCAGCAGCTTGCCGATGACGACCTCGGTTGTGCTAGCCATCATCTGCAAGCGGTCCCACGTGCCCCAGGAGTGCTCGGCGAAGAACGTGCGCCCGACGAACACCAGCCAGAAGAACGCGAACATCACCGTGAAGCCCGGCACGGCCTGCTCGGCGCCGTTGACATGGCGGTAGCCGGCCCCGAGCAGCGCCGACTTCTGCGTGGACTTCATGATCACCATCGTCAGCAGCGGGATGATCACGAAGATCACCAGTGCCCCCGGGTTGCCAAGCAGCAACTTGGCTTGATGGCGGGAGATAATCAGCAGTCGTCGGCGTGACATGGCGGCTCGCGCGTGGACAATATATGCTTGCGCGGCTGAGCAACCGGGCGAAAGGAGGCAGGTCATTATCAAGCGAGGTGTGATCGTCGCCCGCATCAAGCCTGGCGCCGAGGAGGAGGTCGCGCGGATCTTCGGCGCCTCCGACGAAACCGAGCTGCCGCACATCACCGGCGTGCGCCACCGCAGCCTGTTCGTGCTCGACGACATCTACATCCACCTGGTGGAGACCGACGACGAGTTCGCCGACGCCGTCGAGAAGGTGCGCAACCACGACCTGTTCAGGGAGATCAGCGCCCAGCTCGACCCCTACATCACCCCGTACAACCCCGAGACGTGGCGCTCGCCGAAGGACGCCCAGGCGCGGGAGTTCTATAGCTGGGACCCACCCGCCCCACCGGCCGAGGCATGAGTGGGTCGACTGCCGGCATGCTCCTCGAGCTGACAGTGCGCTCGGCCGCCCGACCATGAGCGTCCGACTGGTCGTGGACGTCCGGATCAAGCCGGGATCGCGAGACCAGCTATTGGGAGCCTACGCCGCCCTGCGCGCGCGGGTCGCACAAGAGCCCGGACTGATCGGCCATCAGCTGTGCGAGACCCGCGACGACGGCGATGAGGGCGAGCGCTGGCTGGTTATCAGCGAGTGGGAGAGCATCGGGCTCTCCGACGGCTGGGACGCCTCCGAGGATCACGCCCGTCTGCTGGCGCCGCTGCGCGCCTGCTTCGCGCAAGCCAGCCGGTCGAGCTTCAACGTACGCGACGGCATCGTCGTATAGGATGGCGAATCCGTGAGCATCGAACGGGGCCAGTCAATTGTGGAGTTTGCGGCGGTACGCCCGCCGCAGGAGCGCTATGACGTCGCGATTCTCGGCGGCGGGCTGGCGGGTCTGACGCTCGCGATCCAGCTCAAGCAGACGCGGCCGCAGACAAGCGTGGTCGTGCTCGAGAAGCGCGAGGGCCCAGCGCCGCTGGCGGCGTTCAAGGTCGGCGAGTCGACGGTGCCCAGCGGCGCCCACTACTTCGACCAGGTCGTCGGGATGCACGAGCACCTGCTCTCCGAACAGCTGCGCAAGTGCGGGCTGCGCTATTTCCCGACCGCCAATGGCAACGAGGACATCACCAAGCGGGTCGAGATGGGTCCGCCGATATTCCCGCCGCACGACAACTTCCAGCTCGATCGGGGCCTGTTCGAGAACAAGCTCGCGGCGCGCGCCCGGTCGCTCGGCGTGGACATCCAGCAGGGCGCGCGCGTGCGCGAGATCGAGCTCGGCGGCGATCAGCACCGCGTGACCTTCGAGCAGTTCGACGAGGAGACAGCACTCACCGCGCGCTGGATCGTGGACGCGGCCGGTCGCGCCAGCATCATGAAGCGCAAGCTGGACCTAGCCACCGATTGCGGGCATCACATCAACTCCGCGTGGTTCCGGCTGGGCGGCGGACTGGACTTCGAGGAGTGGGGCGCCGACGACGCCACGTGGATGGCGCGGATGTCCGAGCCGGGCATCCGCCGGTACAGCACCAATCACCTGATGGGAGAGGGCTACTGGGTGTGGTTGATCCAGCTCGCCACCGGACCGATCAGCATCGGCGTGTGCGCCGACCCCCGCTTTCACCCATACGAGGAGATCAACGAGCTCGATCGCCTGCTCGGCTGGCTGCGCAAGCACGAGCCGCAGCTCGCCGCGTCGGTGGAGCAGCGACAGGAGGACATCGAGGACTTCCTGCGCGTCAGAGATTTCGCGTATGGGGTCAAGCAGGCCTTTTCGACCGACCGCTGGGCACTGGTGGGGGAGGCGGCGGCGTTCGCCGACCCCTTCTACTCACCCGGCTCCGACTTCATCGGCTACAGCAACACCTTCACGACCGACCTGGTGACCCGCGATCTGAACGGCGAGGAGATCGACGAGCGAGCGAGCTATTACAACGACCTCTACCAGCGCCTCTTCGAGCACGTCATCTCCCGCTACCGCGACGCCTACCCGGTGTTCGGCAACCCGTGGGTGATGTGCGGCTTCCTGACGTGGGACTTCTACATAAACCACGTCGGCAACGTCCTGCTGTTCACTCACAACAAGCTCACCGACTCCGACTTCATGAAGCGCGCCGACGAGGACATGGATCGCGTGTTCAAGTTGAACATCAACATGCACAAGCTGTTTCGCGAATGGCACGAGCTGGAGCGCAAGCCGCGCGACCCTGACATGCTCGCGACCTTCCCCGTGCTGGTGTCAGGACTTGTCGGCCTCGTCAAGGAGTACCCCGACGACGAGGCGCTGCTGGAGGAGTTGCGCACCAACGTACGCAACACAGAGGCGATGTCGGTCGCGATCTTCAACCAGGCGGCTAAGGCACTCCCTGAGCCGCCCCCGACAGATCGGCCGATCAACCCATACGCCGTGGGTCTGGACCCACAGAAGTGGGAGGCAGATGGCCTGTTCGAGTCCCCGGGCATCACGATCGAGCAGGCGCGCGCCGCGGTCGTGGGCCTCGACGGTCTGTGGGACTCCTCGCTCGCGTTGGTCGGTGGCCCGCCTCCAGGCGTCGGCGGTCCACCCCCCGGCGTCGCCGGTGGCCCGCCTCCAGGCGTCGGCGGTCCACCTCCGGGCGTTGCCGGCTGACCAACCCCAGGCGTCCGTCGCAGCGGCCGACGCCAGGCGTCCTTCGCAGCGGCTGACCTCAGGCGTCCGCCGGCAGCGGCCCAACCCCAGGCGCTTTCCGGTGGTGGCCCCCGACGTCTAGCCTTCGGTCACCTCGGTGGCCCCTGCATCAGAGGTGACGCCAGCGGCCTCGTACACCGGCCACCGATACACGCGCTGACGGTGGGCGTTCTGAGCGATGAGCCCACCAATCTCGCGCAGCAGCGCGCGCCGGTCGCATCCGGGCTGCGCAAAGACACGCCCCATCGCACCGATCAGGCGCGGCGGGGTGAAAACTTCCGAGGGCTTTCCCCGGTGGCTGAAGAGATCGATCAGCGGTGCCAGTTCGCCCCGCGCGCGCAACCGCTTGCCGACCTCGGGAAGCGCAGTGGGCGGTTTGCCGGCGCTGCCGATGTCGGTCGCCAGCCAGTAGTGCCCAATCGCATCCGCGTTGCGCCAGCGTCCCCACCCCTCAAGTGCCCGGTCGAGGTCCTGATCGGAGCCGCTCAGGCCGTGGAGAATCGCCGGCACCAGTTCCTCGCCCTGCCTGAACGCGTCCCCGATCCCCTGGCCGGCGGCTGGATCCTTGAAGTGGCCGGCGTCCCCAACCAGCACCCAGCCGGGGCCGGAGGCATCCCGGAAGAAGCCCTGCCAGCGCAGCATCCCGAAGATCTTCCCGACGCGCTGGGCCCCCGATAGCGCCTGCGCGACCGGCTGGCAGCTGCGGGCGTGCTCGACGAAGTTGCCCTCGAGATCCTCCCGGTAGCGCGGAAGCTCGTGCAGCTCGGGCATCACCACCACCTGATACAGCCCACTGTCCGACGGGGCCGCAATCACGAACCGCGCACCCCAGCGATGCAGGACGAATGCCGGATCGGAGCCCGGGTCGGCTCCCTCGAAGAAGGACCAGTAGGCAAACCGATCGTTGGGGGCAAGGTTGTACTTGCGCGCGCCGACGCTCTTTGCGACTGTCGAGTTGCGACCGTCGGCACCGACCACCAGCCGCGTGCGCAACGTGCTCTGCACGCCGTCCTGTGTTACGCGCACGCCGGTCACGCGCTCACCATCCTGCACCATGCCGGTCACCGTCGCTCCCATGCGCACCTCGGCGCCTGCCTCGGAGGCAGCCTCGGCCAGGATCGGGTCGAGCACCATGCGACGCACCGATCTGATCCCACCGACGTCGCCGGGCAACTGGGGGATCGGCGCCTGGAAGGCGAAGTCTTCGATCCGCAGATCGATCGTGCCAACGCATGGCGAGCCGCTTGCCTGCAGCTTCTCCGTCACTCCGAGACGCTCGAGCGAGGCAAGCGCCTGAGCCTGGAAGAAGTGGGTCGAGAGCGTGTCGCGCGGGAACTTCGCCCGCTCGATCACGGCAACACGCAGACCGCGACGCGCGAGCAAAGCGGCCAAGGGCGATCCCGCACAGCGCGCCCCGACGATGACCACGTCGAACCGTTCGGTCATACACCCACTCCCGTGAACCGTGCCGCGATCGTTTGAGCCACCTCGTTTGGATCCGGCATCTCAGATATCTCCCGGCTGAGCTTGGCGGCCGCCGCTCGCGGCCCGGGCTCGTTGAGCAGCTGCTCCACCGCGGCGCGGAGCGCGGGCGCGGTCACCTCTCCAGGCTCGAAGGCAAAGCCCGCGCCGGCGCGCACGCACGCCTCGGCGTTCTGGAACTGATCGGCCGCCTGCGGCAGGCAGACGTTGGGGATGCCGCGCGCGAGTGCCGCGAACATCGTGCCCGATCCGGCGTGTGAGACGACCGCCGAGCAGCTGCCGAGCACTGCGGTTTGCGGGATGTAGCGAGCGATCTGCACGTTGGGGGGCTGCTCGCCGAACAGCCCTGGATCGCCCTCCGGCCCGACGGTGAGCAGGAGCCGTACCGGGAGCTCGCGCACGGCTTCGAGAACGGTCGCGGTGGGTGCCGCCCGCGACGCGAGTGTCGTACCGAACGTGACGTAGACGAGCGGGTCGCCGGCGCACTGCTCGGGCCAGGTCGGCAGCTCCTCCTCGCCCTCGCTGGCAAACGTGACGGGCCGCAGCGAGGCGACGAACGGCACGTGGCCCATCTCGGCGCTCTGGAGCCTGGGCGGGCAGATGTCGATATAGAGGTCGGCGTAGCTGCCGGCGTAGGGGCGCGGACTCAGTCCGAGCTCCTCCCACAATCCATCGACCTGCTCGCCGATCGCGGCCATACGCTCGGCCGGCATCAGCGCGCCGAGCGAGTGGGTCAGGCTGGGGACGCCAACCGCGGCTGCCGCAATCGCCGCGGCGAACTCGGCCGCCTCGTGGATGATCACGGTCGGCTCGAAGCGTTTGACGATCGGCAGCAGGTCGGCCAGCATCGGCGGTACCAGCATGCCTCCGAAGACGCGGGGGAAGATTACCGTGGAGCGCTCCCGCGCGGGCAGCGCCATCAGCTCGCGCGGGTCGAACGGCGGCGGGCCGTCGCCGAACGCGATCCCGGCCGGCTCAATCCGAAAGCCCACCCGCTCGAGGGCATCGCGCAGCGCTGCCGGGGCCGCCCACAGCACCTCGTCCCCCCGCTCGGCGAACGCTCGCGCCAGCGGCACCATCGGATGCACGTGCCCCCAACCCGGGGTCGTCGTGAACAGAACCCGCATTTGCAGCGACGCTTACAGCTGGTAGGTGTGCTCGTGCTCGTAGGTGCGCAGCCACAGGCGTTCGGGCACCGCCGAGATCATCGTTTCCCGCAGCGCGAGCGCCGGGGTGCTCTGCCACTTGGCGATGTTGGCCATCCTGCGCGCGCGATTGACGATCGCGCTGGTGCGCGGGATGCGTCGCTGTTCGTAGTTCGCAAACGCCGCCTTGAGGGCACCGGTGTTACCGAGATCGGCGACGGCGCCCAGCTCGCGCGCGAGCACCGCGGCATCCTCGATCGCCATGCCGGCGCCCTGCCCGAACGCCGGCATCGTGGGATGGGCGGCGTCGCCGAGCAGCGTCACAAGGCCCTCTGTCCAGCGCTTGATCGGCAGCCGGTGGTACAGGTCGCCGCGGTAGATCTGCTCCTCGGGCGTTGCTTCGATCACGGCGGCGATGCTCTCCGGCCAGCCGCCGAAGGTGGCCAGCAGATCCTGCTTGCGCCCGCCCGGCGGATCGGCCTGACCCTCGGGCCGCACATCGCTTGCCCACCAGAACAGGCGCTCGTTGCAGGGGAACAAGCCAAACAGTGCCCGTGGGCCCCAAACCTGCTCGGAGATGTTGGAGGGAAGCGTGGGATGGGTGTAGACGGGCATCCCCCGCCATGCGGTCTGTCCCGAGTACAGCGGCGGCCCGTCCCCAACTACCTGGGAGCGAACGACCGAGCGCACCCCGTCGGCGCCGATCAGCACGCTGCCGTGGTCGGTGCTGCCGTCGGCAAACCGCGCGGTCACGCCGGTACCGTCCTGCTCGAAGCCGACGCACTCGGAGCTGCAGCGAATCAACTCGGGGGCATCGAGCTCTCGCTTGAGCACCTCCAGCAGCTCGCCGCGGTGCACGACGAACGCCTCGCCCCGCCGCGGGATGCGCGCCATCGTGCGCCCTTTCCCGTGGGACTTGAGCAGCAGTGCCTCGAACGGCTGGCCAGCGACCTCCTGTAGCGCCCCGCTCAGGCCGAGACTCTCGAGACCTTGCTGAGCCACCCGCTGGATCCCGGTTCCCGTCCCCAGCTCCCTGACCTCGGGCTGGCACTCGTGGACCGAGATCTGCACACCCTTGCGCTTGAGACCGACCGCCAAGCTGAGGCCACCGATCCCGGCGCCGATGATGATCACACGATTATCAGCCATCGACTGCCGCCCTTTCGCTGTGGGACCCCGCGGGCACGCGCTCGCGGAGCACCGCCAGTGCGTTCTGCTTCGGGCTGAACATGATCCCGCGCCGGGTGATCGGCTCGTCGGGCTCGTGGCTGGTTGCGAGCCGGGCCTGCAACGCGAGCGTGCGCAGCACGACCTTGATCTCCATCATCGCGAAGCTCCGCCCGATGCAGTGCCGCTGCCCGCCGCCGAAGGGGATCCAGGTATAGGTGCCTGTGGGTTTGTCGAGGAAGCGCTCGGGCTTGAATTGAAGCGGCTCAGGATAGATGTCCTCTCGTCGGTGCAACATCAGGATGCAGGGCGCAAGCAGCATTCCGGGCTGCACCTCGTAGCCGCCGATCTCATACGGCTGCTTGACCATTCGCATCGCCAGCCCCACCGGTGGGCGCAAGCGCAGGGACTCCTTGACCACCGCGTCGAGGTACTCTTCGCCGCCGCTCTCTGCCTCGGCCGTTAGCCGCTCGAGGATCGCGGGGTGACGTATGAGACGCTCGAGCGTCCAGGCCAGTGCGGTGCCGGTCAACATGTGACCCTGCATCAGCAGCGTCACGAGGATGTCGCGAAGCTCGCGGTCGCTCAGTGGGCTGCCATCCTCGTGGCGGGTTCTGAGCAGCATCGCGAGCACATCGTCGCGCTCGTCGATACGGGGATCGCGCCGGGCCGCTTCGATCACCTCGAACAGAATCACGTCGAGCGGGTCGCGCACGCGTACGAACGATCGCGGCACCCGCCCCAGGCGGCCCGCCACGTGCATCATCCCGATCCGCAGCTCGCTGGAGGCGAACTCGACCAGATCGGTGATCCGTGCGCGCAACCGCTCGAATGCGGGGCCGGTGACGCCGAAGACCGCCGTCATCATCGTGTCGAGGGTGAGCTCCTGCATGCGCGGCAGCAGCTCGATCGGGGTGTGCAGCGGCCAGGTGGCAAGGCTGGCTTCGCATGCCCTGGCGACATGGCCACGGTAGCGCTCGATGCTCTCGCCATGAAAGGCCGGCAGCAGCAGCTTGCGGGCCGTCATGTGCTCGTCCTCGTCGAGCAGGATCACCGAGTACTTGCCCATCAGCGCCGTGCCGATCTGTGCGTTGGCCTCTCCCCCGCGCAGCACGGCGGGATCGGCGGTGAAGACCTGCTTGACGAGGTCGGGCTCGGAGACGAGCACGAACGATGTCCCGCGCTGCATGCTCAGCAGCCACACATCGCCGTAGCGTTCGTAGCCCTCCTGCATCGCGGTGGCGGGCGCGCGGAACCATTGCATGCTGGTTTTCATCGACTTCTTCGGGCCTGGTGGCAGCTTCGATGTCACTTGGTTCCTCTCTGGGAGACGCTATCCGAGCACTGGGCGGTGGGACATCGAGCGAACACTATGCCGGCGGCTCGACGGCCGGCTCGACGGTTGGCGCCACGAACTCGACGGCGGGCAAGACAACCGACTCCGCGATTGTGTCACCGACCGATGCCCCCGCGCCCCGAGCCTCCGTTGCGAGCGTGAACCGGCGGCGCTGACGGCGGATCGCGAAGACGACGGCGACCAGGCCGATCACGAGCACGAAGACCCCGAAGATGCCGAGCTGGTGTATCAATTTGGTGGCGCTTGCGCCGACGAAGTAGCCGAACAGGCCCATGCTCGTCGCCCACGCGATGCCACCGAGGGCGTTCCAGAACGCGAACGACTGCCAGCGCATGCGAGCTCCGCCGGCCAACCACGAGGAGTAGACGCGCAGCACGGGCAGCCAGCGGCCGATGAACACGGCCTTGGGCCCGTGGCCGTCGAAGAACCAGTCGGCCATCCCGATCACCTCGTGCCGCTGGCGTTCGAATGGACCGGGACGCTCGAGCAACTTGCGGCCACCGTTGCGGCCGATCACATAGCCGATGTTGTCGCCGATGATCGCCCCAACGGCGGCGACCGCGATCACGGCGAGGATGTTCAACCTGCCGCTGCTGGCGGCGATCCCACCGGTGACGACGGCGATTTCACCGGGCGCTATCGGGACGCCACATCCCGTCTCGATCAACACGATCAAGAAGATCAGCGGATAGCCGATGCCCGAGGCGACTGTAAAGATGGAGGCAAGCTCGATCATTGGTGCCGGACCGATAGTCCTCCCATGGTTGTCCCGGGCGCGACCATATCATGGGGTGGCGTGCTGGGAGTGGCGCCGCGCCCAGCCTCGCGCCACCCCCGGAGCTTGGCGCGAGGGAGACATGCATGAGATTTGATGCAAACCCAGCTGGAAGCTCACCGCCAGCGTGCGCAGCTCAACCGGAAGCTTGCGCAGCTCGGCTGGGAAGTTCGACGCGAGCCCCCGCAAGTTCGACGCGGCAAGTTCGACGCGGGTCCCCGCGAGTTCGACGCGGCAAGTTCGACGCGGGTCCCCGCGAGTTTGACGCGGGCCCCCGCAAAGCTTGACGCGGACTCCCAAGTTTGACGCGGGCTCCCCATACCATTAGGCTGCCGCCGAGCACGTGCCGACGTTGACGATCACAACCGGCCCCCACGAGGGGCAAAGCATCGAGTGCGACCGGGAGCTGGTGGTTGGCCGCGAAGGCGCGGATCTAACCGTCGAGGACTCGGAGATGTCCCGCCGGCATGCGAGCATCCGTCCGGTCGCCGGAGGCGTCGAGATCGAGGATCTCGGCTCACTCAACGGCACGTTCGTGGACGGGACGCGCATCTCGGGCGCGACGACGCTTACGAGCAACGCCAGCCTGAAGATGGGGATCACCCTCTTCGACGTGGAGATCCCCGTGGTGGAGGAGCCCGTCGTCGAAGACTCCCAACGTACGGTGTTGCGCAAAGCCGATCGTGAGCCGCCCCCGGTGGACCCGAATCGCACTGTGATCCGCAGCAGGCCGGTAGAGGACGTGGACAGTAGGCCGGTAGAGGGCGTGGACAGCAGGCCGGTAGAGGCCGTGGACAAGACCGTGGTGCGCAACGTGGTGCCGCGGACGCCAGTCGCCGGCGGCGCAGGCGGCGCAACTCCAGGCGGGCGTGCAGCCAGTGATCAGCCCGGACCTACCCCGGGAGGACATCCCGGCTCCCCAACTGGTGGACCTCCAGGCCCCCAAGCCGGTTCTCCTCCCGGACCTCCAGCCGGCTTTCCCGGGCCTCCGGGTGGCGGCCCACCGGGGACGATTCCACTGCCGGTCCGCCTGCTGATGAAATCTCCCCTGGGGAAGCACCTCCTGCCGCTCCTGATCAAACTTCCCCCCCGCGCCCGGCGTCCGGTCGTGATGCTCGTGCCGCTGCTGCTGATCGCGCTCGTGGTTGTGATCGTGGTTGTGATCGTTCAGCTGGTGTCCTGAGCTACCCCTGAGCCTGCGCGCGACCGCGTGGACCGCGCGCCCGAGGCCCGCGACCCCGTGGCCCACGGGAACGAGGGCCACGCGAGGAGCCACCGCCCGGGCCCCGCTCCGCACGGCGCATGCCGCCGACGACCCAGACCGAGAACAGCAGGATCAGCCCCACGAGCGCCGCGAACGCGAGCGCGACCTTGACAGGATCGTCGGCGAGAAAGCCCCGCCCGGCTTCGAGCACCGGGGTGAGCGGGTTGACGTCGGCGGCGTCGCGCAACCAGCCGGAGAGCTGATGGCGGGGAATGAAGATCGGAGAGAGAAAGAACAGCATAAAAGTCGGGATCAGGATCAGCACGCCCGAGGCGGTGCTCTGAAAGCGCAATGCGATGCCAGCCCCGTAGAGCGTGGTGGCCACGTTGAGCAGCAGCGCGAGCACGATCAATGCGGCGACGTCGAGCGCGTTGCCTTGGACGGGCATGCCGGTGAGCAGCGCGATCGCGAAGACGACCACCACGTTGAGCAGGCCGCGCCAGAAGGACACCATCACGTAGCCGCCGACGATCGCCAGCCGCCGCGGCGCCGCGAGCATCATCCGGTGCCCGAAGCCACTCTCGAAGTCGGCGGCGATGTCGAACGTGGTGAAGACCGCGGCGAACATCGAGGCCATGTAGGCCACGAACACGAACACGAACGCGGTGTAGTTGTAGTAGCCAAAGCCACGGGTGCTGCCCACCGCTCCCAGGGCACCGCCGAAGGCCGCGAACATGAACAGCGGCAGCAGCAGCGAGGGCAGCAGCTTCGGCGGGAGCCGGATCAGCTTGCGGGTGCATTGGTAGGCGACGCCCTGGGCGACGGACAAGGAGCGAGCGCTCATCGCAGGATCCTCGATCTCAGGCTGGCGGTGGAGGCCGCCAGGAACAGGACCAAGGCGGCGCCCGCGATCGCCGTGCCGAGCTCCAGCGACTGCGCGTCCCAGCCGGTGATGAACAGGCTGCGAGGCGCCTCCACGAGGTAGGACATCGGATTGTAGGTGGCGACCGTCTTGAACCAGCTGGAGGTGATCAGGTTGCGCGGCATGATCATCGAGGACATGAACAGCAGCCCGAGCCCGATCACGAACACGCCCTGCGCCTGCTGGGCGGAGCCGGTGCGCACCGCGGCGAGCAGGCCGATCGAGCCGAACGCGAGGATCGTCAGCTGCACGAACAACAGCACCACCAGAGCCCCACCGACCCCGGCCTTGATCGTCGCACCACCGGCCAAGCCGACCACCAGATAGAGCACCGACTGGATGAAGCCGAGCACCGCCACGCCGGCCAGCTGCGAGGCGACCAGCGCCGGCACCTGCACCGGGGTGAGGGCGAGACGGCTGAGGAAGCCCGTCTCGATGTCATTGCCGAGCGAGTTGCCCGCGAGCGTGGTCGCCCCCGCGGCGCCCTGGATCAGGGTGGCGGCGATGATGAACGTGATGTAGGACTTGGTCGGGAACCCTTTGACATCGGTGATCTCTTTGCCGGCGGAGGAGAGCACCGCGAGCATGAACAACGGGAAGATGACGTTGGGCACGACCAGCACCGGCTGGCGCAGCGTGCGCCTGATCGAGCGCCGTGCGAGCGTGCGGATTTGAACGTTGAGCGAGGAGTTCATCGGAGCGCGTCGCGCGCGGCGCTCATTGGACCGCGTCCGCGACTTCAACGGCCGAGCCGGCGTTCAGCTGCTCGAGCACACCCGGCTCCTCCTGTGCGGCGGCTTCCTCTGCGGCGCCCTCGAGCGAGCGACCGGTCTTGACGAGGAAGACGTCATCCAGCGTGGGGGCGTGAAGCTGCACGTTGGTCACGCGAATCGAGGCCTCGTCGAGGGCGCGGATCACGTCGGCGAGATCGTCGATCCCCGGACGCAGGCGCGCGGCGACGCCTCCGTGTGTGGAGCTGGCAAGCTCTCCAAAGCGCGTGAGTACCTGGCTGGCGGCGGCGAAGTCCGAGCGCTCGACCGGTACTACCTCGACGGTGGGCCGGCCGATCTCGGCCTTCAGCGCGGCGGGGGTGTCCTCGGCGACCATCTCTCCGTGGTCGATGATCCCCACCCGGTCGGCCATCACGTCAGCCTCCTCCAAATACTGGGTCGTGAGGAAGACAGTCATCCCCTCCTCCCTCACCAACCGCGCAACCTCCTCCCACAGCGCCGTGCGGCTCTGCGGATCGAGGCCGGTCGTCGGCTCGTCGAGGAACAGCACCCGCGGCCCGTGCACGAGCGCAAGCGCGAGGTCGAGGCGCCGCTTCATCCCCCCCGAGTACCCGCCCACGAGCCGCCCAGCGGCGTCGGTGAGCGCCACCCGGTCGAGCAGTTCCTCGGCGATCTTGCGCCGCTGTCGCTTGGGGATCCCGTGCAGCGCGCTCTGCATCTCCATGTGCTCCCACCCGTTGAGGTGCATGTCGAGCGCGGCCGCCTGCAGCGCCACTCCGATCGTGGAACGGACACGACTGCCTTCCCCGATCACGTCGAACCCGGCGATTCGCGCCACTCCCGAGGTTGCCGGCAGCAGCGTCGTGAGGATGTGGACGGTCGTCGACTTGCCTGCCCCGTTGGGTCCGAGGAAGCCGTAGATCTCGCCCGGGTTGACGAACAGGCTGATCCCATCGACGGCACGGTGGCCTCCCGGGAATTCCTTGACCAGATCCTCGACTTCGATCGTGTTGGAATGCTGCGCTTGCCCGGGGGTCGCGGGCGCGGGCGCAAGCGCGGCCGGCTCCACCAGCCGCGCACCCGGCAGCTGCACTTCGATCACGGTCTCGCCGATCTGCACGCGATCGCCGGTGTCGAGCGCCGCGGTGCCGCTCAGGCGCCGGCCGTTGACGAGCGTGCCGTTGGTCGAGCCCATGTCCTGGATCGTGAGCCCGCCCCCAGCGGGCGAGAACGCGGCGTGCCGGCGCGAGACCGCCTCATCCCGATCGAGGATCACATCCGCGGCGCCGAGCTCGCGGCCGACGACGAGCTGTGCCCCGGCCTGCAGCTTCGTGCCCTGCAGCTGGCCGGCGAGAAAGACGAGCACCGGCAGCACCGGGATCTGCTTCACGCGCGTGCGCTGAACCGCAGGCATGTCCGACGCGGGCGTTCCGCGCACTTCTAGCACCGTGGCTCCGAGCTGGATCTGGTCGCCCGGCGCCAGCTCCTGTTGGGCGGCGAGGCGCTCGCCGTTGACGAACGTGCCGTTGGTGGACCCCAGGTCCTCGATCGCAAACCCTGAAGCGAGCGGCACCAGCGACGCGTGCCGCCCGGACACGTCGGGGTCCCTGATGATCAGATCGACGCTCGGGTCACGGCCGATCGACGTGATCGACGTCAGCGAGACCTCGCCTCCGGCTTGACTTCCCTCGACGATGACCAGCGTCAGCTCGGGCACGGCGCGATCCTACTGGAGTCGGTCACAGCCCGAACAGCCGCCGCGCGTTGCCCTCGAGGATGCCCTGCTTCTCGGCCGCTGAGATCGGCAGTCCATCGACCGTCGCAATCGCGTCCTGCAGCGGCGTGGCGAGCGGTGGTGAGTCGGTGCCGAACAGCATGTGGTCGGCACCCATCAACTCGAGGTTGGCGAGATGGTTGGGCACGCTGGAGTTGGCAGTATCGACGTACACGCGCCGCAGATACGTACTCGGGGGCTGGGTGATCTTGTTGGTGTACTGCGCCATCGACCGGGGGCCGGGGGGCCCACCGGCCCCCGGTCGGCCGCCTGGAGGCGCACTGCCAGGTGGATCACCGCCAGGCATTGCACCTGGGGGCCCACTACCAGCTGGATCACCGCCAGGCACTCCGCCGGGAGGCCCACCGCCGGGAGGCCCACCGCTTGGCGGTCCACCACCGGGGGGGCCACCACCACCGGGGGGCCCACCGCCGGCCCAGTGGCGCGGCTGGTAGGCCTGGTCCATGCGCCCTGCGAGCAGCGAGATCGCGCCGCCCGCCGTGGCGGCGATGATCTCGAGGTCGGGGTGCTGCTCCAGCCGGCCCGCGAACACAAGCGCGGCGAGGCCGACGGTGACGTCCATGAACCGCCCGACCTGCTCGACCAGGCGGAAGTCCTCGATGCTGGCGCTGCCGACCGGCTCGGCTGGTGGATGCAGAAAGATTGGCTTGCCAAGCTCGGCTGCCATCGCGAAGAACTCGTCGGCACGCGGCGAGTCGAGGTACTCGCCGTGAATGCTGGTGTTGACGATCAGTCCGACGAAACCCCCGTCCTTCACCGTCTGCGCGGTCTGCTCGAGCAGCGCGGAGTCGCCGAACGGGTTGGTGTAGGCGTAGGCAGCCAGCCGCGGAGCATGCTTGCGCACCGTCTCGGCGAGCCACTCGTGAAACGACTTCAGCTCGTCGGCCGACTGCGCGTAGTTGTCGTGACCGCGCTTGCTCATCGTCCCGAAGCCGACGGGGCTGCCGACGATCGTCACGCCGATCCCCGCCTGCGACTTGCGGTCGAGCATCCCCTCGATGTCCGCGAGCGCGGGCGGCATCGGGTAGCGCTTGAACAGCTCGGGGTGGGTGATGTGGCCGTGGACGTCGATGATCACGGCGTCGCTCCGTTCATGGCCCACGCCAGAGCCCTAACCTCGACGGTCCCGACGTCGCTCCGCCGGCCTTCGACGGTCACTTCGCGGCTCCACCGTCCTCGGCATCGGCGATGGGCCAGGGGTACTCGTGCACGCCGGACATCCGCTCCTGGAAGGCAAGCATCGCGGCGACATCGAGGTCGCCGAGACCCTGTTGCTGGGCGGCGGTGAGCATCGCGTGGGCGCTCTCGGTGACGGGCATCGGCACGCCCGCCTTCTGCGCCTCGCCGAGCACCAGCGTCATGTCCTTGCGCATCAGCCCGAGCTTGAACGCCGCCAGCTCGAAGTTGCGCTGCCCCATGATCGCGCAGCGGAAGCCCATCACCGGCGAGCTGTAGCCGCTCTTGGCGATCATCTCCAGCACCTTCTCGCGCTCCAGCCCGGCGCGTTCGCCGAACACCACCGCCTCGGCGAGCGCCGGCATCTGGACCCCCATCAACATGTTGAGGACCAGCTTCATCGTCGCGCCCATGCCGCTCTCGCCCAGATAGGTCACCTCCTTGCCGAGCACCTCCAGCAGCGGCTCGACCGCCCGGAAGTCCTGCTCCTCGCCGCCGGCCATCACCCGCATCTCGCCCTGACGGGCATGCATCGGGTTGCCGAGCACGCATGCATCGAGCGCGTGGTGGCCAGCCTCACCTGCGCGCGCGGCCACCTCCCGGGGAAAGTCGGGTGGCACAGTGCTCATATCGAGGATGTAGCCCCCCTCCCCGAGGGTCTCGAACACCCCGTCCGCGTCGAACAGCATCCGCGCGACGATCTCCTGGTTGGCGAGGCTGAGCATCACCACGTCGGCCTCGCGCGCCGCGTCCGCGGGTGTGTCGGCGACGCGCGCGCCGAGCCCCGCCACTTCCTCGGCCTTGGCGCGCGTGCGGTTGTAGACGGTGACGTCGTATCCCGCCTCGACCAACCGGCAGGCCATGCCGTTGCCCATCACACCGAGGCCGATGAAAGCGATCCGCTGCTTGTTGGCGGGCGAGGACGACACGCTAGGAGCTCGCGGTCACGCCGCCGTTGACGAACAGCACCTGCCCGGTGACGAAGCTGGCCGCCGGCGAGGCGAGGAACAGCGTCGCGCTCGCCAGCTCGACGGGCTCGCCGAAGCGGCCGAAGGGGATCCGTCCGAGCATCATCGCGACGAACCTATCATCAGCCGCCGCCTCGCGCACGAGCTCGGTGGGCACGAACCCCGGCGCGACCCCGTTGACGGTGATGCGGTACTTGCCCCACTCCGTGGCGAGCTGGCGGATCAGGCCGTTGAGGCCGGCCTTGCTGGCGGCGTACCCGGCGAAGCCCCGGCGCGCCCCCGCGACGCTGCGTGTGGTCGAGTAGTGGATGATGCGCCCGCCCCGGCCAGCGTCGATCATCGCCTCGCCGGCCGCCTGCGACAGCCAGAAGGCACCCGAGAGGTTGATGTCCAGGAGCGACTGCCACGCCTCCTCCTCGAAGCGCTCGGCCGGCGCCTCGATGTCGATCCCGGCGAGATTGACGAGCACGTCCACCCCACCCAGCTCGCGTCTGCCCCGCTCGATCAGCTCGCGCGCACTCTCGCGGCTGGAGATGTCCACGCGCACGCCATGCGCGACGTGCCCCGACCCGACCAGCTCCTCGGCAAGCGCCTGCGCCTTCTCCTGCGAGCGTCCCGCGATCATCAGCTCGGCGCCGCACTGCGCGAACAGGCGGGTGGTGACCTCGCCGATGCCGCCGTAGCCGCCGACGACGACCACGCGCTGGCCGTCGAGGCGAAACAGCGACGCGAAGTCGGCTGCGCGCTGCTCGTCCACCACGATCGGCGGCCCGGGCGGCCCGCCAGGAGGCCCCCCGCTCATTCGTCGTGCCGCCGCGTGACCAGCAGCTCCATCGTGCTCTTCATGAAGAACTCCCGCGCGCCGTCGCTGGTGGACATGTCGCGCGGCTCGGCAACATACTCGTCGATCTTGTCCTCGAGCTCGCGGATCGCCGGCTGACGACCCATGTGCTGTCCGAGTACGGGCAGAGGTACGTCGTCGGTCGTCTCGACCACCCTGATCACCGTGTTGCCCTTCATGAACACCTGCGTGCTTAGCAGCGTTCCGACGGCGTTGCCATCCTCATCGCGGACCGTGTGATCGGGCCGACCGTATTCCTTGAAGGCCTGGCGAACCGCATCCTGCGAACCCGGCTTGATGTCCCACATGAGCGCCCAGTACTGCGCCATCACACACCCCCTCCCTTTCTAGCCCTGCACATAGAAGCGAACGTCGTAGTGGTCGGTTTTTGGCGGTGCCTGCAGCACGTCCTTGAGCTCCCCGACCATCGCGCGGGCGATCCCGGCGCTCGACTCCCTGGTCTCCTCGCTGTCCCACAACGTGATCGCCACCGCATGCGGACCACCGTCGGGCTCGGTCAGCAGGATGTAGCCGCGAAAGCCCGGGTGCTCCTGGTAGGAGGGAATGATCTTCTCCTCCGTCAGCTGCATGCCGGCATCGACTTTCTCGGGGTTCCACTCGGTGGTGTTGACGCGTGCGTACATGAGACCCCCTCAGGCGGTTGGCTTGATCGTGTGGGCGACGTCGTAGATGATTCGTTCGTTGGTGCCCGCCCAGTAAGGGTGCATCGGCGAGCGCTTGGCGACGTGGGCGAGCGACTCCTCCCACGCAAGGAAGGCGTCCTTGCTCTCCCACTCGCTGAGCAGGATGTAGCTGAGCGGCTCCTCGTCGGGGTCGGCCGGCTCGCGGCGTCGCAGCAGCTCGTCGCCGAGGTGCCCGGCGGTGCCTTTCACGTTGGCGGTGACCTGAGCGTACGCCGCCTCGAACGCGTCGGCGTCCTCACGGTTGATCTTGGCGAAAACCATTACACGTGCGGCCATTCAGCTCGCCCCTCCGTCCCGATTTTGAAGAAGAGGGTCCCGACCGAAGCCGGGAGACACTCGCCTTTGGCTCGCATCCCCGGTTCGGCCAGCCGGCATGGAGCCACCTGCGCCACCCTCTATGTCGATGAGTAGGTCATATACCGTCATACGCGCCGAGGAGCGCAGCTCGCGCAGCGGCGCCGTCAACTCGTCCTGCTCTGGGCTGCGCTCGAACTCCCCGAACACCTCCCTGCTGCTCCAGTCGCTGGTCACGACGAAGCTGTCGGAGTCCTCGGGGTCGCGCGCAAGCGTCTGGCGGACGTTCCCGGGGACGGACCGAACCTGCTCGGCGATCGCCTGCCAGGCCCGTTCGAAGTCCGGCCCGCGCCCCTCCTTGACCGTCATGTACAGAGTCGCGCGCACCATTTGCGGGATCCTACATCGCAACGCCTCCGACCGCGCGCTAGGATCGGCGAGCTTCAATCTCGTCCAACCCATATACAAGGGGGAGCATGTGTTCTGTCGCGTGACCCACGTCCAGGCGCCCGAGGGACGGGTGCAAGAGGGCCTTAAACTTTGGTACGAGAACGTCCTTCCGGTTACGATGGCGCGCGACGGGTTCAAGGGCGCGCTCTCAATGGTGGACCCCGAGTCGGGCAAGGCGCTCTCGATCACCTTCTGGGAGGGCGAGGACGAGCTGCTGTCCAGCACCGAGGCCGAGTACCACAAGCGGGCGATCGAACGCTTCGGAGAGTTCTTCACGGATGCCCACGACCCCGAGAACTTCAAGCTGCACCTGTTCACGGGCGACATCTTCAACGGCTCGTTCTCATCCGATGAGGCCGGGGAGGGACTCACGAAGTCCCAGTAGTTCCCCAGTAGTTCCCCTCCTCCGATCGCTGACGATGGCCCGATCGTGCGCGACGGCCTGCCGATGATGCTGAATGGTGCTGGAAGCCGAGGCGACTTCAGCGTCGTCCGCTGCCAGCCTGATCTACCTCGCCGACGGCTGGCCGGCCCGCGACCAGTTGAACTGGGTGACGTTGTCTCGCTGCGCAAACAGACCGGCCCGGGTGCCACGGCGAACGAACAGCACCGGCGCAGGCGCGGCCTTCGCGATCTCCGAACGTGTCGGCCCCAGGCCCTCGCGCCGCCAGCGCTCGGAGAGGCCAATCACCAGCAGGCCCGCGCCCGTCGCGGCCGACACGATGCCCTCGCGCCCGCCCGCGATGACCAGCGGCTCGGTGGCGATCCCGGTTGTCTGCTGCACCAGCAGGCCGGCATCGGCGAGCATCCGGGTGACCGACTTGCCCTCGTCGCTCTGCCCCCCGGCGCCGAGCAGCTTGAGCGGCGCGCCGGTGGCGGAGGAGAGCCACGAGCCGAGCTCCAGCGCGGCCCAGTCGTGCTCGGCGCCACCGAACGGCACGAGCAGCGGGGTATCCGGCCCGAGGTTCATGGGTGCGCTCTCCTTTGCGACGAGCACCGCTACGTCGCACTCGGCCCGTTCGAGCAGCACGCTCACGTCCCCGAGCGGCACGCTCTCGCCGATCAGGCGCCGGCGCCCCTCGGTCAGCACCAGGTCAACCGGCTCACGCTCGGCGACGTGCGCGAGATCGGTGCCGGGGTGGCTGGAGCTGAGCGCGACGCCGCGGGCGAGGACGCCTTCGGCGGCCAGGCGCTCGCGTGCCTGTGCGATCGCCCGCGTGGCCTGTTCGAGCTGCAGGTTCTCGGTCTGCAGGCCGCCTCGCACCCCGGCGCCGCGCGGGGGCTCTACCAGGCGGGTGAGGATCAGCTCGCGCTGGGGCAGCGAGCGCGCCAGCGGCTCGGCCAGCTCGATCAGGCGCTCGAGCGCGGCGTCGCTGTGGGAGGCGACGAGGATCGAGCGCTCCGCGACCGGCAGGCCGGGATGCTCGCGGGCGGCCGCGACGGCCGCGCCGGCGAGCTCGTCCTCGATCTTGGTGCCGTACTCGTTGCGCGGATCGAGCAGTTTCAGCAGCGGGCCGGTCATCAGGGTGGTGACGATCGCCATGATCACGAGCGCGGTGAACAGAACGCTTGAGATCGCGCCGACTTCGAGCGCGATGTTGAGCACGATCAGCTCGGTCAGCCCACGCGTGTTCATCAGCGTGCCGATCACCATCGAGGCGCGCGAGTCAAAGCCGCACACGCGCGCGGCGATCGCCGCCCCGGCGAGCTTGCCGGCGATCGCGAGCACCACGAGGCCGGCGGTGATCAGCCACAGCTCGGGCCGGTCGAGCAGCGTGACGTTGGTCTTCAAGCCGGTGTAGACGAAGAACAGCGGCAGCAGCAGCGTGACGACGAAGTCCTCGACCCGGCGCGTGACCTCCTCGGTGAGGCGCGCGTGGCGCGGCATCACCATCCCCATGATGAAGCCGCCGAAGATCACGTCGATGTTGATCGCTTCGGTGATGTAGGCCGACAGCAGCACGCCGACGACGATCGCGGCAAACCACCCCGAGGGGATCTGCCCGACCTCGTCGAACGCGGTCGCCATGCGCGCGAGCACCCGCCGCACCACCAGCGCCATCACGAGCACGAACGCGACCGCCTCGGCGATCGTCCGCACGACGACCCCGAATGAGCCGGACACGGCGATCGTGGTGGCGAGCGCGATCAAGAACCAGGCGCTGACATCGTCGATCGCGGCGCAGCCGATCGTCAGGGAGCCGACCGGACCCTTGAGCATCCGTCGCTCGGTGAGGATCCGCGCGAGCACTGGGAAGGCGGTGATCGACATCGCGACGCCCATGAACAGCGCGAACGCCGCGAACTTGATGTCCGGCCCCAGGAGCTTGTACAGCGGCAGCGCGGCAGCGATCCCGAGCAGCATCGGCAGCGCGATGCTCGCGTTGGAGATCGCCGCGGCGGGAGCGACCTTGCCCTTGAGCTGCTTCTGGTTGACCTCCATGCCAATCAGGAACATGAAGAAGATCAAACCGAGGTTGGCGGCGACGCCAAACGCCGGCAGGATGTCGGTCGAGAAGATCGTCGCCTGGAGGTTGGGCGCGAGCAGCCCGAACAGCGACGGGCCGAGCGCGATCCCCGCGATCACCTCCCCCATCACCCGCGGCTGGCCGACCCGCACCGCGACCATCCCAAACGCCCGCGCGACGATCAGCACGATCAGCACGGCGAGGAAGAAGGCCGCCACGAGCTTGGTGAACGAGCTGCGCTGCTTGGTCGCGGTGAATTGCTCGCCCGACGGCGGCAGGCCCGAGGGGGTGATCAGCGCCGGTTTGGTGGTGGTGATCACCGCCACTTTGCCCGTGGATCCCGAGGTGGTTGGAGTTGCTTTGGCGGCCGGCTTGGAAGTGGTGACCAGGGCCGCTTTGACCGTCGTTTTGGTGGACGACGGAACGGGTGTGGCCACCTGCAGCGGAATCAGCTTGACGTTCTGCAGCAGGATGTCGTTGGCGGTCGCGGTCAACCGCACGGAGCCGCCTTTCACACAGGCGACATCCCCGCTGACTGCGCTCGTCTTTTTCGTGTAGGTGAGCCGCCCGAGCGTGTGGCTTGGGACGACGACGGTGTAGCTCGAGCCGCTTCCGTTGAGGGTGAACGAGCCGCCGAAGCAGGTCGAGGTGGGCGACAGCGCGTACTTTCCGGCGATGCCAACCGGTGCGCGGGGCAGCGCTGCACCGGGCGCCGGCGGTGGGGACTTGAGCGTGGCCGCGAACGGGGCGCCTCCGAGCGTCCCAGCGATCGACCCCTTCACGCCGGGCATCACGAGGGCGTTGAGCGTTTGCTGCTTGCCGGAGACGCAGTTGATCGTTCCCGTGAGGCGGTGGGCGCCGGCGGAAGTGGCGCCGGGCTTGAGGCGCAGCTGACCACCGAGCGTGCGCTGGTTGTTGGTGAGGTTGACGAACTGCCCGGACTGGTTGACGCTGAACGCCGGCCCCGACGGGGGCAGCTGCGTCGGCGCCGTCGCCGGCAGCGGCGCCCCGCCCACGGGCGTGGGTGCCGGACCCAGGCAGCTGCTCGGAGCGCTCGCGACGTAGCCACCCGCGATCGCAGGTGGCGCCTTCTCGCCGGCGCCCTTGTCGATGACCACGATCACCACGGCGACCAAAAGCGCCGCCAACAGCGCATAGAAGACGATCAGGCGCCGCGCCAGGCCTCCACTCGACAACTCACCGTTCGACGGCATCGAAGTCCCCCCTTGATTCGCTCTTGCGCGGTAGACGCACCGGGCACGATCCATCCAGAACGGCCCAGGAAGAACCTATGTCTCGCGCGCGCCTGCCGCATCCGGCAGCTGCCATCGAAACGCATCGGGGAACCACCGCAGGCTTAACTCCAGGAACCACCGCAGAGCCCCCTCAGATCCCCCCGTCCACATTCAGCGTCACCCCTGAGACGAAGCTCGCGTGGTCGCTGGCGAGGAACAGCGCGACGTCGGCGATCTCCTCCGGGCTCCCCAGCCGGTTGAGCGCGGCGAGGCCGGAGTAGCGCGCGCGACCGGCGTCGTCGAGCTCCCCCGTCTGGTCGGTCTCGATGATGCCGGGCGCGAGCGCGTTGACGCGGATGCCCCGCCTGCCGACCTCCTTGCACAGAGCGCGGGTCAGGCCGATCAGGCCGGCCTTGGAGGAGATGTAGTGAACGCGCCCCGGCATCCCGCGCATCGCCACCGCTGAGGTGATGTTGACGATCGACCCGCCCTCCCCCATCGCCGGCAGGGCAGCCTGGCAGACGAGGTAGACGGCCGTCAGGTTGGTGTCGATCACCCGGTGCCACTCCTCCAGCGCCAGCTGGTCGATCATCGCGTGGCTCACCACGCCGGCGTTGTTGATGACGATGTCGAGGCCGCCGAAGCGCTCGCTGGTGTCCTTCACAAACGCCTCCGCCGACGCCGGGTCGGCGAGGTCGGCCTGCGCGAGGAAGCTGGCGCCCCCGATCTGCGCCAGCTCGCCCCGCAGGCGCTCCACATCGTCGGACTCCCGGTTGTAGCAAGCCCCAACCGAGGCGCCCCCCTGCGCCAAACCCAGTACCAGTGCACGCCCGATACCGCGCGAGCCGCCCGTGACGAGCGCTCGCTTTCCGCTAAGCCCGAGATCCAAGACACCCTCCTCTGAGAACACCGCCGATTGCAATGCACATTCCGCGCACGGCTTTCAAGAGACCGGCAGGCCCACATTGAAAGACGTTTCGCGTCGCATGAGCGGCCAAGCCTATACCGATCCGGTTAGGCTGCCGTGGATGGACGCAATCGACGAGCTGCTGGCCAACAACGAGGCCTTCGCAAACGCCCAGCCCGGCGGGCACCTAGACGTCCGCCCCAACCGCAAGCTGGCGATCGTGACGTGCATGGACTCGCGCATCGACGTCTTCGCGGCGCTCGGCTTGAAAGGCGGCGAGGCGCACATCCTGCGCAACGCGGGCGGGGTGGTGACCGACGACGTGATCCGCTCGCTGGCGGTGTCCCAGCGCAAGCTGGGCACGCGCGAGGTGATGCTGATCCATCACACCAACTGCGGCATGCAGTCGCTCACCGACGACGGCTTCCGCGCCGAGCTGCAGCAGGCGACTGGCGTTGCGCCGGCGTTTGCGATCGAGTCGTTTATCGATGTCGACGCCGACGTGCGCCAATCGATCCTGCGCGTCCGCCAGTCTCAGTTCCTGGCGCACCGCGACATGGTGCGCGGCTTCGTTTACGACGTTGACACCAACCGGCTGCGCGAGATTCACACCTAGTAGACGACCAAGGAGCGCTGAGTACATGGGGGCAACGGCATTTGTATTTCCCGGGCAGGGCTCGCAGCGCGTGGGCATGGGCGCGGAGCTGCTGGAGGCGCGGCCAGAGCTGTTCGATCGCTACTTCAGCCTCGCCGATGAGGCCTCGGGGCTGCCGATCCGCAAGCTCGCGCTGGAGGGCCCGATCGAGGAGCTCACCCGCACCGACGTGACGCAGCCCGCCCTGTTCGCGCTTTCGCTGGCGATCCACGAGCTTGCCCGCGAGTCGGGGATGGAGCCTGACTTCGTCGCCGGGCACAGCCTCGGCGAGGACACGGCGGCGGTGGCTGCCGGCGCGCTCGAGCTACAGGCGGGTATGGAGCTGGTGTCGCTGCGCGGGAGGCTGATGGCCAGCTGCGGCTCCGAACGCCCAGGTGGGATGGCTGCGATCGTCGGCCTGCCGGCCGAGGATGTGCGGGCGCTGTGCGAGACCGCCTCCGAGGCGGGCACCGTGGCACCCGCCAACTTCAACAGCCCGCGGCAGACCGTGGTCTCCGGGGAGGAGGCCGGGGTGCAGCGACTGCTGGAGCTGGCCGAGCAGGCGGGCGCCAGTAAGGCGGTGCGCCTGAAGGTGTCGGCCGCCTTCCACAGCGAGCTGATGGAGCCGGTGCAGCGCGAGATGGCAGCGGCGATGGACAAGCTCACCTGGACGGACCCCAAGGTCCCGCTGGTGGCCAACGCCTCGGGCACGGTGATCAGAACCGGCGAGCAGGTGTGCCAGGCGCTGGTGGCGCAGATCGCCAGCCCCGTGCTGTGGGTGCAGTGCGTGCACACGCTCGTCGAAGAGGGCTGCACGAGGGTCCTGGAGCTCGGTCCCGGACGCGTGCTGGGAGGGCTGGTGCGTCAGATCGACAGCGACGTCGAAGTGTTCGCCGCCGATTCGCCCGAGAAGCTGGAGGCGTTCGCCTCGTCGACTGCCTAACCCGCCCCGAGCAGCCGGTACTGCCCACGGTGGAAGATCAGAGGCTCGGCGTCGTCGCGCGTGCCGAGCTCTAGAACCTCGCCGATGAAGATGTCGTGGTCGCCGGCCGCGTGCTCGGTGTGCAGCCGACAGTCGAGGTAGGCGAGCGCGCCCTCGAGGATCGGCGAACCGCTGCTGGCTACCCGATGCGAGACCTCGGCGAACGCGTCGCGGCCGCGGGGGCGATCCTTGGAGGCGAAGTAGCGCGACAGCGGCTCCTGGTGGGTGCCGAGGACGTTGACGGCGAACACCCCGTTGCGCCGCAGATGCTCGGAGCCCTCGGAGCGCGCGATCGTGCACACCAGCACCAGCGGCGGGTCGAGCGACACGGAGGAGAAGGCATTGGCGGTCATCCCGTAGGAGTGCTCCTCCCCGCGCGTGGTGATCACCGTGACGCCGGTGGCAAACGCTCCGACCGTGTCGCGGAAGTCCTTGCTGCTGAAGGCGGGCATGAGCTGAGTGGCGGGCGACTCGCCGGAGCGCCCCTCAGTCGAGGCTCCGCAGCCGCTCGCGCACGATCGCGTCGAAGTCCTTGGTCGTCCCCAGCGACTCGGCGACGATGTCACGGAACGTATCGCGGTCGAGCGCCAAAAGCCGCGTGGGCTCGAGCGCCTTCAGGGTGGCAGTGCGCGGCCGATCGCGCAGGATCGCGAGCTCGCCGAAGAATTGTCCGGGACCGAGCGACACCGGGGTGTCCTCGCCGACCCCCTCACCGCCCACCCCCTCGCGGTCGACCTCGACCGCGCCGTTGACGACGATGAAGAACTTGTCCGCCGGCCCGCCGGCGCGGGCGATGACCTCGCCCGCGGGGAAGTCAAGGATCTGCAGCTCGCCCGTGAGGCTGGAGACGCTCTGCAAAGGCAGGTCAGCAAACACGGAGTAGGCGCGCTCGCGGTGGAACTCCACGCCGAAGGTGCCCTCCTGCTGGTGGATCGAGGCGTCGGTGTTGTCGGTGAACTGCAGCTCGCTGGCCACGATCCGGAAGAACGAGATCGTCATCGTGGTGCCGGGCGAGAGCGCCGGGAACTTCTGCCCGAAGAGGTCGGCCACGCGCGCGATCTGCTCGCCGGAGAGGATCACCCGGCACTCCCCTCTACCCTGCAGGCCGCGAATTTTCTGCAGGTCGTCGGCGTAGCCGTCGATCGTGAAGGAGACGAGCGGGTTCTGCTCGATGTGACGGGCAGTGGTGGTGTGCGCTTTGGTCCAGAAGTACAGCTCGGGGCCGTCGTGCACATAGAGGAAGGTGCCAGCATGGGGAACCCCGCTCGGGCTGGCGGTGGCGAGCGTGAGCGTGTGCTGCTCGCCCAGATAGTCCAGAACCTCGGGCAACATCTCAACTGCGGCTTCACCGCTGCTCATTGGGGTCTCCTTGCTGTGGGTCGGTCGCAGGTCACGAGCAGGACGTCTCGCTCCGGGTCGGCAGCGGACGTTGCGCGAGCGGGCGGCTCATGTTGCCGTTACCGCCTCGCCCGCGAGGAAGTGCTCGACGAAGTCCGTGGTCACATCGCCGGAGCGGAACTGCGCGTCGGCGAGCACGCGGCGGTGGAAGGGGATCGTCGTCTTCACGCCGCGGCCCTCGATCTGAAACTCCGACAGCGCACGGTCCATCCGCTCGATCGCCTCCAGGCGTGTGGGCGCCCACACGATCAGCTTGGCGATCAGCGAGTCGTAGAACGGGGCGATGTTCCAGCCGGGGTAGCAGTGGGAGTCAACGCGCGTCCACGGCCCACCGGGCGGCACGTACACGTCGAGTCGCCCTGCCGCAGGGGCGAAGTCGCGGTCGGGGTCCTCGGCGTTGACGCGGCACTCGATCGCGTGGCCGCGCAGCACGATGTCATCCTGGGTGACCGACAGCGGCTCGCCGGCGGCGACGCGGATCTGCTCCTGGATCAGGTCGATGGAGGTGACCATCTCGCTGACGGGGTGCTCGACCTGGATCCGGGCGTTCATCTCCATGAAGGAAAGGTTGCCCTCGTGGTCGAGCAGGAACTCCATCGTGCCGGCGCCGGTGTAGCCGACCGAGAGCGCGCCGGCGACGGCCCGCTCGCCGATGTCCTTGCGCTGCGCATCCGACAAATGGATCGAGGGAGCCTCCTCGATCAGCTTTTGGTGGCGGCGCTGCACCGAGCAGTCGCGTTCGAAGAAGTACACGCCGTTGCCGTGGCTGTCGCATACCAGCTGCACCTCGGTGTGGCGGGGAGCCTCGAGGTAGCGCTCGATGTAGACGGCGCTGTCCTTGAACACCGCCTGGGCGGTGGCGCGCGTGGTGGTGTAGAGGCGCACGAGGTCCTCGGCGCGGCGCACGACGTTCATGCCGCGTCCACCGCCGCCGGCGACCGCCTTGATGATCACCGGGTAGCCGATCCCGTCGGCGATCTCCTGCGCCTCCTCCGCGGTCTGCACGGGCTCGATCGTGCCGGGCAAGAGCGGCAGGCCGGCCTTCTGCATCAGGTCGCGCGCGATCGCCTTGTCCCCCACCTTCTCCATCACCTCGGGGCGCGGCCCGATGAAGGTGATCCCGTTGTCGGAGCAGATCTCGGCGAAGAACGGGTCCTCGGAGAGGAACCCGTAGCCGGGATGGATCGCATCGGCGCCGGTCTTCTGGGCGGCGCCGATCACGTTGGGGATGTGCAGGTAGCTCTTGCCGGGGTGGTGGGGCCCGACGTGCACGGCCTCGTCGGCGAAGCGCACGACGGCCGACTCGGCGTCGGCGGTGGAGTAGATCGCGACCGACTTGATGCCGAGCTCGCGGCAGGCGCGCGCAACGCGCAGCGCGATCTCACCCCGGTTGGCGATCAGAACCTTCTCGAACATCGGCTCAGCTCCTCGGCGACGCCGGACGCTCGACGGAGCCGCGGCGAGCGATCGAAGAAGCAGGCCGATCGCGGGGTGCCCGGGGGGTTGCGGGGACTGCTCTAGTCATCCGCGGGCTCCAGGTACATCAGCACCTGCTCGAACTCGACCCACTCGCCGTTCTCGACGACGATCTCGGCGACCTTGCCGCCCTCGCCGGCGGCAACCTCGTTCATCATCTTCATCGCCTCGACGATGCACACGGTCTGACCGGGCTCAACGGTGGTGCCGACCTCCGCGAACGGCTTGGCGCCGGGCTGCGCAGCGCCGTAGAAGGTGCCCACCAGGGGCGCCAACACCGGCACTCGGTTGTCGGCCTCGAGATCGCCGATCGTGAAGACGCCGGAGGCCATGCGCGCGCCGGGAGCGATGCTCATGCCGGGGCCGGCCCCGGTGGCGACCGGTCCGCTAGAAGCAGGGGGAGGAGGAGGGGGGGCAGTTCCCGTCAGACCCGGCGCGGCAGGCGCTCCGCGCTCGATCTCGATCTTGTAGTCGCCGGCGGCGACCGCGAAGCGCTGCACGGTGCTGCCCTCCAGCCGCTTGATCAGATCGCGGGCCTCGGCCCACACCGACTCGATCAGCTCGCGGTCGGGGCTCGTTTGGGTGTTCTCGTTGTCGCTCATGATGTCTCCCCCTGTGATAGTGGCGGAAGTGTTGGCTGGCGCCCGGGGGTGCCGAACTTGCGAAAGCGCTCGTAGCGCTGGGCGATCAGCTCGTCGGTGCTCAGCGGCAGCAGTTCGCCGAGGGTGGCGACGATCGCGGCCTTGAGGTTGGCGGCGGCGGCCGACGGGTCGGTTTGCGCGCCACCCTCCGGCTCGGGCACGACCGCATCCATCACGCCCAGGCGCAGCAGCTCGGGGCTCGTGATGCGCAGCGCCTTGGCGGCACGGGGAGCGGCGGAGGCATCCTTGAAGAGGATCGTCGAGCAGCCCTCGGGGCTGATCACCGAGTAGTAGGCGTTCTCCATCATCAGCACCCGGTCGCCGGCCGCTATCGCCAGCGCCCCGCCGCTGCCGCCCTCGCCGGTGACGACGGTCACGGCCGGCACCGGCAGGCGCGACATCAGCATGATCGATTCGGCGATCGCGTTGGACTGCCCGCGCTCCTCGGCCCCCAGGCCCGGGTAGGCGCCGGGCGTGTTGACGATCGTCACGAGCGGCAGGCCGAAGCGCGCGGCGTAGCGCATCAGGCGCATGCTCTTGCGGTAGCCCTCGGGCTCGGGCATGCCGAAGTTGTGCTCGACCAGCTCGCTGGTGGTGTGGCCCTTCTGCTGGCCGATCACCATCACCGCCATCTCCCCGAGCTGCGCGAGGCCGGCGATGATCGCGTGGTCCTCCTCGAACATCCGGTCGCCGTGCAGCTCCTGGAAGCTGTCGAAGGCGAAGCCGACGATGTCGAGGAACCGCGGCCGGTCGATGTGGCGCGCGAGCTGGACGACCTCCCAAGGGTCGCGCGCCGGCAGCTGCTCGGGATCGACGATCGCCGCCGCTCCCTCGACCGCCGGCAGGCGCTGCTGGCGAGCAGCCGCGTCCTCGCCGCGCGCGGCCTCGGCGCGGGCGTGAACTTCGAGCAGGTTGCGGATCGTGCGGCGCAGCCCTTCGCGCGGCTCGACCAGGTCGAGCATCCCGTGCTCGAGCAGGAAGCCCGCCGTCTGGAACCCGTCGGGCAGCTTCTGGCGGATCGTCTGCTCGATCACGGTGGGCCCGGCAAAGCCGATGTGCGCGTCGGGCTCCGCGATCAGGATGTCCCCGAGCGTCGCGTAGGAGGCGCTGACGCCGCCGTAGGTGGGGTCGGTGAGCAGCGAGATGAACAGCACGCCCTCCTCGGCCAGCCGCGCCATCGCCTGCGAGGTCTTGACCATCTGCATCAGCGACACGCACCCCTCCTGCATGCGCGCGCCGCCGGAGGCCGAGATCACCAAAAGCGGCGTGCGGGTCTCGAGCGCCAGCTCGGCCGCGCGCGTGATCGACTCCCCCACCGCGCCGCCCATCGAGCCGCCGATGAACGAGAAGTCGATGCCGGCGACGACGATCGGCAGGCCGTCGATCGTGCCGGTGCCGTGCAGCGCGCCGGTCTTGGTCTCGCTCTTCTTCTGCGCCTGCGCGATCCGCTCGACGTAGGGCTTGGAGTCGGCGAAGGAGAGCGCGTCGAGGATCTCGAGGTCGCCGCTCAGCTCCTCGAAGCTGCCCTCGTCCAAGAGCTGCCCGAGGCGCTCGCGGATGCGCAGCCGGAAGTGGTGGTTGCAGTCGGGGCACACGCCGAGGTTGCGGCGCAGGCGCTTGTGGTAGACGAACGCCGCGCACGATGGGCAGCGAAACCACTCGACGACGTCGGCGCGGGAGGCTGTGGCGAGCTCAGCCAAGGAGGTCTTCCGAGGCGAGACGTCGATCGTCGGCGTGCATGCGGCGGTACTCAAACAGAGAAGCGCTCAGCGCGGCGTCTACCTCCTCGCGCGTGGGCGCCAGCTCGGCCGGTTCGCCCGCCTGCGCCTGGAGGAAGGCGATCAGATTGAGGGTTCGACCCTCGGGATCGCTGACCGGCGCGGTGCGCGCAAGCTCGAGCGCGCCCTGCCAATCCTCGCGCTGGATCGCGGTCTTGATCATCCCGTGCAGCGGGTAGATCTCGTGGCCCGGCACGTCGTCGAGCGCGCGCAGGCGCTCGAACGCGGCCACCGCCTCCTCGAGCTGCCCAACCTCGAGGCTGAGCTCGGCGACGTCGAGCGCCGCCACCAGATCCTCGGGCTCGGCCTCGGCGATCCGCTGTGCCTGCGCCAGCGCCTCCTCGTAGTGGCCGAGCGTGCGGTACATGTTGACGAGGTTGATCGCCGCGGTGGAGGCGCCGCGCATGCTCTGCGCCGCCTGGCTGAGATAGCCGACGGCCTCCTCCTCGCGCCCGGTCGCGGCGGAGGTGTGCCCAAGGTGGCTGAGCGCCACCTGATCGGCGGGGTTGAGCTCGACGGCGCGGCGGAAGGCGTCGTTGGCCTCGTCCATTTGACCCTCGGTGGCGAGCGCCTCCCCGAGGTAGTGCCAGGCATCGGCGTTCTCAGGGGCGAGCTCAGTCGCACGCCGCAGCTGCTCGGTCGCGTCCTCGGCGTCGAGCTCCACACCGGCGCGCCCGGCGAGCACCAGCAGCTCGACATCCTCCGGCGCCGTGGATAGGCCGGCGAGGGCCGTCTCGCGGGCCTCGCGATATTTGCCGGCCTCGAATTGAGCGCTTGCCGATTGCATGGGTCCGGTGCTCATCGATCCCCCTGCATCGCACCGGCCTGAAGCTGGGCGTCATCGCCCCGCGCCGCGTCCGTATTCGTCATCGATCCCTGCACCTCGTCGGGTGTCCTCTCCACGCCTTGTTCACGCCTTCGATCCCGGCCACACCCAGTTGGTCAGCTCCGGCGGGTCGTTGCCGACCTCGCGCACATACCGCCGGTGCTCGGCGAGCTGTTCACGGTACTTCGCGATCGCCTCCTGAGCTCCTCCGATGTTGCGCACCGCGAACGCGCCCGACATGCCGCCGATGTTGTCGCTGATCCCCAGGTCCACGCGGCTCAGCGCCTCGATCGCCAGCTGGTAGCGGTTGACGCCGTTCATCGCCAGCAGGTCGAAGGGCGTGGTGGTCGTCCCCTCCTCGGCGTAGCCGCGCACATGGAAGCGCTCCTGGTTTGGTCGGCGGTGGATCAGCTGGTGGACCGCCGAGGGATAGCCGTGGAAGTTGAAGACCACCGGCCGGCCTTTGGTGAATAGCTCGCCGAACGCGCCCGCAGGCATCGCGTCGGGGTGCTTGCCGGGGGCCGCCAGCGCGAACAGGTTGGTGACGTTGACAAAGCGCACCTTCAGGTCGGGCACGTCCTCTTTCAGCAAGCTGGCAGCCGCCAGCAACTCGATCGTGGGGATCGTGCCGCAGCTGGCCAGCACCAGGTCGGGATCGCCGTCGTCGTCGTTGCTCGCCCAATCCCACGCGGAGGCGCCGACGCGGACGTGCTCCCGCGCCTCGTCCATCGTCAGCCACTGCGGAAGCGGCAGCTTGGAGCCGATGATCAGGTTGATGCAGTCCGTGGCCTGCAGGCAGTGATCGACGGTCGCCAGCAGCGTGTTGGCATCCGGCGGCACGTAAACCCGGGCGTGCTCCTCGCGGCGGTTGAGCATGAGTTGATGAAGCCCGGCATCTGGTGGGAGTAGCCGTTGTGATCCTGGCGCCAGCCCTCTGATGTGAGCAGGTAGTTCAGCGAGGCGACCGGCTCGCGCCACGGCGCCTCCTCGCGCGACATCTTCAGGAACTTGCCGTACTGGTTACCATCCCGTCGACGATCGGGATGAACGCCTCGTAGCAGGGGAAGATGCCGTGGCGGCCGGTCAGCACGTAGCCCTGCAGCCAGCCCTGGCAGTTGTGCTCGGAGAGCACCTCCATGATCCGCCCGTCGGGCTTGTAGTCGGGGTTGATCTCGGGATCGACCGGCCACTCGTAGGCGTGGTTCTCGACCTTGAACAGCGCCCCCAGCCGGTTGGAGGCGACCTCGTCGGGGCACACCACGCGGAAGTTGGCCTGCTCGCGGTTGAGCTCGAAGACCTGGGCGAGGTTCTCGCCGACCGCGCCGAGCGAGCTCTCGCTGGCGCCGCCGGGCCGCTCGAGCGCGACCGCATGGTCGCTCAGCTCGGGCAGCTGCAGCGCGACGCGCATCCGCCCGCCGTTGACGTGCGGGTTGGCGCCCATCCGCCGCTCGCCGGTCGGGCACATCGCGGCGATCTCGGGGGCGGGTCCGCCGTTTGCGTCGAACAGCTTGCTCGGGGCCATCGGAGCGCAGCCACTCCTCCAGCGCCTGCAGGTGCTCGGGGTTGGTGCGGGCCTGCATCGCGGGCACCTGATGGGACTTGGAGG
>CAWJOV010000006.1:0-452374 GCA_963844585.1 uncultured Solirubrobacterales bacterium | reverse complement strand
GAGCTCGCCGCTGACGCTTCGCCCAGCGACGATCCCCACGTCTAGCCGCCACGCTAGCCCTGGGCGAGGCTAAGGCCCAGCCAGACGATGACCAGCGACACCAGGAAGATCGCCGCCTCCAGCACGTGCATACGGATGAAAAGTCAAGGGCTTGCGCGAACTTTTCTTCGGGGTTGCTGAGGGTGCTGCTCCTCGCTCGAGGGGTGCGCTCCGGCGGCACAGTGGTGGCACAGCGCCCGGAGGCGTGCATCTGGTCTGTACGGCCGTTCTTGTTGCGCCGGGGCGTGTCGTGGCGCAGAGATCAGCGTTGACGGTGGGGTCGCGTCGAGTGCTTGGGAGTGGGATGATTTGTCGTGGTGCGGGTGACTGACGTGAGCGAAGCGCAGGCGTCAGGGGCTTGTGGCCTGCCGCGCGGCTTTGCCCTTTACGGGCTTTTGAGATGCGCGCCCCGGTGTCGCACCCGCACCACCCTTCGGTGATGCTGTTGAGCGCCAATCGTTGACCAGGCGCCGGTAGGCGAGCTCTGCCTGGGTTTGCAGCTCACGCTCCACGGCGCGCTGAGCGGCTGTCGGCGAGACGGTTGCCCCGTCGTGGCGGCGTGGCCGGCGTGACGCGCCGGCGGTGAGTTCCAGCCGGCGGGTCTTCTGGCGCGTCAGCGACGGGCGGGCGAACGCGTAGTCCTGGTCCTTGGTGAGTAGATGCCAGCAGAGAACCACGAGCTTGCGTGCGACAGCGACTGCCGCGACCTGGGCGCCGCGGCGAGCACGGACACGCTCACCGAACGCCTTGAGCGGGCCGGGGCTGCGGATCGCTATCCATGCGGCCTCGACCAGCATCGAGCGGGCCTGCGCGTTGCCACGCTTTGAGATATGCCCGTAGCGAGCGGGCTCTGAGCCGGACTGGCGAACCTTCGGGTCCAAGCCGAGGTAGGCGACCAGCTGCCCCGGGGTCTGAAACCGGGAGATGTCTCCCACGGCTGCGATCACCGCCGCCGCGGTCCCGATATCCACGCCGGGGATCGTCAACAGCCTGCACAGCCCCGGCCACGCCAGGGCCTGCTCAGCGATCTTCTGGTCAAGCAGAGCGATCTCACCATCCAGGAAGTCGATCTGGCGCAAACAGCCCGCTACCGTCTCGGCCTCCTCCTCGGGGAGCGTTTGTTCAGCCAGCCAGACGCGTCCCTTGCGGCCGAACAGGTCGCTCACGGGTGGGCGGCCGAGCAGACAGCGCATCATGACGGCGTGCACCTCGTTCTTGATCCGGGTGCGCGCCCGCACCAAAGCCGAGCGCCGCGCGACACGGCGGCGTAGCGCGAGCGTCGCCTCGTCCGGCACCCATACCTCGCTGAGCATCCCCGCCGAGAGGAGCCTGGCGAGCATCGCAGCGTCAAAGCGGTCGGACTTCACCCGCGCGTGAGAGATCGCGCGCGTCTGCGCCGCGTTAGAGACCACGACCCGCCCGACGTTGCTTTCCCGCAGGATCCTCGCGATCGCCATCACGCTGCCACTGGCGTCCAAGACGACCTGATCCTCGCCGCCGAGACCCCGCGCGAACTCCCTGATCGCCTCCGGTGTGCTCGCGATCCGCCCGACCTGCGAGACCTTGCCGCCCTCAGCGACCGCGATCTCGCAGAACTCCAAGTGAACATCAATACCGAAAAACCGCACTTTCCGCTCCTTTCACCAGCCATCGAACTCTCAAACTGGAAGGCGCGGTGGGCAGCGACAAATACGGATTCGGGCTCTCAGCCCAACCAGGTGAGTCGCAGGGGCGGCCATATAGTCATTGACGGGCTCGCAGCCCAAATGCACGGCGGCCTGCCCCACCATTGCGTCTTCCCACAAGAGCCCCTGTCCTGGTCAAACGACCCTACGAACACGACCGGACAGCAAGCCCACCCGGTATTTCATACCCGTAGTCGGGCGCTTCAGATGCCAGACGACCAGCACGCACACCACGCCGACCAGCGCGAGCTTCACATGCAGCTCGCCCTCCGCCCACAGGTGATAGTGGCTAGCCATTGCGCTGCCCGTCGCGGCCAGCGCCGTGATCGCGACCAGCGTGCCCCAACCGAAACGGCGCGCGACCCCGACGCACCTGCGTCAAGTCACCGCTTTGCCGGGCGACCGGCACTACCGCAGCCGCCAAAACTAGCTGGCCGCCGACAAAGAACGCCATCGCCAGCAAGTGCAAAAAGAGCACCGCTCGCCACAGATTGCTCACAGCACCGCCTCGCTCAACCGCCCACCCATACCTGCAGATTGTCCTTTCTACCGTCCAGATGCTGCCAACGCCGCCCACCGGCTCAGACCAAAGCCATTCCGGTGGGCGGCCGGGTCGGTAACTCGCCATGCCTCCCAGCGACCACAGAAACCATATCGGCTCCCGATATAGTCGCGTTGCGTGAGCGCCACCAACCCAACAGAACAGTTCCCCAGCGACGCCGTAGTCCCACCCGACCAAAGATCACACGGCAGTGAGCGCCTGCTAGGGGACTTCACGACCACACCACGAGTGCTCACGCTGCTCGCCGGCGCCATACCGCTCGGTGCAGTGGTCGCGCTGCTCGACTTGATCGCGCTCATCACGCACCTCGCCTACACCGGCACCATCTCGACCACGCTCGGCCCACCGGACACCAGCGTCCTTGGGCCGCTCAGCGTACTCGTGCCAGTTGCCGGCGGGCTCATCGTGGGATTGATGGCTCGCTACGGCTCTGAGCGCATCCGCGGCCACGGTATCCCCGAGGCGATGGAAACCATCCTGCTGCGCGGCAGCCGCATGGAGCCACGCCTCGCCGTGCTCAAGCCCATCTCGAGCGCGGTCAGCATCGGTACCGGCGGCCCGTTCGGCGCCGAGGGCCCGATCATCGTCACCGGCGGCGCTACCGGCAGCATCCTCGGCCAGTTGCTGCACCTCACCGCTGCCGAGCGACGCTGCCTACTTGTTGCCGGAGCAGCCGCCGGCATGACCGCCGTGTTTGGCACCCCCGTCGCAGCAGTGCTACTCGCGGTCGAGTTGCTGCTGTTCGAGTGGCGGCCACGCTCAATGATCCCCGTCGCGCTCGCCGCCTGCGCAGCCGAGGCAACCCGAGAAGCCCTCGCCAACGCCGGTCTCCTCCACAAGGCACCGCTGTTCACCGTCAGCACCCACGCCACCCTGGTGCCCTCCGTATCAGGCGGCGCGCTGCTCATCGGCCTAGCGTGCGGTGGCCTGGCATGGGTGATGACCCGCTGCGTCTACGGCGCCGAGGATCTGTTCGGACGCCTGCCGCTGCACTGGTCTTGGTGGCCCGCGATCGGCGGCCTCGTGGTCGGCATCGGCGGGCTGATCGAACCCCGCGCGCTCGGCGTCGGCTACAACACGATCGGCGCCGAGCTCGCCGGTACGCTCGCACTCAGCACCCTCGCCGTGCTGCTCGTCGTCAAGCTCACGATCTGGACAACTGCGCTCGGCTCCAACACCAGTGGCGGCATCCTCGCGCCACTGCTGATGCTCGGGGCGGCCCTCGGCGGTCTACTCGGCGCCGTCCTGCCGGGCGCCAGCGAGGGAACGTGGGCCATGATCGGTATGGCCGCCGCAATGGCAGGCGTGATGCGCTCGCCCTTCACCAGCATCGTGTTCGCGGTCGAGCTGACCCACGACATCGGAGCGCTTCTGCCACTGCTCGCCGCGTGCACGATCGCGCACCTCATCAGTGTCCTGACACTGCGGCGCTCGATCCTGACCGAGAAGGTCGCTCGCCGCGGGTACCACGTTACGCGTGAGTACGAAGTCGACCCGCTGCACGCGCTGCTTGTCCGCGACGTCATGCAAACCGACGTTCTCACGGTCGCACCAGACTCAACCGTCGCAGAGCTCTACGAGCAGCTCCCCGAGGGCTCCGAGCTACGCCGCCAACGCCTCTACCCGGTGCTCGATAACGACGAGCGCCTGCTCGGAGTGCTCGCGCTCTCCGACATTCGCGCCCCTCAGAACAGCACATCCTCCGCCGGCGCAACGGCACGCAGCCCACTCATCGCAAGGCCCGGTGAGACACTGCGCGAAACGGCAGACCGGATGGTCGCCACCGGCCACACCGTGCTCCCCGTCATCGATGACCACGAGCCGCCGCGACTCCTCGGCCTCCTCAGTCAGTTCGACCTGCTCAAGGCACACGAGCGCCTCCTGATCGAGGAGCGCCACCGCGAGCGTCCCCTGCGCCCCCTCAAGGCGACCACGAGCCTCGCCAGACTCCGGGCTGTCCGCGAGCCAGCACCATGACCCCAACAGCCGCTAGCCAGTCACTGCAGGACTCCGACTACCGCCGCCTGCTCGCATTCCGCAGCGAGCTACGAGCCTTCACACGATGGAGCGAAGACGCCGCCCGAGCAACCGGCCTTACACCAGCGCTTCACCAGCTGCTGCTCGTAGTTCGCGGCCACACACGCGAAAACGGCCCGACGATCAGCGAGGTCGCCCACGATCTGCACATCCGCCACCACAGCGCCGTCGAGCTCGCCCAACGCGCCGAGACCACCGGCCTGATCCAACGAACCCGAGACAAAACCGACCACCGGCAGATCCACCTTCAACTCACGCCAACCGGACACGCACAACTCGAGACGCTCACGCGCCAGCACCTGCCGCGCATCCGAGCACTCGCCGACGTACTAGACGACGTGTGCGCCTCAACCGCGGCAAAACCGTAGGCGACGCCCACTCATCAGCTCCGGCCTGTAGAGGAACAATCTCCGGCGGCTGTACTCCACGGCAAACTCGTTGGCCGCTCAAGCACCTTGAGGGTCAGTAACCCAATTAACGGCGATGGAACGTCTGGGATCGACCTGCTCAAGCCATCGGCAGTAGCGACGCGCCTGCGAGTCTCGCGGACCTGGCTCTACGACGCCGCCAAGCAAGGCCGCATCCCGTCGATCAGGATCGGTGGGGAGGAGGGGCCGCTGCGCTTCCACCCCGACGACATAGAGCGCTGGGTCAACGACGCCAGGGCCGCATGGAGCCCAGGCCGCTCAGCGCAACCGACCGCCACAGTGCGGCCCGCTCAGCGAGTGCCCGCGCGGGCTTGACGGGCGTAGCCGCTACGCCGGCGGCCGTTGTGCTCGCGCACCGCGCGGGCGATCGCCGCCTCGGTCGCCTTCGCGCCCTCCTTCTTCACATGGCGCTCCAGGTGCCCGTAGTAGCGCTCGGTCGTGCGAATGTCACCGTGCCCGAGCTGGTCCTGCACGTACTTCAGGGAGTTGCCGCCCGCCAGCCACGCCGCCGCCGCGGTGTGCCGCAGCGCGTGCAGCGGCATATCGCGCAGATCCGGATCCTGCAGCGCCGCCTTGTGCCAGTCACGCGAGACAGTCGTGCGATCGAACGGCTTGCCATCGCTGTCGCCCTCCCAGCGCCCCTGGTCGATCTTGCGGACGCGCACGGGCATCGTGTAGAGCAGCGCGTCCAGCTTGTCGCCGCCGGCCATCGCCGCGCGCTTCTCGACCTGCTCGCGCACGACCGCCGAGAGGCCAGGCCCGATCTCCACCGCGCGGAAACGATCTGACTTCGTTGAGCCGACCTTCCCCTTCTTGCGCAAGCGGTAGACCACGATCACGCCGCCTGAGTCTTCGAGTTCCAAGTCGCCGAGCTGCAGAGCGATCGCCTCAGAAATCCGCAGGCCGCTGCCGATCAGCAGCTCCGCGAGCAGCCGGTAAACCAGCGAGCACGAGTCGAGATACAGCGGGATCTCATGCAGCCGCAGGTACTCGCGCTCCACATGCGCGTCGGGCAGCTTCGGAATCTCGAGCGCCGGGTTCGTCACCATCAGCTTGTCTTTCTTTGCTTCGTTCAAGCAGACGACGAACGTGGTGAGCGTGTTGTTGACCGTCTTCGGCGCGATCTCCCCGGCTTCCATCCCTTCGGTCATTACGTCCATCAGGTCACGGACGTGCTCGACTTCCATCACCCCGAGCGGCACCGACTCCAGCGCCGGAAGAAGCCGGATGCGACCGTCGCGCTCATAGCAACTCCAGCTGCCCTCCTCGAGATAGGGCTTGCGCCGAGTCAACCAGCGCGGGAAGAACTCGCCGAAGGTCTCCTTCGTGTGGACGACCTCGCGCCGCTCGACCCGCTCAAGCTGACGACGCCGCCAGTTCGCCGCCGCGCTCGGGCTTGTGAACCCACGCTTCTGAGACCACTTCCCATCCGAGCGCTTGACCCTGCACCGCCACCGCGTGCCCTGCGCGGTCTCATAGGGGTAGACGCCGCCGTTCTCCCCGTAGCCCGCTGGCTTGCGTTCCTTGGTCTTTTGATCGTGGATCGCTTCATCGAACGCTTGTGCGGCCCGCTAATCACCGAAGCGACGCGAGCGCTGCCGCCCATCGCCACCACGCCAGCGCACCTCCCACACACCCCTGGTCAGGCTGTAGCTCATCTCGCGCCTCCGGGCTGCTCGCTCGAAGGGCGGACACCACGCCGGTGAGCGCGCTGCCCGTGGCACATCTGGCACATCTTGTTCGGCTCCAGGTGGTCGGAAGGGCCTCTCATCTGCGTAGGTCTTTGACCCTGAAGCCGAACAACCGGCACACGAAATGTTCGGCAAATTGTTCGGCCGTGCCATTGGCACAAAACCGAACAATCGCCCCGCGCCTCCCTCAAGCCCCCCTTAACTACGAAAAGCCCTGATTTGCGTAACTGTTCAGGTCGTGGGGCAGGGGGTGGCGGCGGGGCCGCGAACGTTGTTATGTGTCTGAGGGGGGGCCGTCGTATGGGGATCTTGAGGCGCTTGTTGCTTCGCAGGCGGCGTTGATCGCGGAGCTGCGGGCGGAGGTCGCGGAGTTGAAGGCTCGTCTGGCGGCCAATTCGCGTAACTCGTCGCGGCCACCGTCTTCGGATGGGCTTGCCAAGCCGCCGGCACCGAAAAGTCTGCGCCGCTCGTCGGGTCGTAAGCCGGGCGGGCAGCGTGGTCATAAAGGTCGTCATCTGCAGCGGGTGGAGCGCCCTGATGAGATCGTCCGGTATGTCCCGCCGCGCTGTGAGGGCTGCGGTGGCGATCTCACCGACGGCGAGCTGGTGGGCGAGGAGACCCGGCAGGTCTTTGATCTGCCGCCGGTGCGTTTGAGGGTCTGCGAGCATCGCGCGCAGCGGCGGCGCTGCGCCTGCGGGCACGTGACGAGCGCAGTGTTTCCAGCGGGGGTGAGCGCTCCCACTCAGTATGGGCCGCGGATGCGGGCGCTGGGGATCTATCTGACCGCGGCTCAGCATCTGCCGTATAAGCGGGCCGCTGGGCTGCTCTCGGACTGGCTCGGTGCGTCACTGTCAACCGGGACGCTCGTGGCGTTCGTCAAGGACGGCGCCAGTGATCTGAGCGCGTTCCTCGACCGGGTACATGAGCAGATCATCTGCTCGCCAGTCGTGCATTTCGACGAGACGGGCGTCCGCGCGGGCGGGAGAGGGCGCTGGCTTCACAGCTCCAGCACCAACACGCTGACCTTCTATGCGCTGCACGACCGCCGTGGCACCGAAGGTATCGATCACGCCGGGGTGCTGGCGCGCTTCGAGGGGATCGCCATCCACGATGGGTGGCCGCAATACCGCACTTACGGGAGCGCCACTCACGCTCTCTGCAACGCCCATCACCTACGCGAGCTGTTGGCGATCATCGAGGGAGATCCCGAGGGACAGTCCTGGGCCGCCAAGATCGACATACTGCTGCGCGCACTGCACATCACCGTCCAGGACGCCAAGGCCACCGGGGAGCCCTCGCTTGACCCGTGGACGCTCGCCGGCTACCGCGCTGCCTACGAGCAGATCATCGTGCTCGGCCACCAGCAGAACCCGCCCGGCACGACCCCGACCGGCAAACGCGGCGTAATCAAGCAGACCCCCGCCCGCAACTTGCTCGTCCGCTTGGACCGCGACCGCGAGCAAGTCCTGCGCTTCGCCCACGACTTCCGGGTCCCGTTCGATAACAACCTCGCCGAGCGCGACCTCCGCATGATCAAGATCCAGCAGAAGATCTCGGGCTGCTGGCGCACCACAGCCGGCGCCGACCGGCTCCTCGCCCTACGCGCCTACATCAGCACCACCCGCAAGCAAGGCCGCGACACAATCGACGCCCTCGCACAACTCGCCAAACACCAGCCCTGGCTCCCCGCCACCGCCGCACCCTGACCCCCACAAGCGACCTGAACAGTTACTGATTTGCAGGGCTTTTCGTATGCGCCCGAGTGGACTCGAACCACCACGGAGAACAATCTCCACAAGGCCCTCAACCTTAATCAGGACGTGTAGACCCGTTCAGGGGCGTCCAAAACGTCCAGATTGCGCGGTTTCCGCGACACACTGGAGGCATTGGACGGTATGAACGTTGCCAAAGTGTTGCCACGGAGTCGAAGCAGTCTCGGCGCATCCCACGCGCGGTGGGCGAGGGTGACGGCCGGGTCGAACTGTCCATCTGGGGTGGCGTGTACCGTGCGAAAAGACGGTGTTCGGACTGAGAACTTGCGATCGGAGGGTGACATGAGTGGGCCGGTGGATTCCATCCTGCAGGTGAAGGTCAGTCTCCTCGGGTCCTCGAAGCCGCCGGTCTGGCGGCGGCTGCTGATCCCGACCGACATCCGGCTGGACCGGCTGCACGGGATGATCCAGGCGGCAATGGGCTGGGAGGACTACCACATGCACGTGTTCTCGGATGGCTCTTGCGAGTACGGGCTGGCGGATCCGGAGTTGGGACACCGGGACGAGCGCAAGGCGACACTCGGCCGGCTGCTCAAGGGAGAGGGCGAGCGGATTCGCTACACCTATGACTTCGGCGATGACTGGGAGCATGAGATCGTTGTTGAGAAGGTGCTCGCCGCTGAGCAGGGTGTTCGCTATCCGATCTGCGTCGCCGGCAAGGGCGCCTGCCCACCCGAGGATTGCGGGGGAGTGTGGGGGTATGAGCATCTACGCGAGGTGCTTGCCGATCCAACTGACGAGGAGCACGGGGAGATGCTGGAGTGGCTTGGCCTTCAGACGGCGGCGGAGTTCGACCAGGCTCGCTTCGATGTGGACGAGGTCAACAGGGCGCTCGGCAGCGGCGATGATGCCCGGAGGGCCGTCAGGCGGGCGGCATAGACGAGCGAGCCGAGGGGCCGTGTGAACCATCGGCGAGCGGCGGCCGGTTCGCGCAAGAAGCCGACATAGCGCCCGAGCGGGAGGCTTCGCTCACCAACCGCAGGCCGTTGAGCGCACGATCGCCGGGCATCGACGAGGCGCCTACGAGCGAGGTCGGCCCAAAAGAAAAGGCAATGCGGGCTGAGCCCGCAAAGCCTCCACGCGCATTATCGGTCAGATCGGGAGAGAAGTCAAGCGCTCGGGTTCGATGACGCCCGCGTGTCGCGGTCAATCTCGTCGCGGGGTCGTAGGTCATCGATGATGGCGATGCTCCAGATGGTGCGGCCAGGATCGTCGTCAACTTCGCGGACGGCGCGGTAGCGCAACCGAGAGACGATCTGTCCGAGGGCGTCCAGCTCGGAGCGGCGGGGACGGGCCATCCTGCCGACGCGGACATTCCAGGCAACCGTGTAGGCGACAAGATCGGCAAGCTGCACGCCGGTCGTGAGATGGCTGTGCACGAAGAAGGGCTCTGGGACGACTCTGCCAGCGCGAACCTCGCCTCGCCCCTCGTGGCCGAAGTAGCGGGCCATCTGGTCCACGAGGAGATGGCTCTGGGTGCGCTCCAGCTCGTCGAAGACGACAAGGCCGAGGGCATCCTGGTCTTCGAGGAAGTAGAAGTAGCGCTCGAACAGGTAGGCGTAGTCCTTGCGGAGGAAGTCGCGGCGGGATCGTGGCGCATCGCGATCGACAACGCTGGCGAACACGCGGCAGCGGAAGCGCTCGCATATGCCCAGCACGTCCGTGACGAACGCGATCTTCGCCTGCGCGAGGGCTGTCAGTTGCTCTCGGGTTGCGGTCGATCCGTGCTGTAGGCATCCTTGCGCCAACTCGCGGCGCGCTGCGGCGGGAATCGGGTCGGCCTGCGCAGCATGTCGAAAGACCTTGCGCTTCAGGAGCCGCTTGGCCTTCAGCTCTCGCTCCTCGTCGGCGTAGCGCTGGCCGAAGTGCGTCTCCTCGGACTGTTGGACCGCGCAGATCAGGTTCCACAGGTCCCGATCCTCGACGGCTACGCCCGCCAGCACCTCGTAGGGAGAGTCCTTCAGATCGTGCCCGGACTCGTCGAGGAACAGGAGATAGGCCATCGCCACAGACTACGAGGCGCAGGTGTCGAGCACCGTGACTGACTGCCAGGTGCCCATCACTCCACCAGTCTCGGCTACCGGTGGGCTGCCTCCGGGCGCACTACGGTGAGAGTCCGTGGGCGCCCTGCGAACGATCGCACTCGATGTCACCCTCGACGGCCGCCGGGCCGACAGCGAGACGACCTGCACGTGGGCGGGACCCTACGTCCTGGTGATCGCCACCGTGCTGCCCGAGCTGGGACTCGCCGTCGATGTTCACTCCACCTTCGTCGGCCACGAGGGCGTGCCGACCTGCGCAACCCACCTCACGCTGGGGCCTGTTGGGCACGACCCGGTGATCGTCCTCGTCGAGCACGAGCGCGCGAACCTCGATCCGACGATCAGGGCGCGGGAGTGCGTTTACGAGCACGCGAGGGTCGTGCTTGAAACCCTAAAGCGCTTGGGCTACGAGGTCGGGATCAACGTGCCCGACGACGCCTTCGAGGAGATGGAGCGCGTCGAGCGCTGAGCGCCGCGTTGGGTCGTCCAGACCAGCGCTTCTTTCGGCCGGCAACAAGTGTCCACCGCAGGTGTCGTCCCCTGCCGATGTTCGCACGCTGGCGCGTGCTGGTTGGTCGGGGATCGGCATAGGTAGCACGCGGGCTTGCGCCCGCTGTGACCGAGCCTCCCGGCGGTCGGCTCTCTGATCGACCCCGGTGCTGCACGCCTTCGGCCTACGGTCTGTTCGCTGGACTGCTGGCTTCGCCGCAGCCAGTACGGCCGACCGCTTCGCGGCGGCCTTCGCATCCCTCCGGCCTGCGCTGCTTCGCCTTCGGCTTCGCCGCGCCCGGCGCACAGCACCAAGCCCGGACAGACTAGATGCTCACCTGAGCAAGCGCTGTGTACGCGCTGTGCAAACTCGTTGGCCGGTCTCGGGGGGACGTGGTCTGTATCGGGTGTGATGACCGCAGCCAGCATCGGCGCCGCCAAGGGCGGCGGGTACGCGCGCTACCTGGAGTCAAAGACCGTGGAGCCAGAGCGCGGGGACTACTACTTGAGCCCCGACGGGGAGCCGACCCAGGCCCCCGGCCAGTGGCTCGCGAGCCCTGAGACGCTCGCGCGGCTGGGGATCGAGGGCAGCTCGATCGAGGGCCCGGACTTCATTGCGCTGATGGAAGGTCGCCATCCCCGAAGTGGGGCGTGGCTTCGCCGGGCGGGCGCCACCGGCGGCCGCGGCGGCGGGATCGACCTGACCTTCAGCGCTCCGAAGTCGGTGTCCGCGGTATGGGCGCTCGGGGACCCTGCCCAGCGTCGTGAGATGGAGGCCGCGCACGCCGCGGCCGTCAAGGAGGCGATGGCTCATCTCACCGAGACGGTGCCGACGGTGCGCCGCCGCTACGGCGGGCAGCAGGTCGAGGAGCACGCACGGGAGGTGGTTGCCGCCGAGTACCGCCACACCACTTCGCGGGGTGTCCTTGAAGGGGACGCGCCGGACCCTCAGCTGCACAGCCATGTCGTTATCACGAACGCGATCCGCGAGGACGGGCGGATCGTCGCGGTCGCTTCGCGGCCGATCTTCCGCTCGGCGCGGGAGGTCGGCGCGTACTACCGTTCGGCGCTCGCGCACCAACTCCAGCAGCGTGGGTATCAGGTCGAGCAGGGCACCGGCAGACACGGGCGCTACTTCGAGATCGCCGGGGTGCCCCGCGGGCTGCTGGACGCCTTCTCGGCGCGCAGCCGCGAGGTCGCCAGGGCGGCGGAGCGCTTCCGCGCAAAGTGGGGTCGGGCGCCCGAGCGCGGGGAGCTGCGCCAGCTCAAGCTCGAGAACCGCAAGGCGAAGGTGCTCGTCACGCGCACCGACCTGCAGGTGGTCTGGAACGAGACGGCGACGCGCTTTGACTTCGCTGGCGATAAGCCCGCGCGGCTGCTCGGCGTGGAGCCCGGACCACGGCCGGATGGTTCCCTTGAGGACAGGGTCGAGGAGCGTCTGACCGAGCGCGCCGCGACGTTCGAGCCCGGCGAGTTCCGGGCGGTCCTGCTTGAGCAGTCCGTCGGCGAACTCTCACCGCGTGAGGCCCTTGCGTTCTCACAAGCGATGATCGCCGAGCGCCGGGTCCTGCCGCTGGAGGGCGGGTTGATGACGACGCTCACGGTGCGCGCCCGCGAGCAGGCGATCGAGCGCAGGTTCACCGGGCTCGCCGGCAAGGGTGGCCGGGACGTCGGGGCGCAGGCCCGCACGGTCGCGGGCGAGGAGGTGGCCGAGCGGATCGGCGGACGCCTGAGCGCCGAGCAGGCCCACGCGCTACAGGTCATCACCGGCCCCGAGCGCGGCGCGATCCTCGTGGGGCCCGCCGGGACCGGCAAGGGCGTGGTGATCGACGCCGGCGCCCGCGCCGAGCAGTACACGGGTCATCAGACGTTGGGGATCGCGGTGTCGGGGTCCACCGCGCAGCGCCTCGGACAGGACAGCCCCGCGCTCGCCGGTCAGACGCTCACCTTGGATGCGCTCGTCTCGCGCGTGGAGCGCGGGCAGCTCGCCGTAGGCGAGGACACGACGATCTACTTTGACGAGGCCGGGATGGCTGACACCCATCGGCTTGACCGGCTCACCGAAGTCGTGGAGCGCACCGGCTCCAAGCTCATCGCGATCGGCGACGCCGCGCAGCTGCCCTCGATCGGCGCCGGCGGCATGTTCGACCGGCTCGCCGACATCGTGCCAAGCGCCGAGCTCTCAAACATCCGCCGGACCCTCGACCCCGAGGAGCAGCGCGCGTGGGCGGACCTGCGCGCCGGCAGGTCTGACCGTGCGATGGCGCACTACCACTCACGCGGGCAACTGCACATGGCAGACACCCGCGATGAGGCCGTCGAGCAGGCCGTCGAGAGCTGGGCCACGCTCACCGAGACCCACGACCCAAGCGAGGTCGCGTTGATCTCCGACGCCTCAAACCAGGAGATCCACCGCCTCAACGCCCGCGCACAGCACTACCGCTCCCAGCGCGGCGAACTCGGCGAGCTGGAGGTCCAGGTGCCCGGCGTCTACTACGGCATCAGCCAGGGCGACCGCGTGGCGATGATCGACCAGCACCACGAGCCCGGTGAGGAGCGCATCGAGAACGGCAGCCGCGGCGAAGTCCTCGACATCACCCCCGCCGGCGAAGTGCTCATCGAGTTCGACGTCACCGGCCGCCAGCGAACACTCGCCGGCGACAATCTCGGCCGCGTGCGCCTCGGCTACGCGCAGCACATCCACCGCGCACAGGGCGCGACCGTCACCCGCACCCTCGTCGTCACCGGAGGCTGGCAGACGAGCAAGGAGCCCGCCTACGTCGAGGCGTCCCGCGCCCGCCAGGGCACAGCCTGGTTCGTCTCACGCGAGGACCTTGGAGTGGAAGGTCACGACACCGACCGAATCCAACGGCTCGCTCAGAACATGCGCCGCAGCCACGCGCAGACGCCATCGCTCGCGCACCCCGAGTTGCCCGACCGCGACTACGGGCCGAACTTCCGCCACACGATCACACCCAGCCGCACCAGCCGTCTACCGGGCATCGCCCGCGCGATCAACCGCATCGTCCAACCACCAGCACCGCAGCGAACACGATGAGCCAACGACTACAGATCGTCCTACCCGACCCGTAGCCACCAGCTTGCAGCGCCCCTGACGGAGTGGGCGGGGGAAGAGCTGCCCGCCAGCCCAACCGTTACACGTTGCGCGGTCTCTGTGTCAGCTTCGCATCACGCGCCCAAAACGCGCCAGGAACCGTGTACGGTCGATTTTTTCGATCTGAAAACCAGATGGCCCCGGCGACAGCTGTAACTGCCCCGGGGCCGTGGCAGTGCGCTCAGCATGATTAGCAGCTTGGGGGTGCGAGTCCCCTGTGGGGGTTGATGACACCAACCACAAGTCGATGGCAACTGCGTCGCTGTGAGGCGGGGTAGGAAGGAAGCCGGAGGACGAATCTGCGACCCGAGGTACACGAATCGCATTTGAGGCGGCGCGGTCCGGGCGAGCCAGCTGTAGATGGCGAAGCCCTATGTCATCAAGGGACCGAGACGTATATGCGGCGGGTGCGTGGTGAAGGTTGCTGGTCTTACCTGAGGAGATCTCCACGGGTGTCTTGGGATGCCCGGCCGCGCTTTGCGTGTTCGCCGGGTGGCATGGACAGCGGTGATCGAGAGGTCGCCGTGCGCTGTGGAGAAGTCAGCAGAGGCCATAGTACCGGCGGGATCGTTGGTCGCCGGGAAGGGCTGAACGCGAAGCCGAGGCGCAGGATGCATGTGTTCGTGATGATCGCTTTGACCGTAGCCAACCCCTTGTGGGGTCTGGACTGGGTGCTCTGATGGTGAAGCCTGATGAGTCCGGTCCAGAGCGCAGCGATCATTCGGCGCCGTGTGACACCGCACCTCACCCCGCATCGGCAGGTCTTTGGGAGCAGTTCCTAGCCCGTGAGAATCTAGCCGAGGCGCTCAGACGTGTCGAGCAGAACGCCGGTGCCGCTGGCATCGACGGGATGAGCACCAAGGAGCTGCGGCCGTGGTTGAAAGACTATTGGCCGGAGGTCCGCTCGATGCTTGACGCGGGTACTTACCGTCCGTCGCCGGTCAGGAGGGTGACGATCCCCAAGCCCTCGGGCGGGACGCGGATGTTGGGGGTGCCAACGGTGGTGGATCGGTTGATCTGCCAGGCCCTATCGCAGGTACTCACGCCCGTTTTCGACCCGTATTTCCATCCTCATAGCTTCGGTTTCAGGCCGGGGCGCTCGGCTCATCAAGCGGTCGAGCGGGCACGCCAGTTCGTCACTGACGATGCGGGGTGGTGCGTGGTGGTTGATCTCGATTCGTTCTTCGATCGGGTTGGTCACGACGCGTTGATGGCGCGGGTCGCAAGACGGGTGAAGGACAAGCAGGTGCTCAGGTTGCTCCGGCGCTTCCTGAACGCGGGCGTCATGGCTGATGGGATGGTGCAGGGGACGGGAGAAGGAACCCCGCAGGGTTCTCCGCTCTCGCCGGTGCTCTCGAACGTCATGCTTGACGACCTCGACTGGGAGCTTCACCGGCGCGGGCATCGTTTCGTGCGCTACGCCGATGACATACGCATTTATGTCGGGAGTGAGCGTGCAGGACAGCGAGTCCTTCAGAGCATCAGCGGTCATGTCGAGCAACGCCTGAAGTTGAAGGTCAACCACGGGAAGTCTGCGGTTGGCTGGTCGGTGAGGCAGCCCCTGCTGGGGTTCTGTTTTTACCGGCGCCGTGGCAAGGTCAAAGTGCGTCTGGACCCGAAAGCCCTGAAGCGGGCCAAGGACCAGATCCGCAGGTTGACCAGCCGCACTTGGGGCGTCTCGATGAAACGGAGGATCACTGAGATCAACCGTTTCACGGTCGGCTGGACGGCGTATTTCGCGTTCGCGGATACACCCACGCCGTTCATCGAGCTCGATGGCTGGCTCAGGGGCAGGATGAGACAGGCACGTTGGAAGGAATGGCAGCGCATCAGAACACGATGGAGCCGCCTGCAAGCGCTCGGGATGCCCGACAGGGAGGCCCGTGAGTGGGCCATGACCAACAAGGGCTCCTGGCGCGCAGCACGCACCTTCCTCAGACGCGCCCTACCAGACAGCTACTGGACCCAGCAAGGCCTGACCGGATTCGCTGACCCTTACCGCCGTTTCCGGGAGAGCTAGCGAACCGCCGGATGCGGACCCGCACGTCCGGTGGTGTGGGAGGGGCCGGGGCGAGCCCGGCCCCCACCCGATCAGGAGCCATAACTCCCATGCAAGATCACCGTATCCAAGACGGCTCGGAGGAGCACGCCTGCCTCGACCAGGCGGTCCTCCAGCTCATGCTCGACAGTGACAGGCAACGCCCGCTCTCCCAAGCCGAGATCGCCCGTGGGATTAGCACCCCAGGCCACGTCCCCGACAGCCTCAAGCGACTCCGCAGGGCCGGTCTGATCCACCGCTGGAACGACCTCGCGACCGCCTCGCACCCAGCCGTGCGCTTCCACGAGATCACGCAGTCCCAGGACCCCGGCTCGGAGTACGAGCGCCACCACGACCACGCCGTTCTGGAATGTCTGCTGGTACGAAGCAGCGACGGCGAGCGACCGCTCTCCGAGCAGGAGATCCGCGACGCGCTCGGCGCGAGGAAGAAGAAGCACAAGCTCGCGATCACCGATGCGCTGGACCGTCTGGACGGGGCGGGCCTCATCGAACGTCGCGGCAGGCAGGCCATCGCCTCAGAGGTCGCCAAGCGCTTCGACCAGATAATGACGCTCTGAGGCTGGTGTGCATGTAATGCCATAAGATGCGGTCTGGGCGGTGCCGGATCTTGTGGGACCGGGTGGGTGGCTCTGGGGGGCTGCTGATGGGCTGCGGGACGGCTCAGGGGATCTCGTCGGGCTGTTCGGGCTCTCAGGTGGTGTTGCGGTCCAGGTTCCGTCTTGGTAGAGCCCGAGCGCCCCGAGGCGCGTGAGATTGACGGCGGCGGCGAGTAGGACGAAGTCGGCGGCGACCTTGGGCTTTCCGCGGGCCCGTGCGCGGCGTCCGCCGTGGCGGCTGCCCGCCGCTATCCGGGGCGCCGTATAGATTCTCGTCCGACTATTCTTACGCGGGGCCATGAACATGAGCCTCGAATGTTCATCCTGCGGGAGTAGAAATCAACTAGAGATTGACTAGGAGTGGTATGGCGACCGTGACGGTCGAGGGCCGGAGCACAATGTCCCCCGCCGCGGGTTCGCGCTATCGCCGGTTTCGCCCCCGCCTGGTTCTCGGCTATCAGCAGGATCTAAGCTCCGTCATTGAAGAACTGACCGCGATGCACACGGTTGAGGCGGGAGCGGTGCTCGACTCGGCGATTGCGACGCTGGACGAGCGGCAAAGCGCGCTCCAGTCGTTCGGCCTGACGGGTATGGATGTCGCACCGACGGTGCGCTACGGCGCAACGCTCCGTGTACTCCGCGACCTCATCAGCCAGGGCTGGACTATTCGCGAGGACGACGAGGGCATCATTCTCGACGCCCCCGGTCGTCCCGCCGTCCGGCTCGACGACCCCGAGGCGGCCAAGGAGTCGATCCGGCGCTCCTTTGCCTTCGCGCGCGACGCGCAGCTACGTGAGCCCTCGACGCTGGAGTTCATCGCGACGATGGAGCGGCGCGGCGTCGATCGGCTATTCACGAGCGGCGCCGAGCTCGCGACTCGGCTTACCGCCCAGGGGACGACTGCTGTGCGGCCCGAGTTGCAGGCGATCGTTCCCGGCGGACGCGACGAGGCGACCGGAGTCCTGCTCCAGGACATTTGGCGCTATGCCCGGCACTTCTGGTCTATCCCGTATCAGAGCACCCCAGGACGGAACCTCTTCTACCTCGTTCGCGACGCTGCTCGGCCGGAGCGACCACTCATCGGCATCGCGGCGCTCGGCAACCCTGTCCTCGGCCTAGCCAAGCGGGACGACCATTTCGGATGGTCTGCGAACGGTTTGGAGCGACGTCTGCCGGATCTCACAACCCGCAAGCGTCGTGATCTCGCTGGCCATCTGATTCGGGTGCTGCAGGAGGGCGTCGAGGCGACCTACAGTGATGACCTCTGTGTTCCTGCTGACCCGCTGCGGTCGGCATTGACCACGGTCGCCGCGCTGGAGGAAATCGAGCGCCGCAGCGCGGCCGAACGGCTCGCCAAACTCGATGCGGCGGGTGAGTCTCGCGACGCGGACTACCTGCTCATCCGCGAGGCGCAGACTGCTGTCGAGCACGGTGATGGCGACTCTGTTGATTGGGAGTGCGTCGCGTGTACCGCGCTGTACCGCCGGAAGCGCGCTGGAGCACTCGCTGACCTATATCGCGCTCTCGGCACGCTCCGCGACATCGGCTTCACGGATCGCGGCGGCGACCTCCAGCGCGCGCTCTGCGAGCCTGAGGGACGTCGAGCCGTCGAGACCGCGCTGCGCCTGATCAAGCAGGAGGCGTTGGCGTCGAATGTCATGGAGTTGATCACCTGCGGCGCGGTGCCGCCGTACCGCGGCATCCTCGGCGGCAAGCTGGTCGCACTCCTGATGCTGAGTCGTCAGGTGGTGCGCGATGTCGAGCAGCGCTATGGCGAGAGAGTCAGCATCATCGCCTCGGCGATGGCTGGCCGTCCGATCCGCCGTCCGGCCAAGCTCGCATTGGTGACGACTTCCAGCCTGTACGAGGGGTACGGCTCCAGCCAGTACAACCGACTCAAGGTCGATACCGAGAAGGGCGCGCTCGTGTACCGCAAGGTCGCGCGGACCGAGAGCTTTGGCACCGTCCAGTTCGCACCCGACACCGTCCACGCGCTTAACCATGTGGCCCGCCACTCGGACTCCAACCGCCGTGAGGTCAACAATCTCTTTGGCGAGGGCACAAGCGCGAAGCTGCGCCTGATCCGGACTGGGCTGGAGGCGCTCGGACTCGACGCTAACAGCTTCCTGCGCCATAACTCGCGTCGGATCATCTACGGCGTCTCGCTGTGCGCGAACACCGATGATGTCGTGATGCGGATAAGCACACGACCGCGGTACCTGCTGCCGCCCGGCGACGCGGGAACCGCGGTTCTCATCGACTACTGGCGCAGCCGCTGGCTGGCCGGTCGGATCACGCGTCCCGACGTGCTTGAGGCGCTCCGCGGCGAGGAGTTTGAGGGCTTTCGGCTCAGTCGCGAAACCGAACGGCTGACGTCTGGGGGCGGGGGTGGTAGTGGCCGCCGCGCTGGTCGCGTCGGGGCAGAGGTCGACGGCCAGATGGTCGCTCATTCTGGCAGCGATGGAGATCACACGTTCATTGAGCGGCTCTACCGCAGCACCAACAGTTACGCGGATCGGCTTACGGCTGAGGAGTTGGAGTCGATCCATGTCGATCTCGGCGTTGACGACTATCTCGTGGCTCAAGCCGAGGCCGGTCGCCAGATCGTCGTGACTGGCAATCCCGGCGACGGCAAGACGCACCTCATCGAGCGGCTGCGGCCAAAGCTAGAGGCACTCGGCGCTCGTGTGATCACCGACGCCAACGCCTGCGCAGACGCGGACATCCTGGACCAATGGGTCGCGAGTCGGGACGACGGCAAGCCGTTCGTGCTCGCGATCAACGAGTGGCCGCTGTACGTGCTCCAGCGGATCGCCGGCAAGACGGGCTTCACACCGGTAGCCGAGGCCCTGCGCCAGGTCACCTCGGCGCGGTTCTTCGTCGAGGAGCGCCGGCCCGACAATGCGAAAGAAAACGTCATTGTCGTCGATCTCAGCCTGCGCAACCTGCTGTCGTCGAGCGTCGTCGAGCGGGTCATCGACCGACTCACGCAGGATCGCTTCTTCGCGGGGCTCAATGCTGCCGATCCGGCGATCGCCAACCGCGACGCGCTGCGCGAAACGCAGGTGCGGGAGCGGCTGGTCGCTCTGCTGGGACTCGTCGCCACCCGCACCGGGCACGTCACGATGCGCCAACTCGTTGGATTCGTCGCGTACCTGATTACTGGCGGCCAGTCGGCGACTGACCGGGTGCGCGCCGGTCAGGACACGCTCGGCTTCTCCTACTCGAATCTCGCCTTCAAGGATGGCGTCGGTGCGCTGTTCGATGCGGTGCGAGAGGTTTTCGATCCGGCTGAGGTGACCCACCCGGATTGGGACGATCGGCTTTGGCTCGGTGACACCGACGCACGCGACTGGCTGGGCAAGCCGCCGCCGGGGCCGATGACGCTCAACGAGTTGGAGCGCAACACGGCCTACCGGGCGATCAAGAGGCGATTCTTCTTCGAGCATAAGGATGGCGCTGACCTTCTCGCGCTCGTGCCAACAGACGAGCTTGAGTTCCAGCCCTCTCTGCCAATGTCGTGTGAGACGCTCATGATCAAGGAATTACTGACCCTTGAGGGCGAGAACGGAGCACGACACGATGTTGGAGATGGAGCACGATGGAGCCGACGACCCTGGAGTGGAGGGAGCCGTAGGCGACCGGAACGGAGGGGCCGTCGGGCGCGCCGCGCCCGGGGGGGTCCCCGATCCTGAGCTGGTCGAGCAGGCTCGGCGGCGGCGGTTCACGGCTGAGTACAAGCTGGCGGTCCTGCGCGAGGCCGACGGGTGCACGCAGCCGGGTCAGCTCGGAGCGCTGTTGCGCCGCGAGGGCTTGTATTCCTCGCATCTGGCGACGTGGCGTAAGCAGCGCGAGGAGGGGTCGATCAAGGCGCTCTCTCGGCCGCGGGGGCGTAAGCCCGGTGATCCGCGTGACGCGCAGATCGCGGCGCTGCAGCGGCGTGCGCAGCGCGCGGAGGCGGAGCTCGCGAAGGCGCGCAAGGTGATCGAGGTGCAGGGAAACGTCTCTGCGCTCTTGGGGGAGTTGCTCGAGCCCAGGGGCGCGACCGAGCCGGGGAGCACAGGGCGATGATCGAGCAGACCGTGCAGGAACTCACCCCGATCGTTGGGACCCGCCCGGCGTGCCGGGCCTTGGGTGCGGCACCGGCGACGATCTACCGTCGGCGGCGTCCATCCGAGCCCAGGTCGACGCGGGCGCGGGCCGTCCCGGCCAGGGCGCTATCAGAGGCCGAGCGCCAGGCTGTCCTCGCCGAGCTTCACTGCGAGCGGTTCGTCAACTGCTCCCCTGCGCAAGTCTGGGCGACGCTGCTGGACGAGGGCCGTTACCTGGCTTCGGAGCGCACGATGTACCGGCTGCTCGCCGCTCAAAATGGCGGGGTGCGGGAGCGACGCGACCAGCGCACGCACCCGGCCTATGCGAAGCCGGAGCTGCTCGCCGAGCACCCGAACGAGGTCTGGTCTTGGGACATCACGAAGTTGAAGGGCCCCGTGAAGTGGACGTACTTTTACCTCTACGTGATCCTCGACGTGTTCAGCCGCTACGTCGTCGGCTGGACCGTCCAGCACCGCGAGGGCGCACAGCTCGCCAAGGCGCTGATCAGCCAAGCCTGCGCGCAGCAGAAAATCCCGCGCGAGCAGCTGACCGTGCACGCCGACCGCGGCAGCTCGATGACCAGCAAGCCGGTCGCGTTCCTCCTGGCCGACCTCGGCGTGATCCGCTCGCACAACAGGCCCTACACCTCGACGGACAACCCCTACTCCGAGGCGCACTTCAAGACGCTGAAGTACCGGCCCGAGTTCCCTCGGCGCTTCGAGAACATCGAGGGAGCCCGCGCGTTCTGCCGCACGTTCTTCGACTGGTACAACCACCAGCACCGCCACTCCGGGATCGGCCTGATGACCCCCGCCGCCATCCACCACGGCCGCGCCCAAGAACTCCACGACCAGCGCCAGCGCGTCCTCACCGCCGCCTACGCCGCGACACCCGAGCGGTTCGTCCGCCGCCCGCCCCAGCCACCAGCGCTGCCGACCGCCGCCTGGATCAACAAGCCCACAACAGAGGAGGCCGCTCACTAAATTCGACGACCAAGTGTCTCATTCGACTTGACAGGCTCCACAGGAGACTTTGCGCTCAGGCGAGGACGCGACTGCGACGGTGGTTCGCGATCTCGTGCTGGCGCTCAACCGCTTTTTCGAGCCGGACTGCGCTGACACGGACAAGGACCACGTCCAGTTGTGGCAGAGCCATCGCTACGACGTCCGGGCACCTTCGACATTCGTCTCGTTCCACGCCCTGTCGTATCAGCATCTCCGCATTGAGCCGCTCAAGACTGCGCGCTGGGTCGAGGCGTGGCTGCCCGCCGAGCAACTCGACCGGCGCAGCTTTGCCCTCGTTGCCACGTGGGAGGACAGCGACATCGCGGTTGTCGAGATCGACCGTGAGCTGTTCCTCACCCTCATCGAGGCCGAGCGGGGGCTTGGGAGGTCGAGTTGGTCGCGTACAGCGACCCGGCGGATAACGCGTTTCATCGACCGGGTTCACGGTGCGGTCGAGCGGGAATCGCCGATCGAGGACATCCGTATCCGCAACGTCGAGAGCGACCTCGACGAGCGGTTTGCGATCCAACGCGAACCGGCGAGATACCAGTTGTGACCCCGATTGACACCAAGGAGTTGCTGAGGTCGGTGTATGACGAGGAGTTCGGATTCTGGCTCACCAACTTCTCGATCAAGCCGGTCCATGTTGCCAACGGCCTCGCCCGTGCCCTTGCCGGTCGGACTTACGACACGACCGCGGTGACACGATTGGTTCGCCGCTACGTGCGCAACCAGAGGCTGGGGGTCGACGAGGAGCGCTACCCCAACGCTGAGGTCATCGCCGACTATGCCGCCGCGTTTGCGACTTCGCGAGGCCACGAGCCGGATGCGCTTAAGGTGACGCGGCTTCGCTCGCTTGCCTTCGACGTTCTCGCCGCCGACGGCGCCGTGTTCCCGACCCAGCAGTCGTTCACGCTCTCCAACGAGCGCTTCATCACTGGCGATCTGTCGGATGTCCGCATGGGCCTGTTCCTCTCCCGGCTGCTGACCGCCGAGCCGGCGGGCCGCGTCGAGGCTGCGACGTATCTACGCGAGTTGCTTCAGTCAGAGAGCGACCCGTGGACGACGCTCGCGCTGCCGGTGCTGGAGTTCGGTGACGCGCGTGAGGATGCGCCGAGCGCTGAGGTCGTCGAGCGGATCACCAAGAGCGGACACCTCTTCGAGGCGTCGAACGGTCACCTCGTCTCGCCGACGCTGCGCAACCTACGCGACGCGTACGACCGCCTCGCCCGGTTTGAGCGCAACTCCGGGTCCAAGCTCAACTCGCTGCGCCGGCTCATGCTCTTCGGCTGCTTCGTGCTCTACGTTCATGCCGTTTCGCGCTGGTCGGAGCGCGAGGAGCACGCGCCTCGGCCACCGATCCTGCTCGACTTGTTTGACGGGACGGTTATATCGGTCGCGGACGCCAGCCGGGCGACGCTCCGGGCGGCCGGCGACGCTATAGATGGCGTGATTCGGTCACGCTTCCACGAGCATGTTGTTGGCGAGTACGGCACCACTGGCAAGCAGATCGACGCGGCGCTCCTTGACTCCGGCCTTGGAGACCGCGTCGCAGCGCAGTATCGGACCTACTGCGACGGCGGCACCGAGCACGCGGATGCGCTCGCTCGTGCGATGGTCGAGGACGCGATCGACCGCGAGCGCGAGGCTCCGATCGGGTCGCTAATCGAGTTGGGCCGCCGCGCTGGCTTCCTGGCGCCGTGGTCGAACCAGGGCCGGGGTGGCAAGTTGCGCAAGCGCTATACCGCCACCGCCGAGTTCCTAGAGACGCTGGTGGCAGCGACCGTTGACCCGGACGACCCGGTCGAGTTTCCGGAGTTCCTCGAACGGCTGCGCGAGAGCTTCGGTGTCGTTGTCGGTAGGCCCGAGGATGACACTCTCATCCGCCACACCAACCTGCGCGACGAGGAGTTCTGGCCAGCGGTCGTCTCGATCAACGAGGAGGATCTGCGTCGCAATGTCGAGGAGTTTCGCGAGTTGCTCGTCGAGTCCGGCTACGCCAAGGCATACGCCGACGGCCGCACCATGGTCACCACCCGTCCAGAGGGGAGCCTCTGAGGTGGTGCCAGGACTGACGCCTGCCGAGGTGCTCGCCGACCTTATCGCCGAGGGGGTACGTCACCGCGAGGGCGCCGTCGGGGTGCTGGTCCGGGACGTGCCGGCGCCCGACCCCAACCGGCTGCTTCAGGCGCTTGCCACACTTCGCGACGAAGGGATCGAGTTGCGGATTGCCTACCTGCGCGAGGGCGGCCAGGCGGCGGCGAAGGACACGGGCTTTAACCGTAGTGTGTTCTCGACCGAAGTCGAGCAGGCCGAGCGCTGGCGCAATGACCGTGACCTCACGGCGCTGATCGTCGTCATTGCCCACGGCGATGAGGCGAAGCTCTCCTCGCTGGAGGACTTCAGTGCAATCACGTCACGCGAGTTGAAGGACATCCTGGTCCGTCGCGCGTGCGGTGAGGAGGCGGGTAAAAGTGAGGTCCAGTCTCGCTGGTGGCGGCAACTCAACGACGACGACTCCGTTGGCCTGGCGCCGCTGATCGACTACTACACCGCGCTGGTCGGTAAGACAGGCCACGACTTCCTTGATGCCAGCAGCCGGGAGATCCATCACCTCGGGCTGCTGCCGGACCCAGAGTTTTTCAACGACCCTCGCGAGGCCGCTGTCCAGCGCCGGTTGGAACGCAACCGCGAGCTATCAAGCCGCCTTCAGATGCTAAATGCCCAGGATCGGCGCCGGATCACGGAGGTGCTCCAGGCCGAGACCGACGGCGACACCCGAACGGCGCTCCAGGAAACTCTAAGGGCCTATCCCGGTTGGGTGGCGGCGTGGGTTGCGAGCTGTGCCTTCTTGAACGCGATCAGGCCGCTGGCGAGTTGTAGGAGGGCGAGGTGGTTCTCCTCCTTCTTGGACCAGCGGATAAGGATCCCGCGGTTGCGGTTCATCCAGGAGTGGGTCGCCTCGACGACCCAGCGTCGTGCTCGCCAGCCGGGCGTGCGAACCTTTTCGGCGATCTCGTCGCCACGCGTGCGGATGTGAGGCGTGTAACCGTGCTTGACCGCGAGATCACGCACCGGCGGGGAGTCAAAGCCCTTGTCGAGGCACAGCCCCTGCGGGCACTCCGCGGTCGGCTCAGGGCGCTCGATCGGAATGCTTTGCAGGGTCGGCTCTAGCAGCTTCTGGTCGTGGCGGTTCGCACCGTCGTGCGCCAACCCAATCGGGACCCCCGCTCCCTCGCTGAGAACCTCACGCTTCGCCCCCCCTTGGCTCTATCAGTGGGATTTGGCCCCGTCTTTCCTCCGCCCAGCGGTGCCTTGGTCATCGCGCCGTCGGCTGCCAGCCATGCCCAATCGATCCCGACAACCTTGTCGTACTCCAACAGTCCCTGACGCCAGATCTCAGCAAACACACCGGCCTGCTCCCATTCCTGAAAACGCCGGTGCGCAGAACTCGAGGAGCACACCCCTGTAGCGTTCAAAGCGTTCCACTGCATCCCCGTCCTGAGCACCAACAAGATTGCGTCCATCGCGCCCCGATCGGGCACCCTCGAGCGATGCGTACCCAACGGGTGAAACGGCGGTGGCGGCAGCAACGGCTCGATCCGCTCCCACAACCAGTCCGGCATCCGCCAACCATCATCCTTACTGACCATGTAGCCCATCACAGACCTCCTGATCGAATGGCACAAGACCAGCCGATCAAAAGTTCAACGCAGCGCTACATAATCCTTCCGGGATAGGCTCTAAGTCAACTCGACCGGACGCGCGTCGAGGGTGGTGGCGGCGTCGCGGTCCCATTTCAGGCTGCCGACCGGTTGGTGCGGGCACGCGTCAAGAAGCCCAAATCAGACGGCTCGAAACGGCCACGGCCACCTACCGAGAAGGTCACAAGGGTTGCCGCTGAGGCCCTCGTTGACGAGGACCGATCGGAGGACGTAGCCACCATCCTCGACAATCTTCAGACCCAGCTCAATGGGCTCGACGAGGGCAAGCTGAGGCCGGAGACGATCCGAACCAAGTTGCCTGACGGCGTAACCGAGGCAGTAACCACGGCGCGGCTCGATCTACTCAACCTTCTTGGCAAGGTCCTCGGCGAGGACACCTACGGCGGCCTGATCGAGATTGACGCGCCCGACTTGGAGAGTGCGCTGCGCCGCTTTGATATCGAGCAGCATCTCGTCGTCCGCTGGCACGGCGACCGTATCCAGGAGTTCCTCCAGCATCTCGCTGACGACGAGGCAGGCGCCGCTCTCGGCCAATGCTTCGCCGCCTATATCGAGGCGCGGGAGCCAGTGCTGCCGTGGATTCGGACGCTTGCGGTTGAGCCGCTGGCGGTCGCGGCGCATCCATCAACCCGCACGGTGCTGCTTACCTTCATTGCTGCCTACGAGGCGCTCAACCGGACGCTGCGCGACAACTTCGACACGCTGTACCAGCGATTTGGTCAGGACGCCAACGAGATCCTCGGTCACGTGCTGCTGCTGGAGACCATTGCATTGCAGATCGCTGACCGCACTTATGCGATCGCGGCGCCGACCCATCCGCTCTTCCTCTGGCACTACGCCCGATATGCCGAGATCGTCTATGCCCAGCGCGACCGCCTCGACGAGCGCGACCGCGCCCTCGTGGCCGAGGCCGCCGAGCGGCTGCCGTTCTTCCTGACGTCGATCTTCATCCCCTCGACCGCCTTCAGCGCCGAGACTAACCTCATCTACCTGAGCCGGCTTGGACCGCTGCCCTACTTCGGCCGTGAGACCGAGGGCGGCGCCTCCGACGATGGACTGGCGAGCGTTCGCGCCCTGGTTGAGGCTCAGTTGGCGCTGGAGCCGCACTCGCAACGGGGCTACCGGCTCGGTCTCGTTGACCCGCCGGATGCCGGCGCTTATCTCAGTATGCTCGCCGATCTCGCGGACGAGAGAAAGCTCAGCGGTGCTCACCTCACCATCTACCGGCACCCGCAGTCCAAGGTCGGAATCGAGTTGCGGCTCGACGAGGCCGATGAGGATCGGATCGCTCGCGTCTTTCGTGCTATTACGGCACACCGGCTCTTCACCTTTGAGATCCGTGACCTGCCGGGCCAGGAGTTCGGCCCGCCTGAGGACGACCTGCACCACCTCGTCGTCGCCTTCGATCAGAGCACCGGCCGCATGAACCCGGCACGCGCAGCGCTGCATCCGATCCAGCCGCTGGCGATCCCGCGACGGATCGCGTACCGCGAGATACATAAGACGGTCGAGTTGGAGCCAGCATCAGGCGGACCGTTTGAGGACTACGACAATCTCGTGCGTCGGCTTGCACCCGCCGGCACTTCATACCTCGCGGTCCATCAGCAGAAGAAGTTGCGCGAGGCGCTCCACGCAATCGCAAGCAGGGTCCCGTGGACCGCAGTTGTGGACCGGCAGGTGGACCGAGACCTGCGTATCGGCGAACTTCGGATCATGACTGCGCGCGACGGCGAGCGTGATCTCGCCGGCTTTGCCCGCTCGACCGTGCCGTTCCGCAGGCCGCTTCGTGACGTCGTGCGCGAGTACAACGCCTACATCAGCAACGAGGATCTCGACGACTTGCTGGAGCAACTGACTGACCTGCTCGACGCCGGCATCCTCAACCTGAGGCCAGATGCCTCTGGCAAGACCAACTTCAACCGGATTAAGGGGCTGCTCGGCACGCTGATCGCTGCGCGCTGGTTCCGCAAGACAGGCGACGATGCGACTCGGCTGCTCGTCAGCCTTGATGGCGCCGAGGCTCGCCGCTGGCTTCACCTCAGCGACAATCCGCTGCGCGCCGACCTTGTCGGCTTCACCTGGACCAACGACCATTGCACAGTCAGCGTGATCGAGGTCAAGGCGGTTCAGGCCAAAGGTGTTGAGTACAGCGTCGAGTGGGAACGGCGGTCTGAACTGGCCCCGCTGCGGCGGTCTGAACTGGCCCCACCTCCGTCCGACTTGCTGCCGACTGTTCGGTGCTCTTGGAGCTCGAGCGGGAGGCGGCGAAAGGGATGGGATCACGAGTGGAGACGTTCGAGCAGATCAGGCGCGACAGGGATCGGGATGGTTTGTCGATCAGGGCGTTGGCGGAGCGTCACGGTGTGCATCGCCGTGCGGTGCGCCAGGCGTTGGCCTCGCCGGTGCCGCCCGTCAAGCGGACGCCGGTTAGCCGGCCGGCGCCGAAGCTGGGGAGCTACCAGGAGCTGATCGACTCCTGGCTTGAGGGCGACCGCGACGCGCCGCGTAAGCAGCGCCATACCGCGAAGCGGATCTGGGAACGGCTGCGTGATGAGCACGCGGCTGATGTCGCTGAACGCACGGTCCGTGAATACGTTCATCGGCGGCGCCGGGAACGCGGGGAGGGCGTGCAGGCGTTCGTGCCGCAGGTCCATGAGGCGGGCGTGGAGGGCGAGGTTGACTGGGGCGAGGCGCAGGTCTGGATGGCCGCGTGCGCGAGGAAGGTCTACCTGTTCCATATGCGTGCGTGTCACTCGGGTGCGGCGTTCGCGATGGCTTTCCCGCACTGTTCTCAGCAGGCGTTCTTGGAGGCTCACGTGCAGGCGTTTGACTGGTTCGGCGGGGTGTTCGGCCTGGTGCGCTACGACAATCTTGCGAGCGCGGTCAAGCAGGTGCTCAGAGGCCGCCAGCGCGTGCAGACCGACCGGTTCATCGCGTTGCGCTCGCACTACCTATATGAGTCGCAGTTCACGATCCCGGGGGTGGAGGGCGCCCATGAAAAGGGCGGCGTGGAGGGCGAGGTGGGGCGTTTCCGTCGTCGTCATCTCGTGCCCGTCCCGGAGGTCTTGACGCTCACGGAACTCAACGCACGGCTGCTCGCCGGGTGCGAGACGGACCTTCACCGCCGGATCGCTGGGCGCCAGGAGACCGTCGGTGAGGCTTTCGCGAGGGAGCGCCCGTTGCTGCGTGGGCTGCCGGCTGAGAGGGCGTCCACGGCGGAGCAGGCAACCCCGCGGGTGAACGCCAAGGCACTGGTCACGATCAAGCAGAACAGCTACTCGGTTCCGGTGCGCCTGGCCGGGCTGCGTGTCCATTCTCGGGTGGGCGCTCGCGAGATTGAGTTGCATCACGGCGGGGAGCTGGTCGCTGTCCATGAGCGTCTGCAGGGCCGCTACGGCGTGTCGGCCTCACTCGACCACTACCTGGAGCTGTTGGCGCGCAAGCCGGGTGCGCTGGCCGGGTCGGTCGCTCTCTCCCAGGAGCGCGAGCGCGGCACCTGGCCATCGGTCTTCGATGAGCTGTGGGAGAAGGTCACCGAGCGCTACGGGCCTTCGGAGGCCGCCCGGCAGATGGTCGATGTGCTGATGCTCGCCCGCGAGCACAGCGCCAGCGAGGTCGAGTTGGCCGTCCGTGGCGCGCTGGCAGCGGGCGCTCACGACGGACGCGCAGTCGCGGTCCTCGCGGGTCGTGCTGCTCCCCGCAAGCCCGCGGCGCTCGATGATCTCCCCTCGCGTCTGGCCGGGCTCGGGGCGCCACCGCCGACACTCGCCCACTACGACCAGCTGCTCGCAGCAGGAGCGAGCCTATGAGCGCCCCGGCGAAGGTCCAAGCGATGGAAGCACTGATCGACGCGCATGCCCGCGAGCTTCACCTCCCCACAGTCCGGGCACGCTTCCGTGGGCTCGCCGAGGAGGCCACACGCGACCAACAGACCCCGACCGCGTATCTCGCCGCGCTCCTAGAGGCAGAGGTCACAGAGCGCGCTGAGCGCCGCGAACGCCGACGGCTAATCGACGCACGGTTCCCGCTCACCAAGCGCCTGGAGGACTTCCAGTTCGATGAGAACCCGAAGATCCCCCAGGCCACGATCGCCGCCTTGGCGCAGGGCACCTGGATCGATGACCGCGAGTCAGTCATCCTCCTCGGCGACAGCGGTACCGGCAAGACACACCTCGCGATATCCCTCGCGGTGCTCGCCTGCCAGCAAGGACGCCGCGTGCGGTTCACCACCCTCGCCGCGCTCGCGAACGAGCTCCAAGCGGCCGAGAGCCGCCGCGAGCTCGGCCGCGTCGTCGCGCGCTACGCCCGCACCGAGCTGGTCGTCCTCGACGAGCTCGGGTACCTCGCGCTGCCCGACGGTGCAGCAGAGCTCGTCTTCCAGGTGATCTCCGAGCGCAACGAGCGCGCGTCGCTGATCGTCACGACCAACCTCCCGTTCGGCGAGTGGACCAAGGTCTTCCCCGACGCACGGCTCGCCAAGGCCGTCGTCGACCGCCTCACCCACAAGGCGCACATCATCGACACCGGCAACGAATCCTGGCGCTTCAACCACGGCCTCAACCGCACCAAGAAAGGAGCCGCCTGACCCCCACCCACGGTCGCGCTGGCGGTGTCTCGCTCCGCTACGCCCTACGGGCTCCGCTCCACGAGACACCGCCGAAAGTCACAAACAGAGAAGATCAACACACACAACAACCGACGCGAAGTGGGGCCACTTCAAGCCGCCGCGCCGGGGCCACTGCAAACCGCCGCGCCCAGTCGAGAGCGGCGTCGCCACGGGCGTAGCCATCGACCAGATGCTTTCGACCCGCCGGCTGCTGGAGCAGGTCTTCTCGGATAACCGCGACGACGAGCTAATCACGACACCGGCGCGTCGCGAGATCCTTCGCGAGCACCTTTACCGTGAGCTAACCAAGGGGACATACACGGCCGACGAGCGCAGACTCTGGGCCGACCGCCTTCAACGCCTGCTCGACGGTGCCGTCACCAGCGACCTGCGCTGCCATCTCATCGATGTTCGTCTCGGTGTTGATTCCGCCTCGCTCAATGATATGAACGTTGCGGCGTACGAAGAGGAGAACGCCGTTCCCGTTGAGATCACCGAGCTTAACGAGCGCCAGATCGAGGTCCTGATCCCGACCGAACCGCCCGAGGCGGATGAGGGCGGCGAACCCGAGTCGCCGGAAGACGAGGAGCGGTCGGCGGAGCCCGATCAACCCGACAAGCCGCAGCCCGGTCCGTCTGATGTTTCCGTCCAGACGCCCGAGAAGAAGGCCACCGAGGTTGGCGCCCCGGTGCCGGAGCAGACTCCAGAGCCAACTGCGACTGCACCCGAGCGGCTCCGCGCGCTGCTCGGCACCTCGCCGGGCGAGTACGGCAAGGCACGCGACATCTGGTTCGATCCGGCGGCCCCCGAGGATCGGCTGCCCAATCCACACCTCATGATCACTGGCGAGACTGGCAGCGGCAAGACGCAGGCGACGAAGGCGATCCTCGCCGATATGCGGCCGTTCGAGATCCCGGCGCTGATCCTTGATTTCAAGGACGACTACTCAGAGCTGGTCTACGCCGAGACGGAGGGCTTCAGCGTCTATGACCCGAGCGATCAGAGCCTGCCGTTCAATCCGCTGGCACCGGCCATCGATCCGCGTAGTGGCCGGGCCAACCCGACGCACCACCTGCATCAACTGACCGACATCATCAAGCGGATCTACCGCCTCGGGGATCAGCAGGCGTACCGGCTGCGAGAGGCGATGAAGGCTGTCTATGAAGCCGCCGGAGTGCCGACGCGTGCGTTTGTCCCCGACGCCGATCAGACCTACCCCGCGTTCGAGGCGGTCCAGGAGGAGCTTCACGAGGACAAGGACAACCAGGCGCTGCTCGGTCGGATGTCGCCGATCTTCGACCTGGAGTTGTTCAGCTCGGGTGCGCAGGTGACCGACTTCGCCAGCGTCGCCGAGTTGAACACAGTCATCCGGCTCGCCCAGCTTCCGGGCGACGAGGTCAAGAACTCTGTTGCTGAGTTCTTCCTGATGGCACTCTACAACTACCTGATCCGCCAGCCGCAGTCCCACCAACTCGCCCAGATCGCGGTTCTCGACGAGGCATGGCGTCTAGTCGAGTCGCCATTCCTAGAGCCGCTAATGCGCGAGGGTCGTGCGTTTGGGCTTGGTGTCGTTATTGCGTCGCAGTTTCCGACCGATCTGCCGACGGCGGTCGCAGGTTCAACCGCCACCAAGCTGTACTTCTCGCAGACCAACGTGGAGCAGATCCGCGACATCCAGCGGACCATCCTCGGTAAGACATCCGGTGCTGACGCCGACCATCTCGCGAGCATCATGCGCGGGTTGCCACCACTGACGTGTGTGCTCTACAGCAAGCAGTTCCCGCGCTTCGTACGGGTCACCCTCAACCCGTACTTCGAGCGCCAAGCGTAGGTTGCATACAGTATCGTCGCGTCGTTCGGCACGGCGGACGCAGCCTACAAACGTACGCCTGCGACCGACTATCCGGTCCCGGCTCACGCGTCTGATCGTGGCGGGCGTAACGGCGTGCTCCCACGGATGATCGGTGGTCCTCGGCGCATTGAAGATCAGAAACCAATCCGTTGGCCGGTCTGGAGCCATCGTGGTCAACAACCACATGCACGAGGACCCTCCACAACCCAGGCTCGCCCTGCTGAAGCCGACGGCCCTGGCCGCGCAACTCGGCGTTTCCCGAGCCTGGCTCTACGAGGCTGCGAAGACGGGGCGCATCCCGTCAATCCGCATCGGTGGGGAACACGGGCCGCTGCGGTTCGTGCCCGAGGACATCCAGCGTTGGATAGATGATGCACGCGCGGAGTGGGTTCCGGGCCGCTCTGCGCGACCGACCTGGCCTCCTACGGATGCCGTGCCCCGCGGAGCACGTACCCGTCCCCGCGTGCGCCGGTAGCCCCAACGCGATCTATGCGTTGTGCTCTCGCGCGGCGCGGGCAATCGCCTCTTCGGTAGCGATGGCGCCGGCGGCCAGCACATGGCGCTCCAAATGCCCGTAATAGCGCTCCGTCGTCCCGATGTCCGCGTGCCCGAGCTGGCGCTGCACATACATCAGCGAGTTCGCCCCCGCCAGCCATGCCGCCGCCGCTGTGTGGCGCAGGGCGTGAAGCGGCATGTCGCGCAAGCCCGCGTCCTGCAGCGCCGCCTTGTGCCAGTCGCGCGAGACGGTCGTGCGGTCCATCGGCTGCCCGTCGCCGTCGCCCTCCCACCGTCCCTGATCGCGCTTGCGCGTCCGCACCGGCATCACGAACACATGTGCGTTGGCCTGGTCGCCCGAGGCCATCTCTGCACGGCGGGCCAGGTGGTCGCGCAGCACTCGCGACAGACCTTGTCCGATCTCCACGGAGCGGAAGCGGTCGGACTTGGTGGACCCAACCGAGTCCTTCTTGCGCGAGCGGTAGACGACGATCACGCCCCCCTTGGCCTCAAGCTCCAGGTCGCTCACCTTCAGCGCCAGGGCCTCGGATATGCGCAGCCCGCTGCCTATCAGCAGTTCCGCCAGCGGCCGGTAGACGGCCGAGCAGGAGTCCAGGTAGAGCGGGATCTCGTGCAGGCGCAGGTACTCGCGCTCGATGTGCCCAGGGGGTAGGCGTGGCACCCGCAGCGCTGGGTTGGCCACGATCAGGCCGTCCTCGACGGCCGCGTTCAGGCACACCACGAGCGTCCCCAGGCTGTTGTTGATCGTCTTCGGCGCGAGTTCCTCGGCTTCCATCGCTTCGACCCACTCGTCCATCAGCCCGCGGACGTGCTCGACGTCGAGCCGGCCGAGCGCCGTCGGCCCCAGGGCGGGCACGAGCCGCAGGCGGCCGTCGCGCTCGTATGCCTGCCAGGTTCCCGGCTCAAGATAGGGCTTGCGGCGGCTCAGCCATCGCTCCCAAAACGCCCCGAAGGTCTCCTTGGTAGGGCGAACCTCGCCGCGCTCCTGCTTCTCGACCAGCCGGCGCCGCGCATCCCGCGCGGCCTTCTCGCTCGGGAAGCCGCGCTTGCTCGTCTGCGAGCCATCCGAGCGCCTGGCCACGTATCGCCACCTGGTCCCCGATGCCGTCTCATACGGGTAGATGCCCCCGCTGCGCCCGTGCGGCGTCTCCTTGCGGCGCTCGGAGATCTCGTGGACATGGATCGCCTCGTCGAACTCCCTGGCCGTCTCCTCGCTGCGAAATCTGCGGGAGCGATGGCGTCCCGTGGTGTCGCGCCAGCGGACTTCCCAGCGGTCCTTCGCAAACCTGTAGCTCATCGGACCGTCCTCCTTGGCTCGCCGATCTTGAGAGCCGACGATGTACGGAAAAATGTACGACGTTGCCAATGGCAACATTCCGTACAGTAGCGAGGCCGGTGGACGGAAGGAAGCGGGCATCAAAAAAGCCCCGCAATGCAGGGCTTTCTCAATGCGCCCGAGTGGACTCGAACCACCACGGACCATACAGTCCACAAGGCCCTCAACCTTGCGCGTCTACCAATTCCGCCACGGGCGCGGGGAGCGGCGAGTATAGCCCGGCCGAGCTCTCGCCATGGTCGGGCTCGGCAGCATTCCCGACTGACCGCGGTCCGCGCTGAGGAGGGGAAGATCCGTCCTTGAGCCCGGAGGTGATCGAACCGCAACCAGCGATACCGTCACCCGAGGCTTGCATCCGTCCGCGGGCAACGCTACTGTACGAACACATGTTCGTTCCACCCTCCAGCCCAGCGACCCAAGGGACCAAGAGATCATGGATCTAACCAAGCGCCAGCAGGAGATCTTCGACTTCATCGGCAAGTACTCCGCCAAGTACGGCTATCCCCCCACCGTGCGCGACATCGGCAAGGCAGTGGGTCTCGCCTCCTCCTCGACCGTGCACGCCCACCTAGCCAACCTGGAGAAGATTGGCCTCTTGCGCCGCGATCCCTCCAAGCCGCGCGCGATCGAGCTGCTCGACCGGGCGGTGGGCAACGCGGTGGACAGCGTACGCTCGATCGTGCGCGCCGAAGGCCTGCCGCTGGTGGGCTCGGTTGCCGCCGGCCAGCCGGTGCTGGCCGAGGAGAACATCGAGGAGTACATCTCTGTCCCCCAGGTAGCAGGAGGCGAGGAGGGGGAGTATCTCCTACGCATACGCGGAGATTCGATGAAGAACGCCGGCATCATCGAGGGCGACATCGTGGTGGTGCGGCCCCAGGAGACCGCGCGAGAAGGCGAGATCGTCGTGGCCCTGCTGGGGGAGGAGGCGACAGTCAAGCGCTTCTTCCGGGAATCCGATCACATACGCCTTCAGCCCGAGAACGAGACCATGGAGCCGATCCGCAGCAAGGAGGTCAAGGTGCTGGGGCGTGTGGTTGGACTGCTCAGGAGTCTCTGATGGAAGGCACCCTTCTTCGGCATCGAGGTCTTCGCCGACATTCGCCCGGTCTCTCCGGAAGGAAGTCCCTGAGGCCAGCTGGCTTCAGGCCGGCGGATCACATGGCACGCTTAGGTGCGGCGGCGTCAGAAGGAGACAACGCAGGTGCCCCCAAGCTCGACGACATGATTGCCGACACATGGCGGGCCCTATGCAGGTTAGAGACCGCCCAATGCCCTCTTTGCGGCGGCGAGATGGGTCGTAGTCGGGTGGCCGGCTCTCGCTCGGACGTGGCCAAGGAGGCGGACTACTTCGGGGAGTGTGTGGACTGCGGAACGCGGCTGTCCTGAGCTGCGACTGGTGTCGTGCAGACTTGTGGCGAGGAGCGGCTTCACGATGTGCTCCCCGTTTCGCTAAGTTGAGCGGGCAGGTCAAGCAGCCGCGGAGGCACCACCTCCGAGGAAAGTCCGGACATCATAGGGCAAGGTGGTCGATCTATCGACCCGGGGAAACCCGCGGGAAAGTGCCACAGAAACAAACCGCCGACGCCGGCCGTCCCACGTGAACGGCTGGCGGGCAAGGGTGAAATGGTGCGGTAAGAGCGCACCAGCGTCGCGGTGACGCGGCGGCTGGGCAAACCCCACCCGATGCAAGGCCAAACAGGACCGCTTGCAGGCTGCCCGCCAAGGTCCAGGTAGGCCGCTTAGATGGATGGTTGCTCACGACAGAATCCGGCTTACCGACCTGCTAAGGAAAAGCCCCGCTCCGGCGGGGTTTTTCTATAGTCGAGTCGCCGGTTCTCGTCACGCAAGATCCCTCGGGCGCCGGCGGAAAGGCAGGAGATGGAGCCACACATCGACGTGATCACACTCGCGGTGAATGATCTAGAGCGTTCGCTCGAGTTCTACCGCGATGGCCTCGGCCTGGAATCGGGCGAGTTGGTCGGCACGGATTACCCCGGCGACGATCTCACGCCAGCGGGAGCGGCAGCGATGTTCAAGCTCGCGGGCGGGCTGATGCTGATGCTGTATCCGCGGAGCGAGCTCGCGAAGGATGCCAGCATTGCACCCGGCTTGGCGCAAAGCGGCGAGTTCAGCATCGGCCACACAGTTCCCAGTCAGGCAGCCGTCGATGCGCTACTCGCCCGAGCCGAGGAAGCGGGCGCGACGCTCACCGGCCGGCCACATGATCGTCCATGGGGCATCTACTCGGGCTACTTCCGCGACCTCGACGGGCACCTGTGGGAGGTCATCTGGAACCCCGGGCTGGCGCGCCCGCAGCTGTGAGGATCTGACAGAGGCAAGGGCGCCGCGCTACCCTGCTCGGGCAATGCGTTTCGCGGTGAAGTTCCTCGGCTGCAAGGTCTCCCATGCGGACGCGATGCTCGCTCGCCAGGCGCTGCTGCAGGCGGGACACGTGGAGGCGCCAGAGGAGGAGGCGGAGCTGCATGTGATCAACACGTGCTGCATCACCGGCGAGGCGGAGGCGAAGTCGCGCCAGTCAGTGCGCCGTTCGTTGAAGAGCGGTGCGCGCGAGGTGTACGTGGGCGGCTGCGCGGCCAATCTGAGGGCAGCTCAGTTCGCGGAGATCGATGCGGCGGTACGGCCGTTTACGGGCCCCGCGGAGGATGTGGCGCAGGCGATGGCGGGTGCGCTGGGGGGATGCGTCGACCTGGAGCACCAGCCGCTGGTGGGCCGCGCGCAGATGGGCTCACATACTGACCGCCCGCGGCGAGGTTCGCTGGGGGGGCGCGCACAGCACCCGTTGGGAAGCCTCACGCGGCAACACTCGGCCGACGACGCAGCGCAGCTCCCTCGCCTTGAGACCCGCTCGGCGTCGGCGCGCACACGTGGCTTCGTGAAGGTGCAGGACGGGTGCGACTGCCACTGCGCCTACTGCATCATCCCCACCGTGCGGGGCGCCGCGCGCTCGCGCCCGGCGGCCGCCGTGCTGGAGGAGGTGAGGGCGCGCGTGCGCCAGGGTCAGCCGGAGGTGGTGATGACCGGGATCAGCGTGGGCGACTACTGCGACCCACAGGATGGATGGGAGCTCGGCCAGCTGATGATGCAGGCCGCCAAAGTCGAGGGAGTGGAGCGGGTGAGGCTCTCCTCGGTCGAGGTGATCCACGTGCGCGACTCCCTGATCGAGGCATTGCGGGAGGAGCCGAAGGTGTGCCCTCACCTGCACGTGCCGATGCAGTCGGGCGACGACTGCGTGCTGCGGGCGATGGGGCGCCACTACACCGCGCAGGAGTACAAGGAGGCGATCGCGTCGCTGCGCGATGCGGTGCCCGTGGTGAACGTGACCACCGACATCATCGTCGGCTTCCCCAATGAGGACGAGGCCGCGTTCGAGCGCACACTGGAGCTGGTGGCTGAGACAAACATTGGTCGGGTACACGCCTTCTCCTACTCGCCTCGCCCGGGCACGGCCGCCGAGGCACTCGGCGACAGGGTCTCGCCGGAGGAGAAGAAGCGCCGCTCGCAGGTCTTGAGGGGCCTCTCGGAGGTGCGCTCTCGCCACCGTCGGGTGGAGAAGCTCGGGGGGCGGGAGTGCGTGTTGGTGGACAAGGTGGCGCAAACGCAGTGCTCGGGGTACACCGCCGACTACACCCGCTGCTACCTGCCGGCAGGCGCCGCCAGCGCGGGAGAGCTGCTTGAGGTGAGCGTCGAGGAGCTGCACGCGGACGGCCTGCGCGTGACGCCGGCGTGATCCGCGGCTATCCTTGGCCCACAGGTGAGCATCGAAGAGCAGCTCAAGGGCGATCTATCCACCGCCATGAAGGCGGGGGAGAAAGAACGCGTGGGCGCGCTGCGCATGGTGCTCTCGGAGCTGCAGAAGGACGCCAAGCTCGGGGGCGGAGACGAGCTGGCGGTCCTGCGCCGCGAGCGCAAGCGCCGCCTGGAGGCCGCGGAGGCCTACCACGAGGCCGGGCGCGAGGAGCTGGCGGCGAGCGAGCGCGACGAGGCCCAGCTGATCGCCGGGTACCTGCCGGCGGAGCTCGGCGACACCGAGTTGCGGGAGATCGTCGAGCGGGCAGTGAGGGACAGCGGGGCCGAGTCGGTCAGAGACATGGGGCGCGCGATGGGGGTGGCGATGGCCGCGGTTGACGGCCGCGCGGACGGCAAGCGCGTCTCGGGATTGGTGCGGGCCGCGCTCGACGGATGAGGACCCAGATCGAGTTGCCGGGCGAAGTCGCGGCGGAGCTGGCGGGTAGCCAGGACGCCGTGCTCAGAGCGCTCGAGGGGCACCTCGAGTGCAGGGTGTTCCTGCGCGGCAACCTTCTGACGCTCGACGGATCGGAGGGGGAGATGCGCGCGGGAGAGCGAGTGGTGAAGGAGCTCTCGGAGCTGATCGCTCGCGGGCATGAGATCGGCCCGGGGACGATCGCTGCGGTGACCGGGGCTCTGGATGCGCACGAGTCCCCGGCGAAGGTGCTGGAGGACGTGGTGTGGCGCCACCGCTCGCTGCGCGTGGCGCCGAAGACCGTCAACCAGAAGCGCTATGTGGACTGCATCCGCGAGCGCACGATCACCTTCGGGGTTGGCCCGGCGGGCACGGGCAAGACCTTCCTGGCGGTGGCGATGGCGGCGGCGGCACTCTCGCGCAACGAGGTCAACCGGATCATCCTCACGCGCCCGGCGGTGGAGGCGGGCGAGCGGCTGGGCTTCCTGCCGGGCGACCTGATGGCGAAGGTGGACCCCTACCTGCGCCCGCTGTTCGACGCGCTGCACGACATGCTCGACCCGGAGAAGGTCACCCAGTACCTGGAGCGGGGAGTGATCGAGATCGCGCCGCTGGCGTTCATGCGCGGGAGAACGCTCAACGACTCCTTCGTGATCCTCGACGAGGCTCAGAACACCACGCCGGAGCAGATGAAGATGTTCCTCACGCGCCTTGGCTTCGGCTCGCGCATGGTCGTTACCGGCGACGTCACCCAGGTGGATCTGCCGCCCGAGCAGCAGTCCGGCTTGATCGCGGTAGGGGAGGTGCTGGGCACGGTGGAGGGGATCGAGTTCGTGCGCTTCGGTGGAGAGGACGTAGTGCGTCACAAGCTGGTTCAGCGGATCGTCGAGGCATACGACACCCACTCCCAGCGCGACGCCCGGGAGATCCGTGCGGCGGATCGCCGGCGGCAGGGGTAGCGCCGTAGTGGAGATTGAGGTGCTGGGCGCCGACGCGCTCGGAGAGCGAGCTCCTTCGGCGCGTCAGCTGCGGCGGCTATGTATCCTCGCCGCGGCGTCCGCGGGCGTTGACGATGGTCACCTGGCGATCGAGTTCGTCGACGCGGAGCGCATTGCGCGGTTGAATGAACGCCATCGCGGCAAACGCGGACCGACGGATGTGCTCTCGTTCCCGATCGACGGCGCCAGCCCACCGACCTCGATGGCGCCCACCGTCGCCAGCTCCGCCCCCGATCGTGCCGTCGCCGCTGGCGGCGAAGAGCCCTATGCCGCACCGCCAAGGGAGCTGGGCGACGTGGTGATCTGCCCCGAGCACACCGAGGATCTGCGGGAGGCGATCGTTCACGGCGTGCTCCATCTGGTGGGGATGGATCACGAGGTCGATCGCGGAGAGATGCTGGCGGTGCAGGCCGAGTTGCTGCGCTGGGAGAGCCTGCCCGCGAGTACCGGGCCCCCTCAGGCGTCGCCGTGAGCTGGGCCCCGCCATGACCCGCGCCGGCTTCGTGGCGCTGGCGGGCCGCCCCAACGTGGGCAAGTCGACGCTAGTCAACGCGGTGGTGGGGGGCAAGGTGGCGATCGTCTCCGATCGTGCGCAAACCACCCGCCGGGCGATACGAGGTGTGCGGACCGATGGCGACTGCCAGATCGTGGTGGTGGATCTGCCCGGGGTTCAGCGCCCACGTGACGCTCTTACGGCACGCATGTCCCAACGGGTGCGCGAGGAGTTGCAAGGCACCGACGCGGTACTGCTCGTGCTCAACGGGGAGCAGGGCGTGGGCCCCGGAGATCGCTTCATTGCGCGCTCGCTTCAGGGGTTGGAGGCCCACCCACCCCACCCACCCAACCCACTCCGCCCACCCGACTCGCTACCCGTGCCTCACGCGCCCGACTCGCCTGCCCAGGCCCAAGCGCTTGGCCTGCCTCGATCACCCCACCTGGCGCCAGTGGCAATCGCGGTCAACAAGGTCGATCGACTAAGCCGCGCTACCACGCTCACCGCGTTGCAGGACGCGGCGGACTTGGGACTCGACGCAGAGGTCTTCCCGGTGTCGGCTCGCACGGGGGAGGGCCTCGGGCAGCTGGTCGAGCATCTGCGGCAGCTGTTGCCGGAGGGCCCCTTCCTGTTCGAGCCCGACACACGCTCGGATCAGTCGCCCCAGCTGATGGCGGCGGAGCTAATCCGCGAGGCGGCGATCAGGCGCACTTTTCACGAGCTGCCCCACGCGCTGGAGGTGGTGGTGGAGGAAATCGAGCTTGTGCGGGAGGGGATGGCGCGGGTGCGAGCGCTGATCTGGGTGGAGAGCGACTCCCAGCGAGCGATCGTGGTTGGCGCGAGGGGACGGATGATCAAGGCGATTGGCAGCGCTGCGCGGGGAGAGCTCGAACGAGAGCTCGGTGCCAAGGTGCACCTCGACCTGTCGGTGAAGGTGCGTCGCGACTGGCGCCGCGACGACGGGCTACTCGATCGCTTGGGGTTTGGATAATTCGTATCTTGGCAGGCGCAAAGCGAGAGTGCCGAACGGTGTTGAGCCGCTTGTATACAGGCAACAGGACGCCTCTTTGGGCACCGCGAGGAGTATTGACGGTACGGTCCAGATACGGAGATTTATTATCAAGATATCTGAACCGTTCGTTCAAAAGATGCATCATCGGCCCGTTTGGTGTACGGTTTATGTAACGCGTTGTCCGGGGGCGGGAAACGTTGTCCTACGACGTGAGGAACCCAAAGAGCAAGTCATCAAAGGGGGCCGGCGGGAAATGTCAGCAAAGATTGCAGTGCTGGGGCTGGTGATCGAGGAGCCCGGCCCCGCCCATCGTCTTACGGCGAAGTTACGCCAGCGACTGTCATCGGCGGGCTTCGTCGATTCCAATGTCTACTCGGCCCTTACCCGCTTGGAGCGCGACGGTCTCGTGCGAGCGGTCGGCGAGGTTGGGGAGGATCAGCCAGAGCGGGCACACGGGATTTCTCAGGCTGGGGGGTCGTTGTCACCGGAACGAAGGGCCGTTGCGCGGCCGCAATTGGCCGCCGTGGCGGTGCGGGCAGTCGCCGCGGCACCCGCCGAACAGCTTGGCATGAGGCGCCAGCCGGCCATCGCGGGACGGCCACGCTCCGTCGCGCGGCGGGCGCCGGGCTCGCGCGCTGACGCGCGCTCCTTCGAAGCGACGCCCGCCGGCGTACGGCACTTCGAGGAGTGGCTGCTCAGATCTTCCACGGCGCCACCCCTACGCGATGAGCTGCACATGAAGGTCGCCCTCTGTCAGCCTCACAACCTGCCGCGGCTGGTGGAGCTGGTCTACGGACAGGAGCTGATCTGCCTGGCACGCGTGCAGGAGCTCAAGCGCACTTTCGAGCGGATGCGCCCGCCGGCACCCAACAGGTGGTCGGGGCTGGTGCTGGTGCACATCCGCGATGCCGAGCTCTCCTTCTGGGAGGCGCGTTTGACCTGGCTGCAGGGCGTGCGAGAGTCGCTGGAAGGGATGCACGCCGAATACGAGCGAGCCACCAGCCGGCAGATCCAAGTCGCGCGTGCCACCAGCTCGCAGACCCATGCCGCACGTTTTCCGGCGGGTTGAGTATGTTGTACATGAAGTGCTGGCAAAGCGCAGACCATCGGTCCGCCAGCAGGAGCCATTCGGGGAGCTGAGGGTGGGCGCTCTGCTGTCGCTCAAAAGCGTCGGCAAGAGCTACTGGCGGGGCGACACCGAGGTGCGGGTGCTCCGCGACGTCACGCTGGAGGTGCGAGCGGGCGAGCTCACAGCGGTGTGGGGGACTCGCGGGTCGGGCAAGTCGACCCTGCTGAAGCTCGCCGCTCGCCTGGAGACACCTGACAGCGGCAGCGTGTGCTTCAACGGCGTTGACCTCGCCAGCCTCTCCGAGCGCCAACATGCGCGGTTGATGCTGGAGTGGATCGGCTGGGTGCGACGCACCGGCCCAAAGAGCGATCTGCGGATGCTCGACTACGTGGCGCTGCCGTTGCTGGCGGAGCACGGCCGCCGCCATGCCTACGCGCGCGCCGAGGAGTCCGTTGAGCGGGTTGGGCTCTCGGCGCAATCGCGCCAGCGATGGGGCAGCCTGTGCGACGGAGAGCGGGCGCTGATCGGGATCGCCCATGCCATCGCGCGCGCGCCACGGCTGTTGCTGGTGGACGATCCGACGGCCAACCTCGACGTACGCGAGCGCGAGCGGGTGACCGAGCTTTTGCACTCGCTTGTGGACGAGCAGGCGATCGCCGTGCTGATGGCGGTCCCCGACATGCCGGCGGCGATGCGCGCCGATCAGATCTTCTCGCTCGGCGGGGGCCGTTTGGGCAGTGCATCGATGCCGCCGGAGCCGCCGCCGGCGGAGCTGGAGCAGGGCAAGGTGATCCATTTGCGCGGAAGGCAGCAGTTGGTGTGATGCTCGCGGCGCACGACCCGATCTGCCTGACGATGCGGGGGTTGGCGTGATGCTGGAGCTGCGCGATCTGGTCAAGCACTACCCGGTGGGCGAAGACGAGCCCGTGCGGGCCGTTGACGGAGTGTCGATGTCGGTCGCGGCGGGCGAGCTGGTGGCGCTGTACGGGCCGAGCGGATCGGGCAAGACCACGCTGTTGATGCTGATCGCCGCGCTGCTGCGTCCCGACAGCGGGACGGTGTGCGTGGGGGGGCGCGACATATCGGCGCTCTCAGAGCAGGAGGGAGCTGCCTACCGGCTGCGGGAACTCGGGTTCGTGCGCCAGACACTCAACCTGATCCCGGGTGTGGGAGCACTCGACAACGCCGCGCTTAAGTTGCTGGGGACTGACCTCACCCCGCGCGAGGCCCACCGCCGCGTAAGCCCGTTGCTGGAGCAGCTCGGATTGGGAGACCGCTTGCGCCACCGTCCCAGCCAGCTCTCGATGGGCGAGCGCCAGCGGGTGATGATCGCGCGAGCGCTCTCGACCGAACCGAAGCTGGTGATCGCCGACGAGCCCACCGGCAGCCTGGACTCGCGCCGCAGCCGCGAGGTGCTCGCGCTGTTGGCGGGGCTCTGCCGTGAGCGTCAGGTGGCTACGGTGCTCGTCACGCACGACCCGCAGGCGGCTGCATACGCGGATCGTGTGCACTCCCTGCGCGATGGGCGACTCAGCGACTACGCGGCCGAACCGGTGCTCGCATCGATCGACGCGCGCAGTCCCTGACCCGCGCGGCGATGCGGCTGCGAAACATCATCCTGCTCTACCGTGTCCGCTTGCGGGCGAGGCTGGCGCAGGAGCTGTTTGCGGTTCTCGGGATCGCGGTTGGGGTGGCGCTGCTGTTCGCCTCGCAGATCGTCGGCGCAAGTCCCAACACCTCGATGCGCCAGCTCGTCAGCGGAGTCATCGGGACGATGCGCTTTCAGCTTGCGGCGCGTGGGCCGGAGGGGTTCGACCAGGGTGTGCTTCGGGATGTGCAACGCCTCCCCGGGGTGCAGGCCACGATCCCGGTGTTCCAGGAGCGCGCCAATCTGATCGGTCCAGCAGGGCAGCAGCCCGTCGAACTGCTCAGCACCGACGCCCGCTACGCGCACCTCGGAGGGCCGTTGTTGCGCCGCTTCAGCGCCGCCCAGCTCAACCACCAGCAGGCGCTGGCGCTGCCACTCGAACTCGCCAACTCGATCGGGCTCACCTCGCTGGAGTCGGCCGAGCTGCAGGTGGGCGGCCGTGCCGTGCGGGTGTTTGTCGGTGCGATTCTGTTCGAAGGTGGCCTCGGTGTCATCGCGCACAGCCGCTTCGCGTTTGCGCCGCTCGCCTATGCGCAGCAGCTGGCGCAATTGCCCGGGCGCATCACCGGCGTCCTCGTGCGCCCGCGCGATGGGCGTGAAAACGAGGTGCACGCGGAGCTCGAGCGCCTCGCGGCGGGGCGTCTGAACGTCCAGCCTGCCGACTTCACCACCACACTCTTCAACCAAGCCGCTGCTCCGAGCAATCAGTCGGCGCAGCTGTTCTCGGTGATCGGGGCACTCGTGGGCTTTCTGTTCGCCCTCAACGCACTGATGCTCACCGCCTCCCAGCGTCACAACTTCGTCGAAGACCTGCGCCTCGACGGCTACTCCCGCCGGATGATCGTCGAGGTGCTGCTGTTCGACGCACTCGTGCTCGGCGTTCTCGCCTCGCTGCTCGGGCTGGCGCTCGGCGATCTGCTCTCCGCGGCCTTGTTCAGCACCAACCCCGGTTATCTCTCGTTCGCATTCCCGATCGATGCGCAGCGCATCGTCAGCTGGCAGAGCATCGTGTTCGCCACGTGCGGGGGGATGCTGGCCGCATTTGCCGGCGTGTTGATCTCGCTGCGCGGAGCGATCCTCTCGCGCCGCCTGGCGCTCGCGCCTGTGCGCATGAGATTCGGCTCGGGGCTGCGAGTCGCGCTGGGGGAGGTGGTGTGCTGGACGATTACGGCCCTCACCCTGCTAGTTGTTCCCGGCGCCGCGATCGTGGGAATCGTCAGTCTCGTCATCGCCCTGCTGCTGGCGCTTCCGTGGCTGCTGGGCAGCAGTTTGCGCGTGGCCCACCGTCTGCAAAGCTCGCTCAGCAGCACCGCTTTGCACCTGGCGGTGATCGAGCTCAGATCCACCGCCAACTGGTCGCGCACGATCGCGATCGCGGCGACCGGCGCCACCGCGGTGTTCGGCAGCGTGGCGGTCGAGGGGGCGCAGAGCAACCTGCAGCGCGGCCTCGACCACACCGCTCACGATCTCACCGCGGGCGCCGACATCTGGGTGACGGCGGCTGGCGCTCAGAACGTGCTGGCGACCACCGGGTTTCCCCCGTCGCAGGTGGGCAAGCTCGCGCGCCTGCCGGATGTACGCGGCGTCGAGCTCTACCGCGGTGGCTTCCTCGACGATGGCTCGCGCCGGGTGTGGGTGCTGGCGCCGCCGGCCTCGGCCGCGTATCCGATTCCGCCCAGCCAGTTGTTGGATGGGGATCTGGCGCTCGCGACCGCACGGCTGCGCCACGGGGGTTGGACGGTTGTCTCGCAGGGACTCGCGAGTGAACATCACGTGCGCGTTGGACAATCGTTCACGCTCCCGGCCCCGCGGCCGATCGTTCTGCGCGTGGCGGCGCTGAGCACCAACATCGGCTGGCCGCCCGGCGCGATCGTGATGAACGCGAGCGACTACGCGCGCGCCTGGCCAGGTGGGGAAGTGAGCGCGTATGCGATCTCGCTGCGCGCGGGCGTGTCGCCGGCGCGGGGGCGCAGTGAGATCCAGCGTGCGCTCGGCGCTGGCGGGGCGGGTTTGGCGGTGGAAACCCGTTCGCAGCGCGAACAGCGCCTGCGTGCCACCAGCCGCCAGGGGCTCTCGCGCTTGACGCAGATCACGAGCCTCGTGCTGATCGCTGCGATTCTCGCGATGGCCACCGCGATGGGTGCGCTGATCTGGCAGCGGCGACCGCTGCTGGCGGATATGAAGGTTGACGGCTTCGACAAACGGGTGTTGTGGCGCTCGCTGCTGGTGGAGAGCGCGATGCTGCTCGGCGTGGGGTGCTCGATCGGCGCTCTGTTCGGGCTCTGCGGCCAGCTGCTTTTGAGCCACGCGCTCGCGGTTGTGACCGGCTTTCCGGTCGTGACCTCGGTAAGCGCGCTGGTGGCGATTGGCAGCCTGCTTGCCGTGACGGGCGTTGCGGTGGTGATCGTCGCCGTGCCCGGCTACCTGGCCACACGCGTGCGCGCGGCGATCGTCTTGCAGGATTAGCCGGCGCTCGGGGATCTCTCACCACGAGAATTGGTTATTTCACTTAACTGTTTGTTTGTAAACTCGCCACAATTGTTTATCTGATTTCCGAGGTGGCTTACCTCTTCCATGGTCCCTGTTGGGCTGGCTGGGGGCGGTGTGAGTTTGGGGTGGGGGTGGGTGAGACGAGGAGCGGAGTGCGCTGGACAGAGACGTCTCGTCTGTGTACACTGATATACATATTGTCCAATCGTGTGCAAGCCACAGCTGCGACTCGGATTCCGAAAGGCATGGTTAACTTGAAGATTTTCACCTGTGCATTGAGCACGTCGCAACCATCGGGGATGATTGCTCGCGCAATGCGGGACGGAAACGTCAGCCTACGGGTCATGGCTCCCCGGCTGGAAGTGCAGCGGCGTCCTACACGACGCCCGGCCGTGGATGCCAAGGGTGGCGCGATCCGGCCCCGAACCGCTCGACCGCGAGCCGGGCGCTGGATGCGGCGTCCGGCTCGCAGCTTCTGCGCTGTGCGTGCGGCTGGTGGCTGTGGCAGGCGTATGAGTGATCGAGGAGGGGTGGAAGCATGAGCAAGCGAACGGCGTCCGCAGCCGGCGACACGGCCGACCACACGGGCCTGGAGCTACTCGAGGAGGAGCGTCGTGGGCGGTTCTCATCCTCGCTGCAGGCCGGCCTCGCGATTCTCAACTGCTTCAGTGCGCAGAAGCCGGTGCTGGGCATCGCCAAGCTCGCCGACGAGCTCAACATGAGCCGCTCCACCACCCACCGCTACGCCTCCACGCTGGTGGCGCTCGGCTACCTCGAGCAGGATCATGCGCGCCGCTATCGCCTGGCGCCGCGAGTTGCCGACATGGGGATGTCGGTGCTCGACTCGATGGCGCTGCGCGGCAAGGCTCGCGAGCCCCTGCGCGAACTGCGCGAGCAGACCGGCCGCACCGCCTCGCTGGCGGTCCTCGACGGCACCCAGATCCGTTACGTTGACAGGCGTCGCGGGTGGCGCCGCGGGCAGCACGCGGTCGACCTCGACCTCGGCGCGGGAGCGCGCCTGCCGGCACAGTGCACCGCGATGGGCAAGGTGCTCCTTGCCAGCCTGCCCGACCGTGAGCGCGAACAGCTGATCGGCGAGCTGGAGCTGACGAAGCGGGGGCCGAAGAGCATCACCAGCAAGAAGGCGCTGCGCGCGGAGCTGCAGCAGGTGCGCGAGGATGGTCTGGCGTTCGGCGATGAAGAGCTGGCCCCCGGAGTGCGGACGATCGCGGCTCCGGTGCACGGCCCCGACGGCGACGTGATCGCCGCGGTCGGGATTCCCGTCCCCGCCGACGACTACACGCTCGAGGAGCTGCGCAAGACGCTCAGCCCAGCGGTGCTCAGCGCTGCCAAGCGGATCTCCGCTGCGCTGCTGGCCTGAGTCTTCGCCCGCCGTCCCTGAAGCATCCTCGCCCGCCCCACCTCCATCTTCACAGGCCGCGCTCCAACCGATCTGCGATGCGCCGGATCGCCGTGAGGTCGAGCTCGGAGCGGAATATGAACGGGACTCTCACCACCGGTGGCGCGCCGTGCGGTCCTTCGCTTTGACGTAGGCGGGAGATCTGGCGCTGCTGCGCCAGCGCCCGCTCGTGGACGGCATGTGCCGTGCGCACGGCCGAGACCCTCACGGCTGTCGCCTGCCCGCCGGCGGGTCCGCCGTCCAGGGCGGCGATCCGTTGCAACTCCTCCCCCTCGAAGCGCCGCGGTAGGGCGCTGTTGACGATCACCGCACCCAGATCCCGATTCAACTCGCGGCGCAGACCCTCGCGCAGCTCCAGTGTCTCGGTGACGCCCATCTCCGTGGCCTGCGTCACTGCCAGATAGGCAGTGCGGCCGTCGTCCTCCAGCAGCTCTCGCACCTGGCCGGCCTGGCGCGCAACCGGCCCCACGCGCGCAATCGCCCCGAATGTATGCGGCGAGCGCAGCATCGCCAGCGCATGACCGGTGGCGGGGGCGTCGAAAACGATCAAATCGTAGTCACGCTCGTCTCCTGCGCCGGCTGCGGCGCTCCCGCCGCGTTCGCCGGCGGCGGTGGTCCCACTTCCTCTATTTCCGCTGCTCTCGGCGGCGGCTGCGCTCCCGTTCCGGGATCCCCGGTCACTGGGCCGCCGGCCCTGGGCAAGCTCCCATAGCTTCACCATCGTGATCATCTCGCGCGCGCCGGGGGCCGCCGCGATCAGGTACTGGAAGCTCGAGCTGGAGGTGAGCACGCGCGCCGGTACCCGCCCCCCGATCGCTCGCAGCCATTCGCCGAGCACGCGATCGCGGTCGATCGCAAGGCCCCACAACCCCTCTGCCAGCTGCGTCTCGATGCCGTGGGGGGGCGGCTCCGGACGCCCGAGCAGTGCCGACAGCCGACCCATCCCGGCCTCGCCGCCCGCCTCTCCGCCGGTCACCTCCACCACGATCGTGCGCAGCCCGCGCCGTGCGCCGAGCAGCCCAAGCGCGGCTGACACGGTCGTCTTACCGACGCCCCCCTTGCCGCTCACCACGATCAATCTGCGCTCCAGCACCGATGACATCTCCACAATGATGACGGGGCGCCACTGCGGAGGCCCAAGCGCCGCCTACAATCTCCGGGATGAGCACCCCCGCCAAGGAGCCGATCGATGCGCCGGCCGCAACGGGGATGCGCGCCGAAGGCGCGTGCCCCCGGTTTCCGGTCGTATACGACGAGCGTGGTCTGCTGCCATGTGTGGTGCAGGATTGGGGCAGCGGCGAGGTGCTGATGCTCGCCTACATGAACGAGGAGGCGCTGCGGCGCACGCGTGCCACGGGCGAGCTTCACCTGTGGAGCCGCTCGCGCGATGAGCTATGGCACAAGGGAGCCACCAGCGGCAACACCCAGGCGGTGCGCGCGCTGCGGGTCGACTGCGACGGCGACACGCTGCTCGCACTGGTCGAGCCAGCCGGCCCAGCCTGCCACACAGGGGAGCGCACCTGCTTTCACCGGGGGGCGCTCGACCCGCCGGCTCCGCACGAGACGCTGCCTGCGCTCGAGCGCACGCTTGCCGCGCGTGCCCGTGAGCGGCCTGCCGGCTCCTACACCGTGGCGCTGTTGGACGATCCGCCGCGAATCGGCGGGAAGGTGATGGAGGAGGCCGAGGAGGTTGCAAGGGCCGCGCGCGAGGAGTCCGACGAGCGCGTTGACGAAGAGGCCGCTGATGTGCTCTACCACCTGCTGGTGCTGTTGCACAGCCGCGATCGCTCCCTCGCCGACGCCGAGCGGGTGCTCGATGCCCGCCGCCGCTGAGTCGCTGAGCGAAACCGCCGGCAGCCCCCGCCTGGCGGGGGAACTGGCGATCGAGCCGACGCTGGAGCAGGTGCGTGCGCTCGTGTCATCGGGCGCCGGCGATGGTGCTGCGCAGGAGCGCGCGGCAGCTGCCAACAGCGAAGGTGAGACGCAGGGGGCCGCGGCGTCTGGCGTACGCGGTGGACCGGCGTGCGATCTGATCCCGCTGCGCCACAGCTTCATCGCCGATTGCGAGACTCCGGTGTCGGCCTTCTTGAAGTTGCGCGCGCTGGCGCCCTCCGAGCCGTCTTTCCTGCTGGAGTCCGCCGACCAGGGCCAGCGTGTGGGGCGCTGGTCGTTCATCGGCGTGCGCCCGCGCTCAGTGCTGCGCTGGTCGCTGGGCGACCCCGGCGATCCCTACGCGCTCGCGGCCGAGCTCGTCGCGGGCTTCCGGCAGCGGCCGCTCGGCGGTTGCGGCGCTCACCCTGGCGGTGCAGGTGGCACGGCGGCGGCGGGGGGACGGGCGGACGAGGCGCCCTTCGCCGGTGGCGCCGTGGGTTTCTTCGGCTACGACCTCGTGCGTACCGTCGAGCCGCTGGGCGAAGGTGGGCCCGACCCGCTGGGGCTCCCCGACATGGCGCTGATGCTCTCCGACGTGCTGGTGATCTTCGACCACCTCAAGCACACCGTCACGATTCTTGTAAACGTGGAGTTGGACGCCGGCCTGGCGCATACGGATGCCGCGGTCGAGCGCTGCTACGCGGAGGCCGCACAAACCATCGCCGAGATCCGCCAGGCGCTCGACGGCCCCGTGCCGCACGCCGAGCCGCCGGCGACCCCGCGGGAGACACCGCGTTTCGAGTCCAACATGCCGCGTGCCCAGTTCGAAGGCATGGTCGAGCGGATCGTGCGCTACATCCACGCCGGCGACGCCTTCCAGGTCGTGCCCTCCCAGCGCTGGTCGGCGCCGGTGCCGGTCGAGGCGTTCTCGATCTACCGGGGCCTGCGCGCGGTCAATCCCTCGCCGTACATGTACTACCTGGACTTCGGCGACTTCCAGGTCGCCGGCGCCAGCCCCGAGCCACTGCTCACGGTCAATGCCCGCCACGTCTCCACACGGCCGATCGCTGGCACCCGCCCACGGGGCGACTCCCCCGAGGAGGATCGCCGCATCGCCGCTGAGCTGCTGGCGGATGAGAAGGAGCGCTCCGAGCACGTGATGCTGGTCGATCTCGGGCGCAACGACCTCGGCCGGGTGTGCGAGTACGGCAGCGTTACCGTTGACGAGCTGATGGAGATCGAGCTGTACAGCCACGTGATGCACATCGTCTCCGCCGTCTCCGGCACGCTATGCGCGGACGTCGGCGCGATGGACGCGCTGCGCTCGGTGCTCCCCGCGGGGACTCTCTCGGGGGCACCGAAGGTGCGCGCGATGCAGATCATCGACGAGCTCGAGCCAGTCAAGCGGGGTGGGTATGGCGGGGCGATCGGCTATCTCAGCTACGGCGGGGACCTCGACACCGCGATCCACATCCGCACCGTGGTCGTCAAGGATGGCGTCGCCCACATCCAGGCCGGCGGCGGCACGGTCGCCGACGCCAAGCCGGCGTACGAGTACGAGGAGTCGGTGGCGAAGTCCACCGCCGCGATGCGCGCGATCGCGCTGGCTTGCGAACAGGCGGATTGGGCGTGAGCAGGAGCCCGACGAGCGTAGTCCCCGCGGGCCGGCCTGGTGTGGGTGCAAGCCGGCCTGGTGTGGGTGCAAGCCGGCCTGGTGTGGGTGCAAGCCGGCCTGGTGTGGGTGCAGGCCAGCCTGGTGTGGGCGCAGGTTGAGTTGGCATGGGCGCAGTGCAGGGTACGGGCCGAGCGCGCATGGGCGCGATGGATGTGGGTAAGGGCCGATGAAGGTTCTGGTCATCGACAACTACGACTCGTTCACCTACAACCTCGTGCAGTACCTCGGCGAGCTGGGCGCCGCCGTGCACACGGTGCGCAACGACCGCGCGACTGTCGAGGAACTGCTCGCCGGAGGCTACGAGCGCTGCGTGGTGTCGCCCGGGCCGTGCACCCCCGACGAGGCGGGGATCACGCTGGAGGCGGTGCGCAGGATGCCCGAGGCGGGCATCCCCACGCTCGGCGTGTGCCTTGGTCACCAGGCGCTCGCGCAGGCATTCGGGGGCCGCGTGGTGTTGCACCCGCCCGTGCATGGCAAAGCGACCACGATCGAGCACGACGGCCGCACGATCTTCGCCGGCCTCACCTCGCCGCTGACGGTAGGGCGCTACCACTCGCTGATCGTCGATCGCGAGCTGCCCTCTTGCCTGGAATCCTCCGCCGAGGGCGACGGCGTGCTGATGGCGCTGCGCCACCGCGAGCTGCCCGCGGAGGGTGTGCAGTTTCATCCCGAGTCGGTGCTCACCGAAGAGGGCAAGCAGCTGTTGAGTAACTTCCTCGACTGATGCCCAACCCGATCCTCACGAGCGCGATCGACACGCTCGCATCGCGCAGGGACTTGAGCGAAGCGCAGGCCGCTGAGGTGCTGGCGCAGATCATGCACGGCGAGGTCTCCGAGACCCAGATCGCCGCCTTCCTGATCGCGCTTCGCACCAAGGGCGAGACCATGCAGGAGCTGGCGGGCATGGCGCGTACGATGCGCGAGCTCGCCGCGCACGTGCCGAGCACGCAGGAGAACCTGTTGGACACCGCGGGCACCGGTGGGGGGCGACGCACGTTCAACGTCTCCACCACCGCTGCGCTGATCGCCGCGGGGGCGGGGTGCGCCGTGGCCAAGCACGGCAACCGCTCCGCCACCGGTCCCTCCGGGTCGGCCGACGTGCTGGAGGCGCTCGGCGCGCGCATCGATCTCGCGCCGGAGGGGGTGGCGCGCTGTATCGAGGAGGCAGGCTTCGGTTTCATGTTCGCCCCCGCCCACCACCGCGCAACCCGCTTCGTGGTGCCGGTACGCCACGAGCTGGGGGTGCGCACGATCTTCAACATGCTCGGGCCCCTCACCAACCCCGCGGGCGCCTCGCGGCAGCTGATCGGCGTCTCCGACCCCGGCTTCCTGGAGACGATCGCCGGCGCGCTCGCGTTGCTGGGCTCCCGCCGCGCACTGGTCGTGCGCGGTGAGGATGGGTTGGACGAGGTGTCGAGCTCGGCCCCCACGGCGGTCGTCGAGCTGGACGGCTCCGACATCCGCCGTTACACGATCTCCCCGGAGGAGATGGGAATCCCGCCCGCCCGAATCCCGCCCTCCATCCCGCCGGCCTCCATCCCGCCCACCTCCATACTGCCCACCTCCATCCGTCCCTCCCCCATCGAGCCCGCTCCCATCGAGCCAGCCCAGGCATCACCCGACCGACTTCCCTCCAGCGGCGTCTCGGGCGCCTCCGCGCTTACGGATGCCACCATCGGTCACCCCGAGCTGGCAGGCGGCACCCCGGAGGAGAACGCGGCGGTGACGCGTGCGATCCTGGATGGCGAATCCGGGCCACGTGCCGATCTCGCGCTGATCAACGCCGGAGCCGCGATCTACGCAGCCGGCGCGGTGGCCTCAATCGCCGAGGGCGTCGAGGTGGCCCGCGCGGCGGTCGCAGATGGCAGCGCCGCTCACGCGCTACAGAGCTACGTGGATGCCACCCTCAGGTATGCGCCTGCCAAGGCGGCCAGATGAGCGCGACCGTGCTGGAGCGCATCCTGCGCAGCACCTGTGAGGAGGTGGCGCGGCGCAAGCGCGAGCTACCGATCGACCAGCTCGATAGTGGTGGCGATGCCCCGGTAGCCCGCCGGTCACTCCATGCAGCCCTAGCCAAGCCGGGCATCTCCGTGATCGCCGAGTTCAAGCGCCGCTCTCCCTCCGCCGGGGCGTTGCGCGAGCGTCCCGAGGTCGTCGAGCTGGTGGGCGCATACGAGCGTGGCGGTGCCGCCGCCCTCTCGATCCTCACGGAGGGTCCGCACTTCGATGGCTCGCTGGAGGATTTGCGCGAGGCTCGCGCTGCCTGCGAGCTGCCGATCCTGCGCAAGGACTTCATCGTCGACCCCTACCAGCTGCACGAGGCTCACGTGGGTGGCGCCGACGCGGTGTTGTTGATCGTGGCGGCGCTCGATCAGCCGACGTTGCTCGATCTGCACGAGCAAGCGAGGGAGCTGGGTCTCGATGTGCTCGTCGAGGTGCACGATCGCGCCGAGCTGGCGCGCGCGAACGAGGTTGGGGCACGGTTGATCGGGATCAACAACCGCGACCTGCGCGACTTCAGCGTCGATATCGAGCGCACCTTCACCCTGCTGGAAGAAGTCCCCGACGGCGTCGCCGTGGTTTCGGAGTCGGGGATCGCAACCGCCGCCCAGCTGCGGCGCCTGGAGGAGCAGGGGGTGCAGGCCGTACTGGTGGGGGAGACGCTAATGCGCTCGCCCAACCCCGAGGCCGCGCTGCGTGAGCTGCTGTCTGGAGGGGAGATGCCGTCGGGGAAGTCCTCGTCAGGAGATGCCGAGGTGGTGGAGTCCTCGTTGGGGGGGTCCTCGTCAGGAGATGCCGAGGTGGTGGAGTCCTCGTTGGGGGAATCGTTGTCGGGCGCCAGCGCAACCGACACCGATCGCGCGCCAGAGCGGCCCGAAAAGTTTTAGAGACATTACGACGCACCTTTAGATCGTCTTCATCGCAACCGATCATCCTGTTCCCATGACCCATATGAGCCTGCTTTCCACGCCCGCCGTCAATCCGGCCCCCGCGGCCCTGCCGCCGCGATGAAACGTCTATTCGCGATCCCCTTCATCTCCGCCCTCGTCGGGGGCGGCGTCGTGGTGGCGGTGCTTGCCGCCAGCGGCAGCCTTAGCTCCTCCAGCAAAACCGTCACCGAGGTGCAGGCGGCGGCTCCGGCAACGTCCAGCTCCGCCTCTTCGTCTACGACGATCCCGACCAGGAGCGGTGGGGGCGGCGGGTTGAGCGCCCACGAAATCTACGAACGCACGGCACCCAGCGTGGTGAAGGTGACCTCGACGATCGTGCGCCAGAGCGAATCGCCGTTCGGCTTCGGCGAAAGCGCGCAGCAGGGCACCGCCACAGGCTCCGGGTTCGTGATCGACGCCAACGGCACGCTGCTCACCAACTGGCACGTGGTCGAGAACGCGAGCAAGGTGATCGTCAGCTTCGAACACTCGAAGACCGTCGAAGCGCACGTGGTCGGCAAGAACCCCTCCCAGGATCTCGCCGTGCTGAAGATCCCCACCGAAGGTCTCAGCCTGCACCCACTCACGCTCGGCGACTCCGGCTCCGTCGAGGTCGGTGAACCGGTTGTCGCGATCGGCAACCCCTTCGGCCTCAGCCGAACGCTGACGACCGGCGTGATCTCCGCGCTGCAGCGCGAAATTACCGCTCCCAACGGCTTCGCGATCGACAACGTGCTGCAGACGGACGCGCCGATCAACCCCGGCAACTCCGGCGGGCCGCTACTCAACGCCAAAGGGCAGGTGATCGGCATCACCTCGCAGATCGAGACTGGCGGCGGCGGCAGCGACGGCAACATCGGGATCGGCTTTGCGGTGCCGATCAACACCGCCAAGGCGGAGCTTCCCGAACTCGAGAAGAACGGCTCCGTCCAGACCGCCTACCTCGGCGTGGTGATGATCGCGATCGACGGCTCGCTCTCCAGCCTCAACCTGCCGGTCAAGAGTGGCGCGCTGATCGAGAAGGTCGAAGCCGGCAGCCCCGCCGCCAAGGCGGGCATCCGCGCCGGCAACATCGAAGCGAAGGTCGCTGGCAACGAAATCTCCGTCGGCGGCGACATCATCGTCGGCTTCGACGGCAAAAAGGTGACCAGCTCCGAAAGCCTCGCCTCGTACGTTGGCACCAAGAAGCCCGGAGACACTGTCACGCTCGAAGTGCTGCGCGAGTCGGGCAGCGGCGGCTACACCAAGAAGAACGTCACCGTCACGCTCGGCCAGCGGCCCAACTCGATTCCCAACCCCAACACCCCTGAATAATTCGCAGGCCCTATCGTGGGGGGCATGTCCCCCCACGTGAAGGTCTGCGGCATAACCAGCCTGCACGACGCCGAGCTCGCGGTCGAGCTGGGGGCGTGGGCGGTGGGAATGATCTTCTACGCGGGCAGCCCGCGCGCGTGCTCCACCGACGAGGCTCTGCGGATCGTCTCGGCGCTGCGCCGCAAGGTGGAGCTGTGCGGCGTGTTCGTCAACGCCCCGCTCGACGAGGTTGTGCAGGTAAGCGAGCAGCTGGGGCTGACGATGCTGCAGATGCACGGCGACGAGGGGCCTGCCTATTGCGCTGAAGTCGGGCACCGCACGGGGGCGAAGGTGATCAAGGCGGTGCAGGTGGCCTCGATTGGGGAAGTGCGCGACGTGGAGCGCTTCCACACCGACTTCCACCTGCTCGACGCGCGCTCGAGCGTACCGGGCAGGCAAGGGTTGCGCGGGGGCACGGGGGAGTCGTTCGACTGGGGGCTGCTCGCCGCGCGGCGCTCCAAGGTGCCGCTGATTCTCAGCGGCGGCCTCGGACCTGAGAACGCGGCACAGGCGATCCTCGTGGCCTCCTCGCACGGCCACTGCGCACGGCCCTTCGCGCTGGACACCGCCAGCGGCACGGAGGCGTCTCCCGGGCGCAAGGATCCCGAGCGCCTGCGCGCGTTCTTCGCCGCGGTACGCGATTCCGCGCCGGGTGACTCCACGCCGGTGGATTCCACGTCGGTGGATTCCGTGCTGGTGGACGCCGCGCTGGTGGACTCCGCGCCGGGTGACTCCACGCCGGTGGATTCCGTGCGGGGCGACGCCGTGCTGGTGGACGCCGTGCCGGGCGACTCCACGTCAGTGGACTCCGCGCCGGTGGATTCCGCGCCGGTGGACGCCACGCCGGTGGAGACAGCGCCCGTGGGCACATCGGTGTAGATAACCTCGCCCCCGTGAGCGCGATCGAGCACCGCTTCGGACGGTATGGGGGGCAGTATGTCCCCGAGACGCTGATGCCCGCGCTGGCGGAGCTCGAGCGGGCATGGGTGCAGGCCCGCGACGACGCCGGCTATCGCGCCGAGCTGGACGGGCTGCTGCGCGACTACGGGGGGCGGCCCACGCCGCTGTACCTCGCGCGGCGGCTGTCGGAGCGCTGTGGGAGGTCGGTGTACCTCAAGCGCGAGGACCTCAACCACACCGGCTCGCACAAGCTCAACAACGCGCTCGGCCAGGCGCTGCTGGCGAAGCGAATGGGCAAGCGGCGGATTATCGCCGAGACCGGGGCCGGGCAGCACGGGGTGGCGACCGCCACCGTGTGTGCGCTGTTGGAGATGGAGTGCGAGATCTACATGGGCGCCGAGGACACCCGCCGCCAACGGCCCAACGTGCGGCGCATGGAGCTGTTGGGGGCGAGCGTGCACCAGGTGGACGCGGGCGCGCGCACGCTCAAGGAGGCCACCTCGGCGGCGATCCGCGACTGGGTGACCAACGTGGGGAGCACCCACTACGTGATCGGCTCGGTCGTCGGTCCGGCGCCCTACCCGGCGATCGTGCGCGACCTGCAGCGGGTGATCGGCGATGAGGTGCGCGCCCAGCTACAGGAGCGCGAGGGGCGCCTGCCGGCGCGGGTGATCGCCTGCGTGGGCGGGGGGTCCAACGCGCTGGGGATCTTCACCGCGTTCCTCGACGATCCAGGCGTCGAGCTGATCGGTGTGGAGGCCGGGGGGAGGGGATCGAGACGCCCCGCCACGGCGCCCCGCTCACGGTCGGTGGCCGCGCGGGGGTGCTGCACGGCGCGCTCTCGGCGGTGATGCAGGACGAGGAGGGCCAGATCATCGAAGCGCACTCGGTCTCCGCCGGCCTGGACTATCCCGGCACCGGCCCCCAGCACGCCCACTTGCGCGACAGCGGTCGCGCCCGTTACGTCGCCGTCCCCGACCGCGACGCGCTCGCCGCTTTCCGCGAGCTAGCACGCCTGGAGGGCATCATCCCGGCGCTCGAGAGCGCCCACGCGCTCGCCTGGGTATTCGCCCAGCCCGACGGCGAGCTCGACCTGGTGTGCCTCTCCGGCCGCGGAGACAAGGATCTGGCCGAGGTTCTCGCCCTCTCATGAACCACGACGGTGTAGAGCGAATCGCGGCTGCATTCGCAAGCACGAGGCGCCGCACCGCGCTGATGCCCTACCTGATGGGCGGCTTTCCCACGCTCCCCGACTCGATCCGGATCGGCGAAGCGTGCGTGCAGGGGGGCGCCGACATCCTCGAGCTGGGCGTGCCCTATACCGACCCGCTGGCCGACGGGCCGGTGATCCACGAGGCCGCCACGCGCGCGCTCGCCGCCGGCGCCAGTCTCGCCGGGGTGTTGGAGGTTGCGCGCGCCCTCTCCCCGAGCGTGCCGGTGGTGCTGATGTGCTACGCCAACATGGTGCTCGCCCCGGGCGCCGGCGCGTTCGTGGAGCGGCTGGCGTGCACCGGCGCGAGTGGCTTGATCGTGCCCGACCTGCCGTTCGAGGAGGCCGCCGAGGTGCTCGCCGCCTGCGATGCGCACGGGGTGGCGCTCGTGCCGCTGGTGGCGCCCACCACGCCGCCGGAGCGCCTCGCGGAGATCGGCGCCCGCGCGCGGGGGTTCCTGTACACCGTCTCGGTGGTGGGGACGACCGGGGAGCGTGCGGCGCTCGCCGACAGCTTCGCCGAGGTCGTCGCGCGCGCCAAGGCCGCCACCGCCGTGCCCGTGGCGCTCGGCTTCGGGATCTCCACCCCCGCGCAGGCCCGTCAAGCGGCCGATGCCGGCGCCGACGGGGTGATCGTCGGCTCGCGGCTGGTGCGCGCCGCCGGAGAGGCCGATGACCCCGCTGGCGCGGTGGGTGCGCTCGTCGCCGAGCTGGCGGTGGGGTTGCGGGGTTAGCTTGCTCATCCCTCCTCCCATCAGCGACACACGCTGCCCGCCTGCCCGGTAGGATGCGCAGAACGATGGGATTGATCGCAGCCATCACAGCCGGCCTGGTCGTCTGGATCGTGCTCTGGGCGCTGGGCGCCAAGGGGTTCGACGCGTTCATGCTCGCCGCTCTGATCATGCTGGTGGGCGCCTGCGTACGAATCGCCGCCGGCTACCTGCCCGGCCGCCGTCGCAGCGGCGCCTGAGCGGCCCGTGCGGCTCGGCCGGCCTCGTCTTGCGCTAGCCGTACCGGCCCTGCCCGCGCGCCCGCGTCGGTCCCCGGGGCTCGTGCCCCGTTTCGTACAGGCCGGGCTGGCATTGGTCTCACTCCGTTTCGTGAAGGCCGTACCCGTGTCGGTCTTGCCCCGCTTCGCCAAGGCCGGGCTCGCGTTGCTGGTGCTGCCGGCGTCCCTCGCACTGCTCTCGGGCTGCGGCGGGGTGGGGGTCTCGACCGCCGTCACGCTCCCCGGCCAGCTCACCGTCTACTCCAGCCTCCCCCTGCAGGGTCCGCTCGCGTCCGCCTCGCTACAGATCGAAAACGGCGAGAAGCTCGCCCTCGCCGAGGTGGGGGGGCGCGTAGGGCGCTTCAAGGTCGACTACGCCTCGCTCGACGACGCCAACCCCAAGACCGGGGAAGCCGACCCCGGGATCATCGCCTCCAATGCCCGCGTCGCCACGCAGGACACCTCCACGATCGCCTACATCGGCGAGCTCGACTCCGCCGCCACCGCCGTGTCGCTGTCGTTCGTCAACGGCGCCGGCATCCTCCAGGTGAGCCCCTCGAGCCCCTACATCGGGCTGACCTCCTCGCTGGACGCCGGCCAGGACGAACCGGAACGCTTCTACCCCAGCGGGCAGCGCACCTTCGCGCGGCTGATGCCCGGCGATGAGGTGCAGGCCGCCGCTCAGGTGCGGCTGATGCGCGTGCTGCACCTGCCGAGCGTGTACGTGATCGACGACCTCGACCCCTTCAACGCCCCGCTCGCGTCGATCCTCGCCGAAGACGCCAAACGGGCCGGTATCCACGTGCTCGGCGAAGACCAGATCGAAACCACCTCCACCACCGAATTCTCCGGTGAGGTCCACAAGGTGCTCGCGAGTGGCGCCCGCGCGGTGTTCTTCAGCGGCAACCCCGATGCAGGTGCGGTGGCGCTGTGGCAGCAGTTGCACGCTGCCGACTCCCACCTGCGCCTGCTGGGGCCCAGCAGCCTCGCCGAACCCTCGTTCGCGGGGCAGATCGGCTCGGCGGCGGCGCACACCTACCTCACCACGCCGCTGCTCCCGCTCGCGCTCTACCCGCCGCCCGCGCAGCGGGTGCTCGCCGAATACCGCGCTCGCTTCCACGGTACCGCTGGGCCCTACGCGCTGTACGGGTATGAGGCGATGAGCGCCGTGCTGCTCGCGATCCACCGCGCGGGGCGCCATGGCAACGACCGGCAGACGGTGATCCACAAGTTCTTCGGGATTCACAACCGCGACTCGGTGCTGGGGCGCTACTCGGTGCTGTCCAACGGCGATACGACCTTCTCCCGCTACGCGGTTGACCGCGTGCACGGAGGGCGGCTGGTGTTCTACCGGGGACTTCAGCTTTCGCCTGAAAGCTGAAGTCGCCTCGGGGCACCACTGCCTTGCGAAGGCCGATCGTTTCAACAGGGCCTCGGCAGCCGCTTGCGAAGGTCGATCGCCTCAACAGGGCCTCGGCAGCCAGCTTGCAAAGGTCGATCGCCTCAACAGGCGCCAACGGGGAGCGATTCAGCTGTCGCTCAGCGCCGCGTCCAGCGCCTCGTCGAGGCGGGGGTGGCGGAACTCGTACCCCAGCATCAGCGGCTTCGCCGGCAGCACGCGCGCGCCGGTGGTGACGATCTGCGCCATTTCCCCATACAGCAGCCCCAGCGCCGCTCCCGGCACGGGCAGTAGCGCTGGGCGGTGAAGCGCGCGGCCGAGCGCGTGCGAAAGCTCTCGGTTGGTTACCGGCTCGGGCGCCGTCCCGTTGACCGGGCCCGACCAGCGCTCGTCGCTCGCCGCCGCCCTAAGCATCCCCACGAGGTCGTCCACATGGATCCACGACACATACTGGCGGCCCCCCGCCACCGGGCCACCGACGCCCATTCGGAAAGGGGGCAGCATCTTCGCCAGCGCCCCCCCGCGGGGGTCCAGCACGACGCCGGTGCGCACCTGCACCGTGCGCATCCCCAACTTCTGCGCAGCGCGAGCCTCCGTCTCCCAGGCCACGCACACCTGCGCGAGGAAGTCGCCCCCGGGAGGCGCCTCCTCGTCGAGCGGCTCTTCGCCGTGGGCGCCGTAGTAGCCGATCGCCGAACCGCTCACCAGCACCGCCGGCAGGCCGACGGACCCCTCACGGCCAGGCTGTCCATCTCTACCCGAGCCCCCTGCTCCTCCCCCTGCCTCTCCCGCGGAGGTTGCACACGCGCTCAGCCCCTCCACCAGGTGGCGCGTGCCGATCGTGCGGCTCTCGCGGATCGCCCGCTTGGCGCTCGCGCCCCAGCGCTGCGCCACGTTCTCGCCGGCGAGGTGCACCACCGCGTCGCGACCTTCGAGTGCCTGCACCGGCGCCGGCTCGCTCAACGGGTCCCAGCCCACTGCCGGCACGCCCAGCCGTGCGGTGGCTCGCTCCGGGTTGCGCGAGAGCACGGTGACCTCCGCGCCGTCCTCCACCAGCGCCGCGACGAGCGTGCTCCCGATCAGGCCCGTCGCGCCGGTGAGCGTGACCCGCATCGGCTCACGCCGCGGCGGGCGTCCCGGTGGGGGTGTCGGCCTGGGCGAAGCCGACCTCCTGGCCGGCGAGCGCCACGCCGCTGGCGCGTGCCTGCTCGGCGACCGCCGCCGCCACCGCGGGCGCCACGTCGCGGTTGAAGACGGAGGGGATTATGTAGTCCTCGCGCAGCTCCTCCTCGGGGACGATCGCCGCGATCGCACGCGCCGCGGCCATCTTCATCGCCTCGGTGATCGCCGGCGCGCGCACGTCCAGCGCGCCGCGGAAGATCCCGGGGAAGCACAGCACGTTGTTGATCTGGTTGGGGTAGTCCGAGCGTCCGGTCGCCATGATCCGCACGTACGGCGCCGCCTCCTCGGGGACCACCTCGGGGTTGGGGTTGGCCATCGCGAACACCATCGCGTCGTCGTTCATCTTCGCCAGCGCCTGCGCCGGCAGCGCACGCGCGCCGGATACCCCGATCAACAGGTCGGCGCCGTCGATCACGTCAGCCGGGGCGCCGGCGCGGCACTCGGGGTTGGTCACCTGCGCAAACCACCGCTTCACCTGGTTCATCGTGCCGTCGAGGTAGTCCTCGCGGCGCACGTGCAGCGCCCCTTTGGAGTCGGCGCCGACGATGTGGCGCACGCCGGCCTCGCGCATGATCTTGGTGACCGCGATCCCCGCCGCGCCGAGGCCGATCACCAGCACTTGCAGATCCTCCAAGCGCCGCCCGGTGAGCTTCACGGCGTTCAGCAGCGCGGCCATCACCACCACCGCGGTGCCGTGCTGGTCGTCGTGGAAGACGGGGATGTCCAGTTCCTGCTGCAGGCGCTCCTCGATCTCGAAGCAGCGCGGCGCGGAGATGTCCTCGAGGTTGATCCCCCCAAAGCCCGGCGCCATCAGCTTCACGGCGCGCACGATCTCGTCGGGATCCTTGGTGTCGAGGCAGATCGGGAAGGCATCCACGCCCGCGAACTCCTTGAACAGGCACGCCTTGCCCTCCATCACCGGCATCGCCGCCGCCGGGCCGATGTCGCCCAGGCCGAGCACCGCGGTGCCGTCGGAGACGACCGCCACGGTGTTGCGCTTGATCGTGTACTGCGACGCCTTGTCGGGGTCGTCGCGGATCGCGATGCACACGCGCGCCACGCCCGGCGTGTACACCATCGAGAGATCGTCGCGCGTCTTCAGCGAGTGCTTGTTGCGCTGTTCGATCTTGCCGCCCACGTGCAGCAGGAAGGTGCGGTCGGTCGTGTCCACCACCTCCACGCCGGCGATCGCCTCGATCGCCTCGAGGATCTTGCCCCAGTGTTCGCGGTCGGCCCCGTCCACCACGATGTCTCTGATGCTGGCGCTCGCGTCGGCCTCGACCAGATCGACCCCCACCACCACGCCGCCGGCCTCCCCGATCGCACCGGTCACCTGCCCGACGGCGCCGGGGGCGGTGTCGTCCAGCCGGACGCGGATCGTCAGACGGTACTGCGCGCTAGGGGTGATGCTCACGGAAAGTGGCTCCTGGATCGAGGGACGCTGCCATGTTATTGCTCGGACGGGGTCGGCATCCCACCGTGAGGGCTTGGGGGAGGAGGGGGGCGGGGCTCGTGTGGCGGTTAGTGCCCGGCCCTCGGGGCTCGAGAGCGGCGGGGCGGCGGCTCGGGGGCGCCAGGGCGGCCTGGCGTAAAGTGCTGGGCGATGAGTGCGGCGGCCAACGGCGAGCAGACGGAGCGGCGCCTCTTCCTGATCGACGGTCCTTCGCTCGTCTACCGAGCCTTCTTCGCGCTGCCGGAGTCGATCGCCACCTCGACGGGGGTGCCCACCAACGCGATCTTCGGGTTCGCCTCGATGCTCGTGAAGATCGTCACCGAGTACGGCGTCTGCCCGACCGTGGTCGCCTGGGACGCCGGCACCTCGGGGCGCACCGACCTGTTTCCCGAGTACAAGGCGCAGCGGCGCTCGCGCCCCGACCTGCTCAAGCAGCAGTGGCCGGCGATGGAACCGCTGGTGGAGGCGTTTGGCTACAGCAACGTGAAGGTGCAGGGTTATGAGGCCGACGACGTAATCGCCACGCTCGCCGAGCGTGCCGCGAGCGCCGAGCCGCCCGTCCCGGTGACGATCGTCACCGGCGACCGCGACGTCTTCCAGCTGATCGACGAGCGTGGCCTCGTTGAGGTGATGGCGACGGCGCGCGGGATCACCGACACCAAGCTGTACGACCGCCAGGCGGTGATCGACCGCTATGGCATCCCCCCCGAGCTGATCCCCGACTTCTACGGCCTGAAGGGCGACACCTCCGACAACATCCCGGGGATCCCCGGGATCGGCGACAAGACCGCCTCCGACCTGATCCAACGCTACGGGCCGTTGGAGGAGGTGCTCGCACACATCCCCGACATCAGCGGCGCCAAGCGCAAACAGAACCTGACCGCGCACACCGAGGACGCACGCATCTCCAAGCAGCTCGCCACCGTCGATCGCGGCGTCCCACTCGACTTCGACCTGACCGCCGAGGCTGCGCGCGAGCCCGACCGCTCGCGCCTGCGCGAGGTGTTCCGCGAGTACGAGCTGCGCGACCCGCTGCGCCGTCTCGAGGAGGCGCTCGGCGAGGCCGAACAGGCGGTGCCGGCGGGAGCCACGGAGGTGCGGCTCACGGGACGCGTGCGCGCGGGGGTCCCAGACGACATCCCGGCGTTCCTCGCCGCTGTCTCCGCCGGTGATGCGCCAGAGCTCAATCTCGTGGTGCGTCCCCCCGAGACCCCCGAGGGTGCGCTGTTCGCGGAGGGCGCGGGGTGGCGCTTCGCGGTCACCCTTACTCCCGCGGGGGGAGGCGCCGGGGCGGCGGCCCCGGGCGGCTCTTCTGATTCCGCCCGCGCGGGGCGGGGAGGGCAGGCGGCCGGGCTGCCGGAGGTGCTGTGCGGCGACTGCGAGAGCGCCGAGGAGGTGGCGGCCGCTTGCGGGGAGCTGCCGGTGGTCGTGCACGACGCCAAGGCGCTCGGGCTGGTGCCGCCCGGCCTCGTCCACGACACGCTGCTGGGCGCCTACCTGCTGGAGCCCGCGCGGCGCGGCTACCCGTTCGCGGAGCTGTGCGAGGAGCGCGGGCTGGCCGCCGAGGTGGAGGATGCCGCGGCTGGCGAGGCGCTGCTCGTGGGGGCGCTGGCGGCGTGGCAGCGCGAGCAGATCGCCGCGCGCGGCCTGGAGGGTTTGATGCGCGACATCGAGCTGCCCTTGGTGGGGGTGCTGCGCGATGTCGAGCTGGTCGGGGTGCGCCTCGACGTGCCGCGCCTGCAGGAGGTGGCGGGGCGGGTGCGCGAGGAGATCGCCGAGCTCGAACAGGAAATCTTCGCGCTCGCCGACGAGGAGTTCCTGATCGCCTCGCCGCAGCAGCTGGGGGAGATCCTGTTCGAGAAGCTCGGCCTCTCGCGCAAGCGGCGCGGCAAGATCGGCTACTCAACCGACGCGCGCGTGCTGCAGGCGATCCGCTCCGAGCACGTGATCGTGCCGAAGATCGAGCGCTGGCGGGAGCTCTCCACGCTGATCAAGACCTACTTCGACGTGCTCCCCGCGCAAACCGACGCGCGCTCGCGGATCCACACCACCTTCCTGCAGGCGGTTGCCCAGACGGGGCGCCTGTCCAGCACCAACCCGAACATGCAGAACGTCCCGATTCGCACCGAGCTGGGGCGCGAGATCCGCGGCTGCTTCGAGGCCGAGGAGGGACGCGTGCTGATCTCCGCCGACTACTCGCAGATCGAGCTGCGCGTGCTCGCCAACGCCGCCGAGGAGCCGGTGCTGAAGGAGATCTTCGCGCGCGGCGAAGACGTGCACACCGCCACCGCCTCGCAGGTCTTCCAGGTCGCTGCGGAGCGAATCGACCCTGGGATGCGAGCCAAGTCGAAGATGATCAACTACGGGATCGTCTATGGGCTCTCCGACTACGGCCTCGCCGACCGCCTCAACATCCCGCGCGAGGAGGCGAAGGAGTTCATCGAGGCCTACCTCGCGCGCTTCCCGCGTGTGGCCGAATTCATGCAGGAGACGATCGAGCGCGCCAAGGACGAGGGGCACGTCACCACGCTGTGGGGCCGCCGCCGCCAGATCCCCGAGCTGCGCGCGCGCAACTACCAGGTGCGCTCGCTCGGCGAGCGGCTCGCGGTCAACACGGTCGTGCAGGGCACCGCCGCCGACATCATCAAGCTCGCGATGGTGCGCTGTCATCGGGCGCTGGAGGTCTCCGGCGTGGATGCCTGCCTGATCCTCACGATCCATGACGAGCTGCTGTTCGAAGCCGCCCCCGTGGATGTGCCCGTAGCGCGCGAGTTGATCGAGCGCGAGATGGTCGGCGTGTGGGACCTGGAGCCGCCGATGGCGGTGGAGATCGGCGTGGGGCGCAACTGGCTGGAGGCGAAGTGAGCGCTTCGCACCGGCGCCGCATGCCCACAACCGCACCGATGCCCCGCCAGCGGCGGGGTGGCGATGCGCGAACCGGTGGGCTGGAGGTGGCGGTGAGCCACGTGCTGGAGGTATTGCGGTGAGCCGCGGGCTGGCAGTGGCGTTGACCGCCGGCGCCGGCGTGCTGGTGGGGATGCAGGCACCGATCAACGCCCGCCTTGGGCGCTCGGTGGGCAGCCTGCAGGCGGCGAGCTTCTCCTTCATCGTCGGCACCGTCGCGCTGGTGACGATCGCCGCCCTTTCGCGCCAGGGCCTCGGCACCCTCGGCAATGTCGCGCACGTGCCCTGGTGGGCCCTGATCGGGGGCCTGTTGGGAGCGACCTACGTGACCGTCGCGATCCTCACCGTGCGCACGCTCGGAGCTAGCGGCCTCACCGCGGCGGTGATCACCGGCCAGCTCGCGGTCTCGGTCGCGATCGACCGCTTCGGCCTGCTCGGGATCGCCCGCCAGCCGATCGCGCTGCACCGCATCGTCGGGCTGGTGCTGCTCGTGATCGGGGTCACGCTGGTGGTGCGGAGGTGAGGTCGTCTCGGTCTGTCAGCATCACTTGGATGTCACGACTTCGATGGTTGTGCGTGGTGGTTGGAGCAATCCTGCTGAGCAGTGCCGCAACCGGGCTTGGCGCCGAGCGCAGCCAGCCGGCGGTGGCGGCGTCGGCGTTCGATATCCACAAGGTCGAATGGGCCAACGTTACGCTCCCCGGCGCGGCCTGCGACGCCTCAAAGCCGATTCGCCTTCATCACGGCAAGGCTTTCGTTACGCCGATCCCGCGCCGGTGGTCGCGAGATTCCTTCTATGGCAAGCGAGGTGTGACGGTCAGCAGCGGCTGGGAAGCGGTCGTCTTCGGCGATCTCGCCGGTAGCGGGGAAGATGAGGCGGGACTCAACGTCGATTGCAACAACGGCGGCGGTACCGCTGACGGTGCACTGCTCTACTCGTGGGTCATCTTCAGCGGTCGCGGTGGCCGGTTGTCCGTGGTTGGCATCGTGACGCCGCAGGTGCAGCCCCACGAAGTGCTGCCGACGATTCTCACGATCGTGATCGCGCCGGGGAAGATCACCGCACACGAATACTTCTACGGGCCCTACGACGCCACCTGCTGTGCGACCGGTCGCGCAACGACGACCTGGACCTACACCGACGGAGTGCTGCGGCCCGGCGTGCCCGTGATCACAAAACACCCCAGCACAACGCCGCCGTAGATCAACGCACCGCGGCGTATGCGTCCGCAAGCAGCCGCACGCCCTGCTCGATCGCCGGCTCGGAGAGGTTGCCGAAGCCGAGCACCACCCCCGGGGAGCCGCCGGGGGCGAAGCGGTGCAGGGAGAGGCCCTCCATGCCCACCCCGTGGGCGGCGGCGGCCTTGAGCAGGGCCGGCTCGTCGGTGCCATCGGGCAGCGCCACCAACTCGAACAGGCCGGCGGCTGCGCCGCTCGTGCGCGCGTCGGGCAGGTGGCGGGCGAGCGCCTCCAGCAGCGCTTCGCGCCGGCGCTGGTAGATCGTACGCATGCGGCGCACGTGCCGATCGAGCTCGCCGCGCACGATGAAGTCGCGCAGCGCCAGTTGCCCCACCACCTCCGAGCCGCCGTCGTGCACGGCCTTCGCGGTCGAGAGCTGCCAGGTGAGCCACGACGGCGTCAGCATCCAGCCGAGGCGCATACCCGGCGTCAGGCGCTTGGAGGCGGAGCCGATGTAGAGCACGCGCTCGGGCGCCAACCCCTGCAGCGCGCCGACCGCGACGCGGTCGTAGCGATACTCGGCGTCGAAGTCGTCCTCGACGATCAGCCCTTCGTCGCGCTCGGCCCACTCGACCAGCGCGGCACGGCGGGAGGGGCTGAGGACGGCGCCGGTGGGGAACTGATGGGCGGGCGTCACGACCACCGCGGCGGCGTCGCTTGCGATCAGCTCCTCCACCCGCAGCCCTTGCGTGTCAACGGGGATCGGCACGATCCGCAGGCCCGCCTGCTCGGCGATCAGCCGGTGGATGTGCCACCCCGGGTCCTCGAGCGCGATCGATTCCACGCCGTGGCCGCGCAGCACCCCGCAGGCGAGCGAGAAGCCCTGCATGAAACCGGTGCAAATCGTCATCTGCTCGGTGTCGGCCGCGCCGCCGCGCACTCGTCCGAGGTAGTCGGTGAGCGCCTCGCGCAGCTCGGGCAGCCCGCGCGGGTCGCCATACCCGAGCGCGTCCAGCGGCGATTCGCGCAGCGCCGCCCGCAGCGAGCGCACCCAGCGCTCGCGGGGGAAGCTCGCCAGGGCGGGCAGGCCGGGGTGGAAGTGGTAGGGGTAGCGCTCCTGCAGCGAGCGGGCGGGTGCGCGCTGGGCGGCGGCCCGCACCGCCGCGCTCACCCTCACCGGCGCGCCCTGGCGGGTGCTGAGATAGCCCTCGGCGGCCAGCTGGCTGTACGCCTCGCTCACCATGCCGCGCGAGACGCCCAGCTCCTGCGCCAGACTACGGGTCGAGGGCAGCGCCGCGCTCGGCGGCAGGCGCCCGGCGCGAATTGCCTCGCGGATGCTGCCGGCGAGCTGCTCGCCCAGCGGCAGCTCGCCACCGCGGTCGAGCTCCACCAGTAGCTCTACTGGTCCTGTCATTGGGTTCACAACTGGCACTGTACTGTGAGCCAGTTGGGGGCTACGGTGGTCGCACACTCTCAATTCTTTTGGAGGCAACCATGAGCCAGATAACAGTTGTCGGAGGGGGGCTTGCAGGGCTTACGGCGGCGATCGCGTGCGCGGAGGGGGGCGCCAAGGTGCGGCTGCTGGAGGCGCATGAGCAGCTCGGCGGGCGAGCCCGTAGCGCCGAGGGCCCCTACAAAGCCAACCTCGGTCCGCACGCCCTCTACAGCGACGGCGCGATGTGGGGGTGGCTGAACGAGCGGGGCCTGCTGCCGGGCCACGTCCGCCCGCCGCTCGGCGGCGCGCGCTTTCGTTTCCAGGGCGCCTTGCATCGGACGCCGCCGCTGGGCGCGATCCCCGCGGTGCTGCGCCTGCGCGGCCGTCAGGCGCCGGTCGATACCGACTTCCGCGGCTGGGTCGCCGCGCACACCGACGAGCGCATCGCCGCGATGCTCTGCTCGATGGCCGGCGTCTACACCTACCACCACGACCCCGGCGAGCTCTCCGCGGCGTTCGTGTGGGAGCGCACCGTGCGCCTGTTCCTCTCCACGCCGCCGCCCTCCACGGTGGTGCGCTACGCCAGCGGCGGCTGGAGCGGGATGGTCGCACCGCTGGAGCGCCGCCTGCGCGAGCTGGGCGTCGAGGTGCAGACGGGCAGTCGCGTGGAGAGCCTGCCCGAGGCGCCCGTGATCCTCGCCACCGAACTCCACCAGGCGAGCGAGCTGCTCGGAGGCGAGCCGCTGCAGTGGCCGAGCGGGCGCACGGTGTGCCTCGACGTCGGTCTCTCCCGCCGTCGCGGCGACCCGTGGATCGTCTCCGACCTCGACGAGTCGGGCTGGATCGGGCGCTACTCCTCCTCCGATCGCACGATCGCCCCGGAGGGTCACGAGCTGATCCAGACGCAGATGCCGATCCGCCCCGGCGAGAGCACCGACCAGGCGGGCGCGCGCCTGGAGCGGCTGATCGACCAGTCGGTCGCGGGCTGGCGCGAGCGCGAGACCTGGCGCCGCCGGCAGGTGATGGACGCTCGCTCGGGCGCGCTCGACCCGCCCGGCACCACCTGGCGCGACCGTCCTGCCGTCGATCAGGGCGACGGCGTCTACCTCGCGGGCGACATGGTCGCCGCCCCGGGCCTGCTCGCCGAGGTCTCCTGGGCCAGTGGCCTGGAGGCCAGCCGGCTGGCGCTGGCGGCGGTGGAGAGCGCGCGTCCCCAGCTGCGACGGGTCGCGTGACAGCGGCCCGTCCCTCAGCACACCCGCGGCCAGGGCGCAGGCTGCCGGCGGCGGTCTTCAACGCGCGGATCACCGCTCGCTTGACGCCGCGTGGCGCGAGGGAGGTAATCGCTGCGCCGCGTAGCGGCTCGCTCGCCGAGATACGCGACTGCAAGCGCTCGCTGCTGGTCACCTATCGCCGCGACGGAACGCCTGTGCCCACGCCCGTGTGGGCAGCGGAGGCAGATGGCCTGCTGTATGTGCGCACCGAGCGCACGGCCGGCAAGGTGAAGCGCCTGCGCAACGACCCGCGCCTGCTGGTCGCCCCATGTACGGTGCGCGGGCGGCCGCTTGGTGCGCCGCTCGAGGCGACCGCCCGGATGCTTGCCTGCGAGGACGAGCCGCTCGCCGAGCTGGTCCTCGCTGCTCGCTACGGGCTCGGGCGGGCGATCTTCGAGTGGGCCATGGACGTTCTGCGTGTGGACATGGGCTATCTGGAGATCACGCCGGGGAGCTGGGGCAGGTAGCTTCGTGCCGCTCGCGTCGATCTCGCACTCGCCGCGGGTTTGCGAGAACCGACACCCCTGACCCCCCTTGTGGGGGTCCCATTAAAAATCCCCTTTCCCGCGAGGCGTCCGCTCAAGCGGTCGCGGCCGTCGCTGCCCGCCTGCCCGCTGCGGGTCGCCGCAAACTTGGGCCGACGAACGAGGCCGGAGCGATCCGCATGTAGTGCTCGAACGCCCACTCACACACGCGCGGGCTTTCAAGGGCGCGCGCGAGTGCCGTAACCGCGGGTGTGGGGGTGAGGCGCCCGACGGCGCGCTGGGTGAAGAGCAGCGAGCTGAACTTCCATTTGTGCGCGTCGGAGAAGGCGCTGTAGCGGATCAGCGCCTGCTCGCGGGTGCTGCGGTCCTCGAGCACCGTACGCAGCTCACGCCCGCAGGCGATCCCGAAGTAGAAGGCGGTGCGGATGCCCTCCGCGGTGAGCGGCAGGCAGTGACCGGCGGAGTCGCCCACGAAGAACACGCCGTCCTCGACCGCGGGGCGTAGTTGGTGGGGGATCCAGTTGCCCTGATACCCGTCGGGGGGGAGATCGAGGTCGTGAGCGAGACGCACGGTCGGCTCCTTGACGTGATGCGACGGCCAGAACGAGCCCACGCCGACGCGCACCTCATCGCGCGCGGGGAAGCTCCACCCGTAGCCCGAGCGGATGTAGCGGGGGTCGATCCACAGCTCCAGCTCCTCGCCGCTGCCGTGCGGGTGCACCTCGAGGCCCCGCGAGAGCCTTGCGTTGGGCGGTTGGATCGGGGTGGCGCGCGAGAGCGTCCGCCGCCAGCCGAGCGCGTCGACGATCAGCGGGGCGCGCAGCTCGCCGCGGTCGGTGTGCACCGTGTTGCCCTCCCTGCCCCGCACGGTGGCGGTCTCGAAGCGGGTGTCGTCCGCTTGCGCCTGCTCCCACAACAGCGCGCACAGCTCGGGGTAGTCGAAAGTCGAAAACGTCCATGGCAGCCTCCACCGCGAGCTCCTCCAGGGGGTGTGCACCACCAGCTCCCCGAAGGTCTGGCGCAGCGCGCCACGTAGCTGCAAGGCGTCCAGCCACGTGGTGGGAACGCCGCACGCGGAGGTCTGGCGCTCGCCGATCTCATAGCGGTCGATCACCAGCACCCGTGCGCCCGAGCCCGCCAGCTCGCGGGCGATCGCGAGGCCCGCGAAGCTGGCGCCGCACACGAGCACGTCGCACTCGCCCTGCAGGCGGGTGCGCTCGATTCCCCGCTTGGTCGCGCGTACGGGCATCGCCCCCAATCATACGAGCGATGTGCCTGTGCGACGGTGCCCGCGGTGGGTGGGCATCCGCTGCCGATCGTGCTGCGCTAGGCTTCGAGCGGTGCAAGCTCTGATCGAGAAACCCGAGGCCCACGTGGTCGAGGGCTCCAACGGCCTCCTGCTCGAAATCGACGGGCAGATCGTCCCCAACTACGACGCCACGATGCAGCCCTTCGAGGAGGGCGAGGTGGTGACGGGCCGCGTCGTGCGGATCGACAAGGACGAGGTCCTCGTGGACATCGGCTACAAGTCGGAGGGCGTGATCCCCTCCGGGGAGCTGTCGATCCGCAAGTCCGTGGACCCGCGCGAGGAGGTCGAGCTCGGCGAGGAGGTTGACGCGATCGTCATGACCAAGGAGGACCAGGACGGTCGCCTGATCATGTCCAAGAAGCGCGCCCGCTTCGAGAAGGCGTGGCGGCGCATCGAGGCCGCGGCCGAGTCCGGGCAGCCGGTCGAGGGCAACGTGATCGAGGTCGTCAAGGGCGGCCTGATCATCGACCTTGGCGTGCGCGGCTTCCTGCCCGCCTCGCTGGTGGACATCCGCCGGGTTCCCAACCTCGACGAATACATGGGCACGAAAATCGAGACGAAGGTGATCGAGCTCAACCGCTCGCGCAACAACGTCGTGCTCTCGCGCCGCGCGGTGCTCGAGGAGGAGCGCAAGGAGGTGCGCCAGCAGATCCTCGACCGCCTGCAGCCAGGCCTCGTGGTCGAGGGGCAGATCTCCAACATCGTCGACTTCGGCGCGTTCGTCGACCTCGACGGGATCGACGGCCTGATCCACATCTCCGAGCTCTCCTGGTCGCACGTCAACCACCCCTCCGAGATCCTCAACATCGGCGACACCGTGCAGGTGAAGGTGCTCGACATCGACCGCGACCGCCAGCGCATCTCGCTCGGTTTGAAGCAGACCCAGGAAGACCCGTGGCAGCGGATCGTCGACACCTACAACATCGGCGACGAGCTGGAGGGCACCGTCACCAAGGTCGTCACCTTCGGCGCGTTCGTAGAGATCCTCGACGGGGTGGAGGGGCTCGTGCACATCTCCGAGCTGGCCGCCCACCACGTCGAAAGCCCACGCGAGGTCGTCCACCCGGGCGATGAGATCCGCGTGAAGATCCTCGAGATCGACTCCGAGCGCCGGCGCCTGTCGCTATCGGCCAAGCGGGTCGAGGATCAGATCCTGCCGCTGCCGCGTCCGGCGGGTGCCTCCGGCCAAGAGCCTCCTATTGGGGAGGCCAACGCCGAGGCCGGGGCGCAGTCTGGCGAGCCCTCGGCAGAGATTGCGGGCGAGCCGACGGCCGAGGTGGCGGAGGTGCAGCCGCAGCAAGCCGCGGTAGCGCCCGAGGGTCAGCAGACGGAGGTCGCGGGCGAGCCTGAGGCGGCGGACGCGGAGCCCGCTGTGGCGGAGTCCGGGACGGCGGAGGTCGCGAGCGAGCCCGAGGCAGCGGTGGCGGAGCCCGCTACGGCGGAGGTTGAGACGGCGGAGGTCGCGAGCGAGCCCGAGGTGGCGGACGCAGAGCCCGCTGTGGCGGAGTCCGGGACAGCGGAGGTCGCGGGCGAGCTCCGGGCTGAGGGCGCGGCAGCTGAGCCGGCGGCCGAGGTCGAGGCTGAGAGCGAGCCCGAGGCGGCGGTCGCCGAGCCCGCCACGGAGGATGAGCCGACAGCCGAGGCTGCCGAGCCGGAGAGCGTGGTGGTCGATGAGGAGCCCACCGCCGTCGTCGCAGAGCAGCCGGAAGCCTCTGCTGAGGCCCCGGAGGAGGACGAGCCGGCAGCGGATCCTGACTTGACGCCCGCCGCGAGCGACGCCGCCCAGGACTGACCCCCGCCTCGTGCAGGAAGTCGAGCGGTCGGTCCCACTGGTAGGGCTGACAGGCGGCATTGGCGCGGGCAAGTCCACCGCGCTTGCGGCTTTGGAGGGGTTGGGGGCGGTCGTGCTCTCGACCGACGCGGTCGTGCACGAGCTGTACACGCGCGATCCGCGTGTGCGGGAGGCAGTCGTGGAGCGCTGGGGCCCCGAAGTGGCACCCGCCGGCGCGGTCGATCGCGCGGCGATCGCGCGACGCGCCTTCGCCGGCGACCAGGAGCGCAGCTGGCTGGAGGGACTGCTGTGGCCGCTGGTGGGCGAGCGCGTGGGGGAGTGGCTGACCTGGGCGCGCGTGCTTTCGCCGCCGCCCCCGGCCGCGGTGGTCGAGGTTCCGTTGCTGTTCGAGGCGGGGATGGAGCGGCTGTATGACGCGACGATCGCCGTCATCGCGCCAGAGGAGCTGCGCCGTGAGCGCGCGGCGGGCCGCGGCCATGAGCTCGTGCAGGAGCGCGCCGCGCGTCAGCTCCCCCAGGAGCAGAAGGCGGCGCGCGCCACCTTCACGGTCTGCAACGATGGCAGCGAAGCGCAGTTGGCGCAGAAGCTGTCGGAGATACTTGCCAAGCTGAAGGGGTGAACACCCAAGCTCACGAGCTGTACGCGCGGCGCCCGTCCGCGCAAAGCGGCCGATCGGGGATCGGCCAGCGCCAGCGCGGGCCGATCCCCGATCGGTCGGGCGGCCGGGGGTCCAGAGGGCGGCGGCTGCTGAGCACGCTGCTGGTGCTCACGGTGGCGATCGGGCTGATCGTTGCCTTCGCCCCGCGCCTTGAGCACGCGGTGCGCGAACTGACGCTGCCGCTGCAGGACGCGAGCGTGATCCGTCAGCAGGCCTCCGACAAGCACCTCGACCCCGCGCTGATCGCCGCGGTCATCTACGCCGAGACCAAGTTCGACCCGCGCCCCTCCTCCGCCGGCGCGCAGGGCCTGATGCAGATCCTGCCCTCCACGGCATTGTTCCTCGCTCACCTATCGGGCGGGGTGAGCTTCCAAGCCGGCGATCTGGCGACGCCCTCGATCAACATCGCCTACGGGAGCTACTACCTGCGCTACCTGCTCAACCACTACGGGGGCAACGAGATGCTGGCGGTGGCCGCGTACAACGCGGGCTTGACCAACGTCGACGAGTGGGTGGCGCAGGCGCGGGCGGAAGGGAAGGAGCTGACCGTCGAAGCGATCCCATTCGCGCAGACGCGCGAATACGTGCGGCGAGTGCTGGACGCGCAGCGGGCCTACCGGGCCACGTACGCTCAGCAGCTGGGGCTCGAGCGCTGAAGCTGGGCTCAGCGCTGAAGCTGGGTTCAAGCGCTGAGGTTGACCGGCTCGGGGAGGCTGTCGGTGGGGAACAGCTTCGCGCTGGTCGTATTGCCGCGCACCTTGGTCGAGAGCCGGTAGATCGCGGCCGCCGCGCCCGCCGGCGCCGGGACGCTCACCGTGAAGTGGCCGTTCGCGCTGGGCTTGAAGTGGGCGAGGGTCTTGGCGGTGCCGCACGAGAGCTGCTGCTGCACGAGCACAGTTGCGGGCGGCTTGGCGAGGGGTGGTTGCACCTCGCCGCTGAGCGACACCTTGCCGGCGGCGCTCTTGGGCGGGTCGAGGATCAGGCGGCGTGTGAGCTTCAGGTCGAGCGACTTCAGCGAGCCCGACTCGGCGAGGTAACGCGAGCTGTTGCTGCCGCGCAGCTTGGGGGGCGGCAGCGGAGCGCTGGCGCTGAACAGCCCGTCGGCGGCGACGGTGGCGGTGGCGACGAGCTTGGTGGCGTCGAAGAGGATCTTCACCTTGTGACCGGTGAGGCTGCTCACAGCGGCGCCGTCGAGCAGCACGTGTCCGTTCTGCTGTACGACGTCGGTGAGGGTTAGCTTGCTGTTCGTGCATCCGAGCACCAGGTGGGCGGCGGCGGAGGCAGGGGGAGTCGAGGAGGTGGGGGAGGTCGGGGTGGTGGATGTGGTCGGTGTCGTGGAGGTCTGCGTCGGGGTCGTCCCCGTGATGGGTTTGCCTTCCGCGGTGTGTTCTTCTTCGGGAGGGGACTTGCTCGATTCACAACCGCCGGAGTTGGGGCCCAGGGCGATCTCGTGTTGGGAGTCGATGCCGTTCGCGAGGCCGAGGTTGCCTTCGCCGAGGCTCGCGATCTCGACCGGTTCGTCGAAGGTGCTTTCGGAGGAGCCCGTCCCCACCTCCCCCTGCGTGTTGTTGCCCCAGGCCCACACGTGCCCGTGGGAGTCCAACGCGAAGGCGGTGTCCTCGGTGGCGGCGATCGCGACGATGCCGGTGAGTTTGGCGACGGCGACCGGCTGGTTGGATTCCGACTTGGTGCCGTTGCCGAGCTGGCCGAGCTGCCCGTATCCCCAGGCCTTCACTTCGCCGTTGACGAGCGCCAGGCCGAAGTTGGCGCCCGCGGCGATCTCGCTGACGCCTTTCAGCGGCGTTTCGCCGCCGACGGCTACCGGTACCTCGCTCGGGATCGCTTTCGCGCCGGCGCCGAGCTCCGCGTTGGTGGGACTCTGCTTGCCGCCCCACGCCTTCACCTCGCCGCCGACGAGCGCGAGGCTGAAGTTCGACCCCGCGGCCACCGCTTCGGCTCCCGTGAGCGCTTTGCCTTTTTCGATTTCGACACGACCCGGGGTCGCGCCGCTGCCTTCGCGCCCAAGCGTGTCCTGTTCGTTGGGGTAGTCGGTTTCTTCTCCCCACGAGTCGATTTCACCGTTGCTCAGCAGCGCCAGAGTCGAGCCGTGGTCAGAGCTCGCAAGGGCCTTGGCGTCGGTCACCGAGGTGGCGATTGTCACGGGTGTGTTCGACCCGCCGCTTGGATCCGAGCCGTTCCCGAACTCTCCGTAGCGGTCGTCTCCCCAGCCGACGATCGTGCCGTTTGCGAGCAGCACGTATACGTCCGCGGTGTCCACCGTGATCCCGACCGCGGTGGCGATGCCTTTTTCGTCGATGGGGATCGGCTTGGAGCTGAGCGGGAAGTTCGACCCGTTATCGCCGAGATCGCCCTCCTTGTCGCCTTCGTCCACGCCCCAACCCTCGATCGTCCCGTTGCGCAGCACCGCGAAGCTGTCGTTGTCGTTGACGGCGGCCGCGACCGCGCACGTGATGCCGCTGACGGCTACCGGGGTGCGGCTTTCGGCTCGCACGCCCATACCGTCGCCCAGCTGGCCCGTGGTGTCTGCGCCCCATGCTTTGAGGCTCGATCCTTCCGGTGCCGAGCCGCCGCTGCCGCTTGTGCCGGCAAGCACGCTCGTGGCCGTGCCTGCTCCCCCCGCGAGCACCATTACCAGTGCGATGACCGCAATCCGCATGCCCCTGCCAAAGAGCCTCACGCTGCACCTTCCGACGAGTGGATCCGAAACGCTACCGTAGAGCACGGTCGCGATGCCCCCCTTCCGCCTCGACTCCGTCTTCACACCCACCGCCGATCAGCCGCAGGCGATCGCCGCGCTGGCTGAGGGGGTCGAGCAGGGCGAGCGCTTCCAGACGCTGCTGGGGGCGACGGGGACGGGCAAGACGATGACGATGGCGGGCGTGATCGAGGCGGTGCAGCGCCCGGCGCTCGTGATCGCGCACAACAAGACGCTCGCCGCGCAGCTGTGCAACGAGTTCCGCACCTTCTTCCCCGACAACGCGGTCGAGTACTTCGTCTCCTACTACGACTACTACCAGCCCGAGGCCTACGTCCCCAGCCGCGACCTGTACATCGAGAAGGACTCCGCGATCAACCAGGAGGTGGACCGCCTGCGCCACGCGGCCACGGCGGCGGTGTTCGCGCGCCGCGACGTGATCGTGGTGGCGTCGGTTTCCTGCATCTACGGCCTCGGCTCGCCCGAGGTATACGAGATGAACATGCAGATCCTCAGTCGTGGCGCGGAGATCGACCGCGACGCGCTGCTGCGCAAACTGGTGTCGATCCAGTACACGCGCAACGACACCGTGCTCGCGCGGGGCACGTTCCGGGTCCGAGGGGAGACGCTGGAGATCTTCCCCGCCTACGCCGAGACCGCCTACCGGGCGACGCTGTTCGGCGACGAGGTCGAGCGCCTGCAGCACTTCGACCCGCTCACCGGGGAGCTGATCGAGGACGACCTCGAGCACGTGGCGATCTGGCCGGCGACGCACTACAACGTCAGGGAGGGCTCGATCGAGGCTGCGGTCACGGACATCGGCGCCGAGCTGAACGAGCGCTGCACGCAGCTTGAGAGCGAAGGCAAGCTGCTGGAGAGCCACCGCCTGCGCCAGCGCACGCAGTACGACATGGAGATGCTGCGCGAGATGGGCTTCTGCTCGGGGATCGAGAACTACTCGCGGATCCTCGACGGGCGCGGCCCGGGCGACCGGCCGTACTGTCTGATCGATTACTTCCCCAAGGACTTCGTGTGCTTCATCGACGAGTCCCACCAGACCGTGCCGCAGCTGGGGGGGATGTACGAGGGCGATCGCTCGCGCAAGCAGACGCTCGTTGATTACGGCTTCCGGCTGCCGAGCGCGATGGACAACCGCCCGCAGCGCTTCGAGGAGTACCTCTCGATCACCCCGCAGCTACTGTTCGTTTCGGCGACGCCCGGGGAGTTCGAGCGCACGCGCTCGGGACGGATCGTGGAGCAGATCGTGCGCCCGACTGGGATCGTGGACCCGGAGGTGCAGGTGCGCGCCACGCGCAACCAGATCGACGACCTGATGAACGAGATCCGCGCGCGCGTGGAGATCCAGGAGCGCGTGTTGGTCACGACGCTCACGAAGAAAATGAGCGAGGACCTCACGCAATACCTGCTGGAGATGGGCTTCCGCGTGCGCTACCTGCACTCGGAGATCGACACCTTGGAGCGCATCCAGATCATCCGCGACCTGCGCCTGGGCGAGTACGACGTGCTGGTCGGCGTCAACCTGCTGCGCGAGGGCCTCGACCTGCCGGAGGTGTCGCTGGTGGCGATCCTCGACGCCGACAAGGAGGGCTTCCTGCGCGGGGAGACCTCTTTGATCCAGACGATCGGCCGCGCGGCACGCAATGTCAACGGCGTGGTGCTGATGTACGCCGACAAGGAGACCCGCGCGATGAAGGCGGCGATCGAGGAGACCGACCGCCGCCGCGAAATCCAGGTGGCCTACAACGAGGAGCACGGGATCACCGCCGCCTCGATCGTCAAGGGCGTCTCGGACATCGCCGAGTTCTTGCAGGGGGACTCCAAGGTGCCCCGCGGGCGGCGTCAGCGTCGCAGCGGGGCGCGGGGGAAGGGCAAGGCGAAGGAGATGCCCACCTATGAGCTCGAGCGCCTCGCCGTGGAGCTGGAGGAGGAGATGCTCGCCGCCGCGGAGGAGCTGCGCTTCGAGTATGCCGCCCAGCTGCGCGATGAGATCCGCGAGCTGCGCCGCGACCTGCGCGAGGCCCAGGAGCTGGAGACGCCGGCGGGGGAGTTGGCGTAGGCTTGCCCGCACCTGTGCAGCTGGATCCCCAGAGCATCGAACGGAGCGACTTTCCCCTCGTCCGGCGGGGATACGACCCGGCTGCCGTGAGCGCTCATCTGCACGCGCTGGCGGCGGCGGCACAGGAGCTCTCACAGCAGACGGCCAGCGCCCGCACCGAGCCCTCGCTCGGCTCGGCGGCGGCCACCCGGGTGCAGGGCATCCTCGAGGCAGCCCAAACCACCGCCGCGGAGATCGAGCGCGAAGCGCAACGGGACGCGCAGCGCACCCGCGAGGAGGCGGCAGGAGAGCTGGAGCGGGCCCGGGCGCACGTGGGGACGCTTGCGCGTGCCGCCGCGGCGCTGCTCGCGCAGGTGCAGTCGCTCGACGGCGAGGTCAGTGCGCTCGCGCACAACCTCCGCGTGGAGGGTGCCTCCCAGCAGCTGGACACATTGCATGGGGATGCACTGCTGGAGGGCACGTCAGCGACAGAGGAGGAGCCAGAGACGGCGCCACAGAGGCCCGAGGATCTCGATGGAGCGCGGCTGGTGGCTCTGAACATGGCGCTCAGTGGCGAGTCCCGTGAGCAAACCGACCGCTACCTCGCCGACAGCTTTCAGCTCTCCGACCGCGCCAAGCTGCTCGACGAGGTGTACGCCGCGGTCGAGGGCTGACCACGGCCCGCACTCCTTTACGCGAGCACCGCCCACATCCCGGCCGCACGGCGGCCGCGCATCCAACTACAATCCGCGGTCCACACACCCATGCGCCTGTAGCTCAGTGGTCAACGGCAACCTACGGGGTGCCAAAGAGCAGCGGCCTTTCAAGCCGCAGGTCGGGGGTTCGATTCCCCCCAGGCGCACTCCTCGAATCCCGCTCAACTGGGCGGGATTCGTGCTTCTCAAAGGTACGATAGGTCGCCGAGATTGGTCCGGGTGGTAACCGAAGTGGTAACCCGCCGACCGAAAGGGCACACCACGACCCGGGGATGTGGCAGACGCACCGTGCTGGATATCGGCGGCAACGGTGGATCTCGGGCCTTGACGTACCAGAGCCCTACGGCCTAGAGTCGGCACGCCGCACGGGCCGGGCGACTCGGGTCGCCCGTGGCTCGAATCGAATACTTGTGGCCGGGCGAGTGTTGTAGCACCCGCCCGGCCTGTGGACAACCGAAGAACGCTCCTTCGGATGCCACGGGCGAAACCGTAGCTCTCTTGGCTGCGGGCGTCCAGTCAGGCTTCCCAGCGGGCTTCTTCGGCCGACCGAAGGGAGCCCCCATGACCATCACGATCCCCCCCGAGCTCGTCCCGCTGCTGCGCGACGGACTCTACTTCGACCTGCACGGCTGCCTCGATGAGACGAGCGCACTGGTTGAACCCCGCGACCGCGGGGACATCCGCGCCGAGGTCGAGGGGAGACTCGCCCGCGCGGAGGCGACCCGGCTCCTGCTCGATGTCGTGGGCTGGTACGAGCCCGAGGAGGGACCGCCGCCGGTCGAGGTGGACGTGCGTGAGCACCGCGAGGCGCTGCTGCGGGCGCTTCAGACGCGCGTGGAGAGCGAAAGCGACCTCGCGGCGGCAGACACGATGGCCTCCGAGGCCGAGAGGGCCGCGGCGCGGGCTCGCGCCGGGCAGCTCGCGGACCTGATCCAGCGGGTCGAGGAAGGTGGGGCGTGATGAGCACGCTCACGGTCCCCGCCAGGTTCAAGCCTGTATCCGACGTGGTGGTGCTCGCGGCGATCGAGCGCGCCGAATGCCACCTGCAGACCGAGGCCATATCGTGGTTGCGCATACCCCCACACTTGGGTTTCGCTCACAACGGGTGGACGACTCGCAGCCTACGCCCCCAGGTTGACGCGCTCGAGGCGGCTGGCTTGCTCAAGCGTTCGCGGGTCCATTCACGAGACGTATGGGGGTTGACGAGCAAGGGACGCAGACGCCTGGGGCAAGCTCGGCGGGCGGGAGAGGCGATCGAGCTCCCCGAGTCCCCTCAGCACCAAGTTTGGCGGCACGCGCGCGAGACGGCAGCCGAGCGGATCGACTTCTTCCGCGAGCAGGTCCGCCAGACGCTGGAGGAGGCCGGCCACCTGGTTGACGACGAGCGGGCCGGCTCCGATGCGTGGTTCGTTCTTGCTGAACGCCTCAAGCGGGGGTGCGACCAGCTTGGGGGCGCCACGCATTGTCTGTACGAGTGGGGCGAGCCCGACGATGCGCGCGCCGACGTAGACAACAAGCGAGCGGTGAGGTCGGGGTCTCGGCGCAACACTGCAGAATGGGAGGCCCCCGATGGCGAGTGACCATGCCACGCCGAGCGACCTGCTCGCGTGAGGGGATGGGGCGGGCGCGAAGCCGTCGAGAGGGAGGAGACATGATGGCCCGGCAGGACGCCTACACCGCCGAGCGCGCCCGGCTGCTGCTGGCGTTCGGTAAGAACCTGCGCGCTGAGCGCGAGCGCCGGAACGTCTCGCAGGAAGCCATCGCACGCACCGCAGGCCTACACCGAAACGAGATCGGCTACCTGGAGCGCGGCGAGCACGAGCCATACCTATTGACACTGCTGATCCTCGCGGACGCGCTGGAGATCCCGCTGACGGATCTGGTGAAAGTGGTAGACGTGCCGAGTGAGCGCAGGCCCGCGAGACGCTCCAAAAGGTGCCGGCCCCGAGACGCAACCGGGGGCGAGGCATGATGGTCGAGCAGGACGCCTACGCAGCCGAGCACAGGCAAGCGTTGGCGGCGTTCAGCGAGAAACCAGGCGCCTTGTTGGCCCCCGTGGCTGCTTTGGAGCAAGGTCTCCGCAGCGCTCAGCGCGACGGCGTTCCGGCGCAATATATCCCGCGAACTCTGAGTAGACGCGCTTCCGACGCTCGCGCGAAGGAAAGAGGAAGGGATGAGGCACGAGTACAGTACGCGGGATATGCCGCCGGTCCTGGTGGTGGAGCACGACCCGGAGATCGGCCGGGCGATCGTCGATCAGCTCGCCGCCGACGGCTACCGGGCGCAGCTCGCGCTCACTGCCCAGCACGCCCGGGCTCTCGCGCGTAACCGGCCGCCGGTGCTCGCGCTGCTCGGCGACCTTGAGCACCCGTGCGCCGCGCTCGAACTGCTCGTAGAGATTCGGGACGGCGACTCCACTTCCAACACGCTCGCCACCGCCTCAGACCCGTGGCGCGCAGACCTACCTGTGATCGTGGTCAGCTCCCAGGCTCAAGAACCCGATCTGCTGCGAGCCTTCGATGCGGGCGCCGATGACTTTCTCGCGCGTCCCGCGCGCTACCTGGAGCTCCGAGCGCGCCTACGTGCGCTCCTCGGCCGCGCCGATGGCACACGCAAGGAGAGACGCACCGAAGTGGGTCCGCTCACAATTGATCCCCGCGTCCACGCAGTGACTCTCCACGGGCATCCTGTGCCGTTGCGCTATATGGAGTACGAGTTGCTTCTGTACCTCGCCAGCGACCCTCAGCGCGTGTTCACCAAGCAGGAGCTGATGTGCGTCGTATGGAGGTACGCTGCGCCGGGGTGCACCCGCACACTTGACAGCCACGCCAGCCGACTTCGCTGCAAGCTCCGTGCCGCCGATAATGAGCCATGGGTGGTCAACGTGCGCGGCGTTGGCTACCGCTTGATATAGGCGCTATCGGGCCGATCCAGGGTATCGAGCGGTCTTGTTGGCACAGATGCCGCTCGCATCCGTCCGCACCGTCGGCGACGATACCGTCGGTGCAGCCATCGCACGTCCAAGCGAAACTCGAAGGAGGGGAGCCAGTCGTCGGGATGTTTGCGCCGGCAGGCGTGGAGTTCGCAACACCCGGTGTCTTGACGTGGACTATGGAGCGTGGCGCCGAGTTGGAGCTTGCCGACCGTTCGCATCCGTGGCCGATTGACTTCGACGAGACTTTTGCGGTTCATGGGCAGCCGTACGATGGGGACGCCGTTACCCTGCTGCAGGCTCGGCCCATCCAAAGAATGGGCGCGCAGACTGCCAAGCTCCGCAGCTGGGTGCTCGCGGTGGGCGCTCACACCGACATGGACGAGCGCTGGCTCTTTTCGCATTATTGCCCCGCGAGCCTTCACGAGTGGCTGCATGACACGGGTCTGGTGAGCAAACGGTCGATAGACGGCCGGCAGGTGACGGTTGAATGGAACCAGCCAGCGCATCGCACCGTTACTGTGCCAGGTGGTGAGGTTAGTCTCGCGCCACGGCTACAGTCGGATGTGGATTACGGTCCCGACTGGCATCTGCGGACTTCGACGAGATTCATCGCTAAAGCGGACGAACCGTTGACCATCAATGCGCACTGGTCACAGTTTCGCAGCCCGCTAATGTCGTTCTGCCTTTTCGCGGTTGATCGTCCCGACGATCTGACCTACGAGTCGTACTACTCGCCCGAACGCCGTACTCAGATCGTGGTCTTGCGAAGCGGCCGGGAAGCACCGCAACACGACTGGAGGCTTACGTCAGGTCACTATCTATTCCAGGCGGAGGACGTTGGCGATCCCGCTACGGCGGTGGCTTCGTGGTGCAAACTCTGGCATCAAACGTCGCCGGCGCTTGGCCTGTTTGGTGAAGTGATACAGACGGGCAACATCTTTACTGTACCGCGTTTCTTAACGCTCTACACGGCGGCTGAGGGGTACTGGAAGGGCACGAAGGTCGGCAAAGCGGGCTGGAGTCCGAAGCAGCTTGCCAAACGCGCGAACGTACCGGCTGCGATCACTGGTGCGACGAAGGATGCGGTTTCACTTCTTGGAGCAAGTCGCAACTACCATGCCCATTTGGACGTGGAAAGCAAGTTTTCGCCCGATGAAATAGTTGACGAGACGTACCAGTTGACGAGGCGACTCCACGCGCTTCTACAGGCGTGTCTTTTGCGCGAGCTTGGCATCGACACATCCAACGTAGAACGGCTCCTAAAGCAGCATTATCGTTCGTGGCCGATTCTGTAAGGCGCACACTCGGTTGGTGAACACTTGGCGTCAGCGGCTCGATTTCTAAGCCGGGTAGCGCTGCTTGTACGTGTGTCGTCCTCGCTCTCGGCGGCTTTCTCCGCTTCGGCCTCTTCCTTACGCTTCACTTCCTGTACCTCCGCCGAATCGAGTAGTCCCGCGAGTCTCCACGCGGGCACGGCGACCAACATCCCAGAACGGCGTGGGAACGATGCGTCGGCGTCTGACTCTGCCCAGTCGATCGCATAATCGTTGTGGCCGACGCGATCGAGGTTCGCCCAGTCGATGCCAAGAAAGCGGGGTAGTGAAGCCTTCCCGCGATCTGCACCGATGGCCACTAGTCCAGCGGTAAGCGTGGTCTGGACCCGATAGATGAATACAGGAGAGCCGCTGTAGCCGGACACCGACCGGCACTCGATGAGAAAACTCGACTGCGTGAAGCCCCATGGATGTTTGACGGGCACGGTTGGTGCCATCGCAAGATGACCGAAGCGGGCAGCGGGCTTGTTCTCATTCGTTCCGTCATAGCCGAGGAAGCGGCCGAGCATGACCACCTCGTCGCCTGGCCCGAACGGCCAACCCAAAGGCTGATAGTCCCAGTCGTACTCCTCCGGCAACAACCTCGAAAGCGGCAGTGCCCCAGTCTGTGGGTCACGCACGTCGTGTGAGGCGTGACTAAAGTTCTCGGGCGTTACGAACCATTCCCGCGGCACGTAGTCAAGATAGAAGTCGCGAGCATCCTTCGGAGCGAATCCGAGCGGTGTAACGACAATGTCGTCCCCTTCGGGGTGACGGTGCCAATCGCTCTCCGTACGAACGAAGACTCGCTTGTCCCGGGGGCCAGCGGTGCGTATGACTGGGCAGGGCTTGGCGACGTGAGCATTCGTCACCGCGAACAGGAATACGGATTCCGGTATCGCACATGGTTCCCCCATCAAGAACCCACTTCCACCAGGCGCTCCGCTATTCGCAGCGTCCTCGCTCTCGTAGAGGTAGATGACGGCCTTTAGAAGGCGATCCTCAATGCGGGGCACCAGGCGACTCCACTCCTGAAGAACGGACCATTCCCTCATCGTACTGCCCATATTGGGGTTGCACCGTCCCGTTTGGGGGGTTATTCTGATCCCCTGAATGGCTATGGACCGGGCAGAGGTGGTTCCACCCTGGCGTGGAAGGGCGCCCGAGGTGAAGGTCCCTGCACCTCTGCTTATTGTCTGCATGTCGCCCATGGTGGGGCTCTCCGGATGGGGGCACATCGGCGCCCGGCGTGCAATTCGTTGGTCCGCGGGGGGGTCCAGGGTGGTTTAACGGGTGATGGGTGCTATCGGCTCGTTTCCGGGTTCGGTGCCTGTGGTGGTTGGTCGCAGGCGTGTGGTTCGTGCGCCGCTCTCAACGCCCGTCCCCGCCTAGGGCCGCTCGATCGCCGGATGGGACCAGTGGGCCTCGGTGTGCCCGATAGCACCGCGTAAGGTCTTGGGGTAGTGCTCGGTGGCGCAAGTGGCCCTGCGCGAACCACGAAGGGTCGTCACGAGCGTGAGCACCATCGTGGAGGGTAGCGCCCAGAGCGGTAGTCAGAGACATGAATAGACAGGTATGTATTGATGGCGCTTGGGAGCAGCTACTCCGCCTTGAGATTTGGGTGGAGGAAGCGCTAAGAGACGGGGCTCGTAATGAGTCGATTAAACAGGAGACGAACCATGCGGTACATCCAATTGGCAGGCGTTTGCCTTATAGCCATTCTCGCAATGTGCACAACTGCTACAGCGGAGGCATCGGCGACAGAATATCTCTATAAGGTCAACGGATCCAACCTGGAAGCAGGCCAGACAAAGGAAATCACGGCGAAAGCAAAGACAGAATTCACGATCACCGCCGAAGAAACGATACTCGGAACTAAAATAAGGGCAATCATCAAATGCGGGGGACTCAAATTGGCCGCCGCAGAAAAACCGAAGATCACTGGTGGTATTCCCGGTCGGTCCGAAGAGAGAATCGAATACGAACGATGTACAGCGACTCTTGGGGGGACTAGATGCGAAAGGGTCGTAATTGTAAATATTTCATGGGCAAACTTGATTGTGAAGGCCCTGGCAAGCATCGCGAAGATCGCGATAGCGTTCAAACCCCTGATCGGCAAAGTCATGATGACGACCACACTAACCAAATGTGGCATTTTCGGGAGTCACGAAATGAAAATAGAAGGGACGACTGCCGCGCTGGTCATCCCTGAAAAAGCGGAACAGGTGGCCGGGGTTTTGGTTTGGAGCGAAGCTGAACCAATCACTGAAATCGAAAATTCAAGCGGAAGCAAGGAAAAAATCGGCCTGAAATTCGCTGGCAACCCGGCCACCATCAACGGAGAAATGGAAGTCGAACTAGTCTCCCGAGAAAAATGGGGTGTCTTCTAGCAAGGATCATCTGATTTGAAGCAATGGGCCAAGGCGGCGTTCGCCTCCGTCGGTAGGGGCGAGCCTGCCGGCGACCTTTTTTATCTCGCCTTCCCTTGGTGATTGACAGGCACGAAGGCGGGCGCCTGCTCGGCACTAGGAGTGATGAGGACGGCCTGTCCTTCCGGGCGCGGCCGCTGCACGTCCTCACTTCACGCCGGAGCGCCCCCCAACCCCCTCCCAGCGGGAGGCGCATGACTCCGCCTTAGCAGTCCTTCTGGACTGCGTCTGCCGCACCGGCCGACCCTACCGCCGCCCGAGCTGCCCTCCCAGCCCCTCACCCCTCGTTGCTGCCGTTTTTTTACCGCGCTCCATCCCGCCGGCCACTCTCTCGATGTCAATCATCCCCCTCTTCTCAACGCCACGTCCTGATTCGCCCAAGGCCACTCGCACCACCGAGCACCACCCCAAGACCCCGAGTACAGAGCGAAAATCGTGCGCGATCGTCCTTGCCGCCAGCGTAGGCAAACCTTGCTACCAGAGCCTTCTCGAACGACAGGCGTTCTTCGAGGATACAGGCGAGCTCGCCTCGGACATCAGCACTATGTTTCGGCCGGTCAGCTCTCGGTGTCATCGTACTCATCGACATCAATCGACGCCCCAAAGGCCGCCGCGGCGGTGACATGCCGCTGATCAAGCGCCCAGCCGAGCCGGAGTTCACTGCCGTGATGGACAATCCAGATGCTCACTCCGACTTCCGCATCTGGAGGGAGACTCCTAAATGCGTCCGCTCGTGAGCTTAGGGCGGCCCAGATAGCGTCGAGCTGGGCATCCAGCGAGTGCTCAATAGAACCAGTAGGCTTCCAAACCCACAGGTGGCCTGCGACGGGTATGTTTGGCCGTTTGGCCGATATTGGTTCACCCTTGACGCGCTGCGTAGTCGGCTCAATACCTACATGGGCGGTTACATCAACAGCGGTCACGGTCTGACTATGTACCACCAATGAGCACTGAATCTCTTCCCAATGACGCTTCCGAAAAGCATCGTCAAAAGCTCGGGTCATCCGCCCCCCAAACCTGTTGGGATCGCCTCACCGCCACTCTTCGGAACAAGATAGATTTCGCCCGACGCCTTGTCTCTGTAGTAGTCATAGCGTCCGGCTTCTGTCTTCCCAACGGTGTTTTCCTTGTCGGTGTGAATATCAGTGCTGTCATCGTTGAGAATACGTTCGATTTCTCCACTGCTTAGTTTCTCGAGGTTTCCGGGGCTTGGCTTCTCCCCACATTCGCTAGCGCGCTCGGCTTCTTTGGCATGAAGTTCTGCTTCGCCTTCGTCGCCGGGGGCTTCGTTTTCGTTGATCGCGTTCCAGACCCCTTCGGCGCCATGTTTCGCAGAGTGATAGGCACCTTCTAGAGCTTCTGCGGTTCCTTTCTCTGCCGCACACCAAGGGCACGGGATTCCCGATCCGCCTTCGAACGCTTCTTCCCATCCCAGCCCGCTGCGATCTCTGTAGTCAGAGGGACTATCTTCTGCGTAAACATAGGGCTCACGCGTCGTCATCACGGCCGGATCTCTTGTGAGGAACTGCGCCGTCTTGGGATCATAGACTCGTGCCTGAAGATAGATCAGCCCTGTGTCGGCGCTGGTGTACTGGCCGTCATAGCCAAGCGGGGTTGTAGCGCTGCCCGTGGTCCCCGTAGTGTTCCCGTAGGCATCATAGGTAAACGTCGCTTCGGCTTTGCCGGTCGATCCGGTCAACATCCTAGTCGAGCCTTGCTGATCGTGGTGCAGGTAGAGTGCTTTGCCTTCGCCGTTGATCTGCTCGATTGGGATGTTGCCCGGCCCATAGATATAGCTATTGGTTCCGTCGCTGAGGAGCAAGGCAAGACCTTCGGCCAAATCCCAGGCTAGATGGCTGGTTTTCCCCGTGATGGTCTGGGATGCGCGAAGCCCATTGCCGTCATATACATAGGCGTCTTCAATCTTAGCGGTTTTGCCTTCTTCGGGGCGTTCGATTGAAATCAGATCTGCGTCTGCGCGCTCAGGGGCAGAGTCGAGAGTCCCTTCCGCGCCATTCCCTGGGGATGCCTAGCTGCAAGGGAATGAGAATGGCTTCCCACCGAGCTACTCACAAGCACCACTCCGAGCAGCAAGCAAAGCAGCACGGCGACCGCCGCAGGGCGCTGAGGCAAGGCTACTCGGGCCGAGCGAGTGGTAGCCAAGGAGGGCATGGTCACCGCCAGATCATTGCCCGATCCAACGTATTGCCTTTGGACAACAGGACGAATCTCCCGTTGACCGCCGTAGACGTAACTACGTCCCCGCTTATGCTTCCCAAGCAGCATGCCGCCTCCCCTCAAAATTTTAGCTTTTGACGATCATGCAGAACACCCTAAACATCCGAACCGGGTGACGTCAATGGGGCCAATCACTTTTGTCCGCTATTTGCTGGATTTACGAGCAACGAGACGGGCAAACCGGATGATTCGAGCAACGCAAACCCGGTGCCAGATGATACTTGGTCGGACTCAATCCAACTTCCCGGCCAACCTACAGAAGAAGCCCCTACTCCCGCCCCTGCCCCGGATGGTTGACGAGCACGACTGCAGGCGCCTGCTCGGCACCGGGGGTGATGAGGACGGCCTGCCCGGTCCCGAGGCGCTTGATGCGGGAGGGGTGGATTTGGAACTCGTAGCCGCGTTGACGGGAGCCCTTCCCGCTAGGGCCGGTTGCGAGCAGGCCGTCCTCGGTCTGCTGGGTTGAGACCCATACGGCCTTGGTGCCGGCCATCGCAGCGATCAGCTCCGCGGACTCGGGGACGTTCTGGCGGTGCGCGATCAGCGTGCTGAGGTTGGCGAGGACCTGATCGCGTAGGGTGTCCTGGCCGGTGCTCTTGAGGTCGGCGAGCTCCTGGGTGCTGGGCTCGGGGGAAGGCGAGGGATAGGGCTCTAGCTGCGGGGGCGGTCAATCGACCCGACCGCTGTGCGTGACCTGTATGCGGCGCTCTGCCAGGACGCCCATGCTCCGCGGCTGACGTCGGCGGCGTGACGTCGGTGTGGTGTCTCTGTAGCCCGCGGTCGCAGTCTGCTGGGCGAGCCGCTGGTCTACCGGGTGGTAACCCTGTGGTAACCGGCCCCACACCACTCGACACCACAGCCTCGGATGCGGGGAGGCGAATCTCCAGCTATAGAGCCAATCGGCGGACCCAGCGACACCCCACTACACTACCGAACTGTTCTTTCAAGCCGCAGGTCGGGGGTTCGATTCCCCCCAGGCGCACTACGAAAAGGCCCTGTAAATCAGGGCCTTTTTTGATGGTTGCCGTACTCGATTGGTGCTTGGTTTTGGCGGGGAGTACCGCTTGCGGGTACCGCATCGGGTCCCGTTTTGCGGGAGTTTGGCGCCGCTGCGGCTTGCGGGCCGGAGGTTGCCACGGCGAGCCGGCGTGGCGGGGTTGGCAGCCGGCCCGGATAATCATCAATCGCAATGGTCATCACCGCGGCAAAAGCGGTTGCCGACTCGTAGCTTGGGGGGCTTCCGACCGAAGCGTTTGCGGGTCAGTCGCTAGGCGAGGTCGGGAACTCTACCGTGTCGATCCCTCCGTGTAACGCGACGTGCGCGTCGAACCCGTCGCGGAAGACATCCAGCATCGCCCGATTCTCGGGTAGCACCTCGGCCACGAAATGCGTGAACCGCAGGCGAAGCGAGTTCGCGCACAGGTCTGTCAGGAATGTTTGCAGGGATGCCTCGTCGTCTTGGCCCACCGGGCGGACTGTCACCGACGAGCCATCCCGTAGTGTCACCATCTCGAGCACCGACGGCCTGGGCGCCGACGATCCGCTTGCAGACACTGCCGCCCGCGACGTCAGCGACCCCGCAGCCGAGGATCCCAGCGCCTTCGGTCTTGGAGTGCTGCGGTCAAAGACTTGCATCGCACACGATGTCGGTCGGGTCGATGATCGTGGGGTCGGCTGCTGTGTCCCAGCCGCGCTGGCTGGGACACAGTGGTAAACGAGCGCCTTCATGTCAGACCCCGGCGGGCGGCGGGCGGCGGCCTCTGAGGTTGACCTGCCAGTTGGCGAGCGGTAGCAGGAACAGGGCCCCTCCGAGCAGGATCAGGATGAATCCGGCGAGGGTGGCGATGCCGCCGATGACCGACCAGCCCCAGGCATTGAGGAGCAGGCCCCTCAGCGTCTCTCCCATGAACAGGGTGGTGCGCTCGCCTGCGAGCGTCGTGTTCTTCATGCCGCCGGCGATCCACTCGGCGCTGATCTGGGAGTAGGTCTTGCCGCCCGCAACCTTGGTCAGGTCAACGCCGATCTGGTCCTGGGCGTAGAGCTTTGCCTGCTTGCCGGTGAGCACCTGCTGACCGGCGTAGGCTGCGAGAGCTGGGTTTGTCGCTGGCTTTGGGAAGAAGATCTTCTGCGGAGCGAGCTGGTCGTGAACGACCTGCTTGTCGTAGTGGCCGCCAACTACGGCGAGTGCACCTACGACGATCATGCCTGCCGCAGCCACGGTGGCGATCGAGGTCAGACTGGTCAGTTTCGCGAGTAGCGGGCTGCGCGGCGCGTGATCGGGCTGTGGATCCTGGTGGCGTCCGTTGGAGATCGGATCGGCGACAGCGGTGGGCGCTACGCCGTTGCCAGTGGTCGGAGCGGATGGGGGTGGCATGACTGAGCTGGGCATGGTGTTCCTCGTTTCGTTGGATGTGCGCATGGGCGCCAGCGACCTGAGAAGCACCGCGGACCTGAACAACATAGCATGAAATCTATATCTATGAATTGGATATCCAGATACGCTAGTCTTGATACATGACCGAGACCGCAACGCACCGCTGGAAGTTCCTTACCAACCACGCCCAGGTCCTCGCCTGCATCGCCCACGACCCGGGCGTGCTCCTGCGAGAGATCAGCGAACGGGTCGGGATCACCGAACGCGCCGCGCACCGGATCGTCACGGAGCTGGCGGACGGCGGCTACATCACACGCGAGCGCAACGGACGCCGCAACCAGTACACGATCCAAGCCGGCCTTCCCCTCCCCGACCGTCTCGGCCGCGTGCAACGGATCAGCGACCTGCTCACGATCCTGATCGGCACCACCGACGAGTTCCCAGACACACCAGCCCCACCGACAACACCGAACGGGAAGACCCGCGGGTAGTCATGCCCCGCAATCCCAGCCCCATGCCAACAACCAACTCACGTTCGGACAAGCTCAATGTGGTTATCGCCGGCGGGGGAGTAGCCGCCCTGGAGACGGCGCTGGCCTTGGCCGATCTCGCGCCCGACCGCATTGATGTGAGCGTCATCGCTCCCAACAGCGAGTTCGTCTACCGCCCGATGGTCGTCCGCGAGCCGTTCGCCTACGGCGCTGCACACCGCTATCCACTCGAGTCGATCGTCCATGACGCCGGCGCGACGCTGCTCTGTGGCGAGCTCGGCTGGATCGACTCGGCCACGCGGACGATCCACACCAAGGCCGATGAGGCGATCGAGTACGACGCGCTGATGCTCGCGCTCGGGGCGACCATCACAAAACGCTACCCGCACGCGCTCGCAATCGACGACCGCGATCTGGCGCAGACCATGCACGGGCTGATCCAGGACATCGAGGGTGGCTACATCCACAAGCTCGCGTTCGTTGCACCCGGTCGCATGGCGTGGCCGCTACCGCTATACGAGCTTGCGCTGATGACAGCGGGGCGCGCCTACGACATGGGCATCGAGCTACAGACGACGATCGTCACCCCCGAGGACAGCCCCCTCGCGATCTTTGGAGCATCGGCGAGCAACACCGTAGCCGAGCTGCTCGCCGGCGCGAACGTCGAGACGATCAACTCCGCCTACGCCGAGGTTCCGAGCTCCCACGAAGTGGTGATCAACCCCGGCGACCACCGCCTCGAGGTGGATCGGGTGATCGCATTGCCCGAGCTCTACGGCCCTGTCGTGCGCGGCATTCCGCTCGGCAAGAACGGCTTCATCCGCGTGGACCCGCATTGCCGAGTACCCGACGTCGAGCGCATCTACGCAGCCGGCGACGCGACCGACTTCCCCATCAAGCACGGCGGCATCGGCTCCCAGCAAGCCGACGCTGCCGCGCAGTCGATCGCGGCCCTTGCCGGGGCACCCGCGACACCCGAGCGTTTTGACCCCACGATCCACGGCATGCTGCTGACCAACGGAAAGCCTCGATACCTCACCGCTCACATCACGGGAGGACACGGGTTCAGCTCGGAGATCACCGACACCCCGACCTTCCTACCGCCGAGCAAGATCGCCGCGAAGTACCTCGCACCGTACCTCGCCAAGCAGGACAATTGATCCGCCGTACAGGATCACGATTGTGCCCATCGTCGAGCACTCGGCATAAAGGCCGACAGGGTTCGTGGAGCCGCTGACCCCCACGCCGATGGGGTGAAACGCTCGTGCTGGATGTGGCGGCGCAGTGCATCGCGCATCACCTCACTCGACTATATGGTCGTGATAAGCGAGCACACTGGGCCGATCGTGGTCTTGCCATAGAGCCCGGTATTACTTGCTAGTCTTACGGCATGCGTGTCACGCAGAAGGGGCAGGTCACGATTCCGCTCGAGGTTCGGCGGGCGCTCGGTATCCATCCCGGCAGCGATGTCGAGTTCGAGGTTGACGAGCGGGGTGCGCGGATGCTCGTGGACCGTGACCATGCCGCCCGGGAGGTCGCGCGGATGCGCGGCGCGGGCGACGTCGAGTTGACAACCGATGAGATTCTGGCGCTGACCCGCCGGTGAGCCCAGGTCCCGGGGTCTTCATTGACAGCAGTGTGCTGCTCGATGTCTTCACCGAGGACACGTCGTGGCTGGCCTGGTCCCAAGCGCAGCTGACCCGTGCCGCGCAGAGCGGCACGATCGTTCTCAACGCCGTCGTGCTCGCCGAGATCGCTCCGCGTTTCTCTCGGATCGAGGCGCTGCGCTCGGCGTTGCCTTCGATGGCGGTCATCGAGGAGATCCCCGCTGCCGCCGCGTTTTTGGCCGGCCACGCTCATGCCAACTATCGTCGCGCGGGAGGGACGCGCGAAGCGATCCTCCCCGACTTCCTGATTGGCGCGCATGCGGCCGTTACCGCTCGCCCGCTACTCACGCGGGACCCCCGCCGCGTTGCCACCCACATCCCCGGCGCCAAGCTCATCACCCCCGAAGGGCCACCCCTTCACGGAGTCGTTCGATGAGATCGGGAGATCATCGAGAATCATTGTTGGTCGCATCTTGTTGCATTTACGGGTCCGCGGTGCATAGTTGAGCGAGAAGCCGATAGCCTTTCAAGCCGCAGGTCGGGGGTTCGATTCCCCCCCAGGCGCATCTCTCGGAGCCCGCTTCGTACCGTGATCGTCGACGTCCACTCCCACCTTCCGCTTGCCCTGCTCGCGCCCGGGGCGGCCGTCGACATCGGGCCCGTTCTTGAGCGCAAGGCCAGCGAAGGCATCGACCATACGATCGTCTCCCAGGTGATCGTGCAGTTGCCGCCGGGCGCGCCACCCGTGCTCGAGCGGGCGAAGCGCTGGAACGAGATCGCGCTCGGGTTCCAGGCTGAGCATCGCGACCAGATGAGCGTCATGGCGGGCGTCGATCCGCTCGGGGGCCAGCCGATGCTCGACGAGGCCCGCGATGCTGCCGCCGCGGGGGCAGTCGGTCTGAGCCTGACTGCGCCCGAAGGCGAGCGACTGCTCGGGGATGCCGGTACGGAGGAATTCTGGAGCCTTGCGGAGGAGCTCGCCGTTCCGGTGTTCGTGCACCCGCCCGTCGGTCCGCTTGGGTCCCTGGACCCACGGCTCTGGGGCTTCGCGGCTCGGGCCGTGTGGGTTGCGCTGAACCTGGGATCCATCGTGCTCAGCGGCGTCCTGGACCGGCATCCATCTGTGCGAATTATCGCCGGCGCCGGTGGCGGTGGCATCACCGCGCTCGCCGGACGTCTGGACGCCGCCTATGAGAGCTACAGAACGCCGGCCCGGGCGACCGCACAGGCGGATCCGGCGGGCCTCTTGGAGCGGGCTGCGCAGGAGACGCCGCGTGAGCGGCCGAGCGCCTATTTCGCCCGCATGTACGTTGACACGCTCCTGTACAGCCTCCCGGCACTGCGGGGAGCACTCGAGCTGTTCGGACCAGAGCACATGCTGTTCGGGACCGACTGGCCGCCAGTGGAGATTCCGGCCGAGGTGTCGCTGCGGCTTATCGGGCAGCTGGGCGTCACAGATGGCCTAAGGGACGGCATCCTCGGGGAGAACGCTGCCGGCTTGTTCGCCCTGTCCTCCGTGTCCTGAGGAGCGGCGGGCCCGCTAGCTCAGCTACGCGTGGAGGGTGGCTGGGTGGCGCTGTGCGCGGACTGGTTGTCGCTGTCCGTGGACTGGTTGGCGTCGTGCCCGGACTGGTTGTCGTTCATGACTGCCTCTTGCAGACGGCGATGGCCGGAGGTGCCATCGCGCGGAACCAACTCGAGCCCCACCCCGGGATTGATGTTCCACTCGTACGGAATCCAATCGGGCGGATAGACGTTGTAGCCCTCGGTGTAGAGCTCGATCGTCAAGCCGCTGGGCTCACGCACATAGAAGTACAGGTTCTCGCCGACGCTGTGCTTCGCGGGTCCCTGGTCGATCGGCACGCCGGCTTGGGTGAAGATCTCGGCCGCGCGGAGAATCTCATCCCGTGTGTCCAGCCAGAACGCGAGATGCTTGATGCCGCCGGGCGCACCGTCGTGGTTGACGATGTAACCCAGGTTGTGTCCCAGCCTCATGCTCGACAGCAGGCACATGAACTGCTTGGACTCCGGCGCGGGGCCGAACACCCCCTCCCGGTACTTGAAGGCAAGATGCTTTTCGAAGAAGTTTCGATCAGCCGCCGGGTCGGGGCTCGCCAGGCTTACGTGATCGAGCTTCCGCGTCGCCGCTCCGCGGGGATTGAACCGCTGCGGTCGATCTGGTGAGGGCGATCTGAGCTCCTCGGGTGGGCTGTAGCGGCGAGCCTCCCAGAGGATCTCGTGCCGATGCCCCCCTGGAGCTCGAAAGCTGAAAGCTGGACCATGGCTCGCATCCCCGTCGGTCCAGCCTTCCCCAACGCCGAGATCGGTCAGCCGCCCGGTGAGCGCCTCGAGCTCCGACGGACCTTCGGTACGCCAGCCGACATGCACGACTCCCGCACCGGGCCCCTCTGTCAGCTTGATGCTGCTGTGCAACCACTCGCCCCAGCCTCGAAGGTAGACCGACTGCTCCTCTCGATCCACTTCGTCGAGGCCGAGAATCTCGGTAAAGAAGCGGAGGGACTCCGCGGGCTTGTCCGTCGTGATCTCCACATGGGAGAGCTGTGAGATCAACGTTTCGGCCATGATCGATCCCCGCTAGTGAAAGTGGTCGGACGCCTCGATCTGCAGGCACAAGAAGTTCTCGTCCCGCAACGGAAGGCGTCCCGGAGAGGTTAACGATAAACCGCTCGCCCCGCCGCGGCAAGCCTGGTCGCCGATCGCCTCTCCCCGCACATGAATGAGACGATCGAACCGTAGAGCATGATCGTGCCGATCTTCGAGCAGCCAAGTCTCTATCGCAACCCTGAGCTCACATAGCGCCGGCGATAAGGCGCCTCAGCGGCGGGCGAGTCGGCGTCGCGGGGCTGGTGGCGCCATCGAGAAGCACTGACAAGGCCGGTCGAAAGGGGCTCAGGTCAGCGCGCCGGCTGGCAGCACGAAGCGAAGCGGCGGCCGAGGTGCCGCTCCGCCGCTGTAGCTCAGCCGCGAGCCGTGCAGGCCATGGCTGGGGGCTTTCGCAACCTGTGTCTCGGGGATACCGTCGTGGGCGGTGATCCACTCCATGACCGCCACGAAGTCGGCGCCCTCGGCGAGGATTGCGGCACGCTCGATGACCTCGCCCCCAGAGGGGTGGGGACGCGCCAGTCGCGTCACCAGAGCACGGATTGCGTCGTCGTCCACTGTGTCCACACTAGTCTCTCTGCGAGCGCAACGCGACGTGGCCGATGCCGCACGGGACCTCGACGTCCGCGTCGATGCTCCCGGGGTGGAGGTCGAGCAGCGTGCTCAATAGCAGCAGCGGGGTTCCCGCGGCCCACGCCTGGGGACGCGAAGCTGTCGGGAACGCGACGGGGACCGATGTCACCGAGGCGGGGTAGCCGGCGAAGACCTCGGGCAGGCGGTGCTCGAAGTACGGCGCCGCCTGGAGGATCGTGGAGGCGATGGTGCTCGCCGCCGCGCGGTGGCCATAGCGCGCCAGGCCGGCGGCGATCAGCGAGTTCTCGTGGGGCCACACGGTTCCGGTGTGGTAGCCGAGCGGGTTGTAGCCGGCCTCGTGGGTGCCGAGGGTGCGCACGCCCCAGCCGGAGTAGAGCTGCTCGTCGAGCAGTCGCTCAGCGGTCGCGGCCGCCTCGTCCTCGTCGAGCAGGCCTGACCACAGGAGATGACCGATGTTGGAGGTCAGGCTGTCCACCTGGCGCTTCTCGCCGTCCAGCGCGAGGGCGTGGCAGCCACGCTCGGGCATCCAGAAGTCGCGGCGGAAGCGCTCGCGCAGGTCGGCTGCCTGGCGCTCGAGGCGCTCGGCAAGCGCCGGATCGCCCCACACCTCGCGAGCCAGACGGGCGCAGCGGCGCCGCGCGTCGTACACGTAGCCCTGGATCTCGCAGGTCGCGATCGGCCCCTTTGCCAGCGTGCCGTCGGCGCGCTGGATCGCGTCCCAGCTGTCCTTCCAGCACTGGTTGACCAGCCCAGTGGTGTGGTTGCGGCAGGCGTACTCGACGTACCCATCGCCGTCGGCGTCCCCGCTGTCCTCGATCCACGCCAGGGCGGCACGGGCACGAGGCTCCAGGGTTCTGACGAGCTCCGAGTCACCCGACCAGCGGTGGTACTCGTCCAGGAGGACGAGGAACAGGGGGGTGGCGTCGGCGGTCCCGTAGTACGGCGAGTGCGGGCGCTCGCCGCGCGCGGTGAGCTCGCCGAAGCGCAGCTCGTGCAGGATCTTGCCTGGCTCCTGCTCGTGGAAGTCGTCGCGTTCCCCGGCCTGGCGGGCAGCGAGCACGCGCAGGGTGGTGGCGGCCAATCCGGGTAGGTAGGGCAGCGCCTGGAAGCTGGTGATCAGGCTGTCGCGGCCAAAGAGCGCCATGAACCACGGCAGTCCTGCCGCGGGAAGGGTCGCGCCCTCGCCGAGGTCGGGGTGTAGTCGTAGCGCGCCGAGATCGCTGAGGCTCGCGCGGTACGTGCGTGTCAGCGCTGTGTCCTGGGTCTGCAACAGCGGCGCCCCGGCCAGCCACTGCTCGAGCTCGGCTGACTTGGAGGCGCTCAGCTGTGCCATGCTGCCGCGCGGCTCGCGCTGCGCGAAGGAGAGCCCTGGCTGTGCGGCGTGGGGCGTGAGGGTGAAGGTGGTTGACCACTGCTCGCCGGGCGCGAGCCGCAGCGAGTAGGCGAAGCCCCGGCGGGTGACCGCCGCCGTGCGGCTGGTGACGATCGTGAGCGAACGCTTGAAACCAGTGCGCTCGTAGGCCAATGTGAGGGTTCCGTCATCGTGGTGGCAGCTCACCTCGCGTTGGGTCACTGTGCCGTCCTTGACCTCGAAGAGGTCGGCGAAGTCGGCGTTGACCTCCAGCGCGAGCCGCATCTCGCTGTGTGCATGGCGGTGGTTGGTCACAGTGATCTCCTCGATCCATACGTGGTCGATGAGGCGGCGGCGCATGATCGAGCACGGCGCCTCCTCGTCGGGCCCCATGCGGGGGGTCAGGAAGAACTGCGCCGCGAAGTGCGAGCTCTGGTCGAGGCCCAGAAGCTCCAGTGGCGTCTCCCCGACACGCAGCACCCACCGCGAGAGGAAACGGGTGTCCTCGCAGAAGAAGCCGTGCTCGCGACCTGCGTCGACTCGCACGTCGCCGTGGCGGTCCCCGACGACGAAGGTGGTGCCGTCCAAGACGCTCAAGGTGCGCTCAGACAAGCGCGTCCGCCTTTGCGAGGCCCGTGTGCGCTACCGACCCCAAGCCCGTGTGCACCTTCGACCCCACGCCCGTGTGCGCTACCGACCCCAGGCCCGCGTGCACCTCCGACTCCACGCCCGTGTGCGCCACCGACCGGTAGGTCCGTTCGTAGGCGGCGGCGACCACGTTGACGTCGCAGTGCTCGGCGACCCAGGCGCGGCAGTCGCGCGGGGCGATGCGGGGAAGCTGACCGACCGCTGCGCCCATTGCCTGCTCGTCCTCGACGAGGAAGCCGGTCTGCCCATCGCAGACCAGCTCGCGGGCAGCACCTTCGGGAAACGCGATCACCGGGGTCCCGCACGCCAGCGCCTCGACCATCACCATCCCGAAGGGCTCCTCCCAACGGATCGGCATCAACAATGCGCGGGCGCCCGCAAAAGCTGCGAGCTTGACCGACCCACCGACCTCGCCGATGAAGCGGACGCGCTCGCCGTCGATGTGCGGGGCGATCTCGCGGTCGAAGAACGCCTGCTGCCCGGGCTGGATGACCCCGGCCAGGACGAGCGGCACGCCCGCGGCATGGGCCGCGGCGATCGCACGGTGGGGCCCCTTCTCGGCAGTCATCCTTCCGATCCACAGCAGGTAGTCATCCTTGTGCTCGCGCAGCGGCCAGGCCCGCGCGTCGATGGGGTTCGGGATCGCACCCGCCGACTCCAGACCCTTCGGCGCCGATGCGAGCTGCGCCCGGCTGATACCGACGAGTGCTGCCTTGTGGCCGTGGCGGGCGTAGAAGGCCGCGGTGCTGGCGGTGAACTGCCCGTGCAGGGTGTGCACAAGTGGCGTGCCGAGGCGGTCGGCCATGGCGAGTGCGGTGAAGCCGCAGTGGTCGTGAACTACGTCAAAGGGCTCCTCGAAGGCGGCGAGGTCGATCTCCTCGAACGCCCGCGCGACGTGGTCGACCTCATACAGCGAACGCTCGATCTCCTCGGGGTGAGACTCCTCGAGCAGGGGCACCACCCGCGCACTCGACCGCGAGCCCGGGGCGCAGAAGAGTGTCACAGCGTGCCCGCGCCGGACCAGAGCATCCGTCAGCACGCCAACCACCGACTCCACACCCCCGTACCCCGGCGGGGGGATGGAGATCCAGGGTGGGGCCAGCATCGCGACACGCAGCGGCGCCACAGCCGGCCGCGAAGGCCTCCCAGCGCTTGCGAGGGTCGGCGGGCGCCCCACCGACCCGCGGGGCGATCTGCCCTTCGGCCCTGCAGCCACAACACTCACGGGCACTCCTCACGAAGCCTCTCAGGGGCTGCGGTCGCGAGGCAGAGAGGTCAAGAAGGACCGAGCGAACGCACAATCGCCGACCCACGAGGGGCACGATGGACTCCTCCACCGTAACAGCGCGCGGATCGTGTTGCGGGATGCGCCCATGGATGACTACCATCACCTACGCGCGCTCGCGGTCAGTGATGGTCAAATATTTCTTCGTTGCGGATTTCCTGGACCAAGCCGGCGATGTCGCACAGTGCACCACGGCGCTGACCTAGCGTCAGAGATTCAAGGCTGCTTCTGCACAAAGACGAGCTGCCCGTTGCCGAGACGGTAGACAGTTCCGACTGCCTGGCCGTGACCGCTGGCTGCCGGGGCGCGGGAGGATGGCGTGGGCAGTGCCTGGGAGTGCTGCGTGGTAGGCGTGCGGGCTTGCAGTCGATGCGTCTGCCGATTCAGCGCAAGGCCGAGGCCGGCGATGAGGAACGCGACGGCGAGCACGATGCCGATGTCGAACAGGTTGACCAGGCCGTCGAGCGGGTCTCCCGCGGCGTCTTCGATGCGGCCATGGCGGCCCAGTCCGGTGCGGCGATTCATCTGCCTGTCTCCGGTGGCGGTGGTGGGACGGGACTTTCGGTGCTGGCGGGAACGGCGATGATTCGCCGCGGCGGCGGCGGTCCGGCTGCCGATGCTTGCTGACCGTCGGCGGATACTGGTGCTCCGTACACTGGCATAGGCGCATGAGCGGGTGGGTGCGGCGCTTGTGCCGGCTGTGGCGTCTTCGCTCCGATTGAGTCGGTGGCTCGCTCCAGCGCGGTGAGGTCTTCTGTGTACATGCGGGTACGGGTGAGGGTCAGCGCGAACGCGACCGTGCCGACCAGCAGCCCGACCGTGGTGGCGGCGAACGCTGTGCGCAGGTCTGTGGCCAGGGTGCTCACTTCGCCGTGGCCGAGGGCTGCGAGTCCTGGTGCGAGTGGGATCAGGGTGCCCATCAGGCCGAGCGCTGGGCCAGCACGGACGAGGATCCGGGTGTGGTCCAGACGCCGTTGGACCGCGAGCTCGTAGTCGGCGAGTGCGTGCTCGATGCCGGCCTGCTCACCGGCGAGGATTGCGCGGGCTATCTCCAGGAGCGCGTCTCTCGAGAGCGAGCTTGGTGCGCGGACCGCGAGCGCGGCGGCCTGGCGTGGGTTGGCTACGACTTGGCGGGCAAGGGCGCGCAGTGCGCTGCGTCCGGCTCGTGTGCGGGAGAGGAGCTCGATCGCGAAGCGTCCGAGCTCCAGGGCGCAGATGAGCAGCACCAGCAGCGCGAGGATCAGAACGGGGATGCGCAGCGAGGAGGCTATCCGTGCCAGCGCTTCGGCGACGGTGTCTGTCGTGGCGAGCGTGCTCATAGGATCACCCGCGGACGTCTGAGCTCAACCAGCGCGCCCAGCAGTGCGAGAGCGAGCGCGGCGGCGGCGATGCCGATCGCCAGCCAAGATGTCTGGCTTTCTCCTGCCCCGGCGCCGCGCAGGCCCGGAGCGCCGGGTTCCAGCGCGCCGGTTGGCGCTCCGATCAGAAGCCCTTTGACCTCTCGGCCGCTGCTCTGTGCTCCGCCCCCGCCCGGGCCGCCGGTGCCGCTCAGGGTGACCCCGCCTGTGGCTTTACTTTTGGGCTGGTTGTGTACCTTGGCGTGGTGGTGGAGGCTGGCGGTGGTAGCTGTCGGCACGGGTGCTTTGCGGGCAGGGCTTGGGTTTTGGCGGTGCTTGGCTCTGTGCCTGGCTTGCTTGCTCTTCAGCGGCTTCACACCGTCGGTGGTAGCTGTCGGCACCGGTGTTTTGCGGGCTGCGCCCGGGTTGCGGCGGTGTTTGGCTCTGCGCTTGGGGTGGTTGATCCTCAGCAGCCTGACGCCGCCGGGTGTGTGTCCCTTGCGATCGGGTTGGGGGCGGCTGAACAGCGGTGCGCCGTCACCGCCGCCGCCCGAGATCACGCGGCCTCCGGGCTGAGGAGACACGCCGCCGTTTCCGGGTTCTCCGCTGTCGGGGGGCTCGAGCGGAAGACCTACGTAAGGCGCTTCGGGGATCGGCAATGGGTCGCCGGCGAACGCGGGGGCGACGTAGGCGGTCATCAACATGCCGTTCCTTTCCTCGCTTGCCTCGTAGCGGATGTGCCCGTCGGGCTGCTGCATGGAGGCGAGATAGCCGAGCGGTTCTTCAGTAGCGAGACCCGAGTGGCCGAGCCATGATTCCGGGTTGATCCCCGCGGACCACATCGCCTGCACGACCCACGCCGCGGAGGCTACGTTTGGTTCCCTTCCACCGAGGTACTCGGGGAAGCCTCCGTTTGGAGCCTCGGCTTCACGCAGGTACTCAAACGCCCGTTCCTGCCCTTCCGGGTCTGCATGTTCGACGGCGTTCAGCGCCTCGAGCGCGGCGCCCGTCGTGTCGACTTCGCCCTGTTCTTCACCTGGCAACAGCCGCCTTTCCCTTGGGTTGCAAGCACCCACCCTGGCCGTGTAGCTCCAGTTCCAGCTGCCGTCGCACTTCTGCTGTGCTGCCAACCATCGCGCGGCACGGGCGATGGCTGCTTCGACAGCCGGTTCGTGGATCGGGCTGAGCGAGAGAACCGCGAAGATCGTGTCGTTGACCCCTGGTGTCCGGGGATCATCCGCTTCGTGCGGGAAGGCGCCCGCGTTACTGCCGCTGGTGATCTGGCGTTTGAGGATTTCGCCGGCCAGGTCCACTCCGCCGAAATCGTTTGGTGAGGTGCCGGCAGCATCGACTACCAGCAGTTCGCGCTCGAAGTCCGTTGTCAGCGAAGCATCGTGCGCGCGTTCGGCCAAAAAGGTGTATGCGCTATGCCCGCCAACCCAATGCTGGGGTGCAGTTGTCTGATCGCGGGGGTTGATCCCGGCAGCCGCCAGCGCGAGCGCAACCCAGGCGGTGAAGTCCGAGCCAGGTTCACTGCCCGGTTCGGCAAAGCCCCCGTCTTCTCCCTGGGAGCTCTGCAGGTATCTCACGGTCGCTTCCAAGTTGTGCTGGAAATTAGAATCGCGCGTGCTCGCGGCGTGAGCGGGACTCACCACGGTCAGGGCCACCGCCGCGCCCATCGCGCTCAGTGCCGCCAGCGCTCCGCGAGCAGCCGTGGCTGTCCTACCGTTCGACCGCGACTGCATCGAGCTCCAGCTTGCCCGGGAGTGCATGGGGGCTCATTGTCGTCTGCGGGGCACGGTCAGGGTTCTGACCACAGTCTTGGCGCCTGCGAGGCCAATGCTCACCCGGTAGCCCCCTGGCGCCAACCGCGGCAGTTTGACACCGAGCGCTCCCGCCGTGCTGGCTTTGACGACGATCGTCTTCATGGTCTGCCACCGGCGGTGGCGCCCCTTGCCGCGAAGCCGGGCGATCTTCACCGTAGCCACACCGGGCGCGGTGAACTTCAACAGCAGCCGCGCGGGGCTGATGCTCTCGACCGCTAGGTGGGCAGCAGGGAGGCTTGCGCTGTGTCCGGGGATTGGCGTCGGGCTCGGAGGACCGACCAGCGACCCCGGACTCGTTTCGGCTTTGGGTTGCGGCTCTGGTTCTGGCGCCGGGATACCGGTCCCGGTGAGCGGAACCTGCATTGTCTGATTGGCGCCTTGAACCGTGGCTTGCAGCAGCGCTTCGTGTAGACCCGGGGTCGTCGGCTCGAAGCTGACCTGCGCTTCACAGCTCTGTCCTGGTTGCAGCGTGTGGCCGGCGCAGCGTCCGCCGGCAAGCTGGAAGTCACCTGCCTGTTCGCCAACGATGCCGACGGTCGCGATCGTGACGGGCCGCACGTCTTCGTTGGTCAACGTAGCGGTCAGCGCTTTGCTCGCAGAGCCGACCGTCTGGTTTTCAAAGAACAACGATTCCTGGTCGAAGCTCGCATCGTAGGGGCCGTATGGGCCGGCAGTCGTCAGTGCGTCGAGCGCGTAGGCCGTCGGGGCCTGCGCTCCACTGTGGACGCCGTATTCTTCGCTTGAGGAGATGCCGTCGAGCAGCGCTTCTTTGAGCGCGCCTTCGTCTTCCGTGAATGCGCCGATCAGGTCTTCCGCCGGGGTGTGTTCGCCGGTTTCGGGGTCGCCTTCGCCGGCATATTCAGCGGTGATCTGGTAGGGCGTGGCCCACTTCGCAGCGCGCTGTGCTGCCGCGCTGTGCCCGGTGAGCGCTAGGCCGACCGCGCCCAGCCCGGTCGATTCGTTGGTTGGTTCGGCGTCTTCCTGGCCAGTGCTGGCACGGACGCCACCGTCTGGTTCCTGAAGGCTTTCGAGGTTATCGCCTGCTTTGATCAGCGCCGCTTCGATCGCGTCCATGCGTGTCTGTCCCAAAGCGGCCGCGTCATTTTCACGGGCCGCGACGAGCGCTTCGATGGCTTCGACATCGACGTTGGTTTCCGCTTCAAAGCTGCCGGTGCTCGTATTCTGCTGAGCAAGGAGCAGATCGATCGTCTGCAGCGCCTTCGCCGGCAGCGTACCGGTACGGGCGAGTGCCAGCACAGTAGGTGAGAGGAGGTATGTGGCTCCTTCTTCTTCGACCTCCCCAGTCGTTTCTTCGATCAGACCTTCAAGCGCGCCGCGCAAGTGCATTTCTTCTGTGCCTTGACCGAGGGCGTGCAAGGCTAGGATCGCGACCGCGTAGCGCTTCGGGTCCGGCCTTCCAGTCAATTCGCGCAGTCCGCAGCTACCGATCGAGACGCCTTCTTCTTCGCAGGTGCGCGAGAGCCAGTGCGTGATCGGCGCCAGTTCGGCCGGCTTGACCCCCGCCTGAGTGAGCGCGAGGACTCCCTGAAGGAACGTCTCCAAGCCGCCACGGCTGAGTCCTTCCCCCTTGTGGAGTTCGTCTGTTTCGGTTTGCACGGCGGTTTCGTTCAGCGTCGGGGCGAGCCATTTGCGCGCGAGTCGAGCTGGGATGACCGAGGATTCCTGTATAGGAGGCAGCGTGAACGCGTGCGGACCTGCGCCGTCCATCGGTTCGATCCGAGGTGCGGGTTTGTTCGTGCCAGCGTTGAAGCCCCACCCTTCGACGGAGCCGATCGCCGGTTTGCAACTCTCCGCGCCGCAGCCACTGAAGCCCCACTGTCCACCGGGCCTGCCATGCCAGTAGGTCCAGTAGGCGCTCGCACCCGGCGTGTGTTCGCAAGTCTGTTCGGCTGGCGTGGGCTCGCCATCGATACGGCAAATGAACCCCAGCCGGTATTCGCTAGTGCCTTCTGCGTGAAAGTCAGCGTGAACCAGGGCTTCCGCGCCGTTGGCCTGTTCCCCAAGCGCGCAGCCGACATAGATCTTGCCTTCGCCGAGGTTGTGGTCATCGACGATCACCGTCACCCCCGTATCCGGTTCGCATGGTTCCCAGCGCGCGATCAGGTTAGGTTCGGGGTTGGGCACGTTCGCCGCCACTGCCCCAGGGGCATTCAGGGCGCTGGCCGCCAGCAAGAAGAAGCCGACGAGCAGGACAGCCAAAGTGGGGCGTCTACGATTAGGTCCGGCGGTGAGGCGAGTCATGTCTGTCGCTCCTTGGGGTTCCAGGGCGACGGACACGAACCCCACGAACTCAAGCCGGGAGGATCGGGCCGGCCGCCTATTCGCGAGGCGATGCCATCCAGTCACGACCGGGTCTTCGGGCTTGGGATCAACCTCCCGGATCTCCTTCCCAAGCCTTCTTTTGCCTCGGCTCAGTGGACCTGCGATCCGTTCGTCACCCACACCGCTGCGCGCCAGCCCCGGATTCCCACCGGGTTCCCCGCGCTCGTGAGCGCACAGAAGACTACCCGAGGGGCGAGCATCATGCCCGCCCCCCAGGAAGCGGCATCATAGGCGCGGCTAGGGAAGCCCCACCAGATGCGGGTAGCTCGTTTCGTAGAGGCCGAGGATGCCTTGTGCTGCCGCTAGCACGTCGGGTTTGCCCGTTTTGCTGCACGCCGGCAGGCCGCGTTCGGTCGCAGGCTGGCCTTCGACAGCTTCTTCGAGCCATTTCACCGCTTTGCCGAACGAGGCTTTGTCCTCGACATCGGCCATGATGCCAAGCGCCGTGCTGTTGGCGCTCTTGAATAGTTCTGTGAATTTGGTTTCGCTGCAATAGCTTTCCCAAGCTCCGCTGCCAGTCTGATTTTTTTCGAGCCATTTGAGCGCGGATGCGGCAGACGTTTTCGCTCCGGTCGTTCCCACGGTCAGCAATGCTTGGACGGCCGTAGCGGTCGAGTCCACTTCAACCGCGTTCGGGTTTTCTTCTTCTTTTTTATTGAACGCCGGTTTGGTGTTGCATTCGGTGGTCGTCGGCAAGCCCATCGTTGAACGAAATGCGCCAGCCTGTTTTTCCGTGCACTGCTGGCTCACCAGATAGGTAGCGCCTGCTTCGATCACCGATTTGAGGTTCGGTTTACTCGTGCAAGATTTTTCTTCGCACGCCTTCAGGGCGATGATCGCAAACGACTGCGTGGTCACGTTCGAGAATTCTTCGGTGCCCTTGTCCTTGAAACGGCCTTTTTCGGTTCCTTCTTTGACCTGCAGACACTTCAAGTCGGCGATCAGATTGCGTGTTCCGACTTCTTCGGGGTTATGGCCTTCTGCCTCCACACCCAAAGCGAGCTTCGCGACCGAGCCCGCGTGCATCGCCCCTTCTTCGGCGCAGGATTTGGTGCCGATGTATTCGCTCTTGTGTTCGACGGCGTAGTCATACGTCGCCGTGCGCTTGCCACTGAATTCGCTGCCGGTGGCCTTGAACGCCAGCTCGCATTCGATCGTCTCGCCGATCGACGGCGAGCCGAACAGTTCGCAGTAGGCCGAGCTGCTCGTTTCGGACGGCTTCAGCTGTGAGGCAAGCCATTTGGCCGCTTCGACCTTCGGTTGCGCGCTTGCCACCGCGGGCGCTGTGAATGCAACGGCGAGCGCAAGCACGCCGGCCAGCATCCCGGCTCGCTTGAGCCGCTTCGGATGAGTTGACATGATTTTTGCTTACCTCCTGGTGTTGCCGAGACGGCCAGCCAGAGGGTCCGAAAGAGCCCCGAAACGAAACAGTCCCCGCACACCACAAATGTGTACGAGGACGGATACTGGACCGGGACTCGATCCGGCTCCGCCCGCAGACCACGACGGGATTGATAGAGCTTCAACTCGCGGATGAGGTATCCCGGCTTGCCGCGCACCCAAAAAGCGGTGGTGCGGCCTACGGTTGCGGGTCAGCGCCGGACTTCGACCGGCTTCCCCTCGCCCACGAGCATTATTCAGTTGTTCGCGGCCACAATAGCGCCTTGAGCACAGAGAAGCGATCGAACCCGAGCCCCCCAGGCCCACACTACGATCGGCGCGTGAAACAAACGCTCTCGTGGAGCGGCGGCAGGACTCCATCCTGACCCCGGCCGCAGTAGAATGGCCCCATGCTTCCCGTCCTCGAAGAGTCGGACCCCGACCTCGCCCGCCTGCTGGTCCGCGAGGAGCAGCGCCAGGCCGAGTCGCTCTGCCTGATCCCCTCTGAGAACTACTGCTCGCCGGCGGTGCTCGAGGCGAACGGCACGGTGCTCGTGAACAAGTACGCCGAGGGGTACCCGGGCAAGCGCTACTACGAGGGCAACGAGGTGATCGACGAGATCGAGCGGCTGGCGCAGACGCGGGCGCTCGATCTGTTCGGCGCCGAGCACGTGAACGTGCAGCCCTACTCCGGGTCCCCCGCCAACCTGGCGATCTACCTGGCGTTCGTGCAGCCGGGGGAGACGGTGATGGGGCTCTCGCTGCCCGCCGGGGGTCACCTCACCCACGGCTGGGGCGTGTCTGCCACGGGTATCTGGTTCAACGCCGTGCACTACGGGGTGCGCCGCGACACCGGCCGCGTGGACATGGACGAGGTGCGGGAGCTGGCGCTCGAGCACCGCCCCAAGCTCCTCTTCTGCGGCGGCACGGCGGTGCCGCGCACGATCGACTTCGAGGCCTTCGCCGCGATCGCCGAGGAGATCGACGCGCTGATGGTCGCCGACGTCTCGCACCTCGCGGGCCTGATCGCCGGTGGCGCCCACCCCTCGCCGGTGCCGCACGCCGACGTGGTGATGACGACCACGCACAAGACGCTGCGCGGGCCGCGGGGGGCGATCCTGATGTGCCGCGAGCAGTACGCGAAAGCTTTGGACAAAGCGGTCTTCCCGGGGTTGCAGGGTGGGCCCCACCAGCAGCAGACGGCCGCGATCGCCGTCGCGCTCGGCGAAGCCGCGACGCCCGCCTTCGGCGACTACGCGCACAGCATCGTCGCCAACGCCAAGGCCCTCGCCGAGGAGCTTGCGCAGCGCGGATTCACGCTGATCTCCGGCGGCACCGACAATCATCTGATCCTGATCGACGTGACCTCGAAGGGGGTGAGCGGCAAGGAGGCCTCGCGCGCGTTGAACCAAGCCGGAATCGTCACCAACGCAAACGCGATCCCCTTCGATCCGCGCAAGCCGTTCGACCCCTCGGGCGTGCGGATCGGCACCCCGGCGGCTACCACCCGCGGCTTGGGTGTCGAGCACATGGGGGAGATCGCGCGCTGGTTCGACGAAGTGGTGGGCGCGGTGCGCGGCGGCGAGAGCGAGCTGGTCAGCCGTGTCAAGGCAGAGGTGCAGGATCTGATGGCGCAGTACCCCGCGCCCGGCTGCGCTTCCTCTGCGGCTGTCGTGTAGACCCGCAAGGCTGAGAGCTCGGCACTCGAGATCGAGAGGGCGAGCGATCAAGGGAGCAACGATCGTGAGGGCGAACGCGCGCCGCTAGGATCGGGGCCGTGATCGCGCTCACGGCAGCTCCCGGCGCCCCCGCGAACGTGCAACTGCGCGAGGTCCCCGACCCCGCGCCGCTCCCCAACCAGGCGCTCGTGCGCGTGCATGCCTTCTCGCTCAACCGCGGCGAGTCGCGACGGCTGGCGGATATGGCCGATGGGCAGCTCACCGGATGGGATGTCGCTGGGGCGATCGACGCCCCGGCGGCCGATGGCTCGGGCCCGGCGGTGGGGACACGGGTCGCTGGGCTGGTGGACGCCGGCGCGTGGGCGCAGCTGGTTGCCGTGCCCACCGAGGCGCTGTGCGAGCTGCCCGACGCGGTCTCCGACGCCCAGGCCGCGGCGCTACCCGTGGCGGGTCTGACCGCGCTGAAGGCGCTCGACATCGCCGGCTCGGTGCTCGGGCGGCGGGTGCTGATCACCGGTGCCGGCGGCGGGGTGGGACGGTTTGCGGTGCAGCTGGCAAAGCGCGCGGGCGCCCACGTCACCGCGGTCTCATCCAGCGCCGAGCGGGCGCGGGGCCTGAGCGAGCTGGGGGCAGATCGGATCATCCCCGAGCTGGAGCCCACCGGCGATGAGTTCGACGCGATCGTCGAGGCTGTCGGCGGTGCGACGCTCGGGGCGGCGCTGGGGCGTGTCGCGGCGAGGGGCACCATCGTCTCCTTCGCCGCCTCCAACCCCGGGGAGCCAACCACCTTTCCCACGCGCGGGCTGTTCGGCCGAGCGCCGGGCGCGCGACTGTACGGGCTCCTGCTGTTCGCCGAGCTCGCCCACACTCGCTCCGGGGGAAGGGACCTCGGTCGGCTGGCTGGGCTCGTGGCCGACGGCGCGCTCGACTGCTCGGTTGACCATGAGGCCTCCTGGCGCGACGCCGCGGACGCGATCACCGCGCTGCTGGAGCGCCGGATCGCCGGTAAGGCCGTCCTGCACGTCGACTGAACTCACGGCGAGTCACCCAGTCGAGCGCTCCGGCCTACTGGCGAGCGCACGCACTGCCGACTCTCGTGTTGGATCGCCTCGGGCTATTCCGAGGCCTCACTCATAGCGCTCGGCGAGCGTCTCCCAGTGTGCCATGTCGTGGCCGGGGATTATCAGCGCGTCGGGGTGTTCGCGGTCGTATGCCTGGAGTGCCCCCAGGCTGCGCTCGAAGGTCTTGCGGCTCTGCGAGTGCCATGGCCGCCGGCCCCCGCGCAGGGTCGCGATCGTGTAGATCGCATCCCCCGCGATCAGCGCCTCGCGCTCGCGCAGGCGGACGAGCACCGCGAGGTGCCCTGCGCTGTGCCCGGGGGTGTCGAGCAGCGTGATCGACCCGTCGCCGAGGAGGTCGAGCGCACGCTCGAACGGGCCCCGGGCGTGCGCGTCCGGTCCATGGAAGTCCACGGTGCGGTAGGTGAGGCGCGGGTCGAGCTGGGCGGCGGAGTAGCCCTGAAGCAATGCTCCCCGCGCATTCGCCGCGCGCCACTCCGGCCCGGAGACGAGCACTGTGGCGGCGGGGAAGTCCGCGAGCGCGCTCGCGTGGTCGAAGTGCAGGTGCGTCATCACGATCAGGCCAAGCGTCTCCGGCTCGATCCCCAGGGTGCGCAGCTGCGCCGCCGCGGTCTGCTCGGCGCGCATCTCGACGTTGCGGATCATCAACCTCCCGATCGGGCCCAGGTTGTGGTTGCGCTGCGCGGGCGTACCATCGGCGATTGCACGGTGAAAGCCCGTGTCGATCAGGATCGGCCCGGCGGTGGGGTGCTCGATCAGGAACGCCACGATCGGGATGCGGATCAGCTCGTGCTTTGGGACTTTCACGCCGAGCGCCCGCAGTGTGCCGCCGAGGCCGGGGTCTGCCTCGAACCAGCCCGCCGGCCCGCGCATCTCGCCGCACAGCAGCGGCCGGAGCGTCACCGTCGCTTCGTCCTGGCCGCCGGGCAGCGGGAGTGCTGCCGGGGCGGCGTGAAGGGCTGAGTGCACAGGTGCAGTCTGCACGATTGGGCTCCGGCGAGTCGGATGGCCGGAGGCCGGTGGATCTCAAGCGGCCACCGCTTCGGGCGGCGCGGAGCGTGCCGGCGGGTGGCTCGACTGCCCCCGGGCTGGTCTGCTCGCAACCTCTTCACATCCCCTCGCGGCGATCTGCGCTACCGTGCGCACATGGGCGAGCGCAGCGGCTACACACCCGGCACCTTCTGCTGGACCGAACTCACCACCACCGACCAGGCGGGGGCAAAGGAGTTCTACGGCGGCCTGCTCGGCTGGGAGGCCGACGATCGCCCGATCGGCGACGGCGACTACGTCTACTCGATGATGCTGCGCGACGGCAAGCAGGTTGCGGCGATCGCGACGCAGCCCGACCAGCAGCGTGAGTCGGGAGTGCCGCCGATCTGGAACTCCTACATCTCCGTGGAGAGTGCCGACGCGACCGCAGAGCGCGCGAAGGAGCTGGGCGCAACCGTGCACGCGCCGCCATTCGACGTGATGGACGTCGGGCGCATGGCGGTGATCCAGGATCCGCAAGGTGCTCACTTCGAGCTGTGGGAGCCGAAAGCGCACTTCGGCGCGGCGCTCGTCAACGCGCCGGGAGCGCTGGTGTGGAACGAGCTCGGGACCACCGACCTCGACGCCGCCGGCGCCTTCTACGGCAGCCTCTTCGGTTGGACCGTGGCGCCCTTCGAGGGCAGCCCCGAACCGTACCTGTCGATCAAGAACGGCGACGCCAACGCCGGTGGCATGCGAGCGGCGACGCCTGGAGCGCCGCCGTCCTGGCTGGCGTACTTCGGCGTGGAGGATCTCGACGCCGCACTCGCGAAGGTCGGGGAGCTCGGCGGCGCCGTGTACGCTGGCCCGATCGATATCTCGATCGCAAAAATCGCGGTCGTCGCCGACCCGCAGGGCGCGGTGTTCGCGCTCTACGACGGCGAGCTCGAGCCGTAGAGACCGCTTTCCAGCTCGATCGCACGCATCGTGTGCTCGTCGGGCTGCGCCTCTAGGCCGGCGCGGACCTGGCGCGCTGGCGCGCCGGATGTCGGACTCGTGGGCCTCGTCGGGAGGCCAGTAGACGCAGCGCGCTCGCGACCACGGGGCGTCTCGTCTGCCTCGAGGTGTCCTTCCGCTGAATTTTCGCCAAAAGAATCCATTTAGCCAACGGTTTTCTGTACCATCCGCGCAAGCCATCGTGGGGGAAGCACATGCGCTTCTGATGGGTGGCCTCTTCCAGTACTCGGCGACGACTTCGGAGGTCCACATGAGCAAGCGCTTCCATCTACGGGGCAGCGGTGGCACCGCCGCCGGGTCGGTTGGTGCGGTCGATGCGCACGAGCAGCTGACCGCCACGGTCTACGTCCAGCGCGACCCCCAGGGCAACCCCGCTCCGGCGGCGCACGAGCTGGGCCGTCTCGCCCCCCGCGCGCGCACCTACCTGCGCCCCGAGGAGGCGGTTGCCGCGTTCGGCGCCGCTCCGTCCGACCTTCAGGCTGTCGCTGCATTTGCGCAGGCGCACAAGCTCGAGGTGGTGGAGGAGAGCATCGCCAAGCGCCTGGTGAGGGTGTCGGGCACTGCCGCGCAGATGAACGAGGCGTTCGGTGTGCAGCTCGGCCGCTACGAGCATCCGCGGGGCGGCACCTACCGCTCCTATGAGGGCGAGGTGCAGCTCCCCGCCAAGCTGGCGGGCGTGGTCGAGGGCGTGCTCGGGCTCGACAACCGCAAGATGGTGCGTACTCGCCCACACGTCTCCAAGCGTGCCGCCGAAGCCGAAGCGGGCTCCTCTGAACCGCCCACCAACGCGTACACGCCGCCGATGCTCGCGAAGCTGTTCGACTTCCCCGCCGGCGACGGCGATGGTCAGTGCGTGGCGGTGCTCGCATTCAACGGCGAAGGCACCAAGGGCGGCTACGAAGCGGGCGCGCTCGAAAGCTACTTCGCCAACACGCTCAAACAGGCGACGCCGAAGCTCACCGACGTGGTCGTGCAGGGCCCCGGCAACGACCCCGGGAACGGCAGCGAAGAAAGCGACGCCACCGGCGAGGTGCTGCTCGACCTCTGCACGGTCGGCGGGGTCGTGCCGGGGGCGGACGTGGCGGTGTACTTCACCGAATTCACCGAAGAGGGGTGGGTGAACGCGATCAAGGCGGCGGTCGCCGACACGACCAACAAGCCGAAAGTGATCTCCTGCTCCTACGGCAACCCCGAGAACGAACCGAAGGGCGCGTGGACCGAACAGGCGATCAAACTGGTCAACGGCGCCTTCGAACAGGCCGCCGCCCAGGGAATCACGATCTGCTGTGCCTCGGGCGACGAAGGCTCCGCTGACGAGCCCGACACAAAAATCCCGCACGTTGACTTCCCCGCCTCCAGCCCATGGGTGCTGGCCTGCGGGGGCATCCGCGTGGAAGCCGACCCCGCGGCCGGGGCGATCTCCTCCGAGGTGGTGTGGAACGACCTCGACAAGAAGGAGGGCGCCACGGGTGGAGGCGTGAGCGTCCTGTTCCCGGTGCCCGAGTGGCAGGCCGCCGCCGACGTGCCGCCCAACGCCGGCAGCGGCAAAACGGGGCGCGGTGTGCCCGACGTCGCCAGCCTCGCCGACCCGGAAACCCCGATGTGGGTGCTGAGTCCCAATGGCCAGCTGGGCGGGGTCGGTGGCACGAGCGCCTCCGCGCCGATGTGGTCGGCGCTGATCACGCTGCTCAACCAGCTCAGCGGGACTCCGCTCGGGTTCTGCAACCCGCAGCTGTACGCGCACCTGAAGGACAGCCTCGTGGACATCACCGAAGGCAACAACGGCAGCTACAAAGCGGGTCCCGGCTGGGACGCTTGCACAGGTTGGGGCCGGCCCAACGGCACACTGCTGTTGCAGGCGCTTGGAGTCCCTGCGCCCATCCCTGCTCCGGCGCCGACTCCTACCCCCATTCCCGCGTCCCCGGCCGAAGCTCCCGCGTCTGGCTCGGGGACCCCCGCGCCCCCGACCGAAGCTCCATCCTCCGGCCCGGGTGCTGCTCCGGTATCGCTCCCAGCCCCCGCCGCTCCGAAACCGGCCCCCTCGACAACGCCCCCGGTGCCGGGGCTCAGCTCCAACCTCGTGGGCCCCGAAGGCCAGCTGTTCGCCGACCCTCACCCCGGCGGAGACGAGAGCGCCTTCCAGGTGGACAACACCAGCGACGCCTACTACAAGTCGCCTTACTACAAGGCCCACGAAGAACAGCTGCAGTCGGTGCCACAGCCGCGGGTAAGCCCGCCGCACATGCAGCTCGCGCAGGTGATCGGCGCCGGCCCGCTGGCGCCGTGCGTGGCGGCGAAGCGGATCAGCTTCCACGCCGCCGGCGACACGGGACCCTCGGAAGAGTCGCACGTGAAGACCGTGGCAAGCGTGGCCGACGCGATGACGGCGGAGCTGACGGCGTCCGCGGCGGGGGAGGCACCGATGTTCATGTTCCACCTCGGCGACGTCGTGTACAGCTTCGGCGAGCACCAGTACTACTACGACCAGTTCTACGAGCCCTTCCGCGCCTACGACGCGCCGATCTTCGCGATTCCCGGCAACCACGACGGGTTTCCCTCCGAAGAGAGCGAAAACACCGAATCGCTGTTCGCCTTCCTGCGCAACTTCTGCGCTGCCGCCCCCGGTCCCTCGCCGGACTCGGGCGGGCTGGTGCGCAGCGCGATGAACCAGCCGGGCGTGTACTTCACGCTCGACGCTCCGTTCGTCTCGATCATCGGGCTGTACTCCAACGTGCTGGAGGGCCCCGGCGTGATCTCCTCCGAGGGCGGGCGCTACCCGACGCTCGACGAACGGCAGCTGGAGTTCCTGACGGCGGAGCTCACGCGCCTGAAGCCCCAGCGCGAAGCGGGCGAACGCGCGGTGATCCTCGCCTGCCACCACCCGCCGCTGTCGGTGGACGAGAAGCACGGCGGCGCGCGCGGGCTCGCGGAAGACATCGACAAGGCCGTCGCGGCGGCCGGGCTGCGCCCGGACGTGGTGCTCTCTGGGCACGCCCACCTCTACCAGCGCTACACGCGCACGGTGGAAGGGGGCGAATTCCCCTACATCGTGGCGGGCAGTGCCGGGCACAACGTCACCAAGCCCAAGCCCAACGCTTCCGAAAAGACGCTCCCGGAAGGATATGCGGTAGCGGTCGAACCGATCCTCGAGTACGGCTACCTGACGCTCACGGTGGACATGTCGGGCAAGTCGCCGACGCTCACCGTGCAGTTCAAGCCGACCCGCGGCAAATCGTCCAAGGGCGACCAGTCGCTCGAGGGCGACACCGTCACGGTTGATCTCTCAACCCGGAAGATCGTCGCCGGCGCGTGATCTGAAGCTCCTCGAGCCCAACACGATGCTGGCGCATGCGATAAACGCAGGTCACATAAAAAGGAGTGAAGCGAGATGTGCGAGATAAAGAAACTGTGGATTGGCCTTGTTGTCATCTTCGGAGTCTTCTTCGCTTGGTCGGGGCTGGCCTCCGCTGAATTCAAATCGGCCGGCAAAGGGACTTCGGGAGGCAGCAACTATCTCTTTGCGAAGGTCGAAGCCGGTGGAGCGAAGTTCGAATGCGGAGAACCCGAAACCAAAGGAGCGCCGGAATGGACGATCGAAAAAGAAGGGAAAGCATCCGAAAAAGGGCCCAGTCTCCATTTCAAAGTCAAAACATGGGGTAGGTGCTTGAGCGAAAGCGAAGGAGTCACCAGAGCGGTGACCGCGAGCGAATGTGGGCTGGAAGCGCGCGAGCCCAAAGAAGAAGAAGAAATATCGGCCACGATCTTGAGCACCTGCTCATTCAAAATCGAAGTCAAAAAAGAAGCAACCTGCGAAGTCAAAATCGAACCAACAGAAAACAAAGAACGCAAAACCGTGGACGTAGCCAACGGAGGTGGAGCGACTTCGAGCTCCAGCATCAGACTTGCCTTGACGAGCGTCACGACTGCCGTCAGCGGAACGGCGTGCGAATCGGCGGGCATCAAATCTACGCACGAAGGGAAGCTGAGCGGCTACGTGGAAGCGCTGCAGGTGGCCCCGGGCAGACCGCCGCCCACGGTGTGGAGGCTGCGGGTGAAACCGGACACGCCCGACCGCATCAGATTCTTGAATCGCTCGATGCTGGTGCAGGTGCTCAACCTGCAGGCGGTGGCCAGCGCGGGCCCGGGCAACAACCTGGTTGCCGAAATCGAAGAACCGGGCAACCTGTTCTTCACGATCGCCACCATGAGCAGAAACGAATGCGCAAACTTCATGTATCTGGCGAACGGCGGCGGAGCCAACGAAGCCTGCCCGATGACCCTTGCATACGTAAAAGACTCTGGGCAGACAAACAGATTCACCCTGTTCAAGATCCTCACGGCCGGAGGGGCCGTGGAAACCCAGTTGTTGACGTTCGCGATCAACGTGTAGAGCGCCTCGCGAAGGTGGCGGTCCCGGCGTCCTCGGAGCGGCACGCAATGCTTCGAGGGTGCCGCCCCGCCCGCGCGCCGCGCTGTGTTGTGCTCTCCAGGCTCCCGCCAGGCCCCGCGCGCCGCCGCGCCGCGTTGTGCTCTCCCGGCCACCCGCCAGGCCCCGCGCGCCAGCCGCGCAGGGCCGTTCAGCGCGGCGGACGGCTCGGTGCGAGCACCGCCCCCCATAAAAACCTTCTCCAACACGAACGTCTGTTCGCCATCGTATGATGTACCGAGCATGCCCTCGAGCAACCAAATCGTCGTTTCAGGCGCGCGTGAGCACAACCTGAAGGACATCTCCCTGACGCTTCCACGCGACGCGCTGGTTGTGATCACGGGGCTGTCGGGGTCGGGCAAGTCGAGCCTCGCGTTCGACACGATCTACGCCGAGGGCCAGCGCCGCTACGTGGAGTCGCTGTCGGCCTACGCGCGGCAGTTCCTCGGGCAGATGGACAAGCCCGACGTGGACTCGATCGAGGGGCTCTCGCCGGCGATCTCGATCGACCAGAAGACGACCTCGCGCAACCCCCGCTCGACCGTCGGCACGGTCACCGAGATCTACGACTACCTGCGCCTGCTGTGGTCGCGCGTGGGCAAGCCGCACTGCCCGATCTGCGGGCGGCCGATCACGGGACAGTCGGCCGAGCAGATCATCGACCAGGTGATGGAGCTGCCGGAGGGTGCGCGCTTCATGGTGATGGCGCCGGTCGTGCGCGGGCGCAAGGGCGAGTACGGCAAGCTTTTGGAGGAGCTGCGCGCCGACGGCTTCGCGCGCGTGCGGATCGACGATCGCATCCGGATGCTGGAGGAATCGATCGTGCTCGACAAGCGCTACAAGCACGACATCTCGGTTGTGATCGACCGCTTGATCATGCGCCACGACGTGCGCAAGCGCCTGGCCGACTCGATCGAGACCGCGGTGCGCCTGGCGGACGGGCTGGTCGAGGTGGAGATCATTGGGAAAGGGGGAGGGGGAGGGGCTCGCACCTCGGATAGCGGCGCGGTCGAAGCTGCCACGGCCGGGGATGGTAAGCAGGGGGCTGGCAGGCATGCGACCGGGGCGCTCGGCGCGCGTGCGACCAACGCCCAGATCGTCCCCGGCGAGATGCCCGTCGAGGGGACGGTGTTCACCTTCTCCGAGCGCTTCGCCTGCCCGGAGCACGGCCCCTCGCTGGTCGAGCTGGAGCCAAGGATCTTCTCGTTCAACTCGCCCCACGGGGCCTGCGAGCGCTGCCACGGGCTAGGGGCGCAGATGGAGATCGACCCCGATTTGCTCGTGCCCGATCCGTCGCTGTCGATCGGCGAGGGGGCGCTCGCGCCGTGGAGCCGGGCAGCGGCGTTCTCCAACTACTACGACCAGGTCGCCGAGGCGATCGCCGAGGGCTACGGCGTTGACCTCGACGCGCCGTGGGAGAAACTTTCCGAGGAGCACCGGGATCTGTTTTTGCAGGGCACCGCCGAGCCGCTGGCGATCACCTACCGCAACCGCTTCGGCCGCCGACGCTCCTACTCGACTCGCTTCGCGGGGCTGATCGCCAACCTCGAAAAGCGCTACCGCGAAACTGAGTCCGAGGGGGTGAAGGAGAAACTCGAGGAGTACATGTCGTTGCGGCCCTGCCCGGTGTGCGGGGGCGCGCGCCTGCGCCCGGAGTCGCGCGCGGTACTCGTCGGGGGCACGCGGATCGAGGACTTCTGCGCGCTCTCCGCGCGGCGCGCGATCGAGTGGCTGGACGAGGTGGAGCTCTCCGAGACCGACCGCCACGTGGCGCGGCTGATCCTGCGCGAGATCGCCGAGCGGCTGCGGTTCCTGGAGAACGTCGGCATCGGCTACCTCTCGATGGACCGCTCCTCGGCCACGCTCTCCGGCGGGGAGGCGCAGCGGATCCGCCTCGCTACGCAGATCGGCAGCTCGCTGGTCGGCGTGCTGTACATCCTCGACGAGCCCTCGATCGGGCTGCACCAGCGCGACAACTCGAAGCTGATCGCCACTTTGGAGCGGCTGCGCGACCTCGGCAACACCGTGATCGTGGTCGAGCACGACGAGCAGACGATGCGCGCCGCCGACCACCTCGTCAACCTCGGCCCCGGCGCGGGCGAACACGGCGGGCGGATCGTCGCGCAGGGGACCGCGGCAGAGGTGCAGCGCGTGAAGGAGTCGGCCACCGGGCAATACCTTGCCGGCACCCTTGCCGTGACGGTGCCCACCAAACGCCGCACGCCGACCGGCTATGTGAAGGTGGAAGGCGCCACGCAGCACAACCTGCGCGATATCGACGCCGCCTTCCCGCTCGGCACGCTCACCTGCGTCACCGGGGTTTCGGGCTCGGGCAAGTCCACGCTCGTCAACGAGATTCTCTACAAGGCGCTGTCCGCGCGCCTGCACCGCGCGCGCGCCCGCGCCGGCGCCCACCGCAAGATCAAGGGCCTCGACCAGCTCGACAAGATCATCGCCGTCGACCAGTCCCCGATCGGGCGCACCCCGCGCTCCAATCCCGCCACCTACACCGGCCTGTTCGACGTGATCCGCGACATGTTCTCCAAAACGCAGGAGGCCCGCGCGCGCGGCTACAAGCCCGGTCGCTTCTCCTTCAACGTCAAGGGCGGGCGCTGCGAGGTGTGCAAGGGCGACGGGCAGATCAAGATCGAGATGCACTTCCTCCCCGACGTGTACGTCCCCTGCGAGCAGTGCGCCGGCAAGCGCTACAACCGCGAGACTTTGGAGATCCGCTTCAAGGGCAAGTCGATCGCCGACGTGCTCGACATGCCGATCGAGGAAGCGGTCAAGTTCTTCGAGCACATCCCCAAGGTGCGCCGGCGCCTGGAGACGCTCGACGCGGTGGGGCTCGGCTACGTGCGCCTCGGCCAGCCCGCCACGACGCTCTCCGGCGGGGAGGCCCAGCGCGTGAAGCTGGCGACCGAGCTCTCCAAGGTGGCGACGGGGCGCACGCTGTACATCCTCGACGAGCCCACCACGGGCCTTCACTTCGCCGACGTGCAGCGGCTGCTGGAGGTTCTGCAGCGCCTGGTTGACGCCGGCAACTCGGTGGTCGTGATCGAGCACAACCTCGACGTGATCAAGTGCGCCGACCGCCTGATCGACATGGGCCCCGAGGGCGGCGAGGAGGGCGGCCTCGTGGTCGCCGCAGGGACGCCCGAGGAGGTTGCCGCCGAGCCGGCCTCGCACACGGGGCAGTTTCTCGCCCCGTTGCTTGCCGCGGGGGCGGGGGCCTCCAGGAATGGGGCAGGGCCAGCCAAAGCCCGCAAGCGCAAACCACGGGCGAAGGTCGCGGCGTGAATGACCTGGCCTGTGAGGCCAGGCTGTGGGTCCAGAAGTGGAAGTGGTACGAGCGCAACTCCCTGCCCTGGAACCGGGCGCAGATCCACTGGGAGCTGATGCGCCGCGGCGCCTTCGCGCGCTGGCCGCTGCAGGGCAACGTGCTGGAGGCCTTGCGCGAAGGGCGTCTGGAGGTGGGGGAGGGGGCGCTGTTCGAGCCGAACGTCTGGATCACCGTCCCCGGCAGCGCCCGCGTGCGGATCGGCGCCGGCACGTTCCTCAACCAGGGCGTGATGGTCGCCTCGCACGAGCTGGTCGAGATCGGCGAGCATTGCATGTTGGCCAACGGCTGCTTCGTCTCCGACGCCGCCCACCGCTACGACGACCCCGACAAGCCGGTCCCCTGGCAGGGCTTCACCTCCAAGGGCCCCACGCGGATCGGCGCCAACTGCTGGCTGGGCGCGCACGTGGTCGTCACCAGCGGTGTCACCGTCGGCGAGCGCTGCGTTGTCGGCGCGGGCAGCGTCGTCACGCAGGACATCCCCCCGTTCTCCATCGCCGCGGGGGCGCCTGCGCGTGTGTTGAAAGGTGTTGACTACCGCTGATCCCGTCCAGCAGACGCGCTAGTGTTGCGCACGCAGCTCGCCCGGATGGCGAGGCTCGGCTGCAGGGCAGGTGTCAACGACAGATTGGGGAAGCATGTCGGCTGTGATGTTGTTCACGTCAAGGAAGGCCGCGTCGCGTCGCGTCATGCTGCTCGGTGGGCTGGTGGCTGCGCTCGCCGCCGTCGTCCTGGCAGGAGCCGCCGCGCTTGCGGCTTCGTCGGCGCTGGCCGCACCGATCGCGCTTGACGCCCCAGACAATGGCACCCCGCCGTTGATCGCCTACGACCCCTCGACGCAGACGACATACGTTGCCTGGGAAGATCCACACTTCCCCGGTGTCAACCTGTGCGTCCTGCCTGCGGCCGCCGCCGCTTGTGAGGGCGGCGCCCCGGTGCTGCTCGAAGACTCGAAATACGCAGGCTATTCAGAGACGAACCGTCCGGGGCTCGGGGGACTCGTCGTCCTGCCGAATGGCGAGGCCGTGGTGATTGGCACGCCCGTCAGCACCGGCAGCATCGCGTGGGCGTCGCCCGCTGGCGGCGCGGCCTTCCTGTCAGGCAGCCACGGCTTGCAGAACGGTGGCCAGTTCATCAGTCCCGTTTCGCTCTACTACACCTTCGGCAACGCGGTTGCGCTCAGCGACAGCGATGTTGGCCTGTTGGACAACTACGGCAACTTCTTCAGCGACTCCCCGTTCGCTGGCCCCGAATCTCCCAGCCCCGCGGCGACCACCAACGCAGGCGGCCAGTACCCGAGGAAGGCCCTCGACACCGACGGGCCGGAGATCGCCGCCGAGCCTGCGCCGCCGCCTGCGACTGCGGGCACCGACATCGTGGTCGGCGTTGGGTCCAACAACAGCAGCGCCCAGCTCACACCCCCGGGCTGCCTCAACGATGCCGCAACCGGTTACGGCGTCTCCGTGGGCAAAGTGGATGGAACCTCGAAAGCCACAGGCACGCTCAACAAGGAAGGTTTGCCGGCATATCAACTCCTTGGCTGCTCAGCAGAAGCGCCGGTCCTGGCGCAGGGCGGCCAGGGCGGGATCGGGGTGCTCGATGAGGAAGGTTCTGGCTTCTCCGGAGCCGGCTCGGACTACCAGCTCGACTACCGCCCATTTGTCGCGACTGCCACCGGAGGGTCGTTCGGCGCCCCAGTCGAGCTGGCCGATGTGACCGGCGAAGTTCTCGATGGCGTCGATTCGCTCGACCTGTCCGAGGACTCCAGCACTGGCGTGTACGCCCTCTGGGAATCGGGCCGGGCGGTGCTCGACTACAGCAGCAACGGGGGCGCCAGCTGGGGTGGTCCGGTTGTGACCCCGGTCCCGTACACCGCCCATGGCGTGATCGTCGGCGTCGGCGGCGGAAACGCGGAGATCGCCTACGACGAAAATCCCGGCACGGGAACGCAGGTCTTCATGGAAGCCGTGAACTACCAGCAGCTGGCTGAGGCCCCCACCGCGATCGCGACCACCCAGACCTCTGGCGCGACGAGTGGCGCGAGCATCACGATCCCCGACGGCACGGTCGGCGAGTACGACAAAGCGACGATCACCGGGGCGAACGCCGGCAGCGCGACCGGGACCGTGGACTACGGGCTCTACTCCTCGTCGTCCTGCGCGGCCTCCAGCTTGCTGTTCAGCTCCGCCAGCACCGTCACGGGCGGAGTGGCGGGGCCGTCAGCCAGTCTTGCCACTGCGCTGAAGCCGGGGACCTACTACTGGCAGGCGGCCTATAGCGGTAACACGACCAACGGCGCCAGCGCGAGCGCCTGTGGCTCGGAGGTGCTGACCGTCGGCTCGCCGCCCCCGCCCCCGCCGAGCAGCGAATTCAAAGTCGAAGCGATCGTCACCAGCTCCGGCGGCACGGTCACGATCACGATCGTCGTGACCCAGTCGGGGAAGGCGACCCTGGAAGTGACGATCTCCACCACCACGCTCGCCCATTCGGCGGCGGTGGACGCGAAGGCCAAGAAGTGCAAGCACGGGCAGATCAAGCTCAAGGGCAAGTGCGTCCCGGCCAACACCGTGGTGGGGAAGACCTCCGCCAACGCGACCGCGGGCGTGCCGCTGAAGCTGACGGTCCATCTCTCCAGCAAGATCAAGTCGCTGCTCAAGAAAGGCAAGACCGTGCATCTGTCGGGGAAGCTGACCTTCCAGTCCGCGCTCGGCGGGAAGCCGACGACGCACACCTACAGCCTGACGGTCAAGGGCCACAAGCCCAAGCACAAGAAGTAGGCGACGATCCGGCAACTGAAGGTGAAGGTCTCTACCGGCGGTAGGGGGTGGCGCTGGCCGCGCGCAAATGGTAGGCTGGTGAGCATGGGTAGGAGGGTGTTCTCGGGGTCTGTGGTAGTCGTGCTCGTCGTTGCTGGCTTGGCGCTGGCGGCGTCGCCGGCCGCCTTTGGCGAGTCCGCTGGGGACGCGGCTGCTACGCGGGCGCTCAGCATCGCTACCAAGACGCTTTTGAACAGCGCGCGCCCCGACCTCCCAAGGGGGCTCGTCAACGTCAACCACTACGCCAATCAGATTGCGAGCGAATGCCCCAGGGTGGCGGCGGAATCGCCGCAGAACACCGGTGCCGAACAGCTCGACGACGAGGTCGTGGGCGTGCTGACGGTCGTTGGCTACCGCACGGGTGCCGGCCCGATCAAGACCTTCTACCACGCGGTGAAAGGCCTGCACTGGAGCAACTCCAGGCTCACCCGCGCGGTCAAGAGCTTCGCCACCAAGCTCGACAAGCTCGTCAGCCTCACCGTTCCCAGCCTGTGCGGCGACATCAAAGAATGGGCGGCCAGTGGCTACAAGACGCTGAGTGCGAGCACCACTCAGTTCCTTCAGCACTACAACGCGGTCGATCCCGAAGCCGAAGAAGGTCCGTTGATCGAGAGGCTCGCCAGGCCCTACGCGACCGCCGGGGACATCTCGCTCTTCCACAGCATCGAAAGCTTCGAATCGGAACTGGCGGAAACGGAAGCCCACGCCGTCTTCGCCTACAAGCACCTCATGAACACCATCGAACTCAACCAGTAGGGGTTCGTCAACCGCTGCTAGAGAGTCGGTTCAGGGGTTTTAGGTCCAGAGGGAGCCAGTATCACTGAGGGCGCCGACGGTGTTCCAGATCGGTGGCTTCAACGCAGCAACTCGTGCAGCTCAGCCACCTCGGCTGGGTCGATCTTGTAGGTGTGCTCCGGGCCGGGGTAGCGCCGCGCGCGGACATCCTCCGCATAGGCTAGGACGCCAGCGTTCATCTCCTCCTGGAGGTTGGCGTAGCGCTTGACGAAGCGCGGGCCGAGGCCGTCGCGGATGCCGAGCAGGTCGTGGAAGACGAGCACCTGCCCGTCGGTGGCGGGGCCGGCGCCGATGCCGATCACGGGGATCTCCATCTTGCCCATCAGCTCCTCGGTCACCGCGGCGGGGATCGCCTCGAAGACGATCGCGAAGCAGCCCGCCTCCTGCAGCGCCAGCGCCTGCTCCGCTATCTTCGCGGCCGCCTGCGCGCTGCGTCCCTGCGCCTTCCAACCGCCGAGCGCGGTGGAGGTCTGCGGGGTGAGCCCGACGTGGCCCATGACGGGGATGCCGGCGCCGGTGATCGCTCGCGCGCGGCTGGCGGGGGCGGGCCCGCCGCCCTCCAGCTTGACCGCGTCGCAGCCGGCCTCCTGCACCATCCGCACGGCGGTGGCGATCGCCTGCTCGTCGGAGATCTCATACGAGCCGAACGGCAGGTCGCCGATCAGCAGCGGCGTGCGCAGCCCGCGGCGCGCGGCGGCGGCGAGCACGAGCATGTCGTCCAGGCGCACCGGTGTGGTGGCGCTGTAGCCGAGCACGGTGGTGGCGGCGGAGTCGCCCACCAGCACCAGGTTGACGCCGGCCGCCTCGGCGGCACGCGCGGAGGGGTAGTCGTAGGCGGTGACCATCACGATCGGGTCGCCCAGTCGCTTCTTCTCGGCCAGCAGCGGCAGCGTCATCGGCAGGCGCCCGGGGTCGTGGGGGATCTGAACGCTCGATTGGTTGGTGGGACGGGCGGCGGGGTGGCTGGACATGATGTGTTCGGTTCCTCTCTGACGCAGGTTGGCGCCCTTGGGCTGTCTCGGGGTTAGGCGCGCACCTCGTACGCGTCCTTCGAGGCAGGCTCGGCGGAGGGGGCTCCACTGAGCAGGGTCGCCACCGCGTCGTTGACGGTGATGATGCGGTTGGTGTTGGCCTCCACGTGCACCACGCGGGGCTCGTAGCGCTCCATCTCGGCCTGGTCGTACTGGCCGTAGGAGATCACGATGATCGTGTCGCCGCGGTGCACGAGGCGCGCGGCGGCGCCGTTGACCTTCATCGCCCCCGAGCCGCGCTCGCCGGCGATCGTGTAGGTCTCGAAGCGGGCCCCGTTGTCCACGTTGACGACGTGCACCTGCTCGTGCTCGAGGATGTCGGCGGCCTCCAGCAGGTCGGCGTCGATCGTGATCGACCCCACGTAGTGCAGGTCGCAGTCGGTCACCGTTGCGCGGTGGATCTTGGACTTGAGCATCACGCGCTGCATGTTGTCGCTGCCTTTCCTTGGGGTCGAGTGGGCTCCAAAGTTGGTTCGAGGGTGACGTTGTCGATCAGCCGCACCCCGCCGACGTGCGCCGCGATCGCCAGCAGCCCCGACCCGTCGAGCCGGGGGAGGGGCTCGAGCGTGTCGGGGTTGACCAGCGCGACGTAGTCGGAGCGCACATCGGCTGCCGCCAGTGCGGCGTTGGCGGCGGCCAGCAGCGCGGCGGAGGAGCGCTCCCCGGCGGCGGCCAGATCGCCGGCGGCGCACAGCGCGGCGTGCAGCGCGAGCGCGCGCGACCGCGCGGCGGGGTCGAGCCTCGCGTTGCGGCTGGAGAGCGCCAGCCCGTCGTCCTCGCGCACCGTGGGCAGCGCCTCGATCTGCACCGGCAGGTTGAGATCGGCCACCAGACGGCGGATCACCACCACCTGCTGGGCGTCCTTCTGGCCGAGGTAGAGCGTGTCGGGCATCGTCATGCACAGCAGCTTCGTGACTACCGTGGTCACCCCGCGGAAGTGCGAGGACCCGCGCGCGGCGCCCTCCAAGCGGTCGGTCAGCCCCAGCACTTCCACCGCGGTCGCAAAGCCGGGTGGGTACACCTCTTCGACCGAGGGCGCAAACAGCAGGTCGGCCCCCGCTTCCGCCGCCAGCCCCGCGTCGTGGCGCTCAGAGCGGGGGTAGCGCTCCAGGTCCGAGCCCTCGTTGAACTGAGCGGGGTTGACGAACAGCGACACCACCACCACGTCGCACTGCTCGCGAGCCCGCCTTATCAGCGAAAGGTGCCCCTCGTGCAGCGCCCCCATCGTCGGCACCAGCCCGATCGCCGAGCCGCTTTCGCGACTCGGCGCCAGCGCGGCTCGGAGCTCTCCGACGGAGCGCAGGGTTCTCATCGGGCCTCCCGGCCTCCGGTACATACACACGAGGCAAGCGGCCTGCTCATGCCGGCGCGTCCTCCGCCGTGGTACAGACTCCCGAAGCGCGCAGCGTGCTCATGCGCGGTGGGGCGAGTCGGTGGTGATATCGGCTCATGGCCTTCGGTCCAGTTCCTGCGGATACCGGCGCGAGAAGAAAAAGCTCTGGTGCTTCTGGTCCATCCCGGGCTTGCCCGGTTGACGGCCTGCACGGAATTATACAGCGCTTAGGTGGGCTGTGGGGGATCGGGGGCGCTGTGTGCGCAGTTGCACAGAGGGTTGTTGGCCCCGTCGTCGAGGCCGTCGGCAAGTACCGTTTCCCACGCACGATCCTCATCGGCTACGGCTAGGTCCTTGGCGTCTGCGCAGCTTGCTTCGCGCTCTGTTAGCCAGATGGCAGCTGTGACGGGCGATTCGCCTGCGCTGCAAGAGACGTGGATCCGGAACATCTTGGCCCGCATGGCAGTCAGAGTCTAGCGTTCCACCTTGAGTGTCTTCTCGACGAAGGTCGGGATACCATCACGCTTCATGTCGTCGGAGGAGAGCCACTCGCCGGGCTCGGCCGCGGAGCGGCGCGAGTCCCTCAAGGAGGTGTTCGCGCAGGCGCAGGGCTGCGTGCGCTGCGCTGAGCTGGCGGCCACACGCAAGAACGTGGTATTCGGAGCAGGCAACGCCGATGCCGACCTGATGTTCGTGGGGGAGGCCCCCGGCGCCAGCGAGGACGAGCAGGGACTGCCGTTCGTGGGCGCCGCCGGCAAACTGCTGGAGAAGCTACTGGGCGAGATTGGGATGGCGCGTGCGGATGTCTTCATCGCGAACACCTTGAAGTGCCGACCCCCCGGAAACCGAGACCCTCAGCAAGTGGAGATCGACAACTGCCGCGAGTACCTGTACCGCCAGGTCGAGCTGATCCAGCCACGAGTGATCTGCACGCTAGGGAACTTCTCCACCAAGCTGCTGCGCGACGATCCGACCGGGATCACGCGCCTGCACGGGCAGCCTGAGGTGCTCGAGGTTGGGCGACGCGCGGTGCGGCTCTACCCGATCTTCCACCCGGCGGCGGCGCTCTACACGCCCCGGATGCTCCAGACGCTGCGCGAGGACTTCAGCCGCCTGCCGGAGTTGCTCGCGCTGCCTGCGCCCGACCAAAGCCAGGAGACACTCGCCTCCGGCGAGCATCCCCGTTTTGGCCAGCCTCAGTGGCTGGAGGTGCCGGAGGTGGAGGAGGAGGCCCAAGAGGCTCCAGCCTCCGGAGGACCCGGTGCCGGCGCGGAGCCGGTGGCCGAGGTCGATCAGCTCGGCCTGTTCTGAGGCGAAGCCGCCCTTAAAGACGACCGGCCCACAGGAGAGGGATCGTGGGCCGGTCGCACTGCTAGGGAGGAGGAGGTTTGTCCAGTATCGGCATCCGCGCCGGCGGACTTGAGGGGGCCGCTTGGCAAAAAAGCTTGCAAAAAACGCCTTTTGGGGTTGCGCTCTCCGCGAAACATGATATTCTCGATCTAGTTTATGAGGTATAGGGTTTGACGGGCTTGCTCGCCGGCCACCAAAAGACGACGGAGATCCTTCGAGAACCATGCAGATCGACATTCATCAGCACATCTGGACCGACCCGCTGCTCGACGCACTGGCCGCTCGCCGGACGCTCCCCTTCGTCCGGCGCTCGCACGGCCTGACCGTGCTGCACAGTGCGGGCGAGCAGCCCTACGTGATCGACCGCGAGGCCGAATCCGCTCACCACCGCGTGAGCCTCGTGAACGGCGACGGCCTCGACCTCGCGGTGGTGGCGCTGTCGAGCGCGATCGGCATCGAGGCTCTGCCCCGGGAGGAGGCGGAGGAGCTGATCGAGGCTCATCTGGAGGGCGTGCTGGCGCTGCCCAGCTGGTTTGCCTCCTGGGGGCCGATCGCCCTCGACGACCAGGACCCGGACGACGTCGACCGGCTGTTGGCGCGCGACTGCATCGGCGTCTGCCTGCCCGCGGGGGCGCTCGCCGGACCCGGCGCGCTGGCGCTGAGCGCGCCCCTGTTGGAGCGGATCGAAGCGCGCGGGGCGCCGCTGTTCGTGCACCCCGGTCCGGCACCCGGCCTGCGCGCGGCGGAGGCATCGCTGAGCGAGCCGCTGTGGTGGCGGTCGCTGACCGATTATGTCGCCCAGGTGCAGGCCGCATGGCTGACGTTCGCGACGCTCGGCCGGCGCGAGTACCCGCGGCTGCGGGTGGTGTTCGCGATGCTCGCGGGTGGCGCGCCGCTGCTCAGCGAGCGGCTCGCGGCGCGCGGCGGGCCGCACTGCGACCTGAACGATCCGCTCGTCTTCTACGACACCTCCAGCTACGGCCCGGCGGCGGTGGAGGCGATGGCGCGCAGGGTTGGCGGGGAGCAGCTGGTGTATGGCTCCGACCGACCCGTGGTCGAGCCCACGCCCACCGGCCGCGAGGCGCTGCTGGCGGAGAACGGCGTCCAGCTGCTGGAGCGCGCCGGCGCGATTCGCGCGATCAGAGCGGCGCGTTCGGCTCGCGCGGTGCGTGCGCCGCGCGTGGGGGTGGCATCGTGAGCACTCGACCCGCACGCGTGGTGTGGTTTGCCGCGGCGCCCAACCCGGCGCCCCCTGAGCCCCTGAGCCTCGCCGTGGAGCGGTTCGAGCTGCTGCTGTCGGCGCCCGAGCCGGTACCCGCCGAGGACCCGGGCGCCTTCCTCAGCCCCGAGCAGCTCGAGCGCTTCGCCGCCGTGCTGGCGGCCGACCCGGCGCGCTGGCGCCACCTCGTCCGCCACCGCCAGGACGCGCGGGTGTACGAGCAGATCTTCTCCGACGAGCGCGTCAACGCGTGGCTGATCTGCTGGAGCGACGGCCACGACACGGGCTTCCACGACCACGACGACTCGGCCGGCGGGATCGCCGTGGTCGCCGGCCGGGTCCGCGAGGAGCGCCTCGCGGTAGGCTCGCCCACGGTAACGCGCGAGCTCTCAGCGGGCGAGTGCTTCAACGTCCCGGCGACCGCGATCCACCGCGTGGTCAATGGCGGCGTGCAGCCGGCGATCACGATTCACGCCTACTCGCCGCCGCTCACGCGCATGGGTGCCTACCGCATTGGGCCCGGCGGCGCGCTCGAGCGCGAGGCGCTCACGCACCAGCACGAGCTGCGCGCGGAGGCACTCGCCGCGTAGAGTTCCACCTGTGCCCATCCGCGAAACCTCGGCCCCAGCTGAGACCGAGGCGGTGGGCGCAGAGCTGGCCGCGCAGTTGCACCCGGGGGACGTGGTGCTGGTGCGGGGAGATTTGGGCGCAGGCAAGACGACGTTGGTGCGAGGCGCCGCCCGGGCGTTGGGAGTGAGCGACCCGGTCACGAGCCCCACTTTCGGGATCGGGCATCGCTACCGAGGCTCCGGCGTGACCGTCGCCCATCTCGACCTCTACCGGCTGGCGGGCCTGGAGCACGAGGCGCCCGGTCTGCTGGAGGACTACCTGGCAGCTGACAGCATCGCATTCGTGGAGTGGCCGCAGGAGGGCAGCCCGGAGCTTGGAGGGTCGCGCGCACAGGTGACGATCACCCACGCCGGCGGCGACCGCCGGCGGATCGAGATGGCTGTGCAGCAATGATCGTGTTGGGCCTCGACACCGCCACGCCCGCGACCGCCGTGGGGTTGCGGCTCGCCGACGGGACCACGCTGCGGGCCTACGACCAGCCTGCGGCAGGCGAGCGCCCCGGGCACACCTCGCAATCGCTGACGCTGGCAAACGAGCTGTTGGCGCAGGCGGGCATTGGCTGGGACGCCCTGGAGCGGATCGCGGTGGGGGTGGGGCCGGGCACGTTCACCGGGCTGCGCGTCGGGATTGCCACCGCGCGCGGCCTGGCACAGTCGCTGGGAATCGAGGTCGTGGGCGTCAGCAGCTTGCGGGTGCTTGCGCAGGCCGCCCTGCGGGAGCCGGACTCGCAGATGCGCAAGGTGCTCGCGGCGATCGACGCGCGCCGCGGGGAGGCGTTCGCCGCGGCGTATGACGCACAGGGCGAGCTGGCCCCCCCGCGCGCGCTCCCGCCCGAGGATCTCGCCGCGATCCCGGGGAGCCTGGGAGGAGAGCGGGATTGGTGGGCGGTGGGCGACGGAGCGCTACGCTTTCGGGGATATCTGGAAGCGATCGCGGTGGCGGTCCCAGCGGACACCTCGCCGCTGCACCGAGTGGATGCCGGGGTGCTGTGCGAGCTGGCCCTGAGCGCGCCGGTGGGCGATCCCGAGGCTGTGCTGCCGGACTACAGCCGCCGGCCCGATGCGGAGATTGCCTTGGAGAGTGGCGCAACCGGCCGCAAGACCGGCGAGCCAAGCCCCTCTATCGTTCAATCAAAAAACAGAGGAACCGGGAAGTGAGCACACCGCTAGCCGCCGACGTCGCCGCCGAGCAGCCACACCTGGAGATCCGGCGCTTGGCCTACCCGGACCTGCCGCAGGTGATCGGGATCGAGCGCCGCGCCTTCCCCACGCCATGGTCGCTGGCGATGTTCGTGCTGGAGCTCTCCAAGCCCTCGGGGATCTGCCTCGCGGCAGTGCTGAACACGGGGGGGAGCAGGCGGTTGGTGGGGTACATGATCTGCTCGCGCTACGAGACCGTGTGGCACGTGATGAACGTGGCGGTCGCCCCCGAGCACCGCCGCGAAGGGGTCGCCTCGGCGCTGCTGGGCGAGTTGTATGAGCGGGTCGACGACGAGCAGGCGCGCTACACCCTGGAGGTGCGCCGCTCCAACGATGTGGCGATCCGGCTGTACGAACGGGAGGGCTTCCGCGCGGCGGGGATGCGCAGGCGCTACTACCAGGACAACGGCGAGGACGCCTTGGTGATGTGGCGCACGCCCGCGACGCTGGTCGGATCCCTGGAGGATGTGCCCAACCCCGGCTTCCTGTGAACGGCATCAGCCGCGGCCACGGACTCCCAGGGTGTGAGCCGCTCGATCCCCGTCGCCGTGAAGCCGGTCGGGGGCCGGCATGAGGATCCTCGCGCTGGAGACCAGCTGCGACGACACGTGCGCGGCGGTACTCGATGAGCAGGGAAGCATCCATTCGAACGTGATCTCCTCGCAAGAGGTGCACGACCGCTTCGGAGGGGTCGTCCCCGAGATCGCCTCTCGCCGGCACCTGGAGATCGTCAACCTCGTCGTGAGCAGCGCGCTCGAGCGGGCGGGGAGGACGCTCGATGAGATCACGCTGGTAGCGGCCACTCGCGGTCCGGGTCTGGTGGGGGCGCTATTGGTGGGCTTCGCCACCGCCAAGGCAATTGCCGCCGCACGGGAGCTGCCGTTCGCGGCGGTCGATCATCTCCAAGGCCACGTCGCGGCGAACTTCATCGCCGGCAATGCCTCGCCACGCCCGGTGGCCTCGGGATCGCAGCCGCCGCGCACCGCCTCGGTCGGGACTGAAGGCCCGTTCGAGCCCCCTTTCGTGTGCCTGATCGCAAGCGGCGGCCACACGCTGCTGGCGCACGTACGCGAGCACGACGGCTTCGAGGTGCTGGGCAGCACGCTCGACGACGCGGCCGGGGAGGCGTTCGACAAGGGCGCCCGCATGCTCGGCCTCGGCTACCCCGGTGGGGTCGCGCTGGAAGGCCTCGCCAAGGAGGGCGATCCGAGCGCCCTCCCGTTCTCAGCCGGCGGGCCCCGTCCTGGGCTGGGCGTGGGTCGCCAGGCGTTCGCTCACAGCCTCGACTTCTCCTTCGCCGGCCTGAAGACCGCGCTGCTGTACAAGGTACGCGAGCTCTCCGAGGAGGAGCTCGCGGCGCGGGCGGCCGATCTCGCGGCCTCCTACCAGGCGGCGATCGTCGCGCGCCTGGTGGAACGGGCCGAGCGGGCGCTCGAGCAGACCGGCCTCGATCGCCTCGCGGTCGGCGGGGGGGTGGCGGCCAACGGCGAGCTGCGCCGGCGCCTCGCCGAGCTGGGCCCCGACGTGCACGTGCCCGAGCGCGTGCTGTGCACCGACAACGCCGCGATGATCGCCAGCGCCGCGCGCTTCGCCGAGCGGCTGCGCTACCCGGACTACCTGCCGCTCGACGTGTACGCCACCGGCGAGCGGCAGCCCAAAGGTCGCTAACGCAGAGGCAACGGGAACCATCTCTATAGTCACGGGCGATGGCATTCGGGGAGCTAACCGAAGCAGGGAGACACGCGCCTTCGGCGCGCATCCCCGGTTCGCCCGAAGTCGGGGGACGTTCACCTTCGGCGAACATCCCCGTTTCGGCCAGCACGGCAGAGGCCGAGCACAACGGACATGCAGACCCCGCCAACCCGGGCGAGCGGCTCTCGCTGGGGGTGGCGGCACGGTTGTCGCGCTACCTGCAGGTGCTCACGCAGGCGCGCAAGATGGGTAAGGAGACGATCTCCTCGCAGGAGCTCTCCGACTACACCCACGTCAACTCGACGCAGATCCGCCGCGACCTCTCCGGCTTCGGCAAGTTCGGCAAGCGCGGCGTGGGCTACAACGTCGAGTCGCTGGTGTCGCAGATCCGCAAGATCTTGCGCACCGCCGGGCAGCACAACATCGCGCTGTTCGGAGCGGGGCACCTCGGCAAGGCGATCGCCTCCTCGGACATCTTCGCCGACCACGGCTTCAGGGTGGTGGCGATCTTCGACGTGGACCCCGACAAGGTGGGCACCACGGTTGGCAGCAAGGTGGTGCGCCACACCCGCGAGCTGCGCCAGATGGTCGAAGACGAGGACATCGTGGTGGGCGTGCTGGCGATCCCGGGCGCTGTCGCACAGGAGCTCGCCGACGAGCTGGTGCAGGCGGGTGTGAAGATCATCTTCAACTACTCCGAGTCGCTGCTGATCGTCCCCCCAGAGGTCACGGTTCACACCTCCAGCCCCGCCGTCGACCTGCTGTACGCGCTGTACTTCTACCTGACCTGACAGACCGCCTCGCGGAAAGCCCTCCGTCCCAATAATGCCCTGCCGTTCAGATCCGCGCCCACCCCGGACCCACGTCGCTCGCGGAGGGGAAGCACATGAGTAGCCTGGACCTCGACCGGGCGGCGGAGACCTTCGCTCAGGCGGTGGACGGCACCGTGGGCTTGGAGGAGGAGTTCGCGCTGCTGCACCCCACTACGCTCGAGATGGTGCCCCGTTTCGAAGCGCTGCGCGAGGCCGCCCGCGCGCGCGATCCGCTGCTCTACGAGCACATCACCGGCGAGTTGATCTCCGCGGAGATCGAGATCATCTCGGGGCCCGGGGGGGACTTCCACGACGCGGTGGCCCGCCAGCGCGAGCGGCGCAAGCGGCTGTTCGCGCTCGCCGAGGAGAACGGGTTGGCGCTGGGCGCCACGGGGACTCACCCGTGGGCCGACTACCGCGAGCAGCAGATCATCGACACCGAGCACTACCGCCGCGTGGAGGAGGGCCTCAAATATGTGGCGTGGCGCAACAACACCTTCAGCATGCACGCACATGTGGGGGTGCGCGACGCCGATCGCGCGGTGCGCGTGTGCGACCGTCTGCGCGGGGTGCTGCCGCTGCTGCTGGCGATCTCCGCCAACTCCCCCTACCTCGACGGCCGCGACGCGGGATTGCACTCGGCGCGCACGCAGAGCTTCACCCGCAACTTCCCGCGCTGCGGGGTGCCCGACGCGTTTGGCGGGTGGCGTGCCTACCGCGAGTACATCGAGCAGCTGGTGCGCACTAGCTCGATCGTGGAGTACACCCAGGTGTGGTGGTCGGTGCGCCCCCACTTCGCGTTCGGCACGGTCGAGGTGCGCATCTGCGACGCGCAGAGCACCGCGGCGGAGTCGGAGGCGCTGGCGGGGCTGATCGTGGCTTGCGTGGCGCAGGCAGCGCGCGACGTTGACGAAGGCGTCCCGTTCGCCGACCCGGCGCCGCGGATGGTCGAGGAGAACATGTGGCGCGCGATCCGCTTCGGCCTCGACGGGCGGCTGATTGACCTCGAGCGCGTCGAGGAGTACCCCGCGCGCGAGGCGATCGAGCGGCTGGCGAGCTGGAGCGCTCCGGTGCGCGGGGAGCTCGGCATCGAGCTGGCTTTCCCGGAGCGCAACGGCGCTCAGCGCCAGCGCGCGATGATCGAGCAGGGCGCCACGCGCGAGGAGGTCTTCGCGGCGGCGGTGGCGGAGACAAAGCAAACCTACTCAGCGGAGGTGGCGGTGTGAGCACACAGGAGGCCCAGCAGGGCGAGACCGGGGGAGCGGGAGCAGCAGGGCAGCCGAGCGAAGCGGAGCTGAGGGCGGCGTACGAGGCCGAATTGAGCCGCATCACGAGCGCCGACATGGTGCTGCAGGCGACCGTGTCGCTGCTGAACATCGGTGCGCGCCGCCTCGGTCTGGTCGGTGGGCCGGATCAGGCGACGCCTGAGCAGGGTAACCCCGAGCGCGACCTCGAGCAGGTGCGCGATGCGATCGACGCCGTGCGCGGGCTGATGCCGGTAGTGGAGCGCAGGGCCCCCCAGGAAGCCCGCCCGCTGCGCGACGCGCTCTCGCAGCTGCAGATGGCATACGCACGCGAGTCTCAAGGCTCGCCCGCCCAAGGCTCGCCCGCCCAAGGCTCGCCCGCCCAAGGCCTGCCCACCCAAGGCCCGTCCACCCAGGGCCCGTCCGACCAGGGTGCACCGGCGCCGGCAGCCTCGCCGGCAGAGGCTCCACCGCAGGCCGCCCCGACCCCGTCGCAGCCGGGCGCCACGAAGCCGGGGCCGGGACCCGCGGAGTCGAGTGGCCGGCTGTGGGTTCCGGGACGCTGAGTCGTTCGCGCGGGGATCATGGGGCGCATCCGCGCGCGTGAGTGCGGAGAACGGGCGCGTCGGGGGCGGGGCTTCCGTGCCCCGCCACGGGCGTTGCCAACCCACCTAAACGCCATTCGCCGCGCGGCACGATAGACTGCGCGCGCTTTTCCGCCGGGTAGGCGCTCGACCGAGCGATCCGGGCGGATGGTGACATTTGTGCGCGCGAACGTTCGCGCGGCACGCCAACCGACCGGAGGATTTCTGTTGAGCAGCTTCCTGATAAACCACGGGGTCGTCGTCGCCCTCGTTTGCGCCGCCTGCGCCGTGGTCTACGGCCTCGTGACCACGCGATCCCTGCTCGCGCTCTCGCCGGGCAACGACAAGATGCAGAGCATCTCGCTGGCCGTCCAGCAGGGCGCGCGCGCCTACCTGAACCGCCAGTACACCACGATCGCCGTCGTCGGCGTGGTCGTGTTCGTGGCGCTGATCTTCATCCAGAACATCGCTGTAGCGTGCGGGTTCTTGATCGGTGCGCTTCTCTCCGGCTCGACCGGCTACATCGGCATGAACGTGTCGGTGCGCTCCAACGCACGCGTCGCGGAGGCCGCCAAGGGCGGCGTCTCGCCGGCGCTCAAGGTCGCGTTCCGCGGCGGCGCGATCACCGGCCTGCTCGTCGTCGGGCTCGCGCTGATCGGCGTCTCGGGCTACTACGGCGCGCTGACCTCGTTCTTCAACGACAGCCCCAAGACGGCGGTCAACGCGCTCATCGGCCTCGGCTTCGGGGGCTCGCTGATCTCTGTGTTCGCAAGGCTCGGCGGCGGCATCTTCACGAAGGCGGCCGACGTCGGCGCGGACCTCGTGGGCAAGGTCGAGGCGGGCATCCCCGAGGACGACCCGCGCAACCCGGCGACGATCGCCGACAACGTCGGCGACAACGTCGGCGACTGTGCCGGTATGGCGGCGGACCTGTTCGAGACCTACGCGGTGACCGCGATCGCGGTGATCCTGCTCGGTGTGCTGACGTTCAACCAGTCCACCCAGGTCGCGCTGTACCCGCTCGTGATCGGCGGCGTGGCGATCATCGCCTCGATCATCGGCACGTTCGCGGTGCGCACCAACACGGGCAACGTCGAGCGCGCCCTGCTTCAAGGCTTGGTTGTCTCGGGAGTGATCGCCGCTGCGGCGTTCGCGCCGATCACCTACTGGCTGATGCGCAACCTCACGTTCAAGGTCGCCGGCAGCACCGCCAACGCCCCCAGCTGGAGCCACCTGTACCTGTGCTCCTTGATCGGGATTGCCGTCACCGGGCTGCTATTCGGACTAACCGAATACTACACCTCGACCCGCTTTGCGCCGGTGAAGAAGACCGCGAAAGCGTCGGTCACCGGTCACGCGACGAACATCATCCAGGGCTTTTCCTCCGGGTTGCAGGCGACGGCGTTGCCGGCGCTCGTGATCGTGCTCGGGATCCTCGGCTCGTGGAAGCTCGCGGGCGGTGGCGTCACCGGCATCTACGGCATCCTCATCGCGGCCATGGGCCTGCTGTCGCTGACTGGCCTGATCGTCGCGCTCGACGCGTTCGGCCCGATCACCGACAACGCCGGCGGTATCGCCGAGATGGCCGACCTGCCCGAGGAGGTGCGCCAAGTCACCGACCGGTTGGATGCGGTCGGCAACACGACTAAGGCGGTGACCAAGGGCTACGCGATCGGCTCCGCCGTGCTGGCGGCCGTCGGGCTGTTCGCGGGCTTCCAGAAAGAACTCGAAAACAAGCTCGGGCACTTCATCTCCTTTGGCATCAACGAACCGCCGGTGCTGATCGGCCTGCTGCTGGGCGGGCTGATGGTGTGCCTGTTCGCGTCGCTGTCGATCGAGGCCGTCGGGCGCGCCGGCGGCGCGGTCGTCGAGGAGGTGCGCCGCCAGTTCCGCGAGCACCCCGGGATCATGGACTACTCCGAAGAGCCCGACTATGCGAGGTGCGTGGACATCGTCACGAAGACCGCGCAGCGCGAGATGATCCTGCCGTCGCTGCTGCCGATCGGCTTGACGCTGATCGTCGGGCTGATCGATCAGCAGGCGCTCGGTGGCCTGCTGATCGGCGTGATCGTCGTGGGCTTCTTCTTCGCGGTGATGATGACCGCCGGCGGTGGCGCGTGGGACAACGCCAAGAAGCTGATCGAGGACGGCGCGTTCGGCGGCAAGGGCTCCGACGCCCACGCCGCCTCGGTCACCGGCGACACCGTCGGCGACCCCTTCAAGGACACCGCCGGGCCCGCGATCAACCCGATGATCAAGGTCGCCAACATCGTGGCGATCCTGATCATTCCGTTGATCACCTGAGCCGGCTGGACTGGAGCTGCCACCTGCCTGCCTGTCCGCCCACCCGTCCGCTCGTCCACTCGCGGCGGGTGGCGGCGGGGCGGACGGCCTCCAGTTCATAACCTCAAGTGCAGATGAACGATTGGGAGTGGCTGGAGCCCGAGGGCTCAACGGAGCCGGTGCGCGAGCGTCTCACTGCTTGGTCGGCAGCGACGCTCGAGCGCACGATCGGCTCCCCGATCCTGTTCGGGATCGTCTACACCTCGCTGGCGAGCGCCGTCTTCTTCTCGCTCGGGGTGGTCGTCGATCACGCGCTGGGGCTCACCCCGCTCGTGTTCCTGATCGCGGCGCTGCTGTTCGGGCTCACCGCCCTCACCTACGTGGAGGGCGCCTCCCTGCACCAGGAGCCGGGGGGCTCGACGGTGTTTGCCCGCTATGCCTTCAACGAGCTTGTCTCATTCGTCGCCGGCTGGGCGATCCTGCTCGACTACATCATCCTGATCGCGGTCTGCTCCTACGCCGCGACGCAGTACCTGAAGGTGTTCTGGGCGCCGCTCGGCCACCACGTAGAGGCGCTGATACTGGCGCTGGCGATCATCGCCTTCGTCGTGCTCTCCAACATCCGCGGCCTCTCCTCGCGTCGCGGGCTGCGCATCGGCGTGCTGGTCGTCGGGGCGCTGGTGCTCGAGCTGTTCGTGATCGCGCTCGGCCTGGTCCTCTACTTCAACCCCCACACGATGTGGTCTTCGATCCACCTCGGCCGCGCGCCCTCCTGGTCGGGGCTGATCTTCGCGCTGACGATCACCACGATGGCCTTCACCTCGGTCGAGTACGCCTCCGGGCTTGCCGGCGAGGTGATCGCCAGTCGCAGAGCGCTGCAGCGGCTGCTGGCGAGCGGCATCGTCGTGTTGGTGCTGGCCTACCTGGGTGTGGCGCTGCTCGCCGTCACCGCCTTCCCGATCCACGGCACCTACTCCGCGCTCGCCCACCGTTACCTCGACGACCCGGTGATCGGGCTGGTGGGTCGCCTGCGCCCACACGCGCTCGCCCAGGTGCTGCGCTACGCGATGGGCGCCGTGGTTGCCGTCACGTTGATCGCCGCCGCCAACTCGGCGATGCTGGGGCTCTCGCGCCTGGCCTACTCGCTCTCGACCAACCGCCAGATCCCGAGCAGCCTCGGGCGCCTGCACCAGCGGCGCTCCACCCCGTGGCTGCTGATCTTGCTCGCTGGCCTGCTCGCCGCCGTGCTGGTGATCCCCGAGAACCTGGACTTCCTCGTCGGCATCTACGCCTTCGGGGCGGTGCTCTCGTTCACGATCGCCCACCTCTCCGTGATCCGCCTGCGCTACCGCGAGCCCCACCGCCGCCGGCCCTTCCGCACGCCGCTGTCGGTGCGCTTCCGCGGTGGGCGGCTGCCGCTGCTGGCGGTGCTCGGCGCGCTGCTCTCCGGCGCCGGCTGGGTCGCGTTGATCCTCGTCCACCATCCTGCCCGCTACGTCGGGCTGGGCTGGATGGCGGCCGGCATCGTGCTGTACCTCGTCTACCGCCGCCTCGACGAGAGCTCGCCGCTGCGGCGCGTCACGGTGGCGCCCGAGGTGCTGCGGCCCGAGCAGCCCCGCGCGCGCGACTACGGCTCGATCCTCGTGCCGCTGCACGGGGAGGCGCTGGACGACGAGATCGTGCGCACCGCGGCGCTGCTGGTCGCCGGCGAGCCGACCGACGAGGCCGCGATCGACGCGGTCACGATCGAGGCGGTGTGGATCTTCCAGATGCCGATGGCGCTCACGCTCGATGCGCGCCTGCCGGAAGAGCGCTTCCGCGGTGCGCGCGCGGCGCTCGCGCGTGCCAAGGCGGTCGGCGAGGAGCACCCGGGCGTGCACGTCGCCACGGCGACCGTTCGCGCCCGCGGCATCGGCCAGGCGATCGTCGAGGAGGCCCGCCGTCGCGGCGTGGAGGCGATCGTGCTGGGCGCCGAAGAGCCCTCGCGCATTCTTGGCGGCGCCCGCTTCGGGGGTCGCCGAGGGTTGGAGAGCTACGCCGGGGACATCGTGCGCTACGTGGTCGCCCGCGCCCCCTGCCGCGTGATCATCACTGCGCCACCGGTGCGCTTGGAGGCGGCCGGGGAGGGCTCGGAGACCGGCCGATCGGGTGGCCTCAGGCCCACCGCCGGGGCCGGCATCGTCTAATCGATGAATGGGATCCCACCCGGGGCGGGCGGGATCGAATCACCGGCCTTACGGCGGGCTGCGCCACCCTCTAAGCTGCGGCTGATGGTCGTCCGTTCGCCCACATCCCTCTTGGGGCTCCTCCCCAGCGACTCGGAGCTACCTCCGGGCTTGCACGCACTCGGTCGGGAGGGGACGCCATGTTCGTCCTGATCGTGGGCGCCGGGCGCGTCGGCGCGGCCGTCGCCAGATCGGCGCTCGCCGCCGGCCACGAAGTGTCGGTGCTGGACGAGGACCTGCTCTCCCACGAGCGCCTCAATGCCGGCCAGGCCACGAGCTGGGAGGAGGCGGGCGGGCTGTTCACGGTCGGTACTGCCCTGGAGGTCGAAGCGCTGGTGCAGGCGGGCGTGGAGCGCGCCGACGTGTTCATCGCCTCCACCAACGGCGACAACACCAACCTGATCATCGCCCAGATCGCCCAGAAGCGCTTCGACGTGCCGAAGGTCATCGCCCGTGTGATGGACCCTGCGCGGGCCGGCTGGTATGGAGAACTGGGACTGCACACGATCTCCCCGACGCAGCACGCGATCGAGATGTTCGAGCGCGCGCTCACGGTCGAGCACGCCGCGTAGTGCCTACGCTCGGAATGATCAAGCCGATACCCATCCCACACGTCGCCTCGGTCGTCGAGCGCAAACCGCCGAGGGAGCTTCACGGGGAGGCCCGTTAGCGATGTACGCGATCATCGTCGGTGCCGGCAAGGTCGGACGCAACCTCGCCCGCGAGCTGATCGCCAAGGATCAGGAGGTGACGCTGATCGAGTCCTCCCGTCCCCGTTACCTCTCGATCGAGGAGGAGTTCGAGCACGCCGCCCAGTACGGCGACGCCACCGAGCTGTGGGTGCTGGAGCGCGCCGGCATCCAGCGCGCCGACCTCGTGATCGCCGTCACCGGCGACGACGAGGACAACATGCTCGTCTGCCAGGTCGCCAAGGAGAAGTACCTCTGCGACCGCATCATCGCCCGCGTCAACAACCCACGGAACCACGAGCACTTCAAGCTGCTGGGCATCCAGCCTGCCGTCTCCGCCACCGACCTGATCCTGCGCCTGATCGAGCACGAGGTGCCCCGCTACGGCCTCGTGCACCTGCTGGCCCTCGAAGAGGAGCGCCTGGAGATCATCGAGCTGGAGGTGATCCCCGGCGCCCCCGCCGTGGGGCGGCGGGTTGCCGACATCGAGCTTCCCGAAGGCTCGCTGATCATCTCCGTGCTGCGCGGCGGCGCGGGCTTCGTCCCCAAGGCCGACACCGTGATCGAGGCCGGCGACGAGGTGCTGCTGGTACTCGACCCGGGCCTGGAGGGCTCGATCACGGGGTTCTTCGCGCCCAATGGGGGCGCGCCCGGGGGGTAGGGGGTTCCCGGATGCGCCGATGCGGGGGCGCCTCGTGTCCTGCGCCGGATAGGCGAGCTTCACCAGCGCCGAGGAGTAGGCGTCAACGAGGTGCTGCTCAGCACCCAGCGATCGTCCTGGAGTGCGTCGCTCGCGGTGTTGGCGCCTGTCACGGGGTAACGCTGCAGAGGCTCGTCGAGGGGGACGCCCGGGGTAATGTCGCTCGCCCCATGCAGACGATCGATGCGATCGACTGGCGCTGGTGCAGGCACCGCCACGCGCCCCCGATGGTGGGTGATCTCGATTGTCTCCCCGGCGCGGACGCGGCGAATCGTCGCGATCAGGTTGTCGCGAAGCTCGCGTATGCCAATCTGCCCGGACATTGTGCCCACATGCTGCCACAACCTCAGCCGCAGTTGGGCTCGGGAAGGCCGTGCTCACGCTCTGACGTGGCGGTCCACTATCCTTGATCGCCCGGTCCGGGATGGTGTAATCGGTAACACGCGTGCCTCTGGAGCACGAATTTGGGGTTCGAGTCCCTGTCCCGGAGTACGCTCGCGCCCTATGTTTACGGGGCGTTTCGCGTTTCGGGGGGCGGTGCGCGCCAGTTCTGCACGCGGGGTGTCTGAGCCGGCCAGGAGCGACCTTGGGACGTAGGATGCTCGGATGCTCTCGGCGGTTGACCCCCTCGGCCGACAGTCCATCTCACCGCTGATCGCTGGGAGCACATCATCGACGGCCACCCAGAAATGGGGAGTCTGCACGCTGAGGTGCTGAGGGCGATCAGTGAGCCGAGCGAGTTGCTCCACAGCCCGCGTGTGGGCGAGGACTGGTACTACCTCCAGGGCGCAGGCCCTTCGCGATGGCTCAAGGTGGTAGTAGCCTTTGACGAGAACAACGACGGGAGCGTGCTGACAGCGTTCCCGAGGAGACGCAAGCCATGAGCATCCAGATTGGCCGATACACCTTCGATCGTGTCCGCTACGACCATGACGCGGACGTGCTCTATCTCTCGATCGGCGACCCCGCGCGAGCGGCCGACTGGGATGAGACGCCCGAAGGGCACGCGGTCCGCTTCGACGAGAACGGCGACCTCGCCGGCCTGACGCTCATCGGCGCGCGCAGGCTCCTCGATGAGGCCCACGGTGAGGGACTGCTGCTTGAGCTGCCCGCCAGGGCAAGCCACGCTGACCTCGAGCTCGCGGTCGCGTAGGCGTATCGCGCCAGCGCGGCGGCAGGCGTATCCATCTCCACCATCCGCCGCGTTGAACGCGGATCGACAATCCGCACCGCGGACCGTATGAGGCTGTCCGCGCCCAGATCTATACCGTCCTTACGGAGGGCCAATGCGGCTGTCGGCCTTGCGACATCGGTCGCAGCAGTAGATCAGGTTGTGGCGGGTGGTCGGGAACCATTCTGCGGTTGAGCAGCTCGACCTGCATGCGGGCCCAGAATGCCTCGACCATCGGTGTCGTCTGACCTGCTCCGTGAGTGCGTGATTCCCTGGCAATGGTCGGAAAAGTTCCGGTCGCGCGGCGGTTGGGCGCCAGGCTGCTATAGGCTGTCCCCGGTTTGCCGGCGCGGAAGGGATACGAGAAGGTTGCGGCGATCGTGCTTGTCGCTGCCGCCGTCTATGCGATGGCCTCCGGCGTGGCGTCGGCCGGGTCGCCCCGCGCCGCGGGCACTCCAGCGGATCGCGCTGCCGTGCACGCGTATCTTCTCGATATCTACGGCTACGTTCACGCCATCGCTGGTGCCGCGCCGGCTCTGGTTGGCGCATACGAAGGCACCGCGAGCAGGATCGCCGGCGAATGTCCAGGTGTGCTCGTCGGAGTCCCCCAAGAAGCCAACGAGATCGAAGTCGGTTCGCCCATCCTCCGGCGCACAGCGCGCCAGCGTGGTGAAGAAAGGCGGCAGAGCACGCAGCTGAACGATCTGGAAGAGGAGCTTGCCACGGAGCTTGCCTCCGCCGAGTCCGAAGCACGGCGACCGGCGGTGACGGCTCTCCTGGCAAATCTGAAGGCGTTGCCGCAAGGAGGGCCGGCGTTGTCGCGGGTCGTCCATGCCCAGATAAGCGGGTTGGAAGAAGACCAGAAGACGCACAGCACAGATGTATGTGCCGACATGGAGGCCTGGGTTGCCAGCGGTTACCGCACGCTCTCCCAGGCCAGCAGGGCAACCGCGCTGACGCACGAAGCCGAGCTTGCGAGGTTCTTCAGAGAACTCGCCGCGCAGTCCTCGAGTGGCTCGATGTCGCTCCCGGAAACTCGCGCTGACAGGGCGCTTGTGCGCAGGACCTCCCAGCTGGAGGTGCGGACGGCGAAGGCGATTGCCAACTCCATCGACAGCGCTCGCAAGCGTGTCGAAGCCGCGCTTGGCCTGACGGCCCGTGCAAGAAGTGAAGAAAGACTCAAATCGATGTCGCACGAATCCAAATCCTCCACCAGGCTTGGCGCGGGACGCACCGCGGCTGGTACCCGCTACACGGTCTGGCTCGAACGCACAAAGGGCGGCTCTGCTGGCACGTGTAAGTCGAGCGTGGAAGTGAGGGGAGCCGACGAAGCCAAGCCGGGAATCTTGGAGCTGTTCGTTGGCGGGTCGGAGGTCTGCCTGGTGCCCCACCGGAAGCGCTCGGAAGAGCCCAGCGTCAATTGCCGCGAAGGACTTCTGACGATCGAGACCGAGGTGCCGTCAGCCACTCGCACGGTTGACCTGCGCATGAGCGACGGTGCTCATGTCGTCTCCCGCCCGGTGTTCGTGCCACGTCGGTTGGGCGGCCCCGACGCCTTCTACTACCAGGCGGTACGTGGCCCCTCTCCGGTTCCCGTGTCGTTGACTGAGCGTGACGCTCAGGGACGCACGCTGCGAGTGCTGAAGCTGCGCCGGATCGTTGGCTGCTCCAGGCACCCTTTGAAATACCTGCGAGGTGGGAAGCGCACACTCGTCCGCGGGAGTACGCCCCAGGGCCCGAGCTTCTCGATCGTCGGCGAACGGTACCGGCTCTTCGGTCGCGTCCATACCCAGCTGAAGCTGAGGACGGGGGAAGGGTTGGTGAGCTCCGATGAAGACGAAGAAGAAGAAGAACCAAGCGTCGCCGACGGTCTAATCGGATCGGTACCCGTGAGGCGCACGGCGCCGCTGGACTCGGAAATCTCCGCCGGCTGTCATCCGCACGAATACTCGATTTTCTACGGTTTGCTCGAGCAGCCGCGCGATACGGTGCTGGCAAAGATCGCCGGCAAGCTGGTTCCGGTGCTCCGCGTTCACATCCCGAGCAGCCTGCATGCTGGCGGGCTGCTGGTCTACCTGGCTTCGGCCAGTCGCCCTGAAGAGCTTCTCGTGCGCTCGCCGAGCGGCAAGATCGTTATGAACGAAGATCTCAGCCGCGTGGCGAGAGAAGGCCGCGAAACCTGTGAAGGCGAATCGGAAGGGGCCGGCCCGCCGCCGGGTGGCTTTGGCGGGATCGGCGAAACGAGCAGGATTGTGTTGAACGGCTGACCCCCTCGGGCCACTTCTGCATTGCGACGCACCAGGCGAGTGGCCGCCAGATCGTCCGTGCATGGACTCCCACTTGCCTGCGCTGGAGAATGCGCGTGGCGGGGCCGCCGTGACGGACGGGCTGCGGGCTTGGCTATGGTATGTCAATCCGCCCGGCAAGCTGATCGGTTTCGAGTGGCTGGAGCCCCCCGGGTCCCCATGCTGGCGGGCCGGAGGGGCTCCAACATCTGTGTTACGCGCCGAACCGCTGGCCGTGCCCGGGGCCTCCCGCGCCCCACGGATGCCACGGCCACCTGGACTCGCCGGGATTCCACGGCAGCAGGTAGGCCCGATAGGTGTTGACCCCGGCGGGGAACTCCGCGTTGAAGATCAGGGTTCCCTGTGGGTCGAACTCCGAGAAGTACGGCAATGCTCCCCAGCCCACGAAGAGATTGCCCTCGGCCGTCGTCTGGGCGTTGCCCTGTGAGGCCGCCGACAAATCCTCGGGCTGGTTGTCGGAGGACAGCAGCGTGGCGACGTGCGTCCACGGATTCAACCTCACCGTGACCGCGCGGCTGTAGGGGAGCAGCGGCGTGCCGGAGGACTCGTTGTCGAAGAACGTGTACTCCCCGTTGCCCAACGGCTGGGGATCGTGCTGCCAGGCGAAGATCTCACCTGCGCTGTCGAGCACCTGCCCCGGGGCCGCCTGGAGGGTGAAGCTCGAGTCCTTGCCGCCCAGCTGCCACACGATGTGCCCGCTACGGGGGTCCACCTCGTAGGTCGTCCAGGTGTCGCGGGCGTCGATCAGGAAGTCACCGTTGGTGTCAACCTTCACCGCGTTGATGTGAAACCAATCCCACGGTGTGCTCGGCGACGCCGGCAGTGGCTGCTCACTCTGGCTGTAGGGGACGTGGTCAGCGCTGTTCCACTGGAAGAGCACCTGACCCGTGGCGATGTCGATCTCCTGCACGACGCCGTCGATCACGGTCTGGTCGGTGGGGCCGCCAATCGAGGTGAGGTTGGCGGTGGCGGTGGTGTAGGAGAGGATCAGCGCCGTGTTCCACGGGGTGATGAGAAACTCGTGTCCGTCCGCGCTGAGCCCGTTACCGGCGTTGACGGTGGCGATCTGCTGGTAGTGGTCGTTGTAGATGTAGTCGCTGCCGCTGGAGAGGCCGCCCAGCCCGGTGCCCTGCCACCAGGTGAGGACGGGCTGGCCGTCGTAGGTCTGGGTGCGGAAGTCGGCCGCCTCCTCGCCGGCGGGGACCGCTTTGAACCAGACGACGTTGCCCTGCTGGTTGAGGATCTCGGGTCCGTTGGCATAGGCGCTGGTGTCGCCGAAGGGAGAGATGAAGATGTCGCCGCGGCCGAGGTTGGGCTGTGAGGTGAGAATCGTCACCGGGGGCGGCGCCGTGGGCGTCGCCGCCTCGGCCAGGCCGCCCGAAGCGCTCGCGGCGGTGCCGAGCACCACAGCGGCGCCGAGGGCCAAGCGGCGCCATCGCCGCCGGCCTCGGGATGTGGTGGGAGTGGTGGTTCGGGGCATGGTGCTTGCTCCTTTGCAATAGGGGTCTTGGTACTTGATGGGGCCTGGTGATGAGAGGGTCGTGGACCGTCCGGGCGGCTCACGGCGAGCACCTTAGGACATAAACCTCATAAAGTCAACAGAAAAAGTGATCTTTCTGTAAGGTCTGATGGGCACAGGCGATTGAGACCTCGGTGCTCTGTTGACGGACCCGTCCGGGATGCCCCTGTGGGGAGGCGATCGTCCGGGATGCCCCTGTGGGGAGGCGATCGTCCGGGATGCCCCTGTGGGGAGGCGATCGTCCGGGATACCCCTGTGGGAGGCGACCGTCCGGGATAGCCCTGTGAGGGAAGCGAGTTGGAAGTGGCGGGCTGGCGCTCGTCGGGTGAGGTCTACGCCGCGGCCTGCAATGCCCAGTCGCGGTAGAGCTCGAAGTAGCGGCCCTCGGCGGCGATCAGTTCGTCATGGGTTCCCTGCTCGACGATCTGGCCTCCTTCGAGCACCACGATGCGGCCAGCCTGGCGGATTGTCGACAAACGGTGGGCGATCACGATCGCGGTGCGACCAGCCAGCAGGCGGCGCAGGCCGGCCTCGATCCGGCCCTCGGTGTGCAGGTCCACGTTGGAGGTCGCCTCGTCCAAGATCAGGATGCGCGGGTCGGCGATCAGGGCGCGGGCGAAGGCGATCAGCTGGCGCTGGCCCGAGGACAGCTGCGCGCCGCGCTCGCCGACCTCGGTGTCGTAGCCGTGGGGCAGCTCGGCGATGAAGTCCTCCGCGCCGACCGCCGCCGCGGCCTCGCGGACGTGGTTCTCGTCGGCGTCGGGGCGGCCGAAGGCGATGTTCTCTGCGATCGTGCCGGAGAACAGGAACGCCTCCTGCGGCACGATTCCCATCTGCGAGCGCAGCGAGTCGCTGGAGACCTCGCGCAGGTCGTGCCCGTCGATCAGGATCTGGCCGCTGCTGGGGTCGTAGAAGCGCGCGAGGAGCTTGGCGATCGTCGACTTGCCCGCTCCGGTGGCGCCCACGAGCGCAACCGTCTGGCCGGGGGGAATCGTCAGCTCGATGTGCTCCAGCACCATCGCGTCGTCCGTGTATGCGAAGGAGACGTCCTCGAAGCGGATTTCGCCGCGGATGCGCTCCAGCGCGAGCGCTCCCTCGCGATCTGTCAGGTTCGGCGTTATGTCCAGCAACTGGAAGATCTTCTCGAGCGCGGCCATACCCGACTGGTAGGTGGTGTAGAGCTGGGAGAGCTGCTGGATCGGTTCGAACAGGAACGACAGGGTCCCGACGAACGCCACGACGGTGCCCGCTGTGATGTGGCCCTCCAGGGCCTGGTAGCCGCCGTACAGGACGATCAGCGCGAGCGCGACGCCGGAGAGCATTTCCACGGTCGGGAAGTAGGCGGCGTTGAGTCGTACCGTGACCATGTTCGCGTCGCAGTTGTCCGTGTTCAACTCCGCAAACTGCGCCTCGTGGTGGGGCTCCTGGCCGAAGCTGCGCACCACACGGATCCCCGACAGGGTCTCCTGCAGGTAGGCGGTGATCGCGCCGATCGTCTCCCGCGTGCGCCGGAAGGCACCGGCCGAGACGAGCCGAAACCAGATCGAGCCGGCGGCCACGAACGGGACGACGCAGAATGTCAGCAGCGCCAGCTTCACATCGAGGAGCAGCAGCACCGCGACCGCCCCGACGAGCGTGAGGCCGGCCTGGAACAGCGTCACGACGGAGTCGGTCACGAGGTTTTCCAGCGCCTCGACGTCGTTGGTCATGCGCGAGATCAGCACCCCCGCGGGGCGGCTCTCGTAGAAGCCGATCGGCTGGTGCTGTAGATGGGTGAAGATGCGGATGCGCAGGTCCGCGAGCGCGCGCTGGCCGACCCAGCCGACGAGGTAGGTCTGCGCGTAGGTCATCGCCCATACCAGCAGCGCTGAGAGCAGAAACGCGACCACCACCAGCACGAGCGTGCCGGTGTCGTGGCGGTTGATGCCATCGTCGATCGCGACCTTTGCCAGCAGCGGGGGCGCCAGCGAGGCGGCCGTGCCGAGCACGAGCGCCGTCAGCATCGCGCTCACGCGCAGGCGGTAGGGGCCCAGCAACCGCAACAGGCCGCGCAGGTTGCGCCCGCGTGTGCCCTTCGCGGCTCGCTCTCCGTCCCACTGCGCTCCGCCGCGCGCAGACCCCGGGCCGAGCCCGCGCCCTCCGCCGCCACCCATTCCCCGCCCGCCGTGCGCGCTCATATCCCGCTCACCTCGCGTTCGCGCGGCAACTCCCGCGTCAGGAAGACCTGATCGGGAAGGCCCTTTTCGACGATCTCGCGATACAGCTCAGAGGCATCGAGCAGTTCCTCGTGGTTGCCATGCGCTGTGATCCGGCCGTGGTCGAGCACGACGATCTCATCCGCCAGTGCGATCGTCGAGAGGCGATGGGCGACGATGAACGTGGTCCGCCCCTCCATCGCCTCGTCGAGTGCGAGCTTGATCTGACGCTCGGTCGAGGCGTCGACCGAGGAGGTCGCGTCGTCGAGAATCAAGACGCGTGGGTCGGCGAGCAGCGCCCGCGCGATCGCCATGCGCTGGCGCTGGCCGCCGGACAGGGTCAAGCCGCGCTCGCCGACGCGGGTATCGTAGCCGTCGGGCAGGCGCTCGATGAACTCGTGGGCCTGCGCGCGGCGGGCGGCCTGTTCGATCGCCTCGCGCGGGACCGGAGGCCCGCCCACCCGCGCGTAGGCGATGTTCTCGGCGACTGTCTCCGAGAACAGGAACGGATCGTCGCTGACGATCGCGACGGCCTGGCGCAGCGAGCGCAGGTCCACCTCGCGCACGTCGGCGCCGTCGAGCAGCACGCGCCCGGCGCTCACGTCGTACAACCGCGAGATCAACGAGACGAGGCTGGTCTTGCCGGAGCCGGTGGCGCCGACGAGCGCGATCGTCCGCCCTGCCGGCACATCCAGGTCGATGTCGCTCAGCACGGCCCGCGCGGTGTGAGCCGGGGAGTCTCCGTTCGTAGCTGCGGCTCCATTCGGGGTCGCCGTGGTGCTCGGTCGGATCTGCGCGCCGTTCGCCGAAACGAGCCCGTTAGTTGTAGTTGCCGTCTCCGTCGCGCCCGTCGCCGAGTATGCCGCGCCGAACTCGTCGGACTCGTCATAGCGCAGGGTGACGCCCTGCAGTTGCACATGCCCGTTGCCCACCGGCAGCGGTGGCGCATCGGGCGGTGAGGTCAGCCGCGGGGGCCGGTCGAGGACCTGGAACAGACGCGCGCCCGAGGCGGTTGCGCGCTGGGCGAGGTTGAGGATCACGCCGAGCGTGCGCATCGGGGCGATCAGCATGTTCAGATACAGGTAGAAGGCGGTGAACTGGCCGAGCGTCAGGTGCGCGTGGATCACGGCGTTGCCCCCGATCAAAAGCACCGCGGCGAGGCCGAGCTGGGGCAGGAAGCCGATCATCGGGTTGAACTTCGCTTCCAGTCGAGTCGCGACCATCGCCTGGCTGAACACGCGCCCAACGCTGCCCTGGAAGCGCTGCAGCTGGCGCGGCTCGCGCGCGAAGGCCTTGACGACGCGCACCCCGGAGATGTTCTCCTCGGCATCTGCGGTCAGCTCGGCGATGCGCTGCTGGGTCTGCTGGATCGCCGGGCGAGCGCGGCGGCCGTAGCGGTAGGAGATCAGCACCACGAACGGCACCGGCGCGAGCGAGATCAGGCCGAGGCGCGGTTCGGTGATGATCATCACGGTCCCCGCGAGCACGATCGTGAGGATCGACTGCAGGATGAATACGAGCCCGTAGCCAAGGAAAAACCGCACCGCCTGCAGGTCAACGGTCGCCCGTGACATCAACTGGCCCGTCTGCTGGCGGTCGAAGAAGCCGAGCTCGAGCTGCTGCAGATGGCCATAGAGCAGCTTGCGCAAGTCGTATTCGACGCCGAGCGAGAGTCGCCCGGCGACCATCCGCCGCCAGTACATGAACCCCCAACGCATCAGCACGATCACCGCGATCGCGCCGGCGATCAGCGTCAGTTCGTGGCGCGCGCTGGCTTGCGCGGCGCCGTGGTGATGCTGGGGAGCCGTGCTGATGATCTGCACCGCTCGGCCCGTCAGGGCGGGCAGCGCGACGGTGATCACCATCGCGAGGCTCGCCAGCCCCCAGGAGACGATCATGCCGCGCTTGTAGGGGCGCAGGAAGCCTAGGAGTCGGTAGAAAGTCGCCATAGTTGCTTAGTCAACCATTATTGCAGGGTCGGTCGCTCCACGTCGAAGCCCGGCCGGCGACCCTCGTGGCTCGACTACGCTGCGTCCATGTCCTCCGTGACGGCATCGGCCGCGTCACGCCGACAGCCGTCGGCAGGGCTGTGCGACAGCTGCGCCTTCCAGCGCGTGGTGCCCAACACGCGGGGCTCGGTCTTCTCGCTGTGCAACCGCTCGCGCGAGGATCCCGCGTACCCGCGTTACCCCCGTCTTCCGGTGCTCGACTGCCCGGGGTACGAGCGCCGGGCCGAGTGACCGCACGCAGGCGTTCCTCGCACCAGCCGTTGGCTGCACACGCCAGGTTGGGTGTGTGTCCCCTCGTGGGTGTATCCCATCGCTCACGGGCCGCACACGCCAGGCTACCCGACCCCGACACCGGCCTCGACGCCGACCGGCTCGCGCGGGGGGACTCGGTGGCCGGCGCGGCGGAGCTGACGAAGTCGCGGCTGCGCACCAGCACGAAGGCGCACAGCGCGCCGACGAAGGCGACCGCGGCGGCGATCGCGAGGATCGTGGTGAAGGCTTCGGTGAAGCCGACGCGGTAGGCGTGCTCCAGGGCGGCCTGGGGTGCGGGGGGGAGGGCGTGGAGGACCTTTCCGACTTCGCCAGACTGCAGCAACGTCGAGAGGTGCCCATGGGCCGCGCTCTGGACGGCCTGGCCCTGCCCGCTCGCGGCGAGCTTGGAGTTGACGGTGTGGCTGACCTCGTGGGCGAAGATCGCGCCGAGTCCGGCGATCCCGGTGACGATGCCGACCTGGCGGAAAGTGCTGTTGATGCCGGACGCCATCCCGCTGCGCGAGTAGTGCACGACGCCGATCGCGGTCGAGGCGAGCGGCGGGTTGATCATGCCGATGCCGGCACCCGCCAGCACGAAGCCTGGTATCAGCACGGTCCACCCGGAGTTGGGTTCCACCGCCGTCATCGCCAGCAGCCCGCCACTCACCAGCACGAGGCCTCCGCCGAGCAGCAGGCGCACCGGCACGCGCACCGTCAGCCGCCCGGCGATCGGGGCGACGATGAAGGAGAGCATCGTGATCGGCAGGAAGCGCAGGCCGGCCTGCAGGGCGCCGTAGCCGAGCACGTCCTGGATGTACAGGGTGAGGTAGAGGAACATCGCGAAGATCGAACTGGAGAGTGCAAACGCCACGATGTTGGCCCCCGTGAAGGCGTGGCGACGGAACAGGCTGAGGTCGAGCATCGGCCGCTGCTGGCGCATCTCCGCAACCAGAAACGTCGCGATCAGCAGTGCGGAGGCGACCAGCAGCGAGACGATCTTGGTCGAGCCCCACCCGGCTTCGTTGCCCTGCTCCAGCGCGTACACCAGCAGGAACAGCGACCCGGAGAAGGTCACCAGGCCAAGCCAGTCCACTCCCGTCGCGTTGGGGTCACGCGACTCTGTTACGCGTATGAGCGTGAGCACGACCGCGGCGACGCCGATTGGGACGTTGACGAAGAAGATCCACTGCCAGCCGATGCCGGTCGTGATGATCCCGCCAACCACCGGCCCGACGGCGACGGCGGCGCCGGTGACGGCCCCGAAGACCCCGAAGGCGATCCCCCGGTCGCGGCCTTGGAAGGCCTGGGCGATCAGCGCCAGCGAGGTGGCGAACATCATCGCCCCGCCGACCCCCTGCACGGCGCGGGCGACGTTGAGCATCAGCGGGGAGTCGGAGAGCCCGCAGACGGCGGAGGAGCAGGTGAACACCACCAGGCCGGCCGTGAACACCAGCCGGCGCCCGAACAGGTCGGCGAGCGATCCCGCTGTCAGCAGGAAGGCGGCGAGCGTCAGCGCGTAGGCGTTGACGACCCACTGCAGGTCGGCGAAGGAGGAGTGCAGTTCGCGCTGGATCGAGGGCAGCGCGACGTTCACGACGGTGATGTCGAGCAACAGCATGAAGATTGCGATCGACACCGCGATCAGGGTCCACCACTTGCGCTCCATTGATTCGGGCCTCCTTACTCGCGAGTCGGACTACCGGTCCCACTCAATGTAGGAGGCTTGCGGAAATGCCCTCCTGGCCCGGGCTTTGCCGAAGTGATGGGTCTTCCGCCGGTGCAGGGCCTACTGCCGGTGCAGGGTCTTCCGCCGGTGCAGGGCCTACTGCCGGTGCAGGGTCTTCCGCCGGTGCAGGGCCTACTGCCGGTGCAGGGTCTTCCGCCGGTGCAGGGCCTACTGCCGGTGCAGGGTCTTCCGCCGGTGCAGGGCCTACTGCCGGTGCAGGGTCTTCCGCCGGTGCAGGGCCTACTGCCGGTGCAGGGCCTACTGCCGGTGCAGGGCCTACCGCCGGTGCGGCTACTGTGGTGGCTTACCGTCGCGGACGACACGAGCACTGCATCGACGGCCACTGCGCGCATGAGATCACCTGACACAGACCGCACGCATCCGACCCTGATCCTCGTCGTGCTCTCGCTCGCGGGGCTGGCGTACGCGATGCTGAGCTCCTCGGTGATCCCGGCGCTGCCGACGATGCAGCGCGCGCTGCACACGAGCGAGACGGGGATCGCGTGGCTGCTGACCGCCTATCTGCTCTCCGCCTCGGTGGGCACCGCGATCATCGGCCGGCTCGGCGACATGCACGGCAAGGAGCGGCTGCTGCTGTGGACGCTCGTGATCCTTGCCGCCGGCACGCTGCTCGCGGCGGTGTCGAGCTCGTTGGGGGTGCTGATCGTGGCGCGCTTCATCCAGGGCGCGAGCGGTGGGATCTTCCCGCTGGCATTTGGGATCGTCCGCGACGAGTTCCCGCGCGAGAAGGTCGCGGGGAGCATCGGCTTGCTCTCCGCGATCCTCGGGGTCGGTGCCGGCGTGGGGATCGTGCTCTCGGGCGTGATCGTCGAGCATCTCAACTACCACTGGCTCTTCTGGCTGCCACTCGTCGCGGTGGTGCTGGCCGCGGTCGCGACGTGGCGCTTCATCCCCGAGTCCCCCGTGCGCGTGCCGGGGCGCATCAACTGGTTGGCGGGGGCACTGATGACGATCGGCATTTCCATCGTGCTGCTGGCGATCAGCGAGACGACCACATGGGGCTGGGGATCGGCCCGTACGCTCGGCCTGATCCTGATCGGGCTCCTCTTCACGGCCGCCTGGATCGCGGTGGAGGTGCGCAGCGACAACCCGCTGATCGACATGACGATGATGCGCATAAGGGGAGTTTGGACGACCAACCTCGCGGCGTTTCTGCTGGGCGCTGGCATGTACGCGTCGTTCATCGTCTTCCCCCAGTTTGCGCAGCTGCCAACCAGCACCGGCTTCGGGTTTGGCGCCTCGGTGGTCGTCTCGGGCCTGTATCTGCTGCCCTCGACCGTGGGAATGACGATCCTCGGTATGTTCGCCGGGCGGATCTCCGCACGTTTCGGCTCACGCACGGCGCTATTGACGGGCACGGCCTTCACCACCGCCTCCTTCGCACTGCTCGCCGCGGCTCACAGCCACCCCTACGAGCTGCTGATCGCCGCCGCGCTGCTCGGCGTCGGGATCGGCCTCGCCTTCGCGGCCCTCGGCAACCTGATCGTGCAGGCGGTCTCGATCCACCAGACGGGAGTGGCGAGCGGCATGAACACCGTGATGCGGACGCTCGGCGGCGCGCTCGGCGGGCAGCTCTCGGCGACGTTCATCGCCGCCAACGTGGCGCACGGAGAGCCGACGGTGACGGGCTTCACCGAGACGTTTGCGATGGCCACCGGCTTCCTGGTGGTGGCCTTCCTGGCGGGGTTGTTGGTACCGAAGGCGCAGACGGCGCTGGGCGAGGAGGCGGCGGCGGATACCTCGCACGGCGAGGCTGCGGCGGCCGCGCTCGAAACCGCGTAGGCGCTATTGCGGTTGATGTGGTCGGGGAGGACGAGCCCTCCCGCTTGCGCCTGGGGCGGTGGTGGGTATCAACTGCGACGGCGCGACGAGGGTCTCAGGCGGTGAGCGCCTCGGCCGGCGCCTGGTCGAGCTCGCGCAGCTTGCGGCGCACCCGCGCGCGTGTCTGGGTGAGCTCGTCCTTGAGCTTGGCGAGCTCGGCGGAGCGGTGCTCCACCAGTTCCAGCTGGCGATCGATGTGGCCGAGCGCCTCCCGCAGCAGCTCGTGACGGCGCTCGGGGTGGACGTCGTCGCGGCGCAGCTGCGCGCGCACCTCCGCGCGCGCCTCCTCGACGGAGAGCAGGGTCTTGAGCTCCTCGAGCGTCACCCCGAGCAGGCTCTTCAGGCGCATCACCTCGCGCAGGCGCTCGACCTCGGCCTCGGTGTAGGTGCGGTGCTGGCCGGAGGGCCGCGCGGGAGCCTCGGCGAGCAGCCCGATCTCCTCGTAATAGCGGATCGTGCGAGGGGTGGTGCCAACCAGGCGGGCGACGTCGCCGATGCGCAGTGGTGCGCTCACGAGCGGGCTCCGGGGATGGCGAGCCGCTGCTCGGCGTGGGACGGCGGGCTCAGGTCGGTGACCGACGGCCGCTGGGCGACCTCGCGGATGCCGGCGGAGGTGCTCACGAGCGCGCTCCAACGGTGGCCGGGCGCTCGCCGAGCTGTCGCTCCTCGGCTCTCGCCTCCACGTGGCGGGGGCGCATCAGGCAGACGCCCGCGCCCACCAGCGAGGTGGCGGCGAGCACCCACAACGCCGTGTGCATGTTGTCGATGAACGGCGCCAGCTTCTGCGAAGAAAGACCTTTGGCGAGACCGGAGAAGACGGCGAACAGCGTGGGGCGGGGCACGGCGGAGGTGACGATCGCCATCACGAACGCGATCGACAGCACCGCGCCGGTGTTCTGCAGCAGCGTGCGCGCGCCCGCGGCGATCCCGCGTCGCTTGGCGGGCACGGTGCCCATCATCGCGGCGGTGTTGGGGCTGTTGAACATCCCCGAGCCCACGCCCACCGCCAACAGCCACAGCGTGCTCTGCCAGTAGGGGGTGTCCACCTGCAGGGTGGTCATCGCGGCGAGCGCGCCGGCGCTGACGAGCATCCCCAGCGCCGCCAGGCCGCGCGAGCCGTGGCGGTCGGCGTAGATGCCGGCAAGCGGGGAGGAGACGAGCATCCCCAACGCGAGCGGGATCAGCTTCACGCCGGCGGTGATCGGACTGTCGCCCTGGGCGCCCTGGAAGTAGAAGACGAACAGGAACATCAGCGCGAAGCGCGCCAGCCCGTTGATGAAGGCCGCCGCGGTGGCGGCCGCGAACAGGCGGTTCTTGAACAGCGTCAGGTCCAGCATCGGGGCGCGCGAGCGGCTCTCGATCAACACCCACAACGGCAGCAGCACGAGCGCCGCGAGCAGGCCGCCGATCACGATCGGGTCGTCCCAGCCGCTCAGCCCGCCGCGCGAGACGCCCAGCACGAGGCCGGTGAGGCCCAGGATAAAGGTGATGTTGCCGAGCACGTCATAGCCGCGAATCTCATCGGGCTTTGAGAGCTCGCGCAGGATCAGCGCGCCCCACGCGGCGCCGGCGAGGCCGAGCGGCACGTTGAACCAGAAGACCCAGTGCCAGGAGATGCCGACCAGCACGCCGCCGAGCACCGGCCCGATCGCCAGGCCGATCGCGGCGACCATCGTGTTGGTGCCCATCGCGAGGCCCAGCTCATCGTGGGGGAAGGCGTCGGTGACGAGAGCGGCGGCGTTGGCGAACAGGAAGGCCGAGCCGATCCCCTGCAGCACGCGCCACACGATCAGCACTTCGGCGTTGGGCGAGAAGCCGGCCCCCAGCGAGGCGAGCGCGAAGACGATGAAGCCGCCGATGTAGGCGCGCTTGCGCCCGAACAGGTCCGACAGCCTTCCCGCCATCAACACCAGCACGGTCGCGGCGATCAGGTAGGCGAGAATCACCCACACCAGCGCCAGCAGCGAGGCGTGCAGCGAACGCTCCAGGTCGGGCAGCGCGATGATCAGCGTCCCCGAGTTGGTCGCCGCCAGCAGCATCCCCAGGCTGGTGCAGGAGAGCGCCCACCACTTGTAGTGGGCGTGGCCTTCCGCGACCCCCAGCCGGCGGCGGCGGGTGGCGGTTTCGGTGCCGGTCTTCAAAGTGGCGCGGGCCAAGGGGCTGTCTTTCCGGAGGCGCTTGCGGGGCGTCTCCCTCAACTCGAGGGGCGTCTCTCACAACTTGACGTGAACGTAAGGATCACGATAGCAGGCTGCAACTATGTCCCAAAGGGGGTGGAGGCTGTCCGCGCTGTCCGCGCTCGCAAAAGCCCAGCGGGAGTCGCTCACGAAGCCCAGCGGGAGTTGCGAAGCCCAGCGGGAGTTACACGCCCTCCGGCGTGGGGCCGCCGACAACTGCCGCCTCCGCCAGGATCTCCTCCACGCGGGCCATCGCGCTCTCGTCGAGGCGTATCTCCGCGGCGGGCGCCGCGCCCTCGATGTGTGCGGGGCGGCGGGCGCCGACGATCGCGACGTGCACAGCGGGGTTGGCGAGCGTCCACGCAATCGCCAGCTGCGCGACCGTGACGTCGAGCTCCTCCGCCAGTCCCTGCAGGCGCTCGACGATGGCCAGGTTGCGCTGGTATGCCTCGCCGCTGAACAGATCGCTGCCCGCGCGCCAGTCGTCGGGCTCCAGGTGGGTATCGCGCGTGAAGCGACCGCTCAGCAGGCCGTGTGCGAGGGGGCCGTAGATCAGCACGCCGACGTCGTGCTCGCGGCAGTAGGGCAGCACCGCTTGCTCGATCTCGCGGCGCAGCATGTGGTAAGGCGGCTGCAGCGTCTCCAGCTTGCGGGCGCGCTCGAACTCGGCGATCTGTGCGGCGTCGTAGTTGGAGGCTCCCACGTGACGCACCTTGCCCTCGCGCACCAACTCCTCGAGCGCCGCCGCCGTCTCGGCGAAGGAGGTGTGCGGATCGGGCCAGTGCACCTGGTAGATGTCGATGTAGTCGCTGCCGAGATGACCGAGGCTCTCCTCCACGCCTTTGCGCAGCCAGGCGGGGCTGGAGTCGCGCACCAGCTCGTCGCCCTCCTGGCGCAGACCGCCCTTGGTGGCGATCACCACCTGCTCGCGCGGCACTCCCGCAAGCGCCTGCGCGAGCAGTTTCTCCGAGGCGCCCCACCCGTAGCCCTGCGCGGTGTCGAAGAAGTTGATGCCCAGCTCCCGTGCGCGTCCGACGGTCGCCACCGCCTCATCGCGGTCGATCTGGCCCCAATCCCCGCCGAACTGCCACGTCCCCAGGCAGATGCGCGAGACCTCGAGGTTGGTGTGGCCCAGCTTGATCGTCTTCATCTCACTTCCTTCGTCTTGAGATTGGCAGAGCTCGTCGGCGATCGCTCCTCCCAGCTCAACCTACCCGCCCGCAGGTCGATGGATGCAGTGGGCTCGACGGACGCAAGTGGGCTCGACCGATGCAAGCGTGTGGTGCTAGAAAGAGGATATGAGCGAGACACCGCAAGCCAACCCAGAGCAGAAGTCCGAGCAGGAGTGGCGCGAGCAGCTGACGCCGGAGCAGTACGAGGTGCTGCGGCGCGCTGGCACCGAGGCGCCGTTCACCGGGGCGCTGCTCCAAAACAAGCAGACCGGCTCCTACACCTGCGCGGGCTGCGGAGCCGAGCTGTTTGCGTCCGGCACCAAGTTCGACTCCGGCACCGGCTGGCCCTCGTTCACCGAGCCGGCGGTGGCCGAGGCGGTCGAGCTGCGGCCCGACAACAGCCTCTTCACGCGTCGCACCGAGGTGCGCTGTCGCCGCTGCGGGGGGCACCTCGGGCACGTCTTCGACGACGGTCCCGGTCCCACCGGCCAGCGCTACTGCATCAACTCCGCGGCGCTCGGCTTCAAAGCCGACGAGTAGCCTTCCGATCCGATGATCATGATGGACCAGTCCCGGCGGCTCTCCGAGCCGCTGCGGTGGGGGCGGCGCGAGCGCATCATCGTCGCCGTGCTGCTCACGTGCGTCGCGCTCGCCGTGGTTGGCCTCGGCGCATTCGCGCTGACCAGCGGCGCGCCCGCACGCAAGGACTGCATCGAAGTGACGTTTGCCTCCACGCTCGGCGGCGCCATCGAGCACGCCTGTGGAGAGCAGGCGCGCACGGTGTGCGCCACGCCGGGTGCGGCCAAGAGCATCGGCGAAGAGCTGCGGGCCGCCTGCGTGCGGGCTGGCTTCCCGTTCGATCCACGTCGCTGAGGGCTATCTCCTCTCGCGGGGTTCGCGGCACCGGCGGCATACGAGTGGTGCGGCGTCGCCTGAACGTGGCGCTGCGCTGAACAACCTGCCTGCGGAGCTGGGCGGCGATTGGCAGATGCCGTCGTGGGCGGCTCGGCACATCTATACAAATGTCGAAAGACCTGCCCAAAGTGTTGGCCACGGTGTCCCTGGCAAGCGCCCTGCAAGACGGATTTCATAAGAACTCGCAATTGGCGCTCTTCGCCCGGGGGCGGGGTTGGCGCTGTCAATCGATCCACAACGACAGGGAATGGAGGCACATGACCTGGCTGTCATACCCAAGTTGGCTGAACGCAGGTGACAACGCCTGGCAGATGACCGCCGCCACGTTCGTCGGGCTGATGAGCTTGCCCGGCCTGGCGATTCTGTACGGCGGCGTGATGCAGAAGCGCTGGTCGGTGAACAGCATGATGCTCACGTTTGTCGCGTTCTGCGTGACGCTCATAGTCTGGTGCCTGTGGGCGTTCAAGATGGGCTTCGGCGCTCCGATCGCCCACAGCGGCTCGGGCATCTTCGGCACGAAAGGGTTCTTGGGGACGGCTCTCGGCCAACCGGGCAGCGTGCTCAGCCATACGGCCGAGGAGGGCCAGGCGATAATCCCGTCGATCACAACCGGGCCGCCGTTCCACTTCCCGGAGTCCTCGCTCGTCTACTTCCAGTTCGTGTTCGCCGCGATCACCCCGATCCTGGCGCTCGGCTCGGTGCTAGGGCGGGTCAACTTCAAGGCGTGGATCCCCTACGTGGCGCTGTGGATCACGTTCGTGTACACGGTCAACGCGTTCCTGATCTGGGGCGGCGGCTACTTCGCGGCGCACGGCGCGCTCGACTACTCCGGTGGTTACGTCATCCACCTCTCGGCCGGTATCTCAGGATTCGTGTTTGCCTGGGTGATCGGGCCGCGATTGCAGCGCGATCGCGAGGTTGACGCGCCCAACAACCTGCTGATGCTGGCGTGTGGCGCTGGGTTGCTGTGGCTGGGCTGGAACGGCTTCAACGGCGGGGACTCCTACTACGCCGGCGCCGACGCCTCGGCGGCGGTGCTCAACACCAACCTGGCCACCGCAGTGGCGATGATGGTGTGGATCGCGTGGGATTACATCTACCGCGACAAGCCATCGATGATCGGCGCGATCAACGGCATGATCACCGGCCTCGTCGGGATCACACCATCGGCCGGGTTCGTCAACGGATGGGGTGCGATCATCGTCGGCGCGGTCGATGCGACGATCGTGTGGATGGCGATTCGCTACCTCAGCCGAACGCGCCCGTTCCGCAACGTGGACGACACGCTGGGGGTGATCTACACCCATGGGATCGCGGGGCTGTGCGGCGGTCTGATGGTTGGCCTGCTGGCCGACCCGGCAATCGTCGAGTACGCGGGCTCCGGGGGTGGGGCCGCCAACCTGCCGGGGTTCACCGGGTTGCTGCTCGGCGGCGGCTGGACGCTGCTGCGATGGCAGGCTGAGACAGCCGCGTGGGTGATCGTGTACACCGCAGTGGCGACGTTCATCATCCTCAAGGTCGTCGGGCTGGTGTTCCCGTTGCGGCTCTCCGACGAGGAGCTGGAGATCGGCGATCACGCGATCCACGGCAACGAGGTGTACCCCTCGGATGTGCCCACCCTTGGGGGTCCGCATCCGCCGACCTGGCAGCCGACGCCGGCTGCTGTGGGCGGAGCGACGTAGGGCAAGGTCGTCTCCGGCGGAGCGCGCCATCCTCTGGGCGCGACTCCGCCACACGACGCGATGCACTGTGGCCCCGCTTCGGCGGGGCCACAGTTGTTCCTGACGGCGTCCTCACCGCCCCTGACGGCGTCCTCACCGCCCCTGACGGCGTCTCGCCGCCCCTGACGGCGTCTCGCCGCCCCTGACGGCGTCCTCGCCGATCGGAGATCGACGGGATCTCCGATCGGCCAGCACGTGTGCTGGAGCACACTTCGCTCACTGCGTTCTTGCCAGGAACGACGATTCGCTCGTCAGGAGGCGCTGTTGCTGTACATGCGACTGCCCTTAGCTGGTGGGCAAGCCGATAGGGCAACTGACCCCGGTGCCACCCAGGCCGCAGTAGCCGCCGGGGTTCTTGGCGAGATACTGCTGGTGGTAGGACTCGGCGTAGTAAAACGGGTGCACCGGTGGGCCTTCGATCAACTCGGTGGCGATCTCACCGTGCCCCGCGGCGGAGAGCATCCGCTGGTAGGTCTCCTTCGAGGCTTCTGCCTGCGCGCGCTGGGACTCGTTCTGCCACACGATCGCCGAGCGGTACTGCGTGCCCACGTCGGCTCCCTGGCGCATCTGCTGGGTTGGGTCGTGGCCCTCCCAGAAGAGCTTCAGCATCTCTTCGTAGCTGGTGGTGGTCGGGTCGAACACGACCAGCACGACCTCCGCGTGGCCGGTGCGCCCCGAGCACACCTCCTCGTAGGTGGGGTTGGGCGTGACGCCACCGGCGTAGCCGACCGCTGTCGTATACACCCCCGGAGCCTGCCAGAAGATCCGCTCGGCGCCCCAGAAGCAGCCCATCCCGAACACCCCCTGCTCGAGGCCCTCGGGCGTCTGGCCGGCGTCGAGCCGCAGCGGGGTGCCGAGAACCTCGTGGCGCTCGGGCACCGCGAGCGGCTCGCTGCGTCCCGGCAGCGCCGAGGCGGGGTCCACCATCGTCGGGACACGGCGGCCGAAGAGCATCTCTCCAGGGTATCCACTCCTCGTTGGTGGCGGGACATGGAGGTCCCGCCCCCGGGGCGCTGGGATGCCGTGGGCGGCGCGTGGATGATCCCACCCCCGCTCCCGCGCCGCTGTCCTGTCAGGTAACGGTAAGTTTTTTGGTCGTTCTGTGCTCAAGCCGGGGACGGGGGGATCCGAAGAAACAAGCAGATGCTCCGTCTGCGTTCCCCGAGAATCTCCCGCGGTGGGCTCGGGTCGCTGCTCGACAGGCGCCCGCCGATGGTGTGGGCCGCCGCGCTGCTGTATGCGTGCCGGGGCGCGGAGTGCTTCGCGGCGGCGGCATTCCCGCTGAACGTCCACCAGCCCGTGCATCTGGAGCTTGCCGTCGGGACGCTCGCGCTGCTGGTCGGCGCCGGGCTGTGGGTTTTCGCGCGCAATCCCTCGATGCTCTTCATGCAGCTGCTGATGGCGCTGAGCGCGGTGACGCTGAGCGTGATGGTCGCCAACGCCCGCACCACCGGCGGGGTGATGCTGGCGGCGTTCGCCTACCCGTGGACGGCGATGTACGTGGCGCACTTCTTCTCCCGCCGTGCGCTCGTCGCGCAGGCGCTGCTGATCTCGGTCGGCTTCGCGGTGGGCTTGATCGCGAGCGGGCTGCCTCACATGGGGATCGTGTGGGTGGTCGTCACCGGCACCGCGTGGTCCACCGGCCTGGTGCTCGGCAACCTCAGCGAAAGCCTGCGCCAGCGCGCCGACACCGACCCGCTCACCGGGCTGCTCAACCGCAGCGGATTCCTTGCGCTCGCGGCCCGCGAGCGGGCGATCGCCGACCGCACGCACACGCCGCTCACGATTGCGGTGCTCGACCTCAACGGCTTCAAGCAGATCAACGACCGCTTGGGTCACGCCGCCGGGGATCGAGTGCTCGCCGATCTGGGGCGGGAGTGGCAGGCCCGCCTGCGCGCCGGCGACATCCTCGCCCGTCATGGGGGCGATGAGTTCGTGCTGCTGCTGCCCGCCACCTCGCAGTCGGAGGCCGGTGGGGTGCTCGAACGCCTGCGCTGGGAGGATCTCCCGGTCGATTGGTCGGTGGGAATCAGCGGCTGGGAGTCGGGCGAGGACCTCGACGCCTGCCTCGCCCGCGCCGATCGCAGCCTCTACAACGTCAAGCAGGCGCGCGTCCCCGCTGCCCCCGAGGGTCTGCCCATCGGGGGGCGCCGCGCGCCCTCGCTGCTGCCCTCGACGTAGCGTATGGCGCCCGGCGGGTCCGCGTGCCCTCGCTGCGCATGGCGCCCGACGGGTCCCGCGTGCCCTCGCTGCCGCCCTCCGCGAGGGGCCTCGAGGAGGCTCTGCGGGTGGTGTCGCAGCTGGGGCGGCGTCGCGGCTGTTGCGAGGTAAGTCATATTCCAACAGCTCCAAACTGGACAAATCTGTGTTTGGGTTTGAGACATACGGGCAACATACGGACGAGGAGCATCCCTCCCTCATTCCCTCCCTGATCGGCCCGCTGCCCCCGGCGGGCCGATCCCGTTAAGGACGTCGGGCGGGCACGCCCAGCCAGCTCTCAAGCGGCGCGGGCGGGCCGAGGTGGAAGCCCTGGACGTAGTCCACGCCCAGTTCGCGGAGGATCGTGTACGTCTCCTCGGTGCCCACGAACTCGGCGATCGTGCGCTTGCCCATGCCCCGCGCCAGCTGCACCACGGCGCGGATGACCAGGCGGTCGGTGGGGTCGGAGGCGCAGCTGCGCACGAACTCACCGTCGATCTTGATGAAGTCGAAGGGGAGGTGCTTGAGGTAGTAGAAGGAGCCGAAGCCCGCGCCGAAGTCGTCCAGCGCGAAGCGGCACCCCAGCTCGCCGAGGCGCTCGGCGAAGGTGCGCGCGGCGGCGATGTTGCCGATCGCCGTGGTCTCGGTCACCTCGAAGATCAGCTGTGTCGCCTCCACCCCCGCGGCGCGCAGCTCACGGCCGATGTACAGCGCCAGCTGCGCGTCGCCGAGCGAGTGAGCGGAGAGGTTGATCTCGACGATCGGCCGGCGGCCCTGCGCGCGGTGTTCGCCGAGCATTCGGATCGCGCGCGTCACCACCCAGCGGTCGATCTCGCGGATCAGCCCGAAGCGCTCGGCGACCGGCAGGAAGCTGCCCGGCGGGATCAGGTCGCCGTGGACGTCCACCATCCTCACCAGCAACTCGTGCTGCGTGGTGAGCCCGGTGGCGGTTTCCACCACCGGCTGGGCGTGCAGCACCAGACGGTCCTCGTCGAGCGCCGCGCGGATCCGCTCGGCCCATTCCAATCGCGCCTCGATGTGCGCCTGGCCGCGGCCGGCGCCGCCGTATGTGACGCTGCAGTCGCGGCCCGCCTCCTTGGCGTCGTACATCGCCAGGTCGGCGTTGATCAGCGCCTCCTCGGCGCTCAGCTGCTCGGCGCTCTGCAGCGGTGCCACCCCAATCGAGGCGGTGATCGGACGCTCGCGGCCGCCCGGCCCGCGCGGGGCGCGCTCCTGGCGCACCACCTCCAGCAGCGAGTCGGCGAGGCTCTCTGCCTCCTCGCACTCCCCGACCGGGGTGAGGATCGCGAACTCGTCGCCGCCCAGACGCGCCAGCGTGTCGCTCTCGCGCAGCCGGCTCGCCAGCGCGCCCGCCACGCGCATGATCAGCTCGTCGCCGGCGCTGTGGCCGAGCGTGTCGTTGACCTCCTTGAAGGAGTCGAGGTCCAGCACCATCACCGCGCCGGCGTGGCCGTAGCGCTCGCCGCGCGCCAGGTGCTCCTCCAAGCTGCGCTCGTAGGCGCGGCGGTTGAGCAGGCCGGTGAGTGGGTCGTGGTCGGCCATGTGTTTCAGTTCGGCCTCATACCGGCTGCGCGCGATCGCTTCCTCGTTGCGTGCCTGCTCCAGCGCCCGCTCGGCCTGATCGCGCTCCGCCAGACGGCGGGCGACGAGCGCCTCGGCGTAGCGCTCCCGGCGGCGCGCCTGCACGCCGAGGGTTGCCACCATCAGCGTCAGCATCGCGCCCACCAGCACGATCGCCAGCGGCAACGAGCGGTCGGGGGAGGGCTCGGCGACCGCCAGCGTCCAGGTGCGTCCCGCCACCGCGATGCGGGACATGGCCGGGTTTACGAGTGTGCCGGCGGCCAGCAGCGTCGCGCTTCCTTCCCGTAGGGCGAACGCGGTGCCCGGTGGGATCGCACGCACCAGCGCGGGCCGCAGCAGCGCGTAGGCATAGCCGATCGACGCGAAGCCTCGCAGTGGGCCGCGTGCCCCTTCCGCCGGCGGTGAGGCGCCGGATGGTGAAGTTCCGGGCGGTGGGGTGCCGGGTGGCTGGGTGCCCGATGGGAGGGTGCCGCGTGGTGAGCCACCGGGTGGGAGGGTGCCGCGCGGTGGGCCGCCAGGTGGGGCAAGCGCGGGCCGGCTGGATGCCGGCGGGTCGGCGACCGCGGCTCCCCGGGGCGCGGATCGCACTGCCGCCGACTCCCCGGCGAGTCGCTGCGGCGCAAAAGGTGGGCTCGACGAGGACGGCGGCGGGGTTGGCAAGGGGTCGTAGATCGGCACGTACAGCACGGTGCCGGCGCCGGCGTTGTTCATTAGGCGCAGGGTGGGGGTGGCGCGCGGCCGGCCGGAGCGGGCCGCCGCCTCCAGCGTCGCGAGGCGTTTGGGCTCCGCGGCCACGTCCAACCCGAGGCCCGAGGGGCCGCCGGTGCGGTGGTCGCTGTCGAGCACCACGTAGTACTCGCTCATCCGCGGAGCCCTGCGCCGGACGCCGGTTCGTGCGGAGGCGAGCTCGATCGGGCCGTGAGCGCGTTCGAAACGGCTGCGTTCTGGCGCCGCCACCGCTTCCATCAGACCCACTCCGTCGATCCCCGGTTCGCGCTCCAATCCGCGGGCCGCGGCCGTGAAGATCGCGTTGTGGGCATCCCAGTCGGCGCCGACGCTCGCGGCGAGCTCGGCGGTTCGCTGGACCGCCGCGTCCACCGTGTACAGCGCCTGCGTGCGGATATTCGTTACGAGCGTCGCCCGCCGTGCCCGGGCTTCGTGCTGCGCATGGCGCTCGGCGAGAAACGCGCCGGCAGCGGTGAGCGCCGCCACGCACAAGGTCACGGCGGCAGGCAGCCATGCTCGCTGTCGCTCTCCCCGGGCCACGTTGTACATATCGGCCCATCCGGGACGGACCTGAATATCGAAAGAGTCGAGCCGGTCGGGCGCGTTGGGGAGGCGGGGCTGCCGGTGGCTGGCGCGGGAAGGGGCTACGCCCGGTGGGATGTGGATGCTTGTTTTGGGACCCAAACCCTTCATTATGTGAAGTGATCGGGCGACGGGTGCCTCGAGGGGCACAAGGTGAGCGCTGTTTGTGCTAGGAAGGGCCCGCGATGCAAGCCGGAGAGAACGTGGCGGGGCAGCGGGGCGCGCGGGAGTCGACCGCCGCGGGCTGGCGCGTGGTGGCCGCGTATGGCGCGGTGGCGGCCGCCACCCAGATGCTGTGGCTCACATATGCGGCGATCACGACAGAATCGGCTCACCGCTACGGGGTATCGGTTGGCGCGATCGGATGGCTGGCGGAGATCTTCCCGCTGCTGTACGTGGTGCTGGCGATCCCCGCGGGTGCGCTGCTCGACCGCTGGTTTCGCCCGTCGCTCGCGCTTGGGGGAGCGCTGGTCGCCGCGGGGGGGCTGGTGCGCCTTGGCGGGTTGACGTTCGCCTGGGCGCTGGCTGGGCAGTCGCTGGTGGCGCTCGCCCAGCCGGTGGTGATGAGCGCGGTGGCGAAGCTCCCCGGCGAATACCTGCCAACGCACTCGCGTGCGCTGGGGATCTCGCTCGCCTCCGCCGCCGGCTTCGTCGGGATGCTGGCTGCGCTGCTGCTAGGACCGCTGCTGGGTGCCTCGCGTCTCGAGCTGCTGCTTGAGATCCAAGCCGCGCTCGCCGTGCTCGCGGCCATCGCGCTCGCGCTGGCGTTGCGCCGGCGTGGCAGCGGCGAGGGGGAGCAGACGGCGATCGAACGGGGCGTCGCGCGCGCGCTGTGGAGGCATCCGGAGATCCGTGTGATCTCGGGTCTCGCGTTCATCGGCTTTGGCGTGTTCGTCGCGCTGTCCACCTGGCTGCAGACGCTGCTGCACCCCTCCGGAATCTCTGAAACCGCCGCCGGCGCGCTACTGGTGGGGATGATCGTCGCGGGTGTGGTGGGCTGCGCGGTGCTACCCGCGCCGATCGCGGCCCGCGGCGCGGAGCGCCGGTTCATGGGGGCGGTGATCCTCGCCGGCTGCCTCGGCAGCATCGCGCTCGGGGTGTTGCCGGGGATCGCCGGACGGGCCATAGTCATGGTGGCGATGGGCGTGGTGCTGCTCCCCGCGCTGCCGGTGTTGATGACCGTCGCCGAGCGACTCGCCGGCCCCGCGGCGGGCACCGCGGGGGCGATCGTGTGGCTGGCGGGCAACCTCGGCGGGTTGGTGGTGGCGTTGCTCGTGCAGGCGCTCGTCCATCACCCGCTTGCGGCCTTCCTTTCGATGGCCGCCGTTGTGCTGTTCGCCATCCCGCTCGCCACGCGAATGGTGACGCTGCGGGGGCTCACCGCCGTGTATGGGACAGCGGCACCGGGGACGGAGGTATCGGCGGATGGCCGGCCGGATCGGGAGCCGGAGCCGGAGCCGGAAGAGCTTGGCCGGTCGGGCCGCGCCGCGCGTTCTTATATCGGCTGATCCGCCAACCAATCCAACACGTCGGCGGGGTTACGGTGCGGCGGGAACACCGGGTAGAACACCTTTGCGATACGCCGCTGGTGGGCGATCAGGGTCAGACGCCGGTAGAAGCTCCTACCGGCAGCCTCGAACGTCGGCAGCCCCAGCACGTTCGCCAGCTGCAGCTCGGGATCGCTCAGCAGCGGGTAGGGGATGTGCTCGCGGCCGGCAAACTCTCGCTGCTCGGCGTGCGACTGGGCGCTCAGGCCGAGCACCGAGGCGCCGTAGGCCGCCAGCTCCAGCACGTGGTCGCGAAAGGCGCAGCTCTGCGGCGTGCAGCCGCGGGCGCCCGGGATCTCGTCCCATCCCTCGGGCAGCGGCTCGCCCGGCACCCCCGTGCGCGGGTATACATAAACCACGGCGAGGCGCTCGGTGGCGGCGGCGAGGTCGAGCTGCTCGCCGAGGGTGGAGCTGAGCGTCACGCTCGGCAGCTCCATTCCCCGCAGGTGGTCGGCGGCCCCGTCGTCGATTGGTACGGGGATGTCGGCGGGGAGGAATCTGTAGCTCTCTGTCATCTTGGTCATTCTTCCAAAGGGCCGCTGGTTTTTGCTTCCTGGAGCTTGGGGTTGGTTCCATTCATCGCGATTGGTATGGGCCAAATGAATCCTGGCAGGCATCGGATGGTTGAAATGCAAGCTTGAGCTTTGTGCTGAGCACCCGCAAGTGTTCTACCCGCCGATCGGCCCCTAAACCTCAACTTGCCGGGCTGCCCCCGGGGCGCTTGGTCGGGCCCTACCCGCCGGTGCTGCCAAAGCCGCCGCGGCTGTGTTCGGCGGGATCGTGCACGCTCCACCGCGCACGGCCCGCGCGCACGAACACCCCCTGGGCGATCCTGCTGCCCGCTGGAATCGTCGTCGGGGAGGCGGTGAAGTTCAGCAGCTGCAATCGCACCTCGTCCGTGGGGCCGCGATAGTCCTCGTCGATGATCCCCACCGCGTGCGGCTGGATCACCCCGAACTTCCGTGGGGTGGAGGAGCGCAGGCACACCAGCAGACACCAACCGGGCGGTGTGGCGAACACCAGCCCCGTGCCCACCAGCGCGATCTCCCCGGGCGCTATCTCTGCCGCTTCGGCGGTGCAGAGGTCGAAGCCGTGTGAGCCGGGCGTCGCATAGTGCGGCGGACGCGCCCCGTCGTGCAGCAGATGGATGGGCACGTCCATTGGCCGCTCCCGCGGGTCTTCCTCGGCGCTTGGGCCTTGGCCAGGATGCAGCGGGCGTGTCGGCGCTTCCATCGGTTGCTCCCACTCTCAGGCGCGGCGGGCGCCGCAGCGTTCCCGGGAGCCTACCGGCGGAGTGGATCGCGCAGCTTGCCGCGACGCCATCCGAGGAAGCCCTGAGAGTGGGGCTCCCGACGCCCGGCTACTGCCCCTCCCCGTCGGCTGTGGGCCGACGGGGAGAGCGATCGCTCGCGCCCGATCCGGAGCGCCGCGCAACGCTGGTCAGTCTGTAGCGTCGTATCCGCGGCCCCCGTCCGGGGGCGGCGAGCGATTCCTCGGGGAGCAGCAGGAACCGTCGTGGAGTGCTGGGCATCGAGTGGGAGAGAGAGCGAGTCATGGGTCGATATTGGCCCATCGCGCCCTTCCTGCCTTTGGACCGCGGTCCAAAATGTGCTGTTGGCGGGTCTTGTCGATGACCCGGCCGGTGGGTTTCGCCGACGACCTGGGACGGCACGCTTATGGGAGGGTTCGCACGTTTTAGGGAGGATTCGGTTCCGTCGGTTCCCGGTATGATCTGGCCATGTCCCTGCCGGACAAGTTGAAACTGGCCTGAGGCGGCGCCGATGGCCGTCAAGTTGCATCGCTGCGGCATCATGTTCATCAAGGGCCCGCATCCCTGTTGGCGGGTGCAGAAGGCGCTAGACGACTCAGGGATCGAGTACGAGATCGTCAAGCACTCCGCGATCCGCGGCAGGCGTACCGACCTGATCGAGCGCAGCGGCCAGAAGATGCTCCCTGTGGTCGAGCTGCCGGACGGCACGATGGTGCGCGATGAGTCGGCGCGGCTTGCGGAGCGCATACGTGCGGGGGAGCTCGGCGAGGGCCCGGCCGCGTAAAGGCAGTGGGAGCGGTCGCTTGCCTCGGTGCGTTGGGGTAGTGGCCGCCTACTAAGGGCCTATCCCGGTTGGGTGGCGGCGTGGGTTGCGAGCTGTGCCTTCTTGAACGCGATCAGGCCGCTGGCGAGTTGTAGGAGGGCGAGGTGGTTCTCCTCCTTCTTGGACCAGCGGATAAGGATCCCGCGGTTGCGGTTCATCCAGGAGTGGGTCGCCTCGACGACCCAGCGTCGTGCTCGCCAGCCGGGCGTGCGAACCTTTTCGGCGATCTCGTCGCCACGCGTGCGGATGTGAGGCGTGTAACCGTGCTTGACCGCGAGATCACGCACCGGCGGGGAGTCAAAGCCCTTGTCGAGGCACAGCCCCTGCGGGCACTCCGCGGTCGGCTCAGGGCGCTCGATCGGAATGCTTTGCAGGGTCGGCTCTAGCAGCTTCTGGTCGTGGCGGTTCGCACCGTCGTGCGCCAACCCAATCGGGACCCCCGCTCCCTCGCTGAGAACCTCACGCTTCGCCCCCCCTTGGCTCTATCAGTGGGATTTGGCCCCGTCTTTCCTCCGCCCAGCGGTGCCTTGGTCATCGCGCCGTCGGCTGCCAGCCATGCCCAATCGATCCCGACAACCTTGTCGTACTCCAACAGTCCCTGACGCCAGATCTCAGCAAACACACCGGCCTGCTCCCATTCCTGAAAACGCCGGTGCGCAGAACTCGAGGAGCACACCCCTGTAGCGTTCAAAGCGTTCCACTGCATCCCCGTCCTGAGCACCAACAAGATTGCGTCCATCGCGCCCCGATCGGGCACCCTCGAGCGATGCGTACCCAACGGGTGAAACGGCGGTGGCGGCAGCAACGGCTCGATCCGCTCCCACAACCAGTCCGGCATCCGCCAACCATCATCCTTACTGACCATGTAGCCCATCACAGACCTCCTGATCGAATGGCACAAGACCAGCCGATCAAAAGTTCAACGCAGCGCTACATAATCCTTCCGGGATAGGCTCTAAGGAGACTCATGGGGCCAAGGGTCCGAGGCGCGGGGCACTCCAGAGGACGCGATGCCGTGTGGCCGGCTAGAATGATCGCCCCACGCGGATGTAGCTCAGTTGGCTAGAGCGTCTGCTTGCCATGCAGAAGGTCGTGGGTTCGAGTCCCATCATCCGCTTTTGGGAAAGCCCTGCTATTGCCGGGTTTTCTGTTTCTTGGAGCGCCGCAAGACTCGCGCGGAAGGCCGTGGGTACCACCCGCGGGTACCAAATCGGTGTCGTTCGTGCACGCATCGGAGGGTCGCGAGCGGTGAGGATCGCTCAGGTTGCGTCCGGTTGGGAAGCGATGCTGACCGCCGTGGAGAGCAAGCCGCCCGACGAGACCATCGACCCGAACGGCGTGCGGGTCCTTTTGAGCGACGCCCTCTGGCGCGAGAAGATCGTCCGGGACCACGCGGAGATCGCCGCGTATAGGGCCGAGGTGCTGCGCGCCGTGTCCGCGCCCGATCATGTCGCCCGCGACCCGAACTTCGAGCGCCGCACGCGCTACTACGCGCGCGGCGTAGGCCCGAGCCACTGGCTGCTGGTCGTCGTAAGCTATGAGCAGACGCCGGCACGCATCGTCTCGGCGTTCGCCAACCGGAAGGACCCAAAGTCATGGAGCGCGTGAACATCACGATCGGGTCGCTGCACTTCGACCACGCCGACTACGACGCCGAGAACGACGTGCTCTATCTGCACGTCGGCGAGCCCGAGGCCGGCGAGGGCGAGGAGACGCCCGAGGGCCACGTCGTGCGCTACGCGCCCGGAACGAGCCGCGTGGTGGGTCTGACGGTGTTGGGGGCCCGGCGAGTTTTGGAGCGCGACGGACGCCTCGTGGTCACGGTCCCTGAGACGATCGAGACCGATGCGGACGATTTGGCTCCTGCGCTGGCGGCGGTCTGAGGTAAGGTAGCCGAAGGCGGTACGACACCGAACGCGGCCGGGCGGGTCTGGGTCTCGCGGATTCAAATCCTGCCTCCCCGATAGAAGTCTCGCTGGATGCTGGGAGGGGCTGGGGTGTCTTGAAGAGGCAGGGATTGGCTCTGGGGATGGGATTTCGGGACGATATGGCCGGTGGTGATCGACGGATTGGTTCCGTACTGACTAGCGTGAAATGCTGTGAGGAAGGTGCTTATCGAGCGTTGACCTTGCCAGGCGCACGGATGGCTCAGGCCCAATGGACTCCGCCAACGTTGACGCAGCCGTCCGTGGTAGGCTCGGACCTAGCTTCCAAGGGGAGTAGTCCACCCGAGAGTTGCGGCCTCGTGGAGCGTTCGATCCTCGAAGGTCTCTTTAGGCGAGCCGCGTCAGCGACTCGACTGCTGGAAAGCAAATTTTCCCTTCCGGAATCTCAGGAGGACGGTGCGATGGTCCGGTCACAGATCGGGCCATCGCATTTTGAGACAGATTGATGCGCTTCCAGGATGACATCGCACGTGAGGCCCGGCGTCTGATCGTCCGGCACGAGACCCGAGGCCGACTTCTGGCCGAGGAACACGTTCGCCGGTCCGCCCGATCGACCTAGAGTCAAGCCGCCCCCAAGCTCAGGCGGCCAGACGCGGGGTGCGCCGCTTCGCCGGTTCAAGGGCCTGATGTCTGCCTATCCGCTGGTTGACGGCCTCGATGCGTTGGAGAAGCTAGACGATTGGATCCTCAACCGGCTCTGGCTGGCGATGCGCAAGCGCGGGCGTCTTCTTGCCACTGTCGGACTAGGAGATCTACCGGCCCCGCATGGAATGCCGCGAAGCGAGCTGCGTAACCTCACCGTCGATAGCTCTCGATCAGGCGAGCACATTAACCTAGCCGTGCCGAGCGTGAAGCGGATAGCAGATGTCATTGGCGATGCCGCAAACACTATGGGCCCTCCGTAGTCGGTCGGGACGACATTTACGATGGATAGACCCTGACGTTGCATATATGCGAGGGATTTGAACCACCCCTCGATATATACTTCAACGTTGGCAATGATGGCGGCTATGAACGGGCAAATACCGGGCCGAGCGCCGGCTGCCGTGGTCTCCGAATCAAGGGTAGAACCCGCGCCGACCAAGGCCATTCGGCCCAGAGAACTCATGAATCGTCGCAAGACCACGGATCGCATCAGGCGCCGGAACATTCTCGATGATTACCGTCTGGCCTCCACTAGTTGCAGTCGCCAGCGAATACAGGAAACTCCTGTGCAAATCTTCCGTGAGGGCAGGATCGTCCACGTCATCTTTGACGCCACGGAATGGCGTAAGCGGCGAATCAATCGCGACGAACCCTGGATGAGGCGTGGACGCGGACAAACAGTAATTCATGAGTCCAATCGTAAACGCAGCGTGTGTGACGGCCCTCGCTCCCTTCCCAAAGGCTTTACGCTGCTTGCCATCAATAACCAGGTCGTCGGTCTCGATGCTGAAGAAGACATCAGCTCGCAAGGGAAACTTCCAGGCTGCCAGTAGTCCTTGAGCCTCATCAGCAAAGGACTTCAGCGAAGGGACATCTTGTTCCGGCCGGTAGCGATCGACCGCCCTGCTGGCGACGGCAGACGCCTCCTGGAGAGCTTTGATGTACCGATCAAGCTCACGAAAGCCCAGCAGGTTCCCCTCGAGTTCGCGCCGACGTTGCGTAATGGTCCGTACTCGCCCGCGAGCAGCCTCTGCAGTTGGGTTAGCGACTTCCGCGATTTCGGAATCCAGGTGGTTCGCCCTTTTCCGGCTGCGCGCTGCCTCGTCGAGTTCCTGTTGTGCCTCAATGGCTGCATCCTGTATCGCCTTTTCGAGATCGTCCATCCGAGGCTGAAGCTTCTTGATCTCAGCTCGCGCAGCACACTCGATCTGATCGAAGTCGGCCGCCTCCGGATGACACTCGGTGCCGAGATCGAGTTTGCGCCCACAGGTCGGGCAATGCGAGGCGGAGATTTGTTGGAAAAAATGGCCGCCTTCTAGCACGAATTCGAGCCTCCGAACGTCAGCTCGATAGTGCTGCGCCAAGAGGCCAAAGCGGTCCTCCAGCTCCCGGGCCGCTCTCGCCTTAAGCCGCGCCGTGTCTGCGATCGACAGCGCCTTGTTTCGCGCTGCCATAAGCGCCCTCACCTTGTTGCCGCTCTCGCTCACAGTCTCAGATAGGTCTGCTAGCTCCTTGTCAATGCGGTCGAGATCGGCCTCGAGCTCTGGGCGCTTGAGGCCGGACTCTTTGATCTCCTCCCTGAGCTCTTCGATGATCGGTTCGAGCACGTCAATGCGCTGGGTGGCCGCCTCTTGGGCGCGGTGTGCGTTCTGGATCGCCTGGACCTCCTCTGGACTCGGAGCATCGCCGGTAAGTAGCATCTGGAATACGGAACGACTTGCCGTCTGCTGCACAACTTGGGTGGGGAGCACGGGTGACGTTGTCTCGATGACGTCCTTCTCGCTGACGAGGACGAGCGGCGCCACGGTCCGAAAGCTCAGGGTTTGGGTCTTTCCCCTTTGGTTGCTGATCACTGGGGCTGCGACTGGAGCCTGTCAAGTCGAATGAGACACTTGGTCGTCGAATTTAGTGAGCGGCCTCCTCTGTTGTGGGCTTGTTGATCCAGGCGGCGGTCGGCAGCGCTGGTGGCTGGGGCGGGCGGCGGACGAACCGCTCGGGTGTCGCGGCGTAGGCGGCGGTGAGGACGCGCTGGCGCTGGTCGTGGAGTTCTTGGGCGCGGCCGTGGTGGATGGCGGCGGGGGTCATCAGGCCGATCCCGGAGTGGCGGTGCTGGTGGTTGTACCAGTCGAAGAACGTGCGGCAGAACGCGCGGGCTCCCTCGATGTTCTCGAAGCGCCGAGGGAACTCGGGCCGGTACTTCAGCGTCTTGAAGTGCGCCTCGGAGTAGGGGTTGTCCGTCGAGGTGTAGGGCCTGTTGTGCGAGCGGATCACGCCGAGGTCGGCCAGGAGGAACGCGACCGGCTTGCTGGTCATCGAGCTGCCGCGGTCGGCGTGCACGGTCAGCTGCTCGCGCGGGATTTTCTGCTGCGCGCAGGCTTGGCTGATCAGCGCCTTGGCGAGCTGTGCGCCCTCGCGGTGCTGGACGGTCCAGCCGACGACGTAGCGGCTGAACACGTCGAGGATCACGTAGAGGTAAAAGTACGTCCACTTCACGGGGCCCTTCAACTTCGTGATGTCCCAAGACCAGACCTCGTTCGGGTGCTCGGCGAGCAGCTCCGGCTTCGCATAGGCCGGGTGCGTGCGCTGGTCGCGTCGCTCCCGCACCCCGCCATTTTGAGCGGCGAGCAGCCGGTACATCGTGCGCTCCGAAGCCAGGTAACGGCCCTCGTCCAGCAGCGTCGCCCAGACTTGCGCAGGGGAGCAGTCGACGAACCGCTCGCAGTGAAGCTCGGCGAGGACAGCCTGGCGCTCGGCCTCTGATAGCGCCCTGGCCGGGACGGCCCGCGCCCGCGTCAACCTGGGCTCGGATGGACGCCGCCGACGGTAGATCGTCGCCGGTGCCGCACCCAAGGCCCGGCACGCCGGGCGGGTCCCAACGATCGGGGTGAGTTCCTGCACGGTCTGCTCGATCATCGCCCTGTGCTCCCCGGCTCGGTCGCGCCCCTGGGCTCGAGCAACTCCCCCAAGAGCGCAGAGACGTTTCCCTGCACCTCGATCACCTTGCGCGCCTTCGCGAGCTCCGCCTCCGCGCGCTGCGCACGCCGCTGCAGCGCCGCGATCTGCGCGTCACGCGGATCACCGGGCTTACGCCCCCGCGGCCGAGAGAGCGCCTTGATCGACCCCTCCTCGCGCTGCTTACGCCACGTCGCCAGATGCGAGGAATACAAGCCCTCGCGGCGCAACAGCGCTCCGAGCTGACCCGGCTGCGTGCACCCGTCGGCCTCGCGCAGGACCGCCAGCTTGTACTCAGCCGTGAACCGCCGCCGCCGAGCCTGCTCGACCAGCTCAGGATCGGGGACCCCCCCGGGCGCGGCGCGCCCGACGGCCCCTCCGTTCCGGTCGCCTACGGCTCCCTCCACTCCAGGGTCGTCGGCTCCATCGTGCTCCATCTCCAACATCGTGTCGTGCTCCGTTCTCGCCCTCAAGGGTCAGTAATTCCTTGATCATGAGCGTCTCACACGACATTGGCAGAGAGGGGACATCGAAATTGCTCATCCCAAGTAGCCACCCCGAGAGAGTGGCAGGATCCTGTGGCGAGACATGGACCTTGACGACGTCACCAGTTTGCCGGTCCCAGTCCAAAAGTGGCCCATTGAAGAGGGTTGCTGTGTCGCCATCGATGAGAGACCGCGCGATCACGTAGGTCGTTTCATCGTTGCGCAGCTCAAGCATGACTTTCTCGTAGCCTTTGCTCTCGGGCGACTCCCGCGGAGTTCCGCCTGACGCGAGTGCGTAGTCGATGCATTCGAAGACGTGGGTCTTACCCGTGTCGGACATGCCGGTGATCAACGTGAGCGCAGAACCAAACTCGAGTTCGGCGCTCTCCTTCCCGGAGCCCGAGACGCAGAGTCGTTGGAGTTTCAGGCGTGACATGGCTAGTCGGTCAGCTGCGGCTCGTGGTGCGCGACGAGCTCGTCTTCCCAACTCCCCACACGCGCCCTGAGCAACGCGGCGAGCTTGTCATCGCTGTGGTCGCCAAATGTGTCGATGATCCACTTTGCGCGCTGCCGGAGTAGGGCCGCGTACTCGGAGTCGAATTGCTCAGTAACGTGGGACCCAGCCTTGGTCGCCGCATATACGATCCCTGTCGTGGCGAACTTGCGCTCGACGAGTTCGCGGCTGCGCATCAAGACCAGGCCATCCTGAACGAGGTCACGTCGTACCAGGATCTCCGTCTTCTGCGATGGAGTACGCGGGTGGAGGCTCGCCTCACCACTGACCTCAGCGCTGTGCACCAAGATGTAGTCGAAGTAGACGAGACGTTGGCAGTCAAAGGCGCGGCGCCCAGCGGCCGCCAATACGAACAAGGCGCGTAGGCCGGCCTCCAGCGGCGTGTTGAACGTCCGTTCGGGCGTCACGTGTGCCTCCAGGTGACGCGGCCATCATTTGCGAGTTGGTGACACATACCGGCGCGATCGGAGGGACGTAGGTCACCAGCTAGGGCATGGTCGTCAATTTGCACGGTCGTGGCGTGTTGGCAGACAGCGAGGACGCGGTCGTAGCCAGATGGGAAGTCCTGGGCCACTGTGTGCCAAACGCCATCGGCGATCTGCTCTTGCAGGCTCACGAAGTCGTCGGGCGCGACGAGTACGTCCTTGCTGAACTCCCGTAGCGACTCAGCGCAGTAGAACTCCCGCCGGCTGGTTCTTAGATGGTCTCCGTAAGTCTGATGCGCGAGGGCGACCTCGGGAGTTCCGATTGGCTGATCTGAGTGATCGTCGTACGCGTCTACCAATGCCCCAACATAAAGCAGCTCCGTCGCCGCGATCGACTCGGGAGGCGACGTGACTGCCGGGCGTGGCTTGGTCAATCCGCCGCCGAAAAGTACGGCATAAATAGGCGTTTCCTTTAGGTCCTCGACGATCTCGCCACCCGTTGCCACATCGAGCGCCGGGAAAACGAAGTCCGCCAAGCTCAGCTCGATCTCATCGAATGGACAAAGCTTTGAACAGTATTTGTCCCATGCCTTCGCGAGGCCGGCGCGAAGCTGCTCGGATTTATCGAGAAGCGCTCGCCCTGATGCCCCACAACCGAGCGGAGCAACAAACGTGTACGCACGCGGAATGCTGAAGGCGCCGTTTGCCGTCTAATAGACCAACTTGCCGATCTCGCTATAGATATCTGCAGGCTCGAGCTTCTTCTCGTACTGCTTGCATTGGTAGTTGTCCCACGGATCTTCTGCGGTGTCGTGCTCGAATCCGATGACGTCGCGTCCTCGGTCGCCCGGTCCTGCGACCACTCTGACCCTCGCGTATCGCTGGTCCGTTCGCTCGGCTAGCCAGTGCTTGACGAGCTACTCCAGCTGTTCGGAGGAGAAGGCTCTGATCCGTTGCTCAGGCAAAAGCGGCAGTCCTGCCAGCAGCTCGCTGCCGCGGCGCGACGGCAACCGCGGTGGCTCCGGCAGTGGGGCCGTCGGCTCTGGATCGAGTCCTCCCATCGTCTCGGCTGCGCAATCAGTGTCGTTCTAGGATCAGCAAAGGTCGTCAATCGTCCCACACGTGACGGACGGGCGCCCGACAGCTCCGCACATGGCTTCCCGGCACTAGTCTGCCCTACGCCTACCCCGCAAGAGACCGCGATGGCCCGCATTTATGGGCCGAAACCGCTGCCCCCTCGCCCCTCAAAGCGCTCCCGAGCGAGGGCCGTCGTCCTCGTCGGTCGAACACAGCGAACGCACAGCGATTGCTGGGGTGAGCATCTAGTCTGTGCGCGACCCTGGAACGGTAGCTGCCCTGTCAACGATGCTCCGGTGGGGTGGCTGGGCCTTGCCGCCGCGAGGGGTCCTATGGGCCAGCCGTGTAGCGGCGCTGAGGGCCAGGATCGAGGACGGTATCTCGATCGACGGGCAATGCCAATTCGCTGGCCGGTCAAGACCACTCGGGGTCTACAACTACATGAGGCAAAGCTCTGCCCAGACATCCCTCCCCTTCCCCACGCCCGTCCCGATGCCCGACCGCGGCCCTCGGAGCACACTCGAGCCGCGTGGGGCGACCCTCGACGAACTCATGACCGCCGATCAGGTCGCGGCGCCGCTTCTGCTCCCGACCTCGACCGTCAAGGACTACGCCCGCCGAGGCGTGCTCCCATCGATCAAGCTCGGCAAGCACCGCCGCTTCGTGCGCTCGGCCGTCCAGGTGGCGCTCGATGACTTGGCGCGCCGGGGTTAGGGCGACGAGCTGTCAGCGCTTGAGGTCGAGTTCGGCGACGGGCACCTGAAGGAAGTCCTGGGCCGCGTCCGCGTCGTCCGAGATCTCAACGAGGAAGGTGTCGCGTAGTCGCCTACGATCGTTCCGACGGTGCCGGCGGGCCAGCCGCGGACCGTCTTGCGGAGCTTCACGACCGCGTGTTCTGCGATGGCGTCCACTGCGGCGTGTTTGCCCTGCTAGTGCGGCGCCAGCTCGGGCAGCAGCGTGTGCGTGCTGCCGTCCGCGGATACGAGCACAACAGCCCGCCCTTCATCGGCAGCCCGCCGAATCTCAGCGCCAGCGTAGGGCTCGTCGTCGTCCACGAATGCCGCCTTCTCGGGGTAGGGCGAGCGTTCTTCGATAGCCAGCTCGATCGCTTCGTCCATGACCCGCCCGGCGGGCGTTTGTTTGAAGTCTGCGCTCATTGTTTGCTCCACGCTTCGATCATCGCCTCGTGGCCACGCTTAGTCTCATCGATCGCGGCTCTCATGCCTTCTCCAAGGGTACCGCGATGGAAGATCTCGGCCGGCTCCTTGCCGGCCTGTCTGCCATATCGGTGCAGCTCGTTCTCGCCGTGAGCGCCGTCGTATACCCGCACCGTCTCCAGCCAGCCATCGACTTCGATGAGGAGCACGATCACGTAGTCGATGACGGTGCGGCGCTCGGTCGTGAACTCCACATGCAGGAAGACGCGGCGCGCGCGGTCGAGCAGTTGGGTGTAGTCGGCGCTCACGTCACGTCCACCGGCTCGTCGACGATCGCGCTTGGCATGTCCTTGGCGAAGATCCGCGTCAGCTTGGCCGCGTCCTCCGCGGCCGGCCGCGCGTGCAGGTAGCGCGCGGTGGTCCGCGAGTCCGCGTGGCCCATCATCGCCTGCACGTTGACCAGGTCGAAGCCCTGGGCCGCGAGGGTGCCGAACGTGTGCCGCAGGGCGTGGAAGCGCATGTCTGCATGTCAGGGTTCTCCTTGATCGCCGCATCGCGCGCGGCCTTGTGGCGGCGGCGCAGCGCCGAGGCGTCCAGGTGCTCGCCCGTGCGCGAGCAGAAGACGAGATCTCCGGGGCGGGTGAACATCGACCGCTGCGAGAGCCGCGCGAGGGCTTGCGCCGGCTGGTCTGCCAACGGCACGCTGCGCCCGCGCCGGCCCTTGGGGCTGTCCTCCTCGCCAAGCACGTAGTTGCGCTGGACGTGCAGTCGCTGCGCGTCCCACATGACGTGCCGCCAACGCAACGCGCCAGGCACTCCCCCATCCGCAGGCCGCAGAACGCCGCCACGAGGATCAGACAGGCGTCCTGCTCGTTCTCCTGCCCGCGGGTCTCGATCTCCCCCGGCGTCAGCCGCAGGCGGTTCTCCCGGTGCGCTCCGGCGTGCGCCGCGGGGCGATGGCTTCGACCTCTGCGGGCGTGTAGGTCACGATCTCCGCCGGGTCCGCCTCGCGGCGCTTCTCGGTCTTCGCGGCCGGGTTCTCGGTGAGTCCGAACGTGTCATCGCGGCAGGCGTAGCGGTAGATGCTGTAGAGCACCTGCCGGTGCTGGTTGACCGAGCGCGCGGACAGCAGCGGGTCGCCGTCGAGCTCGTACAGCCACCGCGCGACATCGCGCGTCGTGATCGCCGCGGCCGGACGGCCGCCGAAGCGCGACATGATCCGCGCCCGTGGCGCCCGGCCGCGCTTCTTCGGCGTCTCCTCGGGGCGCAGCAGCATCGTCCGGTAATGGTTGAGCGTCGAGCGCTTGATTCCCACGACGCTCACATGGTGCGCCAGCCACGCCGCGGCGACCTCGTCGAAGCTCACCTCGCGCTCTTGCGCACGGGCCCGCCGCTCGCGCTCCCGCGCCTGCTCGGCGGTACGCTCAGCGATCACGGTGGGGATCAGCGCCAGCGCGGCGTCTTCGCTCAGATGCCCCTCGGCCGGTCGTCCGCGACGCTTGACCCACCCCGCGTGGCGCGTGCACCGGCGCTCACCGGCACGGGCGGCGTCGCCGCGTTCGATCCACGCCGGCCCGAGCCGTCGCTTGACCTGCCAGCCCTCCTCGCGCCACTTCGCGTAGTAGACCGGCCCCTCTTTGCGCTCGACCACGAGCAGTGTCGCGGTTGGTTGTGTTGGCATCTGCGGAACTCTCGCTGACCGTCTCCGGGTCCCCGGAGACTACCTCGCGCCGTGGACTCCACGCACCCGATATCGACAACTTTGGTCGCGGGTACCACCGCGGGTACCAAACCAACCTCACGAACCCTGATATAAACACCCTGCAATCAACCCATTTTTTCCGCACCTAGCGGAAAGTTGAGGTGCTTTAAGGATTTGCCATGCAGAAGGTCGTTGGTTCGAGTCCCATCATCCGCTTAGTAAAAGCCCCGCAAATCGCGGGGTTTTTCTTTGCCAGAGGCGTCATCTCGGCCTCCTCGCAGCCGTGATCCTTGTCGTGTGCGCGCTCGCGCCCGTCCCCGCCCTCAAAGGCGACACCCTGACGGCCGCCTGCTGTTGAGCGCGATGCTCGCCGGGGCGATCATCGTCAACCTCGTCACGCTCGTCGCACGAATGCAGCGCACCCCGATCCCCACGGTGGGGATGATCGACGAGTTCGCCGCGCTGGCCGCGGGCCAGGTCAAGGCCGTCGGCAGGCCCGGGCCTGCCGACGGAGCAAACGCCACATGGTCTACTACCTGAAATCAGCTGACCCTCGTTAGAAGACACCCCATTTTTCTTTGGAAACCAATTCCACTTCCATTTCTCCATTGATGGTAGCTAGTTTGCTGTTTGCTTTCAAGCCGACTTTTTCCCGTGTCCCGTTCGATTTTTCAATTTCAGTGATTTCTTCGGCTGCACTCCAGGCAAGGGTATTAGCGACCTGTTCCGATTTTTCAGGAATGACTAGCGCGGCAGTCGTCCCTTCTATAGTGACTTCCTGATTTCCAAAGATCCCGCATTTGGTTAGTTTGCTGGTCATAATGACTTTGCCCGTCTTGGACTTAAGCAGGTCTACTATCCTCCCAATCAGGTTCGATGCCGCAGTCACAATCTGGTCCTCCAGTGGAACATAGGTGAACGTCACTTTTTCACATCTGGTTCCACCGACAGTCGCTGTACATCTTTCGTATTCGATCTTTATGCCCGATTCCCCTGGGGTGCCACCGATGATCTTCGATTTTTCTGCGGGTTCCAATTTGAGCCCCCCGCATTTTATGATCGCTTCGATTTCCAAAGCTCCTTTGCTTTTGAAGGTAAATTCCGTCTTTGCTTTTGCTGTAATTTCCTTTGCTTCACCTTTTTCCAGTGTTTTCCCTTCAACCTTATAGGTGTATTCTGCCGCTGATGCCTGCGTCGCAGCAATTGCACATATTGCGAGAACGACGATAAGGCATAGATTCAACAACTTAATGTCACGCATCGCTGCCTCCTATTGATAGTCCATCCTCATGATGGTCGTGCGACTAGACACCCTTCTTAGACGAACGTCTGACGAGTGTCAAGCAATTCGGCCCTTCTGGCTATGGCGAACACGCATCACGGTCTGTCTGTGTTTCTGACTCCGTCGTGTCAGAGAACGCGCATCGAGCACCATCTTTGGATTCCCTGTCGATTCGTCATTCCTAGGCCGCCGGCGGGGAGCGCCGGTGGACGCCGGCAATCTCCGCGAGCGTTTCCTGCGAGATGTTTGGTGCTCGCGTTCTCGGCACGCAGTTTCTCACCGAACGCGAGCAGCAGTCGGGCGCGCTCGACCGTGTAGGCGCTCATATCGAGACCCTGCCCCAGGTGCATGTGGGGATGTGCCGGCGTCCCACGCCGCGAGGAACTCATCGCCGCTCATGTCGAGGTAGCGTCTCGTCGTAGGCGCAGTTCGCGCCGAAGCCCAGTTGAGGTGGCGCAGACGCTTTGGGAACCCAACTAGCTCGGTGAGGCTCTCAGCTGCTCTGTGAACCCATGTCGGTGGTTTCAGTGAGGAGGGCGCTCGCCAGGGGATCGCGGCCATCCCAGCTGCCCTGGGCGGCGTATGGGCGAAAGCGGATGAAAGCGGATTCGTGATGGAAGGGCTGCGCGCTGTGCGCCCGGACGGCTTCGGCGTGCCGTGGGTCGGCGTGGCCGCGCGCGTAGGCACGCATCGCGGCGGTGGTGCGCCACAGCGAGAAGGTCGCGACCAGGCTCGGCGGCCGCGCGAACCCGGTGGAGGCGAGGAGTGCCGGATCGCCAACCACGAGCTCCTCGGCCGCAGCGCTGGCTCGCAGGAAGCGGAGCGTCTGCGTGAGTCGCAGCCGCCCGAGTGTGAGCACCGCCGCGGGCTCCTCGTCGTCCATCGGCTGCTCTTCCTTGGGAAGGCCTCGCAGCTTTGCCCATCCACCCACAGCGCGAGTGGGTTGCAGACGGACGTGCCAGCCTCCCACGAATCGCGCCGCGAGCGGATCGCTGGCGAGGAACTGCTCGAGCGCCTCATCGTGCTCCCAGGCGGCGACCAGCACGAGGCGGCCGGGGCGAGGCGCCGGCAGCAGGTGACCGCTCAGCGGTGCCGCAATCGCGATCTCGGCGTAGTGCAGGCCCGCCACCTTGGCTGCGGCGGGCCGGGTGCGCAGGAGGCCCAGGGAGCGTGCGCCAACGTCGGCGATGTGAAAGGAGGCGATCACGAGAGGGGGTGACTGAGCAGGGGGAAAGGGGGGACCTGGGACGTAGGGGCTACATCTACAAGTTACCATGTAGTACACCCAATGGTAACTTCAGGCCACAGTGGCTCGCTCCGCTCTCCTGTCGCTTCTGACGAGGCTCCTTCGGCCTCGCTCCACCGTCCGTCTGGTGCGCCCGATCGTCCCTCCGCATCGCACCGGTTGCCCGCCCTCGAGCGACGTGCGTTGATCGAGGATGCCGCGGCCCGTCTCTTTGCCGAGCGCGGCTACAGCGCCACCACCGTCGCCGACATCGTCGCTGCTGCGGGCGTGAGCAAGCCGATGCTCTACCGCCACTTCGAGTCCAAGCAGGATCTGCAGATGAAGCTGCTTGCGCGCCGCCGGGACGAGCTTGCCGCTGCGCCGCTGGATGCCTTCCTCAACGAGCCGGGCGAGCCCGACCAGCGGCTGCCGGCGATGATCGATGCGTGGTTTGCTCATGTCGAACAACACCCCCACACGTCGAAGAACCTGTTTCAGGATGCCGCCGGGGACCCGGAGATCGAGGCGCTCCAGCGTGAGCTGCGACGACAGCAGCGCGCCGCCGACGTGGCGCTGCTGCGGGAGTTCGCCCCGCAACTGCCAGAGGCCGAGCTCGAGCCTCTGGGGGAGATCATCCGCAGCGCGCTCACCGGTTTGGCGCTCTGGTGGCTGGAGCACCCCGGCACCCCCCGCGCGGTGGTCGTCGCCGCAGTGCTGCGCGTGACACGGGGCATGCTGGCGACGGTCGGCTGAGTATCGGCGGCCGACGTTCGTGGATCCGAGCTCGACTCCGGTAAAACGCATGATCTCGATAAGATCAGTGATGATTTGAGGCGGGGCCCCACCGTCGATGTGCGGCCAGGCTACTCTGGCGGAGCGTCCGTAAAGTTGCGCCGGACATTGGCGCTGCCGCGGGACCCGACTGAGGCGCACAACGGAGACGGGCGCGAATCGACCAACCAGCGTGGACTGAAAGGAAGCGAACATGGCATTGCAGCTAGGCGACACAGCCCCCGATTTCGAGGCCGACACGACCGAGGGCCGCATCAAGTTCCATGACTGGATCGGCGACTCGTGGGCGGTGCTGTTCTCCCACCCGAAGGACTTCACGCCGGTGTGCACCACAGAGCTCGGCTACATGGCCAACGCCAAGCCCGAGTTCGACCGCCGCGATGTGAAGATCATCGGTCTCTCGGTCGACCCGCTCGACCGGCACGGGGAGTGGGCTCGCGATATCGAGGAGACCCAGGGCGCGGCCCCCAACTACCCGATCATCAGCGACGCGGACTTCAACGTCTCCAAGCTCTACGGCATGCTGCCCGCCAGCACCTCCGGCGACCCGCTCGAGCGCACGCCCGCCGACAACCAGACGGTGCGCAACGTGTTCGTGATCGGACCCGACAAGAAGGTCAAGCTGATCCTCATCTACCCGATGACGACCGGGCGCAACTTCGACGAGGTGCTGCGGGTGATCGACTCGCTCCAGTTGACCGCGGGCCACAAGGTGGCGACGCCGGTCAACTGGAAACCGGGCGAGGACGTGATCATCGCGGGGTCGGTCTCCGACGAGGAGGCCAAAGCGACCTACCCCGACGGCTGGAAGACGCCCAAGCCCTACATCCGCATCGTGCCCCAGCCCCACTGAGCAGCACCGGCTGTGGGCGATGCTCTTCAGGCAGATCACCCACGACGACCTCGGCTGTGCCTCCTACCTGATCGGGGACGAGCGGGCCGGGGTCGCCGCGGTCGTCGACCCGCGCTTTGAGATCGACGAGTACCTCGAGCTGGCCCGCTACCGGGGGGTCACGATCGAGCACGTGCTCGAGACCCACAACCACGCCGACCACGTCTCCGGGCACGGGCGCCTGGTGGCGGCCACGGGGGCTCGCATCCACGTCCACCGTCTGTCCGACCCCGCTTACGAGCACGAGCCGTTCGAGGATGGGTGGGAGCTGCAATTGGGGTCGCTCACGGTGCGCGCCCTGCACACTCCAGGGCATCGCCCCGAGCACACCGCCTTCCTGTTGATCGACACCACCCGCGGCGGCGATCCCTGGGCGGTGCTGAGCGGCGACAGCCTGTTCGTGGGCGACGTTGCCCGCACCGACCTGGCCGTCGAGCAGGCCGAGGGAGCGCGTCAGATCTTTCGCTCCGTGCACCGGCGGCTGCTCACGCTCCCCGACGATTGCGAGCTGTGGCCGGCGCATCTCGGGGGCTCGATGTGCGGCGGGCCGGGCATGGACATGAAGATCTGCTCGACCGTCGGCTACGAGCGCCAGCACAACCCGACGCTCGCGATCGAAGACGAGGAGGAGTTCGTCGCCCAGGCGCTCGCCAAGCTGGGCCCTCAGCCGCCCAACTTCGAGAAGATCGTGGCGCTCAACCGCGGCCCATTGCTCACCAGCGGCGTCGAGGCCCCCGCGCTCTACCCCCACCAGGTGCAGCTCAAGCGCGAGCAGGGGGCGCTGCTGGTGGACGTCCGCACCGACCTGCAGTTCGACGACGTTCACATCCACGGCTCGATCTGCATTCCATCGTTCAGCTCCGGATTCGGATCCAAGCTCGCATGGCTGGCCGACCACGATCGGGAGATCGTGTTCATCGGTCGCGACGACGCCGACGGGCGACGCGCCGCCAAGCTGGCGCTGTCGGTGGGGGTCCGCAACGTGGCGGGCCTGTTGGCAGGAGGCATGACCAACTGGCGCCAGGAACGACACGCAGTGACCCAGACCGAGCGGGTGGCCGCCGCCGACCTCCTCGGTCGACTCGAGCAGGAACCCGATCTCCAGCTGCTAGACGTCCGTGAGCTGCGCGAGTGGAACGCTGGCCACGTACCGGGGTCGGTGTTCACGCCCTGGCACGACATCGCGGGGATTCCCCAGGGATTGGATCCCGCCCTGCCGATCGCCGTGATCTGCGCCGCGGGGGTGCGCGCCGCGACCGCCGCCAGCCTGCTCACCCATCACGGGGCGACGCGGGTCATCCATGTGATCGACGGGGGCGTACCACTGCTGGCTCACAGCGGTGTGCGCTTGGAGTCCGGCGCCGACATGCCGGCGTAGCCGGTTGCGGACCGGCAAGGGGTCAGGTGGGTGCGAGATGCTCAGCCCTCAGCCAAGCGAGAGTGGCCGCGAGGCCGGTGGCATAGTCGACGCGCGGCTCCCAGCCAAGCGTCTCGCGTAGCCTGCGGTTGCTGAAATCCTGGTTCTCGCCCAGCACCTGCACCGCTTGCCGCGAAAGCAGCGGTGGGGCGGTCACACCTGTGGCTCGGCGCAACAGCCGGTAGCCGTGCTCCAGCGAGAAGCCGATGCCGTTGGCAATCAAATAGGGCAGGCTCCACCGTACCCTCGCGGCGCCGAGGCCCCCTGATAGGTCGTCGCAGAGCCGCCGCCACGTGATGGGAAGACCGTCGCTGACGTTGAAGGCGTGCCCGGGCGCGGCTTCGTGACGGAGCGCCAGCACAGCGGCGTTGACCAGGTTCTCGACATAGCAGAGGCCCGCGATAGCGCGACCGCCGTCGATCAGGAGCATGTGGCCGCCTTCAATCGCGCGCGCGATCTCGCCGATGACATCCCTCGAGCCAGGTCCGTAGACGGTGGCCGGACGGAGGATGACGGTGTCCAGCGAGCCCGCGCTTTCCACACCGCGCACCTCGGCCTCGGCCTGCAGCTTGGTTTGCGCGTACCAATTGCGAAACCGCGTTGCGGTGTACGACTCGTCGATCTCAGCGCCGTCGGGATAGCCATAGACGTCGGTGGTGCTGAAATGGATGAAGCGCCCCACCGAGGCGCCGGCTGAGGCATCGAGCAGCTTGCGCGTGCCCTCGACGTTGGTGCGCTTGATCTCCGCCGTGGTGGCCCAGTCTGTCACCAGCGCCGCGCAGTGAAGCACGTTGTGAGCGCCCTCCACGGCACGGGCGAGCGAGTCGCCGTCGGCGAGGTCACCGGTCACGAGCTGGACCCCGAGCTGCTCCAGGCGAGAGCTGTCGCTGCTCGCGCGTACCAGGCAGCGCACCGGATAGCCCTCCTCGACCAGCCGCTCGGCCAGGCGCCCGCCGATGAACCCGCTCGCGCCCGTAACCAGGCAGAGAGGCTCGGAGTGAACGGGCTCGGAGGAGGGGCCGGCGGGTGTGGGCGTACGGCGTGACGGTGTCCGCTCGCTCACGGAAGCATCGTGCGTGCTCGGCGACGGAGCGTGGTGGTGGCGATCTCGCGCACGACCGCCAGGTTCTTGCTCGAGCTGCCATGGCACTCGGCGAGCACCGCGTCGAGTGCGTCGAGGAAGCTGCGCGCCTCGCTCTCGGAGAGCGTCAGCGGGGGCAGCAGCTTGATCACGTCGTTCTTACCCGCGGCCATCGTGATCACGCCGTGGTCGCGATGCAACGGGATCACGATCAGCTGCGGAAAGAGGCCCTCGCTGGCCATGTGGATCAGACGCCAGCTCAGGCGTGCCATGCCGCTGCTCGGGGCGCCCAGCTCGATCCCGATCATCAGCCCGCTGGCGCGAATCTCCTTGATCATCTCGTAGCGCTGTTGCAGCTCGACCAGGCCGTCGCGCAGCACGGCACCGACGTGCGCGGCGTGCTCGACGATGCAATCGCGCTCGATGATGCGTAGCGTTGCCAAGCCTGCGGCCATCGAGAGGCGGTTGCGCCCGAAAGTCAACTGGTGCACGTAGGAGCGCTCCAGCGTTCCCACCGCCCGCTGATAGATCGCGCGAGTCGTGACCATCGCCGCGACCGGCATGTAGCCGCCGCTGAGCGCCTTGCCGACGAGCACGAAGTCGGGCTCGAGGCCCCAATGCTCGAGCGCAAACCAGCTCCCCGTCCGCCCGAGCCCTGTCTGCACCTCGTCGAGCACGAACATCGTCCCGTACCGCCGGCAGAGCCCCTGGGCAGCCTCCAAATAGCCCTCTGGGGGAAGGGTCACCATACGGCCCTGAACCGGCTCGACGATGAAGGCGGCGACATCTCTGGTCCGCAGCTGCGCCTCCAGGGCGGCGAGGTCGCCGAACGGAACACGCTCGCAGCCGGGCAGCAGCGGGCCGAAGCCCTCCTTGAAGAACTCGTCGCCCACCAGCGAGAGTGGCCCGAGCGTGACGCCGTGGAAGCCGCTCTCGCAGGAGATCAACCGCGGCCGGCCCGTCGCCGCGCGCGCGAACTTCATCGCGGAGTCCACGGCCTCGGCGCCGGTGCTGGCGAAGAACACGGCATCGAGTCCTTGCGGCAAGCGCTGCGAGAGCTCCTGCGCGAGCATGCCCGCCAATGGCGAGTAGTGGATCTGCACGCCATCGATGAGATCGGCGTCGATGGCGGCCCGCAGGACCTCGCGCACGTCGGGATGGTTGTGGCCCAGACCGGCAAACCCCTCGCCGGTATGGAAGTCGAGATAGGCGCGTCCGTCGGTGTCGTATAGATAGGACCCCTGTGCCGAGACGTACTCCTTGTCGAAGCCGAGGATGCCCAGCACGTCAACGAGCGAGGAGTCGAGATGGCGCGAGGCCAGCTCCAGCGTCTCCTCTGTGCGCGCCATCGCCTCCGCGATCACGCCGAGGGAGTCGGTGGCCTGGATGGGCTGAGAGGCGGCGTTCACGGATGCGGGCATCGGAGCCTACTCAAACCAGCCCGCTGGTTCGAGTAGCAAAGTCAAGGTGCGGATGAGAGGACTCGAACCTCCACGGACTTACATCCACACGGACCTGAACCGTGCGCGTCTACCAATTCCGCCACATCCGCGCGATGGTGCAGCGACGATATCGCACGGGTCGCCCTTGGGGCTGACAGCCCCCCTGCCGCGGTCGCGTCGCGGCTCGCTTTGCTAGCCTCGAAGCCTGCTGCTCGTACTGGCCGCCATCGTCTAGGGGACTAGGACGCCGCCCTCTCACGGCGGTAACACGGGTTCGAATCCCGTTGGCGGTATCGCCGGAAGCTGCCTTGCCAACGTCTGTCGGGCAGGGCCCCGTCATGTGCCGCCCTGGCGCACGGAGTAGGTCTTGGCGAATGCGGTGCGCGGAGCCTCGACGCTCGCGCGGTAGGGCTTGAGACTGCGGTAGCTGTCCTGCGCGGCAACCTGCTTGCACTCGATGTAGCCGGCGCGTTCAAGGAGCTCGAGCGCTTTGTCGCCGGCGGCTCGCTTGACGCCCGCCCGCACACGAAGGGTCCGGGCATCCGCTCCCGGGTGGGCCTCGACCGTGCGCGACATCAACTCGAGGAGCTCCCGGGCGCGGGGATCGGCGTGTAGTCCAGCAGATTCCTCGCCGAAAAGCACTCCGCATGGACCGCTCGGGAGCCGCGCTTGGTCCCGTGGCGCGAGTGGCAACGATCCGCGACAGCGGGCGGTCCCAATCGGAGGCGGGCAGGCACCACGGAGGCAAGGTTGCGCAATAGACGAACATCCCCGATCGTCCGGGCTGGTGGCACCCGCAGAGCGTCCGTCGGCCGCTCCCGTTACGATCGTTCCATCACTGTCAATGACACTTACTTGACAACACCACCTTGGCATGACCCCATTCTCCAGTCAATCCTGGCACGTCAATCTGATTTATCGGAACCTTGGTCGTCGCTCGAAAGCTCTCGCGGGCGAGTGGGAGACGCGGCTCGACTTCTTGGCGTCAACCCATGAACCTTTGTCTTCAGCACCGAGGGGGCCCGCTGCCGCGGATGCTGGGCGGCGGATCCTCGCTGGGAGCTGTGACGCGAATGCGCCACAGCACTCACCGTATCGTCCACAGTGAACAAGACTGACCGATTAGGCGGAATAAAATGGCTTCGAAAGATAAGACGCGCTTGACCGGCCCGCGGCTGCGCTCCGGTCCCAATGGCTTGCCCCGTGGACAGGTTTCGGAGATTCAGCGCAGCCGCATGTTGACGGCCGCGGCGGAGGCGGTGGAGGAGGTCGGCTACGCCCGCCTGACCGTCGCTCAGGTGATTGCGCGGGCGCGGGTGTCGCGCAAGACGTTCTACGACCTCTTCGAGGATCGCGAGGATTGCTTTCTTGCCGTCTTCGACCAGACGGTCGAGCAGATCAGCGCGCTCGTCGGCGAGGCATACGCGCGAGAGCCGGGCTGGCGCGACGGTATGCGCGCAAGTGTGCTGGCGATGCTGCGATTCATGGACGACGAGCCCGGCCTCGCGCGGATCTGCGTGGTGGAGGCGTTGGGGGCCGGCCCCCGCGTGTTGAAACGGCGCACCGAAGTGCTGGCGGAGCTCAAGGAGGTCATCGACGAAGGACGCTCGAGTGCCGGCGCCCGTGTGGCGCGCGCCACCGAGGAAGCGCCGGAGGTCACCGCCGAGGGCGTGATCGGTGCCGTCTTCGCCGTCCTGCATTCGCGGCTGCTGGCACACAGCCGCGAGCCGTTCACGGCGCTGTTGGGTCCGCTGATGAGCATGATCGTGCTCCCCTACCTGGGCGCCCGCGCGGCGAGCAGTGAGCTGACGCGCACGCCGCCTCCGCTGCCCAAGCGCAAGAAACCTCCGCGGCGGGCCGTCAAGGATCCGCTGGAGGGCCTCGACATGCGCCTCACCTATCGCACCGTGCGGGTGCTCACCTTCATCGGCGAACACCCCGGCGCCAACAATCGCGAGATCGCCGAAGGCGCGGGCATCGCCGACCAGGGTCAGATCTCGAAGCTGCTGACACGCCTGGAGCGGCTGCAGCTGGTGCACAACATCGGGGAAGGGCAGGTCATGGGCTCCTCCAACGAGTGGTATCTCACCGACCGCGGAGGTCAGGTGGAGCGGGCCACGCGGCCCCGCTAGCGCTGCAAATGCCTCGGACCAGTCCCGCCGAGGGCTGGCAGTCGGAGCAGAGGAGGAGATGCTCGCGCGACTGCTGCTCTGGCGACTGCTCGGACTGGCAGCCCTCCTCGTGGGGGTGGTCGCACTCGAGTGGCTGCTGCACGGCGGCATAGGGGCGGCGCTGCGCGGTGCCTCCGCCGCCGGCGCAGCGCTCCCGCGGCAGGCACCGCACGCCGCAGGTGGATTCCCGGCGGCGCGAGTTGGCGGGTTGCTCGCAACGCTCGTGCTCCCCTGCGTGGCGCTGGCGATCGGTGGTCGCGCACGTATCCGGGCGAGACGGCGCTACGTTCGCCTACGTGTAGATCCGTACCGCACCGATCACACGAGCGTGGAGGGGGTGGTGGCGATGTACGAGGCGCTGCACAAGCGCCTGCAGCGTCGCTGGTGGCGGCGCCTGCTGCACGGTCAACCATCGGTGGCGCTCGAGGTGCATCACATCCGCACAGCCGACGGGTCCGCAAGGGCGCTGCTCGCGATCGCCTGTCCGGTGGGGATGGAGAGGATGGTCGAGGCGGCGCTGCGCAGCGCCTACCCCAACTGTCGCGTGGCGCCTCCCGGCGAGACGCTCCTATCCCGCCCGGCGTACACGCTGCTGCGCTTGAAGAAGCATGCGGGGTTCATCAGGCGGGTGAAGCAGCTGGACCCGTACGAGCTCGTGCGCGAGCCGCCGATGGACAGGCTGATGACCGTGATGGGAGCGTGCGGGGAGGAGGCGCTCGTGCAGCTGGCGCTGACCCCCGCGCCGGCGCTGCTGGAACGGTGGGCCAAGTGGCGCTACAAGCGCCACGAGGACCACCTCTCGCGCGAGCGGCGCGAGCACCTGTTCGTGCGCGACCGCTCGCTGGTGGAGGATGTCGAGCTGCGCGGCGGCCTGGAGGTGCAGCACCGCCCGCTGTACTTCGCCGATCTGCGCGTGCTCGGGCCCTCGCGCGGCGTATGCGAGCAGATCGCCTCGGAGCTGCGCGCCGAAGGGGCGGAGAACCGCCTGGTGGAGCGCGGAACGACCGTGCGCCACGGCCTGCTGGGGCTGTACCGCAGGCGGGTGCGGCGCGGCGAGGGCAACCCCTGTCCCGGGCTGCACAAGGGGGTGATGGCCTCAACCGAGCTGGCCGCCCTGTGGCATGCGCCCTCGATCGACTACGCCACGGTGCCATTCGCGCGCGGTGCCCTGCCGTTGGCGCCCGCGTCGCCCGCGATCATGCGCCCCCGCGAAGGGGAGGGGCTGCTGCGCGACGCGCACGGGCCGGTTGCGATCCACCCCCGGATGCGCCGCCAGAACACCGCCGTGCCCGGCGCGGTGGAGCAGGGCAAGTCAAGCTACCTCGCGGCGACCGTGGCGGAGGATCTGCGCAGAGAGCGCTGCGCGGTGATCGTGCTCGACCCCAAGGGCGACGCCGCCGAGGCCGCTGTGAGCGCGGTGCCGGTGCAGCGCACATGCACGCTGCTGGACTTCGCCCATCCAACCTGCGGCTTCAACCCGCTCGCAGTGGATGCTCCGGCGGACACGATCGCCGACTACGTGGTGGGGGCGCTAAAAAACCTGTTCACAGATGGCAATGTGATAATGCGGCATAGATATGGCACCCGACAATCTCAGGCTCGACGCCTACATCCGCGTCTCGAAGGTCGCCGGGCGAACCGGCGCGAGCTTCATCTCCCCGGAGGTCCAGCGCGAGCAGATCGAGCGCTGGGCCACGGCCCACGGCCATAGGCTGAGCTGGCACGAGCCGGAGCTCGACGTCTCCGGCGGCAGCATGAGCCGCCCGGTCTTCGGCAGGGTCATGGAGCGGATCAGGACCGGGCAGAGCGACGGGGTGATCGTCGCCAAGCTCGACCGCTTCGCCCGCACGCTGGTCGGCGCGCTGAGTACCCTCGAAGAGTTCGAGCGCCACGGCGCCGTGCTGGTCAGCGTCGCCGAGAACCTCGATCTCTCGACGCCGATGGGCAAGGCGTTCCTGCGCATCCTGCTCGTCTTCGCCGAGCTGGAGCGCGACCGCATCTCAGAGAGCTGGGAGACCGCCACGAGTAACGCGATTGCCCGCGGGATCCACATCGCCAAGTTCACGCCGATTGGCTATGACAAGGGCGCCGACAAGCGGCTCACTCCAAGCGCCGAAGCCTCCGCTATCCGCGAGGCGTTCTTGATGCGTGGCGCCCACAAGAGCCGCACCGAGATCGCCCGCCGTCTGGACGAGCTCGCACCGCGCCCGAACGGAGGCCGTTGGACGCCGCCGATGGTCGATCGCATCGTCAAAAACCGTGTCTACCTCGGCGAGGCCTACCGGGGAGAGGCCGTCAACGCCGACGCCCATCCGGCGATCGTGAGCGCCGCCGAGTGGCAGGCCGCCAACCTCGCGCCGGTGCGTGCGGCCCCACGCAGCAGACAGCCGAACCTGTTGGGCGGGATCGCCCGCTGCGCCGGCTGCCGCTACGTGCTCGCGCCGCAGCTGTCGCGCACGAAGGGCGGGGACATCCCCACCTACCGCTGTCGCACGATCCACACGGCCGGCGTTTGCCGCGAACCGGCGAGCATCGCCAGGCACAAGCTCGAGCGCTACGTCGAGACCCTCTGGCGCGAGCAGATGACCCAACAGGCACTCGCGGTCAAGCAGGACACCGACGCCCTCCAGCGGGCCGCGGCCGCGCTCAAAGCCGCTGAAGAGGAGCTGACGGCCTTCGCCAGCGACCTGACCGCCCGCCGCGTGCTCGGCGGCAGCTACCACGCCGCCCTGGAAGCGCGCGCCACCGCGGTCAACCAGGCCCAGACTGAGCTGCAGCGCGCGAGCGCCGCCGCGCCGAGCGCGGAGATCATCGAGGGCTACGAGGACCTACCGATCGAGGATCGCAAGCGCATCCTCGGCAGCTCCATCGATGCGGTGATCGTCGAACGCGGCCACGCCCGCATCCCGGTCGAGGAGCGAGTCACGATCCTCTGGCGCGGCGAAGGGCCGGACGACCTCCCCCGCCGCGGCCGCGACAACGGCCCCATTCGACCCCACATCCCCTAGCGGCACGAGCACCACGCCCGGATGGCGCTCGTGCGTGACCCGCGCGAACGTGTCGAGCGCCGCAAGGATCGCGGCGGGCGGCATCGGGGGGACCTTCGGCGTGGTGGCAGCACTCGCCATCTCCCTTTACTCCGACGCCGGGGTCGAGGAGGGACCAAGAGCTGACGGAAGGCCTTCCGGGGGCAGGCACGCTCTCAGCGTGAGCCCAGTCACATATATACCCTGACGCCAGGTAGCTTCTGTGGGAGAATGATCGCATGGCAACGGTCATCGCATTCGTCCTCGTCGTGGTGGTTGGCCTAGCTGTGAAGGGCTGGGTTGCTCCGCGCTTTTCGGAGTGGGTGGAGGGGCGGTCTGACGATGCCGCCAGTTGATCCGAACATGGCGGGTGCGTCAAGGCCACGGTCCTGACGTCCCGCCGTCGCAGCGAAGATCGTGGTGACCATCGGCGCGGGAATCTCGACTCGCCCTTCTTCGGCTGGGTAGGCTCGTCGTTGTGCTTATCGTCGGTCATCTTGAGCGAGGGTAGCCCTGCGCAATGGGACGACGCAAGCGACAACCACACCCGAAGCCTGTCTGTCGTATCTGCATACAGGACATTCCGCCTCGCCAGCAGACGAAGGAGGATGCACACCCGCTGTGGATCCGCAAGCTCATTTTTGCGTGGTTCCGAGCTTTCCCGCGGGAGGTGTTCGTCGATCCTAAATGGGAACAGCAGCGCAGGTCCATACTCAAGCCCGTCTGTCAGGAGTGCCAGAGGCGCCTCAACGAAACATTTGAGATTCCCGCCCGCCCTCTACTGCAGGCCATGATGGACGGCTCTGCCCTGGCCCTCACGCCCAGCCAGCAGGCGATCGTCGCGGGCTGGATCGCCAAGACGATTCTTGTGCTCGCACTTTGCCAAACCAATCAGCCCGCCGCAGCGGAGCAGGTGGACGGACTCCGGTCGTATCTGTACAGGACGCTCAACAGCGGTACGCCACCAGACAATGCCACGATACGAATCGCGTACGTCACGGAGAACCTTGATCCACCTCAGCGGGGGTTCGTCCCAGCGGGATGGCCGGATCCGAATCGCATTCAGTTCTTTTCGATCAGCGGTTACCCGCATCTGCTTTGCGAGATGATCGTGAGCAGCGCGCAATGGACCTTCGCATTCATCGACACGACCGACGATGACGACAGGTTCCTGCGCATCTGGCCACCGCAGCTCGCGAACGCTCTCTGGCCACCCCCGTCGCTGCTCGGTCTGCTCGACATTGAGGCTTTTCTGAGGGAGTGGGGGCGTCCTGCGGACATCGTGACGAGTGACTTCCCAACGATGGCGCTGGGCAAGCCGCCCGACATGTAGTTGTGCGCGGACTTCCAGCCGGGCGGGCCGTGTGGCCGCACGCATCTAATGCGCCCCCTCGATTGCAAGAACCGACGGGGCTGTGATCCTTACATTACATTTTAAGTAAGGAGACGCAATGGACGCGGCCGCACGCTTGACATCGAAGGGACAGATCACGATTCCCAAGCGCGTGCGCGATGCGCTGGATCTGAGGGAGGGCGATGAGGTGGTGTTCCGCGTCGAGCGCAGCCGCGCGGTGCTCGCCAAGACACCTGACTTCATCGAGCTGGCGGGTTCGGTCGCGGTGCCCGCCGCCAAGCGGGGCACGCCGTGGGATGAGGTTCTGCTCCGCACGCGTCACGCGCGGGCGGAGAGGCGCCGCTGAGCGCGTTCCTCGACACGAACGTTCTCGTCTGGCACCTCACGGGCGACCCGCCCGAGATGGCCGCGCGCGCAACGGCGGCGCTGGCCGACGATGAGCGGCTGATGCTGGCCGATCTGGTGGTGGCGGAGTGTGTGTACGTGCTGGAGTCCTTCTACGAAGTGGAGCGCGCGCGGGTGGCGACGCTGATGCGTGCCGCGATTGCGCTGCCGTCGGTCGAGGTGATCGACGCCCCGCTCCTGCTGCGCGCCCTGGAGCTCTACGAGCGCGAGCACTTGGACTTCGCGGAGGCGTACTTGGTCGCCAACGCCGAGGCCTCCGGCGTGTGCAGGGTTGTCTCATTCGATCGCGCGATCGATCGAGTGGAGACTGTTGTGCGCGTCGAGCCGTAAGCGCACAGCCAGGTGATGCATGAGCGGCCTCGCGGCGACCTCAGCCGCGGAGTTGGCGACGGTGACCTGCCCTGCCCCTCCCCACGGGCATGGCAGGCCCGGATTCGCCCACGGAACGCACCGCGGAAACCAAATCCGCTGACGCGGCCCCGTCCCACCTGCGCCGGGGGCCTGGCGTGCTTCTTGACCACCCACCCCCAACGTCGAGTGCGGGTGGTCAAGAACCAACCAGGGATGGGACGGGGAGAGTGTGGAGATGAAAGAAGGTGAGAAGACGAATCCAAAGAGAGAACAGAGAGGGGAGTGGCAGGACAGGAAGAGCAGAGAGAAGAGAAAGAAAAGAAAGAAGAAAGACAAGGGGGTGAGGGCACGGCGACGGCGAGGCCGGGAGCAAGAGGCGGCGCGCGGGCGAGAACGGTGAGCGAGTAGCGGAGGGGGCGGGCGAAGCCGGAAAGACCGAGACGGCGGGTCGGGCGGTCATGCATGCTTCGCTGCCGGCGGCCTGCGGGTCTGCACAGCTGCGCCGCCACGGCGGACACCCGCGCCGCGCCCATGACTGTCCCGCTCACCCCCGGGCGGCCGGAGTAAGGGAAAAGGAAGTTTCCCTGCGAGCGGAGGTAGTCATGCAGACCGAGAAGGACGCGGAGATAGTGGGTTGGGTCGGGCGGCTGGGCGCGGCGGGCGCGGAGCATGTGATGGGCCGCTTCGAGATGGGCCGCAGCTGGGCGTACGAACGGCTGGGGCAGCTCGTCGCGGATGGGCTGCTGGAGCAGCGGATGCTGCTGTTCCGCAAGCCGGGCGTGTACGTGGCGACGGCGGCGGGACTGCGCTGGCGCGGCTTGGAGCGCCTCGGCGTCCACCGCGTGCGCCCGGGCGGGTACGAGCACGCCTGGGAGGTTGCGCAGGCCGCGGTCGCGCTTCACCAGGGACTGCCGGATTGGCAGGTGCTGAGCGAGCGGGAGATCCGCGCACAGGAGCGCGACGAGGGTGAGCTGCTGGCTTCGGTGCGGGTGGGGGAGCTGCCGGGTGGCCGCCCGGCGCTGCACCGGCCGGATCTCGCGCTCCTCTCGCCGCAGGGGCGGCTGCTGGCGGTGGAGGTCGAGCTGTCGGTGAAGGCACTGGCGCGGCTGGCGGTGATCTGCCGTGGCTGGGCGAGGGCCAGGCACTTGCACGGCGTGTACTACCTCGCGACTCCGCAGGCGGCGCGTGCCGTGAGCCGTGCGGTGGGGGAGACGCGGGCGGGGGACCAGATCACGGTGTTGCCGCTGGGGGAGACCGCGGCCCTGCTGGCCGCCGAGGGAAGGGAGGCCGTCAATGTTTAGCGAGCTGCTGCTCTTCGTGGTGGTCGGGATAGGCGCCGTGTTCGGCGGGGGCATCCTCGCGGCGCGGATGTTGCGTGAATATGGGCTCAGCTGGACATGGGCGATGCTCGGCTTCCCGGCCGGGATCGTGCTGTGGGAGCTCGACCCGCTGGTGGGGTTCGCGGTGCTCGCGGTGGCGACGCGCGGGTGCATCGTCTGCGCGCGCTGGCAGCGCGAAGACCTCGCGCACGGCGCAGACCACGCCGAGGCCGCTCACGCGCGGGTGGGGATCGGCGATGTGCTGCGTCGACGCGAGCAGGAGCGCCAGCTGCGCGAGTCCGGCAGCTGGGTCCACAACGGGCAACTCGTCGTAGGCCGCGACGAGCACGGGATGGCAGTCTCGATCCCGGTTGGCTATGAGTCCGGCTCGCACATGCTGGTGCTCGGCGCGACCGGCGCCGGCAAGACCGTGAGCGAGACCTGGGTGGCGTGCCGGCTGATCGAGCAGGGCCACGGCGCGGTGGTGATCGACCCGAAGGGCGATCGGCTGCTCTGCCACGAGCTGCAGGTGGCCGCCGACCGGGTCGGCGCCGAGTTCCTGCAGTGGACTCCGGAGGGGCCGCTGGCATATAACCCCTACGCGCAGGGAAGCGACACGGAGATCGCGGACAAGGCGCTCGCTGGCGAGGTGTTCACCGAGCCGCACTACCTGCGCCAGGCGCAGCGCTACCTCGGCCACGCGGTGCGCGTGATGCGGGCCGCCGGCGTGGAGGTCACGCCGGTGTCGCTGATGGAGCACATGGATCCCCGCGAGCTGGAGGTCAGCGCCCGCAAGCTCCCCGAGAGCGAGGCCGAGCCGGTGCAGGCGTATCTGGACTCGCTCGAGGAGCGCCAGCGGCGCGAGTTGGCCGGCGTCCGGGACCGCATGGCGATCCTCGCGGAGTCGGATTTGCGCCCGTGGCTCGAGCCGAACCTCGACCGCCCGACGCTGGACATCCACAAGGCGGTGGAGGATCGTGCCGTCGTCTACATGAGCCTCGACGCGGATCGCCGGATGCTGCTGAGCGCGATGCTCGCCGGCGCGGTGGTGATCGACCTCGTCACGCTCGTCGGGCGCCTGCAGCGCCAGCCGATTCCCACGGTCGTGATGATCGACGAGTTCTCGGCGATTGCGGCGGAGCCGGTCGCGCGGCTCTTCGGCCGCGCCCGCTCGGCGGGCATCAGCCTGATCCTCGGCACCCAGGAGCTCGCAGACCTGAGGGGCGCCGAGGACGGAGCGCTGCGCGAGCAGGTGCTCGGCAACATCGCCACACTGATCGCGCACCGCCAGAACGTGCCCGAGTCAGCCGAGCTGATTGCCGCGATGGCAGGCACGAAGCCCGTATGGGTCACGACCCAGCAGACCGAGGACGGCGTGCTTGCCGGCGGCGCGAGCGGCAAGGGCAGCCGCCGCCGCGGCCACGTGTACGAGATCCACCCCTCCCGTATCAAGCGCCTGGGGACCGGGCAGGCCGTCATCATCACCCCCGGCGCAGAGCAGGCGCCCGTGCTGGTCCGCGTCAACCATCCGAGAGAGGTCCGCCCTTGACCGCCAACGCCGATCAAACGGCGTACGAGGTCTGCTACCAATGATCGAGTCATGGCGCAGACGATGAGCACGAACAACGGCGACTCGCCCGCGATGCGGGTGATGGAGGAAGCGATCGAGCTGGCGATCGAAGAACGCTCGCCCTACCCCGACCGCGCCGTCTTCATCAACGCCGACGGGCCGCGCACGGGCGCCGCGATCAGACGGGCGATCGACGAAGACCGCGCCGTCGTGCTCGTCGCCGCCGACGGCAGCGCCAGCATTCTGCGCGCAGAACCTGTCCATAGCTGACGCCTGCACGTCGCCGATGCTTCCCGACGGATTCTTCTTGCTCTCGTGGTAGGGGAGGGGATCATCCACGTGCGTCGGTGCGCCATCCAGCCGCCCGGGCGCGGGGCCTCCGTGCCCCGCGACGAGGCGTGAGCGTGCCACCCAGCGCAAAAGGCAAGTTACGGTCGATCGTCCGCCGCTCCCCAGCCAGGCTGGCGCCTGGCTGGGGGCCCCGAGCGCGGCGGAGCGCAGTCCCCCGGCCCCCGCCGCGCGCAGCTTGGCACACCCTGTCAACCCACAAGGGGTGTGACAGGGTGTGGAGCGGGAGCCGGGCCGGGGGCCGGCCGACTGCTCGATCGACGATTGGGCAACCGGGCAGGCGTGGGCTTCCGGCATCGAGCCCGGACTTTTCGTTCCATCGCGAAGAGCGAATCGCAGGACGACTCATGTCGGCGAGTGAGGCGCGGACCCGTAGCTTGCGAAAGGGCCGGATCACCTGCGATCATCTGGGCATGGGCAAGTCGGCTCACGTCACGCTCAGCGGCGACATCGCCGGTGAGTACATCGTCAAGGACGAGCGTCCCGATGGCGAGCTGACGCTCGTCCCCGACACATCGGCGGAGGCGATATTGGGCCGGCTTGGCCATACGCCGGCCACGCTCGCCGATCTGGAGAGTGAGTACGGACCCGTCCTGCCGGCTGACGGCGAGGGGTAGTCAATGCCAGGCGACCGGGCTCATGCCCCCGTCGGCTTCGACGAGGCGGTGTGGAAGGAGGATCTGCGCCCCAGCACCGATGCCGGCCGAACCGCAGCCGCGAGCAAGCGGGCCGAACTCGAGCGAGACGGTCAGCCCATCGACGAGTTGCTCGCCTGTGACACCGAAGCCCAGGATGGGACCAGCCTGCCCAACTGCGTCAAGACCTACGTTCCGTGGCCCGGTGGGAAGTGGGGCATCGTGTATCTGATCGCCCGCGATCCGAACACCGGGCGACTGTCACTCGACGTGCTGTCCTTCGGTGTGCGCCATCACCCTCGAGGCTCGCACGCTCCGACCGTCTACGAGCGCGCGCATCGCCGGATGCACGGTCAACCGCCGCGACGCTGACCGCCGCCCCCGGGCGGCGATTGCTGGACGACAACTGGTCCGACGGGGTGGCTACGCTGCACCGGTCTGACATCGGCACGTAGCCGCTAAAGCACGTCGTCGGATGCCGACATTCGCGCCTCATCGGATCGCTACCTGCGCAACGCGATCATCGCCGTGCTGGCACACGACAGGCGCTCGACGCTGTGGGACGCGGCGCGCCTGCTAAGCGTGGGGGAGGAGGGTTATGCCTACCGCGCCCGCGTCGGCGCCCACGTGCGTACGTTGCCCGAATACAAGGAGATCGCGGAGTTCTTCACCGCCGAGCTGACCGCGCAGCTGGCGGACTCGCGCAGCACGACCACCGCGAAGCTGGACGCTCCCGTCAACAAGCTTGCACGGCTGCTCAACTCGCCCTCGATCAAGCGAGTGCTGCTCAACGACTCCCTCACGGTTGACCTTGACCGGGTGATCGCGAGCGCGGAGGTGCTCGTCGTCAAGGGTGCCCTCGGAGCCATGGGCGCTGGCAACACCTCGGTGCTGATGCAGCTGCTGATGGGGATGCTCGACGCGGCGCTGGCGCGCCAGCAGGACACCGTCCCCGCCGAGCAGCGCGTGGCAGTGGCGCTCAAGGTTGACGAGGCCCCGCTGGTGCTCAACCGTGGCTTCGCCGAGACGCTCGCACTGAAGCGCTCCGCGGGCCTGGAGACCGTTGCGTGCTGGCAGACCGACTCGCAGTGGACCGACCGCGAGGTGCGCGCGCAGCTCGATGCGTTGTTTGCTCATCGCGTGTACTTCGCCACCGCCTCGGTGCAGGACGCACGTGACGCGGCGAGCTTGATGATGGCGGAGTACTCCGACACCGTGCGTCCCAACATCACCGGCCTCTCCGCACTCGGCCACCCCGACGCACGGTTGCACCTGCCCAAGCACCATGCAATCGCCAGCTGGGTCGCCCCGGAGGGTCGCCAACCGCCGTTCCTCGCGAGCACCATCCCGCTGCGAATCGACCACGAGCGCCTCGCCCTGCACGCTGCCCGCCAGGCCGAGCGCGGGGGGCAATACCTCGCCGACCTCAGCCAGCCCCACTGGGAGCGCCGGGAGGCGGAGCCGGAGCGCAGGGGAGACGGGAGGGTGTCAGGTGGGATCGTCCGCGCGCGCGGAGGGGGAAGCGAGCCGGCTGGGGGCGGGGCATCCGTGCTCCGCCACGATCGTGGGGCGAAGGATGGGGAGGGGATCCGTCGTCGAGAGCTCGCCGAGCAGGCGCCGCTGCCCGACACCGCCGCGGAGAGCTTCGCCGAGCTGGTTGGCCTCGACGCGGCCCACCGCGTGCGCTGGGCCCGGGCGGTCGCTGCGCCCAGCGCGCTCGACCCCGACCCGCTCGACCTGGAGATCCTCGCGCTGATCGCCTCGATGCGCCATGTGCTCACCAGTCAGATCCACCGCCGCTTCAACCCCCAGCGCTCGGTCACCACCACCCAGCGGCGCCTCAAGCGCCTCTCCGACGCCGGCCTGGTGGGTCGCTTCCAGTTCCATCGCCGCGACGGGGGAGGCGCACCCATGTGCTACGTGGTCGCTCCCCTCGGCATCGATCTGCTGGGTGCGCACGGGCGCCTGGAGGCCACCTCCCAGCACGAGGTCGATGAGGTACGAGCCCCCTCCCCCTTGTCCAAATCCTCTTCCGCCACGCTCTCCGCATCGGCCCCATCCTCGCAGCCGGTCGCGGGCGATCGCCGGTTGCGTCAAGCGCGCCACCAGGTGCACGTCACCGGGTGGGCGCTCGCGCTGGAGCGCGCCCTCGGCGCCGGTGCGCTGCGGCTGCGGGGCCCGGAGGAGTCGGTGCTCTCGCCGCCGCTGCGCTCGACGCCCGCCGGGCGCGCAGCGATCGGCCCCGGTGAGTTGCGCCTGCCGGGCGGGCGCGCCCCGCACGACTTCCTGCGCACCGACCCCACCGGCGCGCGCGTGGAGGTGCAGCGCTTCGACACGGTGCGGCCCGACGCGAGCGTTGAGGTGGCCGGTGCGCAGGAGCGTGCTGGTGCCGGCGGTGTTGGTTCCGGCGGGATGCGGGCAAGCGGCAATGGCGGCGCCGGTGAGGTGGCCGGAGGCGGGCGGGCCGCGGTCCACCTGCTGATCGAGCGCGACGATCGCCTTCCCGCCGGAGCCGCGGCGACCAAGCTCGAGCGCTACGACCACCTGCTCGCCGGCTGGTCGGTGTGCGTCCCCCGCTTCTCCCGCCACGGTGCTGGGCGGGCGGGGCAGAGCCCGCTGGTGGTGTTCCTTTGCCGCGACCGCCCCCGAGCGCGCGAGTGCGCCCGGCTGGCCGACCACCTGCTGTGCGCCTGCCGCGCCTACGCCGGGGAGTACCCCCACGAGTGGGAGTACCCCGGTCGTGCCGGCATTGTGTTTGTCTCCGAGCGCGACGCCCACGAGGGGTTGCTGCTCGCCTACGGCGTTCCCTCTCTTCCGCCTGAGGTGCGCAGCGATCTCGCGGACGGTGACCCTCGCGCACGTGAAGCGGCAATCGTCCCGCGGGAGCTTCTGCCTGGCGCGCGCCCACGGTAGTAGGACATGTGGCGCGGCTGTGCCTGGCGCGAAAGGATGCGCGCAGTTGCCCGCCCGGATGTGCGTTTACCCCTCGCGGATACGCAGTCACCCTGCCTTGTGCGCGCTTGCTCGTGCAGTCGGCGCGCCTCGCCGCAGATGCCCGACTGCACGTAGAGGTTGCCGGGAAGTGGCTTTGTTGAGCCAGGCTGCGCCGGAAGGGCACGGGGGACTGCGCTGTCCGGTCTGCGGAGAGGCCGTTGGGTGTTGCCGCTGGCTCCCGGCGGCGGGTAGCATCGCGGCTCTCCGATTTCCCTTCACCCAGGCCACACCGCACTCTTCAACGTCATACCCTCCGCTCCCCGCCGACCCGCGTGGAGCCTCGAAGGACCCGATCGCGCCAACTTCGACTTTGTTCGGCGCCCATCACGTGAGCCCCGAGATCCCCTTAGGGGATCTCGCCCACCCATCGCGTCACTCCAGCCGTTCGCGCGCTGCTTGACGACCGTCCGGCGGAGCCCTACAAGCCGCTCCCACTCGACCAAGCCCGACGGCCCCGCGGCCAAGGAGACGCGCCATGCCCCTCACCACGCTCCCCGCGACCTCAACGCGCACCTCTCGATCCCCGTTCGCTCCGAGCGTTCGCTCGCTCACCCGAGCTGCCCGTCTCACGGCTTGCGGTGCGCTCGCCCGTTACACCGACCAAGGTGGCCGCCTGCGAGAGGTTCTCGCGCTGCCCGGACGTGGCGGCAGCGTGCTGGTTCTAGACCGCGACGCCGCCACCTGGGGCGATCGGCGGCTGGTGGCGCACCTCGCTGCCGACGAGCCGCTCGAGAACGCCCACCTCGTGTGTCGCCACTACCTGCGAGACCCCCGCCCGCGCCGCTGCCGTCCGCTCGCTCCCGAGGATCTGTGCACCGCCCCCTTCTCCGAGGGGTGCCAGTCGCGAGAGAGTGGAGAGCTCGATCCGCCCCCGCCGTTGGAGACGGTGGAGCTGCGTGACCGCCATGGCTGCTTCCACTTGCTGGAGCCGCTCGCCACCGACCTGTCGATCCCGGAGCTGCGCTGGTGCCGGCGGGATGGCACCGTGGAGCGCGAGCTCGGCTCGGATGGGCCGGCGAGCGACTCTCGGCCTGAAGGCGGTGGCTTCCGGCCCGAGCGTGCCGGCGGTCCTCAGCCCGAGAGCGTGCGCGACGCGGTCGCGTGCATGGAGGGCTACGAGCCGGTCCGTGCGCTCACCGTCAGGGCGCTGGCGCATCATCGCGACGATGCCACGGTGTCGGTGGCGGTGCTGCGCTCTGAGCTGCAGCGCCTCGACGCCAGCCGGATCGTGCTCAACCGGGGGTTGCGCCGGGCGGTGCTGCACGCGATGCGCACTCAAGGGCTCAGCCTCAGCGAGATCGCCCACCGTTGCGGGCGGGTAAAGCGCGATGGCAAGGGCAACTGCAGCGGCGAGACCAGCTGGCTCTCCCGTCGCGTCGGCATCTCGCCAGAGGGCGGTGGCGACGGCGAGCCCACGCCGTGGATCCACAGCGAGGTGCTCGCCGTGATCGCGCGCGACGGCCTCGGCATCAGCCCGCGAGAGGTCGAGCTTTGAGCGCCGCCGGCGATCGCGATTGCGACCGGGTGGACTGTGCGCCCACGGTGCTGGTGGCAGAGCACGACGAGCGGGTCGCAAGCCCATTGGTGGAGCAACTGCTGGCCGATGGCTACCACGTGCTCCTGGGGCGCACCGCCGAGCATGCGCGGGTCCTCGCCTGCGCCCACCCGCCGCGGATCGTGCTGCTCGGCGAGCTGGACACGCCGAGATCGGCGCTCGAGCTGCTGCTCGAGATCCGCGGTGGCGGCCTGCGTTTGCGCCGTGGTGTCAACGCCCACTGGTCGGTGGCGCTGCCGGTGATCGTGATGAGCCGCCGCGCTGCGGAATCCGATCTGCTGCGGGCCTTCGATGCAGGCGCGGATGACTTCCTTGCACTGCCTCCCGGCTATCTGGAGTTGCGGGCCCGCCTGCGCGCCTTGTTGCGGCGCACGTTGGGGGGCTTTGACCCTCGGCGGGTGGAAGTAGGGCCGCTCACGATCGATTGCGACGCACACGCGGCCAGCCTGCATGGGCGCTTGCTGCGCTTGCGTCGTCTCGAGTACGAGCTGCTGCTGCACCTCGCACGCGAGCCCCACCGGGTGTTCGCCAAGGAGGAGCTGCTGCGCGCCGTATGGGGATACCCCACGCCGGTATCCACCCGCACGCTCGACTCCCACTCCAGCCGCCTGCGGCGCAAGCTGCGCGCGGAGGGCGACGAGCAGTGGGTGGTCAACGTGCGTGGCGTCGGCTACCGCCTGATCTGAGCTTCTGAGTCGCGTAGCCCGCCGGTTTCCGAGCCAGCGGTCTTTGCGCGGATCCATCCTGCCTACAAGTTGCGCGGACCTTCGGATTCGCGAGCACATGTCGCACCTCAGACGGCGAGCCCTCGGGCTCGCCGTCGCTCGTTAACCCGCACTCGGCTCGGCCGGGTGCTCCATCGAGAGCGAAAGGAGGGGCTCGATGCCCCGACCAAACGAAAACACCCCCTACCAGCACTACCAGCAACCCGACCCCCTGGCTCCGCTGGCGCATCTCGCCCAGTGGTTGGCCGGTACAGCAGTGCACATCGTCATCGGCGTGCTCCTCGGCCTGCTCGCGGCGCGCCTGATGCGCCGCTACCACCTTCACTGGAGCTGGGCGGCGGGCGCGTTCGCGCTCGTCGTGCTCAGTCGCACCATGCTGGCGGGCGATGCGACGACCCTCGGCGTAGCCGCGCTCGGAGCGACCATCCGCGGCCGGCGCTGGCACGGCGAAGACCTGCAGGCCGGCGCCGATCTCGAGGAGATCGCCGCGGAGCGCACCACCCCGCTCGAAGGCGTGCGCTTGGGCGCGCATTGGGTGCACTCCTGGCTTGCTCTCCGCGACCAGCGCAACAGCGCCAGCCGGCTGAGCTCGTGGCTCGCAAGCTCCCGCATTGCAGGTGGGCGAGGCGAGCGCATATGGCGCGGCAACCGTCTGAGTGTCGGCGTGGACCGCCGCGGACGCCCGATGGCGATCGAGCTCGGCGGGGATGGAGGGGGCACGCACACCCTGGTGGCTGGCGCCACGGGCTCCGGCAAGACGTTCACCCAGGCGTGGATCACGACGCTGGCGATCGCATATGGGATGTCGGCGATCGTGGTGGACCCGAAGGGCGACCGCGGGCTGCGTGAACGCCTGCGGCGCGCCGCCAGCGCCGCGGGGAAGGCGTTTTACCTGTGGACGCCGGAGGGACCGGCGGTCTACAACCCCTACGCTCGCGGCGGCGAGACGGAGGTCGCCGACAAGGCGCTCGCCGGGGAGCGCTTCACCGAGCCCCACTACCAGCGTCAGGCGCAGCGCTACCTCGGTCACGCCGTCCGCGCGCTGCGCGCCGCCGGTCGTGAGGTGAGCCTCGCCAGCCTCGTCGAGGCGCTCGATCCCGCGGGTCTCGAGCTGCTCGCGCGTGAGCTCCCACAGGAGCGGGCGGGGGCGGTGCACGCCTACCTGGATTCGCTCACCACCCGTCAGCGCAGCGATCTGACCGGTGTGCGCGACCGCCTGGCGATCATGGCCGAGTCCGATGTGGGTCCCTGGCTCGATCCCGCCACGCCGGCTGCGGAGTCGATCGAATTGCTGGACGCGGTGCGGAGTGGGGCGGTGGTGTACTTCAGCCTCCGCGCCGACTCCCGGCCGCTGCTCGCGCGGATGCTGGGGTCGGCGATCGTGCAGGATCTGCAGACGGTCGTCTCGGAGCTGCAGGAGCGCCCGGCGCGGTGTGTGGTGGCGATCGACGAGTTCTCCGCGATCGCCGCCGAGCACGTCGCCGGCCTCTTCGCCCGCTCGCGCTCGGCGGGGATCAGCCTGCTGCTGGGCACCCAGGAGCTCTCCGACCTGCGCCTGCCAGGCCACGAGATGCTGCGGGAGCAGGTGCTGGGCAACCTCAGCGGCGTAATCGCCCACCGCCAGGCAGTGCCGGCTTCGGCTGAGCTGATCGCGCGTTTGGCCGGCACCCGGGGCGCCTGGCGCACCGCGATCGGCAGCGACGGTCGAACGACTCGCACCCGGATCAGCGAGCCCTTGATCGACCCCGAGGAGGTGATGAGCCTCCCGACTGGCCACGCGGTGGTGATCCGGCTCAGCGGCCCACGCAGCGCTGCGCTCACGCGGATGCACTCGCCCGATCGCAACCTCTGAATACACGACAAACCAAGGAGGATCAAACCATGGTCTCTGTACGTCCTTGCAACAACGACGACAACCCCGACAACCCCCGCCAGAGCCCTCACGGGGGTGATGACCACCAAGACGGCCACTGCCATCACGGCCACAACAACTGCGCATCGCGCTCTGACCGCACCGCGATCGTGCGTTGGGCGGCCGGTATGGGCGCGGTCACGGCGGAGGCGGTGGCTGTGCATCTGGGTGTCAGCCCCGCCTCGGCGCGCGGGCGGCTGGGGGCGGCGGAAAGTGCGCATTTGCTGGAGCGCTGCCGTCCACTGACAGACCATCCGGCGCTGTACACGGTCACACGCGCTGGTCTACGGAAGGCCGATCTACGAGGTCTCGACCCGTGTACCGTGAGTGCCTCCAACGCGCTGCACCTGATCGAGTGCGCCCGCGTTGCGGCGGCCCTCGAGCGCTGTTATCCCGATCACCGCGTGCAGGGTGAGCGGGAGCTGCGCGGCGAGGAGCGCGAGCGCCGCCGTGCGCTCGCCAGCGCCGAGCTTGGCAGGGGTCCGCGGGGGGAGGGATCACGCCACCGTCCCGATCTGGTGCTGTGGCCGCTCGATGTGGAAGTCGGCCTACCAGTGGCGGTGGAGGTGGAGTTGACCGTCAAGGCGCCGGAGCGCCTGGCGGCGATCTGCCGGGCGTGGGCGCGGGCGCGCTGCGTGGCGGGCGTGCTCTACCTCGCCCCGCCCGAAGTAGAGCGCGCCGTGCTGCGGGCGATCGACCGTGCGCAGGCTCACGAGCGGGTGGTCGTGGTTGCGCTCGACGCGCTGCCGGGGCAGTTCGGCGCCCCGAGCGAGCGTACCGTCCCAAGCGGTGCGTAACTTCTCTTACGGGGCAGTGGCTTACAGCAAAGGAGACGAAGTCATGTCGTACGCAAGCACCAATCGCGTCGTGTTGATCGGCAATCTCACCCGGGACCCAGAGCTGCGCGAGCTGCCCTCCGGTAACGGCGTTTGCAACCTCCGGATCGCATGCAACGGCCTTCGACGGGACCCCGAGGGCGAGTATCGCGAGCGGCCTCTCTACTTCGACGTCGCCGCCTTCGGCGGACTGGCGGAGAACGTGGCCCGCTACATGCACAAGGGCAGCCTCGTGGCGGTCAACGGGCGCCTGGAGTGGAGTGAGTGGGAAATCGCTGACCGCAGCGGGGAGACACTTGCCTCCGGCGAGCATCCCGGTTCCGGCCAGCAGCAGAAGCGCCAGGCGGTAAGCGTGGTAGCCGAGAACATCCAGTTCCTCGACCGGCCCACCGCTCGCGGCGAGGGCGGCGAGGGCGGAGCCGATAGCGACGAGCGCGAGCTCGTAGGCGCCGGCGCCGGCAGCGAAGTCGATCTCGTCTTCTAGCTGCCCTCGAGTCGTGATGAATGCCGCGGGGCGCCGGGTTTCCCGGTGCCCCGCAGGCGGCCTCGGGTAGGTCCGGGCCACTTTTCGCATTTAAAGACCGGATATGCCATAGACTGCCGCGCCGAACCTTCCCCGTGCAAGGAGATCCGAAGGTGCCAGTGAACGACAAAGCGGTCGGCAAGACGTACGAGCCCACGGTGTATGCGGTGGGCCGCGAGAAGATCAAGGAGTACGCCCGGGCGGTGGGCGAGACCAACCCAGTCCATCTCGACGTGGAGGCGGCCCGCGCCGCCGGCTACGCCGACGTGGTGGCGCCGCCGATGTTCGCGGTGGTGTACTCCGCCCCATCGGTGGGGCCGCCGATCTTCGACCCCGAGATCGAAATCAACTTCCCGATGATGGTGCACGGGGGGCAGGAGTTCGAGTGGGGCCCGCCGGTGGTGGCGGGCGACGAGATCACCACCACCGCGAGCGTGAAGGAGATCTACGAGCACAAGGGCAAGGGCTTCTACGTGTTCGAGTCGGTCTCCACCAACCAGCGCGGCGAGCAGGTGTGCCGCGGCACGTGGACCAACATCGTTCGAGGAGTGTGAGCAATGACCGAGCTTCGAGGAGCGCGCAATGGCTGACCTGAGTGCGGGAGCACAGATACCCGAGCTGAAGATCACGCCCGACAAGTACCTCACCGTCCGCTACGCGGGTGCCTCCGGCGACTTCAACCCGATTCACGTTAACGACGAGTTCGCCCGTGCGGTCGGGCTGCCCGGGCGCATCCTGCACGGGCTGTGGTCGATGGCGCAGGTCGCCCGTGCCCAGACGGAGGCCGCGGGTGGCCCCGAGCACCTGCGGCGCCTCGCGGTGCAGTTCCGCGGGATGGGCGTCCCCGAGCAGGAGGTGGCTGTGACCGGCACCGTGCGCGAGGCGCAGGACGGCAAGGTGCTGATCGACACGGTGGCGGTGCAGGGCGATAAGGAGATCATCCGCAACGCCGAGGCCGAGCTGTCGCTGTAGCGCTCCCCGAGTTGCCTCCCCGGCGGCTCGTACAATCGACTTATGTTGACCGCCAGGCAGGAGCTGATCCTGTGCAAGGTGGTGGAGGGGTACCTGCTGGAGGGCCAGCCGGTGGCATCGAGGGCGATCGCTGCCGACCCGGAGCTCAACTGCAGGGCCTCCACCGTACGCAACGAGCTCGTGCTGCTCGAGGAGCAGGGGTTGCTTGCGCACCCTCATACATCGTCCGGGCGCGTACCCACCGACGCCGGTCAGCGCTACGTCGTGGACCGGATGCTGACCTCCGGCAAGGGCCTCGTGGCAGCGCCGCACCTGGACCTCTCGCTGACGCGTCAGGAGGTGGAGGAGGCGATGCGGGCGACCACCGAGACGCTCTCGCAGGTGACCGACCTGCTCGCGGTCGTCTCTGCGCCCTCGGCGAGCACCGCCACGATCCGCCGCGTCGAGGTGCTCGCGGTGCAGCCGCGGGTGGTCGTGGCCGTCGTGATCACCTCCACCGGCGAGGTCGCCAGGGTGTTCGCCACGTTCGAGGCGCCGGTTAACGCGGGACTGGTGGCGTGGGCGGGGGAGTACCTCAACGATCGTCTTGTGGGGCTGGGCCTCGGTGCGCGGATGCTCCACCAGCGCCTCGCCGACCCCACGCTGCCCGCCCAGGAGCGCGCCTTCCTCGATCGCCTCGCCCCGGCGTTCGGGGAGCTGGCGACGGAGTCCGAGCACGTGCTCTACCTCGACGGCACAGCACGACTGTTCTCCGACGCGCATCTACGCGACGTCGGGCAGATCAACGAGTTGATGGAGCTCCTGGAGCGGCGGGTGGCGCTGCTGGACGTGCTGCGCACCGCCTTGAGCGAGCCGGGTGTGTATGTACGGATCGGCGAGGAGAATGAGATTCCGGCGATGCGCTCACTGGCGATGGTGGCGACGGGATACGGCGTGGCGCAGCGCCGACTGGGGATCGTCTCGGTGATCGGCCCGGTGCGAATGAACTACGCATATGCGATTCCCGCGGTGCAAGAGGTGGCGCACGAGCTTTCGCGCTTCGTGGAAGAGACCTACGCGGAGAGCTAGGGTGCTGCGATGAGCCGTGCCTCCACTCCCCGCGATCCCTACGAGGTGCTGGGCGTCGCGCGCGACGCCTCCGAGCAGGACGTCAAGAAATCCTTCCGCCGTCTGGCGCGGGAGCTGCACCCGGACGTCAACGCCCACGATCCGCAGGCCGAGGAGAAGTTCAAGGAGGCCGCGGAGGCGTACGAGATCCTCTCCGACCCGCAGCGGCGCGCGACCTACGACCGCTATGGCCACGATGGGCTGCGCTCCGGGGGGTATGCCCCGAACTTCGATGGGTTCGGCTCGATCGGCGACCTGTTCGACGCCTTCTTCGGCGGCGCCAGCCCCTTCGGAGGCGGGCGTGGGACGGGGCCCGCGCAGGGTCAGGACGTGGCGGCGGCGCTCGAAATCGACCTGCGCGAGGCGGCCAGCGGCAAGAGCGCCGAGGTTGCCTTCGAGGTGGTCGAGCGCTGCGAGCATTGCCACGGCAATGGCGCCGAGCCGGGCACCCCGATCGAGACCTGCGAGCGTTGCGGTGGGGTGGGGCAGTTGCAGGCGGTGACGCGCACTCCCTTCGGCCAGATGATGCGCACAGTGGTGTGCGAGCGCTGCCACGGCGACGGCCGCACCGCCAAGCAGCCCTGCGGCGAGTGTCGCGGCCGTGGCCGCCGCGCCACCAGGCGCACACTTACGGTGGACGTGCCCGCGGGGATTGCCGACGGCCAGCGCATCCGCCTCGGCGGCAAAGGCCACGCGGGCGAGGCCGGTGCGCCCGCGGGCGACCTGTACGTGCTCGTGCGAGTGCGCCCCGACGAGCGCTTCGTACGTGAAGCGGACGATCTGATCACGGCGCTCGACATCTCCGCGCCACTGGCGGCTGTCGGAGCGACGCTGGACGCGCCGACGCTCGAGGGCGCGACGCCGGTGAAGATCGCCCCTGGAACCCAGCCGGGTGAGGTGCTGACGGTGCGTGGTCAGGGAATGCCCAGCCTGCGCAGTGGCCGGCGCGGCGACCTGCGCGTGGTCGTCAACGTGGTGGTGCCCCGCCGCCTGAGCGCCGAGCAGCGCGAGCTCTTGGAGCGCGTACAGGAGACGCTCACCGATGACAACCTGCGCGGCGAGGAGTCGATCCTCGGCAAGTTGCGCCGCGCGCTGCACCACCGGGCGGCGTGATGAGCCGACGCCATGGGCAACCAGGCTGCCCGACGCGCGGCCCGGGCTGTCAAGTCTCGTGATCCGTCTCGCGGTGCGCGTCCGCCGCGAGGACGCGGAGCTGGTGCTTGCGCAGCTGCTGGAGCTGGCCCCCTCGGGGGTGGAGGAGGCGGAGGTGGGGGATGGGGTGGTCGAGTACGCGGTGTACGGCAGCCCCGGCGAGCTACCGCAGCTCCCCGATCTGCGCGCTGCGGCGGGGGAGGCGCTGGTGGAGGTCGCAACCAGCGAATTGCCCGACGATTGGGGTGAGCGGTGGAAGCGCTTCCACCGCCCCGTGTTGATCGAGTCCCCGGAGGTTCAAGGGGAGGAACAGGCGCCCCGACGGATCGTGCCAGGACTGCACGTGCGCCCGCCGTGGGAGCCCCCGAGCGCCAGAGATGACGTCGAGGAGATCGTGATCGACCCCGGCCAGGCGTTTGGGACGGGGGCACACGCCACCACCCGTATGTGCCTGGAGCTGCTGCTGGAGCTGGCTGCCGACGAGGGACGCCGGGGAGCGCTGCTGGACGTCGGCACCGGCTCGGGAGTGCTGGCGATCGCGGCCGCCCGCCTCGGGTATGGGCCGGTGGTGGGCCTCGACAACGAGCTGGAGAGCGTCGAGGCCGCCCGTCAGAACGCGCTGGTCAACGGCGAGCAGTTGGAGACCCGCAGTTTCGACTTGCGCCGCGAGCGCCTGCCGCCCATCGGTGGCGTGACCGCGCCGAGGGTGCTCGCCAACCTGTTGAAGCCGCTGCTGCTGGAGCTGGCGCGGTCGATCGAGCACGCCCCCGAGGATCTGATCGCCGGGGGGTTGCTCGCCGAGCAGGTAGACGAGGTGGTGGGGGCCTTCGAAGAGCGTTTGAAAATGCACGAGCACCGACGTCGCGTCAGTGGCGAGTGGGCCGCGGTGTGGCTGTGCCGCGACGAGTGAGTTGAGGCGAATGAGCGGCGGTGTGGCTGCGCAGGATGCGCCAGCTGGCACAAGTCAACGGCGGTGTGGATACAGGGCAGCGACGCGTGGAGGGCAACGACGCGTGGGCCCGATCAAACGGGGTCCGGCACCTCGGTGACCGCGCGCGCCATCGCGCGGTAGACCAGGTCGATCGCGGGCCGCACCCCATCCTCGCCCTGTAGCAGGGCGGCGGCGGCGGCAAGCGCCGAGCCGATCGCTTCGAGCGCCTCCCCGACATCCCCCGGTGCGGGGTCGCGGCAGGCGGCGAGCGCCATCTCGAGCCCCGCCAGCGCCTGCGCGGGGATGCCGGCGAAGAGCGCTGGACCGGTGAGGCTGCCGTAGCCGTAGACGCGAGCGAGGCGTCCGGAGAGCGTGATCGAGGATCCCCGCCGTGGTGGGGTGACAGGCGGCAGCCCGCGCCCGTCGAATAGGCCCGCAACCGTCTCGCCGAGCACCAGCCGGGTGGTGGCCTCGTCGAGGCCCGCGTGGGCGGCCATGCGCAGCGTCATGTAGAGGCCGCTCTGCGGGCTCCCATAGGGAGGGTCGGTGGCGAACACGATCCGCTCGGCGGGGACCCGCGCGAACAGCTCCACCACGTCGAGCCCGAAGAAGCAGGAGGTGTCGTACAGCACGCCTGGATGCTCGGCGAGCATCGAGGTGAGAATCCCCTGGTCGCAGATCGCCCCATGGGCGAGGATCAACACGACCTCGGGATGGCGCAGCGCGAGCTCGGCGAGCCCCTTGGCGATCGGGGGTAGGCCGCGGCCGGCGTGGATCAGGATCGGCACGCGCGCTGCCTCTGCCACTTCGAAGATCCCCTCGAGCTCGTGGCCGTCGAACGCAAACTCCTGTGCGCGGGGATGCAGCTTGATCCCGCGTGCGCCGGCCGCGAGGCAGCGTTCTGCCTCGGGAAGCGGATCGTCGAAGGGGTCGAGGCGACAGAAGGGAATCAGACGGCCATCGCTTTCGCCGGCCCAGGCGAGCACGCGATCGTTGGGCACGCGATAGGCGGGGCTGCGCTCGGGGTCGTGCAGCGGGAACACGCACGCGCGCCGCGCGCCCGCCTCGTCGAGCTGCGCGAGCAGCTGCTCGAGCGTCAGCGATCGCCCATCCTCGTCGAGCCCGAGGTGGGTGTGCGCATCGAGCACCTCGGCGTTGGCGGGCAGCAATTGCTGCGCTTCCGCGAGGAACGGCGCGAGCGCATCCGCGTAGAGCGAGCCAGCCATGGCCGGCACCCTATTGGGTCTACTCGTCCGGCAGCGTCATCCCGTGGTGGCGCAGCGCTCGTTCGATCTCGCCATTGACCGTTTCGAGCACGTGCACCCGCGCGTAGTGCTTTGACTCAGCGGCGACGATCCGCCAGCGGGCGTGCTTGGTGTCGGTGCGCTCGAACATCTCCTCCAGCGCCTGCGTGTAGAGCTCGCGCTGACCGCGGTTGCGCCAGTCGTCGGGGGCGAGCTTCCAGCTCTTGAGCGGATCGTTGGCGCGCGCTTCGAAGCGCTTGAGCTGCTCGTCGCTCGAGATGTGCAGCCAGAACTTGATCAGCACTGCGCCCTCGGAGGTGAGCATGCGCTCGAACTCGACGATCTCGCCGTACGCGCGCCCCCATTCCTCCTCGGTGGCGTGCTGGTCGACACGCTCGACCAGCACGCGCCCATACCAGGAGCGATCGAGCACGGTGAAACCGCCCCACCCCGGCAGCGCCGGCCAGAAGCGCCACAGGAAGTGATGGCGCTTGGCGGTCGCGTCGGGCGCGGCGAACTCCGCCACGCGCACGTGGCGGGGGTCGAGCGGGGCCACGAGGCGCTTGATCGCACCGCCCTTGCCCGAAGCGTCCCAGCCCTCGAACAGGACGCACACGGGCGGGCCCAGGTGCCCGTCGTCGCGTAGCCCGGCGAGCACCAGCCGCAGCGCGAGCAGGCGCTCCTGCAGCACGGACAGTCGCTTTTCGGACTCCTCGCGCGAGAGCGAGTGGCTCAGGTCAACTTCGTCGAGGCGTCCCACGCCTTGATGGTTGCAGTTCCAGGCGGTGGGGGGTCTCGGCCGGCCGCGATGCTTCGCTGTGCGGCGGGTGGGGATGGGGAGGGTGGCGCTCCACGCGTGAACCGCCCGCCGGTGGATGCTCAATCGCCCGACCGGGCTGGTGACCTACGCGTGCAACCGCTCGCTGGCGGGCACGAGGCCCGCCTCGCGCTGGAAGCCCTCCAGCACAGACAGCATCGTCTCCGCGTCGCACTCCACCTTCGACGGCCATGGCTTGGCGGGATGGTCGTACAGCGTCTTCAGCCCGTTGCCGGTGACGATCGCGACCACCGTCTCGTCGGGGTCGAGGCGACCTTCGGCGGCCAGCTTCTTCACGACCGCCACGGTCGTGCCGCCGGCCGGCTCGGTGAGCAGACCCTCGGTCGATGCCAGCAGGTCGATGCCCGCGAAGATCTCTTTGTCGCTCGCCGATGCCGCGGTGCCCCCGCGGCCGCGCACGGCCTCGATCACGAACACCCCGTCTCCGGGCGAGCCGATCCCCAGCGAGTGTGCCTGTGTCGTCGGCTTGACGGGAACGATCTCCGAGGCACCGCCCAGAATCGCTTCGGCGATCGGGTTGCAGCCGTCGGGCTGGGCGATGTCGATCTTGGTGTGCGCGGTCTCCGCGAGCCCCACCATTTCGAGCTCCTGCAGACCCTTGTGGATGCGCGAGGAGAGCGTGCCCCCCGCTGCCGGGGAGACGATGTGATCCGGCGAGCGCCAGCCGAGCTGCTGCACGATCTCGTATGCCTCGGTCTTGGCGCCCTCGGCGTAGAACGGGCGTAGCGTGATGTTGGCGAACTCCAGACCGGTCGCTTCCGCGAGCGCGCGGCAGGCTTTGTTGGCTTCGTCGTAGTTGCCCTCCACCTGGCACACCTTCGCGCCGAGCGCGCGGCAGGCGTGTGCCTTGGTGCTCTCCAGGCGGTTGGGGTAGAAGACATATGCCGCCACGCCCGCCTTCGCTGCCAGCGCTGCCACCGCGGTGCCGACGTTGCCGGTCAACACGCATCCGATCTCCTTGCGGCCCAGCTCCAGCAGGCGCGCCACCGCCATCCCCACCACGCGGTCCTTGTAGGAGAGGCTCGGGCGGGAGGTGCTGTCGTCCTTGAGGTAGAGGTTGCGCAGTCCCACCGCTGCACCCAGCCGGTCGGCCTTGATCAGCGGCGTGAAGCCCGCGAACTCGCCTACGCGTGCTTGGCCGACGGCGTCGTGGATCGGCAGCAGCTCCTCCAGGAACCAGATGTTGAGCGGGCGCTCGTCCATCGGCGTCTCGCGGATGCGCTGCGCTGCCAGCTCGTAGTCGTAGTTAACGTCGAGGCTCTTGCCACAGCGTGGGCAGTAAGCCCCGCCCTCGGCGAGGGGCGAGCGCAACTCGCATTTGCGGCACACCAGCTCGGTCGCGCAAGAGCGCGTGTGCTGGACGTCCCCGGCTTGGTTCGGTGCGGTGCTCATCCGCGTCTCAGCACATCATCGCAGAGGAGGCGGTCGGCCAGATGGTCATATTCGGTGAATTTCCGCAGACTTGGGATCGGCATACGAGGTTGCCAGGACCTCGGCAGCCTTGCACGTTCCGCCGCCGTCGATGGCGGCTGTTTCTCTCTGGTGACGTGCGTTCGGCTCATCCTGCCGGCTCCTCGGCCCCCGCCACCGGCACCGGCTCAGGACGCGGGACCTCCCGAGTCGCCGTGGCGGGAGGCTGGCGCGACCACGTGCCCGGCTGTGGCCATTGCGGATCGACCCCCTGCTCCGCGAGGCCCGAGGACTCCCACAGCTCCGCGCCGAGGTGCGGAGCGAAGGGCATGATCACCCGCGCCATCAGCCCCAGCGCGTCGCGCAGCGCCTCGTGATCCTCGCGGCACAGGGCGCCGCTGTGCTTGAGCACGCGCTTCTCGTAGTCCTTGATGCGATCCAGCAGGCGGGTCGCGTTGCGTACCGCGCTGTGCATCTCGAGCTCCGCCAGCTCCTCGGTGATCTTCTCCACCGCGATGTCGCACCATTTCTCAAGGCGCCTGCGCAGGTGCTCGGTGCGACGCGGGTCGAGCTCCCCCGAGTCCTCCACCGGCTGGGTGAAGCGGGCTTGGGAGTACTGCCACAGGTTGTGTAGGAAGCGCTGGCAGAACTGCACCGCGCTGTCGCTCCAGTTCAGCGACTTCTGCGGCCGCGCCGCCCACAGCACCGCCATCCGCACGGTGTCGGCGCCGAAGGACTCGATCAGCTCGTCGGGGTCCACCACGTTGCCGAGGTGCTTGCTCATCTTGCGCCCGTCGCGAATCACCATCTCGTGCATCAGCGCTCCCGCGAACGGCTCGCCGTCGGCGAGGAACGCGAGCGGGCCGATATCGCGCAGCGCCTTCGTGGTGATGCGCTGGTCGAACATGAAGTTGCCGCTGTCGCTGCCCGCCACGAGGCGCTCGGAGGGCAGCCACGCGCGCAGGTCCTCCAGCGCCAGGATCTGCTCCAGCGAACGCCCTCGCTCGGAGGCGGGAACGCACGCGGGAATCCACAGCCACAGCGCGTCGAAGTGGCAGTCCAGCGTGTCCGTCTCGCGCTTCGCCGGCCCCTCGCAGCGGGGGCAGGTGGTGTTGACGAAATCCTCCCTTTCCGCCAGCGGGTTGCCGGCCCCGGTCGGTTTCAGGTCGCGCGGCAGCTCCACCGGTAGCTGCTCCTTCGGGATCGGCACCACTCCGCAGCCATCGCAGTAGACGATCGGGATTGGCGTCCCCCACGAGCGCTGGCGGGAGATCGAGAAGTCGTTGGCCTTATAGCGCACCGCCGGGTGCGCGTCCGGCCCTCCCGCGGTGACCTCCGCGGGCCGGACAGTGGAGCCAAGCCCGCTCGGGCCGGCATCCACGTTGCCTCCAGCCCCCCCCTCCTCCTTACCCTTTCCCTGCGCCGCCGAGGGGATGCCGAGGCGCTCGGCGATCAGCTCATCCGTCCGGTCGCACTCGGGGATCCCCAGCACGGCGGTCGCGCCGAAGCGCTCGTCCACCGCCGGGGAGATCAGCAGCGCCAGCGTTGGGCCGCCCTCGGATATCGACACGGTGCAGCCGGTGTCCACCAGCGCGACCGCCTCCGCACCGCGCGAGCTGCGCTCCCAGCCGCCGAGGCGCATCTCCTCCAGTTGCTCGCCCACGGCGGCCTCGCCGCTCCAGCGCTCCACCTCGGGGTGCTTGGGGGAGATCAGCACGAAGCGCGCCTGCGCGATGCCCTCGGCGTGGGGGGTGAACACGGTCAGCTCGCGCCCGTCGGGGGCGTGCGCCTGCAACTCGACGCCGTTGACGCGGCCCAGCACGAAACGCTGGCTGGCCAGCGAGGTCTCATCCCATTTCTGGAGCTCCGCGATGCGGCGGTCGTTCTCCTCGAGGTAGGCGCTGATGTGCAGATACCACTGCGCTCGCTGGATCAGCCTCACCGGGTTGTGGCAGCGCCAGCAGGTGCCGTCCTCCACCTGGATCGTCGCCAGCGTGGTCTGGCAGGTGTCGCACCAGTCCACGCTGCCGCTGCCGTGGTAGATCAACCCGGCGTCCAGCAGCGTCAGGAACAGCCACTGCGACCAGCGGTACATGACCGGGTCTGAGCTCATGAACGTGCGCTCCCAGTCGAAGGAGAAGCCCAGCCGCTGCAGCTGGCCGGTCATGTGCTCGGCGCAGCGAGCCACCCACTCGGCGGGGGACTCCCCGTTGGCGATCGCCCCCAGCTCGGCGGGCAGGCCGAAGGCGTCGTAGCCGAAGGCGAACAGCACCGGCTCGCCGCGTGCGCGCTGGAAGCGGGCATAGGCATCTCCGATCGCATAGCTGCGCACGTGTCCGATGTGCACATTGCCGGAGGTGAATGGTGCCGAGGCCTTGATGTAGATGCCGTCTTGCTCCGCTTTCAGCAGGGGCGTGCGAAAGGCGTCGCGGGCTGCCCACTCGCGCTGGCGCCGCTGCTCGATCGCGCGGGGATCGTAGGCCCGCCCGTCCGTGGCCTGGCCGGCGGGCGCGGGTGGGCCGCCGTTGTCGAGGGGGCTCATATCGCTCACACCGGCGAGGATATCCGAGCCTCCCGCCGGCTCACTCGGGACGGGCCGGCGCGATGGAGCCTCCCGCCGGCTCACCCGGGGCGGGCCGGCGCGATGGAGCCTCCCGCCGGCTCACCCGGGGCGGGCCGGCGCGATGGAGGTGTGTGTCGCGTTGATTTTTCGGCTTCCAACTATTAGCGTCAGTTGCTGGTGGTCGGCGGAAGGCCTTGTACTGTTGCCTTCCGGCCTCCACCGGCCAGCTTGGGGGCTGCGTAGGCAGGGTCTTGTGTGTCTACTTCTCGACCTCCAACCAGTTCCGCGGGGCGTGGCGACGTGCCCCGTTGCTATGCTCAAACTCACTTGAGCGCCGTCTCCGACAGGCACCCGCCGGCCCCCCGCCGACCCCCCTCTGGCCCCGCCCTGTGCGGGGTCTTCTCGTCCGCCCCGACTGTAAGGATCCTGAGATGGAGATAGAGATCGGCCGCGGCAAGAAAGGCCGCCGCGCATACGGATTCGACGACATTGCGATCGTGCCCTCACGGCGCACGCGCGACCCCGACGACATCGACATCTCCTGGAAGCTGGGGCCTTACCAGTTCGAGCTGCCGATGATGGCCTCCGCGATGGACGGTGTCGTCTCTCCCGAGACCGCCGGGATCATCGGCCGCCTCGGTGGCTTGGCGGTGCTCAACCTCGAGGGCATCTTCACGCGCTATGAGGATGCCGACGAGCAGCTGGAGCGGATCGCCGCGCTGCCCAAGGAGCTCGCTACGCGCGAGATGCAGGAGATCTACCGCGAGCCCGTCAAGCCCGAGCTGATCGCCCAGCGCATCCAGGAGATCAAGGCGCAGAAAGTGGTCGTGGCCGCCTCGCTCACGCCCCAGCGGGTGCTGCGCTATCACGAGCTTGCGCTGGAGGCCGGCCTCGACGTGCTCGTGATCCAGGGCACCGTCGTCTCCGGCGAACACGTCTCCACCGTCTCGGAGCCGCTCAACCTGAAGGAGTTCATTCCCTCGCTCGACGTGCCCGTGGTGGTGGGCGGCTGCGCCTCCTACCACACCGGCCTACACCTGATGCGCACCGGCGCCGCCGGCGTGCTCGTCGGCGTCGGTCCCGGCGCGGCGTGCACCACGCGCGGGGTGCTCGGGATCGGCGTGCCGCAGGCCACCGCGATCGCCGACGTCGCGCACGCGCGTTCAACCCACATGCTGGAGACCGGCGATTACTCGATGGTGATCGCCGACGGCGGCATGAGCAACGGCGGCGACGTCGCCAAGGCGATCGCACTCGGCGCCGATGCGGTGATGATCGGCTCGCCGCTGGCCCGCGCCTACGAAGCGCCGGGGCACGGCTTCCACTGGGGAATGGCCACGTTCCATCCCACGCTCCCCCGTGGCGCGCGGGTCGCCACCGCGCAGAACGGGACGCTCGAGGAGATCCTCGTCGGTCCCGCGCGCGAGAACGACGGCACCTTCAACCTGTTCGGCGGCCTGCGCACCTCGATGGCCACCTGCGGCCACAAGGACCTCGCCGAGTTCAACCGTGCCGAGGTCGTGGTCGCGCCGGCGCTGCAAACCGAGGGCAAGGCGCTGCAACGCGACCAGGGCGTCGGCATGGGCGCGGTGAACGGGAAGGCGACTGCGCTCGTCAATGAGTGAGCCGGCGGCCACCGTTGCGACGCCCGTCGCCGACGGTGTGCCCGCCGTGTCCGGCGTCGCTCCCGCCACAGCCATGCAGTCGCGCGTGGCTTCCGCCACTGCCACTGCCACCGACGTCGTGGTGGTCATCGACTACGGCGGTCAGTATTCGCAGCTGATCGCGAGGCGGGTGCGCGAGTGTGGGGTGTTCTCGGAACTGGTTCCCCACCACGTGCCGTTGCAGGAGATCGTGGCGCGCCGCCCGCGTGGGATCATCCTCTCCGGTGGCCCGGCGTCGGTGTATGCGCCCGGCGCCCCCAGCTTGGAGCGCGGCCTGCTGGAGTTGGGCGTTCCCGTGTTGGGCATCTGCTACGGGATGCAGCTGCTCGTGCACGAGCTCGGCGGACGGGTCGAGCAGGCGGAGGTGGGCGAATTCGGCCGCTCCGACCTGACGGTTGACGAGCACGGGGTGCTGTTGAGGGAAACGCCCCGTGAGCAAACCTGCTGGATGTCTCACCGCGACACCGTCTACGAGGCGCCCCCAGGGTTCGCGGCCCTCGCACACACCTCCACCTCCCCGGTGGCCGCGGTCGAGAGCGTCGAGCGGGGCATCTACGGCATCCAGTTCCACCCCGAGGTCGTTCACACCCCTTACGGCCAGGCAATCCTCGAGCGCTTCCTCGCCGAGGTGTGCGAGTGCCCCCCGACGTGGTCGGCGGCGTCGATCGTGGAGGAGCAGATCGCTCGCATTCGCGCCCAGGTGGGGGAGGGGAGGGTGATCTGCGGACTCTCCGGCGGTGTCAACTCCTCGGTGGCGGCTTTGCTGGTGCACCGCGCCGTGGGCGACCAGCTGACGTGCGTGTTCGTCGACCACGGCCTGATGCGCAAGGACGAGGGCGAGCAGGTGATCGCCACTTTCCGCGACACCTTCCACGTGCCGTTGGTGGCTGTTGACGCCGAGCGGCGCTTCCTGGAGCGGCTGCAAGGCGTCACCGAGCCCGAGGCCAAGCGCAAGGCGATCGGGGCCGAGTTCATCCGCGTGTTCGAGGAGGAGGCCGCAAAGCTTGCCGGGGTCGGTGGCGCGGGGAACGCTACGGGGACGCCCGGGGCCGTGGAGACGGATGGGGCAGTCGCCGCGGACGATGAGCCAGGGGATGGCGGTGCGCGCTTCCTCGTACAGGGAACGCTCTACTCCGACGTGATCGAGTCCGGCGGGGGTACCGGCGCGGCGACGATCAAGTCCCACCACAACGTCGGCGGGCTCCCCGAGGACATGCGCTTCGAGCTGGTCGAGCCCCTGCGGGCGCTGTTCAAGGACGAGGTACGTGCCGTGGGCGCCGAGCTGGGGCTGCCCGAGCGACTGGTGTGGCGCCAGCCATTTCCCGGACCCGGCCTCGCGATCCGGATCGTCGGTGGCGAAGCGACGCGCGAGCGCCTCGACGTGCTGCGCGAGGCCGACCACATCCTCCAGGAGGAGATCCGCAAGGCCGGTCTCTACCGCGAGCTGTGGCAGTCATTCTGCGTGCTACCCGACATCCGCACGGTCGGCGTCCAGGGCGACGAGCGCACCTACGGGTGCGTGGTCGTGATCCGCGCGGTCACCTCCGACGACGCGATGACCGCGGATTGGGCGCGGTTGCCCTACGACCTGTTGGAGACGATTGCCTCGCGTATGATCGGCGAACTGCGCGAGGTCAACCGGGTGGTGCTGGACATCACCTCGAAGCCGCCCGGCACGATCGAGTGGGAGTAGCCCTGGCAGCCAGGGGGCGTGTGTTGAATCTGATTTTGGCCTATCATGTCGCTCTCGCCGCGCGCGAATGGATGCGCGCGGCCTTTTTCACGTCATGAAAACCTACGTCGCCAAGCCCACCGACCGCGAGCGCAACTGGCTGCTCGTCGATGCCAACGGCAAGACCCTTGGCCGTTTGGCGACCCAGCTCGCCGACGTGCTGCGCGGCAAGCGCAAGCCCGAGTACACGCCGCACATCGACACCGGCGACTTCGTCGTGGTCATCAACGCGGAGAAGGTCGCGGTGACCGGCAAGAAGCGCACCGACAAGCTCTACTACCGCCACTCCGGCTACCCGGGCGGTCTGCGTTCGCGCACTTTTGAGGAGATGCTGGCGCGCCGGCCCGAGGAGATCATCCGGATCGCCGTCAAGGGCATGATGCCCCGCAACCGCCTCGCGCGCAAGCAGCTGACAAAGCTGAAGATCTACGCCGGACCCGAGCACCCGCACGTGGCGCAGAAGCCCGAGCCGTTGGAGATCGAGGCCTGATGGCCGACGAGCCAGCCGAGCCGCAGGAGCCGCGCGAGGAGCTGCCCGCTGAGGAGCAGCCCGCGGGAGAGGCGGTTGCCGAGCCGGTCGTGGGCGAGGAGGCCGTTGCGGAGGAGCTTGCGGTTGAGGAGGCTGTCGTCGAGGCGGTTGCCGAGCAGGTCGTGGAGGAGCTTGTAGAGGAGGCCGTGGTCGAGGCGGTTGCCGAGGAGGTCGTGGAGGAGCTTGTAGAGGAGGCCCTCGAGGATCTGGTTGTGGAGGAGGCAGTGGCAGAGCTCGTGGCGGAGGCCGCCGAGTCGCCCGCCGAGGAGCAGCCAGCCGCTGAGCCCGCTGCCCAGGAGCCAGCCACCGAGCCGGCTGCCGGGGCGCCCGCTGCCGAGGGCGAGGGCGAGGGCGAGGAGGAGGATTTCGAGGAGGAGGAAGAGGAGCCCGCTCCCCGCGTGAAGCCGGCGGTGCCGGGTGCGCACTTGGAAGTTGACATCGTGCCCGAAGGCGTCGATCCGCTGGCGCGCGAGGCCCCGGCCGATCCGTACGCGATCGAGGAGTACGCCGAGGATGTCGCCGAGGCCGAGGAGGAGGCGGCGGAGGAGCCTTTGCCGCAGCCGATCTCCACTGCGGCGATCGACCTGGCCGCCGGAGCGCGCTATCGCGCGACCGGCAAGCGCAAGACCGCGATCGCGCGCGTGATCCTGCGTCCGGGCAGCGGTGTCTACCTGGTCAACGGGCGCACCTTGGAGGAGCACTTCCCCCGCACCACGCTCCAGCGCAACATCCGCCAGCCCCTGGAGGCCGTGGGCTACGAGGAGCGTATGGACGTGGTGGCGAGGCTGCACGGCGGGGGCATCTCCGCACAGGCGGGAGCGCTGCGCCACGGGGTCTCCCGTGCGCTGTTGGAGGCCGACCCCAACCTGCGTGGTGAGCTCAAGCGCCGCGGCTTCCTCACGCGCGACTCGCGCGCCAAGGAGCGCAAGAAGGCAGGGCTGAAGAAGGCGCGCAAGCGTCCGCAGTTCTCCAAGCGGTAAGGACCTGTCCACCCGCATGGCCCGCAAGCTGTTTGGCACCGACGGCGTAAGAGGTGTTGCCGGGGAGATGCTGAGCGCGGATCTGGCGCTCGGTCTCGGCCGCGCGGCGACGGCGCTCGCCGAGGCGGAGCGTCCCCAGGTGCTCATCATCCGCGACACCCGCGAGTCCGGGGAGATGCTCCAGGCGGCGCTCGCCGCCGGAGTGAGCGCCGCGGGGGGCGATGCCCTACTTGGCGGAGTGCTGCCGACCCCCGCCGCGCCGCTGCTGATCGCTCGCTACGGCTTCGACCTCGCCGCGGTGATCTCCGCCTCGCACAACCCCTACCAGGACAACGGGATCAAGTTCTTTGGCTCCGATGGCTTCAAGCTCTCCGACGACAGCGAGCTCGAGATCGAGCAGGCGCTCCAGGACGGGGCCGGCAACGGCAGCACCGCGATCGGACATGTTCGCGAGCTGCGCGGCACAGGCGAGGATTACCTACGCGAGCTGCACACCCGCTTCGCCGAGCTCGACCTGCACGGGCTCGACGTGCTGCTGGACTGCGCCAACGGCGCCACCCACCGCGTGGCGCCGGAGATCTTCAGGCGTCTCGGCGCGAGCGTGAGCGTGATCGCCGAGCACCCCGACGGGCGCAACATCAACGCCGGCTGCGGCTCCACGCACGTGCAGGAGCTCGCCACGCGCGTGCTGAAGGGCGGCCACGCCGTCGGCTTCGCCTTCGACGGCGACGGCGACCGTGTGCTCGCCGTGGACGGAGCCGGAGAGGTCGTGGACGGCGATGAGCTGATGGCGCTCGCCGCGCTGCACCTCAAGCGCGGCGGCCGCCTCGTCGGCGGCGGGGTGGCAGTGACGGTGATGACCAATTACGGCTTCCATGCCGCGATGCGCGATGCGGACATCGCCGTCGCATCGACCAAGGTCGGCGACCGCTACGTGCTCGAGGAGCTGCGCGCGCGTGGCTGGGTGCTCGGCGGCGAGCAGTCGGGGCACATCATCGACATCAGCTTCAACCGCTCCGGCGACGGCATCGCCAGCGCCCTGCTCGCGCTCGAGGCGCTTGACGGCGAACCGCTGAGCGAGCGCCACGCGATGCACAAGCTCCCCCAGCGACTGGTCAATGTGCGCGTGCGCGACCGGGGCGCGCTGGAGAGCGCGCACACCGTCACCGATGCGGTGCGCGCGGCCGACGAGGCCCTCTCCGGTCGCGGGCGGGTGCTCGTGCGCCCCTCCGGCACCGAGCCGCTGGTGCGCGTGATGGTCGAGGCGCCCACTGACGAGGAGGCCGAGCAGGTCTGCTCCGACCTCGTGGCGCTCGTCGAGCGCGAGCTGGCCTGATGGGCAATGGGAGAGGGAGATTTTTTGCGCCCCACCACTTCATAAAATGAAGGGTTTGGCTCTGAAAAGCAAGGCATGACCCACCATGCTTACCCTGATCCGGCGATTTGTCCGAGTGTCTCAGCACGTGGGCATGCAAGCTGACGGACGTCTGTTCTAGCCCCTCGCACGCCGGTGGTATCTTCGGGAGCGACCTCCATTCGGAGAGCGGAGTCGGCGTGCCGCCAGGAGCCTGGCCGCTTGCCGTTATCGAAAGGACTCGATCGCCTGTGTGCGGAATCGTTGGCTACGTCGGCAGACGGGAGGGTGGGCCTCCTATTCAGGAGCTGCTGCTCGCCGGCCTGAAGAAGCTCGAGTATCGCGGCTACGACAGCGCCGGGATCTCGGTGATCGCCGACGACCACATCGAGGCGGTGCGCGCCGTGGGCAACCTGCGTGCGCTGGAGGCCAAGCTGGACGGCGTGCGAGGTCGGGCCGACGCTGGGGAGGGCGGGGGCGTGGCGACGCTCGCGCGGCCCCTTACCACCGGCATTGCCCACACTCGTTGGGCCACTCACGGTCGCGTCAGCGAGGAGAACGCCCACCCCCACTTCGACAGTGGAGACCGCATCCACGTGGTGGTCAACGGGATCGTCGAGAACTACATGCCGCTCCGTGAGCGCCTGCTCGCCGAAGGTTGCCTCTTCACCTCCGAGACCGATGCCGAGGTGATCGCCCATCTGATCGCCCACCACTACGGCGGCGACCTCGCCGACGCCGTGCGCGCCGCCTACGCCGAGCTGCAGGGGCACTTCGCATTCGTGGCGATGAGCCTCGACGAGCCCGAAACGCTGGTGGGGGCGCGCCGCGAGTGCCCGCTGGTGGTCGGCCGCGGGGAGGAGGAGCAGTTCCTCGCCTCCGCCGTGCCCGCCTTCCTCGCGCGCACGCGCACCGTGCAGTACCTCGACAACGGGGAGATCGCGGTGCTGACTCCCGACGGCGTCACGATCACCACGCCTGATGGGGTGCACGTGGAGCGTGCCACCGAGACCGTCGAGTGGGACGAGGAGGCCGCCGAGAAGGGCGGTTTCGAGACGTTCATGCTCAAGGAGATCCATGAACAGGCGGACGCCGTCGCCGAGACGATCGCCGATCGCACTGCCCGCGGGGACGGCGTCAGCCTCAACGAGCAGGGGGCGCTCGACGAGGCCTTACTGGCCGGGGTGGGTCGCATCGTGATCGTCGCCTGCGGCACCTCCTACCACGCCGGCCTGATCGGGCGCTACGCGATCGAGGAGTGGGCGCGCCTTCCCGTGGAAATGGATATCGCCTCGGAGTACCGCTACCGCAACCCCGTGGTGGGGCCCGGCGACCTCGTGATCGGCATCTCCCAGTCCGGCGAGACGGCGGATACGCTCGCCGCGATGCGCCTTGCGCGCGAGCGCGGGGCCACCGTGCTCGCGATCACCAACGTGATGGGCTCGCAGGCCACGCGCGACGCCGACGGCGTGCTGTTCACCCGCGCCGGCTTGGAGATCGGGGTGGCGGCCACCAAGACCTTCACCTGCCAGGTGGCCGTCCTCTACCTCCTTGGCCTGCGCCTCGCCGAGCTGCGCGGCACACTGGAGGCAGCGCGGATCGCCGAGCTGGTGGCCGAGGTCAAGCGCCTGCCGCACTGCATCGCCGAGATCACCGGCCCCGAGGATGGCTCCGGGGGGGTGGTGCCGCTCGTCGGGCGCATCGCCTCCCAGCACTGGCAGGGCGAGTTCTTCCTCTACATCGGCCGCCACGTCGGGCTGCCGGTCGCGTTGGAGGGTGCTTTGAAGCTCAAGGAGATCTCCTACATCGCTACCGATGCCTACGCCGCCGGAGAGATGAAGCACGGCCCGATCGCGCTGCTCGATGAGTCCACCCCGGTGGTGTGCGTCGCCACCGACTCCCCGGTGCTGGAGAAGGTCGCCTCCAACATCCAGGAGGTGCGTGCCCGTGGCGCCCACGTGATCGCCGTCGTCAGCGAGGGCAACGCGCAGATCGTCGAGCACGCCGACGCTTCGATCCCGATCCCCGCGATCGACTGGATGCTGCAGCCGATCCTCGCGGTCATCCCGCTGCAGCTGCTCGCCTACGAGATCGCCCGCCGCCGCGGCCTGGATGTCGACCAGCCGCGCAACCTCGCCAAGACCGTCACCGTCGAGTAGCGCTCGCGCTGGCGCGCCGGCCGGAGGGATCATCTCGCGGGTCCTACCCGCCGGGGCATTAGGATCGCAACCATGGGAGCGCTCCCGCAGTGGTGCACGGCCCTGCCCGACGCCGAGGCGATGCGGGCGATCGACCGCTGGGCAATCGACGAGCAGGGGGTGCCCTCGCTCGAGCTGATGGAGCGTGCGGGGATCGGCGTGGCCCGTGCCGTCGAGCGGCTCGCGCCCGACGGGCCCGTGACGGTGCTGTGCGGCAAGGGCAACAACGGCGGTGACGGTCTCGTGGCGGCGCGCCTGCTGCGCGACGCCGGCCGCGAGGTCGATGTCTTCATCGCCGGGCCGCCGCAGGAGCTGAAGGGGGACGCGCGCGAGAACCTCCTACGCCTGCCCGGCCAGCCCCCGACGCAGATGGACTTCTCGAGTGCCGGCATCTCCGCGATCGTGGTCATCGACGCACTGCTCGGCACCGGCTTCGCCGGCGAGCCTCGGGGGGCGATCGCGGAGGCGATCGATGCCGCCAATGCCTGCGGCGCGCCCATCGTCAGCGTGGACGTGCCCTCGGGGGTGGATGCCACCACGGGCGTGGTGGGCGCGCGCGCCGTGCGCGCCGCGATCACCGTCACCTTCCACGCCGCCAAGCCCGGCCTCTGGATCCACCCCGGCAAGGCCCACGCCGGCGAGGTGCGTACGCTCGACATCGGCATTCCCCGCGGCGCGCCCACCGCCGCCGACATCGGCTTGATCGAGAGCTCCGTGCTGAGCTTGCTCCCGCACCGCGGCGCCGCATCGACGAAGTTCTCGAGCGGCCACGTGCTCGTTGCCGGCGGCTCGCGCGGCCTCACCGGCGCACCGCGCATGGCCGCCCAGGCCGCGATGCGCGCCGGCGCGGGCTACGTCACCGCCTGCGTGCCCGCTTCGGCGCAGACGATTCTCGCCACCGGCGGGCTCCCCGAGCTGATGACCCGCGGTTTGCCCGAAGAGGACGGCTCGCTCACAGGCGCGGGCGTCGATGCCGTGCTCGAGGCCGCACAGCGCGGCGGGGCGCTCGCACTCGGGCCCGGCCTCGGGCGCCGGCCTGGCGCATTCGCGTTTGCGCGCGAGCTCGCCCGTCGCGCGCCCATCGCGACCGTGATCGACGCCGACGGCCTCAACGCCCACGCTGGACACCTCGGCGATCTGGCCGCGCGCGAGGCCCCGACGGTGCTCACCCCGCACGCCGGAGAGCTGGGACGGCTGCTGGAGCTCTCAAGCGTTGAGATCGAGCGCGAGCGCCTGCGCCACGTGCGCGCCGCCGCCTCGCTCGCACAGGCCGTAGTGGTGCTCAAGGGCGACGACACCCTGATCGCCGACCCCGCCGGCGCTGGGGTTGTGGCGATCAGCACAGGAGGCAGCCCTGCGCTTGCGACCGCTGGCACCGGGGACGTGCTAACCGGGGTGATCGCCGCGCTCCTCGCCCAGGGTCTTCCGGCGTTCGCGGCGGCCGCCGCCGGCGTCCAGCTGCACGCCACCGCGGGGCGCGCAGCTGCCCGGGCGGTGGGCAGCGCCGATAGCGTGATCGCCTCGGACGTGATCGCCGCCCTGCCCTCCGCGCGCGCTGAGGCAGGGCAGCCTTGAACGTAGATCGCACATTCGCTGGGAGCGCGATCGCGATGCCGTCCTTCGCATGCGTCGGTATCGCGCGGCTGCCCGCGTGCGCGGAGGTCTGATGGGCATGAGCGTCGATCGCGCGGTCGCTTGCGTCAACCTCGACGCGATCGCGCGCAACTGCGAGCGGCTGCGCGCAGAGCTGCGCGAAGGCGTCCAGCTGTGCGCCGTGGTCAAGGCCGATGGTTACGGCCATGGTCTGCGCGAGAGCGCGCGCGCGGCGCTCGCTGGTGGCGCCACCTGGCTGGCGGTGGCGAGCGTCCCCGAGGCACGCGAGCTGGTGGGCGACCGGTCGCAGATCGGCCAGCCCCCCCGCCTGCTCGTGCTGGGCCCACTCCGAGAGACGGAGGTCGAGGAGGCGGTGCAGCTGAACATGGAGATCGTCGTCTGGAGTGAGGATCTGCTTGCCAAGGCCGCCCTGCATGCGCAGGACATGGGCAAGACCGCGCGCGTGCACGTGAAGCTCGACACAGGCATGGGCCGCTTTGGCGTGTGCGACCCCGAACGGGCCTCCCGGCTGGTGGCTGCCGCCGTCGCCAACCCCCACGTGGAGTTGGTCGGCGCGATGACCCACTTCGCCACCGCCGACCTCCCGTCGGACGACTTCTTCGGCGAGCAGCTGCGACGTTTCACCAGCTGGGCGCGGCAGGTCAAGCAAGCCCACCCCGAGGTGCTCGTGCACGCCGCCAACAGCGCCGCCGTGCTGCGTGACCCCACCGCGCACTTCGACATGGTGCGCTGCGGCATCGCGATCTACGGCATGGATCCCTTCGGCGAGAACCCGCTCGCGCGCGGCCTGCAGCCAGCGCTGCAGCTGAGCTCCTATGTCGCCGCCATCAAGCGCTGCGCCGCCGGGGACAGCACCGGCTACGGCAGGCGCTTCCTCGCCGCGCGGGATACGCACATCGGCCTGGTGCCGATCGGCTATGGCGACGGCTGGCGACGTGGACTCTCGGGTAACGCGGAGGTGTTGATCGCGGGACGCCGACACCCGCTGATCGGCACCGTCAGCATGGACAGCGTCGCGGTCGATCTCGGCCCCGACCCGACCGCGCCCGCGCTGCTCGGCCAGCCCGCCGTTCTGATCGGCGTCCAGGGCGAGGAGCGGATCACCGCCGAGGAGCTGGCCCGGCGCCTGGAGACGATCAACTACGAGATCACCTGCGGGCTCACCGCACGCGTCGCACGGGTGCACCACGGCGACCAAGGGGTGACGCGCCTTGCCGCCGATTGACGACCCGCTCGAGCTGACCAGGGCCGCGCTCGCTGGCCGGCGCGCGTGGCTGGTGGGCGGCGCGGTGCGCGATCGCCTGTTGCGGGCTTCGGTGGCCGGCGGGACCGGAGCTCTGAGCGGCGTGATCCCCGGGCTCACGGCGAGGGGGACGTCTGGCGAGCAATCGCCGCGCGCGGCCGATCTCGACGTGGTGCTCGACGGCGAGCCCCGCGAGGCCGCCCGCGCGCTTGCCGAGAGGGCGCGTGCGGCGGCGTTCGCGCTCTCGGAGGATTACGGGGGCTGGCGCGTGGTCGCTCGTGACGGCGCTTGGCAGGTCGACTTCGAGCGCCTACGGGGCGCATCTCTGGAGGAGGACCTGGCGCTGCGGGACTTCACCGTCAACGCGATCGCCGTGCCGCTGGGGGAGCCGGGTGCGCCGGCCGGCGAGACGATCGATCCGCTTGGCGGTGGGGAGGACCTCGCGCGCCGGCGGCTGCGCGAGGCGGGACCCCGTGCATTCGCGGAGGACCCGTTGCGCGTGCTGCGCCTCGTGCGGCTCGCGGTGGAGCTGGATCTCGAGGCGGATGCCGACACGCGCGCCCATGCAAGCTCTCATGCGGCGGCGCTCGGCGAGGTCGCGCCCGAGCGGATCTTCACGGAGCTGTGCCGCATCCTCGATGCGCCTCGCGCTGTTGCGGGCCTGGAGCTGATGGGAGAGGTGGGTGCAACCGCTGTTGTGCTGCCCGAGCTGGCGGCGCTTCGCGGCGTGACCCAGAGCCACTACCACCACCGTGACGTATACGGACACACGCTGGAGGTGCTCGAGCAGGTGATCGCCTTGCAGGAGGAGCCGGTCGCCGCGCTCGGGGGAGATGGGGTCTGCGATCGCGAGACGATCGTCGCGCTGCTGGCCGAGCCGCTCGCCGACGGGCTGACCCGCGGGGGGGCGCTGCGCTGGGGGGCGCTGCTGCACGACGCCGCCAAGCCGCTCACCCGCGAGGTGCGCCCCTCAGATGGGCGCGTCACGTTCATCGGACACGACGCCCGGGGTGCGCGGCTGGCGGACGAGGTGCTCGCCAGGCTGCGAGCGAGCGGTCGGTTGCGGTCCCATGTGGCGGCGCTCGTCCGCAACCACCTGCGGCTGGGCTTTCTCGTGCACGAGCCCCAGCCGCTGGCACGCCGCACCGTGTTCGCCTACCTGCGTGCCTGCGAGCCCGTGGAGGTGGACGTCACGCTGCTGTCTGTAGCCGACCGCCTCGCCACTCGTGGCGAGCGCGCGCAGGAGGCGATCGAGGCTCATCTGCGCCTCGCGCGCAGGATGCTCGTCGATGCGATCGGCTGGCGTGTCGAGGGGGGTCCGCCACGTCCGCTGCTGCGAGGGGATGAGCTGGCGAGGGAGCTCGGCATTCCCGCTGGCCCACCTCTCGGCGAGCTGCTGGAGGAGCTGTCGCGCGCTCAATACGCGGGGGAGGTCTCGACGCGCGAGGAGGCGCTCGCCCGCGCCCGTGCACACGCCGGATAGGATGGCTTCTCGATGACCGACCCCGACTGCATCTTCTGCAAGATCGTCGCCGGCGAGCTGCCAGCCACGATCCTCGACGAGGACGAGCTCACGGTCGCCTTCATGGATATCAACCCAGCCACCCGCGGCCATGCGTTGGTAGTGCCCCGTCGCCATGCGCAGGATCTGCTGAGCATCGACCCTGAGGACCTGTGCGCGACGGCGGCCATGGCGCAGCGCCTGGCCGGGCGGATGAGCGAGCGGTTGGGCGTCGCCGGGATCAACGTGCTCAACTCCTGTGGCGCCGCCGCCTGGCAGACGGTGTTCCACTTCCACCTGCACGTGATCCCGCGCTACGCCGGCGATCCGCTGCGACTACCATGGACGCCCACCCCGGGGGACGCAAACGAGATCTCGGCCGCCGCGCAGGAACTCGGCCGCCGATAGCGAACCGCTACATACCCGTTCTCGGTGTGTTCTATGCCCAAGATGCTCCGCTCCAGGCCCAATCTGCTCCGCACATCGCTCGTCGCGCTCTTGGCCGGCGTGGGGATGGCTCTGATGCTGCCCATCGGTGCGCTGGCGACTCTCTCCGAAGTGGGGATAATCCCCGCGACCACGCCCCCAACCACGCCGAGCTGTCCGACATCGTGCCTGGCCGTCACACGTACCACCGGCTACCAGGTGAAGGTGGGCAAGACGCGGACCCTCGTCACGGTTCCTCGCAACGGCACCGTCGTGGCGTGGACGATTTCGCTCGGTAAGCCCAACGCGACCCAGATCAAGTACTTCAACACCAACGAGGGCGGCACCGCCTCGGCCGCGATCGCCGTGCTGGCGCCCCAGCCCAAGCCCAACCTAGCCTTCAAGCTGGTGGCGCAGAGCCCGCTCGTGCAGCTGCAGCCCTACTTCGGCAAGACTGCCCAATTTCCCCTCGCCACCACCCTGCAGGTCAAGAAGGGCGACGTGATCGCGCTCGCGGTCCCCACCTGGGCGCCCGCGCTTGCGCTCGGCTTCACAAATGAAACCTCCTGGCGTGCCAGCCGCCTGCGCACGCAGTGCACCAACACCAGCGTCCAGTCGATGCAGCAGCTGGGCACCAGCGTCCAGTACTACTGCCTCTACCGCGAAGCGCGTCTCACATACAGCGCCACGCTGATCTCGACTCCCTGAGACGGTCAAGGTACTTCTGATCCCGACTCCTTGACTGGAAGCGGTCGAGGTCCGTGAGGTCGTGAGCTTGTTGGCGTCGCGAGAGGGATAGGCCGCGGCTCAAGGAGCCTGGGCGCCGCCGGTGGGGCTGCTCGAAGAGCCGCCACCGCCCGTGGCTTCCGAGCCGCCACCTTTGGCCGCGCTTTCCCCGGTGCCGCCGCTCGCACCCGAGCTTGCTTCCGGGGTGCTTGTCTTTTCCGCCGAGCTGCCGCTGGAGCTAGTGGTGCTTTCGCTGCCCGTGCCCCCCGATTCGCCGGAGCTCGAGGGTTCTTCGCCTGAACTGGCCGATGAGCTGCCGGGGGAGCCAGAACCGCTCTTGGCGGTCGTGGCGACGGTTGACGTCGAGGTGGTGGGCGTCGCTTCGCTTTCGGCCTGCGTGCTGGCGGGAGGGGAGACTTCCGGGGTGCTGTGCGGTGGTACGTCGGCTGAGTTGCTGGCGCCGCCGCAGGCCGCCAGTGTGAGACCTATCAGGAGTGCCGCGGCGCCCGCGAGGATCGGAGCGAGCGACCGAAGCCGGGAGACACCCCCCTTCGGGGGGAATCCCCGTTTCGACCAGCGCGGGGTCACGAGCCCAACGGGCCCATTCGGCGGCCGCAGGTGGGGCAGTCGTTGAGATCCTTCTGGGCGAGCTGCTCGCACCAAGGGCAGAAGCGCAGGTTCTCAACCGAGAAGGGCAGCTTGGAGGTGGAGGGCGCAAGCGGAAGCACCTTGCCCACGACCTCCAGCGGCTCGCCCGACTCCCGGTCGAGGTAGATCTCGTCGGGCTGCGCCTCCAGGATGATTTCCCGCCCGCTTGCCGGATTGCGTAGCCGATATCGCTGTTGCACGCCCATCTCGGGCACTCTAGCGAAGCCTGCGGAGGGAGTGCGGGTAGGCTGGCGTCGGTGCGAATCCTGGTCTTCCACGGCTACCTGCTCGCCGGCACGGGCTCCAACATCTACAACGCGCGTCTCGCGCGGGCGCTGGTGGGTCTTGGCCACGAGGTGCATCTGCTCTGCCAGGACCGCCACCCCGAGCGCCAGCCCTTCGTTGACGCCACCGGGGATTGGGAGCGGGGGGAGCTGCGCGTGCGCACGCTGCGCGAGCCGGTGCGCTGCACCGCCTACCGGCCCGAGATCGGCGGTCTGCTGCCGGTGTACGTCGAGGACCCCTACGAGGGGATCGAAGCGCGCGCCTTCGCGCGCTGCAGCGAGGCGGAGATCGAGCGCTACATCGATGCCAACGTCGCGGCCGTGCGCGAGCTGGTGAGGCGTGTGCAACCCGACGTGGCGCTCGCCAACCACCTGGTGATGGGCCCCGCGATCCTTGCGCGGGCGCTTGCCCACCGCGTGCCGTACGCCGTCAAGGTGCACGGGAGCGCGCTGGAGTACACGGTGAAGCCCGAACCCGAGCGCTTTCTGCCCTACGCTCGCGAAGGGCTCCAGCCTGCCGAGGGAATCCTCGTCGGCTCGCTGCACACCGCGAGCAGCCTGTGGAATGCGCTGAAAGACCCGGCGATCGAAGCCCGTACCCGCCTGGGACCCCCCGGGGTGGACGTGGAGCTCTTCAAACCGCTACCGCAGCGCGCCGCTGGCAGGCCACCGGAGCCCGTCGTGGCGTTTGTGGGCAAGTTGATCGTCAACAAGGGCGTTGACCTGCTGATCGCCGCCTGGCCGCTGGTGCTCCAGCAGGTTCCCGAGGCTCGCCTTGAGATCGTGGGCTTCGGGGGCGACGGCGAGTGGTTGGAGCATCTGCTGGAGACGTTGGCGGCCGGCGAGCTCGAGCAGGCGGTTGACCTGGCGGAGGCAGGCCGGGCTCGGGTTTCGGCCGAATCGCAGGTGGGTCGTGCTCGGGGTTCGGCTGAATCGCAAGTGGATCGTGCTCGGGTTTCGGCCGAATCGCAGGTGGGTCGTGCTCGGGGTTCGGCTGAATCGCAAGTGGATCGTGCTCGGGGTTCGGTTGAATCGCAAGTGGGTCGTGCTCGGGGGGGCGCAGATGCGCAGGAGCGCCGTGCGGGGGAGGCCGCTGAGGCGCAGGCAACCGGCCACGCCCCACCGATGCCGCTGCGCCACCTGGCGGCATTCCTGGGAAATCTGCACGGCCAACGGCGCGAGCGCTATCTGGCAGCCGCCGCAATGTTCCCCGAGCGGGCTCGCTTCGCCGGGCGTCTGGAGCACGAGGCGCTCGCCGAGCTGCTGCCAACCTGCGAGGCGCTGGTCGTGCCCAGCACCTTCCCCGAGGCGTTCGGCATGGTGGCGGCAGAGGGGGCGGCGTGCGGAGCGCTGCCGGTGAGCGCTGCCCACTCGGGCCTCGCCGAGGTAAGCAGGGTGTTGGCTGACGCCGTGCCGGCGCAGGCCGCGGGCTGGCTGTCGTTTCCCGTCGACGACCATGCCGTGCCTGCCATCGCCCAATGCCTGGTCGGCTGGTTGCGAGCGGATCGGGGGCTGCGCGAGCAGACCCGCGCGGGGTTGGTCGCGACCGCACGCGCACGCTGGTCGTGGGAGGGAGTAGCGCGGGGCGTGATCGAGGCCGCCAGTGGCGAGCTCGATGTGCTGCCCTCGCCTTGAGAGCCCGCTGAGGGGCACCGCAAGAGGCTGTCAGAGCAGTGTTTGGAGGCTCCCTTGACAGAACGGGCTCGACCCACTACATTGAGGCAATCGTTGCAAAGACCTCCACCGGAGAGGGTGGCGCGGCCGGCCAGACTCAGCTCACAGACTGTGTTTCGCCGGCGTGCCGCGGCCTCTTTCCGGACCGGGACGGCGGAGAACGACTCCAGAAAGGAGCACGCCGATGCGAGTGCACGAAGGGATGAGTCCAATCATCGTCACGGCCGGCCCAGGCCATACGTTGCGGGATGCCGCGCGGCTGATGTCTCAGCGGAGCGTGGGCGCGGCGATCGTGATGGACCCCGAGGGAAACGGCCCCGGGATCCTCACCGAGCGCGACATCCTGCACTCGATCGGCGCCGGGCAGGATCCCGACAGAGAGCTTGTCGCCGAGCACCTGACCAGCGAGGCGGTGTACGCCGCGCCCAACTGGTCGCTCGAGGAGGCCGCCGCCGCGATGACGCGTGGCGGCTTCCGGCACCTGATCGTCGTCGAGGGAGGGGAGACCGTGGGCGTCCTCTCCGTTCGCGACATCGTGCGCTGCTGGACCGAAGATGGGGCTGCCTGTCCCGTTCCGGCTAGCGCCGCGGTGGGGTAGGAGAGGTGTGGTGGCCGTCACTCGCCGCCGGGGGACGGTGGGTGACGGTGGCCACCGCTGATGGGCCGCGCATGGTTGAGGGGCCATGCGCGGCGCCTCGCCGAATTGGGGGAGGGGGAGCCCCTCCCCCAAGGCCCCCTCCCCGTTGGGGGAGGGTTGGCCCTCCCCCAACACCCCCTCCCCCCGGGGGCGGGGGGTATTCCTCGACAGAAGGCACTTCTTGGCTGGCTTCGGCTTTGGGGTTGCGGCTGGGCTTTGGGTGATCAGTGGTGGTGATCGAGCGGTAGCTCGTCTATTTCGCGGCGCGTGTCTTTGATCCAGCGGGTGACCGACCACACTGTGAGGATCACTCCGATTACCGTCAGCTCGATCATTGTGGTGATGCCTACTAGGGCTAGCGTGATTCCGACTGCGGTTAGCAGTGGTAGGAGGCTTGGGCCGGGGAGGTGGACCTCCTCGCCTACGGGTGGGAGCTCGGGGTCGATTGGGCTCATGTGGCGCTTTCGGTCACGCTCATGAGACGTATAGGGCGGCTACTACGAAGGTGATGCCGAACATGAATAGGCAGATGCCGCTGACGATCAGGGCTAGGCGGATGTTCTTGCGTGCTAGGCGACGATCCATGAGAGGGAAGTTTACAGATGGAGGCGGGCGTCTAGCACCATCGCGCTGAAGAGTAGGGCCAGGTAGGCCAGGGAGAAGAGGTAGAGCTGTAGGGCGCTGCGCCGGTCGGCCCGGCGATAGAGGCGCACGGCGCCACCGATGAAGCCGAGGCCTAGCACCATCGAGGCCGCCAGGTAGATCCCCCCGAAGCCGCCGGCGCAGAAGGGTAGCTGCGTGACCGCGTACAGCAGTACCGCGTACAGCAGGATCTGCCGGCGCGTCTCGGCCTCGCCGCGCACCACCGGCAGCATCGGCACGCCGACCTTCTCGTACTCCTCCTTCATCAGCAGCGACAGCGCCCAGAAGTGCGGTGGGGTCCAGAAGAACACGATGAAGAACAGCAGTACCGCGGTGGCGCTGATCGAGCCGGTCACCGCTGCCCATCCGACCAGTGGTGGCACCGCGCCGGCGGCGCCCCCGATCACGATGTTCTGCGGGGTGCGTCGCTTCAGCCAGACGGTGTACACGAGCACGTAGCCGAGGAAGCCGGCGAGTGCGAGGCTGGCGGCGAGCACGTTGACAGCCAATGAGAGCTCCAGGAACGAGAGTGCTGCCAGGCAGCAGCCGAACGTGAGCGCGGCGGTGGGGGCGATCCGTCCAGCGGGTATCGGGCGCGTGGCGGTGCGCGCCATACGTGCGTCGATGTCGCGGTCAAACCAGTGGTTGACGGCCCCCGCGCCACCCGCTGAGAGGTAGCCTCCGAGGCAGGTGAGCGCGACCAGGAGCGGAGATGGGTCTCCTGCCACGTACATCGTGGTGATCGTCGTCAACAGCAGCAGCGACTGGACCTTTGGCTTGGTCAGCTCCAGGTAGTCGCTCACCACCTGCCGCGTGCGCGGGGCGAGGCCGGGAAGCGCCGCTTCGAATTGGGACATGAGGCCTACACGCCGACCTGCGTGGCCCCCACGGGCACGGTCGCCTGGCCGGGCGCCGGCTCGGCGGAGGTGCGGCGCTCGATCTCCAGGCGGATGTCCTTCATCGGTTCGCCCGAGCGCACGCGCGGGATCGCGTCGAAGTTGTTGACGGCCGGGGGCGAGGTCGTGAACCACTCGAGCGAGTTCGCTTTCCACGGGTCGGGTCCGGCGATCGCGCCGCGCTTGAGGCTGCGCAGGACGTTGATGACGGTCACCAGCACGCCGGCGGCGAGGATGAAGGAGCCGACCGTCGAGATCAGGTTGTAGAGCGCGAGGTGGCCGACGTTTTCGTACTCGTACACCCGTCGCGGCATCCCTTCCAGGCCGATCGCGTGCTGGATCATGAAGGTCACGAGGATGCCCCAGAACATCAGCCAGAAGCTGAGCTTGCCGAGCCCTTCGCCGAGCATCCGCCCAGTGATCTTGGGGAACCAGTAGTAGATCGAGGCGAAGATCGGCATCACCGCGCCGCCGACCAGCACGAAGTGGATGTGGGCAACCACGAAGTAGGTTTCGTTGAGCTGCCAGTCCACCGGGAAGATCGCCAGGAAGACCCCGGAGATACCGCCGATGATGAACAGCGCGATGAAACCCACGCAGAACAGCAGCGGCACCTTGTATTCGATCGTCCCGCGCCACAGCGTGCCGATCCAGTTGAAGATCTTCACGCCGGTGGGGATCGCGATCAGCATCGAGCTGAGCATCGCGAAGATGATGATCGCCTCGGGCAGGGGCGTGGCGAACATGTGGTGGGCCCACACGAGGAAGCCGAGGAAGCCGATCGCGGCGGTGGAGGCGGCGATCGCCTTGTAGCCGAAGATCGGCTTGCGCGCGAACACGGGCAGGATCTCCGAGACGACCCCGAACGCGGGCAGCACCATGATGTAGACCTCGGGGTGTCCGAAGAACCAGAAGAGGTCCTGCCACAACAGCGGCGAGCCGCCCTCGGCGGCGTCGAAGAAGTGGGTGCCGAAGTGGCGATCGGTGAGCAGCATCGTGACCGCGGCGGCGATCACCGGCAGCGCGAAGATCAGCAGCACCGAGTAGGTGAGGATGGCCCAGATGAACAGCGGCAGCCGGCCCCAGGTCATCCCGGGCGCGCGCATGTTGGCGACCGTCACGTAGAAGTTGATCGCGCCCACCAGCGAGGAGAGCCCGGTGAGGTGGATCAGGTAGATCCACGCGTCCTGGCCGCCGCCGGGGGAGAAGAAGGCGTTGGAGAGCGGCGGATAGCTGGTCCAGCCGGCTTCCGGCGGGTTCCAGAAGATCGAGGCGTAGAAGACGATCCCGCCGGCCAGCAGCAGCCAGAAGGAGAGCGCGTTCAGGCGCGGGAAGGCCATGTCGCGCGCGCCGATCATCAGCGGCAGGAAGTAGTTGGCCAGGCCCGCCATCATCGGCACGACGAACAGGAAGACCATCGTGGTGCCGTGCATCGTGAACAACTCGTTGTAGGTCTGGGGGGCGACCAGCGTGTTCTCGGGAGCGCCCAGCTGCAGGCGGATCATCAACGCCTCGACGCCGCCGAGGATGAAGAACACGAACGTGAGAACCATGTACATGATCCCGATCCGCTTGTGATCGGTGGTCGTAAGCCAGCTCATGAAGCCGCGCTCCTCGCGATCGACGCGGTGGGCGACTACCTGGGGTGCGGGGGCTGCGTAGGTGGCCATGATCGGTTGCTTGCTCTCAGTTCTCGGTGTTTAGTCGGTGTCTGTGGGGAAGTTGTGGTGTGGAGTTGGTGGGGAGGGGGTCTGAAGGCCCGCCCGCCCGGGCCTGCCGGGAGGGCGGGTTCTTTGATCTGTCAGGGGTTCTCGACCTGTTCAGATCCGGTGCGGGAGTTGAGCGCGGTTCGTTCCTTGGCCGCGTCGCCCTCGGCTTCTTCGAGCATCCGCTTCTGGTTGGCCAGCCAGATGTCGAATTGGGCCGGTTCCTCGGCCCGCACGAGCGCGATCATGCGCGCGTGGCCGCGACCGCAGAGGTTGGCGCACTGGCCACGGTAGACGCCCGGCTTTTCGATCTTGAACCAGCCGTAGTTGTGGTAGCCGGGGACAGCCTGATACTTGCCCCCGAGCGCGGGGATCCACCACGAGTGCACGACGTCCGAGGAGACGATGTTGAGCGTCACCGTGGTTTTCGTGGGGACCACCATTTCCGTGTAGGAGTAGGGCGCTCCCAGCCCGTCGGGGTTGCTGGCGCCGGGGTAGACGTACTGCCAGATGAACTGACGGCCGATGACCTGGATTTCCAGCGATTTGCCGTTGGGCGGCAGGTGCTTGGCGGCGGTGGCGTACAGCTCGCCGCTGTCCGCTGCCAGCGTGTCCCCGCCGGCGCTCGAGTTGGGGGGGTTTTGGATCGCGGAGAGCTTGATGAAGGTGACCGTCGAGAGGATGACGAGGATCACCGCTGCCCCGAGGGTCCAGCCGATCTCCAGGCGCGTGTTGCCGTGGATCTGGGCCGCCACGGCGCCCTTGCGCTTGCGGAACTTCCAGAGCGCATACCCGAGCGCCCCCTCGACGGTCACGAAGATCACGAGCGCGATGTAAAGCGTGATCTTGTAGAGGCTGTCGATTTCGTTGGCGTTCGCCGAGCCGCCCGCCTTCGGGACGAAGAGCGAGGCAAGGGTTGTGGGCAGGAGCTGGTGCAAGGCGAGCGGGATTCTATTCAGGCTTGGGCGGAATGCGCTTGATGATGTTTGCCACGAGGTGATCCAAGGCCCTTCCGAGCAGGCAGGCCGAGGCTCGAAAGCCATCTGGTAGGGGCCGAAAAAGAAGTGATCACCATTGGCGGCCTGCCCTCGCGCGACGCGCCATTCGAGCCACGCCTAGTGCCCCGAGAACCGCGCCGGTCGCTTCTGCACGAACGCCGTCGCGCCCTCGACGAAGTCGTCGCTGCCGGCCAGTTCCTGCTGCAGCTCGGCCTCGAGCTCGAGCTGCTCGTCCATACGCGTGTACAGCCAGTTGTTGAGTAGACGCTTGGAGCCGGCGTAGGAGCGCGTCGGCCCGGCCGCTAGGCGTCGCGCGAGCGCGCCGGCCTCGGCGGCGAGTTGCTCGTCGGGGGCGACGCGGTTGATCAACCCCCACTCGAGCGCCTGCTCGGCGGGGATGCGCTCGCCGAGCATCGCCATCTCGGCGGCGCGCGCCATGCCCACGCGGGTGGGCACGAACAGCGAGGAGCCCCCGTCGGGCGCTAGGCCGATGTTGACGAAGGCGAGCAGGAAGTAGGCGCTCTGCGCGGCGATCACGAGGTCGCAGCAGAGCGCCAGCGAGCAGCCGATGCCGGCGGCGGGGCCGTTGACGCAAGCCACCACCGGCAGGGGCAGCTCGCGGATGGCGTGCATGATCGGGTGGTAGCGCTCGGTCAACACCTTGTAGACGTCGGGTCGCCCCTCCGGGGTCATCTCGACGCCGAAGTCCTTCAGGTCGGCGCCGGAGGAGAAGGCGCGCCCGGCGCCCGTGATCACCACGGCGCGCGCCGCGTCGTCCTCGTCGGCCTGGCGCAGCGCGGCGAGCAGGTCGCGGCCGAATTGCCGGTTCCACGCGTTCAGCGCCGCGGGTCGATTGAGCTCGATCGTGGCAACCCCGTCGGAGTCGATCGACAGGTTGACTGTCTCGAAAGCGGTGCTGCTTTCGGTCGGGCTCTTGCTATCGCTCATCGCAGGCTCCTCTGGACTGGTGGTGGGCGCCGGGTGGCGGCTGGTGTGTCGGATTGAAGGCGGGTCGTGGACGTCGGTGGTGGCAATGCTGGGTTTCGGTTGGCTGCAGAGGAGTGACGGTTGGCCGTCACTCTTTGCGGCTTGCGGTATGGCCTGGCATCCTATGGTGCTGATGGCACGCCCTGTGATCGGAATATGCACCGCGCTGGAGCGCGCTCGCTGGAGCGTGTGGGACCAGGAGGCCGCGCTGCTGCCCCGCAACTACGTCGAGGCGGTGCAGAGCGCGGGCGGGCTGGCGGTGATGATCCCGCCCGATCCCGTGCTGGTGGAGGACCCGAGCGAGGTGCTGGACCTGCTCGATGGGCTGGTGCTGGCGGGAGGCGCCGACATCGACCCCGCCTCCTATGGCGCGTCGCGCCACGAGGAGACGTCGAGCACTGTGCCCGAGCGCGATGCCTTCGAGATCGCGCTGGTGCGGGCGGCGATCGCGCGTGAGCTGCCGGTGCTGGGGATCTGCCGTGGGATGCAGCTGATCAACGTGGCATACGGAGGGACGCTGTTCCAGCATCTCCCCGAGCGCTTTGGCCACCACGAGCACTGCCGCGTAGCGGGCAGCTTCGACGACGCCGACCACGACGTGGTGCTGCGGGATGGCTCGCTGGTGGCAGGGGTGGTGGGCGATACCCAGCACGCGACCAAGTCCCACCACCATCAGGGGGTCGATCGTCTGGGGGAGGGCCTGGTGGTGAGCGCCACCTCCACGCTGGATGGTCTACCCGAGGCGATCGAGCTCGATCCCGACGGCTCGCCGCGCGAGGCTCCGCGGCGCTTCGTGCTCGGCGTGCAGTGGCACCCGGAGGCCGACGCGACGAGCCCGATCGTCGGCGCGCTGGTGGCGGCGGCACGAGGCGAGAAGCCCGACGCGGCCCGGGCCGCCCTCAGCAACGGCTGATCCGCTCGCCAGAGCAACAGTCAACCGGCTCATATACTCCCGCCCCTGTGCGGCGGAGGAGGGCGATCAGAGCAACCGCCTGGGGTGTGGTGGCGGCCGGGGTGCTGGCGCCGGTGGCACGCAGAAAGGTCAAGGCGCCGCCGCTGGCGATGCAGACGCTCGCCTTCTGCGCGCCACTCGGCCTATGTGTGGCGATGCGCCGCTCGCGCACACGTGACGTGGCGGCCTGCGGCCTGCAGATGTGGGCCTATGTAGCCGCGTACAAGTCGCCACACGACAGGCCTGCCGAGCAGGTGCGGCGGGTGCATGTTGACTACCCGATCGCGATCGACCGCATCGTGGGCCTCGGCGAGCTGCCGACGGTGAGGCTGCAGCACAGGCTGGCACGGGTCGGCCCAGAGGGCCCTGAGTGGCGGACGCTCGACAAGGTGCTGGTGTGGGCGCACTGGTCGTGGTTCATGGTGCCCCACGGCGCGCTCGTGTACATCATGCTGCGCCATCCCAAGCGCTTCGATCGGGCGGCGACGCTGACCTACGCGGTGTTCGACATCGGCGCGATGATCTACTGGGTGCTGCCGACGGCGCCGCCCTGGTATGCGGCGTCCGCGCCGGAGAGCGGTTTGGGTCCGGCCGGTGGCGGACACGCCGCCGACATGGCGGAGATGGGGGAGCGCCACGCAGGCTGGCAGGCGAGAGGGGAGCGCCAAGCAAGCGGTCAGGATGATCAGAAGCACGACGGGATGGCCGCCGGCGGCCATCCCGTACCGCACCGGATGATCGAGGTGCGGCGGATGATGGTCGAGTACGGGGAGTCGTTTTGGCGTGACGGCTGGGGCCCCCTCTACAGTGTGCTTGGAGGCAATCCCCTAGCTGCGATGCCCTCGCTGCACTTCGCCACATCCGTGATGGCCGCGCTGCTGCTCGACGAGAGCGGGCCGGTGGCCGGCGCAATTGGCTGGACGTACGCCGGGACGCTGGGGTTTGCGCTGGTGTACCTCGGGGAGCACTACGTCGCCGACCTGCTCGGTGGGGCGGCGCTGACAGTGGCGGTACGCCGCCTGGCACCGCGGGCGGCTCCCGCCGTGAGCCGCTGCGCACGGGCGGTGGCGGCATTGGAGGCAAGGGCGCATGGGGACGGGATATGAAGGGTCGGGAAGCCCGCGTGGGCGTGTGTGCCGGGGAGGCGAGCACGCAGGGGCGGGGCGGTGGGGCGTCGAAGGAGAGCGGGATGGCTGTGTTGCAGGCTGAGCCGGCGGGTGCCGTGGGCCCCGACAGCGGTCGGGTGGGCAGGGCGCCAACCGCCCCCGATGTGGGGCTCGCGGACATTCGCCCAGCCGGGAGGCTCGCGCACGTGCGCCCCGGGCGGATCGCCGAGCGCCGGCGCACCGACCGGCAGCCGAGCCACGAGGAGGTGCTGCGCGTACGCCTCACCGGCCGGCGGATGCTGCTGTTCGGGACCTTCGTGTTGGCGGCGCTGGCGTTCCTGTACTTCGTGCTGCCGCAGCTGGGCGGAGTGAAGCACACCTGGGATCGTCTCAACGAAGGCAACGCGTGGTGGATCGCGGTGGCGGTGATCGTGGAGGTTGTGTCGATGGCCAGCTACATCGCGATCTTCCAGGGCGTGCACGTGCCCAAGGGCTCGCCGATCCACTGGCGCCACAGCTACCAGATCACGATGGCGGGGCTGGCGGCGACGCGTCTGTTCGCCGCGGGTGGCGCGGGCGGGGTGGCGGTGACGGCGTGGTCGCTGCGGCGCTCGGGAATGGAGAGCCGCGAGGTCGCGCAGCGGATGATCGCCTTCCTCGTGCTGCTGTACGGGGTGTACATGGCGGCGCTGGTTGTTTGTGGCGTGGGCCTGTACGTGGGTGTGTTCTCCGGCCCGCACCCGTTTGCGATCACGATCGTCCCGGCGATCGTGGGGGCGGTGGGCCTGGTGGCGATCGCCGTGCTGGCCTTCGTGCCCCCCGACTTGGAGCAGCGTCTGAGCCAGGTGGAGCGCCAGCGTAAGTCGCGAATCGGCCGGCGGGTGGTGCACCTGCTGGGACGGTTGGCGACGGCCACGGCCGCGGCGTCGGATGGGGCGCGCTTCGCACTGCAGAAGCTGCGCCACCCGGAATGGGCGCTGATGGGAGTGATCACCTGGTGGGCGTTCAACGTGGCGGTGTTGTACGCGTGCTTCCGCGCCTTCGGGGAAGCGCCGCCGGTGGCTGTGTTGGTGCAGGCGTACTTCGTGGGGATGCTCGCCAACCTGCTGCCGTTGCCCGGTGGCATCGGCGGCGTGGACGGCGGGATGATCGGGGCGCTGGTTGCCTTCGGGGTGGGGGGCGGGCTGGCGCTGATCGCGGTGCTGGTGTACCGCCTACTGGCATTCTGGCTGCCCAGCATCCCCGGCGTGATCGCCTACTTCCAGCTGCGCCGCACGGTGGGCCACTGGGAGATGCTCGGCGAGAAGCCGGTCATAGCTCGGACAGCAGTTGACGGCCAGAGCGTGGGATAGCCCTCTCGGCGGCGGCTGGTTGACCGAGATCGTCCCGGGGGGCCTCGGAGTGGGCCGGGGTCGGCGAGGACGCCATTGCATGAAGCGGCGGCCGGTTGACCCGAAGATCGCCCCGTGGGGGCCCTCGGAGTGGGCCGGGGTCGGCGCGGACGCCGTGCATGAAGCGACCGGCCGGTTGACCCGAAGATCGTCCCGTGGGGCCCTCGGAGTGGGCCGGGGTCGGCGCGGACGCCGTGCATGAAGCGACCGGTCGGTTGACCCGAAGATCGTCCCGTGGGGCCCTCGGAGTGGGCCGGGGTCGGCGCGGACGCCGTGCATGAAGCGGCGGTCGGTTGACTCGAAGATCGTCCCGCGGGGACCCTCGGCGTGGCAGGGATCGGTGCAGACGCCGCGCGTGAAAGGCTCTAGGATCTCCACGGAGGGAGCATCGCGTGTCTCAGACAAATAGTCTACGGACAAGAGAACACACACGCCCGGGGCGGGTCGAAATGAGAGAGCTTGGGAGCGGCCATCGGCGAGACCGCCTCCGCCAGGCGCCGGCGCTGTGACTTCCTCCAAGGGCATGTCATGCGCTGGCTGGCCGGCGTCGGGGTCATTCCTTCCTTCCCCGGCGCCGGCCGCCCTTTCCGCCATCCCAGACCCCCCTACCAGCCTGCGGACCGGCGAGATCGGCAGGGGTCGAAAGCTGTTTCATCCCCAGCCCCCAGCCGGATCGAGTTGGGCCTGAAAAACAGAACTACCAAACTCTCCACCGACCGTCCCACCCGTCCCGGAGTCGTCGGGTAGGGTGGGGGACTTGGCAGAGCGAGTGTTGATCCTCTCCTGGGAGTACCCGCCCGTGATCGAGGGCGGGCTGGCACGGCACGTGCGCAAGCTGGCGGAGGAGCTGGTGCGCCAGGGCGTGGCGGTGGACGTGCTGACGCGGGGGACGGGCGACTCCTTGGAGTTCGAGGAGTGCGCGGGGGTGGGCGTGTACCGCGTGCGCGAGCCCAACTGGCCGCGCGATCTGGAGCGCTTCGTGGGGTGGGTGCAGCGAATGAACCAGGACATGGTGCGGGTTGGGGAGAGGCTCGCGGAGGAACGGGCGTCGGGGGAGCACGGGTACGAGCTCGTGCACGGCCACGACTGGCTGGTGGCGCACGCCGGGGCGGCGCTGGCGGAGCGCCTCGGGGTTCCCTACCTGACGACGATCCACGCGACTGAGCACGGGCGCCACCAGGGATGGGTGCAGGACGAGCCGCAGGCCCACATCCACGCGGTGGAGAAGTGGATGGCGGGGCGCGCGGATTCGGTGATTACCTGCTCGCACTACATGCGGGGCCATGTGGCGGACATCTTCGACATCGACGAGAACCGCATCACGGTGATCCCGAACGGGATCGACCCGCGCGACCTGCGCCCGGTGGGAGATCTGGAGGCGCTGCGCCGGGAGTTCGCACAGCCGCAGGAGCGCCTGGTGCTGCTGGTGGGGCGCCTCGTGTACGAGAAGGGCTTTCAGCTCGCGCTGGACGCGCTGCCGGACGTCATCGAGCGCGTCGGCGATGTGCGCTTCCTGGTGGCCGGCAGCGGCACGCACGAAGCGGAGCTGAAGGCGCAGGCGGAGCGCCTCGGGCTACTGGAGCACGGTGCTTTCCTCGGGTGGATCGGCGACGACGCGCTGCACTCGCTGTACCGGATCGCCGACCTATGTGTGGTGCCCTCGATCTACGAGCCATTCGGGCTGGTCGCGCTGGAGGCAATGGCGTCTGGCTGTCCCTGCATCGTTGCCGACACGGGCGGCCTGCGCGAGGTGGTGCCTGCGGGGGAGCGCGTCGGTCTCCGCTTCAACGGCGGCGACGCGGCGCACCTTGGGACGATGATCGAGCGGCTGTTGACCGATGACGAGTTGCGCGAGCGTCTCGTGGCGGAGGCCAGCGAGCACGTGCTGGGCTTCGACTGGAGCGATGTGGCCCGCCGCACGCGTGGCGTGTACCGCGACTTGACGGCGGGCAGGCGCGCTGGCCGAAACGGGGATGCTCGCCAGGGGCGAGTGTCCCCCGGCTTCGGTCAACGCGTGTGATGTGCGCGAGATCGGAAACGCGTGCGATGTGCACGAGATCCGGTTCTCTTGGTTGAAGGTGCGTGATTTTGAAGCTGCCCACCTGGTCAGGGGATGGGTAGCGTAATGCGCTCCTTGCGCGTATTGGCAATGCGCCGTGTGTATCGGGTGGCATGGCGGGGAGTGCAGTTGCGCGCGATGCTGTGGCGGCGCAGCAGCAGCGGCGTGAAGTGCGCGCTGACTCACGGCGAGCAGGTGTTGCTGGTGCGCCACACATACGGTCGGCGTCAGGTCTGGTATCTACCCGGTGGCGGGGTGCACCGCGGCGAGCCGCCATTGCGCGCCGCTGCGCGGGAGATGGAGGAGGAGCTCGGTCTGCGCGAGCTGGAGCTGCGCGAGCTGGCAACGTTCGAGACCCGCTTGGAGCGGATCGCGGTGCGCCTGACGTGCGCGCACGCCGAGATCGAGGACCCCTCCCGGGTGCGCATCGAACCCGTGGAGATCGCGCAGGTGGGGTGGTTTGCCCGGGATCGGCTGCCGACACCGCTCGGCTCGGAGGAGCGGGCGCTCATAGGTATGCTCCCGTGATGGGGATGTTGGAGGGATTGATGCAGGACGATTTCCCGCTGAGCTTGCAGCACGCGCGGCGGCGAATGCGCGACTGCCACCCCGCCGCGCGGGTGTTGACGCTGACGCCGGAGGGGACCGTGAGCGCGAGCTTCGGGGAGGTGTGCGGGCGGGTCGATCGCCTGGCGCGGGCGCTGAAGCGCCTGGGGATCGAGCAGGGCGATCGCGTGGGGACGTTCGCGTGGAACAACCAGCGCCACTTCGAGCTGTACATGGCGGTGCCGTGCATCGGGGCGGTGCTGCACACGCTCAACATCCGCCTGTTCGCCGAGCAGCTCACCTACATCGTCAACCACGCCGACGACAAGGTGATCTTCGTCGACGACTCGCTCGTGCCGCTACTGGAGCCGCTGGCGCCAACCTTCAACGGGGTGCGGCACTTCGTTTTGATGGGAGACCCCGCCCACCCTGGGGACTCGAATCCCGCCCACACCAAGCTCCCGAACGTGTTGCGCTACGAGGAGCTCCTCGAGGAGGCCGATTCGGACTCCGATGCCGACTCCACACGCGTGGCAAGCTCCGAATCCCTCTACCCCGAGCTCGACGAGCGCCAGGCCGCGTCGCTGTGCTACACGAGCGGGACGACCGGCAACCCCAAGGGCGTGCTGTACTCGCACCGCTCCGTCAGCCTGCACGCGACGGCGGCGCTGATGGCCGACAACCTCGGCCTCTCCCGCCGCGATCGCGTGCTGGTGGTCGTGCCGATGTTCCACGTCAACGCCTGGGGGCTGCCGTTCGCGGCCGCGCTGTGCGGCGCCGACCTGCTGATGCCCGACCGCTTCATGCAGGCCGAGCCGCTGGCGCGTGCGATCGAGCGAGAGCGCCCCACGGTGATGGCCTGCGTGCCGACGATCTTCGCCGACATGCTGCGCTACGCCGACGCCAACGAGGTGGACCTGTCCTCGCTGAGCAACGCGGTGTGCGGCGGCTCGGCCGTGCCGCGGCAGCTGATGAAGGACTTCCAGGAGCGCCACGGGGTGGTGATCCACCAGGGATGGGGGATGACCGAGACGAGCCCGGTGGTGACCTTCTCCGACCCTTCCGAGGATCGCGGCCACGACGAGCGCTACTGGGACGAACGGGCACTGCAGGGCAAGTCGCTGCCGTGGACCGAGCTGCGCCTGGTCGACGACGATGGCGAGGAGGTCCCATGGGACGGCGAGTCCACCGGCGAGATCGAGGTGCGCGGCCCGTGGATCGCCCGCCGCTACTACGACGATCCCTCGGGCGATGAGAAGTTCGACGCGGGCTGGCTGCGCACCGGCGACATCGCGGCGATCGACGAGCAGGCGTTCGTGCGCATCGCCGATCGCTCCAAGGATGTGATCAAGTCAGGCGGCGAGTGGATCTCCTCGGTGGAGCTGGAGAACGAGCTGATGGTCCACCCCGGCGTGCTCGAAGCGGCGGTGATCGCCAAGCCCGACGAGCGCTGGGCGGAGCGGCCGCTGTGCTGCGTGGTGCTGTGCGAGGGCTCGAGCGTGAGCGCGGAGGAGCTGATCGAGCATCTACGCCCGCGCGTGGCGAAGTGGTGGCTGCCCGACGAGTTCGCGTTCATCGCCGAAGTGCCCAAAACGAGCGTCGGCAAGTTCGACAAGAAGGTTTTGCGCAAACGGCTGCAGGAGGGCGCCCTCGAGGGTCGGGTGAGTGTCGGCGCCCGCCCGCCCGGCCAGGCCATCCCGGCCGCGAGCCCGGGATCGTGAGTCACGTGGGGGCACACCGACGGTGTGCGGGCAGGAAAACCGGGTACGGGGTGGAACCGGGAAAGAAGCGATCCACCGATGGCAATAGACTTCGCGGGACCCTTGACCACGACCCCGACCCCGCCGGGGACGCAATCGAACAAAAAGAACACGGGAGGTGCGCATGACTCGTACCCAAGGAATGGCGTCGAGCCGGCCCCAGATAACAGCTGCAGCAACAATTGGCTCGGCCTCGGGCCGCCGCTCGGGACTGCGTGGCCGCCGTCGACCGATCAAAGATCGGCCAGCCCGCCGCGCCCTGCTGGCGCTGCCGGCCGTGCTGGCGCTGCTCGTTCCCGCGGCGCCGGCCTTCGCCGCGACGAGCACCGGCACGTCGAGCACGGGGACCTCTGGCTACAGCCAGAAACCGCCTGCCCCGACGACCAAAACGGAACCGAAAAAAGCAGTAGAACCCTCCAAAGAAGCGGCGAAAACCACGCCGACGGCAACTCCGGAACCGGCCAAAGAAACAACTACCCCGACGACCACCCCCAAAGCCTCGACCTTGCCCTTCACCGGGCTGAACCTGACGTGGGTGGTCGGAGCAGGCGTGCTGCTGCTCGGGGCCGGCCTCTCGATTCGCCTCGCGCTGCGCACCCGCTCCGGTCGCTGAGAGCCTCCTGAGGTGTTCTAGGCCCCGCGTCGGTACTGGCGCGGGGCCATCCGCAAGAGCTTTGTTATCTGATCTGATAACATATAGCTCTGGTGAAGCCAGCTCTGCAGGAAGTTCTGGAAAAGGCCACGCAGCTGCAGGCATTGGTTCCGGGTGCCGTGCTGGTCGGAGGATCCGCGGCGGCGCTTCATGCGCACCATCGGGAGTCGCTCGATCACGACCATGTCGTCGCAGACCTTGGGCAGCGCTTCGACTCGATTCTTGAGAACCTCGAAGCGCTCGGGGACTGGTTGACCGCGAAGGCGCAACCCGGAAAGATCATCCTGGGCGAACTTGGTGGGATCGAGACCGGCGTGCGGCAGCTGCTGCGCAGCCGGCCGCTGGAGACTACCGAGGTCGAGGTAAGGGGCAAGCGGCTTGTCATACCTACAGCGGCTGAGATCCTGCGGATCAAGGCGTGGCTGGCCCTGAGCCGTAACCAGACCCGGGACTACCTGGGCATCGCGGCCCTCGCGGAGAGCATCGGGCTCGACGAGGCTGCCGCTGTGCTGCGTGGCATCGATGTCTATTACGCCGACGTCAACCGCCGGCCGGAGCCCGTGGCCACGCAACTCGTCAAGCAGCTGGCGGATCCCCGGCCGCGAGATGCCGAGGTCACCACGCAGCTCACCAGCTACAAGGCGCTGGAGCCCCGCTGGCAGGAATGGTCTGCCATACGCGCGGTGCTGGCAGACCTCGCGGACAAGATGCTGCAATGACCGTGCAATTTCGCAACCTCGACTTTGATCGAAGCGCCTCGGTTGACCTGTGGCCGGCGGAGGCGATCGAGACGGTCATCGACCGCGGCTCGCTCTCCGATTGGCGCCATCTCGCCAATGCGATCCGGCGTAATCCCTGGGGTACCGCCGCGCGTACGACCGAGACCGTGGTGGCCTGGGGGGAGCACTATGGCGTCGATGCGCTGATGGCCAACGTGATTCTCAAAGCCAGGGAGGAGGTTGCCATGCAGGGACGGGCCGAATACGCAGCGCGTATCCGCTTGTGGCGCGCTCAAACCGGCATGACGGTGCGCCAGTTCGCCCGTGAGGCCGGCACATCGGCTTCCCGGCTGTCGGCCTATGAGAATGCGAAGGTTGCCCCCACAACCGATGTGCTGGGCCGTCTCCAGCACGTCGCGGCGACCCACGCACTTGGTGGGCAGGCCGCGCCGGCAGGATCGTCGGGTGGTTGACGACAGGGACGTGCGCAGGCTCCCAACGGGCAGGTGTGGTAGCACTGCGCATCTGTGCAATCATTGTGCGGTGAGACTTCTCAATAGATATGTTGTGATGAGCGGAATTCTGGTTGTGGCCCTGGTGGCGGTCGGCGCCAGCGCATCTGCCACGTTGACCGTCAAGATCACCAACTGCACCAGCGCCAGCAGTCGTCCGAAGATGGTGACCCTCACCTGCGGCGATGGCAACACCGCCCTCACCGGGCTGCGCTGGTCGAGCTTCGGGGGCGCCAGCGCTCTGGCAACCGGCACGCTGGAGACGAACACCTGTAGTCCCAACTGCGCCAGCGGCAAAGTCGTCCGCTACCCGGTCGCCGTGCGGGCCAACGGCACTCGCACCTGCAAGGCCGGCCTGCGTGTGTACGACAAGGTCACGCTTCGCTTCGCCCGCCACGCCCCGGCCTCGTCCGGCCGTCTGACGCACTGGACGTTGGGCTGCCCGTACTGAGTCTGTGGTTCGTGCTGAGTCTGTGGTCTAGGCCGCTCGCAGCCGCACCGGCAGCGTCTTCAGCTGGTTGAGGAACGGCGACTGCACGAACGCCGGCTGGCCGACCATCTCCATCGTGGGGAAGCGACGCAGCGTCTCCTCGAGCAGGATCCGCAGCTCCATGCGTGCCAAGGCGGTGCCGAGGCAGAAGTGGCGACCGCCCGCACCGAACGCCTGGTGCTCAGGATTCCGGGTAACGTCGAAGGTGTTGGGGTTCTCGTAGCGGGTCTCGTCGCGGTTGGAGGACGTGTACCACATGATCACCTTCTCGCCCTCCTTGATCTGCTGTCCGCCGACCTCGGCGTCGCAGGTGGCGGTGCGGCGGAAATGGGCGAACGCCGGGAACATCCGCAGCGACTCCTCGACGGCGCTTGGGATCAGCGACGGGTCCTCGAGCAGCTGCTGACGCTGGGAGGGATCTTCCATCAACGCGCGCATCCCGCTGCAGTAGGTCGCCTTCGTGGAGTCGTTGCCGGCTGCGACGAGCAGGAAGAAGCCCATCACGATCTCGTGTTCCTCCAGGCGCTCTCCCTCGATCTCCGCGTGCACCAGCACGCTCGTCAGGTCGTCCGTCGGGTGCTCGCGCCGGGCGGCGATCATCTTGCCGCAGCGCGCGAAGATCTCCGGCACCTCTTTGGCGATTGCCCCCTCGATGCCGTCGGGGTTGAGGTCGGGGTCGTTGGCACCGAGGGTGGCGTTCATCAGCCGTGCCCATGCAACGTCGTCCTCCTCGGAGATGCCCATGAAGCTACCGATCACGCGGGCGACCACGGGCTGGGCGATGTCGTTGACCAGATCACATGTCTCCCGGTCGGCCACGCCGTCGAGTACGCGCGTGACGATCTGCCTGATCGTGGACTCGTGGGCGGCGATCCGCTTCGGCGTGAAGCCGGCCTGGAAGAGCGCCTTGATGCGGTCGTGCTTGGGGGGATCCATGCCGATGAACATCGCCTGCACCAGCTCCAGCGGGAACACTGCCGAGACACCGGTGACGCCGCCCTTTTCGGAGGAGTACGTCTTCCAGTCGCGGCTGACGGTGAGCACGTCATCGGCGGCGGTGATCGACCAGAACCCGGCCTCCTCGGGGAACTCGGTGATCCGCTTGGTCCAGTGCACGGGGCACTCACCGCGCAGCCGCGCGAACAGCTCGTGCGGCGGGCCCTCCTCCCATAGCGAGCCCTCTGTCACCAGCACCTCGTCCAGGTCGAGGCTGTTGACGTTGACGCTCTGCACGCCACTATCTGCCGATATCGCCATGAGAACCTCCGTTTTCGCCAAGGGGACCTCAGATCATACTGGCTGGCCGGCCAGGATGGGGGCCGGCCAGCCAGGAAGCTCTAACTCGCCGCGGCTGCCTGCACCTCCGGCGGGAAATCCGCCATCTCGTACACCTGGCGGACCTCGATGATGTCGCCGTCGGCCGCCGGGCAGCGCGTGGCCCACGCCACCGCCTCCTCCTTGGAGGGCGCCTCGATCATCCAGTAGCCGCCGATCACCTCCTTCGCCTCCGGGAACGGCCCGTCGGTGACGCGCGGCTTGCCGCCGGCGAACCCGACGCGTGCGCCCTTCGCGGTTTCCTGCAGCCCGTCGAGCGCCAGCAGCACGCCCGCCTCTTTGAGCTGGTTGTTGTACTTGCTCATGGCCTTGACGTCCTCGGGCTTGGGGTCCCAGCTCTCCTGCGCCCTGGGGCTGGGGATCATGATCATCATGAATCGCATCGCGCTGCTCCTTGTCGTCGTGATTGGTCGCCGGCCTCCCCGCGGTTGTCGCGGAGGTTCTACCCGGCTCTGACCATACGTCGAACGGCCGCGCCCGGAATCGACATTTTGCGGCCGCGCCCGGATCGACTTTGCGGCCGCGCCTGGAATCGACTTTGCGGCCGCGCCCGGAATCGACATTTTGCGGGCGCGGCCGCGATCACGACCGGCGCTACCTACTCGAGTCCTTCTTGCCCGTGGCTCTGCTCCCGTACTTCTTCCTGGCGAGCGCTTCGCATCGCCCGCGCTTCTTCTTGGTCTCCCTCCGGCAGGACTTCAGCGCTTTCGCCAGCCGCTGGGCTCGCGTCGGCGGCTTCGGCTTGGATTCTTCTTTGGCTGCCAGAACTCCGATTTTCGCGAGTTCTTCTTCGTGCTTGCGGGTGGCTGCGGCTTCTTCTTCCTGGCGCTTTTTGGTTGCTTCCACCGCTTCTTCCTGGCGTTGCCTGGTGGCCGTGGCGAGCGCTTCCGCCGCATGTTTCAGCGTGTCGGTCGTTTCTTCGCGCTGTTTGGTTGCTTCCCGTTCCTGTGCTTCCAGATGTTCAGTCGCTTCTCGGTGTTCCTGTGCTTCCTTGTGCTCTTTGGCTTCCTGCGCCACCTGGCGTTCGTGTTCTTCCTGAAGTTCTTCTTCCCTGGCCGCCGCTTCCACGGTCCCGGTGACGGTCTCCGTCGCGCCCGTCTCGTGGTACTCGATCCGCATCGGGCGTGGCGATTTATCGCATTCCTTTGCGAAGCCGACTTCTATTTCCCGGCCGCCTTCGGGCGCGTTGGCGAACGAGCCCGACAGCTGCCCGGTAGTCGAGACGAACGTGTACGTCTGTCCGCGGCGTAGCGACGGGCATTCAGCGTGCTGTTTGGGCGGCAGGACTTTCACGAACAGCGTGGCATTGCCCAGCTCGATCGGCCCGCTCGATTCCAGCAGCGAGTAGTCTTCACCGGCGGTATCCCCTTCCCCGGTGATCTGAAACCCAACTTCGCTACCGCTGTCGAGTGTGGCGCTGTCGGCGAAGATGCCTCCCGCCGGTTCGGACGCACTCCCGACGTCGAGCTCGGCGTGGTTGGTGCTCAAGGCGCCGAACGCGCCGTTGCCGATCAGGAAGATGTGGTTCAAGCTCACCGGGTTTCCATTCGAGGAGTTCAGTTCGCCGAAATATTCGACAAATCCATTGAAGATGCCGGCCTCGTCCGGATCTGCTCCACCGATCGTCGCGGGTCCTGTCTCTGTTTCGTTGTAGAGCAGGAGCGCCGCCTCGTTGCTGATTTCAAAGGTGAGCGCGGTGGCGCTCGATCCTGTCAGCTTGCCTGCGACGAGTGCGCCGTTTTCACCGAGGCCTCCGCCACTGCGACCGGCGATGCTCCAGGTCTGCGATGCGCTGAGTTGGACGGGCAGGTCGATGAGATCGCCCGCAGGACCACTCGATCCGCTGGCGGGCGCGGCTGTGAGCCCACCGCCGCCAAGCGTGATTTCATTGCCGACCAGGGCATATTCATCGCCATTGTCGATCTTGATCGATTCGGCGGTGAGCCCACTCAGGTTGTTTTCGCTGATGTAGCACGTGCTCGAGCCGGGGCAATTGGGGATCCGCGGGAATTCGAGCGTGGCCGGCGCGGAGTCGGACGGCGCCGATTCTCCTTCCCAGTTGGCGGCGAGGGACCAGTCGCGCCCTGAGGCGTTCCCCGTCCACACGAAGGGCGAGGTGGTTGCGCTTGCCGTGGGCGCGAGCATTAGCACGAGCGCCAAGCTGGCGGCGATGGTGAGCGCGCACAGTCCCACTGTCGCGCGTACAGAAGCCTTCATCCTACGCCTCGCGGAGCGTCGTGCTGTCCAGTCAAACCTCATCGCCACCCTTTCAATCGCCGATAGTGGGTCGGAAAAGTATCAGATGTCAGAAAGCAACAATCAACGGATATAGACCGAACGTACTTGTGCCCCGCGACGCCGCCGCTGGGCTGATCTCGTGAAGATCTCGTGACCATGGCCCCGATCTCGTGAACATCTCGTGACTTGCCTTGGGAGCGTCGCGGGGCCTGTGGTAGAAGCCCCGGCGTCAAGTTCCCGATGGAGGAGATCCCGTGCGCCGCTTCAACGCTCTTCGACGTGCCCTGTTCGTGCTCTGCGGAGGCGGCGTCCTCGCCCTGATGCTCGCGGCCGCCCCGCTGGCGGTCGCCGGCGGGACCGCCTATATGGCGGAAACACCAGTCGTGGACACGATCGAAGGCGGGCCGTGGAACACCTCTCAGGGGGATCCCTCGCTGGGGGGCGAATACCCGAGCTCAGACCTGCTGCCCACGTTCTCCTTCGGCGGCCCGGAAACGACGCTGGGCGGCGTAAGCGAGCCCAATCTCGCGGTCTACCCCGGCGAACAGAAAGTGCTCGAAAACGGCAAAGAAGTGACGAAGCTGATCCCCTACCCGAGCGGCGTGGCAGGCACGCCGGGGCCGCTCTCCGGCTACTGCAACACCGAAGAGGGCGAAAACGAGCAGGGCTCGCCCGTCTCGCAGCCGGCGGGCAGCAAGCTGCCGTTCTCGCCTTACTACTTCCCCGACGTGGTGCGCAACCCCGACGGCTCGCTCACCGGCTACTTCGACTACCGGCCGAAGGACGCCGACGAGGCGATCACGGTCGCGCGCTCGACCGACAACGGCAAGACCTGGGTGGCCGAGGGCAAAGCGCTCGAGCAGAACCCCGGCTACTGCCCGACGGCCGATACCAACGACGACGGCCAGGGCCACCCCTACGTCGCCTCGATCGGCGCTAGCACGAAGCTCTACACGCTGCAGCGCTCGGCGGGCGACTACGAAGGCGTCGGTATGCTCGTGCACAACGTCGAACCCTCCGCGGCCGACCCGCTCGCTGCGCTGCCGGCCGGCGAATCGATCGGCATCGACCCCAACACGTACGCCGAAGCGGAAATCGAAGTCCCGATCAGCGGCAGCGGTGTGAGCATCCCCGTCTCGACGCTTGGCGAAGCCAACTCGCCCGAGCACATCGTGGCGGGACCCTACGAGGACTACGACGCCCCCTCGCCATCGAAATCGATCATCACGTGCAAAGGCACGACCACGTCGCCGTCGCCGGCCGAACTCGCGGAATGCACCGTCGCCGGATCCAGCCCGCTGACGGTCAAAGCCAAAGACGACATCGTCCAGGTCATCGCCACGGCGAATCCCGGTGAAGGCAAAACCTACACCGTTCCAGCTGGCCCGAACCTGGCCAGCGGAGAAGGCGGCTTGAAGGAAATCAAGTTCGTGAACGGCAACTCGATCGTCTCGCCGCTGAGCACCTTCATCTTCAACGAAAACGCGCCCAACCGCGTTTACATCGACGGTGTGACCGTCTACTGCGTGCAGTCCAACGCCAACCCGACCACCAAGATCGAGAACTGCACCACCGACAGCAGCTCCCCGCTGACCGTCAACCAGGGCGACGCGATCACCGCCGACCCGATCCTGCCGCCCCACGCAGCGGTGACGACCGGACTGAAGGCTCCCGACGGCATCGTCGGCACGCTGCCGAGCTATCCGGGCGCTCCCGCCGGATCGACGGTTGTGCTCTACACCGAGAAGCTGCTGGCGTACTTCGTCGTCGGCACGGCCGACGGCTTCGTCGAAGGCAGCAAATTCGAAAAGAAAACGATCAAATTGCCGAAGTTGACGATCACCTATACCCCCTCGGTGCATCCGAGCGAGCCGCTGCCGAGCAACGGCGCGTTCAATATCTACCTCGGCACAACCAAAGAAGGGATTCAGCAGGTGACCTGCACCGGTGTCGCTGCGGCAAACCAGTCGGGCGCGCCGACGGGCAGCGAGAACCTCACTGGCTGCAGCGGCGGCACCGGAGAAGTCGAAGAAGGCTTCTGGATCGGCGGGCCCAACGCCGCCACGGCTCCCGTCTCGGCCCTGGAAAAGATCGGCGAGGGCAAGAGCACCGGCAAGGGTCCCGAGAAGCTGTTCGCCAACAACGAGGACTACACCGTCCTGCGCGCGGCTTACACCGAAAACGGGGTCAACTTCACCGACCTCGGGCCGATCAGCGGCTCGACGTCCGGCACGGGCAACGACTCGGGTTCCTACAACGACATCTCGAACCCCTTCCAGACCACCAGCCCGTCCAGCACCGAACCGACGAACCTCGCGCCGGGCGAACCGGACACGACCCAGCTGCGCTTTGTCGGCTCGCGCGGCACGATCATCACCAACCCCGACGGCAGCTACGGCATGTTCCTGTCGGGCTCGTGGGCGACCGACGGCGACAGCGATGCGTTCAACCAGATCTTCTACACCGAATCGACCAACGGCAAGGAATGGTCGGTGCCGAAGGTGGTGTTGAGCACCGAATACAAGTTCGCGGCCTCGGCTGCCCAGGACAAAGCACTGGCGGAAGGACAGGATGAACCGCTTGGCATCAGCGCCTACTACTCGGGGCGCGCATATGGCCCCGCCGTCGTGCAGAACCCCAACGGGTCGCTGACGATGGTGTTCTCCGGCTACCGGCTCCCGAAACCGGTCGAAAAGGCCGGTAAGGAACTCGGCACCAACCCCGCGGAGCGGTACACGATCGGAGCGAAAGACCCGGCGCTGTACCGCAACATCCTGACGGTCAACCTCACCTCGGCCACCACCCCGGGGGTGCCGACCACCACTTCGGTGAGCTCCTCCAACGAAGGCGCTGGTCCGGTGGGGGCACCGGTCACCTACACCGCGACGGTGGCCCCCGTGGCCCCGGGCGTCGGCACTCCCACCGGCACCGTCTCATTCTCCGACAGCCACGGCCCGATCGCAGGCTGCGAAGCCCAACCGCTGAATGAGGGCTCGCCCGACACCGCCACCTGCGCCACGCGACTCCCCGCGCAGCAGGGAAGCGACGAAATCACAGCCACCTACGTAGCCGACGTCAACTACGCCGGCTCGTCGGGAAGCACAAACGAGATCGCCGGCCTGCACATCACGACTACCTCGGTGCCCGAGGTCACACCCGGCGTGGCCTACAGCTATCAGCTGGAAGCGGCGGACGGCGTCGCTCCGTACAAATGGAAGAAAGTCTCCGGGAAGCTGCCGCTAGGCATCAAATTGAGCACCACGGGGTTGCTGTCTGGCCAGCTTGGCCCCAAAAAATACCCTGGTGGAGCATCGTTCTCGATCACGGTTGAGGTGCTCGACTCCACGAAGAAGGTGCACGAGACGGCGACGGAGTCGTTCACGGTGAACGTCTCGTAGCTCCCGGTCGCGCGTCCCCCAGCGTAGGCGTGCGGGGCTCATCGCCCCACGCGTCCGGATGCGCGAGACTGTGTGGTGCGATGGGTACCCGTGGTGCGATGAGCGAGTGGGCGGCGCAGGGAACGGGAAGCTCCTCGCCCGCACACCCGCCCCGAAAACCCCAGGCACGCGAGCTGTTTGCGCCGCTGGGGCGCCAGTACGATCGCGTCGCGACGCTGCTGAGCTTCGGCCAGGACCCGCGCTGGCGGCGGGCGATGGTCGCGGCGATCGACGCGGCGCCGAGCGAGCGCGTGCTCGATGTGGCGACCGGCACGGGGATGGTTGCGCAGGAGCTGGTGCGCCGCTACGGCTGCACCGTCGTGGGGCTCGACCAGAGCCCGGGGATGCTCGCCGGCGCGCGGGCGCGGCTGGCGCGCGACCCGGCGCTCGCTGAGCGCGTGTCGCTGGTGGACGGCGAGGCCGAGCGGCTGCCGTTTGCCGACGCGGAGTTCGACCATCTCACGTTCACCTACCTGCTGCGCTACGTCGATGACCCCGCGGCAACGCTCGTGGAGCTCGTGCGCGTGGTGCGCCCGGGGGGCCGCATCGCGATGCTCGAGTTCGCCGTGCCGCCCTCCCCACTGTGGCGCGCGGCGTGGCGGCTGTACACGCACGTGGGGCTGCCGGTGCTGGGGCGGCTGTTCTCGCGCGAGTGGTCGGCGACGGGGAGCTTTCTCGCGCACAGCATCCCCGACTTCTACGAGCGCGTCCCGCTGGAGCGGGTTGTGCAGCTGTGGCGCGCTGCCGGGATCGAGGGGGTCCAGGCCAGGCGCATGAGCCTCGGCGGGGGCGTGGTGATGTGGGGAACGAGGGGCGCCGGGCGCGCGCAGGCCGGCCAGCCCGGAGGTGGACCCGACGATGCCCGCTGAGGCGGAAGCAATTCCGACTCCGCCCGGAGACGGACCCGGGCGATGGCCACTGAGGCGGTGAGCGATGCCGACTGAGACGGCGAGCACCCGGGGATCGGTTCCCAAGCCCCTCGATCGCCCCGCCTTCTACGCCTTGCGCCCGGGCGGCTGGCGCGACCTGGTGACGGTGCTGCACCCGCCGTACACCGCATGGAACCTCGCCAACGTCGCGATCGGGGCGGCGGTTGCGCCACATCTGTACGGCGGGCGGCTGCTGGCGACGCTTGCCGCGTTCCTGCTCGGGGTGGGGGTGTGCGCGCACGTGCTCGACGAGCTCAACGGCCGGCCGCTCGGCACCCACCTCTCCAGGGGCACGCTGGTGGCGATGGCGGCGGTCTCGCTCGCCGGGGCGGTGGCGATCGGGGTCGTGGGGGCGGTCACGATCTCGCTGACGTTGATCCCGTTCGTGTGCGCGGGGGCGTTCATCGTGCTCGCCTACAACCTGGAGTGGTGGGGTGGTCGTTTCCACACCGCCTTCTGGCTGGCTGCCTCGTGGGGCGCCCTCCCGGCGCTGACCGGCTACTGGGTCAACGCGCTTGAATTCCGCGTCGCGGCGGTGCTCGCCGCGGTGGGCTGCTTCATGATGACGATCGCCCAGCGGCGCCTTAGCACCCCTGTCCGCGAGCTGCGACGGCGCACCCTCTCGGTGGAAGGCGAGCAGCGCCTTGCGGACGGCACGGTCGTGCCGCTCGACGCGGCCCGCCTGGCGGCCCCGGCCGAGGGCGCGCTCAGCGCCTGCGCGCTGGCGATGGTGCTGCTTGCCACGGGCTTGGTGCTGGCACGGCTGTGATGGTGCTGCTCGCCCCGATGCTGATGAGGCTGTGAGGGTGCAGCTAGACATGGGCCACATGCCCGCGAGGCTGTGAGAGTCGGAGCAACGGGCAGCAGGCTATGAATTCGAGCGCGATGAGCACCCTTCCCCTGATGGCGGTCCCCAACGTCTCGGAGGGTCGCAACCCGGCGAACGTGGAGGCGATCGCCGCGGCCTTCACCGCGGGCGGGGAGACGCAGCTGCTGGATGTGCACCGCGACGAGGATCACCACCGCGCGGTGTTCACGCTCGCGGGCAGCCCGGGCTCGCTGGCCGCGGCGCTGGCGGCGGGCGCCGCGGAGGCGGTGAGGCGCGTGGATATCGGCGACGGGCGTGGGGAACACCCACACGTGGGCGCGGTGGATGTGGTGCCGGTGGTCTACCTCGACCAGGGGCTACGTGGCGCCGCGTGCGCGGAGGCGCTCGTGACAGCCGAGGAGATCGCGGCGCTGGGCGTGCCCGTGTTCCTGTACGGCGAGCTCGGCGGCGGACGCCACCGCGCGGAGCTGCGCAGGGGCGGCGTGGAGGCACTGGCAGAGCGGATACGCAGCGGAGAGCTGACGCCGGATTTCGGCCCCGGCGTCCCGCACCCCACTGCCGGCGCCACGCTGGTCGGAGCGCGCCCGCCGCTGGTGGCCTTCAACCTCGAGCTGATGCCCCCCGCCACCGTGCAGGACGCGCGCTGGATCGCGGCCTTGATTCGCGAGGGCGGCGCCGAAGGGCTGCCGGGCGTGCGCGCGATTGGGGTGGCGCTGGACGGGAACCCGCCCGCCCCGCAGGTGTCGTTCAACATCGAGCGCCCCACCGAGGTGCCGCTGCGCACCGTGGTGGAGGCGGTTCGCACCCACGCCGTGATCGCGTGCGCGGAGCTCGTCGGCCTCGCCCCCGCGGCGGCGCTGGAGGGCTTCCCGACGGACGTGCCGATGCCCGGCTTCGATCCCGCGCGCCACACGATCGAGAAGGCACTAGGCTTGTAGTTGGATGGCACAGACCAAGCGCAAGACCAAGCACCGGGGCAACGCGGCGGGGATGGTGGAGTCGCGCGGGCGCACCGGGCGTCCCCCGACCGCCGAGGAGCGCAAGGGGACCGCCACCGGGAAGTCGAAGGCGCGCGAACAGCAGCTGAACCGGCTCGATCGCCCGCCCACGTGGAGAGGCGCGATCGTAAGGGCGATGCTCGCAGCGATCCTGATGCTGCTGATCGGCGTCGTGGTGCTGAAGAACTCCAGCGAGGCGATCGCGCTGTTCCCGATCGTGCTGCTCTTCTACATCCCGATCAGCTACTACACCGACGCGTGGATGTACAAACGCCGCCAGCGCCAGAAAGCGACCGCGAAGGCCAGGGCAAAGGCGGAGGCGAAGGCGAAGGCGGAAGCGCAGTGAGTGGTGCTCCCGACGTGCGGATGTTCACGGTGGGGCCCGTGCAGGAGAACGCCTATATCGTCACGCCCGACCGGACGGGCGGCCGCGCGCTGATGATCGACCCCGGCGACGAGCCCGAGCGGCTGCTGGCGGCGGCCGAGGCGCTGGGGGTGGAGATCGAGGCGATCCTCGTCACCCACTGTCACTTCGACCACATTGGGGCCGTGGCCCCCGTCGCACGCGCAACCGGCGCTCCGGTGTACTGCCCGGAGATCGAGCGGCCGCTGCTGAGCGAGATCATGCGCTGGGTGCCGCAGGGCTTCGGCCCATTCGAGAGCTGGGAGCCGGAGCACATGGTCGCCGGCGGCGAGCGCCTGCAGCTGGCGGGCTTCGACATCGAGGTGATCTTCACGCCGGGCCACAGCCCCGGGCACGTGACATATGCGCTGACGCCGAGCGCCGTCGCCGACGCTGCAGACGCGCCGGAGCATCCCCTGGTGCTGCTCTCCGGCGACGTGCTCTTCCAGGGCTCGGTCGGCCGCGTGGACCTGCCGGGCGGTGACTGGAGCACGCTGGAGCAGTCGATCGGGACGCTGATCGAGCGCTTTCCGGCGGAGTCCGTCGTGTATCCCGGCCACATGGGCGTCACGACGCTGGGCCGCGAGCTGCAGACCAACCCGTTCCTCGCAGAGCTCCGCACCACGACCGCAAACGCTCCGGAGGAAGGCCAGCCGATTCGTCTGGCCTCGCAGGCGCCGGCGGCAGCAGGCGAACCCTCCCGCCGGTGAGCGCCCCGAAGCTGAAGGCCCCCCGCGGCACCCACGACGTGCTGGGCGAGCAGGCGAGTGCGCGCGCCCGCATCGAGACCCGCGCGCGGGCGTTGCTGGAGGGGGCGGGGTATGAGCGGATCGAGACGCCGACGTTCGAGGCGACTGAGCTGTTCGCGCGCGGTGTGGGCGCCTCCACGGACATCGTGCAGAAGGAGATGTACACCTTCGCCGATGGCAGCGACCGCTCGCTGACGCTGCGCCCCGAGGGCACCGCCCCTGTGTGCCGCGCCTACGTGGAGCACGGCATGCACAAGCTGAGACAGCCGGTGAAGCTGTGGTACCTCTCGAGCTTCTTCCGCTACGAGCGCGCCCAGGCGGGCCGCCAGCGCCAGTTCTGGCAGGTCGGCGCCGAGGCGCTGGGCTCCGACGAGCCGGCCGTGGACGCGGAGTCGATCGTGCTGCTGAGCACGCTGCTGGACGAGATCGGTGTCAAGGAGGTGCGCCTACGCCTCTCGAGCCTCGGCGGCCCAGAGGCCCGCGAGCGCTACCGCGAGCAGCTGCAGGCCCACCTGCGCGCCCACGCCGGGGACCTCGCCCCCGAGGTGCGCGAGCGGATCGACCTCAACCCCCTGCGCGCGTTCGACTCCGAGCACCCCGGCACTCGCGCAACGATGGCAACGGCCCCCCAGCTGCTCGCCTACCTCAGCCCCGACGACACGGCCCACTTCACCGAGGTGATGGCCCTGCTGGACGAGGCGGGCATCGCGTACGAGATTGACCCGACGCTGGTACGCGGCCTCGACTACTACACCCGCACGGTGTTCGAGCTGACATCGGACGCGCTGGGAGCGCAGAGCGGAGTGGGGGGAGGAGGCCGCTACGACGGCCTCGTCGAGATGATTAAGGGCCCGCCCGCCTCCGGCCCTCCAACCCCGGGCATGGGTTGGGCGATGGGGGTGGAGCGGGCAATGCTCGCCAGCAACGCGCCCCCGGACGTGCCACCGGCGATCGATCTTTACATCGCGTTTGAGAAGGGTGAGGAGGGGGCCCCCCACAAGGGGGGGCAGGGGGAGGGGCTCGCATCTCAATCCCAACCCCCCGCGAGCACGGTCGCCAGGGCCGCGCGCCTCGACACGACCGCAAGGACCGCCTTCAAGGTCCTCCACGAAGCCCGCGGCGCGGGCCTGGCCGCGCAGATGGAGCTGGCGGGCCGCTCGCTGAAGAACCAGCTGGGCCACGCCGAGCGCCTCGGCGCCCGCTACATCGCCGTCGTCGGCGGTAGGGATCCCGACGGGAGCATGGGGGAGACGACACTCAAAGACACGCAGGCCCGCACGCAGGAAGAGCTTCCCACAGACGCCGTGGTCCACGCGGTATTGCGCGGCCGCGGCGCGCTGTAAGAGGGCAGGACCCGCGTCGTCTGCGCGGTCTCGGCCCGCCGCGGCCGCGAGATCGAACACCGGAGGAGGTAATGCAGCATGCGTGATGTGCTACCGTGATGCAGGTGACGCGCACCACCGTTGATATCGATCGAAACGCGCTCAGCGTGGCGCAAGTCGAGCTGGGCACCGAGGGTCTGAGTGCCACGGTCAACGCGGCTCTGCGTGAGGTGGGAAGGCGCCGTGCGCTTGCGCGCTTCGATGTCACTCGCGACATCGATGGGACCTCTGCAGAGGTCGAGGCCAATCGTCGTGAGCGGTTCATCGAACCCGGAAGCTGAGGTCGAGCCGCCTCCGCTCGCCGGTCCCGCACTGCTGGACACCGGCGTGTGGACCTGGGTGCGAGATCGTCGTTTTCCTCAGCTGGCGTCCTGGTTCAACGCTCAGGTGGCAGCCGGCCGTGTGCTGGTTTGCGATCTGGTGGTCCTCGAGCTCATCCGTCTGACTCCGAATGAGGCTCGCGCTCGTGAGGTGGCGGGGCGGCTCGAGGCGTTCGAGTCGGTTCCCATGCCGGCGGCACTCTGGCGGCGAGCCCGTGAGCTCCAGGTTGCGCTGGCGGCCAACGGCGACCACCGGCGGGTACCGCCTGTCGATCTGCTGATCGGCTGCGCGGCTGAGATGGCCAACGTCCCGCTCGTGCACTATGACCGCGACTACGAGCGCCTTGCCAGCGTAAGCGCGCTCGAGCACCATTGGCTTGTGCCTGACGGGACGCTGGTGCAGGGGGGCGCTTGAGCGGCATTCGCCAGGCCTATTCGTGGGCCGTGGCGACCCCGCTCTCTTCGCTTCGCGCGGCCCATCTGGGTGGAACCACAATGCCCGGACTCCGTGCGCCCCTCGGCGCGTTGTCATGAAATTAAGAGCTGCGCACTCAGACTGCGGCTGGCAGCGTGTGATCCATGGGGAGCGGGGACTTGACACGTTGGCGTCATGTGTCTATAGTCATACGCACCTTGGGTCCTGACTTCAGGGAACGGGGTGGGTAGGAGGACGGCGAGTCTGCTGGCCCGGTTCTTTTGGGCTCTGGGTTTCCGGCGAGTCTGGTTCTTTTGCCCGGTTTTGAACATAGGAGTCGGTTTGGGTCTGACCACTCTGTGGCCGGCCTTTGTAGCACTGGCAGGGTTGTTTGCCAGGGGGAGGGGCCGGGTCATTTTCGGTGAGGGAGTTGATTTTCGCGTGAGTTCGAGAGGGATGATCGTGTCGAGAGTCGTTGCGGCTCGACCCAAGGGTGATGCTAGATGCGCCAGCTTGGCGCTGTCGCATCTCTCTCTCTCTCTCTCTCTCTTCGGCCTCGGGTAGTTCCCGCCGTTCGGTCCTGACGGGCCGCCCTTGTTCCCCCACGTGGGGAAGGGGCAGAGGTGGGCCTGGTGGCGCGCGTTTGCGCGGTCTCGCAGGGTTCCCCGCGGCGGGCGGGTCAGCGGCGGCCTGGTTTGGTCCTCGCGTGCGGGTGTTGTTGGTTGCGCCTCTCGGTGCATGGTCTTGTAATCGAGGGGTCGTCCCCTCTGTCTTGGAGGAGACGGTGTGATGAATGCTGCTCGTGGGCTGATCGTGGCGATCCTTTTCACGGTGTTGGGCGGGCTGTTGTTCGGGAGTGTCTCGGCGTTGGCGGCTGGTCCTGAAGCGCCGGCGCCGGTGGTGGTGGAATCGATCAAAGCGGGTTCCGCGACGTTCGTCGGCGAGTTGAATCCGGGTAAAGAAGGTGGGCCGGGGACCTTTGAACTGGGGACCTATGAGTTCTTGTATAAGAAGTCGGCGACGGAATGCGAAGGGGGGAGCGTGGCGCCTGAATCGTCGGGGATCTCGTTGGGTGGCGGGCAGGAAGCGCTCCCCCCGGTAGAAGTAGCCGGCCTGGAAGCTCATACGGCGTACACGGTGTGCCTGGTGGCTCGTGATGGGATCGGGGGCGAAGCGACGGTAGGGCCGATGGTGACGTTCAAAACTGCGCTTGCGCCGGAAGCCCCGACGACGTCATCGGCGACGGGGATCGGTGCGACCTCGGTGACGTTGCATGGTGTCTTGAACCCCGGTGGCGAAGGTGAACCTGGTGGCTACGAATTCCTGTATGCCGCCTCGGCCGGCGAATGCCTGGGTGGGGCGGGGTCTGGTGGGAGCGCGCTGGGGCACAAGGAAGAAGCCGTCTCCTCCGAAGTGACGGGACTATTGCCGAGCACCCGGTACACGGTCTGTTTGCTGGCGCGCAATGAAGCCGGCGAAACCGTGGTGGGATCGGCCGTGACGTTCACGACGCTTGGGGTGGCGCCTGTGGTCGAAGGGGAGTCCTTCGCGGGCGTGGGGTCTGCGGGAGCGTCGGTGGATGCTCAGGTTGACGCGGAGGGGTTGCGGACTACGTACTTCTATGAATACGGCACCAGTGTCGCCTATGGATCCTCGACGTCCGCGATGGGTCTCGGCGATGCCAACGAGGTTGTTGAGGCGCCGGCAAGGTTGAGTGGCCTGCAGCCGGGTACGGTCTATCACTTCCGTGTGGTCGCGCGCAACGAATCCGGCACGGTCGAGGGTGCTGAGGCGACGTTTACGACTTTGCCCGCGGGTGTGCCGGGTCTGCCGGATGGTCGGGTGTTCGAAATGGTGACCCCGCCGAGCAACGAAAACGCAGAGGTCTATACGCCGAAGGCGATCAAAGGACTCAACGAGTCAGGGAATGGTGTTGCGACGGACCTTCCTTTTCAGGCTGCGGTGGATGGCGAAGCGGTTGCGTATGTGGGTGATCCGACTGCGGGTGGGTCGGGGGAAAGTGGCGATAGCCATGGTGGTGAGTATCTGGCGAGGCGGTCTGCGGGGGGTGGTTGGACGCAGGAGAATCTCGAGCCTGAAGAGGAACCGCCCGCGGCCTATCAGGCGTTCTCGGGCGATCTTTCGGTGGGGATCCTCGAGTCCAGGGCGGAACCTGCGCTTTCCTCGCAGGCCCCGGGTGGCGGCTACGACGTGCTCTATACGCGGAGCAGCAGCGATGGCAGCTATCAACCGTTGTTCACCGAGGCCCCGCCCAACCGGTCCGCGGTAGTGGGAGAATTTGGCGCCTACAACGTCCCATTTGTAACAGAGGAAGGCAAAGAACCTGTGTATGCTGGTTCCTCGGCTGATTTGAGCCAGCTGCTGTTCGAGGCGAATGACGCGCTGACGGAAAACGCGGCTGGTGGTGCTGGGGAAGATCCGTTGACGCATCTTCAGTTTGCGCAAGAGAACAATCTCTACGAGTCGGTCGCGGGTCGTGTGGTTTTGGTGAACGTGTTGCCTGATGGCGGGACGGAGGCGAATGCGACATTCGGCGCCCCGCCACTGAGCTACCAGGAAGCACAGAATCTGCCTGATTTCAGCCATGTGATCTCTGAAGATGGGTCGCGGATCTTCTGGACGGACCTGAATACGGGCGATCTGTATGTGCGTGAGAACGCCGATCAGCCGCAGAGCCCGCTCAACGCACAGGATGAATGCCAGGTGTCGGGGGATGCCTGCACGGTGCTGGTGTCCGCCGGTGGGCGGTTCTGGGCCGCGAGCAGCGACGGGTCGAGGGTGTTCTTCACCAAGGAAGGCCCGTTGTACGAGTACGACCTGGAAAGCGGCCAGACGAGCGATCTCAGCGAAGGCGCTCCTGTGGAAGGCGTGGTCGGGGCCAGCACGAACGGCTCGTATGTGTACTTCGTCGAGGAAGGCGGCGGGCTGTACGTCTGGCACGAAGGAGAAAAGCCGAAGCTGATCGCGACTCTCTCCGGCAACGACGGCAGACAGATAAAACAGTATAACTACCCTTGGGGGGAATTTGGTGATTGGCAGCCAGGTCTTGGGCACCGTACCGCCGAGGTCGCGCCGAACGGGCTCAGCGTGGTCTTCATGTCAGAAGAAAGCCTGACCGGTTACGACAACGAAAGCACGTATGTAGGCTTTCCCAAGCATTTCGAGGAGGTATACGTTTATGAGGTGGAAGGCGCCCGTCATCTGTTCTGTGTCTCGTGTAGTCCGAGCGGAGAACGGATTCAGCACAATTTTGACTCCGCACAGGCTATTGCGGGTGGTTTTCTGCCGGTGAGCTGGAGCAATACGTATATTCCGCGGTGGCTGACGGATGAAGGGGCGCGGGTGTTCTTCGATAGCGGTCAGCCGCTGGTGTCGGGGGACACGAATGAAGCGCAGGATGTGTATGAGTGGGAGCGCGATGGCACGGGCAGTTGCCGTGCGGAATCAGGGTGTGACTATCTCCTATCGGGTGGCACGAACCATGCGGCGTCGTGGTTGCTCGGTGCGAGCGCGAGTGGTGATGATGTGTTCGTGATCTCGCGTGCGCAGTTGACCGCGCAGGATCAGAACGAAGATTACAATCTGTTCGATGCGCGTGTTGGTGGTGTGCGGCCGGTGTCGCCGCCGGTGTGCTCGGGTACGGGGTGTCAGGGTGTGCCGGGTGCGCCGCCGGTGTTCGCGACACCGTCGAGTGAGACGTTCAACGGGGTCGGGAACTATCCGCCGCCGGCGGGCAAGCTCGGTGCGGCGCCCGGGAAGAGTACCCCGAAGGCGCGGGGGTTGACGCGGGCGCAGAAGCTCGCGGGTGCGTTGAGGGTGTGTCGCAGGCAGGCGAGGGCAAGGCGGATGGCCTGTAGGGCGCGGGCGCGCAAGCGCTACGGGAGTATGGGTGAGCGGGGGAAGAGATTGTCCGGGTCGGCGAAGGGGGCGCGGTAGGCATGTTGAAGAGATCGCTGGTTCTACTTCTCGTTGTGTGTGGCGTGAGCTTGGTGTTTGCGTCGGTGGCTGTGGCTGGGTCGTCGGCTGGGTTTGGGTTGGCGAGCTTTGAAGGTTCGTTGTTGAACGCGAACGGGACGGTCGATACGCAGGCGGGGTCGCATCCTTATGCGTTGACGTTCGGGTTCTCCTTCAATACTGCGTATAACGAAAAACTCGGGTATGAAGCCCCAATCGGTCAGATACGGAATATGAACTTCAATCTGCCGCCGGGTTTGATCGGGAACCCCCAGGCGGTATCGCAGTGCACTCGTAAGACCTTCGATAAAGGAGGCGAAGAATTCGTCACGGATGGGGCGCCGTGTCCAGCTAGCAGCGAGGTCGGGGTCAACGCGGTACACATCGGTTCGTTGGGTGGATATCTTTATGCGCCGGTGTTCAACCTGGTGCCGCCGCCGGGTGTCGCGGCGCAGTTCGGGTTCACGCTTGAGGGCAACAACGTCTTTCTGGATGTGGGTGTGCGTAGCGGTGGGGACAATGGGCTCACGGTGCATGTCGATAACCTCCCGCAGCACCAGATCATCTCCGATCAAATAGTGATCTGGGGTACCCCGGCCGATCACGAAGGGACAGCGGGTACGTTCGTCGAACGGGGTGGAGCACCGTTTTTGACGTTGCCGACGTCGTGTGGGGCGCCGCTGCGGTTCACCGCGGAAGCGCTCGGGACGTGGGGGAACCCCAACCTGTTCTCCGAAAAGGAATTCCTAATGTCGGAAGGTGTGGATCCGCCGTTGATTCCGGAAACGGAAGGGTCGTGGCATCCAAGCGAAGGCGGCCCCGCGGTCGGCTTGACGGGCTGTGAACGTCTGGCGCATTTCAACCCGGTCGTGTCGATCGCCCCGGATACCAGTCAGGGTGACACGCCAGCCGGGCTGACTACCACAGTACGGATGCCGCAGGGCCTGAACCCCGAAGGTCTCGCGACCGCCGGTCTGAAGGACACGACCGTGGTCCTACCGGAAGGGATCGCGGTCAACCCGGGGCAGGCCAAGGGGCTCGCGACGTGCCCGCTGGCACAGGCTGAAATCGGCAGCGAAACGGGCGATGAGGGCCCACCGTCCTGTCCGGCAGCCTCGAAAGTCGGCGAAGACGAAGTCGTGACGCCGCTGCTGGCGGAACCGCTGAAGGGCAGCGTCTACCTACTGCCGTCCAACCCACCGGACGTGAAGATCCTCCTCGCAGCCTCGGGCGAGGGCATCAACCTGAAGCTCGTCGGCACTGTGCAGATGAATGAAGCGACGGGGCAGCTGACGACGACGTTCGAAAACACGCCGGACGCCCCGTTGACGGACTACAAGCTGTCGTTCAGCGGTGGTGCGCAGGCTGCGTTGGTGACGCCGTCGGGGTGTGGGGTGTATGGCACGAGCGCCGATTTCACGCCGTGGAGCACCCCGTTCGCCGAAAACGCGTTGGTGGAAGGCAACTTCACGATCAACAGCGGCCCCGACGGATCCCCATGCGCCTCGCCGCTGCCGTTCAGCCCGGTGATGAACGCCGGGGCCTCGACCGACCAGGCCGGGGGATACACCGACTTCTCGATGCTGCTGACAAGGGGTGATGGGCAGCAGCGGATCTCGAAACTGAAGTTCAAGACACCCCCGGGTCTGCTGGGGATGATCAGCCACGTCTCGCTGTGCGAAGAACCACAGGCCGCGAAGGGCGAATGCCCGGCAAGCTCGCTGATAGGGCATACGGTGGTGGGTGCCGGTTCTGGCCCGTATCAGCTGTATATCCCGGAAGAAGGTCAGCCGCCTGCGCCGATCTACATCACGGGCCCCTACGAGGGCGCCCCATACGGCCTGGTGATCGCGGTGCCGGTCCTCGCCGGCCCGTTCAACCTCGGCACGACGGTTGTGCGCGGGAAGATCGAAGTGGACCCGGTGACCTCGCAGCTGACGATCACGACGGACCCGTTGCCGACGATCCTCGATGGCGTCCCGACGGACCTGCGGACGATCGACGCGGTGATCGACCGCAAGGAATTCATGTTCAACCCAACGAACTGCAACCCGTCGTCGTTCAGCGGAACGGCGACCAGCGTAGAGGGCACCGAAGCATCGCTGTCGAGCCCGTTCCAGGTGGGGTCGTGTCGTAGCTTGACGTTCAAGCCGGGTTTCAAGGTCTCGACGTCGGCGAAGACCTCGCGAACCGAAGGCGCGAGCCTCCACGTCACGATGACGCTACCCGACGAAGGCGGCCTCAGCAGCACGGCGAACGTGCAGCGGGTCAAGGTGTCGCTGCCCAAGCAGTTGCCCTCGCCGTTGAAAACGCTGCAGAAGGCGTGCCTGGAAAAGACGTTCGCGGAAAACCCCAAGAGCTGCCCCGTCGCATCCCAGGTCGGGACGGTCAAGGTCTCAACGCCGGTGCTGCCGGGTGGCCTGTCGGGGACGGCGTACTTCGTCTCCCACGGTGGTGCGAAGTACCCCGAACTGATCATGGTTCTAGCCGGACAGAACGGTGTGACGGTGCAGGTGCACGGGGAAACGCAGATCAGCAAAGCGGGGATCACAACCGCAGTGTTCGCGACGGTGCCGGATGTGCCGTTCTCGAGCTTCGAACTGACGCTACCCCAGCGGGAATACCCGGCGTTGACTGCGAACGGGAGCCTGTGCAAGGGGACGCTGCTGATGCCGACGGAACTGGTCGGCCAGAACGGCCTCGTGATCAACCAGAGCACGAAGATCGCGGTGACGGGTTGTCCGAAGGCCAAGCGCGTCAAGCACAAGCGGAAGGCGCAGGCGAGGGCGAGGGTGAAGCAGAGGAAGAAGGGGTAGGGGCGAGGGTGGTGGCTGTGCGTGCGCGTGGAAGCCGTGGTGGGGCGGCGTCCGGTGGCCGCGCGGGCCGTGGCGGCGCGGTGTCGGCCGGCGCCGGGGGCCGGACCGCTGCCGACGGCCGGGCCGTTGCCGGGGGCCGGGTCATTGCGGATGGGGAGATTGGCCGTACGGGTGTCCCGGATATTCAGCGTGCGCGGATGATCGCGGCGTTGGTAGAGGTCGCGCGGGAGCGTGGGGCGGCGCGGGTGACGGTCGCGCACGTGGTCGCGCGCTCGGGGGTGTCGCGTCGGACGTTCTACGAAATGTTCGAGGATCGCGATGCTTGCTTCATGGCGGCGCTGGATCTCGCCCTCGACCGCGGTGCGGGACGGGTGCTGCCTGCGTTCGAGAATGCTGGGTACGCTGGCTCTGGCACCCGTGCGGGTGCAGGGGAAGGCTTGGGGGCCCGTAGCGGGTCCGCCGCTGGCAAGGGACCCGCGAGGGACGGCGCGTCGCGGTGGCAGGAGCAGATCCGCCCGGGTCTCGCCGCCCTGCTGGAGTTCCTCGACGATGAGCCGGGTCTCGGCGGCCTCTGCGTGGTCGACACGCTGAGCGCGTGTCCCGAGGCGTTGAAGCGTCGCGCGGAGATCGTCGGGGCGTTGGTGGACGCAGTCGATGCCGGCCGTAGGCAGGCGAGGGCCGGTCTTTCCCCGACCCGTCTGACGGCTGAGGGTGTGGTCGGCGGTGTGCTTGGAGTTCTCTACGCCCGCTTCGCCGAACAGGCCCCCGGGCCGATGCTGCGTCTCTTGAGCCCGTTGATGGCGACGATCGTGCTGCCCTACCTCGGTCCTGCGGCGGCGGCGAAGGAGGCCGCGAGGCCGGCCCCGCGGCCGCGGCCGCGCTCTCAGCGCCCGGCGAGCAATCCGTTGGAGGGTCTCGATATGCGCCTCACGTATCGCACGGTGCGTGTGCTGGCTGCGATTGCCTCGCACGAGAACGCAAGCAACCGCGGGGTCGCCGAAGCCTCCGGTGTGCAGGACCAGGGCCAGATCTCCAAGCTGCTAGAGCGCCTGGAGCACCTCGGCTTGATCGAGAACGCCGGCTCCGGCCCCGCCCGCGGCGAGCCCAACGCCTGGCGCCTCACCCAACGGGGCCGCGAGGTCGAGCACGCAATCCGCGAACAAGCCACCCCCGCGGGGTGAAAGGGGACGGTCTGCCGCGATCCCTTGGGCGGCGGTATCCCCAGTGCCGGCAGATCTTACGCGCCAATCCGTACCCGATCTCGCGATGGCGTGGCACCGAGGCCCGGGGCTTGCCGCTCGGCGCTGCCCACCACGAATGCTCGGCTCCCTCTCTGTCCAAAAGGCAGTCGTGCTCTATCAGGTGCTGTTCGAGCTGGCGGCGCTTCACGCCGCGAAGCTCAGGCGTACCGGCTCAGTGTCGGCATCCGCCGGGATCTCGCCCAACTTGTCGCCAGCCTGATCTTCGACGTAGAAACGCAGTGAGTCGTTCAGGGCCGAGAGCACCATCTCCCGGGCTTCCCTGCGTGTCCTGCCCTGGCTGAAGACTCCCGGCACCTCAGGCATCGAGACGACGATCCAGCCATCGTCGCCGGGCTCGTAGACGATCGTCAGGTTCAGCGGGTCGTCCATACCCAAATGCTAGCGCCGGTGCTCTCGGCATCTTCCTCGGACCCGTCCATGCCCCGATTTGGGGCTCAACTCGCGCGGCACGGATGCCGAAGTTGGGGTTGATGGCCCAGATCTCGCGCCCTTTCCAGATCGCTCTGGTGGCTCTGCTCGCGCTGGCGATGCTGATGGCCACCTGGTTCATGGTGCTGCACCGCTCCAGCGGGACGACCTCCAGCGGGGGCTCCTCGCCGAGCGTCGCCTCCTCGGCCGGTAGCTCCCCGAGCCACGCCGCCACGCACGCCGCCGCCTCCTCCGGCGCGGGCTCCGGTCGCGTCTACCACGGCCCCGTGCCGGGTCTGGAAGGCCTGACGCGGGACATCAAACGGGCTCACGAAGCCGGTGCCAAGGAGGAACGGGGCGTTACGTACGAGGAAAAGCACGCCGGAGAAGTGCATGGCTCGACCACCTCTGCCTCGACCGGGTCTACCCCCTCGGTCGGGTCCACCGCGAAGACGCACTCCTCGACGACTACTTCCGCGGCGTCCACGCACCACGCGACTACCACAGTGCATACGGCCGCGACTGTGCATACGCATCACACCACCGTGACCGTGCACACACACCACAGCGGGTCCACCGCCGCACGCTCCCGTGCCCAGACGCATGGGTCGCACTCGGAGGCCGCTCCGGCCGCGACGGCCGCACTCACGCTTCACAACCTCGCCGAAGCGCTGCATCTGAAGGCCGTTGTCGATCTGGTCGAAGCGATCGATCCCGCGCTCGGGCTGAAGTCGAAGATTGCGCACGCCGAAGGCGTCATCGTGGCGAGGATGAAGGCCGATCTGCAGCCCGCCTCACCGGCGAGGATCGCCGCCGAGCTGCATCAGGGCAAGACCGTGCTGTTGCTCTTCCTCAACCCAAGCGGCTATGACGATGACGCCACGGCGATCGACACCACCGAAGTTGCCTACAAGCTCCGCGACCACGTCGCGGCGCACCTCGCGCTTGCCAACCAGGTCAACTCGTTTGGCTCGATCACGCGCGACATCCAGATCTACCAGACCCCTACGCTGCTGATCATCAACCCCAAGCGCGAGGTCACGACGGTCACCGGGCTCACCGACGAATTCGCGCTCGAACAGGCGATTGCCGAAGCCAAAGGGTAGGGCCGGGTAGGGCCGTGGCTGGCCCGCGGCTGGTAGCTCTCGCCCCCCGTGGCGGGTAGCCGTCGCCCCCCTTGGTCGCGAGGTCGAGCTGCGCGGAGGCTCCGCGAATAGTGCCGGTGAAGTCGCAGCCAGGCCGTAAACTCGGCTTGTGATCGCGCAGGAGCCCTTCGCAAGGCATCTCGAGCGCCCGTGTGGGTGCGGGCACACGCCCGAGGACGCCTACACCGGCGCCGCCGGTGGGGCGGCGTGCGGTGATCTGCTGCGCATCTCGCTCGCGCTGGACGAGTCCTCGCCCGAGGGCTTGATCGCCGACGCCGGCTTCGACGCCTCCGGCTGCGGCGCGGCGCTCGCCGCCGGCTCGGCGACGGTCGCGCTCGTGCGCGGCGCGCCGCTGCTGACGGCCGCGCGCGTCGGCGTGGAGGAGATCTCCGCCGAGCTGGGTGGGCTGCACCCCGCCAAGCGCCACGCCGCCGAGCTGGCCGCCGACGCGCTGCACCGTGCGCTCGGGGCCGCCGCGCGCGCCTCTGCCGCGCTTGCGCCACCGTCCGGCGGCGGGCAGCGCGCCCTGGTCGCGATGAGCGGCGGCGTTGACTCCGCCGTAGCTGCGTTGCTCACCGCACGCGGGGGAGGGGAGGTGGTGTGCGTGACGCTGGAGCTGTGGGCGGACGCCGAGAACGACGGCGAGCGCTCGTGCTGTTCCGCCCAGGCGGTGCGCGGCGCCCGCGCGCTCGCGCACGCTCGTGGTTTGCCCCACTTCTCAGTTGACCTGCGCGAGGAGTTCCGCGCCGGCGTGGTCGCGGGGTGGCTGGAGGGCTACGCGCAGGGGAGCACTCCCAACCCGTGCATTCGTTGCAACGGCTCGGTGCGCCTCGACGCGATGCTCGAGCTTGCCACGCGGCTCGGGGCCGCGCGCCTGGTCACCGGCCACTACGCGCGCGTGCACCTCGAGTCTCCCGCCTACTCCGCTGACCAGTCTCCCGCCTACTCCGCTGACCAGTCCCACGCCTACTGCGCCGACCCACCCGTCCCGCTGCTGCGGATCGCCGCCGATCGGCTGAAGGACCAGAGCTACGCGCTCGCTGGGCTGGATCCCGCCTCGCTCGCGCGGTTGTCCTTTCCGTTGGGGAGCCTGACCAAGCCCGAGGTGCGCGAGATAGCCGCGCGCGAGGGGCTCTCGGTGGCGCACAAGCCCGACTCGCAGGACCTCTGCTTCCTGGCGGGAACCTCGCTGCCGCGGTTCCTCGCTCGCCATGGCGCGAACGGCTTGGCACCGGACGGCGCCGCCGACACTCAAAACGGCAGTGGGGCCGTTGGGACGGTGGATGGCGGTGCCGAGGGGAGCATCCTCGACCTCGACGGCCGCCTGCTCGGCTCTCATCGTGGAGCGCACGCCTTCACCGTCGGCCAGCGTCATGGTCTTGGCTTGCCCGGTGGCCCCGAGCCGTTGTTCGTGCTGGGCACCGATCCCGTTGAGAACACCGTCACCGTCGGTCCCCGAGCAGCGCTGATGACCAGCACGGTCGTGGTGCGCGACGTCACGCTTCGCCGGCACGGCGGGCGCGTCGACGGGGTGCGCGTGCGCTCGCATGGGCCACTGCTCCCCTGTCGTCTGTCCTGCGATCCCGAGCCAGGGCGCCACGCGGACATCGAGGTGCGGTTGCATGATCCGATCACGCGCGCCGCGCCGGGGCAGATCGCCTGCCTTTACGAGGGCGACGTGATCCTCGGTTACGGCACCATCGCCGCATAGGCGGGTCTGCCGACCCTCGCCTTCGCGGCACCGGCCCGCCGCGCGAGCGAACCGTACCGGCCGGACTCTAAGATCATCCGACGATGACCTCGGATCAGATCCGCGAGCGCTACCTGGCCTTCTTCGAGGAGCGCGGCCACCGGCGGCTGCCCTCCGCCTCGCTTGTGCCGCCTCCCGAGGATCGCTCGGTGCTGCTCACCACGGCCGGGATGCAGCCGCTGAAGCCCTACTTCCTGGGGCGCGAAGCGCCGCCCGCGCCGCGGCTCACCAGCTGCCAGAAGTGCTTCCGCACGCCCGACATCGAGAAGGTCGGCTCGACGTTGCGGCATCTGACGTGCTTCGAGATGCTGGGGAACTTCTCGATCGGCGACTACTTCAAGCAGGGCGCGATCGAGTTCGCGTGGGAGCTCTCGCTGGAGATCTTCGGCTTCAACGCGCAGGACATCTGGGTCACGGTGTTCGAGGGCGACGATGCGCTCGGGCTGGGCGCCGACGAGGAGGCGATCGAGCTGTGGGAGGCGGTGGGGGTGCCGCGCGAGCGGATCGTCGGCTGCCCCCGCTCGGAGAACTTCTGGGAAGCGGGGCCGGTCGGGCCGAGCGGTCCCTGCTCGGAGCTGTATCTCGACCGTGGCCTTGACTTCGGCAAAGACGACGATCTCCCCGGCGGCGAGAACGAGCGCTTCCTGGAGTTCTGGAACCTCGTCTTCATGCAGTACAACCAGGATCCACACGACCACCTCGTGGAGCTGCCGACGCGCAACATCGACACCGGCCTCGGGCTCAACCGCATGGCCGCGATCCTGCAGGGGAAGGAGTCGGTGTTCGAGACCGACCAGTTCCAGCCGCTGATCGACCTCGGCCAGGAGCTGTCGGGGAAGCGCTACGGCGAGGCGTTCCCCGCCGACCGCGCGCTGCGGATCCTCGCCGACCACGCACGCGGGATGTCGTTCATGGTCGCCGACGGCGTCGTGCCCTCCAACGAGGAGCGCGGCTACGTGCTGCGTCGCGTGATGCGCCGTGCGATCCAACAGGGCCGGACGCTCGGCATGGAGGGCGGCTTCCTCGTGCGCTACGCCGAGGTCGTCCGCGAGCTGATGGGCAGCGCCTACCCCGAGCTGAGCACCCAGCGTGTGGCGATCGAGAAGTGGCTGGCCGCAGAGGAGGAGAGCTTTGGGCGCACGCTGGAGCAGGGCACGCGGCTGCTGGAGGAGCTGATCGACCGGGCGCTCGACGCCGACGAAGAGGGGATCGCCGCGGCCGACGCCTTCGAGCTGCACGACACCTACGGCTTCCCGTTCGACCTCACGCGGGAACTGGTCGCCGAGCGCGGTCTCGGCGTCGACCCCGAAGGCTTCGAGCGGTTGATGGACGCACAGCGGGCGCGGGCGCGCGCGGCAGCGGGCGGCGGAGCGAAGGCCGCCGGCGAGGACCCACGCGAGCGTGCGCGGGAGCTGGCATCGCGGGCTGGCTTCCAGACGCGCTTCACCGGCTATGAAACCGAGACACAGCACACTGCTGTTGGCGCACTAGCCCCGATATCTGACGACAGCTCTCCGATATCTGATGACAGCTCTCCGATATCTGATGACAGCTCTCCGATATCTGATGACAGCTCTCCGATATCTGATGACAGCTCTCCGATGTCTCGCGAGGGCTCCCCGGTGGGAGACGGCGTTGCGGCCGATGGCGAAGTGATCGCGGCGCGCGGTGAGACTGCATCTGCGGTGGGCGACACCGGCGGGGAGGCGGCGAATGGGCAGGTTGGTGGGCGCTATCTCGTCAAGCTGGCCGAGTCCCCCTTCTACCCGGCCGGCGGCGGTCAGGTCTCCGACGTCGGCACGATCGAGTGCGAGCACGGCGACTGCCGCGCACGCGTGGAGGGTGTCTTCCGTCTCGGCGACGACCAGGCGCTCGCGGTGGTCGTCGAGCAGGGGACGCTCGACCCCGACGAGCCGGTGCTCGCGCGCGTCGATCATGCCGCCCGCCACGCGACCGAGTGCAACCACACCGCCACCCACCTGCTGCACGCCGCGCTGCGCGAGCGCCTCGGCGAGCACGTGCGCCAGGCCGGCTCCTACGTCGGCCCGGACAAGCTGCGCTTCGACTTCAGCCACTCCTCGGCCCTGACCGCCGAGGAGCTGCGCGAGGTGGAAGACCGCGTGAACGAGTGGATTCTCGCCGACGATCCAGTGCGCCCGATCACCACGACTCTGGAGGAGGCCCGTCGTCTCGGCGCGATGGCGCTGTTCGGCGAGAAGTACGGCGAGGTCGTGCGGATGGTGCAGATCGGCGAAGGCGACTACTCGCGCGAGCTGTGCGGCGGCACGCACGTCCGCGCGACGGCCGAGATCGGGCTCTTCCACATCCAGAGCGAGACCTCCAGTGCCGCCAACGTGCGTCGCATCGAGGCGCTCACCGGCCCGGCCGCGGTCGAGCTGCTGCGCTCGCACGACCGCTGGCTGGCGGAGATCGCCACCACGCTGCGCACCCGGCCCGAGGGCGCGCCCGAGGCGGTGCGCGAACGGGAGCTCGAGCGCCGGAGGCTGGAGAAGGAGCTGAAGGGGCTCCGCGGCGGCGGGGCAGCGGGTGGCGGAAATGGACCCACCCACCCGGGTGACGGGGTCGATCTGGACGCCCTCGTCGCCCAGGCCACCGAGGTCGCGGGCGCGCGCGTGCTGAGCGCCGCGATCGACGTCGCCGACCCCAAGGCGCTGCCGGAGCTGGTCGATCGTCTGAAGGGCAAGCTGCCCGACGCTGCGATCGTGCTCGGCGGCGCGCTCGACGGCCGCGTGCACCTGATCGTCGCCGTCGCTCCGTCGCTGGTCGAGCGCGGCGTGAAAGCCGGCGCGATCGTCAAGGCGGCCGCGGCGGTCGTCGGTGGAGGCGGTGGCGGACGCGACACCCTCGCCCAGGCCGGCGGACGCGAGGTGGAGAAGCTCCCGGAGGCGCTCGCGGCCGGCCGCGCCGCGATCGAGGCCTCGCTCACCGGCGGTTGATGCGGACCCTCGGCCTCGACTATGGCAGCGCACGTTGTGGCTGCGCGCTCGCGGACCCGACAGGAACGATCGTCACCCCGATCGAAACGGTCCCACGCCCGGGCACCCGCCGCGGGCTCGAGGCGCTGGCGACGCTCGTGTCCAAGCGCGAGGTCGAGCGGATCGTCGTGGGACTGCCGCTCTCGCTCTCGGGCGAGGAGACCGCGCAGACGCGCGAGACCAGGGAGTTCGCCGCGAGCCTAAGGCGGCGGCTGGGGGAGGGGGTGCCAGTGGAGCTGCACGACGAGCGCCTCACCACGCGCATGGCGCAGCGGATGGAGGACGCCCGGACGTCCGAGGACTCGCGCGCGGCGGCGCTGATGTTGGAGTCATGGCTGGCCACATCGCCGTCCGGTCTCGACGGGGGATCTCCGAGGGAGCGGCATGACCAACCAGCATCTCCTTCCTCCCCCTTGGGGGGATCCCGGTCAGGGGGCGGGCCGTGGCGGTGAGCGTGACCAGACGGCGCCGGCGCTTGGGCTGGCTTGCCGCCCTGGTTGTCATCGCGGCAGGGGTGTTGCTGATCGCGACGGCCCTCCACAAAACCACTGCCCCTCCCCCTCCTCCTCCCCCTCCAAAGATCGTGCGGATCACGATTCCCGAGGGGGAGACCCGCGGGCAGATCGTGCGGATCGCCGCGAGCGAGGGATTGACTGGCAGCTACCTGCTCGCCGCGCGGCGCTCCTCGCTGCTCGACCCCGCCCACTACGGGGCGCCGGCGGGGACGCCCAACCTCGAAGGCTTCCTGTTCCCCGCGACCTACGAACTGTACGCCGGCTCGCCCGCCCGGCATCTGGTCGCGCTACAGCTGCAGGCGTTCGAAGAAAACTTCGGCGCCGACGAGACCCGCCGCGCGCGCGAGCTTCACATAACGCCCTACCAGCTGCTGATCGTCGCCTCGATGGTCGAACGCGAGGCGCTGCTGGCTCGCGATCGACCGAAGGTCGCCGCGGTGATCTACAACCGCCTGCGCCTGGGGATGCCACTGGGCATCGACGCGACGATCCGCTACGCGCTCAACGACTTCTCGGCGCCGCTCACCGAGGCGCAGCTGCAGACCGACTCCCCCTACAACACTCGCACCCACGTCGGCCTGCCGCCGACCCCGATCAGCAACCCCGGGATGGCCTCGATCGGGGCGGCCGCGCACCCCGCGAACGTGCCCTACCTGTACTACGTCAACGGTGCCGACGGCTGCGGGGACCTCGTGTTCTCGACCAGCAGCGCCGAATTCGAACGCAACGCGGCCGCCTACCAGGAAGCGGTGAATCGCAACGGCGGTCGCGAACCGACGTGCAAGAAGAGATGACTCGCCTGGGTGTGCTCGGCTGGCCGGTGGCGCACAGCCGCTCGCCGGCGATGCACAACGCCGCGTTGCGAGAGCTGGGCCTGGCGCCCCGGTGGCGCTACCAGCGGCTGCCGGTGCCGCAGCAACCGCCGGGGCTGTTCGAGCAGACGACCCGCGCGCTCGGCGGCGCCGGCTTCCATGGCGCGAACGTGACGATTCCCCACAAGCAGCGGGCGCTCGCGCTCGCGGACGAGGCCAGCGAGGCGGCGCGCGCGATCGGCGCCGCCAACACGTTGACGTTCGCGCCCGACGGGACGATCGCCGCGGAGAACACCGACGCACCTGGGTTGATCGCCGCGATGGAGCGCGCCGGGCACTCGCCCCGGGGTCGCACCGCGCTCGTGCTCGGGGCTGGCGGCACCGCGCGCGCGGTGGTGTGGGCGCTGCGCGAGGCGGGGGCGCGGGAGGTGTCGGTGTGGAACCGCACGCTTGGCCGCGCGCAGGAGCTCGCGAGCGACTTCGGGATTCGGGCAGTGGGGTTGCCCGAAAGTGCCGACATCCTGATCAACTGCACTTCGGTCGGACTAGTACCCCCGGCTAGCGTTGCCGAGAGCGGCCTCAACCTGCTGAGCCTTGAGCACGATCTGGTCGGTAGGTACTCGTATGTGGTTGATTTCGTCTACGCCCAAGGCTCGACCGAGCTGCTTGCCTGTGCACGCGAGCAGGGTGTGCCGACGCTCGACGGCCTGGAGCTGCTCGTCGCCCAGGGTGCGCTCAGCCTCGAGCTGTGGACCGGGCGCCCGGCGCCCATCGCGATCATGCGCCGCGCGGCTCGCGCGGTGGACGAGGAGCGACCGGGTCCCGAGGAGGCATGGGAGTAGCGCCAGCCGCGAGCGGGGTTGGCGGCCGCGGCGCAGGCAACGTCCGCAGATCGTGCTCGCGAGCTCTCCCAGGCAGGGGAGGCGGGGATGAGCACCCACGCCTCCGATGAGAGCCCCGACCTGCACGAGATCTTCGGTATGGACCTCGCCGAGCAGCAGCAGCGGCCGGTCGTGGTCGCGCTTCCGGAGCCGCAGGTGGAAGCGGAGGTGATTCCCGACGCTGGGGTAGCCATCGGCGGCGATCAGGCCACGTCCCCCGAGCTGGCGGTCGGCGCCCCCCCAAAGGAGCCGGAGGGCCGCCCGGGCATCACCTCGCCCTCGCGGCGCGGCTCCTCCTCGCGCTTTCTCACCGACGTGATCGTCAACATGGGCTTGGTGGCGCGCGAGCGCGTGGACGACGCGATCGCCACCTCGCGCAGCTCTGGGACGACGCCCGAGCGGGTGCTGGTCGAAGGCGGGATCCTCACCCACGACGGCCTCGCGCGCGCGCTGGCCGAGCGCTACGGCCTCGACCACCTCGACCTCGGCGTCTTCCAGGTGGACATGAGCGCCGCCAACCTCGTGACCACCGCGGCGGCCAAGCGCTACCAGGCGGTGCCGGTCGCATTCGTGGACAAGCGCACGCTGCTGGTGGCGATGACCGACCCCTCCAACGTGCTGGCGGTCAACGACATCGCGATCATGACCGGCTTCGAGGTGCGCGTGGCGGTTGCCGCGCCCGAGGACATCACCGCGCTGATCTCGCGCCTGGACCGCCTCGACGACGTGGTCGCCGCGAGCGGCGAGCTCGCCGATGGCGAGGAGGCCCAGGCGGAGGTCGTCGAACTGCACGAGACCGACGACGACGCGCCGGTGATCAAGCTGGTCAACCAGATCGTCGCGCAGGCGGTCGAGCAGGGCGCCTCCGACGTGCACCTCTCCCCCGACGGGAAAGAGACGCGCGTGCGCTTTCGCGTCGACGGGGTTTTGCAGGACATCACCACGGTGCCGCGCAAAATGGGACCGGGGGTGGTCTCGCGCGTGAAGATCATGGCCGAGCTCGACATCTCCGAGCGGCGCCTGCCGCAGGATGGGCGCGTCGGGCTCACCGTCGACGGCCGTCACGTCGACCTGCGCGTGGTGACGCTCCCGAGCGTGCACGGCGAGTCGATCGTGATGCGCATCCTCGACAAGGACTCGGTGGTGATGAAGCTCGAAAAGCTCGGCATGGGCGATGAAGAGCGCGAGCGCTTCGAGCACGCCTTCCACCAGACCCACGGCGCCGTGCTCGTCACCGGCCCCACCGGATCCGGCAAGTCCACCACGCTGTATGCGGCGCTGCAGGAACTGAACACGCCCGAGAAGAACGTCATCACCGTGGAGGACCCGGTCGAGTACCAGGTCGAGGGAATCACCCAGGTGCAGGTCTCGCCGAAGGCCGGCCTCACCTTCGCCGCCGGCCTGCGCGCGATGGTGCGCGCCGACCCCGACGTGATCATGGTCGGCGAGATCCGCGACCGCGAGACGGCGCAGATCGCGATCGAGTCGGCGCTCACCGGGCACCTCGTGCTCTCCACGCTGCACACCAACGACGCCCCCTCGGCGATCACGCGCCTGATCGAGATGGGGATCGAGCCGTTCCTCGTCGCCTCCGCCCTGGACTGCGTGCTCGCGCAGCGGCTCGTGCGCACGCTCTGCTCGCACTGCAAGAAGCGCACGATCATCTCCGCGGAGGTGCTGCGCCAGAACGGCTACAAGGCGATCGTCAACCTCGAGGCGTACGAGCCCGTCGGCTGCCGGCGCTGCGGCGGCTCGGGCTACCGTGGCCGCGCGGGGATCTACGAGGTGATGAACGTCACCTCCGAGATCCGCGCCCTCGCGCTGGAACGCCGCGCCGCCGAGCAGCTCGGCGAGGTCGCTATGCAGCAGGGGATGCGCCGCCTGCGCGACGACGGCCTCGACAAGGTCCGCCAGGGCCGCACCTCGATCGCCGAGCTCGCCCGGGTCCTCGGCGGCGGCTAGCAAGATCTCTTGCATCGGCGTCGCCCACTCGAATTTTCGTCCACTCGCTCACATGTCGCGAGGCAACCGGCGTGGCGGGGCCGATGGGCGGGGCGATGGGCATCGATTTCGCAGACCTCGTGATGGAGGTCGTCTCCCGCCGGGCTTCGGACCTGCACATGGCAGCCGGGGCGCATCCCACCGTGCGCGTGCGCGGGCGCCTGACGCCGCTGGAGGAGTACCCGATCCTGCAGCCGGCCGACACCCGCGAGATCATCTACTCGATCCTCACCGGCGACCAGCGCCAGCGCCTTGAGACCGACTGGCAGCTGGACTTCGCCTACTCGATCCCCGGCCACGCCCGCTTCCGCGTCAACGCCTACTTCCAGCGCGGCGCGATCGGCGCCGCCTTCCGCCTGATCCCCGTCGGCCTCACCTCGATCGACGAGCTGGGGCTGCCCGCCACCGTGCACGAGTTCACGCGCAAGCCGCGCGGCTTCGTGCTGGTGACCGGCCCCACCGGCTCGGGCAAGTCCACCTCGCTGGCGGGGATGATCGACTCGATCAACCAGACTCGTGACGAGCACATCATGACGATCGAGGACCCGATCGAGTTCCTGCACCCGCACAAGCGCTGCATCGTCAACCAGCGCGAGCTGGGCTCCGACGCGAAGAGCTTCGGCGAGGCGCTGAAGGCCGCCCTGCGCCAGGACCCCGACGTGATCCTCGTCGGCGAGATGCGCGACCTGGAGACGATCTCCACCGCGCTGACCGCCGCCGAGACCGGCCACCTCGTGTTCGCTACGCTGCACACGCAGGACTCCGCGCAGACGATCGACCGCATCATCGACGTCTTCCCCTCCCACCAGCAGGGGCAGGTACGGGTGCAGCTATCGGTCGCGCTACAGGGCATCATGACCCAGCAGCTGCTGCCGACCGCCGACGGCTCCGGCCGCGTGGTCGCCTGCGAGGTGCTGGTGCCGACGCCCGCCGTGCGCAACCTGATCCGCGAGGGCAAGACCCACCAGATCTACTCGACGCTGCAAACGGGCACCGCGCACGGGATGCAGACGATGGACGCCTCGCTGGCGCAGCTGGTGCGCAGCGCCAAGATCACGCAGAAGATGGCCGAATCGCGCTCCTCCACCCCCGAAGAGCTGCGGCGCCTGCTCGGCGCCGGCTCGCTGGCGGCGTAGAAAGAGTCGGTAGGACGTCGTGAGCACCTACGTCTTCAAGGCAATGGACCTCGCCGGCGCGAAGGCGAAGGGCGAGGTCGACGCCGAATCCAAGCAGGCGGTCTCCGACCAGCTGAAGTCGCGCGGGCTGATCGTCCTCGACATCGCCGACAAGCACACCTCGCGCGAGATCAACCTCACCTTCATGGAAAGGGTCACCGCCGGCGACCTGGCGGTCTTCTCGCGTCAGCTGGCGACGATGATCACCTCGGGGATGAGCATCCTGCGCGCGCTGTACGTGCTGGAGGAACAGACCGAGAACAAGCAGCTGAAGAACACGATCGTGGCGGTCCGCAAGGACGTCGAGGCCGGCCTGCCGCTGAGCGATGCGATGGAGCGCCACCCGAAGGTGTTCAACCCGCTGTTCATCGCGATGACGCGCGCAGGGGAGACCGGCGGTCTGCTGGAGGGCTCGCTGCTGCGCGTCGCCGATCAGCTCGAGAAGGACGCCTCGCTGCGCCGCCAGATCAAATCGGCGATGATCTACCCGACCCTGGTGATCGTCTTCGCGGTCGGCGTGATGATGGCGCTGGTCGCCTTCCTCGTGCCGGTGTTCCAGAACGTGTTCAAGGAATTCGGTGGCGAACTGCCAGCGATCACGAAGGTCTCGGTGGCGATGTCACATCTGGTCATCAACGACTGGTGGCTTTTGATCGGCGGCACGATCGCGGTGATCGTCGCCTTCCTGAAGTGGAAGTCGAGCTCCTGGGGGCGCCCCCAGTGGGACCGCTTCCGCCTGCGCATCCCGATGAAGATCGGCACGATCGTGCAGGAGGTGGCGATCGCGCGCTGGTCGCGCACGCTTGCGGCGCTCACCGGCGCCGGCGTGCCGCTGCTGCACGCCCTGGAGATCACCGGCAAAACGGCAGGCAACGTGGTCGTCGAAGACGCGATGGACACCATCATCTCCTCGGTCAAGCGCGGTGGCACGATCTCCGCCCCGCTCGCGGACATCCCGATCTTCCCGATGATGGTCACCAACATGGTCGGCGTCGGCGAGGAGACGGGCGCGCTCGATGCGATGCTCGGCAAGATCGCCGACTTCTACGACGACCGGGTCGACGCCTCGGTGAAGGGCCTCACCTCGATCATGGAGCCGATCATGATCATCGTGATCGGCGGGATCGTCGGCTTCATCGTGATCTCGATGTACATGCCGCTGTTCACGGTTTACAACAACATTCAGTAGGCCTCGCCTGGCAGCTGGAACCCGCGGCCTGCCACAGGTGAGCAGAGAGTCCCCCATGGCGCGCGCTTCGTCGTGCGGCTGCCGGCAACGCCCGAGCGAGGGCGATGGGCGACGGGTCTGTCCTACCGGCTGATATCCAGGCGGCCCTCGCGCACCGACAACGACAGGCGCCCGTCCAGCAGCTCCAGCAACTCCGCGCCGACCAGCTCCCGCCGCCAGCCGCGCAGCGTGCGCACGTCGGGCTCCGGAGCGGCGGTGCGAACAGCAGTGACGACCGCCTGCAGGTCGGCGCGGGCGGCGATCAGCTCGTAGGCGAGATCGGCCTCACGTGCACGAGCACGCACGAGTGCTTCGCAGAGTGCCACGAGCGGGGCGTCGGCGGGGTCCGGGAAGCCTCCACGCGCGAGGCGCTCCAACGGGATTTGTGGCCCATCGGCCTGCTCCGCGCCGGCGCGAACCGCCTCCAGCAACTCGGGGCCGCTGCGGCGCAGGCCGCCCTGGCCGAGGCCGCGGATCTGCTCCAGTTCGCGCATCGAGGCGGGGCGGCGCTTGGCGAGCTCGACCAGCGCCGCGTCGGCCAGCACGCTCTGCACGGTGCGGTCCTTCGCGGCGGCGGTCCGCTCGCGCCAGGCGACCAGCTCGCGGGCGATCGCCTGCGAGACGGCGCTCAGGTTGCGGATGCGGGGCAGGCGCGCGAGGATCGTCTGCTCGTCGCGCTCGTCGCTTGACTCTTCCACCGCGCGACACTCCTCGCGCGCCCACTGCAGGCGCCCGGAGGCCTCCAGGCGCCGCCGCAGCTCCCCGGCGAGCTCCAGCAGGTGCACGACGTCCTCGCGCGCATAGGCGAGCTGCTCGCTGGAGAGCGGGCGCGCGTCCCAGCGGGTGAAGCTCGCGCTCTTGGCGAGGCGCACCCCGAGCAGCTCGGAGAGCAGCGTCTCGTAGGAGGCCTGCGCTGCCATCCCGGAGAAGCCGGCGGCGACCTGTGTGTCGAACACGTTGCGCACGGGGGTGTCGAAGCGTCGGCGCAGCAGCGCGATGTCCTGGCGGCCGGCGTGCACCACCACTTCGACCTCGGGATCGGCCAGCACGCGCGCCAGCGGCGCTCCGTCGAGGCCCTCCTGCAGTGGGTCGACCAGCTCGATCCGCAAACCGGCGGTGTGATCGGGGACCGCCAGCTGGACGAGGCACAGCAGCGTGCGGTAGCGCCCCTCGCCCATGAACTCCGTATCGAGCGCCAGATGGCCGCTGCGCTGTGCCTGCGCGGCGATCTCGGCGATGACGGTGTCGTCGGACATCTCGGGCTTGGTGGACATCTCAGGTTTGGTGCACGTCAGGCTGGTTGAGGGGATCGGCGCTAGGGAGCATCTCATCCTCCCGCGCGCCCGGCAGGCGCAGCGCAAAGCACGCTCCGGGGTGTGTGGGGTCGAATCTACCGTCGGCCGAAGCCGGGGGACGCTCGCCTTCGACCGATTCGGGCGACACTCGCTTCGCTCGCATCCCCGAATCGGCCAGCATCCCCGTTTCGGCCAGCTCCAGCGTCCCGCCCATGCGCGCGGCGAGCTCGCGCCCGATCGCCAGTCCCAGTCCGAAGCCGCCGTGCCCACCGGTGGTCGAGCCGCGCTGAAAGCGCTCGAAGATCAACTCGCGCTCGGTCGCCGGGACACCGGGGCCATCGTCGCACACGCTCAGCTGCGCCCACCCCTCGGCGGCGGCAACCTCCAGCTCAACGCTCGAGTCGGCGGGAGCAATGCGCAAGGCGTTGTCGAGCAGGATGCGCACGATCTGCGCGACCGCTCCCGGGTCGGCCTGCGCCCAACAGGGCCCCGCCGGCGGGTGGACACTCAGCCGCGCGTTGTGCTCCGCGGCGGCCAGCGCGAACTCGGCGGCGACCGCACGGGCAAGCTCGCCGAGCTCGAGCGGCTCGCTGCGCAGTGCCACCTCGGCGTCGAGGCGGCTGAGGTCGAGCAGGTCGGAAGCCAGGCGCGAGAGCCGCCGCGACTGCGCTCGCGCGCGTGTGGCGCGCTCGCGCGCGTCCTCGATGTCGAGTTGCTCGGCGCGCAGGTCGTCCTCGAGCAGCTCCAGCATCCCGTCGAGCGAGGCTAGCGGCGTGCGCAGCTCGTGCGACGCGGTGGCCACGAACGCGCGGCGGGCCGCCTCCTGGCGGCGCAGCCGCGCCTGCATCCCCGCGAACGCGCGCGTCAGCTCGCCCACCTCGTCGCGGGCGCGGTCTTCGGGCAGTGGGTCGGCCTCGGGCCCGCGGTGCTCGAGCTCGCGGGTGGCGTCGCGCAGGCGCTCCAGGCGGCGCAACAGCGTGGTGGCCAGGCCGATCCCGAGCAGCAGCGCGACCAGCAGTCCGGCGCCGGCGGCCTCCAGGAAGGCCGTCCGCACGACGCGCACCGCGGAGGCGACGTAGTCCAGGCGCTTGGTGAGCACCACCACGTAGTGGCGGCCGGCGATCTTGATCCGCTGGGCGACGATCAGCTCGTCGTCGCGCAGCGTGCTGATCGGGGCCTTGCCGGCATCCAGCGCGCGGTGCGCCTCACCGTAGTAGTCGGGCACGTTCTGGGTCTCGTCCCCGGCGTAGACGACGCCCAGCTGGCTGTCGAGGATCGTCAGCGTCGCCTGCGAGCGACGGCGCAGCAGCAGTGCGGTCTGGCGCACTTCGGCTTCGTTCAGGCGACCCGTCGCCGGTGCGATGGCGATCTCATCCAGCTCCGGGCGCGCGGCGCCGAGCGCGGTCAGCACGGTCGATTCGCCGTCGCTGCGCAGCCGCTGCTCGAGCGGGGAGAGCAGTGCCAGCGCGGCCACCGCGAGGGTTACGGCGCTCGTCAGCAGCAGCGCGGCGAGCAGCCGCGGGCGCAGGCCGAGCAGCCATCCCCGCATCAGGGCTCCTGGAAGCGGTAGCCGGCCCCACGCACGGTCAGGATCAGCTTCGGCTCCTCGGGGCGCTGCTCGAGCTTCTCGCGCAAGTGGCGGATGTGGACGTCGATCGCGCGCGGGTCGCGGTAGGCGGAGTCGCCCCAGATCGCGCGCAGCAGCTCCTGGCGGTTGAGCAGGCGGCCCGGCTCGGACATCAGCCGCGCCAGCAGCTCGAACTCGGAGAAGGTCAGGCGCACCAGCTCGCCCGCGACGCTCACCTCGCGGCGGCCGCGGTCGAGCGCGACCGGGCCCACCACGATCGTCTCGCGCCCCAGCGCCCGCGGACCTGAGCGACGCAGCACCGCGCGCACGCGGCTGCGCAGCTCGGCGAGGCCGAACGGCTTGGTGACGTAGTCATCGGCACCGGCCTCCAGCCCCTGCACCGCGTCGGCCTCGGTGTCCAGCGCGGTGAGCATGATGATCGGCACCACGTTGCGCTGCTCGCGCAGTGTGCGGCACACCTCGTAGCCGTTCGGCCCCGCGCCGAGCGCCACGTCGAGCAGGATCACATCGAAGTGGTCGGCGCCGGCGCGCGCGATCGCCTCGGTGCCGGAGGCCACCGCCTCGACGGTGTGGCCCTCGCGCGAGAACGAGCGTGTCAGCGTCTCGCGTAGCGTCTCCTCGTCGTTGACCACGAGGATCTTCAGGGATGTCGGTGTCTCGATGGCGCTCAAAACGTTCTCGGTATGACCCTTACGGCAGTACCCGCAGGAACCTGCCGTATTCGTGGAAATGCCGATCGAGGGACATAGCCTCGTCGATCTCAAGGCTCTGCGCGACCGCGAATGAGGTCGCGTCGGTGTACGAGAAATCCTTGTCTTCGAAGGCAACGATGAGATCCCACGCCGCCTGTTCGTGGTCTTGTTCGACCCGAGCCAGCTCAATCAACCGGCTCGAACGAAGGCTCTCGCCCCACGCCACCGCTCGGTGTCGGCCGAGTCGCGTGAGGATCAACGTGTAGCTCTCGTCGAATACGAAATTGGTGCTGAGCAGGCGTGCGCCGTCGGCGATCAGGTCTTGAAAGGCACGAGTGGTTGCCACGTGGGCCCGCTCGTCCGGATCCTCGAGTGACAGGAACGCGCTCGAATCGACCAGCACGTCTCTCACGTCGAGCTGCGATGGAGTTCGCGCTTGGCCTCCTGGGCCTCATACGGCTGGCCGCTGCCCTCTTTCGGGTCGGCGACGTGCTGGAAGAAGGGATCGCCCTGCGCCTCGGCGGGTTGGGTGGACTGATCGATCATGTCTCGCACCACCCCCGCGATGCTCCCTCGCTGCCCAGCTCGCTGCCTCAGCAATCTGTATTGACGCTCGGTGACATATAGCTGAAGCTTTCGAGTCTCCATCATTCCAGTTTACCATCGTGCCTCATCGCTGGAGTGCGTGCGACGCTGAGGCTCGCCCGTGGGATCCCTGTACCTCAGGGCAGTCGCCACAACATCCCCGGCCGCGGCATCCCCGCCTGTTTGGAGACGTCCGTGCCATGTTCGCTCACCCAGCGGGCCGGCGCCGAGCAGTCGGGGTCGGTGGAAGGCGACTGTGGCCCGCAGCCCTCGTCGAGGAAGGCGTAGCGGATCTTGCCCGCGGCGACGAGCGCGCGCAGCCGTGCGACCGGAGTGAAGACGTGGCCTTCGAGCGTGGTCAGCACGAGAATCGGCCTGGCGTCGCGCTCGACCAACTCGCCCATCTTCGTGCCGGAGTCGAACGCGACCTCGTAGTAGGCGCTGCCCTGGTGGGCGCGCAGGTAGGCGCTTAGCGGCGCCAGCTCGTCGTGGTGCAGGATGCCCAGCGGGTTGGTGTCCGAGACGTTTTCCCGCACCGCATTCAGCGAGGCCCACAGCGGGATCGCCAGTACGCAGACGAGCGCCAGCGCCGTGACCCCGGCGCGCAGCGTGTCCCTGCGTGGGAAGCCGCTCCAGGCGAGCGCCAGGGCGATCACCGCGCCGGCCGCCGTGATCCACCACACGGTGCTCGTCCCGAACAGCAGCCGCTCCGCGTACAGCGCCACCACCAGTAGCGTCACGCTCAGCGCGAGCAGGCGGTCGCGTCCGCGGCGCTCGGTCGCCCATGCGAGGCCGATCCCGAGCGTGGCCGCCACGGCGGGAGTGACGGCCTCGGTGTAGCGGGGGTGCAGGCGGCTCATGTCGCTGAACAGCGCGATGCCGGTCAGCAACCACAGCATCAGGCCCGCCAGCAGTGCCAAGCGAAGGCGCTGGTGAGCGCGCGGCCCGTGGGGAGCGGCGTCGGTCGCGGTCGTATCCCGCCTGCGCGTGCGTCGTTCCCACAGCAGCGCCCCCAGCGCCGCGCCGCCCAGCAGCAGGCCGACGAGCATCCCCAGGCCGAGCCGCTCGCCCGAGAGCGGGCCGATGCGGTCGAGCAGGCGCGTCGGCGAGGGCGGCAGGATCGGGATCGCGTCGCGCTCGACCTGTGTCGCCTCGGGGTAGTGGTGGCTTGGCTGGTAAGAAGCCTGCGCGCCTTCGAGCGACTCGCCTTTCAGGCGGTCGAGGCCGTTGAAGACGAACGCGGAGTTCCACGCGCTGCCGTTGGTGGAGCCGTACGCCCACGGTCGATCGTGCGCGGGGAACAGCAGCGTCCCGGTCAACCACGCGAGCGCGACCGCCACGTACACGACCGCCGCCAGCGCCAGCTGCACGAGGCGGCGGCGGCGCGTGCCCGGCAGCCCCAGCCAGGCGATCAGCGCCAGCCCCGGCAGCGCCACCACCGACTCCAGCAGCTTCACGTCGAAGGCAATCCCCAGCGCGGCCGCGGCCCCCAGCAGCCACACGGTGTGCCCGCTGCGCGCGGCTCGCACCAACAGCGCCAGCGCGAGCACGGTCAGCGCCATCATCACAGCGTCCATCGTGTCGCTGCGCGCGGTGATCACCTCGATCGGCAACACCGCGAGCGCGAGCGCCGAGACCAGCCCGGCGCGCACGCCGAACACCGGCGCCACCGCGGTATACAGCAGCGGCACCGCGAGCGTGCCGGCGAGTGCCTCGGGGGTCTTCAACGCGGCGGAGCCGAAGCCGAACAGCTTGACGCTCGCCACTTGCAGCCACAGGTCAACCGGCGGCTTGTCGATCGCGATTGCCCCCGAGGGCTCGACCGCGCCGAAGAAGAAGTTGTGCCAGGAGAGCCCCATGCTGCGCACGGCGCCGTCGTAGAAGGGGTCGCCGATGACCTGGCCCAGATGGGCGAAGCGAAGCGCGGCGGCGCCCGCAGTGATCGCGGCCAGCGCGACCCACGCTGCCCACCTCGCAAAGGTGCGAGTCCGCCCCGCGGGCACCCCGCGCACCGGCGTCTTGGCTTGCTCTGGGGGTGCCTCCGTCGCCGCGCTCATCTCCATAACGCTATTCTCGCCGTCCGATGGCCAAACGCGAGCCAGAGTGCATGCCCTGTCGAGGCACCGGCCAGGTGGTCTCCAACCTCGGCGGCGAATCACGCAAAATCCCCTGCCCGTGGTGCCAGGGCACCGGTGTGCGCACGTCCGGTATCGATGCGCAGGAGCCGTGGCTGGAGGGCGAGGGCTCGGCCGCGAGGGGCGGAGCAGGCACGGGCGCGTCGGCCGAGGAGGGATAGCCCTTCACAAGCTGGGTGTATCTCAAGCAGCGAGCGTTTCTGCTCGATGCTGAGGTGTGGATCACGGTCAAGACGAGCTGCCGCCGGGGTGGCAGAGGAATCAACGCATCCGCCTGACGGGGCTGCTGGTGTGCCTGGTCGCGGCGATTGTCTCCCTGCTGGGCACGAGGACGAGCCTCCTGGACAACATCGGGGTCGGCGGGAGCGGAAGCGCTCAGGGAGCCTCGCCGAGCTGGTGCGCACCGCGAGGGTTGCCCACGCTCGCCAGCACCGACCGCCGCGAACTGCTTCAGTTGCGCGACGGCCTGTTGAGGGTGTTCGCGGTCACCGGTGGCAGTGGGTACAACGGTGGGGTGGTTTCTCCTGAAGACATGTGGTCGGACAACTCGCCGTCGGGTGCGAGTGCCTCGCGTTTGGCGCAGGGGAAGTGGCCGGCGGGGTATGAGGTGCGGTGGTGGACGCGCTACTACGACCTCGTCGCCGATGTCCTGGTCTTCGGCACGCCGCACCAGGCACTCGCGTTCTTCAAGCAGGCCGCCGGCGCCGACTGCCACCGCAACGGCGCGCAGCAACGGGCACCGTGGCCGCCACAGGCTCTCAACCTGGCGTGGGTCAATCCCGACCGCGCCAAGCAGAACGATGTGTTCCTGCTGCGCGGACGGCACGTCTATCGCGTTGCCGCCGTTCGCTTGGACGATGCGCCCAAGGAGACCGCGCGGTTGCAGCGGCGGACGGGCGCAAAGCTCACCGATCTCCTGGCTTGCGTCCTGCCGGGTGCGGACTGCACGAACCGGGGGGCGGTGAGCGTCGATTACTCCCCGTTGTGATCCGTTGGGACGGCCGCTGATCGAGTGGGAGCACGGCTCGCGACCGGGAACTCCAAGCATTTCCCGATGCCGGAGCTCGACGTCGAGCACTGTCCGGTCGGTGCCTGACTCGCTCGATGAATTAGTGATTATCCCCGGCTGTCTCGATTCGGGGCGCTACATAAACCTTTGCCACGTCCTCGCGCGTAGACCCACGCCCATGCGTCCAACCCCGCTTGCGCCGCTCAAGCGCTCGTAATGCAGGCCGATGCTGAGGCCAACAAGAGCCAGCACGAGGTCTCAGGGCAGAGCGCAGATCGCGCGTGACAAAGCCGGTGACCTCCGCGAGCCGAATGAATCGACGCACGGGGGAAGCATCGTCATCTGGGGCGATGGGAACCAAGGGCTGGCGCCATAACCGGATCCTAGGAGGATCACATGTTGGATCGACTGCGCCAGCGTACAGGCGATGAGGGTGGTTTCACGCTCATCGAATTGCTGGTTGTTATTCTCATCATCGGCATTCTTGCCGCGATTGCCATTCCTGCGTTCCTGAGTCAGAAGAGCAAGGCTGTTGACTCTTCGGCGAAGGCGCTCGTGAACACCGCCGAGACGACGGTCGAAACGTATGCGACTGACCACAACGGCGAATACACGGGGCTGACAAAAGCAAGCCAGCTCCAGGAATATGAAAAAGGGCTCACGGTCGAAGCCGGCAAAAACGAAGCCTACGTGAAGGAAGCTGTCGCAACAGAAGAAGGCAAAGGCTACAAAGTCGCCGCGGTCGCCACCAACGGCGCCGAATACACCATCACCAAGAGCGGAGAAGGTGTAGTCACCCGTGGCTGCAACGCAGAAGCCGAAAAAACCAAAGGTGGCTGCATCGGCAAAACGTGGTCTTCGTAAGCGACCACGAGTAGCCGGCGGATCGTTCCCAGCCTTCTTGGCACCGGGGGATCTCGCCACAGAAGACACATGCCTGATGAGAGGGGGCGGCCAACCGGCCGCCCCCTCTTTTTTGGCTTGAACTCTGGAGATCCGAGCGCAGCTTCATGCGCCGATGGACGAAATGACAACGCGGAAAATTGCCCCTAAAGGTATAAGCCACAGCTACCGATGAGGTTTCTACCGATGCCGTCGCTCAGCCAAATAAAGCCGAATCTCAACCCCAGCTTCTCCTCCGTGCGCCAGCGTACAGGCGATGAGGGTGGTTTCACGCTCATCGAATTGCTGGTTGTTATTCTCATCATCGGCATTCTTGCCGCGATTGCCATTCCTGCGTTCCTGAGTCAGAAGAGCAAGGCTGTTGACTCTTCGGCGAAGGCGCTCGTGAACACCGCCGAGACGACGGTCGAAACGTATGCGACTGACCACAACGGCGAATACACGGGGCTGACAAAAGCAAGCCAGCTCCAGGAATATGAAAAAGGACTCACGGTCGAAGCCGGCAAAAACGAAGCCTACGTGAAGGAAGCCATAGCGACAGAAGAAGGCAAAGGCTACAAAGTCGCCGCGGTCGCCACCAACGGCGCCGAATACACCATCACCAAGAACAAAGAAGGCGTGGTCACCCGTGGCTGCAACGCAGAAGCCGAAAAAACCAAAGGCGGCTGCGTCAGCAAAACCTGGTCCTCGTAGGCGAGATCTGCTGGCAGCACATCGCGCTTGAGCCTTCTGCTCCGCGAGCGATCGCCAAAGGATCCACAGCCGCTCAAGCCCCGCCCCGCCCCCGCCGATCATCACCCTATGGAGGCAACCCTCGCCGGAGTGATGGGCGCCGTGTTCGGCTCCTTCCTCAATGTCGTCGCGTACCGCCTGCCCCGCCGCGAGTCGATCATCAAGCCACGCTCGCGCTGCCCCTCCTGCGGGACGCCGGTAAGGCCGTACGACAACGTGCCGATCCTCTCGTGGCTGGCGCTCAGGGGCCACTGCCGCAACTGCGCGGCGCCGATCTCCCCCCGCTACCCGCTGGTCGAGGCAGGCACGGCGCTGCTGTGCGCTGGCGCGGTGCTCGCGCACGACACCGCCACGGGGATCGCGCTGTCGGCGACGCTGATCCTGCTGCTGGTGCCCGCCGCGCTGATCGACCTCGAGTACCGCATCATCCCCAACAAGCTGACCGGAGCCGGCGCGCTGCTGGCGCTCGGGCTGGGGACGGCGCTCGATCCTGCGGGCGAGCCGACGCGGCTGATCGCCGGCGCTGCCGCGGGCGGCTTCCTGCTGGCCGCGGCGCTTGCCTACCCCGGGGGGATGGGGATGGGCGACGTCAAGCTGGCGGGTGTGATGGGGCTGTTCCTCGGCGCAGCTGTGGCCCCAGCAATCCTGATCGCGCTGCTGAGCGGCGTGCTGGTGGGGGCCGTGATCGTCGCGCGCAAGGGCGCACGGGCCGGGCGCAAGACCGCGGTGCCGTTCGGCCCCTTCCTCGCGCTGGGAGGGATCGTCGCGGTGTTCGCAGGGCAGCCGCTCGTCAACTGGTACCTGCACAGCTTCGTGCACTGATGGTTGCAGCGGGTGCGACGGCGCGAGTGGTGCGCGCGGGTGCGACGGCGCGAGTGGTGCGCGCGGGTGCGACGGCCCGAGTGGTGTGCCGGGTGGACGAAATGTCGCCGCGGAAAATTGCCCCTTCAGCGATCGGCAAGAAAAGTCGATGACGTCTCTGCCAATGCCGTCGCTCAGCGCACTGAAGCCGAACCTCAATCTCAATCTCTCCCTCGGTCGCGGGGGCGGGAGCGTCGTCGGACTGGACATCCAGCCCGGCTACATCGCCGCCGTGCAGGCGCACGTCAACGGCGGGATCGTCGTCGAGCGCGCCGCCGGCGCTGCCCTGGCGCCGGACATCATGCGCGAGGGCGAGGTGATCGACGAGCGCGAGCTCGGTCTGGCGCTGCAGCGGCTCTTCCACGACGCCGGCCTGGGCAAGCGCGTGCGGGTGGGACTGGCCAACCAGCGCACGGTGCTGCGCACGCTGGAGCTGCCCCCGGTCGCCGACCGCAAGGATCTCGATACCGCCGTGCGCTTCCAGGCCGAGGACCAGGTGCCGATGCCGCTGGCCTCCGCGGTGCTGGACTACCACTCGCTCGGCGTATTCGACACGCCTAACGGGCCGCGTCAGCGCGTGATCGTCGTCGCCGCCCAGCGCGAGATGGTGGAGCGCTTGCTGCGCGCGGTGCAGCACGCCGGCCTGCGCGCAGAGGGCATCGATCTCTCCGCGTTCGCGCTGATCCGCTCGCTGTACCGCCCGGGCGCCGCCAACTCCCTGCCGGCGCACGAGGGCGAGGGCGGCGATGATGCCACCGACGCGGAGCGCCAGGAGCGCGTGCTGTACCTGAACGTCGGTGGCCTCACGAACATGGCGATCGCCGAGGGCACGTTGTGCCGCTTCACCCGCGTGGTCGGCGGCGGTCTGGAGGCGATGGCGAGCGAGGTCGCCGAGCGCCGCGGCATCCCGCTGGTCGAGGCGCGCGCGATGCTGGCCGAATTCGATCTGCCCCGCCCCGGCACGGAAGTCCAGGCGACGTCCGCCGGGCTGAGCGCGCCCTCCCAGCCGGCCGCGGCTCCCGTGCTGCCCGACCCCGAGGCCGCCGATACGTGGGCCCTCGCGCAGGACCCCACCGCGGTGCAGTCGCCGCCGGCTGCGCTCGAGGGTGCCACCGATGGGCCACCGTCCATCCATCTCGATCTTCCCGAGCTCCCGCCGGAGCCGCAGCCCGCACCGCCCCCCATGGCCCCCGCGCCGAGCGTCGATCCCGAGGTGCGGATGGTGCTCGAGAACGGCATCCGCGAGATCGTGGGGGAGGTGCGCAACTCGCTGGACTTCCACCGCTCCCAGGAGGGCGGCGGCGAAGTCAAGAGCGTGGTGTTGAGCGGGCCGGCCTTGGAGATGGGCGGTTTCGCGGAGGTGCTCGAAGCAGATCTCGGCTTGCAGGTGCGCCGCGAGTCGGTGCACTACGCACACGGTGTGGATGCGGGCGGCGCACAGCCGATCTCCCTCCACCGCCTGGCGATCGCCACGGGCCTCGCGACCGAAGAGGCGCCGCGATGAGAGCCGTAAACCTGATCCCCGCCGAACAGCGCAAGGGCGGCGCCATCGGGCGTCGCTCGCAGGGCATCGCGTTCGGTGTGCTGGGGCTGCTGGCGGGCGCGGCGCTCCTCATCTTCCTGTATGGGTCGGCCAGCCACCAGCTCGAAAGCCGCAAGTCCGAAGCGGCGGCGCTGACCCAGCAGGCGCAGCAGGTGCAGGCACAGGCAGCGCAGCTGTCCTCGTACACGAGCTTCATGCAGATGCGCGAACAGCGCCTGCAGGCGATCTCGCAGCTGGTCGGCTCTCGCTTCGGCTGGTCGGCGGCGATGAACGAACTGAGCCGCGTGCTGCCCCCCACGATCTCGCTCAGCTCGCTGCAGGGCACGATCGGCTCCGCGACGGGGAGCGCCTCGGCGACTACGAGCGCGGCAACTCCCGCGGCGGGCTCCACGGGCTCGACGGCCTCTACCGCGGCGTCCGCCGCCACCGCGGCCCCTGTGACTTCCGCCACGCCGCCCGGCACGACCCCCACCTTCACGCTCGCTGGGTGCGGGACCAGCCAGATCGCGGTCGCGCAGATGCTCGTGCGCCTGCGTCTGATCAGCGGCGTCAGCAACGTCACCCTGCAGAGCTCCGCTAGATCCGGCGGCAGCGGCGGGGGCTCGAGCAGCTCCGGTGGCACGTGTCCGGCGGATGACGCCTCCTTCACCGCGCAGGTGAGCTTCCAGCCGCTGCCCACGCCGCCGAGCGCGAGCGCCCAAACGCTGGAGGCGAGCGCCTCGGGTGAATCCACTGCCGGTGGCTCGTCGAGCAAGAGCGGCCCCACAGCGGTGTCCACCAGCGATAAGAGCAAAGGAGCGGCCGGATGACCACCCGTGACCGTATGGTGCTGATCGCCGTCGTCATGCTGGTGCTACTGGCTGGTGGCTGGGTGCTGGTTGTCTCGCCGGAGCGCAAGAAGGCGGGAGCCGAGCAGGCGCAGGTGCAGAGCGCCCGCCAGCAACTCGAAACGGCCAAGAGCCAGGCCAACAGCGCGCGCGCCGCCGAGCAGCGCTACAACGCCGCCTACAGCTCCGTGGTGAGCCTCGGCAAAGCGGTGCCGGCCTCCGAGGAAGTGCCCTCGCTGATCTACCAGCTCGAACTGGCATCTGACCAGCGCGACATCGAATTCACCTCGATCACCTCGGGCAGCTCCAGTGGCTCCAGCAGCTCCAGCAGCGCCTCCGCTTCGGCCGCGGCGGCAGCCTCCGCCACGCCCTCGGCCTTTACCCCGATGCCGTTCACGTTCGTCTTCAAAGGCAGCTTCGAGGGGTTGGCGCACTTGCTCGGGCAGATCGATGGCTTCGCGCAACGCAGCACCGCCGGTCAGCTGACCGTGAGCGGGCGCCTGCTGACGATCCAGGGCGCTGACATCAGCCTCCAGAACTCCGGTGGCTCGGGCGAATCGGGTGGCTCGGGCTCCTCCAGGGCGCTTACCGCGACGATCACCGCCACCGCGTACGTGCTGCCCGCCAGCCAGGGCCTGACGGGCGGCGCTACCGCTGCCGGCCCGAGCACGACCACGACCTCCGCGACCTCTTCGGCCGCGCCAGCCACCGCCGCGGTCGTGAAGGCGACGCCATGAACGAGATCCTGACATCGCTGAAGTCCGACCTGGCCGACCGGCGACTGCTGCCGGTGCTGGTGGCGCTGTGCCTCGCGCTCGCGGGCGCCGTCGCCTACGTGGTGCTGGACGGTGGTGGATCGAGCGCCGCCGTCCCGACACCTTCGGCCGCGGCTGGGGCTGCCAATCCCTCCCCGGTCTCGCACGGCGCCAACGTGGCCGTCACCGAAGCCAAGGCCAATCCCAACGCGGCCGTCTCCGAGACGACCGAAGGCGCGCGCTACCGGCACAAGCCCGGCTCGCGCGATCCCTTCACGCCGCTGCCCTCGCCGAAGACGTCGTTGACGTCGGCCGTCAAGAGCAGCGGTACCTCCTCGGTGTCGTCCCCGTCCACGAGCTCCAGCTCGACGAGCGTCGAAAAGAGCAGCTCCGGCTCGACCAACACGGGCGGCTCCACGACCAAGCCCTCGACTCCGGTGAAGCCGGCGCCGAAGAAGACGAAGCCCAAGCCACCCGTGTACGTGGTGAACGCGCAGTTCGGCGTGCTGTCCACGACCCCCGGCGCCCTCTCGCAGCTGACTCCATACACCGATCTGAAACGCCTGCAGCAGCTCCCCTCGGCGCAGGACGTGCGGCTGGTGTTCTCCGGCGCGCGCGGCAACGGCAAGGGCGCGGTGTTCGCGCTCAGCCGCGAAGCGATCCTCAAAGGCCCGGCCGTCTGCATCCCGAGCGCCGAACAGTGCGAAGCGATCGACCTGGAAGCGGAACAGAGCGAGGAACTGACCTACCTCGAACCGGATGGTCAGAGCGTGCCGTACGAACTGAAGGTGCTCAGCATCACCAAGGAATCGGCTACCGCGAGCGCCGCGAGCGTTCACCACCATCGCCGTCATCGTCACCACCACGGCTAGCGCAGCAGAGCAAGTGGTGGGTGGGGGAGATCGTCCGCGCGCGTAGCCGCGTGTACCGTCCGCCCGGGGGCTGGGCCTCCGTGCCCAGCCACGAACGGGAGCAGCTCGCCGACTCGGCTTACGGCGATCGAAATTCTGAGGATGCGCGGGACGACATATGCTGAGCGCCGATGATCCTACGCCTCACCACCGCCGGCGAGTCTCACGGGCCCGGCCTGACCGCGATCGTCGAGGGTCTGCCCGCGGGTCTCGAGCTGCGCGCGCAGGAGATCGACGCCGACATGGCCCGCCGGCAGCTGGGGCATGGCCGTGGCGGGCGGATGAAGATCGAGCGCGACGCGGCGATCGTGACCGCGGGGGTGCGGCACGGGCGTACGCTCGGCGGCCCGATCGCGTTGCAGGTGGCCAACCGCGACTACGCCAACTGGGAGGAGCGGATGAACCCCTGGCCGGTCGAGGCCGATGTCCCCGAGGTGCACCTGCCGCGCCCCGGCCACGCCGACCTGGTGGGCACCTGGAAGTACAAGCAGAGCGATGTGCGCAACATCCTCGAGCGGGCGTCCGCGCGCGAGACGGCGGCGCGCGTCGCCGGCGGCGCTCTGGCGAAGGCGTTCCTGCGCGCCCTCGGCGTGGAGGTGCGCTCGCACGTCGTGCAGATCGCCTCGGTGAGCGCACCCGAGCGGGAGGGGGCGCTGACCCTCGATGACTTCGCCGCGGTGGACGACTCGCCGGTGCGCTGCCTCGACGCGCAGGCCACGCGCGCGATGGTGGCCGAGATCGACGCGCTGCGCAAGGCCAACGAGTCGCTCGGCGGCGTCTTCGAGGTGATCGCCTTCGGCCTTACGCCGGGTCTCGGTTCGCACGTGTCATGGGAGGAGCGCCTCGACGGCCGTCTGGCGATGGCGATCCTCTCGATCCAGGCGCTGAAGGGCGTCTCGATCGGCTCCGGCTTCGAGATCGCGGGGGTGCCGGGCTCCCGTGCGCACGACGAGATCTTCCACTCGCCGGAGCGCGGCTACTACCGCGAAACCAACCGCGCGGGGGGCCTGGAGGGGGGGATGAGCACCGGCGAGCCGCTGGTTGTGCGCGGCGCGATGAAGCCGCTGCCGACGCTCACCAAGCCGCTGCGCTCGGTCGACATCGCCACCCTCCAGCCGGCCGAGGCGCTGCGCGAGCGCACCGACTCCTGCACCGTGCCGGCCGCGGGCGTGGTGGGGGAGGCGATGGTGGCGCTGGTGCTCGCCGACGCCTACCGGCGCAAGTTCGGCGGCGACCACATCGACGACGTCCGCGACGCGGTGCGCGCCTACGAGGAGAGGATCGATTGGCGTCGCTGAGTGCCGGCCACGCGCGCGGCGCGGCGTCGCCGACGAGGGCGGTGTGAGGTGGCGCTTGTCCTGATCGGCTTCATGGGCGCCGGCAAGTCGACCCTCGCGGGCCGGTTGGCGAAGCAGCGCGGACGCAAGCCGATCGACGGCGACGCGCTGCTGGTGGAGCGCTTCGGGCACTCGGTGGCCCGCGAGTTCGAGCTTCACGGGGAGCAGGCGTTTCGCGCGGCGGAGGAGGAGGTGGTGTGCGGGCTGCTGGAGGGTGCCGACGCCCGCGATGTGATTGCGCTCGGTGGTGGCAGCGTGCTCTCCGCGTGTGTGCGTGCGGCGCTCACAGGACACACGACCGCGCTGATCGAGGTCGCGCCGGAGGTCGCGTGGGAGCGCGTACACCGCGGCGACGGCGCCGAGCGCCCGCTGGCGCGTGACCGCGAGGCCTTCGAGGCGTTGTACGCGCAGCGGCGCGGGATGTACGAAGAGGTCGCCGATGTCCGGCTGCTGTGGGCCGAGTCGGCTTCGGGCGACTACCCGGTGTTCATCGGCACGGGCCTGCTGACCGAAGCCGGGGGACACACGCCCGCGGTGCTGGCCGATTTGGGGATGCTGGCCGAAACGGGGATGCTTGCCAACGGCGAGCGTCCCCCGGCTTCGGCAGAGCGAGTATCTCCCCAATCGGCCCCCGTTTCGACCGAAGCCGGGGGACACCTGCCTGCGGCGCGAATCCCCGTTTCGGCCAGCGAGCGCCTCGCGGCAGTGTGGCCCTTCGACCGCACCGCCTCGCGCCCCTTCTGCGTCACCGACACCGACGTCGAGGAGCTGTACTTGGAGGGGCCGGGTGGGCTGGCCGGGCCGAGTGGGCCGGCGGGGCTGAGGACGATGCCCTCCGGCGAGCCGGTGCACACGATCGCGATCCCCCCGGGCGAGCCGGCGAAGACGCTGGCGACGGCCGAGTACGTGTGGAGCGAGCTCGCGCGCGCCGGCATGAACCGCGCTGACCATCTAGTGGCGTTCGGCGGGGGCGTGGTGGGAGACCTCGCTGGCTTCTGCGCAGCGACCTACCAGCGCGGCGTGCCTGTCGTGCAGATTCCGACCACGCTGGTCGCGCAGGTGGACTCCGCCTACGGTGGCAAGACCGGTGTTGATCTGCCCGAGGCGAAGAACTACGTGGGTGCCTACCACCAGCCCGCCGCGGTGCTGGTTGACCCCGATACGCTCCGTACACTGCCGCTCGCGGAGCTGAGCGCCGGCTGGGTGGAGGTGCTGAAGACAGCGCTGATCGCGGGCGGAGAGCTGTGGGAGCGCATCTGCGCCGAAGCGCCGGGGTCCCCGCCCGACGAGCACACGATCCTCGCCTGCGCGCGCCTGAAGCTGGCGGTCGTCGCCGAGGACGAGCGCGACGGCGGCCGCCGCCAGGTGCTCAACCTCGGGCACACGGTCGGTCATGCGATCGAGACTGCCACCGCCTACGGGCGCTACCGCCACGGCGAGGCGGTCGGGCTCGGCCTGCTCGCCGCGCTTCGCCTCTCCGGCCAGGAGCAGCTGCGAGCCCGCGTGCGTGAGTTGCTGAGCGCTCGCGGGCTTCCGGTGGCGCTGGAGGGCGCGAGCGTGGATGAGGTTGTGGCGGCCGTCGCCCACGACAAGAAGCGCGTCGGCGTCCATACCCCGTTCGTGCTCGTGCACGCGCCCGGGGACGTGCGGGTCGGCTGCGAGGTGGCCGAGCAGGACCTGCGGGCCGCGGTGGCCGAGTTGGTTACATAAGTTGCCTACCAGCTGGACCATCGACGACCTTCTGGACTCCCCATCAGTTGAAAAGCACACAAGCCCGCAGGCTTGGCAGGAGATAGGCTGCCTACATGGCCGACGCCTCCTATCGCATCGAGGTGATGAACGGGGTCAACCTCGACATGCTGGGTCAACGTGACCCTGCGCAGTACGGCACGCTGACGCTCTCCGAGCTCGAGCAAAACGTTAACGCCTTCGCCGCTGAGCTGGGTCTGCGCGCTCGCTTCTTCCAGACCAATTCCGAGAGCGAGCTGATCGAGCGCCTGCATCTGCTGCGCGAGGACGCCGACGGGATCGTGATCAACCCCGGCGCTTGGACGCACTATGCGTGGGCGATCCACGATGCCCTGGAGATCGCCGCGCTGCCGACGGTGGAGGTGCACCTCTCCAACGTGAAGGCGCGCGAGCCGTGGCGACGGGTGTCGGTGATCGAGGATCTCTGCGTCGCCTCGGTTTGCGGGCAGGGGGTCGATGGGTACCGGGTTGCCCTGCAGCGCCTGCGCGCCGTGCTCGACGAGGCATCGACGTGAGGAGCGCTCGTATGACGAGGGATGCGGGGATCCGTGCGGTGTGGGTTTGGGCAGGGGGTTGTGGGCCGTGGCGGTGAGCGAGCGCTCGCGCGCCAACCCAGAGGTCGAGCGCACCCACGCACTCGCGGCGCTGCTGCGCGAGCACGATGCCGAGCCCGATCTGCTGGTACTCGCCGATCCAGTCAACCTGCGCTACATAGCTGGTTTCACGGGCACCAATGGTCTGGCGCTGATCGCTGCCGCCGAGAGCGGGCCGAAGCTGTTCCTAACCGACTTCCGCTACGAAACGCAGTCCGCCGCGCAGGTGCCCGGGCTGTTCGAGCGCCAGATCTACAAGATCGACCTGGTGGAGGCGCTCGCCGGGGAGCTGTCTGCCCGCGTGGAGCCCACCGCGGAGGGCGCCAAGGAGGAGATCGAGCCGCCGCGCACGAACCTCGCCGAGCTGTTTGCCAGCGGCGGTCGTCTGGGCTTCGAGGAGGGCGCGATGACGGTCAAGCGCCACACGCGCCTGCGCGAGCTGCTGGACGAGCGGTGGGAGCTCGTCCCCTGCGGCGGCCTCGTGGAGGAGCTGCGCGAAGTGAAGCAGCCGGCGGAGCTGGCAAGCATCCGCGCTGCGTCGGAGCTCGCCGACACGGCGCTGCGCGAAGTGCTCGAAGCGGGCATCGCCGGCCGCACCGAGCGCGAGGTGGCGATCGACCTGGAGCTGCGGATGCGCCGCCTCGGTGCTGCCGGCCCGAGCTTTCCCTCGATCGTCGCCGCCGGCCCGCACGCGGCGCTGCCCCACGCCGAGCCCCGCGAGGAGCAGATCCCACGCGACACGCTCGTCACGATCGATTGGGGCGCGCTGCTGGATGGCTACTGCTCGGATTGCACCCGCACCTATGCCACTGGCGAGCGCCTCCCCGAGGGGGCGCACGAGGTGTACGAGCTCGTGCTCTCGGCTCAGCTCGCCGGCCTCGCCGCCGTGCGCCCGGGTCCCAACGGCAAAGAGATCGATGCCGCCGCCCGCGAGCTGATCGAGCGGGCCGGTCACGGCGAGCAATTCGGCCACGGCCTCGGCCACGGCGTCGGCCTCGAGGTGCATGAGGCTCCGCGCCTCTCTCGCACCGCGGGCGAGGAGCCGCTGCGCGCCGGCTGCATCGTGACGGTGGAGCCCGGCGTCTACATCCCCGGCCGCTACGGCGTGCGCATCGAGGACCTCGTAGCAGTTACCGACAATGGGCCGTTGGTACTCACCGGTCTCTCGAAGGAGCTCACAGTCGTCTCCTAGGTTGGCGGGCCCGCGGACGCCCACCCCCAAGCTCGCGCTTCATCGGCTGCTGGCGCCTCCGAGGCCCTGCCCCGACGGCCGGTCAGTTGCACACATACAGCGCAGTAGGGCTGCCCTCGGCGCCTTCGGAGCCCGGCAACGTGCAGTGGGAGTGGATCCACTCGATGCGGGGATCGTCGCTGTGGACCGGCACGACGAACGCACGCACTTCGCCCGCGGCGACATAGCGCTGCAGCCGCGGGAGGCTGGGCTCGGGGATCCCACCCTGGAAGCCCCCGATCGGCAGCACCTCGCTGCCGGTCGCGAGGATGAAGGGCGCGGCGAGGATCGATGAGTCGGTGGCGAGCGGGATCGGGGTGTTGTAGGTGGAGGCGAGCTGGGCCACCACCTGTTCGTCGGCGAGGCGCGTGCTGCGCGCTTGTGCACGGGAGGTCGTGGCGGACGCCGGCTCGTACGGCGCGGCGAACGGGCCGAGGCCACGCGTCACCATCAGTGCCGCTGTGACCCCTGGAAGCAGCAGTGCGCACGCGACCGCGAACGCCACCACCCCGCGCGAGGGCGCTCCGAAGCCGCCGCTGGCCCGGCGGGGTGCCCACAGCGCCAGCACGCCGGCGATGCCGAGCACGACGGCGACCGGCACCAGCCATCCGGGCACCGCGGTGCCGCCCCGCAGCAGGTAGGTCCCGTATCCCACGCAGCACACCAGCGCCCCCGCGAGCGTCGCCGGCGCCACGCGGTGGCCGCGATAGCGCCACGCCAGCGCGAGGCCCGCGCCGCACAGCGCTGCGGTCGCCGGCGAGAGCGCCGCCACGTAGTAGGAGTTGGGGTAGCCACCGGCGCTGAAGAAGGCCCACAGCACCACCAGCCACGTCCCCCACAGCACCACCCCCGCCCGTAGCGGGTCGCGCCGGCCGGCGCGGGCTCGCCGGCGCTCCAGCAGGATCGCCGCCGCCGCGATCAGCGCAACGGGCAGCAGCCAGCCGTCGTCGCGGCCGAACACGCCGCTCAGCAGCCTGCCGGGGCCCGGCTTGACGCTGTGCGTTGGAGTCGAGGCCTGTTCGGAGAGCTGCACGAGGAACTGCGCCGGATGGCCGGCGCCGGCAAACACGTTGCTGCGCCCGAGGCGCGAGATCCCGTTGTAGTCGAACACCTGGCTGAACAGCGAGTCGTTCTGCGTGCCGTCCACATATGGCCGGTCATGCGCCGGCACCAGCGAGACGGCGGTCATCCAGCTCAGCGACACCACCACCGTCACGATCCCGGCGAGCGCCACGTCCCTGAGGCGGGTGCGCAACCGCGGCGCCGCCGCCAGCAGGTAGGCCGCTGCCAGCGCCGGCAGTACCAGCCACGCCACGAGCATCTTCGTCTGGAATGCCAGTCCCACCCACACCCCCGCCAGCAGCAGTTTGCCCAGCCGCCCCTTGGCCGGGGCTTGGCGAGAGCCGCCTGCGGCGCTGGCCGATTTGGGGATGCGAGCGGAGCGAGTGTCTCCCCAATCGGTCCCCGTTTCGGCCAGCAGCGCGGCAGAGGTAGCGTCGGCGGCGAGCACGAGCAGCAGGATCAGCAGCGAGTCGGCCACGTTGCCGCGGTTGAGCGCCACCGTCACTGGGCTCGTGGCGAGCACTGCGGCCGCGACGATCCCGGCGAGCGGCCCCGCGAGGCGTCGCACCGCGCGGTAGAGCACGAGGACCGTGAGCACTCCCTCGACCACCTGCGGGAGCACAATTGCCCACACGTGAAATCCGAAGAGCCGCAGCGACAGCGCCTGCGGCCATAGCGCCCCGGGCAGCTTGTCGACCGACACAGTGCCCGCCGGGTCGAACGCGCCGAAGAAGAAGTCGTGCCAGCTCGACGACATGCTGCGCGCCGCCGCCCCATAGAAGTCCTCCAGCGCCGCCCCGTTCATCCCCCACCCATAGGCCAGCCCCGCGACCGCGGCGATCACCAGCAGCGCGGGGCGTGCCCACGGCGGCTGGTTGGGCGGTGAGCGCCAGACGCGCGGCAGCGAGTGCCATGCGCTCTGCGCCCGATTCCCGACGTGCCCCCACAGGTTGCCGATCGGCGCGGGGGAGCCACTGCCGCGACTCGGCACACCCCTGACGCGCTCCCGAGTCGCGGCCGGCGGACCATTGCGCTCGCCGGCCGATCGCCCCACGGCCTCCCGCATTCGCGAATCTTAGCCAGATAGGCTCCTTGGGATATTTCAGACTCGCGGGATGTGTTTGAGCCGTCGGCGAAGCTGGTCAGGCTGACGCTTCTGGCTGCGATCTCCGCGCATCGTCTCGTTGAGGTTCTGTTTGTTGATGATCAGCTTGCCGTTGATCTTCGGCCAGCCCGCGTGGCTGGCGTCTCCGGCGGCGTCTGTCACGCCGATCGGGGCGAGCGCGAGTATGGCTGCGCCGAGTAGGGCACGGCCCAGCCGGGTCAGGTCGAGTTGTGCTTGTCGCAGTCGATGTGGGCGAGTGGTGCTCATATGGCTCCTATTGCCCGGTCGTGCCGGGGCTATGCGGGCGTGGACGATGCTATGAAGCCGACGTGTCGCGCCAAGTCGGCCGCAGGCAGCTCACGAGCAACCTTCGCCGGCCATGGAGGGAGGTGTGCTCGATCGCCCGGCGCCTTCCCGGCTGGGATCTTCCCGCTTCCCGGCAGCTATTGTGGTCGGGTCGTCAGGCGTGTTGGCGACCGCCGAACCACATCAGGACGTGGCTCCGAGGAGATGATTAACAATAATAAACACTAACCAATTCAAGAACGGCAATCACATCGACGTGGAGGGTACGGTCTTCAAGATCGTGGAATTCCAGCACGTCAAGCCGGGCAAGGGCGGGGCGTTCGTGCGCACGAAGCTGCGCCGGGCCTCCGACGGCGCGGTGATCGACCGCACGTTCAGGGCGGGCGAGAAGTTCCGTCCGGTACGCACGGAGGCTCGCAAGATGCAGTTCCTCTACGCGGATGGCACCGATGCGCACTTCATGGACACGGAGTCCTATGAGCAGCTGGCGGTTGCGGAAAGCAGCTTCAGCGAGGCGCTGCGTTGGATCAAGCCCTCCAGCGAGGTCGATGTGCTGTTCATCGACGAGCAGCCCTCCGACGTGCATCTCCCGAGCGCGGTCGACCTGGAGGTCGCCGAGACCGAGCCCGGCCTGCGCGGCGACACCGCCTCAGGGGGCGGCACCAAGCCGGCGACGCTCGAGACCGGCGCCACGATCAGCGTTCCCCTGTTCGTGAACGTAGGGGAGCGGGTGCGGGTGGACACACGCTCGGGCGAATATGTCTCGCGTGCCTGAGCCCCCCCACCCGGCCAGGCCAGGACGACTCATGGCCTTGCCTCAGCCCCATCGGCGGGGCGCCGAGCTCGACCCGACGGGGGCCTGAGTGCGCCGCTCCGAGCAGCGGCGGCAGGCGGTGTTCGCGCTCTACCAGCACGACCTCACCGGCCTGCCGCTTGCCGACACGCTCCCCGCGGGGGCCTCGCCGATGACGCGCGCGCTGGCGCACGCCGCGGCCGACCGGGCGACGGAGCTCGACGAGGTGATCGACCGCCACGCGCACGGCTGGTCGGTGGAGCGGATTCAGCCGCTGGAGCGCAGCATCCTGAGGGTGGCGCTGATCGAGATCCTGCATCCCGATGCGTCGCCGGGCGAGACGCCGATCCCGCCCGAGGGGGCGATCGAGGAGGCGGTGCAGGGCGCGAAGACGTTCTGCGGCGCGGATGCCCCGGCGTTCGTCAACGGGGTGCTGGCGGCGGTGTTGCGCGAAGTACGGGAGAATGCCCCGATCTCATGAACGAAGCGACGGACTCACTTGACGAGTTGATCGGGCGCCTGGAACGCGCGGCGGAGCAGTTGCGCTCCGGCGAGCTCTCCACCGATGCGGCCGCGACGCTGGTGGACGAGTGCGCGGCGCTGGCCAACCGCGCGGGGGCGGAGCTCGAGCGCCGTGCGCGCGCCGAGGTGCTCGACCGAAGTCGGGAGACACTCGCCTCCGGCGAGCGGGCGGGTGGGGTCCAAAGCATCGGCCAGCCCCCCGGCCAGGACTCGCTGCTGTAGTGCTCGCCGGCTCTATCTCCGCGGCCTCCTACCCCGAACACCTGCGGGCCGAGGTGGAGCGCTATCTGGAGAAGATGCGCTTCTCCGAGGAGGATCTGACGGCGGGGCTCGACGAGGCGATGCGCTACTCGCTGCTGGCGGGCGGCAAGCGGATTCGTCCCGTGCTCGCGCTCGCGACCGCCCAGGCGGTGCGGCTGGAACGCCACGAGGTACTGCCGCTGGCGGGCGCGATCGAGCTGATCCACACCTACTCGCTGATCCACGACGACCTGCCGGCGATGGACGACGATGGGCTGCGCCGCGGCCAGCCCACCTGCCACGTGGCGTTCGGCGAGGATGTCGCGATCCTCGCCGGGGATGGGCTGTACGCGGAGGCGTTTCGCCATCTCCTGACCCACCAGCGCGCGGCGCCCGAGCGGGTGCTGGCGGCGGCGGCGGAGCTCGCCGCGGCGACGGGCGCGGGGGGGATGGTGGGGGGCCAGTACGCGGATGTACGAGCCACGGCGCCGCGCGGGCTCGTCGGGCTGCGGCGCCTGCACGAGCTGAAGACTGGCCGGCTGATCGGGGCGTCGGTAATGTGTGTGCTGACATTGGGGGGAGTCGACGGACCTGCGACAATGGCGTTCAACCGCTTTGCGGCGGAGCTGGGTGTGCTGTTCCAGATCGTCGATGACATACTGGACGTGACCGGGACCGAGGATGCGCTCGGCAAGCCCCAAGGAAGCGATGAGCGTCACGGCAAGCGCACCTACGTGAGCGAGTTCGGAATCGACCAAGCGAAGGCACTGGCCGCGGAGTCCCACCGCACGGCGCGGGGGGCCCTGGCGGAGGCGGCGCATGCCGGTGTCAACCCCACCCACCCGCGCGACACCGGCGAGCTCGAGCGGATCACCGACTTCATCTACACCCGCACCTCATGAGCGATCAGCGACCAGACAGCGGTGGCGGCGGGCAACCGGGCCGATCCCTGCTCGGCAAGGTGGAGGGGCCGCAGGATCTGCAGGGACTCTCCGAGGAGGAGCTGCAGCGCCTGGCGCAGGAGGTGCGCGAGTACATCATCGACACGGTGGGGGAGATCGGGGGGCACTTCGGGGCCAACCTCGGTACCTGCGAGCTGGCGGTTGCTTTGCACTCGCTGCTGGACTCCCCGCGCGACAAGATCCTGTGGGATGTCGGCCACCAGGCCTACCCGCACAAGGTCCTCACCGGCCGGCGCGATCGGCTGGACACGATCCGCCAATATGGCGGCCTTGCGCCGTTCTGCTCGATCGCGGAGTCCCCGCACGACATCATCGGCGCCGGCCACGCCTCGACCTCGGTCGGGTACGCCGTCGGCATCAAGGAGGGGATGCGCCACCTCAGCAGCGCGGCTGGGGGCTCTCATCCCGACGGCAAGGTCGTGGCGGTGATCGGCGATGGCGCGATGACCGGCGGTGTGGCGTTCGAGGCGATCGGCCAGGCGGGGGGGATGGGCACGCCGATCGTGGTGGTGCTGAACGACAACGGGATGTCGATCTCCCCGAACGTCGGCGCGCTGTCGCGCTACTTCAACCGCGTGCGCCTGAACCCGAAGTTGTGGCACGCCCGCGAGGGAGTCGAGGGAGGTCTCGCGCGGCTGCCGGGTGCGGTGGGCGCGGCCTTCGAGAAGCTGGGTCCCCAGCTGAAGGAGTCCTTGAAGGCGTTCTGGGCCCCCGGCTTGTGGTGGGAGGAGCTCGACTGGGCGTATATGGGGGTGATCGACGGCCACGACGTGCGCGCGCTGCGCGAGGCGCTGCGCGAGGCGCTGGCTGCCGGACGCCCGGTGGTCGTGCACATCGCCACGGTCAAGGGCAAGGGCTTCGCGCCGGCGGAGGACGGGGGCCTGGAGGGCATGGAGAAGTGGCATGCCGCGAAGCCGAAGTCGATCCTCAACGGCTCGCCGACGCCGGTGCCGGCGACCTCGCAGGCCGCGAGCACGGGTCCCGACTCGGCGGACGGGCGTGGCGTGGCGCGGGCGGCGGTGGCGAAGCCGCAGTACACCCAGGTCTTCGGCGAGGCGCTGGTGAGGGAGTGCGAACGCGACCAGCGCGTGGTCGGGATCACCGCCGCGATGAACTCGGGCACCGGCCTCAACATCTTGCAAAAGGCGCTTCCGGAGTGCTACTTCGACGTGGGGATCGCCGAGCAGCAGGCGATCCTGTTCGCGGCCGGCCTCGCGCTCGAGGGGGTCAAGCCGGTGGCGGCGATCTACTCCACGTTCCTGCAGCGCGCCTACGACCAGATCGTGCACGACGTGTGCCTGCAGAAGCTGAACGTGGTGTTCGCGATGGATCGCGCGGGGCTGGTCGGCGACGACGGGCCCACCCACCACGGCGTGTTCGACATCGCCTACCTGCGCTGCCTGCCCAACATCGTGCTGATGGCACCGCGCGATGAGGCGATGCTGGTGCACATGCTGCGCACCGCGCTGCTCTACGACGACGGGCCGATCGCGTTGCGCTACCCACGCGGAGAGGGCGTCGGCGTGCCGCTACCTGAGGAGCCGCACGCGATCGCGATCGGCACCGGTGAGATATTGAGCGAGACCGAGGTCACACCCGTATCGGCTCGCGCCGGCCGGCGCGTCGCGCTGATCGGCTACGGATCGGGCGTCGGCAAGGCGTTGAGCGCCGCCGAGCTGCTGCGCGCTCAGGAGATCGCGGTGACCGTCGTGGATGCGCGCTTCGCCAAGCCGATCGACGCCGGGCTGATGGCCCAGCTCGCGGCCGAGCACGACCTGTTGGTGACCGTGGAGGAGGGCGTGCTCGCCGGTGGGTTCGGCTCAGCGGTGTGGGAGACCCTCAGCGAGATGGGGATCACCCCGAGGATCCTCCGCGTGGGCCTGCCCGACCGCTACATAACGCACGGCAAGCCGGCGCTGCTGCACGAGGAGGTCGGTTTCACGGGCGCCAAGATCGCCGAACGCGTGGCGGCGGCGATCCTCGACCGCGACTCCGCGGCGGTGGAGGCGTAGGCGGGGACACCGATCGAACGTGTGTGCGCACTCTCACACACAAGGCTGCCCGCAGCGGGCATCATGCTTTTAGACCCGAAGTACAGCAGCATCCCTCCTCCCTCGAAACGGCCCGCTTCCCAGGCGGGCCGTTTCATTTAACTGCATCTAGGAGGGGCGGAGCGGATACCGTTCGGGCGATGGGCAAGCAGCGGCTGGACACCCTCTTGGCGGAGCGCGGGCTGTTCGAGTCGCGTAGCCGGGCCGCGGCCTCGGTGATGGCGGGGGAGGTGCGGGTGGGGGCAGCTGGCAGGCGCGCGGAGAAGCCGGGGGAGATGGTGGCGTCCGATGTGGAGGTGAGCGTCGCCGAGCGCCCGCGGTATGTGTCGCGCGGTGGGATCAAGCTGGAGAATGCCCTGGCGCGCACCGAGATCGCGGTGTCGGGGAGGGTTGCGCTCGATGTGGGGGCTTCGACGGGGGGCTTCGCCGACTGCCTGCTGCAGCGTGGCGCGGCCGAGGTAGTCGCCGTGGACGTTGGCTATGGAGAGCTCCACCATCGTCTGCGCACCGATCCGCGAGTGCATGTGCTGGAGCGCACAAACGCGCGCGTGCTGGATCCTGCGATGCTTCCCGCCGTGCCCAACCTCGCGGTGGTGGACGTCTCGTTCATCTCTCTCACCAAGGTGCTGCCAGCCGTGCTCGGCTGCCTCGCCGCTCCCTACGACGTGCTGGCGCTGATCAAGCCCCAGTTCGAGGCACCGCGCGAGCGGGTCGGCAAAGGCGGTGTCGTGCGCGACCCCGACGCGCGCCGGGCCGTGCTCGTGGCCGTCGGGCTCGCCGTTGCGGGCATCGAGAGGCCGGCCGACCCGACGGCCGGCTCGCCGGCCGTCCCCTGCTCCGCGGCCGTCCTCGGCTTCCGCTCCTCCGGCCTGCCCGGCCCCAAGGGCAATCGCGAGACCTTCATCTGGCTGGCCGAGCCGGAGCGTGCGGGCGGTGCGCAGAATGTGCAGGAGATCGAACGGATGGCGCGCGGGGAGGAGCCGTGAGCATGGCCGACCAGTCAGCTGCAAGCTCGCATCCAGAGAACGCGCATCGGCGTAAGCCCGACCACGTGGGCGGGGACGCTCTGAGCGTCGCCGTGCTCACCCACCGGCGGGTGGAGGACACCCACGCGGCGCTGGGCGCGCTGATCGAGCGGGCCCGTGCCGTCGGCGCGACGCTGCGATTCGACGTCGAGGAGACCGTCAAGCACGGCCTGCGCGCCGAATCCGGCGTCGAGGTGGACGCCGAGATCGGGGGAGGCGCCGAGCAGCTCTGCATCGTGCTGGGCGGGGACGGCACGATCCTGCGCGCGCTGCAGCTCTACGCGGGCAGCTCGGTGCCGGTGTTCGCGATCAACTTCGGCGAGATCGGCTTTCTCGCCACCGTCGAGCCGGAGGAGATCGAGGATGGCGTCGCGCGCGCGCTCAGCGGCAGCTTCGAGCTGTTGCGTCTCCCGGGGATCGTGCTCGAGACGCCCTGCGGCGAGGAGACGGCGATCAACGACGTCGCGATCCACCGCCGCGTCGGCGAGCGCGTGGCGGAGCTGGCGTATGCGCTCGACGGGGAGGAGGTTGGCTCGGTGCGCTGCGACGGGCTGGTGCTCGCCACGCCCGCCGGGTCAACCGGCTACAACCTCGCCAACGCCGGACCGGTGATGGCGTGGGGGGTGAAGGGGTTCGTGGTCTCCTTCATCGCGCCCCACTCGCTCACCGCCCGTGCGCTGGTGGTGGCGCCAACCGATCCGATCACGGTCCACAACCGCTCGCGCGAGGCGCTGGACGTCTCGGTCAACGGGCGCCCCGTCTGCGAGCTGGGCCCCGACGAGCACATTCGTGCGCGCTTCGTCAACGGCGTGGGCACGATCGCGCAGCTCCCTGGCTCCTCCTTCTACCGCCGCTTGCGCGAGAAGTTCGGTCGGCTGGCGCGCTGAGCAGGCTCAGGCGGCGCTGCGGGCTGCTGCCGGCACGTTGTGCTCGCCGGTGCGTGGCAGCGAGTCCACGAAGCCATCGAGTTGCTCGCGCGAAAAGCGTCGCTGCCCCCCGGGCGTGCGATAGCAGTCGAGGTGCCCCGCGTCCGCCCAGCGGCGGATGGTCGCCAGCGAGACGCCCAGGTAGCGCGCGGCCTGCGAGCTGGTGAACACCAGCTGACGGTCGCTGTGCGGGGAGTTGGGTGGGGCGAAGGGCATCGGGGGTCCTCTCGAGTCGAAGGCCAAGGGCCCGTGTGGGCTACGGCGGGAGCACTTCGGATGTCGTTCCGGTGCGCCTCTCCATCGAGTGTCGGCACCCGCGCTTCGGAAGTTGAGCGTCGCGCACCTTTGTGGACGTTTGCCCGACCGACTCCATAGGCTTCAGCTGCGGCGGTCACTCGACGGCTTGGCTCGGATCACGGTGCCCGCCGTGGCCGCGTTGGACATCGAGGACGCCTCGGAAGTCCTGCATGTGCAAGAAATACTGCACTTAGCAGCGCAAATCCAATCAAAGCTGGACAATTCGTCCAACATTGGTACTATCCTGCGCAAACCTACTCAATAGTTAGGTTGGCGGTTGTCCTGGAGAGGTTGGGACCGGGGGCCGCGAAGCCCCCCAATCACGCGGCCCTGGGCCCCGAGCTAAGGAGGACGAGCATGGGTTTCAACAAATAAGAGTCCTTTGGCTTATGCCAAGTAGTCAGCTTGCTTGCGAGCGCCGCTTCTCAGCGGCGCTCGTTTGTTGTTGACGGGATGCTACCTCGCCGTGGGCTGCGCGATCGCACGGGCGCGACGCTCGAAGGCGAGCTCGGTCTCGAAGTTGGCCTCCTCGCCCGCTGCCATGTTGGCGGGACCATCGCGCTCGAGCATCGCAACGAAGTTGTTGACGAGCTCCCCGTCGAACTGGCGTCCCGACATCCGCCGTAGCTCGACGATCGCGTCCTGCGGTGTCATCGGCGAGCGGTAGGAGTCGCGCGAGGTCATCGTGTCGTAGGCGCTGCAGATCGCGAGGATCCGTGAGGGCAGTGGGATCTCGTTGCCGATCAGCCCTGCCGGATAGCCGCTGCCGTCGATGTGCTCGTGGTGGTAGAGGATCGCGTCCGCTACCGGCCCGTACCCGTCGAGGCGCCCCACCAGCGTCGCGCCGTCCTGCGGGTGGCGGCGGATCAGCGCCCAATCCTCGTCGGAGAGGATCTCTGCGTTGAGAATCCGGTCGGGCAGCGCGAACTTGCCGATGTCGTGCAACAGCCCCGCCGTGTGCACGATGTCCTGGTCGGCCTCGCTGCAGCCGGCCTCCTGCGCCAGCGCGCGCGCGTAGCGGGCGACCGCGGCGGCGTGGCGTGCGGTCACGCGATCGCGCAGCGCGAGTGTCTCGACCAGCGTTGTCAGCACGCCGAGTTGCAGCGAGGCGAGGTGCATCGAGCGCGTCTCCAGCTGGTCGGCTCGATCCTCGGAGCGCAGCAGCGCCATCGCCAGGTACTGGAAGATCAGGATCAGCAGCACCGAGCACAGCAGCACCGGGAAGCCCAGGTTGGTGTACGCCACGGCGAGCGCGGCCGCGAGTGCAGCGGCCGCAATTTGTCCGGGGAGAATCGGTACCAGGACATCGCGCACCTGATTGGAGAGGCGACGACCTTCGAGGATCCGGTTGTCGAGAGCAATCAGTAGGAAGTTCATGCCGTCGGTCACCACGAACACGGCGACCACCACCTCCGCGAAGCTGAGACCCTGCGTAAAGTGATGAACGTCGTTGTGGACGTTGCCGGCCAGTGCACGAGTAAGCAGGCCACCAGCCACCGGGAAGGCGGCGAAAGTCGCAAGGTTGTTCAGCCATGCCGCAGGCGGAAGTCTCCGACTCGCCGAGGTCAGAACCATCGCGGCGATACCAAAAAGCGCTGCGGGAGCAGGGCCAAGCAACGTCATGGCAAGCACCAACGCAATGAAAGCTGCCGTGATCTCCTGTCCCCGGAGATTGATGCTCAACCGCTGCCCCCCCAGGGCGAGAGCCATCAGCAGCACCACCAGTTGGAGTGGCTGCCAATCTTCCGCCCGCGAGGTCAGTACCGCGGTCGCAATCGCGCCCACAAGCAGAATGGCCTCCGCCAGCCAGAAAAGCCGTGTCGTTATCTTGGATGCGGGCATTTGTCGGTCCTTGTCGTCCTTAACGGCCGATACCGGGTAGCACTTAACGACAGTCCGTCATACCCCGCGAGATCCCGAGTATGTCGTCCGAGCCAGTTGCCCTGAGGCAGAATCGATGGCCTCGGCGTTGAGGGCCACCTCCGGTGGCGCGCTGGCAGTTGCGTCGGCCCCGCGGATCACGCCGGTGGCCCACAGCCGCGCGAAGCCGAGCGTGGTGGTGGCGATGATCGAGCCGAACACGAGGAACGCGATCCGGGGCGAGCTCAGCGCCATCACCAGCCCGCTCAGCGGCAGGCCGATCAGGGGGCAGAGGGCGCCGATCGATTCGACCCCGCCCATCAGGCGCCCGCGCAGCCGCTCGGGTGTGAGCAGCTGCACGGTGCCGAGCAGCGAAGCCCATTGCACGCCGTTGCCGACGCCGCCTAGCAGCGCCGCGAGCGCCGCCAGCGCCAGCGTGGGCGCCGCGGCGAAGCCGAGGTAGGCGAGGCCGACCGCGAGCGTGCCGAGTGTCAGCATCGCCCCCAGCGAGCGCCGCGCGCCGCGTGCGAAGAGGAGGCTGCCGCCGAGCTGCCCGACACCCCAGATCGCCAGCAGCGCGCCGTAGCCGACGTCCCCGGCGTGCAGGGTGCCCTTCGCGTAGAACACCTCTACCGGCGCGGCCGTCTCGAAGAAGACCAGCGCCGTGGCTTGGGTGAGCAGCAGGGCGCGCAGGGCCGGTGCGTCGCGTACGTGCTCCCAGGCCGACGCCAGCCGTGCCCGCACCGAGGCGCCGGCGCGCTCCTCGACATACACGTAGAGATCCACCACCAGGGCCCCGCAGGCGAGGAACGAGCCGGCGTCGATCAGCAGCGCGACCGGGCCCCCGAAGGCCCGCACGGCGAGTGCCCCGAGCGTCGGCCCGAGCACGACCGAGGCCGACAGCGCCACGTTGAGCGCCGCGTTGGCGTTGTAGATGCCCTGCTCGGCGCTCTGCTCGGCGCCGACACGCGCCGCCTGGGCGCGCAACAGCGAGCTCGCGGTCAGTTCCACCGCCCCATCGAGTGCCACGAGCAGGAGGATCGCGGGCAGCAGGAAGTGCCACACCGTCGCCGCCAGGAGCACGGCGCAGAGCGCCTCGAAGGCGTACAGCGCGCTGAGCGTGCGTCTGCGGGTCGAGGCCTCCACGCGAGCGACCAGCGCCGGCACCGCCAGCGCCGGCAGATAGCGTGCGACGAACAGCGCCGTGACCGCCGCGGCACTGTGGGTGTGGTCGTAGATCGCCAGCGACAGGGCGACCGTGCCAAACCAGGTGCCCAGCTTGTTGACCGTGTAGGCGGCCAGGATCCGCCGCAGCCGGGGAGAGGTTGGCAGGATCGACACGCCGCCACGCTAGCGGCTGCGCCGGAGGTGAGAGATTCGCCTGGACGAGATGGTGGATTTCGTGCAGGCGGACTCGGCGCGCGCCCGCCACGCGGTGTGTGGGCGGGATCGACCGGAGCGCGAGCTCCGGGGTGAGGAGAGCGGCAGGCGCGATGTTGAGGGGATCGATGAACGGGGGATCGATGAACGCGACGATGGGGCGAGCGGCGAGCACCTGTGCGGCGCTCCGGCGCTCACCAGCCGAGCGAGGCCTGGCGGCTGGCGTTGGGCGTCGGGAGCCCGAGAGCGACGACGGGGAGGTTGGGGTGGCGGCTGCCGAGCATGTGCATCAACGATTCCGCGGACACCTCGCCGAGGTCGCCCGCGAGCATCACGACGCTGCTGGTGGGGGCCCGTTCCAGCACCTCCGCGACCGCGCCGGCCTCCCCGAGCTGGGCGCCCTCCGGAAGCGACTGGCTGAGATCGTGCAGCACCGCCGCGCGCTGAGCAGCGTCGGCACCGGCGACCAGGATGCGCGAGTGCTTTTTGGCGCTGAGGGTTGCGGGGCTCATCTCATCACTGGGCTCAGGTCGTCATGTAGCTGGTATCGATCAGCTCGGCTTCGCCGACGATCCCCAGCTCCGCATCGATGTTGCGGCTGGCCGACAGCCGCGCGAGCGCCGACAGGGCCACGAACGCCACCGCCGCGATCGCCAGCCATACGAATGCGACGCCTAACACGGTCATCGCCGCTCACCCGATTTCGTCTGTGGTGTGGTTGTATTGCGCATCGTCTCACCTCTCGGTGTGCGTGCGGCGCCCTGCCTATCGCTTGCTATCGGTCCGGATCGGTGGGTGCCGTTTGGATAGGTCACTGCAAACGACATGATGCGGCCTGGGCGGGCGTTTGTCTGCCGTCCGGATGGTGCCGATCGTGTCGTCTCAAAGGTGCCGATCGGTGTCGTCCCAGGGGTGCACACTCAAGTGGGTGGGCGGGTAGCGGAGCGCTCCGGCAGAGCCCGTGGGGACGTCACACAGCGCTTGGGCACAGCCCTTTGCCGCCTCGGAGGCCGCTACGGTGTGCGGATGCAAGCTGGCACGCCTGGGGTGGATCGCCCGATCGAAGTGATCATCGCCGACGACCACGCCGTCGTGCGGGACGGGATCCGCACCGTGCTGGAGCGCGAGGCACAGGAGTTCGTGGTGGTCGCGGAGGCCGCCGACGTGCCGGCGACGATCCGCGAAGTGCGGGCTCACAAGCCCGACCTGCTGACACTCGATCTGACGATGCCCGGCGGCTCGAGCCTCGCCGCGCTGCCGCAGTGCTTCGTCGCCCATCCGCCGCTGGCGGTCGCGATCCTGACGATGCGCGAGGACCCCGAGTACGCCCGCCAGGCGCTGCGGGCGGGGGCGCGCAGCTACGTGCTCAAGGAGGCCGAGCCCGCCGAGCTGCTGCAGGCCTTCCGCCTGGCGGTGGCGGGCGGTAACTACTTGCACCCGCGGCTGGGGGCGCTGATGGCGACCGGCGGGGAGACCGCGCAGGAGGGGGCGGCGCTCTCCGAGCGCGAGCGCGAGGTGGTGCGGTTGATCGCGCTGGGCCACACCAACCCGCAGATCGCCGAGCAGCTGCACGTCGCGGAGCGCACCGTCAAGACCTACCGCGCCCGCGCGATCGAGAAGCTGGGCTTCTCCTCGCGCGCAGAGCTCACCGCGTATGCGCGGCGGTTGGGGCTCGTCGATTAGACCATTGCCGGACGCCCGGCGAGCGGCACCGTGAGCCGCACCGTGGTGCCCTGGCCGCTCTCGCCGCAGCCACCCGCCCTGAGCTCGAGCTCCCCCCCGACCAGCTCGGCGCGCTCGCGCATCCCGGACATGCCGAAGCCGCCCTCCAGGCCATCGCCACGCGGTCCGAGGCCGGCGCCTCCGGCGGGCAGGCCGCGACCGTCGTCGGCGACCGACGCGCGGATCGTGGAGCCGTCGCCGTTCAGCACGATGCTGACCACCGCCCGAGAGGCTTGCGCGTGGCGGGAGACGTTGGTGAGCGCCTCCTGCACGACACGGTAGATCGTGCTCTCGAGCTCCGCGTCCAGCCGCTCGCCGGCGGGGTCGAGGGTTATATCGGTGCGCACCTCGAGGCCGTCGATTGCGTGCGCCCGGCGGGCGAGCGCTTCGAGCGCGGGCACCAGGCCGAGATCGTCGAGCGCCGCGGGGCGCAGCTCGGTGATCAGGTGGCGCAGCCCGTCGATCTCCACGCCTAGGCCCTCGAGCACCGCATCGACGGCATCGCTGAGTGCGGCCTCGTCATGGCGGTCGCGCGCGTCGGCCAGTTTTAGGCGCAGTACGCCGAGTCCCTGCACGGTCTCGTCGTGGATCTCGCGCGCCCATCGTGTGCGCTCGCGCTCGCGCGCCTCCATGCCGAAGCGCAAACGCTCGATCTCGACCGAGCGCTCGGCCGCCAAACGCTGCGCGACGCTCGCCGCGAACGCGGCCAGCGCCTCGCGGTCGGCGCCGCGAAAGCCGCCGCCTGTGCGCAGTGCGATCACGAGGCCGCCGCCGTGGCCCTCCATGCTCAGCGGCTCGACCAAAGCGGCGCGTGCCTCCAGGCCCAGTTCGTGCAGCCACGCCGCCTCCTGCCCGCGCGGGCGGTCGAGCGCCACCGGCCGCCCGGCGAGATAGAGGGCGCCCAACGCCGAGCCCTGCACGGGCACCACCCGCAACCGCGGCGTGCCGGTGCCGGAGGCGGCGGCGACGCGCAGCTCGGCGCGCTCCTCGATCACCATCAGCAGCGTGGTGGCGTCGAGCAGCGCGAGGCCGCGATCGGCCATCAGGCGCAGAAGCCACAGCTCGGAGCCGGAGAGCATCCGGAAAACCTATCCGCTCGGGGGGTCGTATCCGCTACCGCGGTGTCGGGCGCTAACCGTCGGCGATGTGCGCGAGGCCGTTGTCGTAGCGCTCGAGCCGAGCCGCCACGCGGGCCTCGTCGAGCAGTGCGCCTGCACTCATCCCAGCCAGCCATGGCGCGAGCCCGACCGCGACCTGCAGCGAGCGGCGATGGCCGGAGGCTTCCAGCTTGATCGAGCGCAGACGCAGCAGCATCCGCCGCGCGACGACCTCCGCGCGCAGCGCGTCGGCGCCGGGGAGCACGATCAGCAACTCGCTCTCCGACGGGCGCCCCACCCGGTCGAAGCGGCGCAGCTCGCGGCGTAGCGCAAGCTCCACATACGCGAGCACGCGCTCGACCAGCTGATCGCCGTGTGCGCGTCGCAGAGCGGCCAGATCCTCGATGTCGAGCAGCAGGCAGCTGAGTGCGGTGTCGTGGCGGGCGGCGCGGTTGGCCTCCTCCTCCAGACGCTCGCGCAGAGCATCGCGCGAGAGGTATTCGATCGACCCCCGCAGGGGACGCTCGGTGTCATCGATCTCGCTGGCGACCATGCCGTGTGCGGGGGGAGAGAGCAACCACGTGGTACTCAATCAACGCAAGTCTACGTGCCGGTCTCGCGAGGGGCGCCCGCCGTCCTCGCCAATCCGTCGGTACCTGCTGATACACCTGCTGCGTGCTACAGGAGCTGCGTGTCGAGAATCTGCTGCTGATCGAGCAAGCCGAGCTGGAGCTGGCGCCGGGGCTGAACGTGCTCACGGGTGAGACCGGTGCCGGCAAGACCGTGCTGGCGCACGCGCTCGATCTGCTGCTCGGCGGGCGCGCGCGGGCAGGCATCGTGCGGCCCGGCGCGAGCGAGGCGTATGTCGAGGGCACGTTCGCGCCGTCCCCGGAGCTGCTGGCGCGCCGAAGCCGGGGGACACTCGCCTTCGACGAGCATCCCCTCTTCGGCCCGCGCGGCGGGGAGCACTGGGAGCTGCTGGCACAGGACGCGGAGGAGATCGTGCTGGCGCGGCGCGTGGGGGCCGACGGGCGAACCCGTGCCTACCTGAACGGCCGCACCATCGCCGTGGCCGACCTGCGCACGATCGGGGAGGCGCTGCTCTCCTTCTACGGCCAGCACGAGCATCGCAAGCTCACGCTGGCCGCCGCGCAGCTTGAGATCCTCGACGGCTTCGTCGGACCCGAGCAGGCCGTGCGCCGCGCCGCCTGTGCGGCTGCCTATCGCGAGGTGCGCGAGCTGAGCCAGCAGCTGGAGGATCTGCGCAAGCTGGATGAGGAGCGCGAGCGCGAGCTCGACCTGCTCGAGCATGAGCTCGCCGAGATCGACGCAGTCGCGCCGCAGGAGGGGGAGCAGGAGCGGCTGCGCGCCGAGCGCGAGCGGCTGCGGCGCCTCGATGCGCTGCTCGCGGCGGCCGCCGGGGCGGCTGAAGTGCTCGCCGGTGGGCAGGGCTACGACGGCGGCTCCGACGCGCCCGGGGCGATGGCGCTGGCCGCCGAGGCGGCCGCTCGTCTCGATCCGCTCGCGGGCGTGGATCCCGCGCTCGACGAACTCGCCGAGCGCGCCAACGCGCTGGCGATCGAGGCGGGGGATCTCGCCGCCGAGCTGCGCGACTATGGCGAGCGGCTGGAGGGGGAGGCGGCGGGCGCGGGGGATACCGACACCGATCACGCGACGCATGGGCTGCAGGTGGTGGAAGAGCGCCTCGCCGCGTTGGAGCATCTACTGCGCAAGCACGGCCCCACCGTGGCTGCGGTGCTGGAGGAGGCTGAGCGCGCACGCGAGCGACGCGAGCAGCTGGTGGGGGCAGCGGTGGCGATGCAGGAGGTCGGAGGGCGCCTGCGAGCTGCGCAGGCCACGCTGGAGGAGCGCGCGATGGAGCTGCGCGCCGCGCGTGAGGCTGCCGCTCCGCGCCTGGCGGAGGCGGTGCGCGAACAGCTCGCGGCACTGGCGATGCCAGATGCGGCCTTTGCGGCGGAGCTATCTCCGCGCGAGCCAGGACCAGCCGGCGGCGACACGGTCGAGCTGATGATCGCCCCCAATCCCGGCGTCCCCGCCGCCCCGCTGCGCGAGATCGCCAGCGGCGGGGAGCTGTCGCGGGTGATGCTGGCGTTGATGACGGTCGCCAACAGCGGCTCGGAGGCGACGCTCGTGTTCGACGAGGTGGATGCCGGCATTGGCGGCCACACCGCCCGCGCGGTGGGTGAGCGCTTGCGCGAGCTGGCGGGCACCCGCCAGGTGGTGTGCATTACCCACCTGCCCCAGATCGCCTCGCTCGCCGCGCGCCACTTCACGGTCGTCAAGGACGCCACCGCTGGCAGTACCAGCACGCGGGTGGAGCGACTCGGCGAGCCAGAGGTGCTGAGCGAGCTGGTACGGATGCTGGGCGCTCCCGAGCGCGATCCCTCGGCGCGCCGCCACGCGCGCGAGCTGCGCAAGGCGGCTTGAAAGGGGCCTTGTGTGGGGAGCCTGGAGGCAGGCTCGGAGCGTCTGCGCACGAACGCTCCGCCTTCCATTGTGGCTCGCGCCTGCGGTGTCCGCGGCTGCGGATACGCCGGATCCGCGGCTGTGGACCCGCCGGCTGGCTCGCTCCGATGCGGGCCGCGAGAGTTCCGTGGGAGCGCGGGCTAGACTCACGAGCAGGACATGAGCCGCTCCGCGCCAGACCGCCACGCAGACCCACCGGCCAAGACCCGGTTCATCTTCATCACCGGTGGCGTTGTCTCCTCGCTGGGGAAGGGCATCGCCGCGGCGTCGATCGGGCGGCTGTTGGTCGCGCGCGGCCTCACGGTGGGGCTGCAGAAGTTCGATCCCTACATCAACGTCAACCCGGGCACGATGTCCCCCTATCAGCACGGGGAGGTGTTCGTCACCGAGGACGGCGCCGAGACCGATCTCGACCTCGGCCACTACGAGCGCTTCACCGACGCCAACACCTCGCGCGCCTCCAACGTCACCGCGGGCGGGATCTACGACACCGTGATCCGTCGCGAGCGCCGCGGGGACTACCTCGGGGGCACCGTCCAGGTGGTGCCCCATATCACCGATGAGATCAAGCAGCGCATCGCGTTGATCGCGCAGTCGAGCGACGTCGACTTCGTGATCACCGAGGTGGGCGGCACCGTCGGGGATATCGAGTCGCTGCCGTTTCTGGAGGCGATCCGCCAGTTTCCCGTCGATGTGGGGCGGCGGCGCTGCATGTTCATCCATTTGACGCTGGTCCCGTTCATCGGCCACGCGGGCGAGCTGAAGACGAAGCCCACGCAGCACTCCGTGAACGAGCTGCGCCGCATCGGGATCGCCCCCGACATGCTGATGTGCCGCTCGGAGGGCTCGCTCTCGCAGGAGATCCGCAAGAAGATCGCGCTGTTCGCCAGCCTCCCGGTGAGCGCGATCGTGTCGGCGTGCGACGTGGACAACATCTACAAGGTGCCGCTTACCTTCCGTGAACAGGGCGTGGACGATTGCATCCTCGAGCACTTCGGCGTGGAGGCCACCGAGCCCGATCTCGCCAGTTGGACGGAGCCGATCGAGCGCGCCGAGCGGGCCGGCGAACGGGCTGAGCTCGCCGAGCAGGTCTACGGGGGCCCGAGCGGGCGGGATGGCGAGGGCGCGCCCGAGCAGGTTGGCGGGGGTATGGGTGGGCGGCAGGCCATCAATACCGTGCGGATCGCGATCGTCGGCAAGTACGTGCAGCTGGAGGACGCCTACTTGTCGGTCTCCGAGGCGCTGCGCCACGCCGCCGCGCTGCAGGACGCGCGCGTGCAGATCGAGTGGGTGGACTCCGAACGGTTGGAGGGCGCGGGTGCCCACAGCCGCGAGGATCGTGAGCGCGCCCGCGAGCTGTTGAGCGTGGTCGATGGGATCCTGATACCGGGTGGCTTCGGTGGGCGTGGGATCGAGGGGAAGATCGCCGCCGCCCAGATTGCGCGCGAGCAGCGCGTCCCCTACCTGGGGATCTGCCTCGGGATGCAGGTGGCAGTCGCCGAGTTCGCGCGCCACGTCGCCGGTATGGAGGGGGCCAACTCGACCGAGTTCGACCTCGAGACTCCCTTCCCGGTGATCGACTTGCTGCCCGAGCAGAAGGAGATCGCCGACCTCGGCGGCACGATGCGCTTGGGGGCCGATCCGATCAAGCTGCACGAGGGCTCCCGCGCGCGGGCGATCTACGGCGAGGCGGTCGTGTACGAGCGCCATCGCCATCGCTACGAGGTCAACAACCTGCTGCGCCGCCAGCTGCAGAACGCTGGCCTCTGCATCTGCGGAACCTCGCCCGACGAGCGCTTGGTGGAGACGATCGAGCTGCCCGGCGGGGAGGGTGGGCATCCATTTTTCGTCGCTTCGCAGTTCCACCCCGAGTTCAAGTCCCGCCCCGAGCGGCCCGCGCCGCTGTTCCGCGAGTTTGTTGCCGCCGCGCTCATGCACGCGGGCGAGCAGGATGGGCAGGTTGGCGGTGAGCCCGCCGATGACGACCGCTCGCCGGTCGAACGGCAACTCACCGAGAACCGGTGAGCCCAGCGCTCGAGGGCGACCAGTTCGGTGGGCAGGCGGGTGCGTCCCTAGATCATCTCCAGCCCGCCCCGCCTGACGAGCTGGAGCGCCGCTACCTGCACGACATCTTCGCCGATCTCTGCCGGATCGAGAGCCCGTCGGGTCGCGAGCGGGCCTGTGCGGAGCGGATTGCCACGGAGCTGCGGGCACTCGGCATCCAGGTGGACGAGGATGGCGCCGCGGCGGCCGCGGGCTCGGACTGCGGCAACCTGCTCGCGCGGATAGCTGGCTCGCCCACCGCGGGAGACGCCACCGCGGGAGACCCCACCGAGGAGCGCCAGTGCATCCTGCTGTGCGCGCACATGGACACCGTGCCGCTGCAGGCCGCTATCGAGCCGGTGCTGCGCGAGGGCTTCTGGGAAAACGCCAATGAGGGGATCCTCGGCGCGGACAACAAGGCCGCGGTCGCCGTTCTGCTCGCACTGGCCCGCCGTTTGCACCGCGATCGGGCTGGCCCCCATCGCCCCGGCGCCCACCCTCCCGAAGCTGGCGCCCCGGTGGACATCGAGCTGCTGTTCACCGTCGGCGAGGAGCGCATGCTCGCGGGCGCCCGTGCGTTCGACCACACCCGCCTGCGCAGCAGCTTCGGCTTCGTCTTCGACCACGCTTCTCCGATCGGCGAGCTGGTGCTCTCCGCGCCAACCCACCACCGCCTGCAGGCGACCTTCCGTGGCGCTGCCGCCCACGCCGGCGTGCGACCCGAGGAGGGCCGCAGCGCGATCCTCGCCGCCGCGCGTGCGGTTGCCGACATGCGCCTCGGCCGGATCGACGCGCACACGACCGCCAACGTCGGCACGATCGCTGGCGGCTCGGCGATCAACGTCGTCCCCGAATGCTGCTCGATCCTCGCCGAGGTGCGCGCCCAGCGCGAGGAGCGCGCCGAGGAGATCCTCGCGGAGTTGCTGGACTGCGTGCACGAGGCCGCCAACCTCCCTGAGTGCGAATGCGACGTGGACGTCACCGTGGAGCGCACCTTCACCGGCTACCGCACCTCTCCCTCCGCACCGGCGGTGCGCGCCGCCGAGCGCGCGCTGCGCGCCTGCGGGTATGAGCCGGTGCGAATCGCAAGCGGCGGAGCCTCCGACGCCAACGCGCTGATCGCCGCTGGCCTGACCGTCGTCAACCTCGCCGACGGCACCGAACGCAACCACGAGCCAGGGGAGCGGGTGAGCGCCGCGGCGCTGGAGGCGACGTTGGAGATCGCGCTGGCTTTACCGGCGGCAGCTGCCGCTATTACGCAGGAGTAGCTCCACGGAGGGCGAAATGCCCAGCCGTGAGCATGACTGCCCCCAGCGCGAGCATCGAGAGCCTCGCGCTCGACTTCCTCGCCTATCTGGAGCTGGAGCGGGGGCTCTCGCGCAACACGCTGGAGGCCTACCGCATCGATCTGCTCCAGTTCGGCGAGTTCCTGCGCCGTGGTGGCCTGAGCCCGCTCGAGGTAGGCCATCGTGACCTCGCGGCATTCCTCTCGGAGCTGGCCGATGGCACCGGGGAGCGCCCCGCGGTTGCGCCCGCCACGCTGCAGCGCAAGGCCGCCTGCCTGCGCTCCTTCTACCGGCATCTGCGTCGCGAGGGTCTGCTCGAGGACGATCCGACCGCCGAGCTGCGCGGACCGCCCCGCCTGCAGAAGCTGCCGCTGGTGCTCACGCGCGAGGAGGTGTCGCTGCTGCTGCGCCAGCCCGCGGGGATGGAGCCGCTCGCGCTGCGCGACCGCGCGCTGCTGGAGGTGATGTATGCGTGTGGGTTGCGCGCCTCGGAGACGATCGCGCTGGAGCTCGGCGACGTGGATCTCGAGGAGGGCATGCTGCGCGCGCGCGGCAAGGGCTCCAAGGAGCGCATCGTGCCCGTCGGGAGCGCCGCTGTAGGTGCGTTGCGCGCGTGGTGCGAGCGAGGACGCCCCACGCTGGAGGGTGGAGCGAGCGCTTACGCGCTCTTCCTCAACCATCGCGGCCGGCCGCTTACGCGCCAGGGTCTATACAAGATCGTGCAAGCCCACGCCCGCTCCGCGGGGCTCTCGGAGCGCATGAGCCCGCACACGCTGCGTCACACATTCGCCACGCACCTGCTTGCCGGCGGCTGCGACCTGCGCTCCGTGCAGGACATGCTCGGCCACGCGGATCTCGCCACCACCCAGATCTACACCCATCTCTCCTCGGAGCGTCTGAAGGGCGTCTACTTCGACGCTCACCCCCGCGCGAAGAGGTGAGCCGCATATGCTGGGGCAACCTTGCCCGAGTTGCCCGAGGTCGAGACCATCCGCCGCCAGCTTGCCCCGCTCGTCGAGGGTCGGCGCCTGCTGAGCGTGGAGATCCTCGACCCGCGCTGGTCGCGCCCACTGGCGCCCAAGGAGCTCGCCGAGGCACTGGTGGGGCGGCGCGTGGAGCGTCTGGACCGCCGCGGAAAGTATCTCCTGTGGCGCCTCGCCGATGAGGTCTTCCTCGCTCAGCACCTGCGCATGACGGGCGCAGTTCTATGCGAACCCAAGCCGGAGCCTGCGCACGTGCGCGTGCGCATCGCGCTCGGGGCGCCGCGCCGGCAGGCTGAGGTCGCGCAGCCCGCCGGTGCGCACGATGGTCCCCGCCGCCGGCGCTTGGTGATTGTCGATCCCCGTCGCTTCGGCACCGGCGAGCTGTTGCTGGGGGAGGAGGCGATGGAGCGCTTCTTCGCCGCGCGGCTGGGACTGGAGCCGCTGGACGAGCGTTTCACGGCCGAGCATCTGCGTGCGCTCGCGCGTGGGCGCGCCGCGCCGGTGAAGGCCTTTCTGCTCGACCAGCGCCGCATCGCCGGCGTCGGCAACATCTACGCCGACGAGGCGCTCTTTCGCGCCGGCATACACCCGCTGCGCCCCGCGGGGCGGCTCTCGCCCGCCCAGTATGCGCGCCTGCGCGAGGGTGTGATCGAGGCGCTGGGCGAAGGGATCGACGCGCGCGGGGCGACGATCGACGACTTCCGCCACGTGGATGGGGTGCGGGGCTCCTTTCAGGACCGCTTCCTCGTGCACCGTCGCGAGGGACTTCCGTGCCCGCGCTGCGGGCGCACGATCGTGAAGATGGTGGTCGGCGGGCGCGGTACCTATGTCTGCGAGCGCTGCCAACCGCGCCCGCGGGGGGTTGGCCGGGGGCTCAGGCCACCAGCAGCTCGTCCAGCCGGCCGTCCTCCGCGGCGGCCTGCGTCTCGCTGAAGCCACCCACCAACTGGCCGTCGACGAGCACCTGGGGGAAGGTCATCATCCCGGTTTTCGTCGCCAGCTCCAAGCGGCCCTCGGGGTCCTTGGAGAGGTTGACCTCGGCGAACTCCAGCCCGCGAGACCTCAAAAGACCCTTGACGCGAGCGCAATAGGCGCACGGCTCGGTGGTGAAGACGGTAATCCTGCTCATTACTTCATAAAGTATAGCAGGTCGAGGTCCTCAACTGTCCTCAACAACACCGGCAGGTCGATGTCCTCGGTAAACACCGAGGGCCCGCACTGGGCGGGCCCTCGGCAATCGCTTGGCGCGACGATCTCTTACTTCTTCTTGTGCTTCTTGACCTTCTTGGTCTTCTTCCGCTTCTTGGAGGCCGCGTTTGCCTTGCCCTTCTTGTCGCCTGTGCTGGCGAGTGCCCCCGCGATCGGGGTCACCAGCGGCTTGGCTGACGCTTCAATTTCTGATTTGCGTTTTGCCAATTCCGCTTCTCGCGCTGCATTTGCTTCTGCTTCTTCTTTTGCGCGCCTCGCGTTGGCGGCTTCGATTTCTGCTGCGGTCTTTTTTTCTTCCGTTTCCTTTTCGGCTTCTCTGGTGTGCTGTTTTGCTTCAGCGGCGGCTTCCCTTTTGATGCGTGCTTCTTCGGCCGCTAGTTCCCTGGCCTTCTGTTTTTCTTCCGCTGCCTTTGTTTCGGCTTCTCTTTCTTCTTTGGCTTTCTTTGCTTCTGCTTCTTTTTCTTCTTTTGCTTTCGTTGCTTCGGCTTCTTTTTCTTCCTTTGCTTTTGCTTCTGCTTTTTCTTTTTCTTCTTTTGCTTTTTCTTCTGCTTCTTTCTTTTCCTTCGCGCCGAGGTTCGTCGAGAAGTCGACGAGATGATCGCGGACGATCTCCTCGTTTTCGTACCGCGCGGTGAGATCGACCGATGCGAACGTGCTGTCCACCAGATCGATCGCCGCCAGGCCTTCGTCGTTTGTGGTTACGCAGAGGTGATTGGAGCCCACGTCATATGGATCCTTCACCCAGCTGTCGCCGAGGAAGACCTCGGTGCCCTTGCCCAGCAGCTGCCCCGGATCTTCCAGCACATCGCCGTTGGTGGGATTGCTGAACGGGTAGATCCCGGCTTCCTGCTGTGCGTTGAAGCACACCGTCTCATCGACGATCGGACGCCCGTCGATGTCCTGCGCCTTGGCAACCACGATCCGTACGTTCGCTTCTTCTTTGCCGTTACCCTTCGGGAACTCGAAGAATTCCTTTTCCCACTTCGACCGGACTTTCTTGACCAGTGATCCTTCGGAGCCCTGCTGCCTGTAGTCGACCGGCTGGTACGGATACACGGCCGTGGCGGAGATCGACGATTCGCCGATGACTTCGTTGTACAGGTTCTTCAGGTCGCAGCCGCCGTCGGCGTTCTTGATGATCTTGCCTTCTTCGCTTTCGCCTTCGGCTCCGCCGAACACGGGGATGTGGTTCAGGTAGAACCCGTCGCCTGGCGTGTACTTCACGAGCACTTCGCCGCGCTCGTCGGTGTAGAACGTTTCGTTCAACGAACCGCTCGGGGTCTGGTAGTAGGTCGAGCCCTCCTCATCGTCCTGGCCGCCGGTGCGCTGCAAGCAGCCCGTCGATTCGGCGGTGCGCGACCCGCTGGTGAGAACCGATGTCCAGAAATTGTACGGTTCGGGGTGTTTGTTCAAGAACCCGGGGAAGTCGCCTCCGGGGCTTGGCCCGTCGATACCAGATGCCTGAGCTTCGGGACGATCGGTGGCCGGAATGTACGCGCTGTAGTACGGGTTATCTGAGTAGATTTCGGCCTTGCTCGCGCCCGATATCTGACCCACGCCGCCCAGGCTCGAGCCGCCTTCGTTCGCCGCGAGGTGCACGTTGACGCGCATCGCCGGCATCGGGGCGTCGTCGGCATTGAGGCTGCCGTTGCTGAGGAGCGTTTCGGTGACCTCTGGATCGAACGGCCCGACCACGTCTGAGTTCGTGCCTTCTTCCGGGCTTCCGTGAATGTCCCACAGGCCCGGGTTGCTGCCCGGCGGTTCGGTTTCTCCGGAGCTGCTCGCCAGCGCGTCGGCCAGGGTTTCCCAGCTTTCGGGCAGGTTGTAGCTCGCTTCGGGGAGGACGTTGTGCAATGGCGAGGTTGGTTCGACCGGGAAGCTGCCGGTCACCTTGACCTGCACGAGGCCCTGGTCTGCGCTCGATTCGGGTTCCGAGAGGGGCGATGGCACGAATTCGCCGTCGCCAGAGGGGTCGCCACCGTAGGGGAGCTCGGTCAGTGCCGGCTTGTTGACCGTCAGCCAGATCGCCAGGAACTGATGCGAGAATACGACTGTTCCGGCGCTGTTCGTGACGACCGCCCTGATCCGAGCCAAGCCCGGGTTCAGCGACTTGTAGTCGATCTTCGCGCAGCCGTCGCCGGCTTCGGCCTGGCTGCTGCCCGCGCTCGGGGCGAAGAACGCCTGGGTTCCGGATTCGGGCGCCGGGATCTCCGCCGGATCCGGGTTGCCCGACCAGTCCTCCTCCTGGAAGTTGACGCGCTGGCCACCTTCTTCGCTGGTGTTGATCGCCGGGTCGCACGCGACCAGGCGCACGTGCTCGCCGACCCACGCCACATACGGGATGTTGGCGCTCTGGGGGCCGTCGGATGTTGACGTGAACGTCTGACTGGGAGCGGCAGCGGCGCCAGCCGTGAGCATGCCGAGGGCGAGCACCGCCGCTCCTATCGCGGAAACGAATCCCGCGATCATTTTCCGTTTGACTTGTGGTCGCATTGTGTGCGGCCTCCTCCTTGAGTGAGTGAGCTGAAAGTGCCTTCCTACGGACACGAGGTGTGAAACCACGATGGTCCCACTACGGGTATTTCATCGCCGGGATGCTATGGGCATTGCGCTCATTGCACAATCATCATGTGGGGTAGTTTTTTGCCCCACTAATTTGGGTAGGTGGAGCGCCACCCCAAAGGCTGCGGTCGTCCTCGTCAGCTGGTGTGGATTCGATCCGCTTGAGCTATTAACTCGTCCACAGGATGCGTGGGTGACTTGGGATCCTGGGCTTGCTGCCCGACGGCCTGCATCGCCTGTACGCGGTTGCGGACGCCCAGCTTGGAGTAGATCGTGCGCAGATGGAACTTGACCGTGTTCGATGAGATCGTGAGGTGGCTGGCGATCTGCTTGTTGCTCATCCCAGAGGCGAGCAGCGCGAGGATTTCGCGCTCACGCGCGCTCAGTGTGGCGAGCGGGTTATCCGCCTGAGCGGAGGCCGACTGCCAGCCCGCGGGCATCACCGCACGGCCCTCGAGCACGTTGCGCAGGGCGAGGATCGTCTCCTCGACCGTGTCGGATGTCAGTACGACGCCCTCGGCGCGCTCCTCGATCGCGCAGCGAACGACCGCTGGTGTTGCTATCTCGCACAGCAGCAGGATCTTCAGGTCGGGGTGGGCGCACTTGATCTCCGTAACCGCCTCCGGACCGGCGGCGGGATCGTCGGTGTAGACAATCGCCGCCTGGGGGCGCAGCCTGCCGGTGCGCATTGCGGCGTCGAGCTCGCGCCAGCTCGAATAGACGCCGACTACTCTGCATCCCCCTTTTGTGAGCATCCAGGAGAGGGCCTCGGCGACAAGCGTTTCGGCTCCGCCGACGATCGCGATCCTGGGCTCAACCGTCGCCACTTGCGATCTGCGCGTACAGGTTGGCGGCCTCGACACGATTGCGCACTCCCAGTCGCGAATACAGGGCACGGATGTGAAACTTGATCGTGTTCGGGCTGAGCTCGAGGTCGAGGGCTATCTCGTCGTTGCGCCGGCCTGCGGCGATTAGTGCCAGGATTTGGCGGTGACGGGGGCTCAACCTCGCCTCGCACCCTGGTTGGGCGGGGAGCAGCTGCTGCCATCCGGCGGGAAGCACGGTGCGCCCGGTGGTGGTGTAGGCGAGCGCGGCGAGTATGTCCTCGGTGGAGTAGCTCTTCAGCAGGACCCCGCTGGCTCGGTGCTCGATCGCGCAACGAACCACCTCCTCACGGGCTGTGCGGCAGAGCAGGACGACTCGGGAGCGGCTGCGCGTCGGGCTCAGTTCCCTCATGGCGACGGCGCACTCGCCGAGCTCGCCTCCGTCGCAGTCGAGCAGGAGCACGGCGGGAGAACGCTTGAAGTCCGCGGCGAAAAACTCGGCCACGGTGGCGAAGGCGCCCAGCACCTGCAGCCCGTCCTGGGCTGTGAGCAGGCTGGCAGTGGCGTCCCGCAGCAGGCGCTGCCCGCCGATCAGCGCGATCGTAATCGCGGGCCGAGGACGGTCCAGGTGGGGGTGGCCTCGCCATTCGGTGGGGAGGCCGGTGGGGCTCTCAGCGGGCAGGGGCCCGGGCAGGACATCTAGGCCTGACATTGCATCCCGTCTCATTCCGTTTCTCTCAGCGGTGTCAGGGAGCTTCCGTGCTGCCCCAGCTGGCTGTATGGATGGAGCTTCCGTGCTGCCAGCTGTCGCCGTCCGTCATCCACCGAGAGGCTTGCCTGCCCGAGCGTACACAGGGATGGAGGACACGATCCTTGCCGTTGGCAGGGATCTATACGATTAGTTCAATCGGAATATATATCACGCAATATACGAAATTGCGTGGGGAGTTTTGACGACCGGCCTGATTTCGGCGGCAAACTACCCATAGAGTGCTCGAAATCGGTGGCTTGGTGCTGCGGGCAAATCAGTGATTGGGAGTATCGCTGGCTCCTGTTGCGAGTGTGAGCGGCGGGGTCGCTTGTCGCCGGTCTTCTATGCCGGCCGAGACGGGGCCTACACTCGCGGTCGATATGGCTGGACCAGTGAAGACCGAGGCCGTGGTCCTGCGCTCGATGCGCTACGGGGAGGCGGATCGGATCCTGCACGTCTACACCCCCCACCGCGGGCGGGTGAGCGCGATCGCCAAGGGGGTGCGCCGTGCACGCAGCCGCTTCGGGGGGCGTCTGGAGCCGTTCTTCCGCCTGCGCCTGGAGCTGCACGAGGGGCGTGGCGAGCTGCTGACGGTTACCGGCGCTCACACGATCGACAGCCATCCCCGCCTGCGCGAGGACGCCGGCGCGCTGGACGCCGCCGCGCGCGCCTGCGACGCGGTGGGACGGCTGTTCGAGACCTCGGAGCCCCATCCCGGCGTGTTCAACCTGCTCTGCCGCCAGCTCGCGCTGCTCGATGCACGGGCGGGAGGGAAGGGCATCACGGCGGGGCCGCCTACAACCGATCCCGGTACGGCGGGGATGCCTACAACGGATCCCGGTAGGGCAGGGATGCCTACAACGGATTCTGGTACGGCGGGGCCGCCGCTGGAGGGCCGTGCAGCACCGGCCGCGCGCGCGGCGGCGCTGCAGTTCCGCCTGAAGCTGATGCTCGCCGCGGGCCTTGCTCCCCACCTGGGAGCGTGTGCCCACTGCGGGGAGGGCGAGCACCTCGTCGGCTTCTCCGGCGCCGCCGGCGGGGTGGTATGCGGCGCCTGCGAGGCGGGGTCGTTCCCGCTCGGGGAGGACGCACACGGCTTCATGGTCGAGGCGCTCGGGCGAGCCCTCGCCGAGACTCCTGCCGCGCCCGAGCGCGCGCTGGGCCAGGTCGAGCGCGCGATCTCCGAGACGCTCGAGCATCACGCCCACCTGCGGCTGATGCCGGCGGCGGCGCGCGCCGGCTGAGCGCCCGCGCCAATTGCCTGTATGGTGCTGGTCGTGGACGAGGGGTTGCCGATCGCCTACCAGCTGCTCGACGACGGTGTGCCCGTGCTGGCATCGGATGGCACGCAGGTGGGGACGGTGACGTGCGTGCTGTCGGCCCCCGAGGAGGACGTCTTCCATGGACTCCTTGTTACGACCTCCAACCACGGCGTTCGCTTCGTCGAGGCCGGCCTGATCGCATCGATCCACGAACGTGGCTGCGACCTGCGCATCGACGCGATCGCCATCGGCGGCCTGCCCGAGCCGGAGCACAAGGCGCCCGTGTACAGCGAGGATCCCGACAAGCAGCAACGGTGGCACCACTGGGTCCACCGCATCACCGGGCGCAACGACTGGAATAGGGAGCGCTGAACGCCCGCCCCCGGCGGGGATCGTGGTGGGCGCTGCCACAATATCCTGCGGATGGGCACCGTATCGAAGGAGCAGACGGTGGCGGCGGCTTTCGCGGCACGCCGCCAGGAGCTCGAGGAGCTGACGCTCTCGCCACTCGCGGCGCGCTCCTACCCGCCGCGGCGCGCACGCGAAGAGGCGGACTGCTCGCTGCGCACCCCCTTTCAGCGCGACCGCGACCGGATCGTGCACTGCAAGGCGTTCCGTCGCCTGAAACACAAGACGCAGGTGTTTGTGGCGCCGATGGGCGACCACTACCGCACGCGGCTGACGCACACGCTGGAGGTGACGGGGATCTCGCGCGCGGTGGCACGCGCGCTGCGCCTCAACGAGGATCTCGTGGAGGCGATCGGGATGGGCCACGACCTCGGTCACCCGCCGTTTGGGCACATCGGCGAGGAGGTGCTGGACGCCTGCTTGCGCGAGCATTTCGGCGGCGGGTTTCGCCACTACGAGCACTCGCTGCGGGTGGTGGAGCGCCTGGAGCGCGATGGCGCGGGCCTCAACCTCGCCGAGCAGGTGCGCGACGGGATCGCCCGCCACTCCAGCCGCGCCCCCGAGCCCGCAACGCTGGAGGGGAGGATCGTGCGCGTGATGGATCGCGTGGCGTACATCAACCACGACATCGACGACGCCGTGCGCGCCGGCCTGCTGCGCGAGCGCGACCTCCCCGCGGAGCCGATCGCGACTCTGGGGCGCTCGGGCTCGACGCGGATCGATGCGCTGGTACACGACATGGTCGAGCGCTCTGAGCGCGCGGGTGAGATCGTCCAGGGCGATGAGGCAGCGCGCGCGATGGGACAGCTGAGGGAGTTCATGTTCGAGCGCGTCTACCTCGGCCCGGAGGTGCGCGCCGAGCGCGAGCGCATCATCGGGGTGGTGAGGGCGCTGTTCGAGCACTACGTCGAGCACCCCGAACTGCTGCCCGGGCGCCCGGCGAGCGGTGGGGAGCAGGTGCAGCCGTTGCGAGCCGCGGCGGCGGGCGCGGCCGCGAGCGAGGCGCAGGATGGGGAGTTGGATCTGGCGCAGCGTGTCACCGACTACATCGCCGGGATGACCGATCGCTACTGCATCAGGGCCTACACCGACCTGCAGGTGCCGCGCGCGTTTGCGCGGTGAGCGAGGGAGAAGAGGGAGGGAGAGGGGGAGGGGCTCGCGCGGCATGACCGCCCGTGCGTCAAGGCGCTCGGCGGCCCGCGTCGGAGGCGGGCGGCAGACGGGGCGCGCGAGCGGCTAGCGTAGACCCGATGGCCCGCTACACACAGGCGTCCAAGGACAGGGTGCGCGACGCGGTGGACTTCGTCGAGTTGGTGTCCACCCGTACCGACTTGCGCAGGGCGGGCCCCAGCGCCTACGAGGGGCTGTGCCCCTTCCACGACGAGCGCAGCCCCTCCTTCGGGATCGACCCGACCCGCAAGGTGTACTACTGCTTCGGCTGCGGGGCGAAGGGGGATGTGTTCACGTTCGTGCAGGACAGCGAGGGGGTGGAGTTCAAAGAGGCGCTGGAGCTGCTCGCCGACCGCTGCGCGGTGGAGCTCGAGCGCGAGCAGGAGGACCCCCGCGAAGCCGAGCGCCGTCGCATCCGGGAGCGTCTGCTGGAGCTGCTGGCGCGCACCAGCGGCTACTACGAGCGTTGCCTGTGGGAGTCCGCGGAGGCGGCGCTCGCGCGTGGCTACCTCGAGCGCCGGGGCCTGCGCGAGGAGACGCTGCGGGCATTCCGCGTCGGCTATGCCCCGAGTGCGTGGGATCGGGTGCTGAGCGCCTCGCTGCGGGCTGGCTTCTCCGAGCGGGAGTTGTACGCGACCGGCCTCGCGCAGCGCTCCTCGAGCGAACGTGGGCGCGTGTATGACCGCTTCCGCGCGCGGCTCATGTTCCCGCTGGCGGACACCCGCGGACGGGTGCTTGGCTTCGGCGCGCGCGCCCTGCGCGAGGAGCAGAAACCGAAGTATCTGAACACCTCCGACAACGACGTCTACCACAAGGGCCGCCACCTCTACGGCGCCGATCTCGCGCGAGCCCACGCGGCGCGCGCGGGTAGCGTGATCCTGTGCGAGGGCTACACCGACGTGATCGCGATGCACCAGGCGGGTATGCCCAACACCGTGGGCCTGATGGGCACCGCGCTGACGCCTGAGCAGGTGGGGGAGCTGGCACGAATGGCCACCACCGTGCTGCTGGCGCTCGACGCCGACACCGCCGGCCAGGAGGCGATGCTGCGCGCCTCGCAGTTGGCGGCGCGCCGGAAGCTGGAGCTGCGCGTGGTGAGCCTCCCCGGCGGGATGGATCCGGCGGAGCTCGTGCAGCGCGAGGGGCCGGAGGGGATCGCGGCCGCGGTGGCGGAGTCGGTGCCGTTCGTGCGCTTCCGCGTGGAACGCGTGCTGGCGGCGGGCGACCACTCGAGCCCCGAGGGGCGCGACCGCATGGTGGATGAGCTGCGCCCGGTGTTCGCCACGCTGGCGCCCAGCGCGATGCGGATGGAGCTGACGCGGCTGGTCGCCGGGCGCTTGGAGCTGCCGGAGAGCCTCGCCGAGACGCTGCTGGCGGCGCCGGCGCAGCACGGTGAGGCCCGCCCTCCCGGAGCTGGTGGCGAGGCGGCCCGGGGTTCGGGCGCCAGGTCCGAGTCGGTCCGGACGGCGGGCGCGAGATTCGAGGCGCGCCCGCCGGGAAGGTCCAACGTGCGCCAGTCCCGCGGTGGAGAACATGGGAGCGGGGCCTTCGCCGGGACAGCGGGGGGCGAGCGGGCGGCGGATCGGCTCGCGGTGGGGGATCTGGCGCGCAGGGCGGAGACCGAGCGAACGTTCCTGGCGCTGTGCATCGCCGCCCCGGCCGAGGGCGAGCAGGCGCTGGCGGAGCTCGACCCCGCGGAGCACTTCACCAGCGAGCGGCTACGCCGCGCGGCCGCGCACCTGCGCACGGGGCGGCTCTCGGACCCGATGGCGGGCATCGAGCAGGAGGACCCGGAGCTGACGGGCGTGCTGGCGGAGCTGGTGGTCGCCGCCGGTCGCCTGCCGCGCGCTGCGGCGCCGGCGATGCTCGACGTGCAGCGGATGCAGCTCGACCTCGCACGTATCGACCGCCGCATCCTCGCCGCGCGCGCGCAGGGCAGTGGCGAGGTCAGCGACCTCGCGCGCCGGCGCATCGAGGTCAAACGCGCGTTCGAGCAGGCTTACGAGCGGGCGCTGGCGGAGACCGGGGGGTAGGTCGCCTAGGGCGAACGGACGTTCGCTCTTCCATCCGATCCATCGCTGACAATGAGATGCATGGATCGGGCTTCGCTGGAGCAACTTCTGGATCGTGGCCTATCTCTAGCGGAGATCGGACGTCGCTTCGGAAAGCACGAAGCGACAGTTGCTTACTGGGTTGAGCGCCATGGGCTTGAGGCAGCGAACCGCAAGAAGCACGCAGCTCGCGGTGCGCTGACTCGCGAGGAATTGGAGCGACTGGTTGGGTCGGGTGCGTCGATTGCCGAGATCGCGGAGGGGGTCGGACGGAGCAAGGCGACTGTGCGGCATTGGCTGAGACGGTTTGGCCTCAAAACGCTCAATGGTCGGGGACGGAAGATGGCAGCCATCGCGAAATCGGCGAAGAGCGAGGGCTTCACCACGGTGAGCATGATCTGTCCTCATCATGGGACGACGGAGTTCTGGCTGGATGGCCGTGGCTACTACCGATGCAAGCGATGTAGATCCGCGGCCGTGGCGCGCCGTCGGCGCAAGGTGAAGACGATCCTCGTCAGCGAGGCTGGGGGCTCTTGCTGCATCTGCGGCTACGCGCGCAACATGCGCGCCCTGCACTTCCACCACCTTGATCCATCCGGGAAGCGACTCGAAATCAACGCCAAGGGAGTTGCGCTTTCGCTCGAGAAGTTGAGGGTAGAGGCGAAGAAGTGTGCGCTCCTTTGCTCAAACTGCCATGCGGAGGTCGAGGACGGAATGGCATCGATTCCCAGTCTGGGGCGGAGTCGATACCCTACGGCATAACACACGATCTGGGGTAACTCAATTGGCAGAGTGCTCGGCTGTTAACCGAGATGTTGTGGGTTCGAGTCCCACCCCCAGAGTGGCGTTCCGCAAGCGGCTCTGGGGTCGATGTGGAGCATGGCGCGGCAGCTTCGGGCGGCGTGGCACTGATTGAGAGCCGAGCGCTGGTCTTGTCGTAGGCGACACGTAGGTCGAAGGCGTCGAACGCGGCGCGCTTGGTCGCGTCGGCGGCGAATAGCAGCTCGGAGACGTCAGGCGTCCACCGTACTGCTGCAGCGATCGGCGCTCGAACAGCCGGATGGTACCGGCGCGACAGTTCGCTCTCGGGTATCTTCAAAGCGCTCACATGGTGTTACCGAACGTGCCAACCAAGGCCCTGCCAGTCCGCGGCTGCGCGGCTTTCTTCGCGTGCATCGCGTGCTTACTCGGGAGCGCCGCCGCCGCGCACGCCACGGCGGGCGAGACGATCAGCTACACCGCTCCGACCGGGGATTCGGCCCCGACCCGTGGCGGCACGAGCAGCTTCCAGGGCCACAACGGCGAATTCGAGGATGCGGTCATCCAGTTTCAGGCCGGGCCGCAGGTCGTGGGCTCGCTGGACTGCACGCAGGCCGAACCCTGTGACAGCTACAACATCTATCCGGCCGAAGACGCCTACGAAGTGGCTGTCGCGCCGTGCCAGAACTTCGGGTCCTCCTCCGTGTACTGCCCCGACGCCGAATACTTCGTCGCCAACCTTGGTTCGGGACTAAACAATCGCTATGAACTGCTGGCTCCGCTGCAGTACCAGAGCGCGACGGTCAAAGCGGGTAGCGGCGGCTCGAAAATCTACGGCACCAACCCGAGCGCAGAAGAATTCGAACCCGCGCTGTTCCCGGACAACGACATCTTCACCGGCGGCGCCGGCGACGACATCCTCGTCGGCGGTCCAGGTGACGACATCCTTCGCGGCGGTGCTGGGAACGACGTGCTTGACGGCCGCGGCGGCGAAGACCAGCTCTACGGCGAAGGCGGCAACGACGAAATCATCGGCGGGACAAGCGGCAAAAGCCTCGAGGCCGGCGGCGAAGGGACCAACAAACTCGGGCTCACGTTCAACCTCGAAGCGCCCGACGCCGACAGCTACGACGGCGGCAACGAGACCTTCGACGGCGAAGGCGGGATCTCGACCGTGTCCTTCTTCCATGCCCCGGGGCCGGTGACCGCGAAAGCCGACGGGTTGCCCGACAGCGGCATCGCCGGTCAAAGCGACACGATCGAGACGAACGTGACCGAGGTCGATGGCAGCGAAAACAACGACACGCTGATCGCCGGCACCGGGCCGATCATCCTCGACGGCGAGGGCGGCAACGACCTGATCGAAGGCGGCCCCGGCGGCGACACGCTGCGTGGTGGCGCCGGCGACAACACGATCAAGACCGACGGCCCCGACGGCGCGGGTCCCGACAGCATCTACGCGGCCGAGTCCTTCTGCAACCTCGAAGTCTCCTGCCCGGGCGGCAACAGCGTGATCTACGCCGCCGACGGCATCCAGGACCAGATCACCTGCGGGCCGGGCGCCGACATCGTCTACGCCGACGCGCTCGACGTCGTCTCCACCACGGGGGTCTTCGCCTGCCCGACCGTGTACCGCAGCGCGGGGGCGGGCAACCCTGGGGGCGGAGCGGGCAACCCTGGGGGCGGGCCTGGCAATCCCGGCGGGGTGGGCAACACGGGCGCAAGCGCTGGCACGTCGAACTTCGCGCACGTGAAGACCAAGGGGGACGTCGCCTCGTTCACGTTCGTCTGCGCGGGTGCGGCCACGGCAACCTGCGCGGACTCGCTCGCGCTGTCGGCGCTCGAGACGCTCCGCTCGGGCAAGGTCGTCGCCGTGACGGCGAAGACGAAGAAGCGGACGCTCGCGCTCGGGCACGTATCGGCATCGCTCGCGGGGGGGACGTCGAAGACGCTGAGCGTGTCCCTCGATAGCACCGGGCGCGCGCTGCTCGCGCGCTACCACTCACTGCACGTCAAGCTCCTCGTCACGGAGACGATCGGCGGCAAGCAGGTCGTCGTGGCGACACTTACGCTGACGTTCACGGCGCCCAAGCGTCACCGCTAAACAGCGTCCCGCGAGTGGGACGTGGCGTGGCTTCGCAGCCGTCGAACAAGTACCGCACCGGATCTTTGGGGCCTCAAGCCTCCACCTGCTGAGGTGCTCGGTGAGTCGCGGCGGCAAGCGATTCCACCAGCCCGGCTGCCGTGTCGGCGGGATCATTGCCCTCCCACCATGCGGCCAGCTCCCGCGCGCGAACACGGATCGCCGGATCATCGAGTGCTCGCTCCACGGCGAGGCGCAAAGGGCGGGGCGAGATGAAGCGGCGGGGGAGACGCACGCCCGCGCCGGCCCAGTCGAGGCGCGCGGCGTTCTCGCTCATGTCGCCCGCCACTGGGCAGGCGACCACCGCGCAGCCGCTGGCGAGTGCGCGGGCGAGCGTGCCGTGGCCGGCGTGGCAGACGACCACGTCGCAGTGGGGCATCGTGCGCGCGTAGGAGAGCCACTCGACCACGCGCGCGTTCGCGGGGACCGGCAGCGGGGCCGAGGGGAGGCGGCGGTTCCAGGTGGCCAGCACGCGCACTGGGGCGTCGGCGAGACCTCGCAATGCGGCTCCCAGCAGTCGGTGCTCGGGGTCCTGGGCGGTTGAGGGGGCGATCAGCACGAGCGGGTCGTTCCCAGGCGGGAGCTCGACGTCCGCGGTGGGGGGCTCCCAGATCAGCGGGCCCACCACGTGGGCGCTCGTGCCCCAGCCGCTCACCAGTCCGTCTCCGCTCGAGCCTCCCCAACCGCCCGCGGCGGCGCGTGGGTACTCGAGCTGGGGAAAGGTCCCCACCAACGCCAGCCGCCGGCTGATGCCGCCGTGGACGTAGCCGAGCGCCGGCAGGCCGAGACGCTCGCGCACCGAGTTGAGGTCCTTCCGGCCGTGCTCCAGCCCGTGCTCGACAGGCCGCGTGGCCCGTCGCCAGAAGGTACGACCGAGCGCGGTGCGTGGCAGGCGGGCGCCGATCGAGTAGATCGGGGCACCCGGCGGGGGTTGGGGATGCACGTGGGGGATGAGCGTCGCGACCGGAACGTCCTGGAGCTCCGCGGCAAGCGCGGGGGCGAGCGTGAGGATGTCGGCGACCACGACCTCCGGCTGCAGCTCGCGCACCAGCGGGAGGGTGTCGCGAGTTGCGTGCACCACGGCCTCGTAGAAGTCGAGCGGCTCCGGCCCGTTTGGGAAGACGTGGTACTCGGGCGCGGCGGCGAAGCGCACACCCTCCGCTTCTACGTGTGTGCGCCAGCGCTCCCACGTTTGCAGCGTCACCTCGTGCCCGCGCGCCGCCAGCGCGCGCCCGAGCGCGATCATCGGGAAGGCGTGGCCCGGATCCCCGAAGGCGCCGAGCAGGATCCGCCGCGGCGGTGTCGCGCCCATATCCCCCTTGTCGCCCACCTGCCCCGGCGCAATCGAATCGGCTGCGGTGCGCATTACGAGCCCCATCCCCATATCCACAATTAATCCCCTTTCATGCGCGGCAGGGGACCGTGCCCTACGCGGCGGCCAGCTCCGCCACCAGGCGCAGCTGCGTGAGGCGCTCCTCGGCGGTGAACGCGAGCGGGGTGATCCCGAGCGTGCCCACGCCCGCGTCGCGGAAGACGGCGAGGCGCTCGCGCACCACGTCGGGGGGGCCGCAGAGCGAGACGGCGTCGATCAGCTTGTCGGGGATCGCCGCCATCGCCTCCTCGCGCTTGCCTTCGAGGTAGAGGTCCTGGATCGTCTTGGCCTCCGCCTCGAAGCCGTAGCGCTGCACGAGGTTGTTGTAGAAGTTCTGCTTGCGCGAACCCATCCCGCCGACGTACAGCGCGATGAACGGCCGCGTCGCGTTGCGCGCCGCCTCCAGGTCGTCGGTGACGAACGCGTTGACGGTGGGAGCGATGTCGAAGCCATCCAGCGTTCGCCCCGCGCGCGCGGCGCCCTCCTCCAGCAGCGGGCGCAGCTCGGAGACGTGCTCGGGGGAGAACAGCGTGGGGATCCAGCCGTCGGCGATCTCGCCCGCGAGCGCCGTGTTCTTCGGGCCGATCGCCGCGAGGTAGATCGGGATGCGCTCCTGCACGGGGCTGATCGTCAACTTCAGCGCCTTGCCCGGGCCGTCGGGGAGCGGCAGCTCCAGGGTCTCGCCGTGGAACTCCACGCGTTCGCGCGCCAGCGCCATCCGCACCACCGCCACGTAGTCGCGCGTGCGCTGCAGCTGTTTGGCGAAGCGCTGCCCATGCCACCCCTCCGCGACCTGCGGGCCGGAGGAGCCGATCCCGAGGATCATGCGCCCGCCGGAGAGCTGGTCGATCGTGGCGGCGGTCATCGCGGTCATCGCCGGCGAGCGCCCCGGCATCTGGAAGATCCCTGCGCCGAGGCGGATCGTCGAGGTCTGCCCGGCCAGCCACGCCAGCACGGTGGCGGTGTCGGAGCCGTAGGCCTCCGCCGCCCACACCGAGTCGTACCCGAGCCGCTCCGCCTCCTGCACGATGCGCAGCTGGTCCTCCGAGGTGAGGCCGAGGCCCCAGTAGCCGATGTGAACGCCGAGCTTCATGCGCAAGTTTCCTTTCAGGGGAAGGGGATTCGTTGCCGTGCGCGACCCCGTGCCCTACGCTGGACGCGCCGCCGGCCGGTGAGCCGCTACGCAAACAGCCTATGCCAATCCGCCCTTCCAGTCGCAACACCCGCACGATCCGCGAGCTGCGCCTCGCGATCGAGTGCCTGCCCGTGGGCACCCGCGAAGCGATGCTGGAGGGGGTGCTCGGCAGTCCCCGCATCATCGTCGGCGCCTACACCGACGGCGAGGGCGGAGTGTGTCCGATGCTCGCCGCCCACCGTCGCGGCGGGCGCACCAACTTCCTCTCCTTCGCGCGCTCCTGGGATCGCTTCACGCACGCGCGACGCCGGCGCCCCGCCACCACGCACGAGCTCTCTACGCTCGTGGCGCTGCTGCGCGGCAGCCTGCTCGACGAGGAGCGCGTGGATCTCGCACAGGCGATCGACGAGCACGCCGCCCTGCGCGCCAGCCATGAGCGCGCGGATCGGGAGGGTGCCCGCGCGGAGGCGATGCTCGCGCTGGAGCAGGGCGGCGGCGAAATCGTCGCGCGGCGTCTGCGCGCCCCGCGCTGGTTGGGGCGCCGCCGCGAGCGCGTGAAGGCGTAGCCCTACAGCGCGTCGCCCGGGCGCACGAACATCATCTCGGGCACCACGCACGCGGGAGAGACCCGCAGCAGGTAGCGCACCGCCTCGCCGATGTCCTCGGAGCGGATCATCTCCTCGGGCTTTACCTCGCCCTTGATGAAGTCGGTCATCGGCGTGTTGACGAACGCGGGGCACAGCGCGGTCGAACTTGATCCCATCGGCGCCCAGCTCTTTGTTCATCGCTTCCGTCCAGCCGACCACGCCGTGCTTGGAGGCCGAGTACACCGACAGCCACGCCTCCGCGCGCTTGCCGGAGATCGAGGAGGTGTTGACGACCAGCGCATTGCGATGCTCGGCGCCCGCCGCGCGCAGCAGCTCCACGCATTCGCGATAGAAGATCACGATCGAGCGCAGGTTGATGTCGAGCTGCATGTCGAGGCGCTTGGTTTGGATCTCCGCGAGTGGGGCGCCGATCCCGACCCCCGCGTTGTTGACCAGCACATCCAGCCGCCCATACCGCTCGCGGTGGGCGGCCACCACCTTCTGGATCTCCTCCTCGTAGGAGACATTCGCCGCCACCCCGTGCACGTCGAAGCCTGCTCCGGCCAGCTCCGCCACTGCGCCCTCGAGCTTCTCCGGGCGGCGCGCCGCCATCGTGACCCCGTACCTCTCCTCACCCAGCACCCGCGCGATCGCCAGCCCGATCCCGCTCGAAGCCCCTGTGACGATCGCCGCTCGCTCAGCCATCTCTGCGCGCCTTCCCTCGTGGTTGTCGATGGATGGAATACAACCAGTCGGGGGGCTATGCCGCGTTGCGGCCACCGCGCGCGACGATCTGCGGTCGTTGAGATCGCTGGTAGCGTCTGCCCAACCGCGCGGGCGCCCGCGCGGGGCGGGCCCGTAGCTCAGCTGGTTAGAGCTGGCGACTCATAATCGCTAGGTCGCAGGTTCGAGTCCTGCCGGGCCCATTGCCCGTACCGCCCTATTCAAGCCAAAAAGCCTCCGGCTTGGGTGGGGCGGTGGCCGTTATGCAGGCTTTGGGGCAACCCTCGGGGCAACCTGCCCTGCGGAAGGCTTGAAAGAGGGCCACCGTTCCAAAAGTCGTCTTGGGGCAACACTCTCCGATGGGGCGAGCGCGCTTGACGCGGTCGTGCGCCTCGCCCGCCTCAGGAGCCGCGTCTGCGCTTCGACCGCGGTGGCGAGGTCGCGGAGGCTCACGCTGAGCGCTGCGGCGACGGCGCGGATCGTGCCCCAAGACAGATCGCTCTGGCCAAGCTCCAGGCGGGCAAGGGTGCCGGCCGTGATCCCCGCGTGGAAGGCGACGACTTCCTGGGACTCTCCGCGGTCTTCGCGTAGCTGACGGAAGACGACACTGCGCGTCGAGGAAATCGAGCGCGGGGGCGGGGTGTGATGATCGAGCCCGACGGCGACGCATATGCGGTCGGACACCGTGCTTACGCGCACCTGGGTGGGAGCAACACGTTGTGATGTTGGCTGCCGGATGGGCAACGCGGTGCTGCTCGAACGAGTGCGACGCCTGGGGTAACGGGCGTCGCACCGGCTTAAGCGCCAACTTAAAATCGGCGCCTCGAAAGGGTCTGTGGGTTCGACTGCCACCCCGGGCATCGCTTGAATCGCGTGCAAAGATACGTAGGGCCGGGCCGGTGATGGCCGGCGCCGGGCCAGGTGGGCAACGGAATGGGCAACACGAGGCGCCGGGACTAGCGCTTGGTCCAGCTGCACACCGTCGCCGTCCCGGCACGCTTCGGGGCCCGGCCGGCCGCGGCGTCCGCTCGGAGCCGCGCAACCCCCGCTCGCAGCTCCTCGGGATGGTCGCGCGACATCTGCTCGAAATAGCTCGTCTCGCCCTTCTCTGCGGCCTCCAGCACGCGATCGGGGTTGGCAGAGAGAGCGGCCAGCGATGCGTCCTGCATGTCCTCGAACTCGAAAGCGAAGAGCCGCGCGCCGGATAGCTCCTCGAGTATCGCCGCGCGCGGCGGGTGAGTCGCCTCAATCCAGCGCCGGCTGATCGGGAAATAGTCGAGAATCCAGAGGGTGGCGGCATCCTCACCGGTGTAACCCACGAGCACCAGGAGTCCTCGTGGTCTGAGGATGCGACGCGCCTCGGCCAGTGCGGCGCTGCGGTCCTCGACGTGGTGCAGCATCGAGATCATTGTGGCGGCGTCGAAACGTCTCGTCCTCGAACGGCAGTCGCTGTGCGTCTGCCTCGACGGTCTCGAGCCCCTTGGCGGTGGCCCACGCGAGCATTGCGGCCGAGCGGTCCACCACGACAGGCTCCCATCCCTCCCGCCTGAGGGCGAGGGCGTAGTTACCCGTCCCGCCACCGATGTCGGCGAACTGCCGGCCGGGCGCGCCTGTGAGGGCCTCGCGCAGCGCCCGCAGAACCGACGGGCTCGCGGAGCACGTCTCGTCATAGCGCTCGGCTTGGCGGGAGTAGTCGGGCAGTACACCCACGCTGCGGAGCTTGACAGCCCTACGCGGCGCTTGATGGCCGGCGCTCTCACCCATCGTGACGGTCGAAGCGTCTCAGGGCGTTGCGACACGTTCGGTGGGACGATGAGCAAGCACCGACGCGCATGGGTTGATGACGATTGTTTGCGCGGCGCCCGTCATCTAACGACGCTGAGAACACCGGCCTTTACCTTCGTCCTCAGGGTGGCTTGGTAGGCGGGGGGTCCACCCGCTATGGCTTCGCTTGAATTCGCTTCGATCCAAACGGCTGCGACCTTTCCCTGCGGCGTCAATGTAGCGTCGAGGGCGTCCGGATTGTTGCCGGTGAGCTTCGATAGATCGACGGGGTGCCGCCACCGTCGACTGGCTGCAGACCACTCGACGGCAACAGGGGCTACGCACTGCTGCGACCACAATGCGACCGCGTCGCCGCGCCCGTCGAAGGCGACCAAACTGGGGTTCCGCGGCGAGCACGGCGAGTTTGGGGCTGGCGTCGCCGCGGTCGCAGTGGCAATCGTGGTCCACTGTTGTCATCGCCCGCGGTTCGGCCACCCGACCACGGCCTGCAGGCCGCCAGGACTGCCCCGGCCTGACGACCCTTCCCAGATGACGATCGCTTCGCCGCGCGCGTTGACAGCTATGCGGGGTGCTCCAAGCTGGACACCATCGGCTCGCTCGCGCTCATTGAGCCGGACGATGCTCGCCGTCCGACGCCACCTCCCCCGTGGCATCGAGGCTACCGCCGCATCCAAAGCAACCGAGGACTGATCCGCCTCATTCCGCATCCTCCAGGCGACTACCGCCTCGTTGCGGGGACCCACCGCCACTGTCGGTTCCCCCGGCACTTCGGCCGAGGATGAATTCGTCATCAGCTTGACCGGGGCCTGCCACGCCTGTGCGCCCGCGGGCAGCGTGTCGGCTTCGACCCTTGCGTCCTGGGCATCGGGGCCGCCACGAGCCCATAGCGCGATGCCGTCGCCCCGTTTGTCGAGCGCGATCGCCGGCGGCCAAAAGTCGGCGTATCGCACTTCTGCCAGCCCGAACGGTGTGCCCCACGCGCTGGCCGCTGACGGCCGGAAGGCAACCGCGGCGATCCCCGGCTGCGGACCGAGTTCCCAGTCGACGAGCGCATCGCCACGAGGATCGATTGCGGCACGCACGCCGCTCACCTGGCCTTCGCCAATGACCGCTGTCGGCCGTTGCCACTTGTTGTTCGCAACCCTGCCTAGCGCGGTGTCAATCCCGCCGCTGGGACCAGGCCAAGCAGCGACGGCCGTGCCGCTGGCATTGACGGCGATACTCGCGAACGTGGAAGACCATGATGGCCCGGAAGCGCCAGTCCCCGAGATGGTCGAGTCGAGAACGGGGCCAGGTCCCAGCGAAACCACGCTGCTGAGTCTCAGGTTAGTGGTCAACCCGCGCGATGAACGCGCGAGGGCAGTCGGCGTAGCAAAGATCAAGGCCGTCGAACAGGCAGTCATCGCGATCGCAGCCGCAACCGTGCACGCCACCAAGAGCCTCTGTACGTTCACTGTGTTTCTTGCCAACATGTTCCTTGATCGGTGTGAAAAGGCAGCCACCGAGTTCCGATGAGTGAACACTCTGCGTCGAGCGTAGTTGCGGCAGTGTCCACAGAACGAGGACCGGAATCACCAGGTTCCCGTCACCCGCCGCCGACTGGATTCGGTCGTTCTCGCGCACGATACACGCGGTGCATTGAGCGGCAAGGCGGCTACCTTCGTGGCAGCCCGACTGACTCCGCCCTGCCGGACTCACCGGATGCGAGTGCCTGAACGAGGCCGGCACACCCCGCTCGAGCCGGGCGAAGCGGAAGCTGACCTCTGACCGTGGCTCAGACTTCGTCTTCGTCCGTTGCAATAGCGCGTGTGGGCAGGGTCCCATACGCTCGCTTGGCTCGGAACCAGGCGTGCGTCGGGCGTGCACCTTCGGCGCTGAGGTCCGCCGATTGAGGCCGGCGCGCGGAGGTGTGAAACACCCCCAGTGGGAGCAACGGGCGGAGCCCGCCCCACGCGACCAGGAACGGGCTCGTCGTTATCAGACCATCGCGGTGTCACCTCCTCGCGCAGGATGCCTCGGGTCATGCGCCTCGGCGGACAGCTTGCTGCGCCTGGGGCCTCGGCGGTGTAGACGGTGCTCTCGGCCATCGGCGTGCGGCCGCTAGCTGCTAGCTTGGCGTTCACCGAACAGCCATTTAAGAGCGTCCAGCGCGACTGCCTCAGCATAAGACCCGACTCGTGTTGCCACCGAGTTGATCGATGCTCCTCCGACCGCGCCAGCAATTCCGAGTCCGACGCCGATGGCTAGGACCGCGAAGCGCGCAACGCCCGACAAGCCAAACGTCCCGAATGCGCCGAACACGATCAGCGCGACTGCCGGGATGAGCAGGCAGACGAACGTCACGCGGTACGTCAAGCGTCCGATCCCCCGGGCAAATCGCTGGTTCGCTTCGGACCTCTGCGATAGCACTGCCTCCGCCTCTTTACGCCTTGATCGCTCACGCTCGACCTCTGCGCGGAGATCTGCAGTCTTCATCTCCTCGGCGCGTCTCAACACCTCCATCGCAGTGCCCTCGGTGTACGCCTCGTCGTCACCGAGCGTCAGGTCCATGAGCGCGCTGCGCGACTCTTGCGCAAGCATGAGGAAGTGAGCATCCTCTTCCGAAATCTCACCGGTTGAACGCAGTTTGTCGATCTCGGCGTTGTATGCCTTCCACAAGCGGGCGCCTGGGTTCATCGCCACAAATGCATCAGCGAGAATGAGCTGCTTAGGGAGGTCGGGCGCGTCGAGCGGGCGACGTAGCCACATGAGAGTCGTAAACGCAGCGGCGTGAACGCAGTTTGGAATCGCAGTAAGCGACGAGGCCCTCTGGTGAAAGAACTCTGCACTGGCTCGTACCAATCCTGAATTGCCTGTGACAAACACGGCGCTTGTCCGCTCCAGCGCCTGCGGGTCCCTTCCTCGCCGAAGACGGTGGATCGCGGTCACAGCATCCAGATCAATTGAGAGAGCGCGTGGGTTTCTGTCGTAGCCGATTTTGGACTTCAAGATGGTTTCAAATCGGCCCTCGTCGGTAGTCAGCCGCGTGCTCGCTGGCGGACGCTCGACGGGTTGAATCCCCAGGTGGAGCAAGTCCCGTTCTAGTCGCGTTGACATCAACTCGATGTCGCTGCGCGTCCTTCCGCTGCGAAGGAGATACGCAACGACGTTTCCGTAAAACCAGCTGGTCACGGACCCAGTCGAGACACGTTCGGCAGCGGCACTGAGGATTTGCTGGGCCTCTCCGACACCGTCGGTGAAGCAGCGAAGTATCGCACCTTGCGACTTCAGCAAGTCTACCATCTCCCGAAATGGCGCTGCGACCTCGTCACCACTGTAGCCAAGCACCCAGAGCAAGATCGGCCCATCAAGATAGACCTCGAAGCCGCCCAACTCGTGTGGCGTCTGGTCGAATCCATTGCCAAGGTACGCAGCGTCGGCAAGCATCTTGCCCTTCACTGCGATCTCAAGCAACGAGAACGCCTCGGGTTCCGCATCGACCGCATGGAGCGCGAATCGATGGACGATGTAGCCGTCGCCTGTGACGTCGTCATACTCGCTTGAGAGTTTTCGGCCTGCCACCATCGCCGCGAGGACGTCGGTTGAGTAATCCTCCAAGTAAGTCATCAGGAGGGCCGTCGCGTAATCCTTGTCCCACTCGCGATCGAACTCCGAACGGGCAAACGCCGACACGGCGTCCACCAGTGCTCTCAGTTGGCGGAGAGCCTCCGCGCGACGCGGCGAAAGATCCGCATCCGCGAGCGCCTCGCGGTTGATCTGGTAGATGCCGTGGGCCAGTTTTACTGTGCCGCGTCGCTCCTCGTGCTTGAGAAGCGTTTTGACAATGGCGTGCGGAAGATCCAACCCAAAATCCCCGGCGATGCCATCCTTGATTTCCGGAGTTGAAACGACGTCTGTCTGAGCATGGAACAGGCAATGTCTGACGAACGGAGCAAAGTTCTCGACGAAGCTCTGATGCTCGTCGAAGTTGACCTTGATGATCGCGAGCGATGCAAGTGCGCGATCGGACGCATTTGTGTCGATGGATGCCATCGCGCAGAGCTTAGTCGGCTGGCGCGCGGGGCGATCGTTGATTGGTACCCGTACCTGTTCGTGAACCCGCACCGCGGCGGCGGCTACCTGCTCGTCGCCGCAACTGCCTGGCGGTCGGGATCGGTATCGCCGCACTGGGCGATGACCGGGCGCTTTGGGTGTCCCCGCGCGGGCGTCCTTGGGCAACCTCTCGCGTGGAGTAAAGGAGCAGTCGTGGATCGAGCCCACGAGCAACACTCCCGCCGACCAAGATGCAGACCGTCCCAAGCGTCGTCCAGCACGGAGCACCGATCACCGCCGGCGTGGTTAACCAGCAAGTACGCGGCCAGCGCCAAACCTGAGTCCTGCAACCGGCGGGCGAGCTCTGGGGCCAGCCACTATCGTGCCGTCCATGACGCGCCTCTACCACCGGGAGCACGCGGGCCGGCCGGTCCGCGTCGCATGGATGCTTGAGGAGCTCGGCGAGCCGTATGAGGTCACGGTGATGACGCGCGAGGAGAGCAAGGGGGAGGAGCATCGCGCCCGCCATCCTCTGGGCCGCGTGCCCGTGCTCGAGGACGACGTAGGGTTCGTATTCGAATCGGCGGCGATCTGCCTGCACCTCGCAGACCTGCATCCCGAGGCCGGCCTTGCGCCCGCGCCGGGGACCCACGAGCGAGCGCTGCTTTACCAGTGGACGATCTTCGCCCCAGCTGAGCTGGAGCCGCCGCTGATCGAGTCCGCCGTCCATGCTCAGCGCGACCCCGACCGTTCCGCCGCCGCGCGACAGCGCTTTGACGAGGCTGCGCGCGCGGTGTCCAGCGCCTTGGATGGCAGCGATTATCTTGTCGGCGAGCGCTTCACGGTGGCTGACGTACTTGTCGGGAGTACGCTGGCTTTCACGGAGCGCATCGGCTTTGCGGATGAGCTCCCGGCGAACCTGAGGGACTACCTGGAGCGGCTCACGCAGCGACCCGCCCGCCAGCGCGCCCTTGAGCGCACGACATCCGGCTGACGGGCCGGAGCCCTTCGGGTGAGGCGGCTCACGCCTGCTTATACGGCGCGATGCGGAGGTGTCCCTGCTGGCGCGCACCAATGCCCGTGCTCATCCCCTGCGGCAGTGTGCCGAGCGTTTACCCGAGTTTGCGCTTTGTCAACGGGGGAGAAGCCTGCACGCCCGCTCGACCCCGCGATAAGCTCTGCCCGAATGTCGGACGATGTAGCATTTGTTCGTATGCCGGATCCCGCGCTTGCGCCGGGATACGCAGCGTCGCTCGGGGGGTTGTCGCATTTCTCGGTCGCCGACCTCGGCGCTGGGATTGTCACCGTCGCCCCGGCTGAGGGCGCTGGCAAGACGGCACAGCATTTCGAGCTGCACCGAGTGTGCGACGCAGGATCAGATCTTGACGATCCTGAGACTTGGCGGCCACTGCGCGAGAACCCGCCGCGAGCTACGGCGGCGGACCCGGCCGGGTTCCGCGTGCGGATGATTGCTCTCGGAAACAAGGTGCAGGAGGAAAACCCAGGTATTGCGGCGGACATGGTCGCGTTCAATCTCGTGGCGATGGGGGCGGCTCAAACAGGAGAACTGCCCGAGCTCCTGAAAGCGAACCTGCCTGCCCTCTTCGGCCAGTTCCCGGGAGGGTCACTTTGGCAGGTCACTGTAAGCCCAGTACTTCTCGCGCGTCTTGCGTTTGGACGTGCCCAGCTCGCCTTCCAGCTGACCCCGGACATTCCTATTGGACCGGATATGGAGCAGTTGAGCGGTGCTGCCGAGCTTGGGATGGGAAGGGGTGTGGACTTCGCTGGCGCAATGACCGTTCCGCTCTTGGCGCTCTCACCGGCCGTTCTCGGGATGTTGATGCCCGCGATGCCAAACATCCTTGTGTTCTGCTTCGGGGAGGGCGCCGAGTTGCGGCGCCCAACCCCCATCTCATTCGCTTCGATGTATAGGCCCGGCGTTCTCAACGATCCTGCGGGGCTCGGACCGCTCCCTTCGCTCGCCGCCCTTGACGCAAGCGACGGGCCGCAGCTCCTCGCATGGTGGGTGGAGTGTATGAACCGTCTTTACAGTCACGCGACCGATCCAACTCGCTTCACGGACGGGGACGGCTACCACGACGCACCAGCCCAAATGGCGTGGATGATCACTGTGGAGCGGCTACTTGGCGATGCACTTTCTCTCTTGGCAGAGCCCCAGGCGAGCGACGTTCAGCGTGTGCAAATCGCTTTTGATTTGCTCGATAAGACTGAGAGCCTACTCGGGTACGAACGCCAGGACAGTGGCAAGGGTTTTGAGGCTCTTCTGCGCCGGACACAAACTGTTCGTCGGCTCCGCGAAGCGTTCTCGTCGCTACCTGGCGATCTTGGAGCGCGTCTGGGTGATGAGGCCGAGCGCCTGTTCGACCGGCTGTACGAGCAGGTGTACGACAATACCGCCGGGTTCCGTCAGAGACCAAAGGGCGGCGCCACGATCGCGAAAAGCACGGCGAACAACCTGAACGCGATCGACGCGGAAACCTTGGTCGCAACACTGATGCGGGCGGTACGCAACAGCTCGCACGGCTTGCTGGACATTCTCCACGCTCACGATGACCGCTTTCTGCTGGCGGCCAACACAGGAAGCGTGCCAGCCGAGCTGCCCGCTCTCGCTCCCCTCATTGCCCTCGGCATCGTCTCGGACGCGAACGGCCTTATCGACGGGAGCTGGAAGACAAAGCTTTCGCAACCCCGCAGCAAGAAGTAGCCCAGCGGCCTGCCGTGCTCGGCGCCCAAGCTAAGGAGCGCACGGAGGTCGCCGGTCTCGTGCGAGAGGGTCTCACGGTGTAGGCAGGTGCGTCGGCCAAGGCTGGTGAGAGGCCCGCTTCGCCCACGGATAAGCGATTGTGTCGCAAGCCTGCGCCGATGCGCCGCGGAGTTCTCCGCACGGACGAAGTTGGCGCGCTGAAACCCCTCGAGCGCCGAGACGACCAGCAGCCCCGCGACCTCCCCGCCAGATGCGTACGCAGACGCCCCTCCAGCCCATTGCTGACTGCTCGGCGCTGAACTCCTGCGCCCACTCGTGCAGCCCGACCAGTGCGCGGGCGAGATCGCCGGGCTTCGGGTTCTCCATCGGTGGGACGCTATAGCAGCCGGCGAAGCGTTCGCTACGGATGGGTCCGAAGGGTAGGATGCCGCCGTTGAGTACGCCCCTCTTATCACTCCTTGCTGGTGCCCGCCGACCCTGTGCGTGCTTTCGATGAGCCGATCTCTCAGCGTTGGAGCGGTGTTGCGTCGCACGTTCGGCATCTATCTCACCCAAGCGCCGCTGCTGCTGACTACCGCGTTTCTGGTTGCGGGTGTTATCGCGCTCGACCAGGCGCTATCGGAACCATCGCCTGTGTTGGCGATCGCGCCGGTCGTGGTCGATCTCCTCGCGGTCGGACTGTTCGTGTGCATCGTCGTGCTGGTGGCGGCCGACGTATGGGACGGCGGGACTCGCCGCAACACGGGCGAGCTGTTGCGCGGGGCATGGTCCACTCTCGGTGGGCTGCTGCTGGCTGGGTTCGTGGCGGGCGTGGCGATCACGTTGGTGACGTCGATTGGGTCAACGATTGTCCTCGTAGTGATCCTCGGGATTCTGTTCGGATCAGGTGTTGGTGTGGCGGCGGTGCTTTTCGGGGTGCTGCTCGTTCCGGTCCTGGTGCTCGTCCCGGAGCTGTTCCTGCTCACGGTATGGTCGGTGGTTGTGGCAGTCGCCGTGCTGGAGCGCCCTGGCGGTTTGCGTGCGCTTGGGCGCAGCCGCGCCCTGGTAAGGGGCAATGGTTGGCGGGTGCTCACACTGATCCTCATGCTGACACTCGCGTCGACCGTGATCGTCAGCGTCATCGACCGGATCGCTCACACCACAGGCGGCGGGACCGCCATCGTCCTCAGGCTGCTCCTCGCGACGGTGCTGGCGCCAATCCCCGTGCTGGTGGCCACCGCGTTGTACTTCGAGTTGCGCCGGGCCGAGCCGATTGCCTTCTCACCCGGCGTGGAATACCCATGAGGCTTACTTGTAGCTGTGCCCACGTAGCAGCTCGCACGAGAGGGTGGGTGCTCGTCGCCGTTCTCGCGCTCACGCTTCTCAATGGCTGCTCGTCGGACACCCACACCCTGAGTATTGCGGGGAACCAATCCGATGTCGTCGCTCACCACGTGTCGGACTCCTGTGCCCGGGAGTTGTTCGCTCCTCGGGCGTGGCCCAAGCCGCTTGGGGCTCGTTTGCCGGCCGGTGCCCGGTCGAGCTTCGCGGTCTTTCGCAGGGCGACGTTGCCCGGCAATGCGGCACCGAAGGGCTTGCTGGCGAGTGAGCTGTACAACAACTACGAGCTTGCCTCCTACTACCCGGCGCATGTGCGCCGGTTGCCAGGGCCCGCGGGCCGTCGCTACTTCGTCGTTCCAGCATTCGCGCAGGTCAACGAGCCGCAGGAGGCATATCTCCCGTTGCACGTCGATCGAGCGGTGCTGCGAGCCCAGCAGCGCAGGCGTGCTGTGGACGTTCTCTACTGCTTCATCGAGGTTCCCGAAAGAACGGGTGTGTCGCTTGGGTGCGAGCCGTTCGCCGCGATCGGACAAAGCGAGAATGTATTCAGTGCGAGCGACTTCCTGCGTGAGCCACTGGTAGAACTCGTGCCCGACGGAGTGGCCGCAGTGCGGGTCACCTACCGCGGACGCGCTCCGATCGTGGTGTCCGTCAACGAAAACGCATTTGCCTTCACGCCGCCATCCTGCCCGCCGCGTATGGCAGCCGGGCTCCGTCAACTTCAAGAGCATGTTGTGACCGGCAATCCGTCGCGGTACAACAGGGCGCTCCTACAGACCGATCCGACGAAGATCGAATGGCTCAACCGTGCCGGCGGCGTGACCCGGGTAATCGAGCTGCCTACGAGAAAGAGCGTTGAAGCGACTTCGTGGGTGCCATCCGCGCGCCAATAGGAGGCCGACATCGATCTTCCCTCGGAACCGGGCAACGCGAACCTCTCGGTTGGTATCGACCTCGCGGCGCAGAACAAGAACACCGCGGCGTGCGTGATCGAATGGCGTCCAGGCCGGGCGACGGCGCGAGCACCGATCATTGGACCAGAGGGCGAAGATCTCGATTGGCTCGTGAGGCTATGTACCCCGGCCCAGGCGGTCGGCATTGATGCCCCGTTCGGCTGGCCTGACCATGCGGTACAGGCGCTCACGTCATGGGCGCGTGGCGAGCGCTGGCCGGAGGTCAGCAAGGATGAGCTGAGATATCGCGTCACCGACCGGATGGTGCGCGAGGCGACCGGGCTCCCGCCGCTCAGCGTGTCCTCCGACCGCATCGCGGTAGCGGCTTGGCGTTGCGCTCGCCTACTGGACCTGTTGCGCACGAGTGAGCGACCCGTGGACCGGACAGGGAGGGACGGCGTCTTCGAGGTCTATCCGGGCGCCGCGCTGACGCGCTGGGGCCTTAACCGGAAGGGGTATAAGACGAGCGGCAACGCGGCCGCCAAGCAGCGACAGCGTCAGGCGCGCGATGCCCTGGTCGCCGAGCTCGCGCGTCGCGCCTCCTGGCTCGATCTGTCCGCAGCCACGGAAGCATGCGTTGACAGCGACGATGCACTCGACGCCTTGCTCGCGTCACTGGTGGCGCACGCAGGCCACATCGGTCGTACCGTCGTGCCCCCGGCCGCCGACGAGACGTTGCGACTACGAATCTCGCGCGAGGGCTGGATCCACCTGCCGGACACGAGTCTTCAGCAGTTGGCGTGACTCGTCGTCCGTCGTTTTCCAAACTTCAGGGCCGCGCTCCATCCGGCTTTACCTCTTGGCGAACCGAACGCGGAAGTAGGCGACGATGCGAGTACTGCTGTCCTGCGGTTCGGGGAGTTCGCCGGCCTGTGCGTGCTTGCGTCTGCGGATCTTGCCGTGCACTTGTTGGCCGTTGAAGCAAAACGGTTCTCCCGCATAGCATTCTGGTGTGGTGCTGTGGCCGTAGCAGGGTTCGGAGGGATGGCAGGGCTTGCCGTGCGGGACGGCGTACACCGCTCCTCTGTATGCGGCGCCTGGACACCAGTCGAGCGCCGTGCTCGCTCCCGACGCGGACCCAGTCTTTTCGGGGCTGAGCGAGAGGCTCACGGGCTTGCCGGGTCCGGGGTAGCCATATTCGGTGTATTCCATGTCGCTCGCCTGCGCGCATCGCTTCGAGGAGAGGCGCTTGGCGTAGTGCTTGGTGAGCACGACGACGGCGTAGTAGTAGCCGCCGTTTGGCAATGGTTCACGAGGCGTGAAGCTGATCGTGACGCCGCTGGTGATGTTCGGGTGGGGTGGCACTTTGACTGACACCGGCGCCGACTTGCTCGCGGCGAGCGCGCTTGAGCAGCCGAATACTACGAACACTGCCATGAAGGCCGCGAGGCAGTGTCTTTGCGTGACGGTCATGTGCCTGCCCATCGGTGACCAGGTCCGCAGGAGACCAAGGTCGATACGCGCAGCGACAGGTCTGAATATCGCGACTTTCCCAACACGTGCCGCAAGCCTATAGGATCACCAAGCATCTACGATGCGCAGAGCACGGATCGTCCCGGCGCCTCGGCGGATGCCGCAACGGGAGACGATCTGCCAGACTTGCGCGGACGTATGGGGTCCCTCCGCAGGTTGTGCGCATTCGTGATCGCCTTCGGCCTCACGGCAACTACGGCGCAAACACTGCCGAAGCCGCACGACGCTGCCGCAACACATGCGTACCTGGAGGCGGAGGTCACCAAGGCGCACGCGCTGACCACGGCCGCGCCGCTGATGACGAAGGCGGTGGAAAGTCTCGCGGCACGTGTCGAGGCGGAATGCCCAGGTGTTCTGGTGGATGCGCCCTTGCGCCGTAGGGAAGGGAAGGCCAATCGATCCACCGCGGAAATCACGGAGGAGTTCGTCTTCGCCATCTTTGGTAGGGCCGAACACGTCGTGCATCCCGCCCTTGCGCGGTTTGCGCGTAGGGCAAGGCGTCTACGGTGGAGCAACGCGGGACTCACGCGGTTGGTGCACTCCTATGCCCTCGAACAGGCCGAGCAATCCGCGATAGCGCCTCCGCACCTGTGCGCCGATCTCAGATCGTGGGTCGCAAGCGATTACACCACCGTCTCGTCGGCCACGAAGCATTTTCTGCGTCGGGTGGAGGCCATCACCTCGATCACCAAGATCGAATCTGAGCCACATGAAGAATTCACGCTCAACGTGAGCAAGATTGTTGCCCGCCGCCTCAGCGATACGAGGACCACGCCGACCGGCTGCTGGCGCGAAGGCTTCGGCGTCACGAAGGCAAGCTCGCGGGCCCCGCCCTGAAGCGGTTCTTGGCGGCGGTGGACAAGGTGTATGCGGCACTCGAAACACCACCGGTCGCGGCCCCTTGAGTTTGACCCGTGCAGGAGGTGGGGGACGCCAAGTGACGTGCATCGACCTGACCCGTAGCCGCTCGGCAAGGGAGATCGTGCGCTCCACGCTGAGCCTGTACGGGGACTACCCGTGGCTGTTTTTGTTCCTGGCCTTCGTCGTGATGGCGCCATGGGATCTGGCCAAGTTGGCGGTGACCGGCATTGGCCCGCTCGGCGATGCCCGTCATGTCGGTTTCCTGGAGCGGGAATCGCTCGGCCTGCTCGATCTGCTGCTCATCAGCCCGTCGATCTCGGCGATGCACGTGCACGCCGTGGTCGCGATTGGTGACGCGCAACGCCCCCGATTGGGCGCTGTGGCATCCAAAGGCTTGCGGGTGCTTCCCGTCGTCGGGGTGGCCGCGCTCATCGCCGGCGTCGGCGTGGAGATCGGCCTCTTTGCCCTTGTGGTCCCTGGCATCGTGCTCTGGATTCGCCTGTCCGTGGTCCCGCAGGCGGCGACCATCGAGCGCGACGGGGTACGAGAGGCGCTGCGAAGCAGCTGGCGATTGACACGCGATCACGGATCGCACATCTTCGGCCTGCTCATCGTCTTCGGGATACTGGGTGTGGGAGTGGCAGTCGGTGTGCGGGCGCTCGATCCCGGGGCCAGCACGAGTGCCGGCAACGTCGCGCTCGGAATCGCGGTGAACACGGTCATCGCCTCGTTCATCGCGCTGGCGACCGCGCTCCTCTACTTCGACCTACTTGCCCGCCAGGAGCAAACACGGGCCGGCGGCCGTGACCCCGTTGAACTCTGCTGCTGGTGGGTCCGAGGAGTAGGATGCCGCAGTTGACGCAAATGGGACCCGAGCCAGATGGATCTGAGGCGTTCGGTGTGCGGCGTCAACGCCCGCACGCGGGAGCTGGGACCCACCTCGTGCGCCGTATCAAGGGTGATCCGTCGAAGGCTGCATCGAAGGCGGCGCAGCACTCGGTGTGGGGCGCGATGCACTTCACGGTCGCCGTGGGCTACCTCGTCTTTGTCCATCCAGTCCACCATGCGCTGCTCGTGCGTTGGCTGCCAGGTATGGCCTACCTGATCCTCGCTCTGAGCTATCTGGGAATCGCGTGGCGGGCGAGGGGAACGCGCACGAGTTCCGAGGGTGCATAGACGAGCAGGACGCGCCAACGGAAGCCTGAATGACGTCGCGTAGAGGTCGGTGTCCTGGGCGAAAGCGTTGCCACAGGAGTTACTCCTTGCCTTGGCGATTTTCCCAGTGTTCGCTGGTGAAATAGTGTTCGCGGTTGGCGAGCATCACGAGGTCGCGCGTGTCGATTGAGCCAGCGTATTCGCCAAGTAGCCGACCGAGAGCTTCCGCCTGGGTCGCAAGTTCACCGGCTCCATTCAGAAATGGGCCGTCGACGATTTGCTGCGCTAGTTCCAGCGACGCTAGGTCTGGGGCACCATTGTACCCGGATCCGAGCACGCCTTCGCCCTGTAGGTGGGCGACCAGTCCTGGCAGAGAGTCCAGATAGCCGGCTACCCGATCGTCGATTTGGGTGTAGTCGCCGGTCTCGCTCACGGCCAGCTCGGCGAGCGTCACTAAGAAGTCGAGCTCGGCATCTGCTCCTTCGCGCCACCGAGCCCACTCAAGAACCTGGCTTCTCCGCTTGCGAGAACCTAACGTGGCGTGCAAGATGGCGTCCTCGACGAATAGCTGAGGATCCCAGCGACAGTCTTCCTCTGGTCGGCGCCGCAGCATAATCTTAGCTCCGCCCGACCCTTCAAACGGCTCCGTAACTTCTAGGTCCCAAGCCAGGCGATCCACTAGCTCGATCCAAGGATCACCTTTGCTCGGTACGACCGCGAGATAAATCGGGACCGGTGAACGCAGATAGAAGCGCCACATCTCGCGCGATAGGCTCACGCCAGTGTTGAAGCTCTTGCCGCCCTTTACCTGTACCAACACCGAGTCCGAACTCATAGACCATTTACGTGCTGTTGCGGGATGCTTCGCAGGCAGGAGGACGTGGATGTCGAAGCCGTAGTCATTGCCGGTCAGTTCGTTCGTCGCGCAGCCAGCCTCGAGCAAGAGCTCTGTCGCTCGAAGCGACGCGATCTGGCCGTTCAGGTGCCCCCTCGTCCTGCTGCGCGCCGGCATACCCACCAAGTTATCGCGCAGAGCAGACCGACGCGATGAGCCCGCCCACACGACCCAATCCGCGCGAGGTCCTGGTGGACGCGAACGCCCATGCTTGGCTGCGAGCAGCCGGGGGACGATCGTTCAAGGATAGAAATCGCCCTGGCCCCTTATACTTGCCAAAGTGGGAGCACACAATCGAGAACGGCACTACAGGAGACCCCTCGCCAATGGCTAACTCTTCCCATCTCGCTGCGGGCTCGGCGCTCGGTTACCTCTACCAGTTCCAGGTCGCGCTCCTCAAACTAGTTCCGCATGCCCTGGCGGACGCTGATGTCACCGTGAGCCTGGAGGTCTTCGATGACGTCGCCTTCGACTTTGATGCCGGCCCGGCACGGTCCGTTATCCAGGTCCACCACAGCTTAGTCAGTGACCGCGAGATGCTCGATACAAGCGCCAAGCTGTGGAGAACGCTGGCGATCTGGGCCGGCGAGTGGGAGCGTCTTGAACCTGGGGAGTCGCGTGTGATGACCCTGCTCAGCACGCAGCACGTGCGGGCAGGAACAGGCCTTGCTGCTCTGGCTCAGGAGAGCCCGGATGTCGAATACGCGCTCGCAACACTCGTTGCAGTTGCTGAGGACCCCGACGGAGCCGAGGGAACTGCCGCTGATCGTGCGACCTTCTTAGCGATGGGCGAGGTCGAGCGACACGAGATGCTTCGCCACGTACACGTGATCGATGGTGCGCCCCCAGCTGTCAATATGCACGAGCGCCTCCAGCAGCTACTTGCCCCGACCCATGAGGGACGTTACATAGCGAGCATGGCCGATGTCGTCGAGGGTTGGTGGTGGCCCCAGGTTGTGGATGCACTGAAGTCCGGCGGGACTATTCACGCGGCCGATCTTCGTGCGACGATCGACGATGCGCGCCGGTCGTTGTCGAGTACCACGCTCCCAATACTTGGCCTTGAGGACTTCTCTGAGGCCGAGCTGCCATCGCTCAATCCGGCTGAAGCTCGTTTTGTGCGCTGCCTCCTAGCGATCACTGCCAGTGCGGTACGACGTCGCCTCGCCATCGACGATTACCGGCGTGCCTTCGCGCACCGTTCGCGCTGGGCCCGACGCGGTCTGCTTGGTCCCATGGAGTACGAGCGCTACGAGGACGACCTTCTAGCTCAATGGGTCATCGCTTGCGATCGTATGCTCCGAACGCTGTCCCAAGACTCCGACGCTATAGCTCGTGCGGCAGCAGGGCATGACCTGTGGGACAGGATGGAGACCGACGTGCGCCAGCCGCTGCGCCCGAACACCACCGATAGCTTTATCCAGCGTGGGTCGCTTCACCAACTTGCTGAGGACGAGCGCTTGGCGTGGCACCCCGACCCTGCGGGCGAGATCCATCGGGCGCTCAACGAGGAGGCGGCTGCATGAAGCGCTTCCACCTTCGACCGATCGAGCATCGCACGCTGCTCAACCCCGCCTTCCTCGCTGTCCTCATCGCCGAGGCTTCGCGGGGTCACCTCGAGGAGCGCGCGGCACCGTTGCCCTTTTCGTTGGCGTTCCTCGCTATCCCGCTCGTGGCGCACGAGGAGACCAGGGAGGCCTTGCCTACAATCGCAACCTCACTGTATGCCTGGTTGCAGCAGCGCCCGCAGGCGCGCGTTCACATCCCACCACTCGCAGTCGAGTTCGTGCCCATGACCCGCGAGGCTATTCGGTTCGGTGCGCGTCACGGCGCGCTGACGTTCGCTTCGCACGGCGCACTCAATGCTGGACAGCTGACCAAGGCGCGGCCTAACGTGCAGACTACCGACGTGATCCGCTGTCGTGAGCGCGCGCACTTCACCGGGCGGTGGCTTGCGCGTGCGGGCGATCCTGGCACCGTCCTGGCGGCTTGGGGGCTCTCCGTCTGATGCAAGTCCTGGCGATCGTCCTCTACCACCGGGACGGCGAGCGCATCCACGAGTTGGAGTTCGCGCCGGGTGCGCTTAACGTGGTGACTGGCGTAAGCGATACTGGCAAGTCCGCTGTGTTGGAGATCGTTGACTACTGCCTAGGTCACAGCCACGGCGTTTATCGCGGCCCCGAGCTCGAGGCAATCGGTTGGTATGGACTACGGCTGACGATCGAAGGGCGCCCGGTGTTTGTCGCGCGCGAGCGTCCGTCGGAGTCTCAGAAGAGTTCAGACCGGGCGATGATCCTCGTTGGGAAGCCAGGGGCTCCAGCGCCGGCAGACGTGGCCCAGACGACCAACATTCAGACCGTCACCGAACAGCTGGGAGCGTTGCTGGGAATCAGCGAGAACCTTCAGGAAGCGCCGGAGGGCTCGACTCGCGACCCCGTGGTTGCGACCTTGCGCCACGCGGTGCCCTACGTATTCCAACGCCAGCGCCTGATTGCCGATCCGAAGTACCTCTTCGCTGGGCAGGAGAACAACTTCAAGGAGCAGCACATCCGCGATACGCTGCCCTACTTCCTCGGCGCTGTGGACCAGGACGCACTCCAGCAGCGTCGCGACCTAGGTAAGCGCCGGTCGGAACACCGCTCCGTCCGAGCACAACTTGCCGACGCTGAAGGTCTCGCGAGCGTCGCCGCAGGGCGCGTCACGCTGCTTCTACAGGACGCACGGGAGAACGGACTCGTTGATCCCGCCGCTGACATACAGCCGGAGAACGCCCGGTCGATCCTAGCGTTCGCTATCGAGCAGCCGCCCGACGATGCCGGCGTGACCATGACTGGCGACCCTGCTCTCATTGCTGCGCTACAGGATCGCAAAAGTGCGCTGGCCAACGAACTGCGCGAGCTGCGCGCTGACCGTAGGGCGATGGCCGACCGGCGACGCCTCGCACGCGAGTTCGCCTTGGAGGCTGTCGAGCATCGAGCCCGCCTGCTGACTCTCGACCTCTTGCCGGGTGGCGCGGCGGAAGGACACGCATGTCCGCTGTGCGGCAGTGAGAGTGGCACGGAGGAGCCCACCGCCGAAGAACTGCAGACCGAACTCACCCGTGCCCGAGCACAGGCCGATGCCTCCATCAGCGCCGAGCCCGAACTGCAGGACGTGATCGACAAGCTCGACATCAACATTAAGGAACTACGAGGACGCCTTGATGAGGCCGACCGCGAGCTTCACCTAATCGTGCAGCGCAACGAGTTCGCGCGACGGGCTCGCGGGCATTTGCAGCAGCAGGCGTATGTCCGTGGGCGCATTGCTGGGTTCCTCGACGAGCACCCCGTCATCGATGCCAAAGAGCTCCAGGGTCTCCGCGACGCGGCGGAGGCGGCCGAGCTACGTGTTGCAGCGTTGGAGGAGCAGCTCAGTGCAGACGCGACCCGGACACGCACAGAGAACGCGCTTGCCTATGTAGGGGAAGACATGACCACGATGGCCAAGCGTCTACAACTCAGCTATGCGACGGATGGGGTCCGGCTCGACCCTGTAGCCCTTACGGTGGTCGGCCGCGACCCACGCGGGCCAATCTGGCTCAACGAGGACATCGGCAGTGGCAAGAACTGGGTCGGGTATCACCTTGTGACGCTTCTGTCCTTGCATCGCCACTTCGTGCGTCACGGCCGCCCCGTGCCGCGCATGCTCCTGCTCGATCAGCCGACCCAGGCATTCTTTCCTTCGGAGAAGCGCGACGACAGCGACCGCAAACTCTCGGATCTGCGCGACGAGGACCAGGCCCAGGTCCATCGAATCTTCGAGCTTCTACGCGACACAGTCAACGAACTAGCTGGCGAGTTGCAGGTGATCGTGATGGATCATGCTGAGATTGACGAGCCGTGGTTCACCGACGCAGTAGGCGTGAACAACTGGCGTGACGGAAGTGGTCTCGTGCCACGTGACTGGTACACCGAGCCGGCCTGAGCCACCCACAAGAAGAAGTCAGCGCCAAGTGGTTCGCAGCTTCAGTTGGGCATCTCACAAGGTGGACACTCACCTATCCTCGAACAATGTGCGGCCGCTATACGAACACCGCGGGCGTGGAAGAACTCAACGCCCGTTTGCGCGTCCCGACCCAAACGACGGAGGGCACGCGCCGTTACAACATCGCGCCGACGGAGCAGGTCCTCGCGGTCGTGGCCCCGCACGGCGAGCCCGAAGCACGCCTGCTGCGCTAGGGCCTGATCCCACCGTGGGCATGTGACCTCAAAAGCGGCGCGAAGCTCATCAACGCGCGCGTGGAGACGGTTGCGCAGAGGTCGCCATTCCGCACGTTGATCCCGAAGGCGTCGCGGCGAGCGCTGCAGGTCGCAGACGGCTATTTCGAGTGGCTGGCGCCGGAGCACCAGCGCCGTGGCGAGCCGCGCCAGCCCTTCTACTTCCAGGTGGACGGGGGCGAGACGTTCGCGTTCGCGGCGCTGTGGACGCCTGCGAAGGTCGCCGGCGAGTGGATCCACAGTGTCACATTGCTCACCTGCGAGGCGAGCAACCCGGTGGTGGCGGCGATCCACGACCGCATGCCGGTGATCCTCGCCGACGAGGAGGTGCGGCGAGCCTGGCTTGACCCGACGCTCGATGCACAGGACGCCCTGTCGCTCTGTCAGCCGCTGCCGGCCGGGCGGCTGACGGCGCGGCCCGCGAGCCCGGTGCTCAACCGCCCCGACCCCGCCACGGAGGGACCAGAGCTGCTCGTGGCGCCGTAGTTGTCGTGTATGTCGCGCTGGTGTGCGACCGCGAGGGGCGGTGCCGGAGGTGTTGCGATGGTGGTCTCAGCCCGACGGGGCGAGCAGAGTGGCAAGCTCGGCGGGAGTGCGGGCGAGCGCGTCGGCTCCGGCGGCGAGCAGCTCCGCTTCTGAGCCGATGCCCCAGAGAACGCCGATGGCGCGAATGTCGTGTTCGCGCGCGGCGGCGATGTCGTGCTTGCGATCGCCGACCATGACCGGCCGCGCGCCGGGCGGGAGCGCCCGCATCGCGCGTCCGACGGTCACGGCCTTGTGCTCGTTCTCGCTGTCGAGCTCGGGGCCGATCACCGCGTCAAAGAACCCACGCAGGCCCAGCGCGTCGAGCAAGGGCTCGGCCAGCGCACGCGGCTTGGAGGTGGCGACGACGAGCGGCGGGCGCGCTGCGAGTTTGTCGAGAATCTCGCGGATGCCGGGGAACACGGTCGTCTCACCGGCGGCCAGCTCGCGGTAGAGCGCGCGATAGGAGTTGACGCACGGCTGAACGAGCGACTCCTCGCCGACCAGCGCACGAAACGTGCGGTGAAGGGGAGGGCCGAGGTACCGGTGCAGCTCACGCTCCGGCCTCGCGGCCAGCCCGTGTGACGTAAGCGCATGGTTGACGCCCCGCGCGAACGGCACACGCGAGTCAACGAGAACGCCGTCGAGGTCGAACAGCACAGCGTTGTGATCGGTCATCGCGGCAGATCATGACTGCCCGCCGGCGGGATGCGCACCCGGCCTCGCGGGGACGGCGAGCATCGCCCAGTCACCAGCGCCGCAGCAGCCTCTCCAGCCGCGCTCTCGACACCGCCGCCAGGCCACTCCGCCGCTCGGCTTCGCTGCGCTCGCCTCACGGCACACCGGCCGCGGGGAGGCCCCCGGCGAATGGGTCGGCGTCGGCGCGCAGGTCCTCGGTCTCACTGGCCGGATAGGCACAGGGCAGTTCGGTGCGCTGATCGCAGGCCACAACCCACACGATCCAGCGGCACGGCTGCGCTCCAGCGCGCGTGACACGAAGGTCGCGGCGTACGACCTCACGTTCTCCGCGCCGAAGACGCTCAGCATCCTGTTCGCCATCGCGCCGGAGCCGGTCTCGGGTGAGCTGGTGGGGTGCCACGAAGAGGCGGTCAGGGCGGCGCTCGGGTACCTGGAGGGCACGGCGGTGATGGTCCGTCGCGGGCACGCCGGCGAGCACGTCCAGCCCGGGGATGGTCTGATCGCAGCGACCTACCGCCACCGCATGAGCCGCGCGCTTGACCCGCAGCTGCACACGCACGTCGTCGCGGCGAACATGGCACGCGGCCCGGACGGCCGGCTCACGGCGCTGCATGGCGCGGAGCTTTACCGAGCGGCGAAGACCGCAGGGTACCTGTACCAGGCGCATCTGCGCGCGCTCGTCACCGAGCGCCTCGGCCTGGAGTGGGGGGAGGTCCACAACGGTGCGGCAGAGCTCGCGGACTTCGAGCGGCCGGTGGTGGAGCACTTCTCGCGGCGCCGTCACGAGATGCAGCGCGAGGCCGAGCGGGGTGGGATCGGCCTGGGCTCAAAGAGTGCGGCTGAGCACGCGGCGCTCGCCACGAGGGAGCGCAAGCAGTACGGCCTGGAGACGCACACGTGGCGGGAGGAGGTGAGGGCTCGCGCCGGTGAGCAGGGCCTCGACGCACGCCGGATCGTGGAGATTCTGCAGGCGGGCCGGGAGCGGCTGGCGAGCGGCCTCGTCATGCGTGACGGCGTGGACGAGCAGGCACTCGCCGCCCGATTGACGGGCGCGAGTGGTTTGACGGAGCGCAGCAACACCTTCGACAAGCGCGCGGTGCTGCAGGAGTTCGCCGCCGCCGCGGGTGCGGGCGCGCTGGTCGAAGAGGTGCGCGGCCAGGCCGCGCGGTTCGCGGAGCGCCCGGACGTGATCCGGACCCGTGGTGGTGAGATGACAACCGCGGAGCTCGTGGCGGTCGAGCGGCAGCTGATCGCGGCCGCGGTCGGCCGCGCCGACGAAGAAGTGGGCATCATCGATCCGTCGCTGGCTGACCGTGCGATCAATGCGGCTGATCGTTCCCTCACTGCCGAGCAGGCGGCGGCGGTGCACGCCGTGACCGGCTCGGGGCATGGGGTAAGCGTAATCCAGGCGCTCGCGGGAACAGGGAAGACCTATACCGCCGGGGTGCTGCGCCAAGTGTATGAGAGCGCGGGCTACACCGTGCTCGGCGTCGCGCCGACCGGCCGCGCGGTACGCGAGCTGACCGAGGAGGCCGGCATCCACACCCGCACACTCGACCGGCTCCTGCTCGACATCGAGCAGCTCGGCGAGGAGCTACCCGAGGACAGCGTCTTGATCCTCGACGAGGCCGGGATGGCTGCGACGCGGCCAAGCGCACGACTACTACAGGCAGCAGAGCGCGCGGGTGTGAAGACGATCGCTATCGGCGACCCGGGGCAGCTCGCCTCCGTGCAGGCCGGCGGATGGCTCGGTGCGGTCGGCCGCACCCTCGGTGCGCAGAAGCTGACGGAGGTGATGCGCCAGCGCGACCCCGCGGAGCGAAGGGCGCTCGGTGCGCTGCACGACGGCCAGCCCCAGCGCTATCTCGACTGGGCCGAGCGCAACACGCGGATCGAGACGTTCAACGACCCCGCCGGCGCATGCGAACAGGCCATCACCGAGTGGGCGCACGCGGCGGCTGCGGCGGGGCCTGCGCAGACGGCGATGATCGCCAGGGACAACGAGATGCGCGACCTGTTGAACCAAGGAGCGCGCGAGCTGCGGCGCGGTCTCAGCGCGCTCGGCGAGGAGCACTCTTACGGCCCGGTTGAGGTCGCGGTCGGTGACCGGGTGATCTGCCGGCGCAACGACGGGCAGCTCGACGTGGACAACGGAATGAGAGGCACCGTGCGCCACCTCGACCCCGACCGGGTCGTGATTGACACCGATGGCGGCCTCGTGCGCGAGCTGCCCGCCGCCTACGTCGCCGAGCACGTGGAGCACGCCTACGCACTAACCGGCCACGGGATGCAAGGAGGAACAATCGAGAGCGCGATCGTCGTTGCCTCACCAAGGGACCTCACCGCCGGCTGGTCATACACCGCGCTATCCCGTGCAAGAGACGCCACACGCCTGCTCGTCTACGACGACGACCTCGAGCGGGAGCGCAGCGAATTCGCGCCCATAGACCAAACCCCGATAGCAACCCGGGACGAGCTGCTCGACTGGGTCGCGCGGCGGATGGTCGAGCGCGATGACGAAGACCTCGCTATCGAGCAGCTCCCCGGCGCCGGCCGCACAGACGACCCCGAGCTCGCCAGCGCCCGCGCACACGCAGCAGCCCCACTGCAGGAGCACGCCGCCGCTCGCGCCGAGCCAACGCCGCCGGCTACGGCAACCTCAACACAGCCGCGGGAGCTACGCGAGCGTGTCGATCAGCTGCACGTGCAGCTCGCGGCGCTACCGACACGCGAGCTGCAGAGGATCGAGGACCTCGACGCGCGCGCCCGCACCCTCACCACCCAGCACAACCAACTCGCCCAGCGCCTCGCCGGCCTACCCGAGCCACGCCGGCGCCTCGGCCGTGAACACGACTCCCAAGCGATCGAACGCGCCAATCTCACCACTGCTCTGCGCGCCAACGAGCGGGAGCTCGACACGGTCCGCACGCAGCGAGGCGGTCTGGAGCGCGCGCTCGGCGATCCCGCCGACGCTCGTGCCGGACGAGAAGGCCTCGAACACGCCATCACCCAGGCCACCCGGGAGCGCTCGGCGATCCGCAACGAGCTCGCCGAGCGCGAACTGCAAACACCCGGCCCGTGGGCAAGGGCCACCTTAGGTGAGCGGCCCGACCGGCCCGTGCAGCGCGAAGCATGGGAGAACGGCGTGCGCCACGCCGCGCGCTACCGCGCCCAGTACGACATCACCGATCCGGCCGACGCACTCGGACCCCTGCCCGAGCAGCCCGGTGGCCAGCAGCGTGACTGGGAGCGAGCCCGCGATGCGATTGACCGCGCCGAGCGGCGCCTCGGACGCGAGGTCGCATCCACGCGTGGTATCGACCTTGGGATCGGAGGCTGAGCAACGTCCATCGGTCACACGAACGTTGCGGGAGATTGGGTGTTCTCCGCCAGGATCCCGCCACGCGTCGCTGCGGGTGGGTAGGGCTATGAGGCGCTCGGAAGGCCGGGGAATGCCTTGTGCGGGACTTCGCGCGTCCTTGGGGCAGTCGTCACAAGCCTAATTTTCGCTCGCTCACATCTTCTGGATAGTGCAAAGTCATTGATAGTCCGTGTAGCGCTTTGAGCTTATTGTTTCCCGCAAAATGCGGACATTTTATATCTAAGATGTTGACATCCGCCGCCTCCTTGGTAGATTGCCCTCCGTTCGAGTGTAGGGCCGTCTTCCGGCGCTCCGAATAACACGGGCTCTAGGCTCGGAAAACCCTGAATCTCATAGCTGTGTGGCGGGGGGGTGGCAAAGATAGGTAGCGAGCACCAATTGGGCACGGGAGTAACGGCGATGGGGAGCGGCGAGCTGGTTGGACGGCGAAGTGTGCGCGGGGGCCTCTTGTTGCTCTTTGCGCTGTGGGCTGTTGCGCTTGCGTTGCCCGGTGGCGCGTCTGCGGCGAGCTGCACGGATACATGGACGGGTGGTGCCGGTGATGGCTCGTGGGCGTCGGCGGGGAACTGGTCTACGAGCAGCGTGCCGGGATCGGCTGATGTGGCGTGTATTGGCTCTGGCGTGACGGTTCATGTCACCGGGGGCAGTAATGAGACTGGGGTGCTCGAAGATCAGGGGAGCTTGGTGGTCTCAGGCGGTTCGCTGGCAGTGGCGGAAGCAATGGAAGCCTCGAGTGTCGCCGGGTTGACGTTGAGCGGTGGTGCGTTGAGCATCGCCGGGGCGCTTGATGTGTCGGGGTCGTTCTCGACGAGTGGTACGCCGACGGTCAGCGGGCCGGGGGAGCTTGTGGTGGGTTCCGGGGTGACGGGTGCGGTGAACGATGCGTACTGCTCGGGTTTGTTGCTGGAAGACGTCACGTTCGTCAATCATGGGACGCTGATGGATGGTGCGAGTGGTGGGGCGGCAGATGGCTCGATCGCGATGAAGGATGGCGCGGAGTTTGAGAACTCGGGTACGTTCAACGCTGACTCGTGGGACCCTGCGTGTGGGTACGGCTATGGCGGTACCTCGTTTGAAAACGCTGGTGGCGCTGCTTCGAGTATCACGAACACCGGGACCTTTCAGAGCGACGCGGAAGGATCCGCGATCAACTTTGAGGTGGGCTTCACCAACGGTGGCACAGTGTCTGGGGCGGGCTCCAGTTCGCTTGCGTTCCACGATGGCGGTGGCGGCACCGGCGGCACGTGGTCGGCTGCTTCGGGCGCGATGCTTACGTTCGCGAGTGGCTCGTTCGCGTTCACGGAAGGCACGTGGTCTGGGCTGGGGACGATCAAGGTCGCTGGTGGGAGCGTTACCGCGACGAGCTTGCTGGCGAGCAGCTCGCACGTGAGTCTGAGCGGGGGCTCGTTGACGATCCCGGAAGGGTCCACGACGTCGGTAGCTGGGTTGACGTTGAGCGGCGGCACGTTGAGTGTCGGTGGGCAGCTGGAAGCGTTGGGGTCGTTCTCGACGAGTGGCACTCCGACGATCGGCGGGTCTGGGGAGCTCGTGGTGGGCTCCGAAGGGACCGCGGTGGTGAATGATGGGTCTTGCTCCAGCTTGCTGTTGGAAGACGTCACGTTCGTCAACCACGGGACGCTGATGGATGGTGCGGGTGGCGGGGCGGCCGATGGCGCGATCGCGATGAAGGGTGGCGCGCAGCTGCAGAACAGCGGCACCTTCGACGTTGACTCCTACGACCCCGGCTGCGGCTACGGCTACGGCGGCTCCACCTTTGAAAACGCTGGCGGCGCCACGTCGAGCGTCATCAATACGGGGACCTTCCAGACGGACGCGAGTGGGGATACGATCAACGTCAGGGTGGCCTTCGATAACGATGGCGGTGTGGTGGCGCAGAGCGGGGAGCTGGACTTCCATGCTGGTGGGATCGCTGCTGAGGTCGCGGTGGGCTCGTGGGAGACTGAAGGCTCCGGTGCGATCGTGCTGAGCGGCGGGGAATTCTTGATCGCGGAAGCGGTGGATCTGAGCGATGTGCGAGTCGAAGGTGCGACCGTCACGCGGGAGCCGGTCTCTGGGCCGCCTCGAGGGTCGCTCAGTCCACGGCCCTACGCGTCGGGTACGGTCACGATCTCGGGAACTGGCGAAAGCGTCGGCTCGGGTTTCTCCGCCGCGGGTGTCGAAGTGGCCCCGGCCGGCACGAGCGAATGGAAAGCGCTCTGTGGGCCGCTGACGCCGGGGCTTGACGGGAGCTTTGGCTGTGAATGGGATACGGCGAGTGGCAGCTATCCGGATGGGCACTACCAGCTACGCGGGCAGCTCTCCGACAGCGAACACCCGCCGGATACCGCTCCCACCGCTTCGATCGACACGGTGGTGGATAACACGCCGCCGACGGGGTTGGTGTCCGCGCCGGGTGAATTGCATGGTCCCAGCAGTGTGTCTGGGAGTGCTAGCGACAGCGGGTCGGGGGTCGCCTCTTGGCAGTTGCAGATCGCCGCGGAAGGCTCCTCGTCGTGGACGAACGCGTGCGCGGCGCAGAGCACCCCGGTCACTGGGAGCACGTACCGGTGCACTGTCGAAGCGTTCTCGTACACCAACGGCGCCTACCACTTGCGCGCTGTCGTCGCAGACAATGCTGGGAACACCTACACGACATCGACGGTGAGCGCAACGGTGGATAACGTAGCGCCCTCGGAAACAAGCGCCCCCATAATCTCTGGGACAGCGTGGGTCGGAAGGAAACTACGGGCGAGCACGGGCGTATGGGCCGGTACCCAGCCACTTTCCGACACCTACCAGTGGGAGGCTTGTGACAGCGTTGGCGCGAGCTGCTCGGGTATCTCTGGTGCGACAAGCTCGACGTTCTCTCCCACCGGGGGCCAGATCGGGAGTACTCTGCGGGTCACGGTGACCGCGACCAACCCGATGGGCTCGGAGTCCAGCACCTCTGGCGCAAGCGCGGTGGTTACGGAATCGTCATGCACGGACACATGGACAGGACCCAGCGAAGGCGGGGAATGGCGAACCGCAAGCGATTGGTCCACCGGCAGCGTGCCCGGCTCCAGCGATCTCGCCTGTGTGGAAGCAGGGGTGAGCATCGCTGTCGATGGCGGCACAAACCAGGTCGGTGCACTGCTCGACGAAGGCGCACTGGTCATCTCGAGCGGCTCACTGGAGCTCACGAGCGCTTCCGATGCATCGAGCGTCAGCGCGCTCACGATCAGCGGCGGCACCCTGACAGGCGCCGGGCGCCTCACGGTGTCCGCCTCGCTGTCGTGGACATCGGGCACGATGTCGGGGTCGGGCGCCACGGCCGTTCTGCCTGGGGCGACGGCGGCCGTGAAGGGCTGGGTATACCTCGCTGAACGACAATTCATTAACGAAGGCACCGCCAGCTTTGAAGGTCGTGGCTGGCTGTACATGTCCGATGGTGCGCAGATCAAGAACACTGGGACGTTCGAGACGAACACGAGCGAAGGCTGGGATGGCTTTTCGGCGGAAGGCGGTGCGGCGTCGTCGATCTTGAACACGGGGACGTTTGAGAAGGTCGCGGGCAGCGAAGAAACCGAAGTCCGGGTTGCTTTTGAAAACGAAGGGAGTGTCGAGTCGCATGCGGGGCATCTCGAATTCCGTGGGGGTGGGTCGGGCGCGGATGGCGATTGGTCTGCGTCTGAAGGAGGCTCGGTCAACTTCGTGGAGGGCTCCTACGCGTTGCACGGTGACACGCTCTCTGGTGCGATCGATCTCAGGGGAGCGAGCGTCACCACAGAAGAAGCGCATGGCAGCGACCTGGCGCTTCAGGTGGACAGCGGCAGCACGTTGAGTGTTGCGAGTGGCTGGTTGATCGCCGCCGATTTCACTCAGACTGGTGGGACGGTGAATGGTGGCGGGACGCTTGATGTCTCTGGTGCGTTGTCGTGGACGGGGGGCACGATGTCGGGGTCGGGCTCGACCGTTGTGCTTCCTGGCGCAGCGGGCGCGGTGAAAGGCGGTGTGACGCTGGCGGTCCGCGAACTGATCAATGAAGGCACTACCACACTGGAAAATGGTGGTTGGTTGCACATGGCCGAAGGCGCGGAGATCAAGAATACGGGAACGTTCAAGACCGACACGAGCGACGGATGGGACGGCTTCTACCCAGAAGGGAGCGGTGCCCCATCGATCATCAATACAGGTGTCTTTGAAAAGGCGGCTGGGAGCAGCGAAACAGAAATCTTGGTTAACTTTGAAAATCACGGCACAGTGAGCCAAAAAACCGGCTTGTTGCTCTTTGAAAGGGGCACCGCGACGCTCTATGACTCCAGTGTCCTTGAAGGCTCCATCACCATCAAAGGTGCGACCGTAATCGCAGGGAGTGTCCACGGGCAGGAAGCTACCCTGACTCTCTCATCCGGTTCTCTCAGCGTAGAAGGAGGAAAGACCGCGGCGATCGGCAGCTTGAAAGAGACAGGTGGGACCGTAGAAGGTGGCGGGACGCTCGATGTGTCTAGTTCGCTGTCGTGGACGGGTGGCACGATGTCGGGGTCGGGTTCGACTGTCGTGCTCTCTGGCGCGTCGGGCGGGCTGGTGGGTGGCGTCTCGCTCGCTGGGCGCGGGCTGGTCAACGAAGGCACGAGCACACTGGGACATGGTGGCTGGCTGCATATGTCCGAAGGCGCGGAGATCAAGAATACGGGGACGTTCAAGACGAACACGAGCGAAGGGTGGGACGGCTTCTACGCGGAAGGCAGCGGCGCTCCGTCGATCGTGAACTCGGGCACGTTTGAAAAGGTCGCGGGTAGCCAGGAAACCGAAATCCGGGTCGGTTTTGAAAACGAAGGGAGTGTCGAGTCGCGTGCTGGACAGCTCCAGTTCCGTGGGGGTGGGTCGGGTACGGACGGCGAATGGTCGGCCTCCGAAGGGGCCTCGATCGAATTCGTGTTGGGCTCCTACGCGTTGCACGGCGACACGCTGTCGGGGACCGTTGACCTGCGTGGGGCGGCAGTGAGCGCAGAAGGGGTGCATGCGCGCTACGCATCGGTGGATCTCACCTCTGGTGCGCTGGGCGCCGTCGGCGCGGACACCACGACGGTTGGCAGCTTGACGCAGACCGGGGGGAACGTGGAAGGGGCGGGGACGCTTGATGTGTCTGGCTCGTTGTCGTGGACGGGTGGCACGATGTCGGGGTCGGGCTCCACGGTCATTCTGCCGGGAGGGACGGCCACATTCAAAGGTGGGGGGTCGCTCGACGGGCGCCAGCTCGTCAACGAAGGCACGGCAGCTCTCCTGCATGGCTGGTTGTTCATGTCTGGGGGCGCGCAGATCGAGAACGCGGGGACGTTCGAGATGAACACCAGTGAAGGGTGGGATGGCTTTTACGCGGAAGGAAGCGACGCACCGTCGATTTTGAACACGGGCACGTTTGAGAAGATCGCGGGCAGCGAAGAAACCGAAGTCAAAGTGAACTTCGTCAACGACGGGCGTGTGCTCGCGCTCGAAGGCGAATTGATGTTCGACGATGGTGGCATCCCGGGGCAGGCCGCGGATGGATCGTGGAGCGCCGAAGGCGGGTCGATCCTGTTCAAGAATGGGACGTTCGTGGTCATGGAGGGAACTGAACTCGCGGGCGTCCAGATCGAAAAAGACGCGACCGTGGTATGGGTTCCGCGCAGCCTCTCGGGGTCGCTGGGGACGCTGCCGTCGTATGTGTCGGGGACGGTGAATGTGGGCGGCTCCGGTGAAGGCGGCATCAGCGGCCCGTTCGCGGGCGCGAGCGTCGAAGTCGCACCTGAAGGAGGCACGTGGGTGACGCTGTGTGGGTCGCTGACCCCCGGTCTGGCCGGCGAATTCGAATGCTCATGGGAAACCGCGTCGGGTTCCTACCCCGACGGGACCTATCAGCTGCGCGCGAAACTGAGCGGCGGCTCCCCGGCCGAAACGCTGACGACGAACACGGTGACGGCTTTCGTGGATAACACCCCTCCGACAGGGTCGCTAACGGCGCCTGCGTCGGGTGCTACGGGTGGCTTCCCGATGGTGATGGGGACCGCGAGTGACAGCGAGTCGGGTGTCGCTTCGTGGCAGCTTCAGATCGCACCGGAAGGGTCCAGCGAATGGGCGAGCGCGTGTGCGGCACAGACCACGCCTTTGAGTGGCGATGAATACGGGTGCGCCGTGGAAACAGCGCACTGGAGCGATGGGCCTTACAGGCTGCGGGCGTTGATCAGCGACGAGGCAGGGAATACGTATCTGACGTCAACCGTGGGTTTGCAGATCGATAACGCGGCGCTCGAAGGGTCCCTGACCGTGGTGCCGTCGCCGATCGCGAAAACGGTTGAGGTGGAAGGGACCGCGACCGCGACCGGGCCGGGGGTCGAAAGCTGGGCGCTTCAGATCGCCCCGGCGGGAGGGACCTCGTGGAGCAACGCGTGCGCTGTGCAGAGTACCCCGGTGAGTGGCTCGACGTACGGCTGCTCATTTGACTCGAGCACGTTGGCTGACGGCGGCTACCAGTTGCGTGCGGTGATCACGGGCGATGAAGGGCGCACCAGGACGACCGCGGCGGTCACGACGATAATCGACAACACTGCGCCGACGGGGGCGATGAGCTTGCCGCCGTCGAGTATCGGCGGCGGCTATGAAGTGCAGGGTCATGCCGAAGACAGCGGGTCGGGAGTCGCGACCTGGACGTTGCAGCTCGCGCCGGCTGGCAGCGAAACGTGGACGGAACCCTGTCTAGCGCAGACGCTGCCGGTGTTCGGGGACATATACGGGTGCACCGTCGATACCAGCGGTATGGAAGACGGCGAATACAAGGTGCGTGCTGTGATCGTCGATAACGCAGGGAACACGTACACAACCCTTGCGGTCACGGTCGAAGTCAAAAACACGCCGCCGTCCTCGACGGCCGCCCCGGCAGTCTCCGGTGTCGCGATCGCCGGACGAACGCTGAGCGCGACCACCGGCGCATGGTCGGGGCCGGCTCCCATCGCCTACGCCTACCAGTGGCAACGTTGCAACACCGCCGGGGAAAGCTGTGCGAACATCGGAGGCGCGAGCGGCTCCACCTACACGCTCGCCACCGGGGACATCGCCAGCACCGTGCGGGCGGTAGTGACCGCCAGCAACGGTGCGGGAAGCAACTCCGCGTCCTCGCCGGCGAGCGCGGTGATCGCCGCGGACACCCTCGCGAACATCTCCCTGCCCGCGGTCGGCGGGAGCCCGCACGCGGGTGGCACGCTGGAGGCCGACCCCGGGGAATGGGGTGGTGCGCTGCCGATCTCCTACGGCTACCAGTGGCAGCGCTGCAACTCCTCCGGTGCGGAATGCGCGAACATCACCGGCGCCAGCACCCAGAACTACACGCCCAGTGAAGCGATGATTTCCAGCACGCTGCGGGTGACGGTCACGGCGAGCAACAGCGAAGGTTCGCTGAGCGAGACCTCAGCCGTCTCGCCGCCGATCACCGCGAGTGCCGGGTCGGGGATCCGCTACCTCTACGAAAAGGCCGGGCGACTCTCGGTAGTGGATGACCCGAGCAAAGGCGCGGCGGTCTACCAGTGGGATCCCGACGGGAACCTCCTCTCGATCGAACGTTACAGCCAGAGCACCCTCGCGGTACTTGCGCTGAGACCCGAACACGCCCCCCCGGGCACCACGGTCAACATCACCGGCACCGGGTTCAACCCCGACCCCGCCGACGACACCGTGACCTTCGACGCCACCAGCGCGACCGTGACCGAAGCCAGCGCGACCGACCTGATCGTGACCGTCCCGTCGGGTGCGGGCACCGGCCTGGTGACCGTCACCGTCAGCGGGGAATCGGCGAAAAGCAAAGGCGACTTCTCCCCGCACGATCGCCGCCTGGGCGGCATTCCGAGCAAAGTTGGGACCATCAGCCAAACACCGGCGCACCCGCCGGCAGTCACACAGCCGACCCGCACGGCAGCCGCCCTGCAGACCCAGAGCGCCCCACAACCGCCAGCCTCAGTCGCCGTAGGGGCCGCACCGTCCCGCAGCGCACCGGCCCTATCTCCCGTACACCAAACAAAGCGCATGGGGGGCCCTCGGCGCCGATCTGACCGCACTGCCCGCCATAGCCGCCCCTCTCAGGCGCGCGGCAGCCACCACCACAAGCACGGCACACACGCACGCAGCGCCCGCCACCGGCGAGCAGCCGCTCGCAGACATGCCGCACGTGACCTCGGCCATACCCCATCCTCAGCTGGGGCGGGGCAGCCTGGTCTCGCATCAAACACGAGCGGAGGTCTCCCGGCGGCTGTGAGCGCCTTTAGGCCGAGCCAGCCAGCCACGTGGGCACCCACCGCGGCTAACCGCCGCGACGATGACTGGGTGAGCGGCCGGACACCCTCGCCGTGGGCGACGCTTCCCGCGCTCGAGAAGACACAGCACCGAGCCACGACCGCGCTCAGTGGCCAGGCGCTCGTGATCAACGGAATGCCCTTGGCGAACGTCACGCTCTCGCTGCAAGGCACGAGCATCACCACCAAGACCGACCGCACCGGGCGCTTCCTGCTCACGAGACTGCCGGCTGGCCACCAGGCTCTGATTATCGACGGGGAAAGCGCCGACCACGCGGGACAGCGCTACGGGCAGTTCACCGCTGGCGTGGAACTCACAAAAGACAAGACGACCCCGCTTGGGTACACGATCTGGATGACACCGCTGGACCCCGCCGGCAACACGAGGATCCAGTCACCGCTCAAGCACGAAACAACGATCACCAACCCCAAGATCCCGGGTCTCGAAGTCCGCCTGCCGGCCGGCACCGTCGTACGCGGCGCCTCTGGCGCGACCGTGCACAAACTGAACCTGACGGCGGTTCCGCTTGACCGTCCCCCGTTCCCACTACCGCCGTTCATCAGTGGCATCCCGACGTACTTCACGGTGCAGCCGGGCCGGGCATACCTGAACAAGGGCGCGCAGATCATCTACCCCAACTGGGGGCACCTGCCGCCGGGGCAAAGGGTGGACTTCTGGAACTACGACCCCAGCGACAAGGGCTGGTACATCTACGGCAAAGGCAGCGTCAGCGCTAACGGCAAGCAGGTGATCCCAGACCCCGACGTACGCGTCTGGGAATTCACCGGTGCGATGATCTCCGGGACCGGCGAACCACACAGCGGGCCGCTAAACGGTGCGAGCACCAACGCCGGCGACCCCGTGGACCTCGCCACCGGACTGTTCGTCTACCAACACACAGACCTGGACGTGCCAGACTCGACGATGCCGGTCTCGCTCACCCGCACCTACCGCCAGGCCGAAAGTAACTCCTACAGCTTCGGGGTCGGAACCGCCAGCCCGTACGACCTGCACCTCTGGTCAAATGAAAACTACAAAACCGCGTATCTCGTGCTGCCCGACGGCGGCAAGGTCAAGCTCAAAAGGACCTCAGCGGGGAGCGGCTATGCCGAAGCGGAATACAAGACCGTCGAAACACCTGGGGAATGGGAGGGGGCCACCATGTACTTCGATACGGCCCACTCCGATTGGATCCTGACCAGACGCGACGGCATGAAGTTCAGCTTTGGTGTCTACGCGCCGCTGCAGTGGATCGAAGACCGCAACGGCAACCGCATCACGCTCGTACGCGAAGGCAGCGACGACGGCCCAATCACGCAGATCCGCACCCCCCACGGGCACTGGATCGACCTCAGCTACGACAGCTACAACCGCATCACCCAAGCCGCCGATAACTCCGGCCAAGTCGTCAAATACGAATACAACAGCGCTGGTCACCTCATCAAGGTCACCGACCCGCTCGGGCGCATCACCCGCTATGCGTATGGCCCCGAAGGCATGACGAGCGTCATCGATGCAAGCGGGCACACGCTCATCTCCAACACCTACGTAGACGGCAGAGTCACAAAGCAGACCCTTGGCGGGGTGGGCACCTACCACTTCTCCTATATCGAACCCTTTTGCCACCCACTTCACGGAGAAGGAGGCATTCCCTTGGGGTACGTGTGCGACGGCGACTTTGGCACCGTAGTGAATACACCCGTGGGCGTAGAACGGACAGTGACGTTCAGTGCCCCTGAAGGCTTTGACCTCGAAACCGACACCCCGACCCCTGGTGCGCCAGTGAAGGAAGTGAGTCTCGATAGCGCCCTATCCCAAGAAGAGGACACCCGCTATCAGCGAAACGCCGCCGGCAACATCACCAAGGTCGCCGAAACAGCGACGACTGGGGGCGACGATGGAGAAAGCTCGAGCACGACGACCAAGTTCACCTACGACGAACAAGGTGACGCTACCTCGATCACGCATGAAGCACCCTCGCAGACGCCGCTGAGCACCAGCCTCACCTACAACGCTTTCTCAGAGCCGACAAGCGAAACCGGCCCGCAGGGACAGACAGCCAAATACGCCTACGACACCAACGGCAACCTGACCTCGGTCACCGACCCGATGGGGCATCAGAGCACATTTGGCTACGACAGCGAAGGCGAGCTGACCTCCGCGACTGACCAGGAGGGAAACGCCAGCCACTTCACCTACGAAGACGGCCGCGAGGTCAAGGGCACCGACCCACTCGGCCACGAAACCCACATCGCCTACAACGGCGTCGACCTACCCACCAGCATCACCAACCCCGAAGGCCAAACAACCGAATACGCATACGACCAAGACAACGAGCTCACCAGCGAAACAGACCCCGCCGGTGAGAAAACCAGCTACACCTACGACCCCGACGGCAACCTCGCGAGCGTCACCGACCCCCGCGGCCATACCCAGACCGCGACTTACAACACACTCAACGAGCTTGCCTCTTGGACGGACGCGCTCGGGCACACAACCAGCTACAGCTACGACGACGAAGGCCACCTCCAGAGCGTGACCGACCCCAAAGGCCAAACCACCAGCTACACCTACAACCCCTTCTACGGCCTCGCGTCGGTCTCCTTCGGCGCAACCGGCGGCGGGTCCCCCACGAGCAGCATCGCCTACAGCTACGACACCGAAGGCAACCTGACCTCGGCCGTGGACTCACGCGGCGGCACATACACGATGAGCTACGGCGCCTACCACCGCTTGACCGGCGAAAGTGGGCCCGAGGGCAGCGTCGGCTACAGCTACGACCTCGACGGGCAGCGCACAGGCATGAGCGTCGACGGCGAAACGGCCGCCGGCTACGCCTACAACGAAGACGGCCAGCTCACCGGGATCGAAACGCCTCACGGGGACGTGTCCTTCGCCTATGACCCCGACGGCCGCACCGCAAAGACGACGCTTCCGGACGGCGACACCGAAAACTACTCCTACGACAGCGACTCCCAGCTCACCGGGACCGACTACGAGAAGCCTGGCGGCGAGCAGATCGGGGACCTGCAGTACGGCCGCGACGCGCTCGGGCGCCTCAGCACTCTCTCGGGCAGCTTCGCGCGAACTGACCTCCCTGAACCGCTCGGCGAAGCAGGCTACAACGCCGCGAACGAGCTCACAAGCCTCGAAGGCCACACCCTCAGCTACGACGCCGACGGGGACCTTACGAGCACCCCTGCCAGCAGCTACACCTACAACGACCGCAACCAGCTCACCGGCATCAGCCAGGGCTCCGACACCTGGGGCTTCGCGTACGATCCCTTCGGCCGGCGCTCCAGCAAGACCCTCAACGGTACCGCGACCAGCTACCTCTACGACGGCGAAAACCCCGTCAGCGAAACCACCGGGGACAGCACCGCACACCTCCTGAACGGGCTCGGCCTCAACGAACGCTTCGCACGCACTACCAGCGCCGCCACGAGCTCCTACCTCACCAACGAGCAGAACAGCACCATCGCGCTCGCCAACAGCAGCGGCGAACCGACCACCGAATACACCTACCAGCCCTTCGGCACCGACACCACCAGCGGCGAAACGAGCAGCAACCCCTACCAGTACGCCGGCTACGAAAACGACGGCACCGGCCTCCTCCACGACCACGCCCGCTACTACAACCCCACCACCGCCCAGTTCACGACCCAAGACCCCGCCGGCATGGCCGGCTCCGGCGTCAACCTCTACCAGTACGCCGGCGGCGACCCCGTCGACTACATCGACCCAACGGGGTACTTCTCGGTCGAAGGAGCCGCCACGTCGTTTGTCGGCACGATGGATGCCTATACCGGTGGCATCACCAGAGACGTACGGGGAGCGCTTGGGATCGGCCAACCCGACTTTTCGTCCAGCGCCTACCAAGTCGGCGCGGGCATTGGTATCGCCGCGGCAGCGCTTACACCTGGCGACGAGGAGGCCGCAGGACTAGATGCAGCCGAGGACGCCGATAGAGCGACATCCTTCATAGGTTTTCGGGACAGCCCCCCTGCGGTAGTGCCTGACGGTGCAGAGGGTCCGACTTCGACAGAGGGTCCTGGGATGCAGTATCTTGATGGTAGTGGAGGACATGGGCTAGATCCTCGAGTGACAGGAGTTCGTGTCATGGACGAGACGCCACAGAATCCCGCGCGGGTTGTCTATATGAATGAGCAGGGTCAGACCGTCAGCCCGCTAAGCGGGCAAACAATTAGCAACGACGATCCCTTGGCGCATATACCATGGTGAAGGACGTGCGCAAAATTGAGGATCTCATTGGCTTAGAGCTTAGTGCCGTGGCCTTTGTACGCGATTTTGTCGAGTTTCAATTCGACGGACCTGTGCTCCGTAGTCTTGTGCCGCCAGTTCTAGTCGCGGGCGACGTTCGGCACGACTTCCCGCACGCAGGGTCAAGGGATGCCCTTTGCGAACTGATTGGAAGAACCGTCAACGGTGCCCAAGAGCTACCTGATAGGCTGGTGGTGAGCTTTGCTGGAGGTGCACTGATCGAAATCATGCGGTACAGCGACCACGCTGGTCCTGAGGTCGCTCATTTTGTCCCTATGGTGGGTGGGAAGCGCCACGGCGCAGGGATGATGATCTGGGAGAATCTTCGCCGGAGATCCGGTGATCATGGATGAAGATATTGACAACCTTCCCGCGTCTGCTTGGATGGATCGCCTTCGGGGGCTTCAGTGACGTGGGCAAGTTGTCTGACGTTACGATCCACGGGAGAATACCCATGAGCGATAAAAAGGTCAGAGCGACTCTGACGCTGCTTCCGACGATCGACGGTGGCCTCAAGAGCACGGTTCCGAATGGAAGCCCGTCGCTTCTCTTTACATTCCTTTCCGATGAGCAGGAGGTTCAGGTCGGTGGGCCACTACACATCGAGGGTAGATCGTGTGGAGCCTGGCGAGACCGCATCGGTCATGCTTGACTTCTGGCACGACGATGGGGCTTGCCTATGCCATTCCGGGAGCTCGCTTTGATGTATGGCATGGGCGAGTAGTGGGCTACGGCCAGGTTGTCGAAATGACGCCCTGTGTGAGAGAAGTGAGTCTCGATAGCGCCCTATCCCAAGAAGAGGACACCCGCTATCAGCGAAACGCCGCCGGCAACGTCACCAAGATCACCGAAACAGCACATAACGGTGGCGAGGATGAAGGAAGCTCGAGTGCGACGACCAAGCTCACCTACGACGAACAAGGTGACGCTACCGCGATCACGCATGAAGCGCCCTCGCAGACGCCGCTGAGCACCAGCCTTACCTACAACGCTTTCTCAGAGCCGACAAGCGAAACAGACCCCGCCGGTGAGAAAACCAGCTACACCTACGACCCCGACGGCAACCTCGCGAGCGTCACCGACCCCCGCGGCCATACCCAGACCGCGACTTACAACACACTCAACGAGCTTGCCTCTTGGACGGACGCGCTCGGGCACACAACCAGCTACAGCTACGACGACGAAGGCCACCTTGAGAGTGTGACCGACGCCAAAGGCCAGACCACCAGCTACACCTACAACCCCTTCTACGGCCTCGCGTCGGTTTCCTTCGGCGCAACCGGCGGGGGGTCCCCCACGAGCAGCATCGCTTACAGCTACGACACCGAAGGCAACCTGACCTCGGCCGTGGACTCACGCGGCGGCACATACACGATGAGCTACGGCGCCTACCACCGCTTGACCGGCGAAAGTGGGCCCGAGGGCAGCGTCGGCTATAGCTATGACCTCGACGGGCAGCGCACGGGCATGAGCGTCAACGGCGAAACGGCCGCCGGCTACGCCTACAACGAAGACGGCCAGCTCACCGGGATCGAAACGCCTCACGGGGACGTGTCCTTCGCCTATGACCCCGACGGCCGCACCGCAAAGACGACGCTTCCGGACGGCGACACCGAAAACTACTCCTACGACAGCGACTCCCAGCTCACCGGGACCGACTACGAGAAGCCTGGCGGCGAGCAGATCGGGGACCTGCAGTACGGCCGCGACGCGCTCGGGCGCCTCAGCACTCTCTCGGGCAGCTTCGCGCGAACTGACCTCCCTGAACCGCTCGGCGAAGCAGGCTACAACGCCGCGAACGAGCTCACAAGCCTCGAAGGCCACACCCTCAGCTACGACGCCGACGGGGACCTTACGAGCACCCCTGCCAGCAGCTACACCTACAACGACCGCAACCAGCTCACCGGCATCAGCCAGGGCTCCGACACCTGGGGCTTCGCGTACGATCCCTTCGGCCGGCGCTCCAGCAAGACCCTCAACGGTACCGCGACCAGCTACCTCTACGACGGCGAAAACCCCGTCAGCGAAACCACCGGGGACAGCACCGCACACCTCCTGAACGGGCTCGGCCTCAACGAACGCTTCGCACGCACTACCAGCGCCGCCACGAGCTCCTACCTCACCAACGAGCAGAACAGCACCATCGCGCTCGCCAACAGCAGCGGCGAACCGACCACCGAATACACCTACCAGCCCTTCGGCACCGACACCACCAGCGGCGAAACGAGCAGCAACCCCTACCAGTACGCCGGCTACGAAAACGACGGCACCGGACTCCTCCACGACCACGCCCGCTACTACAACCCCACCACCGCCCAGTTCACGACCCAAGACCCCGCCGGCATGGCCGGCTCCGGCGTCAACCTCTACCAGTACGCCGGCGGCGACCCCGTCAACTACATCGACCCAACGGGGTACTTCTCGGTCGAAGGAGCCGCCACGTCGTTTGTCGGCACGATGGATGCCTATACCGGTGGCATCACCAGAGACGTACGGGGAGCGCTTGGGATCGGCCAACCCGACTTTTCGTCCAGCGCCTACGAAGCGGGCTTTGACGCGGGTATCGCCGCGGCAGCGCTCACCCCCGGCGACGAGGAGGCAGGCGCACTAGACGCCACAGAGGACGTGACTGCCGATATCGCGGAGTCTTCTCAGCCGTTGCCCGCCTCAAACTTTGAGCCTCCGACAAATGCGTCCCAGCTACCCCCTGATCCGGCAAGCGTACCGCCAGATTGGCGCGTACGTGTTATGCCGCCGACAGATCAATACCCAAATGGTTATTGGCGACTAGAGAAGCCCATGACTCAAGGAGGATGGCAGGGTATAGATCCGTCAACCATGAAACCGGGAGGACAGCCGGAAACCCATATTCCACTACCACCTACGAATTGAGCGCTCCATGTACAAGCTTCCTAATGATTTCGATACGACTGTCTTTATAGGTCGTGATCTAGAGTCGCTTACCTTTAGTGAGAATACAATTAGCCTAGACTTCAGGGGAGACGATAGACTTTTAGTAATCGCCGAGGGTGGAATAACTTACGAGTATCTCGATAATAGCGGTACGCGGGCAACGCTTAGGGAAGAAGTCAAGCCGTCGGAAACGTCACTTGTCCGATTGATTGGTAAGAAAGTTATATCTGCCACCGTGAAAGACCAAGCCTGTCTGCTGCTGCAATTTGAGAATAATGATACGGTATTGTTTGATGGCAGTTCGCAGCAATATGAGATGTATCGTATTATCATTGGATCACATGAACTGATTGTGTAGCATCTCGCGGACGCTACGGGGACGCTATAGACGAGGCCGCGCAAGAGGCACCACCATCCACTGCCACTACATTGGCAATGACGGAGTCTGCTGTATTGTGCGCGATGGGCTATATCCCGGTCACTCAACGGAGGGAATTTCCTATACTAGCAGGACAGGGAACGAGTTTGGCATCGCTGGAGGGGCCAGGCGAGGTTTTCTATCTGGTACGGTTGTGTGGATGTGCTCCAGTGGTGATCGCTCTTCCTGTTTTATGAAAGCTTAGGACATGACTTTTCAAGGACCGGCGTGGCCGAGAGGCGATCTTGTGGATTCACCGAGTGGCTGTCGAAAAGGTCGTCGTACGAGCAGATGCGTTTCTCGGGGCAGGTGCTTGTCTGCGCGTTGTATCGAGCCACCGTGCTCAGGCGATGCGTGGTCGCGGGGTAGGAGGCCCCGCGCCTGCCACCGTCGGATTATGGGTGACTCGCGTGGACGATCCCAAAATACTCGCCTACATGCTCTCGATCGTCTGGCTCTTCAGGCTGAGGTTTGTGTGATGGGTCGGAGTGGAGGCGTCACCGACCCCCGCGGCCATATCCAGACCGCGACTTACAACACACTCAACGAGCTTGCCTCTTGGACGGACGCGCTCGGGCACACCACCAGCTACGCCTACGACGACGAAGGCCGCCTTCAGAGTGTGACCGACGCCAAAGGCCAGACCACCAGCTACACCTACAACCCCTTCTACGGACTCGCCTCGGTCTCCTTCGGCGCGACCGGCGGCGGCTCGCCCACGAGCAGCATCGCCTACAGCTACGACACCGAAGGCAACCTGACCTCGGCCGTGGACTCACGCGGCGGCACATACACGATGAGCTACGGCGCCTACCACCGTCTGACTGGCGAAAGCGGCCCCGAGGGCAGCGTCGGCTACAGCTACGACCTCGACGGGCAGCGCACAGGCATGAGCGTCAACGGCGAAACGGTCGCCAGCTACGCCTACAACGAAGACGGCCAGCTCACCGGGATCGAAACGCCCCACGGCGACGTCTCCTTAGCCTACGACCCCGATGGCCGCACCGCAAAGACCACGCTTCCGGACGGCGACACCGAAAACTACGCCTACGACAGCGACTCCCAGCTCGCCGTGACCGACTACGAGAAGGCCGGCGGCGAGCAGATCGGGGACCTGCAATACGGTCGCGACGCGCTCGGGCGCCTCACCACGCTCTCGGGCAGCCTCGCGCGAACCGACCTCCCCGAAGCGCTCAGCGAAGCGACCTACAACGCCGCGAACGAGCTCACAAGCCTCGAAGGCCACACCCTCACCTACGACGCCGACGGCAACCTCACGAGCACCCTCGCCAGCAGCTACACCTACAACGACCGCAACCAGCTCACTGGCCTCAGCCAGGGCTCGAACACCTGGAGCTTTGCCTACGACCCCTTCGGCCGGCGCTCCAGCAAGACCCTCAACGGCACCGCGACCAGCTACCTCTACGACAGCGAAAACCCCGTCAGCGAAACCAGCGGGGACAGCACCGCACAACTCCTGAACGGCCTCGGGCTCAACGAACGCTTCGCACGCACCACCAGCGCCGTCACCAGCTCCTACCTCACCAACGAGCAGAACAGCGCCATCGCGCTCGCCAACAGCAGCGGCGAACCCACCACCGAATACACCTACCAGCCCTCCGGCACCGACACCACCACCGGCGAAGCGAGCACCAACCCCTACCAGTACGCCGGCTACGAAAACGACGGCACCGGCCTCCTCCACGACCACGCCCGCTACTACAACCCCACAACCACACAGTTCACAACCCAAGACCCCACCGGCATGGCCGGCTCCGGCATCAACCTCTACCAGTACACCGGCGGCGACCCCGTCAACTACATCGACCCGACGGGGTACTTCTCGGTCGAAGGAGCCCTCACGTCGGTTGTCGGCGCCGTCGATGCTTACACCGGCGGAGCTACCACCGCCATACGAGGTGCCCTCGGAATCGGCCAACCCGACTTTTCGTCCAGCGCCTACCAAGCCGGTGCGGCTGCTGGTATCGTTGGGGCAGCGCTCACACCTGGAGACGAGGAGGCAGCGGGGCTTGACGCGGCGGAGGATGCGGCAGACGAGGCACCAATCCTCCTCCGACACTACACCGACGATGACGGTGCGGAGGGGATCCAGGCTACAGGGACGATCACGCCTAGTACAGACGGCAATACGTATCTGACGCCGGATCAGTACGCGGACGGTCCTAGCGCCCGCTCTGGGCTCAACCTTGGTCGCACGCCGACTGGGTATTTCGAGTTTCCTGCGCCTCCAGGGGCGCCGGCCCCGACATCGGTCGCCGGGGGAACGGGAATCGAGGTGCCGGTTCCGGGTCCAGTGTCGTTGCCTCCGGGAACACCTTTCAACGCATTCTAGCTATGTCGAAACGTACCGCAAAGCATCGGTTCCTTGTTGTCTACGACTATGGCCAAGGTGGCGTTTGGGCGTTTGTTTGGGCGCGGTCTGTAGACGAGATTCACGAAAAGTTTCGTGATTTGCAGGTGATCGACTCAATGCCATCTTGGATGACCGGCGACCAACTGGCCATCACAGAACAGCGAATGACGTTTGATATCGACGATGTGAAACCGGACGACTGGATCGCACGACTTCTTCGTCAAGTCCGGTGACCGTGCTGTTATATGTATTCCAGAGCCGCGAGCAGCAGCTGGAAATCGTAGACATGAATCCGGTTCTCTAGGAAAATATCCGTACCATGACCCTGCCCGATTGGCTTGACAGCACGATGCGTAGGCGCATCATGTCCGTCTTTAGGCAGAATAGAGTAAGTGCCCCTGTGTACCTCGCCAAGGAGGTTGATCCGACCCGAAGTATGCTTTGTGGTTGGGCCGGTGGCTGAGCTACCTCAGGTCGCTCTGACCAAGGAACTCATCGACCTGTTGGGTCGCAAGGTCGCAATTACGACGCGGAGTAATAACTGGGAGAAGGTTGGCTTAGAGCGGATCGATGTCGATAGATAGAGGCTCCTTGGCGACGAAACAAGCGGCTGTAAGTCAACCTTGCAGAGGACACAGCCGAGGAGGGCTGTAGAGCCGTGCATCCTTCGATTCTTGAGAACCATGAAGCGTCCATTTTTAACTCTTTACGACTACGAGACAGGTGGCGTCTGGGCATACATATACGCAGAATCCCCGGACGAGATCCACTCAAAGTTTCGAGATTTGACGGTGTACGAGTCTCCACCTAAATGGATGTCCGAGACGGAACGTCAGGATATCGAGACGCGGAGTTCATTCGACTTAGGGCCTATCCCGGTTGGGTGGCGGCGTGGGTTGCGAGCTGTGCCTTCTTGAACGCGATCAGGCCGCTGGCGAGTTGTAGGAGGGCGAGGTGGTTCTCCTCCTTCTTGGACCAGCGGATAAGGATCCCGCGGTTGCGGTTCATCCAGGAGTGGGTCGCCTCGACGACCCAGCGTCGTGCTCGCCAGCCGGGCGTGCGAACCTTTTCGGCGATCTCGTCGCCACGCGTGCGGATGTGCGGCGTGTAACCGTGCTTGACCGCGAGATCACGCACCGGCGGGGAGTCAAAGCCCTTGTCGAGGCACAGCCCCTGCGGGCACTCCGCGGTCGGCTCAGGGCGCTCGATCGGAATGCTTTGCAGGGTCGGCTCTAGCAGCTTCTGGTCGTGGCGGTTCGCACCGTCGTGTGGTCTGGTCCCAAAGTAATGGACTGGGTATGTGAGAGTTAGGCGGCTATGGGTTGTTGGCTGTGTAGCGTCTCATATTCGGTGGGTGTGAGCATTCCGAGGCTGGAGTGGCGGCGCTTGCGGTTGTGGAAGATCTCGAGGTACTCGAAGATCGCGTTGGCGAGCTCCAGCCGGGTGCGCCATCGTTTGCGGTTGAGCAGCTCGGTTTGCATGCGTGCCCAGAAAGCCTCCATCATGCCGTTGTCGTAGGCGTCGCCGATGCGTCCCATCGAGAGCGCAAGGCCGGCGGTCTTGATGCGCTCGCTGAAGGCCCAAGAGGTGAATTGGCTGCCGTGATCGCAATGCACCACGGTTCCACTGGTGGGCTTGCGGTTCTTGACCGCCATCCCGAGGGCGCTGGTGACCAGCGAGGTTGCCTGTCGGCTGTCGATGGACCAGCCGACGACGCGCCGGGAGTGGGCATCCAGGACAGCACAGCAGTAGAGCTTGCCCTCCCTGGTGGGGTGCTCGGTTATGTCTGTTAGCCACAGCTGGTCAGGGGCCTCACGCGCGAACTGTCTGGCGACCAGGTCACCGGCGGCTGCCCCGTCGCTCTGCGGCCCGCGTCGCTTGCGCTTGGGCGCGGGCAATCCCTGGATGCCCAGGCGGCGCATGGCCGCCCTCACGGCCTTCTGGTTGACCGTCATGCCGTACCCGAGCCGCAGCTCCGCGGTGATCCGGCGCTTCCCATAGGTGCCGTTGGACGCCCGGTGGATATCGAGCACGAGATCCGCGAGCTGTCCTTGGCGTAGCTGGCGGATCGACGGTGGACGCGTACGCCAGTAGAAGTAGCCAGACGGCGCGACGTCCAGCATCCCGCAGCACGCCTTCGCTGAGTGTCCCTGCCCGGCCAGAGCCTCAATCACCGGGTAGATCCTTTTGGGCGGACCGCACGCCGCCCTTCCTGCTCCTCGAAGATCGCCGAGGCCTTACGTGTCAACTCCAGCTCCGCTTCCAGCTCCTTGATCCGCGCACGCGCCTGCGAGAGCTCCACACGCTCGCCGCTACGAACCCCTTGCCGCTCGCCAAGGTCAACTTCCTCCTGGGCGATCCAGCGATAGACCGTCGCTTCAGCGACACCGAGCTCCTGGGCGACCTCCCGCGGCCTGCGGCCACCCACCCGACACAACTCGATCACACGACGACGAAACTCCGGCGAATAAGACTTCGGCATGCACCTCTCCTTCGGGGAAACATGCCGCCTAGCCTCTCACAAACCCGGTCCATTACTCAGGGACCAGACCAGTGCGCCAACCCAATCGGGACCCCCGCTCCCTCGCTGAGAACCTCACGCTTCGCCCCCCCTTGGCTCTATCAGTGGGATTTGGCCCCGTCTTTCCTCCGCCCAGCGGTGCCTTGGTCATCGCGCCGTCGGCTGCCAGCCATGCCCAATCGATCCCGACAACCTTGTCGTACTCCAACAGTCCCTGACGCCAGATCTCAGCAAACACACCGGCCTGCTCCCATTCCTGAAAACGCCGGTGCGCAGAACTCGAGGAGCACACCCCTGTAGCGTTCAAAGCGTTCCACTGCATCCCCGTCCTGAGCACCAACAAGATTGCGTCCATCGCGCCCCGATCGGGCACCCTCGAGCGATGCGTACCCAACGGGTGAAACGGCGGTGGCGGCAGCAACGGCTCGATCCGCTCCCACAACCAGTCCGGCATCCGCCAACCATCATCCTTACTGACCATGTAGCCCATCACAGACCTCCTGATCGAATGGCACAAGACCAGCCGATCAAAAGTTCAACGCAGCGCTACATAATCCTTCCGGGATAGGCTCTAAAGCGGAGTCCCAAAGCTGTAAAGCCCCTGCAAATCCAAACAGCCTGAATACAACGGCACGTTCTCGCATCCGCCATGTCACCTGCGCCGACGATCCGGCTGCGCCGCGACGGAACCACGAGGCGCCGCGGGCCTAGCTTGCCAGCGGGATTGCACGAGTCGTCGTCGTCGAGGCAGAGAGACGATACTGCGGGCATGCCGCGCGGAGCGAGCATCTTGATCTTCCTGGTGGACGGCACGCCGCAGGGGCCGCGCCTAGTCCAGCGCCCGAGCTGGACCGGCTCGTTTCTTGCCTTTGCCAGGGCGGACTACTCCCAGGCCCGGAAACGTCCAGAGATGAGCCGGACTGGCGCTTACGTGCTGGTCGGCCCAGATCCCACCGAGCCGCTGAGGCGACGGGCCTATATCGGCGAGGGCGACGCGATCATCACTCGCGTCGATGCACACCAACGGGAGAAGGATTTCTGGACGCATGCCTACGTGCTCACGACCAAGGATGACTCGCTCAACAAGGCGCACGGGAGGTACATCGAGGCGCGACTCTTGGCTCTCGCAAAGGCGGCTGGCATCGCCTCGATCGACAATGGAACTGAGCCAGACCCGGCCAACCTCAGCGAGCCCGAGACCGCCGAGATGGAGACCTATCTCGACTACGCCCTGCCGCTATTCCCGCTGGTGGGCGTAAACGTATTCGAGTCGGTTGAGGAGCCACCGCCGGCGACAATCGCCAAGCCGATGGAAGACGGGGCGGTGGCCGCTACTACAACGGAGCGCCTGTATCTCACCACGCAACTTACTCAGGCGGAGGGCGAAGATCAGTCTCGCGGCTTTCTTGTCCTTGAGGACAGCAGGGGGCGGCGCGAGAAGATGAAGATGCAGAGGGGCTACGAGCAATTGCGCGACACACTGCTGCACGAAGGGACTCTCGTAGAGGAGGGCGATCATATCCGCCTTGTCCGTAGCTATCTCTTCGACTCGCCGTCTGCGGCTGCCAGCGTGCTGGCGGGCGGCAACAAGAATGGGCGCACCGAGTGGCGGGACGCGGACGGCCGGACGCTCAAGGAGTTGGAAGAACGAGCAGCGCCGACTACAGACATGACAAATCCGCTGGCGGAGTAGCCACGGTGGCGGGGTAGAGTTTGGTTTCCCCGCAGAGCAGGCCGGTCAACCGAGGCTGATCGTCGGCGCCGCCATCAGCGCGTGGTTTGCGCACCGACAAGTTTCGCTCATTTCTGGGAAGAAAGCAGCGTTAATCGAACCATCTGGGTCGCTGCATAGGCGGGCTGCCGTCAGAACCGCAAGCTGTAGTGCCCTTGCGCTCTGCATGCGAACCGCGCCCGTACTCCAGGCAGTTGCCGGCGCAGGCTGGCTGACGCCTACCCGTCGCAGCAGGCAGGGTGGCCGAGATCGTCGTCTGCAATCAGTGGTGGACGAGGCGAGGTGACGGCTCGAAGTCACCATGCAACACGAGTGGATCGAGATCGGCACCGTTGGGCCAAGCGACAGTACCGAGTTCGTCGTCCACCCGCACTTGCGCGAAGAAATCCGGATCGGCCAGCGGCTCGAAGACCGGGCCATGCAGCTCGCCGGTGAGGTTGACGTCGCACCGGCTGCCGTCGCTGAAGCCGAGTCGGAGCCGGTAGTGGCCGAGCACCTCTACCGACGTCACAGTCACGAACACCATGGCCCCATCTTACGGCAACGGCTCGATCGGCGCGGGAACGGTTCCGCCGTATACGCGCTCCCAGTCGGCCTCGAGCTCCGCAAGGTGGAGGGCCGCCCACTCTGTCACAAGCTTTAGCGCGCGGCCCGGCAGTTCACCCACGAGTATCCTCGTGCCGTCAATCGCGATCACCGCGTGGTGCTCGGCGTACTGCGCATGGAAGTGGGGCGGCTGGTGGTCGTAGAAATACATCGTGATCACGATGCCGTAGAAGAAGCTGATGCGGGGCACAGCGCCATCATGAGGCGCGGCGCGGACGGGTGCCGCGGACGGGCGTACGCCGGACACCCGGCTCGGGCGACGAACCCTATGCCAACACGTACCGGCCTCTCGACTCCCGCACGAATCGACGCGAGGAACCCGAGACATTAGACGCCAAAGCCATCATGACCGATGACCACGCCACCGGCTCCCTAGCAACGCCACGACCGCTGTATGGATGTTCCCTGGCTCGCATCGGCTCCGCTCGATCGCCCAGCACCCGGACGACAGCCCCCAGCACCCGGACGACAGCCTTCAGCGCCCAGCCTGGCCGGCGAGGTCGCTGACGGCAGGCCACAGCCTGCCGTCGAGGCTCGCCGCTGGCCCGCACGGCGGCCAGTTCCCGGCCAGCCGGCCCAACGACCCCCTGTAGATCGTGGTTCGATAGAACTCCGATTAGGTCCATTCGAGGATCTGGCCTGTTTGTGCGGGATTGTGAGATGTTTGGAGCCCGGCGAGCATGGATCAGTGTCCTTGGGGCCACCAACGTCGCGAACGAGCGCCACCGACCGTCTCAGTGAGCAGGCGCTCACGGAGGGAGCATCGAGAGACGCCTTCCGTCGGCATGTGGGCCAAGGACGCAGCCGGAAGGCTTGGACAAGTGGATTACGTTGCCGACGCGCAGAATCGTGGTGCGCTTCGGGGGCGGCACCAAGGCTATCGCTCATCCTGGGCAACCCGCCTAGCCATAGGTCGGTGAGGGTAGAACAGCACTGGGTGCGGTGGGCGCTTCCTCAGGCCAGCGTGGTCGAGCAGGTCGCTTCCCCGACTGCGATCGTAACCTGCTGCCCATTGGGATTGCCGTGGAAGTCGAGATATATGTCCGCGTACCCTTCGCTGTTTGTTTCGTAGCTCCAATGGTCGCCGTTGGAATCACGAGCTTCTGCGCTGCGATGGGGTTGATTTGAGTGGACGAAGATTTCCCAGTTTTCATATGTCGGGCTATATTTGGCGCTTGCTTCGCACCAAGCGCTCGACTTCGGAGCCGGAGGGCTGGGAGCGGGTGCTGATTTGGACTTTGGGGGCTTGACCCAGACGCAAATCACTTGTTTGACCTGATGCCTGTGTGCGTTGACCGTTCGTTGCGTCCTCGCGTAGTGCGTCCCGCAGTGTTCGTGTTTCGGATGCTTCAAGACGTACCCGACCACAGGCGCTGTCCCCAAGCCGCAGATCGCTACTACCGCCGCAACGGCGACTACCCAGCGACGCGTTCCACACTGCACCGTTTCATCCCCCTTCGGTTCTCGATATAGCGTCCATCCATCCTGTCCGCACGAGCGCGATGGTGCCGGTAGCCTAAGGGCCTATCCCTGTAGGGGGGTCGCTGTGCGCGCGGCGTGCGCTCGCTTGAAGGCGATTATGCCGCTGGCGAGCTGGAGGAGGGCGAGGTGGTTCTCTTCCTTCTTGGACCAGCGGATCAGGATCGCCCGGTTGCGGTTGAGTCATGAGTGACAGGCCTCGACGACCCACCGCCGTGCTCGCCAGTCTGGGTTGCGGGACTTGAGATCGATCTCTTCGCCGCGCGTGCGGATGTGTGGTGTGAATTTGCGGTCTTCGAGCAGCCCGCGGACGACGGGGAAGTCGTAGCCCTTGTCCAGGCAGAGACCTTGGGGGTCGGCCTTGGTTGGTTTGGGACGCTTGATCGGGACCGAGTCGAGTGTCTCCTTCAGCAGCTTGTGATCGTTGTGGTTCGCGCCGTCGTGAGCGAGCCCGATCGGGACCCCACGTGCCTCGACGAGGAGCGAGCGCTTCGCCCCCCCTTGGCCCGGCCAGTGGGATTAGGACCCGTCTTCGGCCCGCCGAGTGGCGCCTTGCTCATCGCGCCGTCCGCTGCCAGCCACGACCAGTCGATACCGACCTGCACGTCGTAGTCGAGCAGCCCCTGGCGCCAAATCTCGTGGAAGACCCCGGCTCGCTCCCACTCCTGAAAGCGCCGGTGCGCAGTAGAGGAGTTGCACACCCCGGTCGCGTCGAGCGCGTTCCACTGCATACCAGTACGCAGGACAAGCAAGATCGCGTCCATCACCCGGCGCTTGGGAAGACCACGCCGGTGAGTTCCCAACGGATGCTCGGGCGCAGCTGGCAGCAAAGGCTCGATCCACTCCCACAACCAGTCCGGCATACGCCAGCCATCATCGCGGTTAACCAAACCCATCTCCAACCTCCTATGTCCGATCAACAGATCAGACATCCAGTTCGCCACGACCGAGCAGAATCCCCCTACAGGGATAGGCCCTAAGCGGCTGGCCCAGCTGACTGTCGAAGAGTACCACTGTATGGAAAGACTGTACCGGGTCCAGCGGTCTGTCTCGTCCGATAAAAAGACCAAGCACTCGCACGCGGGTTGACCAGGCCCTGGTGCCGTTCTCGCTCCTGGTGCTTAGAGGACTGGACAGCTTTGTCCCTTATCGCTTCGGGCAGATCACGGCGGCCTTCCTGAGGTTTCGGTATGGCTGCTGGTGATCATGATCCTGGCGGGTCTAGGGGGAATGGTGCGACGAACGCGCTGAAGCTTGCGGCGATGGCACTGCCCGGTCTTGTCAAGCGACATCCGCTCGCGGAGAGCCGCGCAGAGTAGTTCGACTAAAAGTCAGTGAGTCCATAACACTCCAGATGCTGACCTCCTCGCGGATGGCCCATCTATCGCAGCGACCCTACGTCTTGCCGAATGTTTGGGCGACGAAGCAGCGCTTACAGGGGCGAAAACTACAGCCGCGGCGCGGGAAATGGAAGGAACTGCTCTAGCTCGGGGTGAACCCACAGCCCCGGGAGCGGAGAGTTCTGGCCGAGTGCCCGGTAAAGATCGTAGAGATCTCCGAATGTCCCGCGCTCCTCCCGCAGTCGGCCTCCGGTCGCACTTGAGCTGTCGGGATAGTCGAGAAGCCACATGTATCGCTCGTGCTCGGGGTGGATCACATAGATCGCGTTCGAGTCGGGCCTCCGCGTGACGGCGCCTAACTTACGCTCCTCGCCAATGGCAAGAGGCGTGATCCTGGCGCTCTCGCGAGAAGGCGGGTCGCGGCGGGAGAGCCAGATCTCCTCCGGATGCATCTCCTGCCAGTAGAGCTGCTCGTTGGGGGTCAGTTGGCTATCCCACACGCCAGCGTCGCGCTGAAACTGGAGTGATGCCTCGAGGATTGCGCAATACGACTCGAGCTGGACGGGGTGGCCCAGAGCTTTCATCAGCACTTCCGCGGCGCCGTAGGCAGCCCAGCCCCCTACTGGTAGTACCTCCTCACTGAGCGCGGCCACCCACTCGGCCTGAGCCTCGGGGCGCATACGCCCCAATTCCTCATCGAATGGGGCGGGCTCTAAGATTGCATACTCGAGATTCCAGCTGGCCTGTCCGTACTCTGCCATGCGCGCTAATACGTCGGTGGGCAGCACCTGGGTCGCGGCTCGGCTGGAAGCGCCGCGCGCGGAGGAAGCTTCTGCCTTGGCAAGGGACTCGCCGCCTGGATCGAGCTCCGACAGCATATGGGTATGGACGCCCGCAGCCATACTTGCGATCACACGCTCGCCCTGGAACATCCATACCCCTCTCTGCCAATGTCGTGTGAGACGCTCATGATCAAGGAATTACTGACCCTTGAGGGCGAGAACGGAGCACGACACGATGTTGGAGATGGAGCACGATGGAGCCGACGACCCTGGAGTGGAGGGAGCCGTAGGCGACCGGAACGGAGGGGCCGTCGGGCGCGCCGCGCCCGGGGGGGTCCCCGATCCTGAGCTGGTCGAGCAGGCTCGGCGGCGGCGGTTCACGGCTGAGTACAAGCTGGCGGTCCTGCGCGAGGCCGACGGGTGCACGCAGCCGGGTCAGCTCGGAGCGCTGTTGCGCCGCGAGGGCTTGTATTCCTCGCATCTGGCGACGTGGCGTAAGCAGCGCGAGGAGGGGTCGATCAAGGCGCTCTCTCGGCCGCGGGGGCGTAAGCCCGGTGATCCGCGTGACGCGCAGATCGCGGCGCTGCAGCGGCGTGCGCAGCGCGCGGAGGCGGAGCTCGCGAAGGCGCGCAAGGTGATCGAGGTGCAGGGAAACGTCTCTGCGCTCTTGGGGGAGTTGCTCGAGCCCAGGGGCGCGACCGAGCCGGGGAGCACAGGGCGATGATCGAGCAGACCGTGCAGGAACTCACCCCGATCGTTGGGACCCGCCCGGCGTGCCGGGCCTTGGGTGCGGCACCGGCGACGATCTACCGTCGGCGGCGTCCATCCGAGCCCAGGTCGACGCGGGCGCGGGCCGTCCCGGCCAGGGCGCTATCAGAGGCCGAGCGCCAGGCTGTCCTCGCCGAGCTTCACTGCGAGCGGTTCGTCAACTGCTCCCCTGCGCAAGTCTGGGCGACGCTGCTGGACGAGGGCCGTTACCTGGCTTCGGAGCGCACGATGTACCGGCTGCTCGCCGCTCAAAATGGCGGGGTGCGGGAGCGACGCGACCAGCGCACGCACCCGGCCTATGCGAAGCCGGAGCTGCTCGCCGAGCACCCGAACGAGGTCTGGTCTTGGGACATCACGAAGTTGAAGGGCCCCGTGAAGTGGACGTACTTTTACCTCTACGTGATCCTCGACGTGTTCAGCCGCTACGTCGTCGGCTGGACCGTCCAGCACCGCGAGGGCGCACAGCTCGCCAAGGCGCTGATCAGCCAAGCCTGCGCGCAGCAGAAAATCCCGCGCGAGCAGCTGACCGTGCACGCCGACCGCGGCAGCTCGATGACCAGCAAGCCGGTCGCGTTCCTCCTGGCCGACCTCGGCGTGATCCGCTCGCACAACAGGCCCTACACCTCGACGGACAACCCCTACTCCGAGGCGCACTTCAAGACGCTGAAGTACCGGCCCGAGTTCCCTCGGCGCTTCGAGAACATCGAGGGAGCCCGCGCGTTCTGCCGCACGTTCTTCGACTGGTACAACCACCAGCACCGCCACTCCGGGATCGGCCTGATGACCCCCGCCGCCATCCACCACGGCCGCGCCCAAGAACTCCACGACCAGCGCCAGCGCGTCCTCACCGCCGCCTACGCCGCGACACCCGAGCGGTTCGTCCGCCGCCCGCCCCAGCCACCAGCGCTGCCGACCGCCGCCTGGATCAACAAGCCCACAACAGAGGAGGCCGCTCACTAAATTCGACGACCAAGTGTCTCATTCGACTTGACAGGCTCCATACGAGGTTCTGGGGGTTGAGACTCCCGGCCGCTATCACCGAGGCCACGAGAATCTCTCGCAGGACTGCTTGCGGTGTGCTCAGCAGACCCATGTCGCCGAAGTCCGCGGTCGTGTTGGCAGGAGCAATCTCGTTCGTCCACTCCACCGCAAAAATCGCGATCCTGATCGGCAGAAGATCGTCGCCGTGGGCAACTGCCGCGTTAGCGCACGCAGCGAGCCAGCACCACGTCTTCTCCGACAGTCTCGCTCCTCCCGCTGCGAGCGAGAGCTGCCCGGACATCGGAGCTCCGCTGCCTGCGTGGACAATCGCCCGGGTGGCGACCCGAATAGCGCGGTCGTCTTGAGCCGTGTCGTCATCGCGGGCTGCGCGAAAGTCCTCCAGTAGGGATGCGCATAGGTTCACTTCTTGGTCCGCAACCACGATCTCGCTGACGGTTGGTGGCGTAACAACCAGGGCCGGTCGGCTACTACGCTTGCTGAAGAGCCCCATTTCGTGCTCCCTTCTCGGTGTCTCTATTGCGAGCAGGTGGAACCTTATCGTGAGGTAGGGCTGCCCGTGCTCAACGTTCGCTAGGCACGCAGTCGTGGTTCCTAGCCTGATGGCCTGGCCTGGCCTGGCACGGCGCAGGCGTCAATCGCGGAAAATCACGACGTCCAACGGCACGACGACGCAGCCAATCGGCAGCGAAGTTGGAGTGGCATCTGCGACAAGCAGTTCGTGCTAGCCGCTGAACAGCGTCGCGACCGGAGAGCGAGCGCAAATCTCGATGTGGTGCCGAACGAGGATGCGACCTCCCGTCACTCCCATCCGAGAATCGTTCGAGTCCCGCCGGGCCCATGAACGGCTGGCACCCCGATCCATCCGTCGCATCTTGCGCATACAGTCATAGCCATGCGGATCGTCAGCCTCGTCCCCCACGCCACCGAGCTGCTGTTCGCGCTCGGACTCGGTCCCGAGGTGGTGGCGGTAACGCACGAGTGCGATCACCCGCCCGCCGCCAGGGCGGCCAAGCGGGTGACGCGCGATGTGCTGCCCGTCGGCCTGGGCGCCGCGGAGATCGACGCGGCGGTGCGTGAGCGCACGCTACGCGGTGAGGCCATCTACGAGCTCGACCGGGAGGCACTCGCCGCGCTCAGCCCCGACCTGATCGTCACGCAGGCGCTGTGCCCGGTGTGCGCGGTCTCCTACACCGAGGTGGCGGAGCTCGCCGAGAGGATGCCATCCCGACCCCGGGTCATCTCGCTGGACCCGCACACCCTGGGCGAGACTCTGGGCGATATCCACACGCTTGCCGCGGCCACCGGTCGCCATGAGCGAGCCGCCGCACTGGTGGGGGAGACAACCACGCGCATCGAGCGTGTAAAGCTCGCGGTACGCGGGAAGCCGCGTCCGCGCGTGGTTGCGCTCGAGTGGCTGGACCCGGTCTACATCGCCGGTCACTGGACCCCCGAGCTCATCGAGTTGGCTGGTGGAGAGAGCTTGTTGGGCGCGCCCGGAGCGCCCTCGACCACGGTCTCGTGGGAGGCGGTGGCCGACGCGGAGCCCGAGGTCGTGGTGGTGATGCCCTGCGGCTATGACGCCCCTCGCGCGCACGTGGAGGCGTTGTCCTATGCGAGCGAGCTGGCAGCCTTGGCCGCCCACCGAGTCGTGGCCGTAAACGCCTCCGCCTACTTCTCTCGTCCTGGTCCGCGTCTGATCGACGGCTTGGAGTTGCTTGCACACATCCTGCACCTCGATGGCGTCTCTCATGCGCCCGATACGGTGCTCCCCGTAGGTGAGGTCGAGAGGCCTCAGTCGAGCCCAACAGCCGGCGCGCGCTCGGGGGAGCCTTCCGCCTGGATCTCGAGGTAGATCTCCGTTCGGTGCACTGGAACGCTCGCGGGCGCCTGGATGCCGATGCGCACCTTTGCACGGTCGCTGGACAGGACCGTGATCTCGATGTCGTCGCCGATCATGATGCTCTGCCTGGCCTTGCGAGTTAGGACGAGCACGAGCCTCGATTCCCCCGCTCGATCCAGCTCGCTCTGACGCCAAGTCGAAGGCGTACGCATCGATCGGGCCTTTGGCGCGCGGACTCCACTTGCGATGTGGTCATTCCCCTACGAGCTTAGCGCTGGAATGACGAGCGGGAGCCGCAAGCTCACATGGGATCCACGAACTAAGATGTAGCTCGCATCGAATCCGAAGCTCGTATGTTAAGAGGAGCACATGATCGAGCTGGTCAAGAGTCCGTCGCGGGTCTGGCTCCAAGGGCGCCTCGCGCTTTGGTTGGTTGTCTCGCTCGTGTTCGCGGCGCTCCTCTTCGCCGCTGGTGCCCAAGCGCATGGGACAAACGTGGCCGACAGCGCCGCGGAGATGTCTGTGGGCGAAGCGGCAACGGAAGGCGGTGCGCCTACAGAACCAGCGGCTCCGTCTGCTGCTGAAGAAGTGCCGCCTGCGACTGGAGAAGCTCCGCCTGTGGCTCCGTCCGCTGCTGAAGAAGTGCCGCCTGCGACTGGAGAAGCCGCGCCTGTGGCTCCGTCTGCTGCTGAAGAAGTGCCGCCTGCGACTGGAGAAGCCGCGCCTGTGGCTCCGTCTGCTGCTGAAGAAGTGCCGCCTGCGACTGGAGAAGCTGCGCCGGTGGCTCCGTCCGCTGGCGAAGAAGTGCCGCCTGCGACTGGAGAAGCTGCGCCGGTGGCTCCGTCCGCTGGCGAAGAAGCGCCGCCCGCCAGTGGAGAAGCTCCGCCGGTGGTCCCACCGGTGGCCGGAGAAGCCCAGCCCCCGGCTCCACCGGTGGCCGGAGAAGCCCTGCCCCCGGCTCCGCAGGGGGCAGAAGAAACGCGGCCTGTCGTTGAAGAAGTCCCGACGACGGTCGAAAAAAAGACCGTTGAACAGACTGCCGGTGAAGTGGCCGCTGAAGCGGGATCCGAAGCCGCCCCGGCGACGGGGGAAGACCCGCAGGTGCCTGCCGACGCTTCGGGGCCGGCCCACAAAGATGATGCGGTCGAAGTCGCGCCGGCAGTGTCGATTCCCGTGACGACCGCTATCCCCCCCGGCGCTCCATCTGAAATCTTGACGACGGTCCAGGACCAACCATCTCTCGCGCTGGCGCCACGAACGACCCCGGCACGCTGCACTGGGCAGGCAAGCTGCGTGCTTGCCGCAATCAGAGCGTCGATCAGAGCGAGCTACGCCTGTGGCTGGTTGGGTGCCTCAGCCGATCCTTCGGTGTCGACCATCCTCGCAACGATCGAGGCGTCGCCGTCGTCGACGGCGATTGGGGCAGGCGCGCGTTCGGGCAGCCAAGACGGTGGTGCCGCGGTTGAAAATCATCCCCCTGCCCCTCTCCCCGGATCTGGGGGATCCGGTGGCGCGGGCAGTGGATCGGCCGCGGCGGGCGGCTCAGGCTCCGCTTCCTCTGCATCCTCCACACTTGTTGGTGTTCTCCTCCAAGCAGCGCCGCGCGCGATGCGGCGGTTGCGCCTTGCGCAGCCGTCGTGGCGCACGTCGTTCTTCGTTCTGATCCCAGAGCGGCCGGACTAGCTCCGCACGGTCTCTCTCCACCTCGGTTCTGGACCACCTGGTCCGGGCCTGTTGGCAACCAGTTCGAAGACCTGTTGAAAAGGAGCTGTATAGATATGAAACGTCATCTGACATTGTTGACGACGAGCCGGTATGCGCACAATCAGGACGACACATCAGGAGCAGTCGCGGATCGACCCCGTCCCGCCGGCGACGCGGGGGAGACCAGCCTGTCAGGGGCTGCACCCGCTCGGCCGCGCCTGACGCTCGCGAGTGCGCCCGTCTGGAGGCACAAGCTGATCCTGACGGGCAAGTTGGACCACCGGTCCGCTCCCGAGCTCGAGGAGGAGATCGAGTGTTTGTGCCAGGAAGGCGTCACGACCCTCACGCTCGACCTTCGTCAACTCGAAGCGATCGATTCAAACGGGGTCACGGCGATCGCATTCCGCGGTAGCGCTTGCAGGAGGCAGGGACATGACTTCGCGGTGATCCCCGGGTCGGGCGAAATCCGGAGCGCGTTGGCAGAGGCGGGCGCCGCGAACCTGCTGGCACCCGACTCGAACGAGAGCGCTGTCAGTCGTCTTTCCAGCCGTTCTTCGGAGGACTCTCGCGCAGCCAGGTTGACCACGATGATCAAGAGCCTGTGAGAGGAGACGATATGCGAGTCGTTTGCCGAGCCCCACCAGCGGGTAGTCACAATCCCGTGGCAAGCACCCTTGCAGCACCCCAGCAGGCGGGGCCGCGGTTGCGGTCGGAGGTAGCCGCTCCCACCTCAACCCCGGACCCGCCGGCGATAGACGCGCACCCGAACGAGTCGCTGTCGAACGAGGAGATCGTGAGGGCTCTGTTCAACGCCTTCAGTCGCCGCGACCTGCAAAGCGTGGTGGAGCTGATGCACCCTGACATCGTCTTCCAGCCGATGACGGCGGCGGTGACGCGCGACGGGGAGCCCTACCGCGGCCACGAGGGGATCCGTCGCTACACCGAAGACGTGGAGAGGCACTGGGAGCAGTTGACGATCCGCCTGAAGCAGATCCGCTCTGCCGGGCGGGCGGTGGTGGCGCTGGGGCTGGTGAGCGGGAGCGGCTCGGGAGGCTCGTTCGAGGACGCCCCCACCACCTGGGTGATGAAGTTCAAGGAGGGCAAGGTCGCGCACGTGCAGATCTTCTCCGACGAGCGCTACGTGACGGGCGCGCTGGTGGGCGAGAACGCCTGACCCTGCTGGGGCTCCGCGAGAACGCCCGACCCTGCTGGCCCCCGCGAGAATGCCTGATCCCTGCCGGGGCTCCGCGAGAACGCCCGACCCGCCGGAGCCCTCCGACGGGGGGAATACGCTCAGAGGATGAAGTCATGCGAGCGCCTCGCGGTGATCGACCTCGGCTCGAACTCGTTCAGGCTGGTCGTGTTCACCGCCACCGAGGGGTGGTGGCAGCGCAGCGACGAGATCTACCAAGTGGTGAGGATCGGCGAAGGGATGGCCGCCACCGGCAGGCTGGGGGAGGAGCCGATGCAGCGCGCACTGGCCACGCTGGACGTGTTCGCCCACTTCTGCGAGGCCGCCGGCTTGACAGGCGCGGACGCGGTGGACGCCGTGGCCACCAGCGCAATCCGCGACGCCGAGAACGCGCCGGCGTTCCTCGCACAGGCGCGCAAGCGCACGCGGCTGCCGATCCGCGTGCTCAGCCGCGAGCAGGAGGCTCGTTATGGATACCTGGCGGCGGTCAACTCGACGACGCTGGACGACGGCTGCATGCTGGACCTCGGTGGGGGCTCGATGCAGCTGGTGGGGGTGCAGGGCCGTAGGGCGCAGGAGTCGGGCTCGTGGCGAGTGGGCGCGGTGAGGATGACCGAGCGCTTCCTGCCGGGCGGCGGCCCGGCGAAGCCGCGCCAGATCGAGGCGCTGCGCGAGCACGTGGCGATGGAACTGCGTAGCGCGACATGGCTGCCAACGACAGGCCGGCGCCTGGTGGGGATCGGTGGCACGGTGCGTGGCCTCGCCGCCGTGGCGCAGCGCACGGAAGGGCTTCCGAGCAACGGCGTGCAAGGCATGACCGTGACGCGCGAGGCGCTGCGGGAGATCGTCGAGCGGCTGGCGGCGTTGCCACCTGCCGAGCGCGCGAGCGTGCCGGGGGTGAAGCCGGCCAGAGCGGATCTGATCCTGGCGGGAGCGGTGGTGGTCGAGGGCGCGTTGCGAGCAGGCGGCTTCGAGGCCCTGGAGGCGACCGAGGCGGGACTGCGCGAGGGGGTGTTCTTCGAGCGCCATCTCTCCGATCCTGCCAACCCCGAGGTGCCGCCGCTGTTCGAAGACGTGCGCCGGGCGTCGGTGGAGAACCTCGCGGCGCGCTACGGCGTGGATCGCGCCCACACGCAACACGTGGCGACGCTGGCGCTCGGCATGTTCGACCAGCTGGCGCGCATGGGGCTGCACGAAGGCGACGCGCAGGAGCGGGAACTGCTGTGGGCGGCGTGCATGCTGCACGACATCGGGATGTCGGTGGACTACGACGACCACCACAAGCACTCCCGCTACCTGATCCTCAGCGCGGGCCTGCCGGGGTTCTCGCCGAAGGAGGTGGCGATCGTGGCGCAGGCGGCGCGCTACCACCGCAAGGGCATGCCCGACCCGGGGCCGCTGGCGGCGCTGTTCGGCACGGGCGATATAGCGCGGCTGAACCGCTGCGCGGTGCTGCTGCGCCTCGCGGAGGACCTCGAGCGCTCGCGCGACCAGCTCGTCAAAGACACGGTGTTGAGCGCAGAGAACGGCTCGGTGCAGCTGCGTCTACTGGCGGAGGGCGGCTCGGCGGTGCCCCGCTGGGCGGCGGGGCGGGAGAGCGAGCTATTTGCACGCGCGTTCGACAAGAAGCTGTCGGTCGTCGCGTAGAGGGCTTCTTTGGGAGCGTCCACGCGCGGCAGCGTGCTTACCTGCCGCATGGGGGCGGGACCTCCATGTCTCGCCACGATCGTTCAGCTAGCAGTCAGTCCCCGCTCGTCCCCGGCGCAGTCGTACAGCGCGAGGCTGTAGATCGACCAGCGCGGGAAGTGCAGCCACACTTCGGAGGGGATGTAGTGGCAGGCGCGGATCACAGCCTGTGTGGCGAGGTTGCCTCCGCGTGAGGAATAGGCGCCGCCAAGCACCACGTAGCGCGCTTCGTGGCGCGCCACCATCCGCGCGAGACCGGCGCCGTCGAGTGCGGGATCGGTGCCGCTGTAGCCGCCCACTGCCCCAGCCCGCCAGCCGAGCAGGATCAGCGTGGAGGAGGTATTGGAGGAGACCGTCAGCACTTCCCACTTGCGGGTGGGGTGGTGGAGGTCGATGTAGCGCATCAGGTCGCGGTCCACTTTCACGTCGTGGGTGGTCACGCCGTAGGGGCCGAGGGCGCCGGCGACTTTCGGACCGGCCGCCGGGAAGGTGCCCTCGACCGGCACCGACCACGTGGTGGTGGAGAACGCGGTGGGGGCGATCAGCAGCGCGGCGAGGATCAGCGCCATCGCGGGTACCGCCAGGCGGCGGACCGCCACCATCGCGAGCAGGCCGGCGACGGTTAGGGCGATCAGCAGATGCGGCAGCCAGTGCAGGTAGTGTTCGCGGCGCAGCAACACCAGCTGCGCCGCCACCGTGCCGGCGACCGCGAGCACCAGCAGCAGCATGCGCCAGTCGCGCGCACGGCCGAAGCGGGCGAACGCGACCGCGCCGGCGCCGACCATCGCGGCTGCGCCGGGGCCGAGCGCGGAGACGTAGTAGGGGTGCACGATGCCCTTCGCGAAGCTGAGGAACGCCGACTCGGCGAGAAACCAGCCGCCGAGCACGAACAGCCCGGCGGTGCGCTCGTCGCGGCGGACGGTCTCCCACCAGCCGCGGGCACCGGTCGGCCCGGCGGTGCGCGCGTCCGCGGCGGGTGCGCTGTCGGTGTCCGCGCCAGCGTCGGCGGCGAGCGCACCGCCCGCATCCGCACCCATGACCGGCCCTGCGCGGTGGGAGGCATCGGACTGGTCGGCATCCGTCCGCGCGGCTCCGCGCGGCGGCCACAGGATCGACAGCGCGAGCGCCACCAGCCCGAGCAGCGCGAACGGGTACATCCAGCCTCCCTGGCCGCCGAAGCCGTAGTGGAAGAGGCGCAGCGGCCCGGTGGGTCCGCCGAACGGGGTGGGATCGCTGTAGTGGCCGTCCGGCAGCAGCGGGTTGGGCACGTGCGTGGGCGCGCGCGTCTTCTTGGTGCGCAGAGCGGTGTGCGTGCGCGCCGGGAAGGGGGCCACGGCGCCGAGCTTGATGAAGATCCGCCCGGGGCCTCCCACCTGGCCTTCGACGCGACCGAAGCCGTTGTAGCCGAAGGTGAGGTTGAACTCGGTGTTGTCGGTGGAGCCGCCCACGTACGGGCGCTGGGAGGCGGGGGTGGCTTCCACGAACGCGATCCACGAGAACGCCACGGCGCCGAGCACCACGCCGGCGGCGAGCAGCTGCAGCAGGCGCCGCGGGAGCGAGCCGTGCGCGCACAGCAGGTAGCCGAGCGCGATCCCAGGGATCACGAGGCAGGCGGCGAGCGTCTTGGCGTTGAACGCCAAGCCCACCAGCGCCGCACTCGCCAGCAGCGCCAGCCATCCGCCGGTGCGGATCGCGCGCAGCGCGGCGCCGCATGCAAGCACCAGCAGCACGATCAGCGTGGGGTCCACGCCGTTCTCGCGCGAGACCGCCACGAACGAGGGGAACACCGCCAGCGCGAGCGCCCCCACCAGCGCCGCGGGGCGGCCGAAAGGGCGGCGCATCGCCGCGTACAGCAGCGCCACCGTCAGCACCCCGATGATTGCCTGCGGCAACAGCAGGCTGAGCGGCTCGAAGCCGAACAGCTTGGCGCTCACCGCTTGCACCCACAGCGACAACGGTGGCTTGTTGACGGTGATCAGCCCGCCGGGGTCGAACGAGTTGAAGAGGAAGTTGTGGAAGGAGCCCAGCATCGACTTCACGCCGGCCGCGTAGAAGACGTTGGCGTAGCCGTTCTGGGAGAGCTTCTCGGTGTTCAGCACGGCCGCCAGCGCCAGCACCGGCGCCAGCGCCGCCCAGCCGAGCACGGCGTTCAGGCTGGGCGCGCGGAGGGTCGGCCGCGTGCGCCCGGCGGCGGGGGCGGGCGCCGACACGTGCGCTGCCGCCGCGGAAGCCTGCGGCACGGCGGCGATCGCCGTATGCCGCTCGCCGGCGGGCTCGGGCGGCGGCGGCTGCGAGGGTGGGGTTGTGGGGGGCGAAGCGCTCATGGTGGAGATCGTGTGCGGGACGCGCTCAGAACGCTCCCCCACGGATGGAAGCAAAGCGGAAACGATGCTAAGAGACCATTAAGACCTAAGAGTGCTCTAAGAGGATCCCAACTCATCCAGCCCACGCACCCCCTTCGTCTGCTCCCTGCGGTGTCGTGCGGGATCCTCCTGGAGGGGTCCAGGAGGGGTCACTGCGCAAGCCCATCCAGCTCTCCACGAACCCTCTCCGTCTGCTCCCTGCGGTGTCGTGCGGGATCCTCCTGGAGGGGTCCAGGAGGGGTCACTGCACAAGCCCATCCAGCCCCACGTACCCCCTTCGTCCGCTCCCTACGGTGTCGTGCGGGATCTTCCTGGAGGGGGCCAGGAGGGGTCACTGCGCAAGCCCATCCAGCAGCCGTTCGAGATCCTCCTCGTCATTCCATGCACCCACAGAGACCCGCAGCCAGGGGCGGCCGGGGATGTCGCGCAGGGCGACTCCGCGCTCCGCAAGTCGCTCGCGCTCGGCGAGCGGGTCGGGACTGGAGAAGGAGATGAGCGTGCTGCGGGCGTGCCCGCCCACCACCTCCCGGCCCCGTTCGGCGAGCCGCTCGGCGAACCGCGCGGCAAGCAGCTGGGCACGCTCGTGCAGCGCCGTCCAGCCGAAGCGCTCCAGCACCCCGAAGGCAGCCAACGCGCAGGCGACCGTCTCGGCGTTCTGCGAGAGCGTGTCGAGGCGGCGGGCGTCCTCGTGCAGCGAGGCATCGAGGCCGGCGCTCGGGTCGGCGAGGTTGGCATAGCCGCGACGCGTCACCGCGAGCCGCTCGCGCAGCTCGGGCGTGGTGTAGAGCATGCCGGTGCCGTCCGGTCCGCACAGCCACTTCTGGCCGGGGCCGGCGTAGGCGGCGCAGCCCAGTGCGCGCACATCGGTGGGGATCGCTCCGACTCCCTGGGCGCCATCGAGCAGCACTGGCACGCTCGCCTCGGCGAGCGCCGCGGGCGCGAGCGACCCGGTCATCCAGCTGACGTGCGAGCAGGTAATCAGTCGCGTGCGGGGGCCGACGGCGCCGGGCACCTCATCCCACGGCACGGCGCGGATCGTCACGCCACCGACTTCGTGCGCGGCGCTGAGCGCGCCGAGCAGCCCGGGGTGCTCCTCCTCGCTGGTGAGGATCTCATCGCCGCTACCCAGCCGCAGGCCGTCGATCACCAGGGAGAGCCCCTCGCTGGTGCAGGTGGTGAGCGCGAGGTCCCCGGGAGCACAGCCGAGCAGCGAGGCGTAGGCGCCGCGCAGCCCGCCGCCGAGCTCTCCGCGGCGTTCGAAGTGAGCGAGCGTGCGCCCCTCGGCGGCCTCGCGCGCCAGTTCCTCCGCAGCGGCCCGGGTGGCGGCGGCGGGCAACGGGCCGTCGGTGCCCGCGTTCAGGTAGGCGATGCCGCAGAGCACCGGAAACTGCGCGCGCAGGGTCGAGGCATCCACGGGGTGGGAGCATAGGGGTCCGGCGCGGTGGGTAGGCGCAGGCACGCCTAACGCCTGCCTAACGACGCGCCAGCAGGCCGGCTGCCATACTGAGCTTTCAGCTTATACGAATGATTACCTATGAGTTGAGAGAATGGGGGCGCGATGGGGTGGAGGGGAGATCGGAGAGGGGGCTGCGATGGATCCTGATCGAGAGGCGCCGCTGTGGGAGCCGACCCCGGTCGAGCGGGAGCGAGCATGGCTGACTGGCTTCATGCGCTGGGTGGGCGAGCGCGAGGGCAGGACGTTCGCGGAGTACGAGCAGCTGCGGGAGTGGTCGGTGACGGAGCTGGAGCGCTTCTGGGCGAGCATCTGGGAGTACTTCGGGGTGCGCTGCTCGCAGCCGTACGAGCGGGTGTTGAGCTCGCACGAGATGCCGAGCGCGCGGTGGTTTGGCGGGGCTGAGCTCAACTACGCCGAGAACATGCTGTGCCACCGTCACGCCGGCGGCGAGCCGGTGGGTGGAGAGGACGGGCGCGAGCGTGGGCGGGACCCCGACGAGATCGCGGTGCTGCATGCCTCCGAGCTGCGTCCGCTAGCGGAATTGACGTGGGGCGAGCTCTCCGCGCAGGTGGCGGCGGTGGCGGGTGGACTGCGCGCGCTGGGCGTGGAGCGAGGGGATCGGGTGGTCGCCTACATGCCGAACATCCCCGAGACGCTGATCGCGTTCCTGGCGAGCGCCAGCGTGGGCGCGATCTTCTCGAGCGCCGCACCGGAGTTCGGAGCGCGCAGCGTGATCGACCGCTTCGCGCAGATCGAGCCGAAGGTGGTGCTCGCGGTGGACGGGTATCGCCACGGCGGCAAGGACTTCGACCGCAGGGCGGTGGTGGGGGAGATCCTCGCGGAGTTGCCCACCGTGCGCCACGCAGTGCTGGTGCCCTACCTGTTCGAGGGCGCCCGCCCGTCTCCCGCCACGTCATCGTCATCGTTATCGTCGGCGTCGGCCACCGCAAGTACACGCAACTCATCGGGCGCGAGCGGTGCCTCGCCCGACCCGGTGGATGTCCCGCCGCCGTCCTGGCCGGGGGCGCTGACCTGGCAGCAGCTGTGCGAACGCGGGAAGGGCTGCGAGCTCGAGTTCGAGCAGGTGCCATTCGACCACCCGCTGTGGGTGTTGTACTCCTCTGGCACGACCGGCCTGCCGAAGGCGATCGTGCACAGCCACGGTGGGATTTTGCTGGAGCAGCTGAAGAAGAGTCACCTGCACCTCGACCTGCACCAAGGCGACCGCATGTTCTGGTTTACGACGACGGGCTGGATGATGTGGAACTTCCTGATCGGCTGCCTCTTCACAGAGGCGGCGATCGTGTTGTACGACGGCAGCCCGGGGCACCCCGACCTGGGCGCGATGTGGGCATTGGCGGAGCGCACGAAGATGACCTGCATGGGCGTGAGCGCCGGCCTGCTGAGCGCCTGCGAGAAGGCTGGCGTGAAGCCCGCGCACGACTATGACTTGAGCGCGCTGCGAAGCATCGGCTCGACCGGATCGCCACTGGCGCCGGAGAGCTTCGCGTGGGTGTACCGGGAGGTGAAGCCGGACGTGTGGCTGTTCTCGACCAGCGGGGGCACCGATGTGTGCACGGCGTTCGTCGGTGGCTGCCCGCTGCTGCCGGTGTACGAAGGGGAGCTGCAATGTCGCGTGCTGGGCTGTGCCGTGGAGGCGTGGGACGAGCGGGGACGCAGCGTGGTGGACGAGGTGGGTGAGCTGGTGCTGACCGAGCCGCTGCCCTCGATGCCGCTGTTTTTTTGGGGAGACCCGCCCACCGACTCTCCCACCCAGCCCCCCGACCTGCCGCCGGACGCGCCGGAGAGCGGGGCGGGGCCGCGCTACCTCGAGAGCTACTTCTCGATGTACCCCGGCGTGTGGCGCCACGGCGACTGGATCAGGATCACGCCACGCGGTGGCGCGGTGATCTACGGCCGCTCCGACGCGACGATCAACCGCCAAGGGGTGAGGATGGGCACCAGCGAGCTGTACCGCGCGGCGAGCGCGGTGGAGGAGGTGGTGGACGCGCTGGTGGTTGACATCCCACGTGGGTCCGGTGCCCGCCCACACGGCGCCCACGTGCCGGAGCTGGAGATGTGGCTGTTCGTGGTGCTGCGCCCTGGTCTCACGCTCGACGAGGAGCTGACGGGGAGGATCAGGCGCAGAATTCGCGAGGACTGCTCTCCGCGGCACGTCCCCGACAAGGTGCTGCAGATCGCGGAGGTGCCGCGCACGCTGTCGGGCAAGACGTTGGAGGTGCCGGTCAAGCGGATCCTGATGGGCGCCGCGCCGACCACCGCGGCGAGCGTGGATTCGCTCGCCAATCCGCAATCGCTCGACTACTTCGTGGAGCTTGCGCAGACGCTGCGCTGATCTGCTTCCCCGAGCTCATGGAAGCTCTGGGCCGGAGCGGATCTGTCGCGATGCGGGTCGCGGCGGCGCGCAGACGTTGGGCTGGAAGATCCCGAGCCATTCGGGAGGAGTCCGAGCGGGGCGCGTCGAACAACGGGCCGTGAAACGAACGGCATCGACCTCAACTGTGCAGGAGCCGCCGGTGGGCGTCACCGGCGAGCACCAGAGCCTCTCCAAGTACATCCAGACGCGCTTTGACGAGTGCTCGCGCTCGCAGAAGGACGTGGCGCAGTACATCGTTGACCACCTCGACGAGGCGGCCTTCCAAACCGCCGAGGAGCTGGCGCGCCGCGCCAACACCTCGAGCTCCACGGTGGTGCGCTTCTCTCAAGCGCTGGGGTTTGAGGGCTTCCCCGAGCTGCAGGCGGCGGCGCGGGACGAGTACCGGCGCGTGCACGCCAATGGCGGCGGGTCGAGTCAGGGCCATCAGTCCGCGAGCGTCAGCTCGGCGCCGCTGTTCTCGCTCGATCAGAACGAGTTCGAGGCGGCGCTGGCAGCCGACCACCTGAATGTGGAGGAGACCGCGCGCAAGGTGTCGCGCAGCGACGTGGAGGAACTGATCGACGCGATCGTGAGCGCCGAGAAGGTGCTGGTGGCGGGCACCGACCAGATGGCGTTCTTCGCCAGCTACCTGCGCCACCTGCTGATGCTGCTGGACCTGCGCGTGGAGGTGGTCGCGAGCCCCTCCCAGGAGGCGCTCAGCCGCCTCGGGCGCATCGACCAGGGCACGCTCGTGATCGGGCTCTCCGCAGGGCGCCCGCACCCGCTGGTGCTGCGCGCGATGAAGCTGGCGCGCCACCGCAAGGCGCGCACCGCGGCGATCACCGACGCGACCCTCTCGGAGGTCGCCAAGCTTGGGCAGATCAAGCTGTACTACTCCTCCAACAGCCCCGCTTACGTGCGCTCGCACGCGGCGCTGCTCAGCCTGATTCAGGCGCTGGCCTACGGTGTGTATGCGCGCGACAGCGCCCAGTACGAAGACCGCATCAAGGCCTTCCGGCTGAAGTAGGTCCTCTTTTGGGACCACGCCGCATGCGGCGTGGTCGGGAGGGCCGCATGCGGCCCTCCCTGGAACGGCCACATGTGGCCGTTCCTCGGGGCAGCACATGTGCTGCCCCGCCGGTTGGCGCATGCGCCAACCGGAACCGCTTTATTAGCCACATGTGCGGACCGCCGCCTATGCTGGCGCATGCGCCAACCGGAACAAAGAGAACGACCCGGATAGACTGCAACTCATGCGCGACGAAGCGACATTTGCGGTCAAGGCCGGCCTGGCGGAGATGCTGAAGGGCGGCGTGATAATGGACGTGGTGACGCCCGACCAGGCGAAGGTGGCCGAGGACGCAGGCGCCGCCGCGGTGATGGCGCTGGAGCGCGTGCCCGCCGACATTCGCCGTGACGGCGGCGTGGCGCGGATGAGCGACCCGGAGATGATCGCGGGCATCCAGGAGGCGGTGAGCATCCCGGTGATGGCGAAGGCGCGCATCGGCCACTTCGTCGAGGCGCAGGTGCTGCAGGCGCTGGAGGTGGATTACATCGACGAGTCGGAGGTGCTGACCCCCGCCGACGAGGCCCATCACATCGACAAGTGGGCGTTCAAGGTGCCGTTCGTGTGCGGGGCGACCAACCTCGGCGAGGCGCTGCGGCGGATCGGCGAGGGCGCGGCGATGATCCGCTCCAAGGGCGAGGCCGGCACTGGCGACATCGTCGAGGCGGTGCGCCACATGCGCGTGATCGGCGGCGAGATCCGGCGTCTGGGCACGCTCGAAGAGAGCGAGTTGGCGAGCGCCGCCAAGCAGCACGGGGCGCCGCTGGAGCTCGTGCGGCGCGTCGCCGCCGATGGTCGCCTGCCGGTGGTGCTGTTCTGCGCGGGCGGGATCGCCACGCCGGCCGACGCCGCGCTGATGATGGCGCTGGGCGCCGAGGGCGTGTTCGTGGGCTCGGGGATCTTCAAGTCCGAGGATCCGCCGACACGCGCGCGCGCGATCGTGGAGGCCACCACCCACTGGCAGGACCCCTCGCGCGTGGCAGCCGCCTCGCGCGGCCTCGGACCGGCGATGGTCAGCCTTGAGAGCTCCAAGCTCGGCGACGAGCAGCTGCTGGCCCAGCGCGGCTGGTAGGGGTAGGGCGGCCGATGGCCGGCGCTGGCCGTTGTCCTCGATCGCTCGCCGAAGCCGGGAGACACTCGCCTTCGGCGAGCATCCCCGTTTCGGCCAGCAAAGCACATTTCGCTCACTGCGTCCTAGGCCAGCTTGGCCCTCGACCGCCCTACCGGCCAGTTGTGGACTAGGAGTGGGAGACGACGCGCGACATGCACCGCCGGCAATGCCGGTGGTGGGGGTGCTGGCGCTGCAGGGCGGCTTCGAGGCGCACGCGCGGATGCTGCGCGCTGAGGGCGCGGAGGTGCGCGAGGTGCGCACGCCCGCCGACCTCGACGGGATCGAGGGCCTGGTGATCCCCGGGGGGGAGTCGACGACGATGACGCTGGGGATCGAGCGGGAGGGTCTCGCGGAGCCGCTGCGCGAGCTGTGCGCGCCACCGCCGGACGGGGAAGGGATCCCCGTGCTGGGCTCCTGTGCCGGGCTGATCATGCTGGACCGCGACCACCTCGGGCTGATCGACATGCGCGCGCAGCGCAACGCGTTCGGCCGCCAGATCAAGAGCTTCGAGGCGCCGGTCGTGGTGCGCGGAATCGAGGGACCGCCCTTGCACGGAGTCTTCATCCGCGCCCCCTGGATCGCCGAGCACGGCCCCGGCGTGGAGATCCTCGCGGAGGTGGACGGCCACCCGGTGGCGGCCCGCCAAGGCAGCCGACTGGCGGTGGCCTTTCACGCCGAGCTCACCCCCGACGCGCGGCTGCACCGGCTATTTCTGCAGGAGGTTCATGCTGCTCGGGGGCTTCCGTCGGCAGCAGGATGAGCGGCTCTTCGAGCAGGTCGAGCACGCGGTTGATCGCGTCGTGGATCTCCCCCGCGAGCAGGCCCTCGTCGTCGAGTGCGACGGCCTGCTCGAATGGCCACGAGCGCGCCACGTGGATGCTGGGGCGCAGGTGGGCGGCGCGGCGACCGAGCGTTCGCAGGAACGGTTCCAGGCGCGCTTTGTCGCGCGCGGAGGCGTAGCGGCGGCGCAGCAGCCACGGCCACAGCTCGGACAGGATCGTGTCCGGGTTGTGGGCTCCCACCTGCTTGAAGTCCTCGCTATGCCAGCGGCGGATGTAGGTGGCGGCGTCAAGGCGCGAGGTGAGGTACACGCGGGTGCGCGCGGGGGCGTTGCGGAAGCCCAGCTGCGGCTGGGGCTCCACGCGCCATCCCCCGCCACCATCCCCCTTGCTCTGCTGCTGGAGCTCGACGAGGCGTTCGGCGTGGCCGGCGCCGTAGAGGTGCTCGGCCTGGCGCTTGAGCTCGCCCGGCCAGAAGTGCAGGATCAGCTCGTCTCCGTCGAGGTCGAGCGCGGCGCGCTGCATCGAGATCACACCGAGCGCGGAATCCAGGCGCACGTGCGCAAGACCGACGCGCTCCGGCTGCAAACCCGTCGCTTCTCGCAGCAGCGAGCGCAGCCGCCACTTGCGCCGCACGGGGTCGGCGCCGACGCGCCGCAGCGAGCCGAACGGCAGCAGGTGGCCGAAGTCCTGGTGGGCGTAGGTGAGCAGGTCCTGCACCAGCGCCCGCTCGGCGGGGGAGAGCACCGCCAGCTCGACCAAACGCCACCACGACTCCAGCAGGTCGTGCCAGCGCAGCACGCAGGTGCGCCGCTGTGCGAAGCGCGCGCTGCCGAGGTTGAGCTCGCCGACGCGGTGCCCGTTGCGCCGCGCCCAGCGGGTGCACACCTTGCTCTCCAGCAGCACCACCAGCTCGGGGTCGAAGCGCAGCACGCCATCGAAGCGCTGTCCGCGGCTGGTGTCTTTGACCTCGCCGTCGCCCTCCGCCGGTTCGGTGTCGGGCGTGAGGAACACGCTCACCAGGCGTCCGCGCTTGACCTCCCCGCCGGCGGCCGACTCCTCAGAGGCGTCGACGATGTGCGTCGCCTGCATGTCCACCGTACAGTCGGGCAGCTCGCTCTGGGAGGGCTCGCCGATCGAGCGCAGCAGCGTCTCGCGGGCCAGCGGCACCAGTCGCAGCACGATCATCGCCGCGCGCGTCAACTGGTCCTCGTGGGTGCGCCCGAGGTCGCGGTAGGGGTCGAAGACGTTCAGGTGCGGGTTGGCGGTGGCGCTGTCCACGACGACCTCCCCGTTCGGTGCGACCACATCGATCCCCTCGCTCTGTGCCTGCCCTGCCGGCCACGGCTGTCCTGTACGTCCAATCAGTGAACTGTCAAAGACTTTAGCGCACGTTGTCGTTTCTGGGTGCGGTTTGGCCCCGGGGCGGGCGGGCTGGGCGAAGTTTGACCCCAGCAGCAAGCGGGCGAGGCGATGTTTGACTCCAGCAGCGAGCGGGCGGGGCGAGAACCGCAGCGCGGCAGGGACGTGCGCGCGGATCGACGTCTGGAAGGATGTGGCGCATGCGCATCGCGGTCTCCGCAGATGAACGGGTGGGGATCGCGAGTGCCCTGGTGGGGGAGCTAGAGCGCCGTGGCCACGAGGTGAGCGCGCACGGCGCACTGGCGCCCGCGAAGCGCGGATCGCACGCCCAGGCGCGGGGCGGATCGGAGGGAGAGCGCGACGATTGGGCGTGGGCCTCGGAGGCGGCGGCGCGCGAGGTTGCCGAAGGACTCGCCGAGCAGGCGGTGGTGTGCTGCTGGACTGGCACGGGGGCGTCGATCGCCGCGAACAAGGTGGCCGGAGTGCGCGCTGCGCTGTGTGCCGACGCTGCGACCGCGGCGGGCGCGCGGCGCTGGAACGACGCCAACGTGCTGGCGCTCAGCCTGCGCTCGACCTCCGAGGCGGAGCTTCAGGAGATCCTCGACGCGTGGTTTGCGGGGCAGCCCTCCGCTGCAGCCGATGACCGGGCGAACGTCGAGTACCTGAAGGAGATCGAGCGGGCTCAGGGGCCCGAGAGCTGAAGAGGCAATCTGCGGAAGGGTGTAGATGTCATCCAAATCCGCATACACCACTTCACAAAGTGAAGGGTTTGGGTCTCAAAAGAACGACATAACCCACCTCCCTATTCCATCTGCCAACTCCGGTCGGCGATCCCCGGCGGGAGGCCGACCTGAAGTTGGGGCTGGGGGAGCGGCTACATAGCCTCGAACCGTGCGATCCCGTCTGTGATCTGTTCCACCGCGCGCTCGTCGCGCAGCAGCAGATCGACGTGGCCGAGCACCTCGGAGATCGTCAGGTAGGCCTGCGTGACCGCGACGTTGCCCCACAGCGCGTGTGCGAGCTCGTAGGCGGTGCGGGGCCGCTCGGCGATCAGGCCGTGGATCTTGGTGGCGCGCCGTTCGTGCATGCGCAAGCGCTCGTCGATCAGCGTGGTGTGATCGGCGATCGGGGCGCCGTGGCCGCCGAGCACCAGCTTCAGGTCCATCGCGCGCGTCTGCTGCAGGGAGTCCAGATAGGCGATCAGCGCCTGCGGGCGATCCCCCGCGTAGTCGCCCTCCACCTCCAGCGGCCGTGCGATCAGCGGGTTGGAGGAGATATGGGCGAGCAAGTGGTCGCCGGCGATCAGCAGCGAGCGGCGCTCGTCGTGGAAGACCGTGTCCGAAGGGCTGTGGCCGGGGCGGTGCAGCACTCGCAACGTGCGGTCGCGCAGCTTCAGCTCCTCGCCCGCGGCGAACGGGCGATCGACCTCGACGGTGCAGCCCCACGCGCGGAAGCTGGCGGAGACCGCGCGCAGCGCCGTAACGACGTCGGTGGGCACCCCGTGGCGCAGCATGATGCGCGCCGCGAAGCGGTCGTCGAGCTCCGACTCGCTGCGGAAGTCGCGCAGCCGCCGGTCGAGGCCCTCCAGGGCGGCCACCTGCGCGCCCGAGCGTCGTGCGAGGATCGCTGCGAGGCCGATGTGGTCGATGTGCTGGTGGGTGATCACCAGCAGCTGCAGGTCCTCGATCGCGTGCCCGCGGGTGGCGAGCGCCTGTTCGAGCTCGTCGAGCGCCTTGGCGGAGTTGGGCCCGGAGTCCACCAGCGTCAGCGGGTCGTCCTCGATCAGGTAGGCGTTGACGCGGCCCACCGCAAAGGGGGTGGGGATTGCCAGGCGATGGATTCCCTCCGCCGCGGCGCGCTCCAGCGCGGCGGCCTCTCCAGCGTCCTGGGTGGCAGCGCCCTTGGATGGCGCCTTCGCTTTCGCCGACCGCGCCGGTGCCCTTCTGGGCCGCTTGGCCGTTGGCTGGGTCTTCTCCGTCGGCGCCGCAGGGCGTTTGGAGGGAGGCTCGGCGCCGCGGCCCGTCTGTCCCTTGGACGCGGATGCCTTGCCGCGGGGGCTCATGAGCGGATCAGCGCCAGCACCTCGTCGCGGCGGCGCTCCATGTCATCGTGGGAGCGCAGCGACTCCAGGCAGAGGCGCAGCAGCGGCTCGGTGTTGGAGGGGCGCACGTTGAAGTGCCAATCCTCGTAGTCGATCGAGATCCCGTCGAGATGGCTCTGCTCGGCGTCGGCGTAGCGCTCCGCGATCTCCTGCATCTTCGCGTCCTGGTCGGCCACCTCGGAGTTGATCTCCCCCGAGATGAAGTAGCGCTCGCGGTAGGGCGCCAGCAGCTCGGACATGCGCTGGCCGGTGCGCGAGAGCTGCTCGAGGATCAACAACGCCGGCAGCGTGCCCGAGTCGGCGCAGTAGAAGTCGCGGAAGTAGTAGTGCCCGGACACCTCCCCACCGAACAGCGAGCCCTCCGCGCGCATGCGCGTCTTGAAGAAGGCGTGCCCCACGCGGTTGATGTACGGCGTGCCGCCGGCGCGCCGCACCGTGTCGGGCACCGCGCGCGAGGCGCGCACGTCGTAGAGGATCGATGCCTCGCCGGGGGTGCTCTTTGCGAGCAGCGACTCCGCCAGCAGTGCGGTGAGGAAGTCCCCGTCCACGAACTTGCCGCCGTCGTCGATGAAGAAGCAGCGGTCGGCATCCCCGTCCCAGGCGATCCCGAGGTCGGCGCCGGTCTCCAGCACCTTCTCGATGATGAACCGCCGGTTCTCGGGCAGCAGCGGGTTGGGCTCGTGGTCGGGGAAGTTGCCGTCGGGAGTCCAGTAGGTCTCGATCAGCTCCAGCCCCAACCCCTCCAGCAGCGGGCCGACCATCGGGCCGGCCATCCCGTTGCCGCCGTTGACGACCACCTTCAGTGGTTGCTGGCCGCCGAAACGGGGATTCTCGCCGGCGGCGGGTGTCTCCCGGCTTCGGCGCGAGCGGATCGTCTCCGGATCGATGAAGCCCAGTGCCGCCTGCTGGAACTCCGCGTGCACGTCCACCTCCTCGACAGTCCCGCGGGCGGAGGGGTTCCCAGCCTCGCCGAGCCCGGCCTCGATCAGCTGGCGAATGTCCTGGATGCCGCTGTCGCCCGACAGCGCCAGCGCCCCCTTGCGCACCAGCTTGCAGCCGGTGTACGCCTTCGGGTTGTGCGAGGCGGTGCACATCAGCCCGCCGTCGAGCCCACGCGAGCCGACGAGGTAGTAGAGCATCTCGGTGCCCACCTGGCCGGCGTCGAGCACGTGCACGCCCTCGGCCAGCATGCCGTCCTCGTAGCGCGCCGCGAGCTCCGGCGCGGTGAGTCGCATGTCGCGCCCCAGCCCCACGCGCAGCTCGCCCACCGGCTTGCCTTCCAGCTGTGCGAGCACGCGCGCGAACGCGCGGCCGATCGACTCGGCGATCTCGCCGTCGATCTGCTCGCCGTACAGGCCGCGGATGTCGTAGGCCTTGAAGATCTCGGGGGAGGGAGCGTCCATGTGCTCTGCATCCTAAGCTTTGCCGGGAGGAGGGCAGGCCCTCCCCCGGAGCCCCCTCCCAAAGGACTGGTCGTGTCAGGACACTCCAAGTGGTCGAGCATCAAGCACAAGAAGGCGATCGTTCGACTCCCGCCGGGGGGCGGCGTTCACGAAGCTGGCGCGCGCCGTCACCGTCGCCGCGCGCGAGGGCGGCGGGGATCCGGACTCCAACGCGGCGCTCGAGAACGCGATCCGCAAGGCCAAAGCGGCGTCGATGCCGAAGGACAACATCGAACGGGCGATCGCCAAGGGCACCGGCGAGGGCGGCGACGGGGAGGCGCTGGAGACGGTGATCTACGAGGGCTACGGTCCCGCCGGCGTGGCGCTGCTGGTAGAGACCGTCACCGACAACCGCAACCGCACCGGACCGGACGTGCGCAACCTCTTCACCAAATTCGGGGGCTCGCTCGGGGAGCCCGGCTCGGTGGCCTACCTGTTCGAGAAGAAGGGCGTGATCCTCGTCGATGCCGCTCGCTACACCGAGGACGATCTGCTGGCTGCCGTGGAGGCCGGAGCGGAGGACATCTCCGAGGACGAGGACGTCTTCGAGGTGATCACGCCGCTGGCCGACTTCACCACGGTGCGCCGGGCGCTGGAGGAGGCGGGCGTGGAGCTGGAGAGCGCCGAGCTCACCTACCGGCCCTCCAGCCTCGTGCCGATCGAGCACGAGGGCCAGGTCGCGAAGCTGATGAAGCTGATCGACGGCCTGGAAGAGAACGACGACGTCTCCGCGGTGCACGCCAACTTCGACGTCCCGGCCGAGATGCTCGCGCGAGCCCTTGGATAGACCACCCGTCGTGATCCTCTGTGGTGGTCGCGGCACCCGCCTGCGCGAGCGCACCAGCGAGATCCCCAAGCCGCTGATCGAGATCGGTGGGCGCCCGATCGTGGAGCACGTGATCGAGCTGTACGCCGCCCAGGGCTTCCGCCGCTTCCTGCTGGCGACTGGCTACCGCGGTGAGCTGCTCGAGCGCTTCGTCGGCGCGCGGCGCTGGCCGGAGGGGGTGGGGGTGCAGTGCGTGGACACCGGCCTGGACACCCCCACGGGCGGGCGGGTCAAGCGCCTGGAGGGGCTGTTGGCGGACGAGCCCACGTTCTGCCTCACCTACTCCGACGGCCTCGCCGACATCGACCTCGCGCGGCTGCTGCGCTTCCACGAGGCGCACGGGGCGCTCGCCACGATCACCGTCGTGCGCCCCGAGCTGCAGTTCGGCGTTGCCGAGTTGGATGGGGACGATGGCCGCGTGCTCGGCTTTCGCGAGAAGCCTCGCTCCGAGCACTGGATCAACGGCGGCTTCCTCTGCCTGCGCCCCGGTGCGCTCGACTACCTCACGCATGACTCGGTGCTCGAGCGCGAGCCCTTACAACGGCTCGCCGCCGCGGATCAGCTGCGTGCCTACCGCCACGAGGGCTTCTGGGAGTGCATGGACACCTACAAGGACGCCATCGCGCTCAACGACCTGTGGGCCTCGGGCTCGGCGCCGTGGCGGGTGCGGGCAGGCGTCCGACCGCCCGCGCAGAATCACATCTCATGATCGTCCGTGGGATCGACCCCGACCTAGAACAGAACCCACCCGCTCGGGCAGGCCCGGGTGGGTGGGCCTTCAAACCCCCTTCCTGCCAGCCGTGTTTCGCAGCAAGCGCTTGCGCATGATCGTCCTCGGGATCGACCCCGGCCTCGCCCACGCCGGCTACGGCGTCGTCGTCCGCCGTGGCCGGCGCATGGCCGCGCTCGACGGCGGGGTGATCGGCACGCCCGCGGGGGCCAGCTTGGAGTCGCGCCTGGCGAGCGTGCACGGGCGCGTGCTGGCGTTGATCGACGAGCACCGTCCCGCCGCGATGGCCTTGGAGCAGCTGTACTTCGGCCAGAACGTGCAAACCGCCTTCGCGGTCGGTCATGCGCGCGGCGTGACGATGCTGGCGGCCGGGGAGCGCGGGGTGCCGTGCTTCTCCTACACCCCCCAGCGTGTGAAGTCCTCGGTGTGCGGCAACGGCCGCGCGGGCAAGTCCCAGGTCGCGCGGATGGTGCAGACGCTGCTGTCGCTCCCCGAGCTGCCCACCCCCGACCACGCCTCCGACGCACTCGCGGTGGCGCTCTGCCACCTCAACGCCGCCCCGCTGGCGCACGCCGTGGCCGCGGCCGAGGCGGTCTCCGCATGATCGCCCTGCTGCGAGGCGAGGTCGCGGTGCGCCGCTCAGATCACGTGGTGATCCTCTGCGGGGGGGTCGGCCATCGCGCGGCGGTGTCGGCCGAGACGCTGCGCCACATCCCTGCCGTTGGCGGCGAGACGACGCTGCACACCCACCTGATCGTCCGCGACGACGCGCTCGCCCTGTACGGCTTTCACTCCGAGCAGGAGCGCGACCTCTTCCTGATGCTGCTCTCCGTGCAGGCCGTCGGCCCCAAGGTCGCGCTGGCGGTGCTCTCCGCCGGGCCGCCGCGCGAGCTGGTGGCGTCGCTCGCCGCCGGCGACGCGGCGCGCCTACAGGCGGTTCCGGGGATCGGCAAGCGCACCGCCGAGCGGATCATCGTCGAGCTGCGCGAGAAGGTGGGGGTGAGCGCGGAGATCGACGTCGGCGCAGCCGCGGCAGGCACCACGATCAAGGCCCGCCGCGTGGAGAGTCCGCGCACGCTCGCCCGCGACGGGCTACTGGAGCTCGGCTACAGCCACGGCGAGGCCGAGGAGCTGCTGCGCGAGGCCACGGGCGACAGCGCCGAGGAGCTGATCGCGCAGGCGCTGCGCACGGCGCGCACGGGGTGAGCATGCGTCCGGCGGCCCCCGTCACATGCCTCCCGCCATCCGGCCGTCCGCCCGGATGGTCCCGCGACGCCTGGGTCTCGCCAGGGCCCGTTTTTTGGAAGGGGGCGCGATGACCCGCATCCAAACCCCCGACCTGGACGAGCACGACGAGCTCGAGGAGCAGCTCGAGCGCTCGCTGCGCCCCCGCCGCCTGCGCGAGTTCGTCGGCCAGCGCGCGCTGTGCGAGCAGCTCGCCGTGGCGATCGAGGCCGCCGCCGCGCGCGGGGAGGCGCTCGACCACTTGCTGCTCGCGGGGCCGCCCGGCCTCGGCAAGACCTCGCTCGCGCAGATCGTCGCGAGCGAGCTCGGGGCGCCGTTCGTGCAGACCGCCGGCCCCGCTCTGGAGCGAAAGGGAGACATCGCGGCGTTTCTCACCGCCCTGGAGCCGCGCAGCGTGTTCTTCGTCGATGAGATCCACCGCCTGCCGCGCACTCTGGAGGAGACCTTCTACCCGGCGATGGAGGACCGCCGGCTACCGATCACCGTCGGCCAGGGTGCTGGCGCGCGCGTGGTGACGCTCGACCTGCCGCCCTTCACGCTGGTGGGGGCAACCACCCGCACGGGCCTGCTCACCACGCCGTTGCGCGACCGCTTCGGCATCCAGGCGCGCCTGGAGCCCTACACCACCGCGGAGCTCACGACGATCGTCAAGCGCTCCGCCGGGATCCTCGAGATCCCGCTGGAGGAGGGCGGCGCCGAGGCGATCGCCACGCGCAGCCGCGGCACCCCGCGCGTGGCCAACCGCCTGCTGCGCCGCGTACGCGACTACGCCGAGGTGCGGATGGAGGGCGTCCTCAGCGCCGACGCCGCGCGCGCGGCACTGGAGCTGCTGGAGGTTGACGAGCGCGGCCTCGATCGCCTCGACCGCGAGATCCTGCGCGCGATCTGCGAGCGGTTCGCCGGCGGCCCCGTCGGCCTCTCCACGCTGGCGGTCGCCGTCGGCGAGGAGCGCGACACGATCGAGGATGTCTACGAGCCCCATCTGCTGCGCGAGGGCCTGCTCAAGCGCACCCCACGTGGGCGCGCCGCCACGCCAGCGACGTTTGCCCATCTCGGCTTGGAGCCCCCGGCGGGGTGGCTGGGCTCGCCGGAGCAGGGCGCGGGCTCAGACGCCGCAGGCGAGCAGGCGCTCTTCTAGGCACCCACCCGGTGTTCCATTGGGCGGAGCCTCTCAGCGGCTCCTTCCCTACTCTTTGTGTGCAGGAGGGAGGCGTGGCCGGCCGACCCAGCCCATCGGGCTGTGTGCCCCCGGTGAGCCCAGCCCCTCCTTCAACCAGACCATGTCCCATCCCTTCATCTGCCCCAACTGCGGCCATCGCTCCAGCGAGATCGACCGCAACCTCGGCTTCACCCGCCAACCGAAGGGCTGCGCCAAGTGCGGGTTTGCCTTCCTCTTCGAACTGCTCGACGACTACTACCCCGCGCCGGATGCCGCGTTCTTCGTGTGCGACCGCGAGGGGCGGGTGATCGGCTGCGGCAAGAACTCCTTCGCGCTCACCGGCCTGGAGGAGGAAGCGGTGATCGGCCGCCCGGTGGCGCAAGCGCTCGGCTTGGAGTTCTCCAACGGGGACGACCCCGTCGGCACTGTGCTGGAGTGGGGTGTGCGCGCGCTCGGCAAGCCGGTCCGCGTCAGCGGCGACCGCGATCTGCCCGCAACCGCACGCGCCGACATGTTCCCCGCCTACGACGACGAGGGCGGTCTTTTGCTCGTCCTTACCCCGGACAAGTAGTCTTTCCTCGATGGCCGACCGTCGCCGAAACACGCTTGTGCTGCTGCTCGTCGCGCTGCTGCTGGCGGTGTCGGCGGTCATCATCGCCACCAAGCCGACGCGCCTCGGCCTCGACCTGAAGGGCGGGGTGTCGTTCATCTACAAGGGGATTCCCACCGCGCACGCGAAGGTCAACCCCGAATCGCTCAACCGCGCGATCAACATCATGCGCAAGCGCGTTGACCAGCTGGGCGTCGCCGAGCCGGAAATCCAGCTGTACGGCGGCAGCGAAATCAACGTCTCGCTGCCCGACGTGACCAACGTCAAGCGCGCCGAAGACCAGGTCGGCAAGACCGCCCAGCTGCTCTTCTACGACTGGGAGCCCAACGTGATCGGGCCCTCGGGCAAACCCGAACCGACCAACCGCGCCGCCACCTGCGGGCCCGAACCGGCGGCGGTGCGCTGCGGGCTGCCCGAGTACAAAGCGGTGCAGCTGGCCGCCAAGCGCAAGCCCTATCTCTACCCCAACGCGACCACGCTGCAGAAGGGCTGCACCCCGGCGCAGGTCGGCGGCTGCATCTACGGCTCGTGGTACCTGGTTGACTCCAAGCACGAAAAGGTGCTGTGCGCCGGCGACAAGCCGATCTGCGGCCCTGCCGACACGCAGGCCGAGCTGTATGCCGACGGCTACAAACCGCCGGCCGGCGTGCAGGCGAAGGCGGTGCACGTCAACCCCGGCACCGTGCTCGTGCAGGCGCGCCCCGAAGAATTCCAGAACAAAGTCACAAAGGCCGAACCCAACAGCTTCTACGTGCTCAACGACAACCCGGTGCTCGAAGGCGGCAGCATCAACAACCCGCAGCAGGGCTACCAGAGCGAAGGCGGCGGCTCGGGGCTGCCGGACGTGACCTTCGGATTCGACGAACACGGCAAGACGGTGTTCGAACGGGTCACCAAGGAAATCGCCAAGCGCGGCGAAAACGCCCAGCTGCCCGGCGTCACCAAGCCCGAAGCGCTGCAGCACTTCGCGATCGTGCTCGACGAACAGGTGATCACCGCTCCCTCGATCGACTACACGCAGTACCCCAACGGGATCGACGCCTCCAACGGCTCGGAGATCACCGGCGGCTTCACGCTCACCTCGGCGCAGAACCTCGCCGACGAGCTGCAGTCGGGCGCGCTCCCGATAAAGCTTGAACAGATCTCCCATTCGCAGGTCTCGGCGACGCTCGGCAAAACGGCGCTCAACCAGGGCTTGCTCGCGATGGCCGTGGGGCTGCTGGTTGTGTGCATCTTCCTGCTGATGTTCTACCGCGTGCTGGGGATCATCGCGATTGGGGGCCTCGCGATCTACAGCATCTACTACTTCGCGCTGATCAAGGCGATCCCGATCGTCCTGACGCTGCCCGGCATCGCCGGCCTGATCCTGACGATCGGCATCGCCGCGGATGCCAACATCGTGATCTTCGAGCGCATCAAGGAGGAGATCCGCGCCGGGCGCTCGATCCCCGCCGGCATCGCCGCCGGCTACAAACGCGGCTTCGCGGCGATCGTCGACGCCAACGTGGTGACGTTCATGACTGCCTTCATCCTGTTCGCACTGGCGACCGCCGAAGTGCAGGGCTTCGCCTTCACGCTCGGCATCGGCACGCTGCTGTCGCTGTTCACGGCCGTGCTCGCCACGCAGGCGGCGCTCGGCTCGATGGGCCGCTCGCGGGTGATCGGCCACCCCGCGCTGCTCGGCGCCGCTCGCGCCAAGCGCGCGCTGCGCTTCGACTTCATGGGGAAATCGAAGTGGTTCTTCACGCTGTCGGGCACGATCCTGTTGATCGGCGCGCTGGCGATCGGCGGCAAAGGGATCAACTTCGGCATCGACTTCACCTCCGGCACCCGCATCCAGACCGGCTTCGTCAAGCCGATCTCCCAGGAACAGATCCGCACGGTGCTGCGCGAACACAACCTTCCCAACGCCCAGATCCAGAAGCTCACCGGCGACAAGAACGTCGGCGGCAGCGGCTATCAGATCTCGCTCAAGCAGCTCAAGCCGACTCAGGTGGCCGCGGTCGAGGAATCGTTGGGCAAGATCAGCCCGCTGCGCGACACCTCCGACAACTCGATTGGCCCGACCTTCGGGGCGACGGTGGCCAAGTCGGCGGTGATCGCGATCATCGCCTCGCTGATCGTGATCTCGGTGTACATCGCGCTGCGCTTCGAGTGGAAGTACGCGGTGCCCGTGCTGATCGCGTTGATGCACGACCTGTTGATCACCGCGGGGGTGTACGCGCTCACCGGCCGCGAAGTGAGCAGCGCGACGGTCGCCGCGCTGTTGACGATCCTCGGCTATTCGCTGTACGACACGATCATCGTGTTCGACCGCGTGCGCGAGAACGTGCCGCGAATGCCGCGTGCCGCGTTCTCGCAGATCGTCAACCGCTCGATGTCGGAGGTGCTCACCCGTTCGCTGGCGACCAGCTTCTGCACGCTGCTGCCGGTGCTGGCGCTGCTGCTGTTCGGCGGCGAAACGTTGAAGAACTTCGCCTTCGCGCTGATGGTGGGGATCGCCTCCGGCGCCTACTCCTCGATCTTCATCGCCTCGCCGGTGCTCACCCACTGGAAGGAACGCGAGGGCTCCTACCGCAACCGCCGCGCGCGTCTGGTGCGCGACTTCGGCGCCGTGCCCCCCTACGCGACCGCGCTCGACGGCTCGCCGATCGACGTGGAGCCCGCCAAGCAGCGCCGCCGCCAGCGCAAGGGCGGCCTGCTGGTCGCGGCCGAGGAGCCGGGGGAGCAGGTTTCCAAGGAGGAGTTCGACGAGATGGTGCGCGATTTGGACATCGAGCGTGAGGATGGGACCCCCACCGGCCCACGCGGTGGGCGCGGGGCGGGCGCCGCCGGCGTCCGCGGCAACGGCCGCCGCGGACGGGGCGGGCGGACATCGAATCTCACCGGGCCCTCCGCCACCGGCACGGGCACGATGCCCGCGAGGACGCGTGCCCCCAAAGCCCCCTCGGCCCCGCCGCCCGCGCCCGATCCGCAGGAGACCGCGGCGCCACAGGACCCGGCGGCCGATCTCACCCCCGAGGACCTGGTGCTCAAGGAACAGCCCAAACGCGCGAAACGGCCGCGCAACAAACGTCACGGGAGGAGCCGATGATCGACCTCCACCTCGTCCGCGTCCGCTGCTCGATCGCCACTGCCCACAACCACCGCCGGGGGGGAATCTGCTGATGGGAATGCTCGGCTGGGTGATGATGGGCCTCGCGATCTGGCACTTCACGATTTGGCTGCCCGACCGCTTCTGGGGCGGGATCGTCGGTGCGCTGATCGGCTCGCTGATCGGCGCGGTCGTGATCAGCACGTTGATCTACAGCATCAAAGTCTCCGGCCTCGCGATCCCCGGGAAAAAGCAGACCGACATCGCGGTGGTGCTGTTCGCGGTGCCGGGCTCGCTGATCGGCATGGCCGCCGTCTACCTGGAGGGCATCCGCCGCGAAGGGCTGCGCCCGCCGGTTACCGTCCCCCCGCGGTAGCCCCGCCCTCGCGGTAGCTTCACCACGCGGTAGTGCCACCCCCGCGGTAGTTCCGTCCAGACCCACCCGTAGGCTGGGCGGCAATGGTGCCAAGCAGCCGCTTCGAGATCGCGCCGTGCCCGCAACCCCAGGTGCAGGCGCTCCAACAGCAGCTGGGGGTGAGTGAGGCGGTTGCGCAGGTGTTGGTGCGTCGCGGGTTGGCCGACCCCGAGCGGGCACGGGCCTTCCTGGCGGCCGATGAGGAGCATCCGCCTGCCGCGTTCGAGGGGATCGAGGAGGCTCTCAGCACGATCCTCGCGCAGGTGCGCGCCGGGGCGCGGATCACCGTGCACGGCGACTACGACGTCGACGGGATCTGCTCCACCGCGGTGCTGGTGCGCGTCCTGCGCGCGTTGGGGGCGGACGTGGACTGGTATCTGCCCGACCGTGCCAGCGATGGGTATGGATTGAACGCCCACACGATCAGGCGTTTGGCGGTGCGCGGCACACGCCTGCTGATCACCGCCGACTGCGGCATCACGGCGGTCGAGGAGGTGGACCTCGCGCGGGCACTGGGGATCGAGGTGGTGGTCAGCGACCACCACTCCCCGCGCGCCGACGGCACGCTGCCGCGGGCCCCGATCGTGCACCCTGCCGTGTGCGGCTACCCCTGTCCCGACCTGTGCGCGACCGCCGTGGCGTACAAGCTGGCGCTCGGCCTGTGGGAGGCAGCCGGCCGAAGCGGGGATGCGCAAGTGTCCACTGCTTTCGGCCGCTCGATGTTGACGGGCGGGGGAACCGGCAGTACGGCGCCTACCCGCTCAGGCGGGACCGCCTATCGCCCGCACGACGACCTCGACCTCGTGGCGCTCGCGACGATCGCCGACGTGGTCGCGCTGCTGGGTGAGAACCGCGCGCTGGTGCGCGGCGGCCTGCGGGCGCTGGCGGCGACGGCCAAGCCGGGCCTGCGCGCGCTGCTGGCGGTGGCACGCGCGAGCGGAGGTCAATTGGACGAGCGCACCGTGGCGTTCGCGCTGGCGCCGCGGCTGAACGCGGTGGGGCGGATGCACCGCGCCGACGCCGGCCTCGAGCTGGTCCTCGCCGAGGACCCCGCCCGCGCACAGGAGATCGCGGCCGAGCTCGACCGCGCCAACCACGAGCGCAAGCACACCGAGACGCGCATCCTGTTCGACGCCGAGCGTCAGGTGGCGGCTTTGGGTGAGCGCGCCGCGTACGTGCTCGCCGGCGAGGACTGGCATCCCGGGGTGATCGGGATCGTCGCCTCGCGTCTGGCCGAGCGCCATCACCGGCCGTTCGTGCTGGTGGCGCTCGAAGGCGCCACCGGGCGCGGGTCGGGGCGCAGCATCGCGGGCTTCGACCTGCTGGGAGGGCTCGACGCATGCGCGGGGCACCTGCTGCGCCACGGCGGACACCGCGCGGCGGCGGGCCTGGAGATCGAGCGCGAGCGCTTAGAGGCTTTCGCCGCGGCGTTCGTCGCCCACGCCGAGCGCGTGCTGAGCACGGAGCAACTGGTGCGCAGCGAGCGCGTGGATGCGGTCGTGCAGGGCGGGGAGCTGGGGATGGCGCTCGCCGAAGAGCTGCGGGCGCTGGCGCCGTTCGGCTGCGCCAACCCGACGGTGTCGCTGCTCGTGCGCGGCGCGCGCTTCGCCGAGCGACGGCCGATGGGGGAGGGCAGGCACGTGCGCTTCGCCGTGCTCGCCGATGGCGCCCGTGCCCGCGCCGTCGCGTTCGGCGCCGGTACCAGCCTGCCCGTGCGCGACGGCGTCCCCGCCGATGCGACGTTCACGCTGGAGGTCAACGAGTGGCGGGGCGTGAGCGAGCCGCGCCTGGTGCTGCGCGATGCGCGGGCGAGCGAGCTGCCGGCCCTCCGTGAGACGGCTCCCGAGGAGGAGGGGGAGTTGGTGCTCTTTGCTTAAAGGGCCCACGACACCTGACGCCGCGCGACTGGGATTGGTCGCACGACACCAGCCCGAAAGGCCCTACCCTTAAAGGCATGGCGACAGAGCAGACACACCGGGCCCAGGAGAGCACCACGAAGGAGCCGGAGCGGTCGTCCGCGATCGCCGGGCAGCTCAACGAGTTCGAGCGCCGCCTGCTCGGCGACCTGTTCGCGATCGTCTCCGAGCACGTCGCCGACACGACGATCCGGATCGACCGCGCGCGCGTGGAAGAGGCGTTCGTGTTCGCCTGCGAGCACCACGCCGACCAGCGGCGCAAGTCGGGCGAGGACTTCATCGTGCACCCCGTCGGCGTCGCGCGGATCTGCGCGGGGATGCGGCTGGACACCGAGACGCTGTGCGCGGCGCTGCTGCACGACACGGTGGAGGACACCTCGGCCTCGATCGAGGAGGTGCGCGAGCGCTTCGGCGCGGAGGTGGCGGGCATCGTGGATGGTGTCACGAAGCTGACCGGCATCACCTTCCACTCGCGCGACGAGGCGCAGGCGGAGAACTACCGCAAGATGATGGTGGCGATGGCCACCGACGTGCGGGTGATCCTGATCAAGCTCGCCGACCGGTTGCACAACATGCGCACGATCGAGGCGATGCCCAAGCAGAAGCAGATCGACAAGGCGAAGGAGACGCTGGAGATCTACGCCCCGATCGCGCATCGCCTCGGCATCCACGCGATCAAGTGGGAGCTCGAGGACCTCGCGTTCGCCACCCTGCACCCCCGCAAGTACCAGGAGATCAAGGGTTTGGTGGCCCAGCAGCGGGAGGAGCGCGAGAACTACGTCAACGAGGCTGGCGAGTACCTGACGAGCGAGCTGCGCAAGCTCGGCATCGAGGCGCAGATCGCCGGGCGCGCCAAGCACTTCTACTCGATCTACGCGAAGATGACCAAGAAGGGACGCGAGTTCAACGAGATCTACGACCTCACCGCGATGCGCGTGATCGTGGACTCCGTGAAGGACTGCTACGGCGCCGTGGGGGTGATCCACTCGCTGTGGAAGCCGCTGCCGGGGCGCTTCAAGGACTTCATCGCGATGCCCAAGTTCAACATGTACCAGTCGCTGCACACCACGGTGATCGGGCCGGAGGGACGACCGCTGGAGATCCAGATTCGCACCGCCGACATGCACGAGATGGCTGAGTTCGGGGTGGCGGCGCACTGGATGTACAAGCAGCGCGGCGAGAAGCGCGAGCGCTCCGGCGGGCTGGAGGACGACTCCAAGGTCAAGTGGCTGCGCTCGATGCTCGACTGGCAGCAGGACATGTCCGATCCCAAGGAGTTCATGGAGAGCCTGAAGATCGACCTGTTCGAAGACGAGGTGTACGTGTTCACGCCCAAGGGCGAGGTCAAGTCGCTCGCGGCGGGCGCCACGCCGCTGGACTTCGCCTACGAGGTGCACACCGAGATCGGCCACCGCTGCGTGGGGGCGAAGGTGAACGGCAAGATCGTGCCGCTGCACTACGAGCTGCGCAGCGGCGACATCGTCGAGATCCTCACGACCAAGCGCGAGCGCGGCCCCTCGCGCGACTGGCTGGCGATGGTCAAGACCACGCGCGCGCGCAACAAGATCAGGGCGTGGTTCAAAGCGGAGTCCCGCCAGGACACCGAGCACACCGGACGCGAGCTCTTGCAGGAGCACCTCAAGCGCCAGGGTCTACCGGCGCAGCGGATCACCGGCTCGGCGCTGCTGGCGGACGTAATCCGCGAAATGGGCTACCGCAAGGCGGATGACTTCTACATGGCGCTTGGCGGCGCGAAGGTGTCGCCGAAGATCGTCGTCAACAAGGTGATGCAGCGCCTCAAGCGCGGCGAGGCCGCCGACGGTGGGGCGACCGCCGCCAGCGACCTGCTCAAGGTGGGGCGCTCCGCGCGGCGCCCGACCCGCTCCTCCGGTCAGTACGGGATCAGAGTGGAGGGCGTGGACGATGTGATGCTGCGCCTGGCCAAGTGCTGCCGGCCGGTGCCAGGCGATGAGATCGTCGGTTACATCTCACTCGGCCGCGGCATCACGATCCACCGCGAGGACTGCCCCAACGCGACGGTGCTGCGCAAGAACCCCGAACGCTTCACCGAGGTGTACTGGGAGGGGGAGCAGTCGAGCGGGTTCGTCGTCGAAATCCAGATCGACGCCTGGGATCGCCACCGGCTGCTGGAGGACCTCTCGCGGGTCTTCTCCGAGGCGGGCGCCAACATCGTCGAAGCGCGCTGCCTCTCCAACCCGCCGATGGTCAAGAACCGCTTCGTGATCGAGGTCGCCGACACGCACGCGCTGAAGGGCGCGATCAACCGCCTGCGCAACACCGAGTCCGTGTTCGACGCTTACCGCGTCACGCCTGGCCCGGCTGGATAGCCATCTTCCGCTGGCAACCGCTCTCCCAGCCGCGGGGGTATTTTTTTGGCCCTAACCAGGCCAGGTGAGACTCAGTCTTGTATTCTCACGCCACGACGTTGAGCGCTCGCGGCATGATCGAGTACCGCGCCTCGGCCACCTCGCCGAGGTAGTCGCCATCGACCTGCAGCGGCAGCGGCTTGCCGTCGGCGGTGCGGACGGTCAGCTCGGTGGCGGGCGCCAGCGCGGTGATCTGGCGGTGGTGCGAGAGGCGCGCGTGCCGCGAGAAGGCGCGCCAGGCGATGAACGGCATGTCGATCGGCCGCGCGCGGCGCAGCACGCAGGTGGAGAGCGTGCCGGAGTCGAGCTCCGCGTCCTCGGCGATCTCGATCGGGCGGTTGCGGAAGTAGGTGAAGGGGCTGCCGTTCTGGATCACGGCTGTGACGCCCGAGTGCTCCTCGCCGGCGAGCAGGGTGGTGAGGCGCGGGGGGCGCAGCAGGTAGCGCCGAGCGAATGTGGTGATGGCGACCCAGGTGAAGAACCACGGCCCCCAGCGGGCCTTGCGCCGCGGGTCGGCGTCCACGCGTTGCACCACGGAGGCGTCGAGGCCGAGGCCGGAGGCGAACGTGAAGCAGCGCCCGTTGACCACGCCGAGGTTGACCTTGTGGATGCGCCAATCGTCGGCCATCGCCAGCAGATGCTCGGTCGCGTCGATCAGCGACCCGGGGATGCCGAGCATCTTGCCGAACACGTTGGCCGACCCGCCCGGCAGGCAGGTGAGCGGAGTGGCGGAGCCGAGCAGGCCGTTGGCGGCCTCGTTGACGGTGCCGTCCCCGCCGAAGGCGACCACCACGTCGTAGCCCTCGTGGGCGGCCTCGCGGCAGAGCTCGGTCGCGTGGCCTCGCGACTCGGTGTCGCGGGCGTCGACCTCGAAGCGGCTGCGCAGGGCATCGACGACGAGGTTGCGCAGGCTGTCGGAGACCGTCGAGGCATAGGGGTTGACGACGATCAGCATGCGCTTCTTGGGCAGGGACGCGCCGGGCTCGAAAGCGTCTTCACCCTGTTCTGGGTCGCGGTGCTCGGGGTTGCCTGGCCCGTCCTCTCGTTCCAGGTGGCGGCGCGCGGCGGGGGGAATGGTGGGCATCGACTTGCGTACACCATCCGCGCGGGAGCGTTACCGTGGTGGGGTATCACCTAAGGACCCGGCGGCCGCCCCATCGCGACTGGCGCCTCGCGGCTGCCCCATGCGCGACCGGCGCCTCGCAATGGCGCGGTCGCGCGGCGGGCGCGATCTAATGCTTTCCCGCCGCACGTTCGATATACTGCCCACAGCAGTACACATCAAGAGGGGTGGAGGGACTGGCCCGACGAAGCCCCGGCAACCACCGCGTCCCAACGCGGAAGGTGCCAATTCCAGACAGATGTGTGGCGGGCTTCCACGTTTTTCGCCACACGGGACAACGGCGAAGACGATGAAGGAGGCCAGATGGCTGCCAGCAACCTGAAGTGTCGAGAGTGCAAGACGGAGTATCCCCTGGAGGCGCTGTACGTGTGCGAGCGGTGCTTCGGCCCGCTGGAGGTCGCCTACGATCACAGCCGCCTGACCGACGGTGGCGTGGGCGAGTTGCGCCGCCGCATCCAGGGAGGCCCGCAGAACATCTGGCGCTATGCCGACTTCCTGCCCCTGGCAGGTGGACCGCCGGGGCCCTCCGGTCGGCTGGCCTCGCGGGTAGGGCTGCCGGCGGGCTGCACGCCCTTGATCCGTGCCGACCGCCTCGCGCAGAGGCTGGGGTTGAAGGAGGTGTGGGTCAAGAACGACGCCGCCAACCCCACGCACTCCTTCAAGGACCGCGTGGTGTCGGTGGCGGCGGCGCGCGCGCGGGAGCTGGGCTACCAGACGATCGCCTGTGCCTCCACCGGCAACCTCGCCAACTCCGTGGCCGCTCACGGCGCGGCGCTGGGCCTCGAGTCCTACGTCTTCATCCCCGCCGACCTGGAGGAGCAGAAGGTGCTCGCCACCGGCGTCTACGGGACCCGCCTGGTGGCGGTGAAGGGCAACTACGACGACGTCAACCGCCTCTGCACCGAGCTCTCCGCCGAGCGCGAGTGGGCGTTCGTGAACATCAACCTGCGTCCCTACTACGCCGAGGGCTCCAAGACGCTGGCGTTCGAGATCGCCGAGCAGCTGGGCTGGGAGCTGCCCGACCGCTGCGTAGTGCCGATCGCCTCGGGCTCGCTGTTCACGAAGGTCGCCAAGGGCTTCGCCGAGTGGCGCGAGCTGGGTCTGGTGAGCGGAGAGCTGCCGCGGATGAGCGGCGCGCAGGCCGAGGGCTGTAACCCGGTGGCAAGCGCATACGCGGCCGGTCACGATGTGTGCCGACCTGTGAAGCCCAACACGATCGCCAAGTCGCTGGCGATCGGCAACCCCGCGGACGGCCCCTACGCGCTGGAGGAGGCACGCCGCAGCGGTGGCTCGATCGACGCGGTGAGCGACGAGGAGATCAGGCAGGGCATCGCCCTCCTGGCGCAGACCACCGGGATCTTCACCGAGACCGCAGGCGGCGTCACCACAGCGGTGCTGGCGAAGCTCGCCGAGCGCGGCGAGATCGACCCGGCCGAGCGCGTGGTGCTGGTAATCACCGGCGAGGGCCTGAAGACGCTGGACGCGGTACGAGGCACCTTCGAGATCCACACGATCGAGCCGAGCGTGGAGCAGTTCGAGACCCAGGTGGAGAGCGCGCTGCAGAGGACTGCCGAGGCCGACATGGCGCTGGCAGACAACGGCGCACTGACCGGCAGTGGCACGCTCGTGAGCACCGGCGCAAGGAGCTGAGCCGCGATGCCAGTAACCGTGAAGATCCCCACCCAGCTGCGAACAGCCGCCGAAGGAGCAAGCGAGGCCCAACTGGAAGGCGCAACGGTGCAGGAGGTGCTCGACAGCCTGTTCGAGCGCTTCGGCGAGCTACGCACCAGAATCTCAGACGATGACGGCGGCCTGCGGCGCTTCGTAAACGTCTACCTGAGCGGCGAGGACATCCGCTTCCTAGATGGCCTCCAAACCCCAGTATCAGACGGCGCTGAACTGACGATCCTCCCAGCAGTAGCCGGCGGCTAACCCGAACTTCACCGCCTGAAGCGCCGATTGACCGGCCCCCGGATCGATCTTCTGCCGGGCAACCAGCGGGCAGGGTTGCTCAGCGCGACTGCGCGACGTGATGCACCGCGGCAGGAGGAGTCGGCAGCGAAGACCCGCTGACCCCAATCGTAGAGACCAGCCCAGCAGCGCACATAGCCCCAACCGTAAGCGCCCGCATCCGACGAGGCGTAAGCCACCCCATGTGGTGCGTCTGCAGCCAGGTCCGAAACCCACTAGCAGCCGAAGCCGCAGCCATAGCGCAACCAACGCACATACCTCGATCATAACGACCGCCGCCCCAACCAGCGCCAGTAACCACGCCCAAAGGGAGGGGGTGGGGGCGACGGGGGAGGGGGAGGGCCAGCCCTCCCCCTCCCCCGTCAAGAGGGGTCCCGAGCCACCGCTCGAACGAGAGCCCCATCGCCAGATGCAACCCGGCTTTCAAGCCGAGCCCGAAGCTCCCCACCGCGCCCAGCAGAGACAGCCCGAGCAGCCCGCTGATCGCTAAGCGAAAGCCCATGCAAACGAGCAAAATCAAGCAACTCCTGCCGCTCCAAGGCCTCCCGAGCAGAACGCCGAAACAACCACCAAAACAGCCCAACAGTAAAGAGGCTGACAACAACCATCATCACCGCCCCAGCAAGATTCTGATCGGCAAGAGGCGACAGATGGTGCCGAGAATCCCCCCCCAAATAAAAGGGATAGAAAACAGCATCAGACCAAAGAAAGATGTTGCCAAGCGCAGCAGCGGCGAGGCTAACGGCGACGATGTAGAGCAGCTTCCCAAGGCTGCCAAACCAGCCGGGCACCGGCAGCGGCCCAAACAAGCACATCCAAAGGTTGACCCCAAAGCCAAGGAACATCAGGTGCTGGAGCAGGTTCAGCCCAACATGTTCAAGCGCACCCTGATAGGGCCCGGGAAGATGCCAAAGGTAGAGGTCAAGGGCCCACAACGGAAAAGCGATCAGAGGGTTGGAGAGCACCCGCAGCCGATCGAAGAGGCCGATCTCGAGAATCGGTGCCAGCAGCGGCGCGGTGAGGCCGAGCACGATCAAAAGCGCCGCGACATCCGCGATCAAGAGGCTCTCGACCATGTGCAAGAACAGCAGTTCCTCGCCGGCCTTCCCAACCCCGATCAGCGCGGCTGCAAACACGAGGCCCCCGGCGTAGAAGCATCCCTGACGCCAGCCGGGCACGGGTTGGCCGCGCGAGGCCAGCGCGCGCACACGCCAGGCGTAGAGCAGGCAGAGCAGCGCCGTGGGCACCAGCTGGATGACGTCCTCCAGCTGAAGCGAGACGGCAAGCGGAGCGATCGTGCCCATGAGCCCTCAGCCTACGCCCGCAAGCTGACGAGCACCGTCGATCAGCACCTCGATGGACGCCTCGATCAACCCATGTCCTCAACGACACCGGCGAGTCGCCAGCTGTAGAGCACCGCGGCCACCGAGGTCGCGAGGTTGAGGCTGGAGACGCCCGCGCGCATCGGCAGGCACACGCGCGCGTCGGCGCGGTCGAGCAGCTCCCGCGAGAGCCCTTGGCGCTCGGTGCCGAACGCCAGGATCGAGCGGGCGGGCAGCTCCCCGGGACGCAGCGGCTCGCCGTCGGGGTCGAGCGCGATCAGCGGGCGAGGCTCGCTCGGGCCGCCGGCGGGGAGGACGGGGACGGTGTGGGCGGGGGTCTGCGTGGGGCTGATCAGATCGAGCGCCTCCTCGCCGAGCCGTGCGACCGGCAACGCGAAGTGCAGACCGGCGCTGCCCCGCAAAGCCGCGGGGTCCCAGGGGTCGTGGATGCCCGTCGTGATCACCCCGGCGGCCTCGGCGGCAGCCGACACGCGCACGCACGCGCCGATGTTGCCAAGGTCGCTGGGGGCCTCCAGCAGCACGATCGGCGCGGGTCGCGCCCCGGCGAGAAGCGCGTCGACATCGGTGGCCGGGCGCCGCGCGATCGCGATCACCCCGGTCGAGGGCGCCAGTGGGGCGAGCGTCGCGAACACCTCGGCGGTCACTGTCTCCGCGTCGGCAAGGATCCGCTCGCGCACGTCGGGCGCCAGCACGTCGGCCAGCGCGCCGAGCCGCGCGGGCGACACGACAGCAACGTGCAGCATATGCACGCCGAAGCGCAGCGCGTGCTTGAGCGCGTGCAGTCCCTCCAGCACCGCGAGCTCAGGGTCGCGGCGGGCGTCGCGGAAGAGCCTTTTCAGGTCGGTCGTTGGGCCGTCGAGCGCCTGGCTCGTCGGGTTGACGGTCTCTCTTGACACAGCCCTTAGTCTGCCAGGGCGAGAACTCCGATCCGACGGTCGGTCCAACGGCTCAAGCGCGCAAACATGAGCCCGACAAGGTTCGAGCTTGCGGCCTCTCGCTCCGGAGGCCGGGGGCTGGGCGCTTCGGGCGGAAACTTGGTCGCGGACGCGGCCTGATCACGTTGCGGCTGACCCCGTGTTCGGGGAACGCACTCGATACTACGTGCGAGGAGTCAGGCTGAGACGGTAGGTGGGCAGCACCTGATCGATCCAGGCGCCGTCGATGAGGTGCGGGACGAGATGTATCCGATGCTGTCCCTGCCGCCTGAGTGGCAGAAGCTGGAGGATGGGACGCCGGCACCGAATTGGGTCGTGGCTGTCGCGTTGTCGCGGCTCGGGCGTTGAAGCTGGTGTCGTCCGAGGAGGCACTGCGCGCGCTGGTCAAGGTCGATCCGGAGGGCGAGCCAGGGGAGCAGATCGAGTTCTCTGTCCAGATCTCGGAGACGGAGCGAGTCCAGGACCCAAAGACTGGCGTGTTCAGTCACGTGCACAGGCCGGGGTGCCGCGAGTTCGAGTGGCGTGGGACCCCGTCTCAAGCAGGGATGCGGCGCACGAGGCAGCCATGGCCGCGTTCCAAGTGCACTACGGCGATCGCCCCGTCTAACTACCGTTCCCTCACGCAACCTTGAGCGAGGGCGCGGTACGGGCGCCCCGGTCTAACCAGCCGCCCTGGGTTTGTCAGCGCACACCGCCGTGTGCGTGCACCACGACCGACGGGGCGCTGTCCGCCTGGGCTGTCGGGATCAAGTGGTACTGCAAGGTGTAGCCGAGGCTCTCCGCGTAGCGATCGACGGTCGATATCTTCGCGTCGGCTGCGGTGGTCTCCAGGCGCGCGACGAAGGACTGCGAGGTCTCCATCGCCGCAGCGACCGCGACTGTCGGGTTTTCTCGGCGAAGTCGCGTCTGCAAAGGAGCGACGTAGAACGTGGCATGACGTATGCCGTATGAGTTTCAGAGTGGGTGTTCCCGACGTTTGCGTCAACATCCGCTACAACCCCGCCGTGGCCGTGCATCGCTCAGTCTCTTCCTCGACAGCGCCATTTACAAAGGGCGAGGTCAACCGAGCAGGTGTGCTGCTGCTCGACCTCCGCGAACGGATGCAGCGAGACGGTGCGGAGTGCGCCGTAGCAGACTCCGACGAGAAGAAGTTGGACGAGGCATGGGAGGCCCTGACGTGGTGGCGCAGCCTGCACGCGCGTCCGCTGTCAGCTGTGGCCACGAACCTCCGCTACCACGTTGACCGCAGCGATGCGCGCGTGCTCGAGCGGATCGAGGTCACGCAGCGTTTGAAGCGCCTCGACACACTGATCGGGAAGCTTGGGCGCGAGCGCGGCAAGGTGACGCAGATGCAGGACATCGGTGGAGTTCGCGCGGTTGTCCCCAGCTTGCGGCATGTGTACGTTGCTAGGCGCCGGCTGCTGAAGTCCTGGGCGATCATCAGGGAGCGGGATTACATCGCCGAGCCAAAGAGCAGTGGCTACCGCGCGCTGCACTTGATCGTCAGGCGCATGGGTTACCCGATCGAGGTTCAGCTACGAACGGTTGGGCAGGATGTATGGGCTAACCAGGTGGAGGAGACCGGGAGGCAGGTTGGCCTAGACCTCAAGTTTGGCGCCGGGGATAAGCGCTTGGACAAAATCTTCCTGGAGATTGCCGAGCTGATTGCTCGCTTCGACCGAGCCGAGCTTTCGCCTCAGGATCTACGCGAGGGCTTGAAGCGCGTGCCATCATTGCCGATAGGGGAAGCACGCGAGGACGATCCCAAATGAGCTCGGCTGACGACATCAAGCACTTTCTTGTGACGCGCGACGTGACGCGGCGCAAGACGACCGTGGTTGAGTTCGGTACCGATTACGAGGTTGCGCAGCACGCCTACCAGGAAGCCGAGCAGCAGGCGCGTGGGCGTCAGAACCTCGACGTGGTCCTCCTCAGCGCCGACTCGCTAGAGACGATCAAGCTCACGCACGCCAGCTACTTCGAGCCCAAGTCACTCGACGAACTACTGCCCGCATAGGGCCGGCATTCCTCTACGCGCCCGGCAAGATTCGAACTTGCGACCTCTCGCTCCGGAGGCGAGCGCTCTATCCACTGAGCTACGGGCGCAGAGAAGCCGTCTGAGACGACATCCGCACTGCGGAGCTTAGCGGCAAGCTAGCTGCTCCCAGCCGACGCGCGCCGATGATCCAGCATCCCTCCGCAACCCTCCCATCGCCACCCCCCGCTACCGTTGCGAACATGGATCTTTCGCTGTTCTTCGCGGGAACCGGCGGCTCGGTGCCGAGCCCCCGCCGGGGCCTGCCCGCGGTGCTGGTGCGCCGCGGCGGCGAGCGGCTGCTGTTCGACTGCGGCGAGGGCACCCAGCGCCAGCTGCTGCGCTCGGTGGGGCTGGCGGACATGGAGTGCGTGTTCATCACCCATTTCCACGCCGACCACTGGTTGGGCCTGCCGGGGATGCTGAAGTCCTTCGCCCTGCGCGACCGCGAGCAGCCGCTGACGGTATACGGACCGGTGGGCCTGAAGCAGCTGATGGCGGACACCCGCTTCATCTACGGGCGGCGGCTGCCGTATGAGCTGAGCGTGGTGGAGCTGCAGCCAACGGAGACGGTCGAGCGCGAGGGCTACCGGGTGGCGGCGGTGCCGGTCAACCACACCCGCGCCGGCGCGGTGGGGTACGCGATCGTCGAGGACGCCCGCCCGGGCGAACTGGACCCGGCGCTGGCGAAGCGCTTGGGCGTGAAGCCCGGGCCGGACTTCGGGCGGCTGGTGCGCGGGCAGACCGTCAACGGGGTGGCACCCGAGCAGGTGGTGGGCCCTGCGCGCGAGGGCCGCAAGGTGGTGCTCTCCGGCGACACCTCCCCGTGCGAGGCGCTGGCGATCGCGGCGCACCAGGCGGATGTGCTGGTGCACGAGGCGACGTTCGCCGAGGAGGAGGCAGAGCGAGCGCGAGAGACCGGCCACAGCACGGCCCGCCAGGCGGCCGAGCTGGCGCGCGACGCGGAGGCGAGGATGCTGCTGCTGACCCACCTATCCACGCGCTACGCCGGCCGCGAGGTGCGCGAGGAGGCGCGCGCGGCGTTCCCCGCCGCCGAGGTAGTGCGCGACTTCGACACGGTGGAGATCCCGTTCCCCGAGCGCGGCCCCGCACGGCTTGAGCGTTGGTCGAACCGCCCCGCGCCGGCCGATCTTCGATCGGTCGCGAGTGAGAGCGTGGAGCCGGCGCAAGGCACGCCGCCGGTGGCGTCCTCGATAATGCAATGAGCTTGCCGACTCGCACAGAACCGATGCCTCACCGGGCGCGTACCCAATGAGCGCGCCCTCGTTGGTTCGTTCCCCCGCTCCCGCAGCGGACTTGCTGCTGCGGGATGTGCACGTATTGGACCCGGCGACCGGCGTGGACGGCCGCTTCGACCTGCTGATGCGTGGCGGGGCGATCGCGCAGCTGAGCGCGCCCGGGACGCTCTCCGCGGGGACGCTCCCAGCCGGTCCGGCAGCGGGGGAGCTGGAGATCGTCGAGGGCGAGGGCCGCCTGTATGCGCTGCCGGCCTTCTTCGATCCGCACGTGCACCTGCGCAGCCCCGGCCAGGAGCACAAGGAGAACATCGAGAGCGGCACCAGGGCGGCCGCCACGGGCGGGTATGGCGCGGTGATCGCGATGCCCAACACCGACCCGCCGATCGACTCCCCGGAGCTGCTGAGCTCGGTGCGCGAAACGGCCGCTGCCGAGGCGCACGTGCCGGTGGGCAACCTCGGGGCGCTCACGCGCGGGCTTGCCGGCGAGCAGTTGACGGAGATGGCAACGCTGCGCGAGCAGGGCGCGCTGGGCTTCACCGACGACGGGCACCCGGTGGCGAACGCGGGGGTGTTGCGCGAAGCGCTTCGGCGACAGCGCGAGTGCGGGGGCACGATCTCGCTGCACGAGGAGGACCGATCGCTCTCGCGCGGGGGCGCGATGCACGAGGGGGCGCTGAGCGCGGAGCTTGGCATCCCCGGCATCCCCAGCTCCAGCGAGGCGAGCATGGTCGCGCGCGACGCGGTGCTGGCCGGCAGCGAGGGCGCGCGCGTGCACTTCCAGCACCTCAGCTGCATCGCCTCGGTGGAGGCGGTGGCGGCGGCGAAGGCCGGCGGTGTGGGCGTGAGCGCGGAGGCGACTCCCCATCACCTGCTGCTGACAGAGGAGGCGGTGGGCGAGCTGAACACCAGCATGAAGATGAACCCTCCGCTGGCAACCGAGGCCGACCGCAAGGCGCTGGTGGAGGCGCTGCGAGCGGGTACGATCGACTGCGTCGCCACCGACCACGCGCCGCACGCGCAGGCGGAGAAGGCGCTGCCGTTCGCCGAGGCCCCGATGGGGACAACCGGCCTGGAGACGGCGTTTGCCGCCCTCTACACGGAGCTGGTGCTGCCCGGGGTGCTGGAGCTGGGGGTGCTGCTCGAACGGATGACCGCCGGCGCCGCGCTGTTCGGCCTTCCCGTCCCGACGATCGCGCCGGGCGCGGAGGCCAACATCGCGCTGCTCGATCTCGACGCCGAGTGGGTGGCGGGCGAGCACGGCTGGCAGAGCCGCTCCGCGAACTGCTGCTTCGCCGGGAGGCGCCTGCGCGGGAAGGTGCTGTTGACGGTGGCCGCGGGCGCGGTGGCATTCCGCGCAACGGTGCACGGCACAGATGCGCGAGCAAAAGGCGCGAACCGGGCGGTGGCGGTATGAGTCGCGCACGGGCGGGAGCCGTGGATGCGCACGGGCCGGGCACAGGCAGGGCGGTGGCGATATGAGCCTGCTCTCGCGCGAGCACGCGGCGCTGGTGGTGGTGGATGTCCAGGAGGCGTTCCGCGGCTACGCATCCTTCGACGGCGTGGCAAGCTCGTGCGCCAAGTTGGTGGAGGGGGCACGCATCCTCGGGCTGCCCGCCCTCGTGAGCGAGCAGTACCCGAAGGGCCTCGGCCACAGCGCGCCGGAGCTCGGCCTGGAGGAGGAGCCGAGGATCGAGAAGAGCGTCTTCTCCGCCGCCCGCGCGGAGGGCTTCGAGCGCTCGGAGATTGGCCCGAACGGGCGCACCCAGGCGCTCGTGTGCGGGATCGAGACCCACGTGTGCGTCTCGCAGACCGTCCACGACCTGCTGGGGCGCGGCATCGAGGTGCACGTCCCGGCGGACGCGGTGGGCTCGCGCCACACGCTCGACTACGAGCGGGGCTTGGAGCGGATGGAGCGCGCCGGCGCTGTGATCACCACGGTGGAGGCAGCCCTGTTCGAGTTGCTGGAGCGCGCGGGCACGCCGGAGTTCAAGGAAGTGCAGAGGCTGATCCTATGAGCGAGCCGAGCGCATACGTGCTGCTGGAGGACGGCGCCCGCTTCGATGGCGAGACGTGCGCGGCGGAAGGACACACGGTCGGCGAGGTCGTCTTCACGACCGGCATGTCGGGCTATCAGGAGTCGATGAGCGACCCCTCCTTCGCGGGCCAGCTGATCGCGTTCACATACCCGCACATCGGCAACTACGGCGTGAGCGGCGAGGCGATGGAGTCCGAGCGCGCGTGGGCACGGGGCGCGATCATGCGCGAAGCGTGCGACAACGAGGACGCGCCGAGTGCCGAGCAGGGCTGGCTGCGGTGGCTGGCGGACTGCGGCGTGCAGGGGATCACCGGCGTGGATACCCGCGCGCTGGTGCGCCACATCCGCGAGCAGGGCTCGATGCGCGGCGGGATCTTCCCCGCGAGCATCGCACCCGAGCAGGCCCGCGCGTTGATCGAGGCGGAGCCGCCGATGGACGGGCAGGATCTCGCCGCGGTGGTGAGCCCCACCGAAGTCAGCCACCACGGCGACGGCGACGGCCCGAGAATCGCGGTGATCGACACGGGGATCAAGGGCTCGATCGTGCGCAATCTCGTCAAGCGCGGCGCGTGCGTGTCGCTGTACCCGTGCGCGACACCGGCCGCCGAGCTGCTGGGCAGCGACGCCGACGCGATCCTGCTGGCCAACGGCCCGGGCGATCCGGCGGCGCTGGGATACATAACGGACACCGTGCGCGAACTGATCGGGCGCAAGCCCGTGTGGGGGATCTGCCTCGGCCACCAGCTGTTGTGCAGGGCGCTGGGCCTGCAGACCTTCAAGCTCCCGTTCGGCCACCGCGGCGCCAATCACCCGGTGAAGGACCTGCACACCGGACGCGTGGAGATCACCTCCCAGAACCACGGCTTCGCGGTGGTCGGCCCGAGCGGGCAGGGCACGATCGAGGGCAACAAGCCCGTGCGCTGGCAGACCGACTTCGGCGCGGCGCAGCTCTCGCACGTAAACCTCTACGACCGCACCGTCGAGGGCCTCGAGCTGCTGGACGTGCCGGGCGGGTCGGTGCAATACCACCCCGAGGCGGGGCCGGGCCCGCACGACAGCGTGTACCTGTTCGACCGCTTCCTGGCGCGGATCGCGGAGGCGACGGCGTGACGCGCACGCAGAGAAGGGGATTTTTAAGGGGGACCCCCACAAGGGGGGTCTGGGGAGGGGTTTGTTTGTGCGGGATTGGGGCGCGTGCTGATGCCACGGCGTGAGGACATCCACCGCATCCTGATCCTGGGCTCGGGCCCGATCGTGATCGGGCAGGCCGCGGAGTTCGACTACTCCGGCGTGCAGGCGTGCAAGGTGCTGCGCGAGGAGGGGTACGAGGTCGTGCTGATGAACTCCAACCCGGCGACGATCATGACCGACCCGGAGCTGGCGGACGCGACGTACATCGAGCCGCTGCTGCCGGGGCCGGCGGCGCAGGTGATCGAGCGCGAGCGTCCGGACGCGCTGCTGCCGACGCTCGGCGGGCAGACCGCGCTGAACCTCGCCAAGGCGCTGCACGACGATGGCACGCTGGAGCGGTATGGGGTGGAGCTGATCGGGGCCAACTACGAGGCGATCGCCTGTGCGGAGGACCGCAAGCTGTTCGGGGTGGCGATGGCCGAGGCGGGTCTGAGCATGCCGGCCAGCGCGATCGCATCGGGTTGGGATGAGGAGCTCCGCAGGGTGGACGTCAAGCGCGGCCTCGCGCAGGCGCTGGACGCGCTGCCCGACATCGGCCTGCCGTGCATCGTGCGCCCCGCCTACACCCTGGGAGGCCGCGGCGGTGGGATCGCACGTACGCCGGAGGAGTTCCGCACGATCGTCGCGCGGGGCCTGGAGGCCTCGCCGATCGGGCAGGTGCTGCTCGACCAGTCGGTGCTGGGGTGGGGCGAGTTCGAGCTGGAGGTGATGCGCGACCGCGCGGACAACGTGGTGATCGTGTGCTCGATCGAGAACATCGACCCGATGGGGGTGCACACGGGAGACTCGGTCACAGTGGCCCCCCAGCAGACACTGCCCGACAGCCTCTACCAGCGCCTGCGCGACCAGGCGCTCACGGTGATCCGCGCGGTGGGGGTGGAGACGGGGGGGTCCAACGTGCAGTTCGCGGTGAACCCCGCCACCGAGGAGGTGCTGGTGATCGAGATGAACCCGCGCGTGTCGCGCTCCTCGGCGCTCGCCTCGAAGGCGACCGGTTTCCCGATCGCGAAGATCGCCGCGCGCCTGGCGGTGGGGTACCTGCTGGAGGAGATCCCCAACGACATCACCCGCCTTACCCCGGCGTGCTTCGAGCCGACGATCGACTACGTGGTCGTGAAGTGGCCGCGCTTCGCGTTCGAGAAGTTCCCCGGCGCGGAGTTGACGCTCTCCACGCACATGAAGTCGGTGGGCGAGGCGATGGCGATCGGGCGCACGTTCGGGCAGGCGTTCGCGAAGGCGCTGCGCTCGCGCGAGCTCGACAAGCCGCCGCGGTTTGGTGGGGTCTCCGACGAGCAGCTGCTGGAGGATCTGGGTGTCCCCGCTCCCGAGCGCTTCGAGGCGATCCTCGAGCTGTTCCGCCGCGGCGTGGCGATCGAGGAGGTGCACGAAGGCACCTCGATCGACCTGTGGTTCCTGCGCGAGCTGCACGCGCTGGCGCAGGATCCCGAGGCGCCCTTCGCGGGCGAGCGCACGTTCAAGGCGGTGGACACCTGCGCGGCGGAGTTCCCGGCACAAACCCCTTACTACTACTCGGCGTGGGAGCGCCCCCGGGCGGCTCCCGCCCCGACCTCGACGGGGAACGGGCCGGTCTCCTCCTCACTTGCACCAGAGGGCGAGGGCCGCACGCTGCCCGCCCACGAGGTGCGCCGCGGCGAGCGCCCCTCGGTGGTGATCCTCGGTGCCGGCCCCAACCGCATCGGGCAGGGAATCGAGTTCGACTACTGCTGCGTGCACGCCGCGATGACCGTGCGCGAGTCGGGGCGCGATGCGGTGATGATCAACTGCAATCCCGAGACGGTCTCCACCGACTACGACACCTCCGATCGCCTCTACTTCGAGCCGCTCACCTTGGAGGACGTGCTCGGGGTCGTCGAGGTCGAGCGGCCGGAGGGTGTGATCGTGCAGTTCGGCGGCCAGACCCCGCTGAAGCTCGCGGCCGGATTGCACGCCGCCGGCGTGCCGTTGCTGGGCACGAGCGTCGAGGCGATCGACCTCGCCGAGGATCGCGGGCGCTTCGGCGAGCTGCTCGGCCGCCTTGGCTACCAGGCGCCGCCGTACGCCACCGCGCGCTCGGTCGAGGAGGCGCTGCAGAGTGGGGAGGAGGTCGGCTACCCGCTGCTGGTGCGCCCCAGCTACGTGCTCGGTGGCAGGGCGATGGAGATCGTCTACTCGCGCGAGGGCCTGGCCGACTATCTGCGCCGCGAGGTGGGCGAGGACACCGACAGGATCTTCCTCGACCGCTTCCTGGAGAACGCGATCGAGCTGGACGTTGACGCGTTGTGCGACGGGAAAGAGGTGTGGATCGGCGGGATCATGCAGCACGTCGAGGAGGCTGGCGTGCACTCCGGCGACTCCGCCTGCGTGCTGCCGCCGCACTCGCTGGGAGGGGAGATGCTCGATCAGATCCGCGCCGCCACGCGCGAGCTGGCGCTGGCGATCGGCGTGGTGGGGCTGCTGAACGTGCAGTACGCCGTCGTCGATGGCCAGCTGTACGTGATCGAGGCCAACCCCCGCGCCTCGCGCACCGTGCCGTTCGTCTCCAAGGCGGTCGGCCTGCCACTGGCGAAGCTCGCCTGCCGCGTGATGCTCGGCGAGCCGCTTGCCGCGCTGGACTTGCCACGCGATCGCGAAGGGCTGGGCTTCGGCGACCACGTCTCGGTGAAGGAGGCGGTGCTGCCGTTCGATCGCTTCGAGGGCTCCGACGCGGTGCTGGGCCCGGAGATGCGCTCCACCGGGGAGGTGATGGGGATCGCGCGCGACTTCCCCACCGCGTTCGCCAAGGCGCAGGCCGCCGCCGGCTGCCCGCTGCCGTTGCACGGCACCGTCTTCATCTCGGTCACCGACGCCGACAAGGCGGGCGCCTTCGCGATCGCCGAGCGCCTGCACGAGAACGGCTTTCGGATCCTCGCCACGCGCGGCACGGCCGAGGCGATCGCGCGCATGGGGATCCCCGCGCAGGCGCTCAACAAGGTCTCGGAGGGCTCTCCGCATGTGCTCGACTGGATCGAGCGCGGCGACGTCGATCTGGTCGTCAACACTCCCACGGGCTCGGGCGCGCGTACCGACGGCTGGCAGATTCGCCGCGCCGCCGTCACCCGCGGCGTCCCCTGCCTGACCACGCTCGCCGCCGGCGTCTCCGCCGCGCGCGCGATCTCCTCCGCGCGCCAGTCGGGCGCCCCGCCGGTGCTGTGCTTGCAGGAGCTTCACCGCGGGCGCGAGGCGCCCAAGGCCGAGGTGGCGTGACGCTGTACGCCGCGCTGTTCAACCTCGTGTTGCGGCGGTTGCAGCCCGAGCAAGCGCATCGGCTGGCGGCTGTCACATTGCGCGCGGCGTGCCGGATCCCTGGCTGCGCCGTCCTCCTGCGGCGGCTGCTTGCCACCCGCGACCCTGTGCTCGGCGTCCAGGCGCTGGGCCTCAACTTCCCCAGCCCGCTCGGGGTGGCGGCCGGGTTGGACAAGGACGCCAGCTTCTTCGAAGGGCTTGGCCTGCTGGGCTTCGGCTTCGTCGAGGTCGGCACCGTCACCGTCCACCCGCAGCCCGGCAACCCACCGCCGCGCGTCTTCCGGGTGCTCCGCGACCGCGCGCTGCTCAACCGGATGGGCTTTCCCAACCCGGGTGCCGCCGCGGTCGCCGCGCGCTTGCGAGGCCGCCGCGGCTGCGTCGTGGTCGGAGCCAACGTCGGCAAGAGCATGGTCGTGCCGCTGGAGCGCGCCGCCGGCGACTACTGCGCCGGCGCGCGCGCGCTTGCCCCTGTCTGCGACTACCTGGTCGTCAACGTCAGCTCGCCCAACACGCCGGGACTCAAGCAGATGCAGGCGCTCGAGCTGCTGCGGCCGCTGCTGCGCGACGTCCAGCGGGAGCTACGTGAGACGGGGGCCGAGGTGCCCCTGCTCGTCAAGCTCGGTCCCGACCTCGCCGACGCGCAGCTGCTCGCGATCGCCGACCTCGCCCTGGAGCTCGGGATCGACGGGATCGTCGCGGTCAACACCAGCGAAGACCGCAGCCTCCTCTCGGACCCGTCGGCGGTGGCCGGGGTCGAGGGTGGGGGTGTCTCCGGGCCGCCGCTGCACGCGCGCGCCGTGGAGGTGCTGCGCCTGCTGCGCGGGCGGGTCGGAGACCGATTGGTGCTGATCTCCGTTGGTGGCATCTCCACGCCCGAGGATGCCTGGGAGCGGATCCTCGCCGGGGCCACGCTCGTGCAGGCCTACACCGGCTTTGTCTACGGCGGTCCGGCGTGGCCGTCGCACGTCAACCGCGTGCTCGCGCGACGCGTGCGCGACGTCGGCGCCGGCTCGATTCAGCAGCTTGTCGGCAGCCGTGAAGAGGCCCTCTGAGGGCCGCGCCGGCGCCCCGTTCCCTGCTCCCACAAACTCGCCGACGAGCGTCACGGGTGCCGCTTGGAGGGTCCGGAGAGGCCCGCAAAATCCCTGCAAACACGGGCTCCCACCGTCCACTACCCTCCACATACCTAAACCTCAAGTCGAGCTTGAGATGAATTGGGGTACCGCGCGATCATCGCTGCGCGGTGGTGTGTAGACTCGCCGCCCATGATGACGGTGACGGGCACGACGCCCACCAAGCACTCGGCGGCCCCCGAACGCTCCATCGATCAGCGTATGGATGCACTCGCCAAAGCCAACCGGATTCGCACCGAGCGCGCGCGGCTCAAGCGCGAGCTGAAGGCCGGACGGCTGTCGATTCACACGCTTCTATTGGAACCCCCCGAGTACATCGAAACCGCGAAGGTGTTCGACGTCATGCTGGCCGTCCCGAAGTATGGACGCGTCAAGGTCAACAAGATCCTTGCCCTCTGCCGCATCGCCCCCAGCAAGACGATCGGCGGGCTCTCCGACCGCCAACGCTCGGAGCTGGTCTCGCTCCTGCGTGGCCGCTAGGCGGCCCGGCGACGTGGCGCGCGTGTTCGTCATCACCGGCCCCTCGGGCGTCGGCAAGGGAACGCTGATTCGCGGCCTGATGGAGCGCTTGGCGCAGCTGGAGCTGTCGGTCTCCGCTACCACGCGCCCGGCGCGTCCGGGCGAGCAGGATGGCATCGACTACCACTTCCTCACCCCCGATGAGTTCGAGCGGCGGGTGCAGGCTGGCGGGTTCGTCGAGCACGCCGACTACGCCGGGCGGCGCTACGGCACATTGCGCGATGAGCTCGACGGGCGCGTGCGCGCGGGCGTGCCGCTGGTGCTCGAGATCGAGGTGCAGGGCGCTCGCCAGGTGCGTGCCGCGCTGCCCGAGGCGCTGCAGGTGTTCATCGCCCCGCCCTCGCTCGATGCGCTGCGCACCCGTCTGATCGGCCGCGGCGCGGACGGCCCCGAGGAGGTGGAGCGGCGCCTGAGGGTCGCCGAGCAGGAGCTCGCCGCGCAGTCGGAGTTCGCCCACGTGGTCGTCAACGACCGCTTGGATGACGCGTTGGAGCAGCTGACGGACATCGTCGGCGCAGCGTTGAGTTGAGGGGCGGTGGCCGGGAGGGGCTGTCGGAGCTCGGGCGCGTGGGCGCCGACCCTCTACAATCCAGATCCCACCACGAAAGGGCACCACTACCTTGATCTCCCCCCGCATCGACCATCTGCTGGAGAACGTCGACTCCAACTACGCCTCTGTCCTGGTCGCCGCCAAGCGCGCGCGCCAGATCAACAGCTACTACCACAACCTTGGCGAGGGCACCTTCGACGAGTTCCCGCCGCCGATGATCGAAACCACCTCGAAGAACTACCTCACGATCGCCCTCGAGGAGATCGCGCGGGGGAAGATCAAGTACCACTACCGCTGAGAGCGACCGGGGCAAGTCGCCGACCAGCGCTTGCCCATAACGCCTCGGCCCTCTAAAACCCCGGTATGCCCAGAATCCTGCTCGGGGTGAGTGGCGGGATCGCCGCCTACAAGGCGCTCGAGATCGTGCGCCTGGCGACGGGCGCCGGCCACGCGGTGCGGGTCGTGCAGACACCCGCCTCCTGCCGCTTCGTGGGGCGCGCCTCGTTCGCGGCGCTCAGCGGCGCGCCGGTGCTGGTGGGAGAGTTCGAGCGCGACCCCGCGCATGGGGCATTCCCCGACCAACAGCCTCCCACGCACCAGCCGATCGGTCACCTGGAGCTGGTGCATAACGCCGACCTCTACCTGATCGCGCCCGCCTCCGCCAACACGATCGCCAAGCTCGCCGGCGGCCTCGCCGACAACCTGCTGACGAGCGCCGCGCTCGCCGCCACCTGCCCGCTGGTGGTCGCCCCCGCGATGAACAACCACATGTACGAGCACCCCGCGGTGCGTGCCAACCTCGACGTGCTGCGCGCCCGCGGCGTGCACGTGGTCGAGCCCGACACAGGCCGCCTCGCGTCGCAAGGCGAGGAGGGAGTCGGCCGCCTGCCCGATCCCGCGCGGCTCTTGGAGCGCTGCGAGGCGTTGCTTGCCGAAGCCGGGGGGCACGCGCCTTCGGTGCTGGCCGATTTGGGGATGCGAGCGAAGCGAGTGTCTCCCCAATCGGTCCCTAAATCGGCCAGCGCCTGGCAAGGACTGCGCGTGCTCATCACCGCGGGCGGCACCCGCGAGCCGATCGACAGCGTGCGCTTCATCGGCAATGGCTCCTCGGGGCGCATGGGAGTCGCGCTGGCGGAGGCTGCCCGCGCGCGCGGGGCCGAGGTGACGATGGTCGCCGCCAACGTATCGCTGCCCCGTCCCGCGGGGGTCGCCTGGCACGAGGTAGCCACCGCTGCCCAGCTCGCCGAGGCATGCGAGCGGGAGTTCGCTGCCTGCGACGTGCTGCTGATGGCGGCCGCCGTCGCCGACTTCCGTCCCACCGAGCCTGCCAACGGCAAGCTCAAGAAGGCTGGCCGCGAGCATCTGCGCCTGGAGCTCGAAGCGACCCCCGATGTGCTGAAGGCATTGGCGGCCGAACGGCGCCCCGGGCAGAGGCTGGTGGGGTTCGCCGCCGAGCACGGCGGCGGCGCGATCGAGTACGGGCGCGGCAAGCTGCGCGAGAAGGGGCTCGACGCCGTCGTCGTCAACGACATATCGCGCCCGGACATCGGCATCGGGTCTGACAGCAACGAGGTCACGATCGTCACGGCGGCGGGCGACGAGCACATTCCTCGCACGTCCAAGGCGAGCATCGCCGAGGCGATCCTCGACGCCGTGGATCGGCTGCCCAAATCCGGGAGGAGTGGCGCTCTAAAGTGAGGCGTGTGGACAGCGTCTACGACCTCTACCGCAGCGGCTGCGAGCTGCTCGACCACGGCGACCACCAGGCCGCGATCGTGCCGCTGACCCGCGCGCGCAAGCTCGAGCCCGACAAGGCCTCGATCCGCGAGGCGCTCGGCCGTGCCCTGTTCCACGCACAGCGCTACGAGGACGCCGCGGCGGAGTTCCGCGCGATCGCCGCGCAGACGCCCACCAATGACTACGCGCTCTTCTGCCTGGGTCGCGCGATGCAACAGCTGGGCCGCCACGAGGAGGCGCGCCACCCGCTGGCACTCGCCTGCTCGCTGCGTCCCGAGCGCCGCGACTACCGTATCTACCGGGAGCGTTCGCTACGCGCCGTGCACGGCGCGTAGATGGCCGATGCTATTCTCGACCCACAGCTTTCGTGTCGGCGTGCGGACGCCGGCAGTCGGACCGAGAGTGGGCGGATGCCCGCTCTTTTTATTGTGAGGAGGGCCCCATGACTACGTTGCAGACAGAGATCGAAGAGCGGCTCGCCGAGTGTGAGCCGGATGTGGAGGTACTACTCGCCGAGGTCATCGGCGGGGGGACCCTGCGCGTCTTCATCGACCATCCCGAGGGGGTGACGCTCGCGCTCTGCGAGCGCGTGACGGCGGCGCTCACCCCGCTGCGCGAGCGCTACACCCTGGAGGTCTCCTCGCCCGGCATCGAGCGCCCGCTCACCAAGCCCGACCACTTCCGCCGCTTCGTCGGCCGCCACGCACAGGTGCGTACGCGTGGCGACCAGCCAACGGGGGGACGGGCCAACCAGCCCTCCTCGGCGGGCCGGCGCAGCTACACCGGGGAGCTCGTGGGGGCCTCCGATACGGAGATCACACTCGCCGCCGAGGGGACGCTGGTGAGCATCCCGTACGCGCAGATCCGGCGTTCCAACCTGGTGGAGGAGTAACAGCCATGTCACGTGAAATCCTCGAAGCAATGCACGCGCTCGCCCGCGAGAAGGGCATCGAGCCGGAGAAGTTGATGATCGCGCTGGAGGACGCGCTGCTCTCCGCCTATAAGAAGCAGCCCGGCTCGGCCAAGTATGCACGCGTGGAAATGGACCGCGAAACGGCCGACTTCCGGGTGATCGAACTGATCATCCCCGAGCGCCTGGAGGCCCATCTGATCGTGGAGACGATCGACGAGGGCACCACCGTCGATCCCGAGACGGGTGAGCTGCGCGAACCGGAGGAGCCGGAAATCGACCCCGCCAAGTTCGAGGAGTACCGCGACCAGATCGGCGAACAGGACGTCACGCCCGACGACTTCGGGCGGATCGCGGCGCAGACCGCCAAGCAGGTGATCCTGCAGCGCATCCGCGAGGCCGAGCGCGACATGATGTTCGAGGAGTACCGCGACCGCGTGGGCGAGCTGATCACCGGCATCGTGCAGCAGTCGGACTCCCGCTACACGCTCGTGCAGCTGCGCGAGCGCGTGGAGGCGCTGCTGCCCAAGTCCGAGCAGGTTGACGGTGAGCGCTACGACCACTCGCAGCGGATCAAGGCGGTGATCAAGGAGGTCTCCGCCTCCACCAAGGGGCCGTCGATCATCGTCTCGCGTCGCGACCCCGAGCTGATCAAGAAGCTGTTCGAGCTGGAGGTCCCCGAGATCGCCGACGGCCTCGTGGAAATCGCCAACGTCGCACGCGAGCCCGGCTATCGCTCGAAGATCGCCGTGATCTCCCACGCCGACGGCGTTGACCCGGTTGGCGCCTGCGTCGGCCCGCGCGGCTCGCGGGTGCGGATGGTCGTCTCCGAGCTGCGCGGCGAGAAGATCGACATCATCCCCTTCAACGAAGAGCCCGCCCGCTTCGTCGCCAAGGCGCTGTCACCCGCGCGCGTGCGCGAGGTGCTGGTCGATGACGAGGCCAAGCAGGCCACGGTGATCGTCCCCGACGACCAGCTCTCGCTGGCGATCGGCCGCGAGGGCCAAAACGCGCGCCTGGCAGCCCGCCTCACCGGCTGGCGCGTGGACATCCGCTCGGAGACCGAGTTCGCCGCCGAGGAGGCCGAGCACGGCTACGAGGAGGAGGAAGTCTCCGGGCGCTGCTCGGCGATCCTCTCCAACGGCAAACGTTGCCCCAACGCCGCGCTGCCCGGCTCGCGCTACTGCGGCCTGGAGGCCCATCAGGCGCTGGCGGCTGTCGCCGGCGACAGCGTCGCCGAGCTCAGCGCCAACGGCGGCGCCGTGGCTGTCGAGGAGCAGGCGGTGGAGGCTCCCCTCGAAGGCGCACCTGTGGTGGAGGCTCCCGCCGGGCAGGCCGCCGAGGAGCAGGCGTCATAGCGGATCACGTGCCCCGGCGCCGCTGCGTCGGCTGCGGGCGGATCGCGCCGAAGTCGGAGCTGTTGCGCGTCGCCGCCGCTTGGGATGGGAGCCCACCCACCCGGCGCTCACGGCGCGCGGTGATCGACCCGGCGGGCACGCTCCCCGGGCGCGGCGCCTACCTCTGCCGGGCGGGCGTCGCCGCGGCAACGCCCAACGCGGAGTGCCTGCGGCTGGCCGAACGCCGCCGCGGCATTGCCCGCGCGCTGCGCCGTCCTGTGACACTCGATCTCGAGCCCGTAGAATCGACTAAGAGGGTGGCGCAGCCGGCCGAAGGCCGGCGAGCCGGGCCCCTCGCTATTTCATCATGAGCAAGAAGCGCGTACACGAGATCGCCAAGGAGCGAGGAGTCGAGAGCAAGGCGCTGCTCGCCGAGCTCAAGGCCGCCGGCATCGACGTCAAGACGGTCTCATCCTCGGTGGATGAGTCGCTCGTGCTGCGCGCGCTGAACGGGGACGGCACCTCTGGCACAAACGGCTCCGCGTCGGCCCCCGCGCCGGCGTCCTCCGCGCCGGCTCCCGGTAGCGGCTCGGCGGCGCCCGCCGCATCTGCGACAGCCCCTGCGCCTCCCTCCTCGGCGTCGGCGCCTGCCTCACACTCCGGATCCACGGCAGCTGCTGCCGCGCCCTCCTCTTCCGCCGCCCCCTCCGCGCCCGCGCAGCCCACCAGGACACAGGCGCCGCAGGCCCCGGCTCCGACCCCGGAGTCCTCACCACAGCCTGCCGCCGATGCCCCCACGGCGACCCCGGCGCCCGCCGGCGACGAGGCTGGTGGAGCGGCCGCCGCGGATGGGAGTGCCTCGGCTGCCGCGTCCGGCAGCGGAGGCGAGCGGGTGCGACCCACGCGCGACTCGCGCACAGGCGAGCGCGCCCCCGCGGGCGCCGCCCAGCCGGGGCGCCGCCGCGTGGTGATCGACTCGCAGGCCTCGCGCCGCCAGCAGGCCGGCCCCGCCAACCAGCCCCAGCGCCGGCCGCGCAGAGGCCGTCGGCGTCGCGGCACCTACGACGAGACGATCGCCCCGATCGACAACACCGCGGCGATCCGCGACGCCAACCTCGTGCGCATCAACTCGGGCGCCACCGTCAAGGACGTCGCCGAGTACCTCGGCGTGCCGGTGCCGGAAGTGATCAAGAAGCTGATGAGCCTGGGGGAGATGGCGACGCTCACGCAGACGCTCTCCGATGATGCGATCCAGGTCGTCGCCGAGGAGCTCGGCAAGGAGATCGAGATCGTCCACGCCGCCGACGACGTGGAAGTGGAGCCCGTGTTCGAGGACGCCGAGGAGGACCTCGTCGAGCGTCCGCCGGTGGTGACGGTGATGGGTCACGTCGACCACGGCAAGACCTCGCTGCTGGACGCGATCCGCGAGACCGAGGTCGCCGCCGGGGAGGCTGGCGGCATCACCCAGCACATCGGCGCCTATCAGGTGCACCACGCCGACAAGCAGATCACCTTCCTCGACACCCCCGGCCACGAGGCGTTCACGGCGATGCGCGCACGCGGCGCGCGCGTCACCGACCTGGCGGTGATCGTGGTCGCCGCCGACGACGGCGTCAAGCCCCAGACCGAGGAGGCGATCGACCACGCCCGTGCTGCCGACGTGCCGATCGTGGTTGCCGTCAACAAGGTCGACAAGGAGGGCGCCCAGCCCGACCGCGTACGCACCGAAATGGCCCAGCACGGCCTGCAGCCCTCCGATTGGGGCGGGGAGACCGAGTTCGTCGACGTCAGCGCCAAGACCCGTCAGGGCCTCGATGAGCTGCTCGACACGATCCAGGTAGTCACCGACCTGGAGGAGCTGCGCGCCAACCGCGGCGCGGAAGCCTCGGGCACCGTGATCGAGTCCAAGCTCGACCCCGGCCGCGGCCCGGTCGTGAGCATCCTGATCCAGCGTGGCACGCTGCGCGTCGGCGACGCACTGGTGGCGGGAGCCCACTTCGGGCGGGTGCGCGCGATGCACGACTTCACCGGCGCTCGCACCAAGCGCGCCGAGCCGGGCGAGCCGGTCGAGGTGCTCGGCTTCGACGGTGTCCCCGAGGCCGGCGAAACGGTGAGGGCGGTCGAGAACGAGCGGCGCGCGCGCCAGCTCGCGGGCATCCGCGCCAACCGTCTGAAGACCGAGGCCTTGGCGCGGCGTTCGGGGCGCAAGGTCTCGCTCGAGGACGTTTTCAAGCTCGCTCGCGAGGGCGCTGTGAAGGAGCTCGGACTCGTGATCAAGGCCGACGTCGCCGGGTCGCTGGAGGCGATCGAGGATGAGATCGCCAAGCTGCCTCAGGAGGAGGTGAAGGTCAACATAATCCACCGTGGCGTGGGTGGCATCAACGAGTCCGACGTGATGCTCGCCGCCGCCTCCGAAGGGCTGATCCTGGCCTTCAACGTGCGCCCCGTCGGCGACGCGCGCCAGATGGCAGAGCGCGAGGGCGTGGAGATCCGCTCCTACGCGGTGATCTATCGCGCGATCGAGGAGCTGCGTGCCGCGATGCAGGGGCTGTTGGAGCCCGAGGAGGTGGAGACCACGCTCGGCCAGGCGGAGGTGCGCCAGCTGTTCCGCGCCTCGCGGATCGGCACGATCGCCGGCTCCTATGTGACCGAGGGCAAAGTCACGCGTGGCGCCCGGGTGCGCGTCGTGCGCGAGGGCACCGTGATCCAGGACACCACGATCGCCAGCTTGCGTCGCTTCAACGAGGACACCCGCGAGGTCGCGGCCGGCTTCGAGTGCGGGATCGTGCTCGCCAACTTCCAGGACCTGCGCGAGGGCGACGTTCTCGAGACCTACGAGACACGTCAGGTCGAGCGAGAACTGTCCTAGCGCAGCGCTTGCAAACGCGACGGGCTCGGAGAGTAGGATGACCAGTGGCCGCATGCGCCGCGTCAACGAGGCGATCAGGCAGGTGATCGGAGAGGTGGTGGCAGGCGAGTTGAAGGACCCACGAGTGGGATTCGTGACCGTGACCGATGTGAGGACCAGCGCTGATCTCAGCCATGCCCGCGTGTACGTGAGCGTGCTCGGCGACGAGCCCGACCGTGAGGCGACGCTCGCCGGGCTGCGCAGCGCACATGGCTACATGCAGCGGCGCGTCGCCTCAGAGCTGCGGCTGAAGCGTACGCCGACGCTCGACTTCATCTACGACGACACCACCGATCGCGCGATGCGCCTGGAGGCGCTACTCGATGCGCAGGGGGCTGGCGTCGATGAGCCGGGCGCGGACTGGTCTGGGGCCGGCATCGATGGGTTGCAGACAAGCGCAGAGGAGCTGGGAGCAGACCGCGATGGGTCGCAGGCAAGCGCGGAGGAGCCGGGGGCAGACCGCGATGAGTGAGAACGGTACCTCGTCGGCGGCCGGGTTGGCCGAGACCCGAGCACTCGTGCTGGAGCGGATCCGTGAGGACCAGAGCTTCCTGCTGGCCACGCACGAAAACATGGACGGGGACGCGATCGGCTCGCTGCTGGGGATGCAGGGGCTGCTTACCGCGCTCGGCAAGGATGCGTTGATGTTCGTCCCCCCGGGGGAGCTGCCGTTGCCCTTGGAATACCGCTTCTTCGACCTCGCCGACGCGATCCAATTACCGCCCGCGGACATCGCCCGGCGCACCGTGGTGCTGCTGGACTGCGGCAACATCGACCGCAACTCGGCCGACGAGTTGCGCGAAGGCGCACACCTGCTGAACATCGACCACCACCACGACAACACCCGTTTCGGCACTGTCGATCACGTGGTGGCGGATGCCTCGTGCACGGCGGAGATCATCTGGGATCTGATGCACGGGCTCGGCGTGAGCCCCGCGCCGGCCGTGGCGCAGGCCCTGTACGTGGGCCTGGTGACCGACACGGGGCGCTTCATGTACGAGAACACGGGGCCGCGCGCGCACCTGATGGCGGCCGAGCTGATCGAGGCGGGCGTTGACGTGCAGGCGATCTACCGCCGGCTGTACGAGGAGATGCCCTACCCGAAGCTGGAGCTGCTCGCGCTCGGTCTCGGGCAGGCGCGGCGCTTCGATTCGGGCGAGCTGGCGATCGCCGTGCTGAGCGCCGATGATTTCCGTCGCGTGGAAGCCGAGGAGAGCTACTCCGAGGGGATCGTCGATCATCTGCGCGCGGTGCGGGGCACGAAGGTGGCCGCGCTGGTGCGCGAGCTGACCGCGCCCGAGCGACGGGGCGATCGCAAGGTCTCGCTGCGCGCCGTCGACGACGACGTGGACGTCTCCGCGATCGCCCGTGCGCAGGGGGGTGGGGGGCACCGCCGTGCCGCCGGCTTCTCCACCACGCTGGAGCCCGAGGAGCTGATCGAGTTCCTGCGCCACGAGATCGCCGCCCAGCTGCACCCCGCGCCGGCGCCGGCGTGAACGGCGTTCTGCTGATCGACAAGCCGGCGGGCATCACCTCGCATGACGTGGTCGCCGCCGTGCGCCGTGCGCTGGGGGGCGTCAAGACCGGCCACGCCGGCACGCTCGACCCGTTCGCCACCGGTCTGCTGCTGGTGCTGGTCGGTCGCGCCACGCGCATCCAACAGCAGCTGATGGGGCTGCCCAAGCGCTATGAGACGGTTGCCCGGCTCGGCGCGGTGTCGAGCACCGGCGACCCCGAGGGGGAGATCACGCACACCGGGCTACTGCCACCGGATCCGCCGTCGCTTCCCACGGGTGAGATACGCCAGCGGCCCCCGATGCACTCGGCGGTGAAGATCGAAGGCGAGCGTGCCTACAAGCGCGCGCGACGCGGAGAGCAGTTCGAGATGCCCGAGCGGATCGTCACCGTCCATCGTTTCGAGCAGCTGTGGCGCGATCAGGAACGCGCTGCCTTCCTGATCGAGTGCTCCTCGGGCACGTACGTACGCTCGCTGATCGCCGATCTGGGCGATGCCTACTGCGTGGAGCTGCGCCGCACCGCGATTGGGCCGTTCGAGGTGGGGGACGCCGTGCCGCCGCCGAGACGTGGCGAGCCGTGGGAGCCGCCGGAGCCGCTCACGGTCGAACAGGCGCTCGCCCGGCTGGACCAGGCCCCGCTGGACTAGGCTTCCTCGCGTGCAGATCACCAGCCTCCCCGATGTGCAGCCCCGCCAGCGTCAGGTGGCGGTGGGTACTTTCGATGGGGTGCACCTCGGCCACCGCGAGGTGATCCGGGGTTCTGACAGCGTGCTCACCTTCGAACCCCACCCGGTCTCGGTGGTGGCGCCTCAGCACGCGCCGAAGCTGCTCACGCCGCTTGCGGTGAAGGCCGAGCTGATCGCCGCGCTCGGTGTGCAGGAGCTGATCGTGATCCCCTTCGACGCCGCCTTCGCGGCGCGCAGCGCACAGGAGTTCATCGATGAGGTGCTCCTCGAGGCGCTCGGGGCGGTGCGTGTCTCGGTCGGCGAGAACTTCCGCTTCGGCCACCGCGCGCAGGGCGACACGCAGTTGCTGGCGGCCGACGGACGCTTTCAGACGACGGTGCACCCGCTGCTGGAGGTGGACGGGGAGATCGTCTCCTCCAGCCACATCCGCGGCCTCGTGCTGGCCGGTGAGGTCGATCAGGCGACGCGCTTCCTCGGCGCCCCCTTCCAGCTGCGCGGCGAGGTGGTGCGTGGCGACGAGCGGGGACGCACGCTGGACTTCCCAACCGCCAACCTGATCCCCGACGAGGCGCTCGTGTGTCCCGGCCACGGCATCTACGCCTGCCTCGCCAACGGGCACCAGGCGGCCGTCAACATCGGCGTGCGCCCGACCTTCACCACCGGTCGCGGCGAGCTGATCGAGGCGTACCTGCTCGACTTCGAAGGCGACCTGTACGGCAGCGAGCTGCGACTCGACTTCATCAGCCGCCTGCGCGGAGAGCGGCGCTTCGCGACGGTCGAGGAGCTGGTTGAGCAGATGCACCGCGACGTCGAGGAGACGCGGAAAGTGCTTGCTGGGCTCTGAGCGGCGGCGCCTACGATCTCCTTGCCCGACCGCGGCGGCCCCGAACATATC
>CAWJOV010000005.1:0-304598 GCA_963844585.1 uncultured Solirubrobacterales bacterium | reverse complement strand
GCGCCGATGCCCAAGGCGCCTTCAACGGCCTGTTCCTCGGGCTCGGCGCCGTGGCCCTGTTGGTGGGCGCCGTCGGCGTCGCCAACATCATGGTCATCTCGGTACTCGAACGCCGCTCGGAGATCGGGTTGCGCCGCGCGCTCGGCGCCACTCGCGGGCAGATCCGCAGCCAATTCCTCTCAGAAGCGATTCTGCTCGCGCTCGGCGGTGGCGCCGTGGGCATCGCTGCCGGCGCACTCGCCACCACGATCTACGCCATCACCAAGGGCTGGACGATTGTCATCCCCACCACAGCCTGGGCGGGAGGGTTCGGCGCAGCGCTGGCGATCGGCGCGATCGCCGGCCTGTTGCCGGCGCTGCGCGCCGCACGGCTCTCCCCCACCGAGGCGCTCAGGACGGTCTGAGCTACCTACGGCGCCTTGGCGAGATAGTGGTGGCCGGCGCGCACCTCGACGTGGCGGTGGTTGACCAGATTGGTGACCGCAACCTTGTCGCGCGTGACCCGGATCAGGGTTCCTTCGCAGAGGTCCTCGGTCAGCCATTCGGTGCCCTGCACGGCCGCCGCCGCGTAGTTGCCCTTCGTCGAGAATTTGCCGTGCGCATTGGCCCACAGTTTGCGCACGGCGTGACTCCCCGAGGCGGTCGCCCGGGCGGATACGGCGCCAGCGTGTGCGATCCGGCTGCTCTCCCGCGCGGTTGGGCAGACCGAGAAGCTGCCGCCGGCGAGTGTCGCCAGCACCATCCCGCTTCGCCCCTGCGTCAAGACGAACTCGCCGCCGAAGAACTTGCCGGTCTGGGTGGCACCGCTCGGCGTGGCGGTGGTCACGCTGACGTTGCCGTTGGTGGCGTTGACGACAGTTCCAAATGGGATCTGCCGCAGCTTTGACAGCGCCACGAAACTCTTGCTGCCCGGCGGCTTCACCAGCACCCTCCCGGACACCGGCATCACATCGCCGGTCTTGGCGAGCACCGGCGATGGCTTCCCGCTGCCCAACGTGCTCCGCTGCGCGGTGTCCGTGCCACTCGTCCCGTTGTTGTCGTGCAGGGGACCCGACCACGACAAGCCATCCGCCGCCACCGTAAGGGTCGCCTGCGCTTCGTAGCTACCCACGAAGCTGCGGTAGGTGAAGGTGTTGCCCTTCAAAGTGCCGGAGATGCTTTCTCCGCCATCCGTGCCGGTCACCGTTTCCGAGCCTTCGGCCTGCGTCAGCGTGACCGTGGCCGGGAAGTTGATCTGGCCCCCCGGGCACGGCCCGGCTTCGCAGCGGTAGTTAGCCGACCAGGTACCCGTCAGGTTGAGTGCCGACGCCGAGGCGCAGCCGACCGTGCCGCTCAGCAGCGCGGCGCACAGGACGATCCGTCGCAGGCGCGGCCTCAGCGCTCCGATCGGGGATCTGGCGGTTGGCATCGGCGTGTGCAGAGGCGGGGATTGTGACAGGATGCCGCTGACATGGTCAGGACGCGCAGGGAGCGGCGGAGGGCCGTGGCGCTGCTGGTGGTTGCGATCCTGGCCGTGGGGGTGGGTGTGGGCGCCTACGCGACCCACCTGCTGAGGGGCACCGAACTGCAGACGATCGACGCCCGATTCTCGATCCGCGGCAAGCAGGCGCCGCCCGCCGATGTCGTGCTCTTGGGGATCGATCCCGCCACGCTGCAGGAACTGAGGAATCGCCAGATGCCCTCGGAGTTCCCGTTTCCCCGTCGCTACTACGCCACGGTCATCGACAACCTGCGCAAGGCCGGAGCGAAGGTGATCGCGGTAGACATCGAATTCACACACCCGACCGTGAAAAGCGAAGACGACGCGCTGTTCCAAGCAGTGGCCGAAGCCCACGGCAGAACCGTGCTCGGCACAATCGAAGTCGCCAAGGGTGGGCGCACGGAAGTGCTCGGCGGTGCCCAAAGCCTGCGCGAAGCGGATGCGCGGGCCGCCTACGTGGGACTGCCGGAGGACTCCGACGGAGCGATTCGCCGTCTCCCCTACTCCTTCGAAGGGCTTCGCAGCTTCGCCGTGGTCGCGGCCGAAACAGCGAGCGGACGTGCCATTCCCGCCTCGCGATTCGAAGATGGAACGCTGCCGATCGACTTCGCCGGTCCGTCGGGGACGGTCAGGGCGATCTCCTTCGACCGGGTGCTCGGCGGCAGGTTCTCGCGGAGCGCCGTCAGCGGCAAGGTCGTGATCGTGGGGGCCACGGATCCGATTCTCCAGGACATCCACGCGGTATCCACCAGCGCAGGGATGCCGGGGCCGGAAATCTGGGCCAACGCGACGCAGACGCTGCTGGGGGGCGTACCGCTCAGGGATGCGCCCGGCTGGCTGGATGTGGCGCTGATCGTGCTACTGGGACTCGTGATTCCGCTGGGCAGCCTGCGCGTGCGCCGCCGGCGCTCGCTGCTGAGCGCGCTCACGCTGGCGGTGCTCTTCACCGTCGCCGTCCAGGTCACATTCGACAGGGGGCTGATCCTCGACTTCGTCTACCCACTACTGGCGCTGGCACTCGGCGCGCTGGGCACGCTCGCAGTGGTGTACGTGAGTGAGACGATCGAGCACGAGCGCGTGCGCGACGTGTTCTCGCGCTTCGTGCCCGCCGACATCGTCGATGAAGTGCTGGCCAGCGCCGATGAGAATCTGCGCTTGGGCAGCGTGGAGCGCGACTGCACCGTTCTGTTCTCCGACCTGCGTGACTTCACCAGCTTCTCGGAGACCCAGCCTGCCACGCGCGTAATCGAGGTCGTCAACTTCTATCTCAACGAGATGACCGAGGCGATCCTGGGCGCGGGAGGAACGTTGATCGCGTACATGGGCGACGGGATAATGGCGGTCTTTGGAGCACCGCTGGAACAGGAGGATCACGCCGACCGGGCGGTGGCGGCGGCGCGGGAGATGATCGGAGCGCGTCTGAACCGCTTCAACGTGTGGCTCTCCGAGCAGGGCTTCGACCGCAGCTTCGTGATGGGCGTCGGGCTCAACAGCGGCACGGTGATCGTCGGCAACGTCGGCTCCGAGCAGCGTGTGGAGTACACGGCGATCGGCGACACCACCAACATCGCCTCGCGTCTTGAGAGCATGACCAAGGACAGCGAGGCGATGCTGTTCGTCTCGGCGACCACGCGCGAGCGCCTGCGCGACATGCCAGACGACCTCACATCGGTCGGGGAGCTCGAGATCCGGGGTCGAACGAGCAGGCTCGCGGTGTGGACGATCTGGCCCCCGCGCTAGAGCATCACGCTACGGCGTTGACGACGGGTAGGAGGCCCGGCGCCCGGGCGCGCCAGGAGGCGACCAACCCGCGCGGACAATTTCCCAAATATGAGCGAAACGAGGTGCTACGGACGGTGAAGGTCAGTCCGGACGTCCGCGTCTCTGAGGATGCGGCGTCTCGCCACGGGCCAGCATCGCCACGAACTGCTCGATCCGCCGGGCGCGCGTGTCCGCCCGCTTCGCATTGTCGATTCGGTACAGCACCGCGTAGCGGTTCTGGCTGGTGAGCACCTCCCACATCGCCTGCGCCGCCGGCTGCGTGCGCAGCGCCGCCGCGAGATCGGCCGGCACCTCGATGCTCGCCTGCCCCGCGTAAGCCTGCTGCCAGCGCCCGTCCGCCTTTGCCCGCTCCACCGCAGCGATCCCTGCCGTGCGCATCCGGCCTTCGCCCGTCAGCCGCTCCACGAGCCCCACGTTGCGCTTCGACCACGCGCTGCGCGGGCGCCGAGGAGTGAAGCGCTGGCGGTAGATGCACTCATCCAGCCGCCGCACCTGGCCATCGATCCAGCCGTGGCACAGCGCCTCCTCCAGCGCCTCGTCGTAGGTCAGGCGGGTCGGCTCGGTGGTGCCCTTCTTGGCGAGGCCCAACCACACGCCCGAGGATTGCTCGTGGTTGCTCGCCAGCCACGCCACCCACGCCGCCGCGTCGATCACGATCAGCGTCGGCGGGTCGTCTGCCGCCACGGGCTATTCGCGCTTGAGCGCGCGCACCGAGATCGCGCTTTCACGGGAGTTGGCGCAGGTGCGGAACGGGTACGGCACCACCTTCGAGGCGCTCTCGCCCGGTGGATAGACGCGGAACCCACCAGCTGCCGTCGGGCGGCACGAAGACGGCAGCACACCCACATCGACGACGTGCACGATCGCCGTCGCCTCGCCTTCGGGAGCAAGCGTCACCGTGCGCGGCCTCCCCGTCACTTCACGCTTCGCCGAGGCCCCGATCTGACGCCCGCTCAGGCTCACCGCCGATACACCCGGATACCCCGCGAGGGTGCAAGTGCGCCCGGAGAGGTTCACGAATTCGAGTTTGTAATAGAAGCTGCCCGCCGTTCCCGAGCCTTCGGGGTTCAGCCACATCACCAACCCCGCCGTCCTGCATCGCGGCGCCGTCGCAGTTTGCGCGTTTGCGGTCGGTGCCGCCAGGCGGGACGCCGGTAACGGCGACACCACACCGGCCGGGACGGGGGCGGCGATGAGCGTCGCGAGTGAGGCCATCAGCGGGAGCACGGGCATCCAATCATATGTGCTTTTCCAGGGAGGGAACGGCTTGCGAAGGTGCACCAAACCACCCGCTCACAGCGCTCCTCCCCTGCCCTGCTCACACCGCTCCCAGATCCAGCGCGGCGACCACGATTCCCGGCGCATCCGGAGGAAGGGTCGTGACTGCGTTGAGCCCCACCGAGATGAAGGTCACGTCGTCCGCGGCCAGCCGCGTCGCCCAGTCACCGTCGCCCTCCCGCAGGCGATCCGCGGAGCCGCGGGCGACACGCTGGGATAGCTCGCCGAGCAGCGGATGCGAATCCTCCCCATCCTCGCCACCGGTAAACGTGCGCACCACCCCGAGACGCGTGGCGCTCCCGCGCACGAACGCAACTGGTGGGGCGCCCGTGAGCCCCTCGGCCACGATCTCGCGGGCGGCCTCGAGCCCGGCCGCGTCCAGCACCGCGGGCTCGGCGACGAGCACGAGCGTGGCTTCCGCGGCCACCCCGGCGTGCATCGCGCCGTGCAGCAGCGAGCGATCCACCACGGTCGAGACATCACCATCGACACCGGCGACGGCGGCGAAGTGACGCAGGCGGCTGTGCGCGGCTCGGGGCGCGAACGGGGCCGATAGCGGCACGACCAGCACCGGCTGCACGACCCCCCCGTCCGCGCGGGCGATGCGCACCGCGATCGACAGCGCGCCCGCCGCCGATGCGGGATCGCCCACCCCCACGACAACGCGCGCGCCCATCGGCCGGGCTCGATCCTCGTGTGTCCCCATCGCGGCGCTCGCTCGCGTGGCAACGAGCGTCGACACCAACACGCTCGCGAAGATCAGCACCAGCACCGCGTTGACGACCGCGCTGCTGAACAGTCCCAGCTGGAACCCCACCACCGTCGCGGCGAGGGTCGCGGCGGCTTGTGCGGCGCTCAGCGAGAACAGCAGTCCCGCCTGCGGTCGGGAGAAGCCGAGCAGCCGTGCCGACACCACCGCCGCCAGCGCCTTGCCGCCGAAGCACGCAAGGATGAACAGGCCGGCGAGACCCAACGTTTCACCTTTCACGATCACCGCCGGGTTGAGGATCAGCCCGATCGACACCAGAAACACGGGGATGAACACCGCGCCGCCGAAGAAGCCGATGCGGTCCATCAGCTGCCCTTCGTTGGGCACCAGGCGGTTGAGCGCCAGGCCCGCGAAGAACGCGCCCACGATGCCCTCGATGCCGAACACCTCCGCGACCGTCGCCGCCGCCAGGAATGCCGTGATCGCCACGATGTAGCGCACGGCGCGCTCGGCGCCGAACAGCTGAAAGGCCCAGCCCGCCAGTAGCGGCAACAGGAGCATGCTGAAGGCGATCAGAACCGTCAGCCCCACAACGATCTGGATGGCCACGTCGAGCGTCGAGCGGCCCCCACCGACCGCGCCGGCGACGGCCGCCAGCACGACCAGCGTGAGCGTGTCGGTCAGCACGGTGGAGCCCACGACGGTGGCGACCGCCGGATCGGAGGCGAGCCCGGCGTCGCGCACCGTGGGATAGGTGATCAGCGTGTGGGAGGCCAGCAGCGAGCCGAGCAGGATCGCCGCCAGCACCTGCCACCCCAGCCCAAGGCCGACCGTTGTGCCGAACGCCATCGGCAGCAGGAACGTCAACAGCCCAAAGGTGACCGCCGAGCGCTTATATCTGCGCAGCAGGTTGAGATCGAGCTCGACGCCCGCGACGAACATTAGGTACAGCAACCCGAGTTGGCCGAGGTCCGGCACCGTGGTGTTGCCCGGGCCGATCAGGTCGAGCCCGTGCGGGCCGATCGCATACCCGCCGAGCAGCAGTCCGATCAGCCCGGGGACACGGGCGCGCTCGACGATCGCCGGACCCAGCAGCAGCGTCGCGAAGATGATCAGGAACTCCCACGGCGCGCCCTTCGGCGTGGAGAGCTCCACGACCTCCGCCAGCGCGAGGTGCAACTGCCCGTGGATCATTCTTCGCCGGTCCTCAGCACCGGTACGTGTTCGGCTTGGCCTTCACTCAGTTCGGTGTGCAGCCACCTGTTCCCCAGGCGTTCGATCGTGCCGTCCGCCGTCAGCGCGCGCAGCGCCGAGTCTACGGCTTCCACATTTTCCGATCCCTTCGGCAGCGCCGCCGCGAGCTTGTATTCGCTGGGTAGTTGCGCAGCGACCGCGTACTCTCCCGGCGCTTCGCGCGCGTAGGCGAGCGCCACTGGTAGATCCAGCATCACCGCCTGCACACGCCCAGCGCGCAACGCGGCGAGCACTTCACTCTCATGGTGGAGGATCTGTGGAGCCTGGGAGGGTTCGATCACTTCTTCGAGCGCGCTCCGCAGGGTCGTCCCCAGCTCCACCGCCCAGCGCAGGCTCCTGGCGGCGTACACATCGGCCACCTGTGTGCCGGGGCGCACGAGAATCGCCGGGGGCGCCGGCAGGTAGGGCGTCGAGAAGCTCACGTGTTCGCCGCGTTCCTTGGTGATCGTGATGTCCGAGAGCGCGAGATCGGCGCCGCCGAGATCGCCCGCGACCAGCTGCTCGAACGGCACCAGTACGACCTTCACCTTCGCCAACCCAAACCGCTGCGCCAGCGCATGTGCGAGCTCGTACTCGAAGCCTCCGGTTGGGTGTTGCGCCGTTCCCGTCCACAACCCGGGGTCGGGGATCTGGGCCGTCGCAACCGTCAACGTCCCGGGAGTGCGCGGGGTGAAGGTGCCGGCCGACTCCAACCCCCCGCAGGCGGCCAGCCACAACCCAAGCGTGGCGAGTACCGCCGCCACGCTGCCTGCCACTGAGAGTTTCCCCGAGATGCCTTGCCTGCCCCTGATCAGCGGGATCGCGCAGCAAGCAGGTTAACGACGAAGACCAGCGTCGAGTTTGGCGATATCAACGGCGGACTGCCTTTGCTGCCATAAGCAAGGGCGGGCGGAATGACCAATTCGCGTCGTCCTCCCACCCGCATACCCACAAGACCTCGTTCCCAGCCCTTGATGACTTCACCTCGCCCGATGGTGAATGTGAACAGCTCGCCGTCTCGCCACGAGCTGTCGAAGACCCTGCCGTTGCTGTAAAGAGCACCGACGTAGTTGACCGTGAGCTGGCGTCCGTCCTTGGCCTTCCGGCCGGTGCCCTTCACGATGGTCCTGGTCACCAGCCGCCTGGGTGCAGGGCCATTGTGGACTCTGATCTTGGGCGGCTTGGAGAGCGGCCCGTGAGTGGGCGTCCCGCTCGGCCCGCGTGCCGCCACTGGTACCGCCAGCGCCAAGAGCAGAGCCGGCAATCCGACGAGCAGCAGCACCGTGAGCCTCTGCCAGGCTCGCGGGCTGCTCCCCCACTGCATCCCCCTCTTGTGCACCGGTAGAACCATACAAGAGGTCGTTCGCACACAAAAAGGCAGAGAGACCCACGCGCCTCGAGGCCTTTTCACCTCACCAAGGACTCACGCGCGTTGCGGAGTCCAACTGCCGACCGTTGGGGACGGTGCGATACCGCTGGCCAGGTGAGGGTCGGGCGTCGGGGGACCGGCCTGGGTGTGCAGGGGAATCACGCCTGCCCAGGTGGTGAGCGCGTAGTCCTCCTCCTCGTCGCGGGGTGGCCCGGTGCGGATCTTCGCCGAGGCCTCGCCGAGGGGGAAGACGAGCACGTGGATGGCCTTCAGCTCCTTGACGGTGGGCGGGCGGACCTCCTGCCAGCGCCCCGGAATCAGGCGTTCGGTGAACGCCTGCACCGCGGCCATGCGCTCGGAGAGATCCTCGACCAGACGCGCGCTGCCGAGCACGACGACCGAGCGGTAGTTGACTGAGTGGTGCACGGCCGAGCGGGCGAGCACCAGACCGTCGAGCAGCGTCACCGTCAGGCAGGCCGGCGTCCCGGCACCCAGGGCGCGGATCGTGCGGCTGGCGGCAGAGCCGTGGATGTACACCTCATCCCCGACACGCGCGTGCAGCGTGGGGATCACGAAGGGCTGGCGCTCGTGCATGAAACCGAGGTGTCCCACCATCGCCTCGTCGAGGATTGTGTCGATCGCCTCGCGCTCGTAACTGGCGCGGGCGGGCATACGGCGAACCTTCGTGCGTGGGGATAGGGCGGCGGGCACATCCGGCACGTTAAGCCAGCCTTGGATCCCTGAACAGGGCCAAGCACATGCCAGAATCCAGGGCCAATGGATCTGCACCTCGATCTGACGAGCGGCCCTGGGCGATCGCTGCGTGCACGTGTGGAGTACGCACTGCGCGAGGCAGTGCGCGGCGGGCGTCTGGCTCCCGGCACACGGCTGCCCTCCACGCGCGCTCTATGTGCCGAGCTCGGCGTCTCGCGCGGTGTGGTGGTGGACGCCTACGCGCAGCTGGCCGCCGAGGGCTATCTGCACACACGCCGCGGCGGCGGAACGAAGGTTGCCGCGACGCTCGCACACGAGCGCACCTCACGGCCCGACTTCACGCCGAGGTCGGTGGTCCGTCACGACATGAATCCCTTCCGTCCCGCGCTAAGCGGCTTCCCGAGGACGGCATGGTCCTCTGCCTATGCGCGGGTGCTGCGCAATGTGCCCGACGAGCGCCTGGCCTACCCCGACCCCGCCGGCGAGCCCGAGCTGCGCGCCACGCTCGCCGCCTACCTCGGCCGGGTACGCGGGGTGCGCGCCGACCCCTCACAGATCATGGTGACCAATGGGCTGCGCCAGGGCATCGAGCTGCTGTGGTCAACCCTCGCCGCCGGCGGCGCCCGGCGACTCGCCGTCGAGGACCCCGGCTGGCAAGGCATACGCCAGACCGCGACAGCCGCCGGGCTGGAGCTGGTGGCGCTCCCGGTTGACGACGCTGGGCTGATCGTCGAGCGACTCGAGCGGGAGGATGTCGACGCGGTGGCGGTGGCACCCGCGCACCAGTACCCCACCGGCGCTGTTCTCTCCCCCACTCGTCGTGCCGCGCTCGTGGCGTGGGCGCAGACCCGGGATGCGCTGATCGTCGAGGACGACTACGACGCCGAGTACCGCTACGACCGCCAGCCGATCGGCTCGTTGCAGGGCCTCGAACCCCACCGCGTCATCTACGGCGGCTCGGCGAGCAAGACCCTCGCCCCAGCGGTGCGCCTCGGCTGGCTGGCCCTCCCAGAGCGCCTCGTCGAGCCGATCGCGGCTCTGCAGCGCCTACGCGGCGGGATGCCCACGCCACTGGAGCAGCTCGCGCTGGCCGACCTGATCGAGCGCGGCGAGCTCGACCGCCACCTGCGCCGCCAACGCCGGCGATATCACCGCCAACGCGAGGCGCTGCTGGCGGCGCTTGCCAGCCAGCTGCCCGAGGTGAGCGTCCACGGCGCCGCCGCCGGCCTGTACGTCGTGCTGCACCTCCCCGAGGGCCTCAGCGAGGAGATCGTGCTCGCCGAGGCCCGGTCGCGGGGCATCGCCCTGGAGGGACTCGCCGCCAGCACCCCCGCGCTCGTCGTCGGCTACGCCAACCTCGCCGACGCAGCCATCGAGCCCGCGGTGGCCGCGCTCGCGGTGTGCATCGCGCGAGCCGCCGTGGATACGCGGGCCGCCGTAGATACGCAGGACGCCGTGGAGGCGCAGGACGCCGTGGAGGCGCAGGACGCCGTAGAGACGCAGGACGCCGTAGAGACGCAGGACGCCGTAGAGACGCAGGACGCCGTGGAGGCAGCGCGGGACCAAGCCGCCTCAGCTCCCGGCCCCGCGCCGACGGTGCAATAGCCTGCCCCACAACCCAACGCTTGGAGATCCGCAAATGAGCTTGATCAACCATCAGGTACGCCTCGCCGCCCGTCCAACCGGCCTGCCGCAGGCCTCCGACTGGAACATCGTCGAGGAGCCCATGCCGACGCCGGGCTCAGGCGAGTTCGTGGTGGCGATCTCCCACATTTCGCTCGACCCGGCGATGCGCGGTTGGATGAACGCGGGAGCCTCATACATCGATCCGGTGGAGATCGGGGCGGTGATGCGCGCGGGCGCGCTCGGACGGGTGATCGTCTCCGAGCATCCCGACTTCGCGGTCGGCGAGCACGTGTACAGCGCGTTCGGCGTGCAGGAGTACGCGCTGTCGAATGGCGCTGGGGTGATGAAGGTCGATCCGTCGTTGGCGCCGCTGCCCACGTATCTCGGCACGCTGGGCATGACGGGCATGACCGCCTACTTCGGGCTGCTCGACGTGGGCAAGGTGAGCGAGGGAGCCACGGTCGTCGTCTCGGGCGCCGCCGGCGCGGTTGGCAGCGTGGCGGGGCAGATCGCCAGGATCAAGGGCGCCCACGTGATCGGCATCGCGGGCGGCGAGGAGAAGTGTCGCTGGATCGTGGAGGACCTCGGCTTCGACGCGGCGATCGACTACAAGACGGAGGACGTCCGCGCGGCCCTGCGCGAGACTGCGAAAAAGGGAGTGGACGTCTACTTCGACAACGTCGGCGGCGAGATCCTCGACGCCGTGCTCACGCGTCTGGCTCGCGGCGCGCGCATCGTGATCTGCGGTGCAGTCTCGCAGTACAACGCCACCGGCGGAATGCGCGGGCCGGCGAACTACATGGCGCTACTGGTCGCGCGAGCGTCGATGACGGGCATGGTCGTATTCGACTACGCCGCGCGCTACGGCGAGGCGGCCGCGGAGATCGCCGGGTGGATGCGCGAAGGGCGATTGATCTCACGCGAGGATGTCGTCGAGGGCGGCCTGGACGCCTTCCCCGAGACGCTGCTCAAGCTGTTCAGAGGCGAGAACATCGGCAAGCTGGTGCTGCGCATCGGCCCAGATTGACGCGGGCGACGCACGGCCAGCGTTGCACGAGCATCTTGTTGACAAGATGCTCAGAGTTCCAAGAGTCTGCGGGTCGCTGCGGCAACATCATGTTCCAGCCAGGTAGGCAGCCTGGCGCCATCGCGCATGTAGCGACGGATGGTGGCGTTGGGCAGATCGACGACAGCACGGGTGACACCGTCCAGCGCCCGCGCGTCGGCCCGCCCGCGCAACGCTTTGGTCAATGCCGCGATGGTCGTCTCGAGTGGGGCGTTGATCGCCTCCAGGCGCGCGCGGAACAGGTCGTCGGGAGCGGTGTCGAGGAGGTCGTCGCGGCGCAGCGTCAGCAGCAGGCGTGCGTCATCGGGCTGCTCCCTGGCGAAGCCGATCTGCGAGCTCGCCATCGCCACGGCGGCCTCCAGCGGGTCGGGGTGTGCCGCTGCCGACAACGCGCGGCGCTGGAAGCCCTCCAGCGCTCGCAGCCAGGCCGCGGCGAGCACCCCGTCGCGACTGCCGAAGCGGTGGTAGAGCGTGCCGACGGGGGCCTCGCTCTCGCGCGCGATCGCGGCGACCGAGGCAGCGCGTGGCCCATCGCGCAGGACGAGAGTCCGGGCGGCGTCGAGAATGCGGTCGGTGTCATGCTTTTGCGGCGGAGCCATCGATGTAGTATGATCATTCCATATGGAGCAGTTGCCTTATATCGATGAGCATTCCATAACCATCGATGCGGCGCGCGAGCACGTTTGGGATGTCCTTGCGCAGGTTCTGCGCAAGGATTTCGGCGGACCTGCCTCGGCGCCGCTGACGCGCCTGCTGGCGGTCGTGCCAGCGGAAGAACGCGGTGACCGGCGCGGGACGCTTCACACCGGGGACGCCCTGCCTGGCTTTGCCGTTGCGGAGACCCGCGTCCCGGAGCGCCTGGAGCTACGCGGCCGGCACCGGTTTTCCAGCTATGCGCTGGTATTCGAGCTGGACGCGACCGGCACAGACCGCTGCACCCTGCGTGCCCAAACGTGGGCGGAGTTTCCAGGCCCCATCGGCCGCGTCTATCGCGCGCTCGTGGTTGGCAGCGGCGGCCATCGACTTGTCGTCTGCCGCCTGTTGCGCAACGTCGCCCGACACGCATGATCGTGGGTTCGAGCTGGGGCGCAACCGCGGAGGAGCACGCAATGCCGATGGCATGCGATCGCCTCCTGGCGGGCACCCCGATGCACCGTGCCACGACGATTGACGCACCGGCTTCCGTGGTGTTCCGCTGGCTCTGTCAGCTCAAGCTCGCCCCCTACAGCTATGACTTCGTCGACAACCTCGGGCGCAGAAGCCCGCGCGAGCTCGTCCCCGGCGTCGAGCGCCTCGCAGTCGGGCAGCGTTTTATGTCGATCTTCTCGCTGGTGTCGTTCGCCTACGACGAGCACATCACGCTGCGCGGCCACCGTGTGGCAGTGACCTACGCGGTGCTCGCGGGCACCGGTTCGACGCGCCTGGTTGCGCGCGTCATCTTCGCCCCGCCGGGAGGTCGCCTCGCGGCGGGGCTGCTCGGTCAAACGCTCGCTCTCGGCGATCTCGTGATGATGCGCAAGCAGCTGCTAACGCTCAAGGCGCTCGCCGAGCGGAACAGGTGCTTGGTGGAGCAGGTGCCATGACGCTCGCGCAGCGTCCCTCCACGGTGCGGTCGCTGAGACAGCCGTAGGGCAGCTCCCGCACCGTTTCCACCAGTCGAGCAGTGAGGAGTCGGATGCAACAAGCACGCCAAGAGCGCAGCGTAGCCATGCGTCGCAAAATGACGAGCTGGCTCTATGTCGCGGGGGTTGCCTGACCGTAGATGAAGAACTCGCTCGTCGTCTGCACCGAGGCGCTCCAACCGAGATCGGCAAGTCGTCGCTGCAACGGCTGGGGCTCGTGAAACCGCTTGATGATGCGGTACTCACGGCCGTCGGCGAGTCGGCGGAGCATCGTTTCATCCCCCCGATCGGGGAGCGTGTGATCGACGGCCGATGCCTGCTGGCTGCGCAGGCTGTCGAGGAAGAACACCCGGCCCCTCGATCCGACGGCCCGCAGGACTTTCTCCCAGAACGTCTCGAAGTGCTCCTCGGGGACGTGGGAGAGCCAGAAGCCGAAGAAGCACGCGTCGTACGTCCTGGTGGGCTCCCACGCGAACAGGTCGGCTTGCACATATGTGACGAGCGGGTCGTTTACGCGAGCGCGGCACAGCTCGATCATCTCCCGGGAGCCATCGATCGCGGTTACACCGGTGGCGTAAGAGGCCAGCCGCTGGGTCCACAGGCCGGTTCCGCACGCGAGCTCGAGGACGTCTCCGGCCGGATCAAAGCGCTTCAGGGCGGCGTTGACTTCGGCCGCGTCGGCGAACCACCGGGCGTTCGTTTGCGGGCCGTGGTCGTAGCGTCCGCGGCGGAACCACCAGTCCTCGTACTCGCCGGCACGCTCGCGGTAGTAGTGAGCTTGCTCAGCCAGCAAGCCGTCGAGATCGCTCATCGTGTCTGTCCTTCCGACGCTGTCACCACGCGCCTTCCACAACGCCGTCGAGGCGAGGAGTGTTGGAAGCGCGGAGGCTCTGCGAGATGTAGAGGGGCACGAATCTGAATTATAGCCGCAATCTGAGTTGGTATGCTCATCTGAGAATGACCGCCGCACGACGACTGACGCGAGCCGAGCAACAGGCCCAGACCCGAGCTCGACTCATCGACGCCGCCGCCAAGGTGTTCGCTCGGCGTGGCTTTCAGGCGGCGAGCGTCGAGGAGATCGCCGAGGAGGCCGGCTACTCACACGGCGCCGTGTACTCCAACTTCGAGGGCAAGGCCGACCTGTTCCTCGCCGTCTTCGAGGTCTACATGGCGCAGCGAGTCCGCGAGCTGGCCGAAACGCAGGCGGTGCTTCCCGCCGATGCCCCCCTCGAGGTACGTGCGCGCGCATTGGCCGACCAGTGGATGGACCGGCTCGCTCGGGACCGCGAGTCGCTTGTCCTCCACATCGAGTTCATCGCCCACGCCGATCGGGACCCGGAGCTCGCAAGTCGGTTTGGCAGCCGCTCCTCGGCAATGCGCGAGGCCCTCGCGCGCTACATCGCCCAATACCAGCAAGAGGCGGCAACGGAGCTCCCCCTACCCGTCGATGACCTCGCGCTCGTCCTGCGCGCGCTCGGCATCGGCCTCGCGATCGAATCCCTGGTCAGCCCCGACGCGGTGCGCCACGATCTCTACGGCGACTTCGTCGAGCTGCTCGTCTCCCTCATGCACGAGAGCCGCTCGGAGAGCCGGCCCCGTCGCCGCGCAAGCGCAAAGCGATGAGCACTCCCGCCTACGACCGCATCGGCCTCAGCTACAGCGAGGTCCGTCGCGCCGACCCACGCTTCGAGACAGCGATCCGCAGAGCGCTCGGCGGCGCCAGGCGCGTCCTCAACGTCGGGGCGGGTGCCGGCTCCTACGAGCCGAGCGATCGCGAGGTCATCGCGGTCGAGCCCTCCCCGGTGATGATCGCCCAACGCTCGTCGGACGCCGCTCCCGCGATTCAGGGAGCCGCCGAGTCGCTTCCGCTGGAGGACAAGAGCGTCGACGCGACGATGGGCGTCTTCACGATGCAGCACTGGGATGACGTTGACCGTGGCCTCGCCGAGGTGCTCCGGGTCACTCGTGAGCGGATCGTCCTCCTGACCCTCGACCTGGACGTGACGGCGAAGATGTGGCTCTGCCGCGACTACCTGCCGGAGATCGTCGAGCACGACCGCCACACGTTCCCATCGATCGCCCACCTGCAGGACGTCCTTCCCGGGCTCCAGGCCCACACGGTTCTCGTGCCCGCCGACTGCACCGATGGCTTCTGTGTGGCCCTCTGGAGCCGGCCCGAGGCTCACCTCGACCCAGCCGTGCGTCGGGCCTCGTCGATCTGGCACCTGCTGGCACCTTCAGTTGTGGACAGCGGACTGGGCCGGCTCCGCCGGGACCTCGAAAGCGGTGAGTGGGATCGTCGCTATGGAAAGCTGCGGACGCAGGCCACGCTTGACGTGGGGGTACGTCTCATCGAGGCCCACCTTCGCTGAGGGGCCCGTCGGGTAGCGATGTCGCGCTGTGCAGCTCCGCGCGTTGATCCTCGCCAGCCAGCCAGGCAAGGATCGCGCCGCGTGAGAACCGCCAATGGCCACCGATCTGCCGGCCGGGAAGATCACAGCTCTGCGCGGCGGCCAGCACCGCCGGCTCGTCGAGCTTCAGCAGCGCGGCCGTCTCCCCGGGCGTCATCACCTCATCGCCCGTCTCGCGCAGCGCGGCGCGACCGACCACGAGCCCGTCGTCGGTCAGGTGCTCACGCACGGCCTCGCCGACGAGCCGGCGCTTGCTCTTGCCGGACGCCGCGACCGCCCGCTCCAGATGCCGCGCATCCTCGCTGGGGAGCCGCACGAACAGAGGGCTCTCATTCGCTGGCATATCGGGGATGATATCAATTGATATCGCCCTCTGAGGGGTCATCCTCCCACGGCGGGGAATGGCACCGCTTGCTATCGGCGAGCAAAAACAGTGAAGAGCGTGAGAGCCGCGACCGTTCGGCCCGCCCGGGTATCGGCCTCTGCCGCAGCGAGCATGTCCTCGACACCCTCGTGCCCCTGTGCGCGCAGATCTGCCGCCAGGAGCGGCAGATCGATGACGACGTCGGGGTAGAAGTCGCGCACCAGCAGCACCTCGGCTCGGACCGTGACATCTGTCAGCCCAGCATCTACGAACAGGCCTGCCAGCTGGCGCCCGATCCAAGGGTTTCGGATCTGTGCCTCCGCGGCCGACAGCATCGCGCGTACGAGCTCGCGGGGGCGACCCGTGCACGCGAGCGTGCCCCAGTCCGGCTCGTTGACGAGCACCACCCCTCCCCGCCGCGTTACCCGTGCCAGCTCGGCAACCGCGCGCTCGGGATCTTCCACGTGCTGGAGCGTGCGCTCGCTGCGAGCGGCATCGAACGTGCCGGCATCGAAGGGCAACTCGTGGGCGTCGCCGGCGATGAACGTGACCGGGCCATCCTCCGCCTTGCAGCGTGCCTGCGCGTGCTCCAGGAGCGCGGCGCTCGCATCCAAGCCGACGACTTCTCCATCGGGGCCGACGAGGCGTGCCAGCGAACGAGCGTCGTCGCCCAGCCCGCAGCCAATTTCGATTGCCCGCGAACCAGGGCGCAAACCAAGCAGCCGTGCTCGTTCCCGCTTGCCATCGATGACCGAATCGAGACTGCTCACGTGGCTCAAGTAGTTGACGTAGGACTCCACGTCGCCGGCTGCATCCACATCCCTGAAGCCGGTTTCCAGCCGGCTCATCGCCAGTCGTCCCCGATCGCCCGTGACACCGCCTCAGGATACCCGGGGCTACGCATCGAAGTGGTGCACGAATCGCGCCCTGTGCTGCTGGCGCTCATAGCCGGCGGCCCGCCAGAAGCCGATCGCTCCCGACTCCTGGTCTGCGACGATCGCGGTGAGCCTGACCGCACCGCACTCGTGCAAACGCCGCTCACCCTCTCTAAGCAACATCGTCGCAAGCCCCCTGCGCCGATGCTCCGGCGACACCGCCAGCCGGTAGAAGCTCCCGCGCCAGCCGTCCCATGCCGCAATCAGCGTGCCAACCACGATGCCCATATGCTCGGCGACCAGCAGCGCCCCGGGGTCGGCCTGAAGCAGCCGAACGAGCCCCTCGCGAGAGTCGGTGACGGTCGGAACGCTGTCCGCCGCAACCCACAGGTCGAGCACGGTGGAGATGTCGCCCTCGGTGGCGCTACGGATCGTCCAGTGATCGTGGATATTCATACGCTCGATCAACCCTTCGCCGAGCAAATCATCGCGACGCTGAGGTCGATGTCGAAGTGGCTGGCGAGCGCCTGGCGCCCGGCCGTCGTGAAGCGCAGCGCGCGGGGGACGCTGCGGGGGACGAGCCAACCGCGCGCACGAAAGCTGCTCAGCAGAGCGGCGCCGAGCGCTCCGGCGAGGTGATGGCGGCGCTCGGTCCAATCAAGACAGGCGCGCGCGAGCTGACGGCGGCCTGCTCGCAGAGCCTCGCCGTCAATGTCCAGAGACCGCAAACGCCGGGCGCCTGCAGAGGTGAGCGCGATGCCCTCTGCCGTGACTTGCAACGTGCCATCGGCCACCATCCGGTCGTAGAGCTCAGTCGCGACCGTTCCGGCGAGGTGGTCGTAGCAGGTGCGGGCAAAGCGCAGATCGAAGCCGACGTTCGCTGTACGCGGTGTGGCGGGCGCAGGCGCGAACGCCATCAGGCTCTCCAGCAACGCAGCGACCTTTTGGTCAGCAAGGCGGTAGTAGCGATGCCGGCCCTGCACCTCGACCGCCAGGAGTCCCCCGTCGCTCAGGCGCGCAAGGTGCTGACTGGCGGTGGATGGGGCGATGTGGGCGAGGCGAGCGAGCTCTCCCGCGGTGCGCGCGCGCCGGTCCATGAGCGCTTGCAGCATCGTGGAGCGCGAGCTGTCGGCCAGCAGCCCAGCGACCTCGGCGATGTCGATTGCGCTCTGCACGTCGGAGTGCTTCATCCTAGCCGGGCATATTTCGGCGCAAGGCGAAACGATGCCGGGAAGACTGCAAGCAATGGAGTCGGGCCAAGGCAATGCCGAGACGACGCACCCATCTGCTGCCAAGGTGCACCAGGGCATCTGGCCGAGCATCCTCTACTTCGGTACGCCAGTCGCGCTCGTCACCACGCTGAACGAAGACGAGACGCCGAACATCGGGCCGATGTCCTCGGCTTGGGCGCTCGGCTACCTCGTCGTGATGGGCTGGGAGAGCACTGCGCACACCCTCGCCAACCTGGCACGTGAGCGGGAGTGCGTGATCAACCTGCCGGGGCCCGACCTCGCCGGGCAAGTCGAGACGCTGGCCCCTCTGACTGGCCGCAACCCGCCCGCACCGCACAAGGCCGATACGTTCCGCTACGAGCCGCGCAAGTTCGAGGCCGCCGACTTGACTCCGATCGCCTCAGAGACGGTGCAGCCGCCGCGCATAGCCGAGTGCCCACTGCAACTGGAGGCGAAGGTCACGGCCATCCACCAACCCACCAGCCGTCCCGACGGCGAGTACTTCCGGATCGTCGAGACCCACGTCCAGCGGGTCCATGCGCTCTCGGGCATCGTCAAGCCCGGCACCAACCACATCGATCCTCGGCGATGGAGTCCGCTGCTGTACGTGTTTCGGCACTACTTCGGCACCGGCGAGGAGATCGGGCGCAGCTTTCGCGCCGAGGATTGACCGCGCCGTCCGCCGAGGAGAGCTGGGGGCACAGTTGAACGCAGGGCTCGGTTCGACGGACGGGATCTGAGAACATCACAACATGCCCAGAACGTCGGTGACTTCTCATGGAGGCTGGGCCCCACAGCGCCCCGGGCTACGACGCATCGCCGCAATCCTCGCGCTCATCATGCCCGCCGCAATGGCCGTGGTGGCCGCTGTAGCGCTGGCGGGTGACATCCCCGTCGCCGTGCTCGCGGTTGGGCTTGTCCTGCTGGCGAACGCCGCCATCTGGTTTGCCTTGACAGAGCGCGGCACGTTGCGCGCCCTCGGCGCGGCGGTGGGGGTCCTCGCTGGGGCCGGCCTGATCGTGGTGCTCGCGACCCACTGGCAGGGGCTGCTGGTGCTGGCTGCGCTGCTCCTGCTGCTCGCTCTGTTCGGATTCACCGCGCGCTATGCACTGGGGCGGGCCGGGCAGGCAGCGCTCGGAAAGATTGCCGCCGCGGCCGTGCCAGTGGGTGCCGCCGCGACGGGGGCGCTGATCATCAACTTGAAGTCGGGCGGTGGAAAGGCGGAGCGCTTCGATCTCGCTGGGGAGGCTCGGCGGCGAGGCATCGAGCCGATCGTCCTCGAGCCGGGCGACGATCTGCTCGAGCTTGCCGAGAGCGCCATCGCGCGGGGCGCGGAGGTTATCGGAATGGCTGGAGGCGACGGATCGCAGGCGCTCGTGGCGACGGTCGCCGCACGGCGCGACGTTGCCCACATTTGCGTCCCGGCGGGAACGCGAAACCACTTCGCGCTTGACCTCGGCCTGGATCGAGACGACGTCGTGGGTGCGCTGGAGGCGTTCACCGACGGCGTAGAGCGGCGCATCGACCTGGCGCGCGTGAACGACCGCGTGTTCGTCAACAACGCGTCGCTCGGCGTCTACGCGAAGGTCGTCCAGTCCGAGGCCTACCGTGACGCCAAGCTCGGGACGTGGACGGACATGCTGCCCGACCTGCTCGGCCCAGACGCCGAGACGATCGACCTCGAGTTCACCGCCCCGGATGGGACCGACTGCGACGATGCCCCGCTCGTGCTGGTGTCGAACAACCCGTATGAGCTCACGCACCTCTCGGGTGCCGGCACACGCGAGCGAATCGACACGGGCCTGCTCGGCATCGTGGCCGCCACGGTGCGGGGCGCGGACGTGTCAAAGCTCCTCGCGCTGGAGCTGGTCGGCCAGGCGGGACGCTACCCCGGCCTGCTGGCCTGGTCTGCGCCGGAGTTCGAGGTCCGCTCTGGCGGCCCCGTCGAGGTTGGCCTCGACGGCGAGGCGCTGGTGCTGAACCCGCCGCTGCATTTCGCATCGCTCCCCGGGGCGCTGCGCGTGCGCGTGCCCCGCAGCACAGGCTTGTCGCCGGCGGCGCGCGCCGTGGCACTCACCTCGGAGAGCCTGGGCGCGCTTGTCCGGGTAGCGGCGGGTCGGTGAACGCCCGGGTTCAGTGACGATGTGGCGTCGTGTTCAGAATCTGGACCGCCGGCTGATGAGGCGCTCGCTTGGAGCTCGCTCACCCGCACTGGATCGCGCCCTCATCGCCGTCACACGGGCGGCGAGCTACTCGCGTCTGTGGCTTGTGATCGCCGGCGCGCTCGCGGTATTCGACCGTGGGCGAGGGCGGAGGGCGGCAGGGCGCGGCCTCGTCGCCATCGCGATCGCGGCGGGGGTGGCGAACGGCCCGGCGAAGCTGCTCACGCGCCGACGTCGGCCCTCCTCGCGGTCGCACCCGGCGCTCATTCGTACCCCGCGGTCAACGTCGTTTCCGTCAGGCCATAGCGCCGCAGCGTTCGCGTTCGTCACCGGAGCCTGCGCCGAGCTGCCAGCGCTGGCACCGGCCCTGGTGCCGTTGGCGGGGGCCGTTGCCTATTCGCGCGTGCATACCGGAGTTCACTACCCAAGCGACGTCGCGGCCGGTGTGGGAATCGGGATCGGATCGGGCCTGCTGGCCGCGCGTTGGCCGTGGCATGTTCGTGCGCCACGGCGCCCCGCAGTGCACCAGCCCTAGCCGCCCCGCACATAGCGCGAGAGGTGCGATGCAGCCAGCACCCACCGCGAACAGCCAGCCAACGCCGCTGGCCTCCTTACGCCTCGAGCAAAAGGCGATGCGCCACCATCACCATTTCAGCTCGATCTCAAGCTCGCGCTCATCGGTCTCCACCTCGAGCTCGACCTTGAGCTGAAGCTGGTCGGGGACTCGAACGGTGAAATGCATTCCGCCGCGGTCGAACTCCAGGTCGTTGTTCCGAGCGAGCATGTCGGCGAGCAGCCGCAGGCGCCTAGCAACCTCCTCCCTGCTGACGGTTTTCTCCTGCTTGATCTCGAAGATGTCCATCTGATTCTCCCTTCGTTGCAGTGAGTTCTCTGCGTAGTCACGGCCCAGTGCGCCGGGTAGCGAACCCCACGGCTGGCTGCGAAATCGAGCGCCGGGCATCATCGCCCCCAGCTTTGGCGCCTCTCGACGCTAAACGGTGACATATTGGTGTCACAGACTTGCTCAAGCAGGACGCCGGAGTAGGCAACGTTGCAGCGGACGTGACTGTGTCGGTGGCCTTTAGTGGTGCAGGTGCTGGACGATTTGGTCGGCGAGCGGCGAGCCGAGCCCGGATGCCAGGTCGAACCCGGGGGCCGCCGTGCAACACGACACTCCGCCGAAGACGGCGTTGCTCCCGGTGGTGATGTCCAGGAACGATCCGGGTGTCTGCTGCGCGATCGAGTACAGCAGCGGCGGGACGAACCCGGGGTTGGGCAGGCCGGACTGCTTGGCCTGCTGATCCCACAGGGCGATCATCCCTGCGACGAGGGGGGTGGCTGCGCTCGTGCCACCGACGAACGAGATCGTCTGGCCGGGCGAGGGACCGCAACCCTGCACTTCGGGCGAGCAGATGATGGCGTAGCCGGGGCTCGGGTCCGCGAACGCGGCGACGTCAGGAACCATCCTGTAGGTGCTTTGCGATGGGATCGCTGGCTGCCACCACGGACGCTTTTCGAAAGTGCTGACGCCGCCCCCGCCCGCGGCGGTCTGCTGGTAGGGCTGCGGGTACGCCGTGTCGTTCCACACGCCCGAGGATTCGATTGTGTTCGCGGGCGTGAGCGTGAGATTCGTCCCGCCGACGGCGAGCACCCACGGCGATGTAGCTGGCCAGGACGCCGACTGCTGCTTGTCGAAGCTGTTGAGCTGGGAGGACGGCACCCCGTGCGCGCACGACGACGAGCCGCTGTCGCCTGCCGCGACGACGATCGTGATCCCCAGCGCGGCCGTCGCGGCCGCCTGGCGCTCGAACAGGGTGCGGGCCGCGGTGTACGGCGCGACGCTCGCCTCGCACACGCCGTAGGAGATCGAGATCACGTTCGGGAGCGGGGTGCCGTTCTTCGTCGCCTGCAGCGGCTGTGCCAGCAGTTCGAGGGCGCCCTGAGGATCGGCCTTCCCGAGCGCCTTCACCCACAGGTCGAGCCGCGAAAGCTTTGGCGCCACCATCGCAACCGTCATCGCGTCAAGCGAGCTCTCGAGGATCGGTGCGATGTTTGAGCTGCCGTGGATCTGCAACGCGGTCCCGGGGAAACCGAAGCAGTTGCGGTACGCGGTGACATCGTTGACCGGCGTCGGCGCTTCGCCGAGGATGGCGATGCGCGAGCCCTGGCCCTGCAAGCCGCCGGCTTGCAGCTGGGCGATCCCGTAAGCGCTGAGGATCTGGTTCGGGAACAGGCCGGCGGTCGAGAACACACCCGCGGGGTATGTCGTGGTGGCGCAGCCCGGTTCGATCGTTCCGGTACGGGTGGGCGTCCCGCCCGCAACCGACGCCGTCAGGCCCTGGGCGCCGGACACCGACGAGCTGGCGGACGCACGCTGGGTGACATAGAGCCCCAGGCCCGAGACGGTGTCGACGTTGCCCTTCAGACCCGAGCCCAGCTTCGGTGTATTGACCGGAAGCGCGATGGCCTGGTTCGGCTGGCCGGTCGCATACAGGTCCCACTTCGTACCGAACAGCTTCTGCGCGTTCTTGATACTCATCGTCGCGCCGACCCGCAGGTGCGTCACATCAACGGTCGCCGTCACGCCGTAGGGCTTGAAGGCGCCGAGCACCGCGTTGCGCCGCGACGAGGAGGCGCCATACTTCTTCTGCAGCACCGACAGCGAGAGATACTGTCCGTAGGTCGACGAGGACGGATTGCTTGCCGCCTTCACGGCGTTCGCGATGCCCTGCTGGTCAGCGATCATCCCCAGCTCAAGCGATAGCTTCAGTCCCGTCGAGGCCGGCCCCAAGTTCTTCAGGCCCTTATGGGAAATGTCCCCGAAATCAACCTTCGTCAACGAGGCAACAGCCGAGCCAACGGCGGCGTTCAGCGCAAAGAACACCACGACCACCGATGTGAGGTGAGTGGCCGAGCGAAACATGCCCCGACACTACCACCCGCTACCGCCTGCTGAGATCACCTGAGATTCGCTCACTTTAGGGACCAGGGAAGGACCACGTTCTCCAAAGAGCGACGCGAAATTGGCACCGCAACCACGGGTTGCGGGCGTGAAGAGGCGCGCGGCCGATAGCGCTGGCCGGCGCGGCCGATAGCGCTGACCGGCCTGCCGGGCCGTTCGCGTGGCATCGCGCACATCTTTCCCGCGGCGGGCGCGTGCCGGGCGGCCCTCGGTCAAGAGCCTCGAGCGGTACCGTTCGGCCGGGCCCAGAACAACACAGGAGCGTTGACTGCAATGAAGGCGTACCGGCTTCGCAGTGTCACCCTGCACGGCAACCGCTACGCCTATCGCCAGGCCGGAGCCGGCCCGGTGGTGGTGCTGATTCACGGCATCACGTCGGACTCGACGACCTGGGCGCAGGTCATGCCCGGCCTGGCCAAGCACTTCACGGTCATCGCACCCGACCTGCTCGGCCATGGCGGCTCCGCCAAGCCGACGGGCGACTATTCACTGGGCGCCCACGCGAGCCTCGTGCGCGACATCCTGCAGGAGCTCGGACATGACCGGGCCAATTTCGTCGGGCACTCGCTGGGGGGCGGCGTTGCGATGCAGATGGCCTACCAGTTCCCGGAGCGCTGTGAACGGCTGATCCTCGTGGACAGCGGCGGCCTGGGCCGCGAGGTCAGTCTGCTGCTCCGCGCGGCGACGCTTCCCGGTGCCGGGTACGTCCTGCCGATCCTCACCAACGGACGGCTGCTCGATGCCGGGCGGATAGTGGGACGAGTGATGGGAGCCGTCGGTCTGCGGCCCGGCACAGATCTGCGCGAAAGCGCCCGCGGCCACGCCACGCTCGCCGACAGGGTCACCCGTGAAGCGTTTCTACGCACGGTGCGCTCGGTCGTCGAGCCCAGTGGCCAGCGGGTCGACGCCACCGATCGCTTGTACCTGGCCGAACGCGCGCCGATGCTCTTCGTCTGGGGCCAGCACGACACCCTGATCCCGGTCTCCCACGCCCACAGCGCGCACGCCCAGGTCCCTTCCAGTCGTTTGGAGGTCTTTGAGGACTCGGGTCACTTCCCCCAGCTGGACGAGCCCAAGCGCTTCGTCGAGGTACTCGGCGAGTTCATCGCCACCACCGAGCCCAAAGCGCTCGAGGCGGATCGCTCGACCCGCCGGCGCCTGGCGAGACGCTCGTGAGAGCGGGAAACGCGAAAGGCGACGCTCCGCTGAGCGCCGCCTCCCTCGTGCCGGCTGCCGTGTCTAAAGCCTCAGGCGCCGGCACCCACGGTGATGCGGAACCACAGACCGTCCGAGCGCCTCAGAATCCCCGAAGAACGGGCGTTTCTGCGATGGGCGATACTGGGCTCGAACTCGCGCCCGGACCTCGGCTCAGGTCAGATACGGCTTGCTCGCTGCTCTCAGGTGCTCTGAGATCACCTCAGATTCGCTCACTGAAGTACCACGGGAAGTACCACGGCGAATCCGTCTCAGACGGCACCTACTTCTCGCGCTCGATGAACTCGGCCGGCGAGAGGACCGGCGGCACGGCATCCGCGAGCTGGCGTAGGTGCGCATCACCCGAGACGATGCACTGCGCGCCCGCCACCCGGGCGAGCGCCACGAGGTAGTCATCCCCGGGGTCCGGCGTAAGGCCAGGATCGGCCGGCGGATCTTCGACCAGCACGCCGTCCTCTATCAAGCCCGTCACGAGCCCGTCGACCTGGGCCCTGTCGATGGATGCCGCGAACTTCGGGCGGTGCAGAACCCGCTCCAGCTCGGCGAGCAATAGCGGGCTGACGATCACGTCGAAGTCCCCGTCGGCCCATCGGTCGAGAACCTGCGCAGGCGAGCCATTCGGCGAGAGCAGCGCCGAGACGAAGACGTTGCAATCCAGAACGATGCGTAGCACTCAGCGACGGGAGGCGTGCTGCTCTTCGACCGCCACCTGCATCGCGCCCTCCTCGCTCATGCCGCCCCCCGCGGCACGGCGGTCGGCAAGGATGGCCTTGACCCGCTCGCGGCCGCTCAGCATCGCCAAATAGCGCTCGTAAGAGAGGACGACAGCCTCCGGGCGTCGGTGCGCGCCGATCACCACCGGATCGGCCTCCGCGCCGCGCACACGGAAGCCTGCTAGCAGCGACGGCAGCTTCGCTCGCGCCTCCCGCGTCGGGAGCACCTCATCGACCCGTGGACTCATGCGATCCATCATAGCATAGGTGTACACCTATGGATACACCTTGGTGTCGGGTGATCGAGCAAAGTCGAGCGTCGATGGTCAAATCATGTCGGCTCCGGGCACCGACTGCCAGAGACGCGCCGGGGCGGGACGGTGCGATAAACCTCGGCCAGGCGGTGGCCCTACGCGCAGATTGGGTCGGGGAGACTCGTGGCCGCGGCCGCTATGGCGTCCTCTCTCCCCTCCGACCCCCGCCATCGATGCGCGCAAACGCGGCATGTCAAGGATCACGAGATTTCCTCAGGTGTGATCATGGTTTTTCCCCACCTGTGATCGCGGGTCGGAGTGCTGCGATGGCGTCGCGGTGGGCGCGCATGCGGTAGCTGTCGCCGTTGATTGAGGCGACGGTTGCGTGGTGTAGGAGGCGGTCGAGGATCGCGATCGCGACGGTGGTGTCGTCGAAGATTTGGCCCCAGTCAGCGATGTGCCGGTTGGTGGTCAGGATGATTGAGCCGTGTTCGTAGCGGCGGGTCACGACTTGGAATAGGTGTGAGGCTGCTTCGGCGGGCATCGGTAGGTAGCCGAGCTCGTCGATGATCAGTAGCTGCGGCCCGTTCCAGAACCGCATCGTCGTCTCCCATCGTCCCTCGATCGCTGCCTTGGTGGTGCGGGCGACGAGGTCGGCGGCGGTGGTGTAGTAGACGCGGTACCCGGCCTCAACGGCGCGGTAGCCGAGTGCTGTGGCGAGCATCGTCTTGCCGACACCGGGCGGTCCGATCAGCAGCGCGTTGGCGTGCTCCTCGATGAACCGCAGGGTGGCGAGTTCGTCGATGAGCCGTCGGTCCAGCCCGGGTTGGGCGGTGAAGTCGAACTGCTCGATCGTCTTGCGTGCTGGTAGCTTCGCGAACCGCAGGCGGCCTTGGAGTCGGCGCTGCGTGAGTGCTGTGACCTCGTGGGCGAGCATGTCGGCGAGGAACTCGCTGTAGGCGGGCTTATCCCGCTCGGCGGCCTCCAGGGCGGGGGCGAGCCGGTCCGCCGCGGCGGACAGCCCCAACGTGTGGAGGTGCTCGCGAACCTGCTGGTAGATCGTGTCCTGGCCGCTCACCTGGACGCCACCGCCTCAGCGGCCTGAGCGAGCTGCTGGTAGTCGGACAGGCTGATCACGGTGGCGGGCTGATCCCCTGCACCGTTGAGCCGTTCGAGCGCGGCGAGCGCCTGCGGGCCGGGCGGCCGGTTGATTTTGCGCTGACACGCATGGTCGGTCGTGAATGCGGCGAGCACCGCCTTCTCCAACAGCCGGGCGTGCTCGCTGCTGCGAACCGTCTGCCCGGCGCCGGCCGAGGCACGATGGTGCTCGGCGAGCACCTCGCCGGCAGCGGACACGACCCGTAGCGTTTGCTCCCCGACGCGGGCCTGGACGCATACCGTCCGCCCGGCGTGGACGGGCGCAACACTGTAGTGGTTGGCCTCGAACGCTACGAGCGCCCTGCGTGACACCTTCCGCTGCACGCTGATGATCGCGGGGTACGCCAGCGCCGGCAACGCGGCAAGCGACTCGCCGCAGCCGACAGACCCGACAGTGCCCCCGGGGCGCTGGCGCTCATCCGCGACCCCGGCAAGCCAGCCATCCAGCGAGGACTGCGCCTGCGCCATCGTGAGAACGTTGGCGGTCCGCCACCACGAGCGGGTCGTGTACTTCACGGCTGCCTCGACGACACCCTTGCGCTGCGCGCGCCGGGGCGGGCACACCACGATCTGCACACCGTAGTGCTTGGCGATATTCGCCGCGTCGACCGTCAAACAATCCGTGCCGCTCACCACGATCGTGGCCATCCGGTCGGTCCGCCACACCCGTGCGGTGCCACCCAGCCCAACCATCACCCGGTGGGCGGCCTCCGCGAGATGACCGAAGGTCATCCCCTCACAGAACACAGCCCGAAACCGCCCCGAGTGCGACAGCGCACCGATCAACACGTAGGCCGGCTCACCCCACGGCGTCTGGTGAAGCTCAAGCCAGTCCCATTGGATCTCCTCCCCCGCCGGGTGCTCGATCTCTACCGTGACCGCAGCGCCGCGACGGTGCTCACAGACCAGACACACCGGTCGCAGCGCAAGCCGCCGGATCTCCCGGACCAGCGTCGGATAGCTACGATCGAACCCAGCGTCGAGCAGCTCGCGATAAAGCACCGTCGCGTCAACGTGCGGGTCCTCCACGAACCGTGCCTCCAGATAGTCACGAAACGGCTCAAGGCAGCTCGGCTGGCGCTTGCGCACCCGGCCAGCCGGCCGGGCCAGATACTCCGCGACCGTCTTGCGGTCCCGGCCCGTGTGCCTCGCGATCGCCGACTTGCTCCAGCCGCGCGCCGCCAATGCATGTATCTCCACGTCGTCCTCCTGTGTGAGCATCCCCAACGGTCCTCCTCATCAGTCATGGCTCCAAGAACCACTGACGGTGAGGGGGACCCCCGACAGAACGGCACGCACGCGCTGGGGAGCAACTACGGCTCGGCCCTCCGGGCCTCCCCTCCGTCACTCCCCAGCGCGCCAGCTCACCAGCCAGGGTGGGGACTTCTTATGATCAGAGCCGGGGAGAAAACCATGATCGCGCGCACGGCACGCCACAAACCCCAGCATCGATCCGACGGCGGGGCTGAACACGACCGCAATGCCTCACGAGCGAGCGCACGACTACTGAGAACCGCCAGGATCGCTGCTCGTCCGATCCAGGGGCGCGGGCAGAGTCGATAACGCGCTCGCATCCAGGCCACAGCAGTCGCGCGGCGCGCTCCCCGGAGTCTGAGCCGCGCTCCACGCACAGATCGCCACTAGCCTCGCATCGTGGCATTTCGCGATTTGCACCTGAACGACTACCTCGACGCCAATGCGACGTGGCGCCGGACTCTGAGGCTGCAGGTCAAGACACCCGAGCTGCTCAGGGTCGGGGCGAACCGTGTTCAGCGTCGACGCCAGGACGAGCTGCTCGACGAAGCGCGCGGCCAACTCCGGGCGGCTATGCAAAACCAGCGACGGCGGGCGTTTCGTGGCGAGGTCAGTGTGGAGATGCACATACACCTCCCGGGTGGCGGCGAGTCGCCGAGCGCACCTAAGAGCGTCAAGCGTTACGTGGACGCGCTCACAGGGATCGCGTACGCCGACGATCGACAGCTGGGACATCTCCTCGTGCGGCGCTTTGCTGCCAACCGCCCCCTCGCGTCTCACAAGCCTGATCGGTCAGCGTCCGTGCAGATAGTCATCACACCGCTGCGGCTCTACGTAGCCGACTATGACCGTGTGTTTGCCCGGCGCGATGGTCTGACGCGGGACGGCGATGTTGACCACGAGGCGATCGCGTTATTTGAGGACGACGATCCTCACAACTTCGAGCACGACGAACTAGACAACTTGCTAGAGGAGCGCCGAGAAGATGCCCGCCACGAGGGGGCTTACAGCCTTGACCACCCTGAGCTAGCGAGCACCATGCGCACCCTCCGCGAGCGACGGATCAGCGCGCTCGAGAGCAAACTCATTCTTCGTGCGCGCCCCGACCGCGATGACAGGCCCGGGCCGGACCTCGCTGCTCGCGACAACGAGCCATTTGAGGCGGCTGGGATGCCCGCGCTTGAGCCTTGCACGCGATATGAGCTTCCGGGCACGATGTGGCTACCGCCACTGCTGCTTCACGGCAGGCAGCCCGGCGAGCCGAGCTGGCGCGAGCGCGCACGCGAGCAGCTCAAGGCTCACCGCGCGAGATGGCGGATCCTGCCCGACGCGTTCGACCAGCCGCTTGCGCTCGACATTGCGATTCACGGCGTGCAGGCGACGACGCACGACATCGACAACGTCGCCCACACGGTCCTTCAAGCATTTGAGGAGCTTTACTGCGCTGATCGACGGGGCACCGTGGTGGCATACCGCGTTTACCGACAAGCGAGCGCTGAGGTAGGGGTCCGAGTCCATCTAATGACCGACCGAAGGCTGTGGCAGTTGAATGCGGCCATTGACGAGGCGCGACACGCAGCCCTCGGCGAGGGCCCTCGCGACTAACCCGCTGAGATGCGACGCGAACGTTACCGGTCTCTATCACGGTCTCGAATCTCAGGAACGATCCGCTCCCATTAGCGACCTCGCGGTACCGCTAGCACGCGCCGTACCCGGTTGGGCCTGGATCGTAGTGAACGCTGCGACTCTGGCCTGCGAGCGCCCCAGAGTGCTCGCAGGCCCCCGCCGCCGCGACCCCTTCTCGTCCAATCTGAAAGCAGGACCGGCCGTCACGACGACGCCTCTCCTTGCACCAAACCACCACAAGTCTGGAAGCGTGCTACGTCTAGGGCTGGCAGGGTCGCGAAGTGGGCGGTGTGCGGCGCGGGAACTCGATGTCGTCAGCGAAAGCTGGATCTTGTGCTCGCCCCTGACGAGCTGCCATGCTCCCGCGGGTGCCGTCGAAAGTCCCCCAAGCCAAGAACCTTATGCGGCGCGCTGTCGACGAGATCCTCGACCCGAGCCCGCGAGACATAGACCCGCTCTGGAAGCACTTTGACTCCTGCTGCGCCTACTGCGGGAAGCCCCTCAGCCGGGAGCTACGTGAGGGCCACCGCGATCATGCCGTGGCGGGCGGGGGCAATGGCCTCGGCAACCTCGTCCTGTCGTGTGGAAGCTGCAATGGGGACGAGAAGCGTGAGGCGTCCTGGCACGGGTTTCTGGAGCAGAAGACGATCGATCCCGACATGCGCAGCGTTCGGCAGGCGCGCATCGAAGCGTGGTTCGAGAGCCACCCGCCGCGCGCCCAAGTTACGTCTCAGCAGGTCGAGGCGGTCTGCGAGGAGCTCGAGCAGATGGTCGAGCAGTTCGGCGACAAGTGCGCCGAGCTGAGGCAGCTCATGAAGGACGCCACGGCGTCCTGACCTCAGCGCCGTCCGGCACAGACATTCTCATTCAGCGTCTGCCAGCGGCGGGGGCAGCCATTGTCGCGAGCACTGCAGCGACGCGACGTCCCACTGTCTGAGCGGCAACGCCTTGCCGGTCCTGGGCCAAGAAGGCCTGGACGATCCTCTCGTAGTCCGCTGCGCCGATCATCCGCGCGACGTAGCACTCAAGGAGCAATAGGTTCGCGTGTGTGATCTCAACGAGCGCCTGATGGAACCGCTTCGCATCCTCGTCACCGACGAAGCGAGCGAGGTACGTCTCGACCGATTTGTAGTTGGAGCGGATGCGCAGCCGCCAGAGACAGTCGAAGAGCGAGGTTGGGTGGAGCGTGGCGCCGAACTGCCGACGGACAGCCGGGTCCATGCGGCGACGCCCGTTCTTCCGCTTCCATTCTTCCTCCTTGACCTCCAGGCGCGCTTCGCGGGTGGTGCGCAACCACGTGCCGTACCTCGCCCAGAATTCGCCATCGGAGTAGGCGCCAGGCAGGCCGATTGGGATGCTGAGCACCTGGACCCTCGTGGCGCACGCCCCGGGAGCAGGCTCATGCACATACTGGCATTCGCCACCGAGCGCGTTGCCTGTCGCCAGCACGGACCACGGCGCTGGGAACAGGTGCCGCTCCTTGATCATCGTTGAGATGGAGCGAAGCGTCGCCGTGTGGTCGTCGGCGAGGCCAGTCATCCCGTTCACATCGAACCACGCCTGCAGCAGCATGTAGGTCGCGTAGTAGGCGTGGATCGGGGCCCACGCGTTGGAGTAGCGGAACGCCGCGTCGCTACCGATCGATGCGGGGAGCCGTAAGGCGATCTCGCCGACCCAGGCGATCTCGAGGTGGCGGCAGAGCGTCTCGATCGAGGCGAGGCCCGGTTTCCGCTGCAGTCGTAGATAGGGCCGATGGCGGCTAAGCGCCGCCCCGATCCCCAGCTCCAGATCGGAGCCGCGGCCATACACGTTGTTGAGGAAGAACTGCACGTGCAGCAGGTAGTGGTAGGTGACCGTGAACCGGCGCGCGATCTCCTCGTCGTGGTTCGACGGGAGCTCGATCGTGATCTTCGGTTGAGCAGGCACCGCTCGAGCCAGTGTATGACCGCCATGAGGCCGACCTGCCCTTACCGAAGGCCTCAAAGCGGTGTACGCAGCACCGGCCAGTTGGCACAATTAGTCGATACGCCCAGACCTGGCAGGGCGTCGATACGGACAGCCGCACGCCTGGATCGCCATCGAAGCGGGAGCGTCCAACGACTGTACGTGACTGCCGCAAGGGACGACAACCAGCAGCACCAGCGCACGCCCTGACATGCTCGCTCGCCCGTCGGAGCAGGCGTGACGGTCGGCGTTGCCGCCAGCACGCTGTCCCGTGCGTGTGCCACTGGGGCTCAGCCGCTCGTTCGGGCACTGGCATCACGTTCGTAGGGAACTCGGCGCGCTGGCTATGGCCGAGCGTGGGCGCCTCCGTTGATCTGTCCGAGCCATGTGATCTGATCTTTAGTGGCCGATTGGCTAACCGATCGATACTGAGGAAGTAGACATGGCCACGACAACATACATACAAGCGGAGTCGCTACTCGAAGATTTGAAAGGAGCCAAGCAGCCGCACGGGCGGGTCTCCTGGCAAGTCGGCAAGATCGCCAATGCTCTACTCGCGAAGGCACAGGAGGAAGAGTCCGACAACGTGGTGCTCGCGGCTATCGAGCCGTTCAAGCCAGGAATCGGCGAGACATATATAGAAGGCATGTTCATTGACGACGTTCGGGCGATTGTCGGCCAAATCGTCGCCGCAACCCGCACCGCGCCCTCGATCGGGTAGCGAATTACCCGAGCCGCCAGCATGAGCACCGCGCGGATACTCCACATTTCGGACCTCCACGCTAGAAGGGAGATCGAACCGGACGAACATCTAATCGCAGGCGCGTTGTTGTCTGATGTCGCATCGCAGCACAGCGAGCGACCGTTTGACCTCGTCGTCTTTAGTGGCGATCTCGCTCACGACGGTACAGAGGGGGCGTTCAACAACGCGCGAGCCGCACTGCTCGATCCCCTCAGAGCGACACTCCCAGGGTGTGAAATCGTACTCACTCCAGGCAATCACGACGTAGATCGCGATCGCATGTCGCCCGTTATTGAGGCAGGCCTGGTGCATACCCTCAAGGATTGCGAGAGCCTCCGGGCTTTCCAAGAAGACCGTGAGGGCCTCCTTTCCTCCGCGTTGGCTCGACTAAGTGACTGGTCCGCCTTCGAAAAATCTTGGTACACCGACGGCACCCGCCGTGACCTCCACGAGCACTTCTCCTGGATACATGAGGTGGAAGCAGGGTCAAGCACCGCGGGCGTAGCGGTCCTGAACTCCGCATGGCGTGGTGGAAGTGAGAACGACCGTGGTCGCATCCTGATCGGCGATAACATCGCACGAGAGGCGCTAGACGCGATCGACCAGCACGAGATAAGGCTCATCGTGGTTCACCACCCTCTGACCTGGCTCGCAGACTACGATGCCGCCGCCCTCCGCGAGATGTTCGAGAGCCGCGGCGTGTTTGTTCTCACCGGCCACGAGCACGCGGCGGATCCTGCCACCGAGATCACCACACGCGGCGCCGCCTTGTACAGCCGTGCTGGTTGTCTCTATGCCGGGAGCACTTATGCGAACGGTTACACCATCCTCGACCTAGATCTCGCGAGTCACGCCGTCGATGTGAGCCTTCGACGTTGGTGGCCGCCGCCGCGGAGCGCATTCGACGAGGCTACTGATCTGCATCGCGATGGCTCCTTCACGTTGCCTTGGCCGGCGCGCCGGGCATCTTCGATGCCGGTCCGAGCAACATTCAAAGAGACGCTGGCGCCATTGGCGCAGCTAGCGCAAGAGCGTAGCCTGATCGGTGCTGATTTGTCCATCGGCGCCAGCGCTACGGTCGCTGATCTCCTAGTGGAACCGCGCTTTTGGCCGGTGCCGAACCGCGAGGCAGTAGAGAAGTCGCTTGATCGCGAGCAGCGTCCCCAGCCGGTCGATGTGATCGAGGCAGCGCACCGTGCTCGCGTAATTATCGTGTCGGGAGACCAGTCGGCGGGAGTCACGAGTTCACTGCTATGGGTCTTGGAGCAACACTTTCGGAAGTTCGGGACTGCATATCCGGCTTACGTGGAAGCCGATCGCCGCTTCAGCCTCGGTCGCCTACGACAAGCAGTTGTTCAGGCGTGTGGGGGCAGCGATGAGCAGTCGCTAGGTGAGACCCCAATCATACTGGCCGTTGACGATGTCCACATGTCTGATCGAGATGCCCGCACGCGACTCGCACGGTTCCTAGCCGACTACCCGCGCGTCACGCTGTTGATTGGGTGCCATGACGAGGCTCATGCCGATGTTGCGCGCGTCCTTGAGTCCGTCGGTATTCAATTCGACCGCGTCTTTCTCGCGCCATTCGGCAGGCGAGAGTTGCGCCAGTTGGTTGTGCGCATAGCCGGCCCTGATTCAAGCGAGCTGGTATCACGGGTGCTCAGTGTGATTCACGGGCAGGGGCTCGCACGCAATCCGCTCAATGTCGCCGCTTTGGTTGCGGTAGTGACGCGCCAAGAAGATCTCACAGAGCTTAACGAAAGTGGGCTTCTACAGGCATATGTCAATATCCTTCTTGAGAATCCAGTGGCGACCGATCCGGAAGGGCTTGGTCTAGATTACCGCCGCCGTGAGTATTTCTTGGCGCAATTTGCGTCGCATCTCGTAGAACTGAACAGGCCGCGCCTGCCACGCTCCGATACTGAGAGGTTTGTGCTGGCGTTTTACGACAGCATCGGCGTTCATTTCTCATCGGCTGCTCAGCTTATCGAGAGTCTCATCCGTAGACGGGTTCTTAGCGAGAACTCCGCTGGTGTGGGCTTCCGGTACCCGGCGCTGCTGCATCTCTTTGCGGCTAAGAGGGCGGCAGAAGCCGCTGATTTCGCTGCCCGGATACTTGAAGACCCAGTGCGGTTCGGGCCACTCATACGACATATGGCTGGTCTGCAACGGAGCGATAAGGAACTGCTCGTCACGGTATGTGCGGTCGCGCGACGTGTTGTTGACGCCACCGCACCGGGACTTGACGTTGGTCAGTTTGAGTTGATTCGCGATGAAGATGGCTGGTCACAAATCACTGATCTCAGTCAAGTTAGGCAGCTCGTGCGGCCGAGCACGCCGCCACCAACGGAGGATGAGCTCGATGACATCTACGAGGATCTGCCAGATTCGCCTACGCCCATCGAAACGTTTGAGGTATTTCCGTCGCCCGATAGCGCGGGCCTGGATGTTCTCGGGCTGCTCGCCCCGCCCATAGAACTGCTGGCGGCCGTGCTGAAGAGTTCGGAGCTAGTGCCTGATGTGACGCTCAAGAGCGACGTTCTCCGGCAAGTGATTGAACACTGGAGCTTGCTGACGATACTCATTGCCGTCCAAGAGGACGAAACCGGCGATCTCAAGAAGATCCTAGAGGCGTGGTTCAGCGACGAGAGGGATGAGGCGAGGCGAACCAGGGTAATCGAGCATGTCTCAAGGGTGCTTGTCCTGACGGTCACTACATTCGCCCTTTATGCGAACGCTGGTAGTCGGCACTTGGCCGTCGTGCTCGAAGGCCTACTCGATGATGATGCGTTTATGGCTGAGACACCGCACGCACTATTTGCCACCATGCTTTTTGCGATGCTTGGTCTCCCAGGATGGCCAAAGCGGCTAAGCAAACTTCACGAGCGCCACCCGGATCATCCGATGGTCGGGGAAGTTGCGCGTCGGTGGGCCCTATACAGGTATAATGGTGGGAAGCTGGAGCCTGCTGTGCAAACGAGTCTTGAGGGGGTGCTCGTTGACATGCTCATGCCGACTGGTACGCCGAAGTCCGGCCCAGAGCGCGTGGGGCGGGCGAACGAAATCCGCGCGCGTCTTCAAGCAGCGCGGCGACGCGAAGTGTGGCGGTCTGAGACGCCAGATTCCGCCAGCGAGGACGGAGAGTAGTTCACAGCGGTCCGCCCGTGGTCCCGAAGGCGTGTTCACGCACCTCGCTCACGAACGTGGAACAGCATGACTCGAAGCTCCTCGGCCGTGTACTCCACCGGTGTCTCCCGATTTTGACTCGCATCGTGCTTTGCCTCTGCGATGTTGACGAGCAGGCAGTACCAACGAAGCCCATCGGCCTCGAATGGGTCACGTGGCAGGAGGGCACGTGGACCGCCTCGTCGGAACAGGATGATGAACGCATCATCGAGGCTATAGCCGCTGCCGGGAAGGTTGCCAACCGTGTCGAGCGCCTGTCGAAAGGCGCCGCGAAGGACATTCTCCACGCCCGCTCGGTCGGTGTATTGCTTAGCCTCGACATAGAACGAAGGGCTTATTGAGGCGTCAAAGACGTCCGCGCGCGACGAGGTCCCTACCACAGCCTCAGATAGAGGATTTAGCCCCTGATCGAATAGGTAGAGAGTCAGTTCGTCACGCAGCGCGTGCTCGGAGCTGCGCCCCGCATGAGAAGCCTCGTCGGCGAGCCTACGTAGCCGATCGCGGTCGTGCCACTCGCTCCGAGCCTTGAATCGCAGCACAACGCCGAGTCGGCTCCGCGTGGTGTAGAGCCGCCTACGCAGGTCGAGTACAAGCAAGCGCGCCGCACGATGTATGTCCTGGACGATCGGACCAAGCGCCGCGGTAAGTGCTGCCGATGGGGCATCTTTGTGTGCGGCCCTGATCGGCCCGACAGCCGACTCGACCACTTCGATGCGCAGCGTGGTGTGCTCGGCGTCGGTATGTGGCTCCGCATACTTCTCATGCCTCAACAGAAGGTTCTCGACCGCCTGAAGCCGCAAGAACGCTACGGCTGGGTTAGTTCGTGTGCTTGTACGCACGCGTTCTTGGAGTATTTCGTGGCGCTCGACCATACTTTGATGTCCAGTGGTCTCTGTTTGCACTAGCGGGCCCTGGGTTACCGCGGCAAGTTGGTCCACGGTCACAATCATCGAGCTGATACGCCCGAGCGCTTCGTTGCTCGTGTTTGGAAATGGCAACACGAACGGATGATGGTGCTGACCGAGTAGAGATTGGAAGGTACGGAGTCGTTGGGTCAGCCGACCGGTCAGCTGATCGCGCGGGACCTTGGTTCCCGCCTCGTCGAAGGCGAGTTCGAGCAGCGTGGCTGGATTGCCGCTGTCGTGTTCCTCGTCTTGGAGCTTCTGGCCAAGGCGTTCGGCCTCGGCGTGTAGGTCTGCGAGATGGATTACGAGGCGCGGATCGCTGCGAAGAGCATGAAGGAAGCCGGGGACTGCCATGACCGCCGCGCCGTCCCTTTGGCTGAGCAAGAAGTCAGTTGCCCCTCGAGCAACTCGGTCAGGTACGCGATCTCCGGTCCCATGATGACGACCGTATCATTCGGTGCTGGTGGCCCTCGTCAGTCTTGGCCGCCACCCGGCACCCCTTCTGCAATCTTCTTGTGCATGACGATGATCGAGGACTTGCATGCCACACCCGAACTTTGCACCACAAGGGAAGCAGGGCAGTTTGCCGGTCCCGCCACAGGCGACTGTTCTGCATTCGAGATCACTGCGTAACTAGCGGTCTGTCGGCATCGCTTGTCGTGCTGCATGAGCCAAACGCGGCTTCTACGAAGGCCGCCTCGTGGGGGCTCGGCGCGTAGTCGGCGTAGCGCTGGGTCGTCTCGATGTCGCGGTGCCCCATCCACTCCTGGAGAGTCCGCATCGGCGTCCCGGCGCCCGCCATACGCGTGCCGAACGTGTGGCGAAGGTCGTGGAACCTGTGGGACACATCGAGCCTCGCTGCTTTGAGCGCGCGGCGGTAGCGGCGGAGGATGGCTGCCTTGTCGAGTGGCCCGCCCGTGTCGGGGTCCGCGAACACGAGATCGTCGTCGGCTGGCCAGCTCGACGCGTGGTGCAGCCGGTCGAGTTCGCCAGCGAGCGCGTCTGCCATCGGCACGCTGCGGGTGGAGCGGCGGGACTTGGGGGTGCCGAACTCGCCGAGGACGTAGTTCTGGCGGACGCGGATGCGGCCGGCGGTCCAGTCCACGTCTCGCCAGCGCAGGGCGACTAGCTCGCCCTGCCGCAGTCCGGTCATTGCGGCCGTGAGGTAGAGCGCGCGGTCGATCCGCTGGTAGCGGCCCTCGATCGCGGCGGCGGCGAGGGTGTTGACCTCGTGTGGCTCCAGGAAGCGGATGTCCTCGTTGCGTGGGAGGCCGGGCAGATCGATGTGCCGGGCGACGTTGACCGAGACCCAGCCGTTGCGCTCGGCGAAGTTCAGTAGCGCGCTGAGGGTGCCGATGTAGTTGCGCACCGTCTTGGCACCGGCCGGCTTGCCGTAGCGCCGGTCGCCCTTGAACTTGGGGCCGGGGCGACGTCCGTGCTCCATCATGCGCATCAGGTCGCGCACGTCCTCGGCGGTGATCGTGCACACGTCTCGGCCGGCGAAGAACGGGTTGAGCCAGATGCGCAGGATGCTCTCGACGGCTGTTGTCGTCGCCTTCTTGCGTCCGCGTCGGATGAGCTGGGCGAGGTAGCGCCGTCCGAGGTCGTCCATCGTCACCGCGTCGCTCGTCGGGCGGGCGGGCTCCACGGTGCTCATCAGTTCGCGCAGCTTCTTCTCGGCCTGCGCGCGCGTGAGCCCGTCGCGGGTGCCGGTCTTTCGCTTCGGCCCCACCCGCCGTTTGACCTGCACGCCGTTGACGCTCCACTTGCCGTACCAGGTCTCCCGGCCGCCGCGATCTCGGCGCAGGAACAGGTTGCCCATGCCTGGCGCCCTCCGGGCTGCCTGCTCGCGTCCGGCTCCTTCGTGCTGCCTGCCGCCGCTCCTGTGTGTTCCGTCGTGCTGCTGGACCGCCATCTCGTCCTCCTTTGGTCGGAGGCTCCGAGGAAGCGTCTTCGTTGGAGGAGCAGCCCGTGTCGGGGGGATATCCTGCTCCTCGTGCTGAAGGACCACTCTTCGGTGCCGCGGCCCCGGGTGCTCCAACACCGCGGGGCTCTTATTTGCTGTTGACGAGCCGATTCTAGGCTGTAGGAGAGCCCGCGCGCAAGGCCGCCGGCGGGTCGCCGCGAACCCACCCGTGATCATGGCCCGGCCCAGGGGCCGCGAGCCCGGGAGCACCACCAAGCGCGCAGCGTGGCGCGGTCGAACCGCACGTAGCGGCCGAGACGAACGTGCGGAATCCGGTTCGCCCGCGCCTCAGCGAGAACCCAGGTGTCGGGCACCTTGAGCAGCGTCGCGGCCTCCTGTGCGTCGATCAGGCGATCTTGGGTTTCGTGCTTCTCGGGTGCGTTTTGGTCGCGCAAGCCGGCCCTCAGTCATTGACGCACGGCCGGCCGAGCCAGTCGATTGTCTGCGTGGGGTCTTCGGGGCGGCGCCAGATCGGGGCGTAGGGTCCGTGGGCTTGGAGGTCTTCGAGCAGCGCGAGGGAGATGCGGACCTCGGGGGTGCGCTGTAGCCGGGGGTCTGCTTGGCAGAGCGCGAGGACGGTCTGCGCGCGACGCTGGAGCGCTCTGCGGGGCTGACCGGCGAGGACGCAGATGATGTCGGGGAAGATCGGGTAGCGCGCCTGCCACGCGGGCTTGCCGGGCGCCTGCCCATGATTGGTGGGGGCGTAGCGGTAGAGGTCGGCGTAGCGCGTGAGCTTGGCGGCGAGTGTGTCGGTGGGGACGGTTGCGCGGTCGAGCTCGAGGAGGCGGTAGTGGAACGTGAGCTGCCCGTCCGGCCCGTGGGCGAGGTAGGCGAGCAGGGCGTCTGCGATCAGCAGCTCGCCGGGGCGGTTCCCGGCGGCGGGAGCGTGGTGGGCGATCTCGTGGCGCCAGCCGAGCGCGCCGAAGTCGTCGCCGCGTTCGCGCGCTGCGCGCATGAACGCGATGCCTGTGTCGTTGACGGCGAGGGTGTGTCGCCAGAGCGGGCCGGCGGCCTGCTCTGGGGTGATGAGCTTGCGGCGTGTCTCGACGCGGGTGGAGATCGTCTCGACGGCCTGCGCCCCGGCGAGGGTCAGGTAGTAGAGGCGCGGTCCTCCGCGGCCGGGACGCACGAACGCGGTCAGCTCGCGCCGGGCGAGCTGCGTGAGAATCTGTTCGGCCCAGCGGCGCGTGTGGCCGGGAAGGTGCATCGCGTGGACCTGTGTGGTGTTGAGCAGCCGGTGCTGGTAGATGCTCGTCAGCACCTCCGGTGCGACCGCGGGCAGGGTCGGCGCGGCCGGCTTCAGGGCGATCATCGCTCGGGCTCCTGCTCCGCCGGGACCGCTGGCTGGATCGTCCGGCCACGGGACACAGGGTCGCGTGCCGCCGCGGTCCCGTTCGCTGTGGAGCGCTTCGACTGCCCGGCGGATGTTCTGGTCGTGGTGCTCGTGCGCGGCGAGCGTTGCGGTGATCGGCTCGCGTCGAGTGGTGCTCTGGATTGCCGCTTCGAGGGCGGGTAGCTGCTCGGGGTGGTGGTGTTCGGCGTGCAGCTCGCGGGCGGTGACGCCGTGTACGAGGAACGGCTTGGTGGTCCGCTCTCCGTGGGTGATTGAGGCGAGGTAGGTGTAGCGTGCGAGGCCGGTGATGATCCTTCGGGTCGAGCTGGCCGCCCCACTCGCGGGCGATCATCGCGGCGGCCTTCGCGTTGACGGTCGAGCTGAGGAGATGGGAGCGGTTGGTGGTGACGGCGTTCCATGTCGCTTCGGTCAGCCGCTCGGGGTTCTGGTTGAACAGGAACGCCCGGCCGCCGTACTTCGCGGACTGCTCAAGGAGTGCGGGGAGGTTCGGCCCGTCGTAGGTCTGAAGCTCGTCGCAGAACAGCCAGAACGTGCGGCGGCGCTCCGGTGCGATGCGACGCGCGGGCCTTCGCGGCGTGCAGCACGTCGTAGACCAAGAGGTTCGCGACGAGCCGGTCGCGGGTGGAGCCCGAGCCGGGGCACGCGAGCACGATCAGCCCGTCACGCATGGCCCGCCTGGCGTCGTAGGTGGAGAGGGGGGCGCCAAGGAATGCCGCGACCGGCCGCGCGGCGCGGAGCCGGTCGATTAGGTTCGTGACTGCCGTGATCGCCTCGGCTGGCAGCCTGGGGAAGCGATCCTGGAAGAACCCGCGCGTGCCGGCCGATAGCGCCGGCAGGATCGCCGCGCGCCACTCGTCGTCGGAGAGCAGCGTGGGGACCTGGAAGATCGTCGGCGCGAGCTCCGGGGGCAGGGCAAGCGCGAGCTCGATGAGTGCCTGGGCGGCCTGGGTGGCGAGGTTCAGAGCGCGGGTGTTGCGCTCGTCCCAGCGCATCGCGTGCGGCGAGCGCGTCCACGAACGCCTCGACCTTCCCGGCGGCCTCCGCCGGAGTGCGGCGATCCAACGCGAACAGGTTCCATGTGGGCGCCGGGGTGTCGTGCTCGGGTCGGCGAGGTTGATCTCGATGACCCGCTCGCGTATGCCCGGGTCGGTGAGGTAGGGCTTGATGTCCTTGATCGCGTCGGCGTGCGGGTCGAGGAACAGTCCGCCGTGACCGGAGCGCGCCAAGGCGATGAACTGCCCGATCGCGGTCTCGGTCTTCCCGTACCGCGAGCGCCCGGCCATGTACGCGAAGAACGTCCCGGCGACGGGCACCCCGACGACCCTCTCCCCGGCGCGGTCGCTGACCTTCCCAAGCGGGATCAACCCCTTCTGCCCGAGTGAACGTCGGCAGGCCCGGCGGCACCGGTGGGATCGCGCCACCGGAGCGGGTGACGTTCTCCACGTAGCAGCGCGCCGTCGGCGGCTTGAGCAGCCCCGCGATCTCCGACGCCCCAAGCACGCTCTCGCTGCACGGGCGCGAACCGGCCGCTGCGCAAGCGCCGGTCGAATCTCCCCCGCCGCCACGGCGCATCGGCGCCGAGGAAACCCGAGCCCGCCGAACCGCAGCCCGGCCGCGCGGAGGTGGTTCTCTCCGGCGAACACGTCAAAGCACGACAGCAGGGCATGCGTGAGCGCGCGTGCATGGGCGCGCTCCCGTGCGCGAACGGATAGGAGGATCTGCGTCCCGAACAGCGGGTCTGAGGCGTCGAGCTTGCGTTGCAGCGCCCGCGTCTGAAAGAGCCGGTCGACCGCGTCCGCCGCAGGGAGCCTCCCCGCTCGCCGGGGCTCTGCCGAGAACCCCGTCGAGCGTGCCGGCGCTCTGCGACCCCGGCTCGACGCGCGGCGTCGCTTGAAGCAGCCGCTTGCGAAGCCTGCGGCTCTGCGCGGGTGTCTTGGGGAGCAGGTCGACCGCGACGATCGCGCTCTCGGCCGGGCCGTGCAGCCGGCCGAGGACTCCCGGCGATCCCCTGCAAGGGGTCGGGGTCAAGGCCGGGGTCGCCGAGCGGCTGTCCCGGTTGGTGAGCGAGACGCAGCTCCACCCTTACCGCGTGGCCCTTCGCCCGGAAGTCCCTGCGGGCTCGCACTCTCTCACTTCGAGCTGGCTGTAGGCGCTCAGCGCCGCTTCGAGCGCGGTACGGGCGCGCTCGGGTACCTCCAGACGGTAGTGAAGGACACCCCGCGGATCGGGCGCGATGAGGATTCGCACGGCGCTCCCGGGGCGCTCAAGCCAGCCGAGCAGGAACCCTCGGCGGGTGCGCGCGAGCTGCATCGCGAACCGGCGGATCGCGTCGAGCGACGGGTCGAACGTGTCGGCGGGCAGCAACTCGAACCGGACACGCGAGCGCAACGCCCGCCGGGCGAGCACACGGCGCAGCACGGCGAGAAGCGCGGCGATGGCAGAGAGACCACCGGCCAGGGGTGGGAGATCGGCCCGAATCGAGGTCGGGCTGATAACCCCGGGTCCAGGGCCGTCCCTGGTCACCACGTGAACCGCGAGCGCAAGCACCACCAGCCCCGCAAGGGCTACCGCCGCCGCTCGCTCACTCGGCGTCGTGCTCCTCATGGTGTTACCCCTACGGAGATAAAGATGTCAGCAAATCCCCACCTCGCGGGATCGTAGTTCCCGAGCAGCTTTTCGCCGCCTCGACACCAAGCGCGAGGCGAAGCGAAGACCGAAGGGAAGATCGAAGGGAAGGCCGAACCAAAGAGCGAAGCGCGCATCGAGTGGCCCACGCGGGATGTGAAGCGCGGGATCACGGTTCACCGCCAGGCTTGTTCGCGTGTTCGATGACGCGCCGTGCCAGCGGCGGCGGTATCGCGTTGCCGACCTGCTGAAACTGTCGGCTGCGCGAGCCCTGCCACGGGTAGTCGGCCGGGAACCCCTGGAGCGCCGCGGCCTGCGCGACGGTGACGCGGACAGCGCCCTCGCTGCGCCCCGGAGCCCACGGGCGGGCGGCGTTGCGCTTGGGGCCGGGTCGTGCGATCCGCGCATCGCACGGCCCGGTGGTAGCCGGCCGCCGGCGGACCCAGCTCTGGTGGTCGCGTGCGATGATCGTCGGCGCCGGCTCGCCGGGGTCGCGCAGGCACTCCGGGTGGCGCGGCCTGTTACGAAAAGCCCAGCCCGCGTCCCGCGCATGGCAGAACGTCCACGACCCCGAGGCGGTGTCGAGCGTGTGCGCCGGTGCTCGCAACGGACGGCAGAGGCCGCAGGGCCGGCGCCCGCCATTGGTCTGGTTGTTGGTCTGCACCACCCCCTCGGCCTGGCAGCCAAGCGCCTGCGCCATGCTCACCCACGGCTCAAGCCCACGCTCATCGGTCGGGATGCCGCGTCGGCGCGCGTCGTAGGAGCGGTGCGTTGGCGCGGGCAGGCTCACCGGCCCGTCGAGCGAGGCGAGCAGAAACGCGCGGCGGCGGGTCTGCGGCACCCCGTAGCACTCGGCGCGGAGAACGCCGGCCGCGGTGTGATACCCGTGTGTGGAGAGCAGCCCGGCGAACAGCGTCCACAGCTCAAGCACGGCCGGGACCTGCTCCAGCGCGATCCACCGCGGACGCAACGCGAGCGCGAACCGCAACGGCTCGACCGTCAGCAGCGACCGCGGATCACGACACCCCGCGAGCCGCGCCGCACGAGTGTCACTCCCGGCGGCGAGCTCGTGCGCGCACGCGATCACGAGCGGCTTGTCGAGCGCGCCGAGGCCCTTCCCGGCTGTCGAGTAGGCCTGGCACGGCGGGGAGCCGAGCAGCCCCCACACAGGCGCGAAGTCCCACGGGTCGAGCGTCGAGAGATCGGCCTGCAGCCGCGCGTGCCCGGCCGCCGTCGCCGTCCTACACGCCCACGGGTCCAGCTCGATCCCGAGCGCGGCCAACCCGAGCGGGCGTAGACCCTCCTCCCACCCGCCGGCGCCGGCGAACAGGTCGAGGATCTTCCCCCGCTGCCGAACACGGCCCCCTCGACGGCGGGTACGTGAAGTCGCAGGTTCGCTTGAGCGCGGCATGGTTGCTCCCTTCTGCTGTGAACGTGCGCGCGACCGTCCGCGTCGAGCGCCCGAGGATTTGCGCTGGCTGGACATCCGATCACTCACCCAGCTGTGGGTGGCTGCGCGTACCCGTAGATGGGTGCCGCCTCGCCGATCGGCGCGGATGGAGAGAATGGCCCGACGCGGGTTACGCGCCCGTCGTAGTTGCCCTCAACGGTGACGATCTCACCCGTTGCCAGAACCTGCACGACGATCCCGACGTGCGCGCTTGAGCCGGGACCCTGCCCGTAGAAAACGGCGTCGCCGGGTGAGGGCCTCGCGGTCGGCGGCAGCACTCGTCCGCCGTGTTCGCGGGCCCATGTGTAAAGCGACCCGGAGTACCCGTAGAGCGCGGTCGGGCCGGGCAACGGCACCCCAGCGTGCTGCCACACCCATGCAGCGAACAGCGAGCACCACTCCTCACACGGCCCGTAGATCGTGCAGTCCGAGCCGGGCGGGTGCTCGCCCTGCCCGACCTGGCTTTCGGCGACCCGGATCATCGCGCGAGCGCCGCTCGGCCCTGGAACCGGGGCGGCGCACTCGCTCGGCCCGCCGCCTTCGACGGGCGCCGCGAGCGGCGGGCTTGTCGGTGTGGGCGAGCCGGCGCCGGTGAACCCGTACTGCACGGCGCGCGCCATGACCTCTTCGGCGTAGCTGACACCAACGGTCGCGCACGCCCCGTAGTAGTTACACGCCGCCTGGCGATATTCGCTGTAGGAGCCACCAGTGGGCGGGGCGCCCATCGCTTCGCGGAGAATCCGCGCGGCCGTATCGATCGCGTCCGCTGGGTCGTTCACTGAAAGCGGCTGCCCTGGGTCCGCGTTGACGGCGTAGCGTTCCCAGAGCGTCGGCCCCGGGCCGGGGCTGCACGCGCTCCCGCGGACGTACGCGATCTGCATTGGGCCGGCGCACCCAGCAGAGTTGACTCCGGCGCACCCGTCGTTGTTGCACTCCTGCGCCCCTATCGACGCCAGAAAGCTCCAGTCGATGTCGAACCTGGCGACGGCCTGCTGATAGAGCCGCAGGCGTTCGGGCGGGATGCTCTGAAGCGCATACGCCGAAGGCGCCGGGCCCGAGATTGTGCCCGCGCTCGCTTCGCCGCCAGGCTCGCAGCCAGTGAAGCTCGCGCCGAGCACCACGACGGCAACGGCGAGGATCGCGACCAGCGCCAAACCGGTCCCGCCGAACCCGGCCGCAAGCCACAGCCACAGAACCGTCCTGCCCCGGCCGGTTCGCTCCTCGCTCATCCTTCGCTCTCCAATCCGGTGACGAGCAGCCGGCCGTCCCGGCGGGCGAGGAGCAACCCCACGGGGTAGTCCTCGAGGCCGCCATCGTTCACCACCGCATCCACCGCGGCCTGCCCTGGTGAGGCGGGTGTCGGGTGAAGCGCGAGGACGCGCGGCCGGCGGGCGCGCATGTCCAGCGAGACGCGCGGCGGATTGGCCTCCAGTGAGAGCACGAGCGCGCGCGTGGCGTCCTTCACCCCGCTGGCGGGCGCGTGCCCGTAGAGGTAGGCGAGGTAGCCCTCCAGGAACGCGCGTGCCGTCCTCAGCGCGGCGGCGGGTGTGATCGTGCCCTCCCCTGGGATCGTTCGCGCCGTTCCCGCGCTGGGGAGCACCGGCTGTGACACAGAAGCGCGAGCGGGGATGCTCACCCCGATCCGGCGCGGCGGGTCCTGGCGTGGGCTGGTGAGCGCGAGCAGCGTCGTGGTAGCGATCAGCAGCGCGGCGACGGCGAGCAGCGCGTGGTGGCGCTCGCGCTCGGCGATCGGCCGGTCCCGCAGAGCGGCGAGCCAAGCGGTCACCGCTCACCCGCCTGGGGGTCGGTGATCCCGAGGAAGCTGCGGCCGAGGCAAGAAGCCACGAGAGCGGTCTGCGGGGAGCGGCAGAACGGGTCCAGCACGAGACAGCGCCCGCCCGGAGCGTTGTGCGCACACGCCGCGCGTCGCCCGCGCTTGGGGTCGCGCCGCCAAGGTGCGCCGCACGCGCCGCACGCGAGAGGCGAGGTGCCGGCGAGGATGCACAGGCGCCGCAGCCGCGGGTGAAGGTCGCGCTGCTCCTGCCACGGGCAGCTCTCACAGCACACCAGGCGTCCTGCGAGCCGCGCCGTGTTTCGCAGGCACGCGTACCCGTGGATCGCGCCCGTCTCGCAGAAGTACCCCGGCCGCTTGGTGAGCAACCACAGGCGGATGCGCCCCCGTGTGAGCGACCCGGCCCACCCGACCGAGTGCGCCTGCCAGCCACGCTCGACCAACTCGGCCGGGAGCGAGCGCTCAGGGTGAAGCAGCCAGAGCGTGCCGTCCTCGCGCAGCACACGATGAACCTCGCCGAGGACCGCGAGGATGTGATCGCGCGAACCCCGGCGGGGCGGGCTTGTGACACAGGCCTGTGCCCACTTGTCGGGTAGCTCGCGGAGGATCGCGAGGGGGTCGGCGTGTTCGATGCGCCAGCTCACGGGGATACCTCCTCGGGATCGGGTGCCGTGGATGTGTCGGGTGCAGGGGGCCGGGTTCCGCCGGGGGAGCCCGGCGGAACCCCGTGGTCGCGGTGCCGGAGCAGACCGGCCATCCGTGTGAGGCGGGTGGCGTAGTAGAAGGTCTGCAGGCGGCTTGTCCCGCTCTCGCGCGCCGCGGCGCCACCCGCGGTCGCGGCCAGCAGCTGACCCACGAGTTTGTTGCGCTGCAAGAACACGCCCCACAGGAAGGCGGCCTGCAACGCGAAGCTCATCAGCCAGCCGAGGTTCGACGTCGCGTCATCCAACGCCTGACAGACAGCGAGGATCACGGCAAGAATCAGTGAGTAGACGGCCTTGCGCGCGAGGAAACCCGCGAGGCGTGTCAGCCAGCCGGTGAAGAACTCGTGGCCGCGGCCGGGGAAGATGCCGACGATCAACGCGACCGGCGCGAACGCGAGCAGCAGCAGAAGGAGAACCTGCGCGAGGATCACCGAGAGCGCGAGCGCACCGATCAAAAGCCACGCGCCGAACTCCCCGGCGAGCACGACGATCGCGAGCAGCAGCCGCTCGTACTGGCCGCCCTTGCCCATCGCTTCGGCGGCGGGCTCATCCGCCGCGCCGAGCGGATAGCTGCCGTTGTGCTTTGAGGGGTCGGATTCGGGGAGCTTTGAGTCTTCCCCGTTTTTGAGGGCTTCGTACTCGGCGTTACGCCCGGGTGACTGGAAGGGGTAGGCGAGGAAGTGCGGCGCGTACTTGTTGAGGTTGTTGATGCACGTCTTCCCCGGCGTGTGGAGTTCGGTTGTGTTCTGGAGTTCTTCGGCGAGCTTGGTGTCCTGCGCGGGGTCGCTGCTCAACGGGCGGACGGGGACCTGCCCGCCGGTCTGGGTGACGCAGTGCTCGGTGCCGCCGAACTCAAGGACGGTCCACGGGTCGAGGACCAGGAGCTTGAAAAGCTGGTCGCTGGCGGCGCTCTGCGCCCGTGTCTCACTGGAGACGTTCCCCTGGTTGGTGAGCGACAGGAACGCCGCGGACACTTCGTTGGAGAGACGGCTCGCGGGTGCGATCGTGCGCTGGGGCTGTGTGACGATCCCGAGGGCGAGCACGAGGTACAACACCGATGTTCCGAGCGCCCCTGCGGTCTCGGTGTAGCGGCGCTGCACGAGCGCCTTCCACATCGCCCACAACCCCGTCGCGAGGATCGCCGCGACCAGCCACGGTGTGCCGAGGGTGTTCGCGTAGATGCTGTGGATCGCCTGCGCGACTGGGCCGAGCGCACCCGAGCCCCCGGTCGGGCCGCCGCCGTTGACGAGATCGAGGGAGAACGCGAACCCGAAGAGGGTGATGAGCGCGTTCGCCAGGAACGCGGTCAGCGTCCAGATGATCTGCGCGAGACAGAACGCGATCAGCGGCGGAACACCGGAAACGTCGATCCCGCCGAACAGGCTCGCCTTGATCCCGGGGAAATACTGGTCGAGCTGATAGTTCGCCAGCGGGTAGCGCCCAAACCAGCCACCCGCCGGGACCAGCGGCGCCGGGCCGATATTCCAAAACACGTCAGCCGAACCCACGGGCGCCAGCGCCAGCAGCAACACGACCGCGAGACCAGCCGTGAGCGCGACTCTCGCCGTGCGCCGCCCCGGCCGCAGGGGTGGGCGGCGTGTCACCCGTGGGGTTCTCATGCGGGTGTCCTTGTGGGTGTGGTGTCGAATGCGGCGAGGAGGTGGGGGTGGACGAGGTTGACCTGGACCTCGCCGACGCGGCCGTCGAGGTCGCGCATCAGGCACCGCCCGGCGCGGTACTCCCGCAGCAGCCGCACAAGCTCCTGGTCGGTCGGGTCGAGGCCGATCAGCTCCAGGGCGCGGCGGGCCTCGGCGTCTGACTCCTGCCCGCCGATGAACCACGTCCCGATCAGATCCGCCAGCTCCTCGAAATCCGAGACGAGCTGAGTGGCGAGCAAAAGCGTCGTGTTGAACGCGCGACCCATCCGCACGAGCCGCTGCACGATCGCGTGGCCCTGGCGGGAGATCAGAAATGCCTTGGCCTCGTCCAGCAGCACGACCTTGTGGCGTGTGCGGTCCTGGGAAACCAGCCGCAGCACATACGCCGCGACCAGCGTCAGGGTGGCGACCGAGACGCGCTCCGCGCGGGTGTACGTCTCCCGGCTCGCACCCGGGTCGGGCAGCGACAGGCCCGGCGTGCGGATCGTCGTCACCGACCCAGCCGCCCGCACAACATCCCCGCCGGCGCCCGTCTCCGCGAACCCGAGACGCGCGAGGCCGAAGTCACAGATCACCTCAAGCGCCTCGCCGGCCTCCCGCGCGGGCTCACTCTCACTCGCGCGCAGCGCCCGGACCACGGAGAGTGTGCTGCGCTCACCGTGACGGACGGCGTCCTTCACGGCGCGGCCGATCGCGTTCTCCCACGACGGCGGCGGGTCACGCAGCAGCTCAAGCAGATACGAGCAGGCCAGTTCCTCGCGCAACTCCTCCAAGCCGATCAGCAGCGGGTCGAGCTTGCCCTGCTGACCCGGAGCCCCGGAAAGCTCAAGCACATCCAGGCGCCCATCGAGTTCCGGTAGCTTCTCCCACCCGTGGTCGGGCTTGGGGTCGAAGTCAACGATCAGCGAGCCGCGGCGCTCGGCGGCGTACGCGATCCCCTGCGCAGTCACGGTCTTCCCCGAGCCGAGCGTCCCGGCGAGCGCGACAGCGGACGCACGGGATTCCCGTGAGGGCGCGGTCGCGTCGTAGCGCACCGGGCGACGCACACCCCGCGGCGTGAAACCGAGATACACCCCGCGCGGGGCTCCCACCGTGTGCGTGGCCGTCGGGACCATTGCGCCGAACTGCTCGACGGTCACCTGCTGCACGTAGTCGCGCGTCAGGCCCCCGTCGGTCCTGGGGAGCAGGTCGAAGAAGAGCTGGCGCTGAAGGCCGGCGGGGCGGTGAAGCGCGATATCGCCGTAGCTCTCGCGCAGCACATCCACCCTTCGCTCAAGCTCCTGCTCCGTGGGGGCGCCGACGGCGAGCGCGACCCAGGCGTAGAGCATCGGAGGACGCCCACCACTCTGAAGCCGCGCCTCATACTCCCGCGCGAGCACCCGGTCCTCACCGGCCAACAGACCCGGCCCGTGCGCGGAGCCCTGCAACTGCTCGCTGTAGGCGTTCTCCACATCCGCGATCCGCTTACGAACCTGCCCCAGCGCATCACGGTTGCCAAGCCACCTCGCGTGCAACACCGCGTCAGCCGGAAACGACACCGCCTCCAACGGGGCGAACAAAAGCTCCGCGCCGGCACCCGGGAACTCCGGGGCCTCCGCGAGCGACCCCAGCGCGAGCATCGCCTGAAAAGAGCGGCCCTGCTCACCATCCACGACCAGCGTCCGCTCACGCTCCGTGATCGCGGCGTTCGCGCACCGCTCGAGGTCCACCCCCAGCGGCTCAAACACACCGCCCCGCCCATCCTCGCCCGCGCCGAGGAGCAGCGCGTCGGGCTGCCAGTGCTCATCGAGCAAGGGCTCCACCACACCCCGTGCGGCGGCTCGCCGAAGGAGCCACTGAAGCTCGCGGGTACTCGCGCGCTGGATGCCGAGCACCCCGGACAGCCGCTCGTAGATGCGCTGCTCGCTCGCGAGCAGCCCCTCAAGCTCACTGTGAGAGATGGGTGAGGCTGTGCCGATCCCGGCCAGTTCCTCTACGCGGCGGCGCGCGCGGTCCACGCCGCGCACCAGGCCCGCGCCGAACCCCGCTGGGGCGCCCGGTGAGAGCGAGACCGCGAGGTAGACCTCGGGCACATGCGAGTCCAGGTCGAGCAGCCGTTCGCGGTGGCCCTCAAGGAACGCCCGCCAAACCTCCGCGGGCTGGTGGCGCTCATCCAGCAGGCCCGTGGTGCGCTCGATGTAGCTGCCGGCCGGGTAGGCGCGGTTGACGCGCCACACGCTGAAGTCCGCCGCGACGGTGTGCGCCAGCCGCTCGAGGCGACGCTGAAGCGCCCACCGGCCGCTCACCGGCAGGAACGGGTAGGCGCTCACCCCGAGCCGGTACAGGCCCGCGGGCTCCCCACCCGCCCCGAATAGCACGTTTCGGTGCGCGTAGCGCAACGGGAAGCGACTCACGGCCGGACCTCCACGACCTGCCCCGCGCCGACCTCCACAATCTCCGCCAGCACCTCACCACGCCGCAGACGGTGTCCCGCCGCGGCGCGGGCGACGTGCCGTCCGCGGCGGCGGTAGACGACGACCGGCCGGTTGAACTCAAGCCGCGCGGGACCACGCACCCTCCCACGGCGCAACACCGGCGCGTGCTCATCCGCTGCGACCCACACCTCCGGCGCCCACACCTGCACCGCCCCCTCACCCGGCACGCTCTGCTCAAGCGAGCGGCGCACAGGCGCCAGCCGCAGCGCCACCCACGAGAGCAGGTAACGGTGCGCGGGACGCCCATCCGGTGCGAGCTGCCCCGCCATCGTCGCCACGAGCGCCGGGAGCACCACCAGCCGCAGTGGCCAGTCAAGCGCACCCACCACCACACCCGCCGCATACGCAACGGTGAACGCGAACCCGCCAGCGACCGCCGCCATGAACCAGCCGCCGTAACCCGCTCCGGTGAGCGCCGCGGCGAACGCGACCCCGAGCGTGAGCGTCAGCGACCGCGACCCGAGGGCGAGCACCACCAGCAGCGTGCCCGCCGCCCACGCCAGCCACACGAGCGGGACGCCGCCGGGGACCGGCAGGCGCCGCCCGTCGATCTGGTAGATACGCCGCTCCGGTTTGAAGATGCGCTGGTAGGAGCGGATCGGTGCAGGCGTGTCACTCACTCGATCACCCCTTCACCCGAAAATCTGGTGGCCGATAGCTTCGGCGGCCTTGGCGATCTCATCGGGCACGAACACCATCCATGCCACGACGATCGCCGCGAAGAGGAACACCGCGAGCTCGGTGTAACGACGATTCCACAAAAACACCAGGCTGAAAATCGCCACGATCCCGCCGTACAACTCGCCCGCGTACTGCTTCAACAGTCCAGAGACGTTCTTACCCACATCGTTACCCGCAGCCAAAGCATCCGCCGGGAACAAACACAACGCCGCCACAACGAGCCACAACACAACCAACAGCCAGCGCCTTGCCGACACCACACTCACCTACCCTTTCCCGTCGCCGGAGCACCAGCCGACGGTCCCGCCACCGTCACCGTCACAGTCTGCGTATGGGACGGGGCGTAGCTGGGCTCGGTGCTCAGAACCGCGCCCACGCCGCGGAGCAGAAGAATCAAAAGACAGCCCCAGAGCACCACTCGCGCCACAAGCCGCACAACACGCGCCGCGCCCTCCCGGCCACCCGGCGTGAGAGAGGGGCCGTCCTGCGAGGTAATTGTTGTCCTGCCGGTAAAAGTCATACATCACTTCTACCTCCACGGCAGACAGAACACAACAACCTTTTGGGCAATTGCACAATTGCACAATTGCCCAAATTGGAAAAAGGTCGGCGCGTCAAGGCTCCCCCGAGCAAAGAGGAAGGCGTGCAGCGCCTATCTACTGCTGTGCGGCGGCAACATCCAGGCCGGCCGTTTCGGCCAATTCCTCCGCGTACGCAGCAACAGCCGCCCCGGCCTGCTCGACCAAGCGACACGCCGTGTAGTCAGCCACCGTGTACTGCACCCAGATACCGTCCCTGCGACGCGCGACGATCCCGGCCTGGTGCAAACGCGCGAGATGCTTGCACACGGTGGGCGCGGTCATTGAAAGCTCATCCGCAAGCTCGTTGACCGTCGCTTCCCGCACTTGCAACAGCGCGAGAATACGCAGCCTCACCGGGTCGCCAAGCACCCGCAGACGACACGCGACAAGCTCAAGCATCCCCTCCGAGGACATCACCGCCGGCACCCAAGCTCACCGGCCGTGGCCTTCAAAACCAAACTCACTGGCCGCCCGTTCACCCACACCGGGCGCGCTACGCACCGGCACAGGTGGCGACTCTTCCGTGCGCTGCACAGGTGGCGACGGGACCGTCACCGCGGGCCATTCGACTTCCGCCGGCGGGCGCGGGACAACGACCACGGTCGGCGCCGCGCGCGGACCAAGCCGCGCCCGAGTTGCATAGCGGCGATGCCGCCCCGCGCACGCCGGAGAACGCAAGCTCACGCTCGCCGACCGACAATGCGTGGACGCCCCCCGCGGAGCGACCCTACGAGGCCGAGAAGCCCTCACACCGCACCCCACCACACACCTGCCGGTACTCACAACATGGCCGCCAGCCCTCACCCTCGGATGCGGCCCACTCTCTCCCGCCGAGCGTCGTAGCAGAGCGACAGCCAGCGCACCAGCCGCCACGCACCCCACAAGACGCCCCACCGTGCGCCGCCGACCCGACGTGCTTCGCTCAAGACGCACCACCCGCCGATCTGGCGCTGGCCGGCCACGCTCAAGCTCCAACGTCGGCTGCTCATCCAGATCATCCGGCGGAAGCGCCACCATGAAACTCTCTCGCATATGAGTTAAACCAGGCTGGGGCTCTCGCGGACCACTCAATTTCACGACGCCACCAGCCAGCCAACACACACGGAGCCGCAGCACCGCACGAAGCGCCGTGGTCAACCCGTCGCAACGGCGCCTACTGCGGCCCGAACTCCCGTTCTGCCTGGCTCTCACCCGCAGGCTGACGCGGACCAGAAGATTCAGATGCAGAAGACCCAGCCGACGAACCAGCCGAGGATTCAACAGGCGAAGGGGACACCGACGCCGCGTGCGCGACCGGCGCCGCCGCCTGCGCTTCAGAGGACGCCGCCCCGGACCCACCACTAGCCGACGCTTCGCCTTCGGGCCCAAACTCCCGTTCAGCCTTCGACGCCCTCGCCTCAGCCTGCGCCCGGCGCCGCGCCGCCAACACCCGCGCCGACGGCCGCGCCGACGCGGCACTCGAAGTCGGCGCCAGCGTTGGCGGCGGCGTCACAGGCTGCGAAACAGCCATCGGAGCGGGCGCAGTGGCAACCGCGCTCACCACCGCGATATGAGGGTGAGGATGACGGTGCGCGGGGTGGTGCGCAGGGATCACGAGCGCGTGCAGACCCCCCGCGACCGTCGCCGTCGCCGCGATGATCGCCGTGCCCGCCGCCGTCGCCTTCACGACACCCACACCACCCGCCGCACCCGCAGCCTCCGCAGTCCGCTCACCGACCCCGCGCGGCGCGATATGCCGCGCCGAGAGCCACCCCGCAACCCGCTCCAACCACCCCCCATGCCCACCACCGCCAGCCGGCATAGGCAGGAACACCGCCGCCGCGCTGCGCTGCCAATCACGGCCGCGCATCTCACGCCGCAGCCGCCGGTACTCCACCCGGCACGACCCGCACGCCCGCAGATGCGCCCGCGCGACGCGCGCCTGCTCCCCGAACGCCTCCCCCCGCGCGTGCGCCACCACCGCCCCTTCCCGGTACGCGCACATCCGGCCCGCCGCCGCGATCGCCGCGACCATCTCAAGCTTCCCCTGGGCGCTACGCGCTGCCGCCCGCGCATCCTTGACCGGCAACCCCAGCTCCCGCGCCGCTGCCTTCGTCCCGATCCCGCGGGTCGCCGTCACGAGCACCACCCGCGTCTCGATCTCAGAGAGCTGCGCCATCAGATCCGCCGCGCGCCACGCACTGTCCGCCAACTCCACGACCTCCTCCGGCGCCAAACACGCCGCCGCGAGCTCGACCTCATCGAGATTGACACGCCGCCGCGACCCCAAGCGTAGATCCCGGCGGCCCTGGCGGTAACGAGCCACCAGCGCCCGGACCATCACCCAGAACGCCCCGAGCAGATGCCGCTCGCTCACCAGCGGCCGGCGCATCATCACGACCGCGCAGATCGCCTCGTCCACGATCTCCTCCCGCACCCCCGCCGGCACCCCCACGGCCTCCCGCCGGTGCCCCAGCTCCCGCACAAGCTCCCCGCGACGCGCCTGCAGCACGGCCGCCGCCTCCAGAGGTGTCCAGGCGCCCCGCCGCCACGGAGCACGCACGCCGACTCCCCTAACGCCACCTGGCGCGAACCTTAAAGCCGACAACGAACCCACTGCGCCCATCACTCGTTAAACCACCCTGGACCTCCTGGGGACCAACGAATTGTCGCGCACGAGAGACGACCGCGCAAGGAGAGCCGGATCTCTCCACGGCGATTTCAGACAAACCACTACATTTAGCTCGCGCGCGCTCCCAGATTTGCGGGCGGCGGCGATACGGGCGGCGCCGCTTGTTTGACGAGGACGACGAGTAGCTGTGCGCGAGAACAGACCGGCTGATGGAATAGGCTTCGCGCGTCATGACGACCGCGCTCGACTGGGATGCCCTCGCCGTTCTCGTTGTCCGGCTCGCAAGCGATAAGCCGGCCGCAGAGGAGCTTCGCTGGCATCGCTGGTATGAGATCCACGGAGCGGGCGAGCATGGCCTCGCTCCAGACAGCCGAGCGGAGGATGCCTCGCCGCACAAGCAGCTGCCGGTCCCCGAGCGCCAGCCGTACTTCACCGCCCACGTGCAGCACTTGCTCTACCCTCCGCCGGCTCAACCCCACTCATCGAGCCCTGAGCGGCGCATGTGCTGCCCGAGCGAACTATCGCTCGACCTCGGATGGAATCAAGGCAACGTGCGGCGCGCCAGGATCGATCTTCTCGAGCGCCTGACGATCCCGCTCGACCCGTCTCACAGCGTTGGGCTGATCCACCTCGCGCTGCAACCCGATGTTGCCTCCGACGCGACTGCCACGTTGAAATGGGCCAGCGATCTTCGTCAGGCGTTCACGACAGCGGGCAGGCCGCGATTCACACTGATTCGCGGCTCCCGAGAAGATGTACTGGATCATCGACGACCGCTGCGAGGACTAGTCACAGCGTTGTTCGGTGATCCTGATGAGGAACTGGAGCGCCACTTTTATACGATCGTCTTTGCCAAGGAGCCAGCGGAGCTACCAGTCGAAGAGGTCGATCGCCCGAGCTACCTGGCCGGATGGCGCCGAGCGCTTGCGCGCGGCTCACGCCGAGTGGAGGACGGAATGCAGGCCGAGCAGCGCGACCCAGAAAAGGCAGCGGCACAATACGCAAGCCTTGGCGCGGTCAACGCCGTCGTGCTGGGCCGAGGAGCGGCGTTCACCGCGCGCCCGGACACTCTCAACGGCAGCTATGCGCGTAGCTTTCGCTCCTACTGGAGCGAAAGCCTGCTCTTTGCTCTGCTTCAACACGACCGGCTTGAGCATTTCGCTGGCCGGCTCGCCGAACTCGGCTTTGACCCATCGACCGAGTCGCTAGACCAGCTATTCGATGAATGGCTCGCGTTTCGCAACATGCTGTGGTGGTCACAGCTCTCCACCGCGACCGACGTGCCACAAACACTCATTGACTTACTCCGCGCCGAGTATGGCACCGAGCGCCTGTTCTCCAAGCTTGAGGGAGATTTCACAACCTACACCGCCCGCCGACGATGGCGCATGGAGGACGAACAAGCACACGCACTCGCCAACCTCCAGATATACGGAGCCGCCGTCGCCGTCATAGGCGCACTTGCGACGATCGCCGCACTTCTCCACCCAAGCGGCCTTCTTCTAGCGCTCGTGGTATGCGTGGTCATCGTGGCTGGTATCGCAGCCGGAACGTTTGTCCGCACGCGGCTACCACACCAGACACGGACGCCCAGAAGGACCGGCCGGTAGTGCTTGCCGATTTCGGAGTTTGTGCATCGAGAAGGGGTAAGATCAGTCCACGAGAACCACTGCGGGCAGAGCATCCAAAAGGGAGCCGGCGCTATGCGACTTTCATCAAACGCATAGTCCTTATATCAAGCGGTAGCCGACGCCGCGCACGTTGACCACCCATGAGTCATTATCGGCGGCACGGAGCTTGCAGCGAAGTCGGCTGGCGTGGCTGTCAAGTGTGCGGGTGCACCCCGGCGCAGCGTACCTCCACACGACGCACATCAGCTCCTGCTTGGTGAACACGCGCTGAGGGTCGCTGGCGAGGTACAGCAGCAACTCGTACTCCATATAGCGCAACGGCACAGGACGCCCGTGGAGAGTCACTGCGTGGACGCGGGGATCAATTGTGAGCGGACCCACCTCGGTGCGTCTCTCCTTGTGTGCGCCCTCGGCGCGGCTGAGGAGCGCGCATAGGCGCGCTCTGAGCTCCAGGTAGCGCGCGGGACGCGCGATAAAGTCATCGGCCCCCGCGTCGAAAGCTCGCAGCAGATCAGATTCTTGAACCTTGGAGCTGACCACGATCACGGGCAGGTCTGCGGGCCAGGGGTCTGAGGCGGTGGCGAGCGTGTTGGAAATGGAGTCGCCGTCCCGAATCTCTACGAGCAGTTCGAGCGCAGCGCATGGGTGCTCAAGGTCGCCGAGCAGCGCGAGCACCGGCGGCCGGTTACGCGCGAGGGTCCGGGCGTGCTGGGCAGTGAGCGCGAGCTGCGCCTGGTAGCCGTCGGCGGCGAGCTGATCGACGATCGCCCGGCCGATCTCGGGGTCGTGCTCCACCACCAGGACCGGCAGCATCTCCCGCGTACCGTCCTCGCGCCTCCGTTTTTCCTTCGCGCGAGTGTCGGAAGCCCATCTGCTCGGGCAGTGCCCAGCGCGAGCGGCGATCAGATCCTCCCCCGCCGGGACGTTCGCCATCACGCCGCCACCGTTCGTCTGCGCGGACGAGCAGATCGTCAAGCTCGGAGATGCGAGCCTGCGCTTCGCCGCGGCCATCAAGCCTCGCCCCCGTCTGGCCCTTCCACCAGCTCTCGCGGCAGCACGCCCAGCCCGCGAGCGAGACGCACGACCGTCCTAAGGCGCGGCTCGCGCCCTCCCCGCTCGAAGCGGCCGATGGCCGTCGCATGAATGCCCGTCCTCCGGGCGAGGTCGTCCAGAGACAAACCGTGCTCCGCGCGCAAGTCGCGCAGGCGCCGCCCGAACGCTGCGCGCACGGCGCTCGCGTCCAAGTCGCAGGCGCTACCTACGAGCACCCCAGGGTCGATGCCGAGCCCTTCGCCCAACGCGAGGAGCAGATCGGAGTCGGGCGTGAGGCGTCCGGCTTCCAGTGCTTCCAGATGCTCCCGCCCGACACCGCTGACAGCGTCGGCAAGCTCGGCCGTGGTCATCCCGCGATCCTCTCGCGCCTCGCGGATCGCCCGGCCGAGAGTGACCAGCTTGCGGTCTTGCTCGACGGTCACGTCTGGCCTCCTATCGCAGCGAGTAGCGTCTCCAGCAGCGCCCGACTCGCCTCGGCCCTCCCCCGCGCATCATCCGGTGTATCGGGGTCCTCGACCCGCCCGGTCTGGCTGTCGAGCTCGCGGCGAACGGCGCGCAGCACCGCGTCGCGGTGAATATCGAGATAGACCCTCACCGGCTGCTGCTGCTTCTCGACGTCATCCCAGCCAATCGCGTCAAGCAGCGCGCGTGTGGCGTCCTGGCGCCCCAGTGGCTCCCTATACGCCCAGCGAAACGGCTGATCGCGGCGGATCGCGGCATCCTGGATCTCGCCCGCCGACCCGCCCAGCTCGCCCAGCGACCCCGAGCGCAGCAGCGGCATCGCCTCAACCGGCGGCAAAACCGAGACCACACCCTCGTCATGCACACCAGCGGCGGCCATAAACGCCCGAACCCGCCGAAGGTTGCGACGCGCGATATGACTCTGCTCGGGATCATCGGACCTGATCACGAGCCGTAGCTCAAGCTCCTGCCACTCCCGAAGCGCCGTCACAATCCCCGCCCCATGCCCGCATTCAACGATCTCAAGCAGCACATCCACGAACCCCGGCGGCACACTGATCCTGCCCTCGCCCGCGGCCGTCGCGCTCTGCGGCTTGCGGCTGCTCACCCCGAAATACGCCGCGAGCAGTTGTTTCACCTGGCCGCCAGTGACGCCCGTCCGCTCGCCGACCTCGCGCAGCGTCAGACCCTCCACCAGCCGCAGGCGCAGCATCTCCAGGTGCCGCTCCTCCGCGACGCGATAGTCCCGCGGCGGCGGCATCACGCCCAGCCCCCGCGCCTGGCGCCGCGCCGCGTACCTGTAGAACCGCCCCGGTTCGCTATAGGGATCAGGCGCACTCACACTCATACGCCTGCCTCCTTCACCCAGAGCATGAGTTCCGCAAGGCTCCCCATGCGCTCCCGCGCCCGCTTGCGATCCCCGGTGCTCGCGTTGCGGTCTTCCGCCGCATCGTGCTCGACCTCCACGCGCGTCAGCAGCGCGCGCAGCAGCACGTCATGGTGCTCGCGCGCGTCGACCTCCACAATGGTCGCCTCGACAGGCTCGACCCAACCCACCGCGTCGAGCGCCCTCCTCGTGCCCTCCGCGCGGGCGAGGCACCTATCGACCGCGTCGCTGATGTCGCCACGGCCGCGGGGTTCGATGAGCGCGCCTGCCTCGTCCAGTTGACCGTGCAGATCGAAGTAGAGCCCGTCGCGCAGCAGCGAAACGAGCTCGGGGGGGATGGTGATGGTCATGGGGGCTCCCTTCGGTCGGCCGAAGAAGCCCGCCAGGACGCCTGACTGGACGCCCGCAGCCGGGAGAGCTACGGTTTCGCCCGTGGCATCCGAAGGAGTCCTCTTCGGTTGTCCACAGGCCGGGCGGGTGCGATCAACACTCGCCCGGCCACAAGTATTCGATTCGAGCCACGGGCGACACGAGTCGTCCTGGCCCTACGGCCAGGCGACTCTAGGCCGTAGGGCTCTGATACGTCAAGGGGTCGGCGGTCATTCGCAGCCGCCCGGCACCCCGGAACCCCCTCCACGCAACCGTCCCCGAAGGCGACCCACACCCTGTGCAGAGGCCGCAACGCCGACCTCGGACGATAAGTCTGGAGCAACTCGTAGTACCACGGAAGTACCACGAGCGCTCCAGAAAACCAAACTACCCTGCAAATCACTACTTTCCTGCTATGGGCGATACTGGGCTCGAACCAGTGACCTCCGCCTTGTCGAGGCGGCGCTCTCCCAGCTGAGCTAATCGCCCGGGATCGGCTGCAAGCGTATCAACGGGCAGCAGTCGATCGAGTCCACCCAGCTCGCTCGATCCAGGGGCGCCGGCAATCCCTCGCTCGCGCGGATCAGGGCACGATCACCACGCGTTCTCCCCCACCGGCGACCGCCCCGTATCCACCGGAAGCCGCTTCGCCCGTGCCTTCCACGCCACCGGAACCGGATTCGCCGGATTCTTCGCGACCTTCGGAGCCACTGCTTTCGGCTTCGGCATATGGACTCTGCGTCCCGTAGCTACCTTCGCTGGAGCTCTGCCCAGTCGCCGAGGCGTAGGTGACGCCCTTACCGGCTTCGATCGTGCGTACCGCCGAGACCACGGTATCGGAGCCGATCGCGAAGCCGACGCCGGTGCTGCCCGGCTGGGAGCCCTCGACGCTCGCCGCGTCGCTGGCGATCTGCGAGTTGACGCCGATCACTTCACCCTCTTCGTTCAGCAGCGGCCCACCTGAGTTGCCGGGGTTCAGTGCCGCGTCGGTCTGGATCGCGCCCGTGATCTTGGCGCCGTCGGGGGCCGAGATTTCGCGGTTGAGAGCCGAGACGATGCCTTTGGTGAAGGTCTCTTCGAGGCCGTACGGCGTGCCGATCGCGTACACGGTGTCGCCGACCTGCACCGAGCTCGAGCCGGCGAGCGCAAGCGGCTTCAGACCCAGGCCCGACGGGTTGACCCGGATGAGCGCCAGATCCTTGTTGGCTTCTTCGCCCACGAGCGTCGCACCGCGGGTCGTGTTGGAGGATCCGCTCGCGTCGATCGTGATGCTCCTTGCGCCCTTGACCACGTGATCGTTGGTGAGGATCAGGCCCTTGTCGTTCAGGACGATGCCGGTGCCCTCGTCCTCGCCTTCGGCGGTGACCACCTTGATCGAGACGACCCCCTTCGAATCTCGTTCGTAGATCTGGGTCGCCGTCAGCGCCGTGGAGGAGACGTCGCGGCGGGTACCCGTGGAGGAGGCCGAGGAGACCCCAACCGACGCCGTGGTCGTGCGCGCCTTCGGTGTCGCGCCCGACGACGCCCCCCCTCCAAGGAGCAGCGCCGCCGCGCTCGCGGCAACGACTCCGGTAAGACCTGCCAACAGCATGGGTAGAAATAGTCGCCTCATGGGTCACCTCCGGGTTCGTGGGGATGGGACCATGATCGGGGGACCTGCTGTGCAGCCGCTAACAATGCGCGAAAGCGCAGCTAACGGAGCCCGAAGGAGTTCATAACGACCTGCCAGCCGCGCACTAAGGGCACCGCCGGCGACGGCAGACCCGACCATGCATCGGCTCCCAACCGAGCCCCTGGCGCTCGCTCGATGCTCGGCTCCACCCGATACGCTTGTAGGGCAATCTCGGCGACGTGGCGGAGTGGCTACGCAGCGGCCTGCAAAGCCGTCTACACCGGTTCGATTCCGGTCGTCGCCTTCATCTGCGGCAGACCGAGCAGCAGAACACAGGAGCCCGCCCCTACTATCGATCGGTGGCATTCTTCGACCAACCTCAGGACGATGAGTCGTTGCAGCGCATCGAAGGCGGCGGCATCCCGGCAGCCTCCGAACGCCGCCTACAGGGGCTGGCCAGCGAGGGCGCGCTCTTCGCTAGTGCGCTGTCGGTCAACGAGTTCGCGCTGCTCGACCGTATCGGGCAATGTCCCCTGGTGCAGGTTTTGGGGGCAAGCGTCTACAAAGTCGGCTGGCAGTACCTTCCGGCACTCGATCCACGGCTGAAGTCCTTCAGGGACAGCTATCTGGACTCCAATTACATGGAACCAGGGTACGACCAGAAGCGAGCGTACCGCTGGCATGAAACCGTATTGTGCGAGCTCGACACGATCACGCGCGCGTGGGATCAGGCTCGGCGCAGAGCGCTCGACCGACTGGCCGAGGAGGCCAACCAGGTTGGCGCGGACGCCGTCGTCGGCGTCCACCTGCATCGCGGCGAGCACGAATGGGGCAACGACACCATCGACTACGTCGTGTGGGGCACCGCGATCCGCTCGCGCGCCCGCGAGGCGAGTTCATGGCCGGCGCTGAGCGATCTCTCCCTGCAGGACTACTGGAGGCTCTATCGGGCAGGCTGCGAACCGGTCGGGCTGCTGGCCACGACCGCCGTGATCTTCGTCTCCGCCGCGCAATCCACACGCCTGCGCCGGCTGCGAACGGTCCGCGAAGGACAGCAATCCGAGCAGGCACCGAGGCGATGCGAGCCGCGCCCGAGACGGTGATTCGCCTCACGCACAACTGAGCAAGCCCGGGGATCGCGACGCTGACGATCGCCGCCGTTGGCAAAGGTCTCATGTGAGAAAGCTATGGCGCAGAGAGACCGCCGGCACGTGGCACGACGCGCCAACGAGACGATTGTCCAAACTGATCCCGATGAACGGGACTATCAGGTAGGCTGCGGCGGAGGCAATGCGCCCGAGCGGACAAAGAAAATCGTTCGAGCTGCCTCACCGTCAAATCATCCACGCAAAGGAGGAGTGTGCTTCATGTCCTTCAAAAGCTTTGCCCGAGTACGCCTACTTGTGGGCTTGATCGCCGCGATTGGATCGCTCGCGTTCACCGCGACAGCCGGCGCGGTGAACATCGGCAAGACCTATCTCGCCCTCGGCGACTCGCTCGCCTACGGCTACCACGCGGCGCAGTTCAAGCACGAGCTGGAAACAAAAGGGTATGTCGAACCTTCGACGTTTGATGCAGGCTACGTCGACGACTTCGCGACGGCGCTGAAGATCTTCAATCCCCGGCTGCAGGTGATCGACGACGGCTGCCCCGGCGAGACGACCGAAACCTTCATCAACGGCTCCGGCGTGGCCGGCTACTGCGCCGGTGGGCCGACGGGCACGCCATTTCCCTACGCGTTCCTGCACCACTCCTACGCGCCATACAGCTCGCAGCTCGCCGACGCGCTGGCGATCCTCAAAGAAAACCCGAACGTGAGCCCGATCACGCTCGACATCGGGGCCAACGACGTGCTGCAGTTCCTCGCCAGCACCTGCGGGTTCCCGGCGACATTCACGTGCACGCCGACCCAGATCGAAGCCGAGTTCGCGCATATCGGGAGCAATGTCTACTCGATCATGGCGCAGCTGAGGGCGGCCGCGCCGAACGCCCAGATCCTGCTCGTCGGCCTCTACAACCCGTACCCGCTGGTGCTGCCGGCGCCGGGCGGGGACAAGACGACCGCCGCGCTCAACGCGGTCCTGGCGGGCGTCGCGGCGAAAGTCTCCAACACGAGCTTTGCCAACCCTGAGCCGTTGTTCAACCCGTACATCGTGCTCGGCGGCTCCGAACAGATCGACCTGCCGACGATCTGCGCGCTCACGGCCATGTGCCCGGGCGGAACCTACAACCCGACCAGCCCCGAAGCGGACATCCATCCCACGACAGCCGGCTACGCCACGATGGCGACGGTCGTGGGCGCCGAGTTCTTCACCCACTGAAAGGCAGCCACACACACAGATACACGTGTGGGTGGCCCCGTCCGCCTTAACGGCGACGGGGCCACCCCGCGATCCTCGCTCCTCAGAGTTGCCACTCATGGGGAACCCGACCATCCGCAAGCGGTCATGAACGCAGCAAGGCCACCAGGAGGTCCCAGCACGGTCGCAACACGGTCGTTGCTAGCTGTTCAAGCGCTTGTCCAGCAGTTCATCGGCGCGCGCCATCAGCTTGCCGGAGCGGACGTGCAGCCCCTGACAGAGCTTCAGGATCGTCTCGTATGTCGGGTTGCCCTGGCCTCGCACCAGATCGCCAACCTGTTTGGCGGTCAGGCCCCCATCCATCGCGACGGTCTCCTGGGTCATCTGTGCGTTCTCGGCGATGAAAAGCTCGATCGCTTGCCCGAGCGCCGCATGGTCTGGGCTGCGCGGTTTCGACTTCCTCTTACGTGGCATCGGCGGCAGCCTACGCATCCCGACCGATGATCGTTAGGCAATATAAAGGTATAGTGAATTCAGACACTTGTCGTCCGTCCAATTTGCGAGGATTTTGTCCATGGCCGACCAGCACCAGCCAGATCTCCTCGTCCTCGGCAAAGCCATCCGAGAAGTGCGCGAGCAGCACGGCCTCAGCGCCCACGATCTGGCCGCCGCCTCGGGCGTTGCCCCGGCACGCGTCGCGGCTTTGGAAGATGGGCAGCTCGACCCGGACTTCGAACTGCTGCTCGCGCTCGCCAAGAGCATGGGTATCCGCCCGACCGCATTCTTCGTGCGGGCCGAAGAGCTCGGCAGCCGAGACGTGTAGCGGCGTATAGCGGCGGCCATGCAGCGGTCGAGGAGAGAGCACTTCGAGCGCACCCGGCCGACCCTCGGCTTCGCCCCCGCCGCGGCATGTGGCAACTCGACCCAGCCCGTCAAGCCCGCGCCTCCGCGGCGAGGAGTCGGGCGCGCAAGATCATCGCGGCCTGCACCACCAGCGCAGCCGCTGTGGCGAACACGAAGGCCGCGGCCACGCCCGACGCGTCGAGTGAGATCGTGAGCGTGAAGCAGAACAGCGCGAACCCGACGAAGCCCGAGAGCATTCCGCGTAGGAGTCGTACCGCTTCGCCGGCTCCGCGCTGGGTGTGGGTGAAGGTGGCCAGCACCGTGGTGATCACGGGGAACGGCGCGAGCAGGCCGCTGAGCTGTGGCCCAAGCCACCCCGACGCCGTCGTGAGGGCAAGCACCAGCGCCAGGGCGCAGGCAGCGCGGAGCGGTAGGTCCCAGGCCGGAGCAGGCGCGATCGCCACACGGTCACCGGCTGGGGCGGGTAGCAACAGCAGGCCGGCGGCGAACCCGGCACACGCGAGGAAGAGCGCGAGGGCGACCGGCACCGTGACTCCGTCGAGCGCGAGCGTGCCGATGGCAAACGCAAGCCACCCGCAGAGCATGCACATCCACCACCGGGCGCGGTGGGCAAGACGGCCGTAGACCACGACGAACGCCGTCAACGACAGCAGGCCGAGCAGCGTTCCCGCGGCCGCGTGCTGAGCGAACACGCGGCCGTGCGCAAGCGCGTAGGCCAGCAGAATCGGACCGGCCACCACGGGCAGCCCGCCGACGACCCCTCCCACCCACGGGCCGAAACGCCGTGCGGCAACCGACGCTCCCACAACAAATGAGGGCGCCAGCAACGCCTTGACGAGGAGAACGCTCACCCCGGGATGATGACCGATGCCGCGGCACCACCACCTCCGGCGACGCCGAGGCAAATCCCCCTACGAGGCCAACCCCTAACCCCGACGGCGCCCAGGCCAGCGGTAGCCCGCGTGTGCCGGCGAGCACCGCGCACCTCGGTGCCAAAGCAAGCGGCAGCCCGCATGTGCCGCGCACCTAAGATGCCAAAGCAAGCGGCAGCCCGCATGTGCCGCGCACCTAAGATGCCAAAGCGAGCGGCAGCCTGCGCGTGCCGGCGAGCGCCGCGCATTCGCGCCAGGCCGGCTTGGCTAGATGCATCTGCACGACACCGATGCGCCGCTCGGCGAAACCGGCCTCGCAGTAGGCCAGGTACATACGCCACAGCCGCCGGAAGCGCTCGTCGTAGCCGAGCCTCCGCAGGCGGGTGGCGGCGGTCTCGAAATTGGCGCGCCAGCGTACGAGCGTCTCGGCGTAGTGCGGCGTGAGATCCCTAACCGCAACGGCGTGCATGTCGGTGTGCCGCTCCAGGCAGCGCGCGATTACCTCGCGCGAAGGCAAGCAGCCGTCGGGGAAGATGTGGGTGCGGATGAAGCTCGGCGAGGCCTTCTCGACCGCGTAGGCACGGTCGTCGATCACGATCGCCTGCAGCAGCATCCTGCCGGTGGCCGCGAGCAGCTCCGAGCAGCGCGCGAAGTAGGTGTCGAAGTCGCGCCACCCGACGGCCTCGATCATCTCGATCGAGACGAGCTTCTCATAGCGCCCGCGCAGGTCGCGGTAGTCCTCGCACAGCACGCTCACCAGGTTGGCCACGCCGGCGGCACGTACGCGTGCGCGGGCGTACTCGCATTGCTCGCGCGAGATCGTGGTGGTCGTCACCCGGCAGCCCCGCGTGCGGGCTGCGTGCACGGCGAAGCCGCCCCAGCCCGTGCCAATCTCGAGCACCTCGTCGTCGGGCCCCAGCTCGAGCGTGTCGCACACCAGCTCCAGCTTGGCGGTGGAGGCCTGCGCGAGGGTCATCGCCGGACGCGGGAAGTAGGCGCAGGAGTACATCATCGTCTCGTCGAGCATCGCCTCGAAGAGCTCGTTGCCGAGGTCGTAGTGAGCGGCGATCGCGCGGCGGCTGCGTGCGCGCGTGTTGCGCGCACGGATGCCGCGGACTGCCTGCAGCGGCACCCGTGCCGGCGCCAACCGCCGGCGCCATTCGTCGAGGGCGGTGGCGTTACGGGCCGCGACGCGCACCACGGCGCTCAGATCGGGGGACTCCCAAAGGCCATCCACGTAGGCCTCCGCCATGCCGCGACTACCGTGCAGCAGCATCGGCCAGCACCGGGGCGAACGAACTTCGACCGTCGCCCGCGGGCTGCCGTGACCCAACACCAGCCGCCGCCCGTCCTCCACGATCGTCAACTGGCCCGCGCGCATGTGTCCGAGCACGCCGAGCGCGACTCCCCGCGCGATGCGCTGCGAGGTGGTCACGCGAGCGCCTCCGGACGGGGGTGCAGCGGCACGCCCTTGAGCTTCAACGCGAGCGCATGGCCGTAGATCAGCGCGAGCACGCGCAGCGTCGCCGCCGGGTATCTCGCCGTGACACGGCGCAGGCCGCCGCGGGTCAGAGGCAGGCGATGCAGCGCGAGCGTCGCGTCGAAGGCTCGCCGGTTGCGCTCGCGGCTCTCGATGTGGACCGCCAGCGTGGCGCCGGGCGCGCTCACCCGCCACCGGTAGCGCTGCGCCATCCCCATGAACGGCGAGACGTGCAGCTGCTTCGGGAGGCTGTCGGCCAACACCGAACCCTCGCCGGCGCGAGCCAGCACGTAGGCGTGGCGCTCGCCCCACGGCGTGCTGGTTACCTCCGCCACGACCGCGTCGAGTCGTTCCTCGGGGGTGAAGCAGTAGTAGAAGCTCACCGGGTTGAAGCAGTGCCCGAACGTGCGCAGCTGGGTAAGCAGACGGATCGGGCCGGTGGGCGCGCTGCCGGTCTGCTGCTCGACCCGCATGCGGACGGCGTCGGCGAGCGCGACCGAGGGATCGCCCAGGTAGTCGGCACGACGGAAGCGCACGAGGCCCCGGGGGGCGGCGAACCGGCCACCGAGCAGGCCGTCCAACTCCTCCAGGTCAAGGTACATCAGCGACAGGCGGTGGCTGAACTCGTGGGGGCGCACCGCAAAGCGCCGGTGGCGGATCGTGCCCTCGTAGATCGCGCTGGCCGTGACGCCGGCCCGCATAGCGCCGGCTGTCATCCCGCCGGCGGCTGCACCATCGGCGGCTGCACCGCCGGCGGTGATACCGCTGGCCGTCATACCGGTGACGCTCATACACCCACCATTTGCGCCCGTCGCGCACCCATCTCGCTCACCACTCGCAACGCGCTTTTGACCCCGTCCTCGTGAAAGCCCCAGCCCCAGTAGGCACCGCAGTAGTGGGTACGATTGCCGCCCCCGCTGATCTCGCGATGGCGCGCCTGCGCGGCGATGCCCGCTGGCGTGTAGACGGGATGCTCGTACTGGATCGTGCGGATGATCTGGCGTGGGTCGATCGCGGCGGTGCGGTTGAGCGTGACGCATAGCTCACGGTCGGCGCGGAGCGATTGCAAGCGGTTCATGTAGTAGGTCACCGTGCAGCCCGCCGCCTCACCTGCCCCCTCCGCATCACCCGCCCAACCGGCGCCCACCCTGCTGGTGTCACCCACCCCATCGAGGCTGCCTGCCCCACCGGCGTCGAGGTGGTAGTTCCAGCTCGCCCACGCCCGCCGGCGCCGCGGCAGCAGCGAGCGGTCGGTGTGGAGCACCGCCTCGTTGCGCCGGTACGGGATCGCCCCCAGCAGCTCGCGCTCGCGCTCGCTGGGATCCTCGAGCAGCGCGAGAGCCTGGTTGGAGTGCGTCGCGATCACGACCGCGTCGAAGCGCTCGGGCGCCTCGCCACGCACCGACACCGTGACGTACCCCGGCTCGCGACGAATCCCCGTCACGGGCGCGGAGAGCCGTAGCCGCTCGCGCCAGGGCCGCGTGAGCGCCTCGACGTAGCTGCGTGAGCCGCCGGTGACCGTCCGCCAGCGGGGACGGTCGCGGAACCCGAGCATCCCATGGTTGTCGAAGAACTCGATCAAGAAGCGCGCCGGGAACGACCACATCTGCGCCGGATCGGCCGACCACACGGCCGCGGCTTGAGGGACGATCAGGCGCTCGACGAAGCCACGCGAGTAGCGCCGTGCGGCAAGCCACTCGCGCAGCGACGGGTTGGCCTCGCCGCGCAGCAGCTCGTGGGCCTCCCGGTTGAAGCGGACGAGATCGGCGAGCATCCGCTGAAAAGCGGGTTGGATCAGGTGGCGGCGGTTGGCGAAGATGCCGTTGGGCGAGGCGCCGTTGTACTCGAAGTCGGCGCCGTCGCTCACGCCGAAGCTCATCTGGGACGCCTGGGTGGGCACCGAGAGCTCGTCCAACAGGCGTTCGAAGCTCGGGTAGTTGCGGTCGTTGAAGACGATGAAGCCCGTGTCCACATCGTAGGCGCCGGTATCGGTTTCGACCCGCACCGTGTGGGCGTGCCCGCCAGGCTGCCCAGCGGCCTCGAACAGCACCAGCTCGTGCTCGGCGTGCAGCATGTGCGCGCACACCAGCCCAGAGACCCCTGCACCGACGATCGCGATTCTCATACCTATGGCTTCGCATCACCCCCGGTCGCGGATCACTCGCCGCTGGCTCTGGAGGACAGGTAAGCGGATACGCATGCGTCATCCTCAACCCGTGGGACCGCAGGCATGCAGCTCGGCGATCGACACGCTCCTCGACCGCAGCGTGGTGGGCTACACGAGCGCCGGCTACCGCATCCGCAACGCCATGTGGAACCCCGGCGAGCTGCCGCGGATGGACGGCCAGGTGGTGCTCGTCACCGGCGCGAGCTCGGGGCTCGGCATGGCCGCCGCCGAAGGCTTCGCCCGCCTCGGCGCGCGCGTCCGCCTGCTCGTTCGCAACGCGGAGCGCGGTGAGCACGCTCGCGCCGGGATCCTCGCGCACCTCGCACGCCTCGCGCCCTCAGATGGCCACGGCGATCTCCGGGTCGAGCTGTGCGACCTCGGCGACCTCGGGGCCGTGCGCCGGTTCGCCGCGCACTTCACCGACGAAGCACGCCTCGATGTGCTGGTCAACAACGCGGGCACGATGCTGGACGAGCGCAGGCTCTCCGTAAACGGCATCGAGCTGACCTTCGCCACCAACGTGCTCGGGCCGTTCCTGTTGACCAACCTGCTGATCCCGCTGCTGCAAAGGAGCGCGCCCGCGCGCATCGTCAACGTCTCCTCGGGCGGTATGTACACCCAGCGGATCGACGTCGAGGACCTGCAGAGCGCGCGCGGGCACTTCGACGGCCCGCGCGTCTACGCCCGCACCAAGCGCGCCCAGGTGATCCTCGCCGAGCTGTGGGCGCAGCGGCTGCGGGACAGCGGCGTGGTTGTGCACGCGATGCACCCGGGCTGGGTGGACACCCCCGGCCTGCAGTCCTCGCTGCCTCGCTTCCACAGCGCGACGAGACGGCTGCTGCGCACGCCGCGCCAGGGGGCGGACACGATCCTCTGGCTGGGAGCCGCCTCCGAGGCCACGCGTAGCTCGGGCGGCTTCTGGCACGACCGGCGGCGGCGTCCCACCCACCGTGTGCCCTGGACCAGGGAGAGCGCCGCCGAGCGCGAGCGGTTGTGGTTGGAGTGCGAACGACTCAGCCAATGGCACGGTGACGAGTGATCGGTGGACCGGCCATCGATGGACCGCTGATCCATGGGCCGATGATCCATAGACCGCTGACCCGTGAACTGGCGATCCGTGGACCGCTGATCCGCGAGCCGGTGATCCGCCAACCCCGGTGGTGCGAAGGAACCGAGATGAACGACAGATCGCCAGCGTGCAGAGGAGCGGAGCGCGGATGAAGGTGCCGATCCCCCGGGCGCGCGGGCTCCTCGCCGAGGCAAGAAGCTCCCCCCGCCTGCACAAGCTGGCCGACGAGGAGCTGATGACGCTCGTGCGGACGGGCGACGCGAACGCCTTCGAAGTCGTCTACGACCGCCACTGCGACGCCGCCTTCTCGCTTGCCTACCGCATCTGCGGCAGGCGCGCCACCGCCGAGGATGTGCTGCAGGAGGCGTTTATCGCGTTGTGGCGCACCGGCGCGCGCTACGACCGCGCCCGTGGGAGCGTGCGCAACTGGATCCTGCGGATCGTGCACAACCGCGCGATCGATGCGCTGCGTCGCGGGGGCGTGCGCGAGCGTCATCAGCTACACGACGAGGGCGCTGTCGAGCGGGTGGCGGGTCAAGAGGACACCGAGGAGCAGATCATCGACGGGGAGCGGGCGACGGAGGTGAGGGGCGCCCTGGGGGTGCTCCCCAAGGAGCAGCGCCAGGTGCTGGAGCTGGCGTACTTCGGAGGCTTCACCCACACCGAGATCGCCTCGATGCTGGAGATGCCGATCGGTACTGTGAAGGGCCGGATGCGCCTGGGACTCGCCAAGCTGCGTCTCACCCTGGCGGCCGAGGAGGCGATGCCGCTATGAGCGACGGGCACGACTCGCCGGGCCCCGCCGAGCACTGCTGCGGCGACGCCGCCGTCTACCTGCTGGGCCTGCTGGATGAGCGCCGCAGGGCAGAGTTCCTCGAGCACGCCCGCTCGTGCGCGCTGTGCGGCGACGACCTCGCCGCGCTGGCGCCCGCGGCCGACTATCTCGCCACCGCCGTCCCGCAGGTGCCGGCGCCGGCAAGGACCAAGCGCGATGTGATGGCGATCGTGCGCCGCGAGGCGGATACACGAGCGGCGGATACACGAGCGGCGGATACACAGGCGGCGGGTACACAGGCGACAGGTACTGCGGGGGCGGCACGCTCGACGGCACGCTCCCGACCGGCCCGCGGGCGGCGATTCGCCCTACGCCCCGCGCTGGCGCTTGCCGGCGCCTGCGCGCTGGCGGCAGGCGTGCTGATCGGCGGCCTGGCGGCGCCGTTCGGCGGCGGCTCGGCCAAGGTGAGCGACTCCGCCGCGCGCGTGGTGAGCGCGGACGTGACGCTCGCCGGCGCCAGCGCGGCGCTGCACCAGAGCGCCGGGCACACGTGGCTCACCGTCGCGCACTTCCCCGAGCCCACCTCCGGGCACGTATACGAGGTGTGGGTGAAAGGCCCGGGGAGCAACGCCCTGCCGCGGGCCACCGATAGCCTGTTCGCCCCCACCAATGCCGGCACCGCCACGGTGGCGGTGCCCGACGGCAATGGGGCAAGCGTGGTGATGGTTACCCAGGAGCCGGCCGGAGGTACCCAGCAGCCGACCACCACCCCGGTGATCGTCGCGCACGTGAGCTGACACACCGAACCGGCATCGCGGGCGGCGACCCGATTTCATGTTCCTCCCAGGCACACCAATCCTGGTAGGGGCCGAAAAAAACAACACAACACCTCGCCCTGGGGCCTACTTCCTAATCCACGGCCCGAACGCGGGGCCCCTTGGCGGAGTACATCGCCCGATCGGCCTCCATCAGGGCCGCTTCCCCGCCCTGGGTGTCGGCGTCGAGCGCGGCGACCCCGACCGAGGCGTTGACCGAGATGCGCTCCACGCCCTCCACGGCGACGCTGCAGGAGGCGATCGCCTCGCCGAGGATCGAGGCGACTTTGCGCGCGTCCTCGACGGTGGTGCCGGGGAGCAGCACCGCGAACTCGTCGCCGCCGAGGCGCGAAACGACGTCGGTGCCGCGCAGGCGATGCTGCAGCTCGGTGGCGATCACCGCGAGCAGTTCGTCGCCGACCTTGTGGCCGTAGGTGTCGTTGACCTGCTTGAAGGAGTCGAGGTCGATCACCAGCAGCGCCCCGATCTCCCCGTAGCGCCGGCAGCGCGCGACCTGCATCGCGAGCTGGCGCTCGAGCAGGCGGCGGTTGAAGAGGCCGGTCAAGGAGTCGTGTTCGGCGAGGTGGCGCAGGCGCTCCTCGATCAGCTTGCGCTCGGTGATGTCCTGGATCTGCGCGATGAAGTGCTGCGGGCGGCCGTCGCGGTCGGCCATCAGCGAGACCGACAGCATCGTCGAGATCACGTGGCCGCGGGCGTGGAAGTAGCGGCGCTCGATCTCGTAGTGGCGGATCTCCCCCGCGAGCAGGCGGCGGACGTGCTCGAGATCGCTGGAGATGTCGTCGGGGTAGGTGATGTCGTCGAGGCTTTTGGCGAGCAGCTCGTCGTTGGAGTAGCCGGTGATCGCCAGCAGCGACTGGTTGACGCGCACGAGGCGGCCCTCGGGGGTGAGCAGCGCCATCCCGATCGGCGCCTGCTCGAAGACCAGCTCGAAGCGCTCCTGCGCCTGGCGCAGCGCCGAAAGCGCGACCTCACCACTGGCGGGGCCGGAAAACGCGTCCCCACCACTGGCGGGGCCGTCCAGCGGAGTGGGCTGCGAGGAGGGCACAACCAAACCATCGGCATTTCGCCGGTGTCGCTTGACGGGTGGTACCCGCCTCGGACGCCTTGCCGTACTTGACGGGCGGAACTCGGCTGGACCCTTACACGGCGGGCGCGCAAACGCCCCGCGAGGCGGCGCCGGCGAAGACCTGGACGCGGTTGTTGGCCGTATCCGCCACCAGCACCGCGCCGCGGCAGCTCACGGCGAGTCCGCTGGGGCTGGACAGCTGGCCGAGGCCGCCGCCGGGGGCGCCCCACGCGGCGAGCAAGCGCCCGCGAGCGGAGAACTTCTGCACGCGGTCGAGGCGCCGATCGGAGACGAACACGTGGCCGGCGGAATCGACCGCGATCCCGGACGGTTCTTCGAAGCGGCCGGGGCCACGCCCGGGACCGCCCCACGAGCCCAGCAGCACCCCGGAGGGGCTGAGCTCGAACACCCGCTCGAGCCCGGTGTCGGCTACATAAACAGCCCCCTTCGGCGCAACCGCGACCGCAACCGGCCGCTCGAACGCAACCGACCCCAGCCGCCCCAACGGCTGGTAGGAGGAGCTGAAGCGCATCACGCGCCCGGCGCCGGTGTCGGCGACATACACCACCGCCCCCGACGGCGAGAGCGCCACCCCGAGTGGTTCGAGCAGCGCGCCGGGGACCCCGGCACTGCTCCCCCCCTCCCCCTCTTCCCCTTGACCATCCCCGCCGGATGGTGCCGGCGAAGGATCGCCGAGCGCGCCGAGGTACCCGCCGCTGGAGCTGAGGTGACGGACGATGCCGTTGCGGGGATCGGTCACCCACAGCGAGCCGTCGGGCGCGACCACGCCCGTGGTGGGCCCAAACCAGTGGCTGCCGACGATGGCGCCCCCGCCCCGCTGCCACTCGCCGCGGTAGCGCAGCGAGGCGCCGAACTGGTAGATCGGGCTGCGCGAGCCGTAGGTCTCGACCACGAACGCGCCGGCCCCGTCGGCGGCCACCCCCAGCGGCGCGATCAACTGCCCGGGCGAGATGCCGGGCGTGCCGAACGCCAGCAGGCCCTGCCCCGTGGGCGTGAATGCGACAACCCGTTCGTCGCCGGTGTCGGCGACGTACACATGCCCCGAGGGGGAGACGGCGGCGGCGCGGATGTAGCTGAGCTGAAAGGAGCCTTCGCCGCTCCACTCTTCGAGGTAGCGCAGCGTGCGCGAGAGCACGACGATGCGGTTGTTGTTGTCGTCCACCGCATACACCCGCCCGCCGTAGACGGCCACCCCGAACGGGTTGACGAACTGGCCGGGTTCCTTGCCGAAGGTCCCCTCCGAGTACAGCGGGCGCCCCGACGGCGAGAGCGCCTGGATGCGGTGGTTGCCCTCGTCGGCGACGTACACCACGTCCCCCGCGACCGCCAGTCCGCGCGGGAAGGAGAACTCGCCGGGCCCGCTGCCCGGCCGCCCCCACAGCACAGGGTGGGAGCCGTCGAGGTCGAAGCGGACGATCCGGTTGGCGGCGGAGTCGGAGACGTAGACATACCCCCCGCCCACGGCGATCCCCCCGCCGGGCGGCTTGTCGGGGCCGTAGCCGGGGCCGAAGTCGAACTCGCCGAGGGCACTGCCGGGCCGCCCCCATTCGCCGAGCAGGCGCCCGGAGGCCGTGAAGCGCTCGATCCGGTCGTGCGTGGAGTCGAGCACGTACACCTCGCCCCGGCCATCGACCGCGAGCCCATCGACGGCGCCGAGCTGCCCCGGCCCCGAGCCGTAAGAGCCCCACTGCCCGAGAAAGCGCCCGCTGGGCGAAAAGCGCTGCACGACGTGGGAGAACTGGTCGGCGACGTAGAGATCGCCGTCGGGCGCGAACGCGAGCGCCTCGGGACAGCGCAGCACCCCCGCCCCGCGCCTGCCGATCGAGGCCACGCGCGTGTAAGGACAGACCGCGCCAACGGCCCCGGGACAGCCAGGCACCCGCACGCTGCGCGGCGCCGCGCCGAGCGGCTGGGCAGTCCCTCCACACCCCGCGAGCGCGAGGATCCCGGCCAGCAGCAGCGCGAGCGCGATCAAAGGGGGTGGGAAAGGGGTGGGCACGCACCGCGGCGCCGGCGCGGCTGGCGTGCGCGACCATACGCCCGGCGCACCAACGGCGGGGGCTGCTGGCGTCGCATCCTGCCGGGCTGGCCTGCACCACCGGGCGCGTAGAGAGATCGGTTGAAGGCGCTCGGGGAGGTGTGGCACAGTCCTTATCGTCGTGGATCGCGCGGACCCACGCGCCACGGCCACCGGAGGAATGCTCCAATGCGCGTGCCCACCACCCTGAGATCCAGGCTGCCGATCGCGGTGGCGGTCCTGGTCGTGCTCGCGGTGGTTGCGGTGGCGGTGGCCACCAACTCCACCTCCACCAACCGCGCCCCCAACGCCGCAAACGCGGCGGCGGACCCGCACGCCGGCGCGAGTGCCGTCCCACCGGCGAGCCCGGGCAGCGCGAGCGCCGATCCGCCTGCGAGTCCGGGCGGCGATCCCCCCGCAAGCTCCAGCCCCGCAACAGAACCAAAGCTGCTGGCGACGCCCCCACCGCGCGGCCGGCCGGTGAGCGTGCGCATCGGGAGCCGTCCCACGGGCCCGGCCGTGCCCACGGACTTCATGGGCCTCTCCTTCGAGGTGCGCAGCCTGCCGACGATCGCCACCTACGCGGGCAAAGGCGACTTCGCGGCGCTGCTGCGCTCGCTCGGCCCGGGCGTGATCCGCTTCGGCGGGATCAGCGCCGACGAACAGGCCGCATGGGTACCGGCGGGCGCAAGCAAACCGGCCTGGGCGAACACCGCGATCGACGAACAGGACTTCGTGGGGCTGGCGGCGCTCGCGAAGGAAACCGGCTGGAAGGTGCTGCTGACCGTCAACCTCGGCCACTACGAACCGAAGGCCGCCGCGCAGGAGGCCGCCGCGGCGAAGGCGCAGCTGGGCCCCTACCTCGCCGGGATCGAGATCGGCAACGAGCCCGACCTCTTCCCCCTCAAGCACTTACGCCCCCCGGGCACCGGGGTGAAGGCGTATCTCCCCCAAGCCGAGGCCTACCGAGCGGCGATCGAGGCCGCCGCCCCCGGCACGCCGATCGCCGGCCCAGACCCCTCGACCGGCACGCAGGGCCTCACCTGGGTGCGCGACGAGGCAGAGACCATCCACCCGCAGCTGCTCACCGACCACTACTACCCGCTCAGCAGCTGCGGCGAGCACCCCACGATCTCCGAACTGCTGAGCCCCAACGTGCGCCGCAAAGAGAGCGAGATGCTCAGCAAGATGCTCGCGCTCGCCCGCACCTACGCAACACCGCTGCGGATGGACGAGACCAACGACATCTCCTGCGAAGGCCAGCCCGGCGTCAGCAACGCGTTCGCCTCGGCGCTGTGGGCGCTCGACTACACCGCCCGCGCGATGACCGCGGGCGTGGCGGGCGTGAACTTCCACGACCTGATCGACCAGCCCCTTACCTACAGCCCCCTCGCGGCCCACGGCGAAGGCGCGCTGAACGCGGGCGAGCTGCAGCCGGATCCGGAGTGGTACGCGCTGCTTGCCACGCACGCCTTCATGGGAGCCCACCCAGCCAGCCGGCCCCTCGCCACGACCACCGTTGACACCACCCCGGGCGAGCTGAGCGCCAGCGCAATGGACGCCCCCGACGGCAAGGTCAGCCTCGTGCTGGTCGACTACGACCCGCCCGGCTCCCAGCCGCTCGCGGTGCACCTGCGCGTCCCCCGCGCGCTCGCGGGAGGCAGCATCCTGCGCCTGACGGCCCCCTCGCCGGCCGCCACCACGGGCACCCGCCTCGGCGGCCGAGCGGTAGCCGCAGACGGCACGTGGACCACCCCAAGCGCGCTGCCCGCGGTCCACGGCCGCGCGGGCTCGCTGTCGCTCCAGCTCGCCCCCAGCAGCGCCGCCGTGGTCACGCTCGCGCCGCACAGGCACCTCGGCCGCGCGGCACTGCCTTAGCCTGGATCCACCGCGTAGTACCGTTGGTTCCGTCCGGGCGTGAATCTTAAATGACCTCCTGAGCAGGCAGAAAGCTGTCGTGTCGGGCGACGGCGGGCCTGCAACAGGAGGTCACTCATATGGTGCATGACGCGGCGGACGTTCCGGCTGGGCCGGCGAGCCTTGACTCGGTGAGGGTGCAGTTCGATGAGCAGCGCCTGGTCAACGGCGCCGGGCTGCTGGTGACGGCGACGCTCGCGGAGCGTCTCGGGATCGAGGAGCTGGTGAACGAGTCGGTGTGGCTTGACTCCCAAGCGCCGGGTGCGGCGCTGCCTGGCCAGAAGGTGATGTCGTTGGTGCACGGGATGCTGGCCGGGGCGGACAGCATCGATGGCATGAACGTGCTCAGGGCCGGTTCAACGGGGCTGATCCTCGGTCACAGGGTGATGGCTCCCTCGACACTGGGGACGTTTTTGCGGGCGTTCACGTTCGGGCATGTCCGCCAGCTCGACCGGGTCCTGGAGCAGTCGCTCGCACGGGCGTGGGAGACAGGCGCGGGACCGCGAGAGCTGCCGTTGGTGATCGACATCGACAGCTTCATCGGCGAGGTCCACGGCGATCAGAAGCAGGGCGCGTCATACGGGTATACCCGCCAGCTCGGGTATCACCCGATCCTTGCGGTCCGGACTGACACCGGCGAGGTGCTGCACATCCGCAACCGCAAGGGGAAGGCGAACACCCAGCGCGGGAGCAACCGGTTCGTCGATGAGCTCCTGGCCCGCGTGCGTCGCGCCGGCCACACCGGGCTGATCGTGATCCGCGCAGACTCTGGGTTTGAGAACCACAAGCAGTTCAAGGATCTCGACCGGCGCGGGGTCGAGTTCTCGGTCGGCGTCAAGCAGTCAAAGGCGATACGGGCGTTGATCGACCAGATCCCCGAGACCGACTGGGTCACCGTCGAGGACTACCCCGACACCGGACAGGCGCAGATCGCCGAGACCAAGCTCGGGGACTGGCGGCTGATCGTCAGGCGCACCCGCCTCCTCGGCGCTCAAGCCGAGCTGTTCCCCGATTGGCGCCACCACGCGTTTGCGACCAACCGCACCGTGCCGACGCTCGTGGCCGATATCGATCATCGCGACCATGCCACGATCGAGCTTGTGATCCGCGACCTCAAAGACCAAGCCCTCGCACACTTCCCCTCCGGCCAGTTCGCGGCGAACAGCGCATGGACCGTGATCGCCGCCCTAGCGCACAACCTCGGACGTTGGGCAACCCAGATCGCTCTCCCCGCCCGTCCGGTCCAGACTGCCCGTGCCCGCCGCCGCCAGCTACTTCAGATCCCCGCCCGGTTGACCCGCACCAGTCGCCAATGGACACTCCGGATGCCCGCGCGCTGGCCCTGGCAGAACGACTTCACCACCATCCTGGACGCGATCCGCGCGCTCCCCGCCCGCACCTGACCCGCCTGCTGCTCACCACCATCACCAACCCAGCCTCACCACCCACCACGGCGCCGGCCCCTGCCCAAAAACAGTGACCCGGGACGCGTCCCCGCGGGAACACCGACACTCGACTCCCCCAAAACCCAAGCAAAACCACTCCGAGACACCCCAAGCCACGCGACCCCGCTCAACCCACCTCACCCGCCCACCCCATCGGTGGATCCAGGCTTAGGGCCTATCCCGGAAGGATTATGTAGCGCTGCGTTGAACTTTTGATCGGCTGGTCTTGTGCCATTCGATCAGGAGGTCTGTGATGGGCTACATGGTCAGTAAGGATGATGGTTGGCGGATGCCGGACTGGTTGTGGGAGCGGATCGAGCCGTTGCTGCCGCCACCGCCGTTTCACCCGTTGGGTACGCATCGCTCGAGGGTGCCCGATCGGGGCGCGATGGACGCAATCTTGTTGGTGCTCAGGACGGGGATGCAGTGGAACGCTTTGAACGCTACAGGGGTGTGCTCCTCGAGTTCTGCGCACCGGCGTTTTCAGGAATGGGAGCAGGCCGGTGTGTTTGCTGAGATCTGGCGTCAGGGACTGTTGGAGTACGACAAGGTTGTCGGGATCGATTGGGCATGGCTGGCAGCCGACGGCGCGATGACCAAGGCACCGCTGGGCGGAGGAAAGACGGGGCCAAATCCCACTGATAGAGCCAAGGGGGGGCGAAGCGTGAGGTTCTCAGCGAGGGAGCGGGGGTCCCGATTGGGTTGGCGCACGACGGTGCGAACCGCCACGACCAGAAGCTGCTAGAGCCGACCCTGCAAAGCATTCCGATCGAGCGCCCTGAGCCGACCGCGGAGTGCCCGCAGGGGCTGTGCCTCGACAAGGGCTTTGACTCCCCGCCGGTGCGTGATCTCGCGGTCAAGCACGGTTACACGCCTCACATCCGCACGCGTGGCGACGAGATCGCCGAAAAGGTTCGCACGCCCGGCTGGCGAGCACGACGCTGGGTCGTCGAGGCGACCCACTCCTGGATGAACCGCAACCGCGGGATCCTTATCCGCTGGTCCAAGAAGGAGGAGAACCACCTCGCCCTCCTACAACTCGCCAGCGGCCTGATCGCGTTCAAGAAGGCACAGCTCGCGACCCACGCCGCCACCCAACCGGGATAGGCCCTTAGTGCCCGGGGCGCTGGTGTAGGGCTCGGGGCGTCCATGCCCACAAGCCGGCCGCACTGGGCGCGTTTACCGCTTCTGCTTCCTCCCGCCCTTGGCCTTCTTCTTGGCCTCGTGCTTCGCCTTATGACCCACCTTCTTCGTCTTCGGGCATCCGGTGACGGCGATCTTGGTGCTCTGCTGGATCACCAGGCCGTTCTGGCCGACCAGTTCGGTCGGCATCAAAAGCGTGCCCTTGCAGAGGTTCCCGTTCGCGGTCAACGCCGGGAATTCCCGCTGCGGCAACGTCAGTTCGAAGCTCGAGAACGGCACATCAGGCACCGTCGCGAACGTCGCGGTCGTGATCCCCGCTTTGCTGATCTGCGTTTCCCCATGCACCTGCACCGTCACGCCATTCTGACCAACGAGGACCATGATCAGTTCCGGGTACTTCGCGCCACCATGCGAGACGAAGTACGCAGTGCCCGTAAGGCCTCCCGGGAGGACCGGGGTTGAGACCTTAACTCGGAACGTGCAATAAGCGCGTGAGGGTGACTGCGCGTGGCTGTTTTGGCGGGTCGGTGGCTTGTTGGTCGGCGATCGGGCTGGGTGGCGTTGTTTGTGGGTGTTCGAGCGGGAGCGGGGTGTGCGCTCGGCCCGTTTCGGGGCAGGGTGATTACGGCCGGTGGCCGAGTGGTCTGCTGGGTGGTGGCGGGGTCGCTGGTGGCTGCTGTCAGCCGCTCGCGGTGTGAAGCGTTTTGAGCTTCTGAAACGCGGCGAGGAGCTCGGCCGTCCACGGCCATGTGTCCTGGAGGTGGAGCTTCGCGCGGCGGCCGGAGAACGCGAGCCGCCCAGCGACGTGCAGCAGTTGGTAGCGCAGTCGCTTGGGCTCGGCCTTGGCGAGCGCCCCGTCGAGGAGGAGTGCTTGTGTCCAGACGATCAGGTCGTGCGCGAGCATCACGATCTCCAGCCATACCTCGTTGAGCGCGAACTCTTTGAACGGGAACTTGGATAGGCCGGTGTCCTTGTCGTCACGGATGCGGTCCTCGACGTGGGCGTGCTGGCGGTGGCGGCACTCCAAGACGGCGATGTCGGTGTCGGCCTGGTCGGTGAGGATCGCTTGGAAGCGGTACCCGTCGTCGTCGGTGAACGACATTTGTGCTCCGGGGTGCGGGCGCTCTCTGCGAACGACCAGCCTGGAGCCCTCGGGCCACGCCGACAGATCGACCATGCCGGTGATCTCTGTGACCTCGCCGTTCTTGCGGGCCGACCCGTCCTGGTCGAGCGCCGGGACCCACGCGTCCTTGGGGATCGTGAGGATCGCGCCACGAACCTTCTCGGTCAGCTCGTAGCCGATCGAGAACCGCATCCGTGCCTCGCGGCAGTAGTCAACGAGGCCGTGCGTAGCACCGGCCGTGTCCGCGCGCACCAAGATATCCAGAGCCTCGACGTACCGGGTGGGGATCTGCGCCAGCGCCAAGTCCAGCGCCGCGACATGGTCATCGGCGGTGTTGGAGCCGGCGTTCCCGGGGCGCAGAAGACCGCCGAGCGCCTCGCGTGTCTCATCCAGGTAGACCTGCAGCGGGTGAAACCCGTAGCCGCCCTTGTATGTCCCGGCCGCCTTCTCCTTCTCCGAATGCGCTGTGATCAGCGTCGCGTCGATATCGAGCGTCAACCGCTCAGGCGCCCCATGCATCTCCCAGAACCGCTCGCGTGCCTGCGCGTGCGCGACACGCAGGGCATCCAGCAGCCCCGGTGTTGAAGCGATCCGGTCGATCATCCGAAACGCTGTCGAGTCAGACGCCACCACCCCGAACAACGCGTCCTGCTCGCGGACCACGCCGAGATCCGAGACACACTCGCCACCATCGACCAGCATCACCGCGAGATCACGAACCACCCTGCCCGGATCATGGCCGCGACGGCGCTGCTTGATCCCGGCCAGCCCCAACGACAGCGCCCTCGTCAACCCGAGCATGTCGGCTATTTGAGCGACCAGCGCACTGCCCGCATGCGAAACCAAACCCGCTCCGTCCGACGTGACTTCTACGGTTACCGGGCGTCCATCACGCATCACCTTCAAGGTGACCTCCAAGCTCGGGATCAAGGACCTTCGACAAGCCCAAGGATCCCTACTCAACCGGACGTTCCGCGCCCCCGCTCAACCCGGGGGCGCGGTCATTACTGCACGCTCCGGGTTAACCGTCCCGACCCGCGAGGCGACAGGGCAGTTCTTGGGGTTTTCCGCGAACGTCTTTTCCAAACACGCCTTCTGGAGTGTTTTCAACGGCGTCGGCAACTGTTTCGGTAGCGACACCTTGACCCGCTGCACGTTCGCGGTACTGCTCAACCCGCCTTCGTCGGGCAAGGTCATCTTCACGTCTAGGCTCGCGCCCTGCGTCCGTGACGTCCTCGCCGAGGTCGAGACCTTGAACCCCGGCTTGAATGTCAAGCTGCGGCAGGAGCCGACCTGGAATGAGCTGGACAACACGGCGTTTGTTCCTTCTGTGCTGGTTGCGGTGCCTGAGAAGGCTTGTGGGTTGCAGTTGGTGGGGTTGAACATGAATTCCTTGCGGTCGATCACCGCATTGATCGTCCGCATATCCACCGGCACCCCATCCAAGACCACCGGCAACGGATCCGTCGTGATCGTCAACTGCGAAGTCTGCGGGTCAACTTCGATCTTGCCCCGCACGACCGTCGTCCCCAGGTTGAATGGGCCGGCGATCACTGGGACCGAGATCACCAACCCATACGGGGCACCCTCGTACGGGCCCGAGATGTAGATCGGGGCTTCCGGCTTGCCTTCCTCCGGCACATACAACGGATCAGGGCCAGCACCAGCACCCACGATCGTATGCCCAATCTGCGACCCCGCTGGGCATTCGCCTTTGGCGGCTTGGGGTTCTTCGCAGAGCTGGACGTGGCTGATCATCCCGAGCAGGCCCTTCGGGGTCTTGAACTGCAGTTTGGAGATCCGCTGCTGATCATCCGCCCGCGACAGCAACAGCGAGAACGCCGTATACCCACCCGCCTGATCAGTCGTCGCACCCGCGATCATCGTCGGCGTGAACGGCAACGGCGACTCGCACGGCGCACCATTGGTGCCGGTCGCGATCTGGAAGGTGCTCGGGGAGAACACGTCTTCGACCGCCGGGGAGCTCCACGGCGTGAAGTCCGAGGTGCTCGTGAACAGCCCACACCCTGGCGGGGTCACCAGTGCTGCCTGCGACCCCCCGCTGAACGCAAGTTTGAAGCTCGTGAACGGAACCTCAGGGGTTTCCTTGAACACCGTCGTCAACTGCCCCGTGCTGGTGTTCAGATGCACGTCGCCGACCAGCTTGACTTCGATGCCCTGCCCGGCGAGCGCGATCAGCAGTTTCACGTCCGGCGGCTGGGATTCCACGACGTACACCTTGCCTTCCAGCGGTTCGGAGAGCAGCGGGGTCAAGACCGTCGCTGTCCCGACCTGCGAGGCCGCCGGGCACCGCGGCGGACCTTCCTGACCCACACCATCTTCATCGACCGGACACGCCACCAGCCCGGATGCCCGCCCGGGGTTCAGGACCAGGCCTTCTGGCAGCACGACGGTTGCGTCTCTCTGGTTGGATGTCGCGATCCCGTGCAAGGTCTCCAAGCCTTCCTGGGGAACTTTGATTTCAGTCGTCAATCCAGCTGGGGTATCCGCCGCGCTCGTATCCGGTGCGACGCTCAACGACGGGTCGAACCCCAGATCGCTACAGCCCGTGAACCCAACCGGCGTACCGGTGCTGTCGTGCGTCAGCACCGACGCGTGCGAGTGCAGGTTCGCGTACTGCCACGCATCCAGTGCTTCGATCGAGAATTCCTGCGGACCTTCACAGGACGTCGGCAGCGTCAACAACGGCACCGACCCACCCGTCGAAGACGCTTCGCGCTGCACGTTGTGGCTTTCTTCGCTCGGCACACCCCAGATCGTCGTCGTGTTGAACATCACCGCTTTCTGCGGGATGAGCGCATGCACGCTGATCCCGTAGTCCGAGTCGAGCGACGTCGGCCCACCAGACCGCACCCCCGCATTCAAGAACACGTCCGTGCCCTCAAAATCGAACCCGAACTGCGCCGCGATACCCGGTGGCGGCACCAGGTTGTATACCTTGAACGAAACATAGAGTCCCTGCACGATCGATTCATCCACACCGACCTGCGTCGACGCCGGACACGACGGTTCCAATTCATGCGGTTCCGCCTCGGCGGCTTCGCTGTCGAACTGCCGGCGCGAGCAGCGCGGCGTCGCAGTCGGATCCCCCACGATCCCCGACGGTAGATTGACAACCACCTGCTGCGTCTCGCCACCCGTGGGAACTTCTTCGAAGGCACCCCGCCCTCTGCCGTTCACCGCGTACGCGATTGTCATCTCGTACGGATGCGAGCCGGCCTGCGTATCCGCCGTCCCATCCGCGTTCGTCAACCACGCGTCGAAACCGGAAAATCCGAACGGCGCTTCTTCCCCGCTGAACCTGACCTGCGTCAACTCCACCGCCGGACTCAACGCACCGCCCCCCGTAACCACAGCATGGTTAGTCGCATCGCCACTCACGCCCGCGTCAACCCTCACCTCGATGCGCACGATCGCGTACGCGCCCGCGGGCACCGCTTCCGCGGAACACGTCACAACTTGCACACCCGAGCATTCACCATCTGAGTTCCCCAAGCCGTCTTCTTCGTGGTAAAGCCCAGCCCGAAGATACACCGCGGCGCTGGTCGCACTCACACCGGCCGGCAGCTGATCCACGATCCTCGGATCTTCACCCGTGCTCGACCCAGTGTTATAGACATGCACTTCGATCTGCCCCGTCCCCCCCGGTGGCAGATACGTCGGCGAGACACGCGTGAACGTCTCCCATCCCGGCGACGCCCACGCAGCCACCGGCCACGCCAACACCCCTACCAGACAAACACCAAACAATAAGGCCAAATTCTGTATACGCATAACTAACGCCCTCCAATTCGCAGCGACGACTTATCAGCGCCCGACCCCGCCGCGTAGCGCTGCCGCGCGCGCGCCACACACACCGACCGCGCTCGCCCACGCCGCCGCTCACACGCCCGCAACGCACCCGCCAACTCCCTGGCACGCACGCTCTTCGACTTCGATTTGGCTTTCGACCTCGATTTGCTCTTCGGTGGAGCCGCCGTGCTAGGCGCCGGGAAGTTCCCGACCCCGGCGAACGTCACGCTCGCCGGGGTCGCGAAGATTGGTGCCGCCGGCGGCACACCCTGACAACCCGAGCCCGTACACACCGGCGAGGCGACCGGCTGCACACCATCGACCCGCGTGTCATAAACAGCAAACCCTTCATACCCAGCGGTCCCCGTCAGGTCCGCGCGGGAGATCACAAACGCATCATCACCGCTCGCACTCGACCCCAGGAACCACGAAGCAGACGAGCTCGTGCCACCCGAGAGCAGGTACACGCACCCCTCACTTTCGCGGCAGCTGCCCGCACCGTCGCTCTCCCACTCATATACGTCGAGCTTCCCATTCGTATCCTGCGACACAAGGGGCTCGGCGCTATTGAAGAACACCCTGCTCCCATCGTCGGAGATCACCTGCGGCTGCTCGGTCTTCATCCAGCTGACCGGCAGAAACGCGGCCGCACCGTACGCATTCGATAGTGGTGCTTCCCCGCTGCGACCGCATGAGATGCAGAACAGGTCGCCGCCTTCGGCCTCATACAGATATACCTCCTCCAGCCCCTCGTTCGAATAACCATGCGGGTAACCCACGACGGGCAGGCTCTGCCTCGACATGAACACCACAGCCCTCCCGTCCGGCGTCACCTCCGACGTCCGCAGCCCAATCTGCCCCGCCCAATCCCCGGCTTCGGGTTCGTCTCGGGTCCCGACGTAAGGCGGTATCGGGAATATTCCATTCCCGCCATCTTCGGACGGAAGGTTAGCGGCGACCAATGTCGAGGCGCCCGCGTGCCACAGGTAGAGGTTGTCGCTGCTATCGACGTAGTAAAGATATTCCCCATCTTCGCTCGCGCCGACCACACCCACCACTTCGACACCAGGCGTCAAATCGGTCGTCCGGCCATTTTCGACTTCGTACTCATACAGGTCGCCATTGGTGTAGAACACCTTCGACCCGTCCGCACTCGCCGTCCAGAAATGCCCTCCGGCCGAAATCTCGACCGTCTTCGCGTCGCTGGACGTCGGGTTCTCACGCACATACAGGCCGTTCGTCGCCATATCTGTCCAGAAGACCCGCGACCCATCCGTTGCAATCACATGACTGAGATCGCTTTCGCCCTGAAAAGGGTAGCCATCGCCGGCCAAGGAGCCAAAGGTCACATGTGGGTCAGAGGAGCCGTCAGGGAGCACGTTCACCAGACTCAAATGCCCACCAACCGAAACATAGAGATTGCCTTCAAAATTGGGTTCCGTGATTTCACTGGCGTTTTCGGTCAACGCATCGTTCACCTCAAACAACTGCTCACTGGGATCGACCGACGCGCCAGCATAAACTACTTCCAGCCCCCCGACGGGCCGATGGATCGTCACATCATCGGTGAAAAAAGGTTCATATGCTTCACCGGCGAAAGTGTGCTGGAAGAGATCCGTGTAGCCGTCGCCAGGTGCTTCGGGCGACAGCGGCGACTGCCCATCTTCAAAATCTAGCTCACCTGAGGCCGCCGTAAGGACCCCGCTAGTAAGGTCACTCGAAAACGCCTGATACCTTACGCTGTACCTCCCATGGGGCTGGATGTTCACCTGCCGCCACCCACCACCGGCGAGCCGCGTCGCCAAATACTCGTTACCCGAGTGCTCCCCACCCTGACCCGTACCGCCGCTCGACGGGTCGCCCGCATACACCGCGGCTTCACCATTGGCAGCCACCTGAAACGGCCGCGTCGTGGCGATACCTTCGGCCAAGGCCAATGTGATGCCGTACACACTGGGCGTGTACACCTGCGCGGTTCCGTTCTGTGCGCTCCCGAACGAGCTCACCATTTCATACACCCGACCATCCGGCAACCCAAGCAGGCTGGAGGGCAGCGTATGGAATGTCGTATCGGCACCGGGTTCGGTGCCCGCCTCGCTGACCGCTACAACTCGGAAGTGATATTCGCTGTTCGCAGCCAAGCCTTCCACGTGCGCCGAGGCCGACAGTGCGCTTTCGCCTTCACCGAGCGATACTTCTGGTGTGCGCGACCCGTACGCTCCGGTCGGACCGTATTCATAGTAATAACTTGTCGTGGAGCCGTTGGGGTCGATCTGCGCGTTCAGCGTCGCATTGGAGGAGCCGACGCCCGAGAAGGACTCCCCTTCGATCACCGGCGCCCCCGCCGCCAACGCCGCAGCACTCCCGAACAACAGCAGCCCCACCGTCAGGCACAGCGAAACCAAGCCAGCCGGCGTCAACCTACGAGCGATCATCGAACCATCTCCTCCTCAAGAGCAGAGGGGAGAACCCCTCGATCGGTAAACAACGACACGCCCAACGGCGCACCGGCACAAGACTCATCATCAACGGGGGCATGCATCCGGATGCTCCCCGCGACCATCTCCCCCTTCGCGGTCAACGACCACGCATTCGGCTCCCCCTTCACACGCCCCGACTCCGTATTCGCAAGCAAGCCCAAACGCTCAAGGCGCGCCAACAGCTTCGAGACCTGCCCCGGGTCGGAGATCCCCGCGCGCTCCCCCGCCTGACGGTTGCTGGACCCCGGGTGCTCCACGATCCCTTCCAGCACCCGCGCCGTGCGATACGTCAACCGCATCGCCACACCACCCAACGGGTCACCCACACCCACCACGGATTCACGCCGCACACGCACAGAGCGCGTGGAGGGAGCCGGCGCAGGGCGCACCTGCTCACGCCGCGCCGCCGTGGCACCCTGGTAGGGCAGCACGATCATCCCCATCAACTCGCCCACCAGGCTCGTCAACGGACGGCGCTCATCTTTCAACAACCGCGCGTACACGATCGAGAAAGCCGCCCCTACCAGACCCTCCGCGGTCAGCGGTGTGCACCGTTCCGCGCGCACACTCAACAGACGACCCTCGTCCACCACGCTTGCTAGTTGCGCAAGGATTGCTTCGCGACGCTCCAGCACCCGCGGGCCACCACGCAATGCCTGCACCACCAACACCCGCGCCAACACCGGCTCACGATCTAAGAACCCCAGAATCGCCAGTAGCCCTCCGCGCACACGCTCACGCCACGCCAAACCCTCCAGGCCCGCCGCGGCAAGCTCCGCGACCACCAGGCCGAGGATGTCCTCGACCACCGTCGCCAGACACTCTTCACGGTCGGCGAACAGCTCATAGAACGTACGCCGCGAGACCCGCGCCCGCGAGGTGATATCCGCCACGGAGGTGTCCGGGTACCCAAGCTCGTCCACCGCCCGCACCGCCGCCGCCAAAAGCCGCGCACGCTGGATCTCCACAAAACGCTCGTGCTGACCAGTCTGCGATCGATCCCGCGCCCGACTGCCCACGGACCGCGCAGGCGGACTCGCACCCTTGACACCGCGCCGCGCCGCCGCACTCGCGGACATCACGCGACCCTCAGTCTCTGCACGGCGCAAAGCGCGACGCGCGTGGCGCTCTCGCGGAGCAGGCCAATCCCACCCCGCGCGGGGTGGGAAGGCAGGCCCGTTAGGACCGGGCGATCAGCGCGCCTTGCCCCAGGTCCCCTAAAGGCAAGAGAGAGAGAGAGAGAGAGAGATGCGACAGCGCCAAGCTGGCGCATCTAGCATCACCCATCGCGTGAGGTGCAACGACCCCTATCACGTTTCTCCCTCTAGAAACCACGCTCAACCAACTCCCTCATAGCGCTTCACGACCCAGGCCCTCTCCCAATCAATCCCTGCTCGCGCGTCGAGTCAACCACAGGTCGGTTGACCCAAACCCGGTCTTATGTCTTGGATCGACCACCAGGGGGTGGCCAACAACGACGAGAACGTACCACGCCCCACTCTTGCTGTCAAGTCCCCAAACGCAGCCAACTCGCCAAATCCCCGATTCGCAACCGACGACAGGTCGTCAATCGCGCGTGGACGAGTGTGGTAACGCAGCGCCCGCAACTGCGTGGAGACGTGGAAGTACAACTGTCTCCGCGCGAGCTTGGCTTGCCCGGTCGGGGCGCAACATTGCTGCCACCATCGTCAGGAAGTCGGGGATCTTCTGCAGCTCCGTGATCTGATTTGCGAGGTAAGCCCGCACATCGGCACGGGCAGATCGTACCTCCTCGAGAATCTCCACCCGACCATCCAGCAGCGTGACAATGTCTTCGAAATCGCGGCTCGCCACAGGATCGTCTCGACCGCGATCCGCAAACGCTTCGAGCTTGGTGGCCAGAAGGTAGGGCGGTGTCGTCGCACGTATTGCGGCGCCGGATGGCAGCCTGCGCTCCACCGCGTGCGGTACCGAGGCGGCTTGCCAACGGCTGCTCAATGCAAGGATCGCGGGATTGATGGGCATCGCATCGAGCAACAGGCCGCTGTGGGCGTGCCGCCAACGACAAATCACCGGGCTCGAGGCGTCCTCGGAGAAACCCCGAGCACGCATCCGCTCGGAGAACCGTTCGTAGGCCAGCCTGCTGGTGACCTCGACTACCACGTCCACGTCCTTGGTCGGGCGCGAAGCGGGAGCCCCAGGGTCGGTGATCCACAGCGAGATGCAGGCTCCGCCCAGGAAGACGACCTCCTCGCACAGCACCCCAAGGGCATCCGCGGCCTGCTCCAACAACCCGACGCTCACGCCGCGCGCGCTGCCGGCGAAGTATGAATACGTGCCCGCAACAGTTCCACCGCCAGGCCGCGTGTGCGCGTGTCGCCCAGGCGCAGCGCATCGATGAGTGCGAGCAGCTCGTACATCTTTGAGTCGGCACGGGCGAGCGGGATCACGGCAGGATGCAGTGGAGCGACTTCCAGCCCGCGCAGCTCGCCATGCGGGTCGGGCCAGACCGGCGGCAACTCGTCAGAAGGGGCGAGATGCTTGGAGAGCGGAGGTGCGGCCCACGACGTCGCAAGCCCACGCGTTTCTCCCCTCGCCTCGGCAGGTGCGAGATAGCGCAGCGCGTGGTCGAAGAGCTCGTCGCACGCCCCCAGGCTCACCCGCCTGCGGCGAGCGTCGAAAGCCGGCGTCGCAGCGAGTCGATCGAGCGAGCGCTGCACGCTGGCAGACGGCAGACCAAGCTCCTGCGCCAATGAGCGCACCGTCCAGTTGCCCGCCTCATGCCGCAACAACCCAAGCAGAACCAATATGTCCACTTCCCTGAACACTTCGATAGCTACCGTATCATGTCTCGATACGCGGTACAAGCGGACATCGCCGATCCTGTGCCTAGTCGCCAGCAGAGAAGCCCGCGCCCAGGCGGATCAACCCGCAAGACGCCGAGCAGGACGACCCCAACAGACACCTCAGGAGGCGCGCCTCCAGAGCGCGTGACGACGGTCCCCATCCGATTGTCCTGATAGCCGCGTCGGCAACAACATTTGCATTCCTTCCAATGCGATGCAAATTGCGCCGGAACCTGATACGGTGCCCCCCGTTCGTGCCGAATCTTCCTTCCCACGGGAGGGATGAGCGGGGGAACCAGTGCGGTCCGCGAGGACCGCGGGGGCGAATCGCCACGTGTTTTGTGGCGTAGCGCATTGTGCGCGAGCCCGACAGCTAACCCCGTAGGCGCCACCGCAACGTCGAAAGGATGTGCTGCGCCCATGCCGGGATACGCCCGTGACCTCGCCACCCTCGAGCCCTGGGAGGCCTCGCTCGCTCGCTCGCGTGCGCGCCGCCGCCGCGACGCCGCCCGCACCGTCAGGCGCGGTAGCGGATCGAAGCTTGCCCTCGTGTCCCCGGTATCCCTTGCCGCGCTGATCGACGCTCGCCGCGAAGCGGCGCGTGACCTCTCCGAACGCGAGCCGTGGGACCTTTCCCTCGGGCGCTCCCGTGCCCGCCGGCGCGCCTCGCAGCTGCGCTTCGTGCCCGCCTCCTCGCGCGCCAAGCGGCTCTCCTTGGGCGCCCTGGTGGCGCTCACCGCCGGGCCGGCCGCGGCGCTGCTCGACTCCGGTGGCAGCGTCGCCGTCGCGGGGGCAGCTCCCGCCGAGCTCGACCCGATCACGACCACCAGCCACCACATCCTGCTGAGCGCCGGCAGCGAAGGTCGCCAGGTGCGCCTGCTGCAGCGCGCGCTCGGGATGTCGGTCGATGGCGTCTACGGGCCCGAAACCGAAGCCGCGGTGCGCCGCTTCCAGGCCACGCGCGGGCTCACCGTCAACGGCATCGTCGGTGCCCGCACCTCCCACGCGCTCGCCGTGCACGCGCCGCCGGTGCTCTCCGGCGCCGCCGTGCTGCGCAACCTCGCCGGGGAAACCAGCGAACCGGCCCCCGGAGAAGTGCGCGAAGCGGTCTCCTCCCCCGGCACCACCGGCACGCTCGCGGTCGCCGGCACACTTGAAGGCGCGGGCTCCGCGGTGGGCTCCGCCTCCGGTAGCGCGGAAGCCACGAACGGCGGAGAAACCGCCGGTTCCGGCAACGGCAGCACCGTCGCGGTCGAAAGCACCGAGGCGACGTCCACCGCTGTCGCCGCCGAAGCACCCACCGAAGGTGCGGTCGCGAGCGCAGAAACGGGCTCGAGCGAAACCGGTGGCACCGCGATCCCCGCCGGCGCGGGTCCCACCACCGGCGACTACACGGCGCCCGCGATCCTCGAAAGCTCGGGCGGCACCGGCTCGCCCGGGGAAACCGGCGCGGGCGGCACGGGCGAAGAAGCCACGGGCGGCGCGGGCGGGGGTGCCGCGGGCGAGACGGGCACCGGCGTGGGTACCGCAGGCGCAGGCAAGGAACACGCCGCGGCCGAAGCCTCCGCGCACGCCACAACCGCCGCTGTTGAGCGCCTGCAGGCCTCGCTGCACGTCGCCGTGGACGGCGAATTCGGCCCCGAAACCGAGCACGCGATCCGCAGCTTCCAGTCCGCCCACAAGCTCACGGTCGACGGCGTCGCCGGGCCCGCCACCTGGCAGGCGCTCGGCGCGCACAGCCAGCCCGAGCTGACCCCTCCCGCCTCCGCGCTGCCGGCCCCGAAGGCGAAATCCACCACCCACGGCGCGGCCGCGCTCGCGGGTGACACCACCGGTGGACAGGGGCAGACGGGCACGCAGGTCGGAGGTGCAGGCGCCCCCGCGGGCGCTGCGGACGCCCCCCTCCACCTCTCCCCCGGCGCCGCCACGCGGCGTCTGCAGGAAGCGCTGCACGTCTCGGCGGACGGCGAATTCGGTCCTGCGACGGAGACGGCAGTGCGCCACTTCCAGGCCTCCCATGGGCTCGAAGTCGACGGCGTCGTCGGTCCCGCCACGTGGAGCGCGCTCGGCGTCTCTGGCGCGCCGATCCTGCACTCCGACCCCGCCTACTTCCCGCACACGACCGCCGCTGGGGGCGGAGGCAGCACCTCCACCGCCGGCGGCGCCAGCGCCCCGGGCGCCAGCTCCTCGAGCGCTGAAGCGATCGTCGCACGCGTGATCGCCGCCGCCGACGAAATCGCCACCCGCCCCTACGTCTACGGTGGCGGCCACGGCTCGTTCATCTCCGATGGCTACGACTGCTCGGGCTCGGTCTCCTACGCGCTGCACGGCGGCGGGCTGCTCTCCGCGCCGGAGGACTCGACCGGCCTGGAGTCCTACGGCGAAGCCGGGCCTGGCCGCTACATCACGATCTACGCCAACGCCGAACACGCCTGGATGACGATCGACGGCCGTCGCTACGACACGGTCGCCCTGGCCGAAGACGGCTCCCGCTGGGGCGGGCCCTCCGACGACGGCGGTGGCTTCGTGGAGCGCCATCCGGACGGGTTGTAGGCTGGGCTGTGCGCACTTAGAGCCTATCCCGGAAGGATTATGTAGCGCTGCGTTGAACTTTTGATCGGCTGGTCTTGTGCCATTCGATCAGGAGGTCTGTGATGGGCTACATGGTCAGTAAGGATGATGGTTGGCGGATGCCGGACTGGTTGTGGGAGCGGATCGAGCCGTTGCTGCCGCCACCGCCGTTTCACCCGTTGGGTACGCATCGCTCGAGGGTGCCCGATCGGGGCGCGATGGACGCAATCTTGTTGGTGCTCAGGACGGGGATGCAGTGGAACGCTTTGAACGCTACAGGGGTGTGCTCCTCGAGTTCTGCGCACCGGCGTTTTCAGGAATGGGAGCAGGCCGGTGTGTTTGCTGAGATCTGGCGTCAGGGACTGTTGGAGTACGACAAGGTTGTCGGGATCGATTGGGCATGGCTGGCAGCCGACGGCGCGATGACCAAGGCACCGCTGGGCGGAGGAAAGACGGGGCCAAATCCCACTGATAGAGCCAAGGGGGGGCGAAGCGTGAGGTTCTCAGCGAGGGAGCGGGGGTCCCGATTGGGTTGGCGCACGACGGTGCGAACCGCCACGACCAGAAGCTGCTAGAGCCGACCCTGCAAAGCATTCCGATCGAGCGCCCTGAGCCGACCGCGGAGTGCCCGCAGGGGCTGTGCCTCGACAAGGGCTTTGACTCCCCGCCGGTGCGTGATCTCGCGGTCAAGCACGGTTACACGCCGCACATCCGCACGCGTGGCGACGAGATCGCCGAAAAGGTTCGCACGCCCGGCTGGCGAGCACGACGCTGGGTCGTCGAGGCGACCCACTCCTGGATGAACCGCAACCGCGGGATCCTTATCCGCTGGTCCAAGAAGGAGGAGAACCACCTCGCCCTCCTACAACTCGCCAGCGGCCTGATCGCGTTCAAGAAGGCACAGCTCGCGACCCACGCCGCCACCCAACCGGGATAGGCCCTTAGGGCCAAGTGGTTATAGGGCCGAGCTGTCGTAGGGGCAAACGAGACCGAACGTCGGGCGCGGCACGGCGGGTTGGCGACTACTCTCTCTGTGGCTACTCTGAAGCGAGAGGCATCATGCACACCATTCGCATCCTGCACCACCATGAGCCCGGCTATGACTGGAGTTTCGAGTCCCCCGACGTTCCCGGGCTGACCGGTGGGAGCAGCTCATACGACGCCGCCCACGCAGAGGCCGCCGCCAGGTTTGCACCGGTCTGCGCCGCCGAGGAGCAGGGCCTGACCGTGCCCGAGGATCTGGTCTTCGAGCACTTCGTCCCAGCTGGCGTCGCCGTCCCGGCGTAGCAGCTGCGCGTCTGCTGAAAGCCGGTGACAGGCCCGGGCGAGCGTACCGTCCCAAGCGCGGCCTAACTTGCGGACAGTCGTCTTATCAGGCGACTCGAACATGTCCGAGCAAAGGAGGCTGTCATGCTGGCGCGAGCTCGCACTTTCACGATCGAAGGGCTGCAGACGCGCGCGGTAACGGTGGAGGTGGACATCCGGGCCGGGCTGCCCTCGTTCACGATCGTCGGTCTCGCCGGCGCCGCCGTACGCGAGGCGCGCGACCGCGTGCGCGCGGCGATCCTCAACTCGGGGTATGAGTTCCCCGAACGGCGGATTACCGCCAACCTCGCGCCGGGTGACGTCCCCAAGGTCGGCCCCGGCCTCGATCTCGCACTCGCCTGTGCGGTGCTGGCGGCCTCCGAGCAGCTACCCCCAAAGCGGCTGGCGAGCCACGCGCTGTTCGGCGAGCTCTCGCTCGACGGCGAGGTGCGCCCCTGCCATGGCACCCTGGCGATCGCGCAGGCCGTCCGGGAGGAGGGCCTGCAAGCGCTGGTGTTGGCGGGCGGGCGGGCGCGCGAGGCATCGCTGGTGGAAGGCCTGGACGTGGCGGTCGCCGAGCGCCTCGCCAGCGCCGTGCGCGTGTTGAGCGGCGGGCCGGGCGATCCGCTGCCGGCGCCCCACCCACGGGATGAGGAGTCCGAGCGACCCGGCGAAGCGGCTAGCTGGAGCGAAGGGCACGGGCATCTGGACCTCCGCGACGTACGCGGCCAGCCACAGGCGGTCGAGGCCCTGATACTGGCCGCCGCCGGCGAGCACAACCTGCTGCTGAGCGGGCCACCGGGCACCGGCAAGACGATGCTGGCGCAGCGGCTGCCGACGATCCTGCCGCCACTCACCCGCGCGGAGGCGATCGAGGTGACGCGCATCCAGAGCATCACCGGTCGCTTGGAAGATGGGGAGCTGATCACCCGCCGCCCCTTCCGCGCCCCCCACCACTCGATCACCACCGCAGGCCTGGTCGGCGGCGCCCGGCGCGGATGGGTCGGCGAGGTGGTGCTCGCTCACCGTGGAGTGCTTTTTCTTGACAAGCATGGTCCTAGTAGTTCAGAATGAGGTATGGAACTCGACGGGTATTGCCGCGTATCACAGGTCAACGGACGCGAAGGCGAGTCGTTCCTCTCACCCGAGCTGCAGAGAGGCCAAATCGAAGGCTGGGCCAATCTCCACGGTCACACGATCGTGAAGTGGCACACTGACCTCGATCAGTCGGGCGGAAAGATGAATCGACCGGGGTTCATCGAGATGATGGCCCGTGTCGAGGCCGGCAGTACAGAGGGCGTGGTGGTCGCCAAGCTTGACCGTTTCGCCCGTTCGCTGCCCGGCGCACTTGACGCGATTAGGTTCCTGGACGAGCACTCGGCTGCGTTCGTTTGTGTGGCCGAGGGTGTGGACCCAAGCACCAGCGCGGGAAAGATGATGCGAAACCTACTGCTCGTGTTGGCCGAGTTCGAGCTGGACCGCATCCGTGACAACTGGCGCGCGGCTGTTAGCAACGCGATCGTGGAGCGCGGCATACAACCGACGGTCGCACCGTTTGGCTATCGCAAGGACGGACGTAAACGTTTCACTCCTGACCTGACCGAGGCTCCGTTTGTCAGGGAGATTTACCGTCGGCGGCTCGCAGGGCATACCTGGGCGGCAATCGCACGATGGCTCAATGCCGAGGGCATCAAGCCAAGGCGCAGTGTCCAGTGGAACAGCGATACCGTAAAGCAACTGAGCAGGCGCGAAGTCTACGTTGGCGTCGCCGCCAAGGGCGACATTCGAAACGAAGACGCACACGAACCGCTGGTGAGCAGGGCGGATTTCATCGTGTGCCGCGAAGCGTTCGCCAAGGACAACGGCGGCGGCCCAAGCAACGAGACTCGCCACGTCCTCAACGGCATCATTCGCTGCGCCGGTTGCGCTCGGCTGATGAGCGGTCGCGGATACAAGCAGAAAGGGCAACCGCGGGTCGCTCAGTACCAATGCGCGGTGAACCATACGGCCGGACGGTGCCCGGCTCCTGCCAACGTCAACGAGTCGCTCATCCTGCCGTTTGTCGAAGCCACCTTTTTCGACTATGTAGGGGAGATATCGGCCGAGTCGCGCATCGAATCGCCCGAGCTGATAGAAGCGCTCAACGACCTGAACAGTGCACAGGCCGCGTTGGCGGAGTACAGGGATGACGTGGCCCTGCAAACCCTCATTGGTATCCATTCCTTCAAGGATGGCCTGCAAGTGCGTCAGCAAGCTGTGAATGAAGCAACGTACGTGCTGGAGCAAGCCAAGCGCGTCGTCGGCGGAGTTGATTTGCCCTCCAGCGAGCAGTTGGCCGACATGTGGCCCGACCTGCGTCCCGCCGAGCGCCAGCGCCTACTCGCGTCCGCGATCGATGTCGTCTACGTCCGTCGCAGCGGAAGCGGCCGTAGGAACATCGGAGATCGCATCAAGATCGTGTGGCGTGGGGAGAACGTGCATGCCCTTTCGGGACCTGGGCGAAGCGTTCCCATTCGTGCTGAAGACTGGTAGCCACATCGAACCGGGATAGCGGGCTTGCATGATGGACGCAAAGGTCTGAGCTACTGCCCTCTTGGCGTCAGTCCTGCGGGTTGCTGCTGATGCCGGGGCCAGCCGCAGGGTTGCCACTCCGTCGTGAGCGTCAGGGCCAGCTAACGCAGTGCGGTGGTTGGTGTGGCTTGCGGGGGTTGGCAGAGGGGACTCCTGAGATGGTGGGGCCTATCCTCCTTACTCCGCCGGGGATGGCTGGGCGGGACTGCGGCGCCCCCGAGGCCTCGACGTGATCGTTTGAGCGGCGCACCCTCCCGGGCCACCGAGTGCCTTCTCAGCGCGGCCGCCGCAGGCTCTTATCATGCCACGGAGCACGGCTCCCTACCCCTCCGGGCGGGAGGCGCTTCACTCCCCCTAGTAGTCCCTCTGGACTGCGACTGCCTAACCAGCCGACCCCTGCTGCGCCCGAGCTGCCCTCCCCACGCACCCTTCGTTGCTGCTGTTCTTTTGACAGCGCACCATCCCGCTGGCCACCCTCTCGATGTCAATCATCCCCGCTTCGCAACGCCCTTCTTGGCTTTAAGGTCGAGTCAGAGACACTGATGAGGCCAGCGTGCATACACAGCATTAGGTTGGATGTCCCACTGGACATTTTCGACGGGAGTTGCTAAGACATTTCTTGCACGACGGTCAATAGACCACAATTGATCGGAGCAGAGCAAATGCGAGTCATCACGAAGCCTATCCTGGGAATTGCCGCGGCAATTGTTTGCAGTGTTGCGGCAGCACCGGCATCAGGACACAAATTCATCGTTGAACGCAAAGGAGTGAGCGAATCTGAAGTCTTTAAAGTATCTGGGACCAGCGGTCCATTGGTGCTCAAGTTTAAGATCCTCCTTGTCAACACAGTGATCGAATGTAAAAAAGACACCTTTGAATTTAGCATTGACGGTAAAAACAAATTTGCTGGAAAAATTACTTTCGAAGAATGCTCGGTAACAGCAGGCTTTTTCCACTGCACAGTGCCCAATGTTCATTTTTCGTACCACAGCGAACTAGTCGGGCCAAGTCCCGGAGTCGAAGCCGAATTCGACCCGGCAGCAGGCACCTTGCTTTTTGAATTCGCGATCGAAGGTTCAGAATGCGTTGCCAAAGACAAATACAAAGCTGAAGGCAAGCAGACTTGTAAACTACCTTCTATCGAAATGGAACTACGGGAACACGAAATCGACTGCACCCCGGCGGGCAGCGCATTTAGTGTAAACAAAGAACCCGCAACAATGGAAACTCTTGAGAAGGGAAAACTGGAACTAGGGAAAGAATGGAGTGCGATATAGGGTCGTATTGAAGCTGTGTCTTCTAGGTGTTGTCTATGTTCATAGGAGGAGGCGATCCTGGGGACTACCTGATTTGGAGCAGTAGACCGGGTGGTGTTCGCTCCCTGTCGGCAGGCGTGAGCCTGCCGACAGGGCCCTACTCCCGCCCCTCCCGCGGGTGGTAGACCCGCACCACCTTGGCGGGCTGCTCGGCGCCGGGGGTGATGAGGACGGCCTGTCCGGTGGGCAGGCGCTTGATGCGGTCGGGGTGGATTTGGAACTCGTGGCCGCGGCGCCGGGAGCCGCGGCCCGCTTGGCCCCGAGAGCAAGAGGCCCTCCTCGGCCTGCTCGGTGGTGACCCACATGGGCTTGGTGCCGGCGATCCTCCCGAAGCTCGATGATCCTTGTGATGTACAGATTGCCGAGGAAGTACTACGGAAGCACCCGGATGCAGCTAGATGGTACGCCGGTAGCGCATTGAAAATGGGCCTACCAGAGCCACTGGCGGAAGCATTCCGCGCCACTCAGACCGATGTCTGGATCGCCTCCTGTACTAGCGCCGCCCCGCTCGCCCCGCCACAGGCCGGGCCTCACTCTCGCAGTTCCCGTCGGTGGCGCTGCATCCGGCGAAAGGGGTTGGGACGAGTCTGCGTGCCTGAGTCAGAAACACGGACAGACCGTAATGTGTGTTCGCCACGGCCAGAAGGGCCGAACCGCTTGATGCTCGCCAGACGTTCGTCTAAGAAGGGTGTCTAGCCGCACGACCACCATGAAGGTGGACTATAAATAGGAGGCAGCGATGCGTGACATTAAGTTGTTGAATCTATGCCTTACCGTCGTTCTCGCGATATGTGCAATTGCTGCGACGCAGGCATCAGCGGCAGAATACATCTATAAGGTTGAAGGAGCCAAACTGGAAGCAGGCAAAGAAAAGGAAATTACCGCAAAAGCAAAAACGGAATTCATCATCACGGCTGAGGCAACGATCCTAGAAACTAAAATTAAGGCGGTCATAAAATGCAAAAAACTCAAACTAAGGGCCTATCCCTGTAGGGGGGATTCTGCTCGGTCGTGGCGAACTGGATGTCTGATCTGTTGATCGGAAATAGGAGGTTGGAGATGGGTTTGGTCAACCGCGATGATGGCTGGCGTATGCCGGACTGGTTGTGGGAGTGGATCGAGCCTTTGCTGCCAGCTGCGCCCGAGCATCCGTTGGGAACTCACCGGCGTGGTCTTCCCAAGCGCCGGGTGATGGACGCGATCTTGCTTGTCCTGCGTACTGGTATGCAGTGGAACGCGCTCGACGCGACCGGGGTGTGCAACTCCTCTACTGCGCACCGGCGCTTTCAGGAGTGGGAGCGAGCCGGGGTCTTCCACGAGATTTGGCGCCAGGGGCTGCTCGACTACGACGTGCAGGTCGGTATCGACTGGTCGTGGCTGGCAGCGGACGGCGCGATGAGCAAGGCGCCACTCGGCGGGCCGAAGACGGGTCCTAATCCCACTGGCCGGGCCAAGGGGGGGCGAAGCGCTCGCTCCTCGTCGAGGCACGTGGGGTCCCGATCGGGCTCGCTCACGACGGCGCGAACCACAACGATCACAAGCTGCTGAAGGAGACACTCGACTCGGTCCCGATCAAGCGTCCCAAACCAACCAAGGCCGACCCCCAAGGTCTCTGCCTGGACAAGGGCTACGACTTCCCCGTCGTCCGCGGGCTGCTCGAAGACCGCAAATTCACACCACACATCCGCACGCGCGGCGAAGAGATCGATCTCAAGTCCCGCAACCCAGACTGGCGAGCACGGCGGTGGGTCGTCGAGGCCTGTCACTCATGACTCAACCGCAACCGGGCGATCCTGATCCGCTGGTCCAAGAAGGAAGAGAACCACCTCGCCCTCCTCCAGCTCGCCAGCGGCATAATCGCCTTCAAGCGAGCGCACGCCGCGCGCACAGCGACCCCCCTACAGGGATAGGCCCTAACCCGGAGCGTGCAGTAATGACCGCGCCCCCGGGTTGAGCGGGGGCGCGGAACGTCCGGTTGAGTAGGGATCCTTGGGCTTGTCGAAGGTCCTTGATCCCGAGCTTGGAGGTCACCTTGAAGGTGATGCGTGATGGACGCCCGGTAACCGTAGAAGTCACGTCGGACGGAGCGGGTTTGGTTTCGCATGCGGGCAGTGCGCTGGTCGCTCAAATAGCCGACATGCTCGGGTTGACGAGGGCGCTGTCGTTGGGGCTGGCCGGGATCAAGCAGCGCCGTCGCGGCCATGATCCGGGCAGGGTGGTTCGTGATCTCGCGGTGATGCTGGTCGATGGTGGCGAGTGTGTCTCGGATCTCGGCGTGGTCCGCGAGCAGGACGCGTTGTTCGGGGTGGTGGCGTCTGACTCGACAGCGTTTCGGATGATCGACCGGATCGCTTCAACACCGGGGCTGCTGGATGCCCTGCGTGTCGCGCACGCGCAGGCACGCGAGCGGTTCTGGGAGATGCATGGGGCGCCTGAGCGGTTGACGCTCGATATCGACGCGACGCTGATCACAGCGCATTCGGAGAAGGAGAAGGCGGCCGGGACATACAAGGGCGGCTACGGGTTTCACCCGCTGCAGGTCTACCTGGATGAGACACGCGAGGCGCTCGGCGGTCTTCTGCGCCCCGGGAACGCCGGCTCCAACACCGCCGATGACCATGTCGCGGCGCTGGACTTGGCGCTGGCGCAGATCCCCACCCGGTACGTCGAGGCTCTGGATATCTTGGTGCGCGCGGACACGGCCGGTGCTACGCACGGCCTCGTTGACTACTGCCGCGAGGCACGGATGCGGTTCTCGATCGGCTACGAGCTGACCGAGAAGGTTCGTGGCGCGATCCTCACGATCCCCAAGGACGCGTGGGTCCCGGCGCTCGACCAGGACGGGTCGGCCCGCAAGAACGGCGAGGTCACAGAGATCACCGGCATGGTCGATCTGTCGGCGTGGCCCGAGGGCTCCAGGCTGGTCGTTCGCAGAGAGCGCCCGCACCCCGGAGCACAAATGTCGTTCACCGACGACGACGGGTACCGCTTCCAAGCGATCCTCACCGACCAGGCCGACACCGACATCGCCGTCTTGGAGTGCCGCCACCGCCAGCACGCCCACGTCGAGGACCGCATCCGTGACGACAAGGACACCGGCCTATCCAAGTTCCCGTTCAAAGAGTTCGCGCTCAACGAGGTATGGCTGGAGATCGTGATGCTCGCGCACGACCTGATCGTCTGGACACAAGCACTCCTCCTCGACGGGGCGCTCGCCAAGGCCGAGCCCAAGCGACTGCGCTACCAACTGCTGCACGTCGCTGGGCGGCTCGCGTTCTCCGGCCGCCGCGCGAAGCTCCACCTCCAGGACACATGGCCGTGGACGGCCGAGCTCCTCGCCGCGTTTCAGAAGCTCAAAACGCTTCACACCGCGAGCGGCTGACAGCAGCCACCAGCGACCCCGCCACCACCCAGCAGACCACTCGGCCACCGGCCGTAATCACCCTGCCCCGAAACGGGCCGAGCGCACACCCCGCTCCCGCTCGAACACCCACAAACAACGCCACCCAGCCCGATCGCCGACCAACAAGCCACCGACCCGCCAAAACAGCCACGCGCAGTCACCCTCACGCGCTTATTGCACGTTCCGAGCTAAGCCCGGCGGAAAAATCGCACATCGTTGGCGGTACTCCGGGAGGGTCAGTCGTAAGAATCGAATATGAAGAATGCATAGCAACTCTTGCTGGGAGCAGATGCGTAAGAGTAACGATCACTTTCGTTCCTCTTGAAGACCAGATTGCCACCGCTGTATCCAATTTCCTTGGAAGGCTCGTAGATCGGCTCAAGCCCAAAACGGGCAAAATCGTGGCGACCGCCAAACTAAATGAATGTGGGATCTTTGGTAACCAGGAAATGAACATAGAAGGGACGACCGCCGCACTAGTCAACCCGGGAAAAGTAGAAGCCGTCGCAGGAGTGTTGACTTGGAGCGAAGCTGAACAAATCACGAAGGTCAAAATGTCTAATGGCGAAGAAACGACCGTCGGCCTGAAATTCGCTGGCAACCCGGCCACCATAAACGGAGAAATGGAAGTGGAACTAGTCTCCAAAGAAAAATGGGGTGTCTTCTAGCGAGGATCGTCTGACTTGAAACAGTAGACCAGAGTTGCGTTCGCCTCCGTCGGCAGGAGCGAGCCTGCCGACGGAGCCTACTCCCGCCCCTCCCCTGGGTGGTTGACGCAGATGATCGCGGGCGCCTGCTCGGTGCCGGGGGTGATGACGACGGCCTGCCCGGTTCCGAGGCGCTTGATGCGGTCGGGGTGGATTTGGAACTCGTGGCCACGGCGGCGCGAGCCACGGCCGCTTGGCCCGGAGAGCAACAGGCCCTCCTCGGTCTGCTCGGTGGTGACCCACACGGGCTTGGTGCCGGCGACCTGGGCGATCAGCTCCGCGGACTCGGGGACGTTCTGGCGGTGCGCGATCAGCGCCTGCACATTGGCGAGGACTTGCTCGCGCAGCCCGTCCTGGCCAGTGGCGCTGAGGTCTGCGAGCTCCTGGGTGCCGAGGATCAGGCTGATGCCGGCCGAGCGCGCGGCCGAACAGGCGGTTGACCTGGCCCGCGGCCAGGGCTGCGAACTCGTCGATCATCACGACCGTGGGGATCGGCGTGCGCTGCATCCTTGCGACGAGCGTGACGAGGTCAACGACGATCGCTCCGGCGAGCATCGCGCTCAACAACAGCCGGCGGTCTGCGTCCAGGCGGAAGTAGACGACCGCGAAGGACGCGACCGCCTCGTGCAAATCCAGCACGGGCGTACCCTCGCCGGGTGTGAGCCACGGCGACAGCTCTGACTCGGCGAGGATCGCCAGACGGTCGCGAACCCCGGCGAGGTCGCGCAGCTGACGCTCAGAGAGCGAGTCCAGCTATGCCTGGGTGTGCGCCGCGGTCTCTTCCTCAAGGCCACGGGAGCTTGCCTCCAGCTGACGCGGGTCCATATGAGCCAGCAGCGAGCCCGGGGTGACGGGGATCTCGGCGGCACGCATTACTCGCACGGCGTGCGCGAGGTAGCGCTGGGCCTGGCGCAGGTAGTGAGGCTCAGTGAACGTCTCGCCGGCGAGCGCCTCGTCCGCTATCTCCCCGTCTGAGCCGTGCGCGTAGGGGTTGTATGCGTGCGGCCCCTCCGGTGTCCACTCAAGGAAGCGCTCCCCCTGGCGCTCCGCGACCGCCTGTAGCTCGCTGCACAACAGCGGATCGCCCTTCGGGTCGATCACGACCGCGCCGTGCCCGGCTTCGATCAACCGTGCGCAGACCCGCGTCTGACTGACGGTCTTGCCCGCGCCGGTCGCGCCGAGCACGAGCGTGTGCTTGCCCGAGTGATACCCCACCGGGATCGAGACCGAAAGGCTGCGCTCGTCGCGCCCGAGGACCAGCCACTCGCCCTGCACCCACGGCTCGCTGCGGCGCTGCTCGCCGGTGCGCTGCAGCCAGTGCCGGATGCCGAGGCGTGCATGCGCGGCTTCGGCGTGGTCGGCGCCGCGCATCACGTCGGTGTGATGCCAGCTCATCCCCAGCAGCGAGGCCAGACCTGCGATCGTGAATGCGGCGAGGCCGAGCAGCGTGTTGATCTGCCGCAAGATGAAGCTCGCGGGCAGCCCGAGCGCCGCCCATGTCCAGCGAAGGGCGTGGTGGCGCAGCGCGAGCGCGAGGGCGATGCTGCCGCCGACGACGATGCCGGCGCCGATCGCCAGCAGCTCAAGCAGGCGTTCAACAATCAACATGGCCGGCCCCCTCCCGCTCGGCGGCGGCGAGTGCTGCCGTGTCGTCCAGTGCGAGGACCGTGATGCGCTCCTGCCCGCGGGTCTCGTGCACGGCGCGCAGCACGACGCCGGCCGCGGCGGGCGCCGCGAGGTAGTAGACGTGGCGCAGGTGACGGGCGCGCGCCCGTCCCGTGCAGATCGCCTGTAGGCGAGCGCGGGCCTTCACCGATAGCTCGACCTCGACCGCTACCACCCGCCCCGCGGGCGAGACAAGCGCGAGGTCGGGCCGGTGAAGCGCCGGGCGCCCGCCCGGCAGCGCCCCGACCCGGGCGGAGGCCAAAAGCCCTTCTCCTCGCGCTCATGCGCGCGGATCTCCCGCTCGCTCACCACCCGCCAGCCTGGCAGCAGCCCGTACAGCGCAACGGCAGCCCGCGCGAGCGCCCACGCGTGCTCGAAGCCACCCGGGCGCACCCGGCAAACCCCCAGCACCCGAGGCCACGCCATCGAAGGCCCGCGGTGGTCGCCACGTACAGGGCCGGACGGCGGTGCAAGACCGCCCGTGGCTCAAGCAGCCTGTCGGTGCTCAGGCGCTCAAGGCGCGCGTAGCACCAGCTGCGCCGCATCTGAAAGCGGCCCATCACATGCTCGGCGCCGGCCGCGCCCACGCGGCCGACCCAACCAACGATCTCGGCATCCAACTCGGCCTGCATAGCAACCTCCGGTCATCGGGGAAACGCTCATTTCCCCTACTCCGGCCGTTGGGCGGTGGGTGGGACGGCACGCACCCTCTTGGCTGGTCGCTCGGCGTCCGCGCTCAGGTATCCGCCGCCAAGCTGAGCTGGATTTAGCCAGAGAAAGCAGGCGTCTATTGGGCCGCCGCTTACGAAGTAGGAGAGCGTTGCGTTTGCACGTCAGCAGATCACGATTCCGATAGCCGCGATCACCGAGCCGCAGACGCTCTCATCGTCGGCGTCGGATGAGTGTGGCGATACCGTATCCAAGAGGCCCTGCGACAAGGGCCGCGAGAAGGCCTGTTAGCCCAAGAAAGGAAGACAGTCCGGGCATGTCCGTGGACCCCGATTCAGAAAGAATAGCAATGACAACACAAAGAGCCGGACCAAATAGCAACATCAAGGGGTGGGGCCTCGTTAGCCCGATAATAAAGCTCGCGGCGATTATAAAGGGATAAGCCATTGCCTAACTGTAGCCAGTTTCATTGACACGGCCTTGAAACGAGGCATCGGATCGCGCACCCTGTACCTGCCAATCTATCAGCGTGTATGGCGGATGATCAAGCTTGGCTTCACGATTCGATGCATAGGCCCAATGAGCTTGATCTCAGGCTTCTTACCAACTCGCTGAACCTCGATCTTCATGCTTTTGCCGGGTCCCAAATGTGAGTAGCGCGCTTCGATAGTATGCTTACCGGCTTGGGCGCGAGCGAACAAGACGGTCCCTGGGTGTATCAATCCGTGTATCAGCAGCGATTGCCCAGGCGACAACATCGGTCCTACTGCTTGAGTGATTCCGGCTGCCGCAGCAACGCGGCTACCATGCCGAGGAAGGAACCTCAAATTGCTCGTGGGTCCCAGCGTCCGCGTGTTCAAGGCATGTGATAGCTCATTTGGGTTACAAAGCAGGGCCTGAACGTCACCACCAAACCAGTTGGCACAGTAGTAGTCTGCCCCCAATGTTCGGCTGTGCGAGTTGGGGAGATTGGAGGAGTCTACCAGCGGCGACAGCCCGGACCTCGCGGTCAATGAGGTTGGATCCCGCATGAGGGTGTTAGCCTTGGCGGTTAGTGTGCAGCTTCCTTCTTCTTCCATCTTGATGCATTCACTGCGCCAGGGTTCAGAGAAATGCGGACTATGATTACCGGGGCTGGCCGGCGGAGTCTCGGGACTGGCCTGCGCTTCGTTTCCCCAAACGCCTGGCCAGTCAACCCACGATTCGGTTTTTAGGGGGGGAAGTTCAAGCAGAGCTTCGGGTTCTTCGTTGTTACCCCATGGTTCACTGCCATCGTGCGCTCTCTCGGGCAAGCCACCAACTTGATCGCATAGTTCACTACACTCTTCAGGGTAGTTGGCGTGATCTCCGTACGCCGGGAAGACAGAAACCCGAAGTCCTTTTGGTTTGCTTTCCGAACCACACGATCCGCTTTTGTGGACTTCTTCGTGCGAGCCACGGTTTTCGCCTTCGCAACTCATGACTTGGCGGAGGTAGCTGTACCATCCGCTGTGCTGGCTAAATGAAGCGAAATCAAATGTTTCCCCAGTTGTTGATGGCGCTATTGTGATACTTTCCCAGTCTCCCTCGTGGTTCCCCGCTACTTCTTCGGGAAGGGTTTCAGAGAAAAAGTTAAACCGATAGAATATCCAATAATCAATGTAGGTGTAACCTTCATGAGGGCCGACGATGTGGTAATAAAACGACGAGGCTGGTCCTGTATTGCAGTCGAGTAGGCTGCCGGTAACGCATTCAGAGTTCGGCGAGTGATAAGAGGCTTTTCCTTCGGTTTTGTAGTTCCCCGCGATATCAATATATGATTTCGAGGTTCGACTTTTGTTCAAGGCCGCAGGCCCGGTCAGGGGATAGCAGGTACCTTCGCCGTTGCACACATTATTGAGAGGTTCTTTGGAACCGTTCTCCTCGGACAGGAAGCTTTCCACATTCAGAGGTCGCCATGGCTCCGATGCGTCAAAATAGAGTTTTGGACGAAGCGCATAGGCGAGGACATTGATACCGGTGAGTTTGCTAGCCTGCCGCCAATGCGGGAACTGGAATGACGTTTTAGTTTTTTTCAGCGTTTCGACTACGCCGGTTTTAACGAGGTCGGCTTCGATGGCTTGTTCAGTTTTGCTGCGCTTGTTTACAAAAATAAGCGACTCGCCGCTAGGTGACCACGAGGGTGTCCTGTAGTCGTTGGAGCCGGATTTTTTTAGCAAAGTTTTAACTTCTGTACCGTTGAGCTGAGAAACATACAAGCTACCTTCCAATGCAAACGCAACCTGAGTACCACTAGGGGAGATCGATGCTTCTTCTACACTGCTAGCTTTTGCATATTTTTCGAGTGCTAGTTTTGGTTCTTCCCCGGCGCCATTCACCGTCCAAAACTGGGGACTCGATAGTTTTTCGCCACTGGGATTGGTATTTGCCCTGAAAAGGACAGTCCCATTTGCCGCGACAGTGGGGTCTAGCTGTTCAGAGTACCATGATCCTTTATTCCAGTGTGCGAATTGCGTAGAGCTGTTTGTCGAAATGTTGTACTTGTACATTTCCGTTTGGGATGGGCCAACGAGCGGATAGTAAATGCTTTTTCCATCCGGCGAAAACGACGCGTTACCCAAGGCATAAACTGAAGTGAGTAGAGTTCTATAGCCTGAGCCGCCATGAATGTCGTAAAGTCCAAGTTCAAACCCGTTTTCGATGAGCGCTAGCTGACCGTTGGGCGAAAGACTGCCGTATGCCGTGTATGGTTCTGGCGTGTACAGCGATCTCGAAACTCCCCCTTCGTTAATATATACCGACCCGCCTTCGGCAAAGACGTAAGCTCCGGGTTCTGCGAGTTCACTGGCACCAGCCCGAGTAGGGACAAAGCTAGGAACCAGAAGACAGGCCATGACGACCGCCACAAGCGTCATGCCAACCCGTCTCCATGTGTGCACGGCATGGCCATTTACTTCTGCACGGGGCATACGCGAAAACACGACCGGCCTCCCATTCCCTTGCGAACTCAATTGAACAGTTTTCTTCGGGCTGGCACTCTTGTCGATCCAAACTCAATCTAATGGGACTATAGCCCTAAACAAAGGCCCTTTATCAACAATCGATATAAGATTTTCCCGCAAAATGCGTAGTCGCATAGGGTCACAGCCCCGTAAAGGAGGGCTGCAGGGCATGAGCGAGGGTATACGCAGCCCCGTGTGACCCTCATACGATGAAGTCCGGCCCACCGCCTCTCCCGTGGCGGCGGCGGCGAGTGTCGCCGTGCTCCCAGTGCCAGGATCGTGATGCGATCCTGAGAGCGCGTCTCGTACGCAGCGCGCGTGAGCGCCCCGGCGGCGACGGGCGCCGCCAGGTAGTAGACGCGCTGGATATGCCGGGCTCGCACCCAGCCCGTGCAGATCGCCTGCAGGCGATCTGCACGGGCCTTCACCGACAGCTCGACCTCGACGGCGTGCACGCCTCCCGTCGGGTCGATCAGCGCGAGGTCGGGCCGGTGAAGCTGCTGGCGCGCGCCGGTGAGCGCCCCCAGCCGCGCGGAGGCCAGCAGCTCTTGCTCTTCGCGCTCGTGCGCGCGGATCTCCTGCTCGCTCAGCAGCGTGAAGCCCGGCAGCAGTTCGTGCAGCGCGACCGCGACGCTCGCCACCTGCCAGGCGTGCTCGAAGCCGCCGGGCCCAACGCGGTAGACGCCCAGGCGCCCGAGGCCGCGTCAGCGCAGCCCCGCCGTTGTGGCCACATACAGCGCGGGCCGGCGATGCAAGAGCGCGCGCGAGGCGAGCAGCCCCCCGGCACTCAAGCTCTCAAGACGCTGGTAGGACCAGCTGCGCCCCATCTCGAAGCGGCCCATCACATGCTCGGCGCCAGCCGCACCGAGCGCCCCCACCCACCCCACGATCTGCGCATCCCTGTCGCTCTGCACCACAACCACCTCCAGTCATGTCGGGGAAGAACCTTCCTTTCCCCTACTCCGGCCAGGTGGAGGGAGTGGGACAGCAACGGCCCGGACCGGCCAGGGGGGAGCCGCGCAACACGTAGATCAACACATACGCGCGTCTGCCGATCGGTCGGACAGATGGACTATGGTTCACGGCATGCCCCTGAAGCTCATTGCTTTCGTCGGCGCTTGCGTGCTGCTCACCACCCCCGCTGTCGCCAGCGCTTACGTAGAAACACCGAAATACGCCGAAGAATTCAACAAACAGCAGAACGAAGAAGCCACACGCAAACAAAAAGCCCTCGAAGAACAACAAGCAGCCGAAGAACGCAAAGCCGTCGAAGAACACAAGGCGGCCGAAGAACACACTCAGCACGAAGCCGCCGAACGCCAGCAACGAGAAGAAGCCGAACGGGCCGAAGCCCAAGCCAAGGAAGAATCGCAGCACAAGGCAAAGGAAGCGGCGGCATCCCAATGTGTCGTGCCCGCGCTCAAGGGTGAGACGCTCACAGTCGCTCGCCGGGCGCTACGACGGGCGCATTGCAAACTCGGGCATGTCAGCTCGCCGCACCACGCGCACGGACGCCTGGTCGTGACACGCCAGGGTTTGCCCGCCGCCGGCAAGCACCCCGCCGGGACGGCAATCACACTGACGCTTGCCCCCGCCGGGCATCGGCACTGAGCATCAGCCCGCATCGATCTCTTCTCGATCGACGCTGTCGCGTTGATCGATCAAACAGATGGACTATGATCTCCGCCATGCGTCTAAGCCTGGATCCACCGATGGGGTGGGCGGGTGAGGTGGGTTGAGCGGGGTCGCGTGGCTTGGGGTGTCTAGGAGTGGTTTTGCTTGGGTTTTGGGGGAGTCGAGTGTCGGTGTTCCCGCGGGGACGCGTCCCGGGTCACTGTTTTTGGGCAGGGGCCGGCGCCGTGGTGGGTGGTGAGGCTGGGTTGGTGATGGTGGTGAGCAGCAGGCGGGTCAGGTGCGGGCGGGGAGCGCGCGGATCGCGTCCAGGATGGTGGTGAAGTCGTTCTGCCAGGGCCAGCGCGCGGGCATCCGGAGTGTCCATTGGCGACTGGTGCGGGTCAACCGGGCGGGGATCTGAAGTAGCTGGCGGCGGCGGGCACGGGCAGTCTGGACCGGACGGGCGGGGAGAGCGATCTGGGTTGCCCAACGTCCGAGGTTGTGCGCTAGGGCGGCGATCACGGTCCATGCGCTGTTCGCCGCGAACTGGCCGGAGGGGAAGTGTGCGAGGGCTTGGTCTTTGAGGTCGCGGATCACAAGCTCGATCGTGGCATGGTCGCGATGATCGATATCGGCCACGAGCGTCGGCACGGTGCGGTTGGTCGCAAACGCGTGGTGGCGCCAATCGGGGAACAGCTCGGCTTGAGCGCCGAGGAGGCGGGTGCGCCTGACGATCAGCCGCCAGTCCCCGAGCTTGGTCTCGGCGATCTGCGCCTGTCCGGTGTCGGGGTAGTCCTCGACGGTGACCCAGTCGGTCTCGGGGATCTGGTCGATCAACGCCCGTATCGCCTTTGACTGCTTGACGCCGACCGAGAACTCGACCCCGCGCCGGTCGAGATCCTTGAACTGCTTGTGGTTCTCAAACCCAGAGTCTGCGCGGATCACGATCAGCCCGGTGTGGCCGGCGCGACGCACGCGGGCCAGGAGCTCATCGACGAACCGGTTGCTCCCGCGCTGGGTGTTCGCCTTCCCCTTGCGGTTGCGGATGTGCAGCACCTCGCCGGTGTCAGTCCGGACCGCAAGGATCGGGTGATACCCGAGCTGGCGGGTATACCCGTATGACGCGCCCTGCTTCTGATCGCCGTGGACCTCGCCGATGAAGCTGTCGATGTCGATCACCAACGGCAGCTCTCGCGGTCCCGCGCCTGTCTCCCACGCCCGTGCGAGCGACTGCTCCAGGACCCGGTCGAGCTGGCGGACATGCCCGAACGTGAACGCCCGCAAAAACGTCCCCCAGTGTCGAGGGAGCCATCACCCTGTGACCGAGGATCAGCCCCGTTGAACCGGCCCTGAGCACGTTCATGCCATCGATGCTGTCCGCCCCGGCCAGCATCCCGTGCACCAACGACATCACCTTCTGGCCAGGCAGCGCCGCACCCGGCGCTTGGGAGTCAAGCCACACCGACTCGTTCACCAGCTCCTCGATCCCGAGACGCTCCGCGAGCGTCGCCGTCACCAGCAGCCCGGCGCCGTTGACCAGGCGCTGCTCATCGAACTGCACCCTCACCGAGTCAAGGCTCGCCGGCCCAGCCGGAACGTCCGCCGCGTCATGCACCATATGAGTGACCTCCTGTTGCAGGCCCGCCGTCGCCCGACACGACAGCTTTCTGCCTGCTCAGGAGGTCATTTAAGATTCACGCCCGGACGGAACCAACGGTACTACGCGGTGGATCCAGGCTAAGGCTTGTTGTGTGCGCCGCATCCTGCTTGCTGCTCGCCGTCCCGGTGGCCGCTGGCGCCTATTCTGCGGAAGGATCTAAGCCGGTCGAGGAAACCCTAGAACGCGAAGCCAAAGAAGCCACGGAACGCCGCGCCAAAGAAAAGACCGCCGAACAGCAGGAGAAGGAAAATGTCGAACACAACGAACGCGAAGCGAGGGTGGCTGAAGAAAGGAAGACCGCCGAAGAACGACAGGCTGCGGCGGCAGCACAGAGGCGCCATGAAGAAATCGAACATGCCGAAGCAGAAGGCGAACGGAGGGGTCGGGAAGCTGCGAACTCGCAGTGCCTCGTCCCCTCGCTGAAGGGCGACACGCTAACGCAGGCCCGCCGGGCGCTGGGCGGGGCGCACTGCAAGCTCGGTCATGTCACCTGGCCGCCTCGTGGGCACGGACGGCACGTCGTGAGACGCCAAGGTCTGCGCGTCGGCAGCAAGCATCCTGCTGGCACGGCGGTCGCAATAACGCTCGGCCCCGTCAAGCTCGGGCGCTGAGCGTCGCCTACCCGGACAGCTTTGCGGCACCCTGTGCGACGGCGACACCCGCTTCGGGGTCGCTCGCTTCGGCGCTGAGGCGCAGTTCGATGCGCGCACCGCTGCCCAGGACTCGACGCAGCCGGCGCAGCGCCCGGCCACGGTAGCGGTGGGTCATCTGCTCGCTGCCGCCGGAGGCAGGCGCGATCGAGACGCTCATAGGCGCGGGGTCGAGCTGTGGTGCGGGCACGGTCCGGCCGTGACCGCGGATGATCCACACGGTTGCGGTAGTCGTTCCCGTGCAGCTGAGACTGCAGGTGACCTCGTAGGCGAGGGTCGCGTTGCGCGCGCGAAGGCGCGCCGACGGGCCGACACTGAGGCTCAGGTGCGGTAGCGGCGTCGGGTCTGGTGTGATGAGCGCAGGGACGGCGAGCACGGTCAGCGCGCGCGGGCGTGCGCCGGCAAAGTCAAATCAAAAGGGCTTCTCGCGTCTTAAAGCTCGAGTGCCGCTACGCGCTTGTCGAACTCGGCCCGGCTGGTGTGATAGACCTTCGCGAAGACCTCGAAGGCCCGGTCGTTGGTGAGGGCTTTGGCGGCTGCCATCTCGACGCATAGGTCCTCGGTGGTGATGACCTCGACGCGCTTTGCGGGTGCGAAGCTTCGTCGTCCCACCCGTCGTCCATGAGGACCGGCCAGCCTCGGTCCTTTGCGACGAGGATCGTCGCGACCTCGCCGCCATCCTCCATGAAATGGCCTGGGTTGCGCCGGCGGCGCCCTGCGAGGATGTCCTCGATCTGGGCGAGCACTCGCTTGTCTGTGATCGCGATCGGCTCGTGTTGTGGAAATTTGGGGTCGATCCACTGGAGTTGGTTCAGGGCGGCGCGCTCGGGCGTCTTCGCCCTTCGGCTCAGCTCGATCGAGACGTCCTGGACGATATGGACGGCTTCCTCGAGATAGTCAGCGAGGGCGAGGATCTGCTGGGATTTCCCTTCTGCGAAGCGGCAGAAGGGGCCGGTATCGGCCAGGAGGAAGGGCCGCTGACGGATCGCCGTCATGCAAGCCAGGCGTCAAGACGGTCCCGAGCACCCATGATCTCCTCGTATTCTTCCTGGTCGATCAGATCGACTTCGAGTGCCTGGGAGGCGAAGTTATCTGTTATCCCCGCGGCGCGCGGGTAAGCGCCTTCAGCCGCGATTTCCTCCAGGGCGTCTTGGTGTCGGCTCTCCTCGAAGCGCTGGGCGAGCATGCGTCCCTGTTCTTGCAGGCGCTGCAAGGCGATCGTGATCGCGTCGGGGTCGATGTCCTCGAGCTAGTAGTCGAGCTCGGCACGGGTCCACTTGGGGTCGTGGTCCTCGCGCAACAACTGAAGCGCCAGCAGGCGCTGGGTTCGGTCGTGCTCCAGCGGGTCAATACGCTGTCCGGGCATGGGAAGAAGCGTCCTTTCTTTCCGTGTAGGCCCCGGCGCGGCTGTAACCCGTGCCGGGGCCAGCTTGCTTGTGGTTGGCTGTTAGACGAGTGCGAGGTCGCTATCGTCGAGGGGGACGGTGAGGTCGTAGAAGCGCACGGCGGCGCGGGTGGCGTGCGCGAACTCGCCGTTTACGTGCGCGAGCCCGTCGGCGTGAAGCCCTGAGAGCGCGAGCGCGGCCTGCTACTGTCGCTGAGCTCGCGGGCGAGCTCCTGCACATGCCAGGGGCCGCAGCGCGAAGGGCGCAGCAGCAGCCACAGAAGCCACTGTTCGGCCTCTTCGGGCGAGCGCGGGCCCTCGCGGATAATCTGATCCTGCATGGGAGCTATACCTCCTGCGCCACGCCCCCGGCTGTTAGCGCAGCGCGGGGGTACTTGTTTGCTTGAAAAGCTGCTCCCCAGAACGCTTGCACGCGGGGTGCGGGATGTCAAGGAAACCGGCGAAAGCTGGCGCGATCGGGTCCTTCGGCGGCGCGAAGCGGGCTTCGCGCCGGGGGGACAGAAGGAATGGGCGGGCCGAGTGTATCCCGAGGCTATTCAGCGCCCCAGAAGAATTCTCGGCCTACATTGGTACCGACACGCACCTTCTCTTTGTCGGTAAACTTGATGCTTTTGCCTCCCGTTTCGCTTTCGATTTCACTTCCACTTGGATCACAAATAACTTCATGTACCCGTTTCAATTTTTTCAGATTAGGAATAGTACAGGTTTGCTTGCCTTTGAATTCGAGCTTCCCTTCGGCGGAGCAGTTACTAATTCTGGCGCCTGAACCTTTCTGCAGCGTTAGTTCGATATATGTCGTCGTTTCGTGCGTCGTTTCGTTTTCTACAGTTCTTCCAAGCGAACCTTCGAGCCCCAGCACGTATTCTGAAACTACGCATTCAGAGTTATCCTTAAGTTTACACGAGCGGAATTCAATTGGAAGGTCTGCGAGTCCGCCTCCACGTAGCTCTGCGATATCTTCGTCCAATGTGTAGTCTTCTTTGCATTCAATCGTGCCTAGGCTTGTTTCTAATTTTGATGCACCCCCTTCGGTCCCTCCTCCAATAGCTCCCCCAGGACCGACTTTTTCCAATTCCCATTCTTTGCTTCCACCGGTCATTTGGCATTCGTCATTCGCGTATTTCCCGTGACCTTTCATTTCGGCTTCGAGGCACACGAGAAAGTTGTCGGCGGCGGAAGCGGAGGCTGCTGACATTAGTCCTGTGGATACCAAGACAAGGGCCGTCAAGCACCAACTTGAACCTAAGCATCGTTGCAAACCTCCATTCATTTTTTCGCTGAAACTATGGACTGACCGCAGGGTAGTGGCTGACAACAACATCCTCCCACTCGTCTTCGCCGGGATCAATCACGATCGCGCACGGGGCCAGCGGCGCGAAAGCGCGAGCGCGGCGAGGGTCGCAACGGCAGCGGCGAGGCCGGGGGTGCATCGCCCGTCATCGGCGTCCCTTTCCTCGGCGCGAAGCCCGCTTCGCGCCGAGCGTGAGCATCACGCGCGCCTCTCCCACGAGCTGCTTGCCCGCTGGGGCGCCTTGGGCGCTGACGTGTAGCGTGCCGTGGAGGTGTGCTGGTCGGTGGACGGTGCCGAGGCGGCAGTGCGCCTTGGCGAGCGCGCGGCGCGCGGCCGTCAGGGTGTCGCCTTTCAGGGCGGGGACGCGGCAGGCAGGGTGTTCGGCTGGCGTGTGGGCTGCGGGTGGCTGTTCTTCTGTGTGCTCCAATTCGGAGGCGGGTCGGGCGTTGAGTTCCCGTGTTTTTCGTTCTTCGGCTTCTTTTTCTTTGGCGCGTCGTTCGGCTTCTTGGATGGCGATTTTGTTGAGCTGTTCGTTGGCAGCGCCAAGGTAGGGGGCTTCGACGGGGCCGGTTGGGGCTGTGCCTTCGGGGAAGGGCAAGGGTTCGCATCCGCTGGGGCAGAGCGAGGGGATCTTGAGCCCGTCGCTAACCCAAAGGGCTTCTCCGGCGGTGTTGATCGCGCGAGTACCAAACCAGTAGGTGCCTGGCTGTAGCCCGGTCAGCGTGAGTTTGACTTCGTGGAGTTCGTAGTCGGCGGGGAGGTGTCCTTCTTGACGCTCGTTGGGTATCGAGTCGCATGGCACGGGCTCTTCTGGTCCGCATTCCAGTTTGATTTCGTAGCTGGTTTCGAGGCCCTCGGGGTTGATATGGGCGCCCACCGTCACTTCGCCGCCGATCCTGATGTTGAGGCTTTCGATCTTGGGTGCTTCGCCTTCGCCCGCCAATGCCGGGGCCGCCGAGAGCGCAGCGACACTCATGGTCGCGCACGCAATAAGCGCGAGGCGATGGGCGGCCCGGCGCCGCCGGGCCACTGTTTGTGTCTGCGCCGTGGCGCTCCTCATTGGTGCTTCCTTCTCCGGCGCGAAGCCTGCTTCGCACCGAGCGTGAGCGCTACGCGCGCCCCTCCCGCGAGCTGCTCCCCCGCTGGGGTGCCCTGGGCGCTGACGCGCAGCGTGCCGTGGTGGTAGGCGGGCTGGTGCACGGCACCGAGGCGGCAGTGTGCCTTGGCGAGAGCGCGGCGGGCGGCCGTGAGCGTGTCACCCTTCAAGGCGGGGACACGGCAGGCGGGGTGTTCGGCTTCTAGTCGTTCTCGTTCTTGGCGTGCGCGGGCGGCTGTTTCGCGTGCCCGTTGGACTTCTGTTTCGGCTTGCGCTGCCTGTTCTTCCTGGCGGCGTTTGAGGGCGGCTGCTTCTGCGACACGCTGTTCGGCCGCTTCCTTAGCCTGTTGTTCCTCGTGTTCTTTGGCGCGTTGTTCGGCGACGGTGCGTTCAGCGGCTTCGTTGCCACTCTGGTTGGCCCAGGGGAGTTCGGGGGGCGAATAGGGTGGGTTTGGGGTCGGGCATCCGTCGGGGCAGGGGCTGCCCGGCGGGACGTTGAGTTCCCCTTCTTGGAAGGCTTCGCCGTCGGCGTTGGTGGCGTATGCGTAGAAGCGGTAGGCGCCGGGCTCTATTCCGGTGAGGTTGAGGCTGACCGTTTGGGCTTCTTCTGCGGCTGGTAACTGCCCGACGGCCGGCTGGTAGCCAGCTGGTCCGCAGGCGTGGCACACGAGTGCGAGTTCGTAGCTGGTTTTGAGGCCGTGCGGGTTGATCTTGGCGCCGACGGTGATTTCGCCGCCGTCGCCTGAGCTGAGACTCACGATCACGGGGGCCTTGCCGGTGGCGGCCGCGATGGCGGGCGTGAGGGCGAGCGCTGCGAGGACTGCGGCGGCGAGCACGAGACGGGGGGCGCGTCGGCGTCGGCCGGCTGGTGGGGAGTGCGCCGTGGTACGCCTCATCGGCGCCCCTCTTCTCGGCGCGAAGCCTGCTTCGCGCCGCTCCCCTTCGCGCCGACCCAGAGCATCACGCGCGCCCCTCCTGCGAGCTGCTCCCCTGCCGGGGCGCCCTGGGCGCTGACGCGTAGCGTGCCGTGGCTGTGAGCGGGCTGGTGGACGGCGCCGAGGCGGCAGTGTGCCTTGGCAAGCGCTCGGCGGGCTGCGGCGAGCCTGTCGCCTTTGAGGGCGGGGACACAGCAGGCGGGGTGTTCGGCTTCTTGTTGGCGCATGGCGACTGCTGCTGCCTGTTCTTCGGCGTGTTGTTGTTGGGTGGCAGCTTCCTTGGCTTGTTGTTCTTCGTGTTCTTTGGCGAGGCGTTGCTGCTCTCGTGCGGGTGCTTCCTCTCCGTATTTGGCTATCTGTTCGATCGTTTCCTGGGAGAGTTTGGTTTCGTATGGTTCGTTGCTGGAGCATCCGTCGGGGCAGGCGCCGGGTGGGGTCGGGGGGACATCGAGTTCGCTGCCCTGAAGCGCTTTGCCAGCGGAGTTGCGCGCGAGAACTTCAAACCGAGCGCGAGCGCGGCAAGGATCGCGGCGGCGAGGGAGGCCGAGAGGGCGCCGGGCGCGCCACAGGGTGTGCAGGCTTTGTATGGCCATGATCCTGAGGTTCGGAATCATAGTCGGTGCGTGGGGCGATGCGCAGAGCCTTGGGGATGTCGTCTGGGAGGCTCAATATTGTGTGGTGCTGGGACTCCGTTGGTGCTGCGCCACGAACTCCGTAGATCGAGCTTTTGACTCGACGAGCTCTCTGAGTTCGCGCGTCCCACGCTCGAGGCGCTACGCCAGCCGCTGGAGGATGGGCGCGTGGCGATCGTGCGTGCCCGCCACTCGGCGGTGTACCCCGCGCGCTTCGCGCTGATCGCGGCCACCAACCCCTGCCCCTGCGGCTACTTCGGGGAGGGAAATAGGTGCAAGTGCGGCGAAGCCGACATCGCCCGCCACCGCCGGCGCCTCAGCGGACCGCTGTTGGACCGCGTCGACCTGATCGCCCACCTGCAGCGGCCGGCGGCGAGGCGCCCGGCGCGAGCGGATGGGATGCGCGGGGACCGATCGTCCGCAGGGCTGGGCGGGCGCAACCAGGCCGACGCGCCGGGGATCTCCTCCGCCGAGGCCCGCGAGCGGGTGGTGGGCGCCCGCGAGCGCCAAACCTCGCGCCTGCGCGAGGAGGGGGTGAGCGCCAACGCGCACATGAACGCCCCGATGCTGCGTCGCCACGTGGCGCTCAGCGAGGGCGCCGAACGGCTGCTGCGAGGCGCACAGGAGCGGGGCACGATGAGCGCCCGCGGCATCGCCCGCGTTCTGCGCGTGGCCCGCACCGCCGCCGACCTCGACGGCAGCGCCCGCACCCGCGAGCGGGATATCGCACTGGTGCTCTCGCTGCGCGCACAGGAGGCCGGTAGGGGAAGGCGGGCGGCGTGATGGGCCTCGAGCACGTTGAGCTTGCCGGCGCCGTTGGGCTTGCCGGCGCTGTTGGGCGCATGAACGACGGCGATGCCCTCCCCGAGGTGCGCTTCGGTCCGCTCGCGGATGCATGCCCGGCATGCCTGCGCCGCGCCTGGCTCCTAGAGACGTTGAGCGCACGGCTGGCCTATCGTGCGCGCAACCCCGAGCGTCTCCTGCAGGCGCTGGCGCTCGCGGACGAGGAGCTCATCGGAGCGCTCGGCGGCCGGCGCAAGACTGAGTTGCGGGAGCGCCACTCGCAATTCCAGCGCGACCAGCTGCCATCGACGGAGGGAGTACGGCGGATCTGTGGTCATGACGCCCGCTACCCGACCGTACTGCGAGACGCAGATGAAGCACCGCGAATGCTGCACGTCGCGGGCAGCCTCGAGCGCATGCAGGTGCTGCTCGCACAGCCAACCGTGGCGATCGTGGGGACGCGCCGGGCGAGCGATTATGGGATGGAGGTCGCCTACGGCCTCGCGCGCGGCCTGGCGGCCAGCGGCATCACCGTGGTGAGCGGCCTCGCGGAGGGCATCGCGGCGGCGGCCCACCAGGGCGCGCTGCAGGCCGGCGCCCGCACGGTGACGGTGATGGCGGGCGGCGTAGATGTCGCCAACCCGGCCAGCTGGCGCGACCTTCACCGGCGCATCGCGGCCGAGGGCTGCGCGCTGGCGGAGCTGCCGTGCGGTGCCGTCGCGCGCGGTTGGTGCCACATCGCCCGCGCGCGAATCGTGGCGGCGCTCGCGCGCATCGTGATCGTCGTGGAGGCACACGAGCACCCCGCCGAGCTGCTGCACGCGCGGTTGGCAACCGCCGCCGGAACAGCCGTGGCGGCAGTCCCCGGACGCGTGAGCGCGCCCGCCGCACGTGGCCCCCACGAGCTGCTGCGCGACGGCGCGCTGCTGGTGCGCAGCCCGCAGGACGTGTTGGACGCGCTGTACGGGGTAGGCGTACACCAGCTCGCCGTGTCGCGCCCGGTTCAGGGGGACCGCCTGCGAGCCGTGCTCGAGCAGGTGGGCTCGGGCAACGACACGGTGGCCAAGCTCACCTCTCGCGACACCCTTGACGGCGCCCCCACCCACGAGGTGCTCGTGGCGCTCGCCGAGCTCGAATTGGGCGGCGCGGTGGCGCGTGGGGACGGTGGACGGTATGTGGTGTGCATGTGAGGTATGCGGCGTGCGTATGAGATGCGTGGTGTGCGTGGGAGGCAGGTGGTGTGCGTATGAGATGCGTGGTGTGCGTGGGGAGGCAGGTGGTGTGCATATGAGATGCGTGCGTGGGAAGGCAGGTGCATCCGCGATTGCAGCCACACCTCGCGGAGTACTCGTGCGGTATGTTGGCGCTGATCAGATGGAGCCCTGACGTGAAGGTCCGGCAACGGCCTTCCTGACCGCCCACTTCGGACAAGGGCTGATGGCTCCTTTCGCGAACTCGAAAAACCGCCGCGAGAGGAACATCCAGCATTGCGCCCTTCCCGAATGCCCAGTCCAGACAGACGTGAGCTAGCGGCGATCTTCATCGGCGGAGCCGCCGGTGGCCTACTGCGGGTGTGGCTCGGCCAGACGTTCACGAGCACCGCCACGCAGTGGCCGTGGGCGACGTTCGCGATCAACATCAGCGGCTCGTTCCTGCTCGGCTATCTCGCAACCCGCCTGCAGGAGCGCCTGCCGCTCTCGACCTACCGGCGCCCGCTGCTCGGCACCGGCTTCTGCGGTGCGTACACCACCTTCTCGACGATGCAGGTGGAGATCCTCGCGATGGTCGAACACCACCGCTACGGGCTCGCCGCGGGCTACGCCGCAGCGAGCATTGCGGCCGGCTACCTGGCGGTGTGGGTGGCAACGGCGAGCGTGAGGCGCGTGCGGGTGCTCGCATGAGATCGGCCAACTGCTCAGCGCGAACGGCTCTCCCAAGGCGGGGGCCGATGCCACCAAGGGATCTCCCATGAGCGCGTGGGTCTGGATCGGAGTGGCGCTGCTCGGCGGCGGTGGGGCGATCGCGCGCTTCATGCTCGACGGCACGGTCGGCGCGCGCCTCGCGAGGGGCGGCTTTCCGCTCGGCACCCTCGCGGTCAACGTGAGCGGCGCGCTGCTGCTCGGCCTGCTCGGCGGAGCGGCGCTCACCGGCGACGCGCTGGTGCTGGCGGGCACCGCGACGCTCGGCTCCTACACCACCTTCTCCACCTGGATGCTCGAGTCCCAGCGCCTGGCAGAGGACGCGGAGGGCTCCGGCGCGCTGCTCAACATCGCCCTCAGCCTCACCGCCGGCATCGGCGCCGCCGCGCTCGGGCACGCGATCGGAGTGCACCTGTGAACGAGGACTGCCTCACCCTCACCACCTACTTCGGCGAGCGCGACCGCACGCCCGACGGGCTGCTCGCGGATGAGCTGCTGGAAATCTACGGTGAGCACCGTCTCGCCGCGAGCGTGCTGCTGCGCGGAACAGAGGGCTTTGGGCGACTGCATCACCTGCGCACCGACCGGCTGCTGAGCTTCTCCGAAGACCTTCCCGTCGTCTCGATCGCGGTCGATCGACGCGAGCGGATCGAAGCGATGCTGGAGTCGGTGCTGAAGATCAAGCGCCATGGACTTGTGACGCTCGAGCGCACCCGTCTGCTCACCGGCGAGATCGGGCCGGTGAGACTGCCAGAGCAGCTGCGGGAGGCGACCAAGCTCACGATCTACGTCGGCCGCCGCGAGCGTGTCAACGGCACGCCCGCATTTGCCGCGGTGTGCGAGCTGCTCCACCAACACGGGATCGCCGGCGCAACCGTGCTGCTCGGCGTGGACGGCACTCGCGGCGGCAGGCGCTTCCGCGCTGGCTTCTTCAGCCGCAACAGCGACGTGCCGACCGTGATCGTCGCAGTCGGTGCCGGCGAGCGGATCGCCGCGGCGATGCCCGAGCTCGGAGGCCTGCTGAGCGAACCGCTGCTGACACTGGAGCGCGTGCGCATGTGCAAGCGCGATGGGCAGTTGCTCGCCACCCCCCACGAGCTGCCCGCCAGCGACGAGCGGGGGCTGGAGCTGTGGCAGAAGCTGACCGTGTACTCCTCTCATAGCGCCACCCACGAGGGTCGCCCGTTGCACCTCCAGTTGATCCGCCGCCTGCGCGAATCCGACGCCGCCGGCGCCACCAGCCTGCGCGGCATCTGGGGCTTCCACGGCGACCACGCCCCGCACGGCGACCGCCTCCTGCGGATCCGCCGCCACGTCCCGGTGGTGACGAGCGTCATCGACACCCCCGGGCGGATCGCCCGTGCCTTTCAGATCGTCGACGAGCTCACCGCCGAGCACGGCCTCGTCACCAGCGAGATGATCCCCGCCCTGAGCGCGATGAGCGCCGCCGAGACCCGCGGTGGGCTGCGGCTGGCTCGGTTTGAGTTTTGAGGGACATGGCCAACGCGCTTCATCGGCCACTGGAGTGCTCTCATTTTGAAGGGCATGGCAGACCCGCTGCACCAGCCATTGGAGTGCTCTCAGGTTGCGGTGTGGACAACGACATCGGCGATGTCGGGGACCTGCAGGCGCAACTCCTCCTCGAGCTCGCTGCCCAGCTGGTGAGCATCGATCAGGGAGGTCTCGGCGCCGAGGCCAAGCGTGAGGAAGATGACGCGACCGGCCTCGGTGCGAAGCAACTTCGTCCCACGCGGCTCCTTGCCCGTCCACTCCAGGACGATGCGCTTGATCTCCCGGATCGCGTCGAGGTCGGTGCTCGTGGTGGCTGGACGGGCGCTCAGCGGGCGCTCCATGGGCTCGAGGTGTGTCTGCACCTCATTGACGCCGGGGCGGGCCCGAATCGCTTGCTCGATGCGCTCAGTGACCGCGAGCGCTTCTTGTAGGGCGAGATCGGCGGGAAACTTCAGATGCAAGGAGACGCTGGCTGACCCGTCGTTCTCGTAGATCGTGATGTCGTGTGCTTCCTTGACCTGCGGCTCGGCCAGCGCGATTGCGAGCACCCGGTCGCGGAAGTCCAGGCCGCGGCGGCGAGGCTCGACGTGGACGACGACATCGCTGCCGGGCAGCGCGGTCTCGATCGCTGCCTCGATGCGGTTCGCAGCCTGGTGGCCCTCGACCACCGCTGCGCCGGGTGCGACAGCGACGATGACATCCGCGAAGTAACGCCCGGCGGACTCGCGCAGGCGCAGGCGCACCAGTTCGATGTCGGGTTCCAGGCGCGCGAGTGCACGCTCGGCTGCCTCCCTGGCCTCCGCCGGCGTGCGGTCCATCAGCACGTTCGCGTTCTCCGCGATCAGTCGTGCCGCGGCGACGAGGATGATCGCGGCGATGACGAGTGCGGCGCTCGCGTCGCCTCCAGCGAACCCGGCGCGCACAAGCAGCAGCCCGACGAGGACAGCCACCGAGCCAGCCATGTCCCCGGCGAAGTGAAACCCGTTCGCGCGCAGGGCGGGGCTCCCATAGCGCCGCGCGGTGCGCAAGGAGATGACAGTGCGGGTGAGGTCCACCGCCAGCGCGATCGCGATGACCACGAACACGTACCAACTGGTGTCAGGCGTGCCGCTGGGACTGATGAGGTGTCTGATCGCCTCCACTGCCACGACCAGCCCGCCTGCCAGCAGGATGCCAGCCTCGCCGAGCGCCCCGAGGTTCTCGGCGCGGCCGTGCCCGTAGGGGTGCTCGGGGTCCGCGGGCTGGCGGCCCAGCCGCACGGCGAAGAACGTCAGGATCGCGGCAAGGACATCTCCGCTTGACTCGATCCCGGCCGAGATCAACGCCAGGCTGCCCGCTATCAAGCCCACTCCGAGCTTGAGGATCACCAACAAGCTGGCAGCGGCGATCGAGGCGAGCGTCGTCCGTCGCTGCACGGCCACCTGCTCGCTGCTGACGGGTTGCACCATCGGCAGAGCCTAGTGTCCGGGGTCTTCACTGGCAGAGAGACAGTGGGCGAGTTGTTGTTCGACCCCTCGCGGCACGCAAGCGCACGCGGTGAGGCTGCTCAGAGCAGAAGGCCAGGCCGGCGCGGGGAAAGATTTGAGAGCTCGCCGGGAAGGAATCCGGTAATGCCGGAGTCAATGGAGGCAGCGCGCGATGCGGCTATGAGCTGGCCGCTGCCCTGCAGCCGTCTTCCCCCGATCTCGAACGACAGGAGTAGTCACCAGTGCCTAGATTCTCAATCCTTGCCCTCGTCGGTGCGGCACTCGTTATCGCTGGCTGTGGCAGCTCCAAAAGCGCCAGCACCTCGACACCCGTGGCGAGCACCAGTACCAACGCGAGCACGCCATCGACACCAACCGCGTACCTGGCGAACTTCGCCACCCCGAGCACGCTCTCCTCCACGGTCCCGCCCAACGGCGACATCAACCCCTACGGCATTGCGCTCGTGCCGAGCAGCATCGGCAAGCTGCACGCCGGTGAACTGCTGGTCAGCAACTTCAACGCCAAGGAAAGCGCACAGGAGAACGGTCAGGGCACCGGCACGACGATCGTGCAGGTCTCGCCCGCCGGGAAGGTCTCGCCGTTTGCGACGATCGATGCCAATACGCTTCCCGGCCCATGCCCGGGCGGCGTCGGGCTGACGACGGCGCTGAACATCCTGCCCGGCGGCTACGTCGTCGTGGGCAGCCTGCCAACGACCAACGGCAAGTCGGCGACCGCGAGGTATGGCTGCCTGATCGTGCTCGACAGCGAAGGTAAGACGGTTGAGACGATCGCCAGCAAGAACATCCAGGGTCCCTGGGACTCGACCGCCAAGAGCGAAGGCTCAAAGACAACGCTGTTCCTCAGCAACGCGCTCAATGGCGGTGCCGCGAAGGGCACCCACACGGCCGACAACTCGACCGTGCTGCGCATCGACCTGGAATCCGGCGAACACCAGACGCCGAAGGTACTGAGCGAAACGGTGATCGCCAACGGCATCCCCTGGATCGATTCAGCGGAAGCCCTCGTGCTCGGCCCGACCGGACTCGCGCTCGCCTCCAACGGGACGCTGTATGTGGCCTCGACCGAGAGCAACAAGATCCTCGCGATCTCCGAAGCGACGACACGCACTACGCCTGCGGCGAAAGGCGGCACCGTCCTCGCCGAAGGCGGCCACCTCAAGGAACCGCTCGGCATGGTGCTCGCACCGAACGGCAACATCATCACGAGCAACGGTGGCGACGGCAACATGGTCGAAACCACACCCGCCGGCCAGCAGGTGGCCGTGCAGACCGCCGACAAGAAGACTGGCGCGGGGTCGCTGTTCGGCCTGGTCATAGCCCCAGAAGGCAAAGGCATCTACTTCGTCGATGACGGCGAAAACACCCTGAACCTGTTGCACTGAGGGCATGCGGTTCACCGAATGCTCTGGGCGTTGCCGACCTTCCCCTAAGCAGCGCCCAGGGCGATCGGTCACGGCACCGCGGAAGGAACGCGCCCGCCCGGAGTCTTTATCAGTACAGCAGGACCCACACGCGCCGGCACGGTGCCCGACTTGCCACAGGAGTGAACACATGCGCCATCTACTGAAGCTGTCCCTACCGGCACTCGCCGCGTCGCTCCTGCTCGCCGCGTGCGGCAGCAGCTCGTCCAGCAACACGAACAGCTCCGCTACCAGCACACAGGCCGCCGCGCAGACAAGCAGCAGCTCGTCAAGCGCTGTCGTCGTGAAGAGCGCCTCCAGCTCGCTCGGCACGATTCTGGTCGACAGCCAGGGGATGACGCTGTATCACCTCAGCGGCGAGCAGAACGGCAAGTTCATCTGCACCAGCTCCGCCTGTCTCGGTGTCTGGCACCCGCTGATCGCCCCGTCCAGCGGCGCTCCCAGCGGCGAAGTCGGCTCGCTCGGCACGGTGAAGCGTCCCGAAGGGACCGTGCAGGTCACCTACAAGGGCACGCCGCTCTACACGTTCACAGGGGATCAGCAGGCCGGCGAAACCAAGGGTCAGGGCATCAAAGACGTAGGCACCTGGAGCGTCATCACGACCAGCTCCAGCAGCACCCCGCCGAGCACAAGCAGCTCGTCGGAATCGGAAAAGTCCAGCGGCGCCAGCTCGAGCGGCGGCGGCTACGCCTACTGAGTCCTCCGGCGGATGCGCGGCGCAGCGCGCGCGGGTGTGACACGCCACACCCGCGCGCTGCTCGCCAGTTGCTTGTGCGCGGTCACCCTCGGCGGGTGCGCGAGCCAAACCAGGTCGGCAGCCAGCACGCAACGTGCTGGGCGGGCAGCGATCGAGCGCTATATGGGCGACGTCGAGCCGATCAGGCTCGCGGTCAACAAGCTCCTCGGCGGGGCCGATCCGATCCTCGAGGCGTTCCACGACCGGCGCATCGCGCCCGGCGAGGCCGCCCGGCGCATGGGCCGGCTGGAGCAGCGGTTTGCGGCCTACGCGGTCGATATCGCGGCAGTCGATCCGCCAACCGCCCAGCTGCGTGCTCTCAACGCCCCCTACGCCAACACCTACGTGTACGAGGACGCCTACCTGAGCGCGCTCGTTGCCGGCCTCGCCGACGGCGAGCTCACAGACCTGCCCAACACACAGGCAGCCCAGCGCGCGGCGATCATCCGCTGGCGCATCGGCCTGACCGTCCTCGCCCGCGCCGCCGACGCACCCCTGCCTGCAGACCTCCAGCAGGCAGGCCGCGGTGAGATCGCACCCTCTTCCAACGGCAGCTAGACCTGGCGCATGCCACCGCCCGCGGCGTTTGAGCGCGCCGCGGGCGGTGGCAAGGACTAAGGGCCTATCCCGGTTGGGTGGCGGCGTGGGTTGCGAGCTGTGCCTTCTTGAACGCGATCAGGCCGCTGGCGAGTTGTAGGAGGGCGAGGTGGTTCTCCTCCTTCTTGGACCAGCGGATAAGGATCCCGCGGTTGCGGTTCATCCAGGAGTGGGTCGCCTCGACGACCCAGCGTCGTGCTCGCCAGCCGGGCGTGCGAACCTTTTCGGCGATCTCGTCGCCACGCGTGCGGATGTGAGGCGTGTAACCGTGCTTGACCGCGAGATCACGCACCGGCGGGGAGTCAAAGCCCTTGTCGAGGCACAGCCCCTGCGGGCACTCCGCGGTCGGCTCAGGGCGCTCGATCGGAATGCTTTGCAGGGTCGGCTCTAGCAGCTTCTGGTCGTGGCGGTTCGCACCGTCGTGCGCCAACCCAATCGGGACCCCCGCTCCCTCGCTGAGAACCTCACGCTTCGCCCCCCCTTGGCTCTATCAGTGGGATTTGGCCCCGTCTTTCCTCCGCCCAGCGGTGCCTTGGTCATCGCGCCGTCGGCTGCCAGCCATGCCCAATCGATCCCGACAACCTTGTCGTACTCCAACAGTCCCTGACGCCAGATCTCAGCAAACACACCGGCCTGCTCCCATTCCTGAAAACGCCGGTGCGCAGAACTCGAGGAGCACACCCCTGTAGCGTTCAAAGCGTTCCACTGCATCCCCGTCCTGAGCACCAACAAGATTGCGTCCATCGCGCCCCGATCGGGCACCCTCGAGCGATGCGTACCCAACGGGTGAAACGGCGGTGGCGGCAGCAACGGCTCGATCCGCTCCCACAACCAGTCCGGCATCCGCCAACCATCATCCTTACTGACCATGTAGCCCATCACAGACCTCCTGATCGAATGGCACAAGACCAGCCGATCAAAAGTTCAACGCAGCGCTACATAATCCTTCCGGGATAGGCCCTAAAGCGTCTGACCCGTCCCCGATGGGGCCAGGGACTTCCGATCGTGCACGCCGACCAGGACCGACGGCGGCGCTGCCCGGCGACCGGCTACTTGACCGTGCCTCCGGAGGCGTTGATCGCATACCACGTGCCACCGAACGTTTTGGCGCCAACGTAGGAGGTCTCCCCTGGGCTATCGCCGCTGTAGGTGTAGAGCGGATGACCGGCATAGGTGACCTGATTGCCGCTGGTCGTGGACAGAAGCGAGGCCTTGACGCCCGAGCCGGCCGTCGGGCGACCGCTTGCCTTCAGCGAAGGCCAAACAGCTGAGCACCCGCTGATCGCCGCGCAGCTGTTCTTCTTGCCGCGATCCCTCGTGAACTCGTACAGCGTGCGGCCGGAGCTGCTGACGAGGATGCTGCCGAGATTCGTGTGGCGTAGCTGCACCGTGGCGGCGCGGCTCGAGTGGGCGGCCGGACGGTTGCTCTGTGCGCTGGCAACCGTCGCGGCGCTCGCCGCGCTCGCCAAGACGACGGCCGAGAAAACGTGGATTCGCTTCATGGTTCCTCCGAATGTCGGGTGCTCGGGCTGGTGACTGTCATCTACATATAGACACCGCCACGCCCGCGAACCTTCCCAGATGCTGGCGGTGGCCATCGCGCAGCCATATCGCCGCCCCAGCCCCGTCTCGATGAGCAGCTGCGCCAGCCCCGTTCTCGAGAGCAGCTGCGCGGGTTCGCCACATAGAGGCGCCGGGAGGAAGCCGTCGGGAAGGATCGCGCCGTGGCGGAGTCTTGAGTTGTTAGAGCGTGCTCGGCTTCATTCGCGAGCACGCGGGACCGACTGGGTACTCGATTGGAGAGGTGGGCCGAGATTGTGAAGCTGCGTATGCGTTACCTACCCTTGGCGGCCGTGCTCGGAGTTGCCGTCGCGATCGTGCCCGCGCTCGCCGCCGGCACCTCCGCGCCGCCCGAAGCCAAGCTCGAAGTCAACCAGAACTGCTACCTCCACGAATGGCCCTGCTGGAACATCGAGGGGAGCAACCCGGAAGACATCCGCCAAATTCAGCCTGTCACAATCGCTCAGGGCGGAACGATCTCCTTCGAAGACAACGATCCCAAAGCGCCCACCGACGTGATCTGGGAGGGAGCGGAGCCCTCCTGCACGGCAGGGGTACCTGAGGCGCCTCCGACCAAAACCGGCTGGAGTGGCACATGCACCTTCACGCAGGCCGGCGAATACGTGTTCGAAAGCGAAGGCCTCTTCAACGACGGGACGTTCAACTACACCAAATACAAGGTGATCGTCGAAAAACCGGGTGGTGGCACCACCTCCACCACGACCACCACAACCACAACACCGACGAGCACAACGACGACGCCCACCACCACAACGACCACTCCCACGACGACCACAACCACACCGACCACTCCCGCGACGACGGCCACCACCTCCACCCCGCCCTACAGCACCACCCCCTCCATGGCCACGACCCCCGGCTCGACGGAAGCATCTCCCACGCCGGGCGGGGGCGGCCCCCTCGCGAGGCTCGCACTGGCGAACGCTCAGCACGGTGACGCCGTGCGTGGTGCAGTTCAGATCCCCGCCGCAGACGGTGGCGCGCGGCTGGAAGTCGAACTGCTCGCCCAGGGCGCCTCGCTGGCCAGGGTCAAGCGATCAGGCAGCTCCCGTGTCGGGCGGCTCGTCCGCGCCTCGGCACCCGCCGGCACGGTGTCCTTCACGGTCTCGCTCGACGCGCAGGCCAAGCACGCACTGCGCCGTCATCACAAGCTGGCGCTCACCGTGAAGATCGTGCTCACACCCAAACACGGGGCGGATATGACCCTCACGCGAAGCGTGGTCGTACGATGAGGCCGCGTACGACACTGAGACCACGCACGTTTGTGCTTTTCGCCCTCGCTGCGCTGATCGGGACGGCGGTGGCCGTGTTGCCCGCGCTCGCCGCCGCACCGTCCGAAGCGAAGCTCGAAGTCAACGAAAACTGCATCGAGGCTGCATGGCCGTGCTGGACCACGGAAGGGTCGGCGTCGAGGCCGCAACCCGCGAAATCTGTGACGATCGCGAGCGGAGGAACGGTCACATTCATCGACCACGGTGAAAAAGCGAATATCGCTTGGATGGGCACCTCTCCGACGTGCGAACCGTCGGTGCCGCTCAGCCCGACGCCGCCAAAGACAGGTTGGGAAGGAAAATGCAAGTTCGAACAGCCTGGGACCTACAAGTTCGAAAGCTCGACGCTGTGGCCCGAATACACCAAATACGAAATTGTCGTGGAAGGTGCCGCCACCGGCACATCCCCTACCACGACGACCACAGCCACGACACCGACCCCCACCACGACGACCGCCCCTACGATGCCGAGCGAACCCAGCTCCGGCTCGCCTTTGGCAGGAGGATCGAGGGCGCTCGAGCTCGCCGGCAGCCAGCGCGGATCGACGGTGCGCGGGTCGATCAAGGTGTCCCGGGCCGGCGCCGGCGGGCGGCTGGAAGTCGCCCTGTTCGCCGCCGGCGCCTCGCTGGCCAAGGCGGGGCACTCGGAGCAGGTGCGCGTCGGGCGGCTGGTGCACTCGTCGTTGAAGGCGGGTAGCGTGTCCTTCTCCGTGCCCCTGAGCGCCAAGGGCAAGGCCGCCTTGCGCCGCCGCCGGCGCCTGGCGCTGACGGTGAAGATCACGCTCACACCCCCGCATGGCGCGGCGGCGAGAGTCACCCGCGCCGTCGTCGTGCGCCCCTGAGTGCAGGGAACGCGCTCAGCGTACGCGACTACTGCTCCAATAACTCCGGATGCCCGTTGGTAGACGGGGCGGCCCATACGAGCACGGAACCGCGCACGCTGAGCCCGACCTTCGAGCCGGGCGCGGGCGGCGCCTCGCCCGCGGTGCGCACGGTCAACTGCCGCTCGCCGTGCTCCTCCTCGATCTGCACATGCAGCACGGCATCGTGGCCGTGGTAGCCGCAGCGCACGATCTGCCCCGCCAGGCTCGCCTCGCCGTTGACCGCGGTCATGTCGATCTGCTCAGGGCGGACCAGGACCCTCACCGCGGAGCCGCTCGGCAACGGCTCGCCGCGCCATTGGGCCGCAAGCTTCCCGAGCGGCGTGTCGACGAGCGTGCCGTCGATGACGCCGGCGATCACGTTGGCTTCCCCGATGAAGCGTGCCAACTCGTCATCGACCGGCCACGTGTAGAGCTCCTGGGGCGTGGCGCACTGGGCGATCTTGCCGTTTCGCAGGACAGCCACGAGGTCGGCGAGCGAGAGCGCCTCGTCCTGATCGTGGGTGACCAGCACCGTTGTGGTCGACGATTCGCGCAGGATCCTCCCGACCTCCTCCCTGACCCCGGCGCGCTGATGAGCGTCCAGCGACGCGAACGGCTCGTCCATCAGCACGATCTCGGGTTTGATGGCGAGCGCCCGGGCCAGCGCGACTCGCTGTTGCTGGCCACCGGAGAGCTGGTGGGGATAGCGGCGCGCCAGCTCGCCCAGCCCCACCATGTCCAGCAGATCGGCCACTCCTCGCCGGCGCGCCGCGCGGGAGAGCCCGAAGGCGACGTTGGCCTCGACGCTGAGATGGGGAAAGAGGCCGCCCTCCTGTGGCACGTAGCCGATCCTGCGGTGCTCGGGGTGAACGTGTGTGCCCTGCGCGTCGATGACCTGCTCGCCGATCCGGATGGTGCCGCGGTCGGGCGTCTCGAAGCCGGCAAGCACACGCAGCAGCGTGGTCTTGCCACTGCCGGACGGTCCGAGAATGGCTGTCAGGGAGCCGGCCGGCACTTCGAGATCCAGGTCTGCGAGGACGGAGTGGCTGCCGAAGCGCTTGTGCAGCTCGTTGATCCGCAGGCTGTTCACGTGGCGATGGGCGCCCTCGAGGGGAGCCTGTCGAAGAAACGACCGAGCACATAGCTGGGCAGCGCGGCGATCGCGATGATCGCCAGCGCAAACGGGGCGGCTTGGCCGTAGGCGAGGTTCTGCTGATAGGCCCAGAACTGGGTCGCAAGCGTCTGCACGCCGGTGGGAATCAGGATCAGCGTGGCGGTCAGCTCGGTCACCGTCGTGAGGAACACGAGGCAGAACGCCGCGGCCAACCCGGGGCCGATCAGCGGCAGCGTCACTCGCCACAGCACCGCGGGCCGTCGCTGGCCGAGCGAGCGCGCGATCTCTTCCAGGCCGGGCGGTGCCTGCGCGACCGAGGCGCGCACGCCGACCAGGGCGAGTGGGAAGAACAGGATCGCGTAGGCGAGTATCAGCAGTGGGGCGCTCTGATACAGGAACCCGTTGGCGTAGCGCTCGGTGAAGTAGGAGAACGCGAGAGCTATGACCAAGCCGGGTATCGCCAGGACGAGATAGGTGCTGCGCTCAAGCAGTTGATAGGTTCGCCCCCGGTGGCGGAGGGCGAGCAGCGCCACCGGCAGCGCCATGACCGTGGCCAGCGCGGCGGCCAGTCCGCTGTAGAGGGCCGTGTGCCAGGCAGCGTCCACCAGTGAGACGCCGGTGAGATAGGCGTGTCCTGCCTCGATCATCCAGTAGATGCTGGCGCCGACTGGGACGCCCAGCGCCAGGGCGACGAGCACGACGAAGCCAGCGAGGACCGGGATCTTCGCGTGTCCCAGCCGCCGGCGGCGGGCGACCCGCTGGGCCAGGGGACCGGAGCGGCTGACCCGACCCCGGCCCCGCGCCAGCCCCTCGCCGAGGAGGATCAGGAGGCTGAGCGCCACCAGCACGAGCGAGAGCGCCGAGGCCGCCGGTACGTTGAACGAGACGTTGAACTCGGTGAAGATCTCGGTCGTGAACGTCTGATAGCTGAGGATCTCAAACGCGCCGTACTCGGCGAGCAGCACGAGCGCGACGAGCAGACAGCCCCCGAGAATCGCGCCCCGGGCCTGGCCCAGTGTGATCCGCCAGAACGTGGTGAGACGTCCCGCGCCGAGGCTGCGCGCCACCTCCTCCTGGCCGGGGTCGGCGTTGCGGAAGCTGGCCGCGACCGGCAGATACACCAGCGGGTACACCGCCAGGGTCATCACGAGCACGGCGCCGCGGAACCCCTCCACCCACGTGCTGAGCGACGCCCAGCCGAAGCTCACCACGAAGTCGGGGATCGCAAGCGGCACCACCACGAGCACAGCCCACACGCGCCGCGCGGGCAGATCGGTGCGCTCGATGAACCAAGCCGCGGCGACTCCGACGATGGCGCACAACGCCGTGACAACCACGGTCAAGCGGACGGTGTTCCACAGCAGGCTGGCAGTCAGCGAGCGGAAGATCAGATTCATGATCGTCGAGATTCCCGCGCCCTGCGCCTCGATCAGCAGGAAGCAGAGCGGCAACACCAGCACTACCGCGACCGCCAAGCTGAGCGCCAGCAACACCCAAGGGCGGGGAAGGCGACCGGCCGGCACGAGCGCGCCGTCTGAGCGCGCCGACGGCGCTTCGGTGACGGCCGCCGTACTCATCGCAAGCGGTTCGCTTCAGCCTTGGGTCTCACGGCAGCGTCGCGCCTCACAGCAGCCCGGCCTTGCGCAGCAGCGCGATCGCGATGGACCCATCGCCGAGTTCGGGAATCGTGATCGGGTTGGGCTGCAGCTGATCGAAGGGAGTCTCGGGGGCGACGGTGCTCACGCCGGAGGCAATCGTGTACTCGAAGCTGATCGAGTGGGCAATGATCTCCTGCCCCTGGCGGCTGACGAGGAAGGCGAGGAACTTCTGCGCCGCTGCCTTGTGCGTGGAGGACTCGAGGATGCCGGCACTCGAGATGTTGACGACGTAGCCGGGATCGCGTGGAGCGAAATAGGCAATCTTGGAGTGCACGTTTTCGGCACCCAGCTCGGCCCGCATGCGGTACCAGTAGTACTGGTTGACCACCCCGAAGGCGACGGCGCCGCGGTTGACCTCGTCCGCGATCGTCTCGTTGTCGGGGTAGATGTGACTGCCGGCGTTGGCCTTGACCCCTTCCAACCACTTCAACGCGGCCGCTTCGCCGTAGGTGTGTGCGACAGAGGTGACGATCGGCTGGAAGTCGGTCTCCCCTGCCGCAAAGGCGAGCTTGCCCGCGTACTTCGGATCGGCCAGTTCCATGACCGTGTGAGGAAGCTGGCTTGCGGCGATCAGGCTGGGGTTGTAGATCAGCACGCTGACACGAGCCGATACGCCGACCCACTGGCCCCGCGAGGAGTTGTACTTGCCCGGGGTGCGAGCAAGAGTCGCTGGGTCAACCGGCGCGAGCATGCCCTTGCCCTGCAGATATTCAAGGGCGGGTGAGTTCTCGGTGTAGATCACATCCGCGGGCGAGTGCGAGCCCTCCGTGACGATCTCATCCACGAGCGTGTCCTCGTCGTCGCTGCGCACGTTCACCGTGATCCCGGTCGCCTTTTCAAAGCCGGCGACCAGCGAGTCGGTGGTCTGCTCGTGCTGGCCGTTGTAGAGGGTGATCGACTGGCCCGACCCGGAGCCGCCGCAGCCGGCCAGCAGGCCGGATATGAGCACGAGCGCCACCGCGAAACAGGCGACAGAGCCTTTCCTGCACCTATTGGAGGTGCTTGCGATCACGATGCGACTCCTGGGCAGATCTCGTTGACCCTGTTGACGGCGGCGTTGACGGCGCCCTCGGATGATCGACCGCCGTTGCCGGCGGCGAACGATTCATACGCGGACGCCAGTCGGTCGATCGCTTCGCTCAACCCCTTGTCAGCCGTGTGGATCTGGCGCAGCGGAAGAACCTGAGCTTGGGCATAGCCCACTGGATCGGCCTGCGGTTCGGGACCGTCGCCGAGCGCCGCCTGCACCTGGCGGCAGGTCTGCTGGAGCTCGGCCTTGGAAGACGTCGAGAGCGATTTCGAAGAAGACCCGCAGGCGTCGAGCAGCACCACGAGCGCCGTCGCCATCGCGACAGCGACCAATCGTCGGCATTGCGCTGTGGTGCACACGTTTGGCCTCCTGGAAGAGAAATCCGACTGCATAGCTCGGGTATGACGGCGCGGACCATACCATAACTTAGGTGACCCTAACTACGGTGGGTTCGAGCACCCACCTCGCGATGCGACGGCGGTGGCTAGAGTGCGGACGTGTTCGACCTGGACGCCTACCTGGAGCGGATCGGCTTGAACGGGCGCCCGAGCATCGCACAGGTGCACAGGGCGCACCTGACCTCGATCCCGTTCGAGAAACCTCGACCCGCACCAGGACCTGCCGGTGTCGCTGGAGATCGAGGACCTCGAGCGCAAGCTCGTGACCGAACGCCGCGGTGGCTACTGCTTCGAGCAGAACCTGCTGCTGAAGGCAGCCTTCGAAGCGCTCGGCGCGGAGGTGGACATGTTCCTGGCACCACGCCCGCGGGCACGAGTGTGACGTCGCTTGAGCGAGAGGCAATACCGGAGCTGCTTGCCACGCGCTTCTCGCTCCCGGGCTTTGCGCTCGGTGCAGATGGGCGGCTCGTGCTATCGAGCGTGCCACCGATAACATTCTAAGGCTAGATCACATCTGGCATTGCAGGCGACGCAGCACATAGCCACAGAAGGATTAGATCGGGTTCATCATAAAGGAGTTGCCGAAATGCGACATGCCAAGTTGTCCGCCATAGGACTTACCGTTGTCCTCGCAATATGCGTGGTAGCCGTAGCCTCAGGGTCGGCTGAACCAGAAGAGATATATAGGGTCAACGGAGCTACGTTGGGAGCAGGCAAACAAAGGCCCATTATCTTTAAGCAAAAACGGAAATCGTCATCAAAGGCGAAGAGGAAATCCTTGGAACAAAAATCAAATGGACACTAAAATGCAGGAAAATCAAAATAAACCAACAGAAGTCCCGTAATCGTCGGTGGAAGACCCGGAACATCTGAAAAAGAGAGATGGGAACTCGAAGAATGTACAGCAACTTTCGGAGGAGTTGCATGCACATCCGTGACACTAGAGACCGCTCAAGTCAATAATGAACTCGTGACCGTCGCACCTGCCGGAAAAACGGGCGACCTTGCAACCTTGTTTCAGTCAACTACAGGAATAACGTTCCTCAAGATCAAATTCAAATGTGGGTCCGTTGCGCTAAGACGCAAGTGGCTCGGGGGTCGCGTCGCCTGCGACGCGACCCCCGCTAGACAGTTGAGGCGGGCCTGCGCGAGGTGGAGACGGTGAAGCTGCTGGCTAGGGCTGGTGAACACCCCCGGCCTGCCCCACAGTCCTACGCGTGGCGGAGCGGCCGTCGTGCTCCTCGCCGCGACGACCACGCGGCGGGGATGGCGCACCGTCGCGCTCAACTAGCAGCGCGAAGGTGGGGCACGCGCGCGCCGCGCGGATCGCGTGCTCGACCTGCCAGGCCTGTAGCGGCTTCCCGTCAACTATCGGGTAACCCCACTCGTCCAGCGTGATCCGCTCGGGTAGCAGCTCGGCGCACATGCCATGCGCCTCGCAGGCGATCGGGTTCACTCGCGCGCTGTGGCTCATCGCCTCGCCGGCATTCCGCGTGAGGCTTCTTGGCTGACCTGACGCTCAGGCAGCGGCAACTCCGGAGGCCGTGTGCAGCCGTCGCATGGTCCGTGTCGGGCGTGATCGGCAAACTGCGCCTCGAAGGTTTCCAGTGCGCTGAGGATCAGGTTGACGGCGCCGTCGGGGTGCCCGCAGGCCCCGCGCCGCGCCGTGAGCGACGCAAAGCGCTCGATTCGCGGCTCTGCTCTCGCTTGCGCGATGCCGCTGGCGATCTGCTCGACCGCCGTGGCGAGCGCGTCGAGACCGTGCACGCATGGTCCGCACTGGCGGGTGCTCTGTCCGGCGAGCCAACGGGCGGCACGAGCTGTTTCTGCGACAGGGCAGGCGTGCTCGGAGAGCAGCAGCACGACACCCGCGCCGAACGAGGCGCCATGAGCGGCCAGGTGTTCATTCGATAGGGCGACGCCGCTGAGCATCTCGCCCGCAATCCACGAGCCGGCATAGCCGCCGATGAGTGCGCCGTGTACGCGCGTTGTGTTCCCGCCCGCCGCTTGGATCAGTGAAGAGAGCGAGGCGCCGTGCTCGATCTCATACACCCCTGGGTGGGCGAGCGGGCCGGATACTGTCACGAGGGCCGACCCTGGCTGGCTGGGAGTTCCGAGCTGGCGAAACCATGAGGCTCCGTGCCGCGCGATCAGCGCTACGTGGGCAAGCGTCTCCGCGTTGTTGATGAGCGTCGGGCGGCGCCTGACGCCCTGCTCGAAGGGCATCGGCGGGGTAAACGTCGGCTTGGCCGGCCCACCGTTCAGGTGGTTGACCAGGGCCGACTCCTGGCCCGCGACGTAGTGGTTGGGCACACTCGTCAGGTGCAGGCACGGTGAGCGCTCGGACGCCCAGGAGCGTTCTTCGATCGCGTGCGCCATGCTCTCGATCCCCTCCTCGGCGGACTCGCACGCGCACACGATTACCTCGTCCGCGCCGACGGCTTCGGCGGCGATGATGGCGCCGTCGAGCACGAGATGGGGAAGCGTTTCCACCAGCGTGCGGTCCTTGCGGCTCGCCGGCTCGCCCTCTGCGGCGTTGGCGACGACGATCGCGCGTCGGCGCGGGCTGGCCACCGCCCGCATCTTGGTTGCTGTTGGGAACGCTGCGCCGCCGTGGCCGAGCAGCCCGGAGCGCTCGATCTCATCGACCACCATCGCGCCGCGCTCACGAGCGCGGCGCCGGCCGCGTCCGCCGGTTGCTGGTAGGGGGCCGTGGATCGCGATGTGCTCCTCGAGCGAGAGCGCGCCGCGCGGCGGGACACCGGCAAGCAGCCGGGGCAATGCCGCGGGCGCCCGCTGGCCGGTAGGGGCTAGCGGCTCGGTGAGCATCGAGTTCAGGCTCATTTCCGACTTTTGCTGGATTTGGCGGTCGCGTGGGAGTGCGCTAGCAGGGCGGCGGGCGTGCCCGAGCGGCGCGCCCATTCCGAGCCCAGCGGGCCGCTCGGCAGCCAGAGCACGAGGAACAGCGAGAACGCGCCGGCGCCACCGAGAGCGGCACTGCGCATCCCGATGTTCTCGCGCCAGCCAGCGATCACGCGCGTGAGTACCGCGGCGAGCACCGCCACCATGCAGACGACGCTCAACGCCAAGAGCCAGTTGCTGCTGGCGTCGCTGCCGGTGCCGAGGCCGTGCAACAGCGCGACCGGCCAGCTCGCGTAGGTGAGCCAGTGCACTGCGCGCCACCTAGCGAACCCCATCCGCGCCCGCAGCAGGCTCGTCACGATCACCGCGACGATCAGGTCGAAGGCCACCGCTCCCAGCCCCAGCCAGAACGGCCGGTAGGAGCCGACGAACGGGACAAACGCATCGACGATCGAGATCGACGCGAAGCTGTCCAACACCGACGTGAGGATGTGCAGGATGAGGAACACCAGCGCGAGCAGCGCCACGTTGCGGTGCAGCGAATCGATCACGAAGCGCGGCAAGCGAGCGGTGCTCCAGCGCTTCACGTCGATCACGCCGAGTGCGATTGCGACGGTCAGCAACAGCAGCGTGACCGCCCCGGTCGAGCGGGTCAGATACCAATAGACGCTTGGCCCGGTGGCGGCGAGCTGGGTGCTCATACCGCGAGCCACGCCCATCCAGCCAGCGCCTCCCATATCGCCAGCGCGTCGACGGCGGCCTCGGCTGGCCAGTCCCCGACGGTCGTGACGTAGCCATCCCAGTCCACGAGTCGAGCTGGCAGGCCCTGTCCAGCCAACCACATGGCGCCTGTGTGTGCTCCGACGATCGCGGCCGTGGCGGCGATGTTGGCGTCCGTGCAGTTGGCAGTTGCCACGCTCACAGTGCGCCAGGTATCCCGAACCGGCGCGCCGGTGCTTGGGTCGATGATGTGGTGCATCGTGTGGCCGGCGTGACTCCAACGCCTGACCGTCGTGCTTGAAGTAGACAGACCGCCAGCGAGGATCGAGATGGTCTTTCCGGCTGCCGAGCAGTCACTGCGCGCGTGCAGCCGCTTCCGAGCGGACTCCGAGCTGTCGAGGGTCAACGCCCGCGCCGCGCGTGCGGCACCGATCGCCTCTGAGCTGGTCGTGCGCAGCACGACGCTCGTGCCTAGCGCCTCCCACGCGCTAGAGGCCAGGGTGGCGGGTGGCGCGGTCGCGGACATCTCAGGAGCCGCCGGAGACGACAGGAGCCGATGCTTCGGCCGGTGGAGATTCGTGTGCTGGCGCCGGTTCTCTGGCGGTCGTCGAGTCCTGCGCTGGCACCGATTCGCGTGCGGGCGCAGATTCCTGCGCTGGCGTCGATTCCTGCGCTGGCACCGATTCGCGTGCGGGCGCGGGTTCTTGCGCTGGGGCCGGTTCACTTGCCGGGGCCGATTCATGTGAAGCTGCCGGGGGTTCCTGTGAAGGCGCCGGGGATCTTGGGGAGGATTCGGTCATGGCCTGCGGGGCGTGGGTGGGCGGCTGCAGCGAACGTGCGGTCGTCCTCAATGGGCTGCTGGCGTGTGCGCCTGATCGCTTTACCCTGCTCGCCGAGGCGGCCTTGGTGGTCCTGCCGGGGAACGCGTGTGCGGCTGCCTCGGCAAAGGCGCCCGTCAGGACGACGCTGCCGGCGATGAGCCAGCGATTGATTCGGTGAAGCTGGCGCAATGCCACATCGCGCGTGTGGGTTGTGTGGATCCGCATAGCAGTTAATGGTGGTGGTGAAACAAGCCAATGCCATGTAGCCAGGGACCGAACTCCGGGATCACGAGGATTGCCAGCATCACCCCTGCCACCAAAGCGCCGCTGAGCGCCAGCATTCGGCCCGCGCGGCCGGTGACATCGCCGCCCATATCCTCATAGTCGTAGTCGGCGAAGCGGCTGTAGTAGTCGGCGCGCAGAACGCTCGGCATCGAGGGCAGGTGTCCGATCACGTGGACCGCCATGAACGCGACCCACACGAAAAAGCTGTACTTGTGAATCGGGAACCATGTCGCACGCGCCGAGGGCCCGGCGAACAGGAGCACGACGCCGCTGACGAACACAACCAGGGTAGAGAGCACCACCATCGGCGCGATCACGCGCAACGCCAGCTCCGGTGGCCCCTTTTCTCGGTAGCGGGGGTTCCCGGTGTAGTAGCGCACGAAGCGATAGCCGGTACTCGACAACTTCAACAGCACCGGCGGGACCAGCAACACCCCCACAAACAGGTGCACCGAAAGGAGCTGACCGATGCGCAGGATCGTCAAGCCGATCACCGCAAGCAGCACGAACAGCGTGGCACCCACGACGGTGGTAAGCCGCTCGTTACCCGTCGTCCCGCCGCCCGTCAGACGTTCGGCGCGCTCACGTTCAGCGTACCCCCGGGCGTCGGCAACAGGTGCCTGCTCGTGGCTGGCTGCCATGCCACGAGTGTCTGGATCGTGGCTAAGGAGCGCATAACCGACTGATGAGAAAGCTCATGGAATACACCCGGCAGGGAAACCGACCGCACGGCGACCCTATCCTTGAGCGATGGGAATGGCCGAGGATGCCGCGCGAACTGACGGTGCCACTGTAGAAGTCCTTGCAACGGCCCGCGTGCTCGTGGTCGAGGACGAGCCCGGCATCGTCGACTTCGTGCGCCGCGGCTTTCAAGCCACGGGATTCGAGGTGCAGGTCGCCTTCGACGGAATCGAAGGCGAGCGGCTGGCGTTGAGCGAGAGCTACGACGCGATCGTGCTCGACCTGATGCTCCCCGGCCGCAGCGGGCTAGAGATCCTCGCCGCCATACGTGCCTCGAAATCGAACGTGCCCGTGATCGTGTTGACCGCTCGGGGCGAAATCGAGGATCGCGTCGCGGGACTCGACGCCGGCGCAGTCGACTACTTGGTCAAGCCCTTCTCGATGGCGGAGCTGGTTGCGCGCGTACGCGCGCAACTGCGTGCCTACACGCAGACCGCCACCACGACGCTGAGCGCGGAGGGGATCGAGGCGAACCTGCTCACCCGCAGGGTCCACCGTGACGGCAGAGCTATAACCCTGTCGAGCACCGAGTTCGAGCTGCTGGCGCTGCTGCTTCGACATCGCGGACGGGTGCTCTCACGCGAGCAGATCCTCAGCACCGTGTGGGGCTACCAGCACGACCCTCAGACCAACGTCGTGGACGTCTACATCGGCTACCTGCGCCGCAAGCTCGGGCGACCCGCTGATCCCGCGCCGATCTTCACGGTGCGCAGCGTCGGCTATCGCCTGGGCAGCACGAGCTGAATATGCGCCCGCTTCAGGATCGGCTCGCCGATGTCGGCTTGCGCTGGCGCCTCGCGGGCTGGGTCGCAGTCGTGGTGCTCCTCTGCCTCGGGATCGCGTTCGTGGCCGTCTACCGCGGCACCGGGACACAAGTTCGTCACGAGATCGACACAGAGATCGCAGGCGACGCCAGCGCATTCGCGCACAGCCTCTCGCTCGCGCACCCGCGCTCGCCAAGACAGGCCACACAAGACGCGACGCGCTACGTCCGCGGCCAGCCTTTCAGCTCCAGCTCCACCTTGTTCTTCGCGCTCATCCCAGGCACGCCAACGAGCACCAATGTCTCAGAGATATTTGACGATGGGCCACCCGACCAGGGCGAGACGGTCGCCGAACAAGATCAGGAGAACCGCCTTGCGGCCCGCCTACTCACCGTGGGCGACGGTTACGCCACACTGCTCCTGCCCGACGTGGGCAGTCTGCGCCTGCTCAAGCGCACCGTGCGCCTCACGGGAATGCCGGCACCGTCTCGCCGAGTCGTCATCGGAGTTGGAGAGCCACTTGCACCAGTTGCGCACGCTCAGAAGGGCGTGGCGCGCGCGTTCATCCTCGCGGGCATCCTCGCACTCGCCGGCGCGCTGCTGGGCGCGTATCTGATCGGCACCCGTATGTCGAGCCCGTTGCGTCGGATCGCCGCCGTGGCCGCTCGCGTCGATGCCGGGGATCTGCATCCGCGCATCCACCGTGCCGACGCGCAAGGCAACGAGATACGTGTGTTGGCAGACGCCTTCAACCACATGCTCGACCGGCTGACCGAGGCGTTCGCAGGCCAGCGTGCGTTCGTCGCCGACGCCTCGCACGAGCTGCGCACGCCGTTGACCGTGATCCGCGGACAGCTCGAAGTGCTCTCAGCCCAAGACAACCCACCGCCCGAGGAGCTGCGCCGAGTCGAGCGTCACGTACAGGCCGAGATCGCGCGCATCACCCGCCTGGTCGACGACCTGTTGCTGCTGGCAAAGACCGAGCAGGGGAAGTTCCTGCGCATCGAGCCGATCGACCTGCCGGCATTCGTGGACGACCTCTGGCACGCCAACACCCTGCTCGCCGACCGGCGCTTCCAGCTCGACCCCGTTCCACCCGGAACATTGCGCGCCGATCCAGACAGACTCGCCCAAGCCCTGCGGAATCTGCTCGCCAACGCAATCGAGCACACCACCCCCGAGCGAGGGCTCGTGCTCATGCGAATCCAGCACACGGGCGATGACCGCATCCGCTTCGTCGTGGAAGACGACGGGCCGGGCATCCCCGCCGAGGAGCGCGAGCGCGTCTTCGATCGTTTCCACCGCACCGACCAAGCGCGCGACCGCGCCTCCGGTGGAACGGGTCTCGGCCTGGCGATCGTTGACGCGATCGCCAAAGCCCACGGCGGCACTGTGAAGGCGAGCGAGTCACGAGCCGGGGGCGCCCGGATCGAGCTTGAGCTGCCCTGCTTCACGGCCGCGCGGTCCCATTGCACCCTGCCGCAGACGCCGATACCCCCCGCGAGCGCTCTCAGCGATTGCGAGCGAGCCAAGATCTCGCACTAGGGCCAGGATCGTCCGGGGCTCCGGCCGGGCCGAGCGCCGATCGGCCAAGCGCCACCGGGCGGTGTGGCGAGGACATTGCCGGGCAGCATCAAGACGTCGCTGAAGCTCGGCTGAGCCGGCAGTGAGAACATCCTCACAGATCATCCATCGAGTGGGATCGGCGACTGCTACATCCTCGACGCACTCTGTATCAGCTTCGCGTCACCCGCAACAGGCGTCGGCGGTCAACTCAGCCATGCCGATAGCTCCTTCAGTGCGTCGGGGATCACGTAGTAGTAGGCCCACAGTCCGCGGCGCTCGGAGTCCACGATCCCCGCGGCGCGTAGCTTGTTCAGGTGGTGGGAGAGCGTCGGCTGGGCGATGTCGAACAGCGGCACCAGCTCGCACACGCAGACCTTCCCGGCATGCGTGCGCAGCACATCGATGAGCTGCAGGCGGATCGGGTCGCCTAGCGCCTTGGCGACCGCGGCCATACGGACCGCCTGGGCGCGATCCACGTCGGGGTAGACGACGGGCTCACAGCAGCGCTCGCCGGCCGCCCGCTTGGTCTTCGGCGCGAGCTCCAAATCGATATGCATCAATCTACTTATATCTATTGAAGCGGCAAACGTCAATGCAATACCATCGCGGCATGGACACGCAGCCGCTCGCACGACGCCTGCTCGCCGAGCTGCTTGGCTCGGCGCTCCTCGCAGCGCTCGTGATCGGATCGGGGATCGCTGCGCAGACCCTCTCGCCGGGCGAGGTTGGCCTGCAGTTGTTCGAGAACGCCGCCGCCACGGGCGCCGGGCTGTTCACGATCATCCTCATGTTCGGGCCGGTGTCAGGCGGGCACTTCAACCCGGTCGTCTCCCTCGCCGAGGCGAGCTTCGGCGGCATCCGTTGGCGCGACACGCTCGCCTACCTGCCAGCCCAAGTCACAGGCTGCATGCTCGGCGCGATTGTCGCCAACGGCATGTTCTCGCTCGCCGCCGTCAGCATCTCCACCCACCATCGCGCCAGCCCAGCGCACCTGTTCAGCGAGGTTATCGCCACCGCCGGGCTGCTGCTCGTGATCTTCTCCCTGGCGCGCACCCGCCGCGCCAGCACCGCGCCGGCAGCCGTCGGCGCCTACATCGGCGCCGCGTACTTCTTCACCAGCTCGGCAAGCTTCGCCAACCCCGCGATCAGCGTTGGGCGCATGTTCTCGGACACGTTCGCCGGCATCGCGCCAGCATCGGTGCCCGGCTACGTAGTGGCGCAGCTCGTCGGCTGCATCGTGGCGGTCCTGCTCGTCAGGGCGCTCTACCCCGACGTGACTCCCGCCGAGGCGGCCGCGGTCATCGTCCCGCACGGAGAAGAGGCAGGGCGCGATGGCGTGCGTACTGTTCGTGTGCCTTCATAACGCGGGCCGCTCACAGATGAGCCAAACCCTGTTCGAGCGCGCCGCCGCCGGCCGCCACACTGCCATCTCGGCCGGAACGACGCCAGCCGAGCACGTTCATCCCGAGGTCGTGGAGGTCATGCGCGAGCTCGACATCGACCTCTTCGATCGTCACCCTCTGCTACTGACCCGCGAGCTTGCCGAGCAAGCCGACATGGTGGTCACGATGGGCTGCGGCGACGAGTGTCCCTACATCCCCGGCAAGCGCTCCCAGGATTGGGACCTACCCGACCCGAAGGGCCGCCCGCTCACCGAGGTTCGCGCCATCCGAGACGACGTCGCGCGCCGGGTCGCAGCGCTCGTTGATGAACTCGACGCGGACTGAGCGGATCGAGGACCAACCCGGACTTTCAACCCGGCCGGGACTTCCTTGCGTCAGGCTCTCGTCTGAGCGCCCGTGGAGGTCTCTAGCGCTGGCTGCTGGGTGGTCGTGTTGATCTGCTCCTTGTCTAGGGATGTGGAGGGGAACGTGACTTCTATAATCAGCCCGCCGTCTGGACGCGGTTGGGCACTTAGTGTGGCGCCATGGGCGGCGGCGATCGCGTTGACGATCGCGAGGCCGAGGCCGTTACCGCTGCCGTGGTTGGTGCGCGTTCCGTGCAGGCGCTGGAAGGGTTGCAACAGGCGCGGCACCTCCTCGGGGGAGATCGTCGGACCGCTGTTGGTGACCATTAGGAACGCGTGCTGGTGACAGGTGCCGGTCGTGACCTCGACGTATCCCTGGGGGATGTTGTGGCGGACCGCGTTATCGAGGAGGTTGGCGATCAAGCGCTCCACCAGCCGCGGATCGCCGGCCGTTGGTGCTGGGGCGAGCGTCGCGCGAACGTCGAGGGCGCGGCCTTGGGCTTCTGACTCGCGCGCGAGCAGAGCCTTGGAGGCGAGCGCCGCGAGGTCGAGGCGCTCGCGGCGCTGCAGGCCGGCTTGGCCGCGGGTGAGTGTCAGCAGCGCGTCGATCATCTGCTCCAGGTGCTGCTCGGAGGCAAGCACGCGCTCGTGGGCAGCGCGCAACGAGGTGAAGTTCGCCTCTGGGTCGGCGAGCGCGACCTGGATCAGGGCTCGCTGGCGTGTCAGCGGGGCGCGCAGCTCGTGCGAGGCATTGGCGACGAACTGGCGCTGCGCTTCGAACGCGGCGTCGAGCCGCCCAAACAGGTCGTCGAGGGTGTCGCCGAGTTCCTTGAGCTCGTCCTGCGGGCCATCGAGGGCCAGGCGCTCGTGCAGACTGGTAGAGGAGATCCGTCGGGCCGTGCGGGTGATGGTCCGGATGGGTCGCAGCATCCTGCCTGCAACGAACCAGCCGGCCAGCAGGGCGAGCACCGCCACGATCGCCAGGGCGATTGCAGAGTTGACCAGAAGCTCGTGCGAGTCGGCGGCACGCTGTGCGGCTTGAACGGACCCTACCTGTGTCAGCTGACGTACAGCGTCTGCCAGCTGACGTACAGCGTCTGCCAGCTGACGCTGGTCCTGTGCCAGCTGATGCTGGGCCTGTGTTACCTGCTGCTGTACCCGTCCCAGCAGAGTCGGCACCCCCACTATCAGCCGCGGCCGAGCCTTTACCAGCTCCTGGCGAGCCTGTCCCAGTTCCTGATAGGCCTGCGCCAGCGGATGCGGATGCTGGACGACGACGGATTGGCCTCGGGCGATGGGAGGCTTGGCAAACGGAAGCTGGAGGTGCTGGAGGGCGGGAGTATGAGGGATCGTCGGCAGGTGTGGCGCTCTGTATTCGGTCGCCCGCTCAAAAAGGACATAGGTGACAGCCACCAAGGCGACGCCCGAGAGAAGGAAGAGGCCGCCGTAGAGAGCGGCGAGCCGCAGCCGCGCGGTGCGACGAGGCAATCGCAACCATGAGGGTGGCGCGAGCCGGGAGTGCGCAATGCCCATCACTGATCTCCGATGCGGTAGCCGGCCTTTGCGATGGTTTCAATTACGGGGGGGTCGCCGAGCTTGGCGCGCAGCCGGCTGATGGTGATCCTCACAGCGCCTGTGAATGGGTCGGCGTTCTCATCCCACACGCGTTCGAGAAGCTCCTCGGCTGAGACGACCCGGCCCTGGGCGGCGAGCAGCAGCTCCAGTGTTCCGAACTCCTTGGGTGTCAGCTCGAGATCACGGCTGGAACGGTGCGCGCAGCGCTTGGCCGCATCGAGCACGACATCGCCGTGCTCCAGCACCGGCGGGACGCTCGGCTGCGCCCGGCGAGCCAGTGCGCCGACGCGCGCGACCAACACAGAGAAGTCGAACGGCTTTCCCAGGTAGTCATCCGCGCCGAGCCCAAGCCCATCGACCAAGTCCTCATTCTCCGCCGAGCCGGTCAACATCAACACCCGGGCGCGCCCGCCCGCGGCGACCAGCCTGGCGCACACCTCATCGCCGTGCAGCATGGGAAGGTCGCGGTCGAGCACAATCACGTCGTAATCATTGACCAGCGCACGCGTCAAACCAGCTTCGCCGTCCAGCGCGACATCGACCGCCATCCGCGCGTGGCGCAAACCGACGGCAACCGTGCCGGCCAGCTCCTCATCGTCCTCGATCACAAGCACCCGCATCTATAGCTCCTCGTGGTCAAGGTAGCGCCGTAGTGTTTCGGCGCTGTTTCGCCTGCTCGGTCGAACAAAACCGCTGTCTGCCTCGCAGAGCGAAACACGGACGAAACAGCCCACCGCGTAGAACCGATCCGGGAGAGAACGCGAACCCCGAAATGCAAACCATGAAGGAGAACCGAGTGCCGCCCTGCAGCACCCATTGCAAGAGGCTCGCCCCGCCGCGGGCCCGGCTGCTCACCCTCGTAACACTCCTGAGCGGGGTGCTGGTGGCAGGATGCGGGGGAAGCTCAACAAGCCCGACGGGCGGCGCGAGCACCTCGGCGTCCGCAGCGAGCGAAGTCGAATCGGGGGTCGCATTCTCCAGGTGCATCCGCTCGCACGGGGTACCCAACTTCCCCGACCCGAAAGTCAGTGGCCAAACAATCCGGATGGGCTCACCGAGAACCATAGAGTCGCCCGCGTTCCAGTCCGCCGTACACTCCTGCCAGAGCCTGCTGCCGAAGGGTTCTCCGAGCTCCGGACCCCGGTCCGGGCAGGAGCAGGCGCGGATGCTGGGCGTGTCCGCGTGTATGCGCAAGCACGGGATCTCGGGGTTCCCCGATCCGAGCACCTCGCCTCCATCGAACCTGGCCGCCAACAGCACGATCATCGGCAACGGCGGGTATTACCTCGAGATCTCGAAGTCGATCGACACGAGCTCGTCGGCGTTCACGCGGGCGGCAGCCGCGTGCAACTTCGGGCCGGGGCGGTGAGCCCCGACCTGGGATGAGGACGAAACCCCCCGAGGGAGACCAGATGCCGCACAGCATCCATATCAAGAAGCTCACCCCGCCGCAAGCGCGCCTGCTCACCACCGCAGCACTCCTGAGCGGGTTGCTGGCCCTCGCCGGCTGCGGGGGCTCGTCGAGCCCCGGCGTCGCCCACCTCTCCACTGGCAAGGGTGCCTCGTCGGCGAGCTCCGGCGGCGGAGGCTCGCCGCCCGAAAGCGCGGCGGGCCTCGAACAGGCGGGGATCGCGTTCGCCAAGTGCATGCGCGCAAGCGGCGTGCCCAACTTCCCAGACCCAAAGGCCGGCGGGGGCTTCCTCTTCCACGCGAGCGCTGGAATGAGTCCCTCATCGCCCGCGTTCAGGGCGGCGCAGGCGAAGTGCCACAAGCTCATGCCGGGCGGCGGTCCCCCTGCGACGACGAACCCCTCACCGCCGACGCTGGCGAGGTTTCTGAGGATCGCGCGTTGCATGCGCCAGCACGGCGTTCCCCAGTTCCCCGATCCTCGGACCTCGGTCCCGTCCAACCCGTTCGGCTCTGGCGGCGGCGGTGTGATCAGCGATATCGAAGGAGTGATCCTCGTGTTCGGAAGCACGATCAACCAGCGGTCGCCGGTGTTCGCGCGGGCGGCAGTCGCGTGCGCGTTCCCGCTGCACAACCACTGACGGGAAGAGCACACGTCCCTACCGTCACCGCACCAGCCCGAACCAGCCGCGGCCTCAGAATTGACGTGCTTCCCCCGCTCTCGAAACATGGACGAAACAACCCACCGCGTAGAACTGATCCAGGCGAGGTGCGCAAACCCCAACGCGGACCCCCGAATGAGACTGATCTCAACGCAGTTCACCCAGGCCCAGCAGACCTGCCAAAAGCTCATCCCCGGCGGACTCCCCGACAGCAGCGGGTCGGGAAGCTGAACACGATTTCTTCGCGGTTTCGTCGCCTGGAGGAGCGAAACAACGCTGAAACCACCGACCCCGTAGAACGTGCCGATCCGGGCGGGGTCGCAAACCCACGAAGCAGAACCTGAATGAGACCGATGCCATACAGCATTCACAAGAACCTAGGTCGCGCTCGCCGAAGGGTGCTTGCGGGGGTGGCGTTGGTGCTCATCGCGGCTGTTGTGGTCCTGATAGTGACCGATCCTTTTGGTGGTTCGGCCGAGTCGAGTGGTGGTGTTGGCGATAACGCGACCGCGACCTCGCTGGCGACGGTGACCCGCCAGTCGCTGTCGTCGCAGACGCAGGTGAGTGGCACGCTCGGCTTTGCAGGCTCGTCAAGTATCCGCGTGCCGTCTGGGACGGCGCCGTCCGCCGTGCAGCAGGCCAGCCAGCAGGTCACGAGCGCCGAAACGATGCTGGCGGGCGCCAGGGCGACACTGGCCTCTGACGCGCAAGCGCTCGCGGGCCATGAGGCGACGCTGACGGCGGCGCGCGCCAAGGAGCAGGTTGACTGCGCGGGCGAGGGCGCCGCGGAAGCCGCCTCCGCCAACTCGCCCGCCAGCGAAAACGACTCGCCGGGCGGTGGCGGGGGCTCGTGCTCGAGCGACGTTCAGGCTGTCTCCTCGGCCCAGCAGAACGCAACCGGCACCGACGCCAAGGTCACCGCCGACCGCTCCCAGGTCTCATCGGCCGAAAAACAGCTCGCGAGCGCGCAGTCCAATTTGTCCACGGCGCGCTCCTCCGCCGCACTCTACGGTCAGGGCTCCACGTTCACGGCGTTGCCCTCAGTCGGCCAGATCATCAGGCGCGGGCAGAGCCTCTACGAGATCAGTGGTCAGCCGGTCGTGTTGTTGTACGGCTCGGTGTTCCCGACACGCGCTCTCCTCGCGGGAATGTCCGCTGGATTGGATGTCGCCGAGCTGAACGCGAACCTTGACGCGCTCGGCTACGGGCAGGAACTCACTGGCGACATGTTCAGCAACGGGACCGCCGCGGCGATACGCGCGTTTCAATCAGCGCACGGACTGAGCGTGACCGGCGAACTGCCGCTCGGCTCGGTGGTGTTCGAGCGCGGGCCAGTGCGCGTGACTAGCGTGACGCCGACGGTCGGACAGACGGTTATGCCGGGTCCGGTACTCGGTATCACCTCGACTGCTCGCCAGGTCAAGATTGCGCTCAACGCCTCCGAGCAGGGGAGCGTCAAGGTCGGCGATCAGGTGACGATCACGCTTCCCGACAACCAGACCACGCCTGGGCTGATCACCTACGTGTCGAGCGTCGCAACGTCACCGCCGTCGTCGGGGAGGTCCGGTGGCGAAGAAGAAAGCGCTCCCACCGTCGAAGTCGATGCGGCACCCACCAACCCGAGCGCGACGGGTCACCTGGACCAGGCGCCCGTGAACGTGTCGATCACCACCGAACGCGTTGAAAACGTGCTGGCGGTGCCGGTCGATGCGCTACTGGCGCTCGCCGGCGGTGGCTACGCGGTCGAGGTCGCCGAAGGCCACGTGCATCGTCTCGTGGCTGTCGCCGTCGGCCTGTTCGACGACGCCGAAGGTGTCGTGCAGGTCAGCGGCCAGGGGCTATCCGCCGGTCAACGCGTGGTGGTGCCGGTGACATCATGAGCGAGCAGGCAACAGGCACGACGTGCACGGACGGCGGCGAGGCGCCGGTGGTGCTGGAGCTGCGCGCAGTCAGCAAGGTGTACGGCGCCGAGCCGCCGGTGTACGCGCTGCGCGAGGTCAGCTTCGCGGTGCGCGAGGGCGAGCTGGTGGCGATCGTCGGCCCCTCGGGCTCGGGCAAGACGACACTGCTGCACGTGATCGGCACGCTCGAGCGCCCCAGCGCGGGCGTGGTGTCGATCACGGGCCTCGACGCGGCGGAACTCGCCGATCGCGAACTCGCCACACTACGCGCCACGCGCATCGGGTTCGTCTTCCAGCAATTCTTCCTGGCCGAGCACTCCACCGCCCTGGAGAACGTCGCCGAAGGCCTGCTCTACGCCGGTGTCCCCGTGACCGAGCGCCGTGAGCGAGCCACCGAGACGCTCACACGAGTCGGGCTCGCCGAGCGCGCGCACTTCCGCCCCAGCAAGCTCTCCGGCGGCGAGCGCCAAAGAGTCGCGATCGCCCGTGCGCTGGTTGGCCGCCCCGCGATCGTGCTCGCCGACGAGCCCACCGGCAACCTCGACAGCACATCTGGTGAAGCGATCCTCGAGCTCCTTCACGAGCTGAATGCCGATGGCGCGACGATCCTCGTGATCACCCACGACCACGACCTCGCCGCCCGCCTGCCACGACAGGTCCAAGTGCTCGACGGACGCATCGTCAACGACACCACCGCACAAGGAGCACCCAGCCGATGACCACACAAGACACCCGCCAGCCGACTCGCCGCCCCGCCACGGTGGCCTGCACCACGTGGATACGGCTGCGCCACGGCGGAAGCCTCGCCGCAGTGGCCTCTCAGCCGATGACCACACAAGGCGCCGGCCAGCCGACTGGCCGCCCCGCCACGGTGGCCTGCACCACTTGGATACGGCTGCGCCACGGCGGCCGCCGCGCGACGCTCGCGCTCCTACTCGCCGCCGGCCTGGGCACCTGGGCAGGCGCGACCACGGGCACCCCGGCCTTTGCCTCGAGCGAAAAGAACGCGGGAAACAGCGGCTCCCCCGGCGAAAGCACCCCCAGCTCCAGCTGCCCCTCACCCAACCCTCCCAACCAGCTCACGCTCGTCGCGGGCACGCCGCAGACCACCACACTCGACACCGCCTTCGCGAGCGGACTACAGGTCGCACTCACCAACAGCGACGGCTGCGCCGTCACCGGCGCAGCCGGCATCCCGATCACGTTCAGCGCACCCGCCGCCGGCGCCAGCGGGCGCTTCGCCACCAGCAACTCCAACACCGCCACGGTCGGTGCCGACACCTCCGGCACCGTCGCCGCACCGACGTTCACCGCCAACGACACCGCCGGCAGCTACACCGTCACCGCAAGCTCGCAGTACGGCTCGGTCTTGGTCTCACTGACCAACACCGCCGCCGGCATCCCGGCGCGACTCACCGCGATCCCCCCCACGCGCAGATCGGCCAGCGTCGGCAGTCGCTTCCCCAAGCCATTGCAGGTCAAGGTCCTTGACACGGACGGCAATCCAGTAGCCGGCGCGACCGTCACGTTCACCCTCGACCCCACCAACGCCAGCACCTGCCCCAACGCCTCGGCCGCCAGCGCCAGCTTCGCCGGTGGCAGCACCCAGACCACCGCCAGCACCGATGCGAGCGGCATGGCCACTTCCCCAGCAATCACCGCGAACACGGCCGCCGGCTCATTCACCGCCACCGCCTCGATCTCGAGCGGCGGCGGCAGCGAGAACGAAAGCCCCGGCAAAGCAATGACACCCGCTGTGGCACCGGTCAGCGTCTCACTCTCAAACCTCGCCGGCAAGCCCGCCAAGATCGCCCCCGGCGTTGGCTCCACGCAGTCCACCCTCACGGGAACTCCCTTTCCGATCCGCCTGGCCGTCACGGTCACCGACGCGGAGAAGAACCCCGTTCCGAGCGCGCTCGTGACGTTCTCCGCCCCCACCACCGGTGGCGGGCACTTCACTCTGCGCTCTCCTAGCTCCCACCATCGTCGTGCCCGCGTCTCTTACGCCCACACGGTGGTGGTCAAGACCGGCGCCTGTGGGATCGCCCTGGCGCCTCCCTTCACCGCCAGTCGCGAGCCGGGCGGGTACATCGTCAGGGCCAGCGCCAAGCCGGCCAGGCCGGCTGCGTTCGCGCTCGTCAATGAAGCACCCGGGCAGCCCTCATGAGCGCGGCCGGGAACCTCGCTCCCAATCCTGTCAACCTAGCTCCGCAGAAGCTGCGCCCTTCTGATCTCGCGCGGGTTGCGAGCGTCGGGCTGCGCACGCGGCGACTGCGTGCGGGCCTCTCAGCGCTCGGGATCGCGATCGGCGTCGCCGCGATCGTAGCCGTGCTCGGCCTGTCCTCATCCAGCCAAGCCGGGCTGCTGGCAGAGATCGAACGCCTCGGGACGAACCTCCTGACCGTCACCAACGGCCAGAGCTTTGCCGGCAAGACCGCCGAGCTACCCCTCGTCGCGCCCGCGATGATCGCCCGCATCAACCCGGTCGAAACCGTCGCCGAGACCGGGAAGGTCACAGGCAACGTCTACCGCTCTCCACTGATCCCCAGCGTCGAAACCAATGCCCTGAGCATCCAAGCGGCAAGCCTCAGCCTGCCACACACGCTGGGCATCGCAATCGTGCAGGGCCACTACCTGAACACCGCCACCGCTCAAGAGCCCGCGGCGGTGCTCGGCTCCGCCGCCGCGCAACGACTCGGGATCGACCAGATCTACCCCGGTGAGCGCATCTGGGCCGCCGACCAGTGGCTGTACCTCGTCGGAATACTCGGCCCATCAGTACTCGCGCCCGAAATCGAAAGCTCGGTGCTCGTCGGCTTCAAAGCCGCGGAACGCTATTTGCAGTTCAACGGACACCCCAACACCGTTTACTTGCGCGCCCAGAACAGCCAGGTCCCGGCCGTCCAGTCAGTGCTGGCAGCTACCGCCGACCCGGAAGCGCCCAACGAAGTTGACGTCAGCCAGCCCTCGGCCACGCTCACAGCGCGCGCCGACGCCCAAGGCGCACTGAACAGTCTGTTCCTCGGGCTGGGTGCCGTGGCGCTGCTGGTGGGCGCCGTCGGCGTGGCGAACATCATGGTCATCAGCGTGCTGGAACGCCGCTCTGAGATCGGTCTGCGCCGTGCGCTTGGCGCGACCCGCGGGCAGATCCGCACCCAGTTCCTCTGCGAGGCGATCCTGCTCGCGCTTGGCGGCGGCGCCGTCGGCATCGCTACCGGAGCGCTTGCGACCGCGATCTACGCCTCCACCAAGGGCTGGGCGATCGTCATTCCCCCCCTCGCCTGGGCCGGCGGGTTCGGGGCGGCGCTCTTGATCGGAGCAGTCGCCGGACTGGTGCCCGCGCTGCGCGCCGCGCGGCTCTCGCCAACCGAAGCGCTACGGACCGTGTGAGCGCGCTCACCGTGAAGCCCTAGCCACAACCAGTTTTGCCCCCGACACCAACCCCGCCGCGGGGCGCCCGGCCGAAGCCGTTTCACATACCTCCGCGCCCCAACGCGGCCCTCTAGGGAAATCGCAGGGGAAATAGTGCCCGTCCGCGACTTCAAAATCGTTGTGCGGGCTGGGTTTCCGGTGATGCCGGAGGAGGGACTCAAACCCCCGACACGCCGATTACGATTCACTCCGAGTCAACCTATCGGCCATATGGAGTGGTACCCGTTTGACGGCCTCTTTGATCTGACCCGGGTTTGGGGAGTTGGGTTTCTGGAATCCTCCGGTGTTCAGCGGGGAGGAAGTATTGCCCAGTAGATATCCAGTCGAGGTTCGCAGGCAGGTCGTGGAGCTCGCGCGCCCCGGCACGAGGGTCGCGCAGCTCGCCGAGACGTTCGGGATGGATCGCGCGGTTTGCAGTTTGCGTCCGGTGAGCGCAACTATCTTCGCACCCACTGGCCGCTGCTCTCCGAGCTTCGCGGGGCGCTGCTGCCCAAGCACGGCGTTCGTCTGGCTGTGCTCTACGGCTCGCTGGCACGAGGCGATGAGGACTCGGACTCAGATCTTGACGTGCTGCTCTCCCTCGCCGACGATCGTCTCTCGGCGTATTTCGAGCTTGCTGTTCACCTGGAGCGCGTCAGCGGCCGCAGGGCAGATATCGCTCACCTGGCACGTGTGGAGGCACAGGCGCCGCTACTACTGGATCGTGTGCTTGATGAGGGGCGTGTCCTAATCGATCGCCACGGGCAGTGGGAACAGCTAAACGAGCGCCGCTCAGTCATCCGCGCTCGCGCTCGCCGGTCCCATAGCCGCCAGATGGCCGGCGCGGCCCACGCAATCAGGGAGCTGACCGGGTGAGCGAAGACCCGCCCGCGAAGCTCGGCCGCAACGCGTACGCGGCCCAGCAGGCCGGCTTGCTCGCTTCTTTCAGACCATCAGCAAGCATCGCAAGGCACTCGACCTCGCGATCGAGGAGAACTTCGGCGGCCGGCTCGACCCGGCCGAGTGGAGGAGCGCCTTTGAATCTGCCGAGCCCTATGACGCCAACCGAACGATGGTCGTCACCGGGGATCGCGGGGCAGGGGGATGTTTGCACTTTGTTTGCACCTTCTCCCTGGCAAGGCCGACTCGACGCTACTCGATCAGATGGATACGATAGCCGCGCGTGCTGGCGTTGCGGGCGAGCGGCCCGTCGAGCGTCCACAGCTCGGCGCCCAAGTCATCGGCAAGAGCGAGATAAGCGGCATCGTAGGCAGAGCGCCGTTCGAGGACGAGCGTGGAGCGCACCACGCCCGGCCCGTCGTGCAGCGCGTGATAGACGATCGGCAGCTCATCGAGGACGTCCCACGCCTCTTGCATCGCGTCGTCGCCGAGGCTTCCCGCCGCTGCCTTCTTGGCGAGCGCATTGGCGATCTCGTAGCGGGCGAGCGCAGGCGCGTTCACGGCTGTTCCCTCGGAACCCCAGCCATGAAGAAGCTCCGTGACCCTTGGCGCAGCCGGCTCGTTGGTGACGAGCGCAACAAGCGCGTTGGCGTCGATGACGACGCTCACCGGCGCTCTGCGCGCCGTTCAAGCTCGTCGCGGCCCTCACGAACCAGGGCCACAGCCTCGTCCGTGTGGGGCAGGCGAGCACGGAGCTGGGCGGCTCGCTCCAGCGTCCGCTCCAGCTTTGCCGCGTCGATCACAGACGCCGACAGCCGCTCGGCGAGCAGATCGTCGGCCGTCGTATCGACATCCCGATGACGGCGCTCAGCCTCCTCGCTCAGCAGAGCGTAGGTCCGTGCTCCAACGTGGACTGTCCGATCGGCGGTCGTCATGAAGACATCCTAGACTCCATGTGAGTCGTTGACAATGCTTGCGGTTTGTGGCTCTCGAGTGCTTGCGAGCCGCTAAGGTCCTACGTCGCCGAGATCGCTCCGGCATGGCGTTGGCGAAATGCGAACGTGCCTACGTGCGTAGCAGAGCAGTCACGGCGTCGTAGCGCAACCAAGCCGGCGATCATCGGCGCCCTGGGAGGGCGTCACGCAGCCAGTTGGGTGCATAGAGCCGTCGGTCGATGGCCCGTGGAGTGGCACCCGTCTGACGGCCTCTTAATGGCTTTAGTGGCTTGGACGCGAAAGGATGTCTGTCATGCCACGAACCAGACCGCCGTATCCGCTGGAGTTTCGCCGCGAGGCTGTGCAGCTGGTGCTCGCCGGCCGCAGTGTCCGCGATGTAGCCGAGAGCCTGGGCTGCGGCGATCAGTCGCTGCATAACTGGGTCAAGCAGCACCAGCTCGATCAGCCGAGAACGCGAGGACGGATTGACGTCCGCGGAGCGCGAGGAGTTCCGTGAGCTTCGCAAACGGGTTAAGCGCGTCGAACAGGAGCGCGACATCCTCAAGCGAGCCGCGGTTCTCTTCGCAGCGGAGACCGAGACCCGGTGAGTACCTACCGGATCATCTCGGCGGAGAGGGCCAGTTTCCCAGTCTCTGTGATGTGCGAGACCCTCGGGGTCTCCAAATCGGGGTTCCATGGCTGGGAGCGCCGGGCGCCGATCGCGACCGCGGGCTGAGCGATGCGTGGCTGACCTCGAGGATCAAGGAGATCCACGAGAACGCCCGTGGCGTCTATGGCTCGCGTCGGGTGCAGGCCGAGCTTCGGCTCGGCCAGGGCATCGTCGTCTCGCGCAAACGGATCCGCAGGCTTATGCGGCACGCCGGGATTTCGGGGCTGGTGAAGGTCAAGAAGGGCCGCACCACGATCCGGGTGCCGGGCGTCAGGGTCGCAGATGACCTCGTCGAACGGCGCTTCAAGCCTGATACTCCGAACGTGCTGTGGGTCGCTGACATCACCTACCTCGGACCTGGGAGGGGTGGCTCTACCTCGCCGCCGTCCAGGACGCCTATTCGCGTCGGATCGTCGGGTGGGCGATGACCGAGCACATGCGCACCGAGCTCGTCGCGGACGCATTGCAGATGGCCGTCGCTCGTCGCCGGCCCGAGCCCGGGCTCATACATCACAGCGACCAGGGCTCGCAATATGTCGCTCTGGGCTTCGGACAGCAGGCCCGGGACGCCGGGATCGCGGTCTCGATGGGATCCAAGGGCGACGCCTACGACAATGCCGTTGCCGAGAGCTTCTTCGCGACGATCAAGAAGGAGCTCGTGCACCGACGGTCATGGCCATCCCGACGGGACCTGAGCTCGGCCGTGTTCGAGTACATCGAGGCCTTCTACAACCGCCAGAGACGCCACTCCACCCTCGGATACCTCTCCCCAGAAGAATACGAGAGAGAGCAGAAACCAACGACCAAACAGACCTAGCCACTAAAGCCCGCGACAGGCCACAAAACGGGTGCCACTCCTTTCCGTATTTCGGAATGCGCGGGGAGGAGGATGCTCAGGCGCTTAACGACGCGTATGCCGAGACGATCGAGCATTACCGCGATGCGTTTGGGGAGCCGCCAGCCGACACCTGGATCACGGTGGACGCCAGCTCGAAGTGCAAGCGCACTGCTTGTAAGCCGCAGAAGTGCAAATAGTCCGCCTTCAGTCGAGGCGGGTCGGCGACTGAGGGCTTAAAACGGTGCCCGAACACCGATGCCCGTAGTAGCCTCTCCGCTATGGGCGCAATCCAAGAGCTGGCGGCCGATCTGGCTGTCGAGGAGCGCACGTTGCGCCAGGCTGCCTCTCAGGGCACTCTCCGCGCCAGCCGAGATGGATCGCGCGGTTTGCAGTTTGCGTCCGGTGAGCGCAACTATCTTCGCACCCACTGGCCACTGCTCTCCGAGCTTCGCGGGGCGCTGCTGCCCAAGCACGGCGTTCGTCTGGCTGTGCTCTACGGCTCGCTGGCACGAGGCGATGAGGACTCGGACTCAGATCTTGACGTGCTGCTCTCCCTCGCCGACGATCGTCTCTCGGCGTATTTCGAGCTTGCTGTTCACCTGGAGCGCGTCAGCGGCCGCAGGGCAGATATCGCTCACCTGGCACGTGTGGAGGCACAGGCGCCGCTACTACTGGATCGTGTGCTTGATGAGGGGCGTGTCCTAATCGATCGCCACGGGCAGTGGGAACAGCTAAACGAGCGCCGCTCAGTCATCCGCGCTCGCGCTCGCCGGTCCCATAGCCGCCAGATGGCCGGCGCGGCCCACGCAATCAGGGAGCTGACCGGGTGAGCGAAGACCCGCCCGCGAAGCTCGGCCGCAACGCGTACGCGGCCCAGCAGGCCGGCTTGCTCGCTTCTTTCAGACCATCAGCAAGCATCGCAAGGCACTCGACCTCGCGATCGAGGAGAACTTCGGCGGCCGGCTCGACCCGGCCGAGTGGAGGAGCGCCTTTGAATCTGCCGAGCCCTATGACGCCAACCGAACGATGGTCGTCACCGGGGATCATTCCGCCGTGCTCAACGCCTATGTCGAGATTCTCAAGGCCAGCGCTGGATCACGCCTGATTGGCTTGCTTCCACACCGCCGCCCCCATGCCGGCCAGGTCTTCGACGCCGTCGTCGCCGACGGCGGCCTGACTAAAGATCAAGCCGCCTTCCTGAACGAGGTCTATGTCCTTGAGGGCCGCCTCGAGCACGCCTCCCCGGATGTTGACGCCGAGGAGGTCCGCGATGGCGTTGAGCGCCTACGCGAAGCGCTCCCAGGATTGATCGAGAGCGCCCACGTCTGGCTCCGCCGCCACGGCGTCGAGTTCGTATAAGGATCTCGCCCCGAGCTGCCAAAGCGGCCAGCCGGAGCATCCGCTCCCCGATGACGTGGTGACTCTCGTTGATACCCCGGTGAGATGGCAGCCAGAACAGGGCGGCCCGGTTGGGTGCGCGCTCGCCGTCCCGATGGCACTGCAAGCGACCGCTCGCGGGGCGGCCCCGGAAAAACCTCGTGTTGCCCATTCTGTTGCCCACGCTGCCATTTTGCCTAACTTCGAGGCACAAGAAATGGCTTTACCACAGAGGATCAAGCCATGCCGGAGGAGGGACTCGAACCCCCGACACGCGGATTATGATTCGTCTTGGGTGGTCATGTGTGGTGTCGCCGGATCGGAGATTTAGCTCCGGGACAGGGAATCCGCGCCTGGGCTCCGGCCGAGTGGCGCACGGTGGCGTGGAGGATGTTTGCACTTTATTTGCACTTCTCGCTCAGTCTTCCGGGCTACTCTTGGTCGCTGAGCCGTCCGTGGGACGATCGGCAAGGGTGGCCCGCACTCGCGATATGCCGTCGATCCAGGTGCGTGCCTCGGGGTCGATGAGCCCGACGAGCTTGAGCATGTCGTCGTAGTGCCCCGCCAGCGGCCTGCGGATGATCGTCTCATGGTGAGCAAGGCGATTGCGGAACGGCACGAGTTTGGACATGAGGCTCGCGACCTCGGCGCGATCACCAGACCCCTCAGGAAACGCACGGTGCAGATGAGAGACCCATAACCGGTCGTATTTCTTGTCGAAGAGCGCACGCCAGAAGCCAAACGCCAGACCTGCGACGACGCGACTGCGCGTCGTCGCTCTGCCTTCTCGCTTGATCCGCGCGACGGTCTCTCCGACACGCCTGCGGGAAGCTTCGTTGAAGATGGTCGCATCCATGAGCCATGTATCGAGCGCGATGGCGGACCCAACCACAGGCTCGAACTGGGCGTCGATCGCGTTGCGCAGCGCCACCTCGACGTGATGAAGAGTCTCGAACATCGCCGCCGAGACCTGCGCGTTCCAGACATAGAGCGCGATGGCCCGCTCGTGATCGCCTCCCGCGTCGGCCAGATACGGCGCGAAGCGAGCATCGGTGATCCATCTTGTCGCTTGCTCAGGCTTCATAGCGTGGAGTAGTCGAAAGGCCAGACCGACGCGCTAGACTACCGGGTGTATGCCCCAGGTAAGGCTCTCCCGCTTCGGCGGTGATCCCCCTGGGGCTCCGTCGTTTTCAAGGCGCTGGCTGTGGTGAGCGCATTGGCGTCGATGACCACCGGCGCTCTGCGCGCCGTTCAAGCTCATTGCGCCCCTCACGAATCAGAGCCACGGCCTCGTCCGTACGAGGGAGACGGGCATGGAGCTGGGCAACTCGCTCCAGCGTCCGCTCCAGTTTCGCCGGGTCGATCACAGACGCTGAAAGCCGCTCGGCAAGCAGATCGTCGGCAGTCATATCAACATCCCGATGACGACGCTCGGCCTCCTCGCGCAGCAGCGCATTAAGTCTGTGCCCCTTCGTGGACTGTCCGATCCGCGGTCACCACGAGCACGGTTGAAACTTCCGTCGAGCTGTTTGGCGTGGGATGGTCCGCAGCGAGTCGGGATGAGAGCAAGCAGCGAACCGCCGCGGTCGTGCTCGTCACTCGCTCGGCTTTGGTTTCTCGTTCGTCGCTGAGCGAGAAGAAGGTGGGGGCGGCTTGGTTACTACCTTTTGTTTCGGCCTTTTGGCGAGCGCTGCCGGCTCCACTGGTTCTCGGAGGATCATGCCTTCATCGGACAGCGCCAGACGCTCGGCCCCCCGAGCTCGGCGCCGTTCCATAACACGTCTTCGATGGCGAAGCCTCTGTATATCTTCGTCTCCTAGGCGGGATCGATCTATGATGTACTCGATGGGTGCCGAGAATCGCCGGCACAGCGTCAGCAATTCGTCGTCGGAGCGCTCCTCGGCAAGAGCCTCAAGGTCCGTCAGACGCATAGCTAAGTCGGTAATCGCTGCCGGAGAGAGTTGCCGCTCGCCGCCACGACTTACCTCGCGGGAAAGGCCATCGACAGATGTGACCAACTCAGCGAGAGTGCGCTCTACGGCGTCCCCTTGCTCAAACTGCCGAATATTGACCGCGGCATCCAGCGGAGAATCGATGGCGCCTCCCAGTGCTCCTTGCAGTTGCTCAAGCACTTGTGCCTTGCAGGACGCAACGCCGTTCATGTCGTTCGCAAAGAAGATTGTGCGTTGGACAAGGATGTCAAACGGCAACTTATCGCGTTCGGCGTCATCAGCGATCAATACAAGTGGGAGGCGCGTAGTGTGCCGCATGCCAATCTCGTAATACACATTGAGATTCGCACCGGTTAAGACCGCAATGGCCGTCGCCGACCGGCATACATGCTCAATGACTTGGAGGTTGACCTGTCCTCCCTCGCCAATCCGATCTGCTCGCACCGCCGTTAGCGCAACCGCTTCCGCCGCTGGGCTAACGATAGCGTCCAGCACGCCGTCAGCGCGGCGACGAGTGTCTGATCCTTCCTCGCCAATCGGCGTGATGAAGAAACACTCCTTGTCAAACTTGGGGAGGCGCCCTGCCATGAACTCGGAAGCGTACGTGTCTTTAGAAGCAGGTGCGGGCTCCAGAGAGTAGCTGCGAATGACTCGCTATTCCGACGGAGCCCAAAGAAAGTGCCTGCCCGATGTCCCCGTCGAGCAGATGGACGTAGGTGGCGAGCGTGAACGCGGCAGAGTGGTGGCCGAGCCAGCGCTGGACTTGGACCACGTTCCGGTCCTGCGCGAACAGCATCGACGCGCACGTATGCCGGAAGGCATGGAATCCAACCCAAGGCAGACACGCCTCCTCGCGGGCAGGCTGGAGCACGCGGCGAAAGACGTTGCTCGGCATGAGCGGCGAGCCATTGCCAGCCGCGAACACAGGATCTTCCTCCCCTCCCCACTCCGTTTCCCTGCGGCGCTCTCTGAGCGCCACCACGAGCGCGTGGTCCAGCGGGACTTCCCGGCGACCGTGACGGCTCTTGGGAGGCCCCATGCGGCCCTTCACGAGCGCCCGGCGGACCTTGACGTGCGGCGTGGAGCCGTCGAGCTGTAGATGCCTCCACTGGAGCGCGATGGCCTCGCTGATCCGCAGGCCGGTAGCCGCCAGGAACCAGAAGAACAGCCGCCACCGCTCCGGAACGAGCCCGAACAGCGTGGACAGCTCCGCGGTGCTCATCGAGCGAGCTTCGTCCTCCTCGGTGCCCTCGGCGGTCGGCCGGTGCGGCAGGTCCACGTCCCGCGCGGGGTTCGAGCGAATCAGGCCCTCCCGGACGGCCGTCGTGAGGCACGCGCGCAGCGGCGCCATGATGTTCCGCACGGTCGCGTCCGACAGCACCCGTCCCTGCGCCTGCTCGTCGCACAGCCAAGCAATGAACCCCGCGACCTTCGACGGCGTGACATCCGTCAGCCGTGTCCGCTGGGGGAAGTGCGTGAGCACGTACTGCTTGAGCTGCCGGCGGTAGTCCTCGCGCGTCCCCTCCCGGAACCCGCGCCGGCCGCGGCCCTGGTAGCGCTCTACCCACTCCAGCGAGAACTCGTGCAGCGTCACGCGGGAACGCTCCTCGAACTCGCCGCGTTCGATGTCCGTGGTCCGCGCCGCCTTTGCGCGGCGGGCCTCATCAAGCGTCCTGAAGCTCTCGTACCGCTGCTTGCCGTTCGCGCGGTAGGCGATCATGTAGCGGGAGCCTCGCTTGTAGATTCCAGGGTGCTTCGTCTTGATCGTCGGTGCGGCCATCAGGAGTGCCTCCTTTGGTTGTGCTGGGCATGACTGGCGGTGCTCACGACATGGCCTCGATCGCCGCGTCGAGGTGCGAGCGCTTGAACAGGAGCCTGCGGCCGTCGCGGCGTGGCGTGAGCCGCCGCTGGCTCACCAAGTCGTAGATGCGGCTCGTCGGACAGGCAAGATGCTCTGCGGCCTGCTCCACGCCGATCCACGGCTCGGACTCGCTGGCCCCCGAAAGGTTCTCGGCGAGCAGGTCAGCGACGCGCTCGGCGATGGCCTGCACGAACGCATCGGGGACTTGCAGCTCCAGGGCGCCCGCGCTCATGCTCACCTGTCTCCGGGAACTCGCATCGACTCTCTGTATGGAAGCCGGGCAACGGCCCCACCGAGCAAGCGAATTTCCCGCGCGCTCTGCTCTCAGGACGGCGGCTCGCCCGCGGCGAAACCCGCGGCAGGTGTAGAGGTCACGTATCGATGAGCGGCGAATCACAGCTCCTCCAAAGGGTTTGGGCTCCTTTGAGCCAGTTGGGCACCTGCCCAACTGAGTGCGGCTTTTGCAGGTCGTGGAGGAGCTGTCAAGCAAGTTCGCAAGTGACGGCAGTGCCCTGCCGCAGGCGGGGACTTGAACTTGCTTTACAGCGGGGGAGCGACCTGCTACCCCCATCCCGGCGCGCCGCCGCCGGCTGACTTTCACCAACGAACAAGGAACCACCCACGACCCGCGACGCCCTGACGCTCCCAATGAGCCGTCGGCCAACCTCGATGACACCCGACTTAGGGCCTATCCCTGTAGGGGGGATTCTGCTCGGTCGTGGCGAACTGGATGTCTGATCTGTTGATCGGACATAGGAGGTTGGAGATGGGTTTGGTTGACCGCGATGATGGCTGGCGTATGCCGGACTGGTTGTGGGAGTGGATCGAGCCTTTGCTGCCAGCTGCGCCCGAGCATCCGTTGGGAACTCACCGGCGTGGTCTTCCCAAGCGCCGGGTGATGGACGCGATCTTGCTTGTCCTGCGTACTGGTATGCAGTGGAACGCGCTCGACGCGACCGGGGTGTGCAACTCCTCTACTGCGCACCGGCGCTTTCAGGAGTGGGAGCGAGCCGGGGTCTTCCACGAGATTTGGCGCCAGGGGCTGCTCGACTACGACGTGCAGGTCGGTATCGACTGGTCGTGGCTGGCAGCGGACGGCGCGATGAGCAAGGCGCCACTCGGCGGGCCGAAGACGGGTCCTAATCCCACTGGCCGGGCCAAGGGGGGGCGAAGCGCTCGCTCCTCGTCGAGGCACGTGGGGTCCCGATCGGGCTCGCTCACGACGGCGCGAACCACAACGATCACAAGCTGCTGAAGGAGACACTCGACTCGGTCCCGATCAAGCGTCCCAAACCAACCAAGGCCGACCCCCAAGGTCTCTGCCTGGACAAGGGCTACGACTTCCCCGTCGTCCGCGGGCTGCTCGAAGACCGCAAATTCACACCACACATCCGCACGCGCGGCGAAGAGATCGATCTCAAGTCCCGCAACCCAGACTGGCGAGCACGGCGGTGGGTCGTCGAGGCCTGTCACTCATGACTCAACCGCAACCGGGCGATCCTGATCCGCTGGTCCAAGAAGGAAGAGAACCACCTCGCCCTCCTCCAGCTCGCCAGCGGCATAATCGCCTTCAAGCGAGCGCACGCCGCGCGCACAGCGACCCCCCTACAGGGATAGGCCCTTACCCTCCCGACTCGCTCCTGCGACTCCGGCTCCAGCCCACCGACCGCCATCCCCCACGTAACGCCATCCCTTCGACGCCGCAACCGGCCCCTCAGCCCGCAGCCAAACACACCCACGCTCCCACCCGGCGCGCCACGCCTCGACCATGCCCGAGAGCACTTCCAACCACTCCGCACGCTCCCACTGAGCAGCGTTCACCGCGGCCTCCAGCGCACCGGGCCACGCCTCCTCGAAGCTCGCGCCGGCTCGGCGGGCGGCGGCGAGCTGTTCTCTCAGCTCGACAGGAGGAAGCCTCACGACAACCACGGGGCAACGGCGGCGAGCGTGCGCAAGGAGACAACGGGCATCGCTCGCCGCTGTCACGGTTCGGATTCCAACGCTGGCCACTCCTCAGCCCTCCCCGTCGGTAGGAAGCCGCCCGAAGTGCTGCTCGAACTCCTCTGGAGTCAGCCTGCGCTCTCCGTAGCGCTCGCCCTCCTGCGGTTCGATCCCCACCCCCGCCATGAGCGCCCGGAGCGCGATCACGAGATCGCTTGCGAGCGTGTCATCGGCCGGGCGCGCGCTGAGTGCTCCCCGGAGCGCTCGGCGGTGCTGGGCGAGATCGACTTCGACCTCGCCCTTCACGGGGAAGTGGGTCCAGCCGACCAGGTTGAGCAGCGCCCGTGTGGCGTCCACGCGAGCGAAGCAACCCTCGATCAGCGTGTAGCGCTGCCCGACCGTCCCGACGTTGAGGCAAGCCTCGATCACGCCGCGTAGCTCGCCGAGGGAGGCGTGCAGGTCGCCGTAGGCGCCGCTGCGGACCAGTACGATCAGATCGGCCGGGATGGTGATGATGCTCTCGCCGGGCATCAGATCGACACCAGCTCAAGCGCGTCCATGCGACGGGCGCACCGCGACGCTTCGACGTTCTCCCCATCGAGAATCACGACGCCCTCCGCCTCCAGCCGCACCAGCGCTTCGTTGACGATCACAGGCGCGAAGTCGAAGACCTCGGCCTCCAGTTCCGCTCGCGTCCAGCGCTCCGGGTGGTCGTCGCGGAGCACCTGTAGGACGATCGCGCGTTCGACCTGCTCCTCATCCATCCAGCCCCGCTGCTCCTGCTGCTCATCGGTCATCTTCGGTTCCTCCAGATGTTGTGTTGGAGGCCCCGGGAGTCGGCTCTTGGCGAGCAAGGCACCCTGCCCGTCTCGGTAGGGTGTCCGGCGTGCCGGGAGTTTGCGCTTCCGGATCGGGTGGGGGCCGGGCTCGCCCCGGCCCCTCCCACACCACCGGACGTGCGGGTCCGCATCCGGCGGTTCGCTAGCTCTCCCGGAAACGGCGGTAAGGGTCAGCGAATCCGGTCAGGCCTTGCTGGGTCCAGTAGCTGTCTGGTAGGGCGCGTCTGAGGAAGGTGCGTGCTGCGCGCCAGGAGCCCTTGTTGGTCATGGCCCACTCACGGGCCTCCCTGTCGGGCATCCCGAGCGCTTGCAGGCGGCTCCATCGTGTTCTGATGCGCTGCCATTCCTTCCAACGTGCCTGTCTCATCCTGCCCCTGAGCCAGCCATCGAGCTCGATGAACGGCGTGGGTGTATCCGCGAACGCGAAATACGCCGTCCAGCCGACCGTGAAACGGTTGATCTCAGTGATCCTCCGTTTCATCGAGACGCCCCAAGTGCGGCTGGTCAACCTGCGGATCTGGTCCTTGGCCCGCTTCAGGGCTTTCGGGTCCAGACGCACTTTGACCTTGCCACGGCGCCGGTAAAAACAGAACCCCAGCAGGGGCTGCCTCACCGACCAGCCAACCGCAGACTTCCCGTGGTTGACCTTCAACTTCAGGCGTTGCTCGACATGACCGCTGATGCTCTGAAGGACTCGCTGTCCTGCACGCTCACTCCCGACATAAATGCGTATGTCATCGGCGTAGCGCACGAAACGATGCCCGCGCCGGTGAAGCTCCCAGTCGAGGTCGTCAAGCATGACGTTCGAGAGCACCGGCGAGAGCGGAGAACCCTGCGGGGTTCCTTCTCCCGTCCCCTGCACCATCCCATCAGCCATGACGCCCGCGTTCAGGAAGCGCCGGAGCAACCTGAGCACCTGCTTGTCCTTCACCCGTCTTGCGACCCGCGCCATCAACGCGTCGTGACCAACCCGATCGAAGAACGAATCGAGATCAACCACCACGCACCACCCCGCATCGTCAGTGACGAACTGGCGTGCCCGCTCGACCGCTTGATGAGCCGAGCGCCCCGGCCTGAAACCGAAGCTATGAGGATGGAAATACGGGTCGAAAACGGGCGTGAGTACCTGCGATAGGGCCTGGCAGATCAACCGATCCACCACCGTTGGCACCCCCAACATCCGCGTCCCGCCCGAGGGCTTGGGGATCGTCACCCTCCTGACCGGCGACGGACGGTAAGTACCCGCGTCAAGCATCGAGCGGACCTCCGGCCAATAGTCTTTCAACCACGGCCGCAGCTCCTTGGTGCTCATCCCGTCGATGCCAGCGGCACCGGCGTTCTGCTCGACACGTCTGAGCGCCTCGGCTAGATTCTCACGGGCTAGGAACTGCTCCCAAAGACCTGCCGATGCGGGGTGAGGTGCGGTGTCACACGGCGCCGAATGATCGCTGCGCTCTGGACCGGACTCATCAGGCTTCACCATCAGAGCACCCAGTCCAGACCCCACAAGGGGTTGGCTACGGTCAAAGCGATCATCACGAACACATGCATCCTGCGCCTCGGCTTCGCGTTCAGCCCTTCCCGGCGACCAACGATCCCGCCGGTACTATGGCCTCTGCTGACTTCTCCACAGCGCACGGCGACCTCTCGATCACCGCTGTCCATGCCACCCGGCGAACACGCAAAGCGCGGCCGGGCATCCCAAGACACCCGTGGAGATCTCCTCAGGTAAGACCAGCAACCTTCACCACGCACCCGCCGCATATACGTCTCGGTCCCTTGATGACATAGGGCTTCGCCATCTACAGCTGGCTCGCCCGGACCGCGCCGCCTCAAATGCGATTCGTGTACCTCGGGTCGCAGATTCGTCCTCCGGCTTCCTTCCTACCCCGCCTCACAGCGACGCAGTTGCCATCGACTTGTGGTTGGTGTCATCAACCCCCACAGGGGACTCGCACCCCCAAGCTGCTAATCATGCTGAGCGCACTGCCACGGCGCCCGGGTGATCCACTCACCGCGGGCGCCAACTTGTATGTTCAGTCCGCCAGCCTAGCCTAACACGTCAAACTTGACAAGTCCTCGTAGGCGTTCGCCTGCCGCCGACATGACCGACCCCACCCAAGACCGCCTCATCCTCGGCCGAGCGCTGCGCGCGCTCCGCGAACAGAAAGGGCTCACGCAGAAGGACGTGGCCAAGCGCGCCAGCACGAGCGACGCATACGTCTCCCACGCGGAGACAGGGCGCCTTGATGTGCGCTGGCACACCCTCCAGCGGCTCCTACATGCCATCGGCGCCGACCTACGCCAGCTCGCCAACGCGATCGACAGCCAAGACTCACCGTCCGAGCGCTGACAGGCCCGCTGTTCCTACGTGCTGGCGGCCCGCAACCCACGACGTACGCGCGGCATGTTTGCACTTCCGTTTACACCCGACCAAACTACCGCTCGCCCCACACCCTCCGTGCACAAAAAAACCCGCCTGCGCAGGGCTTATCGTGGATGCCGGAGGAGGGACTCGAACCCCCGACACGCGGATTATGATTCCGCTGCTCTAACCAGCTGAGCTACTCCGGCGGGAGGGGCGCAGTGTAGCCGAGCCGACCGCGGCGACTCCCCCACCGCGACCTCCCCGAAACGCCCATCCCAGGATCGCGCCCACCGGCCCCAACCCTGGAATCGCGCCCACCGGCCGCCCCTCACTGCGGAAGCTTGAGCGAGTCGAGGATCTCGCTGTAGTCGGAGACCGCTTCGGCTTCGAATTCGGCGAGCGGCTCTTCCAGCTGCCTGGTGCGGCGCAGCAGCGAAGCCTCGGTCGCGCTCTCATAGGGACGGAGCAGCCGCAGCGAGACTTCTTCGGCTTCGATGTCGTAGGCGTAGTAGCCCTTGTCGAACGCCACCGTGCTCGCAGGCAGCGTCGAGTAGCCGCTGGCCGCCCACGCCTTGACATCGGCGCAGATGTTGGGCGCCGCCAGCGTGATGAACCCTTCGAGCTTGGTGGCGTAGGTGTGCACCATGTCCGTGAGCTTGCGGTTGCTCCAGTGCAGCGCACGGACGGTGTGGGCGAAGGCCACCATCGATTCCTTGTCCGGCTGGTAGGCCGCCACCTCGAGCGCTCCCACCACCTCGTTGCTGAGCTGTTCGGCCTGGTGGTCTTGCGGCGCCTCGGCTGCCACCAGCGGGCATTCCCCGGAGACGGTGCTGCCAAGGCTCGTGATCGCCGTCTTCGCGGCAGGGAGATTGGCGCGGGCGAAGTTGACGAGCGTGTAGTTGGCTTTGACATAGGCGCGCGTGGCGAGGGAGTTCGGCGCGGGGGCGTGCTTGGCGGCAACTTTGCGCGAATGAGCGGACGCCGTGGCGGACGCCACGGCGAGCGCGGCGAGGGCCAACAGGAGGGCTGCAAGTCGAGTAGTCATTACATACAGAGTACGGGGCAGACCGGCCCATACACCCCACCAGGCAAACCTCAGCGGGCATCGTCCGCTGGTCGGAACACCGTAGGGCGCCATCGGCGAGATGCGTTAGCCTGTGGGCATGCACGCGCGGCGCGGTCGCGGACAGGATCAGGACGGGCGCCGGCGCTTTCGTTTGCTCCCGATCGGTCTATCGTTCGGGCTCCTCGTGGTTGTTGCCGTGGCAGTCGGCGTAACGACGACGAAAGGCCACAGCGTCGGCGGCCTGCTCGCCTCGGCGGCCGCCACACAACCAGCGCCGCTGCCCGCGACACGCCTGGTGGGCGTCCCCTCGACGACGATCGCCGACGGCGCGGCGCCGCTGCGCGTGACGCTCTCCGCCCCGCCGGCGCGGGACTCGCCGCGCCCGACGTTGCTGCCCGCGGTGCCGGGCAGCTGGAGCACGGAAGGCAACGCGGAGGTGTTCACCACCGCCGCCACGCTGGAGCCGTGTGAGACCTACTCGCTGACGGTGTGGAAGCACACGTTCGCCGAGGAGCACTCTGGCTTGGAGGAGCGGCACGTGCTCACCTTGCACGTGGCGTGCCCGTCGATCACGGCGCTGCAGGAGGCGCTGGCGCGCCAGAACTACATCGGCGCCGTGCTGCGCCCGCGCTACGCCGCACACGTCCCGCTGGGCAGGGAGACCCTCAACCAGGCGGCCCAGCACGCCTTCCGCCCCTACCACGGGGTGCTGGCGCCGGCGCCCGCCGGCGCCCCGCCGGTGGAAATGGGCAAGCTGGACGCCACCACCAAAGGGGCGCTGGAGGTGTTCCAGGCCGACCACAACCTCGAAGCGACGGGCGAACCCAACGCACGAACGTGGCAGCTGCTGCTTGATGTGGAGGCGCTCGACCACCGCAACCCCCACCCCTACACGTGGGTGTCGGTAACGGAGTCGCTGCCAGAGACGATGGAGGTCCACGAAGGCAACCACGTGGCGATCTCCAGCCCCGCCAACACGGGCGTGGCGGGCGCGGAAACCGAACAGGGGATCTTCCCGATCTACGCCCGTTATGTCACCACGACGATGACCGGCACCGACCCCGACGGGGTCCACTACGTGGCGCCGGACGTGCCGTGGGTCAACTACTTCAACGGCGGCGACGCGGTACACGGCTACCCGCGCGAATCCTACGGCTTCCCCCAGTCCAACGGATGTGTGGAGCTGCCGATCGAAACGGCGGCCGCCGTCTTCCCGAAGCTGCAGATCGGCGACATCGTCTGGGTGACGTAGGGTCCACCGCGACTGCCCCCTCCCCTACTCCTCCTGCCCTTTCTTCAGCCCGACTCGGCGAGCGGCGCCCGGCTCACTGCGACTCTGCGGGAGGCGCATCGGGCGCCCCCTGCGCGGGCAGCGCATCGGCGGCAGCCTCCGCGGCGGCGCGGTTCTCCTCCTTGACGGCCAGCCAGATCTCCTCGCGGTAGATCGGCAGCCCTTGGGGCGCGGCGATCCCGAGGCGGACGGTTTGCCCGCTGACCTCCATGACGGTGACGAGCACATCCTCGCCGATCACGACGCGCTCCCCGGCGCGGCGCGTAAGTATCAGCATGGGGCGTGATTATGCAGCATCCACCGGGGGCATCCCGGCGGTGGAATTGCAGCGACCGTCGCGCCCGCTCGGCTACCCGGCCCGACCCTCCGCCATCCCGTCGAACAGCGCCACCCGCAGCTCGGCGCCGGGCGCTGTGTTGAGCACCTGATGGCCGACGCCTTCCCACACCACGATCGGCGCGCGGAGATTCACGAGCGTGTCGAGCGGGTCGGGCGCGGTGCGCACCGTGACATACGCCTGCGCGGCGGAGAGATCCGGCGCCCCGATCCGCTCGCGGTCCTCGTCGGAGAGCACCAGCGCGAAGCCGGGGAAGAACTCGCGAGGATCGACCACGGGCAGCGCCAGGCCGGGGTCCTCCAGCGAGTGCAGCCAGCGAAAGCCCGAGCCGGGGTTGCGGTCGATCAGCGCATAGCGCAGCCCGCCGAGGCCGATCAACCCGAGCGGGAACTCGATCGCGTCGGCGTCGGAGATCTTCAATGCGCCGAAGCGCGAGCTGTCGATGGTGAGGGGCATGGCGCTAATGGAGGAATTCCAGCAGGGACTCCTGCACGATCGAGGCGCCGGCTTTGAGCGCCGCTTCGAACGCGGCGTGCTCGCTGGAGTATTCGGTGGTGACCTTGGCGATGTTGGCATCCTGGACGTTGGCGAGCTGCAGCGTGTCGGTGCTCTGCAGCGAGGAGATGCGGCTGATCGCGATGTTGATCTGATCTGTGACCGAGCCGGCTTCGGCCTGCAGGCCAGAGAGAGCGTCGAGGTTGGTTTCGAGGCTTTTGAGATCGGTCGTGCGCAGCGCTTCGACAGAGGCGGGCGTGCCCGCACGAAGGTTGGCGGCGACGGTGCGCAGCGTGTCGAGCAGCTTGCCGTCCGCCGCGCCGGTGCCGGAGCCGAGCGCGGAGGCGAGGTTGACGGCGACATCGACGGTGCTGCCGGGTCCGAGCGCGCGCGCCACCGGGGAGGCGTTGCCGTGATATTCGTCTTCGGCCCCCTGCGTGTAGGGGGCGGTGGAGGTGAGGGTCCCGGAGAATACGTACTGGCCGTCGAACTGGGTGTTGGCATCCTGCTTGACGCCTTCGGCGAGCTGTTCGACCTCGTCGGCGATGTCTTCCAGGTTCCCGGGGCTCTCGGTGCCGTTGCTCGCCTGCAGGACCAGCTCGCGCACACGCTGCACCTGGGAGTCGATCGAGGCGAGCGCGGAGGAGGAGGCGTTCATCCACGAAAGCCCGTCCTGGGCGCTCCGTTCGTAGGAGCTGAGCCCGTCGATGGCACTCTGCAGGTCGATGATCTGGCTGGCGCCGTAGGGGTTGTCGGAGGGTTGGAGAATCGACTTGCCCGTGGAGAGTTCCGCCTGGGTGCGGGCGAGTGCGACCTGGGCGGATTCGATGCCACCGAGCACGGAGCTGGCGACCATGTCGGAGGTGATGCGGGCGCTCACGGGGTGCTCACAGTCCGGACTCGTTGATCAGGGTGTTGAGCATTTCGTTCATCACGTTGAGTGCCTGCGCGGAGGCTTGGTAGCCGCGCTGGAAGGTGATGAGGTTGGTCATTTCTTCATCCAGCGACACTCCTGAGACGGCCTGGCGCTGGTTGGCGACGGCGGTGAGGACGGCCTGGGAGTTGGTTTGGTTGGTGGTGGCGCTCTGCACGCCCGCCCCGATCTGCGCGATCAGCGCGGTGTAGCGCTGTTCCGCCGCACCGCCGCGCAGGCCGGCGATTTCGAGCGCGACGTTGTTGCCGCCGGATGCTCCTTCGGAGGAGGTCTGGACTTCGCCGGGGGCGACCGCCACTTCGATCGTGGCGGCGGTGGTGCCCGTGAAGAAGGGGGTGGCGGTGTGCAGTTCGTTGACCGAGCCCGCCAGCGTCTTGGCCACCTCGTTGAGCGCGGACTGATAGGCGGCGAGCGGGCCGGTGGGGCTCGACAGTTCCAGCAGCGCCCCCAGCTTCCCGCCGGCGGCGGAGGTGAGCGCCTGGGGCCAGGTGGCTGTCGAGCCTTCGACGAGCGGCACCGCGGCGTTGCCGAAGGTGACGGTGTCGGTGCCGTCGGGTTGGGTGGTGACGCTGACGGAGGCCAGCGCGGAGAGCTTGTCGAGCAGCAGATCGCGGTGGTCTTCCAGTTCGTTGGGCTGCTGGTGGGCCGCCAGGGAGAGCTTGATCTGGTGGTTGAGTTCGGCGATCTGCGTGGCGTCACCGGCGACTTCCCCGGTGGGCCCGGTGATCGCGGCGTACTGCGCGGAGGCCTGCCCTTCCAGCGACTGCAGCTGGGCGGCCAGCTGGTGCAGCGAGCCGGTGAGCTGCGTGGCGGCGCCAACGACCCCCACCTTGGCGGATTCTTCGCCGGGCGCTTCGGCGAGCTCGCTCCAGGAGCTCCAGAACTTCGAGAGCTGGGAGGCCAAGCCGGTGGAGGAGGGTTCGTTGAAGGCGCTCTGCGCCTGCGAGAGCTCTTCGGCCTGCGCGCCCGCGGCGCCGGCGGCGGTGTTGTGTTCGCGGTAGGAGGCATCCAGGTAGGTGTTGCGAATGCGGGTGATCGTGGCGACCGTGACGCCGGTGCCAACCTGGCCGCCCTCGCCGGTGACGGCGGAGAGCGCGGCGATGTGCAGCGGTTCTTTGGTTTGCAGAACAGCCGTCTGGCGCGAATACCCTTCGGTGTTGACGTTGGTGATGTTGCTGCCGGTGACGTCGATCGCATCCTGCTGGGCGATCAGTCCGGAGAGGGCGGTTTGCAGTCCTTGGAGGGTGGGGATGGACATGGGAAAGCCGCCCGTCTATGCGGAGAGGTCGAGCACGCGAAGAGCATGGACGGGCGCCCGCCCACCCCCACTCGCGCCGGTAGTGGTGCCACGGGCGTCATAGCCATGCACGCCGGCGTCCAGCGCCAGCGACTGCATGAGGTGGTCGAGGAACGAAAGCTCGATCTGCATGAGCGCGCGGTTGCAGGCGTGTTCGCGGCGAAGCTCCTCCAGCAGGCCACGCAGCTGCGCGGAGCGCTCGGCGGCAAGCTGCGCGCGGGCGGGGTCGAGCAGCACCGAGAGCCGCGTGAGCGTCACCGCCTGAGCGGGGATCCCGAGCAGCATGCCGGCGCGCTCGAGCAGCTGCGAGCGGGTGGCCTCGATCTGCTGGCGGCGGGCAAGCTCGCCATGCAGCAGGCCGGCAAAGCGCACCACGGCGTGCACATCGCGCGCGCGAATCGCGGCACCCTGTTCGAGCACGATCTCCAGCAGCCGCTGCACGGAGGCGATTTGGGCGTCGAGATGGGCCAGCACTTCGGAGCCGAGCGGGTCGGCTTCCACGATCGGGGTAATTTGGGTTGCATCCGCGCGCGTGAGATCGGCAACAGCCGCCTGGGCGCGGGGCATCGTGCCCCGCGACCTGCCGCGCAGCGCAGGCAGGGTGGCACTCATGCGACGGCGCCTCCCGAATGCGCGACGGCGCCTCCCGAATGCGCGACGGCGCCGTTCGCCGCGGCTGCCGCCGGGGCGGAGGCACCACCGCTCGCCGCAGCTGCCGCCGCCGGAGCTGACACACCACCGCTCGCCGCAGCTGCCACCCCCGGAGCGGACACACCACCGCTCGTGGCGGCGCTTGCCCCCGCTGCGGCCGTGGAGGCGGAGGGATCGAGCGAGCTCATCAGCTGCCCGGCCATGCCGAGGCCGCCCTCGCGCATCACCCCTTCGCTAAGTGTCTGGGGCAACAGCGAGGAGAGCATGCTGCTGCTCGCTTCACCGCCCCCTTCTGAGGAGCCTTCTTCGCCCGAGCCTTCGCCGGATTCGCCTTCACCGGAGAGGCCGCTGCTCTGCACGAGCGAGGAGGAGAGCTGCTGCATGAGCATCTCTTCGAAGCCCTGAGCGGTGGCGTAGTCCTGTTTGACGGCTGCCGAGCCATTGCGCACCGAGGCGGGAGCCCGTGCTTCGTCGAACCACGGGCATCGCCGTGGAGGTGACGGGTGCGGCGGTGACCGGCGCGAGGGAGCTCATTGGGTCACGAGCTGGTTGGCGATCGAAAGCATCTGGTTTTCCGTCTGGATCGCGCTGCTCTCCAGCTGATAGCTGCGCTGGGCACCCATCATCTGGACCATGTCGTTGCCGACGTCCACGTTCGAGCCCTCCAGCGCCCCCTGCTGGATGGTGGCCTTCGCGCTCGGCCGGGGAGTACCGCTGGAGGAGTTGCTGGTGAAGAGGTTGCTCCCTGCCGCGAGTAGGTGATCGGGCGAGGCGACGGTGACGAGCGAGATCTTGCCGACCGTTTTGGTGCCCGCGCGCACGGTGCCGTCGGGACCAATCGCCACTTCGCTGGGGGAGGTCCCCTTGGGCAGCGTGATCGGCGGGTCGAGCAGGTTGCCTTCCGCAGTGGTGAGTCGGCCGCGCGCGTCGATCTGGAGGGACCCGTCGCGGGTCAGCGCGACGGTGCCGTCGGCGCGCTTGACGGTGAAATACCCGGGGCCCTCGATCGCGAGATCCAGCGGGTTGCCGGTACTCTGGATCGACCCCTGCGCCTGGTCGCGGCCAACCGACTGCGCGGCGGCGCCGGCACCCTGGGTGGTGACCGTGCCGGCCATGTCAACCTGGTTGACGAGCAGTTCGCGGAACGCCACCCGTTCGGCCTTGTAGCCGGTGGTGGAGGCATTCGCAAGGTCGTTGCCGACCGAGTCGAGCTGTTGCTGCTGGGCTTCCATCCCCGATGCGGCTGCGTACAGTCCTTCGAGCATCGCGCGTTCCTCTCTAGCTGGTGGACCCGTCGAGGGAGCCAACCTGGGTGGAGGCGGCCTGGAGGGTTTGATCGATCGCCTGGATGGCCTGCTGGCCGGACTGGAAGGTGCGCAGGGAGCCGATCATTTCGACCATCGTGCGCGCGGGGTTGACGCCCGATTCCTCCAGCACCCCCGAGCGCACGGTGCCGGAGGCGTGCCCGGAGGGCGTGCCGGTGTAGAGGTTTTCGCCCTGCTTGGCGGCGCCCGGGACGTCGAAGACGCCGAGGGAGCCTGCCGACACGGTGCCTTCGGCGCCCACCGTGATCGGAGCGCCGCTCTGGCTGAGGACGGGATCGCCGGCGCTGTCCACCAGCTGCCCGGAGGCGGAGGCGGTGAACTGGCCGTCGCGCGTGTAGCGCACGCCTTGGGGGGTCTTGACGGCGAAGAAGCCGGTGCCGATAATCCCGAAGTCGAGCGGCTGGCCGGTGCTCTGCATCCCCGCGGGGGCCATATCGACGACGCTCTTACCGAGCTGCACCCCGGTGTTCATCGAGCCGATCTGCTGCCCGGTGGAGGTGTTGGAGAGCAGCAGCTCCCCGAAGCTGTGCTGGGGTGACTGTTCGGGCTTGTAGCCCGGCGTGGAGGCGTTGGCGAGGTCGTTGGAGAGCTGCGCCTGGCGGGTCTGATCGGCAACCATCCCGGACGCGGCGATATAGAGGCCAAGGTCCATCTCAGGACGGGTGATCGCCCCGGGCAGTGGATTCTTTAGGGCTGCGCCCCAAGCAGGCGACGGCCGACATCGGCCCCGCCCATCCGCATGCTCCACCTGCCAACCAACCAAGCCGAAGCTCCACCTGCCAACCCAAGCCGAAGCTCCACCTGCCAACCAACCAAGCCGAAGCTCCACCTGCCAACCCAAGCCAAAGCTCCGCCGGCCAACCCAAGCCGAAGCCAGGATGTCTAGACCGCGGAGAACAGCGAGGCGTCGCCGGCCAGCCGCTCGCGCAGGCGGCGGCGCAGCTCGGTGTGGATCTGGGAGACGCGGCTCTCGGAGACGCCGAGCCGCCTGCCGATGTCGCGCAGGGTGCGCCCCTCAACATACAGCAGCACCGCAACCTGGCGCTCGCGCGCGGGCAGCTGTGCGAAGGCGGCGCGAAAGCGCTCCTTCGCCTCCACGCGCTCGGCGTTGAGCTCGGGGTCGGAGCCCTCGTCCTCGCTCTCGAGCGTGTCGATCCGCTCGATCGTGGAGGAGTCCTCGGAGCGGATCGTCTTGTTGAGCGAACCCACCTCCGCGAGCGCCAGCTCGTCGAGGCGGCGACCCAGCTCGGTGGGGCTCATGCCGGCCGCGGCGGCCAGCTCCTCGCGGCTGGGGTTGCGCTCGTGCTCGGAGGCAAAGCTCTCGCGGGCGCCATTGATCGCGCGCTCGGCCCGGCGCAGCGAGCGGGGCGCCCAATCATGGCGGCGCAGCTCGTCGAGCACGGCGCCGTGGATACGCGTCCAGGCGAACTGCTCCAGGGTGGCGCCCTTGACGGGGTCGTAGCGCTCGATCGAGTGGATTAGCGCCTCCAGGCCGCAGGAAAGGAAATCCTCCACGTCGCACTGCGCGGGAACCTCACGCACCTTGCGATAGACGATGTAGCGCACCATCGGCATGAAGGTGAAGATCAGGCGATCGCGCACCCGGAGATCCCCGGTACGCTTGTACTGCTGCCACAGCGACAGCACCTCGGCGGCCGAGATCCTGGCAGCGCGCTGGTTGACACGGGGATTCGAACCAGGGACGAACCTCTCCTGGCTTAGGTCCATTGCATTCATCTGGTGCTCCGACTCTCGAGGGAAAGTGGTGCGTCTCGCAGAGTGGTCCCCCCGATCTCCATTTCGGGATTCCGAGGGAGTCCAATTCCACAAAGACCCCGCACTGATCGGCACGTGGGGGTGCGAGCTTGAGCGATAATCGAATCTCGCAAGCAATCGGTCGCTCGCAAGGATTCAAATCTCGTTACCGACTCACGGATGAGATGGAGCGGTCGATGACCGTGATTGGGTAGAACACCGCAGCACGGGCGAGGAATAAGCCGACCACCTAAAGACTCGCCCTAAAGTTTTTCGATTATCAGCCGATCAGGATGCATACAGACAAGAGCAAAGCGGCCCAGGGACGGGTCCGTGACCAATGCTTTCAGGAGGAAAACAGCATGAGCTCGCCGATAACGCCACCCCAGGGACCCTTTGCCGCCCAGCCGGTGCGTCCCACCGACGCGGCGAGATCCTCCGTCGCCCCTCAGATCATCGGGGCACCGTTCGCGCTCGAGCCCACCGTCTCGCTCAACGCCTTCCCCTCCAGCCCACCCCAGGAGGTGCTCGATCAGATGGGTAACGCCGCACAGACCTACGAGCAGCTGAGCGCGCAGGGCCGCGAACTGCGCTTCGCGCGCGACGAGCAGAGCGGGCGCACGCGGATCGAGGTCCGCGACCGCGCCGGCAACATGCTGCAAACGCTATCCCCCGCGCAGGCGTTGGCGCTCGCGGCCGGGACGCCGCTGGAATAGAGGAAGGGGCGTGTCATGACCACCGTGAGCACATCCACCGCGGGCGCGCCGATCAGCTTCAGCGGCCTCGGCTCGGGGCTGAACACCAGCGAAATCATCTCCGCGCTGATGGGCGTGGAACGCGAGCCGATCACCCACCTGACCGATGAGGAGAACACCCTGGAAGGGCAGCGCGCACAGCTGCAATCGATCCAGAGCAACCTCGCACAGCTCACCCTCGACGCCCAGGAACTGGGCTCGCCGCTGCTGTTCTCGAGCTCCCAGGCGGTGAGCTCGAGCGAACCGACACGGATCGCCGCGAGCACGACCGCGGGGGCGGCGGTGGGCGGCTATGAGGTGGAAGTCACCCAACTCGCCAACTCGGGGCAGCGCACGTTCACGTTCAAAAGCCCCGCGGCGGCCGAAACGGTGACAATCGACGGCAAGGAAATCGAAATCGCGGCGGGCACCACCGCTGAAGAGCTGATAAGGCAGATCAACTCGGACTCCACCGCGACGGTGTACGCAGCGGCGTTGGGGAGCGAAACGGTAGTGCTCTCCACGCGCGAAACGGGAGCCACCGGCGAAGGCTTCATCGCGGTCACCGACCCCGGGGGCCTGCTCGTCGAACAGGCAGGCACCGCCAAAGAAGGCAAGAACGCGGAATATGCGATCGACGGGGTCCCGGGGAGCTCGACGTCGAACAAGCTCACAACCGCGATCCCGGGGGTGACGCTGGAACTCAAGGCGTTGACCACCGCGACCGGCCCCGTGACGGTCGAGGTGCAGCCGCCAGGAATCGACCCAACCAAAATCGTCGAACAGGCGCGGGCGTTCGTGACCCTCTACAACTCGACGATCGCGGGGATCCAGAAGCAGCTCACCACGAAGCCCCCCGCCTCACCCCAGAGCAGCGAAGAACTGCAGACGGGAACTCTGTTCGGCGACTTCGACCTCGAGAGCCTGCTGGACAGCATGCGCCAGGCGATCTACGAACCGGGAGTGGGCCTGCAGACGGCGATGTCGAGCCTTGCCGACATCGGCATCGACACGGGAGCGCCCACCGGCAGCGCCACCCCGTCTCAATCGGCGATCGAAGGGCAGCTGACGCTCAACACCGCGGAACTGGAAAGCGCGATCCAGGCAAACCCCACGGGTGTCGAAGAAATGCTCGTCAGCTGGTCGAAAAGCTTCCAGGACGTGCTCAACGTGGAGGCCGCCCCGGGGGGCACGCTGGACTCGCGCATCGAAGGCGACACCACGCAGGTGACCGAACTGGGCAGCAGGATCACCACGATGAACGAACTGCTCGCGGTGCGCCAGAAAACCCTGCAAGCCGAATTCCTCGCGATGGAAACGGTCGTCTCCCAGAATCAATCTCAGTCGGCGTGGCTGAGCGCCCAGCTCGACACGATGCTCGGCACCTCCAGCAGCAGCTCCAAATCCTCGGGCTGAGCCTGCGGGCTCGCTCCTCCGCTCAACTTTGCGCGGGCGCGACCGATCACCGGGACAGCCCAGGCCAACCGCCAAGTGAAGGAGCGAGCGAAGAGCGCATGACCCCGATGACGGCAGCACCGCAGGCCTACCGCGAGAACGCCGTGCTCTGCGCGACTCCAGCGCAGCGGGTGGTGATGCTCTACGACAGCGCCCGCCGCTTCCTGCGCCAAGCCGCGGAGGCGATGCGCGCGGGCGAAGTGGAGCTCACCCACAACAAGCTGCGCCAAGCGGAACAGATCGTCGCGCATCTCGACGTGGTGCTGGACTACGAGCAGGGCGGCGAGCTCTCCGAGCAGCTGCACGCGCTCTACAACTTCTGCCTGACCCACCTCAACCGCGCGCGCATGAGCCTGGAGGCCGACAAGGTGGAGGAGGTCTCGGAGATCCTCGGCGACCTGCGCGAATCGTGGGTGGAGATCGCACACCGATGAGTCCCAAGCCCGACACCCAGGCCGCCACAGCCGCTGCTATTTCCCTCCCCACCGACCTCCCCGCCGTCAACCAAGGCTTGCGGATTGGCTTCTCCTTGGACCCCTACACCGCGATCCTCGAGCTGGCCGAGCACGAGCTGCAGCTCGCCAGAGACGGCCGGATCGAGGATCTGCGCTCGCTGGCGCCCCAGTGGGATGCCCTCACGGCGGACCTCCCCACGCAACCGCCGATCTCTGCCCGCGGGCCGCTGGAACGCGCGGCGGCTCTGCACGAGCGTACAAGTGCCACCCTGCAGTGCCTGCGCGAGGGGTTGTTGTGCGATCTGCGCACCACCGCGCGCGCCAGCCGCGCCGCCCACGGCTACGCCGGCCAGGCTCCCCGGCGTGTCCACCGCATGGATCACAGCGCGTAATCGCCAAGCGGCACACCAAACGAGAATGAGACTTGTCTCATTTGGTATAGGCCCTCCGGCAAAATCGTTTGATCCCACCATCACCGGGCCGCACCATGTTCTCTTTTTGGGCTCTAACCAAACGAGAATGAGACTTGATCCTATTTGGTGGGGCTTCTAAAGGTCCTGGCCCCGCCGCCGATGACCGGAGCGACCGGGCACTGCTCGGGGGCGGCTCCCACGGATGAGAGTCGGGTTTGGCCCACGGAGGGCAACAGCTGCAAGCAGTCACTCTCCACACCGCCACCCGATGTCCCTCATCGACACCACCCAGCTCGCATTGGAAAGCGCCGCGCGCGGCGCGTGGGCACGCCAGACGCTGCTCACCAACAACATCGCCAACGCCAACACCCCTGGCTACCACCGCGAGGACCTCAACTTCCAAGGCGCCCTGCGCGAGGCGCTCGCCGACGGGGAATCCCCCGCGGGAGTGCAGTTCAAGCCCGAAGTCAGCTCCCAGGTGGTGGGCCCCGAAGGCAACGGGGTGGACATCGACCAGGAATCTGCGCTGCTGGCCGAGAACGGACTCGAATATCAGGCGCTCATGCAGGTGATGGGCACCCGCAACGAAATCATGCGCTCCGCGATGGGGATCAGCTGATGGGCTGCTCGACCAAGCTGGGGCGGGCGTTTGCCGGTGGACCTCTCGATCCGACTAAGAGCGTCTTTCAAAAAGACCGGCACGCCTCTTTTGAAAGACGTTCTAGGGGAGGCGTTCGCTGATGGGTCTTTTCGACGCGATCGAAATCGCCGGCAGCGGACTCAGCGCCGAACGCGTGCGGATGGACGTCACCTCCGAGAACCTCGCCAACGCGCAGACGACAAAAGCTGCCAACGGGCAGCCCTACGAGCGCCAGGAGGTGGAGCTCCAGCAGACGGGCACCCCCTCCTCCAACTTCGAAGCGACGCTCTCCGAAGCGCTCGGCTCCGGCGCCGCTGACGCAAGCGACGGCGGTCTCACGCATCCGCCCGCGGGCGGCGTGCAGGTCGCGGGGATCGTGGCCGACAAAACGCCCGACCAGGAGGTGTACGACCCCGGCAACCCCGAAGCCGACGCGCAGGGGTACGTGAAGATGCCGAACGTCAACACCGTCACCGAAATGGTGGACCTGATCTCCGAGTCGCGCTCCTACCAGTCGGACGTCACCGCGATGCAGACCGCCAAGTCGATGTTCACCGCGACCCTCGGGATCCTCAAGTGACGATCCCCCCGATCGGCGCGATCGGCAACGTGCTCTCGCAGGGCGTCACCGGCCTCGGCGCGGGCGAAGCGACGGGCGCCGGTGCGGGCGCCTCCTCCAGCCTCAGCCCGAGCGCGCCTACCGCGAGCGCCGAACCGGCCACCGGCGCGAGCTCGGGTGTGGGCGGGGTCGGCGGGGTCTCGGGGGCGGAAAGCTCCACCGCCCCGAACGGCATCGAAGGCGCCGGGGGCGGCGAATCCAGCGGCTTCGGCGAAGCGCTCACGCAGGCGATCTCCTCGCTCGACAAGACCCAGCAGAGCGCCGACGGCGCCGCGAAGGCGCTCGCCACCGGCACTGCCTCCAACCCCGAGAGCGCCGTGGTTACTGTCGAGAACGCACAGCTGGCGATGCAGCTTGCCTCGCAGATTCGCACCAAGGCAGTGGAAGCCGCCCAGCAGATCTTCCAGACACAGGTGTAACCGCGCCGCCTTACCCACCCTCCTTCTGCCCTCCTTCTCACCGCTTACCCACCCTCCTTCTCACCGCCTCCCCACCCTCCTTCTCACCGCCTCCCCACCCTCCTTCTGCCCTCCTTTTCCACCGCCTCCTTCCACCCGTCCTCCCGACTTCACTTCACACCCTGACACGTCTCATACCCGCCGGCCTTCCCACCACCACCGCATTCACACGACCCCACCCAACCAATGCCCGTAAAACAGCTAGCCACCCGACTCACCCCGCGCGGATGGATCATCCTCGGCGCCGGCGCGATCGCCGCGATTCTCTTCATCTACCTGTTTGTGCACATGGTGTCCAAGCCCTCTTACTCCACGCTTGCCACCGGCCTCGAACCGGCGCAAACGGGGAAGATGACCGCCGCGCTCGACCAGCAGGGGATCGGCTACGAACTGCAGAACAACGGCACCGCGCTGGCAGTGCAATCCAACGAGACCGCCCAGGCCCGGGTTGCGCTCGCGGGCGCCGGGCTGCTCGGCAACGCCCAGCCCGGCTTCAAGCTGTTTGAAAAATCGAGCCTCGGCGAAAGCCAGTTCCAGCAGCAGGTCACCTATCAGCGCGCGCTGCAGGGTCAGCTCGAACAGACGATCGACAACATCCAAGGGGTCTCCGGCGCGCAGGTCGAGCTCGTGATGCCCTCGACCCAAAACCAGCTGTTCGGCGAAAGCCAGAACGCATCCACCGCCGCCGTGCTGCTGAGCGGCACCAGCTCGCTGAGCTCCACCTCCGTGCGAGGTATCGCCCAGCTCGTCGCCTCCTCGGTGCCCGGGCTGCAGCTGCAGAAGGTGACCATCACCGATGGCAGCGGGCAGCTGCTGTGGCCCTCCCAGAACGGCGAAGCCGGGGGCGGCTCCACGGGCAAGCAGTCCGCCGAGGAACGCTACGACGACGGAATGGAGGCCAACCTCGACGAGATGCTCGCCCAGACGCTCGGCTCCGGCAAGGCGGTGGTGCAGGTGTACGCCAACCTCAACACCAACCAAACCACCCAGGAATCGCTCACCTACGGCAAGGCCGGCGTGCCGCTGCAGCAGAGCAAGAACCTCGAAACCCTCAGCGGCTCCGGCGGCGGCGCGGGTGCTACAGGCACCGCCAACATCCCCGCCTACGCCCAGACCGGCGCCTCCGGCAAGTCCAACTACAAGCACGAAGTGACCGGCTCCTCGCTCGGCGTGGACAAGACCGTCACCCACTCCACCGTCGCCCCCGGCGAAGTCGAAAGCGAGCACGTCTCGGTGCTGCTCGACCACTCAGTTCCGGCCAGCTCGGTCGGCGCGATCAAGGAAGCTGTCACCAACGCCGCCGGCATCCAGCCCAAGCGGGGAGACACGATCTCGATCGGCCAGATGGCCTTCGCGAAGTCGACCGCGCCCGCCGCGGCAAGCGCCTCCGGGGGAATGCTGGGCTACGCCAAGTACGCCCTCATCGGGATCGCCTCGGCGATCTTCCTGTTCTTCACCACCCGCGCCCTGCGCCGCCGCGAGCAGGAAGGGGTGGATAACGATCCCCCGTGGCTGCGCGAGCTCGAGCTGCCGGTGAGACTGTCAGAGCTCGAACGTGAAGTCCCGCCACGTCCGGTCAATGAGGCCCCGACGCTGGTCGCCGCCACCGCGAGTGCCAACGGGACTGGCGACCCCATTCGCCGCCAGGTGGAGCAGCTCGCAGAGTCCAACCCCGATCGCGTAGCCCAGCAGCTGCGCAGCTGGATGCAGGAGGATCGATGATCGGGAGAGCGATCGCGCCGGCCAGCCAATGCACAGGCGACAGCCGGCGAATGTTGGGTGCCGGGGGGCCGCCAGCACGTAGCCGCGTTGACGCCGCCGTGATCGCGAGGCGGGCCTAATGGCCATCCAACTCCCCCCCGCGTCCGACACATCGAGCCCTCAGCTGGGTGGAGGAGCCCTGCTCCCCGCGGTGCGCATCGGCGGCCGGCGCAAGGCCGCCGTGCTGATGGCCGCACTCGGGGCCGAGCGCGCCGCCGAGGTCATCCAGCACCTTCGCCAGGAGGAGATCGAGAGCCTCTCCCTCGAAATGACCAAGCTCGGCGCGATCGAGGAGCAGATCACCGAAGCGATCCTCGGCGAGCTCGCCGCCGCCGCCGGCACCGACAGCCTCGGCGACGTCGTCGGCGGAACCGAGTTCGCCCGCGAAGTGCTCGAGCGCGCGCTGGGCCCCGAGCGCGCGGAGGAACTGCTGGCGCGGCTGGCGAGCGCCAACGACGCCCGCTCGTTCGAGTTCCTGAGCCGCACCCCGCCCGAGCAGATCGTCGGCTTCCTGCGTACCGAGGCCCCGCAGACGATCGCGCTGGTCGTCGCCAACCTCCACACCGCGCTAGCCGCCCAGGTGCTCGCCCGCTTGCCGGACGCCATCCAGCCCGACATCGCGCTGCGCATCGCGCGCATGGGCGAGACCAGCCCCTCGGTGATCCAGCAGGTGGAAGAGGTGATCCGCCAGAAGCTCACCGCCGTCGTCGAGCAGGAGTACTCCTCCGCCGGGGGGGCGAAGGCGCTGGCCGACATCCTCAACCACGCCGACCGCTCCACCGAGCGCGCCGTGCTCGACCACCTCGGTGCCACCGACTCCGAGCTCGCCGAGGAGGTCCGGCGAATGCTGTTCGTGTTCGAGGACATCGTCACGCTGGACGACCGTGCAATCCAGCAGGTGCTGCGCGAGGCCAACCAGAAGGACCTCGTGCTCGCGCTGCGCGGGGTCCCAGAGCCGGTCAAGGAGAAGCTACTCGCCAACATGTCCGAGCGCGGCGCGGCGATGCTGCTGGAGGAGATGGAGGTCCAGCAGCCCCAGCGCCGCCGCGACGTGGAGGCCGCCCAGGGCCGCATCGTCGCAGTGGTGCGCCGCCTCGAGGAGGCCGGCACGATCGTGCTCTCCACCGGCGACGGCGAGAGCGAAGAGGAAGCGGTCGTGTGAGGCCCTCGGCTGAGCACGCCGCGCCGCCGGGGATGCCCGATATCGCCACACACGCCGCGCCACCGGGGATGCCCGATGCCGCCACATACGCCACGCCGCACAGCATGCCAGGAGGCCTCACGGCCGCTGGCGGCGGCTACCCCCTCGAGCAGCTCGAGCCCTCCGCGCCTCCGCCCCACGGAACGCCCGCGCGGATCCTCGCCGACGCCGCCGCCGAGGCCGAGCGCATGCGTGAGCTGGCCAGGGCCGAAGGGCACGCCGAGGGTCTCGCCCGGGGCCGCGAGGATGGTCTCGCCGAGGCCCGCTCCGCGGCGGGCGCCCTGCAGCAGGCGCTGCGCGAGGCAGTGGCGCTGCGCGAGCAGCTCGCCGAGGAGACCGAGAGCGACGCCGTCGCGCTCGCGCTCGCACTCGCCGCCAAGATCCTTGCCGGCACGCTCGCCGTCGAGCCCGAGCGCGTCCTGGACTCCGTTCGCGGCGCGTTGCGACGCGTCACCGACCGCCGCCGCGTGACGGTGCTGGTTGACCCCGCCGACCTCGAGACCGTCAGCGCAGCGATCGCCGAGGTGGAGGCTCAGGTCGGGGGCATCGACCACTGCGACGTCCAGGCCGATCGGCGCGTGGGACGCGGTGGCGCGATCGTGCGCACGCTGGAGAGCGAGGTTGACGCATCGGTCGATACCCAGCTGGAGCGCGCCCGCGAGGTCATCCAAGCCGAGCTCGCCGGCGCGGAGCGCTCGCCATGAGCTCACGCCACCCGCAAGCTACAGCGGACCACCCACTCCCACAACGCCCCAAGCCCTCACCATGAGCTCACGCCACCCGCAAGCTACAGCGCACTTCCCACTCGCGCGACGCCTCGAGCCCGTGCTATGAGCAGCGCTCTGCTCAGCCGGGCCGGCGCCGCGCTCGCCGGCGCCGACCTCGCCCGCTGCCACGGGCGCGTTAACAACCTGATCGGGCTGATCATCGAGGCCACCGGGCTGCAAGCGGAGGTCGGCGAGGTGTGTCTGGTGGGGGCCGACCGAAATCGCGAGGCGGTGCCCGCCGAGGTCGTCGGCTTCCGCGAGGGCCGCACCCTGTTGATGCCGCTGGGAGAGCTCCAGGGGATCGGGCCCGGCACCAAGGTGCTCCCCACCGGCGCCCCTTTCCGCGTGCCCGTTGGCCCGCAGCTGCTGGGGCGCGTAATCGACGGACTCGGCGCCCCTCTCGACGGACTCGGCGCGATCGCCGCCGATGGCCAGGAAGGGGCCGGCCTTCGCTCGACGATCGCCCCTCCTCCCCCGGCTCTGCACCGGCCCCGCATCCACGAGCGCGTCGCGCTTGGCGTGCGCGCTCTCGACAGCCTCGTGCCCTGCGGGCGCGGACAGCGTCTTGGGATCTTCGCCGGCTCCGGCGTCGGCAAGTCCTCGCTGCTCGGGATGATCGCCCGCTCCACCTCCGCCACCGTCAACGTGATCGCGCTGGTCGGGGAGCGCGGCCGTGAGGTGCGGGAGTTCGTCGAGCGCGACCTCGGCGAGGCGCTCGAGCACTCCATCGTGGTCGTCGCCACCTCCGACGAGCCCGCGCTCGTGCGCATCAAGGCCGCCTTCACCGCCACCACGATCGCCGAGCACTTCCGCGACCACGGCCACCACGTGATGCTGATGATGGACTCCGTCACCCGCTTCGCCACCGCCCAGCGCGAGATCGGTTTGGCGATCGGGGAGCCCCCCGCCACCCGCGGTTACACGCCGTCTGTGTTCGCGTTGCTCCCGCGCCTGCTGGAGCGTGCCGGCACCAGCCCCCAGGGCTCTATAACCGGCCTCTACACGGTGCTGGTCGACGGCGACGACATGAACGAGCCGATCGCCGACGCCGTCCGCTCGATCCTCGACGGGCACATCGTGCTCACCCGCTCGCTCGCTCACGCCGGGCACTACCCCGCGATCGACCTCCTGCAGAGCGTCTCTCGCCTCACCGGCGAGATCGTCGCGCCCGAGATCGGCGCCGCGGGGCAGCGCCTGCGGGGGTCGCTAGCAGCGCTGCGGGAGAAGGAAGACCTGATCTCGATCGGCGCCTACCACGCTGGCAGCGATCCGCTGCTCGATGCTGCTTTGGAGCACCGTCCGCGCATCGACGCGTTCCTGCGCCAAGCGGTCGCCGAGCCCAGCAGCCCCTCCGACTCCGATCGTGGACTGCTCGAAATCTCCGATTCGCTCGAGCGCTCTCTCGCCCTGCGCTCCGGCGAGATTCTCGACGCCGAGGAGGTGCTACCCGGGGCCGACAACGGCGGCGGCGGGGTGCACGGTGGACAGACACCCAGCTCGAGCAGCGCGCAAGCCGCCGATTACGTCGGTGGACCGTCCCCCTCTTCGTTCGAGGCATCCGCCATCCCAGCGCTTGGGCTCTGACCCCGCTAACCGTACAACCCGTACTACCCGACGCCGACGTCGCACCCGACGGCAACCCGGTGTTTGGCGCGGCGCTCCTACAGCCCACTTCCCACACCGACGTCGCCCGTCGACCTGGTGTTTAGCGATGCCTCGGCGCTGTGCTCAGCGCAGCGGCTACGCCGCCGCCACCGGACGGTACTCCCTCGTCTCGGGGTTCTGCTCCAGCAGGCCCACCGCCCGCAGCGTCTTCACGTAGCGGTGGGTTGTCGAGGGCGACATCCCCAGCTGACCCGCTAGGTCGATGATCGCCCGCCACGGCCGATCCGGCCCATAGGACGCCAGAATCGCCAGCCCGCGCAACAGCGACTGCGAGAGCTGTGGATCCTCGAGCGCGTCTTCCAGCGCCGCTCGTGTCGCCTTCTGCAACGGCGAAGGCTTCCCCTTGCCGTTCTTCTCCTGCGGTTGGTAGGCGTGGTCGAGCGCAGCCAGCAACAGGTTCGAGACGGTGCCATTGCGGTTGCGACCCGCGGAGCGCATCACCTGCTCCACTTGCAGCGGAGAGAGTGTGATCGCTACCTCGTCCGATTTCTTCTTGCTCATGTCGTTCATCCCCAGGGCTGTTGGTTTGATTGAATGATTCCATCAAATGATTCATGCTGTACGTTGCTTTTCCATGCCAGCATCGTTTGGGTAGACATGTATTCCTACGAATCATTTTGGCGTTCAGATCACATTTTAATGAATAAATCCAACTGTCAGTCGCACCAAATTGTCGGATACACCGGGAAAAAGGTGGTTGCGAGGCCACCCGCGGACGGCCCCGCCGACACCCACAGCCGATCCACCAGGGGCCCACATGAGACCACTTGCAGGGGCCCATATGAGACCGCTTGCCGCCATCGCCGTGGCTGGCGCCCACGCAGAGCCCTCGCCGCTGTGGTGCATACGCAAGAGCTTACCCTAATTTCGCTCTTCGGGACGGTCTCCCTTCTGCCCACGCAACCGCAGCCAGCTCCCATGCTCCGCTGAGCCACCCGATCGCCTCGCTCCGAGCGACCCGTCCCATCTCGCCCTGAAGGACCTGTCCCACGGATACCCGGCCGATCGCTCCTCGCTCGGAGGTGGGCAATCGCGTCTAGATGCTCAGCCCATTACAAGCGGGTCGAGGCTCAAGAACGACGCCGCGCGTCCGATTACGCGGCCGTGAGCACCGCTCCCTCGTTCCGCTTCCGACTCGAGCGTGTCCGTGCGCTGCGCCAGCGCAAAGAGCTCCTTGCGCGCGAGGAGCTCGCCCGTGCCATCACCCAGCGTACCGGCAGCGAGGATCGGCTGCGGCGTGTCGAGGAGCACCTCGAGCGGGCCTTCGCCCACCAGCGCCTCGCGGGCGGGGAGAGCGGGAGCGCAACCACCGTCAGCGCCGCCGAGCTGCTCGCACACCAGGCCTTCGTCGAGCACGTCGAGGCGCAGCGCGTGATGGGGATGCGCGAGCTCGAGCGCCACGAGGCCGACGTGGCCGACTGCGACCACCAGCTCGGCTACGCCGCGCGCGAGCACGAGATCTTGGAGCGCCTCAAGGGTTGACAGCGCGCCGAGCACGAGCGCGAGGCCGGGCGCCGCGAAAACGAGCAGCTGGACGAGATCGCCCTCGAGCGCTTTCGCCGGAGCGCAGCATGAGCGCCGCCGTGCTCAGCGGGCTGGAACCGATCGCCGCTGCCGCCGCGGGGGGCGGGGAACCAATCGCCGCCACCGCCGCGGGCGAACGCGTCCAGCAGCTGCAGGCCCTCCTCGAACAGGTCGAACAGGGTCCTTCGATGGTGGCCTCCAAAACCTTCGCCTCGGCCCTCGACGCCGCCAAAGCCGGGGACGCGAGCTCGGGGACGGCTGACGCCTACACGTCGCCGCTCGTCGATCCCAATCTCGCGGCTGACAGCGCCGTCTCTCCCACAACCGCCTCCTATAGCGACTCGTTGCTGGCCGACGGGTCGTCCTCCGCCGGCTCCGTCGACGCCGCCTACACCTCCGCAATGCCCACAACGGCCGCCTACACCTCCGCAATGCCCACGACAGCCGCCTACGACTCCGACACGCCCGCGGGGGCAAGCGCCGTCGGCGGCGGGTCCACGTATGCCCCGATGATCGAACAGGCAGCCGCCCGCTACGGGATCGACCCCTCGATTCTCTACGGGCTGATCGAGCAGGAGTCGGGGTTCGACCCCTCCGCCACCAGCAGCGCCGGCGCGCAGGGGCTCACGCAGCTGATGCCCTCCACCGCCGCCTCGCTCGGCGTCGCCGAACCGCTCGACCCAGCGCAGTCGATCGAAGGCGGTGCCCGCTACCTCTCCGGGCTGCTCCGCCAGTTCGGCGGCAACACCGCCGATGCGCTCGCCGCCTATAACGCCGGGCCCGGCGCCGTCGAGCAGTACGGCGGTGTCCCCCCCTACCCCGAAACTCAGCAGTACGTCACCAAAGTGCTCGGCTACGCCGCCTCCTACAGCCAGAGTGGGCAGGACGCGGGCGCGCTCCCCTACCCCACCTCAACTGTGACCGGCTCCACGGCCACCGCCGCGGCAGTCACCGCCCCCACGGCCACCCCCTCTGAGGCGATCGTATGAGCCCGACCGCCCCGCAGCCGATCCCGACCGCTCCAGGTGGGCGAGAACCGATCTCCACTGGTGCTCCACCCGGCGCCCCCCCTGGAGGGCAGCCCTTCCAGAGCACGCTCGAAACTGAATGGGCCCGGACCGCCATTGCGGAAGGCCAGCAGCAGAACCCCTCGCAAGAGCCTTCGCCCGTCGAGGGCGAGCGGACGAGCGCCACAGAAGCGCTGGGTCTCCCCCCCCACGGGTCTGCGCCGCCCAACCGCCGCCGCTCGGCGCACCTCGATGCGCCAACAACGCCCTCCGGCGGCAATGTAGCCGCGGACTCGGCACCGTCTGCTCCCACGCCCACTGGTTCCACGCCGCTACCCGCGGCGGCGCTCCCGGGAGGCACTCCCCCCGATGCGACGGACCAGAGCGCCATCGCCGGCGGGAACGCCAACCAGGGCCTTGCCGAAAGTCTGACAACCAGCCGATCTGACTCCGCGACGGTACGTGGCGGCGCCCTCGCAAGCGGCGAGGAAGCAATACCCAACGCCAGCGCAGGGGTCGCACACAGCGATGCTCTGCCCTCCTCGCCCACCAGCCCGGTGGCCAGCAAGCTCGCGATAGCGCAAGGCGGCACCCCCACAGCCGGTGCCCCTGCCGAACCCAACAACGACACCCCGACGACCAGCGCTCTCCTCGCGCCCAAGGGCGACACCCCAACCGCCAACACCCTCCCGGCGCCCAAGGACAACACCCCAACGGCCAACACCCTCCCCGCGCCCAAGGACAACACCCCAGCCGCCAACGCTCCCTCCTCGCCCGGGGGCGACACTACCCCGGGGAGCGGGATCGCGGGGGCTCTCCTGGGGGCACCCAAGAACGCCTCTTCACCCGGCGCCGGCGCACAGACGCGTTCGACGCCCAAGGTTTCGCCCACAGGCGACCCCCTCATCTCCCACCGCTCCCCCACGCTCTCGACAAACGCGAATGCAGGCGATCTCGCCAAGACCCCCGGCGCCTCCACGCTCTCTGCAGGCACGAACGCCGATGGGATCGGCGGCGGGGTAGGCGGGCTCGAAACCACCATCTCCCCGCTCTCTGGCGCCGCGCTGGATAGCGGCCCCGCGGCCTCGCCGGCCGAACTCGGATCGGGCGCTTACGGAGTTGGTCTGCAGGAGGCGATCGAGAGCCTCCACGGCACGATCCAGCTCGCCGCCCGCCAGGGCCTCACCCAGGCACGCATCTCGCTGCAGCCCGAAGAGCTCGGCGAGATCCGCATCAACCTGACCCAAACCTCCCAGGGCCTGCTCGCGCGCGTCAGCGCCGAGTCGCCCGCCGCCGCCCAGGCGCTCGCCGCCGCCCATGCTCAGTTGCGTCAATCGCTGAGCTCGCTCGGCATCAACCTCACGCGTCTGGACATCGGCCATCACGACTCCGCTCAGAGCGGTAGCGCGGACCCCAAGGGCAACGGCCAGGGCAACGCCGCCCGGGGTGAAGGCTTCTCCGATAGCCGCGCCGGTCAACCCACGGCGATCGCGACCGCCGCCGACTCCGAAGTCGAAGTCGAAGTCGATTCGCCAGTGGCCGACGGGCCCGCGACGCCCACGACCGCGCCATCGCACGGAACCCTCATCGACGTACTCGCCTGAGCACTACCAGCCAACTCCAAACTACCACCAACTCCAACCGGAAACGCACACATCGCACCACCGAGCACGAGAGCGAGGCAAACCCCATGACCACTGTTACACCAGCCACTGCGGCGCCCACCACGAAAACCGGCTCGACCGCGGGCACATCCGAAACCGAACCCGTCAACCCCAAGGGCGAACTCGGCAAGAACGCCTTCCTGCAGCTGATGGTCGCCCAGCTACAGGCGCAGAACCCCCTCGAACCGAGCAACGGAACCGAATACATTAGCGAGCTCGCGCAGTTCTCACAGCTCGAGCAGACGACCAACCTCGCGCAGAGCAGCTCCCAGTCGGTCACCGCCCAGCGGGTCTCCCAGGCGGTGGCGCTGATCGGGCACACCGTGTCCTACGCCGACCCCTCCACCGGCGCCAGCAAGAGCGGTGCCGTGCAGAGCGTCGAGATCACCCCCGAAGGCGCCACCCTCACGATCGAAGGCACCCCCGGGATCGAACTCGCCGGCGTTTCGGAGGTCTCGTGAGCGTCGAGCTCAACCCCGCGCTGATCCCTCCGGGCGTCGTCCGGAGCCCGCAGCCCACCCCCGCCGCCGGCAAGCCAGCCGGGGATGCGGAACCCTCCGGGCCCTCGTTCGCGGACGTGCTCAAGGAGACCAGCGGGCAGGAACCGCTGCACTTCTCCAAGCACGCCCTCGAGCGCGTCCAGCGCCGTGGAATCGCGCTCGACCCGAGCACCCTCGGCAGGTTGCACGAAGGCGTGGGACGGGCCGCCGGCAAGGGTTCGCGCGACTCGCTCGTGATGGTTGACGGCACCGCCTTCGTGGTGTCGGTTCCCAACCGCACCGTGATCACGGCGGTCGGCTCCGAACACATGCGCGAGCACATCTTCACCAACATCGATAGCGCCGTGATCGCCTGAGGCGCCACCGATTCACCTCTATTGCCCACCACCAGACAGGAGCTCACCAAGCCAACAACCCGCCGGGCATATGACTTCACCAGCTCGGCCCGATCAACTTCATCGAGACAAAGCAATTCCGAGGACTCTGTAAACGCAATCACGGCCGGACCTCTTCGAGGAGGCCGCGAAAGGAAGTGACGCAACCATGATGAGTGGAATGTACGCCGCGATCAGCGGCCTCGACGCAAATGAGACGATGCTCAACGTCACCGCCAACAACCTGGCGAACGTCAACACGATCGGCTACAAGTCCCAGCGCGTGACGTTCGCCGATTCGCTGTCGCAGATCGTGCGGGGAGCATCCGGGCCGACCACCAGCAACGGCGGCACCAACCCGATGCAGGTGGGGCTCGGCGTGGTCGTCTCCTCAACTGACAACGAAATGACCGAGGGCTCCTTCCAGACCACCAACAACCCCCTCGACGTCGCCATCCAGGGCGAAGGGTTCCTGCGCGTCGGTAGCGGCACACCTCCGGCGGAACCGCCCTACACGGCCAAATTGCCATCTGGCTTCCAGTACACCCGCGAGGGCGACCTCACAACCAACACCAAGGGCTTCCTCACCACGCAGGCCGGTGACTATGTGATCGGCCACGAAGCCGTCGCAACCGGGACGGGAGCCGAAACCACCTACACGCCCGGCGCCAAAGACACCTACATCGTGATCCCTCCCGGCTCCGCCAACGTGTCGATCGGCGAGGACGGGGCGGTCAGCTACACCGACGAGAACCCCAAATCCCCCACCTACGAACAGCAGGTCACCGCCGGCTACCTCTCGCTGGCGCAGTTCCCCAACCAGGACGGCCTGGAACGGCTCGGCGGCTCGCTGTGGGGCCAGACCCTCAACTCGGGCGCACCGATCGTGGGCACCCCCGACACCGGCGGCTTCGGCCAGACGGTCGCCGGGGAGCTGGAGATGTCGAACGTCAACCTCGCCACCCAGATGACCAGCATGATCACCGCCGAGCGCGGCTACCAGGCCAACTCGAAGGTGATCACCACCGCCGACGAAATGCTCCAGACGGTGGTGACGATGGTCCAGTAACCACATTCAGGGACGTACAACGAGGCGCCCTGGTGGGGCGTGAGCGCGACAGCGCGCCGCGCCCACCCAAGGCGAACCCGACCAGAGAGCAGGCACCATGATCATCCTTCACAGGCTCGGACACACCGACGAGCCCTTCCAACTGAATCCCGATCTGATCGTCACCGTCGAGTCAACCCCCGATACCGTCGTGACGCTTGCCACGACCGCTAAGGTCGTCGTGGCCGAGAGCCCCGACGAGGTGGCAGCGGCAGTGCGCGCCTGGCGCGTCGGCGTGCTCTCAGAGGCGATGCGCAACCGCCGCCCCGAGCACGACCCCACTCCCGTCCATACTCTGGGCAAGCGTCCAGAACGAGTTGAAGGATCGCGCCTCCCGGCCGATGAACGAGGGCGATGAAGGCCGCAACAGCCATCGGAATCGGCACCGCATTCGGCGCCCTGCTGCTCAGCGCACTGATGGACGGGACCAGTCCCGCCTCGTTCATCAACATCTCGGCGCTGATGATCATCCTCGGCGGCACCTTCGGGGTGACGCTGGCGAGCGTGGGGATGCAGTCGATGAAGCGCATCCCCTCGCTCTACAAGCTCACCTTCTCCGCTGAACCACCCGACCTGCGTGGGCGCATGGACCTGCTGGTGTCGCTCGCCGACCAGGCCCGCCGCGACGGCCTGCTGGCGCTCGACGCGCAGCTCTCCGAGGTGGAGGACCCCTTCACCCGCAACGCCCTGCAACTGGTGGTTGACGGCACCGACCCCGAGATGGTGCACGCGATCATGGAGGCCGAGGTCGACGGGATGGCGGCCCGGCACGCGGCCGGCGCGGCGCCCTTCGAGAAGGCCGGCGGCTTCGCCCCCACGATGGGGATCATCGGCACCGTGCTGGGGCTGGTGCACGTGCTGCAGAACCTTGCCGCTCCGTCCACGCTTGGGCCCTCGATCTCGGCCGCCTTCCTCGCGACGCTGATGGGAGTCGGCTCGGCCAACGTGATCTTCCTGCCGATCGCCAACCGCCTGAAGGCGATCTCCGCCGAAGAGGTCGAGCTGCGGATGATGACGCTCGAGGGGATCCTTTCGCTGCAGGCCGGCGACAACCCACGCCTGGTCGCGGACAAGCTGATGTCCTACCTGCCCCCCGCCGAGCGCGAGGGCGAGGATGGCGAGGGCGCCTCGCCGCAGGCAGCGAGCTTGCAAGCCGAGGCGGCGTGATGATCCCGCGCGAGCGCCAACGAACTCTCTGTGGGGATTTTCTGCGCTGCGGTTACCGCGGGCCGGAGGGTCGAGGCGGCCCGCCGATCTGGCACGAGCGCCAGCGAACTCACGGAGGGAGCTAGGCCATGGCACGCGGGCACGGCCGCAAACGCCGCGGGCACAGCGCCGAGCACGAAAACGACGAGCGCTGGCTGCTCACCTACGCCGACATGATCACGCTGCTGATGGCTCTGTTCATGGTGCTGTTCTCGATCTCCTCGGTCAACATCTCCAAGTACCGCACCCTGCAGATGGCGCTCAAGGCCGCCTTCTCGGGGGACATCCTGCCGGGCGGCAAGTCGATCGAGCAGCCCGGCGCGAGCGCCAACTCCAGCCGCGCCCCCACCACGATCGACACGCCGGCGATCGTGCGGCTCACCCCCAACGTCACAAGCGAACTCGAACACGTCTCCGGCGGGCAGTCGGGCAGCTCTCAGAGCGTCCAGTCAAGTGCACAGAGCGCCGCCACCAGCGCCGCCAGCGTGCAGGTGTCCGCCGCCCAGCAGGAGCAGTCAAGCTTCGAAGCGCTGCAGCGCGAGCTCAACGCATATGCCGCCAAGCACGGTTTCGCGAAGTCAGTTCACGTCACCATCGAACAGCGCGGCCTGGCGATCCGGGTGCTCACCGACAGCCTCCTCTTCACCTCCGGGAGCGCCACCCTGGAGAGCCAGGGCGAGCCCCTGCTCACCGAGATCGCGGCGCTGCTGAACATCGACCACGTCCACCCGATCGCCGTCGAAGGCAACACCGACAACGTGCCGATCACCGGCGGGGCGTTCCCGAGCAACTGGGAGCTCTCCACCGCCCGCGCGAGCAGCGTCGTGCGCTTCCTGATCGCCAAGGGCGTCAACTCGCAGCGGCTCAGCGCGGTCGGCTACGCCGAACAGCACCCGATCGCCACCAACTCCACGCCGGCGGGGCGGGCGCTGAACCGGCGCGTGGAGATCGTCCTGCAGCGCCTCTACTGAAGCGCCCCTGAAGAACCGAGCCCGGCGCTACTGAAATACCGGTCTCCTCCCGATACATCCAGCACCACCCAAAACCCACCAGCACCACCCAAAACCACCACTTGCACCGCCGGGTATCGCAGGCCCGACTCAAGCTCCAACCACAGCACCCTCCCCCTCCCCCTCCTTTTTTCTCTCTCTAACCCCGACCCTCTCCCACGACTATGTCCAAGAAGAAGCTCCTCATCCCGCTCGTGCTGTTGCTGGTGCTCGGCGTCGGCTACACCATGACCAAGCCCAAGAAGACCGTCAAGCAGAAGATCCCGGGCACGATCTACCTGATGCCCCAGCCGTTCCTGCTCAACCTCGCCGAAGGGCACTACGCCAAGATCTCGGTCGCGCTGGAGCTCGCGCCGGGGCAAAGCGATGGGGCATCCGCCGCGGGCTCGTCGAGCTCGGAAGGCGCGGGGACGCTGCCCGAGGAACCGGCTGTCCGCGAAATCGTGACCAACACCGTCACCGGTCAAAACGGGAGCATGCTCACCTCCAGTCAGGGTCGCAGCTCGATCAAGCACCACATCCTCGCGAGCATCGACCGCCAGACCGACGTCAAGGTCGAAGCCGTCCTGTTCCCCGAACTGACGGTCCAATAGGAGCAGGCCGATGAGCGAAGCAGTCACCTACGAGCAGCTCGACCAGGAGGCCCAGCCCCCCGGCTCGGCACGTGCTTCGGCCGAGACGGGCGGGAGCGGGATCCCCTCGAGCGCCGAGCCGCAGAACGGCGCCGACCTGCGCCGCCTCAGCGACGTCCTGATGGAGCTCAGCGTGGAGATCGGCCGTACCCGCATGACCGTCGGCGAGATGCTGCAGCTTCGTGCCGGCTCGATCGTCACGCTCGAGCGGCTGGCCGGCGAACCGGTGGACCTGCTCGTCAACGGCACCCCAATCGCCCGTGGTGAGGTGGTGATCGTCAACGAGCAGTTCGGCCTGCGCGTCAACGAGATCGTCGAGGGCGAGCCCGCCGGGGATCCCGACGAGCCTGCGGGCGAGGTGGCGGTCGGGGACCCGATCAACCCCGATCCCGCCATGCAGGAGTGACCGGGAGGCCACGATGAGCGAGCCCGAGCAGCACCACCAACTCGAAGAGACACCACCCGACGACGTTCGCGAGTCCGCCGGCGCCGAGGCGGATCTCGACGCCGCAGCCTCCGCCACGGCCCACGAGGTAGGCGATGTGGGCCTCGACACCGCCGGCGAGAGCTCCACGGCCGACGAGGTCGGCGATGTGGACCACGACACCGCCGGCGAGAGCCCCAGGGCAGACGCAGTTGACGATGTGGACCACGACACCGCCGGCGAGAGCCCCACGGCAGACGCAGTTGACGATGCGACCCCCGACACCACCGGCGAGAGCCCCACGGCAGACGCAGTCGGCGATGCGGGCCCCGACGCTGCAGTGGGCCCCCCGACCGCCGAGATCGGCGAGCCGGCCGGACACCTGATCCGGACGGTGGACTTCTCTCAGCCCACCAAGTTCACCGCCGAGCTGCGTCGCAGGATCCTGCGTGCGCTGGGCTCCTTCTGCGAAGCATTCGCGCTGCGGCTCTCCACCGAGCTGCGCGCCCCCGTGGAGCTCGGCGTGGCCGACTCCAGCCAGCTCACCTGGGCGGCCGCCAAGGCGCCGTTGCCGGCGAACACGATCGCAGTGGCGCTCGGCGTGCAGCCGATCAACGCGCAGATGCTGCTCTGCATCGAGCCTCCTCTGGTGCTTCAGGCACTCGAGTGCCTGCTCGGCGGACACCCCGCCCAGGCCGCCCCCGAGCGACGCTTCAGCGAAGTCGATTGGGCGCTCACACGGCGTCTGCTGCAGTCGATGATCGCTCAGCTCGATCCCGCGTGGCGCGATCTCGGCGGGCTCGAGCTGAATCTCGGCGAGATCGACCTGGAGGGCGACGCCGGCGTGATCGCACCGATTGGGGAACCCACTTTCGCGGTTGCGCTCGAGAGCCGGATCGACGACCTCCCCTCCGGCATGTCGCTGCTGATCCCGTGGTCGGCGATCGGGCCCGTCGCGGAGGAGATCCTCGGCTCCGGGCCCCGGCTGCAGGACGCCGACTCCCGCGAGGCTCACGCGGTGCGCCGCGGGCTCGCCTCCGCCCACGTCTGCCTGCGCGCAGAGGTCGGCGCCCGCCAGATGCCCGTCGAGCGGATGCTCGCGCTCACCCCCGGCACGCTGCTCGGGCTACACGATCGCGCCGTGGAGGGAGTGCGGCTGTTCGCCGAGGGAGTCCCCATCGGCCGCGGCCGGCCCGGCCTGCGCGGCGCCCAGCGCGCGGTCAAGCTGACCGAGGCGATCGCGGCAGGTGTGAGCGCGAGCCCGGGCGGACAGGCGGGCGGGCTCTCACTCAATCCGGTGCAGCCGCTGCTCCCCCAAACGCCCACCGCGGCGGGGCACCCCGATCGCGCCGTCATCGACCCGCCCGACCCGGAGCGGGAGGTGCCCACGCGCGAGAGCCTCGCCCGGATGATGGACGTGTCGGTGCGCGTGTGGGCCGAGCTGGGACGCACAACGCTGCCGTTGGGCCAGGCGCTCGAGCTTCCACCCGGCGCCGTCGTCGAGCTCGACCAGGGGGCGGAGTCCCCGATCGAGCTATTCGTCAACGGCACCCGCTTCGCCCATGGCACCCTGCTCGACGCCAATGGCGAGTGGGCAGTGCAGATCGACGCGTTGGTCTGAGCCCCACCTCCGATCTGGGGGGGGCGACGGCGGGCAACATTCAAGGCATCCGGGGCGACGCCGATAACCGGAGCGACTCTTCCTCGGAGTCGTCCCTCGATGATCAGGTTTACTACGCCTTCGCGCGCGACCTCATGGGTCGCCCTTCCCGCGCTGGGCATGGCCACGATCGGCCTTGCCCTGCTTGCGGACGCCTGCCCGGCGCAGGCCTTCACGCCCACCTCGAAGGGCGGCGGCGAAGCGTCGCCGCTCAACCTCTCGACCGCCGGCGGCAGCTCGCACACAAGCTCCGGGGGAGCAAGCATCGTGCGCACGATCGTCGGCCTGTTGATCGTGATCGCCTTGATCTGGGGGCTCACCTGGATCCTCAAGCAGGTCAAGACCGGGCGCGAGACCCGCAGCGCCGGCTCCGGGCTGACCAGCCTCGCCACGCTGGCGCTCGGGTCCGGGCGCACCCTGCACCTCGTGCGCGCCGGGCGCGACTACCTGCTGGTGGGCTCCGCCGAGCACGGCGTCGCTCCGATCCACCGCTACACCGAGGAGCAGGCACGCGCCGCCGGGCTGCTCGACCTGCCGGAACCACCCACGGGCGACGGCGACGGCACGGACCGCGGCCGCATACCTCCGATGCAGATCCCGGGCCAGGCGAGCCCCGCCCTCCCGAGCGTCGTCTCCGACGCGCTCGAGCGGATGCGCGAATGGACGGTGCGCAAGTGAATTCCAGGCCCACATCGCTGCCCTGCGAACCCAAGACCGGTCGGGGGGTGTGCAAGTGAACGTCAGCTCCTCCAACGCCGTGCAGATCCTGCTGCTGGTCGGCGGGCTCTCGCTGATCCCGGCGGTGCTGTTCACCGTCACCGGCTTCAGCCGCATCCTGATCGTGCTCGGCTTTATCCGCACGGCGGTCGGCACCAACAACGCGCCCCCCAACCAGGTGCTGGTGGGGATCGCCCTATTTCTCACAATCTTCGTGATGGCCCCTACGATCAGCGCGATCAGGCGGGATGCCGTCGAACCGCTCAGCGCCCACCACATCTCCACCACGACCGCAATCAAGCGAGCGGAGCAGCCGCTGCGCGAATTCATGTTTCACCAAACCAGCGTGCAGGACATCTCGCTGTTCGTCAAGCTCGCCCACGCCAAGCCCCCCCATACCCGCGCCGAAGTGCCCACCGAGGTGCTGATCCCGGCATTCATCGTCTCCGAGCTCAAGAGCGCCTTTCAGATCGGCTTCTTGATCTTCCTCCCGTTCCTGATCATCGACCTGATCGTCTCCTCCACGCTGATGAGCATGGGGATGATCATGCTGCCCCCCACCTTCATCTCCCTGCCATTCAAGATCCTGCTGTTCGTGCTGGTCAACGGCTGGGACCTCGTGATCAAGGCGCTCGTGCAGAGCTTTCACGTGCACTAGCGGCGCGATCTTCACCAAACCGCCGTTTCACCCCGCAAGCAACCCCTCCCCCTCTCCCCCCTCAAAAAGCCCATGGACCAGGACACAGTCATCAACCTCGCCTCGCAGGCGATGAGCCTCGCCTTCAAGGTCGCCGGACCGATGTTGCTCGGCGCGATGGTCGTCGGCCTGCTCGTCTCGATCTTCCAGGCCGTCACCCAAATCCAGGAGCAGAGCCTCACGCTGATCCCCAAGATCGCGATCATCGCCGTGATCGTGGTACTGCTCGGCCCCTGGATGCTCGACCAGATGGTGGCCTACACCACCAACCTCTACTCCTCGATCCCCACCCTGACCAACTGATGCGGGGGCTCGACATGACCCAGGGGAACCCGCTGCCCGGCCGGCAAGCTCCGATACGACCATACGCTGAATACGCGCGACTTGGCGGTCCCGCATGACTCAGGTCCTCAGCCTGCTGGCAGGCAACGAGCTCGCCGGCTTCATCCTCGTGCTCGCGCGGGTGGGTCCGCTGTTCCTGCTCGCCCCCCCCTTCTCCTCTCCGATGGTGCCCCCGCGCGTGCGCGGCATCATCGCCGTGGGGATCTCGATCGGGCTCGCGCCGATCGCCCTGCACGGACAGCACATCCCCACCGACCCCTTCACCCTCGCCGCGCTGATCGTCGAGGGGATGCTGGTGGGGCTCGGCTTCGCCTTCTCCTTCGCCGTGCTGTTCGCCGCCGTCGAATCGGCCGGCTCGCTCGCCGACCTCGGCGCCGGCTTCTCCTACGGCAACCTGATCAACCCTGTCAGCGGCAACGAAAGCGGGCCGCTCACCCACATGTACTCGCTCGTGGGAATCGCCATCTTCTTCGTGATCAGCGGCGAAGCGTGGGTGCTGCGCGGACTCGCCCGCACCTTCCAGCTCGTCCCGCTCACCTCCGCTCCGCGCATCGCCACCCTCTGGACCGGCGTCGAGCAGGTCTTCTCCACCGTCTTCACCTCCGCCGTGGAGATCGCCGCGCCGGTGCTGATCGCGCTGATGATCACCGACGTCGCCTTCGGCGTGGTCTCGCGCGTGGTGCCCCAGCTCAACGTGTTCGCCGTCGGCTTCCCCGCCAAGGTCGCCGTGGCGCTGCTGCTGGTCGGCGCCTCGATGCCGTTCGTCGGCGGCTGGATCGCCAACCAGATGTCCATCTCCGTCGGCGCCGCGCTCGGCGCACTGCACATCGGGTGATGGTGGCCGGGATGAAGCGCGCAATCGCGATCCAGTGGATGACCCAGACGCGGTGGACCAGCCGGGTAGTCGATAGGCCGGGAGAGTAGGTGGGTCATGGCACAGGATGACCGCACCGAGAAGCCCACCCCCAAGCACCGTGAGCGCGCGCGCAAGAAGGGTCAGATCGCCCGCTCCGCCGACGTCGGCGGCTCGCTCGTGCTGGCCGGCGGGCTGTTCGCGATCACGCTGCTCGGTGCCTCGGTGGTGGGCTCCGCACAGGCCGCCTTCCGCGCGATCCTCGCAGAGATCGCCACGCCTGGGAAGGCCATGACCGCCAACGGGCTGCACTCGCTGATGGAGGTCGGACTCACCACGCTCCTGCTCACCGTCGGCCCGATCGCGGCGATCTGCTTCGGTGCAGGCCTCTTCGCCGGGGCCGCCCAGGTCGGCTTTCGCCCGGCCCCCAAAGCGCTGGCGCTCGACTTCAAGCGGATCAATCCGGTCTCCGGGGCGCGCAATCTGTTCGGGCCCAACATCATCTTCGAGGCGCTCAAGGCCGTCGCCAAGGTCGCCGTCGTGGCCGGCGTCGCCGCACTCGCGATCCTTCCGGGTCTCACCGCGCTCGCCGCCGAAGTCGGCCTTCCTCCTGTTAACCTCGGGCTGGTGCTGGGGCATCGCGGGATGGAAATCGCCCAGCACGCCACCTTCGCCTACCTCGTGATCGCCGCGATCGACTACGCCTGGCAGCGCCAGCGCAACGAGCGCAAGCTGCGCATGACCAAGCAGGAGCTCAAGGACGAGCAGCGCCAGTACGGGCTCCCCGCCGAGGTCAAGGCCGCGCTACGCCGCCGCCAGGCACAGGCCGCGCGCAAACGGATGATGGCCGCCGTCCCCGACGCGGACGTGGTGATCGCCAACCCCACCCACTTCGCAGTCGCGCTGCGCTACGACGGCTCCCGCACCGCCCCCGAGGTCGTGGCCAAGGGCAAGGACCTGATCGCGCAGCAGATCCGCCGCATCGCCGAGGAACACGATGTGCCGATCGTCTCCGAGCCGCCGCTGGCGCGCGCGCTGCACGCCTCGTGCGAGATCGGCCAGGTGATCCCCGAGGAGCTGTATGCGGCGGTCGCGCGTGTGCTCGCCTTCGTCTACCGCCTCGCCCGCCAGAGGAGGTATGCGCTATGAGCATCGAAGCCGTGGCCGCCGCCAAGGCGAGCCCGACAGTCAAGAAGGCCGACCGGACGGGGGCCGAAGCATGAACCTCGACTCCGTGCGCCGCCTTCTGCGCCACACCGACCTGCTCGCCGCGATCGCGGTGGTGATGGTCATAACCATGCTCGTCGTGCCGCTGCCCTCCGCGCTGCTGGACCTGCTGATCACGCTCAACATCTCCGCCGCGCTCACGATTGTGGTCGCCACGATGTACCTCGGCAAGGCGCTCGACTTCGCCGCCTTCCCGTCGCTGCTGCTGCTCACCACGATGTTCCGCCTGGCGATCAACGTGTCGGTCACGCGCCTGATCCTCACCACCGGGGACGCCGGCAGCGTGGTGAAGGCCTTCGGGGAGTTCGTCGTCGGCGGCAACGTCGTCGTCGGCCTCGTGATCTTCCTGATCCTCGTGGTGATCCAGTTCGTGGTCGTCACCAACGGAGCAGGGCGGGTCGCGGAGGTGGGGGCGCGCTTCACGCTCGACGCGATGCCCGGCAAGCAGATGGCGATCGACGCCGACCTCAACGCCGGGCTGATCACCGACGAACAGGCTCGCGCCCGCCGCTCGGAGATCGCCCAGGAAGCCGACTTCTACGGCGCGATGGACGGCGCCTCGAAGTTCGTCAAAGGCGACGCGATGGCGGCGCTGATCATCACCGCGATCAACCTGATCGGCGGGATCGTCGTGGGCGTGGCCCAGCATGGCCTCTCCTTCGCCGAAGCAACTCAACACTTCTCGCTGCTGACGGTCGGCGACGGCCTCGCCGCGCAGATCCCCGCGCTGCTGATCTCGGTTGCCACCGGCATCATCGTCACCCGCGCGACCTCCGACAAAGACCTTGGTAGCGACATCGCCTCGCAGATCCTGCGCCAGCGCAAAGCGCCGCTCGTCGCGGCGACCGCGATCGGGCTGTTCGCGCTCGTCCCCGGCCTGCCCAAGCTTCCGTTCCTGGCGATCGCCGCGATCTTCGGCGCGATCGGCTGGAGCGTGCGCCACGGGCTCCCGGGCGATGAGGTCGAGGGCGGCGCGCTGGCGCTCGCCAACGCCACGCCGGCCGGCCAGATCGGAGACGGGCAGGGCTCCGAGGAGGCGATGGAGCGACTCTCGGTTGACGCGTTGGAGCTCGCCGTCGGCTTCGGCCTCGTCCCGCTCGTTAACGGCAGCTCCGGCGGCAACCTGCTGCGGCGGGTCTCGATGATCCGCCGCCAGATCGCCGGCGAGCTGGGGATCGTGATCCCCTCGGTAAGGATCCACGACGAGGTCGGGATGGAGTCCCACGAGTACGTCTTCAAGGTGCGCGGCTCGGAGGTCGCGCGCGCGCGGATCATGCCGGGGCACCTGCTCGCGATGGACCCCGGCGACGCCGCCGGCGGCTTGCAGGGGATCCCCACCACCGAGCCCACCTACGGCCTCCCCGCCGTGTGGGTGCACGCCTCCGATCGCGCCGAGGCCGAAGCGCTCGGCTACACCGTCGTCGACGCCGAGTCGATGATCGTGACCCACCTGACCGAGACGATCCGCACCCACGCCTCCGAACTGCTGACCCGCCAGGATGTCAAGACGCTGCTCGACCGGCTCAAGGAGACCAACGCCGCCGTCGTCGAGGAGATCGTGCCCGAGGCGCTCTCGCTCGGGGAGATCCAGCGCGTGCTGCGCTCGCTGCTCGCCGAAGGCGTGCCCGTGCGCGATCTCGGCACGATCATGGAGGCAATCGGCGACAAGGCGCGAATAACACGTGACACCGGCCTGCTCACCGAGTACGCCCGCCAGGCCCTGGGTCGGGCGATCACAGCCCCCCACCTGGACGAGCGGCTCTGTCTGCAGGCGATCACCCTTGACCCTGCGATCGAGCAGGAGGTCGCCACCTCCATCACCCAAACCACAGACGGCGAGTACCTCGCGATCGACCCGCCCCGGGCCCAGGCGATCGTCGGCGCGCTGCGCGCCCAGGTCGACCACGCCACCGCACGCGGCACCCGCAATCCCGTCCTGCTCTGCTCCGCGCGCGTGCGCCGCCACCTGCGCCGCCTGATCGCCCAGGCCCAGCCTCATCTACCCGTCTGCTCTTACAACGAGATCGCACCCGGCGTCAACGTCGAGACGATTGGAGTAATCCACGCATGAGCACCGCCTACGACACCGCCCCCCATCGCCCCGCTCCCCTCCGGGCCGCAGCCCGTCAGGCCGCTGCAAGCGACGACTCCTGGCTGGATTCCTGGGAGGCCGGCCGCGACGGCGGGCAACCCGATTCTCAGGACAGCGTCCCCGGATACTTCGCCCCGCGGATCTACCGCGGGCGCTCGGTCGATGAGCTAATCCCCACGATCGTCGCCGAGCTCGGCGAGGACGCGGTCGTGATCCGCCACCAGCGCGGGCTCGCCGGCGGCTTCGCGGGCTTCTTTCAGAAGGCGTTCGTCGAAATCGAGGCCCGCCGCGGGGACCCCGGCGGTTCGCTGCTCGACCGCTACGACGAGGACGACGCAGCTCCCGCGCTGCCTGGCGACGGCCCCACCATGCTGCCCGACGACGCTGCTCCCGCGCCGCCTCGAGACGCATACCGCGAGCTGCCCGGCGAAGGCCCCACCATGCTGCGGGGCGACACTGCTCCCGCGCCGCCTCGAAATGCATACCGCGAGCTGCCAGGCGAACGCCCCACCATGCTGCCCGACAACGCCGCTCCCGCGCCGCCTCGAGACGCATACCGCGAGCTGCCAGGCGAACGCCCCACCATGCTGCAGGGCGACACTGCTCCCGCGCCGCCTCGAAATGCATACCGCGAGCTGCCAGGCGAACGCCCCACCATGCTGCCCGACGACACCCCTCCCGCGCCGCCTCGAGACGCATACCGCGAGCTGCCAGGCGAATTCGACTACGCCCGGCCGCCAGCTGCGCCCAAACCCATCAACTGGGACGGAGCGACGGAGGTATGGGCCACCAACCCCTTCGCAGCCGCCCTCGCCGAGGCCGAGGCAGCAGTGCGTGCGGCCGAGCCCGCCGTCCCGCCCGACCTCGACGCCGCACTCGCCGAAGCCCTGGCCGAAGCCGAAGATGCGCAAGCGCCAGAAGAGATCGTCGCCGCTTCGTCGCCGGACCTCTACCCCGAGCCTCCGGAGTTGCCTGCCGAGGCAGCGCTTCCCGCGGAGCCCACCGCCGTCTCTCCCACACCGCTCCACCCGGGGAGCCCGGCGGACACCGCGATCGAGCCCGAAGACGAGACACCGTCCACGCGAGGGGGCGCGCGGGAGGAGATCGAACACACGCTGCGCGCGGTGGGAATCGGCGATGAGCTCGTGCGAGAGCTGATCGAAGCGGCGAGCACCCACGTGCTGCCGCTGCTGCCCCCCTCCACGAGCCTCGCTCAGGCGGTGCACACCGCACTGACGCAGATGATCCCAGCCTCCAGACCACTGCCCGCAGCAGGCGCGGCGATCGCCGTGGTGGGCGCGGGCGGCAGCGGCAAGAGCGCCTGCTGCGCCGCGCTGGCTGAGGCCTACCGCGAGCACAGCACGCTGCCCGCCACCTGCGTCGCGGTTGCTCCGGACACCACGATCGACGAGCCGGCGCTGCGCGAAGCGCGCGCCCGGGGCCTGCTGCTGCTCGACACGCCCACCGTCTCCAGCGCAGACCCCAGCTCAATCAACGCGCTGGCGGAGCTGCTGGAGCAGCTGCGACCCGATCGCGTGGTGCTCGCGCTCCCCGCCACGCTCGGCGCCACGCCCGCGGCCCAGCTGCTGGAGGCGCTGGGTCCCCTGCAAGCAGACGCACTGGCGATCACCCACGCCGACGAGACCGACCAGCTCGGAGTGGCGGCGCAGACAGCGTGCGCGTTCGGGCTGGCCCCGATCCACCTGCTGGCGCGCGCCGAGCACGGCGCCTGGGCGCTCACCTGGATCGACCCGTTCCTGCTGGCCGACAGGCTGCTCCCGCCACGATGAAGCTTCGGCGTTCGGCAAAGGCGTCGCAGGATCGCGGTGAGATCGAGCTCCCCGAGCGCGCCGATCCCGTCACGATCGTGCGCCCGAGTGGAGAGCGCGTGCAGGCACGGGTCGCCGAGCGCGACAGCGGAGGACTGCTGGTGGCGCTGATGTTCCGCGCCGAACGACCTTTCACCCCCGGATCGCTCGACCAGCTGGTGCTCGAGTTCACCAACCACCGCGGGCGCATCCGGCTGCAGGGCACGGTCACGCTCGAGGATCGCGAGCTGCTGCGCTTCCGCGAGCTGCACTCGGTGGAGCTGATCCAACAGCGCGAGTACGTGCGCATCCAATCCACCCGCCCGGTGCTGGTCGTCACCGGGGGCAAGGGGGGCACGGTGCAGACCTACTCGGTGGACATCAGCGGCGGCGGCATGCTGCTGGCAGGGCCGAGCACGCTGAAGGTCGGCGAGCAGGTCGAGTTCAGGCTGACGACCGCCAAGGGCAGCCCGCCGGTCGCCGGCGTGGGCACCGTCGTGCGCGCCGACCTCCAGGGCCGGCGCGCGATCTGCTTCGACGAGATCGGCGAGGGCGAGCACCGGCGTTTGGTGCGCTTCATCTTCGACTGCCAGCGCGCCGAACGGCGCCGCGGCCTGGAGAGCGGTGACGGTCGTGGCCGGTAAAGACCTCCACATGCTGCCGAGCCAGGGCGGGCAAGATCGAAACCCTCAGAGCAAGTGCGGTGGTCGTCGTGGCCGCTAAGAGCGACAAGGCCGCCAAGGCGGGGAAGGCCAAGAAGGGCAAGAAGGGCGCGGGCGCCGATAGCGCCGGCGGCACAGGACGCGGCTCGGGGCTGATCCTCGCCGAGCACCCTCGCGCAGCTCGCAGCGTCGCGCGGGCGAAGGCGTGGGGCGGTCTCGCCGGCTTCCTAATCGGTGGCTACCTCTCCCTGCCCACGCAAACACTTGCGGGCGCCGGCCTCCGGGCACTGGCGGCAGGCGTGGTGTGTTATGTAGCGGCGTGGGCCGCCGCCGTGTTCCTGTGGCGGCGCATGTTGGTGGCCGAGCTGCACCAGGCCAAGCACGATCTGCTCGCCGAGGAGCTCGCCAGGTTCGAGCGCACCCGCCCACCCGCTGCCGGCGGTCGTGTGGGCGGACGCACCTCTTAGCAGTGACGATCTCCGGGGCACACGATGGATCCCATTCAACCGATCGAACCCCGCCCTCCCTGGATCGCCGAGCTGGCGGCCGAGCAGACGCGGAGCCTCTCGAAGAAGCGCCGCGAGCGATCTGGAGGGGACGCGAAGCTGGGACCGCGCCGGCCGCCGCCGCGCGAGCCTGACGACCCCGACGAGGACGCGCCCGGTGGCCGTCACGTTGACGTCCGCGCCTGAGGTCTGCGCACCCAGTACTCCCGCTCGTCGTGCTGGATCGCCACGACAGGGGGCACAACCGCAGCCGGGGGGCAGGTTTGAACGACAAGTTGGGCAGCCCGCAGACGGGAGCGCGCCTGAGGTCTTCTCTTCGCACCCAGGCACTCCTTCGGCTCGTCGTGCTGGATCGCAACGACCGGGGCACAACCGGGAGCCAGGTGCGCGAGTTTGAACGACGAGGTGGGTAGCCCGAAGATGGGAGCGGACGCGCCATTAACGACGGGATGGGCAGCCGAAGCTGCCCATCCCGACCACCGTTCCCTCGATGAATCGGCGGTATGTAGCTTCTTGCCGGCCTTCCCAGACCGTCGGAAGCGTTATGACCACCCCCGGGCAAGCTCTCACTTGCCCCGGGCTGGCTTCGCTGCAGTGGTGGCGCGCAAGGCGCCACCACTGAGGAAGTTGGTCAGGGCTTCAAGAACCCTGGACTATCGACCTTCGACCAGCTGCAACACTGCCTGGGGCAGCGAGTTGGCCTGGGCGAGGACCGCCACGTCGGCCTGCTGCAGCACCTGTGCCTTGGTGAAGTTGCTCATTTCAGCCGCCATGTTGGCGTCCACCAGCGAGCTCTGGGCGGCGGAGAGGTTCTCCCCGTAGATCGCCTGGTTGCTCTGGGTGTACTGGAGGCGGTCCTGCACCGAACCGAATTCGCCGGCGATCGTCGCGACTTTGCTGATCGCTTCTTCAATCGATTCGATTTTCGCGAGTTCGAGACCTTCAGTGGCCTTCGTCAGTTCGGCCGTTTTCACTTCGATCGTTTCTTCTTCATCGGGGCCGACCTGGAACTTGATGCCTTCTGCCGTGGCCAGCAATTCGACGCCGTTGAACTTGGTCGTTTCACCGACTCGTTCGATCTCTTTTTCGAGCTGTTCGCCCTCGCCTTCGATCGCTTCCTTGTCGGATTCCGAGTTGGTGCCGTTGGCAAGCTGCACCGCGAGCTCGCGCATGCGCTGGAGCATCTGCTCCACGTCGTTGAGCGCGCCCTGCGCCGTCTGCACCAGCGCGACGGCTTCCTGGGTGTTCTGCTGAGCCTGCATCACGCCGTTGACCTGGCCCTGCAGGCGCTGGTTGGCGGCGTAGCCCGCGACGTCGTCGGCGGCGGAGTTGATTCGCAGACCCGAGGAAAGGCGTTCCATCGACGTGGTCAGCTCGCCCTGGCTGGTGTTGAGGTTGCGCTGAACGATCAGCGAGTCAACGTTGGTGTTGATGCTTAGGGACATACGTTCATCTCCTTGATGACGATTGTTTGGTCAGTCCCGGACCGACTCCCTGTCGGTCCTTTGCCTTGATTGAAGAGGAGCCCGGCCGAAGCCGGGAGACGCTCTTCACATGCCCGTTTATCGTCACCGGCGGGCGATACTTGAGGGCCGGCGAGACCGCTGGACAGCTGCAATCCAGCGCTCACACGAGGCCGGGCTTGTGTGAACGACCGCGGCCGCCGTCGCGTCGCGGCGTCCACTCGCCCTGCGTGACGCCCTCGGCGGCGAATGTGTCGTCCTCCGGCGGCACCCCGAGCGCATCGGGCACACCGCGCGCCGAAATCGGCCCGGCGAGCTTGGGCTCATGGGCGTAGGACTCACGCCCGTAAGCCTCATGCACGAGCGTCTCACCTGCGAGCGCCTCGTCAGCCAACGCCTCGTAAGCCAGCGCCTCGTCAGCCAGCCCTTCGGCGGGCTCGCCCTGGGAGGCACCGGTCCACACACCGATCGCGTAGCGGAACTGCCCGCTCTCGTCGGTGACCCAGAAGGCTTCGCCGTCCTCCGCCACCTCGTGCAAGATCGAGCGGTCGTAGTGCTCTGCTATCTGTGCCAGCGCCTCCATGTCCTCGACGTCGATCACCGGCACCCCGGGCAGTTGCCACACACGTGCGACCGGAACGATCATCCGGCCGTAGCGCGCGCGGATGCTCGCCGACTCGTCACGCGGTTGCGAACGACCGAGCGCCAGCCGCAGGCAGGCGAGTGCCGCCAGCACGGCACAGACGACGATCACGAGCGCGTCGCGCGCGAGCGTACGTGCGCTCGCCACCGAGAGCTGTCCTAATCCGAGCGAGAGCGATGCCGGCTGGGAGTGCGTGCCAGTCGCCGAGCCCGGCGCCGAGGGCGAGAACATGCTCAGTGCGGTGTCTTCGCCGGAGGGCGAAGTCGTGGTGAGCGAGCCGCCGCCGGCGACGGCCGGCTGCGCCTCGATCGGGGTTAGCGAGAACTGGACTTTCGGCGCGAATGTGGTGTGCATCGGCACGGCGTCGATCCTCCCGCTGGCGCTCACCCGCGGCAGCAGCGTGAGCGTGTAGGTGCCATTCGCCTTCGTCGCGGATTCGACACTGTGCACAAGCGCAAGCAGCGAGCTCAAATCGAGCGTCCCCGTGACGTGCGCGCGGCTGCCGTGAAAGCGCGTGGGGGGCGCGAGCTGCAGCGTGGTGTGCCAGCCATCGGAGGAGACCACCGTGGCCTCGAGCGAGGCGCTTCCGCTGAGCGAGCGCCGGCCGGCGCTGTGCAGGCGGTAGGCAAAGCTGAAGTCAACCGCGTTCAGGACGTGCGCGAAGAGTGGGTCGCCGGTCACCGCCTGTCCATCTGGGTAGGTCGGCCCCGAAGGCGCTTCGGCGGAGTAGGAGAGCCGGCCGCTCTGCTGGTAGGGGACCGTGTAGGAGTAGAGCTTCGTCGGCGAGCGGGTGAACGCGAGCAGCGCGAGCACGAGGAACGGAATCGCCAGCAGGGCGCCGATCGCGAGGACGGCGAACGTGGGCGTCGCGAACGTGGGCGTCGCGGTGCCCTCGCCCGCGCGCCTCTCACGCCTGTGCCTGCGCCCTTGGGTCCGCGCGAACGCTCCACCGGTGAGGAGGAGCATCCCGACGAACAGGAGGATCCCCATCACAAGCGGCGAGCGGATCGATTGAAGGCGCAGGCCCACGCCCGGGATATGTACCCACAGGGCGCCGACCAGCTGGCTGGCAACCGGGTGTTCGGGGTCGACGAAGTTGTTGTTGTCCCCCTTGAACAGATACCTGTCGCCTTCGCGCCCGACAATCCGGTGCAGCACGATCGTGTGCAGCTGGTGGTTGTCGTAGGCGACGACTTCACCTACATGGTAGCTGCTCTGGCCGCGCACGATCGCCAGGTCGCCGGTGTGAAAGCGCGGCTCCATGCTGGTCCCGTGGGTGACCACGTAGGTGGTCGAGCCGCCGAGCTGGACCGGGGCGAAGTAGAACCACATAGTCCCCAGGATGATGAGTCCCAGGGCCGAGAGGAGGATTTTTCTAATGCGTCGAGGTCGCATTCTTGTTGTGTTGGTTGTGGGCGTGGGCGTGGAGGGCCGGCAGGGCCGGCCCTCCACGTTTGCCACTCGGTCGTTACACCTACGATGTGACGATGGTTTCCTGTACGACGTCTTCTTCGATTTCTGTCTTCGTGAGCGGGGTCGCAAACGTGCACGTGAACAGAGCCGGTGAGCCCGGAGTGGTCAGTTCGCAATGCACCCAAGCTTTCGTTCCGGCCGTCTTCACTACGTTGATTTCGGCTTCTTTGGCGTCCGCCTCTCCCGGTGTTGCTTCTGCTGTGAATGTGGCCGTCGGAGCAGTTCCGCCCGTGAGCGTGAATTTCAGGTTCGTGGTGTTGTAGCCGGACACAACTGCGGTGTTGGCACCGGCGCCCGATTCTTCCGCTTGCGTGTTGCTTGCCGTGAACGCGTACGCGCCCACAGCCAGGAGGCCTGCGAGCACGAATGCGCACAGGCCGGCTATCTTTCGCTTGCGGCTAGCGAAGTTTCGCTTGCCAATACGCATAGACACGTCTAGCCCCCTTGGATTGAACAGCGATGTGGACACTTGCGTGTCCTTTGCCGGCGCTATCGACGAACTATTGGAAGCGCTTTAGGACAGATTTTGGGATGCAAGCATTCATGCGGGCGGGGGAGGCCGGGCGGGCAGCCCAAGAGTGCGCCGGCAAACACCCGCCGCTCGCACCATCCCGAGCCCACGCCCGTCCCGCAGCGGGTCCCCACCTTCTCCAGGCACCCGGTTCAACCGACGGCAGAGACTGCCGATCACCGGGCGGATGTCCGTCGAATCCGTCCTCACGCGCGTGGCCACGCTCGAACAGGCGATCGCCAACCCAGCCGCCCTGCTCGCCACCAATGCGGCGGGCACCGGTGGCACGGCGGCGCCCACAGCACCCGAAGCGACGCAGGCCGGCGGCGGCAGCTCGTTCGCCCGGGCACTGCAAAGCGCCAGCGAAACCCAGGCGGGCACGGCGACACCCACCAGCACGGCGGCCACCGGCATCGCCCCGACCGGCTCGGCGGCCCTGGAAACGGCGACGCCGCTGCTCGGCGCCTCGACCGCGGGGGCTCTGATGGGCACGCCCGAGACCGCGGGCACCACGACCACCCCGGGCCAGCAGATCGTGAGGATCGCCGAAAGCCAGATCGGCCAGGCAGAGCAGCCCCTCGGCAGCAACGAATCGCCGGCGATCTCGATGTATCGCACCGCGACCGCGGGAGCGATCCCCGGCGCCCCCTGGTGTGCCTACTTCGCCTCATGGGCCGCGCGCCAGGCGGGCGAGCCGCTGGGCACGAACGGCGAAGGCCTGGGATCGGTGGCGCAGGTGTGGTCGTGGGCGCAGAGCACTGGCCGCGCGATCCCCAACGGCCCCGGCGTGACCCCCCAGCCGGGCGACCTGATCGTCTTCGGCGACGAGCACGTCGGGATCGTCAGGGACGTCCTCCCCAACGGCGATATCCAGACGATCGAGGGCAACTACGAAAACAAGGTGTCGGCCAACGTGCGCACGCCGACGGAAGCCACGGGTTATGTGAACATGAGCTAACGGGCCACAACCATGTCCCCCTCCGCGTCGCGTGAGAGCGTCCCGCTCTGATAGACCCAGGGTGATGGGCGATACCGTCTCGTCCCAACGGCGTTCCCCCCGCCCGCGCCTGCGCAGGCGTGTGGTTGTGCCCGTCCTGCTCCTCATACTCGCCGCGATCCTTGCGTTCGCGCTCTCGCGTCTTGGGCTGCACCGCGTCGGCAACGCGCTGACCTCCGCGGAACCCGGGTGGATCGTCCTCGCGCTCGCGCTGATGGGGCTCTCGCTGCTGCTGCGCGCCGGCTCCTGGCACGAGGTGCTACGCGCGGCGCTGCCCGACACCGAGACTGCGTGGGCGCCGGTGATCCGCGCGACGATGATCGGCGTGATGGGCTCGGCGGTGTTCCCCGGACGCATCGGGGAGCCCGCCAAGATGCTGGTGCTGACCCGCCGCCTGCCCGGCTCCTCGCGCCGCCAGCTGCCGATCGTCGCCGGCACCGTCTTCTCGCAGACGCTGATCAACCTGCTGGCGCTGGCGATCCTCGCGACCGTCACCTTCACCAGCCTCGACCTCCTGCGCCAGCACGTCTCCGGCCTCGTGATCGCGCTCGCGGTGCCGCTGGCGATCTGCCTGCTGGTGCTGATGGGTCCGTGGCTGCTGGCGCGTGCGCAACGCTCGCGCTCGCTGCGGATCGCACTTGCCGCCGCCACGCTCTCCCGTCTGCTACGCCTCGGCAGGCAGGGTCTCGCCGTATTCGCCAACCCTCGTCACGGGATCCCCGCGGTGCTGTTGCAGCTGCTCGCGTGGACGCTGCAATGGTTGGCCTGCTACGCGGTGCTGTGCGCGCTCGGCCTGCAATCGGATGACGGCCTGATCGCCGCCGCCGCAGTGCTGCTCGCCGTCAACGTCTCCGCCGTGCTGCCCGCCACCCCGTCTAATGTCGGCGTCTTCCAGGCCGCCTGCCTGGTGGTGCTCGCCGCCTACGGCGTCGGTGCCGGCCCAGCCCTCGCCTACGGGATCATCCTCCAGGCCGTCGAGATCCTTACCGCGCTCGGCCTCGGCATTCCCGCCCTGCTGGGGGAGGGCATGACCTGGCGCGACATCCGCGGCGCCGCGACGCTGGAGGGCGAGGTCAGTTGACCAGCGCCCGCAGCGACTGGCGCAGCGAGTGGGTTGTCTGCAGCACGGCTGTCGGCTCGTAGCCGCAGTGCGCCATGCAGTTTTCGCAACGGGGATCCTTGCCGCGCCCGTACTTGCTCCAGTCGGTCGTCTCGAGCAGCTCTTTGTAGGTCTTCGTGTAGCCGTCTGACATCAGGTAGCAGGGTCGCTGCCAGCCGAACAGCGAGTAGCTGGGGATCCCCCAGGCGGTGCAGTCGAATTCGGCCTTGCCCTCGAGGAAATCGAGGAACAGCGGGCTGTGATTCAGACGCCACCGCTTACGTCGCCCTTCGCCGAATGCCTCCTTGAACAGCTTTCGTGTCTCGGCGACCCCGAGGAAGTGCTCCTGGTCGGGCGCTTTCTCGTAGGCATACGCGGGCGAGATCATCATCTCGTCGACTTCGAGGTCGTCATTGAGGAAGTCGAGCACCTCGCGCACTGTCCGCGGTGAGTCATGGGTGAAGAACGTCGTGTTGGTCGTTACGCGGAAGCCCGCTGCCTTTGCGGCCTTGATTGCGGCGACTGCCTTGTCGAAGACCCCCTCGCGCTCAACCGATGCGTCGTGGCGCTCGCGCAACCCATCCATATGCACGGCCCAGGAGAAGTAGGGGCTCGGCTTGAAGTTCTCGAGCTTCTTCTCAAGCAGCAACGCGTTCGTGCACAGGTAGACGAACCTCTTGCGCTTGATCAGCTCGGCGGCGATCACGTGGATCTCCGGGTGGATCAGCGGCTCACCACCAGCGATCGAAACCATCGGTGCACCGCACTCCTCCACCGCCCCGATCGCCTGGGCGACGGGCATCCGCCGGCGCAACTCGTGCTCGGGGTGCTGGATCTTGCCGCAGCCGGAACAGGCGAGGTTGCACTGAAACAGCGGCTCCAGCTCGACGATCAGCGGGAACTTCTCGCGTTTGGCCAGGCGCTGGCGCATCAGGTACCACCCCATGCGCGTGCTCTGTCTCATGCGCGCCGCCATCACGCCTACCTTATCCCCTCCGGGGTCCATTCATGCAGCGCGCCCGCCGCGCGGCGCAGCACCGCCATTGCGCGTGCCACCCCCGCCACGGTCAGCAGCGGGTTGGTGAGCTCCCGGGCGGGCGTGTCGGTGATCACGCGCACGACCGCGAACGGGCGCTCGCCGGCCCCGGGGGCCAGCCACGCCGACTCCATGTCCACGGCGATCGCTCCCGCATCGCGCAGCTGCACGCGCGTGTCGCCCATCGCCAGGCGCGCCACCGAGGCGACCGTCCCGCGACGCACGCACAGGCCACGGCGCTCGAGCGCGCCCGCCAGCTCCTGCGCGCCGGTGCAGGCGACCGGCCCGGTCCCGTCGGGCCCCTGCACGACGTCGGCGACCACCACGTCCCCCACATCGCTGTGCTCGTCGAGCGCGCCGCCGAAGCCCATCACCAGCAGCGCCGCGCCCGGCCGTTCGAGCAGCACCGGGGCCATCGCCTGCGCGCGGCGTGGGCCCATGCCGGTACGGTGCACCCGCGCGCGGGGCAGGCGGGAACGGGCCGGCTGGGAGCGTATCCCCGCGGAGATCGCCCACGCCTCCAGACGCAGCGGCGCGGCGATCAGAAGATCGCTCACCGGACAGCCTCCAACACACGACGCGCCGCCGCATGACCGCTCACCGGACAGCCTCCAACACACGACGCGCCGCCGCATGACCGCTCACCGGACAGCCTCCAACACACGACGCGCCGCCGCATGACCGCTCACCGGACAGCCTCCAACACACGACGCGCCGCCGCATGACCGCTCACCGGACAGCCTCCAACACACAGCGCGCCGCCGCGTGACCGCTTAGCACCGCGCTCTCCAGCGTGGCCGGCCAACCGGTATCGGTCCATGCGCCCGCCAGCGCCAATCCAGCAACCGCGGTGTGTGACCCGGGGCGCAGCGCGCCCGCGCCCGGCTCGGCGCGCAGCGTCGCGGCATGCTCGCGCGTGGCGAGGAAGCGCTCGACCCGCGCCGTGCGAGCGCGTGGGAAGAGCTCCGCAAGGGCAGGCAGATAGCGCTCGCGCAACTCCTCGACGCTCATGCCCATCTCCTCGTCGGCTCCGGACAGCGAGACGGCCAGGTACTGCCTCCCCCCATCCACGCCACCGGCGATGCTGCGGTCGAACACGTACTGCACCGGCGACTCCACCCCACCCGCGAACGGAAGCTCACACACATTGCGGTCGTATACCACGTGCAGGTTGACAATCGGGGTGTCGCGCAGCTTCAGCGTGCGGGTCGCACTCGTTGGGTCGAGCGGCTCGAGCAATGCCGCGGCGCGCGTCCGCGGCAGCGCCACGATCGCCGCGTCGGCGCTCACGCTGGGCTGAGCGCCCTCCACCTCGAACTCTCCCTCGCCAGCCACCACCCGCTCCGCACGCCATCCCAGCCTCACATCGACGCCCGCCGCGCGCAGCGCGCGCTCCGCCGGCTCCCCCACGATCTCGCTCTGGGGGCGGCGGTGAAAGCCGATGTCCCCCGCGTCCGCCCGTTCGAGCAGACCGCGCCTGAAGACGAACGCAGCCAGCGCCAACGACGCCTGGTCGGCGGGCAGGTTGAGCGCGGGCAGCGCGATCAGGTCCCACAGCGCCGCGATCGCATGCGGGCTCTGACCATGAGCGGCAAGCCACGTACCGAGGGTCTGCCGGTCTAGCTCCGGTGCGCGCGGATCGAGGCGGCCCAGCGCCGCGGCCGCGCGCACCGCCCCGAGGCGCTCGCGCGGCGAAAGGTAGCGGTAGCGCAGCAGCGTGCCCGCCAGGTGCAGCGGTGCCGGGAGGTCGGAGCGGCGCAGAACGCTCACCTCCCCGCCGGGGCGCACCAGGGGGATCTCCAAGCGTGACTGCAACTCCACCCCGCCCTCGCTGCCCAGCCGGGCGAGCAGCGCACGGTAGGCGTGAAAGCAGCGCAAGAACACATGCTGGCCGTTGTCGATCCGCAGGCCGTCGCGCTCGAAGGAGTACACCGCCCCGCCCAGCCGCGGGCGCACCTCCAGCAGCGTCACCCGCGCGCCGGCGTCGGCGCAGTCGAGCGCCGCGGCGATCCCCGCCAACCCGCCGCCGATCACCGCCACGTGGGGGCCGGGCGATTCGGGCACGCTCAAGAAGCGTCTTCCTCCTGAATCCGTTCGGCCGGATGGCGCTCCGGTATCCCCTTGCCGAGCAGCGCGCGCGCCGCGACCCACGCCTTCTCGCGTTTGGCCAGCCGCGCGCGGCGCGCGAGCGCGCGATCAGGGCGCTCCTCGATATGGCCGAGCAGGCGCCAGTAGATGCCCGCCATCGCCAGCACGCACGCGGCGCTGCGCCGGTCGAGCAGCCCCACCAGCTCCATGCCGCGGTGAAACCAGTCGCGCGAGCGCAGGCAGTAGAAGCGCATCAGCGCGTACAGCTGGCCGACGTCGCCGCCTTCGAAACCCGCCACCATCGCCGGCTCGGCCATGCTCGCCTCGCGCGTGAGCGCCTGCAGCGCGGGGGCGTCGAGTGGCCCATCGTCGTGCAGGTGGTAGCGCACCAGATCGCGCGCCGCCAGGTACACCCGCCCCCGTTCGGCATCCTCGCGCAGGTCGCGCGCGATGTTGGCGAGCTGCAGTGCCACGCCCAGGTCGTCAGCCATCTCGCTCGCCGGCCGCTCGCCGGGCCGCCGGCGACGCGTGCCGAAGATCGCCAGGCACAGACGTCCGATCGAGCCGGCCACGCGCCGGCAGTAGAGCTCCAGCTCCTTGAAGTCCGCGTAGGAGGCACCGCGCACGTCCATCCGCACCCCTTCGATCAGGTCCTCGAGGGCGTCGGCGGGCAGATCGAAGCGCACGCTGGCGTCCGCGAGCGCCGCCATCACCGGGTCGGGGTCCTGGGGGTCCAGGTTCTCCAGCGCCCGCGCGGCCGCCTCCAGCCGGATCAGCTTCTCCTCCGGCGCCAGCGTCCCATCGGCGATGTCGTCCACGCGCCGCGCAAACGCGTATACCGCGCACATCGCCCTGCGCTTGGGGGCTGGTAGCAGGCGGATGCCGTAGTAGAAGTTGCCCGCCGCCGCGCGCGTCAGCGACTCGCACTGCCGGTAGGCCTGCTGGGTACGGGTCGCCCCGGCGCTCACGGGCATCGCTCCGCCAGGGTCCTCGCCAGGGCCGCAGCACGCCTCAGCGACTCGCACTGCCGGTGGGCTTGCTGGCCACGGATCGCCCCGGCGCTCACGGGCATCGCTCCGCCAGGGTCCTCGCCAGGGCCGCAGCACGCCTCAGCGACTCGCACTGCCGGTGGGCTTGCTGGCCGCGGATCGCCCCGGCGCTCACGGGCATCGCTCCGCCAGGGTCCTCGCCAGGGCCGCGGCACGCCGTGCGCGGGAGGCCCGCGGCGGGCCACCGAGCACGTCATAGCCGGCGCGCTCGATCGCCCCCAACGCCGCGTCGGCGCCGCTCACGAACGCCGCCACCGCCAACCGCTCGCGCCCACTCAGGGTGCCGATCAACGGCGCCCCCTCCCCCAGCAGCTGGCGCGTGCGCGCCACCTCGAAGGCGATCAATCCCTTCACGCGCCAATCGGCGGCGGGTTGGGCAAGATCGCGCTCGGTGCAGCCGAACCTCACAAGCTCCTCCGCAGGCAGGTAGACACGGCCGGCGCGTAGATCCTCGGCAACGTCCTGCCAGTGCTCGGCCAGCTGCAGCGCCGTGCAGATCCGATCCGATAGCGCCACCCGCTCGGGGGTGGCACGGCCGAGCACGCCCAACACCAGCTCCCCGACGGGATCGGCCGAGAGGTGGCAGTAGCCCAGCAGCTGCTCCCACGTGTCGTAGCGTGCCACCCGCTGATCCATGCGGTTGGCCTCGATCAGCCGCAGGAAGGGCTCGCGTGGCAGCGCGCATGCGCGCACGGTGCCCTGCAGGCGCACCAGCAGCGGGTGACGCGCCTCGCCGGCGTACACGCGCTCCAGTTCCCCCTCCAGCCAGTCGAGCGCCGCCAGCTTCTCTGGAGTCCCGCCCGCCCCAGTCCCCCCGGCGGCCGTGGCGTCCCCCAGTTCGTCCACCAGCCGCGCGAAGCCGTACAGCGCGAGCAGGTGCTCCCTGATGCGGCGCGGCAGCACGCGGCTGGCGACGGGGAAGTTCTCGCCGCCCGCACGCGCCATCACCGCCGCGGACGTGGGCAGCTCGGGCGGCTCGGGGAAAGATGAGGAGGGCGAGGGCACCGCGAGCAGCTCCCATCCGGCGCGGCCCACAGCCGCCGCTCTCACGCCCGGACCTCAGCCCCCGCGCAGCGGCCAAGCGCCATGATCGGGAAGGTGAGGCGGTAGAGGTGGTAGTTGATGTAGTAGTCCGACGGAAACCCGGTGCCGGTGTACTGCGGCTCGTCCCATGTCCCGTCGGGGCGCTGCGTGGAGATCAGCCACGCCACCCCGCGCTCCATTGCCTGCGAGCTTTCCAGCTGCTCGCCGGCCGCGTGCAGCGCCAGCAGCGCCCACGATGTCTGCGAGGCGGTCGAGTCGCCGCGGCCGATCCAGACCGGGTCGTCGTAGGAGCGCGGATCCTCGCCCCAGCCGCCGTCCTCGTTCTGGTGGGTGCGCAGCCACGCCACCGCGCGGCGGATCGGCTGCTCCTGCGGGCCGACGCCCATCGCCGCCAGCGCCGGCAGCGCCGCGCCGGTGCCGTAGATGTGGTTGATCCCCCAGCGCCCAAACCACGACCCGTCCTCCTCCTGCTGCCCCAACAGCCAGCTCAGCCCCTCCCGGGCCTGTTCGCTGTCGGCACGGCCGAGCGCCGCGAGCATCTCCAGCGCGTGCGCGGTCACGTCGGCGCTCGGCTCGTCGATCACCTCGCCGAAGTCGAGAAACGGGAGCGCCCTTACCAGCGTTCGCGTGTTGTCGGCGTCGAACGCCCCCCAGCCGCCGCCCTCGCTCTGCATCCCCTCCACCCACTCGACGGCACGATCGATCGCGTCCTGCGCGCGCTCGCGCACCCCCTGCACGCCCTCCGCCGGGGGCACTTCGCCGCTGCGGCGGCGGTGGCGGTGAGCGCGGCGGATCTGCTCGGGCTCCAGCTCGATCGTGCGCAGCAACGCCAGTGCCACCTCCGCGGTGTCGTCAACGTCGGGGTAGTTGTCGTTCTCGAACTCAAACGCCCATCCCCCCGGCTGCAGCTGCGGTCGGGCGGCCTCCCAATCTCCCCGCACCCGCACCTCCTCCGCCAGCAGCCACTGTGCCGCACGCGCCAGCGCCGGGTGATCGCGCGGCGCGCCGGCGTCGCCGAGCGCGACCATCGCCAGCGCCGTGTCCCACACCGGCGACTGGCAGGCTTCCAGGCGCCGACTTACGACCGCCGGCGTGCTGGGTGGCCGCGATGGCTGAGGGCGAGCGGACTCGGAGTGGGTCAGCTCGGCGCCGATGCCCTCGCCGCGGTCCTCGACCATGAAGCGCTTCAACCCCTCCAGGCCACGGCGCATCACGGGGTGATCCAACGGGTAGCCGCCCAGGTGGAGCGCCATCAGCGAGTACACCCACGGTGGCTGGATGCCACCCCACGAGCCGTCGGCCTCCTGGCGGCGCACGATCCACGCCTCGGCGCGCGCGATCGCCTGACGGCGCAGCGGTGGCAGCGGGTGGCTCTCGTACGCCCGCAGCAGGCTGTCCAGACGCCCCAGCCATGCGCCCGCCCGGGCCTTGGCGGCGGTGGTGGAGGGAGAGGAGAGGAAGGAGAGGCGACCGCGCGTGGAGGCGGCGGGACGGGGAGGACGGGTGCCGGCTCGGGGCTCGAGCCCCGAGCCACTCGGGCGCCACGGCTGCGCGCCGTGCAGGTCGCGCAGGTCGAACGGCAGCGCCTTCTTCGGACGCCGCGCCATCACCAGCGACAGCGCGACGATCGTCTGGCGCGCCCAGCAGCCGAAGTTGTAGATGTTCAGCGGCGTCCACCGCGGCAGCACCATGATCTCTGGTGGCAGTGCGGGGATCCGCTCCCACGGCCACAGCCCGAACAGCGCCAGCCACACGTGCGTGAACACCCGCGCCGCCTCCACCCCGCCCTGCTCGCGCACCCACTCCGCCGCTCTGCGCATGTGCTCCGCCTCGGGCGGGTCGCCCGCCAGGCGCAGCGCCCAGTAGGCCTCGACGGTCGTCGATAGGTCGCCCGGCCCACCGTGGAAGTTGGTCCACGTCCCATCCTCGCGCTGCTGCGAGCGGATCCACGCCGCCGAGCGCTCGGTCTCCTCGGCGGTGCGGATCCCGAGGAACTCGCGCAGCAGCATGTCCTCGGCATCCATCGTCACATTGGTTTGCAGCTCGCCTCGCCACCAGCCTGCCTCGTCCTGGAGGGCGAGCAGGTGCTCACAGGCGCGCTCCAGCGCGATTTGTGCCTCGCTGCGGGTCGTGGCGGTCGAGGTCGGCATGATCCAGCGAGCTAATCCTTTCGTATCCAACGACTGCGCGGGCGGTGATATCACGTTATGGGTTCGACCGGCGCACTCGACGCGTCATCGGAGCGCCGCTCGTCCGCCTCGTCAACTGGCTTCGAGCGAGGAGACGATGGGCTGTGGGCTCTCAGACGCGCCCCGTCAACCAGCTTCGAGCGAGGAGACGGCGGGCGGTGGGCTTTCAGAGGACAGCACCTCCGGGTGGCCTTCGGCGATCATGTGTTCGCGCAACGCGGCCTCTGAGACGAGACGGGGAGTCGCCGAACGGAACCTGTAGAGGATCATCCCGTTCACGTCCCCGTGCTGCACCAAGTGGAACCCGGCGGCCGGCGGTTCCCCGGCTCCGGGGCGCAGCGGCGCGTAGCCGGTCTCGTCGATTTCGCTCACCCTCACCACCGCTCCCCGCCGCAGATCGCTCAGCGGCGGCAAGTAGTACTCGAGCGGGGCCGCACCCAGCTCCACCGTGGTGATCGCGCGCGCGCCGGCTGCTGGGCGTTCACGTCCGACCACCTTCGCCAGCCCGCGCCAGTCGCCGCGCTGCAGGCGCGGGCTGAGATCCACGTCGATCGTGAGCGCCGCGAACGTCACCGCGATCAAGCCCACCAGCGCAAGTCCCGTGCGGCCGGTACGCCGCGCCGCCGCGATCGTGGCAACTCCCGCCGTCAGGGGCACCATCGCCGCCACCACGTTGCGCGGCGCCAGGTAATCGGCGCCGGCGAAGGCCATCGCCACCGGAATCAGCACTCCGCACGCCGCCACCCCGAGTGCCAGCAGTGCGCCTTCGCTCTCGCGCGGGGTGAGCATCCGCCACAGGCCGTAGCCGACCGCGGCGAGGATCTCCAGCGCGACCAGCAGCTCCAGGCCGTGGCCCAGAGGCGCCCCGGAATAGCCCGTCAGGTAGTACTGGGGAATCGTTTCCAGGCGGCTGGCGAGCGCCCATTCCCCGATCCACTGGGTGCCGTGCCCGCCCTGCGCGAGCGCCAAAGGCACCAGCACCGCGCCGACCAGCACGATCGCACCCACCGCCGCGAGCGCCCCTCTCGGCGGCACGGACCTGGCGGCCCCCGCCGACCTTGCGGCCCCCGACAACTGTGCGTCCTTCGGCGGTATCGACTGTGGATCGGTAGAGAGCGCGCCCGGTCCCGCCGTGTGTGCGCCACGCCGCGGGCGCAGCAGCCACAGGCACATCGGCGCCAGCAGGAACACCGCGAAGTAGTGCGTCGCCAGCGCCGCCGCGCCGCTCGCCGCGAATGCCGTCAGCCTGCCCGGCGTCGGGTCGGCGTCGGCGCGCAGCCAGCACCACATCGCGAGCGCCGCCAGGAACACGAACAGGCCGTAGGCGCGTGCCTCCTGGGAGTACCAAACGAACAGCGGATTGGTCGCCACCAGCGCCGCGGTGGCAATCGCCGCCCGACGGCCGGCTAGCTGCCGCCCGATCCCCCACCCCACCGGCACCGTGGCGATCCCCGCCAGCGCCGAGGGCAGGCGCAGGGCGATCATCCCCGTGCCGAAGATCCGCGACCACGCCCAGATCAGCACGTACCACAGCGGTGGCGTGTTTTCGCGATGCTCGACCGAGCGCAGCGTCGCCACCAGCGATGGGTGCAGCGTGTGCACCGGCACGTATGCCTCGTCGTACCAGAAGCTCTGCAAGTCGAGCGTGCAGAGGCGCAGTAGCGCCGCGAGCACCACCAGCGCCGCCAGCGGCCACCACTTCCTAACCATTCGTCAGCGGTTCGTCCGGCGCGCCCGGCGGCGTCGGCAGGCCACACAGTCTTTCGCTCACCGCCGTGCCAAAGCAGGCATAGCGGTTGACGTGCTTGTCCTGGAAGTAGGGCGGCAGGTAGAAGCCGCCCTTCGCCGCGCGCATCCCATGCACGGTGGGGCCGGTCACGATCAGGCACACCTGCGGCTGCGTTCCCGGTGGGCCCGACCCGGTGTTGCCGCACAGCACATCGCGCATGGTGTGATGCGTCAGATCCTGTTCGACGGAGATGTTGATGAGATCGTTGCCGGTGATCGTCCGCCACGTGCGCAGGTCGGCGGTGATGCGTTCGTTGACGTGCACTTGCCGCACCACGTCGTTGACGACCGCCACCGCCAGCGCCAGAAACGCCAGTACCAGCAGCGTGCTCTCCACGCGGCGCAGGTCGCCGCGGCCGCGGCGCTCGTGCGTGCGGGGGCGCAGGCGCTCGGGCAGGCGCTCCCAGCGTCCGCCCGGCTCGGCGGTGCTCGCCGCCCTGCTCACCGCGCACCCCTCCCGCGGCCACCTGACTCGACGGTGCTCGCCGCTGCGCTCACCGCGCACCCCTCCCGCGGCCGCCCGGCTCGGCGTGCATGCTCGCCCCGCTCATGTCGAAGCCGGTGAGAACAGCGGGGCGGTTTGGTGGAGGATGAACAGGCCCTGCACGGCGAAGATCGCGATCAGCAGCCGCCGGTCGCGCGCGACCATCGCCAGCGGCAGCGCCCACAGCGTGTACCAGGCCAGCAGCCACGTGCTGGTGACGGCGATCGCCAGCAGCGTCCACCCCGAAGCCGACACCCAGTCGTATCCCCGCCAGGTGCGCCACATCAAGTGCAGCACGATCGCCACGAGCGCCACCTTCAGCAGCGTGTGATCGGCCGGGAACACCCCCGGCTTGCCCAGCAGGTGCGCGATCTCGTTGGGGAAGCTGTCAGTCGAAACCAGCGCCGCGTCGCGGTTGAGCACCGAGATCACGTCGAGGCCGTGCAAGCCGAACACCGGGTAGGAGACCACGGCGATCGCCACCAGCGCCCCGACCGCCCCCGCCAGCACCCGCCAGTCACGCCGCGCGAGCAGCATGAACGGCAACATCACCGCTCCCGTCGCCTTCACCATGCCCGCAGCGACCACCGAAGCACCCGCCCAGGCCTGCCGATTGCTCGGCGGTCGGCCTCCCGACGAGGAGCCGGCAACGCTGGGGTTGGTGGGGTCTTCTTCTTCCTTCACGACCAGCGCTACCGCCGCCATCATGAAGAAGGTCATGATCACATCGTTGTGGGCACCGCCCAGCCCGTACAACACCCACAGCGGGTTGGCACCAACCGCCACCAGCGCAACCGCCGGGTCGTAGCCTCGCGCCCGCGCGCAGCGCCACGTCAGCGCGAGCGTGCCGGCACACGCGGCCAGCGCCTCGACCTTCGCGCCCCACACCGCCCCCTTCACGCCGAGCACGCCCAACGGGTAGGAGAGCAGCGTGTACAGCGGGCCGTACGCGGTCGCCACTTTCAGCCAGTCCTCGCCCACGTACTTGAAGATCGGATCGCCTTCGATCCTGATCGGGCCGTGCAGGTAGGGGTCGAGCCCGTGCAGCACACCCATGCGCGCGTAGGCGATGTAGCTGAACACGTCGGTCGAGAAGAGGATCGGGCCAGCGCACACGACCAGCGACAGCGTCCCTACCAGCACGATCGACCAGCGCGCGGCGCGGGGGTCAGCTGAGATGCGCCGCGCCAGCACCAGCAACCCGGCGTAGGCGCCGGTGAAGCACAGCAGGGCGATCAGGAACACGCGGAAGCCCAAGCGCTCGCCGATCCCCCACTGCAGCCACCCCGTGATCCCCGGCGAGCCGGGGATCAGCGGCGAGTGGCCGACCGCCCCGTCGAGCACCACCTCGAGCGTGGCCGCCAGCAGCACCAGCACACACAGCCCCGCCAGCGCCAGCGTGGCGCCGCTGGGACGCGCGTCCGTCCGCGCGCCAACCACCCCTCCCGCGGGGGCCGGCTGCGCCAGTACTCCGGTCGAGGTCAATCTCCCAGCGAGCCCTCGAAGCGCAGGATCGCGAGTGCCCCCGTCACCTCGAACACCCGCTGTACAGCCTGTGTGCCCGGGCGCAGCACGAGCTCGTAGCCCTGCTCCTTGGCGTGGGCGTCTGCCTGCAGCAGCAACCTCAACCCAGTGGAGTCGATGAACTGCAGGCGGCTCAGGTCGATCACCAGGCGCGCGGGCTCGTCCTGTTCGATCGCCGCAAGGCTGGCCTCCATATCGGGCGCCCCCGCCAGGTCGAGCTCCCCCTCTAGAGCAAGGCTGACGGTGCCGTTGTCCACCATGCTCGAGATCTTCAAGCGCCCGGGGCCGGGGATCGACGCGCTCATAGGGAGGTCCACACGCTCTTGGTCTCCAGATACGCGCCGAGACCGTCGTGGCCGTGCTCGCGGCCGAGGCCCGAGGCCTTGAAGCCACCGAACGGCGCCGAGGGATCGACGGCGCCCCAGGTGTTGATGTACACCGAGCCCGCCCGCAACAGCGCCGCCAGGCGGTGAGCGCTCGAGACATCACGCGTCCACACGCCCGCGGCCAGCCCGTAGTCGCCGGCGTTGGCACGCGAGGCGACCTCCTCGAGCGTGTCGTAGGGGGAGGCGACCAGCACCGGGCCGAAGATCTCCTCGCGCGCGATCCGCAGCTCGTCGGCGCCCGCGCCGGTGGCGCTGAAAAGCGTGGGTGCGACGAAGTAGCCGCCGCTGTCGGCGAGCGCCGCCTCGCCGCCGGCGAGCACCTCGGCCCCTTCGGCGCGGCCGGCGTCGATGTAGCCGAGCACGCGCTCGTGCTGCTCGGCGGACACCAGCGGGCCGAGCTGCGTCCCCGGGTCGAGCCCCGGCCCCAGCTGAGCCTGGGCGGCCTGGGCCGCCAGCCCGCTCAGCACCTCCTCGTAGCGCTCCTTCGGCACGAACAGGCGCGAACCGGCGTTGCAGGCCTGGCCGGAGTTGAAGTAGATCGCCTGGTAGGAGCCCTTGATCGCGGCCTCGATGTCGGCGTCGGGGAGGATGATGTTGGGCGACTTGCCGCCCAGCTCGAGCGTCACGCGCTTGAGCGCCTTGCCGGCCTTCGCGCCGATCTCGCGGCCCACGGCGGTGGAGCCGGTGAACGCGATCTTGTTGACGCCCGGATGGTCCACCAGCGCCGCGCCGGTGGAGCCGTCGCCGGTGAGCACGTTCAGCACACCCGGCGGGAAGCCGACCTCCAGCGCCAGCTCGCCGAGGCGCAGCGCGCTCAGCGGCGTCTGCTCGGCCGGCTTCAGCACCACCGTGCAGCCAGCGGCGAGCGCCGGCCCGAGCTTCCAAGCGGCCATCAGAAGCGGGAAGTTCCACGGCACGATCTGCCCGCACACCCCCACCGGCTCGCGGCGGGTGTAGCAGAGCATGTTGGGCGCGGTCACCGGCAGCACCGCGCCCTCGATCTTCGTCGGCCAGCCGGCGAAGTAGCGCAGGTGGGCGACCGTCCCGGCGACGTTGACGTACTGGGCGAGCCCCACCGGCTTGCCGTTGTCGGCCGACTCGATCTGGGCGAGCTCCTGCGCGCGCTCCTCGACCGCGCCCGCCAGCGCCAGCATCAGCCGCTCGCGCCCGGACGCGGGCATGCTCGCCCACGGCCCGTCGGCGAACGCCGCGCGCGCTGCCGCCACCGCACGCGCCACATCCTCGGCCCCGGCCTGTGGAACGCGGGCCAGCTCCCGCCCCGTGGAGGGGTCGAGCGTGGCGAACGTGGCCCCGTCTGCGGCCGCTGGGCGCTCGTCGCCGATCAGCAGCCGGTGCTCGCTCGCGATGAAGGCGCGCGCCTCGGAGCCCAGAGCCTCGGGCAGCTCAATCGGCGATTGGGAGGGGGGGAGGAGGAGGGGGCAGTGGTTGGGGAGACGGCGCTTGAGGTGGTGTCGGTGGCGGCGGTCATCCGTGGCTCCTTGGGGATTGTGGTCGCGAAGATGGGCGCATAGCGGCGTGGGCAGTAGGCAGTGGCGTCCCGCCGCCGCGGCTCAGGGTCGAAGGACGATCTTCAAAGCCTCGCGGCGGTCATACAAAGCGTACGCCTCCGGCGCCTCGTCGAGGCTCATGTGGTGGGTGACCAGCGGCGTGGGGTCGAGCACCCCGGCCGACATCAGCGCGAGCACGCGGTCGATGTGCCCGATCACATTGGCATGGCCGGCGCACATGCGCAGCGACTTGATCCACAACAGGCCCATGTGCAGCTCGGCGCGCTCGGCGTACACGCCGATCGCCTGCACGGTGCCGCACTTGCGCGTGAGGCGCAGCGCCAGGTCCAACGCGGAGGGGTGCCCGACCGCGTCGATGCACACGTCCACCCCGCGCCCGGCGCTCGCCTCGCGCGCCGCCGCGCGGGGGTCGCCCTCCTGCAGGTGCACCGCCTGCGCGCCGAAGGACTCCGCCATCGCCAGGCGCTCGGGCACCGAGTCCACGGCGATCACGTGCGCCGCGCCCGCTGCCCGTGCGGCCTGCACCGCGCACAGGCCCACCGGCCCCAGGCCGAGCACCGCCACCACGTCCCCGGGGCGCATGCCGCTGTCCACCACCGCGTGAAAGCCGGTGCCCATCACGTCGCCGGCGAACAGCGCCACGTCGTCGCTCATCCCCTCGGGCACCTTGCGCAGCACCAGATCGGCGCTCGGCACCAGCGCCCGCTCGGCCTGCGTGCCCTGCAGCGAGCCGAGCGCCGCCCCGTGGCCGAAGGTGCGCGAGTGCTCGCACTTGTGAAAGGCGCCCGCGCGGCAGAACCAGCAGCGCCCGCAGGCGCTCTGAAAGCAGCCCAGCACGCGGTCGCCGACAGCGACTTCGCGCACCGCATCGCCCACCGCGAGGACCGTGCCGACGTACTCGTGGCCGATCGTGAAGCCCGGTTCGATCTGCACGCGCCCGTGGTAGATGTGCAGGTCCGACCCGCACACCCCGGACGCCTCGATCCGCACGATCGCCTCCTCCGGTCCCGTCAGCTCGGGCTCGGGGACCTCCTCGACCGCCACCTTGCCGGGTGCCTGGAACGTGACCGCGCGCATCGGGACGCACCCTAGAGGATCGAGCGACGGGCAGCGTGCAGCTTTCGGACCGCCAACGGCGGAAGAGCACACCCACCGGCTGCGTGGTTTACCCTGGAGTACTTCGATGGCAGCCAGAACAATCGTGACCTCTCACCCCGACGTGGAGTGCGACGTGTGTGGGCGGCGCCTATTGCGGGGGGAGCAGCCCGACGTCTTTCTCGGCGGGGGGCAGCGACGGATGGTGTGCGAGCTGTGCACCACGCGCGCCACCCACGAGGGCTGGCGCCGCGAGACCGAGGCGCACCCCGGTCGTGCGCGTGCCGATCGCTCTCAGCGGGGGCGATCGCTGCTACGCAGGCTGCGCCAGCTGCGTGAGCCCGCGCAGCCGGCAGGCGCGGAAGGCATCGACATCGACGAGCCGCTCGCAAACGAAGGCACAGGGGCGAGCATCGACGCGGAGTGGGCCGCGGTGGACGAGGAGTGGGGCACGCCTGAGGAGGTGGTGGGCGCAATTGAGTACGCGGCCGATCCACCTTCCGCCGACCAGCACCCTCCTATCGCCGACCGGTCGGACCTGAACGTGGAGCGGGCACTCGCGGTGTTCAACGTCGGCGAGCATCCGCGGCGGCTGGCGGGAGTCGCCCGTGCGCTCGGCGCCCCCACCGTACGGGCGACGCAACTCCAGAGCGCGAATGTGACGGTCGTGGTCGCGTGGGAGCTGTGCTGGTATCGATACGAGATCGACCCGGATGACGAGACACGGGGCGCATGGCTGTCGGCGGAGGGCATGGAGTTGGAGGAACTCGCCGAAGAGGACCGCATCCCCAATGCCGAGGTCGACGAGCGCGGAGCACTCTCGCTGCTGGTGAGCTGAGCGCTGCCACCCGATCCTGAGCTTTTTCCAACGCAGGCCGATAGTCGAGTAGAATCGAGCACACAATGATCTACAGCGTGGTCCCAAGACCCCTCGCCGAGGAGCTCTACCCGAAGCTGGTGGAGCACTACAAGGACAACGAGAACGTCACCGTGATCGTCGACCGTCGCGAGGCCGACAGGCGCGGTCGTGGCGACTCGGGCAGCACGAACGGAGACCCGGCCCGCCAGCAGCGCATCGTGCGCGATCGCCGTCGCGCACGGGTGCCCGGCGACCTGCCGCAGCTGGCACAGCCCTGAGTCCGTCCCGGCCGCGGGGTAGGCTCGTCGCCACGATGAAGGTGATCGTTCACGTCAACGGCGGTGCCCGCGGCAACCCCGGCCCGGCGGCGGCCGCGTCCGTTGTCAGCGAGGCCGGAGGCGAGGTGCTCGACGAGCACGCGCGCCTGCTGGGCGAGGTGACCAACAACGTGGCGGAGTACCGCGCGCTGCTGCTCGGCCTGGAGCGTGCGCAAGCACTGGGAGCCACCGAGGTCGAGGTCATCAACGACTCCGAGCTGATCGCCAAGCAGGTGCAGGGCATCTACAAGGTCAAGCACGCCGCGATGCGCCCCCTGCACCTCGATGCGATGGCGGCGCTGAAGCAGTTCGAGCGCTGGTCGATCCGCTCGGTGCCCCGCGCCCAGAACGCGCACGCCGACGCGCTGGTCAACGCCGCGCTGGACGGGACGAAGGTGGGGTAGCTCAGCCCAGCGGCTGAGTGGAGTCGGCGACCGTCAGCATCTGCTGGTTGGTGAGTTCCTCCAGCAGCGTGTTGATGACCCAGTAGAGGGCGTGGTGTTCGCGCCAGGCGATCATGTGGATGTGTTCGCCGTCGGCGAAGATCATGTAGGCGCGCCGTCCCACGTAGCGCGTTTCCTGGGGGTGCTCGATAATCGGGGGGTCCAGCCAGTCGGTGCCCTCGACGTCGTAGTAGCCGCCGATCATGTTCTGCTGAAAGACGACGGTGTACGCGTGGTGGAGGTTCCCCTGGGGATCGCGCAGCGCATAGGGGCGCACCTCTTCCTGTGTGGCCGGGCCCCTTTGCAGACGCGGGTAGAGCATTGGGAAGGGCACCTGCACCGCCGCGCTCATCGCCTGCTGCTGGTCGCTCGCGGGCGTCGGGTAGAGGTCCTCGCTGGCGGGGTCGGGGGCGGCGTTGGGGTTGGCGCCATGGTGGTGACCGTGCCGATGGCCGCGGCCGCCGGAGGAGGCGTTGGCACCGACGCCCGAGTGGACGTTCAGCGACTGCAAGTGCTGGTGGCCGTACAGGAAGTCCTCGAGCGTGGCGTGCTCCAGGGCGGGCGAGGAGGTGACGTAGTCGCCCCCATTCAGCACGTAGGCGATGTTTTCGGTTTGGAACTTGACCTGGCGCAGCGGCTTGCCCTGGGAGAAGCCGATCAGCTTCGCCAACTCCAGCAGGATCGAGGCGGAGGGCGAGAAGTTGGTGCTGATCGCGCGCCCCACCGTCTTGGCGACCTTGTCGACTTCCCCGAGTTCGGGGGAGACCTGCTCGCGCAGGTCGCGTAGGAAGTCCTGCTGGCGGGCGACCCGCACGAAATCGGAGTCGGTGTGGCGGTAACGCACGTAGTCGAGCGCGTTTTCGTAGCACAGCTTCTGGTAGCCGGGCTGCAGGTCGATGTTGGTGTAGTCGGTTTCGGGGGTGCCGATGTTTTCGTTGAAGTAGCGGTGGTTGACGTTGACGTACACGCACCCCAGCGAGTCCACCACGCGGATGAAGCCGGCGAAGGTGACGTCGATGATCCCGTTGAGCTGCAGGCCGGGAAGCACTTCTTTGATCGTCTCCGCGGCGAGGTTGGCGCCCTCGTCGTGCCCGGGCAGGGCGCTGCCGAGCGTGTAGGCGGCGTTGATCTTCTGGGGGTAGAGCGCTTCGCCGCCGGGCATCTTGATCGTCACGAGCAGGTCGCGCGGGATCGAGAGCACCGAGGTCTGTTCCTGTTCGGGGTCGAAGCGCACCAGCAGGATCGTGTCGCTGTGGGGGCCCGCTTCGCGTTCGTCGATGTTGGTGGAGCCGTAGCGTTTGTCGGAGCCGAGGATCAGGAAGGTCTTCGGCCCGCCGGTGTAGATCGAGGAGATCAGGCCCTTGGGCGTGTGGATCTGGTTGAGCTTGGGGAAGACCTCGTTGGCGATGCGGTTGGCGGTACTCACCGTCACCGCGGCGGCTGCTCCCCCGCACAGCAGCACGATCAGCACGCCCGCGATCGCGAAGCGCTTCCACATGCCGATCCCCGGACGCGGCGGGCGCTCGTCATCCATGGGTTCTCGCAACGTTGACGCTCATGGGCTCCGGGTAGGGGCAGCCGCGCCCCCTGCGACGTGCCTCGCTCAAGGGTATAGGCCGGTCCGGCGTGCCCACGCCGCACCTGGGGGTACCCTCAGCGAGTGCTCAGCCCCCGCAACCGCGAGCTGCTCGGCCTGATCCCCGCCGCCCTGCTGGTGACGGCGGGGTTCACGGCGATCTTCATCCAAGAGCAGGGCACCAGCGCGGGGGCGGCGGCGGACGTGACGCTGAACCACGCCTCCAGCGTGTCGCTCACCTACGGTGCGATCTTCCTCGGACTGTGCCTGGCGGGGCACCTCGTGATCCGCTTCGCGCTGCCCAACGCCGACCCCTACCTGTTCCCCCTGGGGGCGGTGCTGGCGAGCGTGGGGATCGTGATGGTGTACCGGATCAACCCCACGCTGGCGCGCCAGCAGGCGCAGTGGATGGTGCTGGGGCTGGTGCTGTTCGCGGCGACGATCCTCCTGCTACGCCGCACCGGCGTCGGGGTGCTGGAGCGCTACCGCTACACGATCGTGGCGGTGGGGATCGGCATGACGGTGCTGCCACGGGTGCCGGGGATCGGCGAGGAAGTCAACGGGGCCTACCTCAACGTGCACGTGGGCGGCGTCTCCTTCCAGCCGGCGGAGCTGGCGAAGATCGCGCTGGTGATCTTCCTCGCCAGCTACCTGCGCGACAACCGCCAGATCCTCGTCACCGCCGGTAGGCGCGTGCTGGGGGTGACACTGCCGCCGATGAAGCAGTTCGGGCCGATGCTGCTGGTGTGGGGCGCGGCGATGGCGACGCTGCTGCTGACGCGCGAGCTCGGCACCTCGCTGATGTTCTTCGGCGCGTTCCTCGCGCTGCTGTACGTGGCCACGGGCCGCCTCTCGTTTCCGCTGATCGGCTTCGTGCTGTTCGCCGCCGGCGCGTGGCTGCTGGCGACCCACGTCAGCCACGTGCACGCGCGTGTGTTGGATTGGGAACACCCGTTCAACGAAGCCCTCTTCAAACAGACCTCCGGCGGCAGCTATCAGCTGGCGCAATCGCTGTTCGCACAGGCCGACGGTGGCCTGCTGGGCACGGGCTTCGACCGCTCGCTCATCACCCTGTTGCCGGTCCCCGAAAGCGACATGATCTACGCGGTGATCGTCAACGAGCTCGGCCTCGTCGGCGCCACAGCGCTGCTGCTCACGTACTTGCTGTTCGTCGTCAGGGGCCTGAAGATCGCGATGCTGGCGCGCGACTCCTTCTCCAAGCTGCTGGCGACCGGCCTTGCCTTCATCGTGGCGCTGCAGGTGTTCGTGATCGTCGGCGGCGTCACCCGCGTGATCCCGCTCACCGGCGTCACCCTCCCGTTCGTCGCCTACGGCGGCTCTTCGGTGGTGATGAACTTCGTGCTGCTGGCGCTACTGCTGGTGATCTCCGACAAGGCGCGCCGGCCGGGGTAGGACATAGAGACGGTTGACCGATGGCAGACCACCCGACCGCGACCGGCAGGCCCGCTTTTCTCTCGGGTGAACAGGCGAAGCCGACCGCTCGACTGGCCAGCCGTCAGAGGCTGTCGGCGCCGACGGCCCGCAGCGCTCGCGATGCCGTGATCTGCGGAGCCGGATCCCCCGGTTGGCCGCCAGCGGCGTCGCCGTCGCCCAAGCCGGCGGTCACGCGCAGGTCATCGACCCGTTCGACCTGCTTGTCCAGCTGGCGGGTGCGCGTGGTCATCAGCTCGGCGTACGCCCTCTGCGAGCTCTCGAGGCTGCGCTCGACCTTGCTCATCTGATCCTTGAACATGCCCCACTGCTTGTTGAAGTCTCCAAGCGCCACAAGGATCTCATTGGTTTGTCGCGCCAGCTTGAAGTTCTCGCTGGCCTGGCGGATCACCGCAAGGATCGCGAACAGCGTGAGCGGCGAGCAGAGCACCACCTTGCGCCGCAGCGCCTCGTCGAGCAGTTGCGGGTCATTTTCGTGGATGAACCCGTACACCTGCTCGTTGGGGATGAAGACCAGCATGTAGTCGAGCGTGCCCCCCTGGGGGTCGATGTATTCGCGCGTCCCGACCTCCTTGATGCGCATGCGCACGTCCCGCTTGAACGCCTTCGCCGCCTCCCCTCGCTCCCGCTCGGTGGCGCCCTCCAAGTAGCGTTGATACTCGACCATCGGCGTCTTGACGTCCATGTTCAGCCGCTGGTCTTGCACGAAGAACGTGAAGTCCGGCCGCGAGGCGCCGCCGGGGATCTGCTGTTGCTTGCTGTACTGGATGCCCTCGATGAACCCAGCCATCCGCAGCACGTCCTCGGCCATCCGCTCGCCCCACTGCCCGCGCGTCTGCGAGCCGGAGAGCACCTCGTTGAGGCGGCCGGTCTGGGCGCGCAGCAGTTCGGTCTGCTGCTTGCTCTCGCGCGTGACCGCCTCCAGCTTGACGATGCTCTCACCGCGCTTGGCGTTGACGTCGCGCACCCACTCGTGCAGCGTGAGCAGCTCTTTGCGCACCTCCGCGAGGCCCTTGTCGATCTCGCTCTGACGCGCCTTCAGCTGCTCCTCGCCGCGGCCGGTCTCCTTCTCGAGCTCTGCCTTGTTGTGGGCGACCAGTTGCTCGACGCCGGCCTTCTGGATCTCGCCCTGCACTCGCGCGAGATTGGCGTGCAGCGCCGCAACGATCCGCTCGGTCTCCCCCGCGTCAAGCTGGGCGGGAGCCTCCCGTCCCTGGCGCTGAAGCAGCACGATGACCAAGGCGATCAGGACGACCAGAAGCAGGGCGAGCACGTAAAGCATCGCTGACGATTATGCGCAGTAGTCCGGCCGGAAAAAAACTAAACTGGATTGCGAGATCTGAGATGACCACCTATTGCGTTATCTACGAGACGGCGGCCGACGGCAGCTGGAGCGCGCAGGCGGCCGACCTGCCCGTGTTCTCGGCCGGCGAGACACGCGAGGAGGTCGAACGGGAGATTCAACAGGCGATCCGCGTCTACCATGACGAGTTGGCACGCAGGGGCACGCCTGTTCCCAAGACGCGTTGCGCGACGGGGACGGTTACCGTCTGACCGCTCGCTACGCGTGCGCGGCGGCCCGCTCGCCGGTGGCCTGCTCGACGACCTTCTGCGCGAGATGGGCGGGAATCTCCTCGTAGCGCAAGAACTCCAGCGTGTAGTCGCCCTGGCCGCCGGTGATGGAGCGCAGGTCGGGGGCGTAGCTGAGCATCTCCGCCATCGGCACCTCGGCTTTGATCTCGGTGGTCGCACCCACCGGCTCCATCCCCTGGGGGCGCCCGCGGCGGGAGTTGAGATCGCCGATCACGTCGCCCACGCTTGACTCGGGGACGGACACCGTGACGAGCATGATCGGCTCCAGCAACACCGGGTCGGCCTGCTCGAGCGCCTGTCTCATCGCCGCCGCCCCCGCCAGCTTGAAGGCGATCTCCGAGGAGTCCACCGAGTGGTAGGTGCCGTCGAACAACGTCACCCGCACGCCCTTCACGGGGTAGCCCGCCAGCACGCCTGCGTCCATCGCCTCGCGCACGCCTTTCTCGACGGCGGGGATGAACGAGGAGGGGATCACCCCGCCCTTGATGCGGTTGACGAACTCGAAGTCGGGCCGGTCGGGACCGGGGTGGGTGGAGTCGGATTCATCGAGCGGCTCGATCTCGATGTGGCAGTCGCCGAACTGGCCACGTCCGCCCGACTGCTTCTTGTGGCGCCCGTGCGCCTTGGCGGAGCCGCGGATCGTCTCCTGATAGGGCACGCGCGGGGGCTTCAGCGCGACCTCCACGCCAAACCGCTGGCGCAGACGGTTGACGACCACCTCGACGTGCACCTGCGAGAGACCCGCGACGATCTGCTCGCCGGTCTGCGGGTCGCGGTGCAGGTCGATCGTGGGGTCCTCCTCCTGCAGGCGGCGCAGCGAGGAGAAGACCTTGTCCTCGTCCCCCCTGCTCTCGGCTTCGATCGCGAACGCCATCACCGGCGCCGGCAGCTTCAAAGCCGGTAGCTCGATCGGCTCATCCCGAGCAGCCAGCCAGTCGCCCGAGCGGGTCTCCTTGAGCTTCGCCACTGCGCCGATGTCGCCCGGGCCGAACTCCTCTACGTGCACCACCTCCTTGCCCGCGAACGTCAGCAGCTGGCCGATCCGCTCGCGCGCGTGCGCGCGGGTGTTGAGCGCCTGCGTGTCGTGGCGCATCGTGCCCTGGTAGACGCGCAGCAGGTTGATCCGCCCCGCGAACGGGTCGGCGCGGGTCTTGAAGACGTAGGCGAACAGCTCCTTCTCCTCCGCCGCCTGCAGCGTCAGCCCACCTACCTGCAACCCCCCGTGCTTCACCGGCGAGGGTAGGTCCTCGACGATCGCGTCCAGCAGGCGGGTGGTGCCGAGGTTGGCGCTGGCCACGCCGCACACCACGGGGAAGATGCGCCCGTGGTTGGTGCCCTCCTTCAGCGCCCCGACGATCTCCTCGTGGGAGATCTCCTCGCCCTCCAGGTAGCGCTCCATCAACGCGTCGGACACCTCCGCCACCTCGTCCATCAGCTTCTCGCGGTACTCCTGCGCGCGCGGGGCGTGCTCGTCGGGGATCGGGATCTCCGTCCAGCCCCGGCGCTGGCCGCCGCCTGCGGCGTCGGGGTGGGCGGGATTCCCATCAATTTGGCGGAAGGCGCGCATGTCCACGAGGTCGATCACGCCCTCCAGCTCATGCTCGGCGCCCATCGGGATCTCCGTGGCAACCACGTGGGGGCCGAACGCCGCCTTCAGCTGCTCCAGCGTGCGGAAGAAGTCGGCGCGCTCGCGGTCGAGCATGTTGACGAACAGCATCCGCGCGATGTCGAGCTCGGCGGCACGCGCCCACAGGCGCGCGGTGGAGACCTCGACGCCCATCACGGCGTTGACGACGAACACGGCCGACTCGCACACGCGCAGCGCGCCCAGCGCGTCGGCCACGAAGCTCGGCTCTCCGGGGGTATCGAGCAGGTTGATCTTGCGCTCCCCCCACTCGAAGGAGCTGAGAGCAGCCGAGATCGACATCTGCCGCGCCTGCTCGTCGGGGTCGGCGTCGGAGACCGTGTTGCCGTCGGTCACGCTCCCCAGCCGCGTGGTTACCCCCGCCTCGAACAGCAGCGCCTCGTGCAGCGAGGTCTTCCCCGCCCCGCGGTGGCCGACGAGGGCGACGTTGCGAATCCGATCCGCCGCTGTGTGCATGGACCTCTCCTTTCCGGGGGTCCGTTCAACATACCGCGCGGGGCGCCCGTGCGCCAGGGGCGTTTCCTCCGTACCGCGGGGCGCCCGTGCGCCAGGGGCGTTCCGGATCAGTCGAAGGAGTCGCTCTGCATGCGAGAGCGCAGGCGCAGCACGGCCTTGGTGTGCAGCTGGGAGATGCGCGACTCGGTCACGCCCAGCACCTCGCCGATCTCGCGCAGCGTCAGGTTCTCGTAGTAGTACAGCGCGATCACCAGCTTCTCGCGCTCGGGCAGCCGCGCGATCGCGTCGGCGATGCGGTCCTTCATGTCGCCCACGTCCAGCGCCCGCGCCGGGTCGGGCGCGCCCGGGTCCTCCAGCGTATCCATCAGCGACACCTGGTCGCCGCTGGAGTCCGAGACGCTCCACAGCTCGTCGAGCGCCGCGATCGAGGAGTGCGAGATCGCCAGCAGCGACGTTTGCAGTTCGTCCTCGGAGATCCCCAGCTCCTGGGCCAGCTCGGCGTCGGTGGGGGCGCGTTGCAAGCGGTGCTCGAGCTTGGAGTTGGCGCGCTCGATCTCCCGTGCGCGCGCACGCACGCTGCGCGGCACCCAGTCCATCGAGCGCAGCTCGTCGATGATCGCGCCCTTGATGCGCGTGATCGCGTACGTTTCGAACTTGATCTCGCGTGAGGGGTCGAAGCGCTCGATCGCCGAGATCAGGCCGACCAAGCCATAGGAGATCAGGTCGGCCTCCTCCACATGCGGGGGCAGCCCGGCGGCGGTGCGGCCGGCGACGTACTTGACCAGCGGCGAGTAGGCGACCACGAGGCGCTCGCGCGCCCGCCGATCGCCGTCGGACTTATAGCGCCGCCACAGGTCGCGCAGCTCGACCGTCTTTACGTTGGTCTCCAGGGCTTTACTCCGACTGGTCAGGCTCGAGGGTGGCTGCGTGCATAGGCGCTCTTCAGCCTGGCGGACTCTACCCGAGTGTATACCTGCGTCGTCGAGACGCTGGCATGGCCGAGTAGCTCTTGGATGCTGCGCAGGTCGGCGCCGCCGTCCAGCAGGTGCGTGGCGAAGCTGTGTCGCAGCGTGTGTGGAGAGGCCCCGCCGGCGATGCCCACGCGCCCGGTCCACTTGCGCAGGCGCCTGCGCACATCGCTGGTGCTCAGGCGCCTGCCCGACTTGCTCAGGAACAGCGGGCCTCCCGACTCCCGCGCGGTGTGCGCCCGCCACTCCCGCTCTCGCGGGACGCGGTAGTCGCGCAGCGCCACCATCGCCAACTCCCCGACCGGCACGTAGCGCGTCTTGCGGCCCTTGCCTTCGACGCGCAACTGCTCCCCGTCCCAGTCCACGTCGTCGAGCCCCAGCGACACAACCTCCTCCGCCCTCAGCCCGCAGGCGTAGGCCAGCTCGAACATCGCCCTGTCGCGCAGCTCGAGCGCCGGGGGGACCGCCGCCCGGTAGTGACCGGCGTGGGTGGAGCCAGCGTGGATGGAGCCGGCTTGGGTAGGACCAGCGTCGGTGGGGGCGGCTTGGGTGGAGCCAGCATGGATGGAGCCAGCTTGGGTAGGACCAGCGTCAGTGGTGCCGGCGTGGGTGGGGCCCGGAATGCTCTCCAGAAGTCGCGCCACCTCGCTCGCCTTCAGCACGCGCGGCAGCCGCGAAGGCTGGCGGGGGGTCGCGATCAGGTCGGCCGGGTTGCCCGCGATCAGGCCGTGCTCGCGCTGGCTGGAGAACAGGCCCCTGATAGCCGCCAGCTTGCGGGCGGTGCTCGCCGGCGCCGCGCCCGCCTCCGAGAGCCCCGCCACGTAGCGGCGCACGTCACGGACGTCCACATCCGCCGGAATCCTGCCCCGGGCGTGGGCCCAGCGTGCGAACTGGCCGAGGTCCACCGCATAGGCTCGGCATGTGCGCTTCGCGGCGTCGCGACGGCGCAGGTCGTCCTGCAGCAGTTGCAGTGCCGTACCCCACTCCGCCGACAGGTCCCGATTCCCCTCGCCGGCGCTTCCCTCCTCGGCCATATGCCAGCTATTTCGCCGTGCAGCCGCCTATACCCTGCTCGCGCCCACCTTCTCCTTGGAACCAGCCGCTGCGCCGACCACCGGTGCCAGCAGCCGCGCGAGCTCGTGCCAGTCGTGCGCGCAGATCACATCCTCTTCCTCGCACACCTCCTCGTTCCAAGGGTGCACGAGCGTCGCGGCGCGGATGCCGTGCTCGAGCGCTCCCGCGATACTGAGCGGGCTGTCGTCGATCAGCAGCTGGATCCCCTCCCGCACGCACATCTCCACGCGCTCGGTGGGACACTGCAGATCGTCGAACGGCAGCCCGATCGCATCCAGCCAGGCGGCCGTCGAGCGGCGGCAGCAGGTGGCGGGGTAGCTCAACAGCTGCACGAAGTGCCCCTGGGCGTGCCACCCGCGGACGGCGTCCACCGCGCCCTCGTAGGGGACGCCCGCGAGGATGCGCTGGTCGGAGTGGCTCTCGCGCACGCACACCTCCAACTGCTCGGGACGCAGGCGCGTGAGGCCCCACGTCAGCTGCTCCTCATACGGCAGCTTCACGCCGAAGCGCCGCATCGAGACGTCGGAGATGACGTCCCAGTGGTGGTGCAAAGTCGAGTCGATGTCCACCGCGATCCTCATTTTCGTACCCCGCTTCCGTTGCCTGCCGACTACCTACCCCCTGAAACACAACGCACAGACGATCCGATCTGTCTCCCAATAGGCGATAATTGTGCCGATGACCCCGGTCGCCTCCCCCTCCCCGCCGGATCTGCGCCGCGCCTACGGACCCCAGGGGCGCTCCCCTTGGCTGGACGTTGACTGGCGCATTCACCAGCACTGGACAATTGTAGACGATACGCCGATCAACGTTATCGAGCTGGGAGACTCGGTCCCCGGCCGCCCGGCGCTGGTGTTCGTCCACGGGCTCTCCGGCTCGTGGCCCAACTGGCTGGAGCAGCTGCCGGTGTTCGCCGATGGCCGAAACGGGGATTCGGGCCAAAGGCCCGTGTCCCCCGGCTTCGGTCACCGCGTGATCGCGCTCGACCTGCCCGGCTTCGGGCGCACGCCGATGCCACCGAGCGGCGAGGTGTCGATCGCCGGCTACGCCGACCTGCTCGACGCCCTGCTCGAGCAGCTGGGTGTCGAGAGCGCCGCAATCGTGGGCAACTCGATGGGTGGGTTCATCGCCGCCGAACTTGCGATCCGGCATCCCCGGCGAGTCGAGCGCCTGGTGCTGGTGTCACCCGCCGGCATCTCCACCCACCAGGACCCGCGCCTTGAGCGCTACCTGCCATGGCTGCGTCGCATGGAGCGCCTGGCGGCCGTGTACGGCGGCTGGGTGGCATCTCACGCCGACGCCGTCACCCGCCGGCCGGTGTTGCGCAACGCCTTCTTCGGGATGATCGTCCCCCACCCGCGACAGCTGCCCGCCGCGCTGGTCGCCGAGCAGCTGCGCGGCGCGGGCAAGCCCGGTCTGATCGCCGCCGCGCAGGCGATCACCGACTACGACCTGCGCCCCCACCTGGAGCGGATCGCCTGCCCGACCATGGTGGTGTGGGGCGATCGCGACCGCGTGATCACCCGCCGCGACCTCGAGGTGTTCGCCGAACTGATACCGGGGGCCCGCAAAGTGATGTACGAGGACACAGGTCACATGTCGCAGCTGGAGCGGCCCGCCGAGTTCAACGCGCTGCTGGCAGAGTTCCTGAGCCAGTAGACGCATGCTGGCCTGGGAGAGCTGATCAGGTCGGCGCATGCGCCGACCTGCGATGCCGCACATGTGCGGCATCGAGGGACGGCCACGTGTGGCCGTCCCAGGCAGGGCCGCATGCGGCCCTGCCCCGGGCCGCGCATGCGCGGCCCGGCTCGCTTCTCTCGGCATGCACTGCCCGGCCCCCACTCAGCGCGCGATCGCGCCCTCGGCGGCGCTGCCGACCAGCTTGGCGTACTTGGCGATCGCGACCTCTTCGCGGCCGCTGCGCACGGGCGGGGCGTAGGCATGCAGGCGTTCGGCGATCTGCTCGTCGGAGAGCGCCACGTCGATGCGCCGCGCGTCCACGTCGATCGTCAGCTCGTCGCCGTCGCGCAGCGCCCCGATCGGGCCGCCGCGCACCGCCTCGGGGGCGATGTGCGCCGCCATGAACCCGTGCGTGGCGCCGGAGAAGCGCCCGTCGGTGATCAGCACCACTGTCTCGCCGAGTCCCTCTCCCACGATGGCCGCGGTGACCGCCAGCATCTCGCGCATCCCCGGGCCGCCGGCGGGACCCTCGCCGCGGATCACCACCACGTCGCCCTCGACGATCGCCTTCGCCAGCACGGCGGCCATCGCGGCCTCCTCGCCGTCGAACACGCGCGCGGGGCCGGTGTGGCGACGGCGCTCGTGGCCGGCCAGCTTCACCACACAGCCGTCCGGCGCCACGTTGCCGCGCAGGATCGCGAACCCGCCCGTCGGCTTCAGCGGGTCCGACAGCGGGCGCACGACCTGCTGGCCGGGCGTCTCCCGCGCGGCGGCAGCCTCTTCGCCGATCGTGCGGCCGGTCACCGTGATCGCCTGCTCGTTGAGCACGCCCGCCTGCGCCATGCGCTTCAGCACCAGCGGGATGCCCCCCGCCTCGTATAGGTCGGTCGCCACGTAGCGCCCCCCGGGCTGCAGGTCGCACAGCAGCGGCGTGCGCTCGGAGATCGCGTCGAACTCGTCGATCCGCAGCGGCACCCCCATTTCGCTGGCGACCGCCAGCAGGTGCAGCACGCCGTTGGTCGAGCCCCCGCTGGTGGCGACCGCCGCGATCGCGTTCTCAAGGGCCGGGCGCGTGATCACCTCGCTGGGGCGCAGCCCGCGGCGCAGGACGTCCATCGCCAGTTGGCCGCACTGCACGGCGACCTCGAGCTTGCGCCCGTCCTCCGCCGGCACCATCGCCGAGCCCGCGGGCGAGATGCCGAGCACCTCGAACGCCATCGCCATCGTGTTGGCGGTGAACTGCCCCCCGCATGCCCCCGCCCCGGGCGAGGCGACCTCCTCCAGTTCGTGCAGTTCCTCCTCGGTGATCTTGCCGGCGGCGTACTGACCCACCGCCTCGAACACCTGCTGGATCGTCACGTCCTGGCCGTGGAAGTGCCCGGCACGGATCGAGCCGCCGTAGAGCATCAACCCGGGGATGTCCAGCCGCGCCAGCGCCATCACCGTGCCCGGGATCGTCTTGTCGCAGCCGGAGATGCACACCAGCGCATCGAAGTAGTGGGCGCTCGCGACCAGCTCGATCGAGTCGGCGATCAGCTCGCGCGACACCAGCGAAGCGCGCATCCCCGCCGTGCCCATCGTGATCCCATCGGAGATCGCGATCGTGTTGAGCTCCATCGGCGTGCCGCCTGCCGCGCGGATGCCCTCCTTCACCTTGGCGGCCAGCACGCGGTTGTTGAAGTTGCACGGCATCGTCTCGATCCAGGAGTGCGCCACCCCCACGATCGGCTTCGCGAGATCCTCCGCGGAGTAGCCGATCCCGTGCAGGTAGGCGCGCGCGGCGGCCCGCTCGGGGCCCTCGGTCAGCGCACGGCTGCGGTGTCTGATGTCAAACGTGCCCACGCGGGACGAACACTACCCGTGCCGGGCGGAAGGCGGTGTGGCAAAGGCCGCTCCGAGGCGGCCACCCTCCCCGAACTGGGGTCCCGAACGTCCGACGACGCCGGCCCCACGCGGCCGAGCAGTCGCCGCTGCCCGCTCCCGCTCCCAGCTCGCAAGGCGGGCGAGGTCGTCGCGCACCTGTTGCGGGTCCACCTGGCGGCCGGGGAGGTGCATGTTGGCGTCTGCGATCAACCGCCGCTCGTCGGCCGTCAGCGCCATCCACTTCGCCAGCACGTCGTCGGCGTCGGGCAGCCGTGCGCTCCCGTAGGGGCGGGTCTCGTCGGGGAACGCCACGCAGTACTCGTTCAGCAGCGCCCCCGTCTGTGGGATGTAAGCGACGATCGGCTTGTGCGGGTAAAGCAGATAGGCGTACGGCGCCCCGTCGCACGTGCGCTCGATACTTCGCGCGACCTCCGCCTGCGGCCGGCAGCCAGGGTCCGGAGCCGAGTCATCCAGTGTGCCGGCGCCGGCGCGCCCGGAGCCGAGGCGAACGGCGCCAGCGCGCCCGGCGCCGGCGGGCGAGGAGCCGAGGCGAACGGCGCCGGCGGGGACACGGGTCGGCGCCCACACGCGCAAGAAGCCCAGATCCCGGTACATCGCCCACTCTTCCTCGTTGACGCACGAGCGCAGCAGCTCGCGCGCACGCTGCTCGGCACGCAGCTCGCGGCCGGGGTCGTAGACGTGCTGCTGGATGGCGCGGTATGCCAGGCGGCGAGCGGCGAGCTCGTGGACGAGCTGCGGCAGCGACACGCGCAGGCGCGGCAGCGCCAGCTCCCACAGCAGCACCGCTGCCATGATCGCGGCGGCGCTCAGCGGGAGCAGCATCTCCGTCTCTCTCTCTACCGGCCCGCCCCGCCGGCGGCCCGCGGGAAGAAGATCACCCGCTCCGCATCCCGCGGCACATCGTCGAAGCTCCTCACCATCTCCGCCTCGCGGCGACCGTCGGTGCGCTCGGTGGGCACCGCCGCCCACATCCCCGCGTCGAGCTCTCGGCGGAACGCCTCGATCAGCTCCCGCTCCTGCTCGGGCACCTCCACGTCGCCCTCCGCGAGCACGATCTCGCCATGACCTGGCTTCAGACGCAAGATCCTCATCGACCACCGGGCTTCAGACGCTGGAGCTTCATCGTCCGTCGATTATGGCACTCCGATAGGCCTCCAACCCGGCAATGTTGACCGGTCCCGCGCCCGCGCCGATGTCGCGCAGGCCCTGCCTCACCGCTTCGCCCGCCAGCCGGCGGGCCGTACGCGCGGCCTCGAGCGGTGTCTGTCCGAGCGCGAGCGCCGCCGCCAGCACCGCGGAGTGGGTGCAGCCCGAGCCGTGCGCGGCGCCGTCGGGGTGGCGGATCCCGGGGATCTCCACCGCGGCGGCGGCCGCGTCATCGCCGTCGATGAACAGATCGACGGCATGCGTGCGATGACCGCCGGTGAGCACCACGATCCGCGGGCCCAGCACCAGCACCGCGCGGGCGAGCGCCTCGGCCTCCGCCGACCCGCCACCCGCGTCGGCTTGCCCGCCCACGGCGGCTTCATGCCGGCCCAGACGACCCTCGTTGACTTGCCCGCCCACAGCGGCTTCATGCCGGCCCAGACGACCCTCGTTGACTTGCCCGCCCACAGCGGCTTCATGCCGGCCCAGACGACCCTCGTTGACTTGCCCGCCCACAGCGGCTTCGTGCCGGCCCAGACGACCCTCGTTGACTTGCCCGCCCACAGCGGCTTCGTGCCGGCCCAGACGACCCTCGTCGGCATGACTTTCGTCATCCCGCTCGACACCGTCGTCCCGGTCGCCGGCGGGCGGCGCGGCGAGCACGCGCGCCTCGGGCAGGTTGGGTGTGAGCACCGTCGCGCGCGGGAGGATCTCCTCTACGAGCGCCCGTTGGGCGTCGGACTGCAGTAGCCGCGCACCCGACTCCGCCACCATCACTGGATCGACCACCACCGGGGTGCCCGGGGGCAGCTCGTCGAGCGCCTGCGCCACCGCCAGCGTCACCTCGACCGTTCCCAACATACCCACCTTCACGGCATCCACGCCGATGTCGTCCACCACGGCCCGCACCTGGGCCAGCACCATCTTCGCCGGCACCATCTCCACCGCCTGCACCCCGACCGTGCTCTGCGCGGTGATCGCGGTGATCGCGGTCATCCCGTGCACTCCGCAGCGGGCGAACGCCTTCAGATCCGCCTGGATGCCAGCGCCGCCGCCAGAGTCCGAGCCGGCGATCGAGAGCGCCCGAGGGGACGCCGTCGCACGCATCATCTCCCAGTGCCCCTCAAAGTCCCAGCCCACTCCCGCTCAAAGCCCCAGCCCAGTCCCGTTCAAAGTCCCCGCACCGACATCCCCGAGGCGCACTCGAACTCTCGCGGGTCGCGCATGCTTGTCACAGCCTCGACCGTATCAGATGCCCCAGGTCGTCCGGTGGTGGCCGCGGCGACCGCATATCGCGGTGGATTTTGTCGCAAAGTCACCTACATTGCATTCACCCGATTCGCCGTCCTCGGTCTGCCACCCGTCGGCGAGCGATCACGCCGAAGGATGCGGAGATTCATCAAAGGCTCCCGTTTTGTGGAACCCGTGTCACTTCAATGTGTCGGGGCTGTGAGGGAGACGAGATATTGGACGCGGGGCTCACCTGCACATTCGTCCGGTTGGTGGGAGCGGGGGTGTTGCTTTTGCGTAGATAGGCAGTTGCCAGTCCGAAGACCGAGACGCCAACGGCGGTCAGTCCCAGGAGCTTCTTTTTTCTGGACACGTTTACTCACTCCTTCATCTGTCATCCTGCGTGCGCAGATTGGGGCTGGGTAGCAGTCGTTGTCGTTGCGAGCTCATGTGCGTCGAGCTGATTTCGATCACTGTCCCCGCCGACAAGGCAATTGGGCCATATCGCCAATATCCTGGTGCTAGCGGCACGGGTCAAGCGATCCCGCCAGAGCGCGGGCCTGTGGCGGCAAAGGCGCCCGGAGCAAGCCGAATCACCAGTATGCGCCATGGCTGAGTTGGGCGGGATTGTCTCTCACCGATCGATCGGCGGCCCTTCGCAATCGGCGTGGTCGGCATTCGGTCCTCCGGTTGCTCGATCTCGACGACCACGGCGCTGCCAAACGTACGTGAGATGATGGATACGCCCGGCGGGAATCGAACCCGCGTCTACGGCTTAAAAGGCCGTTGCTCTTGAAGCGACGCCGGGAGTGGCGCAAGTAGTTTGAGTGGTCACCCAGTGGTAACCATCGCTCCAACACCCGCACGGAGAGGCACGAGTTCTCCGGCGGCTTCGGAGTCTGTCACCCAAACCAATCCGATACACCCCGTTGTCGTCCGTTGGCCATTGAGCTACGGGCGCAGAACGACACGATCATACCATTCGCCCGGCCCGCGCCATTCCAGGACTCGCCTGGACCGGCGCCGCCAGTACGACCAGGCCGAGCGGGTGCTCGGCGCGGACGCTCCCTCGGGTGAGGTGATCAACGCCGGCGGTTGCCCGGCAGAGTGGGTCCTCGCGCGACGTGACCCCGCGCAACCAGTGGTCGTCTACTTCCACGGGGGCGGCTATAGCCTCGGCTCACCGCGCTCGCACCGCCATCTCGCGTCGGCGATCGGATGCGCGGCGGATGCCGCGGTGCTGTCGCTCGACTACCGTCGTGCGCCCGAGTTCGCGTTCCCGGCGGCAGTCGATGACGCGATCGCTGCCACCCGCTCGCTGCTGGGGAGCACGGATGCGCCGGTCGTCCTCGCCGGAGACTCCGCCGGCGGCGGGTTGGTGGTCTCGACCATGATCGCCCTGCGCGAGGCCGGCCTCCCACTCCCCACCGCGGGCGTTTGCCTCTCACCGTGGGTGGACCTCACCTGCTCAGCCGAGGCGCACACGAGGCTCGCCACGCGAGACCCGCTGCTGAGCCCGGAAGAGCTGAGGCGGATGGCCGGCTCCTACCTGCGCGACGCCGATCCCCGTCACCCCCTCGCCTCACCGGCATTCGCCAAGCTCGCCGGCTTGCCGCCGCTGCTGATCCAGGTCGGCACGGAGGAGATCCTGCTGGACGACGCACGCAAGCTGGCAGGCCTCGCGCGTGCGGAAGGCGTCGAGGTGACCCTGCAGGAGTGGCCCGACATGATCCACGTCTTTGACGACCGGGCGCGGCTACCTCAACTGGGTGTACCAGCTCAAAGGCCAGCTCGACACGCTTGCGCTCGCGCAGGCCATCGACGATGTCGTGCGTGGCCACGAGCTTCTCCGAACGAGGTTCGAGCGCCGTAACGGGTGTATGTACATGGTCGTTACCCCGTTCGCTTCGGGAACGCTCGACATGGTTGACCTCGCCGGTCCCGCCAAGCGGGAGAGGCTCAAGTCGGCCGTTGAAGACGTCGAGGCGCTCTACAAGTCGCTCTCGACCCATTCCCTCGCCCACTCGATCGTATCCGTGCGCCCCGATGCCGCGCAGGGCATGATCGGTAACTTCCATAGCATCGGGCGGGTTGACATGCGCCTCGTTCCCGACGCCGACTTCGAGGGCGCGGCAGCGCGCACTGCGGCGGCCGTCGCCGAGGCCGTCGAGCACAGCGCGCTCCCCGCTCCGCTGGCAGCGGCCGGTACGCCCGTCACCCTGCCATCGGGAGACCTCATCCCAGGGATCAGGTTCTATATGTTCTCCAACCACGACGGGCCGGTGTTCGCCGGGGTCCGGCGCAGGCGCTTTCGGCTCCACGGGATCGCACCCGCGCCACTGTCGCTGAGCTGCATCTACGGACCTAGCGGTAGGCAGGATTTCGTGTTCTCCTCGACGACCGCTCCACAGGTCCAGCTCGATTCCCTCGCGGCGACCGTCGGTCGTCACCTGCAAGGCGGCTGACTTACGAGGAGCTGGAGACGATCCGGTAGATCCTCCCCGTCGCCCAATCGCCCACAAGCAGCGAATGGTCGGGCGCCAGCGCCAGCGCGAGCGGGTTGCGGATGCCCGTGAGAAACGGCCTGACAGTCCCCCGATAGCCGGAGCCCGCCTTTGCGAGGGCGACCTGCTGGACCTTTTCGGCATTCCACTCGGCGACGATGGCCGACGTTCCGACGCTCGGCCCGAGCTGGCCGGTCGTGATCACAACGCCGCCAACGGCCGCGTGTTTGTCCAGCACCGCCACCGGGGCGGGAACTCCGGCGCATGCCGGACCGCCCTGCAAGTAACAGCTGGGAAAGCCCCACTGCTGACCTTCCCGGACGATCCCGAGCGTATCCCCGGGCGTCAGGGCCCCGAGGTTGTCTTGCTGGTTCATGGTGACGAACAAGTCGTCGGTGCCCGGGAAGTAGGTGAGGCCGAACGGCGCCCGGATGCGGCTGGCGTAGATGCGCAGGTCGCTGCCGTTTGGCCGGAACGAGACGATCGAGCCGTCCCACTTTGACGTCGGGACGCAGTGATCGCACGTCGCGCTGACCCCCATCAGGAAGCGGCCGTCCGGAGCCATCACGAGGAGGTTGTTCTCGCCTTCGGCCAGCGGGCCATCGAGGATCTTTCGGTGCGCCGTGAAACGGCTGCCATCGAATCCCCAATAGACATCGACGCGTCCGACCGACGCGACGTAGAGCTTGCCCCCATACCAGTCAAGGCCAAGCGGGTTGTCGAGCCCCGAAATAACCTTCTGCGCCGGAGCGCCGGCTTTGGCGATCACATACACGCCATCCTGTGTGTGAGTTTCCAGCCCAGCGGCCGTCAACCACAGCCGACCGGCCGGATCGAAGGCGAATGCGGCGAGGGTTGGCGGACCCTGCGCGTACACCGTGGCTCTCAGGCCACGCGGCCCGTACAGGCCGGCGCCCAAGGCAACGAGCCGCGACGTCGCGTGGCTCTTGCCGGCAACGCTCTCGACGGTGGAGCTTTTGCCGGTCGAGCGCTTCCCGGCTGAGCCACAACCGAGGAGTGACGACAAGGAGAGCGACAGCGCGAGCGCGAGCGCGCCGAGCCGGAGACTCAGACTGAGACGGGTGCTGAAGACGTGAGACGACATGTGAGTACTTTAGTTGGAGACACGGCGCGACATCTGAGCCTTCGAGTCGCGCTCGCGTCGATATCGAGCAGGGATCCGGCACTCTGCGTGCCGAGCGCCTGGTGAGCGTGGACGTCACTCCCTTCGTGGGCGCCGATGGCACCGTCACCACCCTCCGGGATTCACTCCTGGCATCCGCGCCGAGGGGCCCGGCCTACATAGCCCGAGCCGAGCACCACGAGGTAGCGCTCGCCGGCTGCTTTCAGTTCACCACCTTGAAGCGAGGATGCCTCACGGTGTGCAGCCACCCGGGGGGCTTCTTCCTGCGCTACTACCGCCGAGGTGTGGGCAACGCCCTCGCACTCGGCGTACGGTATGGCCTCGTCTGCCTCGGCTGCTGCTGGGCATTGATGATTCTCCTGGTCATCGTGGGCGGTGGCAGCCTCTACCTGATGGTGGCGCTGACGGCAATCATGTTCGCGGAGCGGGCGTTGGGCTGGGGAGATCGGTTCGTGGCGATCGTGGGGCTGACTTGCATCGTGCTGGGTGTGCTGATCGCCGTCTCGCCCACGGTGGTGCCCGCCTTCGCACAAAACGCGGAACGGTGGGCCGCCATGGAATCCCAGCAGACGTCGAACCATCGCGGGCTCCCCTGCCCCCATTCACGGGGACACTGGTTGGCTTGTCAACGGGTGTGTGGAGAATAGGTCGTTGCCCCCTCGGATCGTGAGGGTGGTGGGGCCGTCATATCTGGAAACTGCCGGGCCGTACGGCGACCGCGTACATGTTTCTTAGAGCGCCTAACAGAAAGAGGGTTTGGGGTATCGTTGTCGTAGACGGTGTCTATGGCGAAACCACTGGTCAGTGATGGGTTGTGGGCTCGGATCGAGCCGTTGTTGCCGCGGGTCGAGCGCCGGTATCGGTATCCGGGGCGCAAGCGGGTGCCTGATCGGCAGGCTCTGACGGGCATCCTGTTCGTGCTGAAAACAGGTATCCCGTGGGAGGATCTGCCGCAAGAGATGGGGTGCGGGTCGGGGATGACGTGTTGGCGAAGGTTGCGGGATTGGAACGAAGCGGGGGTCTGGGAACGCTTGCACCAAGCGCTGCTGGATGAGCTTCAGGACGCCGGCCAGCTCGACTGGTCCCGCGCGGTCGTTGACAGCTCGCATGTGCGGGCAAAAGGGGGGGCGAAAAGACAGGTCCCTCGCCCGTCAACCGGCGCCGGCCGGGCTCAAAGCACCACATAATCTGCGAGGGGCGGGGCATCCCCTTGGCCGTGATCTTGACCGGCGGGAACCGCCACGACATCACCGAGCTTCTCCCGCTCGTGGATCGTGTCCCGCCGACCGGGCGCTACGGCAAGTTCCGTCCCAAAGCGCTGCTCGCTGACCGCGCTTACGACAGTCGCCGCCATCGCGAAGCGCTCAGGGAGCGCGGGATCACACCACGGATCGCCAAACGCAACAGCGAGCACGGCTCGGGCCTCGGCAAAGATCGCTGGGTGGTCGAGCGCACGCTCTCCTGGCTACACCGCCAACGCCGCCTCGATCGCCGCTACGACCGGCGCGCCGACATCCACGAAGCCTTCCTCACCATCGGCGCCGCCCTCATCTGCCACCAACAACTACAGCACTCATTTTGATAGGCGCTCTTAGAAGCCCCAACCAAATGAGATCAAGTCTCGTTTGGTTAGGGCATGAAAAGAGAGAACATGACACCGCCAGATGATGGTGGATCAAGTGATTCGGTGGGTCCCTAACCAAACGAGACAAGGTCTCCCTCGCATTCAACTAGAGCCTCTGAGCTGTAACCATCCCGTCACACTCCTGACACAAAGAGGGCTTTCAGGACACACTCACCGGCCTAGCCTTGCTTTTCATGTGCCCCGGAGACGCCAGCCCTCCACCCGAGCAGCCCTCCGTGGGCGCCACAGGCCCAGATCCGGTGGGCGCCACCAACTCAGATCCAGTAGGGGCCACCAGCGCAGATCCAGTGGGTGCCACCGGCGCGGATCCAGTAAGGGCCACCAGCGCAGACCCGGTGGGTGCCAGCAATGCAGATCCAGTAGGGGCCACCGGCGCAGATCCCCGTAACGGCGACGATCCCCGCCCAGAGGCGCCTCCCAAGGACCCCCGCCACGCCCTCGGCCGCCTCGGCGAGCAGTTGGCCGCCACCCACTTGGAGCGTCTCGGCTTCGCGATCCTCGCCCGCAACGCACGCACCCGCTACGGCGAGATCGACGTGATCGCGTTCGATGGACAAACCCTCGTCTTCGCCGAGGTCAAGACCCGCCGCGCTCGCAGACGCTGGCAGCTGAGCGCCGAGGAGCAGCCGCTGGCGTGGCTGCGCACCAGCCAGCGCGCGCGTCTGCGGCGTCTTGCCGCGGCATGGCTACACCGCGAGTCCCGCAACCGCCCGACCGCCCACACAATCCGCTTCGACGGCATCGGCGTGATCGTTAACGAAGCCAACCGGCTCGTCTGTCTCGACCACATCGAAGGCGCGTGGTGAGCAGAGCTGGGGTCCTCGCCAACCAGGTCCGTCCCTCGGCGGGTCGTGCTTTCTTGCTTCGAGGCCCCCTACAAGGCCAACTGCTGATAAGCCAGCGACTGAAATGACAGCCGGTGCAGCGGCGAGACCCCGAGGCGTATGATCGCCTCGCGGTGGGCGGGCGTGGAGTAGCCGACGTGCTCGGCAAAACGCCAGCCGGGGTGGAGCGTGTCGGCGTGGCGCATGTAGCGGTCGCGCGACACCTTGGCGACGATCGAGGCGGCGGCAATCGCCGCGCTGGTTGCATCCCCGTTGACGATCGCGCGGTGCGGGCGCCCGAAGTCGGGCACCGAGAAGCCATCCACAAGGCAGGCGACCTCGCCCCGCACGCCATCGGTGACGCCCCGCAGCGAGTCGCGCAGCGCGGCGAGGTTGGTGTTGTGCAGACCTCTGGAGTCGATCCCGCGCACGCAGCGCGAGACAACCGTGACTCGTGACGCGCTGCGTAAGACGAGCGGGTAGAGCTCCTCGCGCGCCTCGGCGGTGTGCTGCTTGGAGTCGTTCAGCGCCGCCAGCGCGCGGAGCTCGGCGGCGCTGAGGGTGTCGTAGTCGAACAGCACACCGGCGGCCACCAGCGGGCCCGCCAGGCAGCCGCGGCCTGCCTCGTCCGCGCCCGCCACCAGCCGTACGCCGAGGCGGCGGTCGAAGGCGAACAGCCGCCGCCCACTCGACGCTCGGCGCGCCCTGCGACGGGTCCGGGAGGTCCCAGAGGGACCAGGGCGTCCCGCTACGGCCGGCGAACCAGCAGAACCAGCGTCAGAGCGTGCCGATGCGGTCGGGGGGCCAGTAGGTGAAGAACGCTCCCCCGATGATCCATGAGGCGGGGACGGGTCCCCAGAACCTGCTGTCGTCAGATTCGCCACGGTTGTCCCCCATCATGAACCAATGACCGGCGGGAATCTTGATCGGGGTGAGGAAGTTGCACTCCCGCACCCCCCCACAGGGTTTGATGTAGGAGTCGGACTCGCGTTTCCCATTGACGACCGCGTGGCCTTCCTTGACGTAGATCGTGTCTCCCGGGCCCGCGACGACGCGCTTGATGAAGTTTTCGTTGGCCTCTTCGGGGTTGGTCTGGTCGCAGGGCGCGCCGCCCGGACTGACTTCGTAGTGCGTGGGGCCGCAGCGCTGTTCCTTGGCGCCCTTCGGCGGGTGGAATACCACGATCTCCCCGACGTGCGGTCCGTTGATGGTCATCGCGAGGCGGTTGACCAGCACACGCTGGCCGACCGTGAGCGTGGGTTCCATCGAGCCACTCGGGATCTTGTAGGGCTTGACGAGGAACCGCTGGATGCCCAACGCCAGCAGCACCGCGATCACGATGATCGCCGCGAGCTCGAACAGCGAGCTGGCGGTCGATTTGACCCTCTTGGCCTCCTTCCCCGAGCCCAGCGGCGAAGCCGGGCCACCGGGCATGCCCGGACGGGCCAAGCTCGCGCCTTTCTTGGTGGAACGTACGCTCACGCGAGCCCCTCGGGGACGGCCCTCACGCCGCAGCGTCGCCGGCGGACTGCCCGCCGGCATCGGGGGCATCGGTCTGATCCGCCGCCGACGACGACGCGTCGGAGCGCTCCGCCTCCGAGCTGGCTGGCGGCACATCAGACTCCCCCCCGGCGGACGCGTCCGCCGTCCTCTCCTCCACCGCCGCTTCCTGAGCAGTGGCTGAGCTTGTGTCAACCGTGGCCTCCCCGGCGGCGCTGCCACCGGCGTCGGCATCCACGGCGGCGATGCCCTCCGCGGTGAGGTCCTCGCCCGCGGCACCCTCGGCGGCGGCGCTCTCGGCGGGCGGGGCCCCGGGCTCGTGCAAGAGCCCCGGCTGCACCGTCTCTTCCGGGCCGGTGTAACGGCGCTCGCGCACACGCGCGCGCTTGCCGACGCGATCACGCAGGTAGTAGAGCTTCGCGCGCCGCACATCTCCGCGCGCCGCCACCTCGATGCGCTCGATCTTCGGCGAGTGCACCGGGAACATGCGCTCCACGCCGACGCCGAAGGACTGCTTGCGCACCGTGAACGTCTCCCGCACGCCGTGGCCCTGGCGCTTGATCACGACGCCCTCGAACACCTGGATGCGCCGGCGGGTGCCCTCGATCACCTGGAAGTGCACCTTGACGCGATCGCCGGGCGCGAAGTCGGGTACGCGGCGCAACTGCGCGCGTTCGAGGGTGTCGATGACGCTGCTCATAACGTTTCAGGGAGGTCGTGCGCCCAAGGAGCCGATTGTCGGCAGCCCGGCGCGGTCAGCAATGGTAGCGGAGATGCTCCTCGCCTCGCGCCGGCGGACGCGTGGCACACCTCCAGCATCGTGGGAAGGTGGTCGCCGGACAACGGCGCCGCCCGCCCACCATCGGCTACCCCGCCCGTTCGCGACTGCGCTCCCGCCGCCAGCTTTCGATGCGCTCGTGATGGCCGGAGAGCAGCACCTCGGGGACGTGCCACCCACGGTAGTCGGCGGGGCGGGTGTAGTGGGGATACTCGGGGTTGCCCCCCAGAGCCTCGCTGAAGGACTCCTCGACCGCCGAGTGCGCATCTCCCAGGGCGCCCGGCAGCTTGCGCAGCACCGCGTCGCACACCACCATCGCGGCCGGCTCGCCACCGGAGAGCACGTAGCGCCCGATCGACAGCGTCTCGGTGGCGAAGTGCTCGACGATCCGCTCGTCGAAGCCCTCATAGCGCCCGCACAGCAGCGTCAGAGCCTCCTCGCCAGCAAGCTCGCTGACGTATTTGTCGTCGAGCAGCCGTCCCGAGGGCGTCAGGGCGATCACGCGCCGCCGCTGGCGCAGTGCCACAGGGTTGACCCCGTAGCGAGCGCGCAATGCCGCCTCGATCACGTCCACGCGCAGCACCATCCCCGCCCCACCGCCGAACGGGGTGTCGTCCACCTGGCCGCCGCTGAGTGGGGTGTGCGCACGAATGTCCACGCACTCCACGCGGCTGCCGGCGGCCTGCGCGTTGCGGACGTGGCGTTGGGCGTGGAACCACTGAAACCACTCGGGGAACAGCGTGAAGATGTCTATCTCCACGTCACGCCTTCCTCGGTCATGCTCGAGGGCCGGAGTTTGCGATGCGACATGCTTTGGTGACGCGGGGCCCGCTCCCCTTCCGTCAGGAAGATGTCGAGCTCCACGCTATGCCTCGCCGAGGAACTCGAGGCTCACATCGATGCGACCGGCGGCGACGTCCACCTCGCGCACGGCGTCTCTGACCATCGGCACCAGCACCTCGCGGCCGTCCTCGCGACGCACCTCCAGCACCTCGCACGAAGGCAGCTCCAGCAGGCGGTTGACCGTGCCGAGCCGCTGCTGGCCATCGCACACCATGCAGCCCTCCAGTTCGTGTGCCCACCACTCACCCTCCCCAAGCGCCGGCGCCTGCGCCTGTGCCACCATCAGCGGCTGGCCGCGCAGCGCCTCCACCGCTGTACGGTCGTCGATGCCGTCGAGGCGCAGAATCGGGCGCTGCTCGACGCCGGCTCGGCGCAGGATCCGACGGACGCTGCCGGCGACCGTCACCTCCCCGCCCCCCGCCAGCAGCCGCGGGCGGGCGCCGGTCACGTAGAAGCTGCCATCGAGGCCGTGCGCGCGACCCACGCGGCCGGCTTCCAGTGGCGCGTCAATCGACGATGTTGACGACCACACGGCGCTTGTCCTCCGCCGCCGCGGCTCTCACCACGGTGCGCAGCGCCTGGGCGGTGCGTCCGCCGCGACCGATCACCTTGCCGTAGTCATCGCGCGCCACCGCCAGCTCCAGCACGACGGTGCCGTCGTCCTCCTCGAAGCGCTCGACCGACACCTCATCGGGCTCGTCCACCAAGCCCTGAGCTAGATAGATCAGTAGCTCCTGAACTCTCTCCGCCGCCATTTTTTTCGAGCGCCCTTCCGCTCTCGCCTTAGGTGGCGATGCCCTGGGTGTGCAGCAGCTTGCGGACGGTGTCCGATGGCTGCGCCCCGCGGGCCAGCCAGCTGCGGGCGCGCTCCTCGTCGATCGTGATCGTCGAGGGGTTGGTTTGGGCGTTGTATTGGCCGATCGTCTCGATCACGCGCCCGTCGCGCGGGGAGCGCTGGTCGGCGACGACCACTCGCCAGATCGGGTCCTTCTTGCCGCCCACTCGTGTGAGCCTGAGCCTTACTGACACGTGTTGCCTCTCTCGATCATCTTTTTCTCGGTGTATGGGCGAATCTGTGCGTCTTTGAGTCATGAGCCAACAAAGTGTTTGCATTCAACAGATTTGTTCCGCGTAGAACCGGTTTGTTGAATTAGAACACGAAAGAGCTTAGCCGGTCGAGCGCAGCTGGGCTCAGCGCGCACCCACGGGCGGGTTCGGCTGGTCCGGCGTGCCCGCCGACGGTTCAGCGTGCTTGGCGCATCAGCGCGCCGATATCCGGCATCTTGCCGCGGCCCACCTGGCGCATCACCTTGCGCATCTGGCCGAACTGCTTGACGAGCTGGCTGACCTGCTGCACGTTGGTGCCCGAGCCGCGCGCGATCCGCAGTCGTCGGGAGCCCTTGATCAGCTCGGGGCGGCGACGCTCCTCGGGGGTCATCGCGAGGATGATCGCCTGCAGGCGGTCGAGCTCGCGTTCATCCATTTTCAGGTTGCGCAGCTGGGCGCCGCCGAGGCCGGGGATCATCCCGAGCACGCTGCTGAGCGGGCCCATTTTACGCACGGCCTTTAGCTGATCGAGGAAGTCGTCGAGACCGAACTCGTTGCGGCGCAGCTTGCGCTGCAACTCCACCGCGTCGCGCTCGTCGAACTGGCGCTCGGCCTGCTCGATCAGGCTGAGTACGTCGCCCATGCCGAGGATCCGCTGCGCCATGCGGTCGGGGTGGAAGCGCTCGAACTGCTCGAGGTGCTCGCCGGTGGAGGCGAACAGGATCGGCTGGCCGGTGACCGCCTTCACCGACAGCGCCGCGCCGCCGCGGGCGTCGCCGTCGAGCTTGCTCATCACCACCCCGTCGAACCGCACGGCGGCGGCGAACTGCTCGGCGACGTTGACGGCGTCCTGGCCGGTCATCGCGTTGACGACCAGCAGCGTGTCGCGGGGCGTCACGGCCGCATGGATGCGCACCAGCTCCGCCATCAACTGCTCATCGACGTGCAGCCGGCCGGAGGTGTCGACGATCAGCACGTCCTTGCCCTCCTCCCGCGCGCGCCCCAGCGCCCAGGTGGCGATCTCGACAGGGTCGGGCTCGGTGCCCCGCTCATACACGGCCGCGCCGGCGCGGGCGCCCATCTTCACGAGCTGCTCCACCGCCGCGGGGCGGTAGGTGTCGCAGGCGGCGAGCGCCACCGAGGATTTGTGGTGCTCGTGCAGGTAGCGCGCGAGCTTCGCGGCGGCCGTGGTCTTCCCGGAGCCCTGCAGGCCGGCGAGCAGGATCACGGTGGGGGGGGTGGGCGCGAAGCGCAGCTCCTCGGACTCCCCCCCATCAGCTCGGTGAGCTGCTCGGCGACGATCTTCACGACCTGCTGGCCGGGGTTGAGCCTGCCGACGATCTCCGCCCCCAGGCAGCGCTCCTTCACATCGGCGGTGAATTGGCGGACGACCTTGAAGTTGACGTCGGCCTCCAGCAACGCGAGGCGGATCTCGCGTAGCGCGCGGTCGATGTCCTGCTCGGTTAGCGTCCCTCGCTGACGGACGTCCGAGAGCGTGGCCTGGAGCTTCTCGGCGAGCGAGTCGAACATCGAGAGACTCAGTCCTTCTCGCCGGAGGAGTCCTCCTGGACCCGACGAGCCAGCGTCTCGCCGATGCCTCCGAACGCCTGGGCGAACTCGGAAGGAATGACGAACACCTTGTTGGCGTCCCCTTCGGCGAGCTGGGGGAGCATCTGCAGGTATTCGTAGCTGAGCAGGTCGCGCGTGGGGCGGCCCTCGTGGATCGCTTTGAAGACGGTGTCGATCGCCTTCGCTTCGCCCTCGGCGCGCAGGATCGCGGCCTGGCGCGCGCCCTCCGCGGTGAGCACTGCGGCCTGCTGCTCGCCCTCCGCGGTCAGGATCTGGGCCTGCTTCTCGCCTTCGGCGGTGAGGATCGCGGCGCGGCGGTCGCGCTCGGCGCGCATCTGCTTCTCCATCGCCGAGCGGATGTCCGCCGGCGGGTCAACGGACTTGATCTCCACGCGGTTGATGCGAATCCCCCACTTGCCAGTGGCCTCGTCGAGTACCGTGCGCAGCTCGGTGTTGACGTTCTCGCGGGCGGTCAGCGTGGCCTCGAGCGTGAGCCCGCCGATCACGTTGCGCAGCGTTGTGACCGTGAGCTGCTCGATCGCCTGCAACGGATTGGCGATTTCATAGGTGGCCGAGCGCGGGTCGGTGATCGTGAAGTACAGGACCGTCTCGATCCCCACGACCACGTTGTCCTCGGAGATGACCGACTGCGGCGCGAAGTTGACCACCTGCTCGCGCAGGTCCACCAGCGGCTTCACGCGGTCGACGAACGGCGTGACGATCGCGAGGCCGGGCTCCAGCGTGCGGCTGTAGCGGCCGAGGCGCTCGACCACGCCTGCGCGCGCCTGGGGGATGACGCGAATCGTGCGTGCCGCCACGACCAGCGCGAACAACACGACCACGACTACGACGATGATGGCGACCATGTGGGGAGCTCCCTTGCCTTTCCAATACCTGTTGGGTTCAGTGCCTCGGCGCGTTCCATGGTGTCGGTCCCTGAAGTGTCCCGTTTTTGGTGCTTCAGAGAGCGTTCCATGGCCTCAGTCAATGTCAGTGCATCACAAGCGCTGTGGCCCCGCGTATCTCCACGACCTGCACGCGCTCGCCGGCGGGAATCACCTCGTCCTCGGCATAGCTGCGTGCCGTCCACACCTCGCCCCCGATCCGTACGCAGCCCACGCCCTCCTCGTTGGCGATCCGCTCGAGCACGACCGCATCGCATCCAATCAGCGCCGCCGCGCCGGTGCGGATCCGGGGCGGGTGCTGCAGGTGACGCCGGGCGAGAGGACGCAGGGTGAGCAGCACCAGCAACGAGGCGACCAGGAAGACGACGAGCGCCAGCGGGAGACCAAGTCCGGCGAGGCTCACGAGTGCCGCGATCAGCGCGCCGATCGCGAACGGCGCGAGGAAGAACCCGCCGGTGTGCAGCTCTCCCGCACCCAGCACACAGGCCGCCACAGTCCACAAGATCCACGCGTCCATAGTCCGATTATCGCACCGCGCGGGCGGTTTGCGGCCCAACGCGGCGCTACTCGGCGATCAGCGCGCGCGAGAACTCCTCAGGATCGAACGGCCGCAGGTCCTCCAGCGACTCGCCGACGCCGATCAGCTTTACCGGAATGCCCAGCTCGCGTGCGATCGCCAGCGCGATGCCCCCGCGGGCGGTGCCGTCGAGCTTGGTGAGCACGATGCCGCCAACCTGCGCGGACTCGGCGAAGACGCGCGCCTGGCGCAGCCCGTTCTGGCCGGTGGTCGCGTCGACCGTGAGCAGCGTCTCGTGCGGCGCCCCCTCGAGTTGACGCGCGATCACGCGGCGTACCTTGGCGAGCTCGGCCATCAGGTCGTCCTGTGTGTGCAGGCGTCCGGCGGTGTCCACGATCACCACATCAAGGTCCTCGCTGCGCGCGCGGGCAACGGCCTCGAACGCGACCGCGCCGGGATCGGAGCCTTCGGGGCCGGTGACGATCTCGCAGCCCGCACGCTGCGCCCACCCCTCGAGCTGCTCGGTCGCGGCGGCACGGAAGGTGTCGGCCGCCGCCAGCAGCACGGTGCGTCCCAGCTCCTGGCGCAGGTGCCAGGCGAGCTTGCCGATCGTCGTGGTCTTGCCGGTGCCATTGACGCCCACCGCGAGGATCACGGTGGGGTGGGCGCGGATGTCGATCCGCCCCTCCCCCACCCGCGCGGTGTCGGCGAGCAACGCGATCAACCGCTCCGAGAGCGCCTCGCCCCCGCTCAGCCCGCCCTCGAGCGCCTCGCCTTCTAGGGTCTGCACCACCGCTGCGGTCGCGGAGGCGCCGACGTCGGCCATGATCAGCGCCTCCTCCAGGCGCTCCCAGGTGTGCTCGTCGAGGGTTTGGAAGAGCGTGGCCTGGATCTCGCCGCCGAGCGCCTGGCGGGTCTTGGCGAGGTTCTCGCGCAGACGACGGAAGAAACCGCGGCGCTCGCGACTCTCACCGCTGCTCTCGGCACCGGTGACATCCTGCTCGCCGGTGATGAATAGGTCGCTCCAGTCGCGTGGCACGGCCGCGCGACGATACCAGTGCTAGGCAACCTCGGCGAGATGAGACATCTCGGCGGCGCCGGTGGCCTCGCTCGTCTCGTTCGTCTCGTTCATCTCGGCGAGCCCCTCCCCCTGGTCGCCATGTTCGACGGCGTCGACAACCTCGGCTTCCGTCTGATGCGGCGACGCCGGCGACGCTGCGGGTGTCGGTTGAGAGACGGACGCAGACTCCGCATCGGCAGGCACCTGCGCTGCCGGCGGCAGTCGTCGGGAGAGCACCTTGGAGACGCCGTTGCCCGCCATCGACACCCCGTACAGCCAGTCGGCGGCCTCCATCGTGCGCTTCTGGTGGGTGATCACGATGAACTGAGCACGATTGGCGTAACGACGCAACAGCGACAGGAAGCGCTCGAGGTTGAGGTCGTCGAGCGCGGCCTCGACCTCGTCCATGATGTAGAAGGGGCAGGGGCGCGCGAGGAACACGGCAAACAGAAAGGCGAGCGCGGTCATCGACTTCTCTCCACCGGAGAGCAGCGAGAGGCGCTTGGTGGACTTGCCGGCGGGGGTGATCTCGATCTCGACCCCCTGCTGGCCGATCTCCGATCGGTCCTCGTCGGAGTCATATCCCGAGTCGGCGCGATCGAGCGTATCGCTGCCCGCCCGCTCGCCACCGTCCCCGCGCTCAGCTGCGGCGCGCCCGATTGCGGCTCCCTGCTCCTCGCGCTCCGCGGCGGCCTCCCCGTCGCGCTCCCCGCCCCCACCCGCAGCGGTGGCGCCGGGCAGCGGCTGTCCGCCCAGCACCGGCCGGGGTGCGAGCGCGTCCTTGACCAGCCGTAGCTCACCGCCACCGCCAGGGAAGAGGTCGCGTGCGAGCTCCTCGAAGTTGCGGGCCGCGGCCTCGAAGGTGGCGCGGAAGGTCTCGTGGATCTGACGGTCGGTGTCGCGGATCAGGGTGCGCAGCTCGCGCAGCGCGGTCTCCAGGTCGCTGCGGCGGGACTCGAGCTCCTCGACGTGGGCGAGCGCCTCGGCGTACTCCTCTTTGGCGAGCGGGTTGACGGGGCCCAGCTGCTCGCGGCGGCGGCGCAGGCGCTCCAGACGGGCGGTGAGCATCTGCACCTGCTCCGCGTCCAAGGGCTCGAGATCTCCATCCTCGAGCGAGTCGATGCCCTCTCCGGCCTGCCCGGGCTCGGCCGCCCCGCCCTCTGTCTCGCCCGCCGACGCGGGGATGGCCTTCCCCTCCGCAGGCGCAGCCTCCCCATTCACGAACGCTGCCTCTTCTTCCGCGGGCGTTGCCTCTCCCTCTACCGGCGCTGCCTCGGCTGCTGGCGCAGCCTCCCCCTCCACGGACGCTGCCTGCTCCGCCGGCGCAGCCTCCCCCTCCGCAGACGTGGCCCCCTCCACATCCCCCGACTCCTCCTCCACCGACTGGCCCGTGGCGGCCGGCAGCTCCAGCTGCTCGCGCACGGAGCGCAGCTCCAACACGGCCTCCTCGGTGTGATCGCGCAGACGCTGCGCCGCCACCTCGGCAACGGTGACGGCCTCGCCCTGGGCACGCAGGCGCGCCTGAATCTCGGCCTCCCGGGCAGCACACGCGCGCAGCTCGGCCGCCATCTCCTCACCGGCCGCGCGGTAGCTGTCAAGCTCCCGCTGAAGCTCGGTGGCGCGTGCGAGGACCGCCTCCCCGGCGGCGCGCAACGCGACCGCGAGTCGTTCGGCGAGCGGCGCGAGCGCGGTGTCAGCGGCGTGCTGGGCATGCAAGCGCGACAGGCGCGCCAGGCGCTCGGCCTGTTCGCGAGCGAGGCGCTCGGCGGCGCGCCGCTCGGCAGCGAGCTCGCCCTCCAGTTGCGCGCGGCGAACCGCGAGCGGCCCCTGCTCCGGGGCAGCTCGGCGCTGCTCGATCAGCCAGCCGGTGTGACGCTCCTGCTCGAGCGCGCGGGCGTGGTCGCGCACGGCCTCACGCAGAGCGCCGTCGGCCTCTTCGCGCGTGAGATCCACGGCGGCGGCGGCCTCCTGGGTCTGCTCGGCGGCGGTGCGCGCGGCGTGCTCGGCAGCGGCCGCCTGCTCGGAAGCGACGATCAGCTGCTCGCGCTCGTTGCGGCGGGCGAGCACCCGCTCGGAGCCCCCCTCGGCAATTTGGCGCACCTCGCCGGCGGCGGCAAACCATACGCGCCCGTGTTGGGTGACGGCTACGCCGGTGAAGTCGTCGGGTAGATCCTCCAAGCGCTCCAGCACCCACGCGTCGGCGAGCAACCGTCGCGCGAGCGCGAGCACCGGAGCGGGCCCGTCCACCAGCTCGATCAGGGGTCGAGCGCCGGGAGCGGGAGGCGCGGACGCCCCGCCGGTCTCGGTATCGGGCGAGCGCCGCTCGGCCAGCAGCGCCGTGGCACCGTCGGGCCCGGCGCGATCGAGCAGCGCCGCGGCGCCGGCCAGGTCGGGTACGAGCGCCGCGTCGAGGCGCCCGCCGAGAGCGGCGGCGAGGGCCAGCTCGTAGCCTGGTGTAACGCGCAGCGCCTCGCTCAGCGCGCGCGGGGTGCCATCGCCGGAGGCGCCGTCTCCGTATTTGCCATCGGCCGCCCCGCCGACCGCGGATGAGGTACGCAGGAACTGGTTGACGGCCGCCAGCTCGGAGCCCACCCGGGCGGCGTCGCGACGCGCGGCCTCGACCGCGCGCTCGGCCTCGCGTAGAGCGCCGCGGGACTCCTCGGCCTGCTCATCGGCCTCCTCGCGCGCCTCGCGGGCCTCGGCGAGCGCGGCGTCGAGCTCGGCAACCTCGGCGGCCGCCTCCTCGCGGGCCTGCTCCAGCTCGGCGAGCTCGTGCTCCAGCTGTTGCTCGCGCTCGTGCTCCAGCTCGGCAAGCTCCTGTTCGATCGCGCCGGTGCGCTGGCCAACCTGGCCCTCCGGGCTGTGTGCACCCGCTTGGTTGTCATCGGCGTCGAGAGGCCTGCCCTCCCCCTCCGCGGACGCCTCTTCCAGCAGCTCGATCTCATGCGTGGAGCGCAGGATTCGCTCGGCCAGGCCGGCGGCCGTGGTGGATGCCTGCTCGCCGCGCAGCTGCAGCCGCTCGGCAGCCGCGCCGGCATGCAACGCGCGCCGCGAGAACTCATCGTGGCGCTCGGAGCGCTCCGCGAGCGCCCGCTCGGCGAGGCCGCGGCGCACGACGACCTCCTGCAGACCGCCTTCGACCTCCGCCCGCGCGGCACGCGCCGCTTGCACCAGGGTCTCGGCCTCGGCGAGCTCCAAACGGCGGACGCGCAGCGCCTCGCGCGCCAGTTGCAGGCGCGCTTCGAGCATCTGGCGCTCGAGGCGCTGGTGCAGCTCGGCGGCCTCGGCCTGACGCTTGAGCGGCCGCAACCGCGAGCGGGCCTCGCGCTCCACGTCCAGCGCCCGGTCGAGGTTGTCCTGGGTGCGTTCGAGCTTCAGCTGGGCGCGGCGGCGGCGCTTGCGGTGCTTGCCGAGGCCGGCGGCCTCCTCGATCAAGAGGCGGCGGTCACGGGGCTTGGAGTTGACGATCGCATCGACGCGGCCCTGGGAGATGACCGAGTGGGTCTCCTTTCCGAGGCCCGTGTCGGAGAGCACCTCGATCACGTCCACCAGCCGGCACCGGGCGCCGTTGAGACGGTATTCGCCCTCGCCGGAGCGATGCAGGCGGCGCAGGATCGAGATCTCGCCGAGCGGCAGCGCGACGGTGCCGTCGGAGTTGTCGAGCACGATCTCGACCTCCGCCGCGCTGCGGGCCTGCACGCCACGGCCGCCGCCGAAGATCACGTCTTGCATCGACTGCCCGCGCACCGCCAGCGGAGACTGCTCGCCCATCGCCCACAGCACCGCGTCGGTGATGTTGGACTTGCCCGACCCGTTGGGCCCGACCACGACGGAGACGCCGGGCCCGAAATCGAGACGGGTGCGGTCGGGGAAGGACTTGAAGCCCTTCAGCGTGAGCGATTTCAAATACATGGGCTCATGCCTGCAGTTTCTCCACGGCCTGGCGTGCGGCCTGCTGCTCGGCGTGCTTCTTGCTGCGCCCCTGGCCGCTGCCGAGCGGGCGGCCATCCACCGAGGCGGCCACCTCGAAGGTGCGCTCGTGCGGGGGCCCGTGCTCGGCGATCACCTCGTAGGTGACCAGCTCCCCGCGCTGCGCCAAAAGCTCCTGCAGCGTGGACTTGAAGTCCACGGGGTGCTCCAACGCCTGCTCGATCTCGAGCCGAAACGCCTCGACCACCGCTTCGGCGGTGCGCTCGTAGCCGAACTGCAGATAGCAGCCGCCGATCACCGCCTCGATTACCGACGCCAGCACCCGCTCGGTGGTGCCGAGCAGTACCGCGTTCTCCTGCACCCCCGCCGGCGCCGCGGCGCGCAGCCGCTCCGGCACCCTCAGGCGCTCGGCGACGGCCCGGCAGGAGGGCCCGGAGACCGCCTGAGCGCGAATCTTCGTCAGCCGCCCCGCCCCGAAGCGCTCGGCCTCCAGGCGCGGGTAGAGATGAGCGGTGACCGCCAGCCCCAGCACCGAGTCGCCCAGGAAGGCGAGGCGCACGTAGGAGTCGCTGCGCCGCTCGCTCCACGAGGCGTGCGTGAAAACCTGTCGAGACAGCTCCTCGGGAAGCTCCTCCAAGAGCGCGTTCAGCAGCTTCATCCGCGCGCATCAAACCTCGGCGGGGGCTTGCGCCAGCACGAAGTCCACCGCCTGCCCCACCGTCCTGATCTCGACGGCCTGCTCGTCGGAGATCTGCACGCCGTAGGTGTCCTCGAGCTCCTGCACGAGCGTGTACAGATCGAGGGAATCGGCCTCGAGGTCCTCCTTGAAGCGGCTCTCCTCCCCGATCTCATCGGGGTCGATCTCGAGCTCGTCGGCGAGGTGGTCGCGGATCAGCTCGTATACCTGTTCGCGGGTCATCTCTCGTGGAGGCTACCGCCCCGCGCGGATGGCGGCCCCCCAACACCGGCCCCGGCCGCGTACCCGGTCCCGCCACGCCCTCGCGGCGGACACGAGCACTCACTGGTCCTCGGAACGGCTGGGGGCAGTGCGCAGCGCCCCGGCCTGCTCCAGCGTGGCGTGGGTGCGCCCCACGAGATCCTCCTGCGCACCGCGCGCGGCCCTCAGGATCGCCTGCGCGAAGCCGTGACGGCTGAAGCTCCCATGCGGCACGACACCCAGCCGGCGCAGCCCCAGCAGGTAGGCGCCGCCCTGGCCCTCGGGGTCGATCTCATCGCGGAACGCGCGCAGCGCCGGACGCAGCAGCGCACCGCCGAGCTTCGCGCGGGATGTGGAGAGCGCAGCGTCGCGGATCGACCGCAGCATCGTCTGCGAGACCCCCTCCATCACCTTCAGCGCGACGTTGCCGGTGAAGCCGTCGGCGACGATCACGTCAGCGGCTCCGCTCGTCAGATCGCCGCCCTCGACGTTGCCGACGAACTCGAAGGGAAGTGCGTCGCCACCCTCGACGGCGCCTACCGGCTCGAGGTACGAGTCACCCCCTCCCGACGCACCCTCGGCCACGGCGGCGAGGTGCTCGGCGAGTTGGGCGCGCGCGGCCACCACCAGCGGGCTGCCGCGCCCCTGCTCCTCGCCGTTTGACAGCAAGCCCACCCGGGGGCGCCGCACGTCGAGCACCACCCGCGCGAGCGCCGCCCCCATGAACGCGAACTGCACGAGGTGCTCCTCCCGCGCCTGCGCGTTGGCACCCACGTCGAGCAGTGTCACCGGATGACCGGGCACGGGCAGCGCCAGCGCCAGTGCTGGGCGATGGATGCCACGGGCGCGCTTGATGTTGAAGAGGCCCGCCGCCAGCGCCGCGCCGGTGCCGCCTGCGCACACCAGCGCCTGTGCGCGGCCCTCCGCCACCGCTCGCGCGGCCTGCACGATCGAGGCCTCGGGGCTCGCGCGCGCGGCGCGCGCTGGGTCGGGACTCTTGGCGATCGACAGCGGCGCATCGACGAGCTCGACACCCGCGAGCGAGGCACCGATCTCCGCCACAGGTGGGGTACCGAGCTCCGCCAATCCGGCGCCGATCGCGGCCAGCGGACCGAACAGCAGCACGCGCGCGCCCTGCCGCGCGGCGAGCGCCGCGCCCGCCGCCACCTCCGCCGGTCCGCGGTCGGCGCCGTTGGCGTCGACTGCGACCACCGGCGAATCAGTGGTCGTGGTCGTGCTCCTCGGCGTGCTCGACCGGCACGGCGACCTCACGGCCGGCGTAGGTGCCACACACTCCGCACACCCGATGCGGGCGGCGCGGGCTGTGACAGCGCGGGCAAACGCTCAGCGCGGGCGCGACGATCTTGTGCTGCGCACGACGCTTGGCGGTGCGGCTATGCGACTGCTTCTGCTTGGGGACGGCCATCGATCCGGAAAGGCTAGCAGCCACGGCGCAAGCAAGCTGGCGCGTGCACAGGTGCGCTTGCCAACCAATGGCTACTCCAGCTTCAGCTCGCGCAGCTTCGCCCAGCGCTGGTCGGGCTCGCGTTCGTGGTGGTGCTCCGGACCAGCCTCGTTCAGGTCGGCGGCGCACACCGGGCAGAGGCCGGCGCAGTCGGCGCGACACAGGACCTGTGTGGGGGCGCTCAGCGCCAGCGCATCGTGGGCCCACGCCGCGAGGTCGAGTGTCTCCCCGCGGATGTAGGGGCTCGACAGCTCCTCGCCCCCTCCCGGGCGGTCCACCTCGCGCGCGTCCACCTCCACCTCGGGAGCCGCCCCCACCAGACAACGCATGCACGGCCCCGCCAACGCCGCGGTGAAGCGCAGCCGCAGCGCATACCCGTGGCCGACCATGCGCGAGACGTCCAATATCACCTCGGGATGGGGCGGCTGGATGACATAGCGCTCGCCCCCCAACATCAGCGGCTCGATCTCGACGGCCAGCTCCACGCGCCGCCCCTCGCCGGCGCTGAGATGCAGGCTCTCCAGGTCGAGCTTGTCGGTCAGCGCGGGCACTGTCTCCAGGCTAGCGAGGCCCGGCCGGGGCTCACTCAGTCGGCGTGGCGACCAGCTCCCGCTTGAGCACCTTGCCCGTCGCGTTGCGCGGCAGCGCTTCGAGGAAGACGACCTCGCGCGGCACCTTGTAGCGGGCGAGGTTGTCCTTGACGTACTCCTTCACCGCCTCCTCGGTCAGCTTGGCGTCTTCGCGCACCACCACGAACGCCTTCAGCCGCTGGCCGAACTTCTCGTCCTCCACGCCGACCACGGCGGCCTCTTCGATCTGGGGGTGCTTGGCCAGCAGGTCCTCGACCTCGCGCGGGAACACGTTCTCGCCACCCGAGATGATCATCTCGTCGTCGCGGCCGTCCACGAACAGGCGTCCCCCCGCATCGATGTGGCCCATGTCGCCCGTGCTCATCAGCCCGCGCACGATCTCCTTGCCCCCGCCCCCGGTGTAGCCGTCGAACACCATCTCGTTGGCGGCGAAGATCCGCCCCCGCTGTCCCTGCGCCAGCTCCCGCCCCTCGGCGTCGAGGATCTTCACCACGGTTCCCAGCGGTGGGCGGCCGGCCGTGCCCGGGGCGGCGCGCAGGTCCTGCGGGGTGGCGATCGTCGCCCACGCGACCTCGGTGGAGCCATACAGGTCGTAGAGCACCTCCCCGAACGTGTCCATCACCTGTGCCGCCAGCTCACCGGGGAGCACCGAGCCCGAGGTTGAGATGATCCGCAGCGCGGAGGTGTCGTAGCGTTCGAGCGTTTCCCGTGGAAGCTCCATGATCCGCTGCAGCATCACCGGCACCGCGGCGAGCGCGGTTGCGCGGTGGCGCGCCACGTCGGCCAGCGTCTGCTCGGGATCGAAGCGCCGCCGCAGCACCAGCGTCGAGGCCAGCGGCAGTGCCAGCGTGAAGTGCCCATACCCCCACGAGTGGAACATCGGCGCCGCGATCACGGTCGTCTCGCGCGCTTTCAGCGGGATCTTCGAGAACAGCGCCGCCGCCGGCTCCAGCGAGTCGGGCTGTTTTCGTTTCGCGCCCTTCGGCGTGCCGGTGGTGCCCGACGTGAGGATCACCACGCGGCCCGTCTCCGTCGGCGGCCGCAGCGGCGATTGGTCCCCGCGCGCGATCAGCTCCTCCACCCATGGATCCCTGCCTCCGGCGCCGTCCCCCCCACTTGGCTCGCGCCAGCTCACGAAGCGCCGCATTCCCTGCGAGCCCTCGTGCACGAGCTCCTCGAACTCCTCGTCGTAGATCACTGCCACCGGGCCCTCGCGGCGCAGCACGTCTGCGATCTGCGGGCCTGCGAACGCCGTGTTGAGGTACAGCATGCTCGCCCCCAGCTTCGCGCAGGCCACGGTCGCCTCGACGAAGCCGCGGTGGTTGCGGCACATCAGCGCCACCCCATCCTGCTCCCCCACGCCCGCCGCGCGTAGCGCCCGCGCCAGCGCGTTCGTGCGCGCGTCCACCTCCGCGAACGTCAGCGCGCCGCGCTCGTTGACGATCGCCAGCCGCTTCGGATAGCGGATCGCCGAGATCGTGTACGCGGCCGCCGAGCTCGAACCCCAACGACGCAGCGTCGTGAGCGCCCGGGCGACCCTGTCCGGGCGCTCGATGCCCAACATGCCGGTGCCCAGCAGCGCGCGGGCGACCTCCAAGCGGTGCTCAAGCGATGAGCTCATACGGCAAAACTACCCGACTACGACACTTCTGCGGGTTCGTCCTTGCCCTGCAATCGCTCGCGGCCGCGTCCCACGGCGCTGATGATCTTCGAGAGGTTGACCTCCAGCGTGCTGAGGATCTCGTCGGCGTAGTCCTCGGCGCCGAGGCGGATCTCGCGCTCGCGGGCACGAGCGTCCTCGACGATGTCCTCCGCCATGCGCTCAGCCTGCTTGGTGACCTCCTCCTCGCCGACCAGTCGCTCCTGGCGCTCGCGCGCCTCTTTGACGATTTTCTCGGCCTCGCGCTTGGCCTCAGCCAGCATCTCCTGGCGCTCCTTGACGATCCACCGCGCCTGCTTGATCTCCTCGGGGATCGTCGCGCGCATCTGGTCGAGGATGTCGTAGATCTCCTCCTTGTTGACCCGCACCTGGTCGGTCATCGGCACCGTCTTGGCGTTGTGCACCAAGTCGTCCAGCTTGTCTATCAGCACCAAAACGTCCATAACAGGTCACCTACGCGGGGCGTCCGGCCCCGCGGTCTGTATATCAAGGTTGCACATCACGCCTCACATCCAGTTCGTCAGCGCCGCAGCTCTTCCTGCAACCGCGCGGCCACCTCCGCCGGGACCAGATCGTCGATCCGACCCCCGAACGTGGCCAGCTCCTTGACGCCGCTCGATGACAGGAAACTGTACTGCGAGCTCGACATCAGGTACACGGACTCGATCTCCGGGTCCTGCCGGCGGTTGAGCTGGTGCAGCTCCAGCTCGTACTCGAAGTCGGAGATCGCCCGCAACCCCTTGACGATCGCCTTCGCCCCCACGCTGCGCGCGAACTCCACCACGAGGTTGCTGAACGGCTCGACGCGCACACCTGGCAGCTTGGCTGTGGCGCGTTCGATGAACCCCACCCGCTCCTCGATGTCGAACAGCGTCGCGTTCTTGCGCACCGAGCGCCTCACGACCGCGACGACCACCTGGTCGTACAGCTCGGCCGCACGCCGGATCACGTCGAGGTGGCCGTTGGTCACCGGGTCGTAGGAGCCCGGACAGACGGCTATTGACTTGTCGAGGCTCATCTTCGGCGTTGAATGGTGATCACGGTGTCTCCGTAGCGCCGCTGTGCCTCCACCTCCAGCAGCGGAGATCGCAGCGGTAGCTCGGTGCGCCGATCGCTCTCCGTCACCACGCGCGCCCGTGGCGCGAGCAGCGGCGGCAGTGCCGCCTCCAGCTCACGCCCCAGCACACCCGCATGTCGGTAGGGCGGATCGACGAAGACAAGATCGTATGTCTCAGCGCGCTCGCGTGCGTTGCGCAGCGCCGCCAGCGCGTCGGCGCGCCGCACCTGCGCCTCCTGCGGCCCGAGTCCCAACTCGGCCAGATTCGCCTTGAGGACCTCCAGCGCCCGGGGGTCGCGCTCGACCAGCACCGCCCTCTCGGCGCCTCGTGAGAGCGCCTCGATCGCCAGCGCGCCGGTGCCGGCGAACAGGTCCAGCACCACCGCGCCCTGGAGCCCCACCGCCGCCTCCGGCCCGGTGTCTCCCCCCGAGCCCGCCGACATCGGTCCACCCAGCATCGAGAAGAGCGCCTCCCTGACGCGATCCGAGGTTGGCCGCGTCGCCCTGCCGCGCGGCGCCCGCAGCCGCCTGCCGCCGTACTTGCCCGCGATCACCCGCACAGCGAGATCATCGCCCACTTGGGAGGTCTTTGAAAATAAGCGGCACGTCCCGGTGCCGGAGGCCGCCCGGGCGTGCCGGTCTCTTTGCAAGACGCTCTTACGCCCGCAACGGCTCGCGCGCCTCCTCGCCCAGCGCGCGCTCGAGCGCCTCGCCCAGCGGCGCGTGCTCGGGGGCGGCCAGCGCGGGATCGACGGCGAGCAGCCGCTCGGCCCACACGCGGGCGCGTTCCAGCAGCGCCCCGTCCTGCGGCAGCACCGCCACCCGCGGCTCGGTCTGACCGTGCTGGCGGGTGCCCGCGAGCTCGCCCTCGCCACGCAGCTCCAGGTCGATCTCGGCAAGCTCGAAGCCGTCGCCGTGCTCCGCCAGCGCGCGCAGCCGGCGCGCGTTGCGGGGACCGAGCAGCAGGCACACCGAGGGGTGCTCGCCGCGGCCGATCCGCCCGCGCAGCTGGTGCAGCTGGGAGATCCCGTAGCGCTCGGCGTTCTCGACCAGCATCACGGTGGCGTTGGGCACGTCGATCCCCACCTCGATCACGGTCGTCGCCACCAGCACGTCCGCCGCGCCAGCCGCAAACCTCGCCATCGCCGCGCGCTTGTCCTTGGGGCGCAGCTGGCCGTGCAACAGCTCCAGGCGAAACTCGCGCAGCTCGCCGGTACGCAGGCGCTCGTACTCGGCGGTCGCCGCGCGTGCCTCGAGCTCCTGGGATTCCTCGACCAGTGGGCACACCACATACGCCTGGCGCCCGGCGCGCAGCTCCTCGCGAATTCGCTCGTACGCGCGCGCCCGCTCGGCCGCACTCGCCGCCACATGCGTGGCGATCGGCAGCCGGCCCCGGGGCAGCTCGCGCAGACGTGTTACGTCGAGGTCGCCGTACTCGGTGAGCGCCAGCGTGCGCGGGATCGGCGTCGCCGTCATGTGCAGCACGTGGGGGGCGAGGCGAACCGCCCCCCACGGTGGGGACGAGGCGGATGGGCTCTTGTTGGCCGAACCGGCTGTGATGGGGGGCCCCTTGCGATCCAGCGCCGCGCGCTGGCGGACGCCGAAGCGGTGCTGCTCGTCCACCACCGCCACCGCGAGGCGGTCGAAGACGACGTCGTCCTCGATCAACGCGTGCGTGCCCACCACCAGCTTCAGCTCGCCGGTGGCGAGCTTGCCGAGCAGATCGGCGCGACGGCGCGCTGGGGTCGAGCCGGTCAGCAGCGCGGATGGCAGCAGCCCCTCGGGGACGAGCGCCTGCAACGTGGCGAAGTGCTGCTCGGCGAGCGTCTCCGTCGGCGCCATCAACGCCCCCTGCATGCCGTGCTCGACCGCGCGCAGCAGCGCGTACAGCGCCACCACGGTCTTGCCCGAGCCAACCTCCCCCATCAGCAGGCGCTGCATCGGGCGCGCGCGCCCGAGGTCGGCGTCGAGCGTCGCGATCGCCGCGGCCTGGTCGGCGGTGAGCGCGAACGGCAGCAGCTCCTGCAGCCAACGCGTGGTCAGCTGGTGGGCGCCCGTCAGCGCCACCGCGCTGCCCGACCCGCGCAGCACCCGGCGGCGCAGCAGCCCCAGCTGCATCAACAACAGCTCCTCGAACGCCAACCGCGCGCGCCCCACCTCGGCCTCCTCGCCGCTGCGCGGAAAGTGCACCGCCGCCAAGGCCCCCGCGCGATCGGGCAGGCGCTCGGCGGCGCGCATCCTCGCCGGCAGCGGCTCGGCCACATCGGCAAGCGCGCCGCGATGCTCGCGCACGAGCGCCGCGATCTGCGTGGAGCTGACCCCCACCGTGGCCGGGTAGTGCGCGATCTCCCCCGCCGCCTGCGCGCCCGCGAGCTCCCCGCCCGGAGCGTGGTGGGTGACGGCGAAGCGTCCCCCCGACTGTGCCTTGCCGTGCAGCAGCAAGCGCGTTCCGGGGCGGTAGCGATCCACCAGCCATGGCTGGTTGAAGAAGGCCGCGCCCATCGCGCCGGTCTCGTCGAACACGGTCGCCTCGACCAGAGGACGCATCCCACGGCGGCGCACCGACCGCGCGGCGATCGCCTCGACCTCGACCGCCACGGTCGCCCGCTCGCCCGGACGCAACTGGGCGATCGCGCGCGCCTCGCGGCGATCGCGCGGCAGGTGCTCCAGCAGCGCTCTCACGGTCTCGATGCCGAGCGTGCGCAGCCCGTCTGCGAGCTTGCCGGCGGGGAGATCCAGCGGCTCCCCCAGGCGACTGGGCTTTACGGAGCGCACCCGTGCTTCCCGCAGCTCATGGCGGCTGAGAGCACGTGTGGAGGCGAATGCGCGCGGCGCGATTTCGGCGTCGTCGCCAGCGCGCGACTGCACCGGGGCGGACTTCGAGGTCGCGGTGGGCATTGCCCCTCCATGATGACCTGCGTGGCGGACAGGCGGTGCGGCGCGCAACCGCAGCTGCGTCCGGCAGCGCCGCGTCTTTGCCGACCCCGCGTTAGAATACACCCCACTTTTCTTTGGACACCAGTTCGAGTTCGACTTCGCCATTGAGCGTCAAGCTCGCGAGTCCGGTTTTTTCGGTGACTCCGTTCTGTTTCATGATTTCGGTGATCGGTTCGCTTTCGCTCCAAACCAGGATCACCGCAGCCGTTTCCGTTTTCTGCGGCAGCGATACCAATGCGGTGGATGTCCCTTCCGCTTTCACTTCCTGACTACCGAAAATCCCACAGCTTTTCAATTTGATCGTCATGAATATTTTGCCGGAAGCCGGCGTGAACAGAAACCCCAGATCGCCTTTCTCCCCCGCCGGTTTGACCACCGTGACCAATTCGTTGTTCAATACGGCGGTTTCGACCGTCGCCGACGAGCATTTCGCTCCCTCCAGCGTGGCCGAGCATTCTTCGAATTCAAAGCTCTCTTTTTCAGACGTGCCTGGCGTCCCGCCAACGATCACAGGCTTCTCAGCGGCGTTTAGTTTGACTTTCTTGCACTTCACTTCTGCTTTCGACCCCACATCCTTGACAATGAATTCGGTTCTGGCTTTTGCGGTGAGTTCCCTCGTCGCGCCGGCTCCCAATTTTTTGCCTTCCACCCTGTAGATATATTCGGCGGCAAGCGCCTGCGTGGCCCCCGCGGACCCGATCGCAAACGCCGCGACCAGACAGAGCCCGACCAATCCGGTACGCCTCATGCTCGACTCCTTTGCTCCCTATAGGCGCGTGGGGCCACGCCACCGAGGACGCGACCCCACGCAATTACTCACCTGGCATCGTGCACTACGAGACCTAGAAGACGCTCCATTTTTCTTTGCTGACCAGTTCGACTTCGGCTACGCCATTGATTTTGGACGGGTTGCCGGCAAATTTCAGGCCGGTCGTTTCTTCCGTGCCGTTTGATTTCTTGATCTTTGTGATTTCTTCGGCTTCGCTGTAAGTCAGCGTTCCTACGACCGCTTCTCCGGTGCTAGCCAACGCAGCAGAGGTGCCTTCTACTTTCGCTTCGTGGCTACCAAAGATGCCACATTTGGTCAGTTTGACGGTTGTGAATACTTTGCCAGTCGCAGGTGTGAACAGAATACCTAAATCGCCGGCTTTGCCTGACGGTAGCACAATCGTTACGATTTCGTTGTTCGTCGAAGCACTTTCAATCGACACTTTTTCGCATTTCGACCCACCGAGGGTGGCCGTACATTCTTCGAATTCAATCTTCTCTTTTTCGGACGTGCCCGGCGTGCCGCCCACGATCACCGGTTTTTCAGCGGCGTTTAGTTTGAGCTTTTTGCATTTGGTGATCGCTTTAACTTTGGCCCCAAGGATGGTTTCTTCGCCTGTGAGCGTGAATTCCGTCTTGGCTTTCGAGGTGATTTCCTTCTTTTCGCCGGCTTCCAGTTTTTTTTCTTCCACCTTGTAGATCTCTTCAGCCGCCGACGCCTCGGCGACGGCCACGGCGCCGAACGCAAATACGGCGACTAGGCAAAGCCCTACCAACTTGATACGTGTCATTCTGTCTGTCTCCTTTATCATGATTTGACGAGCAGAGGCCAGCATTCCGATCCTGGGGGGTCAGAAACATTTTCCGGCGCCTGCAGTGCCGCCACACCGAAAATGGGAAGCGGTTATCTAGAACGTATCTGCTGCGGAGAGGAACATGTGCCTATGTCTCTGACCCCACTCGCCGGATCTAGATGTACGCAGCAGAGCAGCCACAAAACCGCTGGAAATCGGTAAGCGTTCAGTGGGGTGGGGGGACATAGCTCTGCTTCGTCGAACTTGGGGGTGTGGAGCGCGCGGAGGCGGAGGCGATCTATGACGCGGGGCGTGAGGCGGTAGTCGAGGTTCTGCTGGCGATGGATCGCCGTATCCAGCAGCTCGAGGCGCGGGTGGAGAAGTTGGAGCGCGAGCTCGCGAAGAGTTCTCGTAACTCCTCGTTGCCACCAAGCTCGGATCCGCCGGGCAAGCGGCGGCCTGTGCGGGGAAAGGATCGCTCTGGTCGTGTGCAGGGCGGATATCGCAAGCAGCGCGTTCGGCCCGCGTTTTGAAGCAGCCGTGGCGGTGCTGTCTGTACGCAACCGCGTCAGTCGTCGTGATGTCGTTGAGCTCGGCGAAGAGCTCTTCGGTGCGCGGCTGTGCGCGGGCACGGTCGAGGCGATCCTGCAGCGCACCGGCCAGGCTCTCGCGGAGCCCTACCAGCAGCTGGGGGAGTGCGTGCGTGCCAATGAGAGCTTGAACATGGACGAGACCGGCTAGCGCACCGCCGGGCAGCGCCGCGCGCTGTGGGGCATGTTCACCGGCCGCCACGCCTTCTTCCACCTCGCCCCGGACCGGCACGAGGATCACGCCAAGCAGCTGCTGAAAGGCCATGCGGGGATCGTGACCTCCGACCGCTGGTGGGCCTATGCGCACCCGCCGCTCGCGCGCCGCCAGCTGTGCTGGTCACACCTTCGGCGTGACCTCACCGCGCACGCCGAAGGCTTGGCGGCCGAGAAAGAGTTCGGCGAGACCTGCCTGCAGCTATGCGAGCGCGTGTTCTGGGCGTGGGAGGTCTTCCAACACACCCAAGACCGTCCCGAGCTGAAGCGCACGATCCACCAGCTGCAACGCCAGTACGAGCCGATCATCCGCGGCTACGTCTCAAAAAGGGCGCGCAACCGCCACTGCCGCGGCATGGCACGCAACCTGATCAAGGCCTGGCCCGCACTATGGACGTTCGCTGCCCACGACGACGTGCAGCCGACCAACAACCACGCCGAGCGCTCCCTCCGCGGCGCCGTCATCTACCGCAAGCTCTCCCTGGAAAGCCAGTCCGAAGCAGGCGAACGACGCATCGAGCGGCTGCTCTCAGCATCGATCACCTGCCGGCTACAGCGCCGCTCGCTATTCGCCTACATGACCGACCTGCTCGCCGCCCACACCCGCAGAGACCCACCCCCAACCCTCGCCTAAAGACCAGGGGACTGAACGCTTACAAAAAATCGCGGCCGTTGGAGCGTAAAACGATCAGTTACAAAGCTGTTACCAACGCTGCTTGGGTAATGGCCCAGTGAGCCGGCCGGTCACTCCGCCGCGAGCAGCCACCAGTAGGCGCTCTGCCCACCATCGCGCTGCTCGAGCTCGGCCGCGCCGAGATCGCCGTCCAGCAGCGCGGCGACCGCGGGGGGGTCGAGTGGCGCCCCCTCCCCGGCGAGCACGCTGAGCAACTCGGCGCCATCGGCGAGCGCCACCAGCACGTGGCGCAACGTGGCGGCCGGCTCGCCCCAGGCGACGACCTCCTCGCCGAGGAAGCCGACGGCCTCGCCGGGGGCGAAGCGGCCCGCGGGGTCGGCGCGGGCGGCGGGGGCGACGGCGCCGGTGCGCACCCGCGCGAGCGCCTCGTTCAGCGCCCGCGCGTTCTGCTCTAGCGGGCGATCGGCGAGCAGCTCGACGGCGGCCGCAAGCGCAGCCTGCTGGCTGAGCGCGGGCACGACCACCACCTGCTTGTCGGAGAGCTCCGCGGCGCGCTCGGCGGCCATCACCACATTCGGGGAGCAGGGCAGCACCAGCACCTCCTCGGAGGGGACCTCGTGGATCGCGGCGAGCAGCTCGTAGGTGGAGGGGTTGAGCGTCGGGCCGCCGTCGAGCGTGTGCACGCCCAGCTCGGCGAACAGCCGCTTCATGCCCTCGCCGCTGACGACGGCGACCGCGCCACAGCGCGCAGTCGCCGACTCGCCCCCCGCGCCGCCCGCCAGCGGCCCGCCGAGGCGGTGCGCGACGCCGGCCGGTGAGCCAGCCGGCTCGACGGGGGAGCTGCCGTTGCCGCCGAGCCGCCCGTCGCGCTCGGCGACCTGTGCGTGCATGTCGGCGACGTCGAGATGCGACACCTCGCCAGCCCCATCGAACACCGCGGTCGCGCGCTCGGGCTGGTCGGTGTGGATGTGCACCTTCAGCGTGGCGGCATCGCCCACCACCAGCACGGAGTCGCCGAGCGCCTCCAGCCGCGGGAGGAAGCGCTCGGACTCGAGCGCCCTGCCGGTGACGGCGAAGTTGGTGCAGTAGCGGTAGGTGGAGGAGTGGTGCTCGGGGTGGTGGATGCGGGCCGGGGCATAGTGGTCGAGCGGCGGCGGGTCCTCGCCGCGTAGGGCGGCGACGACGCCCGCGAAGATCACCACCAGGCCGTAGCCGCCGGCGTCGACGACCCCCGCGTCGCGTAGCGCGGCAAGCAGATCGGGGCCGCGCTTGACCGACTCCTGCCCGGCGGCGACCGCCTGCTCCAGTGTGGCGGCGATCGCACGGTCCTGTAGCTCGGGCGGCGCGGCGGGGTGCAGGCGGGTGCCATCGGGATCTCGTTCGTTCTCGGCGGCGATCCGCTCGGCCATCTCCCGTGCGACGGTGAGGATCGTGCCCTCCGCCGGGCTGCGCACCGAGGCGTAGGCGCGCTCGGCGGCATTCTCCAACGCCGCGGCGATCAGCGCCGCGTCGATCAGCTCCCCGGGACGCGAGACGAGCTCCTCGGCGGCGCCGCGGATCAGCTGCGAGAGGATCACGCCGGAGTTGCCGCGCGCCCCCAGCAGCGCGGCGCGCGCGACCGACTGCACGATCTCCTCGCGGCCGATCTCATCGATCGTGCGCGTCTCATCCGCCCCCTGCAGCCGGTCGAGCTCGCCCAGTACGGCGCGCAGCGTGAGCGCCATGTTGTCGCCGGTGTCGCCGTCGGCGACGGGGAAGACGTTGAGGTCGTTGACCTCCTGGCGGCGGGACTCCAGGTGCGCCAGCGCACCCGCCACCGCGGCGCGGAAGCGAAGCAGGTTGGTGTCGGTTACCGCAGTCTGCATCATCCTGTCCGCCCGGGCGCGCCGCGGGCCATGCAAGGAGCTACGCGGTGGGCCCGTCAAGGTTACGCAACCCACCGGCGCGGGAGCCCTCCCGAGGGATTTGACGCCATCATCGCTTCACAAAATGAAGGGTTGGGGTCCAAAAACTAAACACAAACGCACGGCCCGGGCAGGTCCGGCAGCGCAAACACAAACGCACGGCCCGGTCCGATTCGATCCGGCAGCGCAAACACCAATACCCAGCCCGGTGCTGCCGCGCTCACGCCCGGCGACGACTCAAAGCGCCTTGACGACCTTGCCGGCTTTCAAGCAGCGGGTGCAGACATACACGCGCCGCGGCGCCTTGCCGACGAGGATCCGCACCTTCTGCAGGTTGGGCTCGAAGCGCCGCCGGGTGGCGACCATCGAGTGGCTACGACTGTTGCCGTACGCCGGGCCCTTGCCGCAGCTGTGACATACCTTGGCCATTGCGGGACGCAGTTTACTAATAAATGAGGGGCCCGACCGAAACCGGGGGACACACGCCTCCGGCGCGCATCCCCGTTTCGGCCAGCCGGCCTTCAGCCGGTTGCGCCACCCTCAAGGCCGCTCGCGAGTTCGTTGCGCAGCGCGGCCATCCGCAGCACCGCCTCGGCGGCATGGCGGCCCTGGTCGCGCTTGTCCCCGCCGGCCCGCGCGAGCGCCTGCTCCATCGTCGCGCAGGTGAGCACCCCGAAGGCGCACGGCACCCCCGTGTCGAGCTGCACCCGCATGATCCCGCGCGCCGCCTCGGCGCAAACGAAGTCGTAGTGGTCGGTCTCGCCGCGGATCACCGCACCGAGGCAGGCGACACCGGCATAGCGCCCGGAGCTCGCGGCATAGCGCGCGGCGAGCGGCAGCTCGAAGGCACCGGGGACATCGAAGACATCCACCTCCTGCACGCCACCGTCGGCGAACCCCGCGCGGGCGCCGCCGATCAGCCGCTGCGCGAGCTCCTCGTAGAAGCGCCCCACGGCGATCGCGTAGCGGGCCTCGCGATCCTGCGCGTGGGTCCTCGCAGTCTCGCGGGCCGCGCGCGCGACGGCCTGGACCTCGGCACGGCTCGGGGTCACTGCTCGCCGCGCTCCTGCCCCGGCCCGCCTCCGTGCCCCGGCTGGCGCTCCTGCCCCTGCCCGCCTCCATGCCCCGGCTGGCGGCGCTCCTGCCCCGGCCCGCCTCCGTGCCCCGGCTGGTGGCGCTCCTGCCCCGGCCCGCCTCCATGCCCCGGCTGGCGGCGCTCCTGCCCCGGCCCGCCTCCGTGCCCAGGCTGGCGCTCCTGCCGGCGCTCGTGCGCCTGCTCGCGATCGTGTGCGCGCTCGGAGTGCAAGAGCTCCTCGTCGAGGTTGAGGCCCTGGTGGTGGAGGATGTGACCCATGCGCCGCGCCTTGGTGCGCAGGTAGTCGGTGTTGTGCTCGTTGGGCGCCTGCTCGATCGGGATCTGCGCCGAGACCGACAGGCCGTAGCCCTCGAGGCCACGGATCTTCTTCGGGTTGTTGGTGAGGATGCGGATCGAGGAGAGGCCGAGGTCGGAGAGGATCTGCGCGCCGATCCCGTAGTCGCGCAGATCCGCCGGCAGCCCCAGCCGCTCGTTGGCCTCGACCGTGTCGAGGCCGTCCTCCTGAAGGCGGTAGGCACGCAGCTTGTTCAGGAGGCCGATGCCGCGACCCTCCTGGGACAGATAGAGCAACACCCCCTCCCCCTCGCGCTCGATCATCCCCAACGCCGCTTCCAGCTGCTCGCCGCAGTCGCAGCGCAGCGAGTGGAAGACGTCGCCGGTCAAGCACTCCGAGTGCACGCGCACGAGCACATCGGGGTGCCCGGAGACCTCGCCCTTGACGAGCGCCACGTGATGCTTCTCATCGACCAGGGAGCGATACCCGACCGCCTCGAAGTCGCCGAACGCGGTCGGCAGCCGCGTGGCGACTACGCGTTCCACGAGCCGGTCGTTGCGCCGCCGGTAGGCGATCAGGTCGGCGATCGTCACCATCTTCAGCCCGTGGCGCTCGCAGTAGCCGGCGAGGTCGGGCACCCGCGCCATCGAGCCGTCCTCGTTCATGATCTCGCAGATCACCCCGGCGGGGATCAGCCCCGCCAGGCGCGCCAGGTTGACGCTCGCCTCGGTGTGCCCGGTGCGCTCCAGCACCCCTCCGGCCTTCGCCTTCAGCGGGTTGACGTGCCCCGGCTGCACCAGATCCTCGGGCTTGGAGCCGGGGTCGACGGCGACCTGCATCGTGTGTGCGCGGTCGTGCGCAGAGACGCCGGTGGTGACGCCATCGCGGGCCTCGATCGTGACCGTGAAGGGGGTTTGCAGGGCCGACTCGTTCTTCGCCGTCATCAGCTCCAAGCCGAGCTCCTCGCAGCGCTCGGGGCTGAGCGCCAGGCAGATCCAGCCGCGCGCCTCCTTGGCCATGAAGTTGATCGCCTCGGGCGTGACGAACTGCGCGGCCATCACGAGGTCCCCCTCGTTCTCGCGGTTTTCGTCGTCGCAGACGACGACCATCCGCCCCTCGCGGATCTCCTCGATCGCCTCCTCGATCGTGGCAAACAGGATGCTCGTCTTCGATGCGCTCATGCTCCGGCCTCCAAGAGTCGCTGTACGTGCTTGGCGAGGATGTCGGCCTCCAGGTTAACCGCCTGCCCAACCACAGCCCGGCCGAGCGTGGTGCGCTGCAGCGTCTCGGGGATCAGCGAGACCTCGAAACGGTCCTCGCGCAGCGCGCTGACGGTGAGGGAGATGCCGTCGAGGGCGATCGATCCCTTCTGCACCACGTAGGGGAGCAGATCGGGGTCGGCGTCGACCGCCACAACGCGTGAAAAGCCCTCCTCGCGCAGCTCGGCGATGGTGCCCACCCCGTCTACATGCCCCTGCACGATGTGCCCTCCGAGGCGCCCGTCGGCGCGTAGCGCGAGCTCCAGGTTGACGTGGGCGCCGGGTGAGAGCGCGCCGAGCGTGGAGCGATCCAGCGTCTCGCGGATCGCCTGGGCCTCGAAGCCCTCAGCGTCAACGCGCGTCGCGGTGAGACAGACGCCGTTGACGGCGATCGAATCCCCCTCCGCGATTTCGCCCACCAGCGGGGTGCCGATCCGCAGCGTGGCACCGTCCCCGTTGCGCTCGGTGCTCAGCACCGTGCCCAGGTCGGCGATCAGCCCGGTGAACATCCAACCCCCCGTCGCCGTCGCGTTGGGATCACCGTCGGGCACATAGGCGACCGTGCCGTCGCGTTGGAACCGCCGGGCGAGCACCCGGACGACCGTGCCGTCACGTTGGAACCGCCGGGCGAGCACACAGGCGACCGCGCCGCCGCGGCGCTCACCACTCGCGCAAACGCGCCGAGACCAGCAGATCCTCGCCGACGCGCTCGCAGTCGAACGTGAGCGCACGTACCGCGTCGGCGATGCTCTCGACGCCTTCGCCCTCCAGGGGATCGCGCGCGGTGCGCCCACCGAACAAGAGCGGCGCGAGGAACAGGCGGATCTCGTCGATCTCGCCGGCGTCGAGGAAGGCACCCGCGAGGTGGGGGCCGCCCTCCAACAGCAGCGAGGCGACGCCGAGCTGGCCGAGCTGATCGAGGGCGGAGCGCACGCGCGCCGGCTCGTTCTCGCCCGTGGCGACCAGCACCTGCACACCGGCGGCCTCCAGGGCATCGGTGTCCGCGCGGGCCGCGGCTCTGGATACGACCACCGTCAGCGGGATCTCGGCGGCCGCGGCGAGCAGGCGCGAGTCGGAGGGCAGGCGCGCGAGCGAGTCGAACACCACGCGACGGGGCTGCTCAGAGGGACAGGTGGGGGTGCCCTCGGGGCGTGCCGTCAGCTGAGGGTCGTCGGCGAGCGCAGTGCCGATGCCGACCACCACCGCGTCGACCGAGGCGCGCCAGCGGTGGGCGAGCTCGCGCGAAGCGTTGCCGCTGATCCACTGCGAGTCGCCGGCGCGCGTGGCGACCTTGCCGTCGAGCGTCATCGCCGACTTGAACAGCACCCACGGGCGCCCGACGCGCGCGTGCTTGCGGAAGGCCTGGTTGAGCAAGCGCGCGCAGGTGGCAAGCTCGCCGTCGGCGACCACCACCTCGACGCCCTCGTCGCGCAGGATGCCGAGGCCGCGGCCGGCGGCCTTCTCGGTGGGGTCGTCCGAGCCGACGACCACGCGCCCGATCCCGGCCTGCACGATCGCCTCGGTGCAGGGCGGCGTCTTGCCCTCGTGACAGCAGGGCTCCAGCGACACGTACAGCGTGGCCCCGGAGAGGTCGGCAAGCCCGCAGGCCTCGATCGCGTTGACCTCGGCGTGGGCGGCGCCGAAGCGTTCGTGCCACCCCTCCCCCAAGACGTCGCCGTTGCGCGCGATCACGGCGCCGACGACGGGGTTGGGCTTGACCGCCCCGACGCCGCGCCCCGCGAGCTCGATCGCGCGGGCGAGGTGCAGCCGGTCGGTGTCGGTGACTACGGTCATACCGACCGTCCAGGATAACCGGCGCGCACGAGCCGAAGTGTCGAACGTGAAAGTTGCCTCATGCTCACCGGGAGCCCCGCCTCAGACGGGGAGGGCGGGCGTCTTGAACCCGCGCAGGGACTCACCCGTGCGCCGAGGGCACATGCCTCACCCGTGCGCGCAGCGCCCGCCGCGCAGGCGATAGATCGTCACTTCGGGGCCGGGGCGGGCGTAGGAGAGCGGGTAGTAGTCGAACGACCAGTCGAAGTTGAACGCGACCGGACGCGCCCCGGCGCGGTAGGGCGAGGCGTGGTAGACGACCGTCCCGGCCCGTGCGAGCGCGCGGTAGTAGGCGACGGCCAGCGGCGCGCGCGCCGGGTCCGCGAACGCGCGGCCAGACTCCGCGGAGCCGCTCACGACCCAGCAGTAGCCTTCGCGCTCGTAGTAGGGGATCAGCGACGGAGCGAGCGTGAGCTCGTAGTTTTCGAGGCTGATGACGTGGCCTTCGCCGGACGTGAGCGCGCCCGACGGGGTGATTCGCGAGAGCAGCGACTGGTACTTCATCCAGCGATCGCCGTCGGGCACCGTGAGCGTGGGGTGGCCAACGTCCTGCACCCACTCGTCGGGCACGATCGGCTCTACCACCACCTTCGCCCCGGCGGGCACGTGCGCGACCATCCACGCGCGAGCGAGCGAGCGCGTGTCGGCGCGCGAGAGGATCAGGCCGGAGTGGACGCTGTAGAGGACCCCCTGCGCGCACAGCGCGAGCACGGCGAGAGCGGTGAATACGACCAGCGCCGGCCGAAACGAGGACCGATTGGGGAGACACTCGCTCCCCTCGCATCCCCGAATCGGCCAACTCCGTGGGCGAGCATCCCCCGGCTTCGGTCGGGCGCGCGGTGGGCGAGCATTTGTTTGGATGGGCTCCGCCGGCAGAGCCGGCTCCGCGGGCGGGGCTCGCTTTTCGATGACACCCTGGGCGGCAAGCGCCAGTGCACGGGCGCATTGCAGCGCGGCGAAGGCGGCCAGCAGGCAGAGGATCGGGAAGATCGGCAGCAGCCAACGCCCGAAGTAGCGGCCCTCGGAGCCCATGAAGAGCAGGTAGAGCAGCGGCGCGGGCACGAGCATCCAGCCGAGCTTGCGCTCGCGCCACCAAACCATCACGGCGCCGGCGAACGCGGCGATGGATGGCACCCAGCCGAGGCCCCAGGTGAGCGACCACAGGTAGTAGACGAGCCCGCTCTCGCGCGGCGCGCCGAGCTTGCCCTGGACTTCGCCGGAGAGCGAGGACTGGTGGGCGAGGCCCTGCTCGAAGGCGTGGAAGTCGAGCACCGAGTAGGGGTCGGCGATCAGGAAGGCGACGAGCGCGCCGGCACCGGCGAGCACGAGGCCCACCAGGACACGCCGCCCAGCTGGCGGAGCCTCCAGGTACTGCGAGGCGGCGGCGGCGAGCAGCGGCAGCAGCGCGATCCCCGCGGTGTACTTCGTGGCGCAGCCGAAGCCGAGGCCGACCCCCGCGATCAGGTAGTCGCGCGCGCGCCCTTTGCGCAGTACACCGGCTGTGCCCAGCAGCGAGAGCGTCAGCGGCGCGAGCGTGGGGACGTCGTTGAGCGCAAGGTGGGAGTAGAAGACCGGCAGGAACGCAACCGCCTCCAGGGCCGCGGCGAGCAGCGCGACGCCGCGGTCGAACAGGCGCGCGCCAGCGACGTACAGCAGCCACACCGCGAGCGTGCCCAGCAGCGCGACGCACACGCGCGCCAGCGTGAACACCGCCGTGGGGTTGACCGCGAACGTGTACGAGACCCCCGCGCGGCCACCAAACCAGGCGGCGAAGACCAGCCGCAGCAGGTCGGTGTAGGCGGGCGGGTTGACGAAGTAGTGGGGGTTCCAGCCGAGCGTGAGCATCCCGATCGCGCGCGGCACGAAGTGGGCGTCCTCGTCGGAGTTGTAGGCGTATGGCAGGCCCTGGCGGATGCCCCACAGCCGCAGGCCGAGCGCGAGGAGCAGCACCAGCGCGAGCGCGGCCCACGCGAGCCGGCGCCCACTCACATGCCCGCCGCGCTCCGAGCCGCCGTGCGCGAGCGGACGGACGCCCCCCGCCTGCCCGCTCGCGGCGGCGCGATCCGCACGCGTTGCGGGCGACCCATCGATATCCGCGCCGGGCGAATACGCCCGCCCGCCGCCGGGGGCCGCCGCGCCGCCACTCCCCTCAGCAGTTGCCATACACCGCGTAGTAGCGGCTCGTGTAGATCCGCCGGAAGCCGTGCAGGGGGATCTGGTCGAGCGGGTTGTCGCCGACGTTGACGATCGCCTCCTCGAAGACGGCGGCGCCCAGCGGGTACACCGCCACGCTGGCGCGAGCGATCCGGTCGCTGAGCGCAGGGTTGCCGGCTTCGCTGTCGGCGCGCGCCTCGCTGCGGGCGACGATCTCGTGCTGGTTGCTCACGTCGAGGATCCAGCGGGCGTCGGGGATCAGCTTGTTGTCGGGCAGCGACAGCAGCGGGCAGCGCGCCAGTTCGGCGTGCACCGCGGGGCTGTGCAAGGCCACGGCGAGCCCTTCGTGGAAGTCGTCGTGGTAGGCGAGCGTGGTGCGTGCGTTGGAGAGGCTGGTGACCGACACCGCCGCCACCGCGCCGTACACCAGCAGCGCGGCGCCCCCCGCCATCCACGCGCGTCGCAGCGGCGAGCCGGGGCGCAGCAGCGACCAGCCGCCGATCGCCAGCGCGCAGAAGGGCAGCAGCAACGCCGCCGAGCCCATCATGTAGCGGTCGATCACCGACGCCCCGGAGGCGCCCTCGGCGACGTACACGAACAGCAGCAGCGCCAGCACCGCCAGCGGCACGCGCGCGCGGCGGGGCGTCAGCCAGATCCCAAGCGCCGCGCCGGCGAGGCCGCCGAGCACGATCGGCAGCTTGTCGATCCGCACCAGGTAGCGCCAGGTGGCGGCGAGCACGGCGGTGAAGCCCTGCGTGCGTTCCAGTTCGGCGGCAAGTACCGCGGTGGAGTGCAGCGAGTACAGCGGGTCGCCGGTGACGAGCGTGTCGCAGGCGACCCACACCACCGGCGCGATCGCCGCCAGCGCCGTGTAGCGCAGGAGCGTGCGCGGCGACGGAGTGCCCGCCGCACCGCGATCGCGCGACGCGCTGGCAGCCACTACGTCCGCTCGCGGCGAGGGACCAGCCACCGCCGCATCCGCACGCGGCGAGGGACCTGCCGCCGTCCCATCACCCGCCCGTGACGATAGACCTGCCGCCGCCCCATCACCCGCCCGTGACGATAGACCTGCCGCCGCCCCATCACCCGCCCGTGACGATAGACCTGCCGCCGCCCCATCACCCGCCCGTGACGAGGGACCGGCCCCCGATCCCCCGCGACCCGCCCACGACCAGAGCCGCGCGCGTGCCGGCCACGCGCACCACAGCCAGTACACGCCGGTCAGCACCCACGCGTCGGGGCGCAGCAGACCGGCGAGCGCGAGCAGCACGAACACCGGCGTGCCGCGGCGCGGGCGCTCGACCTCCAGGGCCGTGGCCCACACGATCAAGGCGAGATAGGTGAGGTCGAGGTAGCCCTGCGCGGCGAGGTTGGCGTCATACAGGCGCGTCAGCATCAGCAGCGCCGCGAGCGTCGCCACCAGCGGCCCGAAGCAGAGGCGCGTGAGGCGGAAGAGGCCGGCGGTGAGCGCCACGAACGAGGCGATCGAGCCGAGCACCATCAGCCGCGCGCCGGCCTGGCCGAAGAGCGAGCAGAGCACGCCGAAGGCGATCGCCAACGGGTGCTCGGTGGGAGCGCGGTAGACCCCGAAGTCGGGGAGCTGCAGGTGCAGCAGGTCGCGCCCCCACAGCAGCGCGTAGAAGGAGTCGTAGGTGGGGTAGGTGGGGAAGGCGAAGTACCCGGCGAGCGCCGCCACGCACAGCGCCGCGAACCCCAGCCTCGCCCAGGTGGCGCCCGGAACGGCGCGCAGGCGCGCAAGCAGTGATTGGTCGCGCCGAGGCCGGGCGAGCGTTGCGCTCTGCATTGGGTAGAGCTTATGTGCCGCGCCCCCGCCTCGACGCACCGTCGCGCCCCGCTCGGGCCCGTCCTCGCGGAGGGCAGGAGCCCGACGGGGTACGCTTTGGGCCTGTGGAAAGACCCTGCCCGCAATGAAGCTGATCATCCAGATCCCCTGTTGGGACGAGGCCGCGACGCTGCCTGTGACGCTCGCCGAGCTGCCGCGCGAGCTGGAGGGCTTCGACACGGTCGAGTGGCTGGTGATCGACGACGGCTCCAGCGATGCGACGATCGAGGTGGCGCGCCGCCACGGCGTTGACCACCTCGTGGCGCTCACCAACCACAAGGGCCTCGCGAGCGCCTTCCAGGCCGGCCTCGATACGTGCCTGAAGCTGGGCGCCGACGTGATAGTTAACACCGACGCCGACAACCAGTACTACGGCCCCGACATCGCGCGGCTGGTGGCACCGATCCTCGAGGGCCGCGCCGACATGGTTGTCGGCGACCGCGAGGTGGACTCGATCGAGCACTTCTCGCCGCTGAAGAAGGCGCTGCAGCGGCTGGGCTCGTGGGTCGTGCGCCAGGCCTCCTCGACCTCGGTGCCCGACACGACCTCGGGCTTCCGCGCCTACAACCGCGAGGCCGCGCTGCAGGTGCAGGTGGTCTCGAAATTCACCTACACGCTGGAGACGATCATCCAGGCGGGAAAGCTGCTGGTGGCGGTGGAGCACGTCCCCGTGCGCACCAACCCCGCCACGCGCGAGTCGCGCCTGTTCCCCTCGATGGGGGCGTACGTGCGGCGCAACGCCGTGTCGATCTTCCGCATCTACGCCCAGTACGAGCCGCTGCGGATCTTCTGGAGCCTCGCCGCGGTGATCGGGGTGGCAGCGCTCGCCGTGTGGATCCGCTTCATCGTCGCCTACGCCGAAGGCAACGGCAAGGGCCACGTGCAGTCGCTGATCCTCGGCGCGGTGCTGTTCATCGCCGCCGTGGTGCTGTGGGCGCTCGGCGTGATCGGCGACCTGCTCGCCGCCCAGCGGGTGCTCTCCCAGCGCACGTTCGAGCGGGTGCGGCGGATCGAGCTGCAGCTGGACGTGCCGCCGTCGCACTATGAACCCGGAGATGCCCCTCCTCCCCGGAACGCCCATCCCCTGCCCGATGGCAACGAGCGCGCGCAGCCCCAAGAGCACGAGGTGATCGGGGCTTGATGGCCTCGCCTGCCCCAGGCGGCCGGTCGCTGGACAGGAAGTCCAGCGGGTGGGCGGGCATCCAATCAAATGGTGCCGAGTCCATGCGCGCGGACGCGCCCCCACCCCTGCCTCTGGCATGAGCGGCACCGGCGTGACCATCTCCCGCGACGGTGTCGTCACGGGCAACACCTACGACAAGTACAGCTCCACCAACCCGCTCGCGCGACGGCTGATGGCGGGGTTTGAGCGCGACCTCGATGAGCTGCTCGCGCGCGCCGACCCCGGATCGCTGCTGGATGTGGGCTGCGGCGAGGGCGTGCTCGTGCACAAGTGGGCGCAGCGCCTCGAGGGACGGCGGATCGTCGGCATCGATTTGGAGGAGGAGTCGATCCAGGCCGGGTGGGCAGAGCGCCAAGCGCCCAACCTCGAGTACCGCGTGATGCCCGCCGAGAACCTCCCGTTCGCCGACGGCGAGTTCGACCTCGCCTCCGCGATCGAGGTGCTCGAGCACGTGCCCGATCCCGCCCACACGCTCGCCGAGATGGCGCGCTGCGCCTCGCGCCACCTGCTCGTGTCGGTCCCGCGCGAGCCGTTGTGGCGCGCGCTCAACATGGCCCGCGGCGCCTACCTGCGCGAGCTCGGCAATACCCCGGGGCACCTCAACCACTGGTCGCGGCGCTCGTTCGTGCGCCTGCTCGCGCGCCACGGGACGGTCGCCGAGGTGCGCTCGCCCTTCCCGTGGACGATGCTGCTCGTGCGCCTTTGACCTCGCCCCTGCGCCAGTGACCGGCGTGCCCTCCCCCGACCCCGACGCCCCCGCGATCCCCGCCACTCCCTCCTCTCCGCCCCCAACCACCGACGGAGCTCCCTCGCCGCATGTATCGGGGCAGGCGACGGCAGGCGAGCCGTCCCGCTCCTACGGCAGCGGCGCGCGACTCCTCTCCGTGGGGATCGCCGCCACCGGGCTGCTGACGTTCGCCTACTTCTCGATCGCCTCGCACGTGCTCAGCGCAGAAGCGGCCCAGCGCCTGGACGTGCTGTGGTCGGTGATGTTCGTCGTGATCTCGGTGATCTACCGCCCCGTCGAACAGCTGCTCTCGCGCACAATCGCCGAGCGCCGCGCCCACGGCCACGCCCAGCACCCGATGCGCGTACCGCTCGCGCTGCAGGGCGGCTTCGCGCTCCTCTTCCTCGTCGTTGCGCTGGCGCTGCACGAACAGCTGATCCACCAAGTCTTCGACGGCTACACCGCGCTCTACTGGGTGCTCGTCGTCGGCACGCTTGCCTACGCCGGTAGCTACTTCGCGCGCGGCTGGCTGGCGGGACATCAGTTCTTCGGCCTGTTCGGCGCGCTGGTGCTGATGGAGTCCACCTCGCGGATCTGCTTCGCGTTGGCGGTCGCGCTCGGTTTGACCAGCGGCCAAACCGCGGTCGCCCTCGGGATCGCGGCCGCGCCGCTGCTCTCGCTGGTGGTGGTACCCGCCGCGTTTGCGCGGGCGGCGAGGGAGCGCCGGGACGCCGAGGAGGGACGGGTCACGCCCGACGGGACGGACGCCCAAAACACCGCGGCAGCGACCCCGCCGCCTGGGGGAAACGCCATTCCATTAGCTGCAGACCAATCAGAGGTCGCGGCATTCACCGCCGACGAGGCTGACGCGGCACTCGCCGGCCCGGGCACGGAGGGCGTGCAGGAGGTGGCGGCCCACGAGGAGCTCTCGCTCTCGCGCGGTGGGCGTTTCGCCCTGTGGGTCTCCGGGATCATGCTTTCCGAGCAGACGCTCCTGAACGCCTCGGTACTGACGGTGGACGCGCTCTCCCCCGACAAGGCCCTCGCGGGGATCGTCTTCAACGTGATGCTGATCGCCCGCGCGCCCCTGCAGCTCTTCCAGGCGATCCAAACCTCGCTTCTGCCCCACCTCACCGGCCTGGAGGCCCGCGAGGGCCACACCGCCTTCGCCCACGCGATCCGCCTGACCCTGCGAGTGATTGCCGCGTTCGCCTTCGCCGTGGCGCTCGGCCTGCTGGTGATCGGCCCGTTTGTGATGGGCCACATCCTCTTTGGCCAGACCTACACCTACAACCGCGTCGGCCTCGCCCTGGTAGGCCTTGGCATGGGCATGCACCTCGCCTCGGGCACCCTCAACCAGGCCGCCCTGGCCCGCAACCGCGCCCGTGGCGCTGCGTACTGCTGGCTGGCCGCCGCCGTCGCGTTCCTGGGGTGGATGTTCGTCCCGGCGGTGAGCGAACAGGTGCTGCGCGCGGAGATTGGGTATTTGGGGGCAACGACGCTGCTGGCGGTGTTGCTGGGGGTGTTGTATCGGCGGGGCACTGTGCACTAAAATCGCGTGGTATGTCCACACGCGAAGAACTGCACCACAAGATCGACGCCCTGCCTGACGTGGAGGTACCAAAGGCCCGCATCGTTGTGGAGGACTCGGAGCCCGATGTGGTCGGGCTTCCGGAAAGCTGGGGGGAGACGCTCACAGGTGAGCCGATGCCAAACGTTGTAGCCGCAGTTCGTCGCCTGCGCGACGAGCACTGAATGTGCTGGTCATCGATGCCAACGTAATCGTCGAGGTCACCCCCCTGGCGCGGCTTGGGGCAGAGGCACTCAAGACGCTCAGCGACGAGGAGCAGATCGCACCCTGGCTTTTGTGGAGCGAGGTTCCGGCGGCCCTCAGCGCGATGGTCTTTCGTCGTGAAATCTCCCGCAAGCTCGGGGAGACAGCACTTGAGCGTCTCAAGACGATCGCGGTCGCACCGCGCCACCCCGATGGCCTGACCTGATCGACGAAGCCTGGCCGATCACCAAGGAATACGGGTGGGCCAAGACATACGACGCTGAGTACCTTGCCCTCGCCAAGCTTCTCCGGTGCCGACTGCACTGGCGCATGCCACCGCCAGTTTATCCTACGCTCGTCCGGCAGTCGGGAACACGCTAACCATCCGCAACTATGATGCGTGCTGCTATGACTACGGAAACTCGACGACGATGACTCGGATGCCCGATGAGGACCGATTACCACTTCCCAGCGAAGGTGCTGGCCCTTGCCGCCGTGGCAACCTGGTCACTTGCTGGCGCGTCTGCGCTTGCGGGAGAACCTTCATGCGATGTGGCAGCAGGGCAGATCGTTTCCACGACGAACGACGGAGGCGAAACGCTCACAGCATGGGATGACTCGTGCATAGCAAAAAATGATTCTGACTTGTTGCGATCAGCAGCGGTTCTGGCCGTGACTGGCTCCATGCGCGGAACGTTTGAGAATCTGGGTGCAATCACTCCCTCGACCGCCCTGGCCTCAACCGAAGCGGCCTCCCTCGACGACGCGGGCGACGGCTGGATCAGCGGCACCAACAGTGTCTTCACCCGCTACGAGCAAAGCCACGATACTCTCGGCGACGCCATGTATGCCCCACACGGAGGTTGGATCGCGTTCAGACCGGCGGGTAGGAGCTTTCGGCCAGCACGGTCGCTGCCAGGTGGAGCCCAGGTCGAATCTACCAGCGTCTCAGGCAACGCCGCGGGAGACGCCTTGGTCACCTGGACCACGCCAACAAGCATCTACCTGGCATGGAGCACGCCAGCCGGGGGTCTGAAACAGATCGAGCGCTTCCGGGCCTCCGGCCAGCCCAGGATCTTGGGCGCGGGAGTGGATCGCCACGGCGGCGGCATCGTCATCCTCAGCGAGGGATCGGGTCCGTTCGACGAAACAATCCAGCGGGCGGTGGCGATCAGAGGTGTCCTCGGCCGGCCGTTCAGGCCACCCGCAGCGATTCTCACGCCCGCGCATTATCGGCGCAGGCATCTCTCAGAGTACTTCGAAACCCCAGCCGTCGCCATCACAGAAGGAACAGCTTATTTAGCTACCACGGCCGCTTGGGCGACTACGCACGGCGAAGAAAGCAATCTGCCCTCACGGTCTTTGCTGGTGGGCGTTCCATCCGCTGGGCGCATGAAGACACTTCCAGGGCTCCACCTTTCCCTGGACGACGGTATCGTTGCCGATCCACACGGACATGTGCTTCTCGTCGGCGGAGAAAACGAACTCGAAGCGATAGACGCAAAAGGCCACTCCCACCCACTCGGGTCTCTTCCCAAAGCCGCTCTTCCTATCGTCGCGATAACGAGCAACGCTCACGGCCAGGTTGTAATTGGACTCCAGGATGACCACCATGCATATGGCATTACCATGAACATCACAGGTAGCCGCCGTCACGCGGTCAACTTCGCCACGCAAACAAGCAATCCATCGGTGGCGGCGACAATCGACGCACATGGCGACGCAACCCTGTTTTGGTCGGAAGAAGACTCCACGGGCGACAGCCAGACGTTATACGCGCACGCGCTCACCCCTGGCGGACCCCCCATTCAGGCCGCTTACGCAGCCGCGCCGACCAACCTGCCGACGCGGTAAGTGAACCGGTATGGCAACACACGCGGATTTGATCGCTCGCCAATACTTGTGGTTATCTGATACGCGTCTTGGTGATGACCTCATGCTCAACAGCTTATGCGGCCCACCGTACGAGTGGAGACAGTGCCCTCAAGGGGTATGCCTCAATATCGAGTACCGTGAAGGTTACGACACATCTTATAGAAATTCCCTGGACCTTCAACTTCGTGCACCGCATGAGCCCGACCTGCGCTGCGACTCTCCGCAAAGCGGATTCTGATTTCAGTTCAGAACCGCCGAAGCCGTCCGACCGCTTTCAGTCCAAGACAACGTGCTCCCCGTGAGCGTGAGTGATGACGGCGCAATACCTGGCCCTGACGCGAGCGTGCGTGTGCCGGTCTTATCGAGGGCCCCGACGGCGTGTTTTTCGGGCAGGAAACTGGTGTCCACAATCCACGCGACCGCCCCGTCGCTCTTGACGACCATGTCTTGAACGAAGCTTCCAGTCGAGTTGACGCGATGGACCACACGTCCCGTCCGAAGATTGCGCACGATTACACGCCAGTAGGACGAGGTTTCGCCCACGAATGGTTCACTTGCGAACGAGAACTTCTCATAGGCGACGAAAGCGCCGCCGAGTGTCGCTTTTTCCACGCCACCGCAACCGCTTGAGCCACTGCACTCGGGCTTCTAGCCGAGTGCATAGGCGTGGCCACTGGCGTAGGCGCACGCAAACATTTCGCGCGCGAATCTACCTTCGGCTTCATACACCTCGGCTTGAGCGTCAACCCCGAGAGCGAACTTGCCCACTTTCGGGCAGTGCGGGTGCCATGCGTATTGTGTCCGTGCATCGCTTACCGGCGCCACCACAAGTAGCGGTAACACGATAGTGGCACAACAAATGAGGATCTGTCGCATAGTTCGCCAACTCGCTCCCCGTGTGATCTCAGTTCAGAACCGCCGAAGCTATTCGGCCGTCTTGAGTCCAAGACAACGTGCTTCCTCTAAGCGTGAGTGACGACGGCGCGATACCTGGCCCTGACGCGAGTGTGCGTGTGCCGGTCTTATCGAGGGCTATGACGGCGCGTTCTTCGGGCTGGGAACTCGTTTCCACAATCCACGCGACCGCCCCGTCGCTCTCGACGACCATATTTTCGACGAAGCTTCCTGTTGAGTTGGCGCGATGGACGATACGGCCCGTTCGAAGATTGCGCACGATCACACGCGAGTAGGACGACGTTTCGCCCGCGAAAGGCTTACTCGCGGCCGAGAACTTTTCATAGGCAACGAAAGGGCCGCCGAGTGTCACTTTTTCTACGCCACCGCAACCGCCTGTCCCACTGCACTCGGTTTCCGGACCGAGTGCATAGGCGTGGCCGCTGGCGTAGGCGCAGGCAAACATTTCGCGCCTGTACCTACCTTCGGCTTCATACACCTCGGCTTGAGCGTCAACCACGAGAGCGAACTTGCCCACTTTCGGGCAGTAGTGTCGCTCGGCGTGCCGCGTCCGTGCACCATTAGCTGACGCTAGTCCAAACAGCGCCAAAATGATGGCTGCGCAAATAGCAATTCGTCGCATACCCCTACAGACTAGCCGAATAGCCGAAAGTTGCGGTGTCGTAGACGTTTGTTTGAGAAGCATCGCAGTTAGCGCTAGACAAACTTGACCTCCTTCCAAAGCGGATCCTGTGGAGCGTCAATCCGGCCAGTAGGCAGAGGGCGCTGAGGTGGTGCTCTTTCCGTGTGCGTTTACGGCGGTCACGGAAACGTCCAAAACATGGTCGAAGTCGGCTTCCACGACTGTGTATGTCGAACCTATCGCACCAGGGATTTCGATGCAATGTCCAACGAGATCACACCGAATCCACTGATAGTTATATGAGGTCGGCGAAAGTTCCCATGTGCCAGTGGATGCTTTCAGTAAGCTCCCTATGGTCAGTGCTCCTTCATGCGAGATTTCCGGAGCTTCCTCGAGTTGTGGTACGTCGTTACTGCAGGTACCCGACCCCTCGGTTGGTAGGAGCAGATTGGAATATACCGTTGTGGAGCCATATGCATTAGTTGCGGTGACCGCCACGCGCACCCCCCACCTGCAAAAGGGGATCCCGTTTAGATGAAGCTCAGCACATTGACCTAACGCCGCTCCTGCGGCTTCCGGGTCAGAACCACCAATGTCCCCTGTTTCAGGGTTCGTCAGAAGTTCTCCATTTAGCGGACCGATAAAAGGCGGTTCAGATGAACATTCTTCATTCTGGTCATAGCATTCCCCGCCTTTTCCCAAGACAAACCCCCGTCCACTCGACCTTGCACTAGCCGGACAAACTTGCATGTGGTAGGTAAAACTCGTAGGAGAGCCCACCCAGTCGCCGGTGTAGCCTGGCCAAAAGTAATAAAAGCCAATCTCCCCGTCATACTCTGTGATTACATGGTAGTTGTAAGAAACTTCCGGTCCCATGCTCACAAGACTCGGATTGATTTCCGGAAGGCAGGTGGTGGTAAAGATCTCATCACCGCCGAGGACCGGTTTGCCTTCGTCGGCCGAGCTTTCTGCCTCGGCCTGGTAGTGATAGGTTGTGCACGATTCGAGACCACTCAGAGTGACGGCCTCGCTCTGCGTGCCACTGTCATCGGCGACCACGGTCGATGACGTGGTATGCCCGTATGCTGTAGTCGTGCCATACTCGACGAAATAGTGAGCAGGCAAGCCTCCTGGATTCACGGTCAACAGGGTGGTGCTCGCACTCGACACTGTCGTGCCCGTAACCGGTGCTTGGGTGGCCACCGCCGGGGGACAGCCTTCCTCGCCGAGGACGAGCACACAGTATGCGGGGCGCCAGTCCTGAGGTTCGCTACCGTAGCCTTCGCCCGCCAGGAGGGCGCTGTCGAATTCGTATTCTTTTGGTTTGTGAGCCGCCAGTTCTTCCTTGCGAGCCTTTGAGGGTCCCTTGTATTCATAGTAGTAGATGCGTTCGACGTGCATTGATGGGTCTCCAAGGCGGAGGAAGTCTTGGGCGGCGAGACGCTGGAGTTCATCGTTACCGGTCAGACGTGTGCGCCCGTTTCCGTGCGGCGCTTCTATCCACACCCCCTGCTCACTGAGCCAGACGTGTGTGCTCCCCATGCGCCTGGATTTGATGTATTTCACGTAGTCGTTGGCCTCGGAGTTGCGGTAGGTCCTCCCGATGACCCATTGACCGCTCTGTTTTTCTGCTTCGACATCGAGCAGATCGTGATAGTCGTGGATGCCCCAGAAGGTAGCCTTGGTTCGCGTAGGCAGACCGCGTTTGGCGTCACGGAGGATCGTATTGACATATGAACCTATGTAACTTCTCTGAAAAGAGTAAAATTCGCCCGCCACCACGATGCAATGCCGAGCACAATCTAGACGTTCGACGGCGTGCTCTGCCTCGCCCCAGAGTAGAGCTGCCCTCTCGGGCGCACCATAGAGCGGGTTCCGGGGGTAGAGATTGGGCTCATTCCACGCTCCGAATGTTCGCACCCCGTCTTTGATGAGTTCTTTCATCAGGGCGTAGACGTGGTGGTAGTAGTAGCCTGGGAACGACGAGCTTGTGGGCGACGGAGCGGGTGGGCATGGCACTCGTTCGTTTTTGCCTGTACCGTAGTTGGGTGGTTCGGGTTCGCAGGCTCTGAAGGTGATAAAGGGTTTGAGGCCCGCTGCCTGTACCGCCTCGAGCCATTCATGCAGCAGCTGACTTTGTGGCGAGGCGTTGTAGTCGAGGACCAGCCGGCCGGATTCGACTTTGAGGTGGCTCTTGAGACGCGGGTCGAATTCTTTGAGTTCTTTGCCTTCGTCTTCTGATTCGTCGAAGCCTGACTTGTACTGTTCGGAGAGCCCGCGGTGGGCTTCCGGCGGCGGAACGGCTTTCTTGCTGCTCGACGCGATCAAGGCGAGGGCCGCTGTCGTGGGGTAGGTTGTTTCTTCGCTCGGTATGAGCGTCATGGTGAGCGCGTTGCCTTCGACGCTGAGCGACGCGGGAACCGTGTGGCCCGCGGCGTCCATGACCGTCGGCGTCTCGATCACCATCAGCGTTTTGCCGCTCGCGTGGGATTCGGCGTAGCTCATCGCGCTTGCCCCGCTTTCGTACTGCGGCTGTGTTTCCTGCGGGTGCAGTTCGCCTTCTTTGGGCGCCACCGGCGTGGTCGAGGTTGTGGGTGCGGCAGGCAGGTGTTCGAGCTGGCCCACTTCTTCGAGCGAACCGCCGAATTCTTCTTCGGCGCCTTCGCTGCCGTAGCCGTGTTCTTCCGTTTCGGCAGTGGCTTCTTTGCCTTTGCCTTCGAAGAGTTCGCTCCCCAGTTCGCCTTCCAGGTAGGAGCCCGATTCCTTTTCGACGACGACGACGCTGCCGTTTTCGAGCTTCTGCAGTTCCTGTTCCGCGCCGATACGCACTTCCCAGGAGAAGGTCGTCGGCGCTTGCGAGGAGCGCAACTGCAGGAGGGTTGTGGCGCCGAGCGGCTCGGGGCGGACGATCGTGTCGGTCTGCGTGGAGGTTCCCGCGTAGACGGCCGCTGTGCCGTTGACGATCGTGGGGGCCGTGGCGTTGGGCGCGGTGCCGATCGGGGCGAGGCTCAGTTCGCCGGCAGATGTGCTGACGGCGAATTCTCCCGGGGTTTCCTTGGAGGCCGAGGAGCTGGCGAGCGTGGCTTCCGAGGAGAGCGCTTCCTCGGTGTCGCTCACAGCCGGCTTGATGGCTTCTTCTTCGAGCGTCGCGCTCGTCGCTTTGGCGATCACCGACGGGTCGGTACTTTGCGCGAGTTCGACCGCCTCGCTCACGCTCGCTTCGCTACTGGAGGCGACCACGGCGGTCGTGGGCGAGTAGGCGGCGGCGCTGCCGAGCGAGTTCGATACCGTGACCTTCAGGCGTAGCGTCGAGCCAGCGTCAGCGCTCGCGAGCGTGTAGCTGGGTTTGGTGGCTCCTTCGATCGCCGTGCAGCTTTCGCCTTTTTCGTTGCAGCGTTCCCAGTGGTAGTAGAAGCTGAGCGGCCTGGAGCCCGACCAGACGCCGTTGCCCGCGAATAGCCGCTGGCCCTGCTGCGCTGTGCCTTGGATCTGCGGCGCTTCGGTGTTCGCCGGTGGGCCTAGTGCCCCGATCGTTTCGGTCTGCGCGGAGGTCACGCTGGTGTTGCCCAACGTGTTGCTCGCCGTGACCGTGACGCGGATCGTCGAGCCGACGTCGCCTTCAGGCAGCGTGTAGGTGTCGGCGGTGGCGCCGCTGATGTTCGTGCATTCTTCGCCTTCTTCGTCGCACTTCTGCCATTGGTAGCTGTAGGTGATCGGTTCGCTGCCGAGCCAGGTGCCGGGTTCGGCGGTGAGGGTGCCTCCCGCTGTGAGACTGCCTTCGATAGCTGGGGCGATGACGTTGATGGGCGCGATCGGTTCCGAGACGATCACTGATGTCGCCGCGGAGGCCACGCTGTTCGTTCCCGAGGTCCCGGCCGCGGTGACGAGTGCCTTGATTGTGTCGCCGACATCGCTCCCTGTGGGGGTGTAGGTTGGTTCGGTGGCACCGCTGATAGTGCTGCAGCTTTCGCCGTGTTCGTTGCAGCGCTTCCATTGGTAGGAGAAGGTGATAGCGCCGGCGCCGGTCCAGATCCCGGGGTCGGCGCTCAGCGTCCGTCCCTGTTCGTGGGGCCCGGATATCGACGGCGCGGAGACGTTGACGAGCGTGGTTGGGCTGACGACGGCTGTGGGAGCGGATGCGCCGGTGGTGCTGCCGCCACCGGCGGTGGCCGTGACGAGCACTCTCAGTGTGGAAGAGACATCGCTTCCGGTGAGCGTGTAGGAGCTGGCGGTGGCGTCACCGATCGAACTGCAGCTTTCGCCGTTTTCGTCGCAGCGCTCCCACTGGTAGGCATAGCTGATCGGCCCTTCTCCGGACCATGCGCCGAGGCTCGCGGTGAGTGTATATCCGACGAGCCCAGTCCCATAAGTTACCGGTGGTTCTTCAATCGTGGGGGCACCTTCAGCAGCGATCGTCGCTGTGGCCGGCGTGGTCTGCGAAGCCGTCCCGCTCGCTTCGGCAGCCGTCACACGGACCCGCAACGTGTAGCCTACATCTTCGGGTTCCGGCGCGTAGGTGGACCAGGCGGCGTATTCGATCGCTTCACAGTCGTAGGCGGACTCGTTGCAGCGTTCCCATTGGTACATGTAGCCGATCATCGACGTACCCAGCCAACTGCCGGTATTTGCCGTTAGGGTCTGGCCGCTCTGTGGGGCGCCCGAGATGCTGGGCGCCCAGGTATTCACGAGCGTGGCGGCCGTCGATTCGATCTCGGGCGACGGAGGCGAGACCGCGGTAAGTGAGCCCAGCGCGTTGCTCACTCCCACCCTGATGCGCAGCGTTTTCCCGACATCGCCTTCGACAAGCGTGTAGCCCGATTCAGTAGCGCCCACGATGTCCACGCATTCGCCACCCGACCAGTTGCAGCGTTCCCACTGGTAGCTGACTTCCGTTTCGGTGCCTCCCCACACGCCGCCATTCGCCTGCAGTGCTTCGCCCACGGTCGGTGTCCCGGAGACAGAGGGCGCTTCGAGCTCGACGGGCGCCCCGGCTTCGACTTCGGCGCTTGCCGCCGAGGTCGCCTGCAGCGAACCTCCCGGGTTGGTGGCTGTAACGAGGACGCGCAGCGTCGCTTCCAGATCCGCCGAGGAGATGGTGTAGTGCTGGGCAGTGGCGCCTTCGATGTCTTCGCAGGCTCCGCCGTCGGAGTTGCAACTCTGCCACTGGTAGGCATAGGCGATCGGCGTAGCCCCGGACCAGGCGCCCGGATCGGCCGTCACGGTCGCCCCATCCTCCGTGACGCCTTCGATGCTCGGCGCGATCGTGTTGGCGACTTTGTAGGTGTTCTCACCGCGCTCGTAGTGTTCGAGGATCGTGCTCGATTCGAGCGCCGTTTCATAGAGCGCGAGATCCTGCATCGACCCTTTCCCGAACAGCGTGCTCGCATCCCGCGACATCCAGTAGAGCGTGGAGTTGGCAAAGGCGCCAGCCCCGGTGCCCGACTCGGTCTTCGTGTAGGCGACCGCGTGGCCGTCCACGTACGGGGTGATCTCCGTTTCCGCCGGCGCTTCGGTGTTGATCACAAACGCGTAGTAGTGCCACGCCCCCGCGCTCGGCCGTTCGAAGTACACCGTATTGCGCGAACCGCCCTCCCCGATCGACACCGCGAAGTCCGTACCCGGACTAGCATCCGGATCAACCAGGAACCCGCCTGTGTATTCGTTGAAGTTGGGCGTGAACTCGAGCGCCAGACGATCGTCTTCGGCGAACGAGCTCCACTTCATCCAGAACTCCACCGTCAGCTCGTGCGTGCCCGACAGGTTGACTGCGGCGTGGGCTGCTCCCGAGGAGCCGTTGAACGCGGCTGAGGTCGAGGAGTCCCCGACCAGACCTCCCGGTTCGCCCAGCGACACGCCGCCCGTGAGTGAGGCGTTGGCGCCGTCCAGCACGTCGGCGAAGGAGGCGCCCGAGGACTCGTCCATCGGCCAGAAGTGCGCTACGTCTGGAGTTTCCTCGACCGCCTGCTCGTACTGGCCGAGCGCTGCCCCCACCGTGATCGTGTGGCTGACCGTGGCCGTCTGACCGAGGCTGTCTTTCACCCGCAGATCGACCGTGTAGGTCCCCGGCGAGGAGAACGTATGCGAGATCGTCGCCGAGCTCCCCCCATCCGTGGCATAGCTTTTGCTCCCGTCGAAGTCCCACGCGTAGTCCGTGATCGAACCAGCCGGCGAGGAGGAGGACGACGCGTCGAGCCGCACGGGCGAGCCCGCGGCTGCCACCGCCGGCGCCGAGGTGAACGAGGCTTTCGGCCCGCCCTCCCCGAGCTCGTAGTGTTCGGCGACCGTGCTCGCGCCGAGCGTCGTGTCATACAACGCCAGATCCTGCATCGACCCTGCACCGAACAGCGTACTCGCATCCCGCGACATCCAATACAGCATCGCTTTGGCGAAGGTTCCCGCGCCCGTCCCTTCGGCGCCCTTCGTGTAGGAGACCGCGTGCCCGTCGACATACGGCGTGATCTGATCCGCGCCGCTCGCGGTGGTGTCGAACGTGAAGGCGTAGTAATGCCATTGTTCGGCGCTCGGCCGTGCGAAATAGGCGTTGTTGCGGGAGCCACCCTCGCCGACGCCGACCCCGAACTCACCGGTGCCCGACGCATCGGGGTCGATCAGGAACCCACCCGGGTTTTCGTTGAAGTTCGGTGTCAGCTCCATCGCCAGATGGTCATCTTCGGCGAACGTCTTCCACTTCATCCAGAACTCCACCGTCAACTGGTGGGTACCCGACAGGTCCACTTCGGCGCGCGCGGCGCCCGAGGAACCATCGAAAGCAGTCGCCGTGGAGGAGTCGCCCACAAGCCCGCCAGGTTCACCCAGCGTCACACCGCCGAGCGCTTCCGCGTTGGCGCCGCCGATCACGTCGGCGAATGACGACCCCGAAGACTCGGCCATCGGCCAGAAGTGCGTCACGCTCGGGGTCTCCTCCACCGCCTGCTCGTAGTGCCCAAGTTCGGCGCCAACCGTGATCGTGTGGCTGACAGTCGCCGTCTGGCCGAGGCTGTCTTTCACGCGCAGATCGACCGTGTACGTGCCCGGCGAGGAGAACGTGTGCGAGATCGTCGCCGAGCCTCCCCCATCGGTCGCATAGCTTTTGCTTCCGTCGAAATCCCATGCATAGTCGGTGATCGAGCCAGCCGGCGAAGAGGAGGCCGAAGCGTCCAGCCGCACCGGCACCCCCGCGGTCGCCACCGCCGGCGCCGACGTGAACGACGCTTTCGGCCCGCCCTCCCCGAGCTCGTAGTGTTCGGCGACCGTGCTCGCGCCGAGCGTCGTGTCGTACAACGCCAAATCCTGCATCGACCCCGCGCCAAACAGCGTGCTCGCATCCCGCGACATCCAGAACAGCGTCGAGTGCGCAAAGTTCCCCGCGCCGGTGCCCGACTCCGACTTCGTGTAGGAGACCGCGCGGCCGTCCACGTACGGCGTGATCTCCGTTTCCGCCGGCGCTTCGGTGTTGATCACGAATGCGTAGTAGTGCCACGCGCCCGCGCTCGGCCGTTCGAAGTAGACCGTGTTGCGCGCGCCGCCCTCCCCGATCGACACCGCGAAGTCCGTACCCGGGCTGGCGTCCGGGTCGAACCAGGAACCCACCCGCGTATTCGTTGAAGTTCGGCGTGAACTCCAACGCCAGATGATCGTCTTCGGCGAACGAGCTCCACTTCATCCAGAACTCCACCGTCAACTCGTGGGTGCCCGACAGATCGACTTCAGCGTGCGCCGCGCCAGAGGACCCATTGAACAGCACGGAGGTCGCAGAGCCTTCGGCCAAGCCGCCCGGCCCGCCCAACGTCACGCCACCCGAGGCTTCGGCGTTCGCGCCCCCGACCACATCCGCGAACGACGAGCCCGACGCCTCGCCCATCGGCCAGAAGTGCGATACCCCGGTCGTACCTTCGACGACTTCGCGATAGGTCTCGGCCGACGCCGCGGGCGCCATGCCCAGCAGTGAGGTCGCCACTAAGGCCAGTACGACGCCCAGTAGCGCGAACGGTCCCGTGGGCCTGTCCAGAGCGCTCTCGCCACGGACGTCGCCATCCCCCTCGATCAGAGCTGACAGTTTCAAGGTGCGCAACTCTATTTGCGTAGACATACGTAGTCAAGAGGCTCCCACCTATCTGATCGCCGGATTTTGCGGGATTTTTCTTCTGCGCAACGATTCGAACATGCACGCCAGCCGGCCCGCAGAGTCGTGACTGGAGTGATCAAGCTAACTCGGTGTCCCCTGATGAGCGATGGGTATTGATCACGATGCACCGCAAGCGCTCGCGTAGGAGTCGCAGGCCGCGGAAGTCATTCGGCCCGGCACTGGCGGACGCCTTCGACTTGGTTCTGCATTCAAACGGCTGCCGCCGTCGTGCGACGCCAGCGCCGAGCGCCCTCAGATGGCGTCGATCGACTCCGCGATCGCCCGGTAAGCCGCGCCCGGATCGGCGGCATGGAAGATCGCCGATCCGGCCACGAACAGGGTCGTGCCCGCCCCGCGACAGACCGGGGCGGTCCTCGGGTCGATCCCGCCGTCCACCTCGAGCGCCGCCGAGGATCCCTCGCCGTCGAGCAGCGCCCGCAGCCGCGCGATCTTCTGCGGCGAGCGCGCGATGAAGGATTGGCCTCCCCAGCCGGGGCTGACCGTCATGCACAGGGCGAGGTCGATCGTTCCAGCCAGCTCCAAGAGCGTCTCGACGGGCGTGGCGGGGTTGATCGCAACGCCCACGTAGGCACCGCCGGCGCGGATCTCGTTCGCGGCGTACTCGGCGTGCGGCGTGGCCTCGGCGTGGAAGGTGACCGAGTGCGCTCCGGCGCGCACGAACTCCCCGACCTGGCGCTCGGGGCGCTCGATCATCAGATGCACGTCGAGCATCCCCCCCACCTCCTCCACCTGCTCGCGCAGCGCTGAGACGACCACAGGACCAAGCGTGATCGAGGGGACAAAATGGCCGTCCATCACATCCACGTGAATCACCCGCGCGCCGGCGGCCAGCACCTCGCCCACCTGCTCGCGCAGCACCCCAAAGTCGGCAGAGAGGATCGAAGGCGCCACCCTCACCCCTGCGAGCAGCTCCTTTGTCGAGGTGCTCATCTCGTGCGCCTCCGGAGATCGAGCAGGGAATCTGAGCCTCTCAGGGCAAGCTGGTCAAGGACGCAAGGAGCGTGGCGACCGAAGCCGGGAGACGCTCGCCTTCGGCGAGCATCCCCGTTTCGGCCAACGCACGCGAGCGACTGAGGACGCAGATCCAGCACAGCCATGAGAGGCTCAGATCGGCATCAACATGCTGTCGCCGCAGTTGTTGCACTTGAGAATCGCGGTCGATGACATTCTCACGATCGTCGAGTGCTCGCCGCAGTTGGGGCACACCGAGGCCAGCTCGAAGCGGTGCAGGCAGTAGACGCAGCGGTAGCGCCCCGGCAGGTTGGTCGGGCGCAGCCACGGCTCGGAGCAGTGCGGGCACAGCGGGCCGAGGTCGGGTGGGGCTGTCTGGTCGCGCTCGCTGGCCATCACTCGCTCACTGGCGGCGCAGCCGCGCGATGAAGAAGCCGGCCGTGTGGTCGCGGTGGGGCAAGGTCAGCACCTCGTCATCCAGGGAGAAGTCGGGGTTGGATTCCAGGAAGGCGAGGATCTGGCTCTGGTTCTCTGTCTGGGAGATCGTGCACGTAGAGTAGACCAGCACACCGCCCGGACGCACCGCTGCAGCACCGGCTGCGAGGATCGCGGCTTGTGTCTGCGCGAGCTGCGCCAGATCCTTGGACTCGATCCGCCAGCGCAGGTCGGCGCGCGCCTGCAGCGTTCCCAGCCCCGAGCACGGCGGGTCCACCAGCACGCGGTCAAACGGCGGCTCGTCTCGCAGCGGCTGCGCCGCGTCGCCGAGCACCACCCGCACGCACTCTCGCGCGTGCAGACGCTCAACGGTCCGTTGCAGCTCCGCGGCGCGGCGGGGGTTGCGCTCGACCGCCACCACCTCCCCCCTACCGCCCATCAACGCCGCCAGATGGGTGCTCTTGCCGCCAGGTGCAGCGCATAGGTCCAGCACCCGCTCGCCCGGCTGGGGCGCCAGCGCCCGCGCCGGCAGCATCGCCCCCCGCGACTGCGCCAGCACCGCGCCGGAGCGCCACTGCGGCGAGCCGTGCACGTCCCATGGGCCCTCCAGCACGAGCGCCTCGGGGATGCGCGGATCGCCGTGGACGCCGACCGGGCGCGGGCTCGCCCTCAGCTGCTCCGCGATGCCGGCAGGCTCGGCGACCAGCGTGTTGACGCGCAGCGCCAGCTCCGCCGGCTCGTTGTCGAACGCCAGCAGCGCGCGGGCATCCTCAGCGCCCAGCTGCTCCCACCACAGTCGGGCCACCCACTCCGGGTGGGAGTGCTTCAGCGCCGCCGCCTCGGGCGTGCCGTCGTCGAGCGCCGCCAGCAGCGCCTTGCCCTCGCGTGTGGCGCGACGCAGCACCGCGTTGACCAAGCCGTGACCTCCGCGGCCGGCCCGCGAGCCACCGCCGGTCGGTGCGCGGCCGCCCCCCGCCCCTCCGCCGCTCTTCGCCAGCTCGACCGCGTCCGCCACCACCGCGTGGTCGGGAGCGCCTGCTAGATACAGCAGCTCGTACAGCCCCAATCGCAGCGCCGCCAGCACGGATGCGTCCAGTCGCTTTAGCGGCCGCTCGGCGAATCGCTCGATCAGGTAGTCCAGCGTGCCCTTGCGCTGCACGGCCCCGTACGCGAGGTGCATCGCCAGCGCCCGGTCGCGCGCGTCGAGCTCGCGCGCCTCGGCGCGCAGCGCCAGATCGGCGTAGGCACCCTGCTCGAAGACCCTGCGCAGCACCGCATACGCGCAGACGCGAGCTTTGGCTGGAGAAACGGACCCCACCCGCCCCGACTCGCCGGCTCGGGCCCGGCTGCGCCCGCTAGGAGAGGGCATGTCCCCGCAGATACGCCTCCGCATCCATCGGTCGCCCGCCGGGAGGCTGGACCTCCAGCAGCTCCAGCGCCCCGTCGCCTGTCCCGTACAGCAGATGCCCGGCGCTCGCCGCCAACCTCCCGGCAGGAAGCCGCCCCTCCTCGGTCAGCGCCGCGTCCATCAGCTCCGCCTCCGCAGGCACCGCGCGCGAGACGCCCAGCAGCGTCCCGTCCGCTCGCGCCAAACGCGCGCCGATGTGGGGCTGCAGTGCTCGCACCTGGCGCTCCAGCTCCACCGCCGTGCGCTGCGGGTCGAGCAGGCGGTCCTCGGCGCCGATCTTCTCCGCGTAGGTCACCCCCTCCTCGGGCTGCTCCTCGAAGTGCGGCGGGCGCCCTCGCTCCCACTCGTCCAGCACCCCCACCAGCAGTTCGCCCCCGAGCCGCCGCAGGCGCTCCGCCAGCGACCCGTAGGTGTCGTCAGGGCCAATCGCCTCCTGCCCTACCGCACACACCGGACCGCTGTCGAGGCCCTCGGCGAGGCGCATGATCGATACGCCCGTCTGGACGTCCCCCGCCATGATCGCCCGCTCGACCGGTGCCGCCCCGCGCCAGCGCGGCAACAGCGAGGGGTGCACGTTCAACAGCTCGTATGCCGACAGCAGCGGCTCCTTGATCAACGCTCCGAAGGCGCACACCACCAGCACCGCCTCCTCGCCCGCGGCCTCCCCTACCAGCGCGCCCACCGCGGGATCGTTGATCCGCTCCGGCTGCTCCAGCGCGATGCCCAGCTCCTGCGCCGCATGCGCGACCGGCGGTGCCGCCAGCTGCCGGCCCCGGCCCCGCGGGCGATCGGGACGTGTCAGCGCCAGCGACGGCCTGTGGTCGCTCGCCGCCAGGCGTTTGAGCACGGCTGCGGCGAAGTCGGAGGTGCCGAGGAAGACTGTGCGCAAATCGCTGAGCGCCCTACTGAGCGGGAGCCGTCGAGCGCTCCGCGCTCGGTCGCGCCGATCCGGCGTCGTTGGCTTCCCGCGCCTCCCGCAGCGCGCGCATTGCGTCCCGGCGCGCCTCGCGCGAGATTCGATCGAGGATCAGCACCCCTTCCAGGTGGTCCATCTCGTGCTGGATCACGCGGGCCGGCAGGCCCTCCTCCTCGACCACCAGCTCCCTGCCGTGCGTATCCTGCGCGCGCACTCTCACGCGCGCGGCGCGCTCCACCTCGACGTGCACCCCGGGCAGGCTCAGGCAGCCCTCCTCCTTGACCTCCCGCTCCTCGCTCTCCCACTCCAGCACAGGGTTCACCAGGGCGCTGACGGGGTCATCCTCGTACGCCTTGTACACCAGCACCCGGTGCAGCACGCCAACCTGGGTCGCCGCCAAGCCGACGCCGAGCGCGTCCTGCATCAGCTCGCCCATCCGCTGCACCTCCGCACGCAGGCGCTCGTCGAAGCGCTCCACCGCCACCGCGCTGGCGCGCAACACCGGGTCTCCCAGCTTGCGCACCTGGCGCAGCGCCGCGTCGCGGCGCGCGCGGGTCTCCTCGTCGAGCTCCTCCGCCGGCTCGTCCTGCTCCTCCACCTCAGTGGGATTCTCAACGCCTGTGCTCATCCCCACCAATTTTGACAGGTGACGCGGAGCCCAGGCGATTGGACCGCGGAGGGGCCAGGCTTCCCGCCTCTGGCCGCCCGCGCCACCCTCTCATTGCGGGTCCACATCGACGCTGAAGCTCACCCCCGCGTGCTCCTTCGCGCTCGCCGTTCGCTGCACCGCCGCGCCCACGCCACCCACCGCTGCTCCCCGGTCGGTGGCCTTCACCAGCAGCATCCTGCGCTCCTTGCCACGCAGCCGGAACAGCGCCGCGGGCCCCAGCACGCTGCAGCGCTCCAGCCCGTCCAGCTGCGCGCGCACGGCGCTCGACGCCGCCTGCGCGCGCCCCGCCTCCGGGGCAGCGCACACGATCCTGATCAGGTGCGCGAACGGCGGGTAGCGCAGCGCCGCCCGCCGCTGCAGCTCGCCTGCAAGGAAGCCCTCGGTATCGTGCCGCGCCGCATGTGCGATCGCGCGCGCCTCGGGGGCGATCGCCTGCACCAGCACCCTCCCCTCTCCGCCGCGCCCAACCCGGCCGGCGAGCTGGGCAATCAGCGCGAAGGTGCGCTCCTCCGCGCGGAAGTCGGGGAAGCGCAGCGTCGCGTCCGCATCCACCACCACGCCGAGGCGTACATCCGGGAAGTCGTGGCCCTTCGCCACCATCTGCGTGCCAATCAGCACGCCCGCCGGGGCGTCGCCGAAGCGGCGCAGCAGCGCACCCACGCCATCCCCGCCCGCGCCGGCGGGGATCGTGTCCGCGTCCAACCGGAAGATCGGGAAGCGCTCGCCGTCTCCCAGCGCGGCCTGCAGATCGTGCTGCAGGCGCTCGGTGCCGGCGCCGTGGCGCGCGACCGCCGTCGAGCCGCAGCCACAGCGTTCGGGCACGCGCTCGCTGTGGTCGCAGTGATGGCACCTGACCTGCCCCTCGCGGCGATGGAACACGAGCGCCACGTCGCAGTGCGGGCAGCTCCACACCTTCCCGCACGAGCGGCAGGAGAGGAAGTTCGACCAGCCCCTGCGGTTGAGCAGCACGATCGCCTTGCCCCCCTCCCGCCGCAGGTCCGCGAGCGCCTGCGCCGTCTCCGGGTGCAGGCCGTGGCTCTGCTCGCGCATGTCCAGCAGCTCCACCGGCGGCAGCGGGCGGCCGTCCACCCGACGGGGAAGGCGCACGCGCTCGAGCGCGTGATGGCTCTCCGGCCGTGGCGTCGCGCTGCCCAGCAGCAGCAGCGCGCCCTGCAGCGCGGCGCGCTTGGCGGCGACCTCGCGCGCGTCATAGCGGGGATCGCCTTCGTGCTTGTAGGAGGCGTCATGCTCCTCGTCGACGACGATCAACCCCAACCTTTCGATCGGCGCGAACACCGCCGAGCGCGGGCCCACGCACACCCGCGCCTCGCCCGTCCGCAGCCGTCGCCACTCCTCCCGACGCTGAGCCGCGGTGAGGCGAGAGTGCAGCACCGCCACCGTCTCCCCGAAGCGTCCCACGAAGCGGCCGACGATCTGGGGCGTCAGCGCGATCTCGGGCACCAGCACGATCGCGCCCCGACCGCGTTGCAGGGCGCACGCGGCGGCGCGCAGGTACACCTCCGTCTTGCCCGACCCGGTGATCCCGTGCAGCAGCAGCGCCGGGCGCTGGCCGGCAGGCGCCGCAAGTCGCTGCTCGATCGCCGCCAGCGCCCGAAGCTGGTCGTCGGTCAGGGGCGGCGGTTGGCCGTGCAATCTGCCAACCGGCTCATGCCGCGGGCGGGTGACCGCGCGGGCACGGCGCTTGCGCACGCCGAGGCCCGCGGGGCCCTTGCCGGTCGCGCCGGCGGGCAGCACCAACCGCAGCGCACGCGCCACCGTCGAGCAGTACTCCGCCGCCAGCCACTCCGCCAGCGCCACCAGATCCACGGGCACGCCGAGCTCGAGTGCGCGCAGCGGCTCCAGCAGCTTCTCCTCGGCCACCTCGCTGCGCTGGGAGAGGCCGGTCACCACCCCCAGCACCTCGCGCCGGCCGAACGGCACCACCAGCATCGAACCCACTACGACGACACCCCCCTCGAGCTCCGGCGGCAGCCGGTAGTCGAACGGACCGCGCAGTGCGCGGGCGGTGGTCAGGGGCTCGACTTGGGCGATCTCACTCGGCATCTGAAAGATAGAGGGGCCGACCAAAGTCGAGGGACACGCGCCTGCGGCGCTGGCCGATTCGGGGATGCGGCGGAGCGAGTGTCGTCCTAATCGGTCCCCGTTTCGGCCAGCATCTCCGTTTCGGCCAGCCAGCCTCCAAGCCCACAACACTAGACGGAGCGCCGGACCGTTTAGAGGCTCGCTGTGGCCCCCAGGCCCGCCGCGGCGCGCAGCGCCTCGGCCTTGTCGGTGCGCTCCCACGTGAAGTCGTGGTCGTCGCGGCCGAAGTGGCCGTATGCGGCGGTCTTCTGGTAGATCGGGCGGTGAAGTTTAAGCTCCTCGCGGAACGCGCCGGGGCGCAGGTCGAAGTGCTCTTCGACCAGCTCCGTGATCCGTCCGCGGCCGACCTTCTCGGTGCCGAACGTCTCGACCATCACCGACACCGGGTGGGCGACCCCGATCGCGTACGCCACCTGCACCTCGGCGCGCTCGGCGAGGCCGGCGGCGACGATGTTCTTCGCCACCCACCTGACCGCGTAGGCCGCCGAGCGGTCCACCTTGGAGGGGTCCTTGCCCGAGAACGCGCCGCCGCCGTGGCGCGCCATGCCGCCGTAGGTGTTGACGATGATCTTGCGCCCGGTCAGGCCACAGTCGCCCATCGGGCCGCCGATCACGAAGCGACCGGTCGGGTTGACCAGGAAGTTGCGCAGCAGCTCCTTCTCCTCGTAGAGCTCCGCCGGCAGCACCGGGCGCAGCACGTGCTCGAAGAGGTCGGGCTTGATCAGCGTCTCGCTGTCGATCCCGTCGGCGTGCTGGGTGGAGATCAGGATCTTCTCCACCCCCACCGGCCGCCCGTCGCGGTAGCGGACCGTCACCTGCGTCTTGCCGTCCGGGCGCAGATAGGGCAGCACGTCCGCCTTGCGCACCTCCGCCAGGCGCTTGGAGAGCTTGTGCGCCAGCAGGATCGGCAGCGGCATCAGCTCCTCGGTCTCGTTGGTCGCGTACCCGAACATCATCCCCTGGTCGCCCGCGCCCGCGAGATCGAAGCGGTCGTCGTCGAGCGGGTCGTGGCGGGTCTCGTACGCCGCGTCCACGCCCTGGGCGATGTCCGGCGACTGCCGGTCGATCGCGTTGATCACCGCGCACGTGTCGCAGTCGAAGCCGAACGCGGCGTTGTCGTAGCCGATGCCCCGCACCGTCTCGCGCGCCACCTCGGGGATGTCCACGTATGTCTCGGTCGTGATCTCGCCCGACACCACGATCAGGCCGGTGTTGACGAGCGTCTCGCACGCCACGCGGCCGTTCGGGTCCTCGCGCAGCACCGCATCCAGCACCCCGTCGGAGATCTGGTCGGCGATCTTGTCGGGATGACCCTCGGTCACCGACTCGCTGGTGAACAGGTATTCGTTGTCTGAAAGCTCGCTCATCGGGGGCAGTGTACAAGGCGCCCGCCGCTGTATTCGGCGGCATCTTGCGCTTTACGCCGCCCGAGGACCGCAAGTGCGTGACTCCGCGCTTCGGCGCCAGCCACGCGCTTCACGCGCCCGCGCGCGCGCCACGGCGCCGTCCGCGGGGTGGGTCGGCGGCGGAGCGCTGGCCCCGTTCGACGAAGTCGATGATCAGCGGCACCCCGTCCATGCCGTAGCGCGCGCGCAGGCGGTTCTCCAGGAAGTAGGCATAGTCGCGCGTCACCCGCTCACGCGAGTTGACCTGGATCGCGAAGCGCGGCGGACGCTCCCCCGTTTGGGTCATGTAGATCGGCTTCAGCCGGTGCTGGCTGGAGCCCCGGCGCGTGCCGATCGGCGGCTGGCGCGCCTGCACCGCCTCCGCCAGGAAGCGGTTGAGCTCCGGCGTGGGGATCCGCCCCGCCATCCGATCACCCAACGCCAGCGCCTCGGTCAGCAGGCGCGCGGTGTGCCGGCCGGTGATCGCGCTCGCCGTCAGCACGCGCGGGCGCAGCCGCAGCTTCTCCGCCACCCGCCCGCGCTCGTGCGCGAGCGCCGCCTCGCGCGCCTTGTCGTCCTGCACCTCGGGGTGGGACTCGGCGAACAGGTCCCACTTGTTGAGCACGATCGCCGTCGCGCAGCCGGCCTTCATCGCGAGCTCCGCGATCCGCAGGTCCTGGGCGGTGACCCCTTCGGTGGCGTCGCACACCACCAGCGCCACGTCCGCCCGCTCGGCGGCGCGGCGGGAGCGCAGCGCGGTGTAGTACTCAACGGAGTCCGCCACCTTCGACTGGCGGCGCATCCCGGCGGTGTCGATCAGCGTCACGCGCGCCCCTCCACGAGCAGCGGCGTGTCGATCGCGTCGCGGGTGGTGCCCGCCAGCTCGGAGACGATCACCCGCTCCTCGCCAAGGAAGCGGTTGACCAGCGAGGACTTGCCGACGTTCGGGCGGCCGATCAGCGCGAGGCGCAGCGTCTCGGGCTCCGGCTCCGGCTGCTCCGGGGGCAGCAGCTGCACGATCCGGTCCAGCAGATCGCCCGAGCCGAGCCCCTGCGCCGCCGACACCGCCAGCGGCTCGCCCAGCCCGAGGCGGTGCAGCTCCGCCGCCAGCGGCAGATCGCCGACCGTGTCGCACTTGTTGGCCGACCACGATGCTCGGCAGCGGCGAGCGGCGCAGCAGATCCGCCAGCTCCTCGTCGCCCGGGCGCACCCCCGCGCGCGCATCGACCACCAGCACCGCCACCTGCGCCTCGGCGAGGCCCGCCCGCGCCTGCTCGCGGATCGAGCCGGCCAGCGGATCCTCGTCGCTGGAAGTCCACGCCGCCGGTGTCGATCAGCGTGAACGTGCGCCCGTTCCACTCGCACTCGACCTCGTTGCGGTCGCGCGTCACCCCGGGGCGCTCGTGCACGACGGCGGTGCGCGTCCCGCTCAGGCGGTTGACGAGCGAGGACTTGCCCACGTTGGGATAGCCGACGATGGCGACCTTCTGCATCGATGGAGTATGAGCTATGGGCGAGCCAGAGCCCCCCCCCCCCCCCACGATATCTCGACGACGTCGTCCACCTCGAGCCCGGTCGTATCGAGCGTCTCCGCATCGCCGGCGACCCGCAGCGGGCTGTGGTCGCGTTCGGAGTCTCGCGCGTCGCGCTGGCGTAGTTCACTCAGCACGGCGCTGGCGTCAAGGCCGAGCTCCGCGGCGCGTCGGCGTGCCCGCTCGGCCGGATCGGCGGTGAGAAAGACCTTCAGCGCAGCTTCGGGAGCGACCACCGTGCCGATATCCCGACCCTCGGCCACCCAATCGCCGCAGGACAGCAGCTCCCGCTGCAGTGCGACCAACGCTCTACGCACAGCCGGGTCAGGGGCGACCTTCGAAGCCTTCTCAGAGACCTCCAACGTGCGGATCTCCTCGGTCACATCGCGGCCATCCAGCAGCACGCGCTCGCCCAGCTCGATGTGCGCGCTCCGCGCCAGCTGAGAAGGCATCTGATCGGGCGATGCGAGTGCCAGCAGCGCCACACAGCGATACATCGCGCCGCTGTCCATGTAGGTGAAGCCCAGCCTCTCGCCACCCCGCGCGCGACTGTGGACTTGCCGGCCCCGGCCGGGCCGTCAATCGCGATCACCATCAGCCCGCCAACCGTTCGAGGTCCTCCACGAACCCCGGGTAGG